>NC_013791.2 GCF_000005825.2 Alkalihalophilus pseudofirmus OF4
TTATTACACCTCCCTGAGGATACTCTTCTAAAGACATTCTTGTAAATTATAAGAAACATCGGGTGCAGTTGTCAAGGAGAAGTTTTACACTCTCCTTCATTCTCTACTTTAACGGCCCATTAACCGATCGTTGACCACAAGCAGCCGCTCCCATTCTTCTCTCATTTCATTCCAAGATTTATTTCATCATCATTTATTCTACAGAAGCCTTTTTGAAATAGATCCTAATTGAGATCAAACTAATTGAGCTCGATCAAACATCAGCTTCTTTGCTATGTGATTTGGATACGTGCCTTTTTGGAAAAGTGCTCTTTTATTTTTTCACCTCTACAACTATACACGATTCTTCTACACTTAGACAACCTTTCATGTGGATAACTGTTTTTCGACATTTTTCGAACTATCCTCAAGTTTATCGACACCTTATTCACATATCTTGTGTTGTGGACAACTTCTGAACACAAGATCCTGTGCTATGTGGATAAATACAAGAAAGCGTTGCGGTACAACACTTTTTTTGCTATGATTAATATGTTTTCACTCGTGGATAGCTATTTATCCTATTTATTTTGTCCACAACCTGTGGGTAAACTTGTGGACAGGTTTTCACAAGGGCTTAATATCTTTTCCACAGGAATGAGCATTCTGTTAAAAAGTTATTTTCCTACTATATTATATCACCCTCCACATTCAGGGTGTGTATGGATATTTATTCACTTACTTTCACACGTTGTACAAATGTTTTACAACGGCTTTTTCTGATGAAGGAAAACAGATATTATTTATGATTCGGGTTTAAAAGGAGGGTACGTCGGTTGGAGAACATACACGATTTATGGGAACGGGCTTTAGCTGAGATGGAGAAGAAAGTAAGCAAGCCTAGTTATGAAACATGGCTGAAGTCTACAAAAGCAAATGATATTCAAAATGATGTCATCACCATTACAGCACCAAATGAATTTGCACGTGATTGGCTAGAGGAGCACTACGCCGGACTAACCTCCGATACTATAGAGCATCTAACTGGAGCGCGGCTTACACCAAGATTTGTCATCCCTCAAAATGAACTTGAGGATGATTTTTTAATTGAACCGCCAAAAAAGAAAAAGCCGGTTTCAGACAATGGATCCCAAAATAACGGGACAAAAACAATGTTAAATGACAAATATACATTTGATACGTTTGTTATTGGTTCAGGCAACCGCTTCGCGCACGCTGCATCACTTGCAGTAGCTGAAGCACCAGCAAAAGCATACAATCCTCTATTTATTTACGGGGGTGTTGGGTTAGGAAAAACGCACTTAATGCATGCGATTGGCCATTATGTAATGGATCATAATCCAAATGCGAAAGTTGTTTATTTATCATCTGAGAAATTCACAAATGAATTTATTAATTCTATTCGAGATAACAGAGCCGTCAATTTTCGCAATAAATACCGCAATGTAGACGTGCTGCTAATAGATGATATTCAGTTTTTAGCTGGAAAAGAACAAACTCAAGAAGAATTTTTCCATACATTTAATGCCTTGCATGAAGAATCTAAGCAAATCGTCATTTCAAGTGACCGTCCGCCTAAAGAGATTCCAACGCTTGAGGACAGACTGCGTTCAAGATTTGAGTGGGGATTGATTACTGATATTACACCGCCGGATTTAGAGACGCGAATTGCAATCTTAAGGAAAAAAGCAAAAGCTGAAAACCTTGATATTCCTAATGAAGTTATGCTCTATATTGCGAATCAAATTGATACGAATATTAGAGAATTAGAAGGCGCACTTATTCGAGTAGTTGCTTATTCATCTCTTATTAACCAGGATATGAATGCAGATCTTGCAGCTGAGGCACTAAAAGATATCATTCCTAACTCTAAACCAAAAGTGTTAACCATTACGGATATTCAAAAACTTGTGGGAGAGTTTTATCACGTTAAATTAGAAGATTTTAAGGCTAAAAAGAGAACGAAATCCGTAGCTTATCCAAGACAAATTGCTATGTACTTGTCTCGGGAGATGACTGATGCATCTCTTCCTAAGATCGGGAGTGAGTTTGGAGGACGCGATCACACGACTGTCATTCATGCTCATGAAAAAATTTCTAAAATGCTCACAACAGATCAAGAGCTTCAGCAAAAAGTTCAAGAAATTATGGAACAGCTTCGTTCTTAATATATTTAAGTTCTGTGTACATTGTTAATAAACCGTGCAGGCCTATCAACACACTATCCACATGTTGATAGGCTATCTATTTCAGCTTTCTTGCAGGGTTATCCACAAATCCACACCCCCTATTACTATTATTACGATCTTTTTTAAATATAAATTAATTATTAAAGGAGCATTTAATCATGCAATTTACTATTCAACGAGATCGTTTTGTTCATGATGTTCAAAATGTAGCTAAAGCCGTTTCTTCACGTACCACAATTCCGATTTTAACTGGAATTAAAATTGTCGCTGATCACGAAGGAGTTACACTTACTGGAAGTGACTCTGATGTTTCAATTGAAACGTTTATCCCTAAAGAAGATGCAGAAAATGAAATTGTTACAATAGAACAAGAAGGCAGTATTGTTCTTCAAGCGCGTTTCTTTGCAGAAATCGTAAAGAAGCTTCCAGGTGAGACAATTGAATTGATCGTGCAAGATCAGTTTGCAACAACGATTCGTTCAGGTTCCTCTGTATTTAATTTAAACGGACTTGACCCTGAAGAATATCCACGTTTGCCTCAGCTTGAGGAAGATCTATTATTCCGATTGCCTCAAGACATGTTAAAAAATATGATCCGCCAAACAGTGTTCGCCGTGTCCACTCAGGAAACACGTCCAGTGTTGACAGGTGTAAACTTGGAAACGGAAGAAGGGGAATTAATCTGTACTGCTACAGACAGCCACCGTCTAGCGATGCGCAAAGCAACGATTGAGCGAAATGATGAAGAGCTGACTTTTTCAAATGTAGTCATACCTGGAAAATCACTTAATGAACTTAGCAAAATTATTGATGATTCAAATGAATTGATCGATGTCGTCGTTACAGAAAATCAAATTTTGTTTAAGTTTAAAAATCTCTTATTCTTCTCCCGTTTACTTGAAGGGAAATACCCTGTAACGAAAAATATGATTCCAGCTCAATCAAAAACTTCGTTTACGCTAAAAACAAAGCCTTTTCTGCAAACGTTAGAACGTGCGTTGCTTTTATCACGAGAAGGAAAGAATAATGTAATTAACTTAAAGACCTTAGACGAAGGCTTAATAGAGATTACCTCTATTCAGCCAGAAGTAGGTAAAGTAACAGAGAATATTCAAAGTGAGCAGATGCAAGGAGAGGATATGCGTATATCCTTCAACGGTAAAAATATCATTGATGCTCTTAAGGTCATTGACAGTGAAGAAATTAATATTGTGTTCACAGGAGCTATGAGCCCATTTGTCATTAGACCTACAGACCATGATCACTACCTGCATTTATTCTCACCTGTCCGTACGTACTAGTCCATAAGGGCAAGTGTTCTAAAAGTGTTTATTTAAGTAGGACTTGGCTATCTGGCTTGTCTCTAGTACAATAGAGTAAAGACTAACTAAATGACGGAAAACAAAGAAGGCAGCATCTCACCATTGATTTGCTGTCTTAACTTTGATGGATAAAGATCGTCTGTTTCTATACAGAAAACTATATGTACAAAACAAATAGACGTGAGAATAGACGATTTGGTTTAAATCATTTTAGAAAGAGTGAGGATTCTTAATGGAGAAGCTTTCGATTTCAACAGAATATATCACCCTCGGACAAGTGTTAAAAGAAGTTGGTGCGATCGATACGGGTGGAATGGCGAAATGGTATTTAAGTGAGTATGAAGTATATGTTAACGGAGAACTCGAAAATCGCCGCGGAAAAAAACTCTTCAGTGGAGATCGTGTGAAGCTGGCTGATGAGACGTCAATAGAAATCGTACATGAATAAGGAGCAGGCTGATGTTTATTAAGTCACTCCTTATTCGCCAATTCAGAAATTACGAACGGGTTGAACTTGAATTTGATGAAAGAATGAATGTGTTTATCGGTGAGAACGCGCAAGGGAAAACGAATACGATAGAGGCAATCTATGTATTGGCACTTGCTAAGTCACACCGGACCTCAAAAGACAAAGAGTTAATCCGCTGGAATGATGAGTTTGCTAAAGTGCAAGGTCAAGTACAGAGACAATCTGGACCAATTGAGCTTGACTTAGTGATTTCAACTAAAGGGAAAAAAGTTAAATTAAATGGGCTTGAACAGCGGAAGTTAAGTGAATACGTAGGGGCCGTTAATGTCGTCATGTTTGCACCTGAGGATTTAAACTTAGTGAAAGGCAGTCCACAGCTGCGCAGACGGTTTATTGATATGGAACTTGGGCAGATCAGTCCGGTTTATCTTCATCACTTAGGACTCTACCAAAAAGTCTTGCAACAGCGAAATTTTTTGTTAAAGGATTTACAGATTGGCAAAGGCTCTAAGGATATGCTTGATATTCTTACGGATCAATTAATTGAGTTAGCTGTGCAGATTACGAAGCGGCGCTTTGTCTTTTTAGGTCAGCTGCAAAAGTGGGCTGAAGAAATCCATCGCGATATCAGCCGGGCTAAAGAGACGCTTAAAATTATATATAAACCCTCTTGTGATGTATTAGAAGAGATGGATATGCCGAAAATGAAAGAAGTATTCATAGAAACATATGAAAATAAGAAGCAAAGAGAAATTGCTCGGGGCGTAACATTATTTGGTCCCCACAGAGATGATCTTGGTTTTCTAGTAAATGAGCATGATGTTCAGACCTACGGTTCGCAAGGGCAGCAAAGAACAACAGCTCTAAGTGTGAAACTCGCTGAGATTGAATTAATTCATGCGGAAGTAGGAGAGTATCCCATTCTTCTTCTTGATGATGTCCTCTCAGAGTTAGACGATTACAGACAGACTCATTTACTGCATACAATAGGCCAGCGTGTACAGACATTTGTGACGACAACATCAATAACTGGCGTCCATCACGAAGCGCTTGATGGAGCTTCGATATTTAAAGTCGAGCAAGGAACCATTTCAAACGACGCATAAGGCGGTGGGTTATGTTTATTCATTTAGGCGGAGATGTCATTATTCGTTCAAAAGAGATCATTGCCATCCTAGATCGGGATGTAGGTGATATGTCGGTTATAACGAAGGATTACTTAAAGTCAGAAAAAGAGCGGAAAAAGTGTACAGTTATCTCGCAGGATTTCACAAAATCTATTGTTATAACTGATGAAGTTGTATATTTATCTCCTGTATCGTCTCTGACTTTAAATAAAAGAGCCCAGGCTGTCTCAGAACTTGAGCTTCAATTAAGTACAGAAGAAGACTGAGTGAAGAAGAAGACGTATAAAGTTAGGTCTTTTTTAAATAGATGGAAGAACTTTGAGAATGAAGGTGAAAAAAGTGACGAATGAACAACATTCTGAACAGCAATCGTACGATGAGAGTCAAATACAAGTCCTTGAAGGTTTAGAAGCAGTTAGAAAACGTCCTGGGATGTACATAGGTTCGACTAGCGGACGGGGCCTTCACCACTTAGTATGGGAGATCGTTGATAATAGTATTGACGAGGCAATGGCAGGGCATTGTGACACCATTCAAGTAACCATTGAAGAAGATAATAGTATTACAGTAGAGGATAATGGCCGTGGTATTCCAGTTGGGATCCATGAAAAAATGGGGCGTCCGGCAGTAGAAGTAATCATGACGGTGCTGCATGCCGGCGGTAAATTTGGCGGCGGCGGTTATAAAGTGTCAGGCGGTCTTCACGGTGTAGGGGCTTCTGTTGTAAATGCGTTATCTACAAAGCTTGAGGTTGAAGTACACAGAGAAAATCAAGTGTATTACCAAGAATATCACCGAGGAGTTCCTGCTGCAGATCTTGCTGTTATTGGTGAAACAGAAAAGCGTGGGACAATTATTCGCTTTAAACCAGATCCGGAAATTTTTACGGAAACGACTGAATATGAGTATGATATTTTAGCTACTCGTTTACGTGAACTTGCATTTTTAAACAAAGGCTTAACGATTACGATCACTGACAAGCGAGAAGAAAATAAATCGTCTACTTATTTTTATGAAGGTGGTATTGCTTCTTTTGTCGAGCACTTAAATCGTTCAAAAGAAGTTCTTCATGATGAGCCGATTCATATTGAAGCTGAAAAAGACGGCTTAAATGTAGAAGTGGCCGTTCAATACAATGACGGCTATGTGAGCAATATTTATTCCTTTGCAAATAACATTAGTACGCATGAAGGCGGGACACATGAGTCTGGTTTTAAAACAGGATTAACGCGTGTCATTAATGATTATGCTAGAAAACATAATCTCTTTAAAGAAAATGATCCAAACTTAACAGGAGAAGATGTACGTGAAGGGTTAACTGCTATCATCTCTGTTAAAATCCCCGATCCTCAATTTGAAGGGCAGACAAAAACAAAGCTTGGGAACAGTGAAGCGCGTACGGTTACCGATTCCTTGTTCTCAGAAGCATTCTCCCGCTTTATGATCGAGCATCCTCAAGTTGGGAAGAAAATTGTTGAGAAAGGTTTAATGGCTTCTCGTGCTCGTGAAGCGGCTAAGAAAGCACGTGAACTAACGAGACGTAAAAGTGCGCTAGAAGTAAGTTCTTTGCCAGGTAAGTTAGCAGACTGTTCTTCAAAGGATGCAACAATTAGTGAGATTTATATTGTAGAGGGTGACTCTGCCGGCGGTTCAGCTAAGCAGGGCCGTGATCGTCATTTCCAAGCAATCCTTCCGCTAAGAGGAAAGATTATTAATGTGGAGAAAGCTAGACTTGATAAGATCCTCGCAAATAATGAGATCCGAGCGATTATTACGGCGTTGGGCACTGGTATTGGCGATGATTTTGATATTGAAAAAGCTCGTTATCATAAAATTATCATTATGACAGATGCCGATGTCGATGGAGCGCATATTCGAACATTGATTTTAACGTTCTTTTATCGCTACATGAGACCTTTAATTGAAAAAGGTTATATTTATATCGCACAGCCTCCTTTATACAAAGTAACTCAAGGCCGCGATCTTCAATATGCCTATAATGATAAAGAGTTAGATCAAATTATGTCTCAATATACAGAACGTAATAAAGTAGGTATTCAACGTTATAAGGGTCTAGGGGAAATGAATCCGACTCAGCTTTGGGAGACAACGATGGATCCTGAGTATCGTACAGTGTTGCAAGTAACTTTAGAAGATGCAATGAAGGCTGATGAAATCTTTGAGATCTTAATGGGTGACCGTGTGGAACCGAGACGTGATTTCATACATGAAAATGCACAATACGTGAAAAATCTTGATATTTAGGCGGATAGATGGAGGTTTGTTATTAAATGGCTGAACAAGACCAATCAAGAGTAAAAGAAATAAATATTAGCCAGGAAATGAAATCATCGTTTATGGACTATGCGATGAGTGTCATTGTCAGTCGTGCGCTTCCGGATGCGCGCGACGGGCTAAAGCCTGTTCACCGTAGAATTTTATATGCGATGAATGAGCTTGGTATGACGTCTGATAAAGCCTACAAAAAATCAGCCCGTATCGTAGGGGAAGTTATTGGTAAGTATCACCCTCATGGTGACTCTGCCGTGTATGAAACGATGGTACGTATGGCTCAAGATTTTAGTTATCGTTACATGCTTGTTGATGGGCACGGTAACTTTGGATCAATCGATGGAGATGCCGCTGCTGCCATGCGTTATACAGAAGCGAAAATGTCCAAAATCTCTATGGAGCTCCTTAGAGATATAAACAAAGATACCATTGACTATCAGGATAACTATGATGGTTCTGAGCGTGAACCAATTGTAATGCCTGCTAGATTCCCTAACTTATTAGTCAACGGGGCTTCGGGGATTGCTGTTGGTATGGCGACTAATATCCCGCCTCATCAACTAGGAGAAGTAATTGATGCTGTTCTTGCATTATCAAAGAACCCTGATATCAGTATTCCAGAACTAATGGAATATATTCCGGGTCCTGATTTCCCGACAGGAGCAGAAATTTTAGGACGCTCTGGGATCAGAAAAGCGTATCAGACTGGTAGAGGGTCGATTACCTTAAGAGCTCAGACTGAAATTGAAGAGTATAAAGGGAAACCAAGAATCCTTGTATCTGAACTCCCTTATCAAGTGAACAAAGCCAAGCTGATTGAAAAAATTGCTGAGCTTGTTCGCGACAAGAAAATAGACGGCATTACTGATTTACGTGATGAGTCTGACCGTAACGGAATGCGTATTGTTATTGAATTAAGACGTGATGCGAATGCAAATGTCTTACTAAATAATTTATACAAACAAACGGCGCTTCAAACAAGCTTTGGTATCAACCTGCTTGCTTTAGTAGAAGGACAGCCGAAAGTCTTAACTCTCAAAGAATGTTTAGAGCATTATTTGGGACATCAAGTACAAGTCATCCGTCGTCGTACGGCGTTTGAGTTAAGAAAAGCGGAAGCTCGTGCGCATATCCTTGAAGGGCTGCGTATTGCTCTTGATCATCTTGATGAAGTCATCAGCTTAATCCGCAGCTCACAAACTACTGAAATTGCTCGAAATGGTTTAATGGAGCAATTTTCACTAAGCTATGAGCAGGCTCAAGCAATTCTTGATATGCGTCTTCAGCGTTTAACAGGACTAGAGCGCGATAAGATTGAAAACGAGTATAAAGAATTAATTGCAAAAATTGCTGAATTGAAAGCAATCCTTGCAGATGGTGAAAAAGTGTTGGAGATTATTCGCGAAGAACTAATTGAAGTAAAAGAGAAGTTTAATGATGAGCGTCGTACAGTGATTTCTATGAATGAAGATCATCTTGAGGATGAGGATTTAATTCCAAGACAAAATGTTGTCATTACACTTACTCATCATGGCTATATTAAACGGATGCCTATCTCTACTTACCGCAGCCAAAGACGTGGGGGTAAAGGAATTCAGGGGATGGGAACGAATGATGATGACTTTATGCAGCATCTTTTCACAACTAATTCCCACCATACGATTCTCTTCTTTACGAATAAAGGGAAGGTATACCGTCTGAAAGGTTATGAAATTCCAGAGCTAGGTCGAACAGCAAAAGGAATTCCAATCATAAACCTCTTGCAAATTGAACAAGATGAGACGATTAGTACAGTCATTCCTATTGAAGAATTTGATGATAATTCTTATCTATTCTTCTTAACAAAGCACGGAATTGCCAAACGTACACAGTTGTCTTCATTTGCTAATATCCGTCGAGGCGGCTTGTTTGCGATTACCTTGCGTGGTGATGATGAACTTCATGGCGTGCGTTTAACAGATGGTGGACAAGAAGTTATCATTGGTACAAAACACGGGATGGCTATCAGATTCCATGAAACAGACGTCCGTCTAATGGGCCGAACAGCAGGCGGGGTCAAAGGGATTTCCCTGTCAGACGACGATCATGTTGTAGGAATGGATATTTTAGAAGAAAACCATCAAGTACTTATTGTAACCGAAAATGGCTACGGAAAACGAACGCCTATTGAGGAATATCGTGTTCAAAATCGTGGTGGTAAAGGGATTAAGACATGTAATATCACCGAGAAGAATGGTTCACTCGTATCCTTAAAAGTGGTGTCTGATGAACATGATATTATGATTATTACGGCGAGCGGTATTATCATCCGTATGCATGTTGAAGGAATTTCAACGACTGGACGTAATACACAAGGAGTTACTTTAATTCGAGTGAATGAAAAAGAAGAAGTAGCAACTGTAGCTCGTGTTGATATTGAAGATGAAGAAATAGAAGAGATCGATGAAGTCGAAGGGAACGATGATGGAGCTTCAGAAGAGGTTACTTCAGAAGAAACTGCCTCAATAGAAGAGCAAGAAGAATCTTCTATGCCTGAAGCGGAAGAAGATCTTGATAAGGAAGAATAACAACCAAAAACATCCGGGAGTACATCACTCTCGGGTGTTTTTGGTTGTTGAAATATAGATGTGAGATAGGTCTTTTTAATTTTATTTGACGTTTATTGATATATAAGTACCTTAATTTGTTAAATGTCGTATAATATAAGGATAAAAGAACTAGTCCTTATTAATTAGAAGGAGGGAGAGTGTATGAAAGTGTTACCGACGCAGCTAGAGGAAGGGTGTATTTTATCTGAAGCTGTAATGGGACAAACAGATATACCGATTATTCCTAATAAAACCATTTTATCTTCTCAACATATATCCGTGCTTCAAACATTTCTAATCTCTTCGGTTGAAGTTGAATCAACCTTAGCGAATGGTGAAAAGTTTTATCCAATTGAAGCAGTCAAAGATTCACCAGAAGAATCAAATGATCAAATAAAAGATCAATTAAATGTTGAATCAAAAAGAGATATAGAATTCACTAATTATTACCATGACACGGTTAAACGCTATAAAAGGCTTTATTCTGAATGGCAGTCAGGTAAAAGGGTAGAGATTGTGGCAGTGAAAAAATGTTTAATTCCTTTTATTGAATATATGATAGATCACCCGAAGAATTTCTTAAACATGCATCAACTAAGTCAAAAAGATGGGTATATGTATCATCATGCCGTAGCTGTTGCGTGTTTAGCTGCCTTTCTAGCAAAAAAACTTCACTACCCAAAGACAGACTGGATGCAAGCAGGGATCAGCGGGGCGTTAGCTGATATAGGAATGATGAGAATTCCAAATCGAATCTTAACTAAAAAAGGCCCCTTGTCTTCAATAGAATTAAAAGAAGTGCAAAAGCATCCTATATACAGCTATAACATGTTAAGCCAACTAAAAGGAATATCTAAGCCTGTATTATGGTCGGTTCTTCAACATCATGAGCGAATTGATAAGAGCGGTTATCCATTAGGAAGCAATGAAGCTAAAATACATCCTTTAAGTCAAGTAGTGGCAGTCGCAGATGTATTTCACGCTATGACATCTGATCGTATCTATAGTAGGAAGCAATCACCGTATAAAGTGATTGAACATCTGTGTACTGAACAATTTGGTAAGTATGATCATAGAATAGTACAAACATTAAAGAATAGTTATGAGCAGCTCTCTATCGGAATGAAGGTTCGTCTGCAGAATGGTGAGAGGGCAGAGATCGTCTTTTTTCCGAGTCAACATGTAAACAATCCTATGGTGAGAAGATTGGGAACTGATGAAGTGTTCCAATTAAAAAGTGAGCAATTCTATGATATAGAAGAAATGATTTAAGAAGATGAGAGTATTCTCGTCTTTTTCTATTTTATTTTAAAAAAGGGTTGCGTTCATTTTTGAATCTGTGTTATATTATTACTTGTCGCTGAGACACACCACAAGAACAAACGAAAAACAACTTTTAAAAAAGATGTTGACGAAACGTTGATGTGATGGTATATTAGTTAAGTCGCCAACGAGTGACGAACGAAAAAGTTCTTTGAAAACTGAACAAAAGCCAAGCGAAATAGAGATACATGATATCTCGTCAATGAATTATTTTTGAGCTTAATCAAACACTTTTATGGAGAGTTTGATCCTGGCTCAGGACGAACGCTGGCGGCGTGCCTAATACATGCAAGTCGAGCGGACTGATGGGAGCTTGCTCCCTGATGTTAGCGGCGGACGGGTGAGTAACACGTGGGCAACCTGCCTGTAAGACTGGGATAACTCCGGGAAACCGGGGCTAATACCGGATAACCCGTTCCACCTCATGGTGGAGCGGTAAAAGATGGCCTCTGGCTATCACTTACAGATGGGCCCGCGGCGCATTAGCTAGTTGGTAAGGTAACGGCTTACCAAGGCGACGATGCGTAGCCGACCTGAGAGGGTGATCGGCCACACTGGGACTGAGACACGGCCCAGACTCCTACGGGAGGCAGCAGTAGGGAATCTTCCGCAATGGACGAAAGTCTGACGGAGCAACGCCGCGTGAGTGATGAAGGTTTTCGGATCGTAAAGCTCTGTTGTTAGGGAAGAACAAGTGCCGTTTGAATAAGGCGGCACCTTGACGGTACCTAACCAGAAAGCCACGGCTAACTACGTGCCAGCAGCCGCGGTAATACGTAGGTGGCAAGCGTTGTCCGGAATTATTGGGCGTAAAGCGCGCGCAGGCGGTCTCTTAAGTCTGATGTGAAAGCCCACGGCTCAACCGTGGAGGGTCATTGGAAACTGGGAGACTTGAGTACAGAAGAGGAGAGTGGAATTCCACGTGTAGCGGTGAAATGCGTAGATATGTGGAGGAACACCAGTGGCGAAGGCGACTCTCTGGTCTGTAACTGACGCTGAGGCGCGAAAGCGTGGGGAGCAAACAGGATTAGATACCCTGGTAGTCCACGCCGTAAACGATGAGTGCTAGGTGTTAGGGGTTTCGATGCCCTTAGTGCCGAAGTTAACACATTAAGCACTCCGCCTGGGGAGTACGACCGCAAGGTTGAAACTCAAAGGAATTGACGGGGGCCCGCACAAGCAGTGGAGCATGTGGTTTAATTCGAAGCAACGCGAAGAACCTTACCAGGTCTTGACATCCTTTGACCACTCTAGAGATAGAGCTTTCCCCTTCGGGGGACAAAGTGACAGGTGGTGCATGGTTGTCGTCAGCTCGTGTCGTGAGATGTTGGGTTAAGTCCCGCAACGAGCGCAACCCTTGATCTTAGTTGCCAGCATTCAGTTGGGCACTCTAAGGTGACTGCCGGTGACAAACCGGAGGAAGGTGGGGATGACGTCAAATCATCATGCCCCTTATGACCTGGGCTACACACGTGCTACAATGGATGGTACAAAGGGCTGCAAAACCGCGAGGTTGAGCGAATCCCATAAAGCCATTCTCAGTTCGGATTGTAGGCTGCAACTCGCCTACATGAAGCCGGAATTGCTAGTAATCGCGGATCAGCATGCCGCGGTGAATACGTTCCCGGGCCTTGTACACACCGCCCGTCACACCACGAGAGTTTGTAACACCCGAAGTCGGTGAGGTAACCTTTTGGAGCCAGCCGCCTAAGGTGGGACAGATGATTGGGGTGAAGTCGTAACAAGGTAGCCGTATCGGAAGGTGCGGCTGGATCACCTCCTTTCTATGGAGTATTTAACTCTAGTCGATGTATGATCTTACGATCATATACGCTTTGGATCTTTTGTTCAGTTTTGAAGGAACTATCCTTCAATTAGATACTAATTCTCACCAAGTTGAGTAAGAGTTAGTACTTGGTTCTTTGAAAACTAGATAATGAAATGTAAACATATTTGTTCATCGGTATCTTTTAATAGAGAAGATTGAACGAGCATGTCAAGAACTCAACAACCTTTTTTAAATTTTGGTTAAGTTAGAAAGGGCGCACGGTGAATGCCTTGGCACTAGGAGCCGAAGAAGGACGCGACGAACGGCGAAACGCCTCGGGGAGCTGTAAGTGAGCTTTGATCCGAGGATATCCGAATGGGGGAACCCACTATTCGTAATGGAATAGTACCCATACCTGAATACATAGGGTATGAGGAGGCAGACCTGGGGAACTGAAACATCTAAGTACCCAGAGGAAGAGAAAGCAAATGCGATTACCTGAGTAGCGGCGAGCGAAACGGTATCAGCCCAAACCAAGAGGCTTGCCTCTTGGGGTTGTAGGACACTCTATACGGAGTTACAAAGAAATAGGATAGGCGAAGCGATCTGGAAAGGTCCGCGACACAAGGTAACAGCCCTGTAGTCGAAATTCTATTTCCTCCTGAGTGGATCCTGAGTACGGCGGGACACGTGAAACCCCGTCGGAATCCGGGAGGACCATCTCCCAAGGCTAAATACTCCCTAGTGACCGATAGTGAACCAGTACCGTGAGGGAAAGGTGAAAAGCACCCCGGAAGGGGAGTGAAACAGATCCTGAAACCGTGTGCCTACAACTAGTTGGAGCCCGTTAATGGGTGACAGCGTGCCTTTTGTAGAATGAACCGGCGAGTTACGATGTCGTGCAAGGTTAAGCTGATAAGGCGGAGCCGTAGCGAAAGCGAGTCTGAATAGGGCGAATGAGTACGCCGTCGTAGACCCGAAACCGTGTGATCTACCCATGTCCAGGGTGAAGTTCAGGTAACACTGAATGGAGGCCCGAACCCACGCATGTTGAAAAATGCGGGGATGAGGTGTGGGTAGGGGTGAAATGCCAATCGAACTCGGAAATAGCTGGTTCTCCCCGAAATAGCTTTAGGGCTAGCCTCGAGGTTGAGAGTTTTGGAGGTAGAGCACTGATTGGACTAGGGGTCCCCACAGGATTACCGAATTCAGTCAAACTCCGAATGCCAAAAACTTTTACTCGGGAGTCAGACTGCGAGTGCTAAGATCCGTAGTCAAGAGGGAAACAGCCCAGACCATCAGCTAAGGTCCCAAAGTATACGTTAAGTGGAAAAGGATGTGGAGTTGCCCAGACAACCAGGATGTTGGCTTAGAAGCAGCCACCATTTAAAGAGTGCGTAATAGCTCACTGGTCGAGTGACTCTGCGCCGAAAATGTACCGGGGCTAAACGTATCACCGAAGCTATGGATTGACACCTTAGGTGTCAGTGGTAGGGGAGCGTTCTAAGTGCAGCGAAGTCAGATCGTGAGGACTGGTGGAGCGCTTAGAAGTGAGAATGCCGGTATGAGTAGCGAAAAGAGGGGTGAGAATCCCCTCCGTCGAAAGCCCAAGGTTTCCTGAGGAAGGCTCGTCCGCTCAGGGTAAGTCGGGACCTAAGCCGAGGCTGAAAAGCGTAGGCGATGGACAACAGGTTGAAATTCCTGTACCACCTCCCTCACCGTTTGAGTAATGGGGGGACGCAGTAAGGTAGGGTAAGCGCACTGATGGATATGTGCGTCCAAGCAATTAGGCTGAGAAGTAGGCAAATCCGCTTCTCGTGAAGGCTGAGTTGTGATGGCAAGGGAAATGTAGTACCGAAGTTCCTGATCCTCCACTGCCAAGAAAAGCCTCTAGCGAGGTGAGAGGTGCCCGTACCGCAAACCGACACAGGTAGGCGAGAAGAGAATTCTAAGACGCTCGGGAGAACTCTCGTTAAGGAACTCGGCAAAATGACCCCGTAACTTCGGGAGAAGGGGTGCTCTGGTAGGGTGTATGCCCGAGAGAGCCGCAGTGAAAAGATCCAAGCGACTGTTTAGCAAAAACACAGGTCTCTGCGAAGCCGCAAGGCGAAGTATAGGGGCTGACACCTGCCCGGTGCTGGAAGGTTAAGAGGAGGGGTTATCCCTTACGGGAGAAGCTCTGAATTGAAGCCCCAGTAAACGGCGGCCGTAACTATAACGGTCCTAAGGTAGCGAAATTCCTTGTCGGGTAAGTTCCGACCCGCACGAATGGTGTAACGACTTGGATACTGTCTCAACGAGAGACCCGGTGAAATTATAGTACCTGTGAAGATGCAGGTTACCCGCGACAGGACGGAAAGACCCCATGGAGCTTTACTGTAGCTTGATATTGGATGTTGGTACAGTTTGTACAGGATAGGTAGGAGCCTTGGAAGTCGGAGCGCCAGCTTCGATGGAGGCGTCGGTGGGATACTACCCTGACTGTGCTGACATTCTAACCTCGAGCCGTGATCCGGTTCAGGGACAGTGTCAGGTGGGCAGTTTGACTGGGGCGGTCGCCTCCTAAACAGTAACGGAGGCGCCCAAAGGTTCCCTCAGAATGGTTGGAAATCATTCGTAGAGTGCAAAGGCAAAAGGGAGCTTGACTGCGAGACCTACAAGTCGAGCAGGGACGAAAGTCGGGCTTAGTGATCCGGTGGTTCCGCATGGAAGGGCCATCGCTCAACGGATAAAAGCTACCCTGGGGATAACAGGCTTATCTCCCCCAAGAGTCCACATCGACGGGGAGGTTTGGCACCTCGATGTCGGCTCATCGCATCCTGGGGCTGAAGTAGGTCCCAAGGGTTGGGCTGTTCGCCCATTAAAGCGGTACGCGAGCTGGGTTCAGAACGTCGTGAGACAGTTCGGTCCCTATCCGTCGCGGGCGTAGGAAATTTGAGAGGAGCTGTCCTTAGTACGAGAGGACCGGGATGGACACACCGCTGGTGTACCAGTTGTTCCGCCAGGAGCATCGCTGGGTAGCTACGTGTGGACGGGATAAGTGCTGAAAGCATCTAAGCATGAAGCCCCCCTCAAGATGAGATTTCCCATGGAGTTAATCCAGTAAGACCCCTTAGAGATGATGAGGTTGATAGGTCTGGTGTGGAAGCATGGCGACATGTGGAGCTGACAGATACTAATCGGTCGAGGACTTATCCAAATTATTCTTGACATATGTTTACACATTATCTAGTTTTGAGAGAACCATCTCAAACATTCACTGTAAAGTGAATCATAGTCTGGTGGCGATAGCAAAGAGGTCACACCCGTTCCCATGCCGAACACGGTCGTTAAGCTCTTTTGCGCCGATGGTAGTTGGGGGCTTCCCCCTGTGAGAGTAGGACGTTGCCAGGCAGATAAAACACAATCCATTAGGATTGTGTTTTTTAGTATGCATAAAGGGATAAGGGGCGCAATAGAGCTTACCTGGTTCGAAAGAGCAGCGCCACCTTCGAATCTACCTGTATCCTTCATAACATTCATCTTGAACAATCTTCGTGATCCCTCTGTGAGACGAACCCTTTCTCTTCGTAACGATTTATGAAAAACTTCGTAGAGAAACGGCATGAATAATCTTCCTTGTAGAAGAGAGAGGGTAAGCCAGGCAGGACGTTGTCAGGCAGTCTCCCCGTTTATCAACTGATGCAATAAACAGCAAACTCAATACAACTCATGATAATGACACCAATAGCTCGTAAACCGGTGCAAAAAACAACCTTTGACGAAATGAGCCTTTGAACCCGAGCAATTACAAGAAATGCCGACATAATTGCACACTTGACTCACGCAATACCGTCCACAATCCGCGCAATAGGTATAGACATCGTACAAGCTTCAGGTAACAAGTTACAAAGCCATCTTATCATTGGCTTCTATCACGCTTAAGTAACTCTACAATAAGAGCTGGCACTCTATGTTGAGCATAGTTCACATATTGGGTGATGAAGGGGAGGTCATTACCATCAAATGTATGCAGCAGCTCTCCCCACCACTCTGTTTCATACCGGCAGATCATGCTGAGGTTGTATAATAATAAATAATGTACTAATACTTCTGGCAAACGTAAATGACTTTCTTTCGTTTTAAAAAGATGAGGTATATTATCTTGATCGAATATAAAAGGAAAACCATTAAGAGTTGATGGTTTCTTAGAAAAAGGTATGGAAATATATCTTTTATCTTCTTCAATAGAGGCTCCTTTTTTATACCACGGTTGTTGCTGGTATTGAATAAACTGGGTAAATCGATTTGCGGTCATGTGATAAGTATCTAAAATATTGGAAGAGAAACGTATCACTGACGTTTCGTATATGCCTTTTTCTAAGTATTTAGCGTAGTTAAACTGTTTAAAAAGGGTTTGCATTTCTGGTAATTGCTGCAATAAAGATGTCATTTTTATTTTCTCATTATCCAAATGTTTCATGTGAAACATTTTGTCGAGTAAATGAGAGAATAGTCCATTTCGTTGGATTTTCACTTCATCATCTAAAAACGTAAAACCTGATTTTTTACGTTTTCTCGTTGTTACCCCATGAGCTAAGACTTGCGAATTTGCAGGATATGTGGGGTCTTTTGTGAGAATAGCTGCTTTTAAGAATTGAACAAGTCCATAAAATAAGAGCATCGGTTTTAACTCCATAGGAGCCATACCAGCTTGTTCTGTGTAAAGCTGTCCATGTTTCAAGTGATAAATGAATGTATAGCAAGTATTGAAGCTCTTGGTTTTTGGCTGCTCAATATTGGTCTCTTCATATGATTTTGTTAAATAAGATCTTGTGAAGGCAGCTGAATAGAATGGATCGAGCTGTTTATAATAGTGAGTCAATATGATCACCACCTTTTTCTGTTTATTGGGAAAAATCGCACTTTATATGACTTCTTGACAGTAGTTTGCCCAGTTGATAAGCTACTAATAATATTTTCAAGCATGATTTATGGAAACCATATTTTATGAATAAACCTTTTGGGGAGGATGAATGTACTAATGTGGGAGAATAAATTTCAAAAAGAGGGTTTAACGTTTGATGATGTATTACTAGTTCCTGCCAGGTCAGAAATATTACCTCGTGATGTGTCGGTGAAAACGAAGTTATCGGAGAATCTTCAATTAAATATCCCGTTAATTAGTGCAGGTATGGATACGGTAACCGAAGCTGCAATGGCAATTGCTATGGCACGTGAAGGTGGTCTTGGAATCATTCATAAAAACATGTCAATTGAAGAGCAAGCTGAACAAGTTGATCGTGTTAAACGTTCAGAAAGCGGAGTTATCACAAATCCATTCTTCTTAACTCCTGATCGCCAAGTGTTTGATGCCGAGCATTTAATGGGGAAATACAGAATCTCAGGCGTACCAATTGTTGATGAGGAACAGAAGCTTGTTGGAATTTTGACAAACCGTGATTTGCGCTTTATCGAAGATTATTCAATTCATATTGATGAAGTCATGACCAAAGAGGATCTAGTTACTGCTCCTGTTGGGACAACACTTCAGGAAGCTGAATCAATTCTACAGAAGTATAAAATTGAAAAGCTTCCACTTGTTGATGATGAAGGAGTATTAAAAGGGTTAATTACAATAAAAGATATTGAGAAGGTTATCGAATTTCCTAACTCGGCGAAAGACTCCCAAGGAAGATTAGTTGTAGGTGCTGCAATCGGTGTTTCTGCAGATGCTGATACTCGTATTGCTGCTTTAGTAGAAGCTGGTGTAGATGCGATTGTCATTGATACAGCTCATGGTCATTCTAGAGGGGTACTAGACAAAGTTAGTGCAGTCCGTGAACAATATCCTGACTTAACAATCATTGCAGGAAACGTGGCTACAGCAGAAGCTACAAGAGATCTAATTGAAGCAGGAGCAAATGTAGTAAAGGTTGGAATTGGACCTGGTTCCATTTGTACAACACGTGTTGTAGCAGGAATCGGTGTTCCGCAAATTACTGCTGTTTATGACTGTGCTACAGAAGCCCGCAAGCATGGTGTACCGATTATTGCAGACGGCGGAATCAAGTATTCTGGAGACATCGTAAAAGCATTGGCAGCCGGTGGACATGCTGTTATGTTAGGCAGTCTTTTAGCTGGAGTAAGTGAAAGCCCTGGCGAGCGAGAAATTTACCAAGGTCGTCAATTTAAAGTCTACCGTGGCATGGGTTCTCTTGGTGCAATGGAAAAGGGAAGTAAAGATCGCTATTTCCAAGAGAATGCACAAAAGCTTGTACCAGAAGGTATTGAAGGACGTATTCCTTATAAAGGGCCGTTAAATGATACGATCCACCAGCTTATCGGCGGTATACGTGCTGGTATGGGGTACTGCGGAACAGCTACATTAGATGATTTACGTAATGACGGGCAGTTCATCCGTATTACTGGAGCAGGCTTACGTGAGAGCCACCCTCATGACGTTCAAATTACGAAAGAAGCACCAAACTACTCAGTATAATCTGTTTTAAAGAGTTCACAAAAAAGGTATAAAGACTAAGATAGATAGGGCCTTCCCTATCTATTTTTTTATGGATTGTTGTGATAAAATAACGCTTATGTGAGAAAAATGTGGAGGTGCGATTGTGAAATTGTTAGGTAAGAAAAAATGGGTTGCCGCGTTCATGTCATTTGTTTTAATGGCTACGCTTATAGTACAACCAACCACAGCTGATGCAGCGCTTGATTTAGATGCAGAATCAGCTATTTTAGTAGAGGCAGAGTCTGGTAAAATCTTATATCAAAAGAATATAGATGCTGTTTTACCATTGGCAAGTATGACTAAAATGATGAGTGAATATTTAATTTTAGAGGCGATCAGCGAGGGGCGTATTAGCTGGGATCAGCAAGTACCGATTAGTGACTGGGTTAGAACGCTTTCTCTTCAAACCGCTTTATCAAATGTTCCTCTTCGTCAAGATGAAACGTATACAGTTCGTGACCTATATGAATCTGTAGCAATTTATTCTGCTAATGCTTCAACGATTGCTTTAGCTGAATTAATCTCCGGCTCAGAAACACAATTTGTTCAGCTGATGAACGAAAAAGGGGAAGAGCTTGGATTAGAAGATTTTAATTTCGTTAATTCATCTGGTTTAAATAACCGTGACTTACAAGGAAATCATCCAGAGGGAACGGGTGCCGAAGCTGAAAATGAAATGTCTGCTAGAGCAACTGCTAAACTAGCATATGCTCTATTACGTGATTATCCTGAAGTGCTAGAAACAGCGAGTATTCCTATGAAGGATTTCCAAGCAGGCCCTGGAGAAGTCATTCCGATGGAAAACTGGAACTGGATGCTTCCAACTATCCGACCTCAGCACGATTATGAGGGGATTGATGGTCTTAAAACCGGATTCACATCTGCTGCTGGAAATACCTTTACTGGAACAGCAGAGCGAGATGGAATGCGTTTGATCTCGGTTGTCATGCGTACAGAATCACGTGATGCACGCTTTAATGAGACAAGAAAATTATTAGATTTTGGTTTTAATAACTTTAGTACGGTTGAACTTTTTGATGAAGGGCATGTAGTGGAAGGTGAGGAGACCTTGCCGGTAGCTGCGGGTAAAGAACGAGAAGTCGCTATTTCAAGTGCAGAAGCGCTTTCTGCCGTTGTAAGAAATGGACAAAACGATCAATACAGTGTAGAGCTTGGCCTTGATCAAGAAAAGTTAAATGAAGATGGTGAACTAGTTGCTCCTCTAGAAGCAGGAGAAGCAGTAGGGACTCTTTCTCTTTCATTTGAAGGAGAAGGCGAGGAATTTTTATATTCCGGCCAGCAAGAAGGCGTTCCGATGGTAACTGATACAGCAGTTGAGAAGGCTGGATGGTTCACGATGATGATGCGTGGCATCGGTGGCTTTTTCTCTGGGATCTGGAATGCAGCTGTTAATACTGTAAGCGGATGGTTCTCATAAACTGAAGCTGATCGCCATTTAAAGAATGAGCGAGTCTATTGGGGAAAATAGGCTCGTTCTTTTTAAAAAATAATAACAGAAAATTATGCGAACATCTTAGTTTTGCGGTATACTATTAAAGATAAGCAAGTCCAACTAACAAGAACGGTCTAGGAGGAAATACATATGAGTCAAACAGGTACTGATCGCGTAAAACGTGGTATGGCAGAAATGCAAAAAGGTGGCGTCATCATGGACGTTATCAATGCTGAGCAAGCTAAAATTGCTGAGGAAGCAGGTGCGGTGGCTGTTATGGCCCTTGAGCGTGTACCAGCTGACATTCGTGCAGCAGGCGGCGTAGCACGTATGGCTGATCCTACTATTGTTGAAGAAGTTTTAAATGCTGTATCGATCCCAGTTATGGCAAAGGCACGTATTGGCCACATTGTAGAGGCTCGTATTCTTGAGTCTATGGGCGTTGATTATATTGATGAGAGTGAAGTATTAACACCAGCTGATGAAGTGTATCACTTGTATAAGCGTGATTTCACAGTACCTTTCGTATGTGGAGCGCGTGACTTAGGTGAAGCTGCACGTCGTATTGGTGAAGGGGCTTCTATGATTCGTACAAAGGGTGAGCCGGGAACAGGAAACATTGTTGAGGCAGTACGCCATATGCGTATGATGCAAGCTCAAGTGAAAAAAGTTGCTGGTATGTCTACAGATGAATTAATGACTGAAGCAAAAAATCTTGGTGCATCTTATGACTTGCTTCTTGAAATTAAAGAAACAGGTAAGCTTCCTGTAGTTAACTTTGCAGCAGGCGGTATTGCAACACCAGCAGATGCAGCGTTAATGATGCAGCTTGGTGCTGACGGTGTATTCGTAGGTTCTGGTATCTTCAAGTCGGATAATCCAGAAAAGTTTGCACGTGCGATTGTTGAAGCAACGACTCACTATGAGGATTATGCTCTAATTGCTGAACTTTCAAAAGGTCTTGGTACGGCAATGAAAGGGATTGAAATTTCAACTCTTCAGCCATCTGAACGTATGCAGGAGCGCGGCTGGTAAGAGGCTTAGTTTTTCATATAGAAAGGATACAACGAGATGTTAAAAATAGGTGTATTGGCCCTTCAGGGTGCTGTGCGTGAACATGCTGCTTGTCTTCAAGGGCCTGAGGTCGAAGTCATAGCAGTTAAAAAAGTTGAACAGCTTGATGAGCTTGATGGCCTTGTTCTTCCTGGCGGAGAAAGCACGACCATGCGGCGCTTAATTGATAAATACAACTTTCTAGAACCTTTAAAAGCATTTGCAGAGACAGGGAAGCCTGTTTTTGGAACATGTGCAGGCCTCATTTTAATGGCAAAGGATATTGCAGGGCAGCCAGAGGGTCACCTTTCTTTAATGAATATGACCGTTGAGCGAAATGCTTTTGGACGTCAACGTGAGAGCTTTGAAGCTGATCTTATTGTCACTGATGTGGGTGAGGATGTTCGTGCGGTATTTATCCGTGCGCCGCTGATCAAAGAGGTCGGTGAGAATGTAGAAGTAATTTCGAAGTTTAATGATGAGATTGTAGCAGCTAGAGAAGGACGTTTTCTTGCTTGCTCTTTCCACCCGGAATTAACGGACGATCACCGTTTTCATCAGTATTTTGTCGATATGGTTGCACAAGCTAAGCTAGAAGGTGTAAAATTTGTATAACAGACAATGCGTAGATAGGGAATAGTAAATAAAGCTGCTTCTACAGAGAGCTGACGGCCGGTGTGAGTCAGTGTAGCACTTTTTTGAATCCACCCTTGAGTGAGTGGTGAAGCACTAAGCTTAAGCCATTCCGGTAAAGATAGCCGTTATCTATCTTTAGAGTGGTCTATATTTTATATATAGGCAACAAGGGTGGTATCGCGGGTGCTCTCGTCCCTTCTTCTTAGCCGAAGAGTGGATGAGAGCTTTTTTATTTGTCTAAGCTTGTCAAATAGAAGATTTTATTTAAGGAGGAATAAACATGTTAGATGTAAAAAGATTAAGAAATGATCTTGCTGATATAAAAGAGAAGCTTTCAACACGTGGTGAAGACATCTCTGGATTAGATCAATTTGGAGAGCTTGATGAAAAGCGCCGTGCGATTATTGTAGAGGTGGAAGAGTTAAAAAGCAGACGTAACCAGGTGTCACAAGAAGTTGCTCAATTAAAACGTGAGAAAAAAGATGCTGACCACCTCATTAAAGAAACAAGAGAGGTGTCTGAGAAGGTTAAACAATTAGATGAGAAACTGCGAGGCCTTGATGCAGAGCTTGATCATCTCTTATTAACGATTCCAAATGTGCCGCATGAATCAACGCCAGTAGGTGAAACAGAAGATGATAATGTAGAAGCACGCAAATGGGGCGATGTTCGTTCATTTGAATTTGAACCTAAGCCGCATTGGGATCTAGCAACAGACCTAGGTATTCTTGATTTTGAACGCGCATCAAAAGTGACTGGAAGCCGTTTTGTATTTTATAAAGGCCTCGGAGCGCGTCTAGAGCGTGCATTAATGAACTTTATGATGGATCTTCACCAAGATGAACATGGCTATGAGGAAGTACTCCCTCCTTACATGGTCAACCGTACAAGCATGACAGGCACAGGGCAGCTGCCTAAGTTTGAAGAAGATGCATTTAAGATTCGTGAGGAAGATTACTTCTTAATTCCAACAGCAGAAGTCCCTGTTACAAACATGCACCGTGATGAAATTTTACAAGCTGATCAACTGCCGATCGCTTATACTGCATTCAGTGCTTGTTTCCGTTCAGAAGCAGGATCAGCTGGCCGTGATACAAGAGGCTTAATTCGCCAGCATCAATTCAATAAGGTAGAGCTTGTTCGTTTTGTGAAGCCTGAGGACTCTTATCAAGAGCTTGAGAATTTAACAGGACATGCGGAAAAAGTGCTGCAATTACTAGAGCTTCCATATCGTGTTATGAGCATGTGTACTGCAGATTTAGGCTTCACTGCAGCCAAGAAATACGATATTGAAGTATGGATTCCAAGCTATGACTCTTACCGCGAGATTTCTTCATGCAGTAACTTTGAAGATTTCCAAGCGCGTCGTGCAAACATTAAGTTCCGCCGTGAACCAAAAGCAAAGGCAGAATTTGTTCATACGTTAAATGGTTCAGGGCTTGCAGTCGGCCGTACAGTTGCTGCCATCCTTGAAAATTATCAGCAAGAAGATGGATCAATTGAGATTCCTAAAGTACTGCGTCCATACATGGGCAATGTTGAGAGAATCGGATAAGATAAAAAATCCCTTACAGCATACACGCTGTAAGGGATTTTTAGTTTAAACATAATTAGGTTTGCGCTCTCCTGATTCAATCTCTTCCATGTAGTGACATGCTGCTTGGTGGCCTTCTTTCATATAATCGGCTGCACGCAGTTCAGGAGTATCTGTCTTACATTTCTCTGTTGCAAATGGGCAACGAGTGTGGAAGCGGCATCCTTGTGGAGGATTGATTGGAGAAGGAACATCACCTTTTAAGATGATACGCTCTTTCTTGCGCTCAGGGTCCGGTACAGGAATAGCTGACAATAAAGCTTTTGTATAAGGATGCTGGGGGTTATCAAATAAAGATTTCTTATCACCGATTTCCACAATGCGTCCCAAATACATCACAATAACTCGATCAGAAATATGACGGACAACGCCCAAGTCATGTGAAATAAATAGGTAAGTCAGCTGGAATTCACGCTGCAGACGTTTTAATAAGTTAATAACCTGTGCTTGGATGGATACATCAAGAGCTGATACTGCCTCATCACAAATAATCAGCTTAGGGTCTACAGATAACGCACGTGCAATCCCGATACGCTGACGCTGACCGCCACTGAATTCATGCGGGAAACGGTCTATTTGGTGAGCACCAAGGCCAACTGTTTCCATTAACTCTTTAATACGGTCTGCACGTTTTTCCCGTGGAATGACATTTTGAATTTCCATTGCCTCCTCAAGTACTTGGCGTACTGTTTGACGAGGATTAATTGATGCGTATGGATCTTGGAAAATGATTTGAAGATCCTTACGCTTTTTACGCATTTGTGATTTATTTAAGGCAAGTAAGTCTTCACCGTCAAATTCAACTGTCCCATCAGTTGGTTCATCTAAACGCAAGATCGCACGTCCTGTAGTAGACTTACCACAGCCAGATTCTCCTACGATACTTACTGTTTCTCCTTCATAAATCGTAAATGATACACCGTCTACTGCTTTAACGTGATTTACTGTACGACCAAGTAAACCACCTTTGATCGGGAAGTACTGCTTCAGGTCATTAACCTTAAGAAGTTCTTTCTTCATACACGTTCACCTCCGGGTCCCCGTCCCACTCATCTGAATAAATCCAGCAACGAATTTGGTTTCCATTTTCATCTTCTTCAAGCTCCGGCAGACGCTCACGGCAGATGTCACTCGCAAACGGACAACGCGGAGCGAAACGACAGCCCTTAGGCATATCTGCAGGACTTGGTACAGACCCTTTAATAACAGATAGCTCTTCACCATCCAAATCAATATCATGACGAGGAAGGGAGTTCAAAAGACCGACTGTATACGGGTGGCGTGGATTTTTGAATAACTCTCTAATGCTTGCGTATTCAACCACTTTACCGCAATACATAACTGCAACATAATCACATGTTTCAGCAACTACACCTAGGTCATGTGTAATCATAATGATCGACATACCTAAGCGGTCTTGAAGGTCTTTCATTAATTCAAGAATTTGTGCTTGAATCGTTACATCAAGTGCTGTTGTAGGTTCATCGGCAATAAGAAGCTCTGGATTACAAGCAAGAGCCATTGCAATCATCACACGTTGACGCATACCACCAGATAATTCATGCGGATACTGATGAACACGCTGCTCTGGTGACGGGATGCCTACCAGCTTTAGCATTTCAATCGAACGTTCGATTGCTTTTTTCTTTCCTAAGCCTTCATGAATTCTAAAGGCCTCTCCGATTTGCTCCCCTACTGTGTAAACAGGGTTAAGAGAAGTCATCGGCTCTTGGAAAATCATTGAAATTTCATTTCCACGAATCTTACGCATTTTAGCCTCAGATTTTTTAAGAAGATCTTCTCCTTTGAAGATCATTTCTCCCCCAACGACTTTTCCTGGATTTTGGATTAAACGAAGAATTGATAATGAGGTAATACTTTTACCTGAACCAGATTCTCCAACAATACCAAGTGTTTTACCTTTTGGTACATCGAATGTAACGCCATCAACAGCTTTTACTTCACCTTGATCAGTGAAGAATGATGTACGAAGGTCCCGCACTTGAATAATGGATTCATTTGTAGTCAAAATGTTTCACACCCTTCATTAATAAGTAAGTCTTAATCAAGGTCAATACGCTTGTTTAAGAAGCGGTAAGAAATATCTACGAGTAAGTTCACGAGAACGAATAGTAATGAAATAACAAGTACTGTACCTTGTACGATAGGGAAGTCACGTGCACGAATCGCATCAATGATTAAACGTCCCATACCGTTAATAGCAAATACTGTTTCTGTTAATACTGTTCCGCCAAGAAGCACACCAAATTGTAAACCAACGACTGTTACAACAGGAATTAATGCATTCTTAAGAGCGTGACGGTAAATAACAACTCTTTCTTTTACCCCTTTAGCACGTGCAGTTCGAATATAATCTTGTCCGATAACTTCTAACATACTTGAACGAGTCATACGAGCAACAATGGCTGCCCCTGCCGTACCGAGAGTAATAACCGGAAGGACGGCTTGCTGCCAGGATCCCCATCCCGAAGGCAAGAACCATCGGAATTCGATAGCAAAGTATTGAATTAACATTAATCCAAGCCAGAAGTTAGGCATTGAAAGACCGAATAGAGCCACAATCATAATCATTGTATCTAAGAACGTGTAATGTCTTGTTGCTGAAATGATACCGGCAATTAAACCAATAAATACAGATAAAATCGTACTGTATATGGCAAGTTCTATTGTTACCCAGAACCGGCCTGAAATTTCTTGAGTTACTTCACGGCCACTACGGATCGAATTCCCTAAATCACCCTGAATTGCATTTCCAATATAATTAAAGTACTGCTGTGGGAGCGGATCATTTAAGCCTAGTCGCTCACGCATTTGCTCAACTTGAGCTTCGGATGCACTTTCACCGGCGATGATTTGAGCCGGGTCACCAGGAATGAGGTGCATCATTGAGAAAACGAGAATTGTAACACCAAAAAGAACAGGGATCGTTTGAATTAATCGTCTAACTATATAAGTAAACAATCATCTACACCTCTTTTCTAGTTTTTCATTTTCGGATCAAGTGCATCACGTAATCCGTCACCAAAAATATTAAATGCTAGTACAACAATAACAATCGCCAAACCTGGGAATAACGCTACATGTGGTGCGTCATACATATAATTTCGTCCGGCACTTAACATTGCCCCCCACTCCGGAGTTGGAGGCTGAGCGCCCATTCCTAAGAATGATAGACCACTAGCCGTAAGAATCGCTGTTGCCATACGCAAAGTAGCTTGGACAATAATAGGTGATAAAATATTCGGTAAAATGTGTTTAAAAATAATACGACCGTCGCTTGCACCAAGTGCACGAACAGCATCCACGTATTCTAGCTTTCTAACAGAAAGTACAGATCCACGTACAATCCTTGCAAATACAGGAATCGAGAATATTCCGACAGCTATGATTACATTTGTTAAGCTTCCGCCTAATACACTTACAATAGCTAAAGCTAGTAAAATACCAGGGAATGCTAGTAATACATCCATGCAACGCATAATAAATGCATCCACACGCTTGCCGTAATAACCAGAAATTAATCCTAGGAAAACACCAAAAACAGTACCGATAATAACAGAGAAGAGGCCAATATATAATGTAATTGACATTCCATGAATAATACGGCTGAAGATATCACGACCATGATGGTCTGTTCCGAACCAGTGTTCAGATGAAGGAGTTGCAAGTTTGTTCACATGATTTTGAACCGTTGGATCGTACGGTGCAAAAAATGGACCGATAATCGCTACAATAACAAAAAATAAGATCAGAATTCCTCCGACCATAGCAGCTTTGTTTTTACGAAGCTTTCTATAGAAGTTTTTCATACTCTTAACCCGAGGGCTCGGAGGAGGACTTTTTGTCATAGCATCATTTATCGTCTGTTCGCTCATAATAGACACCCTTTCTCAAAATGCTTTAAATTTTGACAAAATTATTGTTATACTACACCGCATTATTATATCACGTACATAATTTTTTACAATGTTTAAAATACTTTTGTAAGATAATGTCGTTTGTTAGTTTATTTTAAACATTCTGAATAATAAATGGATTATGTAAGCGTTTTCCATTTTAACTTTCTTCAATAAAAATGAGAAAGTAAATGAACTATTAATAATTTTATAAAATTTCTTGTTTTATTGTGAAAGTTAAGTTATAGTAATATTGAATTTTAAAAGTTCACACAAAAAGGAATATAAGGGGGTTTTTAAAAGTGAAGATGTCTAAAAATTCACTTTTCGCTTTCTTGCTTGCGATGGTACTAGCTTTTGTGCTGGCGGCATGTGCAAGTGAGCCGGACAGTTCAGGCGAACCAGCTGGTGATGCAGATGGGGAAGATACTGAAGCTGCAGAAGGTGCAGAAGGCGGCAATTTAGTTATTGCTACATTATCAGATGCAGTATCATTAGATCCTGCAAGCTCAAATGACGTTCCATCAAGTAACGTTATTGCTAACATTTTTGAAACACTTGTTTATCAAAACGAAGATCTTGAGCTTGAGCCTGGCTTAGCTGAAGATTGGGAAATGATCGATGATAACACATGGGAATTCAAAATCCGTGAAGGAGTAACTTTCCATGATGATTCAGAATTAAACGCTGAGGTTGTAAAAGCTAACCTTGACCGTATTCTTGATCCAGAAGTTGCATCTCCACGTTCTTTCTTAATTGATATGGTAACAAGCATTGAAGCAACTGATGAGTATACTCTTCAATTAACAACTGAGTATCCTTTCTCTCCGCTTCCTGCTCACTTAGCTCATAACGGACTTTCTATTAGTTCACTTCCTTCTATTGAAGCAGACCAAGAAGCTGTAGCTGGCGGAGGAACTCCTGGTGCTTCAATCAGTGAAAACCCAGTCGGAACTGGTTTCTTCAAATTCGAAGAGTGGAACCCTGGTACAGCTGTGAAATTAGTTAAAAATGAAGATTACTGGGGCGAGCCTGCAAAGGTTGACTCTGTAACATTCTCTGTAGTACCTGAAGATTTAACTCGTATTGCTGAGCTTGAAACAGGTGGAGCACACATTATTTTCCCTGTCAGCCCAAGTGATGTAACACGTGTTGAGAATACTCCAGAAGTAAGTCTTGATCGTACAAACAGTGTGAGTCTTTCATACATCGGGTTCAACATGGACAAAGAGCCATTTGATGATGAGCGTGTTCGTCAAGCAATCTCAATGGCAATTAATAAAGAAGGTATTATCAGCGGTATCTTAGATGACACTGGTATCCCTGCGGTTGGACCGCTTGCTCCAGATGTATTTGGTTTTGATGATTCTGTTGAGCCATTAGGTTATGACACTGAAGCTGCACAAGAACTTCTTGCTGAAGCTGGTTTTGAAGATGGATTCTCTACAACAATTTGGACAAATGACAGTCGTGAGCGTATGGCAATCGCTGAGTATGTTCAAGCTGAACTTGCGAAAATTAATGTAGATGTAAGTATTGAGATCCTTGAGTGGGGTGCTTATTTAGAGCAAACTGCTAACGGACAACATGATATGTTTATCCTAGGCTGGTCTGTAGTTACAGGTGATGCTGACTACGGTATGTACCCACTATTCCACTCATCTAATGTAGGTGAAGCCGGTAACCGTACATTCATGCAAGATGCTGAGCTTGATGAGATCTTAGAAGAAGCTCGTCAAACAGCTGATGAGGAAACTCGTCTAGGTCTTTACAAACAAGCGCAAGAAATGTTAGTTGAAGATGCTCCAATGATCTACCTTTACCATCAAGAGTACCTTGTAGGTCTTCGTGACGAAGTACAAGGTTTCTGGAAGCATCCAAACGGAACTTACATGCTTCATGATGTAACGATCAACTAGTATAATAGAAGAAAGATGATCTTTTGAAAAAAAGATCATCTTTTTTTATAAAAAAGCTTGCACTACTTTATGTAGGATGATATTATATTTCTTGTCAGCAGGTTAGTAACAACACGGAGGAATACCCAAGTCCGGCTGAAGGGATCGGTCTTGAAAACCGACAGGCGGGTTAAACCGCGCGGGGGTTCGAATCCCTCTTCCTCCGCCATATTTTAAAATGACACACATCACCTATTGGGTGATGTTTTTTTATATCTATATACATTGCGAGGAGGTTGCTCTGGTGGCTGAGACACACGAGGATTGGATGAAGCTTGCGCTGCGGGAAGCTGATGCGGCGGAACAAATAGGAGAGGTGCCGATCGGAGCAGTGATTGTGAAAGACGGCGAAGTGATTGCTGCTGCTCATAATCGCAGGGAGTGTGACCATCAAGCAATCGCGCATGCGGAATTACTTGCCATAAAAGAAGCGTGTGATGTGTTAGGCAGCTGGCGATTGTCTGGCTGCACTCTTTATGTAACACTTGAACCATGCCCAATGTGCGCTGGTGCTATTGTACAGTCTCGTATAGATCTCGTAGTATACGGTGCAGCAGACCCTAAGGCTGGCTGTGCAGGAACGTTAATGAACCTGCTGGACGATCCGCGCTTCAATCATCGCGCAGAAGTCATAAGCGGGTGTTTAGAAACAGAATGTGGAGAAAGGCTTACCGCCTTTTTTCGAAAACTTAGAGCAAAAAGAAAGGAAGCGAAAAGAAACGGATCTTCCTAATTCTTACACTTGCAATTTCTCCTCAAACAAACTATACTAGGAAATGCGTCAGTAAGACGCCTAACAACGTTATACAATTTGCCGTGCTAGGTGGGGAGGTAGCGGTGCCCTGTACCCGCAATCCGCTGTAGCGGGACTGAATCCCTTTCCGAGGTTTTGTCATCGTAAGGTCTGACCTAAGTAAGTGGTGTTGACGCTTGGGTTCCACGCAACGGAAACCCACGAACCCTGTCAGGTCCGGAAGGAAGCAGCAGTAAGTGGCCCCTTCCGTGTGCCGTGGAGCAGCCTGGGCCGAGCTAACTGCTTAGGTAACGCTTAGGGTGGCACTATCGAAGAAAGGTGCACGGTATTATATACATAAGATAACAACTGCTTTTGCGGTTGTTTTTTTATTGGGCTTTTTTATAGGTATCCCCCTTAAGATACTTTATTATCATCTTTTAAATCAGTATAATATGGAGTAGTAAGTGAAGAAGGAGTGGGAATCAATGAGCTATCAAGCATTATACCGCGTATGGCGTCCGCAGCAATTAAGAGATGTTGTTGGACAGGAACATATAACGAAAACGCTTCAAAATGCTTTATTGCAAAATAAGTTTTCCCACGCTTATTTGTTTTCAGGACCACGCGGGACAGGTAAAACAAGTGCTGCAAAAATCATTGCTAAAGCAATCAACTGCGAGAAGGCCCCTGTGGCAGAGCCGTGCAATGAATGTGCTGCCTGTAAAGGGATCACCTCAGGTGCAATTGTAGATGTGATGGAGATTGATGCAGCATCAAATAACGGAGTAGATGAAATTCGTGATATTAGGGATAAGGTTAAGTTTGCGCCTAATGAAGTGCCTTACAAGGTATACATCATCGATGAGGTTCACATGCTTTCTACTGGTGCATTTAATGCTTTATTGAAAACATTAGAAGAACCTCCTGGTCATGTTATCTTCATTTTAGCGACAACTGAACCTCATAAAATTCCGTTAACGATTATTTCAAGATGTCAGCGCTTTGACTTCAAACGAATCCCGAATACGGCCATTGTAGGACGGATGAATGAGATACTCTTGCATGATGGGATAGAAGTAGATGATGAGGCTCTGAATATGATCGCCCGAGCCGCTGATGGAGGAATGCGTGATGCATTGAGTTTGCTTGACCAAGCGATCTCTTATGCTGAAGGTCCGTTAACATTAGAAGATGTTCTAGCGATCACAGGCGCTGTCTCAGAACAAGTTTTAGTTAACTTGGTGGAAGCAGTGGCAAATAAAGATTCGGCGGTCGTTCTTGAATCACTTGATCAGCTTGTAAGAGATGGGAAAGAACCAGGCCGTATTTTAGAAGATCTTATCTATTACATGAGAGATTTGCTGTTATGTAAAACGGCTCCTGATTCGAAAGATTTATTAGAAAGAGCAGATTCGGGAGATATAGCTGTTTCTCTAAGCGAACAATTTGACTTCCCTTGGCTGTATCAAGCGATTGAGGTTTTGAATGGCTCGGTGCAAGAGATGAAATGGTCTACCCATCCGAAAGTGATTCTCGAGATGGCCTTAATAAGGTTAGTGAATCAGCGTCCAAGCGAATCTTCTGCCGGTAGTGAAGTTAAGTCAGAAACCGTTAAGCAGCTAGAGGCAAAAATTATTTCCCTTGAAAAAGTAGTGAAGCAGCTTCAAGCAGGAGGCGGTACCCCATCAACTATGGGGGATAGCGCATCTCAACAGTCGGTAAGACGGCCGAAAAAGCAAATTCCTCAAACGAGGGTAAATACATCTAAAGTAAAAGAGCTTCTTAAGGGAGCGAGTAAGCAGGAGCTTCAAAAGGTTACAGGGCAGTGGGGTTCTGTAATGGAACAAGTGAAAGCTCAAAATATTCCTGCACATGCCTGGTTGAGTGACAGCCGTCCAGTTGCAGCTGCTGAAGGCTTCATCCTTCTAGCGTTTCAAAATGAAATGCATCGTGATATGATGGATACAAAGTTCCGTCCATTTTTAGAAGAGGTGTTTCAGCAGATATTCTCCACTCAAGTGACCTTTATGACACTGCTTCAAACTCAGTGGGATAGGTTGAAGGAAGAGTATATGAAGGAACAGCGCGGGGGAGAGAGTGAGAGTGACCCTGTTGTAGACGAAGCACTCAAATTAGTAGGTGCAGATCTAGTCGAAATAATAGACGGTTAAAACAAGGAGGATCTTATTATGAAAAACATGGGTAGTATGATGAAGCAAATGCAAAAAATGCAAAAGCAAATGATGAAGGCGCAGGAAGAATTAAAAGAAAAGACAGTTGAAGCAACGGCTGGCGGCGGTATGGTGACAGTCATTGCTAGTGGAGATAAGCGTATTGTAGATGTGCAAATCTCTGAAGATGTTGTAGATCCAGATGATATTGATATGCTTCAAGATCTAATTCTAGCAGCTACAAATGAAGCATTGAAAAAAGTAGATGAGCTTGTTGAGCAAGATATGGGTAAATTCACAAAAGGAATGAACATCCCAGGAATGTTCTAGGAGGTTTTGCTTTGCAATATCCAGAACCAATCGCAAAGTTAATTGAAGGATTTATGAAACTGCCAGGTATCGGACCGAAAACGGCGAGCCGCCTGGCTTTCTTTGTTTTAGATATGAAGGAAGATGATGTCTTAGATTTCGCAAAAGCTCTTGTAAATGCTAAGCGGAATTTAACGTATTGCTCGGTTTGTCATAATATTACTGATACGGACCCTTGCCGTATATGTGAGGATAAACATCGAGATGATTCTATGGTTTGTGTTGTCCAAGAAGCGAAAGATGTGATCGCTATGGAAAAGATGAAGGAGTATCGTGGTCATTACCATGTCTTACATGGTGCGATCTCTCCAATGGACGGCATAGGACCTGAGGATGTCAAAATCCCAGAACTATTAAAGCGGCTGCAAGACGATACCATTCAAGAGGTAATCATTGCTACCAACCCGACTATTGAAGGGGAAGCAACGGCGATGTATATATCGCGTCTTGTTAAGCCTACCGGTATTAAAGTGACGAGAATTGCGCACGGACTGCCAGTTGGTGGAGATCTAGAATATGCTGATGAAGTGACATTATCTAGAGCAATTGAAGGTAGAAGAGAATTGTAGCGTCGAGGGGGCCGTTATGTTTTTTCGAAAAAGAGGTAAGCTGCGGAAAGAAGAAAGCGACCGTCTATTACGATCGATTGAATCGATGAAAGAACGATTGGATAATGAAAAGCATTACGTATCACACAGTGTTGATCCATCGGACGACGTGCTTGCGAGAATGAGGGCGACTGAATCTGCCTATACCTTCTTATTAAGAGAAGCTAGAACTCAAAAAATGCGACAGAACAAGCTTGTTAGATAGCTTGTTCTTTTTTTGTGTGAGCACACATAAAATGAACTAAAGACAAGCATTAAGAGGTGATGAGATGGATCCGATCTTAGTTATTGCAATTTTGGCAGGGCTGGTTATCTTGTTATTAACGGTTGGGGCACCACTTAAGCCCATTCGTTTCGTCGGGCAGCTAGCCGTTAAACTTGTAATCGGAGCTTTGATGTTGTTCTTTGTAAATGCTTTTGGTTCGTTCTTTGCCTTTCACATTCCGATCAATGGAGTGACTGCATTAGTCTCCGGTGTCCTCGGAATACCTGGTCTCCTTCTATTAATTGTAACGAAACAGTTTATTCTTTAAGTAGAAGCTGCGATTCTTCTTTAAGAAGATCGCGGGCTTTTTTCTTTTTAATAAATCTTTTTTATAAAAAAAGGGTTGCATTTATTTTTAAAGCTGTGTTATATTATTACTTGTCGCTGAGACGCACCACAACAACAAACGAAAAACAACTTTTAAAAAAGATGTTGACGAAACGTTGATGTGATGGTATATTAGTTAAGTCGCCAACGAGCGGCGGACGAAAAAGTTCTTTGAAAACTGAACAAAAGCCAAGCGAAATAGAGATACATGATATCTCGTCAATTATTAACGCAAGATGATTTTTCATCCTGTGTAAGTGAGCTTAATCAAACACTTTTATGGAGAGTTTGATCCTGGCTCAGGACGAACGCTGGCGGCGTGCCTAATACATGCAAGTCGAGCGGACTGATGGGAGCTTGCTCCCTGATGTTAGCGGCGGACGGGTGAGTAACACGTGGGCAACCTGCCTGTAAGACTGGGATAACTCCGGGAAACCGGGGCTAATACCGGATAACCCGTTCCACCTCATGGTGGAGCGGTAAAAGATGGCCTCTGGCTATCACTTACAGATGGGCCCGCGGCGCATTAGCTAGTTGGTAAGGTAACGGCTTACCAAGGCGACGATGCGTAGCCGACCTGAGAGGGTGATCGGCCACACTGGGACTGAGACACGGCCCAGACTCCTACGGGAGGCAGCAGTAGGGAATCTTCCGCAATGGACGAAAGTCTGACGGAGCAACGCCGCGTGAGTGATGAAGGTTTTCGGATCGTAAAGCTCTGTTGTTAGGGAAGAACAAGTGCCGTTTGAATAAGGCGGCACCTTGACGGTACCTAACCAGAAAGCCACGGCTAACTACGTGCCAGCAGCCGCGGTAATACGTAGGTGGCAAGCGTTGTCCGGAATTATTGGGCGTAAAGCGCGCGCAGGCGGTCTCTTAAGTCTGATGTGAAAGCCCACGGCTCAACCGTGGAGGGTCATTGGAAACTGGGAGACTTGAGTACAGAAGAGGAGAGTGGAATTCCACGTGTAGCGGTGAAATGCGTAGATATGTGGAGGAACACCAGTGGCGAAGGCGACTCTCTGGTCTGTAACTGACGCTGAGGCGCGAAAGCGTGGGGAGCAAACAGGATTAGATACCCTGGTAGTCCACGCCGTAAACGATGAGTGCTAGGTGTTAGGGGTTTCGATGCCCTTAGTGCCGAAGTTAACACATTAAGCACTCCGCCTGGGGAGTACGACCGCAAGGTTGAAACTCAAAGGAATTGACGGGGGCCCGCACAAGCAGTGGAGCATGTGGTTTAATTCGAAGCAACGCGAAGAACCTTACCAGGTCTTGACATCCTTTGACCACTCTAGAGATAGAGCTTTCCCCTTCGGGGGACAAAGTGACAGGTGGTGCATGGTTGTCGTCAGCTCGTGTCGTGAGATGTTGGGTTAAGTCCCGCAACGAGCGCAACCCTTGATCTTAGTTGCCAGCATTCAGTTGGGCACTCTAAGGTGACTGCCGGTGACAAACCGGAGGAAGGTGGGGATGACGTCAAATCATCATGCCCCTTATGACCTGGGCTACACACGTGCTACAATGGATGGTACAAAGGGCTGCAAAACCGCGAGGTTGAGCGAATCCCATAAAGCCATTCTCAGTTCGGATTGTAGGCTGCAACTCGCCTACATGAAGCCGGAATTGCTAGTAATCGCGGATCAGCATGCCGCGGTGAATACGTTCCCGGGCCTTGTACACACCGCCCGTCACACCACGAGAGTTTGTAACACCCGAAGTCGGTGAGGTAACCTTTTGGAGCCAGCCGCCTAAGGTGGGACAGATGATTGGGGTGAAGTCGTAACAAGGTAGCCGTATCGGAAGGTGCGGCTGGATCACCTCCTTTCTATGGAGTATTTAACTCTAGTCGATGTATGATCTTACGATCATATACGCTTTGGATCTTTTGTTCAGTTTTGAAGGAACTATCCTTCAATTAGATACTAATTCTCACCAAGTTGAGTAAGAGTTAGTACTTGGTTCTTTGAAAACTAGATAATGAAATGTAAACATATTTGTTCATCGGTATCTTTTAATAGAGAAGATTGAACGAGCATGTCAAGAATTCAACAACCTTTTTTAAATTTTGGTTAAGTTAGAAAGGGCGCACGGTGAATGCCTTGGCACTAGGAGCCGAAGAAGGACGCGACGAACGGCGAAACGCCTCGGGGAGCTGTAAGTGAGCTTTGATCCGAGGATATCCGAATGGGGGAACCCACTATTCGTAATGGAATAGTACCCATACCTGAATACATAGGGTATGAGGAGGCAGACCTGGGGAACTGAAACATCTAAGTACCCAGAGGAAGAGAAAGCAAATGCGATTACCTGAGTAGCGGCGAGCGAAACGGTATCAGCCCAAACCAAGAGGCTTGCCTCTTGGGGTTGTAGGACACTCTATACGGAGTTACAAAGAAATAGGATAGGCGAAGCGATCTGGAAAGGTCCGCGACACAAGGTAACAGCCCTGTAGTCGAAATTCTATTTCCTCCTGAGTGGATCCTGAGTACGGCGGGACACGTGAAACCCCGTCGGAATCCGGGAGGACCATCTCCCAAGGCTAAATACTCCCTAGTGACCGATAGTGAACCAGTACCGTGAGGGAAAGGTGAAAAGCACCCCGGAAGGGGAGTGAAACAGATCCTGAAACCGTGTGCCTACAACTAGTTGGAGCCCGTTAATGGGTGACAGCGTGCCTTTTGTAGAATGAACCGGCGAGTTACGATGTCGTGCAAGGTTAAGCTGATAAGGCGGAGCCGTAGCGAAAGCGAGTCTGAATAGGGCGAATGAGTACGCCGTCGTAGACCCGAAACCGTGTGATCTACCCATGTCCAGGGTGAAGTTCAGGTAACACTGAAATGGAGGCCCGAACCCACGCATGTTGAAAAATGCGGGGATGAGGTGTGGGTAGGGGTGAAATGCCAATCGAACTCGGAAATAGCTGGTTCTCCCCGAAATAGCTTTAGGGCTAGCCTCGAGGTTGAGAGTTTTGGAGGTAGAGCACTGATTGGACTAGGGGTCCCCACAGGATTACCGAATTCAGTCAAACTCCGAATGCCAAAAACTTTTACTCGGGAGTCAGACTGCGAGTGCTAAGATCCGTAGTCAAGAGGGAAACAGCCCAGACCATCAGCTAAGGTCCCAAAGTATACGTTAAGTGGAAAAGGATGTGGAGTTGCCCAGACAACCAGGATGTTGGCTTAGAAGCAGCCACCATTTAAAGAGTGCGTAATAGCTCACTGGTCGAGTGACTCTGCGCCGAAAATGTACCGGGGCTAAACGTATCACCGAAGCTATGGATTGACACCTTAAGTGTCAGTGGTAGGGGAGCGTTCTAAGTGCAGCGAAGTCAGATCGTGAGGACTGGTGGAGCGCTTAGAAGTGAGAATGCCGGTATGAGTAGCGAAAAGAGGGGTGAGAATCCCCTCCGTCGAAAGCCCAAGGTTTCCTGAGGAAGGCTCGTCCGCTCAGGGTAAGTCGGGACCTAAGCCGAGGCTGAAAAGCGTAGGCGATGGACAACAGGTTGAAATTCCTGTACCACCTCCTCACCGTTTGAGTAATGGGGGGACGCAGTAAGGTAGGGTAAGCGCACTGATGGATATGTGCGTCCAAGCAATTAGGCTGAGAAGTAGGCAAATCCGCTTCTCACGAAGGCTGAGTTGTGATGGCGAGGGAAATGTAGTACCGAAGTTCCTGATCCTCCACTGCCAAGAAAAGCCTCTAGCGAGGTGAGAGGTGCCCGTACCGCAAACCGACACAGGTAGGCGAGAAGAGAATTCTAAGACGCTCGGGAGAACTCTCGTTAAGGAACTCGGCAAAATGACCCCGTAACTTCGGGAGAAGGGGTGCTCTGGTAGGGTGTATGCCCGAGAGAGCCGCAGTGAAAAGATCCAAGCGACTGTTTAGCAAAAACACAGGTCTCTGCGAAGCCGCAAGGCGAAGTATAGGGGCTGACACCTGCCCGGTGCTGGAAGGTTAAGAGGAGGGGTTATCCCTTACGGGAGAAGCTCTGAATTGAAGCCCCAGTAAACGGCGGCCGTAACTATAACGGTCCTAAGGTAGCGAAATTCCTTGTCGGGTAAGTTCCGACCCGCACGAATGGTGTAACGACTTGGATACTGTCTCAACGAGAGACCCGGTGAAATTATAGTACCTGTGAAGATGCAGGTTACCCGCGACAGGACGGAAAGACCCCATGGAGCTTTACTGTAGCTTGATATTGGATGTTGGTACAGTTTGTACAGGATAGGTAGGAGCCTTGGAAGTCGGAGCGCCAGCTTCGATGGAGGCGTCGGTGGGATACTACCCTGACTGTGCTGACATTCTAACCTCGAGCCGTAATCCGGTTCAGGGACAGTGTCAGGTGGGCAGTTTGACTGGGGCGGTCGCCTCCTAAACAGTAACGGAGGCGCCCAAAGGTTCCCTCAGAATGGTTGGAAATCATTCGTAGAGTGCAAAGGCAAAAGGGAGCTTGACTGCGAGACCTACAAGTCGAGCAGGGACGAAAGTCGGGCTTAGTGATCCGGTGGTTCCGCATGGAAGGGCCATCGCTCAACGGATAAAAGCTACCCTGGGGATAACAGGCTTATCTCCCCCAAGAGTCCACATCGACGGGGAGGTTTGGCACCTCGATGTCGGCTCATCGCATCCTGGGGCTGAAGTAGGTCCCAAGGGTTGGGCTGTTCGCCCATTAAAGCGGTACGCGAGCTGGGTTCAGAACGTCGTGAGACAGTTCGGTCCCTATCCGTCGCGGGCGTAGGAAATTTGAGAGGAGCTGTCCTTAGTACGAGAGGACCGGGATGGACACACCGCTGGTGTACCAGTTGTTCCGCCAGGAGCATCGCTGGGTAGCTACGTGTGGACGGGATAAGTGCTGAAAGCATCTAAGCATGAAGCCCCCCTCAAGATGAGATTTCCCATGGAGTTAATCCAGTAAGACCCCTTAGAGATGATGAGGTTGATAGGTCTGGTGTGGAAGCATGGCGACATGTGGAGCTGACAGATACTAATCGGTCGAGGACTTATCCAAATTATTCTTGACATATGTTTACACATTATCTAGTTTTGAGAGAACCATCTCAAACATTCACTGTAAAGTGAATCATAGTCTGGTGGCGATAGCAAAGAGGTCACACCCGTTCCCATGCCGAACACGGTCGTTAAGCTCTTTTGCGCCGATGGTAGTTGGGGGCTTCCCCCTGTGAGAGTAGGACGTTGCCAGGCAGATAAAACACAATCCATTAGGATTGTGTTTTTAGTATGCATAAAGGGATAAGGGGCGCAATAGAGCTTACCTGATCCGAAGGAGCAGCGCCACCTTCGAATCTTCCTGTATCCTTCATGACATTCATCTTGAACAATCTTCGTGATCCCCCTGTGAGACGAACCCTTTCTCTTCGTAACGATTCATGAAAAACTTCGAAGAGAAACGGCATGAATAATAATCTTCCCCGTAGAAGAGAAAGGGTGAGCCAGGACGTTGCCAGGCAAATAAAACACAATCCATTAGGATTGTGTTTTTTAGTATGCATAAACAGCGAAGGACCACTTATGAGCTAAGCTAGCAGATCTCCTCGCCCGTCAACTAATGCAATAAACAGCAAAGCAGGTACTATTCCGCTTTCTGCTGACGCAAATAGCTGCTCATCAGGCGCAATAAACAATCTTTGACGCAATGAGCCTCTGAACCCGCGCAAGCTTCCAACCTTCACGAGAGCCTATCCAATAAAATACTCTTCAATGGATAGGCACCAACCTGCTTCCGAATGAATACACTAAAGGAAAGGTCTTTCGACGATATGTGAGCTCATTCATGTGTATAAAGAAAGATAACAGTGCCGACAATGAGACTAGAGGTGATAAGGATGAAACAAACCAGAGTCATTCATGTACGGCTTGGGGAGAAATGTGTTTGTTGTCAGGATGTTAGGACGGAAGGGTTACGTATATTTGATTCATTCATTTGCTTAAAATGTGAAGAAGGAATTGTTGATGTGGAAAGTAATGAAGAGCCTTATGAACATTTTATAACTGCGTTAAGAGGCATTACCCCTTCTGTGAACGAAAATTAAATAGCGGTTTTAAACTGATTCTAACACATTCACATCTAACCCTAGATGCATCTATGTTAGAATCAGTTTTTTTTAGGAGACAGATAAAAGCATGAACCATTCGTTTGATTTATAATAGAGAGAAAGGAGTGTAGGGCATTGAATAGAGAAGACTCAAACATACCATTAATTAGCGCCATTCAGCAGCATTTTAAAAGGGAGCCGATCTCTTTTCATGTGCCTGGACATAAAAATGGAAAGCTTTTTCATTCATCTTTAATGGAAGATTTTAAAGATATACATAAGTATGATGTAACAGAACTTGAGGGACTTGATGATCTTCACCACCCAACTGGAGTGATATTAGAGGCACAGGAGCTTTGTGCATCGTTTTATCAGGCGAAAGAAAGTGTCTTTCTCGTAGGAGGTTCGACAGCAGGAAACTTAGCAATGGTCCATGGTTTAACAGAAGCAAGCGATCAAATATTAATACAGCGCAATAGTCACAAATCATTGTTTCATGCAATAGAATTATTTCAAGTAGAGCCTATTTTCTTAAAACCTGAACTAGAAAAGGAGACAGGACATCCGCTAGGACCTTCGCTTACAACAATTGAAGAGGCGATTGATCATTTTCCGGAAGCAAAGGTGTTATTTTTGACGTACCCTAACTATTACGGAGCATCCTTTGAAATAAAAGCATTGATTGATAAAGCTCATGAAGCAGGGCTTATCGTTTGTGTAGATGAAGCGCATGGAGCACATTTTGCGCTAGGGGATCCATTCCCTCCTTCCGCTTTACAGTTAGGGGCCGATATCGTTGTGCAGTCTGCTCATAAAATGCTGCCTGCTTTGACGATGGGATCTTATTTACATTTTCACCCCTCTTTAGCAAAAGAAAAAGTAGAACTGGTAAAGCACTCACTCGCGATGCTGCAATCTAGCAGTCCGTCTTATTTAATTATGGCAGCATTAGACGGGGCTCGGGCATATATTGAACAATTAAATGAGGAAAATATAAATGAAATGATAGCAGGAGTTCAATCTTTTATAGACGAAATAGCTACTATCCCTCAACTAGAGGTCATAAAGAGAAGCCACTCCTCCTATTCACAAGACCCATTAAAGGTTACAATAAAGTCATGTACAAAGCTATCTGGATTCGAGCTGCAAGACTTATTGTTTAAAGAAGGAATTGATGTTGAGTTAGCTGATCATAAACATGTTTTGTTTGTTTTCGGATTAGGAGATTATACGGATACATCTTATCTTGCCTTAAAACTTAGGGGACTGCTCTCTGAATATAACGTAATAAATGAAGAGGTAAATATAGTAAGCAGCACGGATAAGATCACTCAATTAAGCATTCCATCCCATCAGGTTAAAAAATATTCTTATAAAGTTTGTTCAATAGATAAGGCTGTCGGTCATATAGCAGCTGAAGAGATTGTTCCATATCCACCAGGCATCCCTCTAGTGTTTAAAGGAGAAGTGCTCAAGGACAGTGTGATGAAAGATATCGTGAGATTACATGAAAGTGGAGCTGTGTTCCAAGGAAATAATCCTTTAATAGACGGATTGAAGGTAGTAGATTTGGAGGAAATAAAATGAAGACAGGTTTGTTTATCACTGTTGAAGGTGGAGAAGGAGCCGGTAAGACAACAATTGTTGATAAAATAGAGCAAGATCTGCGGGCAAGAAATATTAGTGTAGTAAGGACACGAGAGCCTGGCGGTATACGAATAGCAGAACGGATTAGAGAAGTCATTCTTGATGTTGACCATACAGAAATGGATGCTAGGACGGAGGCTCTTTTATATGCTGCTGCTAGAAGGCAGCACCTCATAGAAAAAGTACTCCCGGCACTTGAAGAAGGAAACGTAGTTATATGTGACCGCTTTATTGACAGCAGCCTCGCCTATCAAGGTCATGCACGAGGGATTGGTTTTAACGATGTGCTGGCGATTAATGAATTTGCCATTGAGGGCAATTACCCTGATCTAACATTGTTTTTTAACATCGAACCAGAAGTGGGACTCGCGCGAATAAAGAGAAGCGGGACTCGCGAGGTCAACCGGCTGGATCAAGAAGTATTTGATTTTCATGAAAAGGTAAAAGAAGGCTACGAGAAAGTGATCGCACAGTATCCTGATCGAATGGCCGTAATAAATGCCGACCAAGAGGTAGATGCTGTATTTTCCGATGCGATGGCGGTTATTAACGACTTTCTAAAGAAATCTTCTAAGTAGTGTTACCATTATTCATTTTGAAGGGGTGGTTATGATGAAATTGATCATTGCGGTAGTTCAAGATAAAGACAGCAACAGACTATCAGAGGCGTTAGTTAAGGCAAACTTTAGAGCGACAAAGCTTGCTAGTACAGGAGGCTTTTTGAAGGCTGGGAATACTACGTTCTTAATTGGAACAGAAGATGCGCATATTGAGCAGGTAAAAGAAATTATCAAGAAAAACTGTCAAAGCCGCGATCAGCTTGTTGCACCAATTTCACCAATGGGGGGCAATGCAGATTCTTATGTTCCTTATCCGGTAGAAGTACAAGTAGGCGGCGCGACTGTATTTGTTTTACCAGTAGAGCAATTTGAACAGTTTTAAGGATGATGTATGAAAATGGAAACATGGAACGAATTAAAAGACAGTCAGCCGAAAGTTGTCCAATTATTACAAAGAAGCTTAGAAAAAGACCGCCTAGCTCACGCTTATTTATTTGAAGGGAGTAAGGGAACAGGGAAGAAGCAAATTGCATTTCAGCTGGCAAAAAGCTTTTTATGTAAAAAAAATGAAGGCGCAGAACCCTGCTTAGTTTGCGCTGATTGTAAACGTATTGACCACCGCAATCACCCTGATGTTCATATTATTGAACCAGAGGGGCTTTCTATTAAAAAGCAGCAGGTTGAACACTTGCAAAAAGAATTTACGTACCGCGGGGTAGAATCTGGCAAGAAAGTTTATATAGTTGACCAAGCAGATAAAATGACAGCGAGTGCTGCAAATAGTCTGCTTAAATTTCTAGAAGAACCAACGGCCCCTACTTTAGCTGTCCTTATGACAGAGCGTGCGAGCAGTGTGCTGCCAACGATTCAATCACGTAGTCAGCAATTAAGTTTTTCACCTCTCCCAAGAGAAAAATTTATAGAACGTTTGGAAAAAGAAGGCATCTCACGCACGCTAAGTACGTTAATAGCAGGTCTGACTCAAAGCTATGAAGAGGCAATTGCGCTAATGGAGTCAGATTGGATTGCACAAGCACGAAGCGTAGTGATACAATTAAACGAAGAGCTTTATGAAAGACCGCATCAAGTGTTCTTAACAATTCAGGATAAATGGATTCCTACATTTAAAGAACGACGTGAACTTGAACTCGGTCTTGATATGATTCTCTTATGGTTGCGAGACCTTTTATATACACAGGTCGGCAAAACGGACCAATTAGTATTTGCTGACCAGCAGACGTTGCTAGAGCAGCAGGCCCTCTCTAGCTCGCAGGAGAAGACGAGTCAAAGCATGTCTTTTGTACTCGAAGCAAAGCGCCATTTAAGCGCCAATGTAAATCCGCAGCTGGTGATGGAGAAGTTGTTCTTTAGCATACAGGAGGGATAGACGGTTGCATCAAGTCGTAGGCGTCCGTTTTAAAAAAGCGGGCAAAATCTATTACTTCTCCCCAGGTGATTTAGAACTTGAAAAAGGAGAAGCTGTCATCGTCGAAACATCAAGAGGTGTCGAGTATGGCCGTGTGGTCATTGGTGTCAAATCTGTAGAGGAACAAGATGTCGTATTACCTTTAAAACAAGTGATCCGCATTGCTACAGAAAAGGACCGGCTGACTGTTCAAGAAAACCGTGAACAGGCTCAAAAGGCATTTGATGTTTGTACAGATAAAATTAATGAACATCAGCTTGATATGAAGCTAGTTGATGTTGAATATACATTTGACCGCAATAAAGTATTGTTTTATTTTACAGCAGATGGTCGTATTGACTTTAGAGAGTTAGTTAAAGACCTTGCCGCTGTTTTTAGAACACGTATTGAATTGCGTCAAATTGGAGTCCGAGATGAAGCGAAAATGCTCGGCGGGATTGGCCCATGTGGGAGAGTTTTATGTTGTTCATCATTTTTAGGTGATTTTGAACCGGTGTCAATAAAGATGGCAAAGGATCAGAACTTATCATTAAATCCAGCTAAGATATCTGGCTTATGCGGGCGTTTAATGTGTTGCTTAAAGTATGAAAATGATATGTATGAGTCAGCTAAAAAAGAATTGCCTGATGTAGGAAAACATATTAAAACTCCACATGGAAAAGGTAAAGTAGTAGGGCTGAATATGCTTGAGCGGCTCGTTCAAGTAGATATACTTGAAAGTGACGAAGGAGTTCTTGAGTTTACACTCGATGAGCTGACAGAACACAAAGTCGCAGCAGCTGAAGCCAGAGAATAAAGAGGTGGGAGCTACGTGGAGAAAAAGGCAATCTTTCAAAAGGTGAGTCAAATTGAAGAACGGATCGGAGAGCTTCATCATGAGCTACGTGGCTTAAAAGAGCAGCTCGCCCACTTAATTGAAGAAAATCATTATATGCAAATAGAAAATGATAACTTAAGGAAGCGGCTCGACTCAGAAGAGGAACGAACAAATGATAAGCCTCTTGAAGATAAAGCACAGAAGAAGCCGGTGGTGGGTGAAGGCTATGATAATTTAGCACGCCTTTATCAAGAAGGGTTTCATGTGTGTAATACTCATTATGGAAGCTTGCGTTCTGATGGTGATGATTGCCTCTTTTGCTTATCATTCTTGCATCAAAAATAAAGTTGATGTATGCCTCTTAAAAAGGCCTTCCATTTTAAAAGGAAGGCCTTTTGTTTACATAGAAAACGTTTAAGCAGTGTTTAAGACAATAGAAAGGTAGTTGGACAGTTTGGATAATCTATACCAGGATGAGCGAATTGATTATATTGCCGGGACAGATCTAAAAGTCATTCAAAGTCCATCGGTATTCTCATTTTCAATAGATGCCATCTTACTCGCCCGCTTTACTTATCTTCCCATACAAAAAGGAAACATTCTTGATTTATGTTCTGGCAATGGAGTCATTCCTCTTGTATTAAGCACCCGTACAAAAGCAACGATTACAGGTGTTGAAATCCAAGAAAGACTATGGGACATGGCTCGGCGAAATGAGGAATTAAATAAATTGAACCAGCAGCTTCATTTTGAGTTAGCGGATCTTAATCATCTGCCGCCATCGATAAAAAAAGGCAGCTTTGATGTGGTGACATGTAATCCGCCTTATTTTGAAACCGTATCTGAAGAAGAGAAGAATAAAAATCTTCATTTAGCCATTGCAAGACATGAAATTCACTGCTCATTAGAAGATGTGATTCGCGTATGCAGCCAATATGTTAAACAAAAGGGGAAAGTGACGCTTGTCCATCGTCCGGAGCGTCTAGGTGATATCATTTACTTAATGAAGAACTACAGAATTGAACCAAAACGAATGCAGCTCGTTCACCCGAAAAAGGGCAAGGATGCCAACATTGTGTTAATAGAGGGTATTAAAGATGGAAGCTCCGGTCTTAAGTGCTTGCCCCCAATAACCGTTTATGGACTTGACGGGGAATATACAAAGGAATTTGAAGAGGTGTATATCGGATCATGAGCCATTATGTCTATATTCTTGAATGCAGCGACCACAGCTGGTATACAGGTTATACGACAGATGTAGGTAGAAGACTAGATATGCATAGCTCAGGCAAAGGTGCGAAGTATACAAAAGGACGAGGGCCGTTCACGCTTAAGTATGTACAAGAATTCGAAACGAAAAAAGAAGCACTTCAAGCAGAGTATGCTATTAAGAAACTGAGTAGAAAGCAGAAGGAACGTTATGTTTTAGAGAGTGGTGAAAATAATGAAGCAACAAGCTAGTTTTAGAGGTGATACGCAAGTTGGTGTCATTTATTTAGTGCCAACACCAATTGGCAACCTAGAAGATATGACTTACCGTGCCATCCGTACATTAAAAGAAGCAGACTATATTGCTGCTGAAGATACGAGACAATCTAAGAAGCTTTGTAATCATTTTGAGATTACAACCCCTTTGGTAAGATATGATGAGCATAATAAAGATAAAGCGGGAAATATGTTGATTGAAAAAGTAAAAGAAGGAAAAACAATTGCACTGGTAAGTGATGCGGGTATGCCAGCTATTTCAGATCCAGGACATGACCTTGTCAAGCTAGCCATTGGAGAAGACATTTCTGTCATATCACTTCCGGGCCCGAATGCAGCCCTCACAAGCCTGATCGCCTCAGGCCTTAATACAGAATCCTTCTTCTTTGCGGGTTTTTTGCCTCGTCAGAAGAAAAACAGGACCGAAACCCTTGAGGAGTTGAAACCAATCAAAGCAACACTTATGTTTTATGAGGCTCCTCATCGCTTAAAAGAGACTTTAGAAGCCATGCATCAAACCTTGGGAAACAGAAAAATAACCATTTGCCGGGAGTTAACAAAGAAGTTTGAAGAGTATCAGCGCGGCACGTTAGAAGAAGCCGTTGAGTGGTGTAAAACGGGTACGGTTAAAGGAGAATTTTGCCTGATTGTAGAAGGTTTAACAGAAGAAATTAAAGAGGACAAGTGGTGGGACGAGCTAGATCTAAATCAGCATGTGGAACATTATATCGCTCTAGGGATGTCTTCAAAAACTGCGATAAAACAAGTAGCAGTTGATCGAAATCTGCCAAAGCGAGAAGTATATCAGGCATATCATACGTAATATAAAAAAAGACTCTGGATAACAGAGTCTTTTATCATAAAAGGCTTATTAAGATTGTGTTGAACGAGAAACGTAATCTTGTAATTCTTTGATGATATCTTGAGCACCTTGTGGGCTAAGGATGATTTTACCACCAGCGATAGATAGGTTATCATCAGAAACTTCACCAGTGATTTGGCAAGTCATGTTTGGCTTATATTTCTTTAGAATGATGCGATCGTTATCAACGTAGATCTCAAGAGCATCCTTCTCTGCAATATCAAGTGTGCGGCGTAGTTCAATTGGAATAACTACACGACCTAATTCATCAACTTTACGTACAATACCTGTAGATTTCATTATGAATCGTCTCCTCTCAGACTTAAAAATATTTATAAGTTTTTGTGTCATTATTCGACATTTTTCTCTCTGTTTTTAGAATACCAGTGTTTCCAAAACAAGTCAATTAATTTATAAATATTTTTATATAAAAACGCATGTAATTTATTCCATGTCTATAAACCTTGATATATCAACTGTTTAAAAAAGGAGGTAAATAAAGTATGTTAAACTTATCCCCAGATCTTGCAAAAAAGTTGGAAGGTATAGGAAATGAGTTGAAAGCAATCTACGCTGATTCGACAAATGAAAAAGAGATTATTCGACAAAAGTTGCGTGACTCTGGCACTTACTTTCGACAAATGAAGTCGCTTTCGACAAGAACTTTGTCGAATTGGTTAAATGGTCGTGAGATAGCAGGAGTGGATGGGTCTGTAAATCAAACAAAAGGACAACCGCCGCATCTTCTTTATTTATTCCAAGCATTAGCGAAAACCATTTCAGGATATGAATGCAGAGAGTCAGATGTCTACACGCCTTTGCTTGATACAAAAGAAGAGATTGAACAGGAGAAGCAGCCGATGAAATGGCGGTCTCATTTATTAGCTAAAATTGAACTTGAGGTGGCTAAGAGATTAATAGAAGAAAAGGATGTAGGATTCCTTATGATGGACGGGGCTTTATATCATTATAGAATTGATGCTCCGGAAGAATGGGAAAGTTTACGGCTTCTTGCTTTAGAGAAAGACGTGCTCCTTGTTGGGGTATCAGAGGAAATTACGACAGAAAATTTGATTAAGCTGCCAGCTTTCAAAGATCATGCTAGAAAACCTCATACGTATGACCGTGATTTGTTGTTTGGTAAACTTAATCGAGGCGAGATGATTCATTTAGAAGACATTCAACAAAAGGCAGGTTTGTCATCATCATGGATGCGCCCTAGCTCAGCACCTAGTATTACAGGATTTGACCTCTTAATTGAGCAGTCTGAGAAACGCGATCTTGTCTCTGATCTCCTCTACACCCTTACCCCAAAGGATGGGAGAGGCATCCCTTTTTGGCTGGATCATGTCGATCGGGATGTTAGAGTGACAGACCGCCTAGTAGAAGCGTTAGTTGAGCAATACATTGACCCGGAAATTAAACAACGTTTGTTTATACAAAAACGTCAAGATAGACCTTATTAAGGAGGAAGAAAAATGCAAATTGTAGGGGTTACGACTCAGCATGAAGTATATGTTGCATCGAAAGAGCATAAGTTCCGGATGAATGAAATGGTTGTGATAGAAGATCAGTCATTAAAAAACCCTAAAGGAGAAGTAGTCGAAACCTTCTCCTATAACCGTTATATTCCAATGGGATTTGATAAGGGAATTGTCGATGATCAAGTACTGAAAACGTTAGAGCATATTGGATATGATATTGGAGCTGATGATATTCATCTAGCAAAGGTGCGTCTTTTTGAAGAGGCGCCGCAGCCTATTCAGACTGGGGCCAGAATCAGGCATCCAGAGTTTCATGAAATAGAATCGCTGCTTGTACAATCTAATCCGAAAGATGGGATGGTGCTTGGGGAAGTGAAATCAACGGATTTTATTGCACCCAGTCTGCCAGATTCCTTAAACGGGCTGTTACATATTCAAGAAGAAGATAATCTTCGTCCTCAAAACGGTGTTCCGTTTATCTTTGATATTCGTGCAATGCAGCAATACCCTCATATCGGGGTATTTGGCGGTTCTGGCTCGGGTAAGTCATTTGGCCTGCGTGTAATGCTTGAGGAATTGATGAAACTTCAAATTCCAACGATCGTATTTGACCCCCATTTCGAAATGAATTTTGCTGCTGCAGCGAGCGGAATAGATGATGCCCCGTCTTATCATGAACGCTATACGGTGGTGCAGATTGGCCGTGATGTCGGGGTTGACTTTTCAGCTTTATCAACGAGAGATGTAGAGAGGCTTCTTCAAGCAGCGGGATCTCTTAGTGAATCTATGGTTAATGTCATTCAAACGATTCACAAGCGTAAAGACAGCTACCAGTCTTTCAGTGATCGTGTCGCCAATTTGGCAGAAGCACTTGAGCTTGGCAAACAAAAAGTAGAGGGCTTCCTTCATGATGGAGGGATGTCACGCGAGGAGATTTCGAAATATACGACATTCAAAAAGCTGTTAGATCAATTTGGCAGTCTGCCGCTAGCATCAGTTAAAGGGATTCAGTGGCGGGTGAATCGCTTAAATCAAGCAGGTTTATTCCAGCAAAATATTCGAGCGATTGAACAAGGCATTCATGCAGGACAGCTTGTTGTAGTCCAAGGTGCTGTATGGCTTCTGCAAGTTTTCTCAAGTTATGTGATCGGCTCGTTATACGGAAAGCGGCGCACTTATAAAGATGCGAAGCTTCAGCAGCAGCAAGGGGAGTTTTTCCCCCCATTTGTCGTTGTAACGGATGAGGCACATAACTTCGCTCCAAAAGGCTACGATGCCCCGGCAAAATCAGTCTTAAAAGAAATTGCTCAAGAGGGCAGGAAGTATGGGGTGTTTCTAATTTTTGCTACTCAAAGACCAACGCTGCTTGATGAAACGATTACAGCGCAGTTGAACTCGAAATTCGTATTCAGAACGGTCAGAGGGACAGATATACAGACAATAAAAGAAGAAACAGACTTAACTCATGATGAAGGAAAACGCCTGCCGTATTTGCGAAGTGGTGATGTATTCGTATCCTCCGCCATCATTGGAAGGACAATGGCTGTGCGGATAAGGTTAGCTCATTCTGCCAGCCCGCATACACTAAACCCATTTGATGAATTAAGACAAATGACCGAAGCTGGAGATGAAGCGGTCCTTACCGCTCTAAAACCACATCTTCCGATCGCTGAGATGAGTATAATGAAGGAACTCGACACATTAAATAAAGAAGCACAAAAAAGCTGGGACGTTCAATCGTGGAAGCAAGAGCTTGAACGCCTGTGTCAGCAAGGAAAATTAACAAAACAAAAGACCCCTTTTGCTACGCTTTATGATCGCTCTTGACAGCAGTCTCTTTAGTTCGGTATATTTTGGATAGATTCTTGGGATAATTGAAATAAATACAATGTATATTTGTGATCCAATGACGGGATAAGTACATGTATGACCTATTTGACAGAGAGCCGGAGGAGCTGAGAACCGGTAGTAGGCTGCATCGAAAATGGTCCTTGAGGAATCATCCTTGAGCAAAGGTATGTGAGGGGATGACGTAGCTGGCGTTAACAGGGAAGTCATAGACTTCATGAGCCTTTCTGCTGTGAAGCGAAAGGGAATGTTGGGTGGTACCACGTGAGATATGCTCTCGTCCCGATTTTAGGATGAGGGCTTTTTGTATTGTTTAAAAAGCCTATTGTTTACTACCAAGTGGGAGGATTCTTTTTATGAGCGAGAACAAAACATTTTATTTAACAACACCAATTTACTACCCAAGTGCAAAATTACATATCGGACATGCCTATACGACCGTTGCAGGGGATGCGATGGCTCGTTATAAGCGATTACGTGGATATGATGTCCGTTATTTAACAGGAACAGATGAGCATGGTCAAAAAATTGAACAAAAAGCAGCTGAAAAGGGTCTGACACCGCAGCAGTTTGTTGATGAGATTGTCGCTGATATTCAGTCATTATGGAAAAAACTCGATATTTCCTATGATGATTTTATTCGTACAACAGAAGACCGTCATAAAAAAGTCGTTCAAACGATCTTTGAACGCTTGCTTGAACAAGGGGATATATATCTAGATGAATATGAAGGCTGGTATTCTATTCCTGATGAAACGTTCTACACAGAGCTTCAGCTTGTAGACCCTATTCGTGATGAAGATGGTAAAATCATTGGCGGAAAAAGCCCTGACAGCGGACATCCGGTAGAGAAAGTCCGTGAACAGTCTTATTTCTTCAAAATGAGCAAGTATGCTGATCGCCTATTGAAGTTTTACGAGGAAAACCCGACGTTTATTCAGCCGGAATCACGTCGTAATGAAATGATTAATAACTTTATCAAGCCCGGACTTGAAGACTTAGCGGTTTCACGTACATCATTTAAATGGGGCGTACAAGTGCCAAGCAACCCTGAGCATGTAGTATACGTATGGATTGACGCTCTTTCTAACTACATTACTGCTCTTGGTTATGGACAAGATAATGATGAGTTCTATCAAAAATATTGGCCGGCAAATGTTCATTTAGTAGGGAAAGAAATTGTTCGCTTCCACACGATTTATTGGCCGATCATGTTAATGGCCCTCGACCTGCCGCTGCCAAAGAAAGTATTTGCTCATGGCTGGCTTCTAATGAAGGACGGCAAGATGTCAAAATCAAAAGGAAATGTCGTTGATCCAGAAACATTAATTGACCGCTACGGCTTAGATGCTCTGCGTTACTACTTATTACGTGAAGTACCTTTTGGTTCTGATGGAGTATTCACGCCAGAAGGGTTTGTTGAGCGAGTGAATTACGACTTAGCGAATGACCTTGGTAACTTGCTAAATCGTACTGTAGCGATGATTAATAAATATTTTGATGGTTCGATTCCAACATATGTGAAAGATGCGACACCATTTGATGCGGATCTCTTAGATCTAGTCAACGCAACGGTTACAAAAGTAGAAAATGCGATGGAAGAAATGGAATTCTCTGTTGCGCTTACAGCGATTTGGCAGCTAGTGAGCCGTACAAATAAATATATTGATGAAACACAACCTTGGATGCTTGCTAAGGACGATTCTAAAAAAGAGGAATTAGGATCTGTCATGTATCATTTAGCAGAATCACTTCGCTATATATCTGTCCTCATTCAGCCATTCTTAACGGAGACGCCGAAGAAGGTTTGGGAGCAGCTTGGTTTAGGAGAAGAAGTGACAACATGGGAATCTCTAAGTGAGTTTGCACAAATTCCAGCTGGCGTTACCGTTCAAAAAGGAAAGCCTATCTTCCCGCGCTTAGAGGTAGCTGAAGAAGTAGCCTATATTGTAGAAAAAATGGGCGGCGCAAAAGCTAGTGAGGAATCAAAAGAAGATAAGAAACAAGAGAAAAAAGAAGAGGTACCTGAAGTCGATGAAATTACAATCGACGACTTTACAAAGGTTGAGCTTCGTGTGGCAGAAGTTTTAGAAGCAGAACCAGTAAAAGGAGCAGACCGACTGCTTAAAATTCAGCTTGATCTCGGATATGAAAAGCGTCAAGTGGTATCAGGTATAGCAAAATATTATTCTCCAGAAGAATTAGTAGGGAAAAAAGTAATTTGTGTGACGAACTTAAAGCCTGTTAAATTGCGCGGAGAACTTTCGCAAGGAATGATCTTAGCTGGTTCAAAAGGGAAAAAACTGCAATTAGCTACGATTGATGGAAGCTTGCCGAATGGGTCGCAAGTAAAGTAATTGAATGAAGTCAAAAGGAGAAGGGTGATGCTTCTCCTTTTGTTATTTATTTTACTAATATAATTTGCTAGGAGGCAGTGTAAAAATGTTATTTGATACACATGTACACTTAAATGCTGATCAGTTTGAAGATGATGTAGAAGAGGTAATCAACCGGGCTAAAGAAGCCGGGGTAAGTGAAATGGTCGTTGTCGGATTTGACGAAAAAACAATTAATCGCGCGCTCGAGTTAATAGAAAAATACGATATGTTATATGCTGCTGTTGGCTGGCACCCTGTTGATGCAATTGATATGAAAGATGAACACTTAGTTTGGCTAGAAGAGCTTGCTGCACATCCGAAAGTCGTCGCACTAGGTGAGATGGGACTAGATTATCATTGGGACAAATCTCCAAAAGAAATTCAAAAAGAGGTATTTAGAAAACAAATTCAGCTGGCGAAGAAGGTTAAGCTGCCGATTGTCATTCATAATCGTGAAGCAGATCAGGATATTGTCGATATTCTTGAAGAAGAAAAGGCAGAAGAAGTCGGCGGTATTATGCATTGTTTTGGGGGAAGTGTGGAGATTGCCGAACGGTGCTTAAAGATGAATTTCTATATTTCACTTGGGGGACCCGTTACTTTTAAAAATGCAAGAAGGCCCAAAGAGGTAGCTAAGCATATCCCGATGGACCGTTTATTAATCGAAACGGATTGTCCGTATCTTGCCCCGCATCCATACAGAGGAAAACGTAATGAGCCGGCGTATGTGAAGCTTGTTGCAGAAGAAATTGCCGGGCTAAAAGAGGTAAATGTGGATGAGGTGGCGAATACAACTCGTGAGAATGCAAAAAGACTTTTTGGCATAAATCGATAGCAGGTTTTGTCGCTATGTGACGGGGCTTGTCTATAAACTTTTTCATTCGTTTTTGTTCTACACGACAAAGGACTCGCATAGAGTGGACGTGTCGAGAAATTAGGGTTTTCTTAGCCGCATTTTTCATGGATAATAAAGTCGATGCGGCAAGATGCCCAAATTTAGTCAGTTGACAAAAAGGAGGTACAGTGTTTATAATTCGGACGTTGAGAAGGAGGAATGGATGACATGGAAGCGAATATACGCAGGTTTCTTCCAGGGAATGGTTCTCTGATGAAACTAGTCATCTCCGTCATAAGTCTCATTCTCTTCGTTGGCGTGGTAATTTACGCTGTATACGAGACGACGAAGGCAACAGTAACGGTTATGGTTGATGAAGAAGAAGTAACCGTTCAAACACATGCATCAACTGTTGCTGAATTGATGATGGAGCAGGAATGGGATGTTAACGAATATGATCATATCGAACCATCGCTTGATACAGAGATTGATGGGAATATGCTTGTAACGTGGCAGCCTGCAAAGCAAGTAGCTATAACAATTGATGGTCAAGAGCAAGACGTGTGGACGACTGCTGATACGATTGAGGAGCTTTTACACGAACTAGATATTGCCTATACAGATCATGATAATATTGAACCAGCAGTTACTACAGAAATTTCAGAGGATTTAGCTGTAAACTATGAATCTGCCTTTCAAGTTGAGCTTACTAGTGACGGTGAACAACAAGAATTTTGGACAACTTCGACGACTGTCGCTGACTTTTTAGAAAGAGAGAATGTTACATTAGGAGAGCTTGACCGAGTCGAACCTGCGTTAGAAGAACGCATAGACGAAGCAACAGACATCCGAGTGATTCGTGTAGAAAAAGTCACCGATGTTGTGGAAGAAACCGTTGCATTTGGGACGGTTACCAAACGAGATGAAGACCTTGAAAATGGAAAAGAAAAAGTAGTGAATGCTGGTGAAGAAGGCCAGGTTAATAAGCATTATGAAGTGGTGCTAGAAGACGGGGAAGAAATTTCTCGTGAGCTAGTTAAAACGGAAACCGTAAAGGAAAGCCAAGATCGTGTAGTTGCAGTAGGTACACGTCCGGCTGCACCTAGTGTTTCGCGTAGTGCAAGCCCTAGCCCTAGCCCTAGTCCAAGTACGAATAACTCATCAGGCGGCCAATCATCAGGCGGATCATCTGAAGCTAGCAGCGGACGCACGATGACTGTGACAGCAACTGCTTATACAGCTTCATGCAGCGGGTGCAGCGGTGTGACAGCAACTGGAATTAATTTGAATAATAATCGTAATATGAAAGTGATTGCTGTTGACCCAAGTGTAATCCCTCTTGGATCTCGTGTTCATGTTGAAGGATACGGGACTGCTGTAGCGGGTGATACAGGCGGTGCAATTAAGGGTAATAAGATTGACGTCCATGTTCCGACGAAAGAAGATGCAAGACGTTGGGGACGTAAGTCAGTTAAAATCACGATTTTAGATTAACATTCGTCTATAGTTCCGTGGATGCACAGAGCGTTATCGTTCTGTGCTTTTTTTTTATGGTAAAACGGTCTACAATATAAAGATCATAGAGAATGAGTGCGTAAAGGAGTTCTTGGATGAAAATTAAAGAAGTTATCGTCGTAGAAGGGCGAGACGATACAGTGGCTGTCAAACGTGCAGTGGATGCAGATACCATTGAAACAAATGGGTCTGCTGTTAATAAATCATGTCTAGAGAGGATTGCACTGGCGAAAGAGCGCAGAGGTGTCATTGTCTTAACCGACCCAGATTACCCTGGCGAGCGGATCAGGAAAATTGTAAGCCAAGCTGTACCTGGCGTAAAGCATGCATTCCTTCCAAAGAAAGAGGCTATATCGAAAAATGGTGATGATTTAGGTGTGGAGAATGCTTCGATTGAGGCGATAAAAGAAGCATTAAAAAATGTGCATGAAACCTACGAGGAGCCGCTTGAGACCATCACCTGGGACGATTTACATGCAGCAGGCTTAATAGGAGGTCCTCTTAGCAAACAGCGCAGAGAGCTTCTAGGGCTGCATTTAAAAATAGGGTATGCTAATGGAAAACAATTACTTAAAAGGCTTCATGCCTTTCATATAACGGAGCAGGAATTTAAAGAGGCATTAATAAAGGTGTATGAGGAGGAAACAAATGAATAACGATCTGACAAATAAAGAGACAGCACATAAAGATATAGCAACACCAAATCGAACAAAAGAAATACTTAAGAAATACGGGTTTAACTTTAAGAAGAGTTTAGGTCAAAACTTTTTGATTGATACGAACGTCTTACGTAATATTGTTGATGCAGCGAATCTCGATGAAACCTCAGGTGCGATTGAAATTGGACCTGGGATCGGAGCGCTTACTGAACAGCTGGCTAAAAGAGTAGATCAAGTCGTAGCGTTTGAGATTGACCAGCGCTTACTGCCTGTTCTAAAAGATACTCTATCGCCATATGATAATGTTCAAATCATTCACTCTGATGTGTTAAAAGCGGATATTAACGAAGCGATCAAGGCCCACTTTAAAGATGGTCAAGACTTAATGGTGGTTGCAAACCTGCCTTATTATGTAACGACGCCGATTTTGATGAAGCTGTTAGAATTAAAGCTTCCTATTCGAGGGATCGTTGTCATGATCCAAGCAGAAGTGGCTGAACGAATTGCAGCAAAGCCAGGTACGAAAGATTATGGTTCTTTATCAATTGCCGCTCAGTACTATGCAGAAGCTGAAAAGGTCTTAACTGTACCTGCCTCTGTCTTTGTACCACAGCCAAGAGTGGACTCAGCTGTTCTTCGTTTAACGATTAGACAGAAGCCGGCGGTCGAAGTTATAGATGAGCAATACTTCTTTAAAGTGTTCCATGCGAGCTTTGCAAACCGCCGTAAAACGATCTTAAATAACTTAGTTCACAACCTGGCTTCTAAAAGCCAAAAAGCTGAAATTGAGCAAGCATTAGCTGAAGCAGACATTGATCCTAAAAGACGTGGCGAAACACTCTCTATTGAAGAGTTTGCAAAACTTAGTGACAGCTTGTATAAAATCCTCCAACCTTAGCACCGTTTTCCCCTTTTTGACATAGTCTGAGTTGAGAGGGGGAAGTGCCGTGAAATTAAAAGTTGGAGATATTGTGGCTCGGCTTTCCTACAATTGCGACTTACTATTTAGAGTACAAAAAATCAGCGGGGATACAGTAGAGCTTGTAGGTGAAGAAATGCGCCTGTGGGCAGATGCCCCCTTAAATGACCTAGTGCTTATTTCAGAAGAGGAACGTACGAAGCGGAGAGAGAAGGCTTTAGAAAAAGAATTAAACTCTTACCGGCTTTTCAGGCAGGATGCTAAGCTGATGAAAGAACGTAATGAATATGAGTCAACATCTGGTTATGAAGCGGAAGCAACCTTTTTTGAGATGCGGGGAAGAGTGCTGCATCTAGACGGTGATCCGCTCTATTTACGTAAATGTACAGATCTTTATGAGAGGCTTGGCGTACCAGTTTACGGGGTGCATGTGCCTGAAAAGGAAATGCCAGCGCAGATAGGCTCTCTTCTTGAAATGGTACAGCCAGATATTTTAGTCGTGACAGGGCACGATGCTTTTTTGAAAGGAAAAGGCGACGAGAATGACCTACGTTCTTACCGGCATACAAAGCAGTTTGCTGAATGCGTGAGGATTGCTAGGAAGCATGTTGCTCATCGCGATGAATTAGTTATTTTCGCAGGAGCATGCCAATCTCATTTTGAAACATTGATCAGGGCAGGGGCTAATTTTGCAAGCTCTCCTGAACGGGTGAATATCCACGCCCTTGACCCTGTTTATATAGCCGCTCGAGTAAGTTTAACCTCTTTTATGGACCGGATTGGTTTGTGGGATGTGCTGCGAAATACAATCACTGGAGAAAAGGGGCTCGGGGGCATTGAAACCCGAGGAGTCATGAGACGAGGAATGCCGACCAAACAAGAGTATCAGCCAGAAGAGGGCTGATACTCTTGTTTTTTATAAGGAAAATATAGAATATGTACATAAAATAAGACAAACTTAGACAAAATAAAGAAGTATAAAAAAATAGTTGCACGGATTTTGTTGAAAGCATTGACAATAGATATGTCCAATTGATATAATTTAAAATTTATTTGACAAAATTAGATAAGCGTGCTATACTACATATAAGAGTGAGGTGGGGTGTAATAATGGGAAAAACGTTGATAGACATTAAGCGTGCACTAGATGCCAATGTTGGTAAACGGATTACAATTAAAGCCAATGGCGGCCGTCGTAAAACGATGGAACGTTCTGGGCTTTTAGAAGAAACATACCCTTCAGTTTTCATCGTGAAATTAGATGAACAACAGAATGCATTTGAACGTGTATCGTATAGTTACGCAGATATCTTAACTGAAACTGTGGAACTTATGTTATGTGATGAGGGTGAAAGTGCCCAAGCCCTTAAGTAAGTCCAACATAGAATCATCATAGATGACATACAGTGACTCCCTAATGCCAGCATTAGGGAGTCATCTTTTTTTATATGCAGCACAAGCTATAACTGTCGTCACAAATGATTGACGGCTTGTTCATTTTATTTGCATTGTTTCGTTAGCGATTTCTTATAAGGAGCTGATTATCGTGAGCAGAAGACGTGGTGTGATGTCTGAGCAATTCAAAGAAGAGCTGGCGCGTGAGCTTGGCTTTTATGATACGGTTCAAAAAGAAGGCTGGGGCGGTATCCGTTCTAGAGATGCTGGAAACATGGTCAAACGAGCAGTAGAGATAGCTGAGAGGCAGTTAGCGGAGCAAGAAGGGTCAAAATAATGGAAATGAAGGCCGGGGCATCTGCCTCGGCTTTTTATACATCTATAATGGGCCCCATTTCTAGTATAAAAATGTCGTTGCTGTGGTATGTTGGATGAACAAGTGATAAAATAACGTAAGCAAATGGATAGTATAGAAGGTGACAATGGTGAAATGTTCAGTTAAAGCTCCTGCGAAGATTAATTTATCATTAGATGCAATTAGAAAAAGAGAAGATGGCTATCACGAAGTAGAAATGATTATGACAACAGTAGACCTTGCTGACCGCATTGATTTGACCTTGACTGAAGACGGAAAAATCAAGGTGGATGTGTCAGAAGGCTTTGTACCTAGCGATCATCGTAATTTAGCTTATCAAGCGGCTTCACTGCTTCAAGAACGTTATCAAGTGAAGCAAGGTGTATCCATTTATATTACGAAGCGAATTCCGGTTGCTGCTGGACTTGCTGGGGGCAGCAGTGACGCTGCGGCAACATTAAAAGGGTTAAATGACCTTTGGGCACTTGGATTAAGTCTAGATGAACTGGCTCGTATCGGTGCAGAAATTGGTTCGGACGTTTCATTTTGTGTATACGGAGGCACAGCATTAGCAACAGGTCGTGGAGAGATCATTACACATATCGAATCACCGCCGCCTTGCTGGGTTATTCTTGCCAAGCCGCCAATCGGGGTATCTACAGCAGATGTTTACAAAAGATTAAAGGTAGAAGAAGTAGAACATGCTAAAACAGAAGAGATGATTAAAGCGATTAAGAATCAAGATTTTAATGGGATCTGTGATCATCTACATAATGTTCTTGAGACGGTCACTCTCGAGATGCATCCGGAAGTCCGCCATATTAAAGAACAGATGCAGCGTTTTGGTGCAGACGGCGTATTAATGAGCGGAAGCGGTCCGACGGTATTTGGCCTAGTGGAAAAAGAATCCAGGCTGCATAGAGTCTATAATGGCTTGCGTGGTTTCTGCAGTGATGTACATGCAGTTCGATTAATTCGCTCCTAGTCTACTTGCTAAAAACCGTACAAAAGTGATATCTTATAAGTAATCATTCGGTTTTAGTGGGGGTATTATGAAAAAATTAAAGCGAAGCGGACGGCTGGTCGATATGACTTACTACATGCTGCAACATCCGCATGAAGTAATATCACTTACGTATTTTGCAGAAAGATATCAATCGGCTAAATCATCGATAAGTGAAGATTTAGTCATTGTCAAAGAAATATTCGAGCAAGAAGGCTATGGCACGCTTTTGACCATTCCAGGTGCAAGCGGCGGTGTGAAGTTCATGCCAAAGGTAGGCAAAGAAGAAGCGAGCCAGATTGTCGATGAAGTCATCGAGCAATTAGCCGTGGCAGACCGTATTTTGCCTGGCGGTTATTTATATTTGATGGATTTATTAGGCAGTCCTCGTTTCATTCGTGATGTCGGGAGACTATTTGCCTCAGTCCTCGCTCACAAAAAAATTGATGCGGTTATGACTGTCGCAACAAAAGGGATTCCGCTTGCATATGCGGTAGCCGAATATTTAGATGTGCCTGTCAGTATCGTAAGGCGGGATCACCGTGTGACGGAAGGATCCATGGTAAGTATCAATTATGTTTCAGGGTCTTCAAAGCGTATTCAGACGATGACACTTGCTAGAAGAAGCTTGGCTCCAGGTTCAAGAGTCTTCATTGTCGATGATTTTATGAAAGCTGGAGGAACAATTCGTGGTATGATGGATTTATTAGAGGAGTTCCAAGCTGAACTGGTTGGTATCGGAGTTTTAGTTGAATCAGAAGAAGTAGAAGAGCGCCTTGTCGATGAATATATGTCGATTACCCGTTTATCCGATGTAAATGTCAAAGAAAAGACGATTGAAGTGGAAGCGGGCAATGTACTTGAAAAACTTGTACCGATTGCAGAGGAGGATTTATCATGAAAGTAGTTCACACAAACAATGCACCAGATGCTATTGGCCCATACTCACAAGGAATTATTGTAAACAATATGTTTTACAGCTCAGGGCAGATTCCGTTGACTGCAGATGGAGACTTGATTAACGGCACAGTGGAAGAACAAACGCATCAAGTATTCAAAAATCTTAAAGCGGTTCTAGAAGAAGCTGGTGCTTCACTTGAGTCTGTAGTAAAAGCAACTGTATTTATTAAAGATATGAATGATTTCCCTCGCATTAACGAGGTATATGGCGAATATTTCAACAATCACAAACCTGCTCGATCTTGCGTAGAGGTTGCGCGTCTTCCAAAAGACGTTCTTGTTGAAATTGAAGTGATTGCTTTAGTTAAATAAGAATCAGACATTTTGAAGACTATGCTCTGTGCATGGTCTTTTTTGTGCAGTGAAATAAATAGGTATAACAGCTAAAATAAAAAGATTATAAATTTTCTTTCTATAAAAGAAGGAAATAGTAATTTTACAGAGAATTGTTATAGCATGAATAATCTACTTTTATAGGTGGTGACAACATGCAGGTAACAGATGTGAGATTACGTCGAGTGAATACAGAAGGCCGGATGCGCGCGATTGCATCCATTACGATTGATCATGAATTTGTCGTTCATGATATCCGTGTAATTGATGGAAACAATGGTTTATTTGTAGCAATGCCAAGTAAACGCACACCTGATGGAGAGTTTAGAGATATTGCTCACCCTATCTCTTCTCGTACACGTGATAAAATTCAAACGGCTGTTCTAAGCGAGTACGAACGAGCTGGAGAATTAGAAGAAGTTGAATATGAGGAAGCTGGTGCTTCGTAGAACCTTCTGAGCCTATCATTTTTGATAGGCTTTTTATTTTTAGTTTAGCTTTTTTATAACAAGGTGATCAGCCTACCATAATTTTTTACTTTGTCGTGGTCTCGTTCCCTCTGCCACGCTGTTAAAGTGAAAAGTTCAAGAAGCTGACATATCCAGTTTGATACAACTGGTGAACAGTCCTTGAAAAGACAGCGGTTTTAGGATATATTCGTAATGGAAAAAGGAACACTTGGGGGGAAACCATGAGTAATCGGTTTGCGGTTATTTTAGCAGCAGGTCAAGGAACGAGAATGAAATCAAAACTTTATAAAGTGCTTCATCCTGTAAATGGAAAGCCAATGGTTCAACATGTCGTTGATCAAGTCTTAGCGCTTGGCTTTGATGAAACAGTCACAATCGTAGGTCACGGAGCAGAAGTAGTACAAGAGCAGCTTGGTGATCAAGTGAAGTATGCTGTCCAAACAGAACAACTTGGAACCGGTCATGCAGTTATGCAAGCAGAAGATATTCTTGCAGATAAAAAAGGGGTTACGGTTGTTTTATGTGGAGATACACCACTTTTAACGTCTGAAACGATTGAGAAGCTTTTAGCTCATCATGAACAAGAAGGGGCTAAAGCATCTATTCTAACAGCTCTAGCAGATGATCCAATGGGTTACGGACGTATCGTTCGCAATAATGAAGGGCTTGTTGAACGAATTGTTGAGCATAAAGATGCGACAGAAGAAGAGAAGAATATTCAAGAAATTAATACAGGAACGTACTGCTTTGACAATGAGGCTTTATTTGCTTCTTTAAAAAATGTCGGAAATGATAACGCTCAAGGCGAGTATTATCTGCCTGATGTAATTGAGATCTTGCAGCAGCAAGGCGAAGTCATTGCGGCTTATCAAACACCTAAGTTTGAGGAAACGCTTGGAGTGAATGATCGAGTTGCTTTAGCACAAGCAGAGAAAATTATGAAGCAACGTACGAATGAACATTGGATGCGCCAAGGGGTAACCCTGATTGATCCAGACCACACGTATATTTCTACAGATGCTACGATCGGTCAAGATACAGTAATTTATCCGGGAACCGTTATTAAAGGTGATGTGACAATTGGATCTGAGTGCGTGATCGGCCCTCATTCTGAGATTAAAGACAGTAAAATTGGAGATCGTACAACGATCCGTCAGTCGGTTGTTCATGACAGTGAGGCAGGGACCGATGTGGCAATTGGACCGTTTGCTCATATCAGACCAAAATCAGAAATCGGCAACGAGGTACGTATCGGAAACTTTGTTGAAGTGAAGAAATCTACACTTGGCAATCGCAGCAAAGCCTCTCATTTAAGTTATATTGGAGATGCTGAGATTGGTGAAGATGTGAATTTCAGCTGTGGTGCCGTAACGGTAAATTATGACGGTAAAAATAAGTTTTTAACAAAGATTGAAGACGGTGCTTTTGTAGGTTGTAACGCCAATTTGATTGCACCAGTTACAGTCGGTAAAAATGCCCTCGTTGCAGCGGGTTCGACAATTACAGATGATGTACCTGGCGAAGCGTTATCGATCGCTCGTGCTCGTCAAACAAATAAAGAAGGTTATCAAAAGAAATAATACGTGTTAAAAGTGCCATGCACAAAACAAGTGAGTGTATTGATACATTATTATCTGGAGGGTATTTATAATGGCTAAATATGGTGATCCAAGCTTAAAGGTTTTTACATTAAACTCAAATAAGGACTTAGCTCATGAAATCTCAGAGCATATCGGAGTTCCTCTTGGGAAAAGTTCTGTAACTCGTTTTAGTGATGGAGAAGTTCAAATTAATATCGAAGAAAGTATTCGCGGCTGCGATGTGTATTTGATTCAATCTACATCAGCTCCAGCAAATGAACATATTATGGAGCTGTTAATTATGATTGATGCAATGAAACGTGCATCAGCTAAAACAATTAATGTTGTGATGCCATACTACGGTTATGCACGTCAAGACCGTAAAGCACGTGCGCGTGAGCCGATCACTGCAAAGCTTGTGGCGAACCTTATTGAAACAGCTGGTGCTACGCGAGTATTAACTCTTGATTTACATGCTACTCAAATTCAAGGCTTCTTCGATATTCCAGTTGATCAGTTAATGGGTGTACCTATTTTAGCCGACTATTTCCAAGAAAAGCAGCTTGATGATATTGTTGTCGTTTCTCCAGATCATGGCGGAGTTGTTCGTGCACGTAAAATGGCTGATCGCTTAAAAGCACCAATTGCTATTATTGATAAACGCCGTCCTAAGCCGAATGTAGCCGAAGTGATGAATATTGTCGGTAACATTGAAGGCAAAACAGCGATTATTATTGACGATATTATTGATACAGCAGGCACAATTACATTAGCTGCTAATGCCTTAGTAGAACACGGTGCAAAAGAAGTGTATGCATGTTGTACGCACCCTGTATTATCAGGCCCTGCTATGGAGCGTATTGATAACTCTAAGATTAAGGAATTAGTAGTTACAAATACAATTCCGTTAGATGAAGATAAGAAGATTGAAAAGGTTACTCCGCTTTCAGTTGCTGCATTAATGGGTGAGGCAATTATCCGTGTTCATGAGCACGCATCAGTAAGTAAGCTATTTGATTAATAGAAAGATTGTACAGCGGAATTTTTTGCAAGTGTAATGCTGTTTAAATGAGATAATTTCATAAAAGCCGTTTTAAATCGATGTAATTAGGGAACAAAGTATATAGACGCAATGGAATCTAATTAGAGGTGATAATGATGGCAACAACATTACAAGCTAATCCACGTACAGACTTAACAGGTTCTGCAACAAGACAGATTCGAAAAGATGGACATGTTCCAGCTATATTATATGGTAATAAGATTGAGAGTAAGCCTGTATATGTAGAAAGTGTAGAATTTTTAAAGACGGTTCGTGAGGTAGGAAAGAATGGATTGTTTTCTTTAAATGTTGATGGAAGCAAACATCAAGTCATGATCCATGATGTACAAATCGATCCGCTTAAAAATGAGTATGTACACGTTGATTTCTTTGAAGTCGATATGAAATCAGAGATTGATGCTGATGTACCTGTACGCTTAACAGGTGAAGCGCCGGGAACAAAAGAAGGCGGCGTGCTTTCTCATTTGCTTTATGATATTTCAGTGAAATGTCTTCCTAATGATATTCCAGAGGAAATCAAAGTTGATGTATCTGGGTTGAATATTGGTGATTCAATTCAGATTACAGACTTACGTGATAAAGTCTCTGTTGATATTACAAATGAAGACGAAGAAACAGTTGTGACAGTCCAGCCTCCTACAGTAGTAGAAGAGACGGATGAAGAAGCTGATTCAAATGAAGAGCCAGAAGTAATTAATCAAGACGATTCTGATTCAGAAAAAGAAGAATAATAAGCGAATAAGATGTTGTTTACGTTTAAAAAGGTATAGCCGCGAGGTTATACCTTTTTAGGGCGTTGCAACTGAAAGGTTGTGACAAGGTGAAAGTAGTCGTGGGGCTTGGTAACCCTGGCGCAAAGTATGCAGGGACTCGTCATAATATTGGTTTTGATATTATTGATTACTGTGCAAAAGAGCTTGGGGTAGAACTAGATCAAGCTAAGTTCAAGGGAGTGTATGGCACAAAGGTAATCAATGGGGAAAAAGTATTCTTCTTAAAACCCCTTACTTACATGAACTTATCTGGAGAGTCGGTAAGGCCTCTCCTTGATTATTTTAATATCGATATTGAGGATTTAGTCGTCATTTACGATGATTTGGATTTGCCGGCTGGAAAGATCCGTCTGCGTCAAAAAGGCAGCGCTGGTGGTCATAACGGTATTAAATCGCTTATCCAACATCTGGGAACCGATAAATTTAAACGAATTCGAGTTGGGATCGATCGACCTAAAAACGGCGAACCTATTGTTAATTACGTATTAGGAACGTATCATCCTGATGAACGAGAAGCAGTGAATGAATCGATAGTACAAGCAGCTAAAGCTGTAGAAGCTTGGACTGAAAAACCTTTTCTAGAGGTAATGAACCAATTTAATTAATTGTCCCATTATGCATGAATGTTTGTGCATAGGCTCCTTATGACATGATCATACTGAAGGTATAAGAGTATGTGAAGTGAGGAGGGGTATTCTATGGCTATTCATTATTATTGCAGACATTGCAAAACGAATATTGGTCAGCTAGAAAGCCACACAGATGCTAGGTCACTTGGTTTTGACCATTTAACGTCTAATGAAAGACAAGATATGTTATCATATCAAACCAATGGAGATCTCTATGTGAACGTAGTGTGTGATGATTGCGAAGAAGCATTAACGAGAAATCCTGATTTTTATGAATTAGATACATTTATTCAATAATAGCAATCAATAATAGCAATTAATATGGGCTGTTATAAGCTTTCAGGAAGTGCTTTGGCAATATGCCAAAGCGTTTTTCTGTTTTGAAATTTTAATAAGTGGCAGGTAAGTGCTATTATAAGTCGAACATAGTTATAAATAAAACGATTATGCGAATTGGTATGCATAGAATTGGTCTGCTTAAATGAAAAATGAAAGTCTGCTAAAGACAAAAAAGTTGATTTGTTTTGTCATACTACTTAAAAAGGCAGAGTAGCAATAAACAAAGTAGAATAGGTGTTGAATAACAGGGGGAACAACATGTTAGGATTGCAAAAGTATTTTCTAGTAAATGATGAGGTTAAAGCGGTTTCATCTAGTGTTGAAGCTGGAATGAAAGAGCAGCTGCTCTCAGGCTTAACAGGTTCTAGCCGGACGCTGTTAATGGCTGCTTTATACAAGGAAACGAAAAAGACGCAAGTAGTCATTACTCATAATCTTTTTCAAGCACAGAAGGTGTATGAGGATTTAATTGACTTAGTAGGAGAAGAGGACGTTCATCTTTATCCAGTTAATGAGCTTATTTCCTCGGAAATTGCCATTGCTAGTCCTGAAATGAAATCACAGCGTTTAGACGTATTAAATAAATTAGTAGCTGGCTTTGAAGGGATTATCATTGTTCCTTTAGCAGGGATAAGAAGGTTGCTGCCTCCAACTTACTTATGGAAGGACAGCCAATTAAATATCTCTGTGGGCCGGGATATCGGCGAGATCCATAATGTGATTACAAAATTGGTTATGATGGGGTTTGAGCGTGTGGATATGGTGTCATCTCCAGGAGAGTTCAGTGTGCGAGGGGGCATTATTGATATTTATCCTTTAACTGAATCAAACCCTATCCGTGTCGAATTATTTGATACTGAAATTGATTCAATCAGAACGTTTCTTATTGAAACGCAACGCTCTGAAAAAGAATTGAAAGAAATCACCATCGGGCCAGCCGAAGAGGTTATTTTACAAGATCAGCATTACCAACACGCAGCTAACAGGCTCCAAGAACAGCTGTCAGCTACCTTAAAGAAAGTAAAAGCTAAACAAACTAAAGAAAAGCTGTCTCAAAATATTTCTTATGAAATTGGTCAGCTCAAACAGCGCTCGAGCTTCCAAGGTATGTATAAATACATGTCTTTTTACTATGAGGTAAAGAGTACGTTACTCTCTTATCTGCCAGATGATGCATTGATTATTATTGATGAGATGAGCCGGGTTAAAGAGATGGCAGACAACTTAGAGAAAGAAGAAGCAGAATGGAGCACGGCCCTCCTAGCGCAGGGAGAGACAGTACATGAAGCAACGATGTCACTAGATGCACTAGAGGGTATGAAAAAGTCTTCTCATTCGATTGTTTATTTATCGTTATTCTTAAAGCACATTCCATCAACGAGCCCAGAAAATGTGGTGAATTTCACGTGTAAATCGATGCAAAACTTTCATGGGCAAATGCAGCTTCTGCAATCAGAAGTAAAGCGCTGGCAAAAATCCGGCTATGCGATTGTATTTTTAGCGGGCACTAAAGAGCGTGCGCAACGACTTGCATTAAACTTAGATGAAGAAGGCATAGACGCTCATGTAGTAGAGAGGGCGACGGAGCTTACTGAAAATACGGTTCACTTAATGGTTGGCCAGTTAAACAGTGGTTTTGAGCTGCCGTCTCATAAGCTTGTCGTCATTACTGAGGAAGAAGTATACGCCAAGCAGAAAAAACGTGTACAGCGTAATAAGCAAAAGTTATCAAATGCAGAGCGTATTAAAAGCTACTCCGAATTAAAGGTCGGAGATTTAGTCGTTCATACGAACCACGGGATCGGTAAATATTTAGGTGTTGAAACGCTTGAAATCAACGGCCTGCACAAAGACTATCTGCACTTGCGTTACGCTGGTGATGATAAACTTTACGTACCTGTTGAGCAAATTGATCAAGTGCAAAAGTATGTAGGGTCAGAAGAAAAAGATCCTAAAATTTATGCACTGGGCGGAAATGACTGGAAGAAAGTGAAGAAGCGAGTTCAATCTTCAGTCGAAGACATAGCGGATGATTTAATTAAATTATATGCTGAACGTGAAGCAAGCAAGGGCTATGCCTACTCAAAAGACGGGGCTGAACAAGCTGATTTTGAAGGGACATTTCCATATCAAGAAACGGAAGATCAAATCAGAGCAGTGGAAGAAATTAAAGAAGATATGGAAAAAGAAAGACCGATGGACCGCCTGCTGTGCGGGGATGTAGGGTATGGGAAGACTGAAGTTGCTATACGAGCTGCTTTTAAAGCCATTATGGATGGCAAACAGGTAGCTATATTAGTTCCTACCACCATTTTAGCTCAGCAGCATTACGAAACGATTAAAGAACGATTTTCTGATTTTCCAATTAATATTGGAGTCCTTAGCCGTTTCCGCTCAAGAAAAGAACAAACAGAGACGCTGAAAGGCTTGAAAGCAGGTTCTGTTGATTTAATCGTTGGTACACACCGTCTGCTTTCAAAAGATATTGTTTTTAAAGATCTCGGTCTTCTAATTGTTGATGAAGAACAGCGCTTTGGGGTCACTCATAAAGAAAAGATTAAACAATTGAAGGCAAATATTGATGTTCTTACATTAACAGCCACACCTATACCGCGTACGCTCCATATGTCCATGCTTGGAGTTCGTGATTTATCCGTTATTGAGACACCGCCTGAGAACCGCTTTCCGGTTCAAACGTATGTGGTCGAATATAATGCCTCGCTTATCAGGGAAGCCATTGAGCGTGAATTAACGCGAGGCGGTCAAGTGTATTTCCTCTACAACAGAGTTGAAGATATTGAGCGGATGACAGAACAGATCTCGATGCTTGTTCCTGATGCAAAAGTGTCGTTTGCCCACGGTCAGATGAATGAACGGGAACTTGAGTCTATTATGCTTGATTTCTTAGAAGGAAACAGCGATGTTCTTGTCACAACCACAATTATTGAAACGGGAGTAGATATCCCAAATGTAAACACGCTGATCATCAATGACGCAGATAAAATGGGACTTTCACAGCTTTATCAAATTAGAGGGCGGGTAGGACGTTCTAACCGAGTTGCTTATGCGTATTTTACGTATCAGCGTGACAAAGTGCTGACTGAGGTCGCTGAAAAAAGACTCCAAGCCATTAAAGAGTTCACAGAACTTGGGTCAGGATTTAAAATTGCCATGCGCGATTTAACGATCCGCGGAGCTGGTAACCTGCTTGGTGCACAGCAGCATGGCTTTATTGAATCGGTCGGGTTTGACTTGTACTCTCAAATGCTTAAAGAAGCGATTGAAGAGCGTAAAGGGGATAAACCGAAAGAGCCTCCATTCCAAGTTGAGATGGATATTAAAGTGGATGCTTATATACCAGAGAGCTATATTCAAGATGCTAAGCAGAAAATTGAAATGTATAAACGATTTAAAGGCTGTGAAACAATAGAAGATCTCGCTGATTTAAAAGATGAAATGTTTGATCGTTTCGGCGAATATCCAAAGCAGGTTGAGTATCTCCTGCGTCTCACAGAAATCAAGCTGCGTGCCACTAAGGAGCGAGTCGAATCGATTGTAGAAGCGAAAAATCAAATCGATATTTTATTCTCGCCTGAAACATCAAAAGAGATGGACGGGGCGATGTTATTTGAAATGGCGCATTCCTTAGGCAGAGAGGTAACTCTTGGTACGTCTGGTGAAAAAATTAAATTTGTCATTAAAACAAAAAATATCGACGATGAAAAGCTAATCAGTAAAGTTGAATCAATCCTGCAAAGCATTCCAAAGAGCAGAAAGCAAACAACAAGTAATACGGTTTAAAAAATGGGTGTGCCCTTACTTTCGATGAAGATGTAAGCAATAGAGGTAAACAAATTCTTGAATTGGTGAATAGTTCTTTTTATTAAACGGATAATAGTAGTATGAAGCGATGATTTCACACTTTTAAACGTAGACACATCAAGACTATTACATCTTCAGAAAGTGGGGCACAGCAGCATGAAAGCAACTGGCATAGTACGACGTATTGATGATTTAGGTCGTGTCGTAATCCCGAAAGAAATCCGCAGAACCCTTCGCATCCGTGAAGGAGATCCTCTTGAGATCTTTGTTGATCGTGACGGAGAAGTCATCTTGAAAAAGTATTCTCCGATCTCAGAGCTTGGTGATTTTGCAAAAGAGTACGCAGAGGCGTTGTATGACAGCCTAAATCACCATGTGTTGATCGCTGATCGTGATACATATATCGCGGTGGCAGGCGCATCGAAAAAAGAGTTCTCTAATAAAGCAATCGGAGAAATTGTCGAGATGGCAATGGATGACCGAAAGTCTAAGCTTGAAGCTAACTCTGGTGAGTACAACTTAGTTGGAGATCATACTGACAGTCTTAAAGGATTTGTCGTGGCTCCGATTATTGCAAATGGAGATCCTATTGGGGCTGTTGTAATTTTCAATAAAGAACAAAGCTTGAATGGATCGCTAGAACAAAAGCTTGCAGAGACTGCAGCTAGCTTTTTAGCTCGTCAAATGGAACATTAAAAGTCAAAGCTTGTCTCCTGTATGGGAGGACAAGCTTTTTCCTTTTCATTAACCTTAAATTCATTAATCTTAAACCATTAACCTTAATTCACTAACCGTAAAATATGCGGGGTAATACTTGGTTTCATTACCCAATTTTATTATGATAAGGAAAGGTATATAAGTGGAGGAGGACAACATTTGCAACAAGAACAAAGCCATCAACTGATTAAAGGTGCGATGGCGTTATCTGCTGCTGCTTTGTTTGCGAAAATATTGAGCGCAGGGTATAGAATCCCCTATCAAAATATAGCGGGTGATATTGGGTTTTATGTGTATCAGCAGCTTTACCCTTTTTATGGTTTGGTCATGCTTTTGTCTATGTATGGATTTCCGGTGGTCATCTCAAAACGAGTGGCTGAACTAGAAGCAGCAGGACAAGTACAGAGGGCGAGGCTGACAGTGGCGGTTTCCTTTTATGGCTTACTCGTTCTAGCTGCAGCAGCGTGGGCTGCTATGTACTTTAGTGCACCGCTGTTAGCGCAGGTTATGGGAGATACGCAATTAACTGCACCGCTGCGTGCAGTGAGTTTAACATTTTGGTTTATTCCCTTTTTAAGTGTAGGAAGAGGCCTTCACCAAGCAAGGCGTGAATTGCTTCCGACAGCGATCTCTCACATCAGCGAACAGTTTGTGCGAGTTGCGATGATTATTATTTTTGTTGTCGTGATTATGAGTCAAACCGCTAACCCGTATGATGCAGGCAAGGGGGCAGTATATGGATCCTTAATCGGGGGAGTTGTTGGTGTGATTGTAATTATTTTCTTATCAAAATCTATCGCTTGGACGGAATGGCTGAAGGTGAGTGGGGCATCACTCAAGGAAGTGTTATCCATCCACTCCTTGCTTTTTAAACAAGGTATTTTCATTTGTATCAGTGCGCTATTATTTATTTTTATTCAATTTATTGATGCATTTACGATGATTCCACTCCTTCAAAACTTTGGATTAATAGGAGAGCATGCCTATGCTGCTAAAGGAGTGTATGATCGCGGGCAGCCGTTATTACAGCTTGGGACGATTGTGACAACCACATTCTCATTGGCTCTCGTGCCGCTGATCGCACAAGCAATCGCCGCAAAGGAAAGAGAAAAAGCAGGTTTTTATCGTGATTTAGCTATGCGGTTAACGTTATTTATCGGCGGAGCAGCTTCTATCGGACTTTTTATGATCATTGAACCGGCTAATATTATGTTATATGGTAATTCCCGTGGTTCTGAAGTTTTGGCTGTTTTAGCCTTCGCTATATTCTTTAGCTCGATTTATTTAACAACGGCTGCCATCTTGCAAGGATATGGTTATGTTCATATACCAGCTTGGGTTATGGGCCTTGGTATTCTCGTGAAGCTTGGGCTTAATATTCTTTTAGTCCCTGTTATAGGAACGCTAGGAAGTGCCGTGTCAACGGTTGCAGCTATTGCATGCATGGCGCTTGTTCAATTAGTAATAATTAGAAAGCTTGAAGGCTTTGTCATAAGATCGAATCAGTACTACTGGCTGTTTTTTGGCGCAATGATTTTGCTTATTGTCGTAACGTTTACATGGGGTGGATTGGTATCTTACCTGTTTGATATGGAAGGAAGCAGAATTCAAGCAGCTGCGGCCGCCTTATCAACCGTGATGGCTGGAGGTGCAGTGATCGGGTGGTACTTCTTCTTTTTACCGATTCTTAAGGAGGAAGAATGGCAGGCTGTACCGAAATTAAATAAGCTGCGCTTAAAGGTGCGCAGAAGATAAGAGGGATAAGACATGAGTATAATTAATATTATAGGGCTCGGAGCGGGAGATTTAGAGCAGATGCCGCTTGGGGTGTATCGTCACTTGAAGCAAGCAGAAGTGCTGTATGTCCGCACAGAAGACCATCCTGTTTTAGACGAGCTGCGTCATGAAGGTGTTACGTTTCAGTCGTTTGATCACGTATATGAGCAATTTGATCAATTTGAAGATGTATACCGAAGCATTACTGCACAGCTTATAGAGGCCGCATCAGAAGGAGCTATTACTTATGCGGTGCCGGGGCATCCCTTTGTCGCTGAGAGGACGATCCAATTATTACTCGATGAAACGAAGGATAAAGAGATCCATCTTGAATTTTTAGGAGGGCAAAGCTTTCTTGACCCGATGTATAATGCTCTTAAGATTGATCCGATTGAAGGGTGTCAGATCGTTGATGGAACGGCACTAAATCGAGACGAGCTTGAACTGACTCACCACATCATTATTGTCCAAGTATATGATGCGATGATTGCATCTGATGTGAAATTAACATTAATGGAGCGACTGCCTGATGATTATGAAGTCGTTATTGCAACAGCAGTCGGATCAGCTAAAGAACAACTGACTAAGGTTCCTTTATATGAACTAGATCATGCAACCACATTAAATAATTTAACTGCGGTCTACGTGCCCCCTGTTAAAGATGGGGCCTTACTGGCTGCAGAGTTTACAAGATTACGTGAAGTCATAGCGGCACTCAGAGGACCAGATGGGTGCCCGTGGGATAAAAAACAGACGCATCAATCATTAAAAAAGTACCTCATTGAAGAAGCGTACGAGGTGCTAGAAGCGATTGATGAAGAGGATGATGATCATCTTATTGAAGAGCTTGGAGATGTCCTTTTGCAAGTCATGCTTCATGCTCAAATTGGAGAAGATGAAGGCTGGTTCTCTATCGGTGATATCATCGAATCAACTACAGAGAAAATGATTCGCCGCCATCCGCATGTATTTGGAAATGAGTGTGCAGAAGATGCAGAAGCTGTGCTTGCAAATTGGGAAGAGATTAAGAAGGCTGAAAAAGGGAACAAAGAAGAGAGCATGCTAGATGGGATTCCAAAAGGTCTGCCGTCCCTGATGACAGCAGATCAGCTTCAGAAAAAAGCAGCCCGTGTAGGTTTTGATTGGGATGATGTTCAGCCGATGTGGGATAAGCTTACTGAAGAGCTTGCCGAATTCCGTGAAGAAGTGGGTGCAGGCGATAAAGAAAATATGGAAAAAGAGCTGGGTGATATTTTGTTTGTGATTGTTAATATCGCGCGCTTTTATAAAATAAATTCAGAAGAAGCACTGCGCTTAACAAATCAAAAATTTAAAAATCGTTTTACTTACATTGAACAGCAGGTGAAGAAGACGAACAAAGAAATGACAGATTGCACGTTAGAAGAGCTTGATCAGCTTTGGGACGAATCTAAATCTACTTATAAATAGGGGAGAGACACATATGAGACTAGATAAATTTTTGAAAGTATCTCGTTTAATTAAACGACGCACACTAGCTAAAGAAGTATGTGACCAAGGCCGAATCAGCATAAATGGCCAGCAAGCGAAAGCAGGGTCAAATGTGAAAGCTGGAGATGAACTGGTAGTTAGGTTCGGTCAGAAGCTTGTAACGGTAGAAATTAATGAAGTGAAAGAAACGAGCCGTAAAGAAGAGGCAGGCTCCATGTATACGATAGTAAAAGAAGAATCTTTAAAAGATAATCACTCACTGTAAGAAAGTAGGAACAAGCCCCGTAATGGGAGCTTGTTCTATTTTTTTTGCTCAGTTCATACACATGTGGTAAAGAACAGAGAGGGGAAGATAAAATGACGGATCAATATGAGTTTGGAACTCCAATGGGGCGGGAAAGAAAGAATAATGATCATGATATTACCCTGCGCGGGAGAAAACAATTAGATATTACTGGTGTAAAACAAGTAGAGAGCTTTGATAATGAAGAGTTTCTGTTGGAAACAGTAATGGGATTTTTATCAGTCAGAGGGCGTAATCTTCATATGAAAAACCTTAATGTTGAACTCGGTCTTGTGTCCATCGAAGGGAAAATTGATGACTTTGTCTATCTTGATCAGAGCCAGCAAGATAAATCCAAAGGGTTCTTTGGGAAGCTATTCAAGTGAGTCTGACGGTTCAATTTTACACAATGGTATCAATGGCTGCGATGGGCATTTGGCTCGGTGCAGCGATTGATACGTATGGACGCTTCCTTCGAAAACGACGCTCCTTTCACTGGTTGACGGCCTTAAAAGATGTATTATTTTGGCTGATTCAAGGGCTGATCGTTTTTTATGTACTCCTTGAATCAAATCATGGTGAAGTCAGGTTTTATGTATTTTTAGCTATTTTATGCGGCTACGCCTGCTATAAAGCGCTGCTTCAGAACACTTATCAGCGCTCATTAGAATTAATTATTCGTTTATCTATTGCTTTTTACCGGTTTGTCACAAAATTGTTCAATATCCTACTTATTGTTCCTGTAAAGTACGTATTGAAACTGCTTTATACGTTAGGTATGATGGTAGTAACTGCTATTGTGGCTATCTTTTTATTTATCTTCAGAATCATCTGGAGGCCGTTAAGATGGGCCTTGCGTTTAATCGGAAAAGCCACACGAATAGATAGAGCTTATAAAAAACTTTCGCCTTATTTTTTGAAAATAAAGGAATATATAAAGGCGATGCGGAAAAAGAAAGAGTAAGGAGGGGATAAAAATGGTCACAAAGCGTTCGTCAACCGTGCGAGAAATGGATTCACAGTACATTGAAAAGCGGGAGCAGGAACTTGAGTTTCAAGCAAAGAAACGCAGAGGGTTGATCCGTAGATTAAGTGTGCTGGGTATTTTCGGATTTATACTCGCTGGAATTGCATCTGTGACATTTTATGCCCAAGCATCAACCATAAATGAAAAACAAGAAGAAAAGCAGGCTCTTGAACAAGAGCTTGAGTTATTGAAAGCAGAGGAAAAGAGACTTGAACAAGAAATCATTAACTATAATGATCTGGACTATATAGCAGAGATTGCGAGAAGGGATTATTATTTGTCCAAGCCTGGGGAAACATTGTTTAAACTTCCAGATTCTTCAGCTGATTGACACCTTTTTTTCATTCGGGTATAATGTAGGAAACGAATATTTACAGATTTCTTAAGGAGGATCTATTTTTTCATGTCAATTGAAGTAGGCAGCAAGTTGCAGGGTAAGGTTACTGGAATTACAAATTTTGGAGCGTTTGTTGAGTTACCGGGTGGTTCTACCGGCCTTGTACACATCAGTGAAGTTGCTGATAATTACGTTAAGGATATTAATGAGTTTTTAAAGGTTGGAGAAGAAGTTACAGTTAAGGTTGTAAATGTGGAGAAGGATGGAAAGATCGGTTTATCCATTCGTAAAGCAAAAGACCGTCCGGAAGGTTCCGAAAGACCTGCACGTCCTAGTCGTCCAAGCCCATCAGGACGTCCGCCGCGTCCGCAAGGCGGCGGAAGAGGTCCACAAGGTGGAAATCGTGGTCCTCGGACAAACAGCAGACCAGCACCATCATTTGAAGATAAGATGAGTCGTTTCTTAAAAGATAGTGAGGAGCGTCTTTCAACCATCAAGCGTCAAACGGAGTCTAAGCGTGGCGGTCGTGGCGCTCGCCGTGGTTAACTTGCTGTCAGCTTCTTTATACAAATATAAGACAAGCAGAAATGCTTGTCTTTTACTTTTCATAAAACGTTGTATAGACTGGTCTAAAAAAGAATATAAAAAAATGATTTAAATGGGTTGACTCTTTTAAAAGAAGGGTGTATAGTAATACTTGTCGTTAATGACACGTTGATGACACACAATATATGGCGGTGTAGCTCAGCTGGCTAGAGCGTACGGTTCATACCCGTGAGGTCGTGGGTTCGACTCCCTCCGCCGCTACCATATACATATTCAAACTTGGATCTATTCAGATTCAAGTTTTTTTGTGCTCTCGTAAGTGGGGAGTTTGCCAATAGAACCATTTTAAACAAAGAACTTTTCCTCATCTTTCTTCAGCATATCCCCCCCATCTCCTAGCAAATGAGTGATTTATCCTGTTCATTTTGCTTAAACCTGTTGTATTTAATCCTCTTTTAGCCGAATTAAGTCGAACGATTCTTTTCTTGCCAAACCTTAATATGACAAAAATTGAAAGACTATTCTGTTTATAATGAAACCACGATTCTAATATGGGTGGTGGGTATGATGATAAGGAAGGCGGCTAAAGAAATGATTGAACCTGCTCGCAGTGTAATGGTTCATGAAAGATTAATCAGTTTTACGAGTGGAATGCTCACAAAAGCCGGCAAGACGACGCAAGCGATTTTTTACCAATGGGGCCTGCTTGTTGCGGTTGTAGGTTTTTTACTTGGACGAGCCATGATTTTATCTGAACTGACACCGTTTGTTCTTCCGTTTTTAGCTGCTGTATATATGTTGAAACGAGAGAAGGCGGGTATCGCTGCACTAGCATTAATGGCTGGGGCGCTAACGAGTTACCATGGCAGCATTGCCTTTGTCATCGTAGCGATCTTCTTATATGTTCTGATGCAAAAAGTGGTTGGGAGGTATGTAGATAAAACGACAAAAGCTTTGCCGTATACGGTGTTTGCAGCAAGTATGACAGCGAGGCTGGGTTTAGTGTTTATCTTAGAAGGAACGATTACTAATTATGCTCTTATGATGGCAACAGTTGAAGCTGGGCTCAGTTTTATTCTTACTATGATTTTCCTGCAAAGTGTACCTCTAGTCACATCAAGAAAAGTGAAGCAGCCGCTTCGAAATGAAGAGATTGTCTGTTTAATTATCTTATTAGCATCTGTTATGACAGGGACGGTTGGCTGGGTCATTTATGATGTAACAGTGGAACATGTATTAGCTCGCTATCTTGTGTTAATTTTTGCTTTTGTAGGTGGTGCAGCAATTGGGTCGACTGTTGGTGTCGTAACAGGTTTAATATTAAGCCTCGCTAGTGTGGCAAGCTTGTATCAAATGAGCTTACTTGCATTTTCTGGTTTGCTTGGCGGGTTATTAAAAGACGGCAAAAAGATTGGAGTCGGTATAGGATTATTAGTTGGTACCTTATTAATTGGACTATACGGAGAAGGGGGTACGAATCTAGGAGTCACTTTGCTCGAATCTCTTGCCGCAATTGCAATATTTATGCTGACACCTAGAGATCTTATCGGGAAGCTGGCGAGATATATTCCAGGCACAACAGAGTACTCCAAAGAGCAGCAGCAATATTTGCGAAAAATTAGAGATGTAACAGCAGGACGAGTGGAACAGTTCTCTACACTTTTTCAAACACTATCACAAAGCTTCCAAACTTCACCTGATACGGATATTCCAGAAGATGCAGAGAGGGAGGTTGACTACTTCTTAAGTAATGTAACAGAAAAAACATGTCAAACATGCTTCAAAAAAGAAAAGTGCTGGGTGCAGAACTTCTCTTCCACTTATGAGTCAATGCAAAAGCTTATGAAAGAAACCGAGGAGCGTGGTGAAGTGACAAGTCAGCTGCTTTTATCAGAATGGAAAAAGCAGTGCATTAAACCAGAGAAGGTCATTCAAGCCATTGAACATGAACATGGTCACTTCCAAGCGAATCAAAAATTAAAAAGACAAGTGCTTGAGAGCCGTAAGCTAGTAGCGGACCAACTGTTAGGTGTCTCGAGAGTTATGGGTGATTTTGCAAAAGAAATTCAAAAGGAAAAGCAGGCTCATCATCATCAAGAAGAGCAAATGCTAGAAGCGCTAAGAGGGGTCGGGCTCGAAGTTGGCCATATTGATATCTATAATTTAGAGAAAGGGAATATTGAGATTGAAATGAGCATTTCTTTTGATCAGGGACATGGACAAGCAGAGAAGATTATTGCCCCAATGCTTTCTGATCTATTAAAAGAAACGATTGTCGTAAAAGCAGAGCAAGCGTCCTATTACCCGAATGGCTATAGTCATATTTCATTTAGTTCCGCGAAAAAATTTGTCATAGAAACAGGAATTGCAAATGTAGCAAAAGGGGGGGCATACGTCTCTGGAGACAGTTATTCTACAATTGAGCTTGGAGCCGGAAAATACGCGATAGCTATTAGTGACGGAATGGGAAATGGAGAGCGTGCTCACCTAGAGAGTAATGAAACGCTTCAGTTGCTGCAGAAGGTCCTGCAATCAGGGATTGAAGAGACCGTTGCGATAAAGTCAGTGAACTCAGTTTTATCACTGAGAACAACAGATGAGATCTTTTCCACCCTCGACTTAGCTATGATTGACTTACAAGATGCTACCGCACGTTTCTTGAAAATAGGATCCATTCCAAGCTTTATTAAGAGAGGAGATAAAGTCATTAAAATTGAGGCAAGCAATCTGCCCATGGGTATTATTCAAGAGTTTGATGTGGATGTCGTAAGTGAGCAGTTAAAGCCGGGAGATCTATTAATTATGATGAGTGATGGAATATTTGAAGCTCCAAAACATGTAGAAAACAAAGAAATGTGGGTTAGACGCATGATCAATGAGCTTGACACAACGGATCCTCAGCAAGTAGCTGATGTCATGTTAGAAAAAGTCATACGATCTGGCCGAGGGATGATTGAAGATGATATGACTATTATTGTAGCGGAAGTGAAGCGCAATACACCGAAGTGGGCAGCCATTCCGCTCTATAAGTCTCCTAAGTTATTAAGAAAGAGAGCATAACATCTCAGGCAGAGGTAATATTCCCCAATTTAATAAATACTAAACGTATAAATCCTCTTCAGGTGGTGAATGATGGTAACATTCAGTTTACTTGGAGGGGATCAGTTTTGAGTAGAGGTACGTTAAAGCAAATTTTATTGTTAACAGATGGTCACTCAAATCAAGGAGAAGATCCAGTTGCTATTGCGGCGCTTGCTAAAGAGCAAGGTATTACGGTGAATGTAATTGGGGTAGTAGATGAGAATCATTTAAATAAACAAGGAATTGATGAAATTGAAGCAATTGCCCTGGCAGGTGGCGGGGTCAGCCAAATTGTCTATGCAAAGCAGCTCGCAAAAACCGTCCAGATGGTGACTAGAAAAGCGATGACTCAAACCTTACACGGGGTAGTAAATAAAGAGTTGCAGCAGATTTTAGGTAAAGACCAAGAAATGGAAGATCTCTCTCCCGAAAAAAGAGGTCAAGTAATGGAAGTGGTAGATGAATTAGGAGAAACCATTCATCTGGATGTTCTTATTTTAGTAGATACGAGTGCAAGTATGAATAATAAACTGCCAATGGTTCAAGAGGCTTTAACAGATCTTTCTATCAGCCTCACATCACGTATGGGTGAAAATCGATTTGCACTTTATGCATTTCCCGGGAAAAGACGTGAGGTTGACCGTTTACTAGATTGGACACCTCAGCTTCAGTCTCTTACTGGTGTATTCCATAAATTATCATCAGGCGGTATTACGCCTACAGGTCCAGCATTGCAAGCAGCATTGCAAAAGTTTTCAAAAGGCGGTTCAAGAAGGAGTTTGATGGCTGGTGATGAAGAACAGCTCTTCAGAGAATCTGGCATATAAGCTGACTGCCGGGACAAGGCTGCTTGGTAAATGGCATCAAGAACGGTACAAGATCATACGTTCTCTCGGGTCTGGAGCGACTGGGAAAGTATATCTAGCCGAATCGGTTCACGGGCTGGTAGCTCTTAAAGTAGGAATTGATAACATGGCTATTACATCAGAGGTAAATGTGTTAAAGCACTTTGAGAAGGTCCAAGGACAAACGCTTGGACCTTCTTTACTAGATGTAGATGATGCAGTAGTGGGCGGGGTGACCCTTCCTTTTTATGCGATGGAATACTTAGACGGCCAGGAGCTGATTACGTATTTATCCAATAAAGGGGCAGAATGGTTCGGTCTCTTAATCATTCAGCTGTTAGGAGATTTAGATAAGCTCCACCAAGCTGGATGGGCCTTTGGAGATTTAAAACCTGATAATTTACTAGTAGTAGGCCCGCCTGCTCGTATCCGGTGGCTTGATGTCGGGGGTACAACCTTACTCGGCCGTTCAATCAAAGAATACACAGAGTTTTATGACCGTGGGTATTGGGGATGCGGGACAAGAGTAGCTGAGCCGAGCTATGATCTTTTTAGTGTGGCTATGATTATGATAAACTGCGCCTACCCTAAGCGATTTGATAAAAAAGGCGATAAGCCGATTGTTTTGTTAAAAGAAAAGGTCGATCAAAGCAGCTATTTAGGCCCGTATCAACATGTCATTTATAAAGCATTGCAGGGTAAATACGCTCATGCAGCCGACATGAGAAAAGATATGGTTGAAGCTGTATCAAATGCTTCTTCTTATAAGGCACCAAAACAAAAAACGGCTGTTCGGAGTAAAGCTAAGTCAAGAAGTAGACAAAAGCCGGTCAAAAAACAGGTGAAGATGCAAAAACAGAAAAAGAAAAAACCATCTTACTTTGTTGAAATCTTCCTCGTCTGCTCTTTTATTCTTTTAGCATATATCCTATACTTATTTGGACAAATGATGTAGGGTTCCTTTACGAGGTTAATGTTTGCATTAACTGATAGCTCTTCTGAATGAAGAAGGCTGATTGGAGCTGCTAATTGAGTAGAACGGGGGGTGCAAGGCATGAATGCAGATCGGATGATGGACATTTGTATGCTCGCTGGAGAAATTATGCTGACTTACGGTGCAGAAACATACCGTGTAGAAGAGACGCTTGAGCGTATGGCTAAGTCTGCCGGGTTTAAAAATGTGCATAGCTTTGTCACCACGACAGGAATTTTTCTTTCGTTTGATGTAGAAGGCAATGATGTCATGCAGATGATCCGTGTCGATGATCGGATGCAGGATTTAAATAAGGTTTCTCTTGTTAACCAATTATCGAGGGAGTTCGTAAGCGGCCTATTGGACGGGGATGAGGCATATAAAAAATTAGAGGAAATTGCTAAAGCCCCGATGAATTATTCTCCATGGCTTCTACATATTGCTTCAGGTGTAGCAGGAGGGGCTTTTTCGTATTTATTCGGCGGGAACTTATTTGATACGATTCCAGCCTTTATTGCAGGCTTTGCGGCTAGCTTTAGTGTAGTAGCATTACAGGAGTATATGAAGGTCAAATTTTTTGCTGAATTTATGTCTGCATTTTTGGGAGGCGCAGTAGCTATTCTTCTAGTGTTGCTTGGCTTAGGTGAAAACTTAGACCAAGTGATTATTGGAACGTTAATGCCGCTTGTCCCAGGTGTTCCTCTTACAAATGCTGTGCGTGATTTGATGTCTGGAGATTTAATAGCCGGAGTCAGCCGCGGAGCAGAGGCTGTGATTACAGCATTATCAATAGCAACAGGCATTGCATTAGCTATAGCCTTGCTGTTATAAGGAGGGATACCAATGATAGTAGAACTTATCTTTTGTTTTATGGCAACCGTTGCTTTTGGAGTCATCTTTAATGTTCCTTATAAAGTTATTTGGCTTGGCGGATTGATCGGATCTGTGGCGTGGTTTATTTATTCTACCTTACCTAACTGGGATATATCCGTAATTTTTGCAACAGCGATTGCATCACTTGTAAGTGCCACCATCTCGCATTTCTTAGCCAAAAGATACCGAGTACCGGTGACCACTTTTAGTATTCCAGGAATTATACCACTCGTACCGGGAAGCCGAGCTTATTTTACCATGCTTGCTTTTGTGGATGGAAATTACATCGAGGGACTTCAGCTTGGAATTGAAACGATGCTCCAAGCAGGGGCGATTGCTGCAGGTCTGGTGTTTGCGTTGTCGGTTTTCTCATTTGGTAAAGGGGGTATAGGGCAGCGGTATGAGTCAAGACGTTCATGATTTTATTATAAAACATAAACTATTAAATGAAGTACAAACCGTTTTTGTTGCCGTGTCCGGAGGTCCTGATTCTATGGCACTTCTCCATTACTTAATAAAACGGCGTGAGATGTACGGGATAGAAGTTGAGGCTGTCCATGTTAATCATCAACTGAGGGGCGCTGAATCAGTTGATGACGAGCAGTACGTGCGAAAATTTTGCACAGAGCATAACATCCCTTTACATACTAAGAAAATGGATGTACAAACATTCGCTTCACAAAACAAAATGGGGACGCAAAAAGCAGCCAGCGAACTAAGGTATCAGTGGTTTGATGAATGGTTAGAAAATCGCCCGCATTCATGTATAGCTACCGCTCACCATGGTGATGATCAAACGGAAACGATCTTAATGACTATGGTGCGGGGAGGAAACTTGCTTGTCCCGTCAGGAATTAATGTGAAGAGAATTCTTCAAAACGGGTTTGTAATTCGCCCGTTTTTGGGAATAACAAAAGAAGAAATCGAGCATTATTGTAAGAGGGAAGGAATCACCCCGCGTATAGATTCGAGCAATCATTCAATGAAGTACACAAGAAATCGGTACAGACAACAGATTATGCCCTTTATTAAGTCGGAAAACCCATCTGTGCACATTCATATGCAACGTTTTCAAGAGTGGCAGCGTGATGATCAGAGCTATTTAATGGAGTTAGCAGAAGAGGCATTTAAGTCAATTGTTGTCAAAAAAAGTGAACAATCCATTACAATTTCGATTGAAGCAACAGAACGTCTGCGCTTCCCTTTACAAAGAAGGGTGATTCATCTAATATTAAGGTATCTTTACGGGAAAAATTCACCATCTAGTACATCTATACATATCGAGCAGATTATCCGCTTGCTCAACAGGCAGGAACCGTCTAAAGAACTTCATTTAGCAAACGGTCTTTTTGTATACCTTAGCTATGACTGCTGCCACTTTACCCTAAAGCCGCAAATAAAAGAAGAACAACCTCTTGTTCCTCTAACGGTGCCGGGAAAAACAGATACTGCTGCCGGAACATTCACTTCCTATTATCTAGAGACTTCGGACATACCTGTAGATCAAAAGCATATGCTTCACTTAGATGCTGATAAGGTAGTATTCCCTCTTTCTATTAGAGGTGTACTGCCGGGTGATCGAATCTCACTTAGAGGAATGTCTGGCACGAAAAAAGTAAACCGGCTGTATATAGACCGGAAAGTGGATTCTGCGGTAAGAAAGGTATGGCCTTTGCTAGTCGATGGAAGCGGAGAATTATTATGGGTTCCTCTTTTGCATCGATCAAAAAGTGCAGTCATCACGGAACAGACGAAGCGTGTACTTGTATTAGTATTTGTACCATGTATTAGTATTTGACCAAATGATGAGTTTTTTTTGTTTCATGATTATAAGTCCATTACAGGAGGGGCATTTTAAATTGATGAGGGACGAAATTAAAGAAGTATTAATCTCAGAAGAAGAAATTCAAGAAAAAGTGAAAGAGTTAGGAAAGGCGATTACAGAAGAATATGATGGTCGTTTTCCTTTAGTAGTAGGAGTTTTAAAAGGCGCAATGCCGTTTATGGGTGATTTAACAAAGCGTATAGACACACATCTTGAAATGGACTTTATGGATGTTTCAAGCTACGGTGCTGGTATGGTTTCTTCAGGTGAAGTGAAGATTCTAAAAGACTTAGATACATCTGTTGAAGGCCGTGATGTATTAATTCTTGAAGACATTATTGATAGCGGCTTAACGTTAAGCTATTTGATTAAGCTTTTCCACTACCGTAAAGCGAAGTCAGTGAAAGTAGTTACTTTACTTGATAAGCCGGACGGAAGAAAGGTTGACCTTGTTCCAGATATGGCTGGTTTTACAGTGCCAGATGCATTTGTTGTTGGATACGGGCTAGATTATGCTGAGCGTTATCGTAACCTGCCGTATATCGGTGTGTTAAAGCCAGAGATCTACGAGAGTTAATATTTGAGTGGTAAAGATTACTTATGATACGATAAACGAAGCTATAATGCCCGTCGGAGGAGGTCAAGGATGAATCGGATATTCCGTAATACGATTTTTTATTTACTCATTTTCCTAGTCATTGTCGGGATTGTGAGTGTATTCAACTCTGATCAAACAGAAACAGAGAACGTATCGTTTAATGAATTTGCTGAAAGGCTTGAGAATGGTCAGGTTCAAGAATTATCAGTGAAACCTGAGAGACAAGTGTACTTAGTGCGCGGTCAATTTAATGATCAAGCTGAAGATGAGTTTTTCCAAACGTATGCTCTACGCAGCGAGCAGACTGCTGAACTTTTATTTAATGCAGAAGACCCAACAGGAACACCATTTAATTTAGAAATTGAGCCGGCTGATGAGACGAGCGGGTGGGTTCAATTTTTCACAGGGATTATTCCGTTTATCATTATCTTTATTCTCTTCTTCTTCTTACTAAGTCAAGCTCAAGGCGGCGGCAGCCGAGTGATGAACTTTGGTAAAAGTAAGGCGAAAATGGTTAATGAAGATAAGAAAAAAGCGAAATTTAAAGATGTTGCTGGTGCAGATGAGGAGAAACAAGAGCTTGTAGAAGTTGTTGAGTTCTTAAAAGACCCTCGTAAATTCTCTGCAATTGGCGCTCGTATTCCAAAAGGGGTGCTTTTAGTAGGACCTCCAGGTACAGGTAAAACATTACTTGCTCGTGCAGTAGCTGGTGAAGCTGGCGTACCGTTCTTCTCAATTAGTGGTTCAGACTTCGTTGAGATGTTTGTCGGTGTCGGTGCATCCCGTGTACGTGATTTATTTGAAAATGCGAAGAAAAACGCCCCATGTATCATCTTTATTGATGAGATTGATGCAGTAGGTCGTCAGCGTGGAGCTGGACTTGGCGGCGGACATGATGAGCGTGAACAAACATTAAACCAATTACTTGTTGAGATGGATGGCTTCAGCGCAAACGAAGGAATTATCATTATTGCGGCTACAAACCGTGCGGATATTCTAGATCCAGCCCTTCTTCGCCCAGGCCGTTTTGACCGTCAAATTCAAGTTAACCGTCCAGATGTAAATGGACGTGAGGAAGTATTAAAGGTTCACGCAAGAAACAAACCTTTAAATGATGATGTAAACTTAAAGACCATTGCTACAAGAACACCTGGCTTCTCAGGGGCTGATCTTGAAAACCTGCTAAATGAAGCAGCGTTAGTGGCAGCAAGACATGATCACACGAAGATCAGCATGATTCATATTGAAGAAGCGATTGACCGGGTAATTGCAGGGCCGGCTAAAAAGAGCCGTGTTATTTCACCTAAAGAAAAGAAAATTGTTGCATGGCATGAAGCTGGACATACCGTTGTAGGTGTGAAGCTTGAGAATGCTGACATGGTTCATAAAGTAACGATCGTCCCTCGTGGTATGGCGGGAGGATATGCGGTTATGCTTCCTAAAGAAGACCGTTATTTCATGACACAGCCAGAGCTACTTGATAAGATTATCGGACTCTTAGGTGGCCGTGTGGCGGAAGAAGTAACCTTTGGAGAAGTAAGTACGGGTGCTCATAATGATTTCCAACGAGCTACCGGTATAGCTAGAAAAATGGTTACAGAATACGGAATGAGTGAAAAGCTCGGTCCGATGCAGTTTATTTCTGGGTCTGGCGGTCAAGTATTCCTTGGTCGCGATATTCAAAATGAGCAGAACTACAGTGATGCGATTGCTCATGAGATTGACTTAGAAGTACAACGTATTATTAAAGAATGTTACGCACGTTGTAAACAAATTCTTCTTGAAAATAAAGACAGTCTTGATCTTGTAGCGAAAACGTTACTTGATATGGAGACGTTAGATGCGGAGCAAATTAAATCATTGGTGCATGAAGGAAAACTTCCTGATGATCATCATTTAAACGCTCACCTTGAAAAAGAGAAAGCATCGGAGTCAGATGTGAAAGTGAACATCAACTCTAAAAAAGAAGAAACACCGCAAGTAGAGGCTGAACAGCCGCAGGAACCAAACACAGATGAGCCGATTGAAAAAGATCCATCGGTGGAGGATAATCGTTCGTTTGAAGATGATACAAATAAAAAAGAATGATTAATCTTTTTGATGAAAGGGAGGGTGTCGGAATCGACATCCTCTTTTCTTTCGTTTAAACTTAAATTCAGTTGTTTGGCCACATATAAATTAGATTCAAATCTGTACTAGGTTTGACCAGAGATAAGAGGTGAGGCAGATGATTCTGGTGGCAGATGTAGGGAATTCAAACATTGCCTTAGGTGTATATAGAAAACATGAATTGATCTATCATTGGCGTATAGCAACGAGCAGGCAAAAATCCGAAGACGAATATGCGATGACCATTAAAGCATTATTTGAGGACAAGGGCTTGCCCTTTGAATCGATTGAAGGAATTATTATCTCTTCAGTCGTCCCGCCTATCATGTATACACTCGAGCAAATGTGCAAGAGATATTTTAAATTAAATCCTATGATCATTGGTCCTGGAATAAAGACAGGGTTGAACATAAAATATGATAACCCGCGCGAAGTAGGGGCAGATCGAATTGTCAATGCAGTTGCCGCTATAGAGTTATACGGCTCGCCGCTTGTTATTGTGGATTTTGGCACAGCTACAACTTACTGCTATATAAACGAGCAAAAACAATATATGGGCGGGGCCATCGCACCCGGCATCTCGATTTCAACAGAAGCCCTATATACAAAGGCTTCAAAACTGCCGCGAATTGAAATAGCGAAGCCTGTGGATGTGCTGGGAAAAAATACGGTACACGCGATGCAAGCAGGGATATTTTTTGGTTATGTCGGTCAAGTTGATGGGATTGTCGGCCGCATGAAGGAACAATCAAAAGAAACTCCTGCTGTTATTGCGACAGGAGGGTTAGCGAGCCTTATCTCTACAGAAGCTAAAAGTATTGATGTGGTTGATCCCTTACTGACATTAAAAGGCTTAAGGATTATTTATGAGAAAAATAAAGAACAACATAAAAACAATTTCTAAATAAAGGAGAATTACAATGAGTGATTATTTAGTAAAAGCAACAGGGTTTGAAGGCAAAGTTCGTGCATATGCATTAGTAGCGACGGATATGATTAATGAGGCAGTTAGAAGACAAGGGACATGGCCGACTGCATCAGCTGCTTTAGGGCGTGCGATGATGGCAAGCACAATGATGGGAGCCATGTTAAAAGGTGATGCTAAATTAACGGTGAAGATTGAAGGCCGCGGTCCAATTGGAGCAATTATTGTAGATGCTAATACAAAAGGAGAATCTCGCGGTTATGTAACGAATCCTCAAACACATTTCGACCTTAACGAGCACGGGAAACTTGATGTAGCTCGTGCAGTAGGCACGGATGGCTATTTATCAGTTGTAAAAGATATCGGTATGAGAGATAACTTTACTGGAAGTGTTCCGATTGTATCAGGAGAACTTGGGGAAGATTTCACGTATTATTTCGCTTCTTCAGAACAAACTCCATCGTCAGTTGGTGTAGGGGTTCTGGTAAATCCAGACAACTCTATTTTGGCTGCGGGCGGATTTATTATTCAATTAATGCCAGGTGCGGATGATGAAGTCATTTCTGAAATCGAAAAACGACTAAACTCGATTCCTCCAATTTCAAAGCTTGTAGAAGCAGGTATGCCGCCAGAAGAAATGTTAAAAGCGCTGCTTGGTGATGATAATGTTAAGTTTTTAGATCATATGCCGGTTGCTTTCTCATGTGCATGCTCTAAAGAACGTGTAGCGAATGCTATTACGAGTCTTGGTAAAGAAGAAATTCAAGAAATGATTGACGAAGACGGGGGAGCTGAAACTCGCTGTAACTTCTGTAATGAAGTCTATGCGTTTGATGTCGCTGAGCTAGAGAAATTACTAACAGAAACTAAATAAATTGGAAATTGGGCTTTTTATTGATTGACTTATCTGAAAACGTCTGCTAACATTATTTATACAAAACCTATGAAATTACTTGGGATTAGGAGGCGCTATCCATGAAAGTTGTTCAATCAATTACGGAGTTAATTGGCAACACGCCGCTAGTAAAATTAAATCGTCTTGTTACTGATAAGCACGCCGATGTGTATTTGAAATTAGAATTTATGAACCCGGGGAGCAGTGTAAAGGATCGTATTGGATTAGCAATGATCGAAGCTGCAGAAAAAGATGGGACATTAAAAGCTGGAGATACAATTGTTGAACCGACAAGTGGTAACACAGGAATTGGATTAGCAATGGTCGCAGCTGCAAAAGGATATAAAACGAAATTAGTAATGCCTGAGACAATGAGTATGGAGCGTCGTAACTTGTTACGCGCTTATGGAGCTGAGCTTGTTCTAACGCCAGGACCAGAAGGGATGGGCGGTGCGATCCGTAAAGCGACAGAGCTTGCAAAAGAAAACGGCTACTTCATGCCGCAGCAATTTGAAAATGATTCCAACCCTAAAATCCATCGTGAGACGACAGGAAAAGAGCTTCTAGAGCAAGTAGATGGGCAGCTTGATGGGTTTGTTTCTGGAATTGGAACAGGCGGTACGATTACAGGTGCCGGCGGTTTCTTGAAAGAACATTTTCCAAACCTGCATATTGCAGCAGTAGAACCTCAAGACTCGCCAATCTTATCAGGAGGAAACCCAGGACCTCATAAGATTCAAGGAATTGGTGCGGGTTTTGTTCCAGATATTCTAGATACCGCTGTATATGATGAAGTTATTCAAGTATCCACTGAGCAAGCATTTGAATATGCTCGTCGTGCAGCAAGAGAAGAAGGAATCCTTGGAGGAATTTCATCTGGGGCTGCCATTTACTCTGCGCTTCAATTAGCTGAAAAGCTTGGACCGGGTAAAAAGGTAGTAGCGATTATTCCTTCAAATGGTGAACGTTACTTAAGTACACCACTTTATCAATTCGAAGATTAAATGAAGACAAACAGCCGCGCCTTCTGGTGAGGCTGTTTTTTCTTATAGGCCGTTTCCATTATTAGTCGGCTCTCTTACTCGGTCTTGTTCTTTTCTTCTATTTCGTTGTCATGTAGAATGGATAGTAGAAAGAAATGAAATGAACGGAGTGAAGCCGTTGGAACGGAATGGCCTATCAAAAGAAAAGATGAATTGGACCGCAAAGGCGAGTTCTTTTTCATTAAGCAAAGAAAAATGGTTTGAAGTATATAAACGATTATCTAATGAAAAACCCCATCACGTCCTTTTAGAAAGCGGGCGCGGCGGTCAATACAGTATTATAGGACTTGATCCGTTTGCGATTGTGGAAGGGAAGGGCGAGGTTCTTACCGTTAAACGGGGAAACGAAACCGAAACGAAAAATGGGAAACTTCTCGATTCATTAAAAGAGGTTATGGCGCCTTACCGGACAGCTGTATTGCCAGATACACCTTCATTTCAAGGAGGGGCGATTGGTTACTTAAGCTATGATATTGTCCGGGAAATCGAAAAGCTTCCTCATATATCAAACGATGATCTAGGTCTGCCTGATCTTTACTTTATGCTTTTTCATGATGTATTTATTTATGAGCATAAGGAAGAAAAGATGTGGGCCATTGTTCATGGAGAACAAGATCATGTAAGTGAGTTAGAGGAAAGATTAAAGCATTACGAAGAATTATGGACAAAGACGTCTGCTGAAACCACTTGGAGTTATGGGGCTAGGGAAGCTAATCCTGATGCAGATGCTTCGATGAGTGAAGAGGAGTTTGGGGCTGCAGTAGAAAAAATTAAAGAGTACATTGCAGCTGGAGATGTTTTTCAGGTGAATCTATCGGTGAGACAGTCTAAAGGGCTTAGGTGCGAACCGATGCATGTGTATGAGACACTGCGAAAATTGAATCCATCTCCATACATGAGCTATTTCGAAACGCCGGATGTCCAATTTGTTAGTGCTTCACCAGAACTGCTCGTAAAAAAGCAAGGAATGGAAGTGAGTACGCGTCCGATTGCAGGAACGCGCTCACGTGGAAAAAATGAAGAAGAAGACAGAGAGCTTGCTGCGACTTTAATAGAAAATGAAAAAGAACGAGCTGAACATGTGATGCTTGTGGATTTAGAGAGAAATGATTTAGGGCGTGTTTGTGAGTACGGCACTGTCGAAGTAAACGAATTAATGGTGATTGAAAAGTATTCACACGTGATGCATATCGTCTCTAATGTGCGCGGGATGCTCAATGATCAATACGATTTGTATGAGGTCATACGAGCGACTTTTCCTGGAGGAACAATTACGGGTGCACCAAAAGTACGGACGATGGAAATTATCGAAGAGCTAGAGCCTGTAAGAAGAGGTATTTACACAGGGTCGATCGGCTGGATTGGGTTTAACGATGAAATGGAGTTGAATATTACAATCCGGACGATGGTGTGTAAGGATGGGCAGGCTCATGTGCAGGCGGGAGCAGGAATTGTAATTGATTCAAACCCTAAGCATGAGTATAAGGAATCATTAAAGAAAGCAAGAGCATTGTGGCATGCCCTTGAGTTGAGTGAAGAAGAGTTGAGTTCGAAATTAAATAGCTAGTTGAGCTGAGGAGGAACTATTTATGATTATTATGATTGATAACTATGATTCTTTTACGTATAACTTGGTGCAGTATTTAGGGGAAATGGGAGAAGAGCTGATTGTTAAGCGTAACGATCAGATTACAATTGAAGAAATTGAAGAACTTAACCCTGATTACTTAATGATTTCACCTGGACCGTGCAGTCCTAATGAGGCGGGGATCAGCCTTGAGGCAATCCGTTACTTTGCTGGTAAAATTCCTATCTTCGGTGTATGTCTCGGTCATCAATCGATTGCTCAAGTGTTTGGTGGAGATGTGATTCGTGCAGAGCGTTTAATGCATGGTAAAACCTCTTTAGTCCATCATAATGAGAAAACAATCTTTAAAAATATTCCTACGCCGCTAACAGCTACTCGTTACCACTCGTTAATTGTAAAAAGAGAAACGCTGCCTGAATGCTTTGAGATTACAGCTGAAACGGAAGCGGGAGAAATTATGGCGATTCGTCATAAAGAGCTGGCGATTGAAGGTGTTCAATTCCATCCGGAGTCGATTATGACGGATGCAGGGAAAGTTTTATTGCGTAACTTTGTTAAGACATATCGCAAGGAACCAGTAGAATGATGATGTATGTAGATGGTGAACTCGTTTCAGGCGAACAAGCGAAAGTGTCTGTTTTTGACCATGGTTACATGTATGGACTAGGGTTGTTTGAGACATTTCGCGTGTATAATGGTCATCCTTTTCTATTGGATGACCATTTTCGCCGTTTGCAAGAAGGATTACATATGCTTGGCATAGAGTGGGAGATGAACCGTCAAGATATGAGCCGTGTCATCGATCAGCTGATCAATGCCAATCAATATCAAGATCAAGATGTGTATGTAAGGTGGAACGTTTCTGCGGGTGATAAGGGACTTGGGCTTTATACGGGGCAATACACTGAACCTGTAACCGTAGTGTATACCAAGTCGCTCCCTGAACAGATGGGCCGAGAAAAACAAGGTGTTATTTTAAAGACGAGACGCAATACACCTGAAACGAAGGTGCGGTTGAAGTCACATCACTATTTGAATAATATAATGGCTAAACGTGAAATAGGATCAGATCCTTCAGTTGAAGGCATTTTTTTAACGGAAGATGGCTATCTAGCTGAGGGGATTGTTTCGAACTTATTCTGGGTAAAGAACAGTATCGTGTATACCCCCTCTATTGAAACGGGTATTCTGAATGGTATAACGAGGCAGTTTGTAATCAAGATGTTTGAAGACAGCGGGTATATCGTAAATGCAGGAAAGTATCCAAAAGAAGAGCTTTATGAGGCCGATGAAGTGTTTGTGACCAATTCTATACAAGAAGTTGTCTCTCTTACAAGTATCGACCGCCATACGTATGATTCAAAACAAACCATAACGAGAGAGCTGCAACAAAGGTATAAGCTATACAGCAAAAAGCTTTGGAGCAAGAGTGAGTTATAAGGAGGGTGCACCGTGGGTAAACGTACAAAAATTATGGGGATTTTGAATGCAACCCCAGATTCCTTTTCTGATGGCGGTAAATATAACGATGTCGAAGCAGCTAAAAGAAGAGCGTTGGAAATGATTGTGCAAGGTGCTGATATTATTGATATTGGTGGAGAATCAACTCGTCCTGGCTTTGAAAAAGTCGAGGCAGATGAAGAGCTTGCCAGAGTCATTCCGGTCATTGAAGCGGTAAGAGGTGTAACGGATGTTCCGATCTCTATTGATACGTACAAAGCGTACGTAGCTCGGGAAGCCATTAAGGCGGGTGCGACGATCATTAATGATGTATGGGGAGCTAAGGCTGATCCACTGATGGCTCAAGTAGCAGCTGACACTGGTGTTGAAATTATTTTGATGCACAATCGTGACAATACAGAGTACACAGATCTACTTCTAGATATGAAACAAGATATAGAAGAGAGTATCGCTTTATGCCATCAAGCTGGCGTAAAAGATGAGAAAATTATTTTAGATCCGGGCATCGGCTTCGCTAAAACGTACGAGCAAAATCTTGAAGTGATGCGCAGGCTTGATGAATTTACTGCTTTAGGGTACCCCGTTCTTTTAGGCACTTCTAGAAAAAGGTTTATTGCAAAAACATTAGACCTCCCTGTTGATGAACGTGTTGAAGGAACTGGCGCTACGGTATGCTTAGGTATAGCTAAAGGCTGTGAAATTGTACGTGTACATGATGTTCTTGAAATGAGCAGAATGGCAAAGATGATGGATGCAATGCTGGGAGGCGAATGATAATGGATAAAATCTATATGGATGGATTAGAATTTTACGGCTATCATGGGGTCTTTAAAGAAGAAAATAAACTAGGGCAGCGCTTTTATGTAGACTTAACGCTAGACCTAGATTTAAAGAAGGCTTCTGCATCTGACAATATTGATGAAACGATCAATTACGGCGAGGTTTATAAGAAGGTAGAAGAAATTGTTGAAGGAGAGCCCTATAAGCTGGTAGAAACGGTTGCTGAGAAGATTGCGGCTGACTTGCTTGGCTCCTATCAACGGCTAGAAAGGTGCACGGTGAAGCTTATTAAGCCTGACCCGCCTATTCCTGGTCATTATAAATCTGTTGCGGTTGAAATCACAAGGGGGAAAAATGAAGCATAATGTCTATATTGCTCTCGGCTCTAATATAGGGGACCGAGCTGCCTATCTTGAAGAAGCGATCGATCGGCTGGATAAAGAAGAGGATATCAAAGTCGTTAAAAGATCTTCTATCTATGAAACGGAACCTGTAGGGTATGTCGATCAACAGTCATTTTTAAATATGGTTATACAAGCTAAGACGAATTTAAGTCCAGAGAAATTATTGGAGATGACTCAATCAATAGAAGATACATGCGGACGCAAGCGCGATATCAGGTGGGGACCAAGAACAATTGATCTTGACATTCTCCTTTTCGATCAACAAAATATGAAAGTAGAGAACCTATGCATACCCCATCCTAGAATGTGGGAACGTGCATTCGTAATCGTGCCATTATATGAACTTAACTCTGAACTTAATTTTCAATCACGTAATCAAACGATAAAAGATATATACGAGGCGTTGCCAGATAAAGAGGGTGTAAACGTATGGAAATCGAGAGTTGGGGCAGAAGGATCAGAGCATTTCGAAAGCTAAAAGGTTTTACCCAGCAGCGATTTGCTAAAGAGATGGGGATATCTGTTTCTGTATTAGGTGAAGTGGAGCGAGGCAGCAGAGAACCTGATGAAAAAATGCTCAAGAAAGTAACATCGGTTTTAAATATAACGAAGCAAGATTTAATCCAAAGGTGATCAGACAAAACCTAGAGGTGAATTGAAGTGTTAAAGATCGGTAATATTGAAATGAAAAACCAAGTTGTCCTTGCACCGATGGCTGGCGTTTGTAATCCGGCTTTCCGTTTAATTGCTAAGGAATTTGGTGCCGGCTTAGTATGTGCAGAAATGGTAAGTGATAAGGCGATTCTACACAAAAATGAAAGGTCTCTAAGCATGTTATATGTAGATGATCGCGAAAAGCCTCTAAGCTTACAAATTTTTGGCGGGGAAAAAGAAACGCTTGTTGAGGCAGCTAAGTTTGTTGATAAAAATACAAATGCAGATATTATTGATATCAACATGGGCTGTCCTGTCCCGAAAATCACTAAATGTGATGCAGGTGCGAGATGGCTGCTTGATCCGAATAAAATTTATGAAATGGTTGCAGCGACAGTAGATGCCGTTGATAAACCTGTAACAGTTAAGATGCGTATCGGCTGGGATGAGGATCATATCTTTGCAGTTGAAAACGCGCGTGCAGTTGAACGTGCAGGGGGGAGTGCGGTTGCTGTTCATGGTCGTACTCGTGTCCAGATGTATGAAGGACATGCAGATTGGAACATCATTAAAGAAGTAAAAGATGCTGTAAATATTCCTGTAATCGGAAATGGCGATGTGCAGTCTCCGCAAGATGCTCGTCGTATGATAGATGAAATAGGTGTTGATGGTGTAATGATAGGTCGTGCTGCACTAGGAAACCCATGGATGCTTTATCGTACAGTGAAGTATCTAGAAAATGGGGAGCTAATGCCTGATCCTACACCGCGTGAGAAGATCGACGTGTGCATGATTCACTTAGATCGCTTAATTGCTCTAAGAGGTGAATCTGTTGCTGTGCGGGAAATGAGAAAGCACGCAGCATGGTATTTGAAAGGGTTGCGCGGCGGCGGCCGTATCAGAGATCAAATTAACATGTTCGAATCAAGAGATGATGTAGCGAAAACATTGTATGATTATATTGACCAGCTAGAAGAGGAAATGGCTAATGAGTCAATTGTCGTTTGACTTTAAGTGAATAATTAACTATAATGCGTTTGAGTTTATGAAACTGCCAGCTAACCCCTGGCAGTTTTTCTATGTCAAAAAAACCTGTATAATGATAACTGATAAGTTAATCTCGAGTAGCGAATCATTAAATTCGATTGGTTGACTTAAAGGATAAGTGTAATCTAGTTATAGAACAAAAAAGATTTGATTATAATGAGTTCACAATATGGACTCATAAAATAGAGGAGATGAAAAAGTAATGAGCCAAGAGGTCGAATTAAATGATTTACTTGCCGTACGAAGAGACAAGCTTTCTCAATTAGAAGCACAAGGAGCAAACCCGTTCGGCGGCCGTTTTGAGAGAACCCATACAGCCAAAACAATGGAGAGTACATTTACAGAGTTATCTAAAGAAGAATTAGAAGAGCAAGGTCATGAAGTAACGCTGGCTGGACGTATTATGACTAAGCGTGGAAAAGGGAAAGCTGGTTTTGCCCACATCCAAGACTTATCTGGTCAAGTTCAAATTTATGTTCGTAAGGATGCAGTGGGTGAAGAGCAGTATGATCTTTTCACTTCTATTGATATTGGAGATATTGTAGGTGTAACAGGTACGGCTTTCAAAACAAAAGTAGGAGAGTTATCAGTTAAAGTAACTGATTTTCAAATTCTTTCAAAATCATTACGCCCGCTTCCGGATAAGTTTCATGGCTTAAAAGATATTGAGCAACGTTACCGCCAACGTTATGTAGACTTAATAATGAACCCAGAAGTGCGTGATACGTTTGTATTACGTAGTAAAATATTGCAATCTATGCGCCGTTATTTAGATAATCGTGGATTCCTTGAAGTAGAAACTCCTACTATGCACTCGATTGCAGGCGGAGCATCTGCACGTCCTTTTGTCACGCATCACAATGCGTTAGACATGACTTTATATATGCGTATAGCAATTGAGCTTCACCTGAAGCGTCTTATTGTAGGCGGCATGGAGAAGGTATATGAGATCGGCCGTGTATTCCGTAATGAAGGGGTATCTACTAGACATAACCCAGAGTTTACAATGATTGAGTTATATGAAGCTTATGCAGACTATCAAGACATTATGGAGCTTACAGAAGAACTTGTCGCCCATATTGCTAGGGAAGTATTAGGGACAACAAAGGTCACATACGGTGAGTATGAAGTAGACCTAGAGCCTAAGTGGACTCGTGTGCATATGGTGGATGCTATTAAAGAAAAGAGCGGCGTTGATTTCTGGCCTGAAATGACTGATGAAGAAGCTCGTGCTCTTGCAAAAGAACACAAGGTACCGGTAAAAGAAACAATGACATACGGCCACGTTGTTAATGAGTTCTTTGAACACTTTGTTGAAGAGTCGCTTATTCAGCCTACATTTATATACGGCCACCCAACAGCCATCTCTCCTCTAGCTAAGAAAAATCCTGAAGACGAGCGTTTCACAGATCGTTTTGAGTTGTTTATTGTCGGACGTGAGCACGCGAATGCCTTCTCTGAGTTAAATGACCCTATTGATCAGCGCCAGCGCTTTGAGCAGCAGCTGGTTGAGCGCGAACAAGGCGATGATGAAGCTCATATGATGGATGAGGACTTTGTAGAGTCTCTTGAATATGGAATGCCTCCTACTGGTGGACTAGGGATCGGTATTGACCGTTTAGTAATGTTACTAACTAATTCCCCGTCTATTCGTGACGTGCTGCTATTCCCGCAAATGAGAAATCGTGAACAAAGTGAATAAACGTAAAAAGTCCAGGTCATAATGAAGACCTGGACTTTTTCTCTTTATATTGGTTTAGTCTGTCGTTAAACGGGTAATGCCGTTATAATGGAAGGAAATTTTAGCTTTCAAAAAAACTTTTAAAAAAGTTTATAAAAACAGTTGCAACTTTTTATCCAGGGTGATATATTATTACTTGTCGCTGAGACAACAACGAAACAAACAACAGCGATCGAAAAACTTTTTAAAAAAGATCTTGACGCTGATAGTTGAAAGTGTTAAGATAGTTAAGTCGCCAATGAGCGACGGACAAGTTCTTTGAAAACTGAACAAAAGCCAAGCAAAATAGAGATACATGATATCTCGTCAATTATTAACGCAAGATGATTTTTCATCCTGTGTAAGTGAGCTTAATCAAACACTTTTATGGAGAGTTTGATCCTGGCTCAGGACGAACGCTGGCGGCGTGCCTAATACATGCAAGTCGAGCGGACTGATGGGAGCTTGCTCCCTGATGTTAGCGGCGGACGGGTGAGTAACACGTGGGCAACCTGCCTGTAAGACTGGGATAACTCCGGGAAACCGGGGCTAATACCGGATAACCCGTTCCACCTCATGGTGGAGCGGTAAAAGATGGCCTCTGGCTATCACTTACAGATGGGCCCGCGGCGCATTAGCTAGTTGGTAAGGTAACGGCTTACCAAGGCGACGATGCGTAGCCGACCTGAGAGGGTGATCGGCCACACTGGGACTGAGACACGGCCCAGACTCCTACGGGAGGCAGCAGTAGGGGATCTTCCGCAATGGACGAAAGTCTGACGGAGCAACGCCGCGTGAGTGATGAAGGTTTTCGGATCGTAAAGCTCTGTTGTTAGGGAAGAACAAGTGCCGTTTGAATAAGGCGGCACCTTGACGGTACCTAACCAGAAAGCCACGGCTAACTACGTGCCAGCAGCCGCGGTAATACGTAGGTGGCAAGCGTTGTCCGGAATTATTGGGCGTAAAGCGCGCGCAGGCGGTCTCTTAAGTCTGATGTGAAAGCCCACGGCTCAACCGTGGAGGGTCATTGGAAACTGGGAGACTTGAGTACAGAAGAGGAGAGTGGAATTCCACGTGTAGCGGTGAAATGCGTAGATATGTGGAGGAACACCAGTGGCGAAGGCGACTCTCTGGTCTGTAACTGACGCTGAGGCGCGAAAGCGTGGGGAGCAAACAGGATTAGATACCCTGGTAGTCCACGCCGTAAACGATGAGTGCTAGGTGTTAGGGGTTTCGATGCCCTTAGTGCCGAAGTTAACACATTAAGCACTCCGCCTGGGGAGTACGACCGCAAGGTTGAAACTCAAAGGAATTGACGGGGGCCCGCACAAGCAGTGGAGCATGTGGTTTAATTCGAAGCAACGCGAAGAACCTTACCAGGTCTTGACATCCTTTGACCACTCTAGAGATAGAGCTTTCCCCTTCGGGGGACAAAGTGACAGGTGGTGCATGGTTGTCGTCAGCTCGTGTCGTGAGATGTTGGGTTAAGTCCCGCAACGAGCGCAACCCTTGATCTTAGTTGCCAGCATTCAGTTGGGCACTCTAAGGTGACTGCCGGTGACAAACCGGAGGAAGGTGGGGATGACGTCAAATCATCATGCCCCTTATGACCTGGGCTACACACGTGCTACAATGGATGGTACAAAGGGCTGCAAAACCGCGAGGTTGAGCGAATCCCATAAAGCCATTCTCAGTTCGGATTGTAGGCTGCAACTCGCCTACATGAAGCCGGAATTGCTAGTAATCGCGGATCAGCATGCCGCGGTGAATACGTTCCCGGGCCTTGTACACACCGCCCGTCACACCACGAGAGTTTGTAACACCCGAAGTCGGTGAGGTAACCTTTTGGAGCCAGCCGCCTAAGGTGGGACAGATGATTGGGGTGAAGTCGTAACAAGGTAGCCGTATCGGAAGGTGCGGCTGGATCACCTCCTTTCTATGGAGTATTTAACTCTAGTCGATGTATGATCTTACGATCATATACGCTTTGGATCTTTTGTTCAGTTTTGAGAGAACACAAAACTCTCTATTAAAAGCTTTTGCTCCTGCGATTACTCGTCGCAAGGCTGCATGAAGCGAAAACTGAGAAGTGTTACATGATGTAAATGAAGTCAGTAGCCTTGTTCAGTTTTGAAGGAACTATCCTTCAATTAGATACTAATTCTCACCAAGTTGAGTAAGAGTTAGTACTTGGTTCTTTGAAAACTAGATAATGAAATGTAAACATATTTGTTCATCGGTATCTTTTAATAGAGAAGATTGAACGAGCATGTCAAGAATTCAACAACCTTTTTTAAATTTTGGTTAAGTTAGAAAGGGCGCACGGTGAATGCCTTGGCACTAGGAGCCGAAGAAGGACGCGACGAACGGCGAAACGCCTCGGGGAGCTGTAAGTGAGCTTTGATCCGAGGATATCCGAATGGGGGAACCCACTATTCGTAATGGAATAGTACCCATACCTGAATACATAGGGTATGAGGAGGCAGACCTGGGGAACTGAAACATCTAAGTACCCAGAGGAAGAGAAAGCAAATGCGATTACCTGAGTAGCGGCGAGCGAAACGGTATCAGCCCAAACCAAGAGGCTTGCCTCTTGGGGTTGTAGGACACTCTATACGGAGTTACAAAGAAATAGGATAGGCGAAGCGATCTGGAAAGGTCCGCGACACAAGGTAACAGCCCTGTAGTCGAAATTCTATTTCCTCCTGAGTGGATCCTGAGTACGGCGGGACACGTGAAACCCCGTCGGAATCCGGGAGGACCATCTCCCAAGGCTAAATACTCCCTAGTGACCGATAGTGAACCAGTACCGTGAGGGAAAGGTGAAAAGCACCCCGGAAGGGGAGTGAAACAGATCCTGAAACCGTGTGCCTACAACTAGTTGGAGCCCGTTAATGGGTGACAGCGTGCCTTTTGTAGAATGAACCGGCGAGTTACGATGTCGTGCAAGGTTAAGCTGATAAGGCGGAGCCGTAGCGAAAGCGAGTCTGAATAGGGCGAATGAGTACGCCGTCGTAGACCCGAAACCGTGTGATCTACCCATGTCCAGGGTGAAGTTCAGGTAACACTGAATGGAGGCCCGAACCCACGCATGTTGAAAAATGCGGGGATGAGGTGTGGGTAGGGGTGAAATGCCAATCGAACTCGGAAATAGCTGGTTCTCCCCGAAATAGCTTTAGGGCTAGCCTCGAGGTTGAGAGTTTTGGAGGTAGAGCACTGATTGGACTAGGGGTCCCCACAGGATTACCGAATTCAGTCAAACTCCGAATGCCAAAAACTTTTACTCGGGAGTCAGACTGCGAGTGCTAAGATCCGTAGTCAAGAGGGAAACAGCCCAGACCATCAGCTAAGGTCCCAAAGTATACGTTAAGTGGAAAAGGATGTGGAGTTGCCCAGACAACCAGGATGTTGGCTTAGAAGCAGCCACCATTTAAAGAGTGCGTAATAGCTCACTGGTCGAGTGACTCTGCGCCGAAAATGTACCGGGGCTAAACGTATCACCGAAGCTATGGATTGACACCTTAGGTGTCAGTGGTAGGGGAGCGTTCTAAGTGCAGCGAAGTCAGATCGTGAGGACTGGTGGAGCGCTTAGAAGTGAGAATGCCGGTATGAGTAGCGAAAAGAGGGGTGAGAATCCCCTCCGTCGAAAGCCCAAGGTTTCCTGAGGAAGGCTCGTCCGCTCAGGGTAAGTCGGGACCTAAGCCGAGGCTGAAAAGCGTAGGCGATGGACAACAGGTTGAAATTCCTGTACCACCTCCTCACCGTTTGAGTAATGGGGGGACGCAGTAAGGTAGGGTAAGCGCACTGATGGATATGTGCGTCCAAGCAATTAGGCTGAGAAGTAGGCAAATCCGCTTCTCGCGAAGGCTGAGTTGTGATGGCGAGGGAAATGTAGTACCGAAGTTCCTGATCCTCCACTGCCAAGAAAAGCCTCTAGCGAGGTGAGAGGTGCCCGTACCGCAAACCGACACAGGTAGGCGAGAAGAGAATTCTAAGACGCTCGGGAGAACTCTCGTTAAGGAACTCGGCAAAATGACCCCGTAACTTCGGGAGAAGGGGTGCTCTGGTAGGGTGTATGCCCGAGAGAGCCGCAGTGAAAAGATCCAAGCGACTGTTTAGCAAAAACACAGGTCTCTGCGAAGCCGCAAGGCGAAGTATAGGGGCTGACACCTGCCCGGTGCTGGAAGGTTAAGAGGAGGGGTTATCCCTTACGGGAGAAGCTCTGAATTGAAGCCCCAGTAAACGGCGGCCGTAACTATAACGGTCCTAAGGTAGCGAAATTCCTTGTCGGGTAAGTTCCGACCCGCACGAATGGTGTAACGACTTGGATACTGTCTCAACGAGAGACCCGGTGAAATTATAGTACCTGTGAAGATGCAGGTTACCCGCGACAGGACGGAAAGACCCCATGGAGCTTTACTGTAGCTTGATATTGGATGTTGGTACAGTTTGTACAGGATAGGTAGGAGCCTTGGAAGTCGGAGCGCCAGCTTCGATGGAGGCGTCGGTGGGATACTACCCTGACTGTGCTGACATTCTAACCTCGAGCCGTGATCCGGTTCAGGGACAGTGTCAGGTGGGCAGTTTGACTGGGGCGGTCGCCTCCTAAACAGTAACGGAGGCGCCCAAAGGTTCCCTCAGAATGGTTGGAAATCATTCGTAGAGTGCAAAGGCAAAAGGGAGCTTGACTGCGAGACCTACAAGTCGAGCAGGGACGAAAGTCGGGCTTAGTGATCCGGTGGTTCCGCATGGAAGGGCCATCGCTCAACGGATAAAAGCTACCCTGGGGATAACAGGCTTATCTCCCCCAAGAGTCCACATCGACGGGGAGGTTTGGCACCTCGATGTCGGCTCATCGCATCCTGGGGCTGAAGTAGGTCCCAAGGGTTGGGCTGTTCGCCCATTAAAGCGGTACGCGAGCTGGGTTCAGAACGTCGTGAGACAGTTCGGTCCCTATCCGTCGCGGGCGTAGGAAATTTGAGAGGAGCTGTCCTTAGTACGAGAGGACCGGGATGGACACACCGCTGGTGTACCAGTTGTTCCGCCAGGAGCATCGCTGGGTAGCTACGTGTGGACGGGATAAGTGCTGAAAGCATCTAAGCATGAAGCCCCCCTCAAGATGAGATTTCCCATGGAGTTAATCCAGTAAGACCCCTTAGAGATGATGAGGTTGATAGGTCTGGTGTGGAAGCATGGCGACATGTGGAGCTGACAGATACTAATCGGTCGAGGACTTATCCAAATTATTCTTGACATATGTGTTTACACATTATCTAGTTTTGAGAGAACCATCTCAAACATTCACTGTAAAGTGAATCATAGTCTGGTGGCGATAGCAAAGAGGTCACACCCGTTCCCATGCCGAACACGGTCGTTAAGCTCTTTTGCGCCGATGGTAGTTGGGGGCTTCCCCCTGTGAGAGTAGGACGTTGCCAGGCACCTAAACCATTCCTTAAAGGAATGGTTTTTTTGTGCATGCATAAGATATAATAAACACCAAACTCAACATAATTACGTCTGACGATGACGCAAATAGCTCTTCGATCAGCGCAATAAACAAGCTTTGGCGCAATTAGCCTCTGAACCTGAACAATTACACGAAACCCCGGCGCAATCCTCCATTCAAACAACGCAATTACTCATTAAATCGGCGCATACCATCCTCCTCAATCCTGCCTCTATCTAAAAAAATCTCGTATATCAGCTACTTTCTAAAATTAAAAAACTTTCAACGGATCTGAATTAATAATAATCATGATTACTCTATTCATATATAGGGAATAGAGAAAGAATTACTTAACCAATTACATATTCCATGTAGAGATTGATGAGTCATTGGCTATACTAGCTTGTGTGACGTCAAATAGTTGCACTTTTACAACAGATTGATTATAATATCTTCAAAGTCAAAGATAGTCAAAGTCAAAATGGGAGAGAGGAGGCGTCTATGATTGAGGAACATATCGGATATTATTGAAAATTACCTTAAGTCAACTTTAATGAAAAGTAAAGATGATTTGCTTGAAATAAAACGAAGCGAATTAGCAAAACAATTTGAATGTGTGCCCTCTCAAATTAATTATGTGATTAGTACTCGTTTCACAATAGAAAAAGGTTATATTGTGGAAAGCAAACGAGGCGGTGGCGGGTACATTCGAATTATTAAAGTGAAGCCTCATGACGATCTAGCTCTCTTCGAACAGGTCATGAATGTAATTGGAACAAAAATTGATCAACAGACAGCAGAAAATGTGATACTGCGGCTTCTAGAAGAAGGGGCTATCTCTAAAAGGGAAGCAAATCTTATGGTAAGTGTAGTAGACCGATCATTATTCCAAACAACGGTCACTCATCGAGATGAAATAAGAGCAAACCTTCTAAAAGCAATGCTCGAAACATTAACTTATAAACAAGACCGTTAATAGAAATTCGTTAGAAGACTTACCTTAATCGATCTTCCTTTAATCGATAACTGTCTAATATCAAACCTGTTTAATATCGAAAAATGAGTGAGGTGTTATGCGATGAAATGCCAAGAATGTGGTGAAAGAGAGGCGACATTGCATTTTACGAAAATTGTTAACGGGAAAAAAGCAGAATTTCATATATGTGAACACTGTGCACGAGAAAAAGGAGAGCACATCCCAGGCTCTAACAGCTTCTCTATCCATCAATTACTATCTGGGCTGCTTCATTTAGATAAACCTATTAATACAAGTCAAGATAAGGTTAATAGACCTAAAGAGCTGGTTTGTCACAATTGCGGAATGAAGTATGAACAGTTCACCCGTACAGGAAGATTTGGCTGTGCGGCCTGCTATAAGAGTTTCGAAGATAAGTTGGACCCTATTCTAAAAAGGGTACATAGTGGAAACCACACTCACTCTGGAAAGATTCCCGTAAGAGTAGGCGGAGGAATTCAGCTTCAACGAGAAATTGACTCATTGAAAGCTCAAATGAAGCAGTACATTGAACGTGAAGAATTTGAGCAGGCAGCAGAGACCCGTGACCAAATTCGAGCGCTTGAAGAACAAAAAAAGAATCAAGGAGAGGGGTGAGAAGATGTCACTCCAGAAATTTATCTCAGAAGCAATTAGTCCTTGGATGAAAAAAGATGGTGCAGATTCGGATATTGTCTTGAGCAGCCGAATAAGATTAGCTAGAAACCTAAAAGAATATAAGTTCCCTTTGTTAGCTACCATGGAAGAATCAAGCGCAGTAGTAAAGCAGGTTAAAGAGTCATTGCTTACAGATGACAACCAAGAGACTGGTCCGCTTGAACTTGTGTTAATGGAAGATTTAAAAGCTAACGAAAAAAGAGTTTTAGTAGAGAAGCACTTGATCAGCCCCAACTTAGCGGAGCAATCAAAACATGGTGCTGTGATCCTAAGTGAAGATGAGTCGGTAAGTATTATGATTAATGAAGAAGATCATCTTCGAATTCAATGTCTTTTTCCTGGGTTTCAGTTAACGAAAGGGTTAGAGGCAGCTAGTAGATTGGATGATTGGATTGAAGAAAGAGTGACCTATGCTTTTGATGAAAAAAGAGGTTATTTAACCAGCTGTCCGACAAATGTTGGGACAGGGTTAAGAGCTTCAGTGATGATGCACCTTCCAGCGCTTGCGATGACACGTCAATTAAATAAAATTTTACCGGCAATTAATCAATTAGGATTAGTTGTTAGAGGAATTTACGGGGAAGGTAGCGAAGCTTTAGGTAACCTATTTCAAGTTTCAAACCAATTAACTCTCGGAAAATCTGAACAAGATATCGTTGAAGACCTGCGAGATGTAGTGATGCAGTTGATTCAACAAGAACGTGCAGCACGAGAAGTGTTAATGCAAAGTTCGAAATTACAGCTAGAAGACAGGGTGTACCGCTCTTATGGGATCCTTTCTTATAGTCGAGTAATTGAATCAAAAGAAGCTACTCAGCGATTGTCTGATGTCAGATTAGGTATTGATGTTGGTCTGCTTGAGAATGTTTCTGCAAATATTTTAAATGAGTTAATGATCCTAACTCAGCCGGGCTTTTTGCAGCAGTACGCAGGCGAAGTGTTATCGCCGGATTTACGAGATGAGCGGCGTGCAACTCTCATCCGTGAACGATTAAAGCTTGAGAACGATACGAACGAATAAACGTGGAGGTGGCGCCAATGATGTTTGGACGTTTAACAGAACGAGCTCAGAAGGTATTAGCATTAGCACAAGAGGAAGCCATTCGATTAGGTCATAATAATATTGGTACAGAGCATGTACTGCTCGGTCTGATCAGAGAAGGAGAAGGAATTGCTGCTAAAGCGTTGCAAGCCCTTGGATTAGGTTCAGAAAAAATCCAAAAAGAAGTAGAGACATTAATCGGAAAAGGCCAAGAAGGGTCTAAAACGATTCATTATACACCCCGTGCCAAAAAGGTAATTGAGCTTTCTATGGATGAAGCGAGAAAGCTTGGACACTCTTATGTCGGTACAGAACATATCCTTTTAGGGTTAATTAGAGAAGGAGAGGGTGTTGCAGCAAGAGTATTAAATAATCTTGGTGTAAGCCTCAATAAAGCACGTCAGCAAGTACTGCAGTTACTAGGCAGCAATGAGGTTGGCAGCTCTTCACAACAAGGAGGAAGTGCTACTCATGCAAACACGCCGACACTTGACAGCTTAGCTCGAGACTTAACTGCTATTGCCCGTGAAGAGTCACTTGACCCTGTTATTGGACGAAGTAAAGAGATTGAGCGTGTAATCCAAGTACTTAGTCGTCGTACAAAAAACAACCCTGTTTTAATCGGGGAGCCTGGTGTTGGTAAAACGGCGATTGCTGAAGGGTTGGCACAAGCTATTGTTGCAAATGAAGTTCCTGAAACACTTCGCAACAAACGTGTGATGACACTCGATATGGGTACGGTAGTAGCTGGTACAAAATATCGTGGTGAATTCGAAGACCGCTTAAAGAAAGTGATGGATGAGATTCGTCAAGCGGGCAATGTCATTTTATTCATTGATGAGCTGCACACATTAATTGGAGCAGGTGGAGCAGAAGGTGCCATTGATGCTTCTAATATCTTAAAGCCTTCACTAGCACGTGGAGAACTTCAATGTATCGGTGCGACAACTCTTGATGAATACCGTAAGTATATTGAAAAAGATGCAGCGCTTGAGCGTCGTTTCCAGCCAATTCAAGTAAATGAGCCGACGCTAGAGGAGTCGATCTTAATCTTAAAAGGTCTCCGTGATCGTTATGAAGCACATCACCGTGTAACAATTACAGATGAGGCGATTGAAGAGTCTGTTAAAATGTCAGATCGCTACATTTCAGATCGTTTCTTACCTGACAAAGCCATTGATTTAATTGACGAGGCTGCATCAAAAGTGAGACTGCGTTCTTACACAGCACCTCCAAACTTAAAAGAGCTTGAAGGCCGTCTTGAGGAAACGCGTAAAGAAAAAGATGCTGCCGTTCAAAGCCAAGAATTTGAAAAAGCGGCTTCTCTTCGTGACACTGAACAGCGTCTGCGTGAAGAGCTTGAAGAAATGAAGAACGAGTGGAAGAAAAAGCAAGGGCAAGAGGATACCGAAGTTGTCGTTGAAGATATTGCCCAAGTCGTTGCTAGCTGGACTGGAATTCCTGTATCAAAGCTAGCTGAGGAAGAAACAGAAAGATTGCTTAAGATGGAGAAAATTCTTCATGAGCGTGTAGTAGGCCAAGAAGAAGCGGTTATATCTATTTCTAAAGCAGTAAGGCGTGCTCGTGCAGGCTTAAAGGACCCTAAACGTCCAATTGGTTCATTTATATTCCTAGGGCCGACTGGTGTTGGTAAAACAGAATTGGCACGTGCAGTAGCCGAGACATTATTTGGAGATGAAGATGCAGTTATTCGTATCGACATGTCTGAGTATATGGAAAAGCACGCAACAAGCCGTTTAGTAGGTTCTCCTCCGGGATATGTAGGACATGAGGACGGCGGACAGTTAACAGAGAAAGTTCGTCGCAAGCCGTACTCTGTAATTCTTTTAGATGAAATTGAAAAAGCTCATCCGGAAGTATTTAATATTTTATTGCAAGTGCTTGAGGATGGACGATTAACAGATTCTAAAGGCCGTACGGTAGACTTCCGCAATACAGCAATCATCATGACATCCAACGTTGGTGCTAGTACGTTAAAACGTAATAAGTATCTTGGGTTTACAACGGAAAGTGAAGGGCAAGAGTATAAAGATATGAAAGGAAAGGTGATGGCTGAGCTTAAACGAAGCTTCCGTCCTGAATTCCTTAACCGTATCGATGAAATTATTGTCTTCCATTCACTAGAGAAAAAGCATGTGCGTGAAATTATCACATTAATGGCAGATCAATTAAAGCAGCGCTTGAAAGAGCAGGGCATTGATTTTGAACTTACTGAGGCTGCAAAAGATAAGATTACTGACCTTGGTTATGATCCCGAGTACGGTGCGCGTCCATTACGCCGTGCGCTTCAAAAGCAAGTAGAAGACCGTCTCTCAGAAGAACTTCTTAAAGGAACGATCTTCAAAGGGCAGAAGGCGATCATTGATGTAAAAGATGATGAGCTTGTTGTAGAAACGCGTGAAAGTGCGCAAGTATAAATAATCGACTAAATTCGGGAAAGAAAAGCCGAGGGACAGACATAATCCCTCGGCTTTTCACCATAGAGATAGTAGTACCTCCTCTTTCACGTTTGTCTCCTTTCTCTGTTACAATAAGAGTAGAAGAAGTAAGGAAGTGAGGAAGGTTAATGGCAAAGAAAAAAACAAAGTTCGTTTGTCAGGAATGCGGCTATGAATCAGCCAAGTGGATGGGGAAATGTCCTGGATGTCAAGGCTGGAACACCATGGTCGAAGAGTTTGAACCAAGTGCCAAACAATCTAGTCGGAGTTATGTCACTTCAGGGGCAGCCCAAGGCACGAAACCGCAAGCGATCACAACCATCGTTAGTGAAACAGAAGCTAGAATGAGCACGACGATGGTCGAGTTAAATCGTGTACTCGGCGGAGGGATTGTACCTGGCTCTCTTGTATTAGTAGGCGGTGACCCCGGAATAGGCAAGTCTACTTTATTACTCCAATTATCAGCGAAGCTCGCTGCTACAAATGAAAAAGTCCTCTATATCTCTGGTGAGGAATCTGTAAAGCAGACCAAACTGCGGGCTGATCGGTTAAATGTATCGTCATCTAACCTTTATGTATTAGCTGAAACGGATCTTAGCTTTATTGAACGAGCTATTGATCAAGTCGAACCCGCCCTCGTCATTATCGATTCCATTCAAACCGTTTACCAAGATGAGATTGCCTCTGCACCAGGAAGTGTGGCACAAGTAAGAGAATGTACTGCAGCCTTTATGAAAATAGCCAAGACACGCGGGATTGCGATCTTTATCGTAGGTCATGTGACCAAACAGGGTTCTATAGCTGGACCGAAGCTTCTTGAACATATGGTCGATTCCGTTTTATATTTCGAAGGCGAGCGTCATCATACATATCGAATTCTTCGTGCTGTGAAAAATCGTTTCGGTTCGACGAATGAGATGGGGATCTTTGAAATGAAGGAATTAGGATTAGAAGAAGTGTTGAATCCTTCTGAGATATTCTTAGAGGAACGCTCAAAAGGAGCAGCAGGATCGATCGTTGTCGCATCAATGGAAGGTACGAGGCCTGTATTAGTCGAACTGCAAGCACTTATTTCTCCAACCAGTTTTGGGAATCCTAGACGAATGGCAACAGGAATTGATCATAACCGTGTATCACTGTTAATGGCTGTTTTAGAAAAGCGTGTAGGTCTCTTGCTGCAGAATCAAGATGCCTACCTTAATGTGGCAGGCGGTGTTCGCTTAGATGAACCTGCTATTGATTTAGCGATTGCATTAAGTATCGCATCTAGCTTCCGTAACCAAGTGACAAGCCCAACAGATGTGGCGATCGGAGAGATTGGATTAACCGGCGAAATACGTAGGGTGTCACGGATTGAACAGCGTGTGAATGAGGCAGCTAAATTAGGGTTTAAGCGTGCTATTATACCTGAGAAGAATCTTGGAGGCTGGAGTGTTCCAAAAGAGATTCAAGTAGTAGGCGTACCAACGTTAGAGCGTGCGCTTGAGGTAGCTTTAGGGAGGTAAGTCGTATGGATGAAAGGAAAAAAGAGGGCTTTATTCAAAGTGTATTAAAACTTGTAGCCCCTGGTACTGCTCTACGTGCAGGAATCGATAATGTACTTCGAGCTAAAACAGGGGGCTTAATTGTTCTTGGTTATAATAATGAGATGATGAATATTGTAGATGGGGGCTTCTTTATTAATTGTGATTTCTCCCCTGCTTACTTATATGAGCTGGCTAAAATGGACGGTGCCATCATTTTAAGCGAGGATGGGAAACGTATTTTGTATGCGAACACTCAGCTTGTTCCTAATAACGGGATTGAATCAAATGAAACAGGAATCCGCCATAGAACAGCCGAGCGTGTAGCAAAACAAACGGGCAACCTTGTTATTTCGATCTCTCAGCGTCGTAATGTTATCACTCTATATCAAGGAGAGAACCGCTATTCTCTTAAAGATATTGGGGTTATCTTAACGAAGGCAAACCAAGCGATTCAAACACTTGAAAAGTATAAAGTGGTTCTTGACCAAGGGATAACAAATTTAGGAGCATTGGAATTTGAACAGCTGGTTACATTCCACGAGGTAACTCAAGTAATTCACCGAGTGCAGATGGTGCTGCGAATTAAAAGAGAGATCTTGAATTACGTCAATGAACTTGGTGATGAGGGCAGATTGATTACTATGCAGTTAAATGAGCTGGTATCAAATATTGAAAAAGAAGCGATTTATCTGCTGAAAGATTATGTGAAGGATAGAAAGCAAGATGAGTTCGATACGTTGCGAGAGCTGACAAAGTCTCAGACAGAAGATCTGCTTGATGAACATGAAATTGTGAAGGTACTCGGTTACGGGAAAAATGTGAATGTTCAAGAACAAGCCGTGTCACCAAGAGGGTACCGGATCCTGCACAGAATCCCAAGACTGCCGCCAGCAATTATTAATAACCTGATTGATAAGTACGGCAATTTATCGAGCATCATGTTTGCGAGTATCGAGGAGCTTGATGAGGTCGAAGGGATCGGAGAAGCACGTGCTAAAATGATAAAAGATGGTCTTCAAAGGATTCAAGAACAGTTGTTTGTAGACCGTCATATCTAAGGATGATTAAGTTATCTGAATTGACAGATTTTTATTCGTTTGTTACGTTTTAAGTAACATTTTATCATGGAATTTTATGTGAAATTAAGTTTGCTAGGTTTCAATTATGGAAACTTGTCTATAATAATTGAAGGAGGTGAAGCTGAATGCTGAGATGGATTGTGCAATTGTTTTTCATTTTAATGGGTGGGACCTTAGGGTTTTTATTTGTTCCTGAACTGATTCAGGTGATCAACTTTGGTGAAACGCCAGCTTGGTTAATGAGTCCTTATGCAGGTGCTGTAATTGGAGCCGTTATTCTTTTTGTTACCACTTTCTGGTTAGCTGACTATATCGTAAATCTTATGAAACTTGTAGAAGAAGCGATTGTCAAAGCTCCTGTTACAGATGTTTTATTTGGCTCGATGGGATTGATTATTGGACTAATTGTTGCGTATTTAATAGGTATTCCTCTAAATGTTATTCAAATCCCTGTCGTAAGTACGATTGTTCCTATCTTTGTAACGATATTCTTAGGGTATTTCGGTTTCCAGATTGGTTTTAAGAAGCGTGATGAATTAATTAATCTGTTCACGCGAAACATAGGAAAAGATAAAAAGAAAGAAGAGGAAGAGCGTGCTAGCGGCAGTCAGCTGAAAATTCTTGATACGAGTGTGATTATTGATGGCCGCATTGCTGATATTTGCAAGACAGGTTTTCTAGAAGGGACTTTAGTGATCCCGGAATTCGTCTTAGAAGAGCTCCAGCATATTGCTGATTCCTCAGATGTATTAAAGCGCAATAGAGGCCGCCGAGGATTAGATATTTTAAATAAAATCCAAAAAGAATTACCGATAAATGTTGAGATCTATGAAGGTGACTTTGAAGAGATTCAAGAGGTTGACAGTAAGCTTGTGAAATTAGCTAAACTTTCTTCAGGTATGGTTGTAACAAATGATTTCAATTTGAATAAAGTTTGTGAACTGCAAGGTGTGTCGGTCTTAAATATTAATGACCTGGCGAATGCTGTTAAACCAGTTGTTCTTCCAGGTGAAGAGTTGAATGTTCAAGTGATTAAAGATGGAAAAGAACAGCATCAAGGCGTCGCTTATTTAGATGACGGCACAATGATTGTCGTAGAAGGTGGACGTGATCATATAGGAAAGAATCTTGATGTGGTGGTCACAAGTGTTCTGCAAACCAGCGCAGGGCGTATGATTTTTGCAAAACCTAAACTGTTAGAAAAAGCTCTGTAAATAAATAGATGAAGCACCTGCCTCTAAGCGTTGATTCAGATGGAAGGTGCTTTTCTTTTTTAGGTTAACTTACTCTTTTTGCTTCATTACGGGTAGGATGGCTGATTAAGCATGGCAAATTTTATGCGTGTATTCTTAAAATCATGATAAAATAAAAGGCAATAAAATGATGCCGCAGCAGTAGTTTTGTCTTTTGTTGCATCGAGGAGAAGTAGAGGTATACAAACATGAACTATAGTGTAGTCATTCCTGCTGCAGGACAAGGGAAAAGAATGCGGGCAGGAAAGAACAAACAATTTATCTTTCTTAAGAATGAGCCGATTATTGTCCATACGCTTCGTGTTTTTATAGAAGACTCATGGTGCAGACGCATTGTTCTTGTAGTTAATAAAGATGATCGCCGCGAAATGGAAAAGTTAACCTCTACCTTTAAGGGAGAGAAGCCGATTGAATTGGTTGATGGAGGTTCAGAGCGGCAGCAAAGTGTAAAATGTGGAATTGATGCTATTTTTGACACAAGGGATGAGGAAAAAGAAGAAATCGTATTAGTTCACGACGGGGCCAGACCTTTTATCAAGCAGGAAGTCATTCACCGGCTTGTGCAAGCAGCGGCAATTGATAAGGCTGCAACCGTAGCTGTACCTATGAAAGATACGGTGAAAAGAGTAAGAGATATGACAGTGGTGGAGACGATGGACCGCTCTGAACTATGGTCGATTCAAACACCGCAAGCTTTTCAGCTAGTTACCATAAAAGAAGCGCATGATAAGGCAGAGGATGCCAATCAATTAGGTACAGATGATGCGAGCCTTATTGAATGGGCAGGCAGGTCAGTGACGATTGTTGAAGGCGATTATACAAATATAAAGCTTACCACCCCTGAAGATCTGCTTTTTGCAGAAGCGATATTGGCACATAAGGAGAGAGTATAGGATGATTCGAATAGGACAAGGATATGATGTGCATCAATTAGTAGAAGGAAGACCTCTCATTATCGGCGGAATCACAATCCCGTATGAGAAAGGTTTGCTTGGTCATTCTGATGCAGATGTGCTGCTTCACACCATTGCGGATGCTGTTCTTGGAGCAGTGGCTGAAGGTGATATCGGCAAACATTTTCCAGATACTGACCCTGAGTTTAAAGATGCAGATTCAGCGAAACTTTTAACTCATGTATGGGGAATTGTAAAGGAGAAGGGGTATGAATTAGGCAATATTGATTGCACGATCATTGCCCAAAAACCAAAAATGGCTCCTCATATAAATGAGATGAGACAGCGCATTGCGGAGCTTCTTGAAGCAGATATCAGCCAAGTTAACGTGAAAGCCACAACTACCGAGAAGCTTGGTTTCACAGGCCGCGGCGAAGGTATTGCTTCACTAGCAACGGTGCTTTTGACAAAGTCATCTTAATTCTTTTAGGCAAGTCTAAAAAGAGTGACGCAGGATTATAGGAACAATGCTACAATAAAAAGCATACTATTTTAGAAATGGAAGGTGCATGAAATGGGTAGTGAAGTGAGAGTACGTTTTGCTCCTAGTCCGACGGGGCATTTACATATTGGTGGTGCCCGCTCGGCATTATTTAATTATTTATTTGCAAAAAGCCAAGGCGGAAAGTTTATCCTTCGCATTGAGGATACAGATCAAGCCCGCAATGTAGAGACTGCGACAGAAAAATTAATGGACAGTTTGAAGTGGCTTGGAATTGAGTGGGATGAGAGTGTTGACGTAGGAGGCGAATATGGTCCTTACAGTTGTATGGAGCGTATTGACCTATACAAAGAATATATTCAAAAGCTTATTGATGAAGGCAAAGCGTACTACTGCTATATGACGGAAAGCGAGTTAGAAGCAGAGCGTGAAGAGCAGCTTGCACGTGGCGAAACGCCTAAATACAGCGGTCGTGATCGTAACTTGACTGAAAGTGAACGCAAAGCTTACGAAGAAAAGGGCCTCAAGCCTGTTGTTCGTTTCCGCGTGCCTGAGGGTCAGGATATTGTGATCGATGATGCGGTAAGAGGGAAAGTAACATTTGAGTCTGACGGCATTGGTGATTTCGTTATTGCAAGAAAAGACGGCGTGCCGATGTATAACTTTGCTGTGACAGTTGATGATCATTTAATGAAAATCACACATGTCATTCGTGGTGAGGAGCATTTATCTAATACACCGCGCCAAGTAATGCTTTATCAAGCATTTGGCTGGGAAACTCCTCGTTTTGCTCATGCATCATTAATTTTAAATCCTAATCGTCAGAAGATGAGTAAGCGTGATGAGTCGATTATTCAATTTGTGGAACAATATAAAGAGCTTGGTTACATGCCGGAAGCCATTGTGAACTTCCTATCATTACTTGGCTGGTCACCAGTCGGAGAAGAAGAGATCTTCTCTATGAAAGAGCTAGGAGAGCAATTTTCGCTTGACCGTGTAGCAAAGGCTCCTGCTGTATTTGACACAGATAAGCTGACGTGGATGAATAACCAGTATATTAAAGAAGCAGAGCTAGAGAGAGTTCTTGAGCTGACCATTCCTCATCTAGAGAAAGCAGGAAGACTGCCTGAAGATATGAATGAAGAGCGTCTTGAGTGGACAAAACGCTTAGTAAGCCTGCATCAAGAAAAACTCCATTACGGGGCAGAAATTGTTGAGTTAACAGAGTTGTTCTTTAAGGCAGAAATTGATTATAATGAAGAAGCGCAAAACGTACTCGATGAAGAGCAAGTACCTGAAGTGCTGAAGCATTTCTTAAGTGAACTTGAAGAGCTTGACACATTTGAAGCTGCAGAGATTAAGGCTGCTATTAAGTCGACTCAAAAAGCGACAGGCCAAAAAGGCAAGAATCTCTTCATGCCAATCCGTGTAGCAACAACCGGCCAGACGCATGGTCCAGATCTTTTAGTATCAATTGAACTTCTAGGCAAAGCAGTCGTGACAGCTCGCCTTAAAAGTCTTTTATAAATAGTGTTATCGTGTTGAGAGGGAAAAGTAAGGAATATAATTGCTTTTTAGAGAGAACCATCATCGGCTGAAAGTGGTTTAAGCAATGATTTCTGAACATGCACCCTTGAGCCTTTCTCTGAATCACTCCGGTTTAGTAGGGGAAAGCGAGTGGCGTCGTTATATGCCATAGAGATAGTATGAGGGATGCTCCCTTTTACTAAAACAGAGTGGAACCGCGCTAGGCGCCTCTGTGCATATGCTGCACAGGGGCGTTTTTATATTTAAAAAAAGAGATAATTTTCAAAGGGGGAGGAGAAGCGATGAGAAAAATCATACGAACGCTCATGAATGATGTAGATGTGGTGTTTAGTCAGGACCCTGCTGCTAGAAGTCGGGTAGAAGTGATTTTTACCTACTCAGGAGTTCATGCGATCTGGTCACACCGGCTCGCTCATTGGATGTGGAAAAAGAAGTTTTACTTCTTAGCAAGATTGCAATCACAAATTAGTCGCTTTTTCACCGGAATTGAAATTCATCCTGGAGCAGTCATTGGCCAAAGGTTATTTATTGATCACGGCGTGGGTGTTGTCATTGGGGAGACTTGTGAGATCGGGGATAATGTGACGATTTACCAAGGTGTAACATTAGGTGGAACAGGGAAGGAAAAAGGCAAGCGCCACCCGACTATAGCAGATGGTGTATTGATTGCCTCTGGTGCTAAAGTGTTAGGATCATTTTTAATTGGAGAGAATGCTCGTATAGGAGCAGGTTCGGTTGTATTAAAGCCTGTACCTCCTAATTCCACCGTAGTAGGGATACCAGGAAAGATTGTTATTCAAGATGGAGTAAAAGTAGAACACGGCCTAAACCATCACCTATTACCAGATCCTATTGCCGATAAATTAAAAGAGTTAGAAGATGAGGTTCGCGATCTGCGTAAGCAGCTAGAAGAACAAAGACAATCAAAATAGTAATTAACGATTAATAAAACTAATGAATGATTAAAAGTTGAAGGAGTCGATCATATGGCGATTCAGCTATATAACAGCTTAACAAAGAAAAAAGAAACATTTGTACCGATGGAAGAGGGGAAAGTTAAGATGTATGTGTGCGGGCCTACCGTGTATAACTACATCCATATTGGCAATGCAAGACCGCCGATTGTCTATGATATGGTCAGACGTTATTTAGAATATCGCGGGTATGAGGTAGAATTTATCTCTAATTTCACAGATGTAGATGATAAAATCATCCGGGCTGCTCACGAACTTGGAGAAGACGTATTTGCTGTGGCGAATCGTTTCATTGAAGAATACCACAATGATACGTGCGCACTCGGAGTCAAAAAGGCTAATAAACACCCTCGTGTAACAGAGACGATTCCGGAAATTATTGAATTTGTAGCTAAGTTAATTGAAAAAGAATACGCTTATGAGTCGGGGGGAGATGTTTATTTCCGCACAAAGAAATTTGAAGGCTACGGCAAGCTATCTTCTCAATCGATAGATGACCTTCGCTCTGGTGCGAGAATTGAAGTAGATGAGCGAAAAGAAGACCCGCTTGATTTTGTATTGTGGAAAGCGGCTAAAGAAGGAGAAGTTTCTTGGGAGAGTCCGTGGGGTGATGGTCGTCCAGGCTGGCATATCGAATGTTCTGCGATGGTGAAGAAATATTTAGGCGATACGATCGATATTCATGCCGGCGGAAAAGATTTATCTTTCCCTCATCACGAAAATGAAATCGCCCAATCGGAAGCTTTAACTGGAAAAACGATGGCAAATTACTGGATGCACAATGGATTTATTAATATAAATAACGAAAAAATGTCGAAATCACTCGGTAATTTTGTTTTAGCACATGATATTATTCGACAGCATTCTGCAGAAGTCGTACGTTTCTTTATGCTGACTGCTCACTATCGCAGCCCGATTAATTTCAGCGACGAACTGCTAGATGGAGCTAAGAATGGATTAGAGCGTCTTCGCACAGCTGTTTCAAGTTTAGAGCACCGCTTAGGAGAATCGGCTGATTACGGAGAGAAAGCAGAATGGTTAACGAAAATCTCGCAGCTGAAAGAAGCGTTTATTAAGGAAATGGATGATGATTTTAATAGCGCAAACGGCATTGCGGTAATGTTTGACCTTGCTAAAGAGGCGAATCGATACTTGCGTGAAGAACAAACATCTAAAGAAGTCTTGCATGCATTCATCGATTTATTTGATGAGTTAGCAGATGTACTAGGGATTGTGGTCCGTACCCAAGCAGAACTTTTAGATACAGAAATAGAAGCCTTGATTGAAGAGCGAAATGAAACTCGCAGGTCGCGTAACTTTAAGCGTGCAGATGAAATTCGTGATCAGCTGAAGGATCAAGGTATTTTGCTTGAAGACACTGCGCAAGGTGTTAGGTGGAAACGAGGTTAAGATGAAATTAATAGAACCGAATACAGATTTAACACAGCTTAATGCATTAGCGCTTGCCTATATGGGCGACTCGGTATTAGATATGTATATTCGTTACTATCTTATTGCGCAAGGTAAAGTAAGGCCGCATCGGCTGCACGTAGAAGCGACGCGCTTTGTATCAGCTAAAGCACAAGCAAAAGTGGTTTACTCATTATTAGATGAAGAATTTTTTACAACGGAAGAAGAGGCCGTGCTAAAGCGCGGCCGCAATGCAAAGTCAGGCTCGATCCCAAAGAATACCGATGCTAATACGTATCGCTATTCTACCGGATTTGAGGCTGTGCTTGGCTATCTTTATTTACAAGGTGAAAATGCACGATTAGATCAAGTGATGGAAAAGGTCGTTGCTATATTGGATGAAAAATAAATAATAAAAGTAAATGGAAGGAGGCGTGAGAGTATGAAACAGGAGTTTATTTTAGGGAAAAATCCGGTCATTGAGGCTCTTCGCGCAGGACATGCTATTAATAAAATTTGGATTGCAGAGGGGTCCAATAAAGGACAAATGACTAAGGTTGTACAGCTGGCAAAAGAGCAAGGCGTCCTAATCCAAAATGCTCCAAAGAAAAAGCTTGAGCAGCTAGTAGACAGCTCCAATCACCAAGGGGTTGTTGCTTCGATTGCTGCCTATGAATATGCAGAGATGGATGATTTGTTTGCACTTGCCGAAAAACGCGGGGAAGAACCTTTCTTTCTTATTCTAGATGAAATAGAAGATCCTCATAATTTAGGCTCTATCATGCGGACAGCTGATGCCGCAGGAGCACACGGAATTATTATTCCAAAGCGCCGTGCAGTAGGCCTCACGCAGACAGTTGCCAAAGCCTCAACCGGTGCGATTGAGTATATCCCGGTTGTACGCGTAACTAATATTGCAAGAACGATGGATGATTTGAAGAAGAGAGGCTTATGGTTTGCCGGCACAGATGCAAAAGGGAGTGCTGATTACCGTCAAGCTTCATTTGATATGCCCATTGGGTTAGTTATTGGAAGCGAGGGGAAAGGAATCAGCCGCTTAATTAAAGAAAAATGTGACTTTCTGATTCAGATTCCAATGGTAGGACAAGTTACCTCTCTTAATGCATCTGTTGCAGCGAGCCTTTTGATGTATGAAGTGTATAGAAGACGTCATCCATTAGGAAACAAGTAAAATGAAAGATATTCTCCTTGTAGATGGTTACAACATGATTGGAGCATGGCCGGAGCTGAGAGCATTAAAGGATCGTGATCTCGCTCTGGCGCGTGATCGTCTCGTTGAGCGGATGGCTGAGTATCAAGCTTTTACTGGGTATGAGGTGAAGGTCATCTTTGATGCTCATATGGTTGCAGGAATTGGGAAGCAGTATCTTAACTACCGTGTGGATGTGATCTATACGAAAGAAAATGAAACTGCAGATGAACGAATTGAGAGACTTGTGCTTGATCTAAAACAAATTGATACACGAATTCATGTAGCTACTTCTGACTTTACAGAGCAATCACTAATCTTTGGAAGCGGTGCATTAAGGAAGTCAGCCAGAGAGTTATTAATTGAACTTGAAGTGGCAGATAAAGGGATTGAAGAAAGTGTCGAAACTACACGAAAAAAGCGAGATTCGACAAAACTGCCGCTAAATGAAGAAATGATTGAAATTTTTGAAAGATGGCGTCGAGGCGGCAGATGAGTGGTTGACCGGCTGGAAATCTGTGCTATATAATTATCGTATAATTTGGACAACATCCAAGGTCGGGGGGATTGTCGTGCACATGGACCTTCAAGAAACGGTAACAAAGCTCAGTTATGATCAAGTTGATGATGATGTGTTAGTGGAACAAGTGCGTATGGGGGATAGTGGTGCTCTTGAGTTTCTGATCAACAAGTACAAGAATTTTGTACGAGCAAAAGCTCGGTCGTACTTTTTGATAGGAGCAGATCATGAGGACATTGTCCAAGAAGGTATGATAGGTCTTTATAAAGCTGTCCGAGATTTTAAAGGGGACAAGCTTGCATCATTCAAGGCATTTGCAGAACTATGTATTACCCGTCAAATCATTACCGCAATCAAGACAGCTACGAGACAAAAGCATATTCCGCTTAACTCGTATGTTTCACTTGATAAGCCGCTTTATGATGAAGAGTCAGACCGTACATTATTGGATGTAATCTGTGGAAGTCGAGTAACCAATCCAGAAGATCTATTAATCAACCAAGAAGAGTTTGAAGATATCGAGCTTAAAATGGGAGAAATCTTAAGTGAACTCGAGCGACAAGTGTTAATGCACTACCTCGATGGAAGATCCTATCAAGAAATTTCTGAGGATCTGAACCGTCATGTAAAATCAATAGATAATGCCCTGCAGCGTGTAAAGCGTAAGCTAGAGCGTTATGTAGAGTTAAAAGGTATTACGCTATAAGGAGCACTAGAGCCTGGTTCTATGTCAACCAGGTTCTTTTTCTTGTAGGATGCCAGGTGGTGAATCTATCAGCCAATCAGTTGGTATCACTAGAAGCAATTGACACTTAATAGTTGCTGTGCTACAGTTAAAGAGTGTGTATACAGCTGTACGGAGGTGCCTGATGCGTAATAAAGTAATACTAGCCTGTGAGATTTGTCATTCGAGAAATTATACAACCCAAAAGAATAAACTAACTCACGTTAACCGCATTGAGGTGAAGAAGTTCTGTAAGTTGTGCAATGAGCACACTCTTCATCGTGAAACCAAGTAATACAGATGGAGCGGTTCTTTTTTTGGCTTTTTTTACACCTTGACTTGGATGAAACTTAAGCAGATATATTAACCATATATAAAAACTTGAGCGGATATAGAAATAAAAAGACAAAGGTGAAAAGTTTTGCTTTACGGTAAAGCCCCTAAAATAAGACAAGCTTTGCCTATGGATGGGACGTTGGTTTGGTCTTGTTTATGTGCTGACATAAACAATTTCGGAATAGATACGCATTTATTTGTCTATATTGATTGGTGCTGGAGGTGTCTGCCATGGCTGGCGGCGAAAAGAACATTGGTAAGTTTTTTAAAGATGTCGTACTTGAGATGAAACGTGTATCGTGGCCTACTCGTAAAGAATTAACTCGCTACACTTGGGTGGTTCTTGGTACGGTTGCGTTTATTACTGTTTTCTTTGCAATTGTAGACTACGGAATCTCTTCTGTTGTTCGTTTATTGCTCGGATAAACCAGCTGGATAGCTTTCAGTCTTGGTTAAGTATGGTTGAGAGAAGGAGGGAAGGACAAAACCGTCCTATTAAACATGGAGAAAAATTGGTATGTGGTTCATACGTATTCAGGCTATGAAAATAAAGTAAAAGCAAACTTGGAAAAACGTGTTGAGTCAATGGATATGACTGACAAAATTTTCCGAGTGCTTGTTCCTGTTGAAGAAGAAACAGAAGTGAAAAACGGGAAAACGAAGCAAGTGACAAAAAAGGTATTTCCTGGTTATGTTATTGTTGAGATGGTCATGACAGACGATTCATGGTATGTTGTACGTAATACACCTGGAGTAACTGGCTTTGTCGGCTCTTCGGGTGCGGGTTCAAAACCTACAGCGTTATTACCTGAAGAAGCAGAAGCGATCTTGAAACAAATGGGTGTAAGTGAGCCTAAAGCTGATCTTGATTTTGAATTAAAAGAATCAGTTAAGGTGAAGGAAGGTCCATTTGCTAACTTTATCGGATCGATTGAAGAAATTTATTTGGACAAGCAAAAGATTAAAGTGCATGTAAATATGTTCGGTCGTGAAACCCCGGTAGAGCTTGAATTTGATCAAGTTGAAAAGATTTAATTCAAAAAAACTTGAAAGTTATCTCTGAAGGTGATAAAATCTTCATGTTTGATAATGGTTTTACTACATGAACCATCGGGTGCATGATTGCATCCGTTTTTTGAGTGGGAGGGTGTAGACACCCGGATAACCACATCACGGACTAAGGAGGTGTGTCACGTGGCTAAAAAGGTAATTAAAATGGTTAAATTACAAATTCCTGCTGGTAAAGCTAATCCAGCGCCGCCGGTTGGTCCTGCATTAGGTCAAGCAGGTGTTAATATTATGGGATTCTGTAAAGAATTTAACGCTCGTACTTCAGATCAAGCGGGTCTTATCATCCCGGTAGAAATTACGGTATTTGAAGACCGTTCGTTTACATTCATCACTAAAACTCCACCTGCTGCTGTTCTTCTTAAGAAGGCTGCTGGTATCGAGTCAGGTTCTGGTGAGCCTCACATTAAGAAAGTTGCAACAGTTAAGCGTGATAAAGTACGCGAGATTGCTGAAACGAAGATGCCAGACCTAAACGCAGCTGATGTTGAAGCAGCTATGCGTATGGTTGAAGGTACTGCACGTAGCATGGGTATCGTGATTGAAGACTAATTTGTAACATTGTTTTTTATGGAGGTTGCGATGAGGAAACCCCTCTTTACCTAAGTTTTAGGTTCGCAACCTTTAATAGTGGGAGGTACTACCGCTAAAACCACATTCGAGGAGGAAATTAGCATGGCTAAAAAAGGTAAAAAATATCAAGATGCTGTAAAGCTAGTAGACCGCGATGCGGCATATCTTGCTGATGAAGCAATTGAATTAGTAAAGAAAACTGCTACAGCTAAATTCGATGAAACAGTTGAAGTTGCTGTACGTCTAGGTGTTGACCCTAAGAAAGCAGATCAACAAATCCGTGGAGCTGTTGTTCTTCCAAACGGAACAGGTAAAACTCAACGCGTTCTTGTATTTGCTAAAGGTGAAAAAGCGAAAGAAGCTGAAGCTGCTGGCGCTGATTATGTAGGTGATGAGGATTTCATCAACAAGATCAACCAAGGTTGGTTCGAGTTTGATGTAATCGTAGCAACTCCTGACATGATGGCACAAGTTGGTAAGCTTGGTCGTGTTCTTGGACCAAAAGGCTTAATGCCAAACCCTAAGACTGGTACAGTAACATTTGATGTTCAAAAAGCTGTTAATGAAATCAAGGCTGGTAAAGTAGAATACCGTGTTGATAAAGCTGGTAACATCCACGTACCAATCGGTAAAGTATCGTTCGAAACAGAAAAACTTGTTGAGAACTTCACAACTATTATTGAAACATTAGTGAAAGCAAAACCTTCTGCTGCTAAAGGAACATACATGAAGAATGTTGCTGTAGCATCAACTATGGGACCTGGTGTACGCGTTAACGCTTCATCAATTGCAAAGTAATTATTGACTTTCAATAATTAGTAAAGTATACTCTTAAGAGTGCTTTGGCACGACTAAGATAAAAATGAACATCATACCGTAGACAGTAGGTGCATTGGTTGCTTAATTTCCTACCGAGGTAAGCTTATAGATTCAGTGTAACTGACATCAATAATGCCCTCATGTCTACATGGGGGCTTTTTATATTCGCTTCTTGACGGTATGGTATAAAAACCATGGGAGGTGTAAGGATGAGCGTACTAGAACAAAAGAAACAAATCGTATCTGATATCGCTGATAAGCTACGTGATAATAAAGCAACTATTGTTGTTGACTACCGTGGTCTTAACGTTGCTGAAGTAACTGAACTTCGTAAGCAGCTTCGTGAAGCAGGCGTTGAGTTCAAAGTTTACAAAAACTCTTTAACTCGTCGTGCAGCTGATGCAGCTGAGCTTTCTGAGCTTAACGAAAAGCTTGTTGGACCGAACGCTGTTGCTTTCAGTGCAGAGGATGTAATTGCTCCTGCAAAGGTGCTAAACGAATTTGCTAAGAAGCATGATGCTCTTGAGATCAAAGCTGGTGTTATTGAAGGACGCGTTGCTTCGGTTGAAGAAATCAAAGCTCTTGCTGAACTTCCATCACGCGAAGGTCTACTTTCTATGCTTGCGAACGTACTTCAAGCTCCAATGCGTGGTTTCGCATTAGTTACGAAGGCTGTTGCAGAGCAAAAAGAAGAAAAAGGCGCGTAAGCTGACGCTTGTTCGCTAACGTTTTACAAAAACTAAAAAACTTATTTATATAGGAGGATTTCAAAATGACTAAAGAACAAATCATTGAAGCAGTTAAAGAAATGACTGTTTTAGAACTTAACGACCTTGTTAAAGCAATCGAAGAAGAATTTGGTGTAACTGCAGCTGCTCCTGTAGCTGTAGCAGGTGGAGCTGCTGAGGGTGGCGCTGCTGAGCAAACTGAATTTGACCTAATCCTAACTTCTGCTGGTGGTTCAAAAATCGGCGTAATCAAAGTTGTTCGTGAAATCACTGGTCTTGGTCTTAAAGAAGCTAAAGCTTTAGTTGATGGTGCTCCATCTCCAGTTAAAGAAGGTATCGCTAAAGAAGAAGCTGAAGAAATGAAAGCTAAACTTGAAGATGCTGGCGCTTCTGTAGAAGTTAAGTAATAAATCTTCAAAAAAGACTCGCATCTATGCGGGTCTTTTTTTCTTCTAAATAACAGGTTTTGATTATAGTAAATGAGATCAAAATAGGTGATAGAAGTTGATGAAAGTGAGGGATTCATAAGTGTCTGGTCATTATTATTCAAATGATCCTAAAGTAGAAAGTGATGAAAAAACATGGTCATTTGAACTGAAAGGGAAGACGTACAGATTCACATCTGATAGAGGTGTCTTTTCAAAGAATGAAGTGGATTTTGGAAGTCGTCTTTTAATCGATGCATTTACAATGCCTGAAGTGAGCGGGGCGCTATTAGATGTCGGTTGTGGATATGGGCCGATTGGTCTAGCTGTTGCCTCTATCGATAAAGAGCGTGAAGTTCATATGGTAGATGTAAATGTGAGAGCATTAGATCTTGCTCGAAAAAATGCTATGAATAACGGAATATCGAACGTGGACATCTATGAAAGTGACACGCTCGGCCAAGTGAAAGGCGACCAGTATGCTGCGATCTTAACTAATCCTCCTATTCGTGCCGGCAAGAAAGTGGTTCACGAGATTTTTGAACAGGCACATGGGCGCCTTAAAAATGGAGGCTGCCTGTGGGTTGTTATTCAAAAGAAGCAAGGTGCTCCTTCAGCAATGGAGAAGATTGAAGGGTTATTTGGAAATGTAGAAGTAGTAGAAAAGAAAAAGGGATACTTCATTTTATCTGCAAAAAAAATTGACTGAGTATCTACTTTGTGATATTGTTATTTAATGCGTATAACTACCTATTTTTCGTAAAGTCTATCTTTTTTTATTCTGTATAGCATTGGAGAAATATGGTTATACTAGTATAATCGAACGAATAGATGGAAAATGTGGTTTTATTAAACGAAGCCATTTTTTCTTTTTGTGCGTGAAGACTATGTCAGGTAATACAAGCTTTAAGCTTATATGAGTTGTGTGAGAATGCGGCAGTATAAGTGTGTACGCAATCTATAAAAATGTTTAATCTGCAATCTTTTCTTATGATCTATAGGGAGAGAGTAGATGAAGTCATTTTTAGATACTATAACGCGAGATTTGAGGGGTGAATCAGTTGACAGGTCAACTTGTTCAGTATGGACGCCACCGCCAACGTAGAAGCTATGCAAGAATTAACGAAGTGTTGGAGTTGCCAAACTTAATTGAGATTCAAACAGCTTCTTATCAATGGTTTCTTGATGAGGGTTTAAGAGAAATGTTCCAAGACATTTCCCCGATTCAAGACTTCACAGGAAATTTAGTTTTAGAGTTTATTGATTACAGTCTTGGGGAGCCCAAATACCCGGTAGATGAATCAAAAGAGCGTGATGTGACGTTCGCTGCTCCTTTACGAGTTAAAGTCCGTCTTATTAATAAAGAGACTGGTGAAGTGAAGGAACAAGAAGTATTCATGGGTGACTTCCCATTAATGACAGAGACTGGCACATTCGTCATTAACGGGGCAGAGCGTGTTATCGTTTCTCAGTTAGTACGTTCTCCAAGTGTGTACTACAGTCAAAAGACTGACAAGAATGGGAAGAAAGGTTTCACCGCTACTGTTATTCCAAACCGCGGAGCATGGTTAGAGCTTGAAACCGATGCGAAGGACATTGTGTATGTCCGTATTGACCGCACAAGAAAGATTCCAGTGACGGTTCTTTTGCGTGCCTTAGGGTTTGGGTCTGATCAAGAGATCATTGATCTATTAGGTGAAGATGAGTATCTTCGTAATTCCCTAGAGAAAGATAATACAGATAGCACGGAAAAGGCATTGCTTGAAATCTATGAGCGTCTTCGTCCGGGTGAACCGCCAACAGTAGAAAATGCAAAGAGCTTGCTTGATTCTCGCTTCTTTGATCCTAAGCGCTATGATCTAGCGAATGTTGGTCGTTACAAGATTAACAAAAAGCTTCATATTAAAAACCGTTTATTCAACCAGCGTTTAGCAGAAACGTTAGTGGATCCTGAGACGGGTGAAGTAATTGCTGAGGAAGGTACGCTTCTAGATCGTCGTACGCTAGACCGTATTCTGCCTAACTTAGAAAATAACATTGGTTTCCGTACAGCTCGTGCATCAGGCGGAGTAGTAGAAGACAGCGAAATTGATCTGCAATCTATTAAGGTTTATGCTCCAGATGACCAAGAGGGTGAGCAAGTGATCCGTATCATCGGTAATGGCTTAGTAGAGCGTGAAGTGAAACATATCACTCCAGCTGATATTATCGCATCTATTAACTACTTCTTTAACTTACTGCATGGTGTCGGTGATACAGATGATATCGACCACCTAGGTAACCGTCGTCTTCGTTCAGTAGGGGAATTACTGCAAAATCAATTCCGTATCGGTTTATCTCGTATGGAGCGTGTTGTACGTGAGCGTATGTCTATTCAAGATCCGAATATGATTACGCCTCAAGCTCTTATCAATATCCGTCCGGTTATTGCCTCTATTAAAGAGTTCTTCGGAAGCTCTCAGCTTTCTCAATTTATGGACCAAACGAACCCGCTAGCTGAGTTGACACATAAGCGTCGTCTATCAGCATTAGGGCCTGGTGGTTTAACACGTGAGCGTGCTGGATTTGAAGTGCGTGACGTTCACTACTCTCACTATGGTCGTATGTGTCCAATTGAAACTCCTGAGGGACCGAACATTGGATTGATTAACTCATTATCTTCTTATGCGAAGGTAAATGAATTTGGTTTTATGGAAACACCGTACCGTCGTGTGGATCCTGAAACTGGAAAAGTAACAGCGCAAATTGATTATCTAACAGCAGATGAAGAGGATAACTATGTTGTCGCTCAGGCAAATGCTCGTCTAGCTGATGATGGATCATTTGTAGATGATAATATCATTGCTCGTTTCCGTGGGGAGAACACCGTTGTCCCACGTGAGCGTTTAGATTATATGGATGTATCTCCTAAGCAGGTAGTTTCAGCGGCGACGTCATGTATTCCGTTCTTAGAAAATGATGACTCCAACCGTGCACTTATGGGAGCGAACATGCAACGTCAAGCTGTTCCTCTTCTTATTCCTGAGGCACCGCTTGTTGGTACAGGTATGGAGCATGTATCTGCTAAAGATTCAGGTGCTGCGATTGTATCGAAGCATCCTGGTGTAGTAGAGCGTGTAACAGCTAAAGAAATCTGGGTTCGCAGAACTGAAGAAGTAGATGGTAAACAAGTGAAGGGTGACCTTGACAAATACCGTCTTCAAAAGTTTATTCGCTCGAACCAAGGTACAAGCTACAACCAACGTCCGATCGTTCGTGAAGGCGATGTGATTGAAAAACGTGAAATCCTTGCTGATGGTCCATCAATGGAAAGCGGAGAAATGGCATTAGGCCGTAACGTACTTGTTGGATTCATGACATGGGATGGTTATAACTATGAGGATGCGATCATTTTAAGTGAGCGCCTTGTAAAAGATGACGTATATACATCTGTTCACATTGAAGAGTATGAGTCAGAAGCTCGTGATACGAAGCTTGGACCTGAAGAAATTACTCGTGATATTCCAAACGTCGGTGAAGACGCGCTTAAGAACTTGGATGAGCGAGGAATTATCCGTGTGGGTGCTGAAGTAAAAGACGGCGACATTCTGGTTGGTAAAGTTACGCCAAAAGGGGTTACAGAACTAACAGCTGAGGAGCGTCTATTACATGCAATCTTCGGTGAAAAAGCTCGTGAAGTACGTGATACGTCACTACGTGCACCGCATGGCGGCGACGGAATTGTACTAGATGTGAAGATCTTTAACCGTGAAGACGGCGATGAGCTTCCTCCTGGTGTGAATCAGCTTGTACGTGTATACATCGTACAAAAGCGTAAGATCAACCAAGGAGATAAGATGGCCGGACGACATGGTAACAAAGGGGTTATCTCTCGTATCTTGCCAGAAGAGGATATGCCTTTCCTTCCAGATGGAACACCAATCGATATCATGTTAAACCCACTAGGGGTACCATCTCGTATGAACATCGGACAGGTTCTTGAGCTTCATTTAGGTATGGCAGCTCGTAAACTTGGCATCCATGTTGCTTCTCCTGTATTTGACGGAGCGAATGAGGAAGATGTTTGGGGTACACTAGAGGAAGCTGGTATGGCACGTGATGGTAAGACAGTCCTTTATGATGGACGTACTGGGGAGCCGTTTGATAACCGTGTGTCAGTAGGGATCATGTACATGATCAAGCTTGCCCACATGGTAGATGATAAGCTTCACGCTCGTTCAACTGGACCATACTCACTCGTTACACAACAGCCGCTTGGTGGTAAAGCACAATTTGGTGGACAGCGTTTCGGTGAGATGGAGGTTTGGGCACTTGAGGCCTATGGAGCTGCTTACACTTTACAAGAAATCTTAACTGTTAAGTCTGATGACGTTGTCGGACGTGTTAAGACGTATGAAGCAATTGTTAAAGGTGAAAATGTTCCTGAGCCAGGTGTACCTGAATCATTTAAAGTTCTTATCAAAGAGCTTCAATCACTCGGTATGGATGTGAAGATGCTCTCAAGTAACGAGGAAGAGATTGAGATGAGAGAGCTTGATGATGAAGATGAACAGACTTCAGAAAAGCTTAACTTGAATCTTGAATCAAGTGAATCAAACGTATAACGAATAAAAGTATAGAAAAAAGCGATGCGGGGGCTAGATGTACTAGTTCCCATGTTGCTGTCTTACCCTCTTTAACATATTAAAAAGAGAATATAGATACTTTCATTTGCGTGTTCTATAAGACATGGAAATCAAAAGGGAGGTTGGCCCCTTGATAGATGTAAATAACTTCGAATATATGAAAATTGGTCTTGCTTCACCGAACAAGATTCGTTCTTGGTCACGTGGGGAAGTAAAGAAACCAGAAACGATTAACTATCGTACACTTAAACCTGAGAAAGACGGCTTATTCTGTGAGCGTATTTTCGGACCTCAAAAGGACTGGGAATGTCACTGTGGTAAATATAAGCGTGTCCGTTATAAAGGTGTTGTCTGTGATCGTTGTGGTGTAGAGGTTACACGTGCAAAAGTTCGTCGTGAACGTATGGGTCATATTGAGCTTGCTGCACCTGTTTCTCACATTTGGTACTTCAAAGGAATTCCGAGCCGTATGGGCCTAGTGCTGGATATGTCTCCTCGTTCTCTTGAAGAAGTCATTTACTTCGCTTCATACGTAGTAACTGACCCAGGTGAGACGCCGCTTGAGAAAAAGCAGCTTCTATCTGAGAAAGAATTCCGCACATACCGTGATAAATACGGCCGCTCATTTACTGCTGCTATGGGAGCAGAAGCGATCCGTAAGCTTTTAGCTGATATCGATCTTGAAAAGGAAGTTGATGGGCTGAAAGAAGAGCTGTTAACTGCTCAAGGTCAACGTCGTACGCGTGCGATTAAACGTCTAGAAGTATTAGAAGCATTCCGTAATTCAGGAAACGAACCTTCTTGGATGATTTTAGATGTACTTCCGGTTATTCCGCCAGAATTACGTCCAATGGTTCAGCTTGATGGTGGTCGTTTTGCTACTTCTGACTTAAATGACCTTTATCGTCGTGTAATTAACCGTAACAATCGTTTGAAGCGCCTTCTAGATTTAGGAGCTCCAAATATTATTGTTCAAAATGAAAAGCGTATGCTTCAAGAAGCAGTAGATGCATTGATTGATAATGGCCGCCGCGGACGTCCGGTAACAGGACCAGGTAACCGTCCATTAAAATCTTTATCTCATATGCTTAAAGGGAAACAAGGACGTTTCCGTCAAAACTTACTAGGAAAACGTGTTGATTACTCTGGTCGTTCGGTTATCGTAGTAGGTCCGAACTTAAAGATGTATCAGTGCGGACTTCCAAAAGAGATGGCACTAGAGCTATTTAAGCCATTTGTTATGAAGGAGCTTGTAAGTAAAGGTCTTGCTCATAACATTAAGAGTGCTAAGCGTAAGGTAGAGCGCGTTCAACCTGAGGTGTGGGATGTACTAGAAGAAGTAATTCGTGAGCACCCAGTTTTATTAAACCGTGCCCCTACTCTTCACCGTCTTGGTATCCAAGCATTTGAGCCAACTTTAGTTGAAGGTCGTGCAATTAAGCTTCACCCGCTCGTATGTACAGCTTATAACGCTGACTTTGATGGTGACCAAATGGCTGTACACGTACCATTATCAGCAGAAGCACAAGCAGAAGCGCGTCTTCTAATGCTTGCAGCTCAAAACATCTTGAACCCGAAAGATGGTAAGCCGGTTGTTACTCCTTCTCAGGATATGGTATTAGGTAACTACTACCTGACAATGGAGCGTGAGGAAGCAAAAGGTACAGGTTCTATCTTTAAAGATACAAATGAAGCATTGATTGCGTATCAAAATGGATATGTGCATCTTCATACACGTGTAGCAATTCCTGTTGCCTCACTCGGTAAAACAACATTTACAGAAGACCAAGAAGATAAATTGTTATTAACGACTGTAGGGAAGTTAATTTTCAATGAAATTCTTCCTCCGTCATTCCCATACATCAATGAGCCGACTGCAGTGAACTTAGAGGTGGAAACGCCAGCTAAATACATTGTACCAAGCACTACAGATGTAGCGAAGTTGTTTGAAGAGCGTGAAGTTGTAGCGCCATTTAAGAAAGGCTTCCTAGGAAATATCATCGCTGAAGTATTTAAGAAGTTTAAGATCACTGAGACTTCTAAGATGCTTGACCGCATGAAAGACTTAGGATTTAAGTACTCAACGAAAGCCGGTATTACTGTTGGGGTAGCCGATATCGTTGTACTTGCAGAGAAAAAAGAAATCCTTGCTGAAGCTGAAATTAAAGTTGAGAAGGTATTAAAGCAATTCCGCCGTGGTCTTATCACAGAGGAAGAGCGCTATGACCGTGTTATCTCAGTCTGGAGTGAAGCGAAGGATGTTATCCAGAATAAATTAATGGGAACTCTTGATAAACGCAACCCAATCTTTATGATGAGTGACTCAGGTGCCCGTGGTAACGCATCAAACTTTACGCAGCTTGCAGGTATGCGTGGTCTGATGGCTAACCCGTCTGGTCGAATCATTGAGCTTCCGATCAAATCAAGTTTCCGTGAAGGTTTAACGGTACTCGAGTACTTCATCTCTACTCACGGTGCACGTAAAGGTCTTGCCGATACAGCCTTAAAGACTGCCGATTCAGGTTACCTGACTCGTCGTCTAGTAGATGTTGCGCAAGATGTAATCGTACGTGAAAAAGACTGTGGTACAGATCGTGGACTATTAGTCGGTGCGATTAAAGAAGGAAACGAAATTATTGAAGGACTGTATGACCGTTTACTCGGCCGTGTAGCATTCAAGACTGTTCGCCATCCTGAAACAAATGAAGTCCTTGTTAAAAAGAATGAACTTATTACAGAGGATGTCGCTAAAATAATTCTAGATGCTGGAATTGAAGAAATGACAATTCGTTCTGTATTCACTTGTAATACACGGCATGGTGTGTGTAAGCAATGTTACGGCCGCAACCTTGCGACAGGAAGCGACGTCGAAGTTGGGGAAGCAGTTGGAATTATCGCTGCTCAATCAATCGGTGAGCCGGGAACCCAGCTTACAATGCGTACGTTCCATACAGGCGGGGTAGCAGGAGACGATATCACTCAAGGTCTTCCGCGTATCCAAGAGATTTTTGAAGCTCGTAATCCTAAAGGTCAAGCAGTTATCTCTGAAATTGAAGGAGAAGTTGTTGACTTTAAAGAAGGCGACAAACGTGAAGTTACCGTTCGCAGCGAAATGGAGAGCATTAACTATGCGATCCCTTACGGTGCAAGAATAAAAGTGGCTGTCGGTGATCATGTAAAAGCCGGCGAAAGCTTAACAGAAGGTTCGATCGATCCGAAAGAACTTCTAAAAGTTCGTGGTATGGACGGTGTTCAAGAGTATCTCTTACGCGAAGTTCAAAAAGTATACCGTATGCAAGGGGTAGAAATTGGCGATAAGCACGTTGAGGTTATGGTTCGTCAAATGCTTCGTAAAATTCGTGTGGTGGATGCAGGGGAAACAAATGTACTTCCAGGTTCCCTTATTGAAATCCAACACTTCAACGATGAGAACGCAAAAGTGTTACTTGAAGGCAAACGCCCTGCTACAGGTCGTCCGGTACTTCTTGGTATCACAAAAGCTTCTCTTGAAACGGATTCCTTCTTATCAGCTGCTTCGTTCCAAGAAACGACTCGTGTCTTAACTGATGCGGCAATTAAAGGAAAACGTGATGAGTTGCTAGGTCTTAAAGAAAATGTTATTATCGGTAAGTTGGTTCCAGCGGGAACTGGTATGGACCGCTACCGCCACTTGAATATTTTATCTACTCATGATGATAATCAAGAAGAAGCGGAAGCTGCTGTACTAGAAGAAGTAGGAACTCACGAATAAAAACTATTAATAAGTGGTTGACACACATATATCAGGGTGATAAGATATCAAAGTGTGCCTCAGAACCTGTTGCTTTGGAGGATGAACAATGTCTTATGAAAAAGTAAAGCAGGCTAGTAACCTTATTATAGGTACTAAGCAAACATTAAAGGCGCTAGAGATCGGTGAGGTTTGTGAACTGGTTGTAGCAGAAGATGCTGATACTCGTGTTGTATACAAAGTTGAAGCGTTAGCGAAGTCAAAGCAAATCCCGGTTTATTATGTTGACTCAATGAAAAAGCTTGGTGAAGCTTGTGGCATTGAAGTCGGTGCAGCCACTGTTGCTTTAAGGAAGTAATCGTGTTTTTGCCATTCGGGGCGATCCGCATGGCAAAAACTTTACTTTTGCCTAAATATGAACCACCAGGATCAGTGGTCTTATCTTTTTAAAAGAGAGGAGGAAAAATAATGCCTACTATTAACCAATTAATCCGTAAAGGACGCGTTGCTAAAGTTAAGAATTCTGATTCACCAGCACTTAACAAAGGGTACAACAGCTTCAAGAAGAATCAAACAAACCTTTCTTCTCCTCAAAAGCGCGGTGTTTGTACTCGTGTTGGTACAATGACTCCGAAGAAACCGAACTCGGCTCTTCGTAAGTATGCACGTGTTCGTTTAACGAACCAAATTGAGGTAACGGCATACATCCCAGGTATCGGTCACAACCTACAAGAGCACAGTGTTGTTCTTATCCGTGGCGGCCGTGTAAAAGATTTACCAGGGGTTCGTTACCACATCGTACGTGGTGCGCTTGATACAGCAGGTGTACAAAATCGTATGCAAGGACGTTCTAAGTATGGTACAAAGCGTCCAAAAGATAAAAAGTAATTAAAAAAATAATTGTTTAAATGTTGAAAGGAGGGGAAACAATGCCTCGTAAAGGTCCAGTTACTCGTCGCGATGTATTACCAGATCCTATTTATAATTCAAAACTAGTTACACGTCTAATCAACCGTATTATGGTTGATGGAAAGCGTGGGGTTGCTCAAACAATCCTATATAATGCGTTTGAATTAGTGAAGGAACGTAGCGGAAAAGACCCTATGGAAGTATTTGATCAAGCGCTTAAGAACATTATGCCTGTTCTTGAAGTTAAAGCTCGTCGTGTTGGTGGTGCTAACTACCAAGTGCCGATCGAAGTTAAGCCTGAGCGTCGTACAACTTTAGGTCTTCGTTGGTTAGTAAACTATTCACGTCTTCGTGGAGAAAAAACGATGGAAGAGCGTTTAGCTTATGAAATCTTAGATGCTGCTAACAACGCTGGTGCTTCTGTTAAGAAGCGTGAAGATACTCATAAGATGGCTGAAGCGAACAAAGCGTTTGCTCACTATCGTTGGTAAGATTTTATTCTTATTAAATAAATCGTATGAAATAGGAAGGAGAAATACCCCATGGCAAGAGAGTTCTCCTTAAAAGATACGCGTAATATCGGCATCATGGCTCACATCGATGCCGGTAAAACAACTACTACAGAGCGCGTACTTTTTTACACAGGTCGTATTCATAAAATTGGTGAAACGCACGAAGGTGCTTCACAAATGGACTGGATGGCACAGGAGCAAGAACGTGGTATCACGATCACTTCTGCTGCTACAACGGCTGCTTGGAAAGACCATCGTATTAACATCATTGATACACCAGGACACGTAGACTTCACAGTTGAAGTTGAACGTTCACTACGTGTATTAGATGGTGCTGTAGCGGTACTAGATGCTCAATCGGGTGTTGAACCACAAACAGAAACAGTATGGCGTCAAGCAACAACTTATGGTGTACCACGTGTCGTTTTCGTTAACAAAATGGACAAGACTGGTGCAGACTTCTTGTACTCTGTTGGAACGATTCATGATCGTCTTCAAGCAAATGCACACCCTATCCAATTACCAATTGGTGCTGAGGATGATTTCAATGGTATCATTGATCTTATCGAAATGGTTGCATACTTCTATGAAGATGACCTAGGTACTCGTACTGAAGCGAAAGAAATTCCTGAAGAGTATAAAGAACAAGCTCAAGAATATCGTGAGAAACTAGTTGAAGCAGCTGCTGAGCTAGACGAAGAACTCATGATGAAATACTTAGAGGGTGAAGAGTTAACGAATGATGAACTCAAGGCTGCAATCCGTAAAGGTACTTGTAACGTTGAATTCTACCCAGTTATCTGTGGTTCTGCATTCAAAAACAAAGGTGTTCAATTAATGCTTGATGCAGTACTTGATTACCTTCCTTCACCACTTGATGTACCTGCAATTAAAGGTACAGTACCTGACTCTGAAGAAGAAGTAACTCGTGAACCTGGTGATGACAACCCGTTTTCAGCACTTGCGTTTAAAGTTATGACTGACCCATTTGTAGGTAAGTTAACATTCTTCCGTGTTTACTCTGGTACACTAGATTCAGGTTCTTATGTTAAGAACTCAACTAAGGATAAGCGCGAGCGTGTTGGTCGTATCCTTCAAATGCATGCAAACTCACGTGAGGAAATCTCTACGGTTTACTCTGGTGATATCGCTGCTGCTGTTGGTCTAAAAGATACAACAACTGGTGACACTCTATGTGATGAAAAGAATCTTGTTATTCTTGAGTCAATGGAATTCCCAGAGCCGGTTATCTCTTTATCAGTAGAGCCAAAGTCTAAAGCTGACCAAGATAAGATGGGTATGGCATTAGCTAAGCTTGCTGAGGAAGATCCAACTTTCCGTACGGAAACAAACGAAGAAACTGGTCAAACGATTATCTCTGGTATGGGTGAACTTCACCTTGATATCATCGTTGACCGTATGAAACGTGAGTTTAAAGTAGAGGCTAACGTTGGTGCTCCACAAGTATCTTACCGTGAAACGATCCGTCAAACGGCTCAAGTTGAAGGTAAGTTCGTTCGTCAATCTGGTGGTCGTGGACAATTTGGTCACGTTTGGGTAGAATTCTCTCCAAACGAAGAGGGTGCAGGTTTCGAATTCGAAAATGCAATCGTTGGTGGATCAGTTCCTCGTGAATACATCGGATCTGTAGAACAAGGTATTGAAGAAGCTCTTGGCAACGGTATGATTGCTGGATACCCTGTAATCGATATTAAAGCGAAGCTTTATGATGGTTCTTACCATGATGTCGATTCAAGTGAGATGGCGTTTAAAATTGCTGCATCTATGGCACTTAAAAACGCTAAAACTAAGTGTAAACCAGTATTACTTGAGCCATTAATGAAAGTTGAAGTTGTTATTCCTGAAGAGTACATGGGTGATGTAATGGGTGACGTTACAGCACGTCGTGGACGCGTTGAGGGTATGGAAGCACGCGGTAACGCACAAACAGTTAAAGCGTTCGTTCCATTAGCTGAAATGTTCGGGTATGCAACATCATTACGTTCTCGTACACAAGGACGCGGAACGTACTCAATGTTCTTTGACCACTACGAAGAAGTTCCTAAGAGCGTAGCGGAAGAGATCATTAAAAAGCAAAACGGTCAGTAATAACGTTTTGTAATTGTTTCATACAACGTTTTGTTGTAAGCTAAGAAAGGTGATATTCGTATGGATATGGCACCTTTCTTATTCATAAAAAAACTTACTATTGTTTATTTAAGGGAGGAAATTAATCATGGGTAAAGAAAAATTCGACCGCTCGAAAACGCATGCCAATATCGGTACTATTGGACACGTTGACCATGGTAAAACAACTTTAACAGCTGCAATCACAACTGTACTTGCTAAGCGTTCTGGTAAAGGTGCTGCAATGGCGTATGACGCTATCGATGGTGCTCCAGAAGAGCGTGAGCGCGGTATCACAATCTCAACTGCACACGTTGAGTACGAAACTGATAACCGTCACTATGCACACGTTGACTGCCCAGGACATGCTGACTATGTTAAAAACATGATCACTGGTGCTGCACAAATGGACGGCGGTATCTTAGTAGTATCTGCTGCTGATGGCCCAATGCCGCAAACTCGTGAGCACATCCTTCTTTCTCGTCAAGTAGGTGTACCTTACCTTGTTGTATTCTTAAACAAATGTGACATGGTAGATGACGAAGAGCTACTTGAATTAGTAGAAATGGAAGTACGTGACCTTCTTTCTGAGTATGACTTCCCTGGTGACGATGTACCTGTTATCCAAGGTTCTGCTCTTAAAGCACTTGAAGGTGACGAAGCATACGAAGAAAAAATTATCGAACTTATGGCTGCTGTAGATGATTACATCCCTACTCCAGAGCGCGATAAAGAAAAGCCATTCATGATGCCAGTTGAGGATGTATTCTCAATCACTGGTCGTGGTACGGTTGCTACTGGTCGTGTAGAGCGTGGACAACTTAATGTTGGTGACGTAATTGACATCATCGGTTTAGCAGAAGAGCCATCTTCTACTACTTGTACAGGAGTAGAAATGTTCCGCAAGCTTCTTGACTATGCTGAAGCTGGTGACAACATTGGTGCACTTCTTCGTGGGGTTTCACGTGACCAAGTTCAACGTGGACAAGTACTTGCTAAGCCAGGTAGTATTACTCCACACACAAACTTCAAAGCTGAAGTTTATGTTCTTTCAAAAGAAGAGGGTGGACGTCACACTCCATTCTTCTCAAACTACCGTCCTCAGTTCTACTTCCGTACAACTGATGTAACTGGAATCATCAACCTTCCAGAAGGTGTTGAGATGGTAATGCCTGGTGACAACATCGAAATGACTGTTGAACTAATTTCACCAATCGCAATCGAAGAAGGTACTAAGTTCTCTATCCGTGAGGGTGGACGTACTGTAGGTGCTGGTGTCGTAGCTACAATCACTAAGTAATTATATTACTTTCTGATAGAAAGCATCTTGGTCTTCCAAGGTGCTTTCTTTTTTTATGCAATTAATTTCGATAAAACCTTGCAATTATTCATAGGTGTCGTTATAATAGTAGGAGTGTGCCCAACATAAAAACTTTTACTTGATTTAGGTCATGTGCCTATGTATAATGTTGAATGTTGGTCATTGGCAGCGATGATGTGGAAGGTTGCTGATACACCCGGCCCCTTTGCCATGGCAGGGTGTAGGAAATTTTCACGGAGTATGTCTGTTTATAAAATGGACGATAAAGGAGGGGCTATAATGGCAAAGCAAAAGATTCGTATTCGTTTAAAGGCGTATGATCATCGTGTTCTTGATCAATCAGCAGAGAAGATTGTAGACACTGCAAAGCGTTCAGGTGCTAATGTATCTGGTCCGATTCCACTTCCAACTGAGAAGTCGGTTTACACAGTTCTTCGTGCGGTTCACAAGTACAAAGATTCTCGTGAGCAATTCGAGATGCGTACGCACAAGCGTTTGATTGATATCGTGAATCCAACTCCACAAACTGTGGATGCTCTTATGCGTTTGGATTTACCGTCTGGCGTAGACATCGAAATCAAACTATAAATCTGTATGATCAATTAGTGAATATAGACTTTTATATGTAAGTATATAAAAATGGCAAACAAAAAATTCGAGTTATATTAGGAGGTGTAACGGATGACCAAAGGAATCTTAGGTAGAAAAATCGGTATGACACAAGTGTTTGCTGAAAATGGTGAAGTCATCCCAGTAACAGTTATCGAAGCTGAGCCAAACGTGGTTCTTCAAAAGAAAACTGTTGAGTCTGATGGATACGAAGCAATCCAAATCGGATTTGCTGACCAAAAGAAATCAAATACTAACAAGCCTCAAGAAGGACATGCTGCAAAAGCTAACACAGCTCCTAAGCGCTTCATGAAGGAAATCCGTAACTTCGACGCTTCTCTTGAAGTGGGTAACGAAGTTAAAGTTGACACATTTACAGCTGGAGACGTAGTAGACGTAACAGGAACATCTAAGGGGAAAGGTTTCCAAGGTGCTATCAAGCGTCATAACCAATCTCGCGGACCGATGTCTCATGGTTCACGTTACCACCGTCGCCCAGGTTCAATGGGTCCTGTAGCTCCAAACCGTGTATTCAAAGGTAAACTATTACCTGGACGTATGGGTGGAGAAACAGTAACAGTACAAAACCTTGAAATCGTAAAAGTTGATACAGACCGTAATCTTCTATTAGTTAAAGGTAACGTACCTGGCGCTAAAAAGAGCTACGTATCTGTACAAAGTGCGGTTAAAGCAAAATAAAGATTGAAAGAAAGGAGGACACATCATGCCGAAAGTAGCAGTATTTAACCAAGCTGGTTCACAAGTAGGAGATATCGAATTATCTGATTCGATTTTTGGCATTGAGCCAAACCAAAGTGTGCTTCATGACGCAGTAGTAATGCAGCAAGCATCTCTACGTCAAGGTACACACAAAACAAAAGGACGTTCAGAAGTACGCGGCGGCGGTCGTAAACCATGGCGTCAAAAAGGAACAGGTCGTGCTCGTCAAGGTTCGATCCGTTCACCACAATGGGTAGGCGGTGGAGTTGTTTTTGGACCGACACCACGCAGCTATAGCTACAAGCTACCTAAAAAAGTTCGTCGTCTTGCAATCAAATCTGCTCTATCAAGCAAATTGAAAGCAGCAGAAATCGTTGTTTTAGACAACCTACAACTTGATGCTCCAAAAACAAAAGATATGGCTAACGTATTAAATGGCCTTTCTGTTGACAGCAAAGCTCTTGTTGTGACAGCTGATTATAATGAAACAGTTGCATTATCTACACGTAACCTTCCTGGTGTAACATTTGTTACTGCAGAAGGAGTAAACGTTCTTGATGTGCTGAAGCATGATAAGCTTGTCATCACTAAAGACGCAGTTGCAAAAGTAGAGGAGGTGCTTGCGTAATGTCAAACGCTCGTGATATCATTAAGCGCCCCGTAATTACTGAACGTTCAACTGACCTTATGGGTGAGAAAAAATACACGTTCGAAGTAGACGTTCGTGCTAATAAAACTCAAATTAAAGATGCTCTTGAAGAGATCTTTGAAGTTAAGGTTGCTAAAGTTAACACAATGAACTACAAAGGTAAGTCTAAGAGATTTGGACGTTACACGGGTTACACAGCTCGTCGTAAAAAAGCCATTGTTACATTAACACCTGAGAGCAAAGAACTCGAATTCTTCGAAGGTGTATAAGTTTAAAAGCGAAGGAGGGAACTGAACATGGCGATTAAAAAGTATAAACCGACCAGTGCCGGTCGTCGTGGTATGTCCGTATCAGATTTTGCGGAAATCACAACTGACAAACCGGAAAAGTCGTTACTTGCTCCTTTACACAAAAAAGGCGGCCGTAACAACCAAGGTAAATTAACTGTACGTCACCAAGGTGGCGGACACAAACGTCAATACCGTGTGATTGACTTCAAACGTACTAAAGATGGAATTCCAGGACGCGTTGCTACGATCGAATATGATCCAAACCGTTCTGCTAACATCGCACTAATCAACTATGTTGATGGTGAAAAGCGTTACATCTTAGCGCCAAAAGGTCTTAAAGTTGACATGATGATTGAATCAGGTGCTGAAGCGGATATCAAAGTAGGTAACGCGTTACCTCTTAAAAACATCCCAGTTGGTACTGTAATTCACAACATCGAACTTAAGCCTGGTAAAGGTGGACAATTAGTTCGTTCTGCTGGTACAGAAGCTCAACTTCTTGGTAAAGAAGGAGATTATGTATTAGTACGTTTAAACTCTGGTGAGACTCGTTACATCCTTGCTACTTGTCGTGCGACAATTGGTCAAGTAGGTAACGTTGAACATGAACTTATCAACATTGGTAAAGCAGGTCGTTCACGTTGGTTAGGCAAACGTCCAACTGTTCGTGGATCTGTTATGAACCCTAACGATCACCCACATGGTGGTGGTGAAGGTAAAGCACCAATCGGACGTAAGTCTCCAATGTCTCCTTGGGGTAAACCAACACTTGGTTACAAAACTCGTAAGAAGAACAAAGGATCTGACAAGTACATCGTACGTCGTCGTAAAAAATAACGGGGTTTGGCTGCGGTTCTCGCGTAGAACCGTGGGCGAATCACGAAGGGAGGTTTTCTCATGGGTCGTAGTTTGAAAAAAGGACCTTTCGTTGATGATCATTTAATGAAAAAGGTCGAAGCTCATAACGAAGCTAATGACAAGAAAGTGATCAAAACTTGGTCTCGTCGTTCAACAATTTTCCCTGAGTTCATCGGGCACACTATCGCAGTATATGATGGCCGTAAGCATGTTCCAGTTTACATTTCTGAAGACATGGTAGGACACAAACTTGGTGAGTTTGCACCTACGCGTACGTATAAAGGTCATGCTGCTGATGATAAGAAAACAAGACGTTAAGGTTAGTTAGAGAGGAGGTCCTATCCATGCAAGCTAAAGCTGTAGCAAAACAAGTGCGTATTGCTCCTCGTAAAGTGCGTTTAGTTGTTGACTTGATTCGTGGAAAGCAAGTAGGTGAGGCGATTGCTATTCTTCGTCACACACCAAAAGCTGGTTCACCTGTTGTAGAAAAGCTTCTAAACTCTGCAATTGCGAATGCTGAGCATAACTATGAAATGGAGCCAAACAACCTTGTAATTAGTGAAGCGTATGTAGACGAAGGTGTTACTTTAAAACGTTTCCGTCCACGTGCGATGGGACGTGCGAGCCGTATTAACAAGCGCACTAGCCACATTACACTGGTTGTAACTGAAAAGAAGGAGGGATAAAGCGTGGGTCAAAAGATTAATCCTACTGGACTTCGAGTTGGCGTTATCAAAGACTGGGAGTCAAAATGGTACGCTGAGAAAGATTATGCTGATCTACTACACGAAGATATCAAAATTCGTGAGTATATTGAAAAACGCTTAAAAGACGCTTCTGTGTCTAAAGTAGAAATCGAACGTGCTGCAAATCGCGTAAATGTTACAGTTTCTACTGCTAAACCAGGAATGGTGATCGGAAAAGGCGGTTCTGAAGTTGAAGCTTTACGTAAAGCACTTAACGAATTAACTGGCAAACGCGTTCACATCAACATTTTTGAAGTTAAGCAAGCTGATTTAGATGCTAAATTAGTAGCTGAAAACATTGCTCGTCAATTAGAAAATCGTATTTCGTTCCGTCGTGCTATGAAACAAGCGATCCAACGTACAATGCGTTCAGGTGCAAAAGGTATTAAAACTCAAGTATCTGGTCGTCTTGGTGGCGCTGATATTGCACGTGCAGAACACTATAGCGAAGGAACAGTTCCACTTCACACACTTCGTGCTGATATCGACTACGGTACAGCTGAAGCTGATACTACTTACGGTAAGCTAGGCATCAAGATCTGGATTTATCGTGGTGAAGTCCTTCCAACGAAAGGAACGAACAAAGAGGAAGGAGGCAACTAATCATGTTAATGCCAAAACGTGTGAAATATCGTCGTGAACATCGCGGAAAAATGCGCGGTCGTGCAAAAGGCGGTACAGAAGTACACTTCGGTGAGTATGGTCTTCAAGCGCTTGAAGCTTCTTGGATCACTAACCGTCAAATCGAAGCAGCGCGTATTGCTATGACACGTTATATGAAACGTGGTGGTAAAGTTTGGATCAAGATCTTCCCATCTAAGCCTTACACTGCTAAGCCACTTGAAGTTCGAATGGGTTCTGGTAAAGGTGCTCCTGAGGGCTGGGTTGCTGTAGTTAAGCCTGGAAAGATTATGTTTGAAATCTCTGGTGTTTCTGAGGAAGTTGCTCGTGAAGCTTTACGTCTAGCTTCTCATAAATTACCGGTAAAATGTAAATTCGTAAAACGCGAAGAAGTGGGTGGTGACGCAAATGAAAGCTAATGATATTCGTAACTTAACCACTGCTGAAATTGAGCAAAAGACGAAATCACTTAAAGAAGAGTTGTTCAACCTTCGCTTTCAACTAGCGACTGGTCAATTGGATAATCCAGCCCGCATTCGTGAAGTTCGTAAAGCAATTGCTCGTGCGAAGACAGTATTGCGTGAACGTGAGCTTGGAATTAACAACGGCTAAAAAGGAGGTTTGCTAAATGGAACGCAACCAACGTAAGGTATATACAGGGCGCGTTGTTTCTGACAAAATGGATAAAACAATTTCTGTTCTTGTTGAAACATACAAAAAAGACCGCCTTTATGGAAAGCGCGTAAAATACTCTAAGAAGTTAAAAGCGCATGACGAAGAAAACGCTGCTAAAATTGGCGACGTTGTTCGTATCATGGAAACTCGTCCGCTTTCAAAAGATAAACGTTTCCGCTTAGTTGAAATCGTAGAAGAAGCGGTAATCATTTAATAGAAGTTCTCGATTGAAGGGAGGTAAGATCGCATGATTCAACAAGAATCCCGTTTAAAAGTTGCTGATAACTCTGGTGCTCGTGAAGTACTATGTATTAAAGTATTAGGTGGTTCTGGCCGTAAGACAGCTAATGTTGGTGATGTTATCGTTTGTTCTGTGAAACAAGCAACACCAGGTGGCGTTGTCAAGAAAGGTGAAGTTGTGAGAGCAGTAATCGTTCGTTCTAAGAGCGGCGTACGTCGTAACGATGGTTCATACATCAAGTTTGATGAGAACGCAGCAGTTATCGTACGTGACGATAAGAGCCCACGCGGAACTCGTATTTTCGGACCAGTAGCACGTGAACTTCGTGACAACCAATTCATGAAGATTGTGTCTCTTGCTCCAGAAGTTCTTTAATAGATATTAACGGAAGGCCCTGTCAAGGAGGTGCGAACATGGCGAAGATGCATGTCAAAAAAGGTGACACAGTTAAGGTCATCTCTGGTAAAGACAAAGGGAAACAAGGTGTAATCTTAGAAGCTTTTCCTAAGAAGAATCGTGTTCTTGTAGAGGGCGTAAACATTGTGAAGAAACACGCAAAGCCATCTCAAGATAATCCGCAAGGTGGAATCTTGAATCAAGAAGCGCCAATTCATTCTTCAAACGTTATGCCTGTAGATCCTAAGTCTGGTGAACCTACTCGTGTAGGACACAAAATTGAGAACGGCAAAAAAGTACGTATTGCTAAGAAGTCTGGCGAAGCATTAGATAAGTAGTCAGTGTGTGAAAGGAGGTCAATCGTATGAATCGTTTAAAAGAGAAGTATTCAACTGAAATCGTTCCTTCTCTAGTGGAGAAGTTCAACTACTCATCTGTTATGGCGGTGCCGAAACTTGAGAAAATCGTTGTAAACATGGGTGTTGGTGATGCTGTATCTAACGCAAAAGCTTTAGATAAAGCTGTAGAAGAATTAGCTGAGATCACTGGTCAAAAGCCATTAATCACAAAAGCTAAAAAATCAATCGCTGGTTTTAAACTTCGTGAAGGTATGCCTATCGGTGCGAAAGTAACTCTTCGTGGTGAGCGCATGTACCAATTTCTTGATAAGTTAGTTTCTGTTTCACTTCCACGTGTACGTGACTTCCGCGGTGTTTCTAAAAAAGCATTCGACGGTCGCGGTAACTACACACTAGGTGTGAAAGAGCAATTAATCTTCCCTGAAATTGATTACGATAAAGTTGATAAAGTTCGCGGTATGGACGTTGTTATCGTAACAACTGCGAATACAGACGAAGAAGCTCGTGAACTATTAACACAAATGGGAATGCCATTTCAAAAATAATTAAAGTCGTTTCGAAAGAGGAGGGAAAACTTTGGCAAAGAAATCAATGATTGCAAAGCAAAAACGTACACAAAAGTACAAAGTACAAGAGTACACTCGCTGTGAACGTTGCGGTCGTCCTCATTCAGTATTGCGTAAGTTTAAACTTTGCCGGATTTGCTTCAGAGAGCTTGCTCACAAAGGGCAAATTCCTGGTGTGAAGAAAGCTAGTTGGTAAGCCCAAGAACGGGAAGGAGGTAAATAACTATGGTCATGACAGATCCAATTGCAGATATGCTGACTCGTATTCGTAATGCGAACACAGTTCGTCACGAGAAGCTTGAATTACCTGCTTCAAAGGTAAAGAAAGAAATCGCTGATATCCTTAAGCGTGAAGGCTTTATTCGTGACTATGAATATATCGAAGACAATAAGCAAGGTGTAATCCGCATCTTCTTAAAATATGGTGCTACAAATGAGCGTGTAATTACTGGTCTTAAACGTATCAGTAAGCCTGGTCTACGTGTATATGCGAAAGCTGGAGAGCTTCCTCGTGTATTAGGCGGCCTAGGAATCGCGTTAGTTTCTACATCAAACGGTGTAATGACAGACAAGGAAGCACGTCAACAACAAGTAGGCGGAGAAGTATTAGCATACGTTTGGTAATACATTCCTTGAAATGAATGGAGGTGTACAAGAATGTCTCGTATTGGTAATAAACCAGTAGAGGTTCCAGCTGGTGTAACAATCACGCTTGATGGAACACTACTTACGGTTAAAGGTCCTAAAGGTGAACTTAGTCGTAATCTTCACCCGGACATGAAAGTCAATGTAGAAGAAAACCAAGTTACAGTAGAGCGTCCGTCTGAGCACAAGGAGCACAAAGCTCTTCACGGAACTACTCGCAGCTTAATCAATAACATGGTTGAGGGCGTAACGAAAGGCTACGAGCGTGCGCTTGAGCTTATCGGGGTAGGTTATCGTGCAACAAAGTCAGGACAAAAGCTTGTACTTAACGTTGGTTACTCTCACCCAGTTGAAATCACTCCTGAAGCGGGTATCGAAATCGAAGTACCTGCTAACACGAAAGTTATCGTTAAAGGTATCGATAAAGAGCGTGTAGGAGCAGTTGCATCTAATATTCGTTCAGTACGTCTTCCTGAGCCTTACAAAGGTAAAGGTATTCGTTACGAAGGCGAATATGTGCGTCGTAAAGAAGGTAAGACTGGTAAATAATTAATTACGGAAAGGAATGACGTTCAATGATTACGAAGCCTAGCAAAAATTTGGCGCGTAAGAAAAGACACGCTCACGTACGTCGTGCGATCACAGGAACACCTGAACGTCCACGTCTTAATGTTTTCCGTTCATCAAAACACATTTACGCACAGCTTATCGATGACGTAAATGGTGTAACTCTTGCTTCTGCATCTAGCTTAGATAAAGAGCTTGCACTTGAGAACGGTGGAAATAAAGAAGCAGCTAAAGCTGTAGGTGAGCTTGTTGCTAAACGTGCGGTAGAAAACGGTCATAAAGTAGTAGTGTTTGATCGCGGTGGTTATGTATACCACGGTCGTGTACAAACATTAGCAGATGCAGCTCGTGAAGCTGGCCTGCAATTCTAAAGAACAAAGGAGGGAAAACGAATGCGTCGTATTGACCCTAATACGTTGGAACTTGAAGAGAAAGTAGTAGCTGTCAATCGTGTAGCGAAAGTAGTTAAAGGTGGACGTCGTTTCCGCTTTGCTGCATTGGTTGTAGTAGGCGATAAGAACGGCCATGTCGGCTTCGGTATGGGTAAAGCTCAGGAAGTTCCTGAGGCAATCCGTAAAGCGGTAGAAGATGCAAAGAAAAACCTCATTGAAGTACCAGTTGTTGGTACATCAATTCCACACGAGATCATCGGTCACTTTGGTGCAGGGCGCGTATTATTAAAGCCTGCTTCTGAAGGTACTGGAGTAATCGCTGGAGGTCCTGTACGTGCGGTATTAGAACTTGCTGGTGTAGGTGACATCCTTTCTAAATCACTAGGTTCTAACAACCCAATCAACATGGTTCGTGCAACTATGCAAGGACTTAAAGAACTGAAGCGTGCTGAGGAAGTTGCAAAACTTCGCGGTAAATCAGTGGAAGAACTGTTAGGATAAGGAGGGAACGTCAATGGCTAAGAAATTAGAAATTACCCTCACTCGTAGTCTTATCGGTCGTCCGGAAGACCAACGCGTTACAGTGAACACACTTGGATTACGCAAAATGCACCAAACTGTTGTTCAAGAAGATAACGCTGCGATTCGCGGTATGGTAAATAAGGTATCTCACCTTTTAACAGTAAAAGAAATCGAAGCTTAATAGCTTAATTTATACATGAGGAGGTGTCGACATGAAACTTCATGAGTTGAAGCCCGCAGAAGGATCACGTAAAGTACGTAATCGTGTAGGACGTGGTATCGGTTCTGGTAACGGTAAGACATCAGGTAAAGGTCACAAAGGTCAAAACGCTCGTTCTGGCGGTGGCGTACGTCCTGGTTTCGAGGGTGGTCAAAACCCATTATACCGTCGTCTACCAAAACGCGGCTTTACTAACCCGACTCGTAAGGAGTTTACAGTGATTAACCTTGAGACGCTCAATCGTTTTGATGCAGGTACTGAGGTAACACCAGAACTACTTATCGAATCAGGTACAGTAAAGAACGTAAGAAACGGAATTAAGATCCTTGGAAACGGAAAGCTTGAAAAGAACTTAACAGTTAAAGCACATAAGTTTTCTGCATCTGCAGTTGAGGCAATCGAAGCTGCTGGCGGAAAAACTGAGGTGATTTAATGTTCGGGACGATCTCCAACATTATTCGAGTGGGTGACATACGACGTAAGGTTGTTTTCACCCTACTCATGCTCGTTGTCTTTCGGATCGGTAGCTTTATCCCTGTACCAGGGGCAAACAGTGATGTTCTGAACTTCCATGACCAATTGAATGCCTTCGGGTTCTTAAATACTTTTGGTGGTGGAGCACTTGGCAACTTCTCGATTTTCGCAATGGGTATTATGCCATACATCACTGCATCGATTGTGGTTCAGTTGTTGCAAATGGATGTTGTACCTAAGTTTGCCGAGTGGGCTAAAGAGGGGGAAGCTGGCCGACGTAAGCTGGCACAGTTCACCCGATATGGAACGATCGTTTTAGGCTTTGTTCAAGCAATTGGAATGTCTATTGGATTTAACTCCTTTTTCCCAGGATTAATTCCAAATCCAAGTGTTCCAACTTATTTGTTTATTGCACTTGTTCTTACAGCGGGAACAGCATTTCTTATGTGGCTTGGTGAACAAATTACCGCTAAGGGTGTTGGTAATGGTATTTCGATCATTATCTTTGCAGGTATCGCAGCTGGTATTCCAAACGGACTTAACCAATTGTATGCTACACAGATTCAAGATGCTGGCGAACAGCTATTCTTGAGTATCGTTTCATTATTACTACTTGCTTTAGCAATACTAGCTATTATTGTTGGTGTTATCTTTGTTCAACAAGCATTACGCAAGATTCCTGTTCAATACGCAAAACGCTTAGTTGGTCGTAGTCCTGTAGGTGGTCAATCTACACACTTACCATTAAAAGTGAACGGCGCAGGGGTAATTCCGGTTATCTTCGCACTTTCACTATTCATCTTCCCTCCAACAGTTGCCGGGTTCTTCGGAACGGATAATGCAATTGCTGCATGGGTAACAAGAGTATTTGATTATACTCAGCCGGTGGGTATGGTAGTGTATGCATTGCTTATCATTGGATTTACGTACTTCTATACATTTATCCAGGTCAATCCTGAAAAAATGGCCGAGAACCTCAAAAAGCAAGGTGGCTATATTCCAGGAATTCGTCCCGGTAAAACAACTCAAGTGTACTTAACTCGCATTTTATACCGTTTAACGTTTGTCGGAGCATTGTTCCTAGCAACTGTAGCAATTATCCCGGTTTTCTTCACACGATTAATGGGTCTGCCAGCGGCGATTCAAATCGGTGGTACTGGATTATTAATCGTAGTTGGTGTAGCATTAGACACGATGAAACAGATAGAAGGACAGCTTATTAAACGTTCTTATAAAGGCTTTATTAAGTAACAAGGGGAGCAGGGGAGGATCATTTCTTCCCGTTCGCCTTCTGTTGTTAAATCGGAGCGATGGAGGGGATTAGTGATGAATCTTATTTTAATGGGTTTACCAGGAGCAGGTAAAGGTACTCAAGCTGAGCGTATTGTCGAGAAATATGAGGTCCCTCATATCTCTACAGGTGATATGTTTCGAGCTGCCATTAAAGGAGAAACAGAGTTAGGTTTAAAAGCTAAATCGTTTATGGATGCTGGTGAATTAGTGCCGGATGAAGTGACAATTGGCATTGTGAGAGAGCGTCTCTCTAAAGCGGACTGTGAGAAAGGCTTCTTATTAGATGGCTTCCCTCGCACAGTAGCACAAGCAGAAGCATTAGAAGATATGCTTGCTTCAATGGAACGTAAACTTGATTACGTATTAAACATTGATGTACCTGAGCAGCTTTTAATGGATCGTTTAACTGGTAGACGTGTGTCGCCAACTTCAGGTAAGACATACCACATGATCTACAACCCGCCAAAGGTTGAAGGGAAATGTGACGTTGATGGCGGTGAGTTAATCCAACGTGATGACGACAAGCCGGAAACAGTAAAAAAACGTCTTGAAGTAAATCAACAGCAAGCACAGCCACTAATTGATTTCTATACAGAAAAAGGCTATCTTCGTACGATCGATGGAGATCAAGATATCAATAAGGTATTCGAAGACTTAGATGAACTTCTGAAAGGACTCAATGCATGATTATTTGTAAGACAGAACGTGAATTAGAAATCATGCGTGAAGCTGGGAGAATTGTTGCTCTGACTCACCAAGAGTTAAAGCAGCATATCCAACCTGGTATTACTACTAAAGAATTGGATGAGATTGCAGAAAAGTTGATTCGTTCACACGGTGCAACACCCTCATTCAAAGGGTACAATGGATTTACAGGCAGCATCTGTGCTTCAGTAAACGAGGAATTGGTACATGGTATACCCGGTTCTAGAGTGCTTAAGGACGGCGATGTAATTAGTGTTGACATTGGTGCTAAGTTGAATGGGTACCACGGTGACTCCGCTTGGACGTATGCTGTAGGTACAATTTCTGATGAGGATCAACAATTGTTGGACGTCACAGAAAACGCATTATATAAAGGGTTGGAACAGGCTAAGCCTGGTGAGAGATTATCAGACATTTCTCATGCAATCCAAACTTATGCTGAGCCGCTCGGTTATTCAATTGTTCGGGAGTATGTAGGCCATGGAGTAGGGCAAGACTTACATGAAGACCCGCAAATCCCACACTATGGACCACCTGGTAAAGGACCTCGTCTAAAGCCTGGAATGGTACTAGCAATTGAACCAATGATTAATGCAGGTTCTCGTTATGTGCGTACACTTGCCGATAACTGGACTGTGGTTACAGTTGACGGCAAAAACTGTGCACACTTTGAGCATACGATTGCAATTACAGAAACAGGGTATGAAATTTTAACAAAACTTTAGATGTAGGTGATGGATGTAATGAACGACTCTGGTCCGAGTCCCGGTATCGGTCAAATTGCTATCGGACAGATAGTGCAAGTCAAAAAAGGTAGAGACGAAGGCAGCTATGCTGTGGTCATTGAGGTCCAAAATGATCGTTATGTCTTGATTGCTGATGGAGATAAGCGTAAAATTGATCGAGCTAAGAAGAAAAACATCAACCATCTAGAATTGTTGAACTACATTGCTCCTGAAATACGTATGAGCGTTGAAGAAACGGGACGTGTTACTAACGGAAAGCTCCGCTATGCACTTAGCGGTTTCCTAAAACAACAACTTGATTTGCTGAAGGAAGGAGAGTAAATTCATGGCCAAAGAGGATGTAATTGAAGTGGAAGGTACGGTCATCGAGCCGCTGCCAAACGCAATGTTTCGTGTAGAGTTAGAGAATGGTCACAAGATCCTTGCTCATGTTTCTGGTAAGATTCGTATGCACTTTATCCGAATCCTTCCTGGAGATAAAGTAACGGTTGAACTATCACCGTATGACTTGACTCGTGGACGAATCACATATCGATACAAATAAACGTTGCGATTTGCTAGCGAGATCTATCCGATAGACTTGCTAGATGTGAATTGAACGATTACAATTAAATGCACTCCGTACCATAAGGAGGTAAACGATAATGAAGGTAAGACCATCAGTCAAGCCAATTTGTGAAAAGTGTAAAGTTATCCGTCGTAAAGGGACGGTTATGGTTATTTGTGAAAACCCTAAACACAAACAAAAACAAGGTTAATATTTAAGGAGGTGCACAGCACATGGCACGTGTCGCAGGTGTAGATATTCCTCGTGATAAGCGAGTGGTTGTATCACTCACTTATATCTATGGAGTTGGAAAAACAAAGTCATCTGAAATTTTAGCGGAAGCTGGCGTATCTGAGGATACTCGCGTTCGTGATTTAACAGAAGAAGAATTAGGTCGTATTCGTGAAGCAGTTGAAGCTCACACAGTTGAGGGTGACCTTCGTCGTGAAGTATCACTTAACATCAAACGCCTAATCGAAATCGGTTCATACCGTGGTATCCGCCACCGTCGTGGTTTACCAGTTCGTGGTCAAAACTCTAAAAACAATGCTCGTACGCGTAAAGGTCCTCGTCGTACAGTAGCAAACAAGAAGAAATAGTAAAGGAGGTCGCATAAAAAATGGCTAAGAAAACGAATACTCGTCCAAAGCGTCGTCAACGTAAAAATGTTGAGGCTGGTGTTGCGCACATCCGTTCAACATTCAACAACACTATTGTGACGATCACTGACACGCACGGCAATGCTATTTCTTGGGCAAGTGCAGGTGCATTAGGATTTAAAGGTTCTCGTAAGTCTACTCCATTCGCAGCGCAAATGGCAGCTGAAACAGCAGCTAAAACAGCAATGGAGCATGGCATGAAAACAATCGAAGTTTCTGTAAAAGGCCCTGGTGCTGGTCGTGAAGCTGCGATTCGTTCACTACAAGCTGTTGGACTTGAAGTTAACATGATAAAAGATGTTACTCCAGTTCCTCATAACGGTTGCCGTCCGCCAAAACGTCGTAGAGTGTAACGAAATCAATCATTGTATAGATTTCCTGAAAGTGTCAATAATGGATGAGACGAATACATCCGATTGACAAAAAGGTGAAACGGTTGGGAACTGCCTAATGGGGATTTCCGGTTAGGCTTTCCTGGCAGTCTACCGGAGTTCGACGTTTTGAAGGAGGGTTTGTTTTAATGATTGAAATCGAAAAGCCAAATATTGAAACGGTTGAAGTTAGTGAAGACGCAAAGTACGGTAAATTTGTCGTTGAGCCACTAGAGCGTGGGTATGGAACGACTCTTGGTAACTCCTTACGTCGTATTCTTTTATCTTCTCTTCCTGGTGCTGCTGTTACTTCAGTTCAAATTGATAGTGTTCTGCACGAATTCTCAACAATTGAAGGTGTTGTAGAAGACGTAACGACTATTATCTTGAACCTTAAGAAACTTGCACTTAAGATTTATTCTGATGAAGAGAAGACGCTAGAGGTAGATGTTCAAGGTGAAGGTGTAGTAACTGCAGGCGATTTAACACATGATAGTGATATCGAAGTGCTAAATCCAGATCTGCATATTGCAACTTTAGCAAAAGGAGCACACTTCCATATGCGCCTTACAGCAAAGCGTGGCCGTGGTTACGCACTTGCTGAAGGGAATAAGAATGACGATCAACCGATTGGTGTTCTTCCTATTGACTCTATTTACACACCGGTATCTCGTGTCAACTATCAAGTTGAAAACACTCGTGTCGGTCAAGTCACCAACTATGACAAACTAACCCTTGATGTGTGGACTGACGGAAGCATTCGCCCAGAAGAGGCTGTGTCACTTGGCGCAAAAATCTTAACTGAGCATCTTAATATTTTTGTAGGCTTAACGGATCAAGCACAAAATGCTGAAATCATGGTCGAAAAAGAAGAAGATCAAAAGGAAAAAGTTCTTGAAATGACGATTGAAGAACTTGATCTTTCTGTTCGTTCTTACAACTGCCTGAAGCGTGCTGGTATCAATACGGTACAAGAGTTAACGCAGAAGTCAGAAGAAGACATGATGAAAGTACGTAACCTTGGACGTAAGTCACTAGAAGAAGTTCAAGAGAAACTTGGCGAACTAGGTTTAGGCCTTCGTAAAGAAGACTAATCCCAGCCTGCTCTTAACTCTTTTAAGGTTTGAAAGTTCTTTTATATCTCTGGCTTAACAGCAAGAGAAGGTAACAAAGGAGGGAAACGAACATGGCATACGCAAAATTAGGTCGTGATAGTGCTGGTCGTAAGGCTCTTTTCCGTGACTTAGCAACTGACCTTATCATTAATGAGCGCATCGAAACGACTGAAGCGAAAGCGAAAGAGCTTCGTTCAATCGTTGAGAAAATGATCACTTTAGGGAAGCGTGGAGATCTTCATGCTCGTCGTCAAGCTGCAGCTTTCATTCGTCGTGAAGTAGCTAACGAAGAGACTAACGAAGATGCAATCCAAAAGCTATTCTCTGAAATCGCAACTCGTTACGAGGATCGTCAAGGCGGTTACACTCGTATTCTTAAAGTTGGTCCTCGTCGTGGAGACGGTGCACCAATGGCGATTATTGAACTTGTATAATTAGAGTCTTTAAAGAGTCATTATATGAGGCGACAAAGGGCTGTACAGGATCTGAGCAAGTAACGCTCTGACTCTGGGGGCCCTTTTTTGTTGCTCATATATTTGTCATAGAGAATGAGACCACTCCTATATATTGATTTCATTCGGTTTCATTCGAGTAAAAGACCTTTTGAGGAGGGTTTTATTTGTCTGCTTTTATTGAGCTTAAGGAAATATCGTTTCAATACGAAGAATCGAAGGATCTAGCGCTTCATGACTTGACGATCTCCTTTAACCGAAAGGAATGGGTGTCCATTCTAGGACGAAATGGATCAGGTAAGTCCACGTTTGGCAGGTTAATCAATGGCTTGCTGACACCGCAGCAAGGCAGGGTGATAGTAGATGGCTTCCATACATCTTCTGAAGAGGAGTTATGGCAAGTGAGAAAGCGTGTCGGTATGATTTTTCAAAATCCAGATCATCAATTCGTTGCGACGACTGTTCGCGATGATATTGCTTTTGGGTTAGAAAATCAGGGGATTCCTCGTGATGAGATGATCTCTCGAATCGAAAAGTACTCTCAATTAATCGGTATCAGTCATCTCTTAGATGCAGAGCCTCACCGCCTCTCTGGAGGACAGAAGCAGCGTGTAGCGATTGCTGGCATTATTGCCCTAGAGCCTGATCTAATTATATTTGATGAAGCAACGTCCATGCTTGATCCCTCAGGTCGTAAAGATGTCATGAAAACGATGAAGATGCTTCATGACCGCGGTATGGCTATTATGACGATTACTCATGACATGGAAGAAGCAGTCATGGCTGAACGTGTACTTATCTTTGAAAATGGTCAAATAAAAGCAGATGGTCCACCCAAAGAGGTATTTCAATCGAGTGAACAGTTAGAAGCTGCTGGTTTGAAGGTGCCTTTTTCTGTACGTCTTGCTCATGAGCTAGAACAAAAGGGGATCAGCTTCGAGCAGTTACCTCTGACGGAAGGAGAGTTGGTTCGGGCGTTATGGACATATCATTCAAAGGCGTAGAACATCGGTATATGATTGGAACACCATTTGAAAAAACGGCCTTACATCCTGTAGACCTCTTTATTCCTTCCGGTTCATTTACTGCCATAATTGGTCATACAGGATCAGGTAAGTCTACTCTTATTCAACATATTAATGGACTCCTTAATCCAAGTGCAGGAGAGATTGTAATCGGTAAATTTAAACTGAATGCTGATAAAAAGAATAAGCAGCCGTTACGAGATTTAAGGCAGCAGGTTGGTCTTGTTTTTCAATACCCTGAGCATCAGTTGTTTGAAGAAACAGTGGCTAAGGATATTTGTTTTGGGCCGATGAATTACGGAGTGACTGAAGAAGCGGCTATGCGCCGGGTGCGTGAGCTTCTGCCTCTTGTAGGGCTAAATGAAGATGTACTTGAGTCGTCTCCTTTTCAATTAAGCGGCGGTCAGATGCGACGGGTAGCGATAGCTGGAGTGCTTGCAATCAGGCCTTCTGTACTAGTTCTAGATGAGCCGACAGCAGGCCTTGACCCAGAAGGAAGAGTCCAAATGCTTGAGCTCTTTAATAATTATCATAAGGAATATGGCACGACAACGATTCTTGTTACTCACAGCATGGAGGATGCAGCGAAATATGCTGATCATTTAGTGGTAATGAATAACGGGAAGATTGAGATGTCTGGCACCCGCGATCAAGTGTTTAAGGAGTCTGAGCGTCTAAGTGAGATAGGGCTTGATTTACCTGACACTGTTCGACTGCTGGCTCAGGTGAAAAAGAAGTTTAACCTTACTGAGGTTCCTCTGCTTTTTGAAAAAGAAGAAGTGGCTGCATTTCTAGCAGACCTTCTTCACGAGAAAGGAGAGGGCTGATCATGTTTCAAAATGTGATTATCGGCCAGTATGTGCAGGGTAATTCCTTTTTGCATAAGCTTGATCCGCGCTCAAAGCTGATTAGTGTCTTTATTTTATTAATCATTATTTTCTTTGCTGATAACTGGTTTTCAAGCTTATTGCTAGTAGGGTTAACTGTCATGTTAATGGCCATCTCAAGGGTTCCGCTTTTATTTTTATATCGCGGGCTCAGGCCGATTTTATGGTTAGTGTTGTTCACTCTCATTCTCCATATCCTCTTAACAAAAGAGGGCCCTGTCCTGATGACGCTCGGTCCGATCGCCATTCATGAGGGCGGCGTGATGAACGGCTTATTTATTGCTACGAGACTGTTAACGCTTGTGATGCTGACATCATTGATCACATTAACAACGAGTCCGATTGATTTAACAGACGGGCTAGAGTCATTGTTTACCCCGCTTAAAAAAGTAGGGCTGCCGGCACATGAGCTTGCTTTAATGATGTCGATTGCTCTCCGGTTTATCCCAACCTTTATGCAAGAGACGGAAAAGATCTTAAAAGCGCAGATGGCCCGCGGGGTGGATTTTAGTTCTGGTCCGATTTCAAAGCGGGTAAAAGCACTGCTTCCGCTCCTCGTACCGTTGTTTATCAGTGCGTTTAAGAGAGCAGAGGATTTAGCTCTTGCAATGGAAGCGCGCGGCTACAGGGGCGGTGAAGGCCGTACGAAGCTAAGAGTGTTGATGTGGAATGGCAAGGACTCTTTTGTCGTTGTGTCGGCTTTGGTGATTGGCGTTGGAATTATATTGTTACGAAACGGGTAGGTGAAGCGAATTGAACCGTATAGCATGTATCATCTCGTATGATGGAACGAACTTTTCAGGCTATCAAGTTCAGCCGAATAAACGAACCGTACAATTAGAGATCGAGCAAGCCTTAAAACGTGTGCATAAAGGACAAGAGGTAAGTGTCACCGCCTCTGGCCGTACCGATGCAGGTGTTCATGCCAAAGGCCAAGTCATTCATTTTGACAGCCCGTTTCGTATTCCTGCAGCTCAATGGCCTAAAGCATTAAATGCATGTCTGCCTGATGATATTCGAGTGCTTTCTGCGCACTATGCAGAGAAGGATTTTCATGCGAGATATCATACAACAGGCAAGGAGTATCGCTATCGTGTGCTGAATGCAGAAGATCCTGATGTATTCAGACGGCATCATACAGCACATGTCTTGTACGCGCTTGATATTGATAAAATGAGACAGGCAGCGGCTTATTTAATTGGCACTCATGACTTCAGCGCGTTTTGTGCAGCAAATACAAGTGTCATAGATAAAGTGCGCACTCTTTACGCAGTCGACATTAACGTACACGAAGATGAACTGCATTTTATTTTGCGCGGGAATGGGTTTCTCTACAATATGGTTCGGATTATTGTCGGCACGCTGCTTGAGGTTGGCTACGGCAAGAGAACAGCAGAGAGTGTGGATACAGCACTTCGTACGTGCAAGCGGGATGATGCTGGAAAAACAGCTCCTCCACAGGGACTTTATCTATGGTCCGTACAATATAATGACTGAAATAAGTTTTCCAGAAAAAAACTTTCTAAAACAACGAACCCTAGTGTAACAAATTGTTGACATTGGGTTTTGATTATTATATGATTTTAGATGGTAATTCTAACACCCACTAGCCCCGGGTAGTAGAATGTTACAAGAGACTTTGGATTTAACACACTTGATTTTAAATTTGAAAGTGAACGTATTTAGGAGGGAAATTCATGCGTACAACATATATGGCAAAGCCAAACGAAGTTGAGCGTAAGTGGTTTGTAGTAGACGCTGAAGGCCAAACTCTTGGTCGTCTAGCTTCTGAAGTTGCTTCTATCCTTCGTGGTAAGCACAAACCAACTTACACTCCGCACGTTGACACTGGTGACCACGTGATCATCATCAACGCAAAGAAAATTGAACTAACAGGTAACAAATTAAACGACAAGATTTACTACCGTCACACAAATCACCCAGGTGGTTTAAAGATGACTAAAGCTGCTGATATGCGTGCTAACAAGCCTGAGCGTATGCTTGAGCTTGCTATCAAGGGAATGCTTCCTAAGAACACGCTTGGACGTAAGCAAGGTATGAAACTTCATGTTTATGCTGGAAGTGAACACAAACAACAAGCTCAAAAACCAGAAGTTTACGAACTTCGCGGTTAATCGATAGGGAGGTTATTATCTTGGCACAAGTACAATACTACGGTACAGGTCGCCGTAAGCACTCTGTTGCGCGCGTACGTTTAGTACCAGGTGATGGTCGTATGATCATCAACGGTCGTGAATTAGATGAATATTTCGGTCTTGATACTCTTAAGCTTATCGCTAAGCAACCACTAGTTGAAACTGGCGTTGAAGGTCAATATGACGTTCACGTTAACGTTGACGGTGGTGGGTACACAGGACAAGCAGGCGCTATCCGTCACGGTGTAGCACGTGCACTACTTGAAGTAGATCCTGAAAACCGCACATCTCTTAAGCGTGCTGGCTTCTTGACTCGTGATGCTCGTATGAAAGAGCGTAAGAAATACGGTCTTAAAGCAGCTCGTCGTGCACCTCAGTTCTCAAAACGTTAATATCGTTTTCAAAAACTCTCATCCATTTTGGATGGGGGTTTTTTGTTTTTGTTTAGCTGATCTATAGACATTCGCCCTGCCCAATATAAATATACGGAATAGAGTGTAGTGATGGAGGAGGAGAGTAAATGTCATATCCAAATATACCTGATATTAATTCGTTTGATGGTTTAGACCGTGAGCAAGTCGCGCTGCTGCTGTTAGCATCCATTGCACTCGAAGAATTAAGCTTAGCTCATATTATGAATGCGGAGGCAGAAAAGCTGCAATATGCATTAGGAACATTACTGCCTGGGCAGACGCCCATAGTAGGAGATTTCGAAGATTTGCTAACGATTAACCGAAGCGTTGAACGGATGTTAAGAACAGTAATCAAAAAAGAAATGCTGCTCCAATTTAAGTTAGAGGATGTTATTGATTCAGGCCTTCTTGAAAATAATGTACCTGGAGATTAATTAGAAATGTAAAGCTCTTAACCAATGGGTTAGGAGCTTTATATATTTAGAAGGAGCTAAGAAAAGGCAGTGCATCAATGACACTGGCTGTTTCAAGGGGTTATCTGAATGAATAAATTATAAATAAGAAAGGAGGTAAGCTAAAATGGATAATCTACCAATAGAGCTATTACCAAAAGAAGGGTTAGACCGCGAGCAAGTAGCGTTATTGTTATTAGCATCGATCGCTTTTAAACAATTTAGTTTAGCCCACGTCATGAATGCGAGTGCTGAAGAGCTGCAAGCTGCACTTGGTTTAATAGAAAACCCTGAAGTTGGCCAAGCTGAGTCCTTAGACGAATTACTAGAAGCCAATAACCGATTAGAACAATCCCTTCAACATGTAATCAAAAAAGAGATTTTGCTGTTGTATAAGTTAGATAACATTTTAAAGTATTTGAAGGAAAATCCTTAGTAAAAAGTGGAAGACCTTAGAATCTCTTAAAAACATAATTAAAAAAAGCCTGGTTATAAATGAGGGGTATTTTGAATCATCTGATAGAAAAGCTTTAATGAAGAGCTTACAATTTTGATTTATTAAAGAATGAGCAAGTACAGTGAAACCCTTGTTAAAACAGGCATTAGCATGCGGACAAGGGCCGTCCCCTTTTCATTTTATATGAATACTTTAGAACTATAAACGAAAGGAGGACATTAAAAATGTCAATGTCTAATATACCAGAAAATCTCAATTCAATAACTGGATTAGATCGAGAGCAAGTAGCTCTATTACTACTAGCTTCGATTGCCTTTGAAGAACTAAGCTTAGCTCACATCATGAATGCGGAGGGTGAGAAGCTGCAGTATGCGTTAGGGACTCTTGAAAATGGAGGGGGCCTTGCTGAGGACTTAGATTTAGATGGTCTTCTAGCTGTCAACCGCAGTGTAGAACGTATGTTGAGAACTGTTATAAAAAAAGAAATGCTGCTTCAATTTAAGCTAGAGGATATTTTAGATTCAGGGCTTTTAAATGGAAATGGACCAACACCGCCGCCAGTTTTCGAGTGTGCATGCTCAGCAGAGGCACTAGTCAATTCACAAACCGAAACGACAACTGCTTCATTTCCTGAAGAAGAATTAGAGGATATAGAGGGTAACGTAGCTGGACAACTACGTATTTGTGCAGATTGTGAGGAAGATATACGAATTAACTATAACTTCAATGCTCAAGGAGTCAATCTTCAATTCGATGCAGATGTAGAAGAATTAGATGAAGTAGACTGTGATGATATAGAGAATGGTATTGTTACAGTAACAGGTACTGGAAGAGCTACAGGTACAGGTTTTGACCAAATGAACACACCTGTAAACTTTACGATGGTATTTGATGATGATGCGAATATCGTAACATTAACGTTAACAGATATAGATACAGGAGATGAGTTATACGTTGGAGTAACAAGTGCTCCTGTAGGTGTTAGTCCGTGTATTGAAGATTAAAATCATATCCACAACAACGGGGGAGCTGGCTGTTGAATGGTATGTTGTTCATACCTTATCTGCAGCAGCTCCTTCTTTTCTTTATAATAACTCATTAAATCATCAAGCTTGCTATTGAATAATGGCAGGTCTTTTTTGTATAGGGGCGAGCTTTTTAAAAGGATGCGTAACGTTTTGATAGCTGATAATAATTGCTGCTGATTCTCTTCTAATTCATCAAGGTCAATGATGGGTGCTGCACCGTTGTTAGGAATGACCATTACATAATACTGGAGTTTACGCTTGAGAAGATGCTGCAGCTGGCATAACTGAGATAAGCTCGCGTGAACGAGCAAGCAGACCTGTTTATTTGTTATCATGTCCGCCTCATGGATCCCTTTATTCTTATCAATCGATTCAATCAATTCAATCAATTCAATCAATTCAATGCTTGCACCTAGATAAGAATTAAGCGCCTTTTCCATACTTGAAATAGACTTCAGTAATATCAATGGTTTATTTGCATGAGGGTTTGTTTTCATCATCCTCACCTCCTAACAAGCTTGTGGTTAATCATGACAGCCGCAGTCGCAGTCACCTTCGCAATGACAATCGCATTCACAATCACACTCTTTTTCATGTTTATGGTCTGTGCCAAATTCAAACGCGCACCCGCAGTCATGGTGATGCTTATGATCATGACAAGGGTCATAACATTTATCGCAATGTGAGTGACAATGTTTGAGGTCTATAATCTCCATGGTCGTCTCAAGTTTTCTAAGCAGCAGAAATTCTTTCATCAGAACAGAGTCGATCATTCGATTAACTGACTTATTAAACGTAATAATCTCGCCGGTATTAGGACAAGTAGGGAAGTTTAGATGCTTTCCGACAAAGGCTTGAATTTTCTCAGCTTCTGCATTGACTAAATGAGAGAGAGCTATCTCTTCTAAAGCGATCGATTCCATCAAATCGATCGTTACTTTACATAAGTCAGGACGATGGGGCTGTTTTGGAATAATAGGCATACTCATTTGACCGACCTCCTTAATACAATTCTCTCCTAGTGTATGGGTATCTCCCTAAATGGTGCCTGTCATGAATGTTTTTAAATCCTTCATCTCCTGACAATTTTTCCACTGCATAGTGACATTTACATTCCCCATACTAATGGCAACATGATTTATGGGAGTGAGGAGAATGGCAGTTGTATCGACCTTTTCAGAAAAAAGACGTGAAAAGCAGTGGAAATTTGAACGAGGGGTATTAAGGCAGCTCTCGTTAAAGCAGTTAAAAGAAGATGTGCATAAGCATTTTAAGCCAGTTGTTCCGTTTTATTTCTTATCTCATCCTTTTTTACTCGATCCTTGTATGGACATGGCTATTGATGCTTACTTAGTGGGAGCAGAATACGGGAGGTTTGGCTACTTAGGAGAGTCCGTTTCAGAAGTCATGGCAAGATGTGAAGATGAATTAACCGATATTTCCTTTTCCTTGTTTAACCTATTACAAGGGTGGAACGGGGATACAGATTATTTATTAGAGTCACTTAAAATTTCATCTGATGTCTTTATAGACCGTTGGTGGGAAAAAGGATTTAAAGAAGCAGAAAAACGCCACAGACTTAGACTTCATTAAACCATTCATATTTTCCTCCTTGTCCCAATATATATGGGTAGGGATATAAAGGGGGAAGGCTGATGATCAGGTGGATGAGAGGCATAGCGTTTGCGCTCGGTATAGTGGGACTGCTTTTTTTAATACAATATCAATTTATCAGTAAAGATTCGGCGACATGGCATCTGCCCTTATCAGGCAAAATTATAGTCGTCGACCCAGGCCATGGCGGGATTGACGGAGGTGCCGTGTCAAAACAAGGTCTGCTTGAAAAAGAAGTTACCTTAGCAATAAGCGAACACCTAAGAGATTATCTTCAAGAAGCAGGTGCACTTGTATTAATGACAAGAGAGGAAGACCGCGATTTAGCAGGGGAGGGAACAAAGAAAATCAGGCATCGTAAAATTGAGGATTTGAAAAGACGGGTTGAGATCGTCAATGAGTCAGATGCCGATCTGTTTGTGACCATCCACCTTAATGCGATTCCTTCACCAAAATGGAGCGGGGCACAAACGTTCTACCATCGCGCAATTCCTGAAAATGAAGGACTGGCCAAATTTGTGCAAGATCAAATTCGGACGAACTTAGAGAATACAGAAAGAATAGCTAAGCCTATTGATAATATCTTCTTATTAAAGAAAGCAGAAATCCCAGGGGTGTTAGTAGAGGCTGGATTCTTATCTCATCCAACAGAAGCGTCGATGCTACAGACCGAGGCGTATCAAGATAAGGTCGCAGCTTCAATTTACCAAGGAATCATGAGATATTATACGAATGAAGAAGAACCTGTCTCATAATTCTAACGAGGTGTAAACGGATTCACGGTCCTTATGCAGAATATGCTATACTAGGCATATAACTGGTTAAAGGATGGTGTTCATATTGGTAACAGAAACGACAATTGTCGAAGCCTTAAAACGAGTCAAAGATCGTGATTTAAATAAAAGCATCGTCGAAACTGGTGGTGTACGTGAAGTAAAGATTAAAGGCGGAAATGTCAGCGTCAAAATTGCTCTTGCCAAAACAGGCACAGCAGAACAAATGGAAGTGCAGCAGGAAGTAGTTAATGTATTAAAAGGAGAAGGGGCAGAATCTGTAGGCCTGCGCTTTGAAGAGCTGACAGAACAAGAGTTGAAGTCGGCCGGCGGATTAAAAGAAGCGGCATTTGAAGGCCCTTCTATTCTGGCTCCTGACAGCCCAACGACGTTTATTGCGGTAACAAGCGGTAAGGGGGGCGTTGGAAAGTCCACCGTATCTGTTAATGTGGCGACAACACTAGCTCGTCTTGGGAAGCGTGTCGGAATTATTGATGCAGATATCTATGGCTTTAGTGTGCCGGATATGATGGGAATTGAAGAGCGTCCAAAAGTCATTGCAGATCGTATTTATCCTGTAGAACGCTTTGGTGTAAAAGTCATTTCTATGGGCTTCTTTGTTGAAGATAATGCACCCGTGATCTGGCGCGGACCAATGCTTGGTAAAATGCTTAATCAGTTCTTTAGTGATATTGAGTGGGGCGAGCTTGATTACTTAATCCTTGATTTGCCGCCGGGTACAGGTGATGTTGCCCTTGATTTACATACAATGCTTCCTCATTCAAAAGAAATTTTGGTGACAACGCCTCATGCTACAGCAGCCTTTGTAGCTGCACGTGCAGGTACAATGGCTATTAAAACACATCATGAAATTCTTGGTGTCGTTGAGAACATGGCATACTTTGAAAGCAAGACAACAGGAGAGAAAGAATATGTGTTTGGCCGCGGAGGCGGAGAACGTTTAGCAGAAGAGTTAAAAACAGATATTCTTGGCCAAATTCCTCTTGGACAACCTGACATCGATGAAAATGATTTTGCGCCATCTATTTATGCTGAGGATCATCCAAATGGTCTGATTTATAAAGAAATTGCCGAGAAAATTATTGTAAAAATCGAAAAGTAAAAAAAGAAGCCGCTTTGGCTTCTTTTTTTATCCACCTGAAGATTGGCCGCCGCTTCCACTGCCACCGCCGCCTTCTTCTTGTTGCTGTTCCTCTTGCTGTTTCTTCTCTTCCTCTGCTTTGGCTGGATCTTGTTTCTTCATTTGCTCCTCAGCAACACTGCCTAAGATCTCACTAATTTTAGCAACGAAATAAGGACTCTCAAAGGCCTCAGACATAACAGTCATCACTTGCTGGCGGTATTCCTTTGACTTCATAACCTCAAGCACCGTTTCTTCCATTTCGGGATTTTGCAGAACGGTGATCATCATGCCTTGGTATTCAGGGTCTTTCATTAAACCTTTTAGCATCTTTTCATTTTCTGTCTGCATACTTTCTGCAAAGGTTTTTGCAAACTCAGGATCCTGCATCACTTCTTGCCAAAAAGCTCGCCCCTTTTCAGAGGTTAAGGTTTCTTGGATCGTTTCTTTCACATACGCATTGTCCATTACAAGCTCATGACGCATCTCTTCTTCGTTCATAATTTCTTGAATCGCTTGCTTGCCCTCATCGGTCTTAAGCATATCGACCATCATCTTTTTAGTACCTTCATAATCTGTATTATTGCCACCGCTTCCTTCAGCAGTTGCGCAGCTTATTAGTGTAAGTATAGCTGAGCACACAATCAACCCATGAAGAAATTTTTTCATGACAGCTGCTCACCTCCTTCGCTTTGTCATTAATTTGAGATATTTATTAAAAAAATATGCATGAGTAACAGTGAACAACTAGCATTTTTTAATCTTGATTGATACAATCATGACAGTATGTTTAACGATTTTGGAGGAAATGCCAGTGAATAGTCGGAAAGTGGTATATTTATTTTTTTCTACATTGCTTGTAGGAAGTTTAAGTGGAGCAATTGTTGGCTTTATTATTGATTTTGATGTGTATACAGGCGGGGACATTACAAATATGGTAGTCGGGCTCATTTGGCTGCTTGGGATCAGTGCGGCATTTAGCTTAGTGAGTCAAATGGGCTTCTTTGCCTACTTGACGCTGCACCGCTTTGGACTCGGTTTATTTAAATCGGCTAGGCTTTGGAACAGAATACAAGTAGTTCTGATTGCGTTTGTCATTTTTGATTTAATTTATCTGCGGTATATTGCCTTTGCAACAGAAGGTGAGACGATTCTGCACTATACCATTATGCCGGTTTTACTGTTAGCATATGGGCTAGTCATTGCTTACCTTAAAGCAAAAGATACAAATCAAGGAGCATTTATTCCAGCTTTATTTTTCATCGTGGTTGTTACGACGATTGAATGGGTGCCAGCCCTAACGGTAAATGACCCTAAATGGTTATGGATGTATTTTGCACCGCTTATCTCAGCAAATACATGGCAGCTGCTTACTCTTCATAAGCTGACAAATCAACCAAATACGAAAGCTCGAGCATAGTCGCTCGAGCTTTTTTTATTTCTATTTAATTTCTTCGCTTTCAGCTTCAGTGCTTGCCATCAGTTCTTCAACTGAAATAAAAGTAAAACCTTTTTCTTTTAATTGATCAATAACGATAGGAAGGGCTTTATCAGTCTGCTTTACAGAATCTGATGCATGGAACAAAAGAACGTCTCCGGATGTCGTGTTGTTTACGACATTATCTACAATGACATCGACTCCTGGATTTTGATAGTCGAGAGAATCCACGCTCCAATGTACAACACTGTAATCTTGTTTTTCAGCAAGGGCCAGGATTCGTTTATCAAAAGCCCCATTTGGAGGTCTAAGCAACGTTGGCTTTTCGCCAGCTAATTCAGTAAGAACTTGTTTACTCCTCACTAGATCTTTCCTCACCTTTTCATCTTCCCATGAAGTATAGCTCTTATATTGATAGCCATGGCTTCCGATTAAATGACCGGCCTCTTTAATTTGCTTTACTAAATCCGGATACCGCTCGGCCCAGGATGCAGAGACAAAGAACGTTGCTTGATCAACACCCTTTTGAGTTAACACATCAAGGATCGGTCCAACCTGTTTATCTCCCCAGCTTAAGTTAAACGTGAGTGCGATACGGTTATCATCTGTCTCCGCTTTGTAAAACGCCTGTGGTCCTTCTGATGTTGAAAAAACAGGAAGCTGGGCTCGTTCGATATATAAGAACCCTGCAGCAAAAAGTGCCATAACAATAATTAAAGATAATTGCTTCATACGTTTCGCATGAATGACCCAAATAAACTTCATTTATTATCCCCCTCGTCCACCTTTTAGGATAAATTTATGCAAAGTATTAGAACATATGAATAAAAACATTAGGTTTAGAAAACAATTTAGTTAGATGGCACTTGTAAGATATAACCAATTAAATAAAACGAGTATGTAATGCTGTTGAGTCTCTAAAGGTTGAGGTGTTGCTTGTGTTAGGTTTTTTGTTAAATAGTAAAGAAGTAATTGAAGTGGAATACATGTTGAAAAGAGAGATGGAAGAGCTCTTACTAGATCTATCCGACCCGAGAATAGATGAGGTCGTCAAAAAAGCAATGGAAGAAAAGTATCAAATTGTGTACGGCATCTATAAACGGTTTGTCCCTCCAAATGATCGAATGAAATACATGCTTCAAAAAAATAAGAAACATACCCAGTGAGAAGAGGGAGGCATTGCCTTCCTTTTTCTTTTGCCTTAATTCACTATATGAATGAATAGAAGAAAAATCATTAAAAAAATCGTTGACTTCAAAAAATGGACATGCTATATTAGTACATACCGCAAGGGAACAACAAACAACATTGAAAAATATTTCAAAAAAGGTTGTTGACTTCCACATAAAGATGCGGTAAGATAACTAAGTCGCCAACGAGCGGCGAACAAGTTCTTTGAAAACTGAACAAAAGCCAAGCGAAATAGAGATACATGATATCTCGTCAATTATTAGCAGAGATGAACTTCGATTAAGTTCGCAACGTCCTGTTGCAACATCGAAGCCAACACATCCTGTGTAAGTGAGCTTAATCAAACACTTTTATGGAGAGTTTGATCCTGGCTCAGGACGAACGCTGGCGGCGTGCCTAATACATGCAAGTCGAGCGGACTGATGGGAGCTTGCTCCCTGAGGTTAGCGGCGGACGGGTGAGTAACACGTGGGCAACCTGCCTGTAAGACTGGGATAACTCCGGGAAACCGGGGCTAATACCGGATAACCCGTTCCACCTCATGGTGGAGCGGTAAAAGATGGCCTTTGGCTATCACTTACAGATGGGCCCGCGGCGCATTAGCTAGTTGGTAAGGTAACGGCTTACCAAGGCGACGATGCGTAGCCGACCTGAGAGGGTGATCGGCCACACTGGGACTGAGACACGGCCCAGACTCCTACGGGAGGCAGCAGTAGGGAATCTTCCGCAATGGACGAAAGTCTGACGGAGCAACGCCGCGTGAGTGATGAAGGTTTTCGGATCGTAAAGCTCTGTTGTTAGGGAAGAACAAGTGCCGTTTGAATAAGGCGGCACCTTGACGGTACCTAACCAGAAAGCCACGGCTAACTACGTGCCAGCAGCCGCGGTAATACGTAGGTGGCAAGCGTTGTCCGGAATTATTGGGCGTAAAGCGCGCGCAGGCGGTCTCTTAAGTCTGATGTGAAAGCCCACGGCTCAACCGTGGAGGGTCATTGGAAACTGGGAGACTTGAGTACAGAAGAGGAGAGTGGAATTCCACGTGTAGCGGTGAAATGCGTAGATATGTGGAGGAACACCAGTGGCGAAGGCGACTCTCTGGTCTGTAACTGACGCTGAGGCGCGAAAGCGTGGGGAGCAAACAGGATTAGATACCCTGGTAGTCCACGCCGTAAACGATGAGTGCTAGGTGTTAGGGGTTTCGATGCCCTTAGTGCCGAAGTTAACACATTAAGCACTCCGCCTGGGGAGTACGACCGCAAGGTTGAAACTCAAAGGAATTGACGGGGGCCCGCACAAGCAGTGGAGCATGTGGTTTAATTCGAAGCAACGCGAAGAACCTTACCAGGTCTTGACATCCTTTGACCACTCTAGAGATAGAGCTTTCCCCTTCGGGGGACAAAGTGACAGGTGGTGCATGGTTGTCGTCAGCTCGTGTCGTGAGATGTTGGGTTAAGTCCCGCAACGAGCGCAACCCTTGATCTTAGTTGCCAGCATTCAGTTGGGCACTCTAAGGTGACTGCCGGTGACAAACCGGAGGAAGGTGGGGATGACGTCAAATCATCATGCCCCTTATGACCTGGGCTACACACGTGCTACAATGGATGGTACAAAGGGCTGCAAAACCGCGAGGTTGAGCGAATCCCATAAAGCCATTCTCAGTTCGGATTGTAGGCTGCAACTCGCCTACATGAAGCCGGAATTGCTAGTAATCGCGGATCAGCATGCCGCGGTGAATACGTTCCCGGGCCTTGTACACACCGCCCGTCACACCACGAGAGTTTGTAACACCCGAAGTCGGTGAGGTAACCTTTTGGAGCCAGCCGCCTAAGGTGGGACAGATGATTGGGGTGAAGTCGTAACAAGGTAGCCGTATCGGAAGGTGCGGCTGGATCACCTCCTTTCTATGGAGTATTTACTCTAGTCGATGTATGATCTTACGATCATATACGCTTTGGATCTTTTGTTCAGTTTTGAAGGAACTATCCTTCAATTAGATACTAATTCTCACCAAGTTGAGTAAGAGTTAGTACTTGGTTCTTTGAAAACTAGATAATGAAATGTAAACATATTTGTTCATCGGTATCTTTTAATAGAGAAGATTGAACGAGCATGTCAAGAATTCAACAACCTTTTTTAAATTTTGGTTAAGTTAGAAAGGGCGCACGGTGAATGCCTTGGCACTAGGAGCCGAAGAAGGACGCGACGAACGGCGAAACGCCTCGGGGAGCTGTAAGTGAGCTTTGATCCGAGGATATCCGAATGGGGGAACCCACTATTCGTAATGGAATAGTACCCATACCTGAATACATAGGGTATGAGGAGGCAGACCTGGGGAACTGAAACATCTAAGTACCCAGAGGAAGAGAAAGCAAATGCGATTACCTGAGTAGCGGCGAGCGAAACGGTATCAGCCCAAACCAAGAGGCTTGCCTCTTGGGGTTGTAGGACACTCTATACGGAGTTACAAAGAAATAGGATAGGCGAAGCGATCTGGAAAGGTCCGCGACACAAGGTAACAGCCCTGTAGTCGAAATTCTATTTCCTCCTGAGTGGATCCTGAGTACGGCGGGACACGTGAAACCCCGTCGGAATCCGGGAGGACCATCTCCCAAGGCTAAATACTCCCTAGTGACCGATAGTGAACCAGTACCGTGAGGGAAAGGTGAAAAGCACCCCGGAAGGGGAGTGAAACAGATCCTGAAACCGTGTGCCTACAACTAGTTGGAGCCCGTTAATGGGTGACAGCGTGCCTTTTGTAGAATGAACCGGCGAGTTACGATGTCGTGCAAGGTTAAGCTGATAAGGCGGAGCCGTAGCGAAAGCGAGTCTGAATAGGGCGAATGAGTACGCCGTCGTAGACCCGAAACCGTGTGATCTACCCATGTCCAGGGTGAAGTTCAGGTAACACTGAATGGAGGCCCGAACCCACGCATGTTGAAAAATGCGGGGATGAGGTGTGGGTAGGGGTGAAATGCCAATCGAACTCGGAAATAGCTGGTTCTCCCCGAAATAGCTTTAGGGCTAGCCTCGAGGTTGAGAGTTTTGGAGGTAGAGCACTGATTGGACTAGGGGTCCCCACAGGATTACCGAATTCAGTCAAACTCCGAATGCCAAAAACTTTTACTCGGGAGTCAGACTGCGAGTGCTAAGATCCGTAGTCAAGAGGGAAACAGCCCAGACCATCAGCTAAGGTCCCAAAGTATACGTTAAGTGGAAAAGGATGTGGAGTTGCCCAGACAACCAGGATGTTGGCTTAGAAGCAGCCACCATTTAAAGAGTGCGTAATAGCTCACTGGTCGAGTGACTCTGCGCCGAAAATGTACCGGGGCTAAACGTATCACCGAAGCTATGGATTGACACCTTAGGTGTCAGTGGTAGGGGAGCGTTCTAAGTGCAGCGAAGTCAGATCGTGAGGACTGGTGGAGCGCTTAGAAGTGAGAATGCCGGTATGAGTAGCGAAAAGAGGGGTGAGAATCCCCTCCGTCGAAAGCCCAAGGTTTCCTGAGGAAGGCTCGTCCGCTCAGGGTAAGTCGGGACCTAAGCCGAGGCTGAAAAGCGTAGGCGATGGACAACAGGTTGAAATTCCTGTACCACCTCCTCACCGTTTGAGTAATGGGGGGACGCAGTAAGGTAGGGTAAGCGCACTGATGGATATGTGCGTCCAAGCAATTAGGCTGAGAAGTAGGCAAATCCGCTTCTCGCGAAGGCTGAGTTGTGATGGCGAGGGAAATGTAGTACCGAAGTTCCTGATCCTCCACTGCCAAGAAAAGCCTCTAGCGAGGTGAGAGGTGCCCGTACCGCAAACCGACACAGGTAGGCGAGAAGAGAATTCTAAGACGCTCGGGAGAACTCTCGTTAAGGAACTCGGCAAAATGACCCCGTAACTTCGGGAGAAGGGGTGCTCTGGTAGGGTGTATGCCCGAGAGAGCCGCAGTGAAAAGATCCAAGCGACTGTTTAGCAAAAACACAGGTCTCTGCGAAGCCGCAAGGCGAAGTATAGGGGCTGACACCTGCCCGGTGCTGGAAGGTTAAGAGGAGGGGTTATCCCTTACGGGAGAAGCTCTGAATTGAAGCCCCAGTAAACGGCGGCCGTAACTATAACGGTCCTAAGGTAGCGAAATTCCTTGTCGGGTAAGTTCCGACCCGCACGAATGGTGTAACGACTTGGATACTGTCTCAACGAGAGACCCGGTGAAATTATAGTACCTGTGAAGATGCAGGTTACCCGCGACAGGACGGAAAGACCCCATGGAGCTTTACTGTAGCTTGATATTGGATGTTGGTACAGTTTGTACAGGATAGGTAGGAGCCTTGGAAGTCGGAGCGCCAGCTTCGATGGAGGCGTCGGTGGGATACTACCCTGACTGTGCTGACATTCTAACCTCGAGCCGTGATCCGGTTCAGGGACAGTGTCAGGTGGGCAGTTTGACTGGGGCGGTCGCCTCCTAAACAGTAACGGAGGCGCCCAAAGGTTCCCTCAGAATGGTTGGAAATCATTCGTAGAGTGCAAAGGCAAAAGGGAGCTTGACTGCGAGACCTACAAGTCGAGCAGGGACGAAAGTCGGGCTTAGTGATCCGGTGGTTCCGCATGGAAGGGCCATCGCTCAACGGATAAAAGCTACCCTGGGGATAACAGGCTTATCTCCCCCAAGAGTCCACATCGACGGGGAGGTTTGGCACCTCGATGTCGGCTCATCGCATCCTGGGGCTGAAGTAGGTCCCAAGGGTTGGGCTGTTCGCCCATTAAAGCGGTACGCGAGCTGGGTTCAGAACGTCGTGAGACAGTTCGGTCCCTATCCGTCGCGGGCGTAGGAAATTTGAGAGGAGCTGTCCTTAGTACGAGAGGACCGGGATGGACACACCGCTGGTGTACCAGTTGTTCCGCCAGGAGCATCGCTGGGTAGCTACGTGTGGACGGGATAAGTGCTGAAAGCATCTAAGCATGAAGCCCCCCTCAAGATGAGATTTCCCATGGAGTTAATCCAGTAAGACCCCTTAGAGATGATGAGGTTGATAGGTCTGGTGTGGAAGCATGGCGACATGTGGAGCTGACAGATACTAATCGGTCGAGGACTTATCCAAATTATTCTTGACATATGTTTACACATTATCTAGTTTTGAGAGAACCATCTCAAACATTTACAAAGAGGATCGAACATATCGAGGAAGCGACGAAGTGAATGCCCGGAGCGTATCAAGCATACGTGAGGACATGAATGAGGAAGCTGACGAAGAAATGTGAAGATCATCTGAAGTAAATCATAGTCTGGTGGCGATAGCAAAGAGGTCACACCCGTTCCCATGCCGAACACGGTCGTTAAGCTCTTTTGCGCCGATGGTAGTTGGGGGCTTCCCCCTGTGAGAGTAGGACGTTGCCAGGCATTTTTTTACGTTCCACAGTAGCTCAGTGGTAGAGCAATCGGCTGTTAACCGATCGGTCGTAGGTTCGAGTCCTACCTGTGGAGCCATTTTTATGCTTCCATAGCTCAGCAGGTAGAGCACTACCATGGTAAGGTAGGGGTCAGCGGTTCGAATCCGCTTGGAAGCTCCAGAGAGACTTTATCTTATATCTATAGATCAAACCAGCCTGGTGAGGTTGGTTTTTTATTTGTAGAAAAGTATATTTTCACTCTTAATCTTAATATAGTCAACTCAATACAGTAGTTTCTAAAGTCTATAAATTAAAAATAAGCTCCCATTCAGGATTTTGCTCCTGAGAGAGCTTTTTTAGTGAAATGGGGTTGCTAGCAGGTAAGTAGTAGTTATTGACCAATAAGAGGGCCTCTCTATCGCGTTGAACGGCTTTTTAGCTCTTCAGCAGTTAAACCTGTAACAGTTCGCACAAGCTGCAAGTCAATTCCATAATCAATCATTCTTTCAGCCACTTCTAGCCTTGTTTCATTTCTAGCTTGATTTTTAACATATTGAAACTTTTTAATTAAATCCGCCTGCAGCATTTCTTGATCTAGATTCATTAAGATCACTCCATTACGTATGCTATTTATTATAGTATAGCGAATATGCGTTCGTATAATCAATCGTTTTTACAGTAGAATTAAAAAAAGAAAAAAATCTATAAAAAAATGTACAAAAGGGGTTGTCATCGAAAAGAATATTGGATATAATACTTTTTGTCAGCAAGAAACGACACATTCTGAAACAATGGCCCGTTGGTCAAGCGGTTAAGACACCGCCCTTTCACGGCGGTAACACGGGTTCGAATCCCGTACGGGTCACCATTAATTTTATATCATACATAAATGACTTACTTTTAAGACAAGCTATGGAGGATTAGCTCAGCTGGGAGAGCACCTGCCTTACAAGCAGGGGGTCGGCGGTTCGAGCCCGTCATCCTCCACCATATGCCGGTCTAGCTCAATTGGTAGAGCAACTGACTTGTAATCAGTAGGTTGGGGGTTCAAGTCCTCTGGCCGGCACTCTTATTAGTTAAGTGGAGGGGTAGCGAAGTGGCTAAACGCGGCGGACTGTAAATCCGCTCCCTCCGGGTTCGGCGGTTCGAATCCGTCCCCCTCCACCATTTATGTTGGGCTATCGCCAAGCGGTAAGGCAACGGATTTTGATTCCGTCATGCGTAGGTTCGAATCCTGCTAGCCCAGCCATTTTTAGAGCCATTAGCTCAGTTGGTAGAGCATCTGACTTTTAATCAGAGGGTCGAAGGTTCGAGTCCTTCATGGCTCATTTTTATATCGTTCATCTTCCTAAGGTGAACTGATGCGGAAGTAGTTCAGTGGTAGAACACCACCTTGCCAAGGTGGGGGTCGCGAGTTCGAATCTCGTCTTCCGCTCCATACATACGGGGCCTTAGCTCAGCTGGGAGAGCGCCTGCCTTGCACGCAGGAGGTCAGCGGTTCGATCCCGCTAGGCTCCACCAAACTTACATATTTCAACCCTTAGCCTGCCAGCTAAGGGTTTTTTATTGTTTTATTCTTCTTTTAATAACAAATCATATTCGTTCAGTAATTCATCTAAATGTTGACTTTGCCAAACAATCAATTCTGAATGCAAGGGCATTGTCTGTGCAAGTTCATTCAATTTATGTCTAGCTGCTTCAATTTGATAAAGAAGATCGTTGTGTGAGCATGTCATCATAAGCATATTTTACACCCTCCTAACGGAAATAACTGGTTATTATTTGAATACCCATTATTATCAAATTAAAACATCATTAGGAAGTAGCTTCTATTTTTTTATGATAAAATAATAGAAGCAAAGAAAAAATGAAATAATACCTAATGAATGAAACCTAATAATAAATCCAAACGTATATCACTATAGATTGAATATAAGCAGGGGATAAATAATGGAAGCGATTGTGAAACGAATCATCCTAGAAATAAAACAAGGTGATGAGCAAGCATTTGCAGAGTTGGTAGAGTTATATAAAGACAAAGTATATCAAGTAGCATATCGTATGGTTGGTAACGCTCATGAAGCACAAGATGTCGCTCAAGAGGCTTTTCTCCGTGCTTATACTAATCTCGATCGTTTCGATACGAATCGTAAGTTCTCAACATGGATTTTCCGCATTGCTACAAATGTGGCGATTGACCGTTTGAGAAAAAAGAAGCCTGATTTCTATTTGCAAGATCAAGTTCAAGGGTCTCGGGATCTAACCTATGAAAGTCAATTAGCAGCAAGTGATGATCTTCCTGAAGAACAAATTGTCACCGCTGAAATGCAGGAGTGGGTTCAAGGTGAAATTAATAGGCTGCCTGTTAAATATCGAACAGCTATCATATTGAAATATTTAGAAGACCTCTCATTAAAGGAGATTAGTGAGATTTTGGATCTGCCTGTATCTACTGTGAAGACTCGCATACACCGTGGCAGAGAAGCGCTAAGAAAGCGAATGCGTCATTTGTAGAAAGGAGGACTTAATGATGAAATGTGAACAAAGCTATGAGCAATTAATTCATAAATACTTAGACGGTGAAGCCACTTCAACAGAGAGACAAACGTTAGAAAAACACCTTAATGAATGTCCTCATTGCATGCTGCATGTTCGTGAATTAAAGAAGGCTATTGCCTTTGTCCAAAGTGCCTCCCATATTGAAGCACCTAAAGATTTTACAGCAAATGTGATGGCTGACCTGCCTCAAAAGAAAACCACATCAAAAACCAAATCTACTTGGAAGCGGTGGATGAAGAACCACCCTATTCTTGTAGCGGCTGCTGTATTTATTTTACTCATGTCAACAAGTATCTCTACTTTATGGCAAGGGAACAATAATGATCAAATTAGCTTTACAGGCTCAGGGAATGTTCAGATTGATCATGAAAGTGGACGTGTCATTGTTCCCGAGGGAGAAGTGATTGATGGCGATCTTGTCATTCGAAATGGAGAGTTAGTGGTGGAAGGTGAGGTGCGGGGCAATATCTTATTAGTGAACAGCCAACCTTATTTAGCTTCTGCCGGTAGTGTTTCAGGAGAAATTGATGAAGTAGACCAAGTGCTTGATTGGGTATGGTATCACACGAAAACTTTCTTCAATGAAGTTCTCTCAATTATTCAACGAGACGAGCAATAGTAAGGCCTGATAACTGAGCTCCGATAAGGGGCTTTTTTTAATGACCTTTATTAATAATCTTTTCTAATTGAGCGAGAAACGGGTCTAAAAAGAAATAATGAATGTATGGTATAATGATACAGTTGAGTGAAATGGCTTCATGAAATGGCTTCATGAAATGACTTCAATGAGTTATTGCTTATATTGAAGACAATTCGTTTTGAATGAATAAAAGTTGTGTAAAATGACTAATACCTACAAAATTATGTATAGATTACGGGTAAACAATGAAAGTAGTAGTTGAATGCTAATGGTTTGGAGGAAAGTGCCATGTTCCCATTCGAGGATTATACGTGGCTCAATTATATTGGGCAGGTTGTAGATATTTTACTTGTCACATACGTTGTGTACAAGCTCATTATGATCATACGCGGCACACGAGCAGTACAGCTTGTTAAAGGGATAACCGTTATCCTCGTTGTATGGTTTATAAGTAGATTTTTTGGCCTTAGAACGCTTGAATTCCTCATGTCTCAAACCTTAACTTATGGTTTGTTAGCGATTATTATCATCTTCCAGCCGGAGTTGAGACGTGCGCTTGAACAACTGGGCCGAGGACGCTTTTTCTCAAGCAGAACACCACCAGAAGATGATTCTACGAAAAAATCAATTGAAGGCATCGTAAAGGCTTCTGTTTATATGGGGAAACGTCGCATTGGAGCGTTAATGTCTGTTGAACGAGAGACGGGGATGTCTGATTATGTGGAAACAGGTATTTCAATGGACGCTCACTTAACATCAGAGCTATTGATCAACACCTTTATCCCGAATACTCCTCTGCATGACGGGGCTGTTATTATTAAAGGAGATAAGATATTGGCTGCAGGTTGTTATCTTCCTTTATCTGAGAATCCATTTATCTCAAAAGAACTTGGGACGCGTCATAGGGCAGCGCTTGGAGTCAGTGAGGTTACAGATTGTCTAACGATCATTGTCTCTGAAGAAACGGGTGCGATTTCATTAACTAAAAATAGTGAATTGCACAGAGATCTAGATGAAGAACAATTAAGGTTATTGCTAGAAAATAATCTGTTAACAGAAAGCAAGCAGCAAACATCTTCTCGCTGGAAGTGGGGAGGGAAGAAGAATGGATAAACTATTTAACAGTCATTGGTTTGTAAAAATTATTTCCTTCTTTATTGCTTTGATGTTATTTGCGATGGTGAATATGGATGATTTGACCAGCCAGCCTGGCATATTGCCATCCTTAAGTGATAGAACTTCAACGCTTGAAGAAGTGGAAGTTTCTGTTTTATATGATGAAGAGAATTTTGCAATTGTCGATCAAACAGAGCATGTTCAGGTGAAATTAAGCGGCTCTCAAAGTGCAATCGCATTTTTTCAGCTGATGAGACCGACATATGAGGTTTTTGTAGATGTTACAGAGAGACAAGAAGGAGTACATACACTAAGCATTCAACATAGAGGGTTTCCGGGTGATTTATCCGTTTCTATTGTCCCTCAATTTGCTAGAGTGGAGCTCCAAGAAAAGCAAACCGTGTCTATCCCGGTTGATGTAGAGCTTGTCAATACTGACGGGGTAAAGGAAGGCTATTCAGTAGGCACGCCGATGGTTTCTCCTGTTAATGTCACAGTGACAGCAGCGAGGGAAGTAGCTGCTGAAGTAGCAGATGCTAAAGCTTATGTAGATGTGACAGACGCAGATAAAATGCTTGAGGAAGCCGTACCGGTTAAACTGTATGACAGCAGCGGAAATGAGCTTCACTTAGATGTAGAACCAGGTATTGTTGATGTAAGGGTGCCTGTCACAAGCCCTAATAAAAGTGTGCCGATTAAAGTCTCACGCGAAGGCGAGCTTGAAGAAGGCTTAAGTATCGAGTCAGTAAACGTTGAACCAAAAGAAGCGGTTATCTACGGTCCCTTTGATGTGATCGAGTCGATAAATGTGTTAGAAGGATTAACGATTGACCTTGATGAAATAACAGAAAGCGAAACTTTCACAATGGAGCTTCCTGTACCAGCAGGAGTGCAGACGATTGATCCTGAAGTGGTGGAAGTGACTGTGAATGTAGCCGAAGAAGAATCTAGACAATGGTCAGATGTATCGATTGAAATGATTGGTGCGAGCGACGAAACAGATGTCCGTTTCAATGAAGGAGAGGATGATACCCTGTCTATTATTGCTCACGGAGCAGAAACGAATCTCGACCAATTTTCTGTAGATGATATTCAAGTCTATATTGATGTTAGCGGCTTAAGTGAAGGGGAGCATTCCGTTCCTATTCAAATTAACGGCCCACAAAATATTCGGTTTAGTGTGAGTAAAACAAATGTAGAGGTAATCGTCTCAGACCAATCAGAATCTGAGTGATGATAGCTGAAGGAGAGAGTTAAAACATGGGTAAATATTTTGGTACAGATGGTGTAAGAGGAGTTGCAAATAAGGATTTAACGCCTGAGCTTGCATTTAAGTTAGGGAGAATGGGTGGTTATGTCTTAACTAAGCAAACAGATAAACCGCGTGTGGTCATTGGACGTGATACGCGGATTTCAGGTGAAATGCTTGAGAGCGCATTAGTTGCCGGACTCTTGTCTATTGGTGCAGAAGTTATGCGTTTAGGTGTTATTTCAACTCCTGGGGTTGCTTATTTGACAAAGGCGTTAAGCGCTGATGCGGGTGTAATGATTTCAGCTTCCCACAATCCAGTGCCTGATAACGGCATCAAATTCTTTGGTCCAGATGGCTTTAAATTGTTAGATGAGCAAGAAAAAGAAATTGAAGACCTTATTGACCAGACAGAAGATGCCCTGCCGCGTCCTGTGGGCGATGCTGTCGGTCAAGTAAATGATTATTTTGAAGGCGGACAGAAATACATTCAGTTCTTAAAGCAAACAGTTCAAGACGATTTTTCTGGCATCCATATTGCGCTTGATTGTGCAAACGGGGCAGCATCGTCTCTTGCACCGCATTTATTCGCAGATCTTGAAGCGGATATTTCAACAATGGGTACCTCGCCAAACGGTATAAACATTAATGAAGACTGTGGTTCCACTCACCCAGAACACCTTGCAGAGCTTGTAGTAGAAAAGGGAGCACAAGTAGGACTGGCATTTGATGGAGATGCTGATCGTCTGATTGCAATTGATGAAAACGGGCAGATCGTTGATGGGGATCACATTATGTTTATCTGTGCGAAGTTCATGAAGGAGCAAGGCTGGCTTAATCACGGAACCGTCGTATCAACAGTAATGAGTAACCTTGGCTTCTACAAAGGCTTAGAAGAGGCTGGTATTGATACGAAGCAAACTGGTGTTGGTGATCGCTATGTGATGGAGGAAATGAGAAAGGGAGGCTACAACTTAGGTGGTGAGCAATCCGGACATATTATTTTCCTAGATCATATTACAACAGGTGATGGGATGTTATCAGCGCTTCAGCTGGTTAATATCATGAAAGTAACGGGCAAGAAGCTGTCTGAGCTGGCAAGTGAGATGGAAACATTCCCTCAAACGCTTGTAAATGTTCGTGTGACGGATAAGCATGCCGTAACGGATAATGAGAAGGTTCGTGCATCTATTGAAGCAGTAGAGGCAGATATGGCAGGAGAAGGACGTGTTCTTGTACGACCATCAGGAACGGAGCCGCTTGTCCGCGTGATGGTAGAGGCTAAAACAGAAGAAAAATGTGAACAATATGTAACAGAAATTGCTAAGGTCGTTGAAGCAGAAATGGGCTTGGCTGAGTAAAGATTATGCATGAGAGGTGAACCAAATCCACTTCTCATGCATATTTTTTTAGTATTGCAAGGTTCTCTCACTCTTTCATCTAATCTTCTAAAAATCTTCTAAAATAAGGTGTAAAAATCTTACCAATGATTGACGTTCATACATCAATCTTGTATGATAATGTTTGTATTTATAACGAGGAGGGTAGAGGTATTTTGGTAGAAATAAAAAGCGCCTGAACTACACATGGACGGAAATCTGTGTAGTTGACGAGGAGAGGGTTTATCGATTGTTCGGCGGATGCCCTCCGGTTGTAGCATGACAGCCGTTAAGTTTCTGTAAAAAACAAAGGGGTGACTCTTTGCACAAAATCAGAAACAGCATGCCACAATAATTAAAATGAAAAGAGTGGGGGCAAGTATGCCCTCTAGGTTTCTTGCCCCTGACTTCAGGAGGTAATTTATTATGTGTGGTATTGTTGGATATATTGGTACAGAAGATGCAAAAGAAATCCTATTACGTGGACTTGAAAAGCTTGAATACCGAGGCTATGACTCAGCTGGTATTGCTGTCGCAAATGGTAATGGAGTTCATGTATTTAAAGAAAAAGGGCGTATTGCTTCATTACGTGATGTAGTTGATACAACTGTAGACGGAACGGTAGGAATTGGTCATACACGTTGGGCAACGCATGGTGTACCGAGCAAGGTAAACGCTCACCCGCATCAAAGTACAACAGAACGCTATACGCTTGTTCACAACGGTGTTATTGAGAATTATGAACAGCTTAAGCGTGAGCATCTAACAAATGTAGAACTTAAAAGTGATACGGATACAGAAATCATTGTTCAATTAGTAGAGAAGTTTACAGCTGAAGGAAAATCAATTGAAGATGCTTTCCGTCAGACGCTGTCTTTATTAAAAGGTTCGTATGCGATTGCTCTTCTTGATAACGAAGATACTGACACTGTATATGTAGGGAAGAATAAGAGCCCGTTGCTAATTGGAGTTGGCGATGAAGTAAACGTTATTGCATCTGATGCGATGGCTATGCTTCAAGTAACGAATCAGTTTGTTGAAATCATGGATGAGGAAATTGTTATTGTGACACGTGAGAGTATTACAATCAAAACTCTTGATGGCACAGTCATGACACGTGAGCCTTACACAGCAGAGCTTGATGCAAGTGACATTGAAAAAGGAACATATCCTCACTTCATGTTAAAAGAAATTGATGAGCAGCCATTTGTTATCCGTAACATCATTCAAAAATATCAAAACGAAGACGGCTCTGTACGCCTTGATGACGACATTCGTGCGGCTATGAAGGGTTCAGATCGTATTTACATTATTGCAGCAGGAACGAGCTACAACGCTGGTCTTGTTGGAAAGCAATTAATTGAAAAAATTGCACAACGTCCGGTAGAGGTTCATATTGCAAGTGAATTCTTGTACAACATGCCTTTACTATCAGACAACCCACTCTTTATTTTCATCTCGCAAAGTGGTGAGACAGCTGACCTTCGCGGAGTATTAGTTGACGTGAAGAAACGCGGCCACAAGGCATTAACGATTACAAACGTACCAGGTTCAACGCTTTCTCGTGAAGCTGACTTTACGCTTCACACGTATGCGGGACCTGAAATTGCCGTTGCATCAACAAAAGCTTATACAGCTCAAATGGCTGTGTTAACATTGCTTGCTGTTGATACGGCAAAAGCAAAAGGAATCGAGCTTGACTTTGATCCATTACAAGAGCTTGCGATTGTTGCAAATGCAATGGAGACTCTTACGAACCAAAAAGAGCAGTTCGAACAAATTGCACGTGATTATTTAACAATCACTCGCAACTGCTTCTTTATCGGCCGTGCGGTAGACTTTTATGTAGGATTAGAAGGCTCCCTGAAGCTGAAGGAAATCTCATACATTCAAGCAGAAGGCTTTGCTGGCGGGGAGCTTAAGCATGGTACGATTGCCCTTATTGAAGACGGCACACCGGTTATTGCTCTAGCGACTCAAAAGCACGTAAGCCTAAGCATCCGCGGGAATGTAAAAGAAGTAGCAGCACGTGGTGCGAATGCATGCATTATCAGTATGGAAGGTATGGAAGAAGAAGGCGATGCATTTGTACTTCCAGCGGTGCACGAGTATCTAACGCCGCTTGCAGCCGTTATTCCAATGCAGCTGATTTCTTACTATGCAGCCCTTCACCGTGATTGTGATGTAGATAAACCTCGTAACCTTGCGAAAAGTGTTACTGTAGAGTAGTAGAAGAATAAATAATCAGATCACCCCTTTGGTTTTAATCCAAAGGGGTTTCTTATTGTAGGAAAAGAGACTGCAAAAAAACACCTTACATGGCTTCTGGCCTGAACTTTCAGACCAGAAAGCCTATAAAGTGTTTTATTTAATGATATTTTATTTCTTCACATCAAATCGATCTGCATCCATTACTTTCACCCATGCCGTGATAAAGTCACGAACAAATTTTTCTTGGCTGTCATCTTGTGCGTATACTTCAGCTAGGGCACGCAGGATTGAGTGAGAACCAAATACGAGGTCTACTCTTGTAGCAGTACGTTTGAGTTCACCTGATTTGCGGTCATATCCTTCATACACACCGCCATCTACTGGCTTCCACTCAAGTCCCATATCAAGCAGGTTAACGAAGAAGTCGTTTGTTAACGTACCGACACGATCTGTAAATACTCCGTGCTGTGTATCGCCGTGGTTCGCGCCTAATACACGCATCCCGCCAATTAAAACCGTCATCTCAGCAGCTGTTAAATCAAGCAGCTGTGCTTTATCAACAAGAAACTCCTCTGGCTTGATGCTGTATTCTTTCTTCTGGTAGTTCCTGAACCCATCTGATACAGGCTCTAACACTTCAAAGTTCTCCGCATCTGTTTGCTCTTCCGTTGCATCGCCACGACCTGGAGTAAACGGAACCTCAACATCAAAGCCGGCATCTTTTGCTGCTTTTTCAACCGCCGCACTACCACCTAGTACAATTAAATCAGCCAGGCTGACTTTTTTATCTAGGCTGCTTTGAATCTCTTCATAAACGTTTAATACTTTAGAAAGCTTTTCAGGCTCATTCGCTTCCCAATCTTTTTGCGGAGCAAGTCGGATGCGTGCACCATTTGCACCGCCGCGTTTATCAGAATTACGGAAGGTTGAAGCTGAAGCCCAAGCCGTTTTAACAAGCTCGCTTACAGTTAGTTCAGATGCTAAGATCTTCTCTTTAAGCTCTTTAATTTCTGCAGCAGACAACTCGTAGTCAACTTTTGGAATAGGGTCCTGCCAAATAAATTCTTCTTCTGGCACTTCTGGACCTAGATATCTGTCACGAGGCCCCATATCACGATGAAGCAGTTTAAACCAAGCACGAGCAAATGCATCAGCAAACTCGTCTGGATTCTTGTGGAAGCGACGAGAGATTTTCTCGTATTCCGGATCCATACGCATTGCCATGTCTGCTGTCGTCATCATCGTTGGAACCTTTTTAGATGGATCATCAACTTCAGGTGCTAGATGATCTTCATCTGGATTAATCGGCGCCCATTGATAAGCTCCGGCAGGGCTCTTAGTCAGCTCCCACTCATAGCCAAACAGCATATCAAAATAACTCATATCCCATTTTGTTGGAGTAGGGGTCCAGGCACCTTCAATTCCACTTGTAATCGTGAAAGCACCATGGCCAACTTCATGTGTGCTCTTCCAGCCGAAGCCTTGGTGTTCAATTAAAGCTCCCTCTGGTTCTTCTGTTACATGAGAAGGGTCACCTGCGCCATGCGCTTTACCGAATGTATGTCCGCCTGCAGTCAGTGCAACCGTTTCTTCATCATTCATTCCCATTCGTTTAAACGTATCACGAATATCGCGCGCACTTCCAAGCGGGTCAGGCTCTCCATCTGGCCCTTCTGGATTAACATAGATCAAGCCCATTTGAACAGCAGCAAGCGGATTTTCTAAATCACGCTCACCTGAATAGCGGTTATTACCGAGCCATTCATTTTCAGGTCCCCAGTTCACATCTTCTTCTGGATGCCAGATGTCTTCACGACCTCCGCCAAAACCGATCGTTTTTCCACCCATTGATTCAATTGCTACATTACCTGTGAAAACGAGCAGGTCTGCCCAAGAAAGCTTATTTCCATACTTTTGTTTAATCGGCCATAAAAGCCTGCGAGCTTTGTCCAAGTTTCCGTTATCAGGCCAGCTGTTAAGAGGAGCAAAGCGCTGCGAGCCGCTTCCGCCGCCGCCGCGTCCATCCACTGTACGATATGTACCAGCTGCATGCCACGACATACGAATAAAGAACGGACCATAATGACCGTAATCTGCAGGCCACCAATCCTGGCTGTCTGTCATGAGGTTAAGAAGATCTTTTTTCAGGGCATCGTAATCAAGCTTTTTGAATTCCTCTGCATAATTAAAGTCCGCACCAAGCGGGTTTGTCTTTGTATCATGTTGATGAAGCACATTCAAGTCAAGCTGATTTGGCCACCAATCCTTGTTTTTAGTTCCTCTAGATGGTTTGTCGCCGTTCTCGCCTGTAAAAGGGCACTTTCCTGCATTCTCATTGTTTTGCGTGTCCATTCGTATTTCCCCTTTCTGTAGTAAAGAATGTGAAGAAAACGATCTGTCTTAAAAGTGCAAAGACAATATCGATTATTACATTATAATTATAATAAATAATAACCTGAATAAAAAGCAATACGCATCGATGTCCCAAAAAACAATCGAAGCGAGTGACTTATACCTAGTTCATTCTAAAGTCAGGTTATGGATTCCTGCATGTTTAACAAAAGTTCAAAAATTCCTGGATACTTATCATATTATTTACAGTTTCTTTATTTAAATTCACCATAAATTCTAGATGCCTCGTACATACTAATGGTGCGAGGAGGGTTATGAATGTACCGATTATACACACACAACGATTTAGATGGGATAGGATGCGGGATTGTAGCAAAGCTTGCTTTTGGTGATCAGGTTAAGATTTTTTATAATTCTGTTCAGAGTCTAGACAGGCAGATTGAACGTTTCTTTGAAGAGAAAAAAGAGACAGAACAGCTTATTATTAGTGATTTGTCTATAAATGAAGAGAATACAAAGAGGGTGGAGGAGTATGTACAAAAAGGAGGGAATGCCGTACTAATTGATCATCATAAGACAGCTCTTCACTTTAACGAGTATGACTGGGCGAAAGTAGAAGTAGAATATGAGGACGGACGGCTTACCTCGGCAACTTCTCTATTGTATGAGTATTTATGTGAGCAGCAATTATTAGAGCCAAAACCCGCAATTGATCAATTTGTTGATCTTGTCAGGCAATGGGATACGTGGGAATGGGATGAAAATGAGACAGTCGATGCTAAACGTTTAAATGATTTGTTTTTTATGATCTCGATGGATGAATTTGAAGAGAGAATGGTCACCCGTTTAAAAGAAAATAATGCGTTCTCCTTTGATGAATTTGAAGGAAAACTACTAGCGATGGAAGAAACAAAAATTGAGCGTTATATACGCCGGAAGCGACGTGAAATGGTCCAGACATTTGTCGGTAAACATTGTACAGGCATTGTTTATGCAGAGTCGTATCATTCAGAGCTAGGGAATGAACTTGGTAAGGAAAGTCCGCACCTTGATTATATTACGATATTAAATGCAGGAGGCCGGAAGATCAGCTTTAGAACGATTCATGATGATATCGACGTTTCTGAAGTGGCTAAAAAGTTTGACGGCGGGGGTCATGCAAAAGCCTCTGGATGTCAATTAACGAACGAAGCCTTTCAATTGTTTGTGACCAAGCCTTTTGCTCTTGCTCCCTTACGAATGGATGCCAGCCGCAATTATTTGAATCACAAGGAATCACAAAATGGCAGTTTATATGCCAGCCCTGATGACATACAATACTTTATCTATCCAACAAAAGAGAATCGGTGGGTTGTTGATTCTAAGGATAAAGTGGTAGACAGTTTTAATTCGTTTGAGAAAGCGGAGCGTTTTATTAAGCGTAAATATGCTGCTTGGCTTCTGCCTGATGACCAGTTTGTAGAATATCTTGCAAAGCGTGTGATTAAGCAAAAACAAAAAGAAAGTCAGAAGCATTGAATTAAATAGAACTAAATATGAACCTCTTGCTCATAAGATGTAGTAATACTTATTAGGCAGGAGGTTTTTTATGTATCAGCATATTGTACTCCCAGGAGAAACGTTGTTTTCCATTTCTGAAGATTATCGCACGCCATATCAAGCAATCCTTGCGGCCAATCAAATCCCCAATCCAAATATGATTTATGTCGGCCAGCCGATTGTTATTCCTGGAATTCCTGACCCTGCGTTAATACCGTATTTCATTGATGTATCCATCTCTAATAGAACCCTCTCTTTATATGAAAATGAACAGCTGCAGAAGGTGTACCCTATTGCAGTAGGACGCATGCTTTATGATACTCCTGTTGGCGAATTTATTATTGTAAATCGTGAGCCAAACCCAGGCGGACCGTTTGGCACCCTTTGGCTGTCCTTATCTAAGAAAAGTTACGGCATTCACGGGACCAATGATCCATCCTCAATCGGCCATGCCGTGTCGAAAGGGTGTATTCGAATGTTTAACCAAGATGTAGAAGAGCTTGGCAGTATTGTGCCGAACGGGACTAGAGTAAGAATTCGTCCTTAAAAAAAGAAGTTTAACTTTATGGCTTATAGGTAATTAGACTTATTAGAAAGGATTGATCATAATTATGTAGAACTATGTCAAATTTTATTTATAATGAAGAAAGAAAGTATCCTATATTTAAAAGGAAAATGATGCGATATGAAGATGATAGGCAGGAAGACAGCGCTTATTTTTACAGTAATCACTATTTTGATCACTCTATCCCTGCTAAGCTATACGTGGACGGCAACCGTAGTACTTTTGTCCATCCCTGTAGTGTGGTGGCTTGGAGGGATTATAGACGATGCCTCTTTGAAAATGGAGCAATTGGAAATAAAAACAGAGACTCTCGAAGCTGCAAACGAAAAATTTCAAGAGAAAAAAGAAGAATATGAAACGTTGCTAGATTCATTAGAGGGGGCTATTTTTCAATTTTCTCTTTCTTCTAATGAAATGTATGTATCAGAAGGTATGAAAGAATTGTATGGTCCTGATTATACTCCCGAGCGGTTAAAAGATTGGAAGGCTTCTATTCTGCCAGATTATCAATTGAAAGTAGAAGAGCATGAACAGCGCTTACTAGCTGGAGAATCCTCAAAGGTTGAGTTCGAGATTGTCCACCCAGAACAAGGGCGTAAATGGATCATGCAGATTGCGACACCGATTGCAGATAATGACGGTGAAGTGACTAAAATCATCGGACAGATGCTTGATATTACAAGCCGTAAAACTCTTGAAAATGAGCTGAAGCAAATGGCTTTTTATGATGAGTTAACAGATCTGCCAAATCGAAAGTCATTGTATCGTCATATCGAAAAAGCCCTAGCTAGATCGAAGAGGCATCAACATACATTCTCTTTAATGTTTATTGATTTAGATGATTTTAAAATCGTTAATGATACAATGGGTCATGATGCAGGAGATATGTTATTAAAAGAAGTTGTAAGCAGGTTAAATGAAAGTATACGAGAAGAGGATTTAATTTCTCGTATTGGCGGAGATGAATTCATCGTTCTTTTTGAAGAGACATGTAAAGAAGAAATTGAGTCGATTGCTGAAAGAATATTAGAACGGGTTGCTATGCCGTATAAAATTAATGAGAAGGAAGCGAATATCTCACTTAGTATTGGGGTCAGTATGTATCCTGACGATGGAGAGGATAAAGATACATTAATTGAACATGCGGATCAAGCGATGTACTTTGCCAAATTCAACGGTAAAAATTCATATAAACTCTACACACCGGATTTATCAGATATGGAATACAAAAAAGTTAGCCTCTTAGATAAATTTAAACACACGTTCCAAAAAGCGAAACTGTTCAGCTGAGCAGTTTCGCTTTCTATTTTTCGTTTATCATCGGTGTATGATGGCTTTCTATGTTAGACGTTTGTAGAAAAAGAGCGGTTCTTGTACACTACTACTATAAATGAAGGAGAGTCAGGTGTTAGATGATGAAGTCAGTTATTGTAGTAGGAGCAGGTATTCTTGGTGCATCTGCCGCGTATCACCTAGCGAAGTCGGGTGCAAAAGTGACGATTATAGACCGCAGGGACAAAGGACAAGCAACAGAAGCAGCAGCGGGAATTGTGTGTCCGTGGCTTACACAGCGGAGAAATAAAGCATGGTATCAGCTCGCCAAAAATGGCGCGAAATACTATCCATCATTAATAAACGAATTAGAACAATTAGGGGAAACACAGACAGGCTATAAAAAAGTGGGGACAATCAGTTTACATACAGATGAGGGCAAGCTAGACAAAATGGAAGAAAGAGCAAACAAAAGGCTTGAAGATGCTCCGGAAATCGGGGAAATTACCCGCCTTTCCAAAGAAAAGGTGAAAAGCCTCTTTCCACTGTTGTCAGAGGACTTTAGTGCGTTACATGTAAGCGGAGGAGCTAGGGTGAATGGACGTGCGCTTAGGGATTCACTGATTGAGGCAGCCAAAAAGCACGGGGCTGAATTTGTGGAAGCAGAGGCGCAGCTAATCGCAAGAGACAACCGAGTGATAGGAGTGAGCTGCTGTGGTGAAGAGCGTCTAAGTGATCAAGTCATTGTAACAGCTGGAGCTTGGGCAAAAGAGCTATTTAAGCCTATCGGAGTTACTTTAAAGATTGAACCTCAAAAAGCTCAAATTGTTCATTTGGACGTCCAAAACGAGGATACAGAATCCTGGCCTGTTGTGATGCCGCCTAATAATCAATATTTACTGGCTTTTGAAGACGGAAGGATCGTGGCTGGGGCCACTCATGAAGATGAGATGGGCTATGATATGCGGCCGACAGTTGGCGGGCTTCATGATATTTTTGATAAAGCACTGCACATTGCCCCTCATTTAAATGATAGTACGTTTTTAGAGGCGAAGGTAGGCTTTAGACCGGTTGCTCCAAATTTCCTCCCTATCATTGGCCCGCTTCCAAGTTGGGAAGGCGTTCTACTTGCCAATGGATTAGGAGCTTCTGGATTAACGGTCGGACCTTATTTGGGTGGTGAACTAGCGAAGCTTTCACTTGAGATTCCAACAGAGATTGATCTTGAATTATATGATGTAGAAGGTGCGATTGAATAAAATAAGTAAAAGATAAAAAGAACTCTTCCTTTTCTAAAATGTACCCTATAGAGTAGACACTTAAAAAAAGTCTACCTATAGGGTACTTTTTTGTATAATAAATAACATTACTACTAGAGAAATACATCATGAGATGGGAGTACATAATGAGTAAAAAGGACTTTACTAAAAACGAGATTAAGCGATTATCATCTAATAAGTACGTTAGATCTGTTAGTTCAAAAAGCATCACTTATACAGATGAATTTAAACACATATTTATAGCGGAAAAAGAGAAAGGGAGGTTTGCCAGAGACATATTTGAAGTATGCGGATTTGACGTTGAAGTTTTAGGAACAGAAAGGATTAAATCAGCGAGTAAAAGATGGCAAAAAGCTTACAATCAAGACGGGTTAATGGGACTACGTGACACGAGAGCTGAAAATTCAGGGCGTACAAAGGAAAAGGAGCTTTCCATGGAGGAGAAGAATGCTCGCTTAGAAGCTCAAATTAACTTACTAAAGGCGGAAAACGAACTTTTAAAAAAGATTCGGTTCGCGGAAAGGGGGATGAAGAAATAGTCCTTCCCCCTAGCCAGAAGTATATCCTCATTCGTACTGTGATTGAAAAGTATCAACTGAAACATATGGTTAAATATCTTTGTGAATTAGCTGGTGTCTCAAGAAGCGGGTACTATAATTACTTTTCATTAAAGTCACAGGAACACAGGAAACAACGAGATAAAGCCGATCAAAAAGTGAAGAAGGTCATCCTAAAAGCTTTCCATTTTAAAGGTCGTAAGAAAGGGGCACGTCAAATTAAAATGACATTGGCGGGTCAATTTAGTGTTGTCTACAATTTGAAGCGGATCCGACGAATCATGAAGAAATACAACATTATTTGTCCTATTAGGAAGGCCAACCCTTATAGACGAATGATGAAAGCTACACATGAACATCGGACAATGCCAAACTTATTGAATCGGGAGTTTAGGCAAGGTATTCCAGGAAAAGTCCTCTTAACAGATATCACCTATTTATTTTACGGTAAAAATCAAAAGGCTTACTTATCAACCATAATAGATGGTACCTCTGGACAAGCTTTGGCTTATCATGTGTTAGACCGCCTAACGATGGACTTAGCTACAGACACTCTTTTAAAGTTAAAGAAGAATAGAAACTTCAAGAAAGCAAAGGATGCTTTCATTCACTCGGATCAAGGATTTCATTACACAAGTCCTGCTTTTCAAAAGTTAGTGAAGAAGATGGGATATCATCAGTCGATGTCAAGACGAGGAAACTGTTGGGATAACGCCCCTCAGGAATCTTTCTTTGGCCACCTTAAGGATGAAGCCTCTATTAAAGAATGTTCAACTCTAGATGAAGTAAAAAAAGAAATGAAACGATATATGACCTACTACAATCACTATAGATACCAGTGGAATAGAAATAAGATGACCCCTGTTCAGTACAGAGATCATCTTATTAAGGCTGCCTAGGCTTTTTAAAAATGTCCTTTACAAAGGGTACACTTTATTCTTAAAGGAGAGTTCTTTCTTCATCATCGTTAGATTTAGTTGTACTAGATAACGCTTTTGCGAGTGAGGAGGCTGTTGTTAAACGATTAAAACGAAGGCCAAGTTTTATCGATATTTGCGCAATTTCAGGTCTGATTCCAGAAAGAATCGTTTCCACACCAGTTAAGCGCAGCGATTCGATTAAATGATACAGCTGTTCTGCAACGAGCTCGTCTATTGTCAGCACTCCAGAAAGATCAACAAATAATGTAGAAATTTCTTTTGCGGCACATTGATTTAAGGTCTTTTCTAAAATAACTTTTCCGCGCGCAGAATCAATCTTCCCGACTAATGGAAGGAGGGCAGTTTGATTTTGAAGAGGAATTAAAGGTGAGCTTAATTCATTAATAACCTCTTCCTGTGCAAGAAAGCGCTTGTTTGTATTTTGATGATAAGCCTCGATAAAGATCGTGACTATTAACAAATTTAATGACGATCTCAGTCCAGCTGAAGATATCATCAAAATCTACTTTATCTTTATTTAAAAGCGCATATTTTTTAATGTAGGATAGGAGCACTTTCTTTGTAGAAAAGAACTCGCGTATGACATAGTGCAGAGGCGTGTCTAGATGCTTAACATCTTTGGCAAGTTCTTCTGACCAGGCTTTAAACGCGTTATAAAATTCACATTCATCATGAATAAATAATTGAATGATTTGTTCGACATACTCGTGATTTTTGCTTCGTAATTCGTTAACCACCGCTTGGTTATTTGAAGCATAAATAGAGGCTGGGTCCTGCTCATCGATGGATGCATACCAATCCTCTGATATTTGATGAGAATGTTCTTTTAGGAAATCATATAGTTCTCTCTTCTGATGCATATCGAAATTCTCCTTCATGTTTGTTTATATTAATGTAGCATAAATACGTCATTGAAACAGGTGTAGGAAATATTTAACTGTAGTATAATGGGGGTGATCTTAAAAGGAAAGAGGGTACATAACATGATAAAAGCATTTAAATGGAGTCTTTTAGCTATGCTTCTCATGCTGCTGGCTGCTTGCGGACAAGCAGATGAGAGCGAGACAGTTGATAATGAAGAGGAAGAAAGTGCGGATACTGGATATGAAGCAGGACCGGTCGTTACGATGGAAATGGAGGAAGGGGGCGAAGTGGTTATCGAACTTTACCCAGAAGTAGCTCCACAAACTGTCGAGAATTTTGTTTCGCTTGTAGAAGATGGTTTTTATGATGGTCTGACGTTTCACCGAGTCATTCCAGGGTTCATGATTCAAGGCGGAGACCCAGATGGAAATGGAACAGGCGGACCTGGACATTCAATCGAGGGTGAATTTTCTAGTAATGGGTTTGAAAATAACTTAAAACATGAACGTGGTGTCATTTCTATGGCAAGATCACAAGACCCTAATTCTGCAGGTTCTCAGTTCTTTATTATGGTTGCTGATACGCCTTCACTAGATGGTGAATATGCTTCATTTGGTAAGGTACTAGAGGGAATGGACGTTGTAGATGACATTGTATCAGTAGAAACAATGCCTGGTGATATGCCGGTTGAAGGACAAGAGCAAGTTATTAAGCAAATGACAGTTGAAACTAATGAGTAAATCATTTGATTAAGTGAAATAGTGAAGCCCCGCAATTGCTGCGGGGCTTTCTTCTATTCACCAGGTGTAAATGTTCGTTTCGCAAACTCATTATCCATCATGAAGAACGCATTGCTGTCATTATCAATACGCTTTAGTTTTTGAATAATGCTGTCAAACATATCTTCTTCTTCTACCTGCTCTTCAATAAACCATTTTAGAAAGTTAATTGTGGCATGCTCTCTTACATCCCATGCTAAATCGGAGAGATGATAGATCCGTTTTGTGACTACTTTTTCTTGAGTTAACGCTTTTTCAAACACATCTAAGATGGAATGAAATTCGTTATTAGGTTCCTCAAATCCTGAAATGACAGCTCGCTCTCCTAAAGTATTAATAAAGTTATAAAACTTCATTGCGTGAAATCTCTCTTCTTCTGCTTGGACTAAAAAGAAGTTAGCAAATCCGTCTATCCCCTCAGCAGAACAGTAGGCTGCCATCGCCATATACGTGTGAGCAGAATAAAATTCAAAGTTCATTTGCTCATTTAAAGCTTCGAGAAGTTTATCATTTAACATTAAAAGCCCTCCTTAAAATTCTTATTAAGTAGTATGCCTAATACCTTGTACCATTCATTCTAGCTTTATTACTAATTTCCTTTCCCTTCTTTTATGAATCTGAATCATTTTCCTTTATGTAATGAAACCTCTTCTTTTTTCGTCTCTCTAAATGTATGCTTAAGAGGTAGACTATAAAAATTCGTAGTGATTAAAACGTGGTGATTAAAATGAGGAAATGGGTATCAGCTTTTACACTGACATCGTCTGTTCAATGGTTATTTTTTATTTTTGCCAACACGATCGTTGTCCCTCTTTCAGTGGCACAAGCCTTCCAAGTCCCTTCTGAAACCGTTACATTAATGCTTAGCAGTTCACTGATCTTTACAGGACTGGCATGTATGATTCAAGGGCTTTTTGGTCATAGGTATCCTTTAATGGAAGGACATTCAGGGCTTTTATGGGGAGTCATGCTCAATCTTGGTTTATCAGCTTCTGCTATGGGCATGTCGTACACGCAAATAGGCGGGGGGCTTGCAGCTGGCATTCTTTTAGCCGGGGTAGTAACGATTCTTCTTGTTGCATTAAACTGGATTCAATATGTCCAGCGGATCTTCACTCCTATGGTCATGAGTGTTTATTTATTTTTACTGACCTTTCAATTAATTTTTGTTTTCTTTCAAGGAATGCTTGGCATTACAGAACAGGGAATAATCAATATTCCCGTCAGCATCCTTTCCTTAGTGCTCGTTGTATTTGTAAGTATTTTAAAAATAAAAGGGTCAAAAATGATCAGCAACTTTTCCATATTAATAGGAATCGTAGTAGGCTGGATCATTTATGCTGCGGTGTTTCCAAACGAGGGAGAGCCTGTGGTCATGCATGGACTCTCTTTTGCTCTTTATCCATTAGGAACGCCTAATTTGGAGTATGGGATTATCGCTGTTGCTTTTTTTGCAGGAATGTTAAATTTGACGAACACGGTTGCCTCTATCCAAGCAGCCGCAGATTTGTTTAAGGATACACCTAATGCTGGGCAGTACCGCAGATCGTTTTTTTGGACCGGCTTTTTCTCGATTATCGTTTCAGGCTTTGGTCTTGTACCATATACGCCATTCACTTCATCGATCGGCTTTTTAGAAAGTACACAAATTTACCGGAAAGAACCTTTTTTACTGGCAGGAGGAATGCTCTCTTTAGTAGGGCTGATCCCACCAGTTACAGCCTTTTTGATTACTCTTCCTATTTCAGTTGGGAATGCCGTTCTTTTTGTAGCGTATCTTCAATTGTTTGGAACTGCATTTAACAGCTTAAGGGGAGAACGTTTTACTTCTAATACTATTTTCAGACTGGCAGGTCCTTTGCTCTTAGGTGTCAGTTTAATGGCGATCTCGCCTACAGCATTTAACGGAATTCCCAATCTCATACAACCAATCATTTCAAATGGACTGATTATGGGTGTTGTCTTATCTATATGTCTCGAACGTTTTATCTCCTGGGAGGGTATAGATCAAGAGATGCAAAAAGCTTCTTAATATAGAGGCTTTTTTTTGTTTACACTTTTCTAAAGAGCAGCATAGGCTAAGCTCTGATATGCATAGAATGGTAAAATGAATGGAGGTGAGCGGATGAGGCATCCATCCAATGAATTTACAGTACATGATGTAGAGCAATGTGATCTTCCCTTTTGTGCACAAACGAACGATGTGGCCCCGTTGTTTACAGCTGAGGCTTATCACTCGACAACCGACCGCATTGAAAAAATAAACCTTGTCGATTATAGAGGGAAATGGACAATTTTATTATTTTATTCGAGTGACTTCACCTTCGTTTGACCAACCGAATTAGCAGCGGTCGCTGCTCTTTATCCTGAGCTTCAAGCCCTAGGAGCAGATGTCCTTGGGATTAGTACAGACAGTGTGTATGCCCATAAAGTATTTACGAAAGTCTCACCAAATGCAGCAAGAGTAACCTATCCGCTTGTTAGTGATCGAAATCAAGCGATCTCAAGAGCCTATAGAGTATTAGATTCAAAAGGTGGCTATGCCATGCGTGGCACGGTCATTATAAGCCCTGATGGAATCATAAAAGCAAGAAGCGTCTATCCCCCTGAAGTAGGGAGGAACGCTTTTGAAATCCTACGCTTAATCCAAGGCCTGCAGCATAATCAGCAGACAGATCAAGGCATACCAGCCAATTGGGTTTCTGGGCAAGCAGCCATTACACCAGACCAAGGCCTGATTGGCGAAGTTTAGCAAAAGTTTTGAACGATATGCGCATCCAGGTGAGTGACATAGCAAACTCGTAATTGCGTGAGGTCAAGCTGTTTATGCATAGATTAGATAGCATATTGCGCGGGTTCATTGAGTATTTGATTTTATTGCCTGCTGAATTGCGCTGATTCTTTTTTATTGCGTCAGTTCAGATCTGGTACGTGTCAGTGAGGGGAGGCATTCTACACCTTCTAAGGATAATTACGCCGATTAACCTTCACAGAACGAACAAAAGCTGTTGTTTTTATTTATTTAAGAAAAACAGTTTTTTTACCTCTTTTAATTGAAAATGATTATCTATATCAATTATAATAATATTACCACCATAAGGAGGGATTTTCCATGTTTGTTCAAGTAAAAACATTGGTAGTAGAAGAAGGATACGCGGATAAAATGGTAGAAAAATTTGCGACGGAAGGGATCATTGAGGAGCAGCCTGGTTTCTTAGATCTCACAGTTTTACAAAAAAAGAAGCGTAGAGGCAATGAAGAAGTTATGGTTTTAATTCGTTGGGAGTCAGAAGAAGCGTGGAAAGCTTGGGAAACAAGCGAAGTGCACCTTGCTGGCCATAGAGCCAATCGCGGTAAGCCTAAGCCTGCATTTATTCTTGAGGGCGGGCAAGATGTATATCACGTAATCGGAACAAAAGAATATAGAGAACCTGTTTCAAAATAAACCAAAGCCCATCCGTAGGAACTTGCACGTACGTACTTATTAACGGATGGGCTTTTTTTAGGCTTTAACTCCATTACCTCGTTTAGTAAGAAGCATATAAATTAGATAAGGCGCTCCAATCACAGAAATGACGATACCAACTGGAATATCAGCCGGAGCTAACAGATTCTTACCCACAAAATCCGAAAAGAGCAGAATAAGCATGCCGATTAGCGCTGAGGCGGGCAGAAGGCTGTAGAAGTTTGGTCCGGTTAAACGCCTTGCAAGGTGAGGTGCTAATAATCCTAAGAAAGAAATACCCCCGCCAACTGCCACACAAGCACCAGCTAATGCCGCAGCAAGCAGTAACAATATTCTTCTTTCACGCTCTACATTCATTCCAAGTGCATATGGTACAGGGTCACTAAGTTGCAGCAGATTCATCGTTTTCGCTTTGATAAATGCAAAGGGAAGTAAAACAATGATCCATGGAAGAAGGGCATTAACATAGCGCCATTGGGTGCCCCAAATACTTCCTGTTAACCAAATGGTTGCTTGTTGAAAATCTCTTGGGTCCATTTTCAGTTGAATAATAATAAGAAGTGCCCCGCATAACGCATTAAAGCCGATCCCTATTAATAGCAGCCGGCCAGGATCTACTCCACCTTTAAAAGACAATGAATAGATTAACAAAGCGACTGTAAGTGCACCAATAAACGCAAAGACAGGCAGTGCAAATGGAGAGACAACATCTGTGGAGCCAGCCTGTTTGAAAACAAAGATAAACAATACAACGGCAAGGCCTGCTCCGGCGTTGATTCCTAAAATCCCTGGATCCGCTAATGCATTACGGGAAAGTCCTTGTAAAATAGCACCAGAAACAGCAAGACCTGCCCCAATTAATAACGCAATAACCATACGCGGCAGCCTTAATTGATAGAGGACAAGTTCTTGATTAGCTGTTCCATTTCCAAGGAATGTCTGGATAATCTCAGATAAGGAAAGCGGCATAATGCCAGTAGAGAGATTAAGTATAAAGGTCCCGAAAATCAAGAATATGATGATTAGCAGAGCTTTCTTTGATTGATGATACGCATTGATCCATTCCATTACATGCTTCTTCCTTTCACACGAGCTAAATATAGAAAAAAGGGTACACCGATAAGAGCAGTGATAGCGCCAACAGGTGTTTCAAAAGGCGGGTTAATCATCCTAGCCCCTATATCAGCAACAACTAATAAAAATGATCCTAGAATAGCACTTAGTGGAAGGATATACCTGTAATCAACACCTACAAGAGACCGAACAATATGAGGCACGACTAAACCGATAAAGCCAATAGCTCCAGCAATTGATACCGCAGCTCCTGATAATAAAACAACCGCTGCTAGGCTCAGCCACCTTACTAGATGAAGTGAATGCCCGAGTCCTGTAGCGATGTCATTTCCCATTGTAAGCGTAGTTAGAGAGCGGCTCATGAGAAAGGCTATTACTAAACCAGCAACGACTGTAGGAAAAAGTATGTACACATGAATCCATTTTGCTCCCGATAATCCCCCAGCAAACCAAAAACTTAAATCTTGAGAGACTTGATAGTAAAGAGCAATGCCTGTAGATAAAGAACTAAATAACATACTAAGAGCTGCTCCGGCGAGTGTAAGTGTGACAGGAGATAACTGTTCTTTTGATACCACAGAGAATAGTAAGACTAAAATGGCTCCAAGAGCTGCACCCATAAATGACCAGCCAAGAAGAAGCCAATATGATAGATTAGTAAAAAAGGCTAATGCTATAGCAATAAAGAGAGCCGACCCTTGAGTGATCCCGATTATGGAAGGGTCAGCAAGAGGGTTTCGAGTTAACCCCTGCATAAGTGTTCCTGCCACAGCTAAAGCGGCTCCAACCAAGGCCGCAGTTAAGGCTCTAGGTATACGAACCTCGTGAATAAGCTGATGCTCAATTAAGTCAGGGGTAAAGGATATGAGTGAATCTAGGATGACCGATGGGGGAATCCATACTGCACCGAGGCCGATTGATAGTATGAGACTAAACAATACGCCACATAATCCTGCAATCATCCAGCGGCCGGGATGACCATTTTTAGATAAAAAATTTCTTGTTTTACTTGTTTTCGATAGTATTGACATGATTGTTAATCCCTCTTATAAAATAATTAATGAAAATGATTATCATTTTCGTTATGATTGATTATAAATCTACTATTCATTTGGTAAATTTGTCAATTCATTTTTTGAGAGGGTTTTGATATGACTATAAGTAATGATTGTATTCTTCAGCTGAAATCCACCTCCTTCCAAACGCTGGAATGTGAGGAGCTGTTGGATGTTGGGATAGAAGATAATGAGATGTTATTGCTATACATAGAGACAGGGAGAGTGCAGGCTGAGCAAACAGGCAAGGAGAGTATTTATCAGAACGGAGACATTTTATGGGTTGATAAAACAGATAGAATTTATGCTTTAAACCAAGTAAATACCCTCTTTTTTGCTGTCGTTTGGATTGATCGTAAGAGATTGATAGAACCGCCTGTACTATATAAAGCATCACAAACGAAAGTTGATCCTTTATGGAAACAGCTGTTTACTGCTGCAAAGGACTCGTTTAATCAATACTGCAAACAACAGACTCTTTTCTGGAGCTTGCTAGATTTAATTACGCAAGAGCATACATCGTACCCTGGGAAAATGGAAATCATTATTGAAGAAATTACTAATCATATAGTTGACCCTGATATGGAACCTCTTACTGTTTCAGAGCTTGCAAAGAAGGCTAATATGACGCCTGCATCATTTTCAAGAGCGTTTAAAAGACATACGGGGTCTTCTCCTAAAGAGTTTATAAACAGCTGTCGTATAAAAAAAGCAAAGGAGCTAATGAGAGAGAAAAAGGATATTACTTTAAAAGAAGTTGCAGACCTTGCTGGATTTCAAGATGAATTTTACTTTAGTAAATTGTTTAAGAAAAAAGAAGGAGTAGCTCCATCTATCTTTAAAAAAGAATTGCCGTGATCAACTAATTAAATATAGAAATAGTCAGTGGAAGGAAAAAAACAGGGAATCATTTGTACATGAATAAAGGTAAAAATGACCATGTTCTTTTTAATTGATAATACTTATCATTGATAATGAATTTCATTATTGATTGTGCAGGGGGAAAAAAGATGAGAAGAAGATGGACACTATTGGCTTTGTTATGCTTGATTGCAGTGACTTTATTAGCTGCATGCGGTAATAGTTCGGAAGAGTCTACTGGGGCTGCGGCAGAAGAAGATTCCGAAACAGTAGAAGAGACAGAAGAGAATAGTTCAGAAGAGTCAAGTGAGAATGAATCACCTAGCAGTTACACTGTTGAACATTTGTATGGTGAAACAGAAGTGCCGGCTAATCCAGAAAAGGTAGTAGTATTATCACATGTGTCATGGGAAGGTTCATTAGTTTCTGTTGGAGTCGAGCCTTATGCTGTAATGGCGTATGACAACGAGTTTCCTCCGCATTTAACAGAAGAGTTAGAGAACGTAATGGCACTTCCATATTCTGATGAGATTAACCCAGAAGAAATTGTTCAGTTAGATCCTGATTTGCTTATTATCAGCGACCGTTATCAACCGTTATATGAGCAGCTTTCTGATTCGATCCCAACTGTCGTAGTAGAAGTTGGCGGGGACTGGAGAGATGACCATTTAAAAGTAACTGAAGCTGTAGGGAAACTTGAAGAAGGTCAAAAAGTGATAGATGAGCTAGAAGCAGAGGCAGAAGATATTGGCGAGCGTATTCGTGAGGCGGTTGGTGAAGAAACATTTATGGCTGTTTCCATTAACAAGCAAGACATTCGTGTCTATGGGAGAAACAATCATGCAACCAATGCTTTATTGTTTGATGATCTTAAGCTTACGCCAGCAGAGAACATTCCTGATGACTTTGGTGAAAATATCTCGATTGAGGGCTTAGTGAAGTACAATCCAGATCATATTATTGACGTCACATACTTTAATAGCGGTGAATTTTATGACAACGTCACTCAAGGTGAGGTATGGAATGGGTTAAATGCTGTTAAAGAAGATAATGTGCATACATTAACAACAACTTGGGGATTTTGGGATCCAATTGAACGTCAAAAAGGTTTAAAAGAAATTGAAAACCTTTTATTAGGAGAGTAGTGAGTAAACAGATCTCATTTCACGAAGGAAAAGCGGGGAAACCCGTTTTTTTCTTCATTCTAATTGAGAATGAGTATCAATTACTAGGTAAATAGAAGCAGGAAGGATGAGAGTATGCAAAGCACAGCCAAGCTAATTGCAGAACAAGCTTCATTTAAGGCATTCTTGAATTGCTATGTACGTGAGATGAATGTTAGAGAGGTAGTGAGGCTAGAGGAGGCAGAAGATCAAGAGGTTAAAAAACAAATGAATGAACCCTATATCCTTTTTATATCTTTGCCCCATCAATCACTTACATATGCAATTGGAGTAACGTATAAGTCCCTTGTAGGCACTCATTCTTTCGGGAACGTATATAAGCAATCCCCCTATTGTAGTGAGTGGGTACAAGAAGAGAAGCTGCAAGCAATGATTACACTCATCCGAGAATTACATATGAGAGCAAATGCTGAATCAAGAGCAGGCGATTCTCATTTCGATGAATTACTCCTTAGACTAATAGATAGCTATCAAACAATGGCTCAATTTATTGACCACGCAATAAAAAAAGAAGAAACAGCCTCTCCTAGAAATCGAGAATTTATTGATTTTGAGCAGTCGCTGGTATTTGGTCACTGGCTTCATCCTACTCCAAAAAGCAGACAAGGGATCGCAAGCTGGCAGCATGAACGCTTTAGTCCAGAGAAGAATGGACATTTTCAATTGCATTATTTTAAGGTGAACAATTCTCTCATTGTTGATCAAAGTGATGGCGACGCATCTTGCGGAGAATTACTTTTACGTGAGTTAGAGATTAGAGAGCAGACACCTGGTTGGTCCTTGCTGCCAGTCCATCCATTACAAGCACAATGGCTTATAACTCAGCCTCAAGTAAAAACATTAATGGATAAAGGCTTAATTGAAGAAGCAGGTGCAATGGGGCCGGAATTCTATGCTACTTCATCCATTAGGACAGTGTATAACAAGAAAAGTAACTGGATGTTTAAGTTTTCCATACCGGTGAAGGTAACGAATTCACTGCGTAATAACCAAAAACATGAATTGTACGCAGGCCGCAATATGACAAAGCTATTAAAGAAACTCCCTTTGCTTAAAGAATACCCTTCTTTTCAATTTATTCATGACCCAGCATTTCTTACTGTAAATATTCCAGGAATGAAAGAGAGCGGGTTTGAGGTCATTATTAGATCAAACCCTTTTACAAATGGAAATGAAGCCGGTGTGACTCCAATCGCAGCACTTATTCAAGATGCACTTCCTGGGAGGAAATCGATGCTCCAACAGCTTATAGAGGAACTGGCAATGGATGAGGGGAGAAGTCAAGAAGATGTTAGTTTTGATTGGTTTAAGAACTATTTTGAGAAGACGGTCATACCACTCATCCATTTATATGATACGTATGGGATTGCCTTAGAAGCTCACCAGCAAAACAGCTTAATTGATCTTTCTGCCGGCTACCCTGCTTCTTTTTATTACCGCGATAACCAGGGGTATTACCTATCCACACAATATAGAGAACGACTCTTGAAAATGGAGGAATCCTTACAGAAAACACCTGAGCTCTTTTATGAAGAGAAGCTGATCGAAGAACGGTTTACGTATTATTTATTTATAAATCATTTGTTTTCTATTGTTTATCGTTTCGGAGCAGATGGTCTACTAGAAGAGAATGTAATACTTGACTATATTCAAGATCAACTCAAAGAGATGTATACCTTATGTCATGGTGCTGGCAAGAGATTACTAGAGATGCTTCTTACGAGAGAAAAGCTGGCTTTTAAAGCAAATTTACTCACTAGATTTCATGACGTAGATGAACTAACCGCGGCTCTCGAACAAGCTGTTTACGCAACGCTTGATAATCCATTTATATCTAAAGAAAAAGGAGAGGTCCCTTATGCAGGTAGAGAAAGTGCCAAAGTCTAAAGCTGCTCTTAGAGTGAGAAGGCAGCTAGTTGAAGCGATTCTATTTGAGAAGCTGCTTCCTTATAAAGAAGAGAAGGTTACGAGAGCGCTTAGTCACTTTTTTATAAAGGGAAGGTCAGCTACGTTTAGGTGTACAGGAAAGATATCTGCATTTGGTCGGATTCGTATTGAGGAGGAACTGGTTTACAAGCTAACCTCAAGCGGGGAGGTACATCAAGCGGTTATTGCTGAATTTGTTGCAGAGTTAAATACAGTTTCAGAGATAGGTAACTTTCTTCTACAAGAACTAGAGCAAACGATTTACTTAACAGATTGGAACGAAGAACACCTACCCCAGCTTTTATCGAGAAGGCAGGTAAATGGACTTGAGTTAGATTCAGCTATTATAGAAGGACATCCGTATCATCCGTGTTTTAAATCAAGAACTGGATTTACAGTGGAAGACCACAAAAGGTATGGTCCGGAGGCCAAACAAGAATTTTCATTAGTATGGCTTGCCGTGAAAAGGAAAGATCTGAAATTTAATTATCCTAAAGAAGAACAAAGCTTCTGGCAGAAAGAGTTAGGCACAAAACAATGGAGAGACCTGGTCTTGACTTTATGCCAAAAAGGGGGGCAGCTTGATGAGTATACTTTTTTGCCTGTCCATCCTTGGCAATGGGACGCAATAAAGGAACAATATGCGGACTACCTAGAAAGCCATGACATCATTGAATTAGGTGAATTTGGAGATTTATATAGAGCTACACAATCTGTTCGAACGCTCATGAATAGGTCTAATCCACAGAGAGCCATGATCAAGCTATCTATGAATATGGTTCATACCTCTTCTGTCAGGACGCTGGTGCCGCACTCTGTTTGCACAGCTCCGGCTCTATCTGATTGGCTGCATAAGGTCCTTTTATCAGATGACTATTTACTAGATAAAGGTGTAGTGATGTTAAAAGAATACGCAGGGGCATTAGTTGAGCCAAAAGGTTGTCAAAGCAATGATTCGTCTGGTCAATTAGCTGTTATCTGGCGGGAGAACATAACAAACTATTTGAAGAGTAATGAAGAATTTATTCCTTTTAACGCAATATTGCTAAAAGAGAAAGATGGTCATTTATTCATCTCCGAGTGGATCAAAAAATACGGAGTAGAAAAATGGGTTACTCAATTAATTAAGTCGGCAGTTATTCCTGTTTGGCATTTATTAGTTAACCACGGCATCGCTCTTGAGGCGCATAGCCAAAACATGCTATTGATTCATAAAGAGGGCTGGCCGCTCAGGGTGGCACTGAGAGATTTTCACGAGAGCGTTGAATATGTCGATTCCTTTCTTAAAAGCAAGGAAGGTTTGCCCGATTTTACGCAGCTTGATGAAGTATATAACGGAGCAAAGGACAATCAATATTATTGGATGCAAGAAGTAGAAGCCCTACGCGAACTTGTGATGGATACGTTGTTTGTGTATAACCTTTCTGAGTTGTCATTCCTGCTTGATAGGGAAGGTTTCATTTCTGAAGAGCAGTTCTGGGAGCTTGTAGATAAAGAACTAACTGACTATATAAGTTGTTTTCCGGAAAATAGAGAGAGAGCGGCCCATATCGACTATAGAAGAGAGAATATCATGGCGGAATCATTATTAAAAAAGAAGCTAAATCGAGAAAGCCAGATCGAACATAGGCATTTGGTGTCAAACTCGCTTGCTATAAATCAAGACACACGGAGGGCAGAACATGTTCTATGTTAACGATACGTATTATTCACACCAAGACCTAGACGAGCAATTTAAGGTATTTGACCAGCTTGATTACTTAAAAGAGTGCGATCGTCATCGAATCGCTGTCTGTCATGAAGATGCATTTATCTTATTAGCGTTGTACTTTTATATAAAGAAAAAAGGTGGGTCAGTCGCGCCGATACATGCAAAGAATCCACTAGGGGCAGCAATTCGGACGGCTGAACATACCAAATCACATTATTTAATTCATCATGATATCGAAAGTCCGATTCAATTAAAGAAAGAGGGAGATGATCACAGCGGCTCTCTAATTCAATTGAGTTCAGGGACCACGGGAGAGCCTAAGTGTATTGAACGGTCCTGGGCCTCTATTGATAGGGAACTAGAGAATTATAATGTCAAGCTCTCTATTAATATGGTCACAACATCGATTGTCGCATGCCCTGTAAATCATTCGTACGGGTTAATAAGCGGGGTGTTGGCAGCAATGAAAAGAGGGTCTGTGCCAGTCATTATTACGAATCCCAATCCAAAATACATTGTGAAAAAATTAAAAGAATACCCTGTACATATCCTCTATGCTGCACCGACATTATTGTATACCTTGTCAAGGTTGCTGCCAATAGAGGAACGTTTTTACGCTGTTATGACCTCTGGCACACTTTTACCGGATGCTTGGTTTCGGCTGCTTCAAAAAAAATCACAACGAGTGCTGCAACAATACGGCTGCTCAGAAGCAGGATGTGTAAGTGTGAATGCAAATGTATCAGAAGCAAATGCAATCGGGAAGGTATTGTCTCATCTAGATGTGACGAGCGGGCAAGGCAAAGAAAACCCTGAAGAGATAGTCATTAAAATAGACAAACAAACAATTCAAACAAAAGATTTAGGATATTTTGATGAGCAAGGGACTCTTCATTTTCTTGAGCGAATCGATGAGATGATCAATGTCGCTGGATTAAATGTGTACCCGCATGAAGTGGAAAATATCATTCGTTCGTATAAAGGAATACAAGATACAGTCGTATTTAAAAAAAGAGACGACTATGCTGGTGAACGTGTATGTGCGCTTTATTCTAGTGATGAAGAAATTGATCCCATCAATCTTAGACAATGGTGTCAACATAATCTAGCACCTTATCAAGTGCCTGTTGAGTGGGTACGAGTAAAGAAAGTTGATAGAATGGCGAATGGAAAAGTGAGCCGTAAAAAGCTTGGAGGGGTTTATGCATGACAGAAGAGAAGGCAATTACACTTTTATATGATATTTTAGAAAAACATCTTAATTTGCCTGCTATAGATGCTTTTCATAAGGAAGCTAGATTAAATGAAGATCTATGCATGGATTCAGTGATGATCTTACAGCTTATCCTGCACCTTGAAGTCGATTATGGGATAGAGGTGCCAGACGATGAGCTGGCTCCTAATGATTTCTATACAGTCTCAAGCTTGGCACAGTTTATTTCTTCTGTAACAAAGCAAAGTAGTATAGGTGATATGTTGTGATTAAAGTACATTGTTTTGTGAGCTGTGTGTGTGAAGTTATTAAAAAAAATGAGGGATTAGATCACCGGCCATTCTACTTCGGTGTATGGGATGCGGACTTTGACATTACAGAGGATTATGTGCTTTCTTATCACTCTGAAATTATAAATCATGACTTTTTTTGTACTTGGTATGAGCATCTATATGGAATCAAGTTAAATCGCTGGTATCAAGATGAACTGTCTAAGGAAGAGAATGTAGAGAATATGCTTAAGCTTATGGAAGATAAGCCTAGTGGACGCCATCTCATGGTCATGCTTGATTTATCGTTGCTGCCAGAGCGTGAAAATAAATTTCACCAACGCCCTTTTCCTCATTACGTCATGCTGGATACCACTAGCAATCCAGAAGAGTGGATGATGTTTGACCCTGACTTTCGATGGGAAGGCACTCTTTTAAAAAAGAAAATTTTAAATGCGATTATGGAACCTACAGTGGGCGGCGGCTATTATTTTGATGAAAGAGAGCTGGTAAAGCCAACAGATGAAACGATTGAAGCTTATTTTAATACATGTTTGAAACTTGATTGCAACCCGATGACTGAAGGTATACGTTCTATCGTGGCTGCCTTTACAGAGGGGGAGCGCAGCAATGAACTTCATGAATTAGGTAATAGTTTAAAACAAATTCCGGTCCTGGCTATCAGGAAATATGCCTATGAACATGCATTTGCTTATTTTTTCAACGAGCTGGAGTTAGATGAGGAAGAGTTTGAGATGTGGTGTGATGAAATTGAACGTTTAGTTAAAGGATATACAACGGTTCAGTATCGTGCCATGAAGTTAGCGATGACTAGAGACGAGAAACATCAAGAAGCGATCCATATGCAGCTTGATCATCAAGATGAGCGTGAGACAGCCATAAAACATGCACTCAAGCAGTATTTTGAGAAATGGAGCAACAGGCAGAACCAAGTTGGTCAAGATAATATGAACAAAAAGAGGCTAGAAGAGGAAGGGCACCAGATCCTTTCGCTTTCATGATGAAACGGAGGCATTAATAATGAATGTATCATTATGTACGATTACGTTTAGACATCATTTGCACTCATTACAGGAGATTACGACTTGGGCGAGTGACCAAGGATTCAACGGCATTGAATTATGGGCGGTTCATGCTAAAAATGCAATAGAGGATGCAGCATTTCATAAGAAGAATATGGCTGAAAAAGGGCTGGCCATTAGTATGCTCAGTGATTACCTGCCGCTTAATCAGTCTGTCGAACAATTAATAGAAACCACAGAAAGGAGAGCTAATTTACTAAAGCTTTGGGGTACAAATAAATTACGAACCTTTGCAGGACAAAAAGCAAGTGGAGAGGTAACTGCAGAGGAAAGGAGTCATATTGTAAAGCAGCTCCAAGCCGTTTGTAGAAGTTTAGCAGTGCATAATCAACTCCTATTAATTGAAACACACCCTAATACGCTGGCTGATACGCTTGAGTCAACGTTGCAGTTAATAGAGGAAGTAGATCATCAAGCCCTGCGAATAAATTACGATGCTCTTCACATGTGGGAGGCAGGCGTGGATCCAGCTGCTGGCTTCATTGCGCTAGAACCGTATATCGAACATGTTCACTTAAAAAACATTACCTCAAGAGATCACTTACGAGTATTTGCACCTGAAAATGTTTATGCTGCAGCTGGAACCCGGGAAGGAATGATTCCATTGTTTGAAGGATGTATCGATTATCAGAGGTTTTTCAGGCTGTTGAGTGATTCTCTTGAGAAAGTTGAGGTCTCACTTGAATGGTTTGGAGAAGATGTATTTAGTGTGCTGACAAACGACCTAAGACAACTCCTGAAAGTGAATCAGAGGGTAGGAGTGTAATTAAATATAATGAGAGAAGGAGGCCGCCAGTTGCAGCCTCCTTCTATTTATTATCTATCCTCTCTAGCCACAGTACGATCAAACTCTTCTTTAATTTCTTTTACATAAGCTGGGTTGGTTAATAAATCATAACCTGTTGCAGCTAGTGTTTTAATACCTAGAATCATCGCTTCAAATCCCCTAGAATCACCAGTGGCATCACGGAATCCTTCTGTATGGGCAGAATATGGACAATTCTCCATCTTGATGTAAGGGTGAATAGACGGTGCCACTTGGCTCACATTTCCCATATCTAGTGAGCCATGGTCTTGGTCTTTTAGAATTTCCTCTGGTGCAACACCAAGAGCTATAAGATTCTCGCAATAAAGCTCAGATAACGTTTCATTCGTCGTAAGGTTATCGTAGCTAAGTTCATGGTTTGAAATCTTGAATTCACATCCCGTAGCAAGAGCTGCCGCTTCAACACAACTCTTTACCTTTGCTGATGTTTCTTCTAGCACCTGCTTTTCGTTTGCGCGTACATAAAATTGTGCTTGTGCTCTTGCCGGCACAACGTTTACAACGTCTCCACCGTTTGTGATAATGCCATGAATTCTCACATCATCAGGCAAGTGCTGTCTGAGAGAATTAATTAAATTAAACGTTTGTATAACTCCCTCTAGTGCATTTACGCCCTGATCTGGGCTTGCTGCTGCATGCGCTGGCTTGCCGTAAAAATCGAATTGTACAGCTTCCATTGCCATAGATGAGCCGCTTCTTTCATGAACACCCGAAGGGTGAACCATTAATGCAGCATCAAGGTCGTTTAGAAGTCCTTTATCGGCAAAGATTACTTTAGCTCCGTTCGTTTCTTCAGCTGGAGTGCCAAATACGATTACTTCACCTCCGAATTCTGCAACCGCTTCTTTTAGAGCAATGGCTGCACCGGTGCCCATCATTCCTATAAGGTTATGTCCACAAGCATGTCCAATCTCAGGCAAAGCGTCATATTCAGCAAAATAGCCAAGTGTCGGGCCTGGTTTTTCCGAGCGGAATTTAGCGATGAAAGCCGTTTCTAAATCAGCGATATTCGTTTTTACTTCAAACCCATGGGTGCGAAGTTCTTCAGTGAGAACTTCCATTGCTTTAAATTCTTCGTTTCCAAGCTCAGGGTTCTCCCATATGTATCGGCTGATTTGGGTCCAGTTATCTTTGTGCTTTTCAACAATTTCAAAAAGAGTATCTTTGTTTAGAGTGTCCTTATTCATATTCGCATCTCCTTATATTTCCTTTTAGTTATCCTAGCTTCAGTTTAATAGAAATAAAAAAAGAAGCAAATCTTTCTAAGAAAGGTGTTTAGACTTTTTGAAAAGAGGGTATGAGTACACAAATAATTGTTGTAAGGTGTGAGGAGACATGAAAAGTCATAAGCATCATAAATTAGAGGATCCATTTGTTGCGACCATTCGTGATCCATTGGTGAGGGAGCAGATAAAGCAAATGCTTGAATCCTATTATAAAGAGGGCTACCGTAAAGGCTTAGAAGAAGGCCTGCAAAAAAGAAAAGCCCCTATTGAAGAAGCGAAATTAGGCTAAATATAAAAGAGGCAGACTCATTAGTTGAGTCTGCTTTTGTTTTATTCAATTTCTAAAATGCGAAATCCATGCTTTTCAATTTCTGAGGTGACTTTATCAAGGTGAGGAGATTTTTCAATCTTTATTAGAATCCGGCGAAGATAGGAAGAATCCGCTTCAAATGCGATATCGGATATGATATTAATATCATACTTATGTAGAATTTTTGTGATCGTATGCAGGGTGCCGGATTGATTATGAACCCCGATCAGAATACGTGTGCCATCAACACCTACCCCGAAACAATCTTCAAGTGTACGCTCTATGAATGAACGCTTAACAATCCCCACAAATGTTCCGTTATCTAATACAGGAACAAACGGATATCTTACAATAATGGGAAGACAATCTTCAAAGTGGCTTGCATGAAGATCAACGCTGTCATTTGCGCTGACATCAATACAGTTAGAAATTTCATGCTCATAAAGGCTGGTAAGTGTCATTCTATCATCTTGAGTTTCCATATACTCTAAAATAGATCTCTTGCTCAAAATACCAAGGTAGGAGCCTTCTTCATTCACCACTGGTAAACTGTAGTGAGAGCCTTGCATTAATGATAAAGCCTCTTTAATCGTTATTGAAGACTGAAGTAAAGTTAATTCATTCTTTGGAGTCAGACAGTTGCGGATAAACATAAAAATCCCCCCAGGTTGTATAATGTATGTCTATTATACTTTGTTTTGAGTTGTTATAATATCATAATTTTCAGATTAATTTTCGAGGGAGAAGGGAATGGGAAACATGGGGCAGGAACGAGAGAGCCAAACTATATATAAATCAGTGAAACCATTGGTTGAACAATATGGACTCGAGGCGGTACCTAGAGACTTACAAACAACCAAGGCATTACAATATACATTTATTCAAATGGCCGTCTCAGTTAATGCAGGTAATGTATTGGTTCCTGCTTTAGCAGTGACAGCAGGGGGGCTCACATTTATTCAAGCCGTCTTCTCTACAGTAATAGGAGCAGCGTTAGCTTTCTTATTTGTCTCCTTTCTATCATTGCCAGGAGCAAAATACGGCATTCCAGCCCAATATTCAATACGAGCTATTCTCGGATATAAGGGAGCGCGTTATGTGGCCTCTCCTATACGGACGATTACCTCTATGTATTGGTTTGCTGTGCAAACAATAGGAGGAGCTTATTTGCTAAAAGAACTGATTCTGCGATCTTTTAATATAAATGTACCTTTTCTGCTCATCGCCCTGATTGCAGCTACAATTATGGCTGTATTAGCGTTAATAGGGTTTGATGCGGTAAAAAGAGCAGCTAACTATTTCTTGCCTTTTCTTTTTGTTGGTGGTTTGGTCATGTTGTACATCCTTGTAACAAGTGAAGTAGAGGGCAAGAATTTTTCTTTTCTCATTAGTGGTGCTGAACGCTCCTATTCTTTTGAAACAGTGACGATGATGTTGTTCTTTGCAAGCCTCGCTTTCGTTCAATATATATCTGGAGTGAGTGCAGCGTCTGATATGGCTCGCTATGCAAAGAGTGGAAAACATGCATTTACTGGATTATTTATCGGCAATACTGGCGGCTTCTTTTTAACTGCCGTCCTTGGGGCCTATACAGCAGCTTTAACTGGTGAGGTTAATCCATACGTAGTATCGAGTCAATTGACAGACTCACCAATTTTTTTATTTCTTATTTTAGTGGCTTCCATTGCATCGATGGTGATGATAAATATCAGTAATGCCTATACTGGTGGATATAGTTTACTAAACAGTATCCCGAGTCTTGGCAGGGTGAGATGTGCTTTGTTGTTTGGAGCTTGTGCAGTCACATTAAGTGCCTTTCCGGCTCTTGTAAATGAAGCGCAGTTATATATCTCTTATTTAGGAGTGTTTATTATTCCTCTATCAGCTGTAATTGTAGCTGACTTTTTATCTTTGAAAAAGTTAACGTTTGAAGAAGAAGATTTTAGAAAGTTAGCAGAGAACAGCTACCGGTATAATAAATCAGGATTGATTGTATCTGCACTTGGAGCTGGAATCTATATACTCATACCTGATCACTGGTCCCCGGGGTTTATGACATTTATAGTGACAGGTCTTATCTACCTCTTCACGGCTCACTACATTCATAGAAAAGAAGTGAGACACCCTATTACACGGGTAAGCTAAATGGATCAAGGCGTCTGAGTTGTTGTTTTCTTAATGTGATTCTATAATTTAACTAAGATAGACAAGGGGGATTAAAATGAAAATTGAAGTGTGGTCGGATTTTGTATGTCCGTTTTGCTACATCGGCAAACGTCGATTAGAAAAGGCTTTGGAGCAATTTGATGATAGAAATGCAGTAGAGTTAATCTTTCGCAGCTATCAGCTAGACCCAGATGCAGAGCGTAACAGTGAAGATCATTTATACGATGTATTAGCCAAAAAATATGGAATGACTAGAGAGAAAGCAAAAGAAATGAGTGATCAAGTGGCTATGCAAGCGAAAGAAGAAGGGTTAGTATTTAACTTCGATACATCCATTCGTACAAATACAGCTGATGCCCACAGGCTTGCACATTTTGCTTATGAACAAGGAAAGGGGCTTGAAGTAACGGAGAGACTGTTAAAGGCTTACTTTACTGACTCCCTGCACATAGGTGACCGCGACATTTTAAGCAAACTGGCAGCTGAAGCAGGGGTAGATAAGGAAGAAGCAGAGGAACTGCTATCAAGTGATCGGTTTAAGGATACAGTTGAGAAAGATCAGCAGGAGGGAATGACACTTGGAGTCAAAGGAGTTCCTTTCTTTGTATTTGAGAGAAAGTATGCTGTGTCAGGAGCGCAGCCAACTCATGTATTTTTAGATGTATTACAAAAAGTAAAGGAAGAAGCTGCGGTAGATATTTCTACTGAGCAAGAAGTTAGTGATAATGATTGTTCAGATGGCAGCTGTAATGTATAAGTGAAGTGTCAGAAGCTTTGTATTCATGCAGAGCTTTTTTATTTTGATTATTAGTAATTGACAGGTGAAAATTTTCGTGGTAATTTAAGTTTACTATTCTGATTAATTTACTTGGTTTTAGGGAGGCTTATTGCATTGAAAAAATTATTATCATTGATGACTGCACTTATTTTAATATTGGTATTGGCTGCTTGCGGCGCAACGGAAGATTCAGAGCAGGATAATGAAGAAGTGACAGATAACGAAGAAACAACTGGTGAAAGTGAAGATACTTCTTGGACGGAAGTTGAAGAGTCAGGCAAATTAGTGGTGGGTACATCTGGAACATATGCCCCTATTACGTATTATAACGAAAGCAATGAGTTAACAGGCTTTGAAGTAGAGCTTGTCAAAGAGGTAGCAGATAAATTAGGTCTTGAAATTGAATTTAATACAATGGACTTTGATGGGATTCTTCCTTCATTACGAAATGGTCAAATTGATGTAGCGGCACATGATTTTGCGATTACTGAAGAACGTAAGGAAACATTTGATTTTGTCATTCCTCATAAATATTCTTACGGATCGGTTGTAGTAAGGGCTGAAGATGCTGATCGTTTTAGTGACGCTAATGATTTAGAAGGTGTAGATGTGGCACTTGGCTCACTAACAAGTAATTATGCAATTTTTGCTGATAATATTGGGGCAAATGGAACAGCTTATGATGGTGGAACAGAGGCTATTTTACGTGATGTTATGAACGGAAATACGGATGCCTACCTAAACGATCGTTTAGTCCTGCAACGTACGCTTGATGAATTTGGTGATGACCGCCTAGTAGTGGCTGATCAAGTGAAATATCATGCAACAGAAAGTGCAATGGCTGTGTTAAAAGGGAATACTGCTCTTAAAGAGAAACTAGATGAGGCTGTACAAGAGTTAATTGAAGACGGTACAGTAGCGCGTTTGTCTGAGGAGTTTCTTGGTGAGGATGTTTCTGAGCCTGTTGATGAAGCAGAAGTCGTGGGTCTAGACGGAGAATAAGCCAGGATTCGAAATACAAAGGACCTTCCTTTGTATTTCTTTTTTTGAGAAATTTAATAAAGGAGGGGTAGTATGCTTGAATGGTTTAATCAAATTCAGTGGGAGTATTTATATGACCCAGAACTTGCGGTGAATTCACTTCCTTTTTTACTAGAAGGTTTAAAGGTAACGATGATTATCGCTCTATTTAGTATGGTTTTTGCCCTCATTTTAGGATTACTCTTAGGAATTGCTCGGATGTCAAAGTACTGGTTTATCAGATGGCCGGCAAAAATTTATATTTCATTTATGAGGGGAACGCCTTTACTTGTATTTATCTTTATCCTTTATTATGGTATCCCGGTACTAGGGGTTGAATTTAAGAGTGCCATTGTAGCGGGGATAGTTGGAATCAGTCTTAACTTTGCTGCTTACAATGCCGAAGTGGTTAGATCAGCCATCATGTCCGTTCCGCGCGGTCAATGGGAGGCAGCTGCTTCACTGCAAATGAGTTATGTTCAAACATTAAGAAGGGTCATTATCCCGCAGGCAACACGAATTGCCTTGCCGCCTACTTTTAATATTTTTATGGACATCGTGAAAGGTACCTCTCTTGCGTCGGTTATTACTGTCCAAGAATTATTGTACAGCTCAAGACTTGTGGCTGGCCGTACGTTTGATAGTATGACGATGTATATAACAGCCGCTCTTATTTATTGGGTGGTATGTATTATTATCGGTTATTTCCAAGAAAGATTAGAGAAGAGATATAACCGTTACTTAAGTAAGCGATAAAGGAGGACTCAAAATGATTAATGTATCTAAGCTTAATAAAAAGTTTGACGACAATACCGTTTTAGAGTCTATAGATTTTTCTGTTGAAAAAGGGGAAGTGGTTTGTTTAATAGGGCCTTCAGGTTCCGGTAAAACAACTCTTCTTCGCTGCTTAAATGTGTTAGAACTGCCTAACAGCGGTACGATCACAATAGGTGAGAAAAAAGTAAAATTTGGAGCAAAGAATGTTTCCAAAAAAGATATAAGTGAGCTGCGCGCTTATAGCGGGATGGTCTTTCAAGGCTTTCATCTCTTTCCGCACAAAACGGTCATGGAAAATATCATAGAGGCTCCTTTAACCGTTAAGAAAGCTAGAAAGAGTACTGTTCTTGCAGATGGGGAAAAGCTTTTAAAGAAAGTAGGCATGTTTGAACATAAGGATAAGTATCCAGATGCGTTATCAGGAGGACAGCAGCAGCGCGTGGCTATAGCTAGAGCACTAATGATGAATCCTGATGTCATGTTGTTTGATGAGCCAACTTCAGCACTAGATCCGCAACTCGTAGGTGAAGTTCTCAGAGTTATCGAAGAGCTGGCTAAAGAAGGACAGACGATGGTAATCGTAACGCACGAAATGAATTTTGCAAAACGAGTGGCTGATAAAGTATTTTTTATGGATGGCGGGTTCATAGTGGAGGAAGGTAAGGCAAGAGAGCTGCTTGAACATCCAAAAGAAGCTCGTACGCGAGAATTCTTACAGCTATTAGGCGAATAACTCTGAAAACTATTGACATTTCTTTAATTCTTTATTATGATGAAATAACTTAGAAAATTTGAATAGTTTAAAACTCTTATCAAGAGCGACCGAGGGACAGGCCCTATGACGTCCGGCAACCTCTAAGTTTCATACTTAGTCGGTGCTAAATCCTGCAGAGCTATGGCTCTGAAAGATAAGAGGTGCGATCTTAATTGTCAAACCTCTTTCTGAATAGGAAGAGGTTTTTATTTTTGTTTTTACGGAAGTGGATAAGAACTAGAACCAACATACTTATAAAGTTGAGTTTTCAAATAAGATTACTTAGTTTCTGAGGTGGAAATCATGATAGCGGTCAAGAATGTCATCAAAGAATATAAAACAAAAAAGGGCCTGATTAAAGGTGTGGATAATGTCAGCCTTGAGATTGAAAAAGGAGAAATTTTCGGGATTGTCGGGTATAGCGGGGCAGGAAAGAGCTCGCTTCTACGCTGCCTTAATCTAATGGAGAAGCCAACCTCAGGAGAAATCTATGTAGATGGGGTGAACCTAGTCTCATTAAAAGCTAGTAAGTTGCGAGAGGCTAGACAGAAAATAGGAATGATCTTTCAACATTTTTATCTCGCATCATCTAAAACGGTATTTGACAATGTCTTTTTCGCCTTAAAGGCTGCTGGGAAATCAAAAGCTGAAAGTGAAAAGAAAGTTCTAGAATTACTTGATTTAGTCGGCCTTTCTGATAAAGCGCAGCACTACCCGAGCCAGTTAAGCGGCGGTCAAAAGCAGAGAGTCGGTATTGCAAGAGCGCTGGCAAATGATCCAAAGGTTCTCCTTTGTGATGAAGCAACCTCTGCCCTTGATCCAAGCACAACCCAGTCCATCTTAAAACTGTTAAAAAGTATAAACGAAAAGCTAGGTCTTACGATTGTTCTCATCACGCATGAGATGGATGTGGTAAAAGAGATATGTGACCGAATGGCTGTGATGGAAAACGGGAAGGTCATCGAGCTTGGAAGTGTGTATCAACTGTTTGCTAAGCCAAAAGAAAAGCTGACAAAAGAATTTATCGATGGCGTCATGCAGTTTAAGCTCCCGCAAACATTAATGAATACATGCCAAGGCACAATCATAAAGATTCATTTTCAAGGTGATGTGGCACACGAATCCGTTGTTTCTGATGTATTAAAAGGGTTTGATGTAAAAGGAAATATATTGCATGGAAAAATTGAATACATCAAAGAAGTGCCGCTCGGGGTATTCATTATGGAACTGATAGGGGATCATGAAGAAGTTCATAAGGTCATCTCTTACTTAGATGAAAAAGCGGTCGGGGTGGAGGTGATCACGAATGACAATTGATACATTTATTCAATTGCTGCCAGAATTAAATAAAGCTTTTATTCAAACAGTTATTATGGTGGGAATCTCCCTTTCCATTGCTATTATTGTCGGCCTTCCGGTAGGAATTCTACTATATGTCACGGATAAAGGGTTATTTTTAGAAAATGTATGGATCAAAAGCATCCTTGGACTGATTGTAAACTTAATTCGCTCGATTCCATTTATCATCTTACTAGTCGCATTAATTCCATTAACACAAGCCATTGTAGGCGGTACAATTGGGCCGGTGGCAGCATCTGTGTCTTTATCAGTAGCAGCGATTCCTTTCTTTGCAAGATTAGTAGAATCATCGATGCGGAAAATTGATAAAGGGGTAGTTGAAGCGGCTATATCAGTTGGAGCAAGTCCTTGGCTGATTATTAAAGATATTTTATTAACTGAAGCAAAACCAGGAATCGTACAAGGAATAACAATTACAACCATCAGTCTTATCGGATACTCTGCTATGGCCGGTGTTGTCGGCGGCGGGGGGATTGGTGACTTAGCCATTCGCTTTGGCTACTACCGTTATGATGAAGCTGTAATGTTTACAACAATAATTATTTTAATTGTGCTCGTCCAGGTTATTCAATACACGGGTGACTTGATTGCAAAAACAATAGATAAGAGATAAAAAATAAGAGAACAGGGGAGAAAAAAGATGAAAAAATTAAAAACGGTATTACTATCAGCATTATTAGTAGGAGCACTAGCAGCGTGTGGTTCGGGGGAAACTGAGGAAACATCAGCTGCAGCAGAAGATAAATCAAAAATTACCTTTGGCTCAACTGCCGGTCCATACAGTGATATGGTAAGCAATGCGATTAAGCCTGTGTTAGAAGAAAAAGGGTATGAAGTAGAAGTCGTAGAATTTAGTGATTATGTACAGCCAAACATTGCATTAAACAACGGTTCTATTGATGCGAACTTATTCCAGCATAAAATTTATATGGAGAACTTTGCTGAAGAAAATAATATGGAACTTTCAGAAGTGATTGTTGTGCCGACTGCACCAATGGGGATTTATTCTAATAAGTATGACTCTCTGGATGAAATTGAAGAAGGTACGCAAATTGCTATCCCAAATGACCCAACGAATGCTGCTCGTGCCTTTTTAATTCTTGAAGAAGAGGGATTAATCAAGGTCGACCCAGACGTGAATCCACTCGTTATTTCAGAGCGTGATGTTATCGAAAACCCTAAAAATATTGTGTTCCAGCCAATTGAAGCAGGCCAGCTGCCTCGAGCTGTAGATTCTGTAGACTTATCAGCTGTACCAGGAAACTTTGCACTCTCAGCTAATATGGACCTTCTTGATGCACTAAAGCTTGAGACTATGCCTGATGAGTATAGAAACCGTGTCGTTGTAAGCACAGAAAATCTTGATCAGTCATTTGTTGAAGATATTAAAGAAGCTGTTGAATCGAGTGAATTTGAAGAAGTGATTGATAGTGAATTTGAAGGCTTTGGAAAACCAGAGTGGATGGAGTAAAAGTCACTTAGAGAAGGCGCTGTGATCAGCGTCTTCTTTTGTTTATAGAGAGAGGTGAAGATGAGTACTATACAATTTGAAGTTAGTGGTGCATATCTCTTTACACCGGGGATCAATAAGTTTAAACAAACGTTTAATTAATAGAAGTTGAACTATCCATTACATGGGGAGCATGATGAAGGAAAAGAGTCATGCTCCTTACACAGCGAGCAATAAGAAAGCTGACTTATGAAATAACATAAGTCAGCTTTTCTACACTTTAACGATTCAATTCTACATCACGTAAGAATAAAGTTGTACTTGGGAACTGCCAGAATCCTTCTACATCATCACGCACACCTGCGATAATTTCAGGGAAGTAAAGGTAGGCATATGGAGATTCTGCAGCTAGTTCATTTTGCGCAGCCTCATAGAAATCTAGGCGTTCCTGATCATCAGTTGCCTCACGTGCTTGTTGTAATAAGGAGTCAATTTCTTCGTTATCAATAAATGAACGGTTGCCAGCAGGACCTTTGTTAGCTGAGTGGAAGACTGGATATAATCCGTAGTCGCCATCAAGTGTAACGGTACCCCAGCTGCCTAAGAACAGCTCAGATTGGCCTTGGCCTGCACGTTCTAAATACGTACCGAATTCATAGGTGTCAATTTCAATGTCTACCCCAATTTCAGCAAGTTGATATTGCAGAGCTTGTGCAAGATCTTGGCGTTCACGATCATCGTCAGTCAAAATGGTTGTTTGGAAACCATCAGGGAAACCAGCTTCAGCTAAGAGTTCTTTTGCTTGTTCAGGGTCATGCTCAATACGGTCAATATTATCACTGTATCCGAATACATCCGGCGCAATTGGTCCGTCTGCAATGACTCCAGTGCCATCTAACACCCCATCAATTAATGCTTGCTTATCTACAGCCATATGAAGAGCACGTCTTACATTTACATCGTCAAATGGCTCTACTTCAGTATTGAATCCTAGGTAAACCATACGCGTTGAGTTTGATTGTTGTACAGACGTTTCAGCACCATTTTCTACTCGTGAAACATCACTTGGGTTTACAGGGAAGATGATGTCCACGCCGCCAGTTTCGAGCTCGGCAATACGCGTTAAGTCTTCTGGGATAACGGTGAAGGTGACAGAGTCAACTTTCGCTTTTTCCTCATGCCAGTAGTCCTCATTTTTTACTAAAGTGACAGATTGTCCAGGGCTGCGTTCTTCAAATTTAAAGTACCCTGTACCAGCTGGTGCTTCATTGACAGTAGAGAAAGGCTGTCCGCCGTTTTCCATTGCCTCATATGAAGCTTCAATTGATTCTAGGCTGATAATGCTTCCGCCGGGGTGAGCAAGATGTGCAGGCAGAGAGGCGAATGGGAATTCCGTTTCAATATGTACCGTATACTCATCTTCTACTGTGACATCCGTAATCATCCCAAATAAGAAAGAGACAGGAGAGGCCACTTCTGAATCTCGAACACGATCTAAGTTCGCTTTAACTACCTCTGCATTTAAGTCAGAACCGTCATGAAATGTAACACCTTGACGGATTTTAGCTTCCCACGTCGTGTCATCAATCTGCTCAAAGCTTTCTGCTAAAGCAGGTTGAATGGTAAGGTCTGTTTCCATATGTACGAGTCGGTCATAAATTGTTGAGTTAATAGAGTTTGACACATTCTCGTTGGCACCATGAGGATCAAGTGAGACAGGGTCTGACATAACGGCTACTTTCAGATCGCCTCCTCCTGTACTTTCTCCTGTTTCTCCTCCATCACTAGAAGGGTCATTAGATGGTTCACTGCTGCAAGCAACTAGCCCTGCGCTTAGTACCGATAAAATGGCTGCAGACTTCAAAAATTTTGATAGTTTCTTCATGATTAATCTCCTCTCAGATGAATTAAATAGACAATAACCTACTAAACCTACAAGTAATTGCTAAGAAAACTATAGCTTAATAATGTAGATAAAGTCAATTTAGTATTTTCAAAATAATAAATTTTCTAACAAATTAGCGCACAAAAACTGATCTCTCTATTAATTTCGACATGTTTCACGGGAAACATGTCAATTAAATGGTAATGACTATCAATTCAAGTAGATATATGTTGAAGGATTCTTCTACCACACAAAAGGGATTCAAAAGATCTTTCTGGAATGTTTCATAAGTGAAGACGACAACAAATATTTAAAGATTGAGAGATAACCTTACATTAATACGAAAAACAGCCTAGCTGCGTGGTAGGATAACGCTCAAGGAAATGTGCTTTTTACAAAATGATAAACAAAAGTATTCAAGGGTTTAACACTTTGTATGATGTATTTGTCCTGACTCACACGTAGAATTGATATTGAAGTCAAACTATTCTAATAATTTAGATGTGGATCATTTTACTTATTGTGAAATAACTTAACTTTGCTTAGGGGGAATTAAGATGTCAGATCACGTAAAAATTGGACTAATTCAAGCCTCAAATGATGTACACGGCGATGAGCCAGTAGCGGTTCATAAAGAGAAAGCCATTGAAAAGCATATTAAGTTAATTCGTGAAGCTAAAGCAAAGGGTGCTCAAATTATATGTCTGCAGGAAATATTCTACGGCCCGTACTTCTGTTCTGAACAGAAAACAAAATGGTATGAGGCGGCAGAAGAAATTCCGAATGGCCCGACTACACGGTTGTTTCAAGATTTAGCAAAGGAACTTGAAATTGTTATTGTTCTTCCAATCTATGAGCGGGAAGGCATTGCTACTTACTATAATACGGCTGCAGTGATCGATGCGGACGGTTCTTATTTAGGTAAATACCGCAAACAGCATATTCCTCATGTAGGTGTCGGGGAAGAGGGGTACGGTTTCTGGGAGAAGTATTACTTTAAGCCAGGGAATATGGGTTACCCAGTCTTTGATACAGCTTATGCAAAAGTCGGGGTCTACATTTGTTATGACCGTCATTTCCCAGAAGGTGCTAGATTACTAGGCTTGAACGGGGCAGAGATTGTCTTTAATCCATCAGCAACTGTTGCTGGTTTATCTGAATACTTATGGAAGCTAGAGCAGCCAGCTCATGCTGTTGCAAATGGCTATTATTTAGGTGCCATCAACCGTGTCGGAATGGAAGCGCCATGGAATATGGGCGAGTTCTACGGACAGTCCTATCTAGTAAACCCTCGCGGACAAATGGTTGCTGTTGCAAGTCGTGATCAAGATGAGGTCATTATTGGTGAAATGGACAAGAAAATGATTCGAGAAGTACGCGATACATGGCAGTTTTACAGAGACCGCAGACCAGAGACATATGATGATATGACGGCTCTTCTCCCTTAAAAAATAACATAAAAGCGTTCTGCATATGATCGTAGCTCATGCAGAACGCTTTCCATCTTAACTAGTTTAGATATTAAAGGAGGTCTTTCATTGAGTGAGCAACGTTTAATGTTAACGGTAGAAGACTTAGAAAAGCAGTTTCAAGAGGCTCATCCTGGACTAACAAATAGAGAAGCAGTTGAAGAAGCAAACCGCTGTTTATTTTGCTATGACGCACCCTGTATTACCGCTTGTCCGACAAGTATAGATATTCCTAAATTCATTAAGAAAATCTCCTCTGGGAATATGTTGGGATCTGCTAAAACGATTATGACGGCAAACCCAGTCGGTGCAAGCTGTTCACGTGTATGTCCAACAGAAGAGCTCTGTGAAGGGGCCTGTGTCCTAAACCATTCTACTAAGCCGATTATGATTGGCGATTTGCAAAGGTATGCAACTGATTGGGCAATGAAAAATGAACAAGTTCTCTTTAAAGCCGGAAAGAAGAACGGAAAAACGGTTGCGATTGTTGGAGGGGGTCCTGCCGGCTTATCAGCTGCTCGTGAACTAGCTCTTATCGGGTATGATGTCACGATTTATGAAGCTGAAAAAGAAGCGGGCGGGCTGAATACCTATGGCATCGTTTCTTTCCGCTTGCCACAGCGCGTGTCATTCTGGGAAGTAGATCAAGTAAAGAGTCTTGATGTAAAGATTAAAACGAATACGCGAATTGGAGAAGATGTTCCTGTATCAGAGCTGGTAGCCAATTATGATGCGGTTGTCCTTGCAATTGGAATGTCTAAGGTGCCGGATTTAGGAATAGAGGGTGAAGAGCTAGATGGTGTTCATGATGCGATTGACTTTGTTAAAGCAACGAAATCAGGCCAACTGACAGAAGAGTACATCGGTAAAAAAGTAGTGGTCATCGGTGCTGGAAACACAGCGGTGGATGGTGCGACATGTTCTGTTCGTCTTGGCGCAGAAAACGTTAAAATCCTCTACCGCAGAACACTGGCAGAAATGACGGCTTATGATTTTGAATATGAATTTGCAAAGCAAGATGGAGTCGAATTCCGCTGGTTAACTGCTCCTAAGCGTATTATCGGTGATGAGAACGGTAAAGTGAAAGCGATCGAGTGCATCAAAATGGAACTGGGTGAACCGAGTGAAGATGGTCGAAGAAGACCAGTACCTGTAGAAGGGTCTGAGTTTACGTTAGAAGTTGATGCGGTGATTAAGGCAATCGGCCAGACTCGCTATATTGACCTAATCGAGCAGTTTGGATTAGAGCATGACGGCGGAGTTGTAAAGGTAAATATGGAAGACTTTACGACATCCAACGAAAAGGTCTTTGCATGTGGTGATGTGATCTTCGGTAAAGGTCAAGGAGAAGCAATGGTTGTAACAGCGGCAGAACAAGGAAAACAGACAGCATATGCGCTGCATCAAAAACTATCTAAAAACATGCAGGAAGAATCGGCTTAACCCAAATTACGAGGAGGTAGTTGAATGGCTGACTTACGAATTGACTTTGCAGGAATTAAATCCCCGAATCCTTTTTGGCTGGCATCCGCGCCGCCAACAAACTCAGGCTATCAAGTGCAGCGTGCCTTTGAAGCAGGGTGGGGCGGAGCTGTATGGAAGACACTTGGCGACCCTATATTAAATGTATCCTCACGCTTTGCAGCCGTAAGTTTTAATGGGCAAAAGGTTGCTGGCTTTAACAATATCGAGTTAATTACAGACCGTCCGCTAGAAGTAAACTTAAAAGAAATCTATGAAACAAAGAAACGTTTCCCGGATCATGTGATTATTGCCTCACTCATGGTAGAGCCGAGGCAAGAGGCGTGGCATGAGATTGTCAAACGAGTAGAAGATGTTGGAGTAGATGGACTTGAGTTGAATTTCGGCTGTCCGCACGGGATGGCTGAGCGGGGGATGGGTGCTGCATCGGGGCAGGTTCCTGAACTCGTTGAAAAGCAGACGTATTGGGCAAAAGAAGTTGCCCAAACTCCTGTTATTGTTAAGCTCACACCAAATATTACAGATATCACTGTAACGGCAGAAGCAGCTGTTCAAGGCGGGGCAGATGCGGTTAGTATGATTAATACGATTAATAGTTTGGCGGGAGTTGATATTGATTCATGGAATACAGTTCCCCATGTTGCCGGCAAGGGAGCGCACGGCGGCTATTGCGGTCCGGCAGTAAAACCGATTGCGCTGAACATGGTTGCTGAATGTGCGCGTAACCCGCATGTTAATGTACCGATCTCAGGGATGGGCGGTGTCTCCAACTGGGAAAATGCAGTGGAATTTATGCTGATGGGGGCAACGGGTGTTCAAGTATGTACAGCTGCGATGCACCACGGCTTTAGAATTGTAGAGGATATGTTAGATGGACTGAATAATTACCTTGATGAAAAAGGTATTGAATCAGTTATGGATATTGTCGGAAAATCGGTGACCAATTACTCGGATTGGGGCAACCTTGATCTGAATTATAAAGTCGTTGCACAAATTAATAATGATGTTTGTATCAATTGTAATAAATGCCACATTGCCTGTGAGGATACCTCTCACCAATGTATTGATATGTTAAAGGATGACCGAGGAAACGACATCTTAAAAGTTCGCGAGGATGATTGCGTAGGCTGCAACCTATGTTCGATCGTGTGTCCAGTTGATGGAGCCATTGATATGGTTGAGCTGAAAACTGAGCTGCCTGCCATGACATGGAATGAACGTCAAGCAGCAATCGGGGCAGCGGGTAACTGCAGTATCCCAACCGTAAAATAACAGGCTAATCATGTGGAGTTGACACACACAAGAGACGTGAACGAATAAAAGTGAAGAAGGTCAAAGGAGGACTAACGAATGAAGAAGTTGATTAAAAACGGCACGGTTGTAACGGCATCTGAAACGTATGAAGCCGACCTTCTCATTGAAGACGGGAAGATTGCAGCGATCGGTTCAAATCTTTCGGCAAATGGGGCTGAAACAGTAGATGCTAAAGGATGTTATGTGTTTCCGGGCGGAATTGATCCGCACACGCATTTAGAAATGCCGTTTGGCGGCACTGTTTCAAAGGATGACTTTGAATCTGGCACAATTGCTGCAGCTTACGGCGGAACGACGACAGTCATCGATTTTTGCTTGACGAAAAAGGGAGAGCCAATGCAGTCCTCCATTGATGAATGGCACGCAAAATCCAAGGACAAAGCAGTGATTGATTACGGTTTCCATTTAATGATTGGTGAAATAAATGATGACGTATTACAAGAGATCCCGAGAGTGATTTCTGATGAGGGAATCACTTCATTCAAAGTCTTCATGGCTTATAAAAATGTCTTCCAAGCTGATGATGAAACACTTTTCAGAACGCTTGTTACGGCAAAAGAGCTGGGCGGTTTAGTCATGGTGCATGCTGAGAATGGGGATGTAATTGATTATTTAACGAAACAAGCGATTGAAAAAGGGCAGACAGATCCTATTTATCATGCGCTGACCAGACCACCGGAAGTAGAAGGAGAAGCAACAGGCAGAGCTGCTCAATTAACGGGTCTTGCTGATTCGCAGCTGTATGTTGTGCATGTATCATGCAGCGACGCTGTCGAGAAAATCGCGGAAGCTAGACGTAAAGGCTTTGATGTGTGGGGCGAAACATGTCCACAATATTTAGTTCTCGATCAAACGGCATTAGAGAAGCCTAATTTTGAAGGGGCGAAGTATGTGTGGTCACCGCCACTAAGAGAGAAGCACCACCAAGATGTGTTGTGGAATGCTCTGAAAAACGGGGACTTACAAACGCTCGGCTCAGATCAATGTTCGTTTGACTTTAAAGGACAAAAGGAACTAGGAAGAGGTGATTTTACAAAAATACCGAATGGCGGTCCGATTATTGAAGACCGTGTAAGCATCCTCTATTCGGAGGGGGTAACAAAAGGGCGGATCTCGTTAAATCAATTTGTTGATATCACTTCTACTCGTATTGCTAAGTTATTTGGTCTCTATCCACAAAAGGGGACGATTGCGATCGGTGCGGACGCGGATCTTGTCTTGTTTGACCCAACGGTTGAGCGGACAATTTCGGCTGATACCCATCATATGGCGGTCGATTATAATGCCTTTGAAGGAATGAAAGTAACAGGGGAAGCTGTTTCTGTCTTATCTAGAGGGGAGTTTGTTATTCGAGATAAGCAATTTGTCGGATCTCCTGGTACCGGAAAATATGTGAAGAGAGCTAAATACGGTCAAACACTGACCGCTAATGCAGATGAAGTGATATCTAAATAACAAATGAAAAGCGAGCTGCCGCCAGAAGCATTCTATATAGAGAAGCTATAGAGAAGCTGGGAGAGGGAAGCCAGTCACGCATGAACCTTTCTAAAATGATCGTCCATTTATCATAAAATCAACCTATCTGATAATGGCGCGGTTTAACAAAAGTATGATTGCTAGGTTACTAGCACATAAGAGGGGGATCACGTGATGAAGAAAAACTCAAGTTATTTAAAGTCTCCTGACCTGCTTCCGATAACGCATGGCGACCGAAAGATCAGTACATTAGGTTTCGCTATTATCTGGGTAGGTATGGCGGTTGTCTTAGCAGCATTTGCAATTGGTGGAGAAGGTGTTCAATCTTTGCCTCTTGGAATGGTTATTTTAGCCACCATCATAGGATCAATTGCTATTGGACTATGTATGACACTAACCGGTGATATCGGTGTGGAACATGGATTATCATTTCCGGTCTACATGAGGGCACCCTTTGGGACGATAGGCACTCATATTCCATCTCTTATACGAGGATTTGTGGCCTCATGTTGGTTTGGGATTAACACCTACTTTGGTGCAACGGCCATGAATGGAATCTTGTTTGTTTTAACCGGCTTTGATAACTGGTTTGTTTGTTTCTTATTCTTTGCTACGATTCAGGTCATCAATACAGCCCTTGGAATTAAAGCAGTAGAACGTTTTGCAGATCTTGCAGCACCGATCATTATTATTATATCTGCATGGATGTACACTACCTTATCAGACCAGGCTTTGGCTGCAGGGCGTGACGTGTGGAGCTGGATTGAAAGTCCGGTAACAGGCGGAGCAGCTGTTACAGCTTTTGCCATTGTTATCATGAGTAACATGGGCTTTTGGGGGACGCTTGCGGCAGATATGCCATCTATTTCAAGATTTATTAAAGCGCCAAAACTTGAGAGAAATTGGTTTAAACGCAACAAAGGACAAATTGTGGGCAGCTTAATCACACTGCCAATTGTCCAGACGTTTATGGTAGTGATTGGTGCGGTGTCCTTCATCGCCGTATCCAATTATGATCCGGTAATCGCTCTTCAAGAAGCGGCAAGCGGTATCGTTCTTGGTGTCCTTCTCTTAATGATTGTCTTTGCTCAATGGTCTACGAATATATCTGCAAACCTTGTTCCTGCAGCAACGATTTTCTCAAATGTCGGAGGCCCTAAGCTTCCATTCTGGACAGGAGTAGTAGTAGCCGGTTTAATCGGCGTGCTTGTACAGCCATGGAGTTTATTTGGGATTATTATTCCGGCGCTCCTTATAGTAGGAGGCATCTTATCGGCGATCGTTGGAATATTAGTAGCAGATTATTATTTCATTCGTAAGCGCCGTGTAAATGTAGTTGATCTTTATAAAGAGGATGGTCAATATCACTACTGGAAGGGTCTGAATCTTGCTGGACTAATTGCCTGGGTTCTTGGCGGAGGTGCAGCATACTTCATTCAAACGTATTCTTTTGCTGTTGGTTTTGTTGTCGGAGCTGCCGTGTATTATGTTCTTGCGAAGTACTGGTGGTTTGAAAAATATCAGCAGGCCGAGCTGAACGATCCGAGTGATGAGAAGTATTTAGGGATCACGGTTGGAAGAGATTGGATTATAGAGGATGATGATGAGAAAGAACAAACAGCCAAAACAGCACAAAATGCATAGAGAGGGGACCATTTATGTCTGACTACCAAGAATACTTGGCCGAGAGGGATGAAATCGATTATTTGATCCAGCAAGGCTATGTAATTAAAGGAGTTACAGAAAATCTAAGCGGCGCTTTTGTAGAGTTTGAACTGCCTGCCCAAAGTATGAGCCGCGGTCAGCAGCAATATGAACGTCTTCATATTAAGACAGCGGATGCGAGAAAATACTTTTCTGTTCTCCTATTAAAGCAAGCTCAAAAAACCGGTTAAATAGCAAGCTGTACTGAGATCACTCGTCTTAGTACAGCTTTTTTATTTAGGGAGGTTTTCTTACATATCATTTTTAGAGTGAGGCAGGAGATAGTGGACGAGTTATAGAAGTAAGTACAACCTAGATTAATAACGTAATGTTTACTGATTTCTCTACTCTTTAGAAGAGGTGATATTTAGATAATGAAATCGTATATATCAATTGAAGAGATTGTGAAACGGAAGCATTTTGACCATATTGAAGTGGTGGCGGGGGCTTTAGGGCTTGATCGTTTAGTCAAGTGGGTCCACGTAGTAGAAGTCGTACAAATTAAAAACCTTTTAAGAGGTCATGAATTAATTTTAACAACAGGACTCGGCTTTAAAGATGATCCCTCTTTATTTGTGCAATTTGTTAAACAATTGATTGATTGCGAAGCTGCAGGTCTATGTATTGAAATCGGCACAAATACATCCACGATCCCTCCAGATGTTATTGAAATAGCAAATACTCACCAATTTCCTATCATTGTATTTAATCAAGAAGTTCCTTTCGTAGAAATTACACAAGATATCCATTCAACGCTTATCAATAAACAATACCAAGTCATATCAGATCTTGAACATTACTCTCAGCAATTAAATAAGAAGCTCTTAGAAATAAGCGAATATGATGAGATTTTAACATTTTGTCAAATGTACTTAGATGTACAAGTCGTAGCAAGGTTTAATGAGAAAGACCTTAAATTCTATCCTGAACCTCCTAAAGGAAGGAGGAAACAGCTGTATAAATTAGCAGAAGAGGCTGCTATGGATAAACAGTCCAAAGTAGCAAAACAACCGGTCATGTTACTAGGAAATCAATATGCAGAAGTAATGATTATTTCAAAAGACCGTGATTTAACGGAATATGATTTTTTAATTTTAGACAGAACCGTAACAGCCCTAGCTCAACAGCTCCTTAGAACGATGTATGTGGAAGAAAGAAAAAATGCCGAGGAGTCACAGTGGATGTTAGATTGGCTGGAAGGCTCACATAGAGAGGCCGTCATTGATGAACATCTCGCTTCCCTTGAACCAGGCTTAAAGCTTAACGGGGCAGTGGTGTGTGTGTGTAAATACCAGCCGGCAAGGCATGGTGCAGATACCGATTGCACCTATTTAAAATTATGGATCCGTACCGTTTTTGAGCAGTATGGCTTTCATTTATTTACGATTGATGTCAGGCAGGACCTAGTATTGATTTTAGGGAATAAAAGGGCTGGTGATGATTGGAAAGAACGAGCCAAAGAAGCGTTTGAGCGAGTTAGAGCACAAGAAGGCACAGGTGGGAAAAGTGTTTCTTCCTACAGATTTGGGGTGGGAAAATACATTTATCAGCTTGAGGATGTAAATGTTAGCTACAAAACAGCAAGGGAAGCGCTGCTGCTTACTAATAGAGCACATCATAAAGAGATGAGCATGTTTTATGATGACCTTCATTTATACCGTATCTTATCGGTCATTCACCAGCATGCAAACCTTGATGAAATCGTTAGTGATTACTTAGCGCCGGTCATTGAATATGATAAGCGATATAATGGACAATTGCTTGAAACGCTAAAAGCCTATTTAACATGCAGCGGGTCTAAGCAAGAGACAGCTAAACGATTATTTATTGTACGCCAAACGTTATATCATCGGATTGAAAAGCTCGAAAAGCTTCTTGGATCTGACTTTATGGAAGCGGAGAAAAGGCTGGCACTTGAATTTATGCTTCTTGCAAAAGATTATTTAAATGTTGAAGAACAGCTGCAAAAGCGGACAGTTTAATCACTTTTATTTGCACTCCTTAAATGGGGTGTATTTTTTATTTGGCTGATGATCATTATGTGGAAAAATTTATGGTGCTTATTTGACACAATGTCTAATGCAACCTCGCGCCTTATAACAGATAATAGAAGCATGGATCGAATAGTGTGAAAATTAAAACGATTGAGGGGGAGACAGGCATGGCTGTACTAAAAAAATCAACTGAGCTTAAAAACTATATTAATGGTGAATGGGTTGCATCAAATGGGAAAGACACTCTTGAGGTGCCAAATCCAGCGACAGGTGAAATTCTTGCTTCTGTACCCATCTCGACAAAAGAAGATGTGGATCAAGCAGTAAAGGCAGCTAATGAAGCATTCAAAAAATGGAAAAACGTTCCTGTTCCAAAGAGAGCGAGAATCTTATTCAAATACCATACGCTTTTAACTGATCAGCATGAAGAGCTTGCAAAGCTGATTGTACAAGAAAATGGGAAAGCATTTAAAGAGGCATACGGAGAAGTTCAGCGCGGGATCGAATGTGTAGAGTTTGCCTCTGGGGCGCCAACATTAATAATGGGTGAAACCCTCTCAGGAATCGCTGAAGAAATTGATTCAGAAATGTTTCGTTACCCGCTAGGAGTAGTAGGAGGTATCACGCCATTTAACTTCCCTATGATGGTGCCATTATGGATGTTCCCGCTGGCTATTGCTTGTGGTAACACTTTCGTATTAAAGCCGTCTGAGAGAACGCCATTACTCGCAAATAGATTAGTAGAGCTTTTTACAGAAGCTGGGGCGCCAAAAGGGGTATTAAATGTGGTACACGGGGCTCATGATGTCGTAAATGGTTTACTAGATCATGAAGATGTAAAAGCCATTTCTTTTGTAGGGTCACAGCCGGTTGCTAAGTATGTCTATCAGCGTGCCGCAGCCGAAGGAAAACGTGTTCAAGCTCTATCTGGAGCGAAAAACCATCATATCGTGATGCCTGATGCAGATATGGAAAAAGCAGCTCAGCATATTATCAGCTCGACATTTGGAAGCGCAGGGCAACGCTGTATGGCTTGTAGTGCGGTTGTCGTAGTCGGCGATAATGATAAATTTGTGAGCCTGTTAAAGAAAAAAGCAGATGAGTTGACGATTGGAAGCGGCCTTGAAGAGGATGTACTTTTAACACCAGTTATTCGTGATTCTCATCGTGAGAAAGTGCTTGGCTATATCCATAAAGGGGTAGAAGAAGGCGCCTCTTTAATCCGCGATGGACGTAAGGAAATGGATGAAATAAAAGAAGGAACATTTTTAGGGCCGACGATCTTTGATCACGTCACGCCGGATATGACAATTGCAAAAGAAGAAATTTTTGCACCGGTTTTAAGTCTCCTTCGTGCAGAAGATCTTGATGGAGGACTTGAATATATCCGCAAATCCCGCTATGGAAACGGGGCAACTCTTTATTCCAAAGATGCGGCATCAGTAAGAAAGTTCCGTGAAGAGGCAGATGCAGGTATGCTCGGAATTAATGTAGGGGTACCAGCAACGATGGCCTTCTTCCCATTCTCAGGCTGGAAAGATTCATTCTATGGTGATTTGCATGTAAACGGAAAAGATGGAGTGAACTTCTTCACACGTAAGAAGATGATCACGTCACGTTTTGACTTTTAATTGATGAACTAAAATAGGAAGGGGGAGGTCACTTGGAGAAGACGAACCAAAAGTTGGATATGAAAGCAGCTGATGAGAAGTACCTTTGGCATTCCATGAAGCCTTATAACCCTAACGCTACGATGGTAGTGAAAAAAGCAAATGGAGCATGGGTGACAGATAGTGATGGCAATCAGTATCTAGATGGGATGGCTGGTTTATGGTGTGTAAATGTCGGCTACGGGCGTACAGAGCTTGCTGAAGCTGCTTATGAGCAATTAAAAGAACTCGCTTATTTTCCATTAACTCAGAGTCATGAACCCGCTATTAAACTAGGTGAAAAGTTAAATGAAATGCTTGGCGATGATTATGTCATTTTCTTTTCCAATAGTGGTTCAGAAGCAAATGAAGTAGCTTTTAAAATTGCTAGACAGTATCATCAGCAGCGCGGTGAAGGCTCGAGATATAAATTTATCTCTAGATACCGCGCCTATCACGGCAACTCGATGGGGGCACTAGCTGCAACAGGCCAGGCACAGCGCAAGTATAAGTATGAACCGTTAGCGCCTGGTTTCATACATGTTCCTCCTCCTGACATGTACAGAAGGCCTGAAAATGAAACAGCTGAGCCGCGTTCTTTAACGTCTGTAAGTGATATAGAGCAGGCAATGACGTGGGAATTAAGTGAAACCGTAGCGGCTGTTATTATGGAACCAATTATCACGGGCGGAGGAGTATTAGTTCCCCCTGAAAATTATATGAAAGGTGTGAAGGAGGCTTGTGAAGCTCACGGAGCCCTTCTTATCTCAGATGAAGTCATCTGCGGTTTCGGACGCACAGGAAAGCCGTTTGGGTTCCAGCATTACGGGGTGCAGCCGGATATTGTTACAATGGCTAAAGGAATCACAAGTGCCTATTTACCGCTGTCAGCAACAGCGGTGAAGCGAGAAATTTATGAAGCATTTAAAGGCACAGAAGAGTACGAATACCTAAGGCACGTAAACACGTTTGGCGGCAGTCCTGCGTCATGTGCACTCGCTCTAAAGAATTTAGAGATTATGGATAAAGAAAAATTATTCGATCGTTCAGCTGAGCTCGGTAATCAGATGAGAGCGGATCTTCAAACGTTACTGCAAACTAACCCATATGTCGGTGATGTCAGAGGCAAAGGGTTGCTAATTGGTATTGAATTAGTAAAAGACAAGAGTACTAAAGAACCTCTTGATGTACAATTAGTCAACCAGGTGATTGGAACCTGCAAAGATAAAGGCCTCATCGTAGGGAAGAATGGAGCAACTGTAGCAGGATTCAATAATGTTCTCACGCTCTCGCCTCCATTATCCATCGAAACAGAAGATATCCGTTTTATTATTGAAACGGTTAAAGATGCATTAAACGGATTAAATTAACCTAAATAAAAGGACAAAAGAAACGAGAGGTCACTCGATAGACCTCTCGTTTCTTTATTTGGTATTAATATCCATAATTTGTTGTGTTCAGGCAGCACATTTATCTTATATAATAAAAATATAGACAGATTCATGGAGAATGGTTGTGATGATCGTGCCGGAGCCAAAAGATCTAGTAAAAGATGAACTCTTTCTCTCGTGGTTTTACCAAACGAGTGATAGTGTGTTTATTTGCAGAAATACAGATAAAGAGATCCTGCTAACCGCATACAACCAGCCAGCAGAAAAATGGGTAGCCGAATTTTTCATGCATGGTAAGAATGGCTTTGTATGTAAGGAAAATGAGTTTGAGCGCACGTGTAAAAATGCATTTAAAACTCTGAAAAAAGTGTCTTTTTCGTTTTCTCTTGAAGATAAAGGGATTTTAACGGTAAGCTGCAGCCCTGTTTATGTAGAAGAGATAAAAGAATGGGTCGTTTTAATTGTTGGGAAAAATAAGCAGAATTTAATCGGCTCCTATAATGCTTCCTTGCTCACTTACTTATCAAATACGGAAGATGCGGTATTAGTTCGTGATGTTAACGGAACAATCACATTTGTAAACATTGCTTTTACGGACATGTTTGGCTGGAAAAGTGAAGAAGTGTTAGGGAAAAAAGTATTTGAAATTAATATTCTTCCTGTCTCTTTAATTGAAGAATCCTCTAGAATTAACGAAATGTCTTTGAGGGGCTCGAGCTATTCCCATATTACTACTCAAAGATTAAGAAGAGGCGGAGAATTATTTGATGTCTCCATTACGTATTCCTACGTGACAGATGTAGACGGGGAAATTGTTGGTTCATTAAGTGTCTTTCGTGATATGTCTGAACAAAAAAAGATTGAATCCCTGCTGCGGGAAAGCGAAGAGAGATATCGAAAGCTAGTCGACCTTTGTCCTTTGCCGATTTTTGTTCATCAAGAGGGGACGGTTCAATATGTGAATCATGCGGCCCTTACCTTAATGGGGACGGATGATGAATCCAAATTAATAGGCAAATCCATCTATTCGTTTGCTAACATGGAGCATCATGCTGAAATAAAAAAACGCTCTACAGATGTACACCAGGAACCGGTTCAAGGTAAAAGTGAATACACTATTAAAACGTTAGATCAACAATATAAAATTATCGAGGCAATGGTTACGTCAATAAGCATAAGAGATAACAAGGTGAATCTTGTGCTGTTAAATGATGTAACAGAAAAGAAAAGGCAGGAGGAAGCATTGCGTGAAAGTGAAAAACGCTATCGCTTAATTGCTGATAATTCCTATGATCTTATTTCGATTATAGACCGCAATGGGGTTGGAAAGTATATCTCGCCATCTCATGAAAGGCTGCTTGGCTATAAAGAAAGTGAGCTGATAGGAGATACAGCAACCTTGAGAATCCATCCTAATGACAGGGATCATACTTATGAAACCTTTCAAAGGGTTTTGGAAACAAAAGAACAGCAACGAATGGAGTACCGTATGTATCGTAAGGATGGAAGCATCATTTGGATCGAATCCATTTTAAGGATGTTTGATGAAGGAGAACAATCAGACATCTTAATAGAAAGCCGTGACATTACCGAGCGGAAAGAAAATGAAAAAATGATTCGCAGGTTAGACAAGCTATCTGTAGTTGGACAGCTTGCAGCAGGAGTGGCTCACGAGATCCGAAATCCATTAACATCGATAAAAGGTTTTCTTCAATTATATCAAGAACAAAATGTCGAGAAAAAAGATAATCATTACTGGGAGATTATTTTTTCTGAATTAAATAGAATTGAAGAGATTATCAATGAGTTTATGGTCCTGAGGCCCATTTAAATAATATTGAAATCGACGTCATCTATGTAGAGACAGAGCAGATGTCCATCTATGCAGTAGAAAATCAGTTAAAACAAGTATTCATCAATTTATTGCGTAACGCTATAGAAGCCATCAAGCCCCAAAAGGGCAAGATACGAATTAAAGTTGAAAGCTGCTATGGAGAGGAAAGGGTTAGATTTAGATTTATTGATAACGGTCCAGGCATTCCAAAAGATCGCCTAGCTCATTTAGGAACGCCTTTTTATACAACAAAAGAAAAGGGGATCGGGCTTGGGTTAACAATCAGTCAAAAGATTATCCATGAACATAAGGGTGATTTTAGGATTCGCAGCGGATACAACAGAGGGACTTTGATTGATATTATTTTGCCGCGCTATAACTAAATATACAATTAAGGTATTTGAGAAGTTCCTCAAATGCCTTTTTTTATGGGGGGAATTCCACATTTTCTATATTCTCAGTTTATTTTTTGAACCTTTCATATAAAACTATTTATATTACTATATTTATTAAATGTGGAATAATAGACGAGAATCCTCCTATTATTCTAGTAAATAGGTTGTAATAACTTGTCACAGAAAATACATACTTTTTTGAATTTTGATAGATTATTCATAGGAGGTGATCGCCTATGAATCTTCAAAAAATACGCTCAGCGTTGAAGGTTAAGCAATCGGCATTGGTCAGCAGTTTAACTATTTTGTTTCTAATCATGCTAGTAGGTACGGCTAGTGCAAATGGTGCGAAGCAAGAGTACTTAATTGGTTTCAACTCAGACAAGGCAAAAGGACTTATCCAAAATGCAGGTGGAGAAATTCATCATGAATATACAGAGTTTCCAGTTATCTATGCAGAGCTTCCAGAAGCAGCGGTAAGTGGATTGAAAAATAATCCTCATATTGATTTTATTGAGGAAAACGAAGAAGTTGAAATTGCACAGACAGTTCCTTGGGGAATCCCTTATATTTACTCGGATGTTGTTCATCGTCAAGGTTACTTTGGGAACGGAGTAAAAGTAGCAGTACTTGATACAGGAGTGGCTCCTCATCCTGATTTACATATTAGAGGAGGAGTAAGCTTTATCTCTACAGAAAACACTTATGTGGATTATAATGGTCACGGTACTCACGTAGCTGGTACTGTAGCTGCCCTAAACAATTCATATGGCGTATTGGGAGTGGCTCCTGGAGCTGAACTATATGCTGTTAAAGTTCTTGATCGTAACGGAAGCGGTTCGCATGCATCCATTGCTCAAGGGATTGAATGGGCGATGAATAATGGGATGGATATTGCCAACATGAGTTTAGGAAGTCCTTCTGGGTCTACAACCCTGCAATTAGCAGCAGACCGCGCTAGGAATGCAGGTGTCTTATTAATTGGGGCGGCTGGAAACTCAGGACAACAAGGCGGCTCGAATAACATGGGCTACCCAGCGCGCTATGCATCTGTCATGGCTGTTGGAGCGGTGGACCAAAATGGAAATAGAGCGAACTTTTCAAGCTATGGATCAGAACTTGAGATTATGGCGCCTGGTGTCAATATTAACAGTACGTATTTAAATAACGGATATCGCAGTTTAAATGGTACGTCAATGGCATCTCCACATGTTGCTGGGGTAGCTGCATTAGTTAAACAAAAACACCCTCACTTAACGGCGGCACAAATTCGTAATCGTATGAATCAAACAGCGATTCCGCTTGGTAACAGCACGTATTATGGAAATGGCTTAGTGGATGCTGAGTATGCGGCTCAATAATCCCTAAGGATGTACTGGATGCAGAGAGAGCTCTCTGCATCCAACTTGCATTATGAGTACATTTATATTTTTAAGAGATATACGAGTTATTCGCTTATACAGGGCTTTAATTAGTAAGAAATAGGGTACTGTGAAGAATTCAGAAAAGTGGAAAAAGATGTATACTAAACGTAACTTAAAGAGAAGGCAGGGTGAAGAAGATGTCATTAAAACGTTTTGTTTGCGCATTACTAGTAGGAGCATTTATTTTAGGAGCTGGTGCATTATCCGCCTCAGCCAATGAAGCTGCTTTTGACCTTCCGCATGCAGGTGACCTGCCACATGCTGGAGACTTACCGCATGCCGGTGATCTACCACATGCCGGTGACCTTCCGCACGCAGGATAATAACATACAAATAAACATTAAAAAAGAAGCAATAGGGTTATCCTATTGCTTCCTTTTTTTGTTTCTCTGCAATTTCAGCCAATCGCTTTTTTCCCTCAATGTTAAATAAATGAATGGCATCGTTGATTTGTTTTTCACCTTGTTTATATTGGTTCGTTAATAAGAGGCAGTAACCTTTTTGGTACAAGCACTCTCCAAGTAAGTAGAGCAGCTCATTCTCAATACAAAGCTGAATCCCTTTTTCACTCAGTTCAATCGATTTAGCGAAGTCGCCAAGGCTTTTTACGGCTTTGGCATAATTATAATATACTCTAACTTTTATTCTTGGGTTTAATTGCGGAATGGTAGAAGTACCATGGATCGCTCTCTCATATATTTCGACCGATGTTTCTGGCTTGCCGCTTAAATCATAGACAATGCCGATCGCATTTAAAATTTGAATTTCTTCCTGAGAATAGCCGTCTTTTCCTTTATAGGTTAAATTAAGTGCGTTAAAAAGCATTTTAAGGGCTTCTTCATAATTCGTACTAATATAGGCCAGTGAGAGTCCTTTATGCCAAAGGATAAATTGTTTTAAATCTACACTTTCAAACAGAGGATTTTTCTCTTCTGCCAGAATAAGTTCATATACCTCTTTATAATTTCGGTTGACGGTTTGTTTTCTTACATCTTGTATAAAGTCTTGAATGTAGTCGTACCGGGGGTTTGATGCTTCATGAAAGAAGTGAGTCATATCTACTCCAAGGCGCCTGGATATCTCAAACAAGGTGGTTGAAAGCGGGATGAATTTTCCAGCTTCGATATTACTGATCTGTGCTTGGGTACAAATACCTTCTGCTAGATCATTTTGAGTAAGGCCCTTTAGGGTGCGATAAAACTTTATATTTTTTCCAATTGTATGTATATCCATATTCTCACCCTTTTCTTTTGATAGATGACATTAGCTCTTCGATAATCGAAATACTTCCTTATTATAAGAATACCAGTTTCCCGCCTTTTCGTCATGTGCCGATAGGACGAGGGTCATTCCTACTCACAAAAAATCCATCCTTATGCAGTGGTTTTTAGTAAAAGATAAATCTAAAAATTTACAGTACAAAGTCTTAGGATTATAATACTATGTATAGGGTATTATTAGTAGAAAAGTTAATAATGGTATAGTTCTTTTTTGTGAGTTTAAATAGTAACGAATAAAGGGTGAAGAGTAGGATGGCGAGGAAAAAAATAATAGATCTTCAAGAGTTAATGAAAGTAACAGAGGAACTGCTATTAGAAATAGGGTATGATCGATTGAACTTTCGGCTGATATCAGGTCGGTTAGGAGTAGGAAGAAGTACAATCTATGAATATTTTTCGAATAAAGAAGATTTAGTATGTGAGTATATGTTAAGAGTAATGAATTTAATTACTCAAAGAATGGAGCAGATCTCTAGCGAATTACCTGCAGAACAACAATTGAAAAAGGTTATAGCTATTTTGATGGATTTTGCACAGATCCACTTAATTTTAGAATTGACAGGGGAGTTACAGGCCGCGTTTCAAGATGATGATGAGAGATTGCTGAAAATAATGAAGGAAAAAGAAATGCTGCTTGATGGAATCAATAAGTACGTTCTTATCGCAGAGCAAGCTTGTGATCTCAGGGAGGATATTCCATCCAGTGTCAAAACAAGCTATATTTTTCAATTGATCACTCTTCAAAGAACACATTTACATATTTCTGATAAAAAGGAAGACATTGATTTATCAGAGTGGGTATCATTAATGTTCTCATTGTTTATGCAAGGCTTAAAGAAATAAAAGAAGAGAAAAAATGAGATCCTAGAATGGATGTTATTTTTTCTTTTAGGAAATCGACAAAAGAGTCGGATTAGAAATAGGAAAGCAATCTTAGATTGCTTCCCTACATCCATTTTTCTCCCCAAGTTTGAATAGAGTGAATAACTGGTTCTAAATCTAATCCTTTTTCAGTTAACTCATACTCAATCCTAACTGGTGTCTCTGGGTAAACATTTCTCGAAATAATCTCGAGCTGTTCTAGCTCTTTCATCCGTTCTGTTAAAATTCGATCACTCATATATGGTATTTGTTTTTTGATTTCTTTAAAGCGTTTAGGACCATCAAGCAGCACCCGTATAATTAAGCCAGTCCACTTCTTTCCTAATAATTCTGCTGCATGCTCGTATTTAGGACACATTTTACTATAATCCATAATGTTCACCTCAAGAACGTTGACCTCAATAATAGGTTTAGTTTACCACAAACAAGTGGTATAGATAAGAAACCAAGGGGAATTAATTGACAATTATAAATGATTGAAATAATATAAAATGTATAGTTACTTTAAAAAAGTTAGTTAATGGGAGTGTTCAACAATGGCGAAGATTCTTGTACCATACTACAGTGCATATGGACATATTTATGAAATGGCTAAAGCAGTAGCAAAAGGAGCAGAAGAAGTAGAAGGCACAGAAGTAAAGCTTGTAAAAATACCTGAATTTGATGCGGTTAAGGAGGCGATGTCTAGTCAGGACGCCTACGTATCAGCTCAAGAAGAACAAGGTCAAGTAGCAGAAGCAACGCATGATGATCTTAAATGGGCTGATGGTATTGCTTGGGGTGTACCAACAAGGTATGGCTCGATGCCAGCTCAAATGAAACAATTTCTTGATTCAGCCGGCGGTCTATGGGCTAACGGAGAATTAGAGGGTAAAGCAACATCGATCTTTACAAGTACAGGTTCTGTACATGGCGGACAAGAGACTACGGTAATTACGTCCCTTATTCCTATGCTTCATTTCGGAATGATTTTTGTAGGCCTTCCATATGGTGAGAATCCCGAGCAGCTAACAACTGATGGTATTGGCGGAAGTCCTTATGGAGCATCTACTATCTCAGGGCCGGATGGATCTGCCTTGCCAGATGAGAGAGATATTACAATGGCGAAGCGATTAGGCGCAAGGTTAGCTAAAGTTGCACATAAATTAAATCAATAAAAATATTGTCTAAAGCATCCTAGTATCAATTCCTAGGGTGCTTTATTTTATAAATTAGTGCCACTTTGTGATATCCGCTCGTATAATAAAATACTCCATTTATTTTGCAGAGTGTTTGATAGTAAGTAAGAGGGGGAAGCTTATGTTCAAACAAATTGTAGTAGCAGCTGATGGTTCTTGGCACTCTATGAAAGCAATTGAGAAGACAATTGAACTTGCTAAAGGGAGAGATACGAAGGTATTTGTTGTTTATGCAGTCGATAGTTCGACTTCTAAGGCAGACGTACTGCAAAATTGGGATACACTTGGCATATCCGAAAAGCGCAAGGAGAGGTTAACTGCTATTTGTGAAATAGCGAAAAAAGAAAAGATTAATTATGAAATAAAGATCCTTAGAGGAGAGCCTGTTCAAGTAATTATAGGCTTTGCTAGAACAACCAACGCAGATTTAATCGTTATTGGATGCAGAGGACTAAATCCGCTTCAGCAAATGGTTCTTGGCAGTGTCAGTCACAAGGTAATGAAAAAAGCCTCCTGCCCAGTGCTGATTATGAAATGAACTTCAACCTTGTTATTCAGCAAGGTTTTTTCTTTTTAAAAAGGGCTTTTTAATCATATTAAAAAAATTAAAAGAAATGATTGACCATTTTGAATCTTCTGTTATATAATAATAAAAAATAAACGATGATGTATTAATACAGAAAGGGTGATTAATATGAGCAGGCAAGAACGCGAAAATATGATTCAGTTTCTAACAAAGGTAGAGGGGATGACTGAGCGTAAATTAATGGTGATGACTGATGCGGACATTGAACATATCTACACAAGAGCATACACGATGCAGGAACGTATATAAGGATAATAAAGCCCTTCAAATCTTAGTATGAAGATTTGAAGGGCTGTTTTATTTGATATGGGTTCATTGTTCAAAAAAAATTCAGTAACAAACTAGTCTAAATAAGGTATACTACGAAAAGAATAAGTATGAAGGGTGACCATCATGAAACTTTCAAACAAAGCCTTATTTATTATTATTGCGTCAGTTACAGCGTTGTATGGAATTCTATATTGGGTAATCGGTCATTTTCTTACAACATAATTTGAATGGATCTAACCTGAGGTTAGATCCATTTTTGTTTATTTTCTCATCAAGCTTCGAGTTATTTCCCCGGCAATTTGTCGAAAAAAAACAGCCTCAACATAAACGAGGCTGTTTCAAATAAAATTATAAATGCTGCAGTTGAGATAAGAATGCTGTAGCAATTCCAAAATAAATCATTAAGGAAAAGATATCGTTAATTGTAGTGATGAGAGGACCTGAAGCAACCGCCGGGTCTACTCCAAAACGATATAACATAAGAGGAATAACGGTTCCTGCCAATGTGCCAACAATCAACGTTATTAACAAGGAACTACCTACAACGACCCCTAATGTTAGACTTCCTATCCATAGAGTAGCTACTAATAAAATGAGTGCTCCGCAAGTTAAGCCGATAATTATTCCAACTCTTAGCTCACGAAAGATCAATTTAAAGACGGTTTTACGGTCTACATCGCTTGTAACAATACCGCGAACAACAACCGCTAGTGATTGAGTTCCAGTATTACCAGTCATGCCTGCAATCATTGGCATAAAAAAGATCAGTGCCACGACTTGGTCTAGCGTTTCCTCAAAACCACTAATAATACTTCCGGATAATAAACCAATAAATAATAACAAGATAAGCCATGGGAGGCGTCTAAAGGAAGCGGTTGTTGCTTTTGTGTTGAAGTCAATATCTTTACCGGAAGCTGATAGCTTTTCTATGTCTTCATTGGCTTCTCTGATAACGATATCGATGGCATCATCAACAGTAATAATCCCAAGTAGTGTATTTTGTGCATCTACAACAGGAACAGCAATGAAATCATAACGCTCGATTGTTTGTGCAACCTCTTCTTGGTCAGCATCGACCGATACAGATACAACTCGGCTGAACATGATATCTTCAATGCGCTCATCTTCATCAGCAATTAACAGATCTCGGTAAGAAACCACTCCTACCAGCTTTTTTTCCTCATTAATAACATATAAATAATAGATGTTTTCTGAGAAACTGGCATATTCTTTTAGCTTATTAACAGCTTGCCTCACTGTTTGGTTCACATGAATCCATACAAACTGATTGTTCATTAATCCGCCGGCTGTGTCAGCTGGATAACTCATTAAAGAGCGGATTTTTTGAGAGTCTTCTTTTCTCATGACCTCTAAAAACTCTTGGATTTTGTCTGCTGACAATTCGTTAAGTAAGTCAGCAAGGTCATCGTTATCCATCAAGTTCATAACTTTTGAGGAACGTTCAATTCCAAGTTTGTGTAAAATTTCAATTTGCATTTCATACTCTAATTCCTGAATTAAATCAGCTATTTGGTCAGATGTTAAAAATGTTAGAAACTTGTGATGATGTTTCTCAGGAAGGCCTCGATATAGTTGGGCGACATCATACGGGTGCAGCTCTTCTAATAACTGTTGGAGTGCTGATCGTTTCGCTTCTTTAACATACTTAATCACTAATACAAGTAATTGGTCTTCAGTCATATTTGCAACCAATGCATCCACCTCACTTCCACACCTTATATACTTTACAAAAAAAGCGTAATGATGTAAAACCTGCTTTGGAGTTATTTACAGTATTTATTTGTATTCCCTTTAAGAGAATTGGTGAAACAACCCTGCAAGAATTTTGAAATTACTAAAAATATTGAAAGTAACGCTTTTATTGGTGTTTTTACATTGACGCTTGAAAATGAGCTATGCTATTATTAATCTAGATTGAAATTCATTCTCAAAGAAGAGTCTGAGGGGGACTACATAATGAGCTTTATCCACCTTCAAAACTTAACAAAGACGTATTCTAATGCTGGAAGTCCAGCAGTTAATCATATTGACCTTTCGATAGAAAAGGGTGAGATTATTACTCTGCTTGGTCCGAGTGGTTGCGGGAAGACCACAACGCTTCGTATGATTGCAGGATTTGAACAGCCATCAAACGGGTCTATTCGTATTGACGATAAAGTTGTCTTTGACGACCGTTCATATTTACCACCGGAAAAAAGAGGGATTGGAATGGTGTTCCAAGATTATGCACTATTCCCGCACTTAACAATCGAAAAGAACGTAACGTTCGGATTAAATAAATGGGGTACGCTCAATAAAAAGAAGCGTGCTAAAGAAGTACTTGAGCTGGTTGGTTTAGCTGATTATGCTAAGCGTTTTCCTAATGAACTCTCAGGAGGGCAGCAGCAGCGTGTAGCTCTTGCGCGTGCTCTTGCTCCGCGTCCGCATGTCGTTTTAATGGATGAGCCATTTAGTAATTTGGATGCAGGCTTGCGAGAGCGAATGCGTTATGATGTGACAGCTATTTTAAGGAAAGCCAATACAACTGCAATTATTGTTACGCATGATCAAAAGGATGCATTTGCAGTGTCAGATCGTGTGGTCGTCATGAACCAAGGTGTGATTCAGCAAATTGCATCTCCGCGTGATATGTATCGTTGTCCTAAAAACTGCTTTGTTGCTCAGTTTGTCGGAAAAACAAATTTATTAACAGGGACACTGTGTGAAGATATGAAACATGTTGAAACGCATATTGGCCGTGTTTGTCTGCCATCAGTATCGAATCAAATTCTTGAAGATGTCCGCGTGTCAATTCGTCCAGAAGGTTGCCGTTTAGTAGAAGACGGCCGCTATTCCGGACGTGTAGAACGAGTAACCTATAGTGGTGAGTATCAAGAGCTTGAAGTGAGGCTTGGTGATGATCATGTAACAAATGAGCCGATGATTGTCTATGCACCTGTAGAACAAGAGATTGAGGTTGGGTCTGTTGTCTCGTTTGATATTAAACCAGAATTAGTTGCCCTTGTAGAAGCATAAATAAATAAAGACCCAATTAGAGAGCCCTCAATTAGAGGGCTTTTCTAATTAGTGTGTACTATGTTAGTAATTGTCTCAAAAATAAAAAAATGCATTGACAATGATTATCAATAGCAGTATAGTAGGACTTGTGAGAGCGAATGAGAATGAAAATCATTACTCGGAATACATAGAAAGTGTGGGAGGATTAAGTATGAAAAAGTCGTTAAAAGTATTTTTATTTTCTTTATTAGCATTATCACTTTTTGTTGTTGCTGCGTGCGGTTCTACAGAGGAACCTGCTGAAGAAGCGCCTGCAGAAGGTGAAAATACAGAAGAAGCTGCAGATGAAGCTGCCTTAGAAGAAACTGGGGAGCTCGTTGTTTACTCATCCCGTAATGAAAACTTCGTAAACGCTCTATTGGAGAAGTTTACAGCAGATACAGGAATTGAAGTGAAACCGCTTCATGCTGGAGATAATGCAGTAAGCAGAATTAAAGGTGAAGCTGGAAATGCACAAGCTGATATTTTCATTTCAAACGATGTCGGTGCGCTTGAAAACTTACGCTTAGAAGGACTTTTAGAAGGTTCTGATCCTGAGGGAATTGAATCAATCGATGAAAAATATCGTGCAGAGGATAATTCTTGGTTCGCTTTATCAGCACGTACTCGTGTTTTGATGTATAATAAAGATCTAATCACAGAAGAAGAAATGCCAAAGTCTATTGAAGATTTAACGGATCCGAAATGGCAGGGTGAGTTTGCTATTACTCGTGGTGGTAACGGCAGTATGATTGGACATGTATCCGCGCTTCGTAATGAATGGGGCGATGATAAGACAATTGAGTGGATTGAAGAAGTAAAAGACAATGCGGGTTCTGTCCTTGAAGGACACGGAGATATCCGCCGTGCTGTCGGAGCTGGTGAGTTCAAATTTGGATTAGTAAACAATTACTATTACCATCAGCAGCTTCAAGAGCCAACTGACAATAACGTTGGAGTTATTTACCCAGATCAGGAAGAAGGAGAAATGGGAGCAGTTGTTAACGCAGCAGGAGTCGGCCTTGTAAAAGACGCTCCAAATGCTCACAGTGCGAAAGTATTCCTAGACTGGATTCTAGAAGAAGAGAATCAACGTGAATTCTCGTATGAGTCACTTGAAGTACCGATTAATCCAGAAATTGAAGCCGTAGAAGGTGCAGAATCAATCTCTGACTATAAGACACACGATATGCCATTAAGTGAATTAGGCGAAGTGTGGGAAGATACACGTGAACTTATTGAAAGAGCAGGACTAGATTTAGATTTGTAAAAAGAACTAATTATTAGGCGAGTGGGAGATGTGACGTCATGAGTCAGCACCTAGACAACGAAAAAAATAATAGGAAAAACCCTCAGGTTGGAGACGATACGTCTCCAACCTCTCGCCGTTTATTTAAGGGTATTCGCTTTAGCAAAAATCGAGGGAGCAGGCCAGGTGGAGTTTTATTTACATTTGCGGCGTTAACGGGTTTGTTAATGGCTATACCAGTTTTTTATGTTGTATGGAGATCATTGTTTGCTGGTACGGACAGGTGGATGCGCTTACTTGATACTCGTATTCCCCAATTAATTTGGAATACGATGTCCTTAACCTTTATGGTGACTTTATTCGCGGTCTCAATCGGCGTGTTGCTGGCATGGATTGTCAATCGGACAAGCCTGCCAGGAAGAAAGATGTGGCAGTGGCTGCTTGCTCTTCCTTTAGTCATACCGCCGTACGTAGGAGCTGTTGCCTACATTATTGTATTTGGCCCTAGGGGATGGCTATGGAGAGAGTGGCGTGAGAATGAGTGGCTGTTAAATGTATTTGGGGAATACCCAATTAATGTCTACTCGTTTTGGGGAATATTTATTGTTCTAACTTTATTCACCTATCCGTATGTATTTTTAATTGCCAGTGCTTCACTTAGAAAAATGAACCGTAACTATGAAGAAGTGGCAAGGTCACAAGGAATGACGACTTCACAAATTTTTTGGAAAGTGAATATTCCATTTCTTCGTCCCGCAATTGGTGCTGGAGCTATCCTAATTGCTTTATATGTACTGTCTGATTTCGGTGCGATTGCGATGATGCGGTATACAACATTTACAGCAGCTATTTACTACCAAATGGGAAGTTATGATAATGTTTCAGCTACTGTTTTAAGTGTGGTTTTAATTGTCCTTACACTAGTTATTTTGTGGATTGAATCCAGAACTAAGAAGAAACAATCGTATTATCAAACAAGTAATACATTTAAAGAGCCTGACATTTTAAGTCTTGGAAAATGGAAATGGCCTGCGCTTATATTTGTAAGCACGATTTTCTTCATCTCGGTTATCTTGCCGGTCATTGTCCTCGTTTATTGGTCAATTCTTGGCCTAGAGGCAGGGGCACTGGATTCAAGATTCTGGGGATATGCATGGAATAGTGTGAAGGTTTCTGGTATGGCAGCTCTCATTTGTATGATCTTAGCTCTGCCAGTAGTTTATTTGCGCTCTAGGTATCCTTCCAAAGCATCTGCTATTATTGAAAAGATGAGTTATGCAGGTTATGCGTTACCTGGAGTCATAGTTGCACTTGGGATCATCTTTATTTTTAACCAGTATATACCTATGCTTTATAATACCTTTTATTTGGTGGCCATTGCTTTTGTGATTCGGTTTTTACCACAGGCAATGCAGTCAACAGATGCTTCGCTCAGCCTCATTTCTCCACGGATAGACGAGGCAGCGAGAAGCCTGGGCCAGCCTCCTTGGAAGGTCATGATCAAAGTTATTATTCCATCTATTCTGCCTGGTATCCTGGCAGGGGGCGCACTCGTATTTGTAAGCAGTATTAAAGAGCTTCCAGCTACTTTATTACTCAGACCTCCTGGGTTTGATACACTTGCAGTACGTATTTGGGTAGAGACAAGCGAAGCCATTTACCATATGGCGGCACCCGCGGCTTTGCTTATTGTTATCGTTTCTATCATTCCTTTGCGTTATTTGCTTAAAAAGTATTAACGATTACCTTATTAACTTCGAAGGGGTCCTGAAAAGGGATCCCTTTTTTATTTGACTGAAAATTTAATTGACAATGAGAATCTTTTTCATTTAAAATAAAGTGAGAATAATTATCAACGAAGGAGTGATATATATGTCTTCTTTATTAATAGTCGGAGCGGATCGTCTTGGGAGTATTCCTCAGAAGCTAGAAGGGTTGGGTTTCAAACAGATTACACATGTAGATGGGAGAAAGGCGCAGATGGTAAAGAAAGAAATTCCATCTCATATTGACCTTATATTAGTTCTTACCGATTTTATTAATCATAATTTAACTTCTGTACTCAAGAAAAAGGCTGCTGAACAAAACATTCCGATTTGTTATGCGAAACGCTCATGGTGTTCTATATATCAATCGATTGGACGGTGTAATTTCGGGTGTGATAAAGAGACTCCATGTCCATTTAAATAATGAAAAGTGAGGGGGGAATGAAGATGGTTAATGCGAACCTTCAACTGATATATTCGGAATATAACTTGTCTCAGCGTTTATTAAACAGCATTCAAAAAGTAGTGAATAAAATTGTTAGAGAGTATTGTCTCCAACCAGTTGAAGAACGTCACGTGGTTACATTGTTGAAATTGATTACTACATATAAAAGAGACCTTGATAAAGGTTTATTTACTACTACAAAACAGTATATTGAAATCTTAGCTGTTTTAGTTGATCACTTCATCTACACACTAACGGAAATCGGTGGTCAAGTTCAAATCGCTGGAATTAGAAATGATCTTTGCATGATTACAGATGAAGATGGGAAGGTCATTCTGAAAATGATAGTTGTGCAAGCAGATTCACAAAGGGTTTCTATATATTTACAGGAGCTAAGAAAGATTGGGATAAAACTTTGTGACGAAGGTGATTTAACTCTCGAAGTTATCGATATTATAAGCGGAAAAAGATATACCAGCTTGCAAAATACAGGTTATATCCAACAAGAGGCACATCCTTATCAGATCACAAACTTAATAACCGATATAAACCATTTTTGTTCATAGTGAAAAATGGTTTATTTTTTTGTCATATACATACTATTTTCAAGGGATCTTACATAGAAATATTTTATATAGGAGTTAATAAAGGAACATAAAGGGCGGCTTATTCATACAATCAAGTAGAATAGAAGCTGTCTCCAAAGACTAGACATTTTTATAAAAGTGTGACAAAATAAAGTTGCCCTAAGACAAAATAGTTTTCCGTGGTGAAGAGTTAACCAACTATTTTTTTGTACTATTTTTTGCCTGTACACAACTTTTTTAGTGAGAGTAAAAATAGAGAAAGGATGATGAGAGTGCGTAAGTGGTTTTTTGCTTTAGTCGTTTTATTGATGAGTCTATTTGTTGCAGCGTGTGGAGGAGATGGAGAAAGTGAAGAAACTGGGGAACTGAAAGTCGTTACGAGCTTTTCGATCTTAGCTGATATTACAAAGAATGTGACCGGGGACCTTGCTGCTGTTGAGTACTTGGTGCCGATCGGTGAAGAACCTCATGGATATGAGCCTATTCCGAGTGATTTTCAGAAGGCCAGTGATTCATCTGTTTTTTATGTGAATGGTTTAGGGCTTGAGGAGTGGCTAGAGCGTTTGGTTGCTAATGCTGGCGGGGCTGATATTGTGACAGTTTCTGATGGTATTGACGTTATTCCGGTTGATGGTACAAATGAAGATGACCCTCATGCATGGTTAGATGTTAAAAATGTGATAGCTTATGTAGAAACTATTCGTGATGATTTAATGGAACGAGATCCTGATAATGCTGAGGCTTATGAGGCTAATGCTGAAGCCTATATTCAGGAATTAACTGAATTAGATGAATGGATTAGTGAAGAATCAGAAGAAATTCCAGAAGATAAACGAACCATTGTAATAAGTGAAAATGCGTTTAAATACTTTGGTGCAGCCTATGGGTATGAAACAATTGGAATTTGGGAATTGAATTCTCATGAAGAGGGAACTCCGGGTCAAATTTCTCGAGTAGTTGATTTAATTCAAGAAAAAGAGATTCCAGCAGTCTTCTTAGAAACAACGATTGACAGCCGTTTTATGGATACTGTCTCTAGTAATGCTGGTGTAGAGATTGCAGGTGAGGTATACACAGATGCGATCGGGGCTGACGGCAGCGGGGCAGAAACGTATGTAGATATGATGAAACATAATGTAAACACTTTTTTAGAAGGCTTAAAGAAATAAAGATGAACCCTCCAATTCGTTATAAGATTGGAGGGTTTTTATCTGCTTATCTATTGAATATGCCATATAATACGAGTAAAGCGAGGACAATCCAAAACACGTTCTTAAAAAGCTTTTGATTTCTTCTCTTTTTTTGCCAACGGTTCGGATTAAAGGTTGGCTCGCTCGTGTCGTGGACATGCTGATACATATGATAAGGCTTCACTCCAGTTAAAAATAAAGGAGCAAGTGCTGCACCGCCGAGTAAGCCAAACAGGTGCGCTAATACGTTAATATTAGAATTTACAAATGTCATAACAAGGCCAATAATAAGAATAGTCATCACAAGCTGTGAGTTTGCCTGGTCAATTAAATCTTTTCTAAATAAGACAAGGTAGACAAACATCCCGAATAAACCGAAGATAGCACCAGATGCACCTAAATGAGGAGGGTAACTCAAGCCTCCTAGATAATAAGTAGCGATATTTGCGATGACACCTGTTCCGAGATAGAAAATGATAAAGCGGAATTTGCCTAGCATTTGTTCTAAGGCAGGACCAAAGATAACGAGAGAGAAAGAGTTAAATACAACATGCCCAATCGTTAAATGCATGAAAATAGGTGTAATCAGTCTCCACCATTCACCATTGGCTACAGCCAAGTTATAGCCAATCCCAAGATTTCTAACAAGAGAGCCTCCAGGAAGAAAATTCATCCATACAAATAAGGCTAAATGGATTACTAATAAACCAAAAATAATAGGGTAGTTCTTTCTAAAGGAATAGAAGCTTTCCTGACGAATAAACAAGCTTAATCCTCCTAACAAAATCGTATTCTTTCTATAAGTATATCAAAAAAGAAAGAGGAAATGCCCGATTTAAGAATTCAGACTAGAAAAGGAGAGTTTACATGATTATAGGCATCGGAATAGATATTGTGGAATTAGAGCGAATAGAACAGCTGCTCACAAAGCAGCCAAGATTTGTTCAAAAAGTGTTAACAAAAGAGGAGCAGTCCGTTTACCAAAAGCTTGCTGAAAAAAGAAAGATTGAATTTATGGCTGGACGCTTTGCGGCAAAAGAAGCTTTTGTTAAAGCGTGCGGGACTGGCATCTCAAAAGAGTTCGGATGGCAGGATATTGAGGTGTTGAATGAAGTGAACGGAAAGCCGGTACTCACTGCAGACATTGAGGCAGCTATCCATATATCCATATCTCATAGTGAGAAAAATGCTGTTGCGCAAGTAATTTTAGAGCGCTTGTCAAGCTAGTCTGCATATTGTCCGCCCTTGCCTCATATAGTTGTAATGCGGATGGGAGAGCTTGTGCCATTTCAAGCAGAGTCAGGTCAAAATTTCATCAAGAACCTAATTCGTTTATTCTTTGAATGTTAAACGCATTTAAAAGTTTGGCATTCTAGAGTGAACGAACGGGGCACAATCATGATTGCCGTCTCTTGATTGGTAGAATTCTCTTCTTTGGCGTTAATTGAGACAAAGGGGTGAAGGTATGAAAAGAGTAAGCTGGTTTATCGCACTTATTGTGATGGTGACGTTTGTTCTTGCAGCGTGCGGTGAAAAAACGCAAGATGATATTCTAGAAGACCTTGAAAGTAAAATGTCCGATATTAGTGGTTATAAGGCAGCTGCTACGATGACATTACAAACAGGGAATGAGCCGCAAACATATGAGGTGGAAGTTTGGTATCAAGAAAAAGATTACTATCGTGTAGCACTTAAAAATGCTGCCAAAGACCAAAGCCAGATTATCCTCCGCAACGATGACGGGGTATTCGTGTTAACTCCAGCACTTAATAAGAGCTTCCGTTTCCAAAGTGATTGGCCGATCAACAGCAGCCAAGTGTACTTATACGGCTCACTGATTCAAGATGTGTTAATGGATCCTGAAAGAACCTTTACGGCGACGGAGGATGCGTATGTGTTCCAAACGAATACAAACTATCAAAACAAGAACTTAAGCACACAAGAAATTACATTTAATAAGAAAGACTTAGCTCCTTTGCAAGTGAAAGTAATGAATCCTGATCTTGAAGTTCTTGTTCAATTAGATTTCACAAGCTTTGAAGAGAATGCAAGCTTTAATGAAGGTGATTTCGATATGGAGCGTAATATGACGGGGGCACAAATGAATGAGCAGCCAACGATGGCTGAACCTGAAGCAGAGATGGCAGTACATTATCCAATGTACACTCCGGACGGTACATCACTAGACTCTTCGCAAACAGTGGAAACTGACCGCGGTGAAAGTGTTGTACTGCAATATACAGGAGAAGCTCCATTCACGCTTATTCAAGAGAAAAGTAAAGTGGTGCCTGCCACCACTCCGATGAATGTAAGTGACGGCGAGCCGGTAGATTTAGGCTTTACGATTGGCGTTATGACTGAAGAGTCCTTAATGTGGTCGTATAATGGTGTAGATTTCTACCTTGCTTCTTCAACTCTAGGAACAGAAGAAATGGTTTCAATTGCAAGATCTGTTTACGGTACACAAGAAAAATAACGATCCAGGGAGGCTCACATATAATGTTGGGCCTTCTTTTTATGGAAATTAAATAGTATTTGTAAAACCTCTTTGCATTTTACAGAAGTCAATGCTATCATTAAATGTGGATAAAAGAAGTTCGTTTTTTGCCAAGTGATTAGGCATGAAAGCGTTATGAAAACATATAATATTTAGGTCGTTGGTTGATGCTGGGGGTGGATGTTCGTGTCAGAACAGAGAACGAAACGCATTGTAGTGAATTTGCCACAACATTTGTTAAACGAGGTGGACGGTGTGATTCAACAAGAGAATGTAAATTACAGTGAGTTTTTATCGCAAGCAACGAAGCTATATCTTCGTGACCGAAAGAAGCGTCAAATTCGTGAAACGATGCAGCAAGGCTATATGGAAATGGCTAAAATTAACCTTAACCTTGCATCTGAAGCCTTTCTTGCCGAGGAGGAAGCAGAGAACACCCTTGATCGCTTAGTAAGTGGGGTGTAGCGGTTGATTGTAAAAAGAGGTGACGTTTATTTTGCCGACCTTTCACCTGTTGTTGGGTCTGAGCAGGGTGGGGTAAGACCTGTTTTAATCATCCAAAATGATATTGGGAATCGTTTTAGTCCTACTGTCATTGTGGCTGCAATCACGGCACAAATTCAAAAGGCAAAATTGCCGACTCATGTTGAAATCAATGCAAAAAGATACGGATTTGATCGTGATTCGGTCATTTTGCTAGAACAAGTAAGAACAATTGATAAACAGCGCCTGACCGATAAAATCACCCATCTTGATGATGATATGATGACGAGGGTTAATGATGCTTTGTTTATTAGTTTGGGATTAATTGACTTTTAAATGAGAAGAAACTCCGCTTTTAGCGGGGTTTTTTTCAATTATTTTACATTAAATCATGCATTTAACGGTTTATTATTGATCAAAAGCAGTGAAATAAGGTTTAATTAATATGAGGAACTTTACTGAAGTGGGATTTCTTACATGAACTTGTAAAACCTTTAATTTGAAAATCTTTGCAACATCAAGCAAGTCGTGAAATAATAACTGTAACAAACTGTAACCACTTTGACTGGAGGAAAGTAAGATGCAACCATATATAGTATCCTTTATATTCGAGAATCGTGAAGTGTTAACGAAAAGATGGGAAGAGCAGCTCCAAGAAGTTCGTAAGGAGAATTATTTAAACTCTATATCTGATACGGTCTATGAAAATACGAATCAAGAGTTTATGAATTTCATCTTTGAGTCAGTAGATCGAAACCAAATGCAAGCGAATGAACGGCTGACAAATTTTACAGATCGATTTATTCAGACGGGTTGGCCGCTAGCTTACTTCACTCGAGGCCTACAGTCGTTCCGTCGTGCCATCTTAGCGACGCTTTCTGAAAAAGAACATAATGTCGATCAGCTTTTAACTCTTTTTAATGAAGTCGAAGATTGGATTGACGGCATTATTAATCAATTGGTAACAGATTATACAGGTTCTTGGGAAGATATCTTCGAGATGCAAAAATTGTCTCTTCTTGAACTATCAGCGCCTTTAATTCCAGTTTTTGAAGGGATTACGGTGATGCCTCTTATCGGAACAATCGATACAAATAGAGCGAAATTAATTATGGAAAATCTGTTGGACGGCGTTATTAAAAACCGCTCACAAGTGGTGTTAATAGATATTACAGGCGTTCCTGTTGTTGATACAATGGTTGCTCACCACATTATACAAGCTTCAGAGGCAGTTCGTCTTGTAGGAGCAACATGCATTTTAGTGGGCATTCGCCCTGAGATCGCTCAAACAATTGTCAACCTTGGAATTGACTTAGGTAAATTCCCTACAAAGAGTACATTGCGTAAAGGTATGGAATCAGCTTTAGAAATGACGAATAAAAAAATAGAAGAAATATAAGTTGGAGGAGTTAAAAATGAGGATCCCAATTTTAAAACTTCATCAATACTTGCTTATCAGTATCCAAGTAGAGTTAGATGATCAAACAGCATTGCGTTTTCAAGAGGACCTATTAAATAAAATTCACAAAGAAGGGTCGATTGGAGTTGTCATTGATTTGACATCTGTAGATATGATCGATTCATTCATCGCTAAAGTGTTAGGTGATGTCGTTGATATGTCTAATTTAATGGGGGCTCGCGTTGTATTAACAGGAATACAGCCTGCGGTCGCAATTACATTAATTGATATGGGTATTAAACTGGATGATGTTCCTACAGCTCTTGACCTTGAGCAAGGTTTGGACAAATTGCAGCAGGAACTGGAGGGATGATCATGGAAACCCAATCCTGTGTAGAAGTGAAAAACGAATGGGGGATTGTTGCTGCTAGACAAGCAGGTCGTACCCTCTCAAAGGAAATCGGGTTTGGGAGTGTCGATCAAGCGCGGATAACAACAGCCATTTCAGAATTAGCGCGTAATATTTATTTATATGCGCAGCGTGGAGAAATATGTTTAGAACTAATTGAGGCACCGTCGAAAACGGGAATGGTTAAAGGAATACAAGTGATTGCTAAAGACCAAGGTCCCGGGATTTCAGACATTAGACAAGTGATGGTAGATGGATTTACAACCTCTAGCGGTATGGGAGCGGGACTTCCTGGAGTGAAACGTTTAATGGATGAATTTTCTATTGATTCCGAAGTAGGGGAAGGGACGGTCATCACAACGACGAAGTGGCTTCGTTAAAGGAGGGCCAGCGTGAATAATACTGTTCAAAAGCTAGAAGAATCATACAAACATATATTGCAGACATTCCTTCATGATAAAAGTGAACAAGGGTTATATGAAGCACAGCAATTTAGTAAAATTTTACTTGAGCATCAAATATCACCTGAGGAATTGGTCAGTATTCACCGCTCTATTTTAGAAGAGTTGTTTCCGAATGTTTCAAGTGAGGTTCAGGATTCTTTTGAGTTGCTCTTAGAAGTTATGATGGGATATGGACTTGCCTATCGTGAACATCAAAGTTTACGTGATCGTCAAAAAGAACTTGAATCAGAGATCGATGTAGCTGCTAATATGCAGCAAACATTGCTGCCTAAAGAAATTCCGTCTGACGATGTGTTAGATATTGGTGTAGTGAGTGTACCGGCTACAAAAATGAGCGGTGACTACTATCATTTTGTTCGAGATGAGCACGGCAATGTAGGGGTAGCCATAGCTGATATTATCGGGAAAGGTGTTCCTGCTGCTTTGTGTATGTCGATGATTAAATACGCCATGGACAGCTTGCCTGAACAAAGACTTAGGCCAGGCGCGCTGCTTGAGAACTTGAACAGGGTCGTCGAGCAGAATGTTGATGATAGTATGTTTATTACGATGATGTACGGGGCATATGATACAGGGACGCATGAATTCCATTATTCTGGAGCGGGGCATGAACCTGGGTTTTATTATTCATCTTCTGAGGATCGTTTCGAAGAATTGTATGCAAAAGGCTTAGTTTTAGGAGTCTCACGTCATACAAAATTCCGTGAGTATCATAAAAAGGTCGAAAAAGATGATTTTATTGTCTTTTTATCAGATGGTGTAACGGAATGCCGAGTAGATGATGATTTTATTGAACGAGAAGAAATAGTGAAGTTAATAAGGTCCTACATGCATTTAAGTGCTCAAGAAATTGTCGACAGCGTATATAAGGAACTTGTGAAACTACAAGATTTTACCTTGAGAGATGATTTTACATTAATGATTTTGCGTCGAAAAGTTTAAAAATGATTGTTTTGTGGTATTTATAAACTAATGTAGATGGGATACCAGGAGGAGATTATAGATGAACTTAGATATTCGTCATGAACAGTCAGAGGGCGCAGAGCTTGTATATGTAACAGGAGAAATTGATGCCTATACCGCGCCGAAGCTGCGCAGCACACTAACACCGCTTGCTGAGCAAGGATCAAATAAGATTATCGTCGATTTAACAAACGTTCAATATATAGATAGTACAGGCTTGGGGATTTTTGTAGGAATTTTAAAATTAACAGACTCGAAAGACAGTTCGTTAGTGTTAACGGGGTTATCTGAACGGGTACACCGCCTGTTTACGATTACTGGATTAGACGAGGTTATCCAGATCGAACCGATTAAAGGGGAGGAAGCGAAATGAACGAACAGCAAGTAGATCACATCGAGATGAGTGTTCCGGCTAAGCCTGAATTTGTTGGCGTCGTGCGTTTGACGGTTTCTGGAATTGCCAATCGCCTTGGATTTACGTACGACGATATTGAAGATATTAAGATTGCAGTTGCAGAAGCATGTACGAACGTAGTAAACCACGCGTATGAAGATGAAGGGTTGATTTCCGCTTCTTTTGTGCTGCACGAAGACCGTATGGAAATTGTCATAGCGGACCGCGGACAAAGTTTTGATATCAATGGTTTACGTGAGCGTTTAGGTCCGGTTGACTCGACTAAGCCGGTCGGTGATTTGAAAGAAGGGGGGCTTGGCCTCTTCCTCATCAACACTTTAATGGACAAAGTGGAAATCAATGATGAATCAGGGGTTATCCTAATGATGACAAAGTTCATTCACGGAGATGAGGTGGAGAAAAATGTCGACGGAGTCCCTTCCACACAAACAGAACAAAGATGAGGTATATGAATGGATTCGCCTTTATCAGGAAACAGGCGAAGAAGAGGTTCAAGTAAAGCTGGTTAAACATTATGAGGCTCTTGTCCGTTCATTAGCTCGGAAGTTTTCTAAAGGACGGGAATACGACGAAGATCTATACCAAGTTGGAATGGTAGGTCTGCTCGCTGCCCTAACTCGATTTGACAGTGAGTTTGGACGTAGTTTTGAATCTTTTGCCGTACCAACTATTGTCGGTGAGATCAAACGATTCATACGTGATAAAACGTGGAGCGTCCATGTTCCAAGACGTATTAAAGAGTTAGGTCCTAAAATCAAAAAGGCTGTAGAATCCTTGACGGTTGAACTTAACCGCTCTCCACTTGTTCATGAAATTGCTGCGTATCTAGAGGTCTCTGAAGAGGAAGTTCTAGAGACAATGGAGATGAGCAAAAGTTATCAAGCGTTATCTGTTGACCGTTCGCTTGAGGCTGACCAAGAAGGTGGAGAAGTTACATTGCTTGACCTTGTCGGCAATGAAGACAGCGGGTTTGAGAAAACTGATCAAAAGATGCTGCTTCAAAAAGCATTCCAAGTGCTTAATGAACGTGAAAAACAAATTCTTATGCTAACCTACTATGACAATTTGAGCCAAAAAGAAACAGGGGAAAAACTCGGTATTTCTCAAATGCATGTATCACGCCTTCAACGTAGGGCGTTACAAAAATTACGAGATTCAATTAAAGTCGAGCCTTCGGAGATTTTATAATATGATTTCTCTTTATGAAAACAAACACATTGAGGTAGCTGCAGTTCAACAGCCTAAACCGGGGAATGTTCACTGTGGTGATGCTCATGTCGTAGTTGAAGAAGAGGATTTTACATTATGCGCGGTGGTTGATGGTTTAGGCAGCGGTGAGGGAGCTTCTGAATCTGCTGATGCAGCTATTGAAGTAATCAAAGAAAATCGATTTTTAGAAGTTGATGAAATTGTCACTCGTTGTAATCAAGCAATGGTTAACAAACGCGGTGCAGTTCTAACATTAGTAAAAGTCGATTTCCAAAAAGAAGAGGTTATTTATTGTAACTTCGGCAACATCGGGTTTGTCATGTATGAACCAGACGGCACTACGCTTCAGCCTATACCCATTAGGGGTTATTTATCAGGTAGAAAAGTTATGGTTAAAAGTAAACATTTTTCCTATAAGAAAGGCAGTATTTTTATGCTATATTCAGATGGGGTAAAGATCCCTTTCTCTAAGAAAAATCTACTTACGCTTGGTTCTTTAAAGGAAGAATTTAAGCATTTATTAACACTTGATCGATTTGCTGTTGATGATGTGACGTTACTAGTAGGAAAGCTAAATTAGTAAACCTCCTTAACTTATAAAGGGGGTTTATTTTTGTTTTATGGAGCTAGAAGGATATTCACGAAAGATAGGGAAGTTAGTTACGTGAAGAGGCATATGATATGATTAAGGATACAGGCTACTAGTAAAGGAGCTCGATGAGATGAATGATTTTCATAAAAAGTTAATTCAAGAAATAGAAAAAGAATTGTCTGTAAATGAAAAGTACATAAGAAATTTAATTGATCTAGTTGAAGAGGGAAATACAGTGCCTTTTATTGCGCGCTACAGAAAAGAATTGACTGGATCATTAGATGAAGTCCAAATCCGTACAATCGTTGAGAGATGGGAGTATGCAAATCAGCTTCAGCAGCGAAAAGACGAGGTTAAACGCTTAATCGGTGAACAGGATAAGTTGACAGATGAGCTCGCTTTAAAAATTGATCAGGCTATGAAGCTTCAAGAAATAGAGGATCTCTATAGACCTTATAAGCAAAAAAGGCGTACAAGAGCTACCACAGCAAAAGAAAAAGGGTTGCAGCCTTTAGCGGAATGGCTAATTACGTATCCAAAACAAGCTGATGTTTCTAAAGAAGCACTTCAATATATTGATGAAGAAAAAGGTGTAGCTACGATTGAAGAGGCGCTCGCCGGTGCCGAAGATATTATTGCTGAATGGGTATCTGACGATGCGGATCTAAGAAAGTTCATTCGTGAACGCTCGTTTAAAGAAGGCCACATTAAAACGGTTGTTAAAGACAAGCAACTTGATGAAAAAGGTACATATGAAATGTATTACGATTATACAGAAGCAGTCCGCTCCATCGTGCCTCACAGAATTCTTGCTGTGAACCGTGGAGAAAAAGACGGGGTTTTAAAAGCGGGAATTGAGTTTCAGGCAGAGAAAATGATAGGGGAGATCGAGAAGCGTTATATGTCTCGCGCAGGAGACTCACCAGCTGCTGAGTATGTTAAGCTGGCTATTCAAGATGGATATAAACGTTTAATAGAACCATCAATTGAACGAGAAATAAGGAACGAACTGACTGCAAAAGCTGAAGAACAAGCAATTCATATCTTTTCAGAGAATTTGAGAAACCTCCTGTTACAGCCGCCTATTAAAGATAAGGTTGTGCTTGGAGTAGATCCGGCTTACCGTACAGGGTGCAAGTTAGCTGTGGTGGACGGGACTGGAAAGGTACTCGATATAGGAGTTGTTTATCCAACGCCGCCTAGAAATGAAGTTGAAAAAGCAGCAGCGAAAGTGAAACAATTAGTTAAAGAACATAAGGTAGAAATGATTGCTATTGGGAACGGCACAGCTTCGAGAGAGACGGAGCAGTTTATTGCTGACCTTATCAACGATTTACCGGGAGAATTGTATTATCTGATTGTAAATGAAGCTGGAGCGAGTGTGTATTCTGCTTCTGAGCTAGGGCGTGAGGAGTTTCCGGAATTTCAAGTTGAAGAAAGAAGTGCTGTTTCTATTGCAAGAAGGCTGCAGGACCCATTAGCTGAACTCGTGAAAATTGATCCGAAGTCCGTTGGTGTGGGTCAATATCAACATGATGTTGCGCAAAAAAGATTATCAGAATCGTTAACATTTGTAGTAGAGACCGTAGTTAACCAAGTTGGTGTAAATGTGAATACTGCCTCCGTCTCATTATTGCAATATGTAGCTGGACTATCGAAGTCGGTTGCTGTAAATATTGTGAAACGCAGAGAGGAAGAAGGCCGGTTTACAAGCCGTGCACAATTAAAGAAAGTACCTAGGCTAGGTGCGAAAACGTATGAACAGTGTATTGGCTTCTTACGCATTCAAGGAGGGAAGAATCCGCTTGATGCTACAGGGATTCATCCAGAGACCTATAAGGAAACCGAAGCGCTGCTTGATAAGGTCGGCGCTGCACGAAAAGATGTAGGAACAAAAGAGTTAAGCGAAAAACTGTCTGGATTGAACGAACATCAAATAGCAGAAGAGCTTGGGCTTGGTATGCCGACTGTTAAAGATATTATTGCAACACTTATCAGGCCGACTCGAGATCCACGTGATGAAGTAGCGAAACCTTTGTTAAAGCAGGGGGTTCTTCGATTAGAAGACTTGACTCGCGGGATGGAACTTCAAGGGACTGTGAGAAATGTAGTCGATTTTGGAGCGTTTGTTGATGTAGGGGTAAAGCAAGACGGATTAGTTCATATTTCTAAACTAACTAAAAGGTTTGTGAAGCATCCTCTTGAGGTAGTGGCTGTTGGAGAAATTGTAACGGTATGGGTTGAGGATGTTGACATAAAAAAAGGCAGGGTTGCTCTCACGATGCTAGAGCCGGCTGTGCAAACAGTATAAATAAAGAAATGGCCATGCATTTTCGCATGGCCATTTGCTTTAACCTAAATGCTTATTCATTTGCTCTTTTCGTTGATAGTAAAACCAACATTGATTAAGGATCTTTATTTGATGGCGGTTCTGCTCTTTGAAAGCCTTTTGTAGTTGAGTGCGTAACCAGGTCGGCATTTCTCCCAACTCCTTATTAGTTGTGGTAGTATATTTAGTATATGTAGGAGAGTTTGTCAGTGTTGATTGTATTTTGTATGGGGGCGGGGGACATTGAATCAGAGCGAACTGCAAAAAATGGTTGAAGAGATCTCTCTAACTAGTTTTAACAAACCATTTGTACACGAAGCGACGTTTAATTCAAGATTACGTACGACTGGTGGCAGATACTTGTTAAGGTCACACAATCTAGAATTTAACCCTAAGCAGTATCAATTATATGGGGAAGAAGAATTAATAAAGATTATTAAACATGAATTGTGTCATTATCATCTTCATATAGAAGGAAGAGGCTATAAGCATAGAGATGCTGACTTTAAAGAGCTGTTGGCGCACGTAGGAGGAGCCAGGTATTGCAGAGAAATACCTGGAGCTAAGAGACAAACGAAAGTTCTACATGAATATGAGTGTCAAGGTTGTCATCTTTTATATAGCCGGAAGCGAAGGATCGATACGTCTAAATATGTGTGTGGGAAGTGCAGAGGCAAATTGAGAAAAAAATTATAAAAAAAGTGTTGCCTATTTTAAAAGAGCTGTGCTATATTATAGAAGTCGCTGAACGAGACAAGCAAATCGAAAAGCGATTTCGAAAAAAGTGTTGACATCAAAAAACACTTTCGATATAATGTTTAAAGTCAGCAACATAAACACCACAATATTCCACAGTAGCTCAGTGGTAGAGCAATCGGCTGTTAACCGATCGGTCGTAGGTTCGAGTCCTACCTGTGGAGCCACGGAGAAGTACCCAAGTGGCTGAAGGGGCGCCCCTGCTAAGGGTGTAGGTCGCGCGAGCGGCGCGAGGGTTCAAATCCCTCCTTCTCCGCCAGTATCTTTTCTTAAGTTGTGGCCCGTTGGTCAAGCGGTTAAGACACCGCCCTTTCACGGCGGTAACACGGGTTCGAATCCCGTACGGGTCACCAACATATGGAGGATTAGCTCAGCTGGGAGAGCACCTGCCTTACAAGCAGGGGGTCGGCGGTTCGAGCCCGTCATCCTCCACCATATGGTCCGGTAGTTCAGTTGGTTAGAATGCCTGCCTGTCACGCAGGAGGTCGCGGGTTCGAGTCCCGTCCGGACCGCCATTTTTATTAGTTAATTTCATACGCGGGTGTGGCGGAATTGGCAGACGCGCTAGACTTAGGATCTAGTGTCTTACGACGTGGGGGTTCGAGTCCCTTCACCCGCACTTTTATTTTAAAAATTAAGGTGCAGATACGGATATCATACATTTAGCGGTTGTGGCGGAATGGCAGACGCGCTAGGTTGAGGGCCTAGTGGGGGTTGACCCCGTGGAGGTTCGAGTCCTCTCAACCGCACCAATTGGCGCCCTTAGCTCAGCTGGATAGAGTGTTTGACTACGAATCAAAAGGTCGGGAGTTCGAATCTCTCAGGGCGCACCATTAGTGATTTATATATCGGGAAGTGGCTCAGCTTGGTAGAGCACCTGGTTTGGGACCAGGGGGTCGCAGGTTCAAATCCTGTCTTCCCGACCATCTTATTTCTTTTAATATGCGGGCGTAGTTTAGTGGTAAAACCTCAGCCTTCCAAGCTGATGATGTGGGTTCGATTCCCATCGCCCGCTCCAACAAAATATTTGGTGGGAGTGCTTTTTTTATTGCCTTTTTTAGGGCCTGTAGCTCAGCTGGTTAGAGCGCACGCCTGATAAGCGTGAGGTCGGTGGTTCGAGTCCACTCAGGCCCACCATAAAATATTTTAAAAAGTTCTTGACGGTTCGATTTAGACTTGTTAAGATAGTTAAGTCGCCAACGAGCGACAAACAAAAAGTTCTTTGAAAACTGAACAAAAGCCAAGCGAAATAGAGATACATGATATCTCGTCAATTATTAACGCAAGATGATTTTTCATCCTGTGTAAGTGAGCTTAATCAAACACTTTTATGGAGAGTTTGATCCTGGCTCAGGACGAACGCTGGCGGCGTGCCTAATACATGCAAGTCGAGCGGACTGATGGGAGCTTGCTCCCTGATGTTAGCGGCGGACGGGTGAGTAACACGTGGGCAACCTGCCTGTAAGACTGGGATAACTCCGGGAAACCGGGGCTAATACCGGATAACCCGTTCCACCTCATGGTGGAGCGGTAAAAGATGGCCTCTGGCTATCACTTACAGATGGGCCCGCGGCGCATTAGCTAGTTGGTAAGGTAACGGCTTACCAAGGCGACGATGCGTAGCCGACCTGAGAGGGTGATCGGCCACACTGGGACTGAGACACGGCCCAGACTCCTACGGGAGGCAGCAGTAGGGAATCTTCCGCAATGGACGAAAGTCTGACGGAGCAACGCCGCGTGAGTGATGAAGGTTTTCGGATCGTAAAGCTCTGTTGTTAGGGAAGAACAAGTGCCGTTTGAATAAGGCGGCACCTTGACGGTACCTAACCAGAAAGCCACGGCTAACTACGTGCCAGCAGCCGCGGTAATACGTAGGTGGCAAGCGTTGTCCGGAATTATTGGGCGTAAAGCGCGCGCAGGCGGTCTCTTAAGTCTGATGTGAAAGCCCACGGCTCAACCGTGGAGGGTCATTGGAAACTGGGAGACTTGAGTACAGAAGAGGAGAGTGGAATTCCACGTGTAGCGGTGAAATGCGTAGATATGTGGAGGAACACCAGTGGCGAAGGCGACTCTCTGGTCTGTAACTGACGCTGAGGCGCGAAAGCGTGGGGAGCAAACAGGATTAGATACCCTGGTAGTCCACGCCGTAAACGATGAGTGCTAGGTGTTAGGGGTTTCGATGCCCTTAGTGCCGAAGTTAACACATTAAGCACTCCGCCTGGGGAGTACGACCGCAAGGTTGAAACTCAAAGGAATTGACGGGGGCCCGCACAAGCAGTGGAGCATGTGGTTTAATTCGAAGCAACGCGAAGAACCTTACCAGGTCTTGACATCCTTTGACCACTCTAGAGATAGAGCTTTCCCCTTCGGGGGACAAAGTGACAGGTGGTGCATGGTTGTCGTCAGCTCGTGTCGTGAGATGTTGGGTTAAGTCCCGCAACGAGCGCAACCCTTGATCTTAGTTGCCAGCATTCAGTTGGGCACTCTAAGGTGACTGCCGGTGACAAACCGGAGGAAGGTGGGGATGACGTCAAATCATCATGCCCCTTATGACCTGGGCTACACACGTGCTACAATGGATGGTACAAAGGGCTGCAAAACCGCGAGGTTGAGCGAATCCCATAAAGCCATTCTCAGTTCGGATTGTAGGCTGCAACTCGCCTACATGAAGCCGGAATTGCTAGTAATCGCGGATCAGCATGCCGCGGTGAATACGTTCCCGGGCCTTGTACACACCGCCCGTCACACCACGAGAGTTTGTAACACCCGAAGTCGGTGAGGTAACCTTTTGGAGCCAGCCGCCTAAGGTGGGACAGATGATTGGGGTGAAGTCGTAACAAGGTAGCCGTATCGGAAGGTGCGGCTGGATCACCTCCTTTCTATGGAGTATTTAACTCTAGTCGATGTATGATCTTACGATCATATACGCTTTGGATCTTTTGTTCAGTTTTGAGAGAACGCAAAACTCTCTATTAAAGCTTTTGCTCCTGCGATTACTCGTCGCAAGGCTGCATGAAGCGATTACTGAGAAGTGTTACATGATGTAATTTAAGTCAGTAGCCTTGTTCAGTTTTGAGAGAACACAAAACTCTCTATTCTCTATCTAATAAGATAGGGGCCTGTAGCTCAGCTGGTTAGAGCGCACGCCTGATAAGCGTGAGGTCGGTGGTTCGAGTCCACTCAGGCCCACCATATATATCTTATAAGTGGGGCCTTAGCTCAGCTGGGAGAGCGCCTGCCTTGCACGCAGGAGGTCAGCGGTTCGATCCCGCTAGGCTCCACCAATGGTTCTTTGAAAACTAGATAATGAAAACGGACAAAGAGAAACGAGAAGATCGAGGATACGATCAAGCGAGTGCTCGGAGCGTACATCAGTACGTGAGAACGCGAGTTGTGAAGTAAACGAAGATATTCGAAGTTTATCTGAAGTCCATGTAAACATATTTGTTCATCGGTATCTTTTAATAGAGAAGATTGAACGAGCATGTCAAGAATTCAACAACCTTTTTTAAATTTTGGTTAAGTTAGAAAGGGCGCACGGTGAATGCCTTGGCACTAGGAGCCGAAGAAGGACGCGACGAACGGCGAAACGCCTCGGGGAGCTGTAAGTGAGCTTTGATCCGAGGATATCCGAATGGGGGAACCCACTATTCGTAATGGAATAGTACCCATACCTGAATACATAGGGTATGAGGAGGCAGACCTGGGGAACTGAAACATCTAAGTACCCAGAGGAAGAGAAAGCAAATGCGATTACCTGAGTAGCGGCGAGCGAAACGGTATCAGCCCAAACCAAGAGGCTTGCCTCTTGGGGTTGTAGGACACTCTATACGGAGTTACAAAGAAATAGGATAGGCGAAGCGATCTGGAAAGGTCCGCGACACAAGGTAACAGCCCTGTAGTCGAAATTCTATTTCCTCCTGAGTGGATCCTGAGTACGGCGGGACACGTGAAACCCCGTCGGAATCCGGGAGGACCATCTCCCAAGGCTAAATACTACCTAGTGACCGATAGTGAACCAGTACCGTGAGGGAAAGGTGAAAAGCACCCCGGAAGGGGAGTGAAACAGATCCTGAAACCGTGTGCCTACAACTAGTTGGAGCCCGTTAATGGGTGACAGCGTGCCTTTTGTAGAATGAACCGGCGAGTTACGATGTCGTGCAAGGTTAAGCTGATAAGGCGGAGCCGTAGCGAAAGCGAGTCTGAATAGGGCGAATGAGTACGCCGTTGTAGACCCGAAACCGTGTGATCTACCCATGTCCAGGGTGAAGTTCAGGTAACACTGAATGGAGGCCCGAACCCACGCATGTTGAAAAATGCGGGGATGAGGTGTGGGTAGGGGTGAAATGCCAATCGAACTCGGAAATAGCTGGTTCTCCCCGAAATAGCTTTAGGGCTAGCCTCGAGGTTGAGAGTTTTGGAGGTAGAGCACTGATTGGACTAGGGGTCCCCACAGGATTACCGAATTCAGTCAAACTCCGAATGCCAAAAACTTTTACTCGGGAGTCAGACTGCGAGTGCTAAGATCCGTAGTCAAGAGGGAAACAGCCCAGACCATCAGCTAAGGTCCCAAAGTATACGTTAAGTGGAAAAGGATGTGGAGTTGCCCAGACAACCAGGATGTTGGCTTAGAAGCAGCCACCATTTAAAGAGTGCGTAATAGCTCACTGGTCGAGTGACTCTGCGCCGAAAATGTACCGGGGCTAAACGTATCACCGAAGCTATGGATTGACACCTTAGGTGTCAGTGGTAGGGGAGCGTTCTAAGTGCAGCGAAGTCAGATCGTGAGGACTGGTGGAGCGCTTAGAAGTGAGAATGCCGGTATGAGTAGCGAAAAGAGGGGTGAGAATCCCCTCCGTCGAAAGCCCAAGGTTTCCTGAGGAAGGCTCGTCCGCTCAGGGTAAGTCGGGACCTAAGCCGAGGCTGAAAAGCGTAGGCGATGGACAACAGGTTGAAATTCCTGTACCACCTCCTCACCGTTTGAGTAATGGGGGGACGCAGTAAGGTAGGGTAAGCGCACTGATGGATATGTGCGTCCAAGCAATTAGGCTGAGAAGTAGGCAAATCCGCTTCTCGCGAAGGCTGAGTTGTGATGGCGAGGGAAATGTAGTACCGAAGTTCCTGATCCTCCACTGCCAAGAAAAGCCTCTAGCGAGGTGAGAGGTGCCCGTACCGCAAACCGACACAGGTAGGCGAGAAGAGAATTCTAAGACGCTCGGGAGAACTCTCGTTAAGGAACTCGGCAAAATGACCCCGTAACTTCGGGAGAAGGGGTGCTCTGGTAGGGTGTATGCCTGAGAGAGCCGCAGTGAAAAGATCCAAGCGACTGTTTAGCAAAAACACAGGTCTCTGCGAAGCCGCAAGGCGAAGTATAGGGGCTGACACCTGCCCGGTGCTGGAAGGTTAAGAGGAGGGGTTATCCCTTACGGGAGAAGCTCTGAATTGAAGCCCCAGTAAACGGCGGCCGTAACTATAACGGTCCTAAGGTAGCGAAATTCCTTGTCGGGTAAGTTCCGACCCGCACGAATGGTGTAACGACTTGGATACTGTCTCAACGAGAGACCCGGTGAAATTATAGTACCTGTGAAGATGCAGGTTACCCGCGACAGGACGGAAAGACCCCATGGAGCTTTACTGTAGCTTGATATTGGATGTTGGTACAGTTTGTACAGGATAGGTAGGAGCCTTGGAAGTCGGAGCGCCAGCTTCGATGGAGGCGTCGGTGGGATACTACCCTGACTGTGCTGACATTCTAACCTCGAGCCGTAATCCGGTTCAGGGACAGTGTCAGGTGGGCAGTTTGACTGGGGCGGTCGCCTCCTAAACAGTAACGGAGGCGCCCAAAGGTTCCCTCAGAATGGTTGGAAATCATTCGTAGAGTGCAAAGGCAAAAGGGAGCTTGACTGCGAGACCTACAAGTCGAGCAGGGACGAAAGTCGGGCTTAGTGATCCGGTGGTTCCGCATGGAAGGGCCATCGCTCAACGGATAAAAGCTACCCTGGGGATAACAGGCTTATCTCCCCCAAGAGTCCACATCGACGGGGAGGTTTGGCACCTCGATGTCGGCTCATCGCATCCTGGGGCTGAAGTAGGTCCCAAGGGTTGGGCTGTTCGCCCATTAAAGCGGTACGCGAGCTGGGTTCAGAACGTCGTGAGACAGTTCGGTCCCTATCCGTCGCGGGCGTAGGAAATTTGAGAGGAGCTGTCCTTAGTACGAGAGGACCGGGATGGACACACCGCTGGTGTACCAGTTGTTCCGCCAGGAGCATCGCTGGGTAGCTACGTGTGGACGGGATAAGTGCTGAAAGCATCTAAGCATGAAGCCCCCCTCAAGATGAGATTTCCCATGGAGTTAATCCAGTAAGACCCCTTAGAGATGATGAGGTTGATAGGTCTGGTGTGGAAGCATGGCGACATGTGGAGCTGACAGATACTAATCGGTCGAGGACTTATCCAAATTATTCTTGACGTATGTGTTTACTGAACCACGCTAAGTTCGCGACGTCCTGTCGCAACGCCTGGTACCCACATCCTGTGGGCATTATCTAGTTTTGAGAGAACCATCTCAATTTTATAGTACACGGTCTGCTTCTGCGCACTACGTTTGCTCGAAGCAAGCTAGCTGAGAAGTTAGGCAGGTCGTAAGCTTGGTGGCGATAGCAAAGAGGTCACACCCGTTCCCATGCCGAACACGGTCGTTAAGCTCTTTTGCGCCGATGGTAGTTGGGGGCTTCCCCCTGTGAGAGTAGGACGTTGCCAGGCAGATAAAACACAATCCATTAGGATTGTGTTTTTTAGTATGCATAAAGGGATAAGGGGCGCAATAGAGCTTACCTGGTCCGAAGGAGCAGCGCCACCTTCGAATCTTCCTGTATCCTTCATGACATTCATCTTGAACAATCTTCGTGGTCCCCCTGTGAGACGAACCCTTTCTCTTCGTAACGATTCATGAAAAACTTCGAAGAGAAACGGCATGAATAATCTTCCCCGTAGAAGAGAAAGGGTAAGCCAGGACGTTGCCAGGCAGATAAAACACAATCCATTGGATTATGTTTTTTAGTATGCATAAAGGGACAAGGGGCGCTTTTGAGCTAAGCTAGCAGTTCTCCTCGCTCATCAACTCGCGCAATAAACAGCAAACTCATATATAATACCTCATGCCAATGACGCATATCGATTTATAAACCGCGCAATAAACGAGCTTTAACGCATTTCCTCGCTCAACCAACCCATTTACAAGACAGAAGGATACAATTAACCAGGCAATTGACGCAATAATGAGTGCTACTGACGCAATCACTCCAATCAGGTCCCCAATCAACATCTGAAATCACCCCTCCAGAATCCCGCATTCCATTCAGTTTCTAAGTATATCGCTAATCTGATATCGAATTATTCCAACAATTTAAAGGTATTTGTTACGATAATGTGTTAAAGTAAACAATAAGACTATTATTTAGATGATAGAAAGAGAACACAAGGAGTTGGAGTGTATGCGTGAGAAGCGATTTAATACTCAAGCGGTTCATTTTCAAAAGAAAGAATCAGCTTATCATGTGAGCAAAGCAAAACCAATTTATCAAACAACGGCCTTTACCTTTTCAGACCTTGATGATATGGAAAGCTTTTATGAAGGAGAAAAGAGTTATTTATATTCAAGATACAGTAATCCGAATACAGATGACTTAGGGGTAGGCATTGCTTTATTAGAAGGAGCAGAAGACGGGGTTGCTACGTCTTCAGGTATGTCGGCAATTCTAGCTGGAGTGCTAGCAGTGGCGAAAGAGGGCGATCATGTCCTTGCTTCAGAAGATTTATATGGCGGGACGTATCAATTGTTTGAACAAGAGCTTCCCAATATGGGGATTGATGTGAGCTTTGTCTCATTTGGAGACTTAGAGACAGTAGAGAAGGCGATCACAGACCGTACAGTGCTGATTTATACAGAATCGATCACTAACCCTTTGCTGCGGGTAGAAGATCTCGAGGGTGTAATCAGTCTTGCGAAAAAACATACGATCTATTCAATGATTGATAATACATTTGCAACGCCTTATTTACTGCAGCCAGCTAAAATTGGTGCAGATTTAATCGTACATAGTGCTACTAAATATATTGGCGGACACAGTGATGTCAACGCTGGAGTGTTAGTTGGGACTGCTGTGCTTATCCAGAAAGCAAAATCAAAAATTGTGACACTTGGCTGCAATCTAACACCTTTTGAAGCGTGGCTTGGCTGCAGGGGCTTAAAAACATTAAGCTTAAGAATGCAAAGACAATGCGAGAATGCTGCAAACCTTGCAAAGTCATTTAATAAAAGTGCAGGAGTAAGCAAAGTTTATTATCCGACCGATGTTTCTGCTAAAGGGAACGGTGCTATGGTAAGCATTGATTTAGCAGAAGAAGTAGATGTTGAAGAGTTTTTTAAGAACTTAAGCTGGGTTAAAATTGCTCCTACGCTTGCTGGAGTAGAAACAACAGTGTCTTACCCGTTACGTACTTCTCATCGTACGATCCCGGATGAATTGAGATCAGAGCTTGGGATCGGAAAGCAGCTGGTGCGGATCTCTGTGGGGATTGAGGATGAAACAGATATAATAGAAGCTTTTCAGCATGCCATTAAACAAGCTCAAATCAAGAACCTTTAACGGTTTTTGATTTGAGTTTTTATTTTCTTAAAAAGAATTTTTAATTAATGCTTGCAATGTTTTAGAACACATGGTATATTTATATATGTCTTAGAGACAACATAGTCTGGTGGCGATAGCAAAGAGGTCACACCCGTTCCCATGCCGAACACGGTCGTTAAGCTCTTTTGCGCCGATGGTAGTTGGGGGCTTCCCCCTGTGAGAGTAGGACGTTGCCAGGCTAACAATTCTTATGTTTAAGAATTGAAAAGTTGTCTATAATAATAGTATAGCGTCGCGGGATGGAGCAGTCTGGTAGCTCGTCGGGCTCATAACCCGAAGGTCGGAGGTTCAAATCCTCCTCCCGCAATACCTGGAGAAACCGGAACATATTTGTTCCGGTTTTTTCTATGTTATCATACTTTGATTATAGCTTGCACATCACTTATAAGATCAGCTAAACTAATACAGATACCCTTAGGAACATCTATCCTAAGGTTTTTTGCAGGATGATGTACATCAGAAGGGGGCATGAATGTGAAAGATGAGTTTTCATTTATATCAAAGATTACTCCCCGTCATACTCATCAATCTTCCTTGAAAGTAGCGATCGGCGATGACGCTGCTGTTTACAGCGGGACGGATCTGTTTGATGAGGTCATATGTGTGGATACTATGGTAGAAGGGATTCATTTTAGGAAGGACACCCTGACACCTTACCAGATTGGAAAAAAAGCATTAGCGGTCAATCTAAGTGATTTAGCAGCTATGGGAGCGGTCCCTCACTATTATCTGGTTTCTATTGCTATCCCAAAGAGCTGGAGTGAAGAGCAGTTAGAAGCTGTTTATCATGGGATGAAAGATTTGGCCGATCAATTTAAAGTTGATTTGATAGGCGGAGATACTGTATCGATTCAAGAATCTCTAGTAATTACTGTTACTGTCATTGGGAGAGTTGAAAAGAATCGAAGCCTCCTTCGTTCTAGTGCTGAAGTGGGGGATAATGTTTTCGTCACAGGATACGTAGGTGGTTCGGCAGCAGGTTTATCACTATTACTTGAAAAAGGAAATGAAGCTTCTTACTTCGATCATGAACAAGAACTGATCAAAGCTCATCAAGAGCCGGTTCCACAAGTGAGGGCAGGGCGAATTTTTGCCCAGTCAAATGAGAGAATCTCATTAAATGATGTGAGTGATGGGCTAGCAAGTGAAGCTAACGAAATTGCTGAAGCCAGCCAGGTCACTTTATTATTATATGAAGAAAAATTACCGCTTCATCCAGCTATGTCAGCAAATGAGTTAGACCAGCAGCTCGATGCCGCTTTATATGGCGGAGAAGATTTTCAGCTGATTGGAACAGCTTCTAAGGAAACCTTTCCTTTAATACAAGCAGAATGTAAAAGGCAAGGGATCTCATTACATCTAATAGGTGAAGTTATAGATAATCAGCCAGCAGTATATTTAAAAAAAGAAAATGAAAAAATCTTGCTTTCAAAAAAGGGATACAATCATTTTTCAAAATAGGTGATTTCAATGGATAAATGGACAATCAAAACAACCTCTCCCGAAGAAACGGCGCAGCTAGCTGAGCGAGTAGGAGAGCTTGTACAAGCTGGTGATGTACTTACGCTTGAAGGTGATCTAGGTGCAGGTAAAACCAGCTTTACTAAAGGGTTAGCAAAAGGGTTAGGAGTTACACGGGTAGTTAGCAGCCCAACCTTTACGATTATTAAAGAATATAAAGGAAGAATTCCGCTCTATCATATGGATGTCTATCGTTTAGATGAGGGCGCGGAAGAACTTGGGTTGGAAGAGTATTTTGAAGGTGAAGGTGTGTCTGTGATTGAATGGGCAAGCATCATCCGAGAACAGCTTCCAAATGATCGTTTAGACATTGTGGTTACTCATGCCGGTGATACGACGCGTGAATTATCATTTTTTGCAAGAGGAATCCGTTATGAACAACTATGTAAGGAGTTAGCGACATGGGCTACACATTAGCAATCGATACGTCCTCATATGTACTGACTGTTGCAGTCACAGAAGACTCTAAAGTGTTGGGTGAGATGACGACTAATGTTAAAAAGAATCATTCGCTGCGTTTAATGCCTGCCATTGAGCAACTAATGAGAGATACGGGAATTACACCAGAGCAGCTAACAAAGGTTGTTGTAGCTGATGGACCTGGCTCTTATACAGGTGTACGTATAGCAGTGACGACAGCCAAGACCTTAGCATGGTCTTTAAATATACCGCTCGTCGGCGTCTCGAGTCTAGAATTAATGGTACAAAATGGTCGTTTCTTTGAAGGGTATACGGTTCCTATTGTAGATGCCAGACGAGGACAAGTATTTACAGCTCTTTATAGAGGCGAGCAGCATAAAATGACCGTTCAGAAAGAAGATCGATTAAGGATGCTAAATGAATGGTTAGAAGAGTTAAAAGAGATAGAGGGGCTTATTTTGTTTGTAGGACAAGACGTTGAACTGCATCAGGAAGACATTCAATCAGCCCTGGGTGATAAAGCGGTCTTTGCTCCTGCTCAAATGACTCTGCCTCGGGGCGGGGAGTTAGCTGCACTTGGGGAAGAGAAAGAAGCAGTAGCGTCTATTCATACGTTTGTACCTCGTTATCTCCGTCTTGCAGAAGCTGAAGCCAAATGGCAAAGCGAGCAGCAGAAGAAGGCGTGTGAGTCCAATGATTGAGCAAGCGAAAAGTATCATTCGTTTAATGACAATCGATGACATTGAAGGGGTCTATGAAGTAGAAAAGAATTCTTTTCCTACACCCTGGAAGCCATCCATTTTTATTAATGAATTACACGTGAATAAGTATGCTCATTACTTTGTATGTGAAAAAGAAGGCTATATTGCGGGCTATTGTGGTCTTTGGGTGATAGGAGAAGATGCTCAAATTACAAATATAGCGGTACATTCTTCTATGCGCGGACAAAAGTTTGGAGAACAGCTTCTTTCTTATGCGATGAATCATGCTAGAGAGCTGGGGGCTGTGCATATGTCACTTGAGGTAAGAGTGAGTAATGTCGTTGCACAAGGCCTTTATAAAAAGCTAGGTTTTAAAGAGGGTGGAATCCGTAAAAATTACTACACGGATAACCAAGAAGACGCAATGGTAATGTGGGTGAACTTAAATGGAGAATAAAGAATTGATATTAGCAATTGAAACCAGCTGTGATGAGACGTCTGCTGCGGTAATTAAGGATGGGAAAGAGATCCTGAGCAACATTGTCTCCTCACAAATTGAGAGTCATAAACGGTTTGGCGGGGTAGTGCCGGAAATTGCATCTAGGCACCATGTTGAACAAATTACCCTCATTATTGAAGAAGCAATGAGTGAGGCAGAAGTGACTTTTAAAGACCTTTCTGCTATTGCTGTAACGGAAGGACCGGGTCTTGTCGGAGCGCTGTTAATTGGAGTGAATGCGGCTAAAGCAATGGCATTTGCCCATAACCTGCCGTTAATCGGAGTTCATCATATTGCTGGTCATATTTATGCAAACCAACTTATCCACAAACTTGAGTTTCCGTTACTGACGTTAGTGGTCTCAGGCGGTCATACGGAGCTTGTGTATATGGAGAGCGATGGATCATTTGAAATTATAGGTGAAACGCGTGATGATGCTGTAGGGGAAGCCTATGACAAGGTAGCTAGAACAATTGGTCTGCCATATCCTGGCGGGCCTCACATTGACAAGCTTGCACATGAGGGCGAGCCTAGCTATGACCTTCCAAGAGCTTGGCTTGAGCCCGAAAGCTTTGATTTTAGTTTTAGTGGATTAAAATCAGCAGTTATAAACACCTTGCACAACCAGAAGCAGCGTGGTGAAGAAATTAATACACAGGATCTTGCAGCGAGTTTTCAAGCAAGTGTAATAGATGTATTAATAACAAAAACAAAAAAAGCGCAAGAGAAGTACAATGTTAAACAGGTGCTTCTTGCAGGCGGAGTAGCAGCGAATAAAGGGTTAAGGGCAGAGCTTAAGCGAACCTTTGACCATACAAAAGTAGAGTTAATTATCCCGCCATTAAACTTATGCACAGATAATGCAGCGATGATCGGGGCTGCAGCAAGTATCAAATACAAGCAGGGCAAATTTTCAGCGTATGATTTAAATGGAAATCCAGGGCTTGATTTAGAAAGAGAATAACGAGTAACTTTCAGGTTTAAAACCACTTATTGGTGCAAATGCTACCTTTAGGTGGTTTTTTTAGGCATGTAAGCGATCTCTATTTTGTCCACAGCTTTTATTAACATTTATGTGGATAACGTGGATAACTTAAAAAAGATACGTCTTTGCAAGGGGTAAACTGTTATTAACTTTAAATGTGGATAAGTAGAGATTAAATGTGAATTATTAAATGAACCCTTATAATATAAGGGTTTTACCTGTGTATAAACCTGTGAATAATGTGGATATGTCAGAAAATTATATGAAAAGGCTGGTAGTTATGGCGCAAAAGGTAGGTTTGTTAATTCTTATTATTTGTTTATTTATTCACATTCCGGTATCCGCGAAAAATGAACAAACATTAATTATCGTTATAGCTCCTGATCTTGCTTTTGAAGATGTCAAACGTATTTTGGAGACAGAAGAGAATAAAGAACTGTGGAAAGAAGCCGCGATCGGTGCATTAAACATTAAACCAGATGGCCCTTATTCTTATTTAAACAGTATGGTCAGTATAGGAAGCGGCAGGAGAGCGGTCGGGGTGCAGGACTGGAATAGCTATGAAGGCAATGAAAAAACAGAGTTTAATGTGACAGCAAGAGAGCTGCAGATTCAATTAACTGGCCATGTTTCATCATCTAGTCTTATTCATCCACATTTTCACCGCTTAGTAAGTAAAAATGACAAGTCTAGTTATCAACCGCGTGTTGGTATCCTTGGGGATAAGCTAAAAGAGACTGGGATCAATCGTTTTGTTTTAGGCCACAGTGATACGATAATTGAAAAAATAAGATATGGATCTCTTCTTGTCATTGATTCAGAAGGGGTGGTGGAGGGTGACTATAAACAATCTGTAAAAAAGTCTCCCGCCTCTCCGGCAGGAAAGGAAATGGATGAAGCATATTTACTAAGTGAATTACAAGACCGAAATGGTCTGATTGTCATAGAATGGGGCGATCTCCATCGGTTATATGAACAAAGACCTTTGATGATGGATTCCCATTTTAATAAGGAAAGAGATCGTCAGCTAACGCGGTTAGGGACGTTTATTGAACAATTACGCCAACAAGATCAGAATGGTCATACGGTGTGGCTTCTTTCACCGATGATGAACAAAGAAGCTTATGATCAAAAACAGCAGCTGGCTCCTCTTATGATATGGGATAAAGAAGATGGAGGCTATCTTACCTCAAATACGACCAATCAGCATTATCTTGTAAGCAATCTTGATATAGCACCCTCCATTCTTGCTCATTTTGGTTTGAATGATCCAAGAGAATTGCCTGGACATAGCATGCAAAAAATGAATGTAGGTGAGGAAGATATACAAAAAGTGCTTGATCATGTGGATGAATTAACCTTAATTTATCAGTCCAGGGCAAGTGTTCTTTCTGCCTATATTACGACACTTGTTATCTTATTGATCGTAGCAGGGGTGCTAAGTTTTTTCAGAAAACCTCAGATCATGGGTCAGAATGTATTAAAAATGATTATTTTATCAGCTCTTCTTTCACCTATTCCTTTTCTTATAGGATCTAAACTGCTTATCCACATTGGTATCACAGCGTTCGTGTTTTTTGTTGTTATTTTCTCACTCGGTTGTGGATATGTAATTAGTCGGTTTAAAAGAAATGCCATTACCATCGTAGGGGGCATGTTATTTGTTCTTATTTCACTGGATTTACTCTTAGGAACCCCTTTTATGCAGCGGTCCTATTTGGGCTATGACCCTATCATTGGGGCAAGGTATTACGGCATTGGAAATGAATATGCGGGAATATATATTATTTCAGGTCTTGCTCTTTTAAGCGGTTTTCAATCGGTAAAGGAGAAGATGAGTGTCATGATGGTAGTAGCACTAGGAGCGATTCAGCTTATTTTATTGGGGCATAGTGAGCTTGGAACAAATGCTGGAGCAACATTGGCTGCGGGTATTGCCTATTTCTTTCTTCTATTTCGTTTATTACAATTTAAGTGGACTCTACTCCGTACAATTCTCGTTGGAGCGGCTTCTCTTCTTCTATTATTTTCATTTTTATTTGTGCTACAATTAACAGGCAACCAAACGCATATTGGAGCTGGATTTAATCGTTTATTTGCAGGGGATCTAAGCTATCTTCTCCATACGATTGAAAGAAAAGTTTCTATGAACTGGAAGATCTTCAGGCATTCCAATTGGACGCAATTATTTGTGACAAGCTATCTTGTTGTGATGGTGATGTTAATAAGGAAGACATTGCAAAAAAGTCATCAATTACACGCTTTAATTTTGCAGACAGGTATTTGTGCATCCGTTGCGTTGCTTATATTAAATGACTCGGGAGTAGTGGCTGCTGCAACATCAATGTTTTGTGTCGTATGTATGCATTACTACTGGCTCTTAGAGCAAAAGGAAAAAAGGGGAGCATGAGAGTGGAGAAGAAAATGAAGCGGGCGCGAATGCTGCGTATTGCAGTGCTCGTTGTTCTAGCGGTTGGTCTATTTTTAGATTACTTTCCTCAGCTGATCAATGGCGGCTTAGGCGGGAGAGGCACCTTTATTTTATTATTGATTGGTTTTGGTTTTGCTGTTGCAGCAGAAGTGATGATGCCGCGTGATAAACGAAGAAGACAGGGAATTCCTATATGGGAGCATGATATATTTTTCATCTTTTATGTGATCGGATTAATTGCCCTGTTCACTTTTCTTGGTGGAGAGTCTCAAGTCGGACTTAGCTTAACACACCCAATCTTGTGGATCTTTGTTGTCTATGCTTTTATTAAGTGGAACTTAGATCGCAAGCACAGACCTGAAGAAGAAGTAGAAGAGAAGAAGTGAAAAATTAGGCGGAGATGTACTTAACGTCTCCGAACATGTTATTAAGGTAGGGGGAAACACAGACTCCTACCGGAAACAAAAACCTAATGATATTTACTTTTCAAAGTAATAAAAAACAGACGGCCTATTCATTTATGAGGGTAGGTCGTCTGTTATTTTGTTGGAACAGCTTAGTCACCTTTTCACACCGTTGATTGGAGCGGAAGGTACTAGACTCCTGCGGGATGTGCGACGAGGAGGCTCCCGGACCGCTCGCGGAAAGCGAGTGCCTGCAGCGGAAATCAACAACCACTGTCAGGAGGAGGGTTTAAAATACTCAGCATCTTTATTAGTTAGGATTGAAGCTCTTCCCATTCTTCCATTAACTGTTCGAGAGTCGCTTGTGTTTGATCAATCTCAGCTTGGATTTTACTCGCTTGTTCATGATCTGAATAGATTTCAGGGTCACAAAGAGCTTCTTCATTTACTGAAAGTGATTCTTCTAACTCCTCAATCTTCGTTTCAATTTCCTCAATCCTACGCAAGCGTTGTCGCTCTTGACGCTTCGCTTCTTTATCTAATTCAAACGATGTCTTATCGGTCTTAGCTTCCTTCTTTTCTGAAGTTGGAGCAACCTTGTTTTCCAGCTCTTCTTGTTCTTTCAATAATAGACGCTGCCGATTTTCTTCTTTCTTTTCTAAATAGTAATCATAATCGCCTAAATAATTTGTGACTTGTCCGTTATCAAGCTCGCACACTCTAGTGGCAATGCGGTTAAGGAAATAACGGTCATGTGATACAAACAAGAGAGTGCCAGGGTAGTTAATTAATGCCGCTTCTAACACTTCTTTTGCATCTAGGTCCAAGTGATTTGTCGGCTCATCAAGAATCAGCAGGTTTGCCTTTTGCATCATTAATTTAGCTAGAGCAAGGCGTGCTTTCTCACCGCCGCTTAATGTGGAAACAGGTTTTAACACATCGTCCCCTGAAAATAAAAAGTTTCCTAACACCGTCCGGATTTCTTTTTCAGGGAGCAAACTATAATCATCCCATAATTCATGAAGAACAAGTTTATTAGAAGTGAGTTTTGCTTGTTCCTGATCATAATAGCCGACTGTCACATTACTGCCAAAGCGAATCGTTCCTTTTGATGTTTCAATCTGCTTTATGATTGCCTTTAAGATCGTTGATTTTCCTGCACCGTTAGGACCGATTAATGCAACACTTTCCTCGCGGTTCAAATCTAATCTTAAGTTAGAAAAGATCGGTTCCATCCCGTATTTCACTTCTAAGTCTTCGATACGAAGGACCTCATTGCCGCTTTGGCGGTTGATTTCAAACGAGAAAGAAGCTGATTTCTCGTCCCCTTCAGGACGATCAAGACGGTTCATTCTTTCAAGCTGCTTTCTGCGGCTTTGCGCTCGCTTGGTAGTAGAGGCTCGAGCAATATTTCGTTGAACGAAATCCTCAAGCTTTGCAACTTCGCTTTGTTGTTTGTCAAACTGCTTTTTCTCGAGCTCATAACGTTTTGCTTTTTCCTCTAAATAAAGACTGTAGTTCCCAACGTATTTTCTTGATTGGTTTCTTGAAATTTCTACGACTTGGGTAACGATTTTGTCTAAGAAATAGCGGTCATGTGATACGATTAAAATGGCACCTGGATAGCCTTGCAAATAGTTCTCAAGCCAGGTTAATGTCTCTATGTCTAAGTGGTTTGTCGGCTCATCAAGGATAAGTAAATCAGGCTTGGTTAATAATAGTTTACCAAGGGCTAGTCTTGTTTTCTGCCCGCCGCTTAGCGTTTGGATTTTTGTTTGATAGTCAAAAGAATCAAAATGAAGGCCTGCTAGTACGCTTCTAATATCTGCTTCATATTGATATCCGCCCTTATCTTTAAAATCGAGCTGGAGCTGATCGTATTCTGCTAATAATTTGTTATAACTTGCTTCGTGATCTAAAAGAGAAGGGTCAGACATTTTTTGTTCCATCTCTCTTAGTCTTTTTTCCATTTTTAAAAGCGGGTCAAATACTGTCAGCATCTCATCCCAAATCGATAACTCGGATTCTAGGCCGGTATCTTGAGCGAGGTAGCCTACCTCTACATCTTTTGGCTGAATGATTTCTCCGCTGTCATGGGATAGCTGTCCTGCTATCACTTTTAAAAGCGTCGATTTTCCCGCACCGTTTCGACCGACTAAAGCGACACGGTCTTCAGTTTGTACTTCGAGTTTAATATTTGATAAAATCGTTTCTGCACCAAACGATTTTGATACGTTTACACATTGTAATAAAATCATGGGATATCCATCCTATCCTTACATCATATCAATAGTTTTCTTCACTCAGTTTAACGTAAAAGACTGCGGTGAACAACTTGCAGGACCTGATGTAAAACGATTACATAAAGAGACAAATAGTGTACAATAAGATAAAACAATAAGATAAAATGATAACGTTCTAAGAAAAAACGTAACAAAAGGGAAAGAACGTACATTATAGATCTTACTTAAGGGACTAGGCTAGGAGAGGAGGGGAATTTACGTTGAAGTCAGATCAAGTAAAAATTCCTCAAGCAACTGCAAAGCGATTGCCCTTATACTATCGCTTTTTAGAAAACCTGCATGCATCAGGAAAACAACGAGTATCTTCGACTGAATTAAGCGAAGCAGTCAAAGTTGACTCTGCAACGATTCGTCGTGATTTTTCTTACTTTGGAGCTCTTGGAAAAAAGGGCTATGGATATAATGTGAACTACTTGCTTTCATTTTTCCGTGAAACGCTCGATCAAAATGAATTAACGAAAGTCATCTTAGTTGGGGTAGGTAACTTAGGGACAGCCTTTTTACACTATAACTTCTCTAAGAACAATAATACCCAGATTGAAATGGCATTTGATGTGGATGAGTCAAAAATCGGCACGGAAGTAGGCGGAGTGAAGATCTATAATCTTGACGATTTTGAGAACATTTTAGATCCTGAGGTAACGGTTGCGATCCTTACCGTACCGTCACAAGCAGCGCAAAAAATTGCGGACCGTCTTGTAGATGCGGGTATTAAAGGGATTTTGAACTTTACTCCGGCTAGATTATCAGTGCCTGATTCCGTTAGAGTTCACCATATTGATTTGTCTGTTGAATTACAAGCACTGGTTTATTTTTTAAAGCATTATCCGTTATAATAGGAGTAGATTGGACAAGGAGGTGCAACCTATGGGTGGATTAGGTGCAGGAAGTATTGTCATTATTGGACTTGTCGCTTTATTGATTTTTGGACCAAAGAAGCTGCCGGAACTAGGAAAAGCAGCAGGAAATACATTGCGTGAATTTAAAAACGCCACTAAAGGCTTGGCTGATGAAGAGGACGATAAAAAGAAAAATAACAAAGATCAGGCTTAAGCAGGAAGGGTTTATAAATGGAATCACGTGATATGTCGGTAATGGACCATATTGGAGAGCTGCGACGCCGTATTATGATTGTCGTCGTATTCTTTCTAATTGCGCTCATTGCCGGCTTCTTTTTAGCCACACCGTTAATTACGTACTTACAAAGCGCACCGACAGCGCAAGAGCTGCCAATGAATGCATTTAAAATGACGGATCCGATCCGTGTATTCATGACCTTTGCTTTTGCGAGCGCATTAATTATGATTTTTCCTATTATTTTATATCAGCTCTGGGCTTTTATTAGCCCGGGACTTCATGAGAATGAACAGAAAGCAACACTAGCGTATATTCCGATTGCCTTTATTTTATTTTTAACAGGTATCAGTTTTGCTTACTTTATTTTATTCCCGTTCATTATTCAATTCATGGGGAATTTAGCCGAACGATTAAACATTACTGAGCAGTATGGAATTAACGAATACTTCACGTTCTTATTCCAAATCACATTGCCATTTGGACTGTTGTTTCAGCTGCCGGTTGTTGTGATGTTCTTTACAAGGCTAGGACTTGTTACGCCAGCTTATTTATCGAGTATCAGAAAATATGCATATTTTGTGTTGCTGGTTATTGCTGGCTTTATTACCCCGCCTGAATTGTTAAGCCATTTGATGGTGACTGTACCGCTGTTACTCTTATATGAATTTAGTATATGGGTATCAAGATTGACGTACAGAAAAGTATTAAAGGCTGAACGTTTAATGGAAGAAGAAGCGAAGCAAAAAGAAATGAACCAAGATTAATAGAGATGATAAGACAGTTAAGCAGAGCCTGCTTAGCTGTCTTTTTTTTGCCTTTGCGGTAATTTTACATATCTAAACATAGGGAGAATTTGTTTAATCAAACGTTTAATTGGGAACTAAACAAAAGGAGAAAGGAGGATTACCATGAGAAGGGCAGAAAGTGAAACAGAACAACGAAAAGATAACCTAATTGAAAAAATTATCGCTTTTGGTGTGTACAAGGTGCAGGGCCGTCAACTCTTTGAATTAACATTACAAGAAATTGAACGCGTCTATCAATCTTTAAAACAACGCCAAAATCAACATATATAAATGAGACAGAAAAAGCTCAACTGATTACGCTTGTTCAAAGTAGGATCTGTTGAGCTTTTTTGATTGAATCATGCTATGATAAAAGTAAATCTTTCGATAAGCGAAATGGTGTGTGATTTATGGGGAGAATTTCTAGCAAGTGGATGGTTGTCATTGCGGTTTTGCTAGGGTCATTTACGATGATCTTAAATAATAGTATGTTAAATCCAGCTGTACCTAAATTAATGGAAGTATTTGAATCAGATGCGGTAAGTACGGGGTGGGTCATTACCATTTTTATGGTTACAATGGGGATGACGGTCCCTGTAACGGGGTATCTAGGTGATCGCTTTGGTAAGAAGAAACTCTACCTAATCGGGCTGCTGATTTTTGTAATGGGTTCTATTCTTGGCTCATTTTCTTGGAATCTGTCATCGTTGATCTTCTTTCGCGGCTTACAAGGAATCGGGGGCGGAATTATGATGCCTCTATCGATGGCGCTTATTTTTGAAGCCTTTCCGAGAAATGAGCGTGGAATGGCGACAGGTGTATGGGGAATCGCAGCGATGATGGCGCCGACGATCGGGCCAACCGTTGGGGGAGTTCTGCTTGAGACAAGCGGTTGGCAGTATTTATTTTGGTGTAATGTGCCGATCGGGCTCTTAGGATTATGGTTTGCCCTGAAATACTTACCAGTCACATCGCCCAACAAAGAGGTTCGTTTTGATCTCTATGGATTCATTACGGTAACTGCTGGGGTTGGAGCAATACTCCTTGCGCTCGGCAGAATGTCAGAGCTTGCTCATTTATTAATGCCTTTGAATATCATTTTAGTCGTAACCGGTATAATGCTGCTGATTTTATTTGTTCAAATTGAAACTCGAGTACAGCAGCCTTTGCTTGATTTATCTCTATTTAAAATACCTGCCTATACCTTTAGTGTGATCATTGCAGGGACCACATCAATCGGTTTATTCGCGGGGATCTTTTTGATTCCGCTTCTGATCCAGCAGGTTTACGGGTTAAGTGCTATTATGACAGGCTTAATTTTCTTACCTTCAGCTTTATTGACTGGCCTTTTTATGACGGTGGGGGGCAGAGTATTAGATCAAAAGGGCGCTCGCGGTGTTGTAACGACTGGACTTATTGTCATGACAATAGGCACGTTCGCCCTAGGGTTTTTGAGTCTTGAAACTTCTTTATTGTTTATCTTCATTATGATGGCTGTCAGAGGAATTGGCTCAGGACTCAGTACGATGCCTGCTACGACAATTGGAATGAATGCTATACCAGATCGTCTTATCTCAAGAGGGTCTGCGATGAATAATGTGATGCGTCAAATGAGCTCGGCATTAGGGATTGTGTTTATTTCGATATATTATGAGGTGAGACGCGGACAGTTAATGGGAGCGACAGTCTCACTTGAGGAAGCAAGCTTGCAAGCGATCAATGAAGGGTTTATTGTTGTTGGGCTCATTACAGCGATTACCATTCCGGCTGCTTATTACCTTGAAAAGAATGCAAAACAAGAGCTTGAAAAAGCTTCCTAATAAGTCCACATAAAGGAGAAAAAGGCTAACAAATGTTGGTCTTTTTTTCAGCCATTGTAATTTGTGATTTATTTCACATAGTTGTCATAAAAATATAGGTTTCGAGGTTAATGATTATGGTAATGTGTACATACAAATAGCTCTAGAAATAGATAACAGACTATGTGAAGAATTGAGCATAGTGCCGTGATAAATGGTTTGAAAAAAGTGGGAGGGAAAAGGATGTTTGAATACGATCCGGTCATATATAGTCGTATATTAACGGGATTAACGTTAGGCTACCACGTGATCTTTGCGACGATTGGTGTGGGTATACCTTTATTGATTGCTCTTGCTGAGTGGATAGGAATTAAAAGAAATGATGAGCATTACCGCTTGCTTGCAAGAAGATGGGCGAGAGGATTTGTTATTACCGTTGCAATTGGTGTTGTAACGGGGACGGCTATAGGCTTGCAGCTCAGCCTGTTATGGCCGAACTTTATGCAGGTAGCAGGGCATGCGATTAGTCTGCCGATGTTTATGGAAACTTTTGCGTTCTTCTTTGAGGCAATTTTTCTAGGAATCTATTTATATACGTGGGATCGATTTAAAAATAAGATGTATCATTTCTACTTACTGATCCCAGTTGTCATAGGGGCTTCTATGTCTGGCTTCTTTATTACGACAGTGAATGCTTTTATGAATGCACCAACAGGTGTTGAAATTCAAAATGGTGTGGTTACAAATATTAATCCATTGGCCGCAATGTTTAACCCAGCAACACCAACGAAAGTAGCCCATGTGCTTTCATCGGCTTATTTAACATCAGCTTTTGTGTTAGCAGCGATTGCCGCATTTGCACTGCTTAAAGGAAAAGATCATGTGTACCACAAAAAAGCGCTGCACCTTACGATGACTGTAGCAGCTGTGTTTGCTGTTGCCACGGCTTTAATTGGTGACTTTTCTGGTAAATATCTTGCAGAGTATCAACCGGAAAAATTAGCAGCGGCTGAGTGGCATTTTGAAACATCTACAGAAGCACCCCTTATTTTAGGTGGGGTCTTAGATGAAGATCAAAATATTCGTTATGCGCTCGAGATTCCGTATGCATTAAGTATTTTAGCCCATGGTTCTCCGGGTGCTGAAGTAATCGGGCTTGAGGAATTTCCTCAAGATGAACTACCGCCGCTTATTGTCCATTATTTCTTTGATGCAATGGTAGGGATCGGTATGTTCTTAGCGCTTGTCTCAGTGGCTTACGTCTTCATACAGCGGACGAAAAGATGGAACGAACACAATCGTTTATTGTTGTGGGCCATTTTTATTGGCGGGCCGCTCTCCATTATAGCTATTGAGATGGGTTGGTTTTTTGCAGAACTTGGACGTCAGCCATGGATTTTAGTTGGCTATATGACAACAGCAGAAGGAGCTACGACTTCTGCACATGTTGATTTAATGCTGTATCTGTTTATAGGTTTATACCTCATATTAACGATTACTTGTATTACTGTGCTGCGTAAATTGTTTAGTTCAAATCCAGTAGAACGTGAACTTAAAGATCGTGGAATGGAATAGAGAGGAGTGCGACCATGGATTATGAATTAATAGGAATTACCGTTCTGTGGACCTTTCTCTACGGCTATCTAATCGTGGCGTCGATTGATTTCGGCGCCGGGTTCTTTAGCTACTACTCTAGTATCACAGGGCGAGAACATATTATTAATAAAGTCATTGCTCGTTATCTTTCCCCTGTATGGGAAGTAACAAATGTCTTTCTAGTATTCTTTTTTATCGGGATTGTGGGGTTCTTTCCTTCAACCGCCTATTATTACGGAACAGCATTGCTTATCCCAGGTAGTATAGCAATCATTTTGCTGGCTATCCGCGGGTCATATTACGCTTTTCACAATTACGGGGAAAAAGGAAGTCTCTTCTATCAATTTTTGTACGGAGCTACAGGCCTGTTAATCCCTGCATCACTTTCTGTCGTATTAACGATTTCAGAAGGTGGATTTATCATCTTAGAGGGTGATCAAGTACTCTTGGATTATCCAGCTTTATTTTCTAGTTTCTATTCATGGACTGTCGTTATTTTAGCTATAGTAAGTGTGCTTTATATTTCAGCATGTTTCTTAACTTTTTATGCCTATAAAGCTCGTGATATCGATGCGTTTAAAGTGCTGAGAGGGTATGCTTTATTTTGGAGTTTCCCAACCATACTAGCGAGTATTCTAGTGTTCTTTGCTCTAAACCAACATAATCCGGTGCACTTTGAAAAAATGGTGGACCTTGCGTGGATGTTCAGTTTATCCTTCTTATTCTTTTTAGGTGCTGTTTACCTCATTTGGAAGGGTAAAAGATTAGGGTTGTCCTTTATCTTCGTTATGCTGCAGTTTGCAACTGCATTCTATGGATACGGGGCTTCTCACTTGCCATATCTGCTTTATCCGCATTTAACGATCTATGACGGCTTTACAAACGAAGCAATGGCGATTGCTTTAATTATTGCGTTCATTGCTGGATTGTTCTTGTTGATTCCTTCATTATATTTATTGATGAGACTCTTCTTATTTGACAATAAGTATGTACAAGGCAGAAAGTAAGGAGGATAAGGATGGATTTTTTCTTAATTATGATTGCGCCGATTCTAATCGTCATTCTCTGTATAGCAGGTTTGTTTTGGTGGGGCGCAAAAGGACAGGAATCTTATAAAAAATAGCCATTTGCCGCCGGTAAGCTGTAATGCCTATCGGCGGTATTTTTGTTTAGAGAATCAGGATAATAGTACTATGATTAGGGTAAACTATGTAGAAACTTGTAGGTTATCCTGCTTATTTTATGGAAAAAGGTTTAATCTTTTGTTGAAAGGGTACAGATAATCAGTTATTTTTACAAGATATTATGAAGTTTCTTTAATGGAGGTATGAAGGATGAAGGGATATATAAGCTTACTAGTGGGGCTGTGCATCCTTGTGCTGTCTGCTTGCAGTCAGCCAACTCAAAGCGTTACGAATCAGATGAATTCACTCCAGCTTGAACATATACCAAGCGTAGATGTTACTGAGAGGATGAAAGTGTATTTATGGGAAGAAGAAGAGCAGGTTATGCCGTTGATCTCCCATGATGAAACGCCAGAGCTTACAGAGAAGCATGAGCAATTACTACATTTGATTATGAAAGAAGAAGAGCCGGCTAGTTATGAAAACGATTTTATAATGGAGAATCAATCGTTTGAAATGGACGCTAAGCTGTGGCAGGAAATTGAACTGATTGTGATGGACGATCATATTTTTTCTGACTCACCAATCTTTCAATTGAATGAAGCCTCTTATAAGCGGACGGTTGCAATTAACTCTTTACGCTCGCGAACGAATTCACTAAAGAACCTTATTCAGCAGGATCAATCAACGAACCTTAAAGAAGTTGATATTTATGGGTTATAATAAAGATATAGCTTCCTCCTAGAATCTCTAGGAGGTTTTTTGTATAGGTAAGAGAAAGATGGTAAGAGAAAGATGGTAAAAGATAGAGGTGAAGAATTTGCTGACGAGAACGCTGGCTCAAGAAATTGTGAATCGTACAATAGATATTATTGGATACAACGTAAATGTCATGGATAAAGACGGCATTATTATTGGAAGCGGGGATCAAAGCCGCTTATTTGAACTGCATGCCGGGGCGGTGGAGGCCATAGCCCAAGAGGTAGAAGTGGAGGTAGGGGAAGAGGACCTGACTCGTTTAAAGGGAACAAAAACAGGAATTAATCTGCCCATTACCTTTAATGAAGAAATTGTCGGTGTGATCGGGATAACCGGTCCATTAGATGAAATTAGAGGTTACGGAAAGCTTGTGAAAATGGCAGCCGAGCTTTCTTTAAGTCAAGCCTTCTTAACAGCCGAGCTCCAGTGGGATACACGCCATAAAGAAGAGCTTGTAAGACAGCTTATTCGTGCGGAGATAGAGGATTGGAATTTGTTTAAAACCAGAGCTGATTCACTCGGGTTGTCTATTTCGCTGCCTTGTGAAGTGATTTGTATCGATACACCACAAACTGCTACACGATATAACGAAGAACGGCAAAAGTATGCTTTAGAAGAACATTTTAAAGAATATTCATCCCTTACTCAAATTCAAAAAGACCGCTATGTATTGTTTCTTCCTACCAAGAAGGCGATCTCTAAAGATAAACTTTTACATATTGCGTCAAGGTTCAAGCTTGATGTAGGCTATGGAACAATTGCTTATACGCTGGATGATATTGCACCATCTTATCAAAAGGCATCGTACTCTATTAATGCAGGTCGGTTTAAAAAAGCGGGTCAGCGAATTCATTATTATGAGGAATTAATGCTCGATGTCTCATTGTACAAGCTTTCTAGAAGTACGGACATGAAGGAGTTAAAGGGAATCCTAATGCCTCTTAAGCCGGGGGATCAGGCAAATCAACTTTTAGACACGTTAGAAGCTTACATTGAACATAATGGGGAAGTAAAACAAGTGGCCAAGGCTCTGTTTGTTCATAGAAATACAGTTCAATACCGGCTTCAAAAAATTGCAGACATAACAAAGAAGGATCCACGGGTGTTGGAACAGCTTCTGGAGTTATATGTCAGCTTGAAATTAAACCAATTTGATGAACTGAAGTGAAATAGAATGATTGTGCATATGACCTAATATTGACCTCATAATAGAATTGATTTTAGCGTCATGCACAATGATCACTAAACAGTAAACGCTTACAATAGAGAAAAGTCATTCTCTGGGGGTTTATGAGTATGGATGTACAAGTAACAGCTATTGGAGCATTACTCGGTTTAATCATAGCCATTGTCATGATTTTAAGAAAAATACCTCCTGTCTACGCGTTAATGGCGGGGGCTTTAACTGGCGGAATCGTCGGCGGTGCCTCGATTGTCGATACAGTAGATTTGATGATTGGAGGAGCTGGCGGTATTATTCCAGCTGTTCTCAGGATCTTAGCAGCCGGTGTGTTAGCAGGAGTGTTAATTGAGTCAGGAGCAGCTGCAACGATTGCAGAAGGTATTGTAAAACGAGTAGGCCAGGCTCGTGCTTTATTAGCTCTTGCGGTGGCCACGATGATTCTAACTGCAGTAGGTGTCTTTGTAGATGTGGCCGTTATTACCGTAGCACCGATCGCTTTAGCCATTGCAAGTCAGGCAGGGCTATCGAAAACAGCCATTTTACTTGCGATGATCGGTGGAGGTAAAGCAGGAAATATTATGAGTCCTAACCCAAACACGATTGCGGTTTCAGAGGCATTTAATGTACCGCTCACTTCAGTTATGGCAGCAGGTATTATTCCGGCAGCTTTTGGTGTAACAGCGACGTACTTTATAGCGAAACGACTATCTAACAAGGGGACAGCAGTAAAATTAGAAGAAGTAGAATCAACCAATGCACAAGGAGCGCCGTCTTTTGCAGCTGCCATTGTCGCACCGCTGGTAGCTATTATTCTATTAATGCTTAGACCGCTGTTTGATATTGTCGTAGATCCGATGATCGCACTTCCTTTAGGTGGATTAGCTGGTGCACTTGTGATGGGTAAGTTTAAAATGATGAATCAATACGCGATTTCAGGATTGAATAAAATGTCAGGTGTTGCGATTTTATTAATTGGTACAGGTGCAATTGCTGGGATTATCTCTAATTCTGGACTCCGAGATGTACTGATTAATGGATTAGATGGACTTGGTCTGCCGGCTTACGCATTGGCCCCGGCATCAGGGATCTTTATGTCTGCAGCGACTGCATCAACTACTGCAGGTTCAGCTGTGGCTAGCAGTGTATTTGGTGCGACTCTGCTCGAGCTTGGTGTGGCAGGGCTTGCAGGAGCTGCGATGGTCCATGCAGGAGCGACAGTACTTGATCACTTGCCGCACGGAAGCTTCTTCCATGCGACGGCAGGAAGTGTCGGTATGCAAATTAATGAACGCTTAAAGCTTATTCCTTACGAGTCTCTTGTCGGATTAATTATGGCTATTGTCTCAACATTAATCTTCGGAGTCTTTCGATGGTTTTTATAAGCGCCGGTTCTTATAAGCGCCAGTTCTTATAAGCACAATGACAACTCAGAATGAAAAGGAGGAAACATTTGATGAGAAAAATAGTGATTGCACCAGATTCATTTAAAGAAAGCTTTTCAGCTCTTCAAGCGGCGATTGCAATAGAGAACGGGTTTAAGCAAGTGTTTCCTGAAGCTGAATATATGAAAATTCCTATGGCTGACGGGGGAGAAGGTACGGTTCAATCGTTGGTTGATGCGCTAGAAGGAACTGTGAAGTCTGTAAACGTTACAGGGCCGCTAGGGGAGCCTGTTGAGGCGAAATATGGATTATCTGGAGACGGGCAAACCGCAGTTATTGAAATGGCTGAAGCATCGGGCTTGTCTTTAGTTCCAACAGAGCTGCGTAATCCGCTTATAACAACAACGTACGGAACAGGACAATTAATTGAAGATGCCTTAAATGAGGGTGTAAACCATATCATAATTGGTATTGGCGGGAGCGCAACAAATGACGGAGGAGCTGGTATGGCTCAAGCACTTGGAGTAAAGCTGCTTGATTCTAAGGGGGAAGGCCTTCCATACGGAGGGGCTGCCCTAGTGCAGCTGGCTTCTATTCAGACAGATGAGATTCATCCAAGGCTTAGTGAGGTGACCATTGAGGTTGCTTGTGATGTTGATAACCCACTTTTAGGTGAAACAGGCGCGTCAGCGATTTACGGTCCGCAAAAAGGGGCTACTGATGAGATGGTCGAACAGCTCGATGCAGCACTTGCTCACTATGCATCTGTTATTAATAGAGATTTAGGTAAAGATGTAGTGGAGATTGCAGGTGCTGGTGCCGCAGGAGGCTTAGGTGCAGGCTTGCTTGCCTTTCTAAATGTTCGTCTCGAGTCTGGAGTGACTTTAGTTCTTGAGGCAACTGATTTCAACACAAAAGCAGAGGGAGCTGACCTCGTTATCACAGGTGAAGGACGGCTTGATCATCAGACGGTATTTGGAAAAACACCAATCGGGGTCGCTAGGGCTGCAAAATTACAAGGAGCTTCCGTCATTGCTATTGCCGGTGGATTAGCTCCAGGTCATGAGGCTATCTATAGAGAAGGCATTGATGCTGCATTCTCCCTCGTGCCAGGTATTATGACGTTAAATGAGGCAATTGAGGATGGATTAACTTATTTAGAGCGTACCGCTAACAACATTGCTAAAACGATTAAGATGGCCTCAAAATAAAAAACAGCACCGTGTCATAATACACGGTGCTGTTTGTCGTTATTTTTTATGCTTATTTTGCTGCTTCTCAATTTGCTTGATCACGCGCCTGATCCGAAAGAAGCGGTAAGCAATCATAAAGTCAAATGCAGCAAAACCAATAATGAGGTATGCCCAGAAATCCCAGCCGGTTTGATTAACCTTTTGGATCGCAATAAATACGACTAATACCCCAAGAAAAAAATACATAAAAGCCATAGTTGTTGGAGATATCCTCATAATAATCCCCCGATGATCAATGATGTTTGTTGGACTTCTTCTAAACGTTCAACCCATTCTTCTAGTCTGTCTGCAAGCAGTACATTTACAACTGCTACAAAAAGGTTAAGAGCGACATGAGCGATAATTGGTACAAGGATCCGCCCAGTTTTTACATATAGGAAGGCAAAAACAAAGCCCATAGCCGTATAAATGAGTAGATGTGTAAAGTCAAAATGGATAGCTGCAAAGATCAATGAACTGACAAAGCCTGCAATCCAAAAGTTGAATCGTTTATAGAGTGCTCCGAAAATGATTAAACGAAACACAATTTCTTCTAATATCGGTCCGATAATCGCAATAACAAAAATAAATGCTGGAAATGCTTTAGCCATTTCTACTATGGCCTCCGTATTTTCTGATCCGGGCTCAATTCCAAATGCATACATTTCAATTAAGGCAGCTGCATATTGAGCGCCAAACACCATAAAGACACCGATGATGGCCCATCTAACTGCCTCACCCCGAGAGGAGCGGCCGCGCATTTGATGTCTTTCACGCATATCTGGGACGAGAAGGAATAAAATAATCATTAGCCCGACTGTGAAACTGAAAATACTCCATATCCCCGGTATGCGGTCAACGGCGATATCAAACTGAAGCAACAGCAGGGTTCCTGGGATCGCTGAGAGCTGCATCAGTACATATGTAATAAGAATCCACCAATAACGAATGTTCAATTTGCTAACTCCTTTATTAAGAAATAGTCAATTTTCTTTAATTCATTTATTTTACCATAGGTTATTTAGAAAGGCAGGAGGAAAGCCTCGTTTAAGAGCGAATAGTTAGTAGTGCTATTTATTGTATGCGGCTATTGCGCTATCTAACAGGCCTGGTTAAGAAAAATCAAAAAAAGTATAGTAAAGGGCTTGCAAAACGAGAGTGTAATGATTATTATAATAATTGTGTTAGCACTCATGATGAGTGAGTGCTAATAAAGAATATTACATAGGTCTTGAAGGAGGGTGTTTTCCTTGTTAAAGCCATTAGGTGATCGTATTATTATCGAGTTAGTCGAATCTGAGGAAAAAACAGCGAGTGGGATTGTATTACCTGACTCTGCAAAAGAAAAGCCGCAAGAAGGTAAGGTTGTAGCTGTTGGAACAGGTCGTGTAACTGATAACGGAGAGCGCATCGCACTTGACGTTAAAGAAGGCGATTCTATCATTTTCTCTAAATATGCGGGAACAGAAGTGAAGTACGGCGGAGTTGAATACTTAATCCTTCGTGAAAGTGACGTACTAGCTATTATCGGTTAATCCATTTAAGTAATTAATCCACTGAAGTTAACCATTAAACAAAAGCGAATTTGACTATATACACTATTTTCTAGGAGGTCGAAATCATGGCTAAGGATATTAAATTTAGCGAAGAAGCACGTCGTTCGATGCTGCGCGGTGTAGATGCACTTGCAAATGCAGTAAAAGTAACGCTTGGACCAAAAGGTCGTAATGTTGTTTTAGAAAAGAAGTTTGGTTCTCCGTTAATCACAAACGATGGTGTAACGATTGCAAAGGAAATCGAACTTGAAGATGCATTCGAGAACATGGGTGCTAAACTTGTTGCTGAAGTAGCAAGCAAAACAAACGACATCGCTGGTGACGGTACAACAACTGCAACAGTACTTGCACAAGCTATGATTCGTGAAGGACTTAAAAACGTAACATCTGGTGCAAACCCGATGGTTATCCGTAAAGGAATCGAAAAAGCAACAGCTGCTGCTGTGACAGAGCTTAAAAACATCGCTAAACCAATCGAAGGTAAAGAGTCTATTGCACAAGTTGCTGCAATCTCTTCTGCTGATGAGGAAGTTGGCCAAATCATTGCTGAGGCAATGGAGCGCGTTGGCAACGACGGCGTTATCACAATCGAAGAATCTAAAGGTTTCTCTACTGAGCTAGAGGTGGTAGAAGGTATGCAATTCGACCGCGGATATGCTTCACCTTACATGGTAACTGATTCTGACAAAATGGAAGCAGTTCTAGATAACCCTTACGTTCTAATTACAGACAAGAAGATCTCGAACATTCAAGAGGTACTTCCTGTTCTTGAGCAAGTTGTACAACAAGGCAAGCCGATCCTTATTATCGCTGAAGATGTTGAAGGTGAAGCTCTTGCTACACTAGTTGTGAACAAACTTCGCGGAACATTTAATGCAGTAGCTGTTAAAGCTCCTGGATTCGGTGACCGTCGTAAAGCTATGCTTGAAGACATCGCTACATTAACAGGCGGAGAAGTGATCACAGAAGATCTAGGGCTTGACCTCAAGTCTGCTAACATCACTCAACTTGGCCGTGCTGGTAAAGTAGTTGTAACAAAAGAAAACACAACAATCGTTGAAGGTGCAGGCGAAGCAGATCAAATCGCAGCTCGCGTAAACCAAATCAAAGGTCAATTAGAAGAAACAACTTCTGATTTCGACAAAGAAAAGCTTCAAGAGCGTCTTGCTAAATTAGCTGGCGGTGTAGCTGTTCTTAAAGTTGGTGCTGCAACAGAAACTGAAATGAAAGAGCGCAAACTTCGCATTGAAGATGCTCTTAACTCAACTCGTGCAGCAGTTGAAGAAGGTATCGTAGCTGGTGGTGGTACAGCACTTATCAATGTAATTAAAGCAGTTGAAGCTGTATCTGCTGATGGAGACGAAGCAACTGGTGTGAACATCGTACTTCGTGCTCTAGAAGAGCCAGTTCGTCAAATTGCACACAATGCAGGTCTTGAAGGTTCTGTTATTGTTGAGCGTCTTAAGTCACAAGAAGTTGGCTTTGGATTCAACGCAGCTACTGGCGAGTGGGTAAACATGGTTGAAACAGGTATCGTTGACCCAACAAAAGTAACGCGTTCAGCTCTACAACACGCTGCATCAGTATCAGCTATGTTCTTAACAACAGAAGCTGTAATCGCTGATAAGCCTGAGGAAAACGAAGGCGGCGGCATGCCTGACATGGGCGGCATGGGCGGCATGGGTGGAATGGGCGGCATGATGTAATAAGAAAAGCTGAAGCGACTGCTCAGAAACGCAGGAATCTGGAGCATCTGACAAGTGGCGTTCTTTGCCACGTAGGAGGGTGTGAAGAGTCCGGAGTTTCTAGGAGTGAAGGCTAGACATCTGCCCCCTCAAACCCTTGATAGATAAGGTTTTGACATAAAGTGAAAAGAAGCTTCTCATAAGTTAAACAAACTTATGGGGAGCTTTTTTTGTTTTTAAGTCTACTGGTTTGAGAGCATATAAGCCTCACAAGCGATTTTATCTCCAAGGGAAAGATTGTGAATTAAATGTGAAATAATTCACAAATCCCTCCACATTATTAGCACATCAGGTATAATAAAATCGTAAGATACCTTATAGGGTATATGTTGTATTCATATCAAAGTTATTAAATGGAAATTTAAATTTCTATATTTTGGAGGGGATTAAATGAGTACTAAAGTAATCATTGTAGGTGGAGTAGCGGGCGGTGCAACAGCGGCAGCGAGATTAAGAAGGATTAGTGAAGACGTGGAAATTATTCTTGTTGAACGTGGTGAACATATTTCATTTGCTAATTGCGGACTGCCTTACTATATTGGCGAAACCATTAAAGAACGAAGCAAATTACTCGTTCAGACCGTTGAAGGCATGTCGAAACGTTTTAATCTTGATATTAGAAATTTAAGTGAAGTACTTAGCATTGATCCACAAAATAATAAAGTGGTAATCAAGAACCTAAGAAACGAGGAAGAGTACGAAGAAACGTATGACAAGTTATTATTATCCCCTGGTGCAAGGCCGATTGTTCCGCCAATTCCAGGATTAAATGAAAATAAGACTGCTTTCACTTTAAGAAACATACCTGATACTGATAAAATCAAAACCTATGTGGATTCCAACAAACCTAAGAAAACCGTTGTAATTGGCGGAGGATTTATTGGAATTGAAATGGCGGAAAATCTGGTTGATCGCGGAATTGAAGTGACGCTTGTTGAGATGGCTAAGCAAATCATGGCCCCAATCGATGTTGAGATGGCAAGCATCTTACACACTCATTTAAAAGAGAAAGGTGTACATTTAGTACTTGAAAACGGAGTGCAGGCTTTTACAGAACAGGGCAAAAAAGTGCTCCTTTCTGATGGAACTGAAATAGAAACAGATATGACGATTCTTTCAATCGGCGTCAGACCAGAAAATGAATTGGCTAAATCAGCAGGACTAGAGCTTGGAGAACGCGGGGGCATCATTGTAAATGAATACCTGCAAACTTCCAAAGAGGACATCTATGCCGTGGGGGATGCAATTGAAGTTGTTGATTATATCAATGGCAAAAAAGCAATGATTCCTCTTGCGGGCCCTGCCAACCGTCAAGGTCGGATTGCGGCCAATAATATGTTGGGAAAAAAGGAAAAGTATCAAGGGACGATGGGTACTTCTATAGCCAAGGTATTTGACTTGACTGTTGCAGCAACCGGAAACAACGAAAAGACATTAAAGCATCTCGGCATTACTTATGAAGTGGTTCATATTCATCCAAGCTCTCATGCTGGTTACTATCCGGGTGCTGCACCCATGGCCTTAAAACTTATTTTTGATAAAGATACCGGGAAAATATTTGGAGCCCAAGCCGTAGGCGCAGATGGTGTGGACAAGAGAATAGACGTTATCGCAACAGCCATCAAAGGTGAACTAACAGTAGAGGATCTAACAAATCTAGAGTTATCCTATGCACCGCCATTTTCATCAGCAAAAGATCCTGTCAATATGGCCGGTTATGTGGCTTCTAATATTAGGGACGGTGAATTGGAGCATATTCAGTGGCATGAAGTGGATCAAATCGTTTCAGATGGTCGATTATTAATTGATGTTCGTGAGCCAATGGAACGTGAATTCGGATTTATTAAGGGCTCTACAAATATCCCATTAAATGATCTACGAGACCGATTATCAGAGCTGCCAAAGGATCAGACGATCTATGTCAGCTGTCAGGTTGGTTTAAGAGGATACCTAGCTAGCCAGATTCTTAAAAACAAGGGATACAAAGTGAAAAATGTTGATGGCGGCTGGAAAACCTACTCTTCTGTGTTAAGAGAAAACCTTGCTATAGATGATAAAACTACTACCAATAACTTTAAAGAGAATGAAATAAAGGTTGATAAGGTTGTAGATGTCACAGGGTTAACATGTCCAATGCCAATCATTGAACTTAAAAAAGGCATTGAATCATTGGAACACGGTCAAGTGTTAGAGCTTCATGTAACAGACAAAGGAGCTTTAAACGACCTGCCCGCATGGAGTGAAAAAGCTGGTCATACCCTTTTAAAAACGGTTCAAGAAGAGAAGATCATTAAATTTTGGATTAAGAAGAAATAAATGCTTTTTAAGAATTGATATCAATATTATTTAAGCATGCTCATGATAAGAGAGCATGCTTTTTTATCATTTAAAAGAGAGCAGTGCAGACTTTTAACGTTCTTTTCTTCTGGAATCTCCATCTCAGGGTCTACGTAATGCTCTGCAGGAGGTCACAAAGCTCCTTTAAAATCGGGGTGTGCATATGTTCTTCTTCGTAGACCGCATAAAATGGCCGGTAGATCACATGCGGATCGAGTGGTACGAGCTTTCCTTCTGATACTTCTTCTTTCACCATTGAATGAGAGAGAAAGGCAATGCCGAGTCCTCTAATAGCCAGTTGCTTAATTAAATAATGACTGCTTGCTTCAATAATTTCGCTAGGTTCAACTCTCTCAGATAAAAGAAATTGATCGGCATATTCTCTCGTTCCAGAACCTTTTTCCCGCAATAGGAGAGGAGAGGTGGCAAGCGGCATCCGTTGCTTGGCATAGAATCTAAGTTCATCCCGGCTGACTACTTCGACATGAAAAGGTCCGAGTCCGCTTGTTCCTTCTACCAAGGCAAGGTCAAGTTTTTGTTGCTCGAGCCCTTCAACGATTTGTTCGTGATTGTGAATCATCAGCTGCAGACGAATTTGGGGATAGAGCACTCTGATTTTCTTCACGAAGTCAGGCAGGATGACATCACTCACTGTATTTGTTGCTCCAATTCTCAGCGAAATCTCTTCTTTCTTTTCTTTCACCTGTTCAATCGATCTGCTAATCTCAAGCATCTTTTTTCCTTGTTCAAAAACTTCCTGGCCAGCATTTGTCAGTGTGAATGATCGATTGGTGAGGGACCGTTCAATCAGTTTTACACCTAGGTAATCTTCTAATTTCTTAATGTGAATACTGATTGTTGGCTGAGAAAGATTCAAGTATTCACTCGTCTTTGTGAAATGTTGAAAATGAACGAGAGTTACGTAACTTCGAATCCAATCAAGCTGCATGTTAACCACTCCATTATGAATCGTAATGATCTGTATTGTTATTATTTATTTCTATTATAAATTAATTCGAGTTACAATCAAAGAAGAACGGAAGCATGCAGCTGCAGGTAACAGGTTATAGATTCTTTTATACGGTATAGGGTAATTGGTTTGACGCATCATAGAGAAAAATTTTAGATAAGAAGGTGTAAGTATGGAAGTGAATTTCTTTTTCATTGTGGTAATCTTTTTAATTGGTTTTGCAGGTTCATTTATTTCTGGAATGGTAGGTATAGGCGGATCAATTATTAAATATCCGATGCTGCTCTATATTCCGTCTATCGTTGGACTATCAGCTTTTACCGCTCATGAGGTGTCAGGGATTAGTGCGGTACAAGTGCTTTTCGCTACAATCGGGGGCGTGTGGGTATATAGAAAAGGAGGATATTTAAACAAAACATTAATTTTGTATATGGGAGTAAGTGTGTTGATTGGAAGTTTCATTGGAGGATATGGATCACGTTTTATGCCGGGTTCAGGCGTGAATCTCGTATACGGAATTCTAGCAATTATTGCAGCTGGAATGATGTTTTTACCGAAGAAGAATATTGATGATATTCCTTTAGAAGAAGTGACGTTTAATAAGTGGTTAGCTGCTATGTTAGCTTTTCTAGTAGGAATAGGAGCCGGAATCGTAGGTGCTGCAGGAGCATTTATTTTAGTGCCGATTATGCTTATTGTCTTAAAGATTCCGACGCGAATGACGATCGCCTCATCCTTAGCTATTACTTTTATTTCATCAATAGGAGCAGCGACAGGGAAAGTTCTTACAGGGCAAGTTTTATTTTGGCCTGCTGTGATCATGATCATTGCTAGTTTAATAGCCTCTCCGTTAGGGGCAAAAGTGGGAAAGAAAATGAATACAAAAATCTTGCAATGGATGTTAGCGATCTTGATTTTCGCTACGGCCATAAAAATCTGGGTGGATATTCTTTTTTAAAAGAATGGAAAGATCAAAAAGCGAAGGATCTCACTCTTTAAAAGAGGAGATGCTTCGTTTAGCTTATGATTAAAACAAAAAGTATCTTTGCCCGAGCGGAACCGAGCTTACCGGTTCACACGAAATTTCTTCGCCATCTGCAAAGACTTGATACGTTTTCGGGTTGATTTCAATTTGTGGCAGGGCATTATTTAGTTTCATATCCAGCTTACTTAGGTTTCTTATGTTGCGAACAGGAGAAATCATTTTTGTTAACCCTAATTTTTCAGGGACCCCAAGATCAATGCTTGCTTGCGACATAAAAGTGATCGATGTAGAACGGTTAGCTCGTCCGTATGAGGCGTACATTCTGCGCATATACACTGGTTCCGGTGTTGGGATGGATGCATTTGGATCACCCATCTGAGCGCGCGCGATCATTCCTCCTTTTAACACAAGCTCTGGTTTTACACCAAAGAATACAGGATCCCATAAAACAAGGTCAGCTAATTTACCGCTCTCGATTGAACCGACGTCATGGCTTATTCCATGAGTGATGGCTGGATTAATTGTGTATTTAGCAATATAGCGCTTTACACGTTCATTGTCATGGTCATGTTCGCTAACAAGCGGACCGCGCTGTTTCTTCATTTTATCAGCGGTCTGCCACGTGCGGATAATGACTTCACCTACACGCCCCATAGCTTGCGAGTCAGAGGACATCATGCTGATCGCACCAATATCATGTAAGACATCTTCAGCGGCAATCGTTGCTGCACGAATACGGGAACGGCTGAATGCCACATCTTCTGGAACATTTGAATCTAGGTGATGGCAGACCATCATCATATCTAAATGCTCTTCCATCGTATTCGTTGTATAAGGCATCGTTGGTGTAGTAGAGGAAGGCAAAATATTCGAGTGAGAAGCGAGCCTCATAATATCTGGAGCATGTCCTCCGCCTGCACCTTCAATATGATATGTATGAATCACTCGATCGCCGATTGCTTCTAGGGTGTTTTCTAGAAATCCAGCTTCATTTAGCGTATCGGTGTGAATCGCTACTTGAATATCAGCATCTTCTACGACTTCCATACATGTTTCAATCGCTTTAGGCGTAGAGCCCCAGTCCTCATGAAGTTTAAGGCCGACAGCACCAGCTTCAATTTGCTCGATTAAAGGAGCAGGGTGAGAGGCATTTCCTTTCCCTAGGAAGCCTACATTTACAGGGAATTCTTCTGCGGCTTCCAGCATCCTTTCCATATACCATGGACCAGAAGTACAAGTTGTTGCTTTACTTCCCGTTGCCGGTCCTGTTCCGCCGCCAATTAAGGTGGTGATCCCAGAGGAGAGGGCCACTTCCATTTGCTGCGGACAAATAAAGTGAATGTGGGTATCAACCCCGCCAGCGGTTAAGATTTTTCCTTCACCTGAAATGACTTCTGTTCCTGCTCCGATAACGAGGTTAGGGTCAACATTATCCATAATATCCGGGTTGCCGCTTTTTCCTACACCGACTACTCGTCCATTTTTCACTCCCACATCAGCTTTAATGATACCTGTGTAATCAACGACGATGACGTTCGTAATGACTAAATCAAGGGCGCCATCTTTAGCTGTTAATCTGCCGTTTTGACCCATCCCATCTCGAATAGATTTTCCCCCGCCGAAAATCATTTCTTCGCCGTATACGGTACAATCTTTTTCGATCTCAATCCATAAATCGGTGTCTGCTAAACGTACTTGATCTCCAGTTGTCGGTCCGAAAAGCTCTGCGTATCGTTGTTTAGAAATCTTCATGATAAAATCTCCTTTGTCATCCAGCCAGATTCTGTGAGTTTCTTAAGTGTTTTCTCTTTTCCTCCTTCATCTAGGGAGCCTTCTGTCATCCCATTTAAGCCATACACTGTTTTATAACCGGCTATGGAGACGAGCGTTACGCTTTGTTCTTCTTCCGGTTCAATTCGAATGGCGGTGCCAGAAGGAATATCGAGCCGCATGCCAATTGCTTTTTCTCGGTCAAAAGAAAGGGCGCTGTTCGCCTCTGCGAAATGAAAGTGCGATCCTATTTGAATAGAACGCGTTCCTGTGTTTTTAACAGTTAACTCCAATGTATCTCTTCCTGCATTGATCTCTATTGAACCTTCGGCTATCTTAAATGCTCCTGGTTTCATGATTTCACCCCCGCTTGTATTGGGTGATGAATCGTTACAAGTTTCACACCGTCCGGAAATGTCGCTTCAACTTGGATACTATCCAGCATTTCAGGAACACCTTCCATTAGATCATCCGCTGTAAGGACATGGCGGCCAAGCTCCATAATTTCTTCAACACTTTTGCCTTCACGCGCTTTCTCAATTGCGTAGCATGTTAAATAGGCGGTAGCCTCGGGATAATTTAATAATATTCCACGTTCTTTTCGATCTTTGCTCAATTGACCAGCAACGACGATTAATAGTTTCTCTTTCTCTACTGCTGTTAATTTCATGATCTAACCCTCCCAAAACAAATTAAAAAGAATATTTAGATTAATAAAACTTTAACGCGAAGAGGAACATGAAACAACAATAATGTCACATAATCTAACATGAAAAAATTGTCATTTGCGGATGGAGCCTTATGAAAATGAAAAAAGCTTCTCATACCAAGATGGCTGAGAAGCTTTAAACTCGTTATACAATTCCAATGACTACAGCAATAATTAGTAACACGACGCTGAAGCCCCAAATCCAGAAGAAGGAATAGCGAATATGTTTACCCATCTCAAGCCCTGCTAAGCCGAGTGCAAGCCACAGCGCAGGAGAGAACGGGCTGATAAATGTTCCGATGATATTACCAATCACCATTGCGTAAGCAGCTGAGGTTGATTCAACACCGTATGAAGTTACGATTTGTTCAACGACAGGCAAGAGGGCAAAGTAATAGGCATCCGTGTTTAAGATCAGTTCAAATGGTGCACCGAAAAAGCCGATGATCAGGTGCAGATAAGGAATGATGAAAGCTGGCAGTAAGGTAACAAGATCTGTAGCTAAGGCATCAAGCATTCCTGACCCGCCTAAAATTCCAAGGAAAGAACCTGCTGCAAGAATAATAGCAGCCATCAATAAGGCATTTGGTGCATGGGCTTTAATTCGATCCATTTGATCATCTACTTTAGGATAATTAAGCGGCAGTGCAATACTTAGTGCGATCATAAAGATAAATCCTGCCGGTAGAATTCCCCATACTAACATCGCAATTAAACCGAGCGTTAAGAGGAGGTTTACCCATAATAGTTTAGGTCTTGCGAGAGTTGTATCTTTTGTGGGAGCTACATCATCATCTGTAACATCCAATGCTGCCGCTGCTTCAAGCTGATCAGATGATACTGCGAGTTTTTCAATACGGCGTTTTTCTCTTAGTCCTAAGAAAAAGGCTAATCCCATTAGTAGAATAAGAGCAATAATTTGAAGCGGAATAAGGGGTCTCCATAGTTCGGTGGGATCCATTCCAAGGACAGAGCCGACACGTCCAATTGGACCAGCCCACGGTACCATATTCATAATACTAGCACTAGTACCTACTAGTAATAGCAAAAGATACGGATTCATTTTTAACCGTTTATATAATGGAAGGAGTGCTGGGATCGTAATTAAAAAAGTAGAAGCTCCGGAACCATCTAAATGCGCAATCGCTCCAATGATAACCGTACCAACAGCCACAGCAACGATATTCCCTTTAGAGACCTTAATGACTTTATTAATAATTGGATCAAAAAGGCCTGCATCTTGCATAATTCCAAAATAAAGAATGGCAAAGATAAACATAATCACTACGCTGATAACTTTAGCTATCCCCTCATCAAAGAACAATCCAATCTCTGCAATTGAGAAACCTGCTAAAAGAGCCCCAAGAATCGGTATCGTAATAAGGCTGATAATAGGTGACATTTTGCCGCTAAGAAGAAACAGGACAATAGCTAAAATGGTAACAAAACCGATGATACTAAGCATAATACTCTCCCCTTTGTTTTTAATAGTAAAGAGGGGATTTTGTAAGCGTATACAAATACACTCAAAAATAAAATCCCTCTATTTTTCTAATTGTCTGATATTACAGAACTTTATCACGAAAAATAGAGAGGATGAAGTTTATGAACATTAATGAAATATTGTTCATTTCGAGGGTTTTGTTCATTTTGTTCACAGGGTTACTTGTTAGAAATGTAGAGTCGCTCCGGTCTTCCGACATCGCCATAACTTAATTCAGCCCGTGCTTCACTTATAGATACAAGATATTCTAAATATCTCCTTGCAGTGGAGCGGCTTATCCCTACGGCTTCTCCTAAGCTACTTGCCGTTATGCCCGTATCACTATGTAAGCTTAGAATGTTTTTAACCTTATCAAGTGTGATGCTGTCAATTCCTTTAGGAAGCTGCTCTTGCTCTACTAAGGCAGCGGACTGGGAAGGGCTTTGCGCCCTGGTTAAGAGATCGATTTCTTCTTGATTAAGCTTTTCTTTAGAAGAAAGGGATCCTCTTTGATCTTTGAATGTATCTAACGTGCGTTTAAAACGGTTAAAATCAACCGGCTTTACAATATAATCGAAAATCCCGCCGCGAAGCGCTTCTTCAATCGTATAGACTTCTTTTGCAGCTGTTATCATGACGATATCCACTTGATGCAAGTTCTCACGAATCTTCCAGAAAAGGTCAAGCCCGTTCACATCAGGAATATATACATCTAATAAGATGAGATCAGGAGTTGTTTCGTTAAGATTAAATAGAAAGCTTTCAGTTTCAGCGCCTGTCTTGCATAGGCCAATCACATTGAAACCATCCACTTTTTCAACAAATCCTTTTGTTATTTCAGCGACACGAAAGTCATCTTCCACGATGAGTACGTTATACATTGGATTTTGCAAGGGAAGAACCTCCTTAGAAACGTTTTGTTTTAGGGATCGTTATGACAAAGCAAGCACCGCCAAGATCGCCTTCTTCTATATAAATTTGTCCATTCACTTCAGCGAGCACTTCTTTTACAAGAGCAAGGCCAAATCCGCGATGCTCTCCTTTTTTTGTGGAGAAGCCCCTAGTAAAGATGCTGTTCGCTAAATCCATTGGAATTCCTGGTCCGGAGTCCTCCATTTCAAACACAAGGTCTTCACCGACATCGGTAAAAAAGATACTGACTTGCTGCAGCTTGGGATTTGTTTTAGCCGCATCTATCGCATTTTCAAGAAGGTTTCCTAAAGCTGTGACAAGGGCTTCCTGCTGTGGTTCCTTTAATGGATGCATCAATTGGCTGCCTTCTTCAATCACCATATTAACCCGTTGTTCCATCGCTTGATTGAGCTTTCCAAGAAGAATTGCCCCAACCATCGGATCGGTGACCTTCTCTAATACAGAATGGATCCAGTCTTGTTGAATATTATTTTCCTTTTGAATAAATGCAATGGCTTCGTCTTTTCTTTCTAATTGCAGCAGCCCTAATATCGTGAATAGTTTATTAGAAAATTCATGCGTCTCGGCACGAAGCGCATCAGCATATTGTTTGGCTTGTGTGAGTTCCTTGGTGAGCTGGTCAATTTCTGTTTTATTACGGAAGGTGGAAACCGCACCGATTAGTGTTTTCTCATAAAAAATAGGAACACGGTTAACTAACACGGTATGAGCTCCTACATACATCTGCTGATCATACTGACTTTCCCCGGAATGAAGAACGTGAGGAAGGGCAGACATGGGTAATACTTCTTGAATGGGCCTGCCAACCGGACTCTCTAGTGGTGATAGTGGAGCAGAGTGTCGATCTGTTAGAAGTTTTAAAGCGGCATGATTAGCCAGGGTAACTTTTCCTTCTTGATTGACTGCGATAATCCCCTCGTGCGTAGATTGCAGGATCGTCTCTTTTTGAAGTAATAAATGCGAGATTTCCTCCGGCTCTAACCCGAATAACAGCTTTTTTATGTAGTGAGCAATCAGAACAGCTCCAATAATACCGAGAGTGATCATAAAGAGAAGGACATACCAAAGCTCTTTACTGTATGTAAGAACCATGCTTTGCACATCATTTACTAAATACCCTACTGAAACAACTCCGACAATTTCTTCTTCGGAATACACAGGAACTTTTCCTCTGATGGAATACCCTAGGGAACCGGTGGCTTTTGATATATAGGACTCTCCGTGTAAGAGGGCAGGCGCGTTGTCCTCACCAACCATCTTCAACCCAATTTTCTCTTCATCAGGATGAGCATAACGTATTTCATTGGTATTTCCGACAACAATAAATTCAGCGCCTGTCTCTTCTTGAATTGGTTTAACGATCGGCTGGATGACAGCTGCAGGATCATCAAGGGCAAATGCCTCTTGGATTTCAGGAATGAGCGAAATGCTTGTTGCTACGCTTAACGCTCGCTCACCTAATTGTGTTTCAATCGTATCAGAAAAGAAATAATGAAGAAACACACCCATAATGATAAAAGTAAGCGAAATTAATGCTCCTATTAACAGGATCATTTTTAATTTTAAATTCATTTTCACCTTAGGGGTAAGCAGGTGCTTCTCTTTGAAGTGGTGAGGAAAAGAATCCACAGGGAGCTCTCCTTTCATTCTCTTGTGTATATAAATCTATAGTCATTATCTTCTCAATTTATAAAAGGATCAAGTTAGTGAAGATCATTGGAGGTTTCTTGTTTAGGTTTCAAATCAGAAGAGAGAGGGGATTTAGGGTACAAAGGAGTTGACGAAAATGAGATACGAAGAGTTTAAGTTATCCATTATTGAATCAAAGCCTAGTGACTGGTTATATGATCAAGACACTAGTGTGTATGTATTCAAAGATAATATCTCCATTACAATTGATTCTGATATTACTGTTCCGAGTGAAGGATTAAGTGAAGATTGGATTTCAGCTTATGAGGATGATATTGCTTATGAGAAATTCTTTAATTTACGTTATAACGGAGTAGCGATAGAACGTTTTCGTACAGTTGCAGTAGACGGCTTCCGTGTGTTTATACCTTATCCGGATAAAGAACGTATGACAATCACTGAAGAGCAATATCGAATTGCAGATATTCTAAACCTAGTTTACAACGGGCCTGAATTACTTGATTATTTCGGAAGAGGCGATTTATCTGTCGTTGTTTAAAGCATCCTTGGAGGGTGCTTTATTTTATTTGATTAATAACGATACGTTTTATCTTTCAATCGGCAGGTAATATTTCTCTATAAAGTAAAAGAAGAGGAGGACTTTGTTTTTATGTCGGCAGAAGTTATAGGGTTTAGCTTTATCATATTAGGTGTTTTACTTATTATCGGAAAATGGATTCGGGTTGCCACGCCATTTCTACAATCTTTCTTTATCCCAAGCTCAATTATTGCGGGGCTTCTTGGACTGCTTCTAGGACCGGAAGTGCTTGGTCTGTTTGGAGTAGAAGTATTTGAAGGGGGAGGGCTTTTCCCAGCCCCTATGATAGAGGTATGGGAAGTGCTCCCTGAACTGTTGATCAGTATCATCTTTGCATCTTTATTCATAGGGAAGAAAGTTCCTAATATCAAAAAGATATGGAAGGTTGCTGGCCCGCAAATAACATTTGCCCATTTTCTATCATGGGGACAGTACGTCATTGGCATCACATTGGCTTTAGTGGTATTAACGCCTTTATTTGGAATGAATCCAGCGGCTGGTGCCTTACTTGAGATCAGCTTTGTTGGTGGACATGGTACCGCAGCCGGATTATCTGGTACATTCAGCGGCGTTGGTTTTGAAGAAGGAAGAGATTTAGCAATTGGATTAGCTACTGTCGGCGTTCTAACTGGAGTTTTTCTAGGAATTTTATTAATAAATTGGGCTGCGCGTAAAGGGGAAACCGAAATTTTAAATAGTCCTGATGACATTTCAGATGAACAAAAGAAAGGCTTAATCAAAAAGGAAGACCAGCAAGACATGTCTGCTGGCAATCAGACAACTCGCTCTGAAGTGATCGAAACACTTACTGTTCATTTTGCATACATAGGGGTGGCTATTGCCATTGGGTATGTCATTTTAGAAGGGTTTATTTTAATTGAAGGGGCTCTATGGGGTGAGAATATGGAGCTTTTTGTTCACCTGCCTTTATTCCCTTTAGCAATGGTTGGTGCGGTCATAGTTCAGCTTGTTCTAAGTAAGTTTGTTAAAAAGTCCATTTTAGACCGGGACCTGATTACTCGTATCCAAGGGTTTGCCTTAGATTTGCTGATTGTGTCAGCTATCGCCACATTATCCTTGTCAGTCCTTGGTGAATATATCGTCCCATTCTTACTTATGTCTGTTGCTGCAATAGGGTGGAATATTGTGGCCTTCATATTCATTGCTCCTCGTATTATGCCTGACTATTGGTTTGAGCGGGCAATTGGAGATTTAGGACAGGCGATGGGGATGAGTGCTGCTGGTTTGTTATTGATTAAACTCGCAGATCCTAAAGACGAAAGCCCAGCAAAGGAAGGATTTAGTTATAAACAACTGATGCTTGACCTTATTGTAGGAGGTGGAATTGTCACAGCGGCATCCGTCCCTCTTATTATAGCACTAGGCCCAGTTATTACACTTATTATTGCATTTGTGATCATGATATCATGGCTTCTTTTAGGCTTGCTTTATTTTGGGAAAAAGAAATCAACACAATAAGATAGATTAATTCAGTCATAGATTCTTTTACATTTTTCTAGAAATTCTAAGGTTAAAAAGGAAAATGTTTGGGAATAAGTGAGTGTAGGAGGGATAGAGAATGAAAAAATATAAAGTTACGTTTTATTTTTGTGGTGGAGAAAGTGTAGTATTTGAACTGGAGAGCGGTTACGAACTTAATCAGCAAATTGATAAAATTCAAACGGCTAAATGGTTCGATCACAAAAACCAGTATATAAACATGGAGAATGTCGAACGTTTTGAAATTGAAGAACATTAAGTTCTACATAGGAACTTGCAGGAGAGACACTAGGTGTAACAACCTAGTGTCTCTTTTTTCTGGTGTAAAACATATGACTAAAGTTTGCGGGTGTTTTTGTCGAAATAAGGCATCAACTAGTACATTATTACGCTTATCTAAAATTTCGTGTATCTAAGGAGGGATTCGATTTTAATGAGAGAATTCGTAGGTGAATGATAAAAGTGGAGGAGGAATTATTATGAAGAAATTTGCCATGACAGTAGGTACCAGTTTCTTAGCAGCAAGCTTACTTATGTCACCAGCCCAGGCAGCACAATCTAACACAGGACCGGCTGTTCCGAGTGAGCAGCAATTATCAATTTCTGGCTTTATGACTTATGAGCAGATGCAAAAGCGTTTAGATCAGATTGTTAAAAACAGTCAAGGCCGTGTTGAGGTTCAAACTGTTGGGGTGTCAAATCAAGGAAGAGATATTTATAAGGCAACAGTTGGCACAGGTGACCGCGTTATTCTGATTGAAAGTGAAATTCATGGCAATGAAAAGACGGGAACGGAAGCTTTATTAAATATTTTGCAATTCCTAGGCTCTAGTAATTCCCCTAAAGCAAAACAGATTCGTGAAGAGGTAACTCTTGTTGCGCTGCCGAAGATGAATCCAGATGCTGCGGAGTTAGATCGAAGAGGAAATGCGATGACCTGGGCAGAAGTAGAAGCTGCCTTTCCGCAATTAGAGGGTGTTACCCCATCCTGGAATTATTACACCCGGACTCTTCAAGGAACGAACTACGGAGAGCTTCCAGGCTTTGATGTGAACCGTGATTTCAATCCGGATTTAAATTATGAGCCTAAAGCAGAAGATTTTCCTGGCAACTCAGCATCTCCTGGCTGGTTCATTACACCAGAAGCGCAAACAGCAAGGGATGTGTATCTTGATCTTCAGAAAGAATTTGGGAACGTTGATGTATTTGTAGACCTTCATCATCAAGGGCCGTTTATGAAGGTAGAGGGAACGGATGATGATGTAACCATGTCGATTTCAGCTCAATTTGTACCTGATCCAAACACTGCGGCCGGGGAAAAATATAGTGAATATGCAGATGCATATGATTATGACTTTTCACGTCAGTTAAATGTAGCTGTGTATGATGCTTTGCAAATCGGCAATTCACCATTTAAAAATATTTCTCTTTATCAGCAAGGGCTGGATCTGCCTGGTACAGCACTCGGCTCTTTTGCTTTAAACGGAAGCGGAACTGTTTTATTTGAAATCCGCGGTCAAACGCAGAGCTTCGGCCAAAAGATGAGAGGACAGTTAGTAAAAGCTGTAGAAGATGGCTTATATGGAATCATTGAAGGGGTGGCTGATGAGTCGGTATATGAAATCGATCCTGAAGAATATGAAGATATTCCTTTAACGATTAGATAGTTTGATCACTTACAAGGAGCCGGCGGGCTCCTTGTTTTTCTTTTTATAACAAATAAGAAGAAAATTTTGGATTAAGTGCATATTTTTATCTAATAGTGGGTATTTAAAGATTAATCTAATATAGTCTATTAATAAAGGTTGGGCATTTAGTCGCTATTTGTCTAATTATGCTAGTTATATTTTCCTTGTTTGCTAAAGGTAAACAGCCAGAATATTAGTGGATTAATAGGTCATTAATAGTGTTTTAAACAAATAGTGGTAGATGCGTTGACTGTAAAAAAATAGTTGGTAAGCTATAAGAGACAAAACTAAATGTTAAAGGGGTTGTGGACATGTCAGATGTAATTCGCTTAACACCGGCTGAACTACGTGACGTTGCTAGACAGTATGATACAGAGAGCGGTAATATTTACGACTTACTTACTCGTCTTGATGGTATGAGCAGTCACTTACAAGATGTTTGGGAAGGTGCTTCAAGCCAAGCATTTGCTCAACAATACCAAGAACTACGCCCGTCTTTCGATCGAATGGCAGCTCTATTAAACGAAGTATCTATGCAGCTTGCAAATTCTGCACAAGTTCTTGAAGATACTGACCGTCAAATTGCTAGTCAAATTCGCGGCTAAGTAAAGTGTACGGTAAAGTAAAAATGTGCAGTAAAGTTAAATAGTAAAAAAGCACAATGAAATGATAATGAAAAGGAGCGCTGACAACACACTTGTTTATGCGCTTTTTTTCCTGTCTTGGGGTGATTTCAATATATATACAGGTAACTATTGACATGCGTCATTATGAGGGAGAAACCTTTGATTTGCGCTTGTCTGACTATTATTCTGTGAAAAAAGTCATTGATATTGTTTGGCAGATCAAAGAAATGAAAGAGCCTCCTCGTGAGGGCAATTGGGTAAGGATTGAGAATAAAGAAAAGGTCCTTCCGGGTCATGCCACTCTTCAAGCGAGCGGAATCACAAACGGTGACAAAATCGTCATTATATAAGGTAGAGATTATATCACTAGATTAAACAAATAGGTGACCAGTTAAGACTAAGAGCCTTTAAAGGAGTACCTGCTATGGAAGAAAAACGGCTATCGTATTTAGAAAAACAAATAGAAGCCACGGTTTCAAAGGATAAAGGTCAGCATGTTTTTCATTTTCAAAAAGCGAAAGTGAAACTAAGCGATCCTCTAGAAGCAGGAATGCTGACAAAATTAGATGACAAGATTGAAAGAATTGTTGAAAATACAGAAGATGAAATCAAAATCATCATGAAGCGTCCCAAATCGGTTTTGAACTTTGCAATGATTCAGCGTAAAACAACCTATGCTAAATGGCTGCTCGCTCATAATCTTTTAAAAGCGGTAAAGACTCATTCGTATACAAGACTTCATTTAATCGTGTGCCCTGAGAACCTCGTATTTGATAAGAGCTTCGAACCAATATTCCTCCACTACGGGGTGAAAGAAAGTCTTCCTCCTTATAGTCAAGAAAAAGATAATCTGACACTTGAAGTTAAAGCGACAATAAGTGAGTTGATTGACCCAGCTCATACATTTTACGACTATTATCACTACCACACAACAATGACGTTAAGTCCCTTTGTAAAAGAAATATTTGAGTGCAGCACATTAGACGAATTAACAGCTTACGTAGAAGACACGATTACAGAGATTGAGAGCCGTGAAAAGACCCTTATCTCTCTTCCGAAGAAGAAATGGCTTACACATAAATACAGCTTAATTGCAGCGGCTGCTCTATTACTACCATTTATTGCATACAGCATTTATTCATTCTTTTTTGTGCAGCCAAAGCAGGAAGCATTTATAGAAAGCAGTGAAGCTTTCTTAATGACAAATTATAGCGAAGTCATTAATCAGCTGAATTACTACGATTCAGATGGTATGCCGTATGTGGTGCAATATCAGCTGGCCACCTCTTATGTAGAGTATGAACCTTTAACGGAAGATCAGCGTAATGCTGTCCGCAACACGCTGACCCTTCAGTCGGATGAACGTTATTTCAAATACTGGATTCATATTGGCAGGGGAGAAAATGAAGAAGCCGTTGATTTAGCTAGGTCCTTAGAAGATAGAGACCTTGTCATGCTTGGACTGCTTAAGTATCGCGAGGATATTAAAGCCAATGACCGCTTATCGGGACAAGAAAAAGAAGAAGAACTGCAAATCATTCAAAATGAGATAGATGAGTATATGAGAGAACGTGAGGAGCTAGAAGCTGAGGAAGCGGCTGAGGCGGATCCTGTTGTAGAAGAAGAGGAAGAAGAAACACCAGCTTCAGCACCAGCACAGCCAGAACCTCCATCAGAACCAGAACCATCTGCTGATGAAACGGAAGAAGCAGCAGAGGAAGAAGATTCCGAGTCTTAGGGAGGTGAGACAGATGCAACAATTGTTTGTGTTTTATAAGGATACATATCAACTTTACCCGTTGGATCACCATAAAAGAGTGACGATTGGAAACAGTGAAGAACATTCACTTACTGTTTATTCTTATCCATTTGCAAGCGGCGAGTTATCCATTGTAAAAGAGGATGAATATGTACTGTATCAAGAAGGGGAGCGTCTTACAGAACTGAAGATTGAGGAACCATTCACGCTCACAGAGGAAGGTCATAGCCTGACGTTCATTTTAAAAGGAGGTTCCAATGCTGAGGCAACGTATTATGTTGGGCATCAAAAGGAAATAACGGTCGATCATAAAGAAGGTGCGACGATTGTCCTTTTGAACCAATTAGGAGAAAACCATGTAAGTGAAAATCCTATTCTAATGGACCGTATAGAGGAAACATGGCATCTTAGCGCGGCGAGTGATGCTAGCGTTTATGTGAATGGCAAGCAGCTTAAAGAGAGGAAGCCTTTGTTTAATGGTGATGTAATCTATTATTCAGGTCTCTCTATGACATTTATCGAAGGGGATCTTCTGCATTTGTCAGGATCCGACGACTATGAAACCTCCCTAGCACGCGCGATACCGCCTACTTCTGAAATGAAAAAGAAGTACCCGGATTATCGCCGCACACCAAGAATGATTTATGATCTCCCTGAGGAAAAAGTAACATTTTCATTCCCTTCACAAGAAGGGGATGATAACCAAAGAGCATTATGGCTGTTAATTCTGCCTCCGTTAATGATGCTCATTGTAATGGGGATCGTGGCGTTATTAATTCCTAGAGGTGTCTTTATTATCATTTCGATTGTAATGTTTACAACAACGATCTTCACTTCAACTATTCAATACTTCCGAGAGAAGAAAAAGCGCAAAATCAAGCTAGCAACGCGTCTGCGAGTCTACAATCGCTATCTAGAACAAAAACGAGAGGAACTACAAGCGTTATCAGATCAGCAAAAGAAAGTGCTGTATTACCATTTCCCTTCATTTGAGAAATTAAAAACAGACGTAAGTCAAATTAGTGATCGTATTTTTGAGCGTACTCTAGAAAGTGAGGATTTCTTGCATTTTAGAGTAGGGAGAGCAACGGTTCCTGCTAGCTATGAAGTAGCAGTTGGAAGCTTAGATTTTGCCAATCGTGAAATTGATGACTTAGTTGAAAAATCACAAGAAATGATTGATGTATACAACATAGTGGAAAATGTCCCGTTGACGATTGATGTTTCTAAAGGAGCAATTGGATTGATTGGGAAGCAATCGATCGTCCAAAAGGAAATTCAGCAAATTGTCGGTCAGCTTGCGTTCTTCCATAGCTATCATGACATAAGGTTTGTTGCAATCTTTGATGAAGAAGAATATGGAGATTGGGAATGGATGAAATGGCTGCCTCATTTTCAGCTGCCGCATTCCTTTGCTAGAGGCTTTGTTTACAATGAGAGAACGAGAGATCAGTTGTTATCCTCTATCTATGAAATATTAAGAGAAAGAGATATGGACGAGGAGAAGGACAAGAAACGTTTTTACCCTCATATTGTCTTCATTGTATCGAATCGAGCGTTAATCTCTGAGCATCTGATTATGGAGTACTTAGAAGGCGAGGATAAAGGGATTGGCATGTCTACAATCTTTGCTACAGATACAAAAGAGAATTTGGCTGAAACGATTCATACGTTAGTAGGCTATATTAATGATCAACAAGGTGAAATCCTCATCCAAGAGAAAAAAGCGCTGCATACAGCGTTTGATCTAGACAGCCACCAACAACAAGGCAATGAAACATTTGCTAGAACACTACGTTCTCTTAATCATTTAAAAGGGATGAATAATTCGATCCCTGAAATGGTTTCATTCCTTGATCTATTCAATGCGAAAGATGTAGAAGAACTAGATATCCCAAATAGGTGGCTTACTAATCAGTCTTCGAAGTCTTTAGCTGTACCGATTGGATTAAAAGGGAAAAAGGATGTAGCTGTCTTAAATTTACATGAGAAAGCTCACGGGCCTCATGGACTTCTGGCTGGTACTACAGGTTCAGGTAAAAGTGAGCTGCTTCAAACGTATATTTTAAGCTTAGCCGTTCATTATCACCCTCATGAAGTGGCGTTTTTATTAATTGATTACAAAGGCGGAGGGATGGCCCAGCCATTTAAGCAAATCCCTCACCTTCTTGGAACCATTACAAACATAAATGAGAGCCAAAACTTTAGTACACGTGCCCTCGCTTCCATTAATAGTGAGATGAAGCGCCGCCAGCGTTTATTTGATCAATATGAGGTAAACCACATCAATGACTACACAGACCTTTATAAAGAAGGCACAGCCAAAGAGCCGCTTCCTCATCTGTTTCTTATCTCAGATGAATTTGCCGAGCTGAAAAATGAGGAGCCTGAATTTATTAGAGAGCTGGTCAGTGCTGCAAGGATTGGCCGAAGCTTAGGCGTTCATTTAATTCTAGCGACTCAAAAGCCTGGCGGTGTTATTGATAATCAAATTTGGAGTAATGCACGTTTTAAGATTGCATTAAAAGTTCAGGATGCAACAGATAGTAAAGAGGTCTTAAAAAATTCGGATGCAGCCAATCTCACGACTACGGGACGCGGTTATTTGCAAGTAGGAAATAACGAGGTGTATGAATTATTCCAATCAGCTTGGAGTGGAGCTCCTTATCTTGAGGAGACAGTCGGTACAGAAGATGAAATCTCGCTTGTAACCGATCTTGGCCTTGTACAGTTGTCCAACGTAAGTGCAAAAGTAAAGCGCGAGCAACGGAAAAAGCAGACAGAAATAGAAGCTATTGTATCAGAAATAGCAAATGTTCAATCGGCAATGGGCATCCAAAAACTGCAAAGTCCATGGCTGCCGCCCCTCGCTTCTCGTCTTGCGAGTGAGAATGCAGGGACTGTGGATGAAGGATTTCTTATCGGCTTAAAAGATGAGCCTGAAAGACAAAGTCAAACACCATATCGTTACAGGTGGCAGGAAGACGGCAATATCGGTATTTTTGGGTCATCAGGGTACGGAAAATCAACAACGATCATGACCTATCTGCTTCGTTTTGCAGAGGCATTTACACCAGAAGAACTTCATTATTATGTATTTGATTTTGGAAACAGTGCGCTTCTGCCGTTGAGACAGCTTCCTCATACAGCCGATTATTTCAGATTTGATGATCAGCGCAAAATTGAAAAATTTATGGTGTATATAAAGAAAGAAATTGAAAAAAGGAAGCAGTTGTTCCTTGATCATGAAGTGAGTAATATCACTCATTACAACCGTCTTGCAGATGAAATACTACCAACGATTGTTCTTACGATTGATAACTTTGATCTTGTGAAAGAGGAGCTTCCTGACATTGAAACGCAGTTTATCCAATTTGCACGAGATGGCCAGTCGCTTGGCATCATGGTTATGCTTTCGGCCACAAGAATTAATGTGGTAAGGCAGCCGCTAATGAATTCTCTCAAAACGAAAGTCGTTCATTATTTGATGGATAGCAATGAGAAGTTTTCAATTATCGGACGCACACCGTATGAAGTAGAGGCAATAGCCGGTCGTGCATTAATCATTAAAGACCAAGTAGCCCTTTCTCAGATGTACTTGCCGGCTTGGGGTGAGGATGATTTAGAGGTTCTTGCTGCCGTAAAAGATAAGATCGAACGTATGAAGGAAAGGTATCAAGGCTGTCGATTGCCTGCACCTATTCCTATGCTTCCTACTAATCTTGACTACCAAACATTTGCAAAGAAATATGCGGCTACTAAAAAGCAAGGTTCGCTGTCAATTGGGTTAGATGAAGAGACAGTGACTACGTTATCAGTCGATATAGAAAGTGAGCATTGTCTCGTCGTTGGTCAAAGTAAAAAAGGTAAAACCAATGCAGTAAAAGTGTTATTAGAAGAAATGTTTAAACAAGATCATGCAGATTTCGCTCTATTTGACGGGGTTGATCGAGGTTTATCAACATATGCGAGCCGGGATGGTGTCCTTTATATGGAGACTAAAGATCAAATAAATGAATGGCTCAATAGCGTTGAAGAGACTCTAAAACGTCGTGAGAATGAGTATTTACAAGTAATAGGCCAATCCAGCGCCTTGACATTTGCTCCTATTTACTTGGTTGTAGATAGCGTTTCGCGCTTGCAGCAAACGATTGATGCACAGATTCAAGGAAAGATATCAACATTCATGAAGCAATACACTCATTTAGGCTTTACTGTGATTGTTGCCGGAAATACAAACGACTTTACAAAAGGCTTTGATCCTTTAACAAATGAGTTAAAGCAGATCAGGCAGGCTGTACTATTAGCGAAGAAATCTGATCAGAGTTTAATTACACTGCCGTTTACACGGAATGAGCCGGAAGTTCTGGCTGGCTTTGGTTACTTGATTCAAGATGGGACAGCAACAAGGATGCAAATTCCTAAATGCTAAAGCAGGAAAGAAGGGCAGAAAATGCTTGAGAAAACGAATTTAATAAAGTTAATTGCGATGATTGTCCTGATCCTTGTCCTGCCGAGCTTGTTCTTTTCTTACATTGGTCAGGAACCAAATAAGAGACAAGACAACTCTTCAGGGCAAATCGCCATTGTAAACGAAGATTTAGGAGCTGAATTTCAAGGCGAGAGGGTATTTTTTGGTCAGGCTGTAACAGCCTCAATCGGTGAAAATTCAGAATACAATTATGTGGTAGTAGGAAGAAATGCTGCCGAGTCTGGCCTTGAGAGAAACCAATATGATGGAATCTTGTATCTATCCTCTGATTTCTCAAATAATATTTTAACATTTAAAGAAGATCAGCCTGAACGAGCTTCCTTGAGCTATCAAATTCAACCAAACTTAAATGCAAGAAATATTGAAAGGGTTCAGCGTTCCCTTCAAAATGCTAGAAGCCGAATCAATAGACAAGTGACGAGCATTTATTGGGATGTAGTGGCACAAGAAGTGAATGACATTCGCCAAAAATTCGATAACATCGTAGAAAGGGAAATTGCATTCCAAGAAGCGATGTATTCCTTCTATGCACCGAACTCTCAAACGATCGCAAGTGAAGTGGAAAGACAAAAAGAGCTGCTTGAACAACTGCTCAGCTCATCTACAGATGCAGAGGCTACATCAGAAGAAGCGATTGCCAATATCGAAACATACGAGCAGCAGCTGAGTGCATTTTTAGAAAATGTTCAAGCATATCGTGAGTATCAAGAGCAGCAGAACGAATTATTCATGACAACTAGTCTGGAAAATCAACAGCTGCTTGAGCAAGGGCTGACAAGCTATGAATCTACCATGTACAACGGATTCGATACAATTGTACGAATCCAAGAACGTCCAAGACCAGCATTTACGAATGATGGTCAAGATTTTTCACAAAGTGTCTCTAGGGTCCAAGGTGCAATTGATGGTAATTATTCAGTGCTATCCGATTTAAGAGCTTCCACAGGCGAGGAGACTGTTAATCAACTAGCTGGTCATCTTGAAGATGGCCAAAGAGAGATGATGAATACTTTTAGAACTCAGCGAATGAGTTATTCTTTTAATCAGCTAGAATCAGCTATGCTCCCAATTCGCGAAGAGTTGACCAATGGATCAAACGGAGGGGGAAACGAGGGAGGCCAGAACCCGCCTGCTGAAGTTGATGTTGATATACCAACAGCTACCCTTGCCTCAGCAGAATCATTAACTGAACTAAAAGCTCAGCTGTCACAATTAAAGGGAGCAATTGATTCAGCCGCTAGTGACTCTCCCTCAGACGGAGAAGAGGGCGAAGAAGACAGTGGAGGTCAACAAGACCACTTAGAAGGTCTTCGTGCTTCTGTAGCTGCACTTGAGAGTGAAATTGAAAAAATAGAAGGCGAGCTAAATGCTCAATCTTCTACTCAAGCAGAGTGGGAACGAGTGTTAGAAGAATTGATTGCTCAAATCGAAAGCGCACCACAGCAGCAGCCAAACCCTGGGAATCCAGGGAACAGAGCAATCATTGATAAGATCAATCAAAAAGAAGCAGGCATCCTCAGCTCTTCTTACTTATCAACTACTCGCAAAGATCGATTAGCTCCGTATTTTGGGACGGCTATTCAGACCCAAAATACTGATAAATTATTAACGTATTACTCACATCTGTCTGCGTATCACCAGGCTGCTAATCAGTCTGCGGAACAAGAAGATGAGTTAATTTCTGATATTTTAGCAGGAAGTGAAGGCCTCACAGCTGTTGAAGAAACTTTTGAATCTATTCAAGGAGGCTTCAATGATCTTCAATCGGGATTAGATCAATCGATTGATGATCTTGATCTTTTAGAAAGTGACTTTGAAGGATTTGTTGAGGCTGTTCATACTTTTATTGATGAATACGATGAAAGTGTTCAGCTTGAACAAGAGGCGATTGTAAGTGAGCTGCAAGAAATTGAGGAAAATGCGAATCTTGTTACGCTTGCGCTGCGCGAAGGTATCGAAACGCCTGAGGTTGAATCCCCTCCGGTAGATGATATGAACGGAGAAATGATCGTATCGAATCAGCAAAATGCCATGGGCAATATTGAACAAGTGTCAAACTTAGTCAGTTCATTGTCTGATCGCTCAAATTACGTCAATGAGTATACTGATGAGTTATATGAAAAAGTAGGTTCTGTTCAATCTAGAGCAGATGAATTAAATAATAACTGGGCTACCAATGTAGAAGCCTCACAGCTTGTACAGAACGACCTTTACAGTATTCTTAGAAATGCTGTAGTGGATGGTCAGCCAAACCCTTACGTGTATGATTACCTGTCAAATCCAGTCCAAATCAGCGGTGAGGCTCCTGAAGAAAGAACAAATAATACGCCGCCAGTAGTAATGCTGGTCATTATCTTAGTATCCGGGTTGATTATTGGATTGTTCGTACACTATTTCTCTTATGTGCCAGCCATGCTTAATGCATCAATGTTTGTACTATTAAATATTGCTGTCGGGTTAATCATTAGTATTTATGGGCTTAATATTTACCCAATGCATGATGTTCAAGCATTTAAGTGGACGATTGTAACGATCCTGCTATTAACTGCAACGGCTGGATTGGTTCAGTTAGGTCTAGTCTTCGGTTTAATAACAGGCGGTCTTGTCATCGTAGGACTAATGCTGTTCTTTGTCACACCGCTGCTTGATCTCGTTATGCCGAATTTCAGCATGAATCATCCGGTTTCTGAAGTATACATGTCGATTCAATTTGGAAATCAATCGATGTTTCTTCCAGCTGTTATTGTTTTATCTATTGTAAGTATCATAGCAGCAGCTGCTGCATACTTCATTAGAGGACGCCGTCTTACTCAAAAAGAAGAGGAAGATTTAGATGAAAGCTATGAAGCTTCTTAATATATCTGCCTTTGTTTGTTTACTATTTTTTCTCCTTCCGTCTTTAGTTCTGGCGGAGGGGGATCCAGTAGTAGAGCCTCAGGAATACAAAGAACGACAAATTAATGTGGATTTAAATTATTACAGAGAAGACGAACGTGTGAGACGGGAAGCACTGTCTGAAGAGCAAAGGGTGCTTACTTTTACGCAAAGAGAAATGAAATACTTTGATGAGGTATATGAGGAGCTCTTTCAAACAAGGACGATCGAAGTGAATACGATTACCGCTAAAGCAGAGCGGCTCGATTTGTTTAATGGAGAAACAGAACCTGCGAGACAGAGCCGGACAGAGCAGGAATCTGAAACAGGGATTGTTCAAATCAGTACCATTTTAATCGCGGTTGTCATCCTAATGATCGCCATATTAATGTTTGTTGTTATTCCAAGATTAATGAAAAAGCCAGACAAGTATGAGCAACTAACCTAAAGAAGCATGACAGAGAGAGAAACATGCTTCTTTTTCTTAAAAAATAAAAAGAGGGAAGTGTCATTTATGCCATTAACTGGATTGTATTTGAGCTTACGTCAAAAGCAGGATGAACTCGCAAGGCTTAGATCATGCCGCACTGAGTTGATGAATTGCAGAGAAGATTTCTATAGCAATGAGCATCTATGCAAGAGTCCTAGTTTATCTTCAGTCACATGGGCAGGGAGCCTGGCAGATCGGTTTGAAAACCTCCGTGAAGGCGGCCTTGTATCAAGTTACCGGGAATTGCCGGGCAGTCAGCTTGATACCTCTCTTCAAACTCTCTCATCCAAGATTTCACAGACAGAGCAAGAAATTATTTCACTTCAACAATCGATCGTTGCTGCAAAAGCTGCGATGGTCGCACGTTAAGGAGGGGTATAGATGAGCGAAATTAAAATTATATATGCGGATGTAGAACAAGAATTAGCAAAGCTGCAAACCGCTGTTCAAGCACTAGACCCTTCAATGCCTTCTTCAGTAGGAGAAAATAATGTCCTAGATGTAGTAGACCGCCTTAACCAGCTGAACCAACAAATGAATCAAATGGTTGAAGCATACCAAGCCCTGCTTCTAAAAAACGAAGAAGACACCCGCCAATCAATCGAAACGATGAAACAGGCCGATCAGAATGTGAGTTCGCAGATTAATAGTAAATAAGAGAGGTGAAGGCGATGAAAAAGCTCGATGTGAAAGATCTACAAGAGAGCATAGATAAGGTACTCTCTACTCTTGATTCCAAACAAGAAGAATTTAAACTTATAGATGAGCGTATTCAGGGCTTGCTAGCGAAAGAACAGTCCTTTAAAGGTGAGGGTGGAAAAGCGATTCGATCTTTCTATTCAGAAGCTCATTTGCCTTTACTTCAGTATTTACAAGGATTTAATGCAGAGTATAAAGGGACACTTGTAGGATTCAAAGGGGCATTAAATACATTTGAACCAGCTAGTAATGGCTTTATTGATGAAGGCTTTATTAAGGAAGATATTCAAGATGGGTTAGAGCGGGCAAAGCGTACTACAGTTGATCTTACCAATCAGACTAATAACGCCATGCAGAAAGTTGATGGGATTGTCTCCCTGCCTAGATTAAACGAAGAAGAGGTTATTCATCATGTACAACAAGCTAATAGAGAAGCTTTAGAAACGGTAGAAAACCTATATACATTTGATCAGCAGCAAAAAGAAAAGCTCGATCTAGTAGGGGAGAAGTTGGAAATTCTCACTGCTTTTATCGCGGACCTGAAAACAATGTTTAACAATAAATCCTTTGATATTAGTCAGTTCCCTCAAGGCATCCTTGCATTTAATCCAAATTACCGCAAAATCATAGATAATCATTACATTCAAAACAACATGAAACAACACCTTCTTGCTTATTATGGCTTTCAAGCACATCAAGTTGCTGATTACCAAGGTTTAGAGGGTTGTATCAGTCCGCATTTAGCCGTGCCTCATATGTATCTGGGACAGCTGAACACAGCAAATGATAGGACAACAACTGATAAGACAGATGAAGGTGCTGGTGTTGGTAATCTATATACGTATTATCAAGTCTTAAAGAATATTGATTTTGAAGAAACGTACGGGAATACCAATGTATTAGCTCCGGGGGCAGGTAACTATAATCTTGATATAGCTCTAAATCAATCGGGCTTCAATCTATCTGCAGGGGCAAGTATTGTTGATACGAACTCACAAAATAAAAGCAAGGGTCAGGATGAAAGTGAAGTGTTTCAAAGAATGTTTTATGCTAATGGAGAGGTTCAATTACCATCTCTATCAGGATTTAATGAAGCATTTTCAGATGGTGATTTAATCGGAGGGAAAACAGAGGCTGCCGTATCACATAGTAATTTGGCTCATGAAAACTCGCCTGTCAGTTTTGATATGAAACTCTTCTATGGAGATGCCCATGCTGGCATTGAAAATTATTCTGCTGGTGCAGGAGCTGGTGCAGGAGTAGCTAAGGCTGGTCTTCAAATAAACCCGCTTAATTTCTTTGGATATGAGGTTCTCTCTGAAGTATTCAACATTGATAAATCTCCATATATCGGCGTAAATGTAGGTATAGGAAGCGCAGGGGCTTCGGCCAAATTTGGTACAGAGAGTGAAATTTTTGCAGCGTTAGGGTTAGGTGTTGGAATCAAATTTGGAGTTGATGATGTAGAACGGAGTAAGGAAGATGAGTAAAGATAAACAGTCAATAGTAAAAAGTATACATGCAGCCTTTATTGTTGGAAAAATAATGACGATAGTGTTTGGCTTATTAATAGCTATTATTTTCATTTCAGATCCGAGTTCTAAAACTCCTGAAGAGTGGATTGTTATTGTATTTTCATTACTGGTCGTTTCAATAGGACCTTTAACGATTCTTCACCTTGTACACCATAAGGTTTTTCTTAAGAAATATCCGGAGATTAAACAGAAATGAGGGATAGCATGGCACAACAAGAATGGTTGCCTATAGGGTCAGTAGTAAAAGTAAGAAACTTCAATAAGCCTGTAATGATTTACGGCAGGAAACAGAGACAAGAAGCTTCCGGTAAAGTGTTTGATTATGTGGCAGTTCCTTATCCAGAAGGGAATATTTCTGAAGATTTTAATATGTTCTTTAACATTTCAATGATCGCTGAAGTTTATTTTAAAGGGTTTGAGACAGAAGAGGAACTCAATCTAAGAAACTCTCTTTCAGAAGAAGAGAATCATTAAGTAAGTTGATAAGGGGAATTTATGCGAAAAATTATTATATCATTAATACTTGCTATGTTGGCTGGCTGCGGGAACTCAACCACTCAAGAAGCCTTAATTACCTATACGAATGAAGACCTCATTCCTTTAATTGAGATAGAGGACGAGGCTACAAGCCGATTTAACAGCATTGGTCAAAGCTTCACAAATGATTACGATTTAGCTCAAAGGATTGAAGAAGAAGTCATTCCACTATACGAAGAATTAGTAAAAGGGTTAAACAACGTGAATGTACAAAATGAGGAAATTGAAGAGGCTCATCAAATCTTTTTAGAAGGCTCAATGCTTCAATTAGAAGGAATGACTAAAATAGTTGAAGCCATACAGTCAAATGACCAACAGATGGCAGAAGAAGCCCACCGTTTACTCGAACAAGGAGAGGTGCTGGTGACTCAATTCAGCAATGAGCTTTCCGAACTATATGAGACCTATGATGTAGAGATTCAATAAAGGCAAAGGAGGAGATGGGGTGGCCAATCTCTGGGAGCGCCATGGTTTTACGTTTATCATTGTCTTTTATTTAATTAGTATTACCATTCAAATTGTCACTTCCTTGCTTATCTATGAAGATACTTTTGAGAAGCTTGTGATGATTGGTGTTCAGTTAATCCTAACAACGATTGCTGTTTTTATCGCATATAAAATAATCAATAAATTATTTAAATAGAATTATACATAAACAATAGATGCATTAGGGAGGTTTACACATTGGCTAAAGACCAAGGTTCTATTAAATTTTTTAGAGGCAAGGAATGGTATGCTTTTACACGTGCTTTTAAGCTTTATGTAAACGGAGAAGAAATAGGGAAGATCAAACGCGGTAAAGAGATAATCGTCGAGGTATCTCCAGGAGTTCATACGGTGTATGCAAGTATGGACGGATTTCAAACGGAAGAGGCTGAAGTGACAGTCGACGCTGATCAGACGATTACTTTTCAAGTGACAGGAAGTACGCAATCGTTCGTTACGCTGAAAATGTTATAAGCACCCATTACCTGGCATGAGGCATGGGTGCTTTTTGATTAAAAAAGAATATAACGATAGAACTAAAAAATCGTTTAATCTTTCTAACAGAGGTGTTTAATGAATATCATTTCTTTACTATTTGGCAAGCCGTATCGCGCTAATAAGCTCTTTCTCTTTTTTTATTGGTTTGTCATTGCTTTTTATTTTGTCGGGTTTGTGATGATGATCTCTTTGATTGTAATGACGGGTGAGTGGCTATTTATCATACCTCTAGTAATCTTCCCTTTATTGTTTCGTATAGTGTATAAATTAAATACGTTTATTTATCAATCGATCTCTAATCAAAAAGATCATTCACCTTTAAAGAAGAAATGGATAATGATAGGGAGTGCTTTTGTCATCCTAATGATCACCTTTCCTATCCTCGTCTTTATGTTTTCAGACAACGTTGTAACGAATGTTTCCAATACAAATGTGAATGGTGAAATAGAGCTTTCGATTGGATCGGTAAAAGGTACTTATGAAATTGAGGCGTTTCAAATTGAGGCGTTTCAATTAGAGGAATCAATAAACGATGTAGCTTTATTGCCTTACGAGGCCTTTGTAAGAGAGGGTTCCTTTTTATTATTTCTAGAGCATAATGGCGAAATGATTTGGAGTGAAGAGGTTTCCGGGAACCATTCTGGCGAGATGGCGATAGAGCTGAGAGAAGGAACTTATCGAATTAAATTAGAGTCAGAAGAAGCGAAAGGCATTGTGATCAACTTGTCGCTTAATTAAATAATTCTCTCTAAACCAAAACAGCCTTTGCATAAGTAATATAACTGATGCAAAGGCTGTTTTTAAAATATGGGATAGAAAAGAGCAAACAAGATTAGATAAGATCGATTTCTATTGAAACATCGGAAAGACATATTGAACTAAGAACCATAAGAACCCAAAGAAAATGATAATATAAGCTAAATATTTTATAAAGCTCGATGCTACTTTACTTGAATCATGCTTTTTCTCCACATGCTTCTCCTCGACATCTACATCTTTTCTCATGATAACGCCTCCCTTTAAAATGATTTCTTATCGTTTATATATCCGATTTGATACCACCTGAAACATAAGTAAAAAAGGAGGGTTGATCTACCCTTTTACCAATCAGTCCTAACTAGTGAAATGGATTCAATTAGGAAAAGGCGTGGAATCATTTCCATGTGAACAAGGACTTAATTTAGGCGTAGAGGTTTTGATTAAGCTAAATAGGGGGATGTAATAACCAACAAACAAATTGGAAAATAAGATTGAAAGGTTGTGAGGAAAAAATGTTATGGACAGTACTGATTGTGTTGTTAGTATTGTGGCTACTAGGTTTTTCATTTGAAGTTGGAGGCGGACTTATTCATTTACTGTTAGTTGTAGCCCTTATCGTCTTCATTCTACAAATGTTAACTGGAAGAAGAGCATAACTGCAGCAAGCGTTCTTATTAGAGCGCTTGCTTTTTTTCATGTGTTTTCCACTTTTGGTCATACTAAGGTAGATATTTGACCAAAGGAGTGAAGAAAGCCATGAGAAAGCTGGTTGTTTTGTTATGTTTGCTGTTGAAGCTTACCATCTTGGTTCCGATGAAAGGGAGTGCAAGAGAAGTGACGTATCCTAATAATGATCTCCTCATTAGTTTAGAGGAGACGGCCCAGCGATTAAATGAAGAACATTTTATCATTGTTGATACACGCAGCGAAGGGTACACGGAAGGACATATTCCGGGAGCTTTACCGTTTGATGCTGCTCAATTAGCAGATAAAAGCCACCCTGTTGACGGATATTTAATTCGGGCAGAAGAATTTGAGCGATTAATGAATGAGCTTGAAATAAGCAACGATGATGAAATTATTGTGTATGATGATGGCGATGATACGGCAGCTACGAGGTTATTTTATGCGCTGGAATTATACGGACATAAAAAAGTACGGGTATTAAATGGCGGACTTAAAGCATGGAAGGCACAAGGCAAGGAGGTTTCTACAACTCCCAGCGAGGAGAGAAAAGGCAGCTTCAAGGCGAATATGCAGGCAAATCTTGAGGTGGAACAAGATTATGTGAAGGCATCAATTGACCACCCCAATAAGGTACTGTTCGATGTTCGTTCCAAAGCTGAATATATGGGGGAGGATGTCAGGGCGAAAAGAGGCGGTCATATCCCAAGTGCTGTGAACCTCGAATGGAAAAAGGTTTTAGAGGACGGGGAAGTGCCATATTTTAAAGAGGCGAGTGTCATTGACCAAATGCTTGAGGAAGCTGGAGTAACAAGAGAAAAACAGATTATCATTTACTGTCAAAAGGCAGAGCGAGCATCTCATATGTACTTTACCTTAAGGTTAATGGGGTTTGAACATCTTAGAATGTATGAAGGATCTTGGGAAGAATGGGGAAATGACCCCGACACACCAATGGTAAATCCTAGTCAACAATAGTTAAAATTAAAACACGAATGAAGAGCTAGCTAGCCCCTTTTAGAGAAATTTAAACACACTGATTTAAAGACGACTGATTCTATTGAATTAGATAAGTCGTCTTTTTGTGCAGGAATATTTAATCTTCTTCAAGCTCCGTTGATTGGAGCGGAAGGTACGAGACTCCAGCGGGATGTGCGATGACCATGGGAGACCCCACAGGAGTGCAAACGACGAGGAGGCTCCCGGTCCGCCCGCGGAAAGCGAGTACCTGCAGCGGAAATCAACCACTATTGCAAGGAGGAATTCTTTTGCTTGTACATGACTTGCTTTTAATTTATATTCTTGTCCTATTTGACATAATACTTAAAGTAATTTATATTTAACTACATGAAGTAAATAGTTAATGGCATGAAATAAATAGAAGGAGTTTAGAATGGAAAAGGATGAGTTGAAGTTATATTACGCAAGGCTTGATCAAGCTTTTTATAAGGCAATGAAAACGTTAGGGCCAAAAGTATATGAAAAACTTGAACATAATCTCACGGGAGAACAATTTTTTGTCCTCAATACGCTAGAGCAGAAGGGTCGCATAACATCATCTCAGTTAGCAGAAGAGCTTCAAGTGAAGCCAAGTGCAATCACAGCCATGGTTGACCGTTTGCTAAAAAATGATTTTGTGATAAGAGAACGAGATGAGAAAGACCGAAGAGCGGTATATGTGCGGATTTCAGATGAAGGCAGGAGAGCTTTGAAATCATCTGTAAAGAAACGGAATATAATTATGGAGAAGTACATGTCAAAATTAACTGAAGAAGAAATGGAACAGCTGACAACAGTTCTTGAAAAGTTGACATCGATTATTATTGAATCAGAAAGCTAGTCTGCACAAAACAATTAAACATAGATATAAAGGAGAACATAATGAAGATTACAAGTGGAGATTTACCGGGAGTTGGAAAGAAGATATCCTTTATTACGAGTGAGGGGTCTATGGTCGTATTAGTCATTCATCACACCGGCAAAAGGGAAATGTATTTCTTTGACGATGCAGATGATGATGAAGTGAGCTTTTCTTTGACCTTATCAGCTGAGGAGACAAAGCAAATGGGGGCGCAGCTGCTTGGAGCTATTCTTAATCCTGCTGATACAGACAAGATTGACCGGATAAAGTTAATTCGCAAGCAAGTAGTAGTGGAATGGATTGATATCACTAAACATTCCCCCATCATTAGTAAAAGCATTGCACAAATAGAGAAAATGAAGCCAAAAGGAATCTCGATTGTCGGGGTATTTAAAAACGATGAAATGATGGTCGATCCGGAACCAACCCTCGTACTAGAAAAAGGAGATACGCTGATGGCTGTAGGAAAGCGTGATGCAATTCAAAAGTTTGAGGAGCTTTGTGCATGTAAGGAGAATAATTAACAATGGTGATACCTGAATTATTTTCAGCCGGACTCATTCTTCTCCTTTTATTTATCACAGGGTTTGTAGGAATGAAGATGAAAATTCCTGATGTTGTTATTTTTATTTTACTTGGGATTGCTGTCGGCGGCCTCTTAAGTGGATCACATCTTCTGCATTTTGCAGGTGAAGTAGGAATTGTGCTTCTGTTCTTCATGCTTGGGATGGAATTTCCCCTTAAACAACTCATGTCGATCGCTAAAAAAGTATTAAGAGCGGGGATCTTAGATGTAGCGTTGAGTTTTGGGGTGACCATGGCTATTTGTATGATGATGGGTCTAGATGTGATTACATCGCTTATTATCGGCGGAGTAGCCTATGCAACCAGCTCGTCAATTACTGCTAAAATGCTTGAAAGTTCAAAAAGAATGGCAAATCCAGAATCAGAATTTATGTTAGGGTTACTCATATTTGAAGATCTAGTTGCACCGATTTTGGTTGCTGTATTAGTAGGGTTAACTGCTGGAATGGCGTTGACTGCAGGATCTATGTCACTATTAGTTGTAAAGGTCGTTGCGCTTGTTGCCGGTGCTGTTATTTTAGGGGTCTTCTTGTTTAGAAAGCTTGGTTCTTTCTTTGACCGCCATATGAAGCATGATTTATTTATTTTATTTGTCATCGGCCTTGCTTTAATGTATGGGGGACTTGCACTTTACTTGGACCTCTCAGAAGTACTGGGCGCATTCTTGGCAGGAATTATGCTTGCAGAAGTAAAACGAACCCATGAACTAGAATTAATGGTTGTGCGTTTTCGTGATTTATTGCTGCCTTTATTTTTCCTCTACTTTGGTACAACAATTAGTTTCAGTGAAGGGATTCCAATGATTCCTTTACTCATCCTTGTCTTGGTATGGTCGGTTATTGCAAAGGTTATAGTCGGGGTGCTTGGCGGCAGATGGTACGGACTTACAAAAAAAGTGTCCTTGCGAGCTGGATTATCCCTAACGCAAAGAGGAGAATTCTCTATTATCATCGCAAGTCTTGCTGCGGGCTCTATTAAAGCATTCAGCAGTGTGTTTATTTTAGCATCTGCCATGATTGGGATTTTATTGTTTCAGTTTGCACCATCTATTGCGAATAAATTTTACGGAAAAAAAGCTAAAACATCAGTAAAACAACATGTTGGATCTGCTTGACGATAGGATTTATTAAAGGAGTAGATGAAGGTTGTCACAACAAACGAGTGTGAGTGTAGAGCAAATAAAAGCTGTAAAGCAAGAGTTCACTAGGTTCATGATGATGTATAAATTTGCTCTAGATGAGATGAATACAAAAATTAATATCCTGCAAGAAGAGTTTCAGTATATTCATAGCTATAATCCAATTGAACATACGAAATCAAGACTGAAATCTCCAGAGAGTATTGTTAAAAAGCTGAGACGAAAAGGACTCCCGTTATCACTTGTAAGTGTGAAAGACCAAATCCAAGATATAGCGGGGATCCGGATTAGCTGCTCTTTTATCTCAGACATTTATATCATTAGTGAGATGCTTCAAAAACAAAAAGATATCACGGTGATTGAATGCAAGGATTACATTGAAAAGGCTAAACCGAACGGCTATCAAAGCCTTCATCTGATACTAGAGATACCGGTCTTCATGTCTGATCGTGAGGAGAGGGTGAAAGTAGAAGTTCAAATCCGAACAGTTGCGATGGACTTTTGGGCCAGCCTTGAACACAAAATCTACTATAAGTATGAAAAGGCTGTACCCGCACATTTACTTAAAGAATTGAAAGAAGCAGCAGATGCGGCAGCTGAATTAGATCAGAAAATGGAGAGGATACATCAGGAAGTAGAAAGCGCCAAGAGTAAAGAAGAGGCTGACCAACAAGTGATTTATATAGATAATAAAACACTCGAATTACCCCATAAGCTTATTCAAGCGATAGCTGATGCAAAATAAAAGCAAGAAGAAAAAACGCCTATCAAGAGGCGTTTTTTCTATAGGGAGGACGACTACTGGCTATTTTTCAAAAGAGTCTTTAGACTAGATATAAAGAGGTAGCTTTAAAAAGATAGCAATAAAATCGAAAGGTAGGATATAGATGAGCGACGAAGGCCGGATATTAATTGTGGTCTCGGTTGACGCAGAGAAAGAAGCTGTGCAGCGAGGGATTGGAGAGAATAATAAAAATATTGATATTCTAACAGCTGGAGTAGGAGTGGCCAAAGCAGCAGCGGCGACTGCTTTTAAGCTTGCTGGTGAACAGTATAAATTAGTGATTAATGCAGGAATTGCAGGCGGGTTTACTGGACGTGCAGAAATTGGCACAGTCGTTTTAGCAGAACAAGTGATTTGTGCAGACCTAGGTGCTGAATCAGACAGCGGCTTTCTTACTGTCGATGAGTTAGGCTTTGGATCAGGTGTTATGGATGTAGATAGGCCTGCTTTATTATCTGTATACAAAGCATTAGAGCAAACAGAGCTGGTTGTAAATAAAGGAGAGGTTCTCACTCTTTCTACAGTTACTGGAACAAAAGAAAGTACACTTGAATTAATGGAGAGGTATCCGGATGCTCTTGCTGAAGCAATGGAAGGCTTTGGTGTAGCGAGCGCTTGTGCTTTATGTGAGGTTCCTTTTATGGAAATGAGAACGATATCGAATGCAATCGGTCCTAGAGATCGTGAGGCTTGGAGAATAAAAGAGGCGCTGTTAAGCTTAGAAGAAGCGAGTAAAACCATTTCGGAGGTAGTATGATGAAGATAGCATTTTCACCGTGTCCTAATGATACATTTGTTTTCCATGCAGCTGTTCATGGAAAGATTCCTGAGGCACCTAAATTAGACGTAACGTATGCTGACATTGATAAAACGAATTATTGGGCAGCTGAGGGGATTGGACCAGAGATACAAAAAATCTCTTATGCTGCGCTTCCGTATGTTTTAGACGAGTATGCCCTTATCCCATGCGGCGGCGCACTTGGCAGAGGCTGCGGACCTTTATTGCTTACGGCAGGGGGAGATCAATCTCCACGTTCCTTAGCTGGGAAGCGGGTAGCGGTACCAAGTGAAAGGTCTACTGCTTATTTATTATTCAGGCTTTGGGCTGCCGAAGCGATCCCTGAAGGCTTAGATGAAATTGTCGTTATGCCGTTTCATGAGATTATGCCAGCTGTACGTGATGGCAAAATTGATGCCGGTCTTGTCATTCATGAGGCAAGATTTACGTATCAAGAGTTTGATTTAAAGATGTTAGTTGATTTAGGTGAGTGGTGGGAGCAAGATACAGGGCTTCCGATTCCTCTAGGCGCTATTGTCGCTCATCGATCTCTTAACAAGGAAGAGGTTACAAAGTGGGTGAGAGCTTCTGTCGACTATGCATGGGAAAACCCAGAGGCCTCTATTGAATATATCATGGAGCATGCCCAAGAGTTATCTTATGAAGTGGCCAAGTCACATATTGATTTATATGTAAATTCATTTTCTCAAGACCTTGGAGAAGAGGGGTTTAAGGCTGTAGCCAGCTTACTTGGTAGAGCGGGAGCAGAGGGGCTTGTTCCCGAAGTTGACTTGAGTTTATTAAAAAATTAAAAGACGACTAATGAGAGAACAGGTCAAACGGCTTGTTCTTTTTTTGTGTTGATTTCCTTATCTGCTTTTATTGGGGCGAACTTTCGGACTCAAACTGAATCTAGGTGTATATACATACTATTGAGGTGATCTAAGATGGAGAAGGTGCTCTTATTTTGTGATCCGGGTATAGATGATTCTGTAGCCATTATGTTCGCGTTGCTTCATCCTGATATTGAAGTAGTAGGAATTGTGTCTAGTTACGGAAATGTTGATAAAGAACAAGCAACGAATAATGCCGCTTATTTGCTTGATCTTGCAGGGAGACTTGATGTTCCTTTAATTGGTGCGGCGGCTTACCCTTTATCAGGGGAAATGGCTGTTTATTATCCTGAAATTCATGGGGAAGAAGGGTTAGGGCCGATCACACCTCCAGATACGATAAGCGGCACATTAGAAAATTTTTCGCGTGTTTTCTCCATTATCGATGAATACGAAGGAGAGCTCGTCATCGTTGATGTTGGAAGGCAAACCTCATTAGCTTCAGCCTTTATTCTCGGTGAGGATGTAATGGATAAAGTTAAAGCCTTTTATGTAATGGGCGGAGCTTTTCTTGTGCCTGGCAATGTAACCCCGCTTGCAGAAGCAAATTTTTTTGGTGATCCCATTGCTGCAAACGTTGTTGCCACAAGAGCGCATAGTCTAACCATTGTGCCATTAAATGTGACGAATTATGCCATTTTAACGGATGAAGTTATAGATCAGATTACGGACCAAGAATATAACACCTTCACTCCCCTTATAAGGCCCATTTACGATTATTACGCAGAAGCATATCAAGAGCTTGTGTTAGGAATAGAGGGGGCTCCTTTTCACGATGTTGTGACATTGGTTGCGCTGACCAATCCAGAATTATTTGATTTTGTGGAAAGAGAAGTAACGGTTGTCGATGATCCAAGTGTAAGAGGCTTAAGTGTAGCGGATTTTAGACCGCTATCTGCTGAAGAAGAAGCGTCAATAGAGGGTGCTCAAATTGCAATGGATTTTAATTATGATGAGTATATCAATATCTTTATCCAAGTAATGAAAATGGAGTTTTAATTATTGTTGCATTAGGTCATTCCTAATGCTTTTTCTTTTGCCTATTGTAAGATTGGCAAAACTTAATTATAATTGATTATCATTATCAATTAAGAAATCATGTGTCATTTAGTTGGGGAGTGAAGTCTTGTTAAAACGATTTTTTTCATACTATAAACCGTACAAGTGGCTGTTTATTTTAGATTTTTCATGCGCTGTCCTTGTTGGTTTGCTAGAACTAGCTTTTCCGTTGGCAGTTAACTATGTCATTGATCAGCTCCTGCCTGGGGGTGAATGGACGATTATTTTATGGGCTTGCTTAGGCCTTTTAGTTATCTACTTAATCAATACAGGCTTGCACTTCATCGTTACATATTGGGGTCATATGCTTGGAATCAATATTGAAACGGATATGCGCAGCAAATTATTTGAACATATGCAAAAGCTATCGTTCGGATATTACGATAACAACAAAACGGGTCATTCTATTTCAAGACTGACAAAAGACCTTGAGGAAATTGGGGAAGTTGCTCACCATGGACCGGAAGATGTATTTGTAGCCTTAATGACCCTTGCCGGGGCCTTTGTTATTATGCTTACGATTAACTGGAAGCTTGCTATTCTTTCTTTTCTAGTTATTCCTCTGTTGATGTGCTTAGCTATTCACTTCAATAAAAAAATGACTCATACGTTTAGAAAGATGTTCAGCGATGTAGCGGATATTAATGCAAGAGTGGAAGACAGTATTGGGGGCATCCGTGTCGTTCAAGCTTTTGCTAACGAAAAACATGAGCAGGAACAGTTTGCAAAAAATAATTCAAGCTACCGACGTACGAAATTAACGTCCTACAAAATTATGGCTCAAAATATTACAGCCAATTATGTGTTAATGAGGATGGTCACATTATTTACACTCGTTTTCGGAACGTGGTTTGTATTAAATGGAAGTCTTACTTACGGTGAGTTTGTGGCCTTCATTTTATTATCAAATGTACTGCTTGGTCCTATCCAAAAAATTAATGCAGTTATCGAGAGTTACCCTAAGGGCATAGCTGGTTTCAAACGTTATACAGAAATTTTAGATACGAGACCAGACATAGAAGATTCTAAAGAAGCAGCGCCTATTAAGGTTAAAGGAGATATTGCCTACAAAGACGTTTCATTTGGTTATGAGGGATTGGAAAACGTTCTAAATAAAATAAATTTCTCCATACGATCAGGAGAAACGGTCGCTTTTGTCGGTCCATCAGGCTCAGGTAAGACAACCTTGTGCAGCTTACTTCCTCGTTTTTATGAAATAGGCGCGGGCAGCATTGAGGTAGATGGAAGAGATATTCGTACAATCTCCCTCGAGTCATTACGCTCACAGATTGGCATTGTCCAGCAGGATGTGTTCTTATTCTCAGGGACGATTAGAGAAAATATCGTGTATGGGAAGCTGGATGCAACCGATGAAGAGGTACTAAGTGCTGCTCGGAAAGCTCAGTTAGATGAATTTATTAAGACGCAGCCTAACGGGTTAGATACAGTGATCGGCGAGCGAGGGGTAAAGCTTTCTGGCGGTCAAAAGCAACGGCTTGCCATTGCTCGAATGTTCTTAAAAAACCCGCCGATTTTAATTTTAGATGAGGCAACGTCAGCCCTTGATACAGAAACAGAAAGAGCGATTCAAGAATCATTAGCCGAGCTTTCAAAAGGAAGAACGACATTAGTGATTGCTCATCGTCTAGCAACGATAAAAAATGCTGACCGCATTATGGTTGTGACCAAAGAAGGAATCGCAGAACAAGGAAGGCATCAAGACTTACTTAATAGTAACGGCATATACAGCCGTCTTCACTACGCTCAATTTGGATAATATACATCCCCTGTCAAATCAAATGGCAGGGGATTTTTTAGAAAGGATTTATCTACTTTATAGGGAATGTATAAGTGTGGAAGAAGCGTTAACTGTTAGGAGGAAAAGAGATGACGGCTCGAAAAGGCAGTGAGGAAAAAGCTGAAGTGATGAAGCAATTTGGTGCTAATGCTGAGAAATATGTAGCGAGTGAGTCCCATGCTAAGGGGGAAGACCTCCCGCAGCTAGTTCAGTGGATTCAGCCTAAGGCAGATTGGGTCGCACTTGATATTGCAACAGGGGGAGGGCATGTGGCGAAATCTCTTGCTCCGCACGTAAGAGAAGTGTTTGCAACGGATTTAACAAAAGCAATGCTGGCCAATACAGCAAATCATCTTAAAAAATCATTCTCAAATATTACCTACGTGGTAGCCGATGCAGAAGATCTGCCGTTTTTAGAGGGAACATTCGACCTTGTAACCTGCCGAATTGCTCCCCACCACTTTCCTAACCCTGATCAATACATTGCAGAAGCTGCCAGGGTCTTAAAGCCAGGCGGTTTATTCCTCATGATTGATAATGTAGCACCTGAAGAGGAAGAGTTAGCAGAGTATCTTAATACCTTTGAAAAGTTACGAGATGTAAGTCATGTTGCTAGTTTGAGTGTATCAAAATGGGAAGAGTATTTAGCTGATGAGGGGATGGTTGAGGTCCAAAGTCAATTAAAGAAGAAGACGTATAAATTTCCTGCTTGGGTAGAGAGGACAGCAGAAGACTCTGATCAGATTAAGCGAGTGCATCACTATATAACGAGTGCTTCGAAAGAAATAAAAGAATATTTCCAAGTTGACGCGGCGGCAGGCGAAGTAAAATCTGTAACGATTGATGAATGGATGACGTTGCATCAAAAAGGTGGAATGGAAAATGAGTAAGCAGGTAAAGAAGGCCCCGAAAATAAAAAAGCCTGATCTCCCGCCGCGTCTTGAAGAATTAAAATGGGACGCAAGCCTTTTAGGAGAAGAAGAAAGAATAGAGAATGGGCTAATAAAGGATCAAGTAATTGAAGGGATAAAAGAAGAGAGACTGTCTTTTAAGAAACTGCGTTTTGAAGGGGTGACCTTTGAGTCCTGTTCGTTTCGGCAGATTGAATTAGTAGATGTAGAATTTTATAAGTGCGACCTCTCAAATATTGATCTTAGTGATAGCATTATTCACCATGTTGAATGGAAGGATTGTAAATTATTAGGGATGAATGTGTCAGGGAGTACAATACGGCATACAACATTCAAAGGGTGCCAAGCGGATTACTCTGCTTTTGGATTCGCCAATTGTAAATGGGTTGCCTTTGAACACACATTATTAAATCGAGCAGATTTCTATGAAGCGGTGTTTAAGCATACCTCTTTTGCTCATTGTAAGATGGACCAAGCAAATCTTTCAGGACCGAGCCTCCAAGGTGTAGATCTTAGTACTTGCTCGTTTGATAACCTCACAGTTTCAATTGATCAATTAGAAGGCTGTATCATATCGCCCGAGCAAGCAATTGGTTTTGCGAAAATTTTAGGTCTTGTCATAAAGGAACATTAATTAAACGTTTATTTAACTACAACAGCTTGTATAAGTAGTATTCATTTACAGGTTTACCGTTAATGATTAGAGAATGAACTTTCTCCCCCTCAAGAACGAACCCCATTTTACGGTAGAGATCAAATGCCGGCTTATTATGCTTAATGACAGTTAATTCAAGCCGGCTTATTTGATGGTCGGCAGCCCAGGTGAAAAGGGAATTAAACAATGCCGAGGCAATACCCATCCCGCGGAAGGATGCTGATACACCGAGGGTAATATAGGCACGGTGCCGTATTCTTTCTAAACCTCCTGCTTGGACGGTGAGGTATCCCGCCAGTTGTTGCTCAACTTCTGCTACAAAGAGAGCGGATTGAGGCTTTGATAAGTGATGAATCATCGACTTAATTGGCTCAATACTATTTCTTCTCTCCCCAGGGTTATAAAGCATCATCTCTGATGCATCTAATTCTTTAAATAATTTAAGCAATTCTGGTGCATCTTTTTCTGTTACATAACGTATCTTCATCTGCATGTCCCTCCCTTTGTATCTCTATCATACTTTTTATCTCTGGCAATAAAAACCTATTTTTACCTATTGAGCAGAACCCCTGTCACTGACCTATAGATGAGTGCATATGGTAAAGGGAAGAGTGAACAGTTTACTGGGGAGTGAATCAATGTGAATCCACATCAATTTCAAGATATGAGGAGACCTATGGGAGGACGACCAGGCTGGGGCGGCCGGCCTGGATGGGGAGGAAGAAGACCTTACTGGGGGCCTGGTTTTGGCGGCGGTGCATTTGTTGGCGGAGTTCTAGGCGGACTTCTTGGCAGTGCGCTGTATCAGCCATATGGATATGGGCCGTACCAATATCCAATCTACTATAACCCGTACTTGCCTTATGGGTATTACTACTAAGTATTGTAAAGAGCTGCCGTGCGGCTCTTTTTATCGTTATCCAGTGGTTTGAAATCCGACTTTTATAGGTATAACAAAATGGATAAACCATATTGGTAAAACAAATGTAGGGACCTAATAGACCTAGAGATGATATGATGAATATAAGATAAGTCTATTAAATGAATTCCTTAATATAGCTGTCTGTTTTCTACTGAAAAAATCTTAATTCATTTATTAATAGAATTATAAATAAATAATGATTGAACGGAGGAAGCTGCATGCAGGAACTAGTCGCTAAAATAGATGGAATGATTGAAAATATTGAACGTGTCGTAGTTGGAAAAAGAAAGGAAATTGAATTAAGTTTAGTCGCTTTATTTGCTGGTGGACATGTTTTGCTAGAAGATGTCCCTGGAGTTGGTAAAACCGTTATGGTTAAAGCCATTGCCAGATCGCTTGGAGCGGATTTTAAACGAATTCAATTTACACCGGACCTTTTGCCTTCTGATGTGACAGGGGTTTCTATTTATAATCAACAAACTCAACAATTTGAATTTAGAGCAGGTCCGATTATGGCAAATATTGTCCTGGCTGATGAAATTAATCGAACGTCTCCAAAAACCCAAGCTGCTCTCTTAGAGTCTCTAGAGGAGGGGAGTGTGACTGTTGATGGAGATACTCTTAGTCTTCCATCACCGTTCTTTGTCATGGCCACACAAAATCCAGTAGAATACGCGGGCACCTATCCATTGCCAGAAGCACAATTAGACCGCTTTTTATTAAAGATCGAACTAGGTTATCCTACAGCTGAAGAAGAGCTTGAAGTATTACGGAGAGTAGAGTTTGGTCACCCTGTTGATGCAGTTGAAGCAGTAATGTCTATAGAAGACGTACTAGATATCCAAAAGAGAACGGCTGGTATTTTAGTAGATGAACAGGTGAAAGGCTATATTATCAGTTTAGTACAAGCTACACGAAAGCATGCGGCTGTGGAACTTGGCGTAAGTCCTCGTGGAGCGATCGCTTTAATGAAAGCCGCACAAGCTTATGCGTTACTGAAAGGCCGTGATTTTGTCCTTCCTGATGATGTCAAACATTTAGCGGAATGGACGATGTCACACCGCATGATTTTAAGTCCTGAGGCTAAGATGTCAAATGTAGAGGTTAAATCAATTGTCAATGAGATCCTTGGGCAAGTAAGAGTACCTGTAACAGGTGACAAGGTGGCTACACTGTGATTGAGCGAATGTTTAGAGCGCTAGGGACCATTACAAAACTTATTATTCTTCTGCTTATCGTTGCCGGAACGTATGCCTATGCGATGTTTCAAGGGGGATTTGTTAGTTGGTTTCTGTTTTACAGCGTTGTAACGTTGATTGGGTTAACGGTACTTGTCGGCCTGTTTAATTTAAAAGGGTTTAAAGTAGAGAGGAAATTGTCTTCTACTGTTCTTTATTCAGGAGACTCTATTGAAGTGGAGGTCATCTTAAAGAAAAGTCGTTTCCAGCCTTTTTTCTATGTAAGGGTTCGAGATATTGTCCCAAACAATATCGGAAGCCAGACTTCATATAGCGCACTCTTTTTCTTTTCCTTTTCTAATGAGCTTCGGTTTACTTACAAGATTAAAGGTGTAAAACGCGGTGAGCATACATTAACAAAAACGGAACTGTCGTTTGGTGACCTTTTTGGCCTCTTTGAAAAGAAGTTTAAAGTTGAATCTGAATCCACCTTTATCGTTTACCCTGCTTTTAAGGTGTTAAATAGTTTGCCAAGGGCCGACCATTCTCAAATTGAAGAAGGAACTAGGCCTGATCAATCTCTTGAAGAAGAGCGTTCTTTAGCAGGGGTACGCAGCTATACACCAGGAGACCGTTTGACAAGCATTAATTGGAAGCAGTCAGCCCGAGTTTCGCAATTAATGACTAAAGAGTTTGAAACGTTCCGTAATGACGGGGCAGTTGTGCTTTTTGAGCCTTATATGAAGCAGCCATCTAGTGAACGATTTGAGAAGACGGTTGAGCTCTCTGCCTCTCTTATTGCTACTATTGTTAAGGGCAGCCCTAATGCTTCATTTTCCATACGATCGGTAAATTGGCAGTCGTATGACATTAAACAAGCGAATCTTCCGCTTGCGCTCAAGCTGCTCGCTAAAGTTAAACCTGAGAAGTCGGGACCGCCTCCTATCCATAAAATGTACCGTGAGTGGAGAGGGAAAAACGTCTATGTCGTGTCAGCTGAACTTAACGCAGAGCTAATCGCAGCATTAACTGTCATGAAGGAACAGAAGATCTCACCTCATGTTGTTTTATATACAGAAGACCTAAGGGATCAAGTGATGACACAGAAGCTTAAACAAAAAGGAATTAAGGTTCATGTTTTACCTATTGGTGGTGTGAAGCGATGAAGTTAATTATGCAAAAAAAGCAAATAGATACAAGTCGTGATCTCTTATTATATATGATGAGTTTTATTCTGCTGCTAGAGTGGTTATGGCCGCTGCCCCATATTACAAACACGGGCTTTATTCATATCTTTATTATGATTACGGCCATTTATTTTGTAGTGACCTTCTTACAGCTGCCGGTCTATGTTTCATTGCCTGTGAAAATGATCGTGACCGCCTATGGGTTATTTCTCGTTTTTTTTGAAGGCCCGCTATTTACAACAGAGTGGATCAAACTTATTCTGGCTGATTTTTGGCTGAATGGCGGTTATATGATCTCGGGGCAGTGGTATGCCTTAACAGATCTATTTCGCAGTTTTCTTTTCTTCTTATTGCTGTCGATTATGAGCTACCTGCTCTTTTATTGGACTATTTATGCAAGACGAGTGTTATTTTTCCTCATCTTTACAGTGGTTTATATTACCGTAATCGATACTTTCACGTTATATGATGCAACGTATGCAATTATTAGAGCATTTATCGTTGGCTTTCTGCTGCTAGGCCTTCTAGCTATTTATCGAATGATGGAAAAAGAAACATTTAACCATGTTCCATCCTTTCTTCCGCTTAAGATCGGCCTCTTACTTGTTGCTCTTATTACAAGCGCAAGTATTTTAGGTTTCCTCTCACCAAAGCCCGAACCGCAGTGGGATGACCCGATCCCCTATGTTCGTGCGGCCGTAGGACTTGAAGATCCGTCTGCAGAAGGCGGGGATGGCACGCAGCGAATCGGATATGGAGATAATGACGAGCAGCTTGGCGGAGGGTTTGTTCAAGATGATTCGCCGTTATTTTATGCAGCCCTTGAAGAAGGACAGTACTGGAGAGGAGAGACGAAAGATTTTTATACGGGAAGAGGCTGGGAGACAACAACTCCCGAACAGCCTGCAGAAGAACCCGTCCTAGAAGATCTCCAATCAGAGGGAGCGACGTTTTTTAAACGAGATACGGAAGTTTTCTTTAATGGCGAAACCGACAGAAGGTATCCTCACTTGTTCTATCCAGGTACACTGCTTACTTACTCTTCTGTAAGTGATGCTGAGCTTTTGAAGGATCAATATACAGAACGTGCAGCAACATTTCGGAATGGTTCACCAGTGGACCTTTCAAACTATTTAATTGAATACGCGCATCCAGAATATGATATTGAAGGCTTAAGAAATGCTGGTGGAAATATCAGTGATGACCTTGAATATTACTATACCCAGCTTCCGGAGGATTTACCTGACCGCGTGCGTGAATTGGCTTTGGAACTAACAGAAGATCAAACCAATCAATATGACCGCACCAAAGCTATTGAACAATACTTCCAAAGCCCGGAATTCACCTATGAAACAGAGGATGTTCCGGTTCCGGATGAAGGACAAGACTATGTCGATCAATTTTTATTTGAAACTCAAAGAGGCTACTGTGATAACTTTTCAACGTCAATGGTTGTCATGCTTCGTTCAATAGACATTCCTGCTAGATGGGTGAAGGGATTTACTCAAGGAGAAATGGTCGATACGTTAGATGACGGACTCCAACTCTATGAAGTGACGAATGGAAACGCGCATTCGTGGGTTGAAGTGTATTTCCCAGAAGTGGGCTGGGTTCCTTTTGAACCAACTAGAGGATTTGATTCTGCCTATGAATTTAATGAACCTGAAGTAGAGGGGAATGAAGAGACGGATCAAGCAGAGGAAAATGAACGGGAAGAACAGGATATAGAAGATGTGTTTGCAGAGCTTGAGGATGCCGAGGAATCAGAGGCTGCTTCAAGTGCGAACGAAACAGAAGGCCCCAATGTCTCTTCAAATGCACTGCTTGCGATTTTCTTTTTACTCATTTTGGCGATCGTGATCCTGATTTATCATAAAAAGCTGGCGCGCATATTGGTTTTAGCGCAGTTTAAGCATAAGTCGAATCATCAAGGAGTCTTTGAGAAAGCTTATAGGAGACTCTTGTGGCTTCTTGGATACATTGGATATAAACGCCAAGACGGGGAGACCCTAAGGGAGTATGCGAAGCGAATAGATGCTTCGTTTGGAGGCGATGATATGCTTAGGTTAACAGAGGAATACGAGCGTATCTATTATGGCCGAAAAAAGAGTAGTGAAAGTTGGGAACATTACAAAAAACACTGGATTCGCTTACTTCAGCAAATCAATTCTTGACCAGTGTATAGCTCATTGATAAAATGAATCCGTGCTAAAAATGTGAATAGAGATTGAACCTTCGTATATCCTTAGGAATATGGCCTAAGAGTCTCTACCGGATTGCCGTAAATAATCTGACTATGAAGGCAGAATTAGTATAGCTAGAATTCTGCCTTTGTACGTTTCTTTTGGACGAGCAGGTGAATTCTGGCTTTTTGTATATTGGGGGTTTCTCAGAATCTTACTAGATAAAGGGTGGATAACATGAATGAATTAAATCAAGAAATGGTCGTTGTACTCGATTTTGGCGGTCAGTACAATCAATTGATTACACGTCGTATTCGTGATCTTGGCGTATACAGTGAGCTTCACTCTAACAAGCTGACAGCAGAAGAAATTAAAGAAATGAACCCAAAAGGGATTATTTTCTCTGGCGGACCTAACAGCGCGTATGTAGAAGGTGCTCCGCAAGTGGATCCTGCTATTTTTGATTTAGGCATTCCGATCTTCGGGATTTGCTACGGTATGCAATTAATGACTCATCACTTTGGCGGTAAAGTAGAGGCTGCTAACCACCGTGAGTATGGTAAAGCATTAATTAACATTGAGAACCAATCGGATATTTTTAAAGGTCTTCCTATTGAGCAGTCTGTATGGATGAGTCATGGTGATCTAATTGTAGCACCTCCAGAAGGCTTCGTAGTCGATGCATTTAATCCTTCGTGTCCGGTAGCTGCGATGAGTAATGCTGAGCGTGGTTTCTATGGCGTGCAGTTCCACCCTGAAGTTCGTCATTCACAATTCGGTAATGAAATGCTTAAGAACTTTGTATTTGAAGTGTGTAAATGCCACGGCGAATGGTCAATGGAGAATTTCATTGAAATTGAAATGGAGAAAATTAGAGCGCAAGTCGGAAATAAAAAAGTATTATGTGCATTAAGCGGCGGGGTTGATTCTTCAGTTGTAGCAGTACTCATCCACAAAGCAATTGGCGATCAACTAACGTGTATGTTTATTGACCATGGTCTTCTTCGTAAAGATGAAGCAGAAGGTGTTATGAAAACATTCAGTGAAGGCTTCAATATGAATGTGATTAAAATTGATGCGCAAGAGCGTTTCCTATCTAAGCTTAAAGGTGTATCTGACCCTGAACAAAAGCGCAAAATTATTGGAAATGAATTTATTTATGTATTTGAAGAAGAAACAAGCCAATTAACGGACATGGACTTCTTAGCGCAAGGAACACTTTACACTGATATTATTGAAAGTGGGACAGATACAGCACAAACGATTAAGTCTCACCATAATGTAGGCGGACTTCCTGAAGATATGAAGTTCACATTAATTGAGCCGTTAAATACGTTATTTAAAGATGAAGTACGTGAGCTTGGTTCTGAGCTTGGTATTCCAGATGAGATTGTTTGGCGTCAGCCGTTCCCAGGTCCGGGTCTTGGAATCCGTGTTCTAGGAGAAATTACAGAAGAGAAGCTTGAAATCGTTCGTGAATCAGATGCGATTTTACGTGAAGAAATTAAAAAAGCTGGGCTTGATCGTGAGATTTGGCAGTACTTCACGGCACTTCCTGATATGAGAAGTGTTGGTGTAATGGGTGATGCTCGCACGTATGATTACACAGTAGGCATCCGCGCCGTTACTTCTATTGATGGGATGACTTCTGATTGGGCTCGTATCCCGTGGGATGTACTAGAACTTATTTCAACTCGAATTGTAAATGAAGTAAAGAATGTTAACCGTGTAGTGTATGACGTTACTTCTAAGCCGCCGGCAACGATTGAGTGGGAATAAACGAACGATATTAACTGGAAATAAATTAATGTTCGGGAATAGCATTGACAAAATTCGACCTGATTGATAGACTTCTTTATAGAAATAAAAGATGTCATTTCGTATAACTGCAGGAATAGGGCCTGCGAGTCTCTACCAAGCTACCGTAAATAGCTTGACTACGAAAAATCAGGTACTCTTCATTTGAATTGAGGGGTCATGAATTTTTTAGTGGTTAAGCTTTGGGTAGATGATACTCAAAGCTTTTTTATTTATGCGATATGACGATCACATTTGATATGGGGGAAGAGAAATGGATCGTTTTTTTAAGTTCAAAGAAAGTGGAACAACTTACAGACGAGAGTCAGTGGCCGGGGTTACGACATTCCTCGCTATGGCTTACATCTTATTTGTAAATCCGCTTATTTTAGCTGATACAGGAATGGATATGGGAGCTGTCTTTACTGCTACTGCGCTGGCTGCGGCTCTTGGTACATTAATAATGGGTGTGGTGGCCAACTACCCGATTGCCCTGGCTCCGGGGATGGGGCTTAATGCTTTCTTCGCTTATTCCGTAGTTCTTGGAATGGGGATTGACTGGCAAGTTGCGTTATTCGGTGTTTTCATGTCTGGTATCATTTTTATCTTTATTACGGTTCTTCGTATTCGTGAGTTAATCATTAACGCGATCCCAGCAGAACTAAAATATGCAGCAGCTGCTGGTATCGGATTATTTATTGCTTTTATTGGATTGAAAAATGCTGGAATTGTTGTTCCTTATGAAGCAACAGCGGTAACGCTTGGTGATATGATGGCAGGCCCTACATTGCTTGCTGTATTCGGTCTTGTGATTACTGTGATCTTCATGGTTCGAGGGTTTAAAGGCGGCATTTTTTATGGAATGATTATTACATCGTTAGCTGGGATTGCAACTGGAATTATTGGAATGCCAGAACAAATTGTTGGGTCAGTTCCTAGCTTAGCGCCAACATTCGGCCAAGCATTTGCAATTGACTGGTCATCGGTTTTCACAATTCAACTTCTTGTTGTTATTTTAACATTCTTATTTGTAGATTTCTTTGATACAGCAGGTACATTATATGCTGTAGCGAACCAAGCTGGTTTTGTAAAAGATAATAAACTGCCTCGTGCAAGTAAGGCGTTATTAGCAGATTCAAGTGCAACATCTATCGGAGCGATCCTTGGTACGTCAACAACTACAGCTTATATCGAATCATCTTCAGGTGTTGCAGCAGGAGGACGTACAGGATTTACATCAGTTGTCACTGCAGGCTTATTCTTAATCGCATTGTTCTTCTCGCCGTTACTAGCGGTGGTCACTGCTGAAGTAACAGCGCCTGCATTAATCATCGTCGGTGTGCTGATGGCTTCCTCATTAGGATTAATTGATTGGAAAAAGTTTGAGATTGCTGTGCCGGCCTTTTTGACGGTTGTAACTATGCCTTTAACTTACAGTATTGCAACGGGGATTGCGTTAGGATTTATCATGTACCCAATTACGATGCTGTTTAAAGGGCGCGGCAAAGAAGTGCACCCGATCATGTACGGACTATTCTTTGTCTTCATTGCTTACTTCATGTTCCTAACAGAATAGAAAATGAAAAGAAGGCCAAGTCGATTGACTTGGCCTTCTTTTGTAAATTTAGCTCTTCCTATAAGTTAGTACTGATTATTAAAAGGCATATCGTACAAACCTTTCAGGGATATTGATGTAGTTTGGTCCGTGTTGATTCGTTTACTCATCCTTATATATACGCATCATTCTTTTATCTCTTAACTACTCTGGTTTATTCGTCACTCGTTGAAGCAAGCAACGTTAAAATATAAATGGCGCAATCATCAATAATATTAATCTATAAAGCTTGTAGTTTTTTCTTTGTTGCGTGAGGAAGAGAGTTGTTCTTTATTAAGGAGGTCAGGTCATAAATTGATTTTACGACAAATCTCAATTATTTTTGATATTTCTATTGACGCTTGTCGAAAAGGCTGGTAAAGTAGTCTCTGTTGCCAACGAAAGACAAACGGCAACGAAAAATGTTTTTAAAAAAGTTGTTGACTTTCAAATCTTGATTTGATAAGATAATAAAGTCGCTAACAACGACGGAAAAAAGTTCTTTGAAAACTGAACAAAAGCCAAGCGAAATAGAGATACATGATATCTCGTCAATGAATTATTTTTGAGCTTAATCAAACACTTTTATGGAGAGTTTGATCCTGGCTCAGGACGAACGCTGGCGGCGTGCCTAATACATGCAAGTCGAGCGGACTGATGGGAGCTTGCTCCCTGATGTTAGCGGCGGACGGGTGAGTAACACGTGGGCAACCTGCCTGTAAGACTGGGATAACTCCGGGAAACCGGGGCTAATACCGGATAACCCGTTCCACCTCATGGTGGAGCGGTAAAAGATGGCCTCTGGCTATCACTTACAGATGGGCCCGCGGCGCATTAGCTAGTTGGTAAGGTAACGGCTTACCAAGGCGACGATGCGTAGCCGACCTGAGAGGGTGATCGGCCACACTGGGACTGAGACACGGCCCAGACTCCTACGGGAGGCAGCAGTAGGGAATCTTCCGCAATGGACGAAAGTCTGACGGAGCAACGCCGCGTGAGTGATGAAGGTTTTCGGATCGTAAAGCTCTGTTGTTAGGGAAGAACAAGTGCCGTTTGAATAAGGCGGCACCTTGACGGTACCTAACCAGAAAGCCACGGCTAACTACGTGCCAGCAGCCGCGGTAATACGTAGGTGGCAAGCGTTGTCCGGAATTATTGGGCGTAAAGCGCGCGCAGGCGGTCTCTTAAGTCTGATGTGAAAGCCCACGGCTCAACCGTGGAGGGTCATTGGAAACTGGGAGACTTGAGTACAGAAGAGGAGAGTGGAATTCCACGTGTAGCGGTGAAATGCGTAGATATGTGGAGGAACACCAGTGGCGAAGGCGACTCTCTGGTCTGTAACTGACGCTGAGGCGCGAAAGCGTGGGGAGCAAACAGGATTAGATACCCTGGTAGTCCACGCCGTAAACGATGAGTGCTAGGTGTTAGGGGTTTCGATGCCCTTAGTGCCGAAGTTAACACATTAAGCACTCCGCCTGGGGAGTACGACCGCAAGGTTGAAACTCAAAGGAATTGACGGGGGCCCGCACAAGCAGTGGAGCATGTGGTTTAATTCGAAGCAACGCGAAGAACCTTACCAGGTCTTGACATCCTTTGACCACTCTAGAGATAGAGCTTTCCCCTTCGGGGGACAAAGTGACAGGTGGTGCATGGTTGTCGTCAGCTCGTGTCGTGAGATGTTGGGTTAAGTCCCGCAACGAGCGCAACCCTTGATCTTAGTTGCCAGCATTCAGTTGGGCACTCTAAGGTGACTGCCGGTGACAAACCGGAGGAAGGTGGGGATGACGTCAAATCATCATGCCCCTTATGACCTGGGCTACACACGTGCTACAATGGATGGTACAAAGGGCTGCAAAACCGCGAGGTTGAGCGAATCCCATAAAGCCATTCTCAGTTCGGATTGTAGGCTGCAACTCGCCTACATGAAGCCGGAATTGCTAGTAATCGCGGATCAGCATGCCGCGGTGAATACGTTCCCGGGCCTTGTACACACCGCCCGTCACACCACGAGAGTTTGTAACACCCGAAGTCGGTGAGGTAACCTTTTGGAGCCAGCCGCCTAAGGTGGGACAGATGATTGGGGTGAAGTCGTAACAAGGTAGCCGTATCGGAAGGTGCGGCTGGATCACCTCCTTTCTATGGAGTATTTACTCTAGTCGATGTATGATCTTACGATCATATACGCTTTGGATCTTTTGTTCAGTTTTGAGAGAACACAAAACTCTCTATTAAAAGCTTTTGCTCCTGCGATTACTCGTCGCAAGGCTGCATGAAGCGAAAACTGAGAAGTGTTACATGATGTAAATGAAGTCAGTAGCCTTGTTCAGTTTTGAAGGAACTATCCTTCAATTAGATACTAATTCTCACCAAGTTGAGTAAGAGTTAGTACTTGGTTCTTTGAAAACTAGATAATGAAATGTAAACATATTTGTTCATCGGTATCTTTTAATAGAGAAGATTGAACGAGCATGTCAAGAATTCAACAACCTTTTTTAAATTTTGGTTAAGTTAGAAAGGGCGCACGGTGAATGCCTTGGCACTAGGAGCCGAAGAAGGACGCGACGAACGGCGAAACGCCTCGGGGAGCTGTAAGTGAGCTTTGATCCGAGGATATCCGAATGGGGGAACCCACTATTCGTAATGGAATAGTACCCATACCTGAATACATAGGGTATGAGGAGGCAGACCTGGGGAACTGAAACATCTAAGTACCCAGAGGAAGAGAAAGCAAATGCGATTACCTGAGTAGCGGCGAGCGAAACGGTATCAGCCCAAACCAAGAGGCTTGCCTCTTGGGGTTGTAGGACACTCTATACGGAGTTACAAAGAAATAGGATAGGCGAAGCGATCTGGAAGGGTCCGCGACACAAGGTAACAGCCCTGTAGTCGAAATTCTATTTCCTCCTGAGTGGATCCTGAGTACGGCGGGACACGTGAAACCCCGTCGGAATCCGGGAGGACCATCTCCCAAGGCTAAATACTCCCTAGTGACCGATAGTGAACCAGTACCGTGAGGGAAAGGTGAAAAGCACCCCGGAAGGGGAGTGAAACAGATCCTGAAACCGTGTGCCTACAACTAGTTGGAGCCCGTTAATGGGTGACAGCGTGCCTTTTGTAGAATGAACCGGCGAGTTACGATGTCGTGCAAGGTTAAGCTGATAAGGCGGAGCCGTAGCGAAAGCGAGTCTGAATAGGGCGAATGAGTACGCCGTCGTAGACCCGAAACCGTGTGATCTACCCATGTCCAGGGTGAAGTTCAGGTAACACTGAATGGAGGCCCGAACCCACGCATGTTGAAAAATGCGGGGATGAGGTGTGGGTAGGGGTGAAATGCCAATCGAACTCGGAAATAGCTGGTTCTCCCCGAAATAGCTTTAGGGCTAGCCTCGAGGTTGAGAGTTTTGGAGGTAGAGCACTGATTGGACTAGGGGTCCCCACAGGATTACCGAATTCAGTCAAACTCCGAATGCCAAAAACTTTTACTCGGGAGTCAGACTGCGAGTGCTAAGATCCGTAGTCAAGAGGGAAACAGCCCAGACCATCAGCTAAGGTCCCAAAGTATACGTTAAGTGGAAAAGGATGTGGAGTTGCCCAGACAACCAGGATGTTGGCTTAGAAGCAGCCACCATTTAAAGAGTGCGTAATAGCTCACTGGTCGAGTGACTCTGCGCCGAAAATGTACCGGGGCTAAACGTATCACCGAAGCTATGGATTGACACCTTAGGTGTCAGTGGTAGGGGAGCGTTCTAAGTGCAGCGAAGTCAGATCGTGAGGACTGGTGGAGCGCTTAGAAGTGAGAATGCCGGTATGAGTAGCGAAAAGAGGGGTGAGAATCCCCTCCGTCGAAAGCCCAAGGTTTCCTGAGGAAGGCTCGTCCGCTCAGGGTAAGTCGGGACCTAAGCCGAGGCTGAAAAGCGTAGGCGATGGACAACAGGTTGAAATTCCTGTACCACCTCCTCACCGTTTGAGTAATGGGGGGACGCAGTAAGGTAGGGTAAGCGCACTGATGGATATGTGCGTCCAAGCAATTAGGCTGAGAAGTAGGCAAATCCGCTTCTCGCGAAGGCTGAGTTGTGATGGCGAGGGAAATGTAGTACCGAAGTTCCTGATCCTCCACTGCCAAGAAAAGCCTCTAGCGAGGTGAGAGGTGCCCGTACCGCAAACCGACACAGGTAGGCGAGAAGAGAATTCTAAGACGCTCGGGAGAACTCTCGTTAAGGAACTCGGCAAAATGACCCCGTAACTTCGGGAGAAGGGGTGCTCTGGTAGGGTGTATGCCCGAGAGAGCCGCAGTGAAAAGATCCAAGCGACTGTTTAGCAAAAACACAGGTCTCTGCGAAGCCGCAAGGCGAAGTATAGGGGCTGACACCTGCCCGGTGCTGGAAGGTTAAGAGGAGGGGTTATCCCTTACGGGAGAAGCTCTGAATTGAAGCCCCAGTAAACGGCGGCCGTAACTATAACGGTCCTAAGGTAGCGAAATTCCTTGTCGGGTAAGTTCCGACCCGCACGAATGGTGTAACGACTTGGATACTGTCTCAACGAGAGACCCGGTGAAATTATAGTACCTGTGAAGATGCAGGTTACCCGCGACAGGACGGAAAGACCCCATGGAGCTTTACTGTAGCTTGATATTGGATGTTGGTACAGTTTGTACAGGATAGGTAGGAGCCTTGGAAGTCGGAGCGCCAGCTTCGATGGAGGCGTCGGTGGGATACTACCCTGACTGTGCTGACATTCTAACCTCGAGCCGTGATCCGGTTCAGGGACAGTGTCAGGTGGGCAGTTTGACTGGGGCGGTCGCCTCCTAAACAGTAACGGAGGCGCCCAAAGGTTCCCTCAGAATGGTTGGAAATCATTCGTAGAGTGCAAAGGCAAAAGGGAGCTTGACTGCGAGACCTACAAGTCGAGCAGGGACGAAAGTCGGGCTTAGTGATCCGGTGGTTCCGCATGGAAGGGCCATCGCTCAACGGATAAAAGCTACCCTGGGGATAACAGGCTTATCTCCCCCAAGAGTCCACATCGACGGGGAGGTTTGGCACCTCGATGTCGGCTCATCGCATCCTGGGGCTGAAGTAGGTCCCAAGGGTTGGGCTGTTCGCCCATTAAAGCGGTACGCGAGCTGGGTTCAGAACGTCGTGAGACAGTTCGGTCCCTATCCGTCGCGGGCGTAGGAAATTTGAGAGGAGCTGTCCTTAGTACGAGAGGACCGGGATGGACACACCGCTGGTGTACCAGTTGTTCCGCCAGGAGCATCGCTGGGTAGCTACGTGTGGACGGGATAAGTGCTGAAAGCATCTAAGCATGAAGCCCCCCTCAAGATGAGATTTCCCATGGAGTTAATCCAGTAAGACCCCTTAGAGATGATGAGGTTGATAGGTCTGGTGTGGAAGCATGGCGACATGTGGAGCTGACAGATACTAATCGGTCGAGGACTTATCCAAATTATTCTTGACGTATGTTTACACATTATCTAGTTTTGAGAGAACCATCTCAATTCTATAGCTTGGTGGCGATAGCAAAGAGGTCACACCCGTTCCCATGCCGAACACGGTCGTTAAGCTCTTTTGCGCCGATGGTAGTTGGGGGCTTCCCCCTGTGAGAGTAGGACGTTGCCAGGCGATAAAGCACAATCCAATCGGGTTGTGCTTTTTACTTTCCTATTCATATAAGTTTGACCATGGAACCGGCGCAATAATGAATAAAGTAGAAACAATGGTTCCCCACAATGACGCATTTCCCACCTGAACAGACGCAATCAGCTGACATTGGCGCAATTGACGTCTCAAGTGACGCGATCATTAAAAGGATAGGCGCAATTAAGGAGTCTGCCAACGTAATAGCCGCTCGTACTGACGCAATTAGTGACCGGAGCAGCTGCGCGCCTATATCAATCAAACAAGCGCTTGGACCCGGCCCTTCCTATCTTCCTATCTTCCTATCTTCCTCTATATACTCTATGACCTCTCACCGATAATTAATTCAGAGTTATGCCTGTCCCAATACATTGGAGTTCGTTCTGGGTAATCAAAAAGATATTTAAAGTACCATGTATACAGTAAGTTATGCTGCTTTTCTAGTGTGCTGACTTCATGTGTATATTGACGTAATTCGCTCGTTACGGAATCTCCTGCTTCATGCTTCTCTATAATTTCTCCTTTAAGCATTTCTACTCTTTCTGTCTTTATTTCAATCATTTGATAGCCTAAATAGGTCATAACACTAAAACAAACGACTAAAAAGAGAGTGAAGAAGATAAAGATTGGTTTAAGTTCATTAAGCATTATCATTTCCTCCTTTCAAACAGTTACTTTTAAAACCCGTCGTTCATTGCCCGTCCGAATAATATGCAGAAGAACGAAACTGCAGGTCTTGCCATATACTATGTAACTCAGAGTTGAGGTGTCCCAAAAATAAGATGGATTGTAAGAGAACATGACTCATTTAGTTTTTTGAGTAGATAAACTGACAGAGCAATAGTGTAGCCAAGCTGTAATACGTTAAGATCTTAATAAGGAAAATAATAGAAGGAAGGGTTGATATATGTGCTTACACATTATTTAGAAGATCATTTTGGGATTTATAAGGAAGATGAGATTATTTCACCTAAGACAAATAAGAAAGTTCCTGTGCATCGAATCATTCATATGCTAGAGAAAAAAGGGAAGCTTCAGCAGGTCTCACATACGATAAAAGCTATTCAGTCTTTAGGGAGAAAAGGGGTAATCACCTATCTGTCTAAATTAATTGATCAAGAATAAGGACGGAGGCAAAAGATCTCCTATATAATAGAAAGAAAAAGAAAGCCTCTAGATATAGAGGTTTTTTGTTTGATGGGAGAGTGTGGGTATGATTGACTTAAGAAGTGATACAGTGACTAAACCAACTGCTGCGATGCGAGAGGCGATGTACCGGGCAGAAGTGGGCGATGATGTGTACAAGGAAGATCCTACGGTAAGAAGGCTAGAAGAGCTTGCTAGCCAAATGTTAGGCAAAGAGGATGCTTTGTTTGTGACGAGTGGTACTCAAGGGAATCAAATTGCTGTATTAACCCACTGTCGAAGCGGAAATGAAGTTTTGCTCGAGCAAGATTCTCATATTTTTTATTATGAGGGAGGGGCAATTTCTGCTTTTGCTGGTGTACAAACAAGAACAATCCCCGGTAACAAAGGGGAAATGGACCCTCGTCAAATTGAGCTTGCCATTCGAGGAAATGATATTCACGAACCAGAAACAGGATTGATTTGTGTAGAGAACACTCATAATCGCGCTGGGGGTGCTATTGTCTCCGCAGAAAATATGAAAGCTATTTTTGAGGTGGCAACAGCTCATGCTGTGCCTGTTCACTTAGACGGGGCAAGACTATTTAATGCGGCTGTAGCAAGTAATTGCTCCTTGAAAGAGTTCACCCAATATACGGATACGGTTCAAGTTTGTTTATCTAAAGGCCTAGGGGCGCCGATTGGTTCGATCATTGCTGGACCGAAAGAATTTATAACGAGCGCAAGAAAGTGGAGAAAGAGGCTCGGGGGCGGATTAAGGCAGGTTGGAACGATAGCTGCTCCAGGACTTATTGCGTTAAGTGAAATGGTTGACCGTTTAAGTGAAGATCATCACCATGCAAAGATTCTAGCAGAGGGAATCGGGTCAGTGAATGGCTTGGAGGTTGTGAATACCGTAGATACTAATATTGTTTTAGTAGATGTGTCTGGTAAAAAGCTGACTTCAAATGAGTTTATCGAGAAACTGTCTGATGCAGGTGTAAAAGCTGTATCGTTTGGTCCTTCTGTAGTACGGTTTACGACACATTATGACGTGTCCAAACAGGAAATAGAAGAGGCATTAACATTCATCAACTCTATATAAGCATATATTTGAGAGGGGGGGAGTCAGATGTCAACAACCATTCATGCGATACATATTGGCCAGCCTAGGGAAGTGGCACATGGGAAGCAGCTAATAAAGACAAGTATTTTTAAGGAACCCACTGACCAAAGAGTTGAAATCCATGCGTTAGGAATCAAGGGTGATACGCAATCAGACTTGGTTAACCACGGGGGCGTAGATAAAGCAATATGTGCATATTCCTACGATCGCTACCCTTTTTGGGAAGAAAGGCTAGGTCAGCCGGCCGGACATTCGGCATTTGGTGAGAATATCACTTTATATGGATGGTTAGAAGAAGAGGTACAAATAGGCGATGTATTTGAGCTTGGAACGGCTGTTGTGCAAATTAGCCAGCCGAGACATCCATGCTATAAACTCGGTATTAAGCACCAGCAGCCCAAAATGCCGTTATGGGTGAAGGAAACGGGGTACAGCGGGTTTTATTTTAGAGTGTTAAAAGAAGGGCATGCTTCAGTGGAGGATGATCTTAAACGCATTGAATCGTATTCTCATAATCCAACCGTGATGGAAGTGAATAGGTGCAGAAATAATTCTGCTGCAACCAAAGAAGACCTGACAAAAATGCTGGAAGTTAAGGAGTTAGCTTCTGAATGGGTTGAGGTATTTACAAAAAAACGAAATGAGATCTAGAGAATTCTTTCCTATGAAAGAGTTCTTTTTTATTTTACATAAGAGTAAATGAATGGAAATGATTGTTCAGGGCAAAATAAACCCACAACAATAGGGTAGGTGGTTATCATGCCTTCAATTATGTCAATTAGTACGTATTCTCCGCCCAACGCATTAAATCAAGATACGACTACAGAGTTTGCAAGGGAGCTGTTTGGTGAGAGCTTTCAAGATATCGAGAGGCTGCTGACTGTATTTTCAAACGGGCAGATTGATGAAAGACAGTTTGCTGTGCCGATGGATTGGTTCAAGGAAGATCATTCTCTTAAGGAGAAGAATGATCTCTATATTGAACTGGCGACTAAATACGGGGCAGAAGGGATTAAGAAATGTTTAAGTAATCGGCTGTTTCTAAAAGAAGATGTGGATGTAGAAGACATTGAAGCAATTATTCTTGTGTCTAGTTCTGGTATGGCCACACCAAGTATTGATGCAAGGATTATGAATGTACTTCCTTTTTCTGCTCATACGAAGAGAATCCCTATTTGGGGATTAGGTTGTGCCGGCGGAGCGGCTGGAATCAGCCGTGCGTATGAATACTGCAGAGCTTATCCAGAATCCAATGTACTTGTTGTCTGTATAGAACTGTGCAGTTTAACGTTTCAACGTAATGACCGCTCTAAAAGCAACCTTGTCGGAACATCGTTATTTGCAGATGGCATTGCCTGTGCCTTAGTTTCGGGTGATCATTCTTCTATGATAAATAAATGTGCAAAATCTGTTCGACCGGTTATACGGGAAACCATGAGTACGCTTATGCCTGACTCTGAAGAAGTGATGGGCTGGGATGTGAGAGATACGGGGCTGCATGTGATCTTCTCACGCGATATTCCATCTATTATTAAAAAATGGCTTAAGCCTAATGTGGATCAATTTCTAACGCAAAATAAATTAGAATACGGACAAGTTGATGCGTTTGTGGCTCACCCTGGCGGCAAAAAAGTATTAGAAGCGTATGAAGAAACCCTTTCTATTCCGGAGTCCATGACGGCTGTTTCAAGAGAAGTATTAAAGAAGCATGGGAATATGTCATCTCCTACGGTCTTATATGTGCTTGAGGAATTTATGAAAAAAGAAATGGCACCAGGATCTTACGGGCTGATGGCGGCCCTTGGTCCTGGCTTTTGTTCAGAGTTAGTTTTACTTCAATGGGAGGGTGTTCATTAGTGGAATTGGTATATATTTTTATCGGATTTGTCATCATTCAGCGCTTGGTTGAAGTCGTCATTGCGAATCAAAATGCAAAATGGATGAAAAACCAAGGCGGTTATGAGGCTGGCGGGGAACATTATAAATATATTGTTGCCTTGCATGCGTTCTTTTTTGTCGCACTGCTTATAGAAGTGTCTTCTGTGCAAGCGGGAGGAGTAAAGTGGTCACTCATCCCTCTCGTTGTATTTTTGATTGCGCAAATAGGGCGTGTATGGGCATTGTCCACTCTTGGACGCTTTTGGAATACACGTATCATGATCTTACCAGGCGTAAAAGTAGTTGCAAAAGGACCGTATCGTTTTATGCGTCACCCTAATTATGTCATTGTTACGCTGGAGCTCTTTGCTCTGCCGCTGATCTTTCAAGCATACTGGACCGCAATCGTCTTCTCACTTTTAAATGCAGTCATCTTAAGAGTGAGAATTAAAGAAGAGGAACGAGCGTTAAAAGAAGCGACTGATTATGAGGAAGTGTTTAAAGAAAAAGGACGATTCATCCCAAGTTATGACGAGTAAAGGCCGGCTGAGCTGGCCTTTTTTTTATTCGAGGAAAAGAGATAAAAGAAACGATGATTCAACCAAATCACCTATATCATTCAGTAGAATTGTCGTGGTACGATTACACCTAATATGAACTAAAGGGTGAGGAGGGGTAGGAAATGGCTGCATTTCTGATGGAACATGCGCTTATTATGGTCTTGACCATCTTAATTATTAATGTGGTGTATGTTACGTTATTTACAGTTAGAATGATATTCACTTTAAAAGGACAGAGGTATTTAGCAGCAGGTGTCAGCGTAATCGAAATTCTGGTCTACGTGATTGGACTTAGCTTAGTGCTTGATAATCTTGATCAGCCTCAAAATTTGATTGCCTATGCTTTAGGCTATGGGATAGGTGTTATAATTGGTATGAAGGTAGAAGAGAAGCTGGCACTCGGATATATCACTGTAAATGTAATCACAAAAGAATATGAACCAGACATCCCCAATGCTCTAAGAGATAAAGGGTATGGTGTGACAAATTGGGTCGCTTACGGACGAGAAGGAGAGCGTTTGATGATGGAGATACTAACCTCGAGACGGTCAGAGCAAAATCTCTATCAAACGGTGAAAGAGCTCGACCCGAAGGCTTTTATTATTTCACACGAACCAAAAGCATTTTTTGGAGGATTCTGGGTTAAAGGAATACGGAGGTAGCAATCGTGGCTAAAAAGAAAAAAATGAAGTTTGAAGTCGGCGAAAATGAATCAATCGGAAACTGCTTAGAACGTATGCAAAAAGAAGGCTATCAACCCGTTCGCCGGATGGAAGAACCTGTATTTGAAGAGAAGAAGAAGGGGCGGCAGGTTGAATATATTCCTGTTAGACAGAAGATCGTATTTGAAGGGAAATTGGTAGAAGGCGAACAATAATAGTCTGACTTTTTATCATCGTTCGACTTTTTGTTGACAGATCGTGTATCTGCTTGTAAGATGAAGATGAATAAACGAGAAAACAGAATATCACCTCATATAATCACGGGAATAAGGCCCGAAAGTCTCTACCCAATGACCGTAAATCGTTGGACTATGAGGGAAAGTGTCACTTCATTGGATAGGTTTATTGAAGTGTCATGAAAGCGTGGAATTAGCTTCCTTTCTCTCAGTAGACAAAGATAGCTAATTCTGCGCTTTTTTTATGAGTAAAGTGCGATAGAAAACGCAACAAAGGGGAGAACATGATGAAGCCAGTTGTGGGAGTTATTATGGGGAGCACATCGGATTGGGAAACGATGAAACATGCATGTGAGATCTTAGATGAGCTTAAGGTTCCATACCAGAAAAAAGTTGTTTCTGCCCATCGTACACCTGACTTAATGTTTGAATATGCTGAGTCGGCAATCGAGCGAGGGCTAGAAGTCATTATTGCAGGGGCAGGAGGAGCAGCGCATCTGCCTGGCATGGTAGCCGCTAAAACGGTACTGCCGGTGATAGGAGTGCCTGTTGAATCAAAATCTCTTAAAGGGATGGATTCTCTCCTCTCAATTGTACAAATGCCTGGCGGAGTTCCTGTTGCCACTGTAGCCATCGGGGCTGCCGGTGCGAAAAATGCCGGTCTTCTTGCAGCACAAATTTTAGGTTCAACTGATAGAGAGGTTCAATCTAGATTAATAGATAAACGTGAAGCAACAAAACAAGCAGTCTTAGAAAGCAGTGAGACGCTATGAGCAAAGTGATTCGACCAGGTTCAACGATTGGAATTATTGGCGGCGGCCAGCTCGGCAGAATGCTTTGTATAGCAGCGAAACAAATGGGTTACAAAACAGCGGTGCTCGAGCCTGCATCATCCTCACCATGTGAAGGGTTAGCCGATGTACTTATTCAAGCAAGGTATGACGATAAAGAAGCTGCGAGAGAACTTGCGGCCGTCTCAGATGTAATCACCTATGAATTTGAAAATATTGATGCCGAAACAGCAGCTCTTTTGACAGAAGAAGCATATTTCCCGCAAGGATTTAAACTGCTTCAAACAACACAGCATCGAATTCGTGAAAAAGATTCAGTATCGTCACTTGGTGTAGAGGTTGCCCCGTATCAGTCAATAAAGAATCTAAATGACTGCCAAGCTGCAGCTAAAGATATTGGATTTCCAGCCGTGCTGAAGACGTGTCGTGGCGGATATGACGGAAAAGGGCAGGCGGTTGTGCATGATGAAGCTGAATTACTCAAGGAAGCCAAGCGACTGTTAGAATCAGGAGAGCTGGTTCTTGAAGGGTTTATCCCTTTTAAATGTGAGATTTCCATTATTGTCACGCGCTCGACTCTAGGGGAAGTGAAGACATTCCCGGTAAGTGAAAACATTCATGTCAACAGTATTCTTCACCAATCAATCGTGCCAGCGAGAGTGGAAACGGAGTGGCTGAAGAAAGCCCGAGAGATTGCAGAGACGATTGCAGACGGACTCAGTTTAACGGGCATACTAGCTATTGAGATGTTTGTGACTAATGAGGGTGAAGTGATTGTAAATGAGCTGGCACCTAGACCTCATAACTCAGGTCATTACACGATAGAAGGCTGCTTTACTTCTCAGTTTGAGCAGCATATTAGAGCGATTTGCGGACTGCCGCTCGGATCAACGCATCTTTTAGGGGCGACCGTGATGGAGAACATCTTAGGTCAGCATCTAGAGGAAGTGATAAGCGAACTTGATTATTTAAGTGAGGCGAAACTTCATCTATACGGCAAGAAAGAAGCAAAAGAAAACCGGAAAATGGGCCATATCACGGCGATGGGTGACACGGTGGAAGATGCACTTGAAAAGCTCAAGCGAAGAGTGAAGCGAATGTGCTAGAATGAGTAAGGTATTTTACTTATAAAGTTGGAGGATGGTTAGATGATCGAACGTTATACACGTCCTGAAATGGGTGCCATTTGGACAGAAGAAAATCGTTACAAAGCATGGTTAGAAGTAGAGATCGTAGCATGTGAAGCATGGGCAGAGCTTGGCGAAATTCCTAAAGAAGATGTGGCTAAAATTCGTGAGAACGCAAGCTTCGATGTAGCGCGTATCCACGAAATCGAAGCAGAAACAAGACATGATGTAGTGGCCTTCACTCGTGCCGTTTCAGAAACATTGGGAGAAGAGCGCAAGTGGGTGCATTACGGACTAACGTCTACAGATGTGGTTGATACCGCTTTATCTTATCTGCTTAAACAAGCAAATGAGATCTTACTGGCTGACTTAGAGCGTTTCTTAGCCATCATTAAAGATAAAGCGATTGAACATAAGTACACTGTAATGATGGGACGTACGCACGGTGTTCACGCTGAGCCGACGACATTTGGCTTGAAGCTTGGCCTTTGGTATGAGGAAATGAAACGCAACATCGAGCGCTTTAAGCATGCAGCAGAAGGAGTTCGTTTCGGTAAACTTTCAGGTGCTGTTGGAACCTATGCTAATATCGACCCTCGTGTAGAGGAGCTTGTTTGTGAGAATCTTGGACTTAATGCAGCTCCAATTTCTACGCAGACATTGCAGCGTGATCGTCATGCAGAATACATGGCATCGATTGCTCTTATCGCTACATCAATTGAGAAGTTCGCTGTAGAGATCCGCGGTCTGCAAAAGAGTGAAACGCGTGAAGTGGAAGAGTTCTTTGCTAAAGGACAAAAAGGATCATCGGCTATGCCGCATAAGCGTAACCCAATCGGCTCTGAGAATATGACAGGACTTGCACGTGTGATCCGCGGTCATATGCTGACAGCTTACGAGAATGTTCCATTATGGCATGAGCGTGATATTTCTCACTCTTCAGCTGAGCGTATCATTCTTCCAGATGCAACAATTGCGCTTAACTACATGTTAAATCGTTTCGGAAATATCGTGAAAAACTTAACGGTATTCCCTGAAAATATGAAACGCAATATGACTCGTACGTACGGCTTAATTTACTCACAGCGTGTATTATTATCTCTGATTGATAAAGGAATGGCTCGTGAGGAAGCATACGATCTTGTTCAGCCGAAGACGATGGAAGCTTGGGAGAAGGGGATTCAATTCCGTGAACTAGTGGAAGCTGAAGAAGCAATTACTGCCGTCCTCTCTAAAGAAGAGATTGATGATTGCTTCGACTACAACTATCACTTGCAGCATGTGGATACAATCTTCAAGCGTCTAGGACTAGAAGCGAATTAAATAAAATAGAGGAGTGAACAGCGCTCCTCTTCCACAAATAATATTGCCAATATTCTGAATGTGAGGGTGGAGTATGGAAAAACGTGAACTGTTATACGAGGGTAAAGCGAAGAAAATATATCGTACAGATAACGAGAGTATTTTGTGGGTTTCTTATAAAGATGACGCGACTGCCTTTAATGGAGAAAAGAAAGCTCAGCTTGAGGGTAAAGCAAGGCTGAATAATGAAATCACATCTCTCATCTTTAAGAATTTAGAGGCAGAGGGGCTTGAAACTCATTTTGTTGAAAGACTTTCAGAAACGGATCAGTTAGTGAGAAAAGTAGATATTGTTCCACTTGAAGTGGTTGTGAGAAATCAGGTAGCTGGAAGTATGGCAAAGCGCTTAGGGCTAGAAGAAGGATTGAAACTCGCGCGTCCTGTTGTGGAATTCTATTATAAAGACGACGCATTAGGCGACCCTCTTATTACAGAAGATCATATTGCGATACTCAGAGCTGCAACTCCTGAAGAGGTAGACCAGTTAAAATCAATGGCGCGTAAAGTAAACGAGCACCTGCAAAAGCTTTTTGCCACAATTGATATTAAATTAATTGATTTCAAACTTGAATTTGGCCGGACCGAGAGCGGTGAACTTCTTTTAGCAGATGAAATTTCACCGGATACATGCCGTCTTTGGGATATGGAAACAAACGAGCGTTTTGATAAAGATTTATTCAGACGTAATCTAGGAAACTTACAAGCTGGTTATCAAGAAATTTTAACTCGACTAGGAGGCCCAACATGTACAAAGTAAAAGTGTATGTAACGTTAAGAGAAAGTGTACTAGACCCTCAAGGAGTAGCAGTGAAAAGTGCTCTGCACACAATGGATTACAAAGAAGTAGAAGATGTACGTATTGGTAAATACTTAGAGCTTGCTGTAAATGAGACCGAAAATATTGAAGCTAGAATCGAAGAGATGTGTGAGAAACTGCTTGCTAATACAGTGATCGAAGACTACCGCTATGAAATCGAGGAGGTTGTCCCGTCATGAAATTTGCAGTAATCGTTTTTCCTGGCTCAAACTGTGATGCTGATATGTATCATGCCATCTCTGATGCTCTAGGAGCTGAAGCAGAGTACGTATGGCATCATGCAACCTCTCTTCAGGGATTTGACGGCATCTTGCTTCCGGGAGGGTTCTCACACGGCGACTACTTACGCTCAGGTGCGATTGCACGCTTTGCTCCTATTATGAAAGCTGTCATTGAGGCTGCTAAAGAAGGAAAGCCAGTGTTAGGTGTATGCAACGGATTTCAAATTTTACTAGAAGCAGGTCTTCTTCCTGGAGCGATGAAGCGTAACGAGGGATTAAAGTTCATTTGCAGACCAGCTGTCTTAACGGTTGAAAATGAAAAAACGATGTTTACAGCAGGCTATGAAAAGGGTCAGGAAATTACGATCCCAGTCGCGCATGGCGAAGGAAACTATGAATGTGATGATGCAACATTTAACGAACTTGAAAAGAACGGACAGATTATTTTCCGTTACAAAGACAATATCAACGGTTCACGTCATCAGATTGCTGGAATTATGAACGAAGCAGGAAATGTTTTAGGGATGATGCCGCACCCTGAGCGTGCAGTGGAAGCATTGCTTGGAAGTGACGATGGATTAGCATTATTTCAATCAATTGTACGAAATTGGAGGGAAACTCATGTCGCTACTACTTGAGCCTACAGCAGAAAGTGTAAAAGAAGAGAAACTCTACTTGGAAATGGGTCTGACAGATGCGGAATTTGAGCTGGCAGAATCCATTTTAGGACGCACACCAAATTATACGGAGACAGGCTTATTTTCCGTCATGTGGTCTGAACACTGTAGCTACAAAAATTCAAAAGTGCTGCTTCGCAAATTCCCGACTGAGGGAGAGAAGGTTCTTCAAGGTCCTGGAGAAGGAGCGGGGATTATTGATATTGGTGACTCACAAGCTGTCGTATTTAAAATCGAGAGCCATAATCATCCTTCAGCGATTGAGCCTTATCAAGGAGCAGCTACAGGTGTAGGCGGTATTCTCCGTGATGTATTTTCAATGGGAGCTCGTCCAATTTCGTTATTAAATTCACTGCGTTTTGGTGAGTTGACATCACCAAAAGTTCGTTACTTATTTGAAGAAGTTGTAGCTGGGATTGCTGGCTATGGTAACTGTATCGGTGTACCGACTGTTGGCGGCGAAGTTCAATTTGATCCTTGTTATGAAGGAAATCCGCTAGTAAACGCCATGTGTGTCGGTTTAATTGACCATAAGGATATTCAAAAGGGTCAGGCAAAAGGTGTCGGCAATACGGTGATGTATGTTGGAGCAAGCACGGGGCGTGATGGAATTCACGGGGCAACATTTGCCTCTGAAGAGCTTAGTGAGGATTCGGATGAAAAGCGTCCAGCCGTTCAAGTTGGCGACCCATTTATGGAGAAGTTATTGCTTGAAGCATGCCTTGAGCTGATCCAATCAGACGCCCTTGTAGGGATTCAAGATATGGGTGCAGCTGGATTAACGTCATCTTCAGCAGAGATGGCAAGTAAAGCGGGCTCAGGTATTGAGATGAACCTAGACCTCATCCCTCAGCGTGAAAAAGGGATGACGCCATATGAGATGATGCTCTCAGAATCGCAGGAGCGTATGCTGATCGTTGTCAAAAAAGGCCGCGAACAAGAGATTAAAGAAATCGTCGATCGTTGGGGCTTACTATCAGCTGAAGTTGGAGTTGTAACTGATGATAAACGTCTTCGCCTTCTTCACAACGGAGACATTGTAGCAGATGTTCCTGTTGATGCGCTGGCAGAAGAAGCACCGGTTTATCACAAGCCATCGAAGGTACCTGCTTACTACGAGGAGTTCCAAAAACAAGAGGCATGGACACCGGAAATTGACGATCCAAAAGAAACATTGATCCAATTGCTTGCGCAGCCAACGATCGCAAGTAAAGAGTGGGTGTATGACCAATACGATCACATGGTTCAGACAAATACGGTTGTCACTCCGGGTTCTGATGCGGCAGTTGTTCGTATCCGTGGAACACGCAAGGCACTTGCCATGACAACTGATTGTAATTCACGTTACTTATATTTAGACCCAGAAGTAGGCGGTCAAATCGCGATTGCTGAAGCTGCTCGTAATATCGTTTGTTCTGGTGCGACACCGCTTGGCTTAACAGACGGTTTAAATTACGGAAGTCCTGATAAACCAGAGATCTTCTGGCAGTTAGAGAAATCAACTGACGGCATGAGCGAGGCTTGTCGTATTCTTGAAACACCTGTTATCGGCGGAAATGTCTCGCTTTACAATGAAACGAACGGCGTTGCTGTTTACCCAACACCGGTAATCGGCATGGTGGGACTTATTGAAGATGTAGATCATATCACGACTCAAACATTTAAAGAAGCAGGAGACTTCATCTATCTCATTGGTGATACAAAGGCTGAATTTGGAGGCAGTGAGCTTCAAAAAATGCTGAACGGCTCGATCTCAGGCAAGGCGCCTACACTTGATCTTGAAGTGGAGAAAGCTCATCAACACATGTTATTAACAGCAATCAAATCAGGGCTTGTTGCCTCTGCTCATGATGTAGCAGAAGGCGGCGTGGGAGTAGCACTTGCAGAGAGCTTAATTGGAACAGAACTTGGGGCAGATGCAGCATTAAATGGGGAGATTATCTCACAGCTGTTTGCTGAATCTCAATCTAGATTTATCGTTTCAGTGAAGCCGGAGCACCAAGCTCAATTTGAGCAAGTAGTAAAAGCGACCTTAATTGGTCAAGTCACAAATGATCCATCGCTTGTTGTAAAATCAGCTGATGAGAAGACGGTACTGAATGTATCAGTAGATGAAATGACTAAGGCTTGGAAGGGAGCCATTCCATGTTTGCTGAAATCAAAGGCTTAAATGAAGAATGTGGTGTATTCGCTGTCTGGGGTCATAAGGATGCTGCTCAAATTACGTATTATGGGCTGCACAGCTTACAGCATAGAGGACAAGAAGGAGCTGGCATCGTCGTCACAGACGGTGAACAGCTCTCCGTTCATAAAGGAATGGGACTTGTAAATGAAGTATTCAGACCAGAGGACCTAACATTGCTGCACGGAAAAGGAGCGATTGGCCACGTTCGTTACGCTACAGCAGGCGGAGGCGGCTTTGCCAATGTGCAGCCGCTCCTATTCCGCTCTCAGCGCGGGAGTTTAGCGCTTGCTCATAACGGTAATCTAGTGAATGCCAACAATCTGAAGCATCAGCTAGAAGGGCAAGGCAGTATCTTTCAATCGACTTCTGATACAGAAGTGTTAGCTCACTTAATTAAACGCAGCGGGTACTACACACTAGAGGATCAACTGAAAAATGCTCTAAGTATGTTAAAAGGAGCCTATGCGTTTGCGGTCATGAATGAGACTCAACTAATGGTCGCTCTTGACCCGAATGGCTTGCGTCCGCTCTCTATTGGACGCCTTGGAGATGCTTATGTGGTAGCAAGTGAGACTTGTGCATTTGATATTATTGGAGCTGAGTACGAGCGGGATGTGCAGCCGGGTGAGCTTGTTATTATTGATGATAATGGCTTACGTTCTGAGCGTTTTGTCAGCTCGCAGCCAAGAGCTATCTGCAGTATGGAATATGTTTATTTTGCTCGTCCTGACAGTAATGTCGATGGGGTGAATGTTCATACCGCAAGAAAGAATCTCGGAAAGCAGCTGGCATATGAAGCACCTATTGAAGCGGATGTTGTGACAGGAGTACCGGATTCTAGTATTTCAGCAGCGATTGGCTATGCAGAGCAGACCGGCATCCCGTATGAGCTTGGATTAATTAAAAACCGTTATGTCGGAAGGACGTTTATCCAGCCTTCACAAGAGCTTCGTGAGCAAGGAGTGAAAATGAAGCTGTCAGCCGTGCGCGGTGTAGTAGAAGGGAAGCGCGTGGTAATGATTGATGATTCGATTGTACGCGGAACAACGAGCAGACGAATAGTACGGATGCTTCGTGAAGCGGGGGCAAAAGAAGTTCATGTACGTATCAGTTCACCGCCTATAAAGAACCCGTGCTTTTACGGAATCGATACATCCACTACAGAAGAGCTGATTGCATCGAATCATTCCATTGAAGAAATGAGAGACATGATGGGTGCAGATACATTAGCTTTCTTATCAACAGAAGGACTTATGGAAGGCATTGGCCGTGACAGTCTAGAACCTAATTGTGGGCAGTGTTTAGCATGCTTTACAGGACAGTACCCAACAGAGATCTATGCGGATACACTTCATCCACATGCAAAAGTATAACAATCGATTTATTGGAATAAAGGGGAGGAACCAAGGATGTCAGAAGCATATAAGCAAGCCGGAGTAGACATTGAAGCAGGATATGAAGCCGTTCGTCGTATGGGCCAGCATGTTAATCGTACAAATCGCCCAGGAGTCATGGGGGGATTAGGCGGTTTTGGAGGCATGTTCGACCTTTCAAGCTTAAAAATGAAAGAGCCCGTATTAGTATCAGGAACAGACGGGGTAGGAACGAAGCTGATGCTTGCCTTTATGATGGATAAGCACGATACGATCGGTGTCGATGCGGTTGCGATGTGTGTGAATGATATCGTAGTTCAAGGGGCTGAGCCATTGTATTTCCTTGATTATTTAGCTGTAGGAAAGGCTGATCCCGTTCGGATTGAGGCGATTGTAAAAGGGGTGGCTGATGGCTGTGAGCAAGCAGGCTGTGCCTTGATTGGCGGAGAAACAGCTGAAATGCCGGGCATGTATAGTGCAGAAGAATATGATGTAGCGGGCTTTTCAGTCGGTGCGGTTGAGAAGAGCGATTTGCTTACAGGGGAAGAAATTACTCCAGGCGATATTGTGATTGGGCTTTCATCAAACGGTCTCCACAGCAATGGCTTTTCTTTAGTCCGAAAAGTATTTCTAGAGGACAACAAGCTTTCGTTACATGACACTCTTCCTGGACTTGATGGCACGTTAGGAGAAGAATTGCTTACACCAACGAGAATTTACGTGAAACCTTTATTAGAAGTGCTTCGTACTTACTCTGTTCACGGTCTGGCCCATGTAACCGGAGGCGGTTTTTACGAAAATATTCCGCGTATGCTTCCTGATGGCTGCGGTGTTGAAATTGATTTTGGTTCTTGGCCGATCCACCCTGTTTTCTCACTGCTTGAAGAGTACGGCAGTCTATCAAAAAAGGATATGTTTAGTGCGTTTAATATGGGGATTGGCATGATTGCGGTCGTTCCTGAAAAAGACCATACCAATGTGATTCGTACCCTTGAAGCACAAGGTGAAAAAGCATTCATTATCGGAAGAGTGACAAGCGGTGCTGGAGTTACGATCGGAGGCCTTGATTGATGAGGCGGATAGCTGTTTTTGCTTCTGGAAACGGGACAAATGCACAAGCGATTATTGATCAAGCAAAAAGCGGCGTGCTCGAATGTGAAGTGGTGCTTGTTGTGAGTGATAAGCCGAATGCCTTTGCATTAACACGAGCAAAAAATGCAGGGATCGACACGTTCAGTTTTAAGCCATCTGATTTCAAAAATAAAGAAAGCTACGAGTCCGAGTTGGTCCAGAAGTTAAAAGAGAAAAACGTACAGCTTATTGCGTTAGCCGGTTATATGCGCTTGATAGGACCAACGCTGCTTCAGGCATTTGAGGGGAGAATCGTGAATATCCATCCATCTTTATTACCGCAATTCCCTGGTCTTGATGCGATCGGCCAAGCGATGAATGCTGGTGTAAGGGAGACTGGTGTGACGATTCATCTTGTCGATTCAGGAATGGATACCGGTCCGATTATTGCTCAAGAAAAGGTGCTGGTTGATCAAGATGATACAATAGAAACATTAACAACAAAGATACAAGCAGTAGAACATAGGCTTTATCCTGCGACACTAAGGGAGTGGGCAGAGTCTGTAGAGCTGGAAGGAGTTATGAGCAAATGAAGAGAAGAGCATTAGTCAGTGTATCAAACAAAGAAGGCATTATCCCTTTTGTAGAAGGTTTAGTGAAAGAGGGATTTGAAGTTGTTTCTACAGGTGGAACGAAAAAAGCAATTCAAGAGGCAGGCATTCCTGTAACAGGGATTCAAGATGTGACAGGATTTCCTGAAATCTTAGAAGGCCGCGTTAAAACCCTTCACCCAAATATCCATGGTGGATTGCTTGCGATGCGTGATAAAGAGGATCATAAAGCGCAGCTTGAAGAACATAATATTACACCGATTGATGTGGTTGTTGTGAACCTTTATCCTTTTCAACAAACGATCGCAAAACCAGGTTCAACATTTGAAGACGCGATTGAAAATATTGATATCGGCGGCCCGAGCATGCTTCGTGCGGCAGCTAAAAACCATAAGCATGTGACGGTTGTTGTAGACCCGCAAGATTATGACACAGTTCTAGCTGAACTAAAAAGTGGTGTGACTGCTGAAACACGCCGCCGCCTAGCTGCAAAAGTATTTCGTCATACAGCTTCTTATGATGCTGTCATCGCAGAATATTTGACGGAAGCAGCGGGAGAAGGAAGTCCGGAAACTTTAACAGTTACATATGAGAAAAAACAAAGCCTGCGCTATGGTGAAAACCCTCATCAAAAAGCAACATTTTATAAAAAGCCGCTTGCAAAAAAAGGATCAATTGCCACAGCCGTTCAATTACACGGAAAAGAGCTCTCTTACAATAATATTAATGATGCCAACGCGGCTCTTGCGATTGTGAAAGAATTTACAGAGCCTGCTTGTGTAGCTGTTAAACATATGAACCCATGTGGTGTAGGTACTGGTGAGACAATTGAACAAGCATATGATAAGGCTTATGAAGCAGATCCAGTTTCAATCTTTGGCGGGATAATTGCACTTAATAAAGAGGTAGACAAACAAACAGCGCTTAAAATGAAAGAAATCTTCTTAGAGATTATTATTGCGCCTGCATTTACTGAAGAAGCACTTGAAGTATTAAAAGAAAAGAAAAACCTTCGCCTTTTAACAGTGGATACAACAAAAGCCGAAGGGAAAGAAGCAAGCTTAACATCGATTCACGGTGGGCTACTTGTTCAAGATGAGGATACTTTCAGTTTTGATGAAGCGGATATCTCTGTACCGACAAAACGTGAACCTACTGAAGAAGAGTGGAGTGCATTGAAACTTGCTTGGAAAGTCGTGAAGCATGTGAAATCAAACGCAATTGTTCTAGCAAATGATCAAATGACTGTAGGTGTTGGAGCTGGTCAAATGAATCGTGTGGGAGCAGCTGCGATTGCACTTGAGCAAGCAAGTGAGCGTATGGAAGGCGCGGTTATGGGTTCAGATGCTTTCTTCCCAATGGGTGATACAGTAGAAGCAGCAGCAAAAGCTGGCGTACGTGCGATCATTCAGCCTGGCGGATCAATCCGTGATCAGGAATCAATTGATATGGCTGATCGTTATGATATTGCGATGGTATTTACAGGAGTACGTCATTTCAAACATTAAGAGGAGGCGTCTTGGATGAATGTGCTTGTTATCGGAAGCGGCGGACGTGAACATACAATTGCTTGGAAATTAAATCAGAGTAAGCAAGTGGATCAAGTATTCGTGGCTCCTGGAAATGATGGGATGAAAGATGTGGCAGTAACTGTTCCAATCAGTGAGACAGATCACGCAGGGCTTATCCAGTTTGCGAAAGAAAATGAAGTCGAGCTGACTGTTGTTGGACCAGAGGTGCCTCTTTTGGCAGGTGTGGTGGATGCATTTTCTGCAGCTGGCTTAAAAGCATTCGGCCCGACAAAAGCAGCAGCGCGTCTTGAAGGAAGTAAATCGTTTGCAAAACAAATCATGCAGAAATACACTATCCCAACAGGAGCGTATGACACATTTACAGACTACAATTCAGCTGTCCAATACGTAAAAGAAAAGGGAGCTCCTATAGTTATTAAAGCTGACGGATTGGCTGCGGGTAAGGGTGTAGTTGTAGCGATGACTGAAGAGGAAGCGGTCGCTGCCCTTCATTCTATGCTTAATGATGATGCCTTTGGTGAAGCTGGTGCCTCGGTTGTCATTGAAGAATACTTAGAAGGCGAAGAGCTTTCGTTAATGGCGTTTGTGAACGGAGACATTGTCGTACCGATGGTTGCTGCTCAAGATCATAAGAGGGCATTTGACAATGACGAGGGTCCGAATACTGGCGGCATGGGAGCTTATTCACCTGTACCTCAGTTTGGTGAAGAGCAAATAAAAGAAGCGGTCGAGACAATCTTAAAACCGACTGCAGCTGCGATGATTAAGGAAGGTCATCCATTTACAGGTATCTTATATGCGGGGTTAATGATGACGACAGCAGGTCCTAAAGTAATTGAATTTAACGCGCGCTTTGGCGACCCAGAAACACAAGTGGTGCTGCCGCGGTTAGAATCTGATTTAGAGCAGGTCATGCTAACGCTGTTAAACGGGGAAAAGCCAGAACTTAGCTGGTCAGATGATGCAGTCATTGGAGTGGTGATGGCGAGTAAAGGCTATCCGGTGTCTTATGAGAAGGGCTCGGTCATCAACGGACTCGACACATTAAAAGACGACAAAGCATTTGTTTTTCACGCCGGAACAAAGCATGTAGATGATAACTGGGTAACAAACGGCGGCCGCGTCTTATTAGTCGCTTCAAAAGCGAAAACACTAAGCACGGCTAAAGAAACGGTTTATGAGACCATTAAGCATATCCAGAGTGATGGGCTGTTTTATCGAACTGATATAGGCCATAAAGCTATTTCACGCGTTTCTTCTTCATAAACACATATAAAAATGCAACAATACTTCCTATCAGTAAAATATAAATAAAAAGTGAATCTGTTGCATATTCTTGAATATTGAACATGTTGTCACCTCCAGTGATGATAAACCGTATAAGTTCTAGACTTATACGGTTTTTGTTTTTTTAGACGAAGCGCCAGTGCAGTCACCTTAGCTTTTCGTTCCTATGACGGGTTCATTACTCTGCCGTCTTGGTGGTGTTCGTCGTCGTGGCTTTGGTGGTGGTTGTGGTCCAATAGTTCGCTTTTGGCTAAATAGACAAGCGGGCAGAAGCGGGTAATTCCTTCTGCGATCTTCATGCCGCCTAACATGGCAGCTAGGAGTGAGCGATTGCGATTTGGTTTTCGTACCATTTTTGCGATTGAGTAAGCAAGGACAGTAAAGCCTGCTGTAATTCGGATTAATGCATCAATTCGTCCAATATTTGGTTTCATTTTACATCAACTGCCTTTCTTGTGAACGTGTTCACGAATTTGTTAAAAAAACATGTAAAAAGATTTGACAACTTTAGTGAGTTAATGAGTGATTGTATGGTACGATAGGAGCAACAGAATAATTTACAAAAAACAGGAACTTGGAAACGGGTGATTTCACATGACGGAGCGAATTTATCGCTGGACAAAAAAACGTTTACGCCAACAACTCGAAGTTGTTAGAGGAGAGCAGGCGCCTTCGCTCGTCCTAAAAAATGCAACCTACTTAAACCATGCGAGAAAGAAATGGTTACAAGCAAATATATGGATTGCACAGGATCGTATTGTCTATGTTGGAGACGATCTGCCTAACACATTAGATGGAACAGAAATTGTGGACTGTTCAGATCAATATATAGTCCCTGGATATATCGAGCATCATGCTCATCCATTTCAACTTTATAATCCCCACAGCTTTGCAAAATATGCAGCTTCACGTGGAACGACAACCTTGATTAATGACAACATGATGTTCTTTTTAAATCTCGAAAAAAAGAAAGCGCTTTCTTTGATAGAGGCACTTGATGAGCTTCCAACCTCTATGTATTGGTGGTGCCGCTATGATGCTCAGACCGAATTAAAAAGTGAGGAAGCGTTCTCGAATTCCAAAATGAAAGCATGGCTTGAGCATCATTTAGTCATCCAAGGCGGGGAGTTGACTTCTTGGCCGAAGGTATTGACCGGAGATGATGCCACTCTTCATTGGATGCAGGAGACCACAAGACTTAGAAAACCGATTGAAGGGCATTTGCCTGGAGCTTCAGAGAAGACATTATCTCAAATGGCCTTGCTTGGTGTGACCTGTGATCATGAAGCGATGACAGGAGAAGAGGTCGTAAGAAGATTGAATTTAGGATATACAACGTCTCTAAGACACTCATCTATCCGCCCGGATCTGCCGAAGCTGCTTAAAGAAATGCAAGAGCTTGGGGTAGATGTGTTTGATCGTTGCATTATGACTACAGATGGTTCTACACCAACGTTTTATGAAGACGGAGTCATGGATCATTTGATTAAAATAGCCCTTGATGCAGGGATTGAACCAATTGATGCCTATGCGATGGCAACATATAATGTGGCGAAATATTATAACTTGGATCATAAGTTAGGGATGATTGCTCCTGGTCGAGTGGCTCATCTGAACTTTTTAAATGATATAAATGATCCTAAGCCAACCTCAGTCATTGCAAAAGGTCAATGGGTTGTAAGAGATGGCCGTCAATGCGAAGGATATGAGTCTTTTCCATGGGAGGATTATGGAATTGAGCCTCTGAAAATTGATTGGGAATTAGAAGAAGATGATCTTCACTTTTCGATGCCAATGGGAATTGAAATGGTGAATGCTGTTATTTTAAAGCCTTATCAAATTCCAATTGAATGCACAGACCGCACCTTAAGCCAAGATCACGACGAAAGCTTCTTTGTGATGTTAGATAAGAATGGAAAGTGGCTGATCACTTCTATGCTAAAAGGATTTGCCAATCGTATCTCAGGCTTTGCGAGCTCGTTTTCAAACACTGGCGACATCGTCTTAATTGGTAAAAACATTTCGGATATGGTTAGAGCCTTTAATGCACTAAAAGAACAAGGCGGAGGGATGGCGCTTGTAGAAGACGGAGAAGTTATCGGTTCAATCCCATTGAATTTATTCGGTATGCTGTCTAATAAAAATATGAATGAGGTCATTAAAGAAGAAAAAGAGTTTGTAGGCATGCTTCGTGAGCGTGGATATAAACATGAAGACCCTATATACAGCCTGCTGTTCTTCTCATCCACCCATCTCCCGTATATACGTGTCACACAAAGCGGGATTTATGATGTTCATAAGAAAACGGTACTCTTTCCTTCGATTATGCGTTAAACTATAAAAGAGTTTATGGTTTATATTATTTAGTAAAGGGCGTAGACATTCAATGAAATGGTGGATGATTATAGCGGTTGCAGCTACAATGTTTACAGTCGCAGGATGCAGCAATGATTCGACAGATGAGAGTGAACCAACAAATACAGAACAAGATGCAGAAACAATGGAGGAAGAGTCAGAAGAGAATGCCGCAGAATTACCTTTTACTCATCCACTAACTGGAATGAAAAGCGAATATGAAGCAAAGAACCGGCCGGTCGCAGTCATGATTAATAATCACCCAGCAGCGAGACCTCAAACTGGCCTCGTGGATGCGGATGTCATGTATGAGGTGTTAGCTGAGGGGGAAATGACACGTTTTGTGGCCATTTTCCACAGCACGCTGCCAGAAGAAGTCGGGCCGGTCAGAAGTGCAAGAGAATATCATATTGAACTCGTTAATGGATATGACGCAGCTTTTGTGACACACGGTTGGAGTCCAGGAGCCGAGCAGCAGCTTCGGGCTGGCAGAACCGATTATTTAAGCGGGCTTCAATATGATGGGAGCTTGTTTCAGCGTTCAAGTGACCGCCGTGCACCACATAATTCCTATATCACATTTGAAAACATAAAAAAGGGTATTGAGCAGGAAGGGTATGAGTGGGAAGCTGAAGTCACTCCGCTTACTTTTTATACAAATGATGATATACAGGTAGTAGGAAATGCGGCTTCTGAAGTTGTGATTAATTATTTAAATCGTAATGAGGTCACATACTCTTATGATGAGACAACAGGAATGTATCACCGCTTTAACGGGGAGATGCAGACTGTTGATTACAAAACGGACGAGCCTCTAGAAGCAGCAAATCTGTTTATCGTGGAAACAGGTCACCGGGTAGTCGATGATGCAGGCCGCAGGGAAATTAATTTGACCGAAGGCGGACGAGGTCTTCTTATACAAAGCGGCATTGCGAATGAAGTGATGTGGAAAAACATTGACGGTAAGATACTTCCTGTTGACGAGAATGAAAATGAAATGCCACTTAAGCCAGGCTTAACTTGGATTAATATTGTTCCCTCCTCACCAGGTATGGATGAGAGTGTAACCTATAATTAGTGAAAGGTGTGTGGATCTATGCAGATTGATAAATTGAGAGGCAGAGAATTAGATCAATTGTTCAATGCGATCTTGTCGCTTAAAGACCTTGATGAATGTTATGAGTTTTTTGATGATCTATGTACTATAAATGAAATTCAGTCCCTTGCACAGCGTCTTGAAGTAGCACGTATGCTTAGAAATGGGTATACATATCATAAAATTGAGACGGAAACAGGTGCAAGTACGGCAACGATTTCGAGGGTGAAACGCTGTTTAAACTATGGGAATGACGGCTATAAAATGACTCTTGAGCGAATTAAAGAAGAAGAACCGGTTGAAGAAAAATAAGCAGTTAAGGCATGAGGTTTATCTACAAACCTTATGCCTTTTTACATTCTCAAGATGTTTACTTTTCCTTAATTACGTGTATTACCTTATTAACAGATTGATTATGTAAAGACTAAATAGGAATCCAATTTGGAGGTATATACGATGTTAACGAATGAGCAGCTACAAACATTAGAAAATAAACTGCTTCAGATGAAAAAGGAAATAGAAGACCGAGTATCAGATGACACGAGCGAGGCAGACTTAGAAAACCAGGGGGAGGATACGGGAGAATTATCGAACTACGACAACCATCCTGGTGATCTTGCAACCGAGCTTCATGATCGTGAATTAGAAGCAGCTCTTGATCAGCATTCCAAAGATGAACTAGAGGAAATTAATCAAGCCCTTGCTGCCATTGAAGATGGGACGTACGGAATTTGTGAAGTGTGCGGAGAGCCGATTCCTTTTGAGCGGCTAGAAGCTCTCCCGACAGCTAGACGCCGGATCGAGCATGCGGATGTGAATATAGAGGATGAAACGAGAAGGCCGGTAGAGGAAGAAGTGATGAATCCAACGATCGCGGCTCGTGAAGAGGAAGAGAATGAAATGATTTATGATCGTGAGGACACGTGGAGAGATATTAGCGAGCATGGGACGAGTGAATCGCCATCTGATCTAACGGATCCTGAAGAAGGTTATAATCCAGAGCCGGCAGAAGAGGAGCCGATGACGGAGCTGGATCAACAAAAAGTAGCTGATATTAAAGGAAATGACTCTGGCCGCACGTCAGATCGAAAAGAGCATAAGTAAGCAGGATACGAGTAGAGACACATGAAGCCATCATGTGTCTTTTTATGCTGTTGAAGGGAAAATAAAGAAGGACTTATCTCACCTATTGAAATACCCGTTAGGTATATTAATATGATCATATACCTAACGGGGTATTATGATAAATGGAGGGATAGTTATGAAAGAGATAGTTCAGGAGAGCACTGTTACGTTAGAAAGAGAAGGAAAACAAGAAAGAATTAATGATACAACCTATACGTATGGAACGATGGTACCTAAGCTGTTTGCTGCTTTTATTGCTGTAGCAGCGATTGGGTGGGCTGTAAGTACGTTCTTAAGTGGTGTCCACTTCTGGGTACTGCCATTGCCTGCTGAATTCGATGTAACTGGTACACCGTGGGCAGTTATGACTAGCGAATGGGCATATGTAGGTAGTATTCCATTGGCTTTATTGGGAGCATTTTATTATCTAACGGTATTATTACTCGCAGGTTTGTGGTTTTACTCAAGTCATCCTTTAGTTCTTAAAATTTTAACGCCAATGACAGTGATTGGTGTGATGTCTTCTGCATTTTTTGTTTATCTGCAATTATTTGTTATTGAAGCAATTTGTCCATTTTGCTTAGTGTCGGCTGTAGCTACAACGATCCTTTTAACCCTTGAGATTATTATGGTACGCATGAGTCAACTGCCTTCACTGTCTCAATTATTACGTAATGCTCGTACTGCATTTGATGTAAAAGGGTTAGGGTGGATGGTATTAATGTTTATGGTAGCTTCACTTGCTGTACTTAGTTTTTGGTTTGTCACAATCATTCCTGCACCTGGGGTATAGGAAAGAGCGACATTAGAAATGAGCTCATGTGACTCTAAAGGTGTGATTTCTATATGAAATCACATCTTTTTTTATGATTATTAATAATAAAATACTGCCTTGCAATCTTTACATGCCTCGATAAAAGAGGTTCGTAATAGACACTCTTGCGGATACCATATAGGTGTGCTTGTATTCTAAAAAAGTCTTCATGGCTATTTTCCTCCCAAACTCCGTGCATCTCCCGTCATTTCATACTACAATAGTAAAAATGTCTGAAGGAGTGACGAGATTGGAGAAGGAGCAATTACAACGAAGAATAGCAGCAGCATCTAAACGTGAAAAGGCAGAATTGGTATTAAAGAACGCCACAGTTGTGGATGTATTTAATGTCAACACATATAAAGCAGATGTTGCGATAAGTGACGGAATGATTGTTGGTTGCGGGGATTATGAAGGCGAGATTGAGATTGATATGAGTGGAAAGTTTATTTCTCCATCCTTCATTGATGGTCATGTTCATATTGAATCCGCGATGGTACCTCCAGAAGAATTCGCTAAGGTCGTTCTTCCTCGCGGGGTAACGACGGTTATCGCTGACCCGCATGAAATCGCCAACGTAGGCGGACTTGAAGCTGTTTTATATATGATTGAAGCGTCCAAACACCTTCCGCTTGAGGTAAAGATCATGGCACCTTCTTCTGTTCCTGCCACTCCATTTGAACATAACGGAGCTTCTTTATCAGCAGAAGAAGTAGGGAGTCTTATGAAGGAAAAAGATGCGTATGGATTAGCTGAGGTGATGGATTATCCTGCGGTGTTAAATGGAGACGAAGAGATGGTCACGAAGCTGCTTGCTGCACATCAAGAAAACAGAATTATTGATGGTCATGCAGCTGGACTTGATGAAACAGCACTGAACACCTATTTAACGGCAGGGATTAGAAATGACCATGAAGCAGTGCGTGCGAGTGAAGCGACAATGAGAACAGCTCGCGGGATGTATGTGTTGATGCGGGAAGGAACAGCGGCCAAAGATATGGAAGCATTAATTGGAACCGTCACACCTTATAATGCTAGAAGGTACGTGTTTGCTACAGATGACAAGCATTTAGATGAATTAATAGAAGAAGGAAGTATTGATGCAAGCGTCCGTAAAGCAATCAAGTTAGGGATGGATCCTGTACAAGCGGTTCAACTTGCGAGTTTAAATGCGGCTGAATGCTTTGGGTTGAAAGATAAGGGCGCGATTGCACCAGGCTATCAAGCTGATTTTCTTGTGTTAAATGATTTAGAGAAGGTGGAAGTTGAAGCTGTATACGTTGCGGGTGAGAAGGTCGTTGAAGGCAACAAATTTGTCACTGAGCTGAGAGGCGAAGTTGAGCCGCCTTCTTATTTATTAGACAGCGTCCGTATGAAAGAGTGGGATGTGGCCTCATTTAAGCTTCCGCTTGCATCAAATAAAGCGAAAGTTATTGGTGTGAAGTTAGGCTCGATTGTGACAGAAGCATTGGTTGAAGAGGTGAAGGTATCAGGTGGAGAATTCATACCATCTGTTGAACAGAATCAATTAAAACTTGTCGTTGCGGAACGTCATCACGAGCTTGGCCATGTTGGGGTGGGGATTGTAAAGGGGATTCCTTTGAAAAAAGGAGCCATTGCTACCACTGTGTCCCATGATTCTCACAATATTATTGCTTTGGGTACAGATGATGAGAGTATTGCTGCTGCGATTAAGGAGTTAGAGCGTATAAAGGGAGGGATGGTGGTAGCAGATCATCAAGACATTCTCGCAAGTTTACCCCTTCAAATTGGCGGCTTAATGTCATCTGAGCCTTATAAGATGGTGAACCGCCAGATTAAAGAAATTGATGAAGCATTGAAGAAGTTAGGTTATGAACAGGATAAGAACCCGTTTTTGACATTATCTTTTCTAGCGCTCCCAGTTATTCCTGCACTTAAGCTAACAGATACCGGATTATTTGATGTCTCGCAATTTGCTCATGTCAAAATAGAAGCTGAATAAGAAACACAGGCTGCGGACGAATCGCAGCCTGTGTTTCTATTGTACGTTTTCTGTTGTTCATTTTCTACTTCTACTGTTCGGGAGATTTTAGCTGACGATCAGCTTCCATAGAAGGAGCAGTATGACTCTCCTTCTGCAATGAGAGAATGTAGTTGTACACTTTAATCATCTGCTCATCGTTTAAGTGATATAACATCATATGAATCTCTTCTTTTGTAAGGGACATATCCTCACCCTTTCTGATTGTATATCACCCTTCCCCCTTATTCTCCTTTACCCGAAGAGGTTGAAAATAATCACTTACATCCTAGTAATTTCAACTGCACCCTTTTGCAGGTATTGATATAAATTCAAAGCCATGTGCACATCAAGAAATTGGCGGCTGTCTTGAAAATCTACTTCTAAAATCGTTTCTACACGTTTAAGTCGATAGGCTAAGGTGTTCAAATGAATATGCATCGCTTCGGCTGTCTTTTTTACATTTTGATTGTGATCAAGGTAGAGTATAAGAGTTTCTAGCAATTCAGTTTTTTTAGATCGTTCATATTGAAGAAGCGGGCCTAGTGTCTCTTCTACAAAATCAGTTAACTCTTCTTTTGTGTTTTGCAAGAGAAGCCTCTGAACGCCTAAGTCATGATATCTTAACTCATCTATCTGCAAATCGTAGCTGCGCAAAAATTGGATGCATTTCGATGCCTCGTGGAATGACTTTTTCAGTTGAGTTAAATGGGTGTAGCTTCTGCCGATCCCGCATTGAATGTCAGTCTTCCATTCTTTCAGCTGTATTTGTTGTTTTATGTACGACAATAGTTCGTTTAATTGATATTCCCTCGTCTCTCTGGCAGATGGATGTTCAAAAGAGATTGCGACAATGATTTGCTCATTTTTAGCAACGGCTACCCCGCTGTGCAGATGCTCATCAATATATTTTTGAATGAGGACAACCATCTGTCTTTGCAAGTGATTGTCGTATTGATTGGTCACATCAAACTCTCTAAAACGAAGCATAAATGAAGTGAAATGCCCTTTCTCAGAAAGGTTAAGATGCTTCGCTCTCTCAAAGAAAGCGCGGTCCACATTTCCGGAGAGTAATTCTTCGATAAATTCCCCTTTTAGCGTTTGTTCTGTATCAAAGGCAGCTTGATTCTTAAGGATCTCTAAAGATATAACAGCGCATGCGTGACCTAGAGCTGCCAAAATCATCTCGCTGATCTCACCATCGGCAAGCAGCGCAAGTACTCCTAAATTCCCTTCTGCCGATCCAATAGGAAGTAACACTACAGAGACGTCGCCTAATTGTTTACAAGTGAGCTTGATAGGGCTAATAGGATTCGTTTCATTTGCAGCTTCTTCTAATGAGTTTAGGAGCGTTTGTGTTTCGGCAGGTGTAAATGGCGAATCTATAGTACTTGCCATCACATGGCCAAGCTCACTTATTAAAATGGCATGATAACCAATGTTTTGATAGATATAATGCATGATTGAGCTGAGCCCTTCACCATGTAACACAAGGTCGGTTAAATTGGAGTGGATATCAATAGACCGTTTTAATAGAGCGTTTTGTTCTACCATCTTCTCATTTAAGTGCTGCATCTCATTCAGGTGTTCTTCTTTTGCTTTGTAGAGATTTGCTTTTTCTAATGCAACGGCTGCTTGGTGGGCGATTGCTTCGACAAGGTTAATGTCTTCCTGTGTAAATTCTTTATTAGAGTAAAAACAGTCAAGGGTAATTACACCGATAGACTTACCATCGCGGATAATGGGAGCACATATGGCAGCAGACGGGTAGTGAGGGATCGCTTTTTCAAGTTCTACGAAGCTAGTTTTATTCATTGAGGAGGTTGTTTTCTTTATTAATTCCTGTGTTGGAAAGACTAAGCAGTTCTTAGCCAAAAAAGCGAGGCCTGTCATAGATTCTCCAGGTGCAAGACGGACGTTGTCAATATTATGCAAGCGAAACCCTTGTGATGATTTGGGCAGTAGAACATTCTCTTTTTCATCATATAAAAAGAGAACGCCGCCGTCAGCCGCATCAATCGCATTAATGGTTTCTCTCATTATCGAATCTATTGTGTGATCGATATCAACAGATGAATTCAGGACGTTTGATACATCCATTAAAAGCTTAAGCTGTTTTCGATTTAATGTGTCTTCCATTGCTCGTTCACCTCTAGTTGTCTAATCTTCAGTCTTTTATTAATTTACAGAATCATTATACTATTCATTGTACTATGTATTTGAAGGTAAAGGTATGTGTCAGTTAATAAAAAATGAGTTCGTATATTATGGATTTAAACAAAAAAATCAAATGGATCGCTTCTCTTTCTTGCAGTGGTGCGGTGAATCGAATAGATAAATTGTGATATTCATAAATTAAGAGCTTTGATTTTGTTACATTAACAGACTAAATCTATGTATAATCGTAACTATCAAAATTATCTGATAATAAAAAGGGGGAGAAAATGATGCAGCCGAATACCCAACAAGACATCACAACAGAAAAGAGATCTGGATTGTTTACGATGTTCCTCAATATGATTGAAAAAGTAGGGAACAAGCTTCCGGATCCCGTTACGCTTTTCATTATTTTTGCTGTGCTAGTCATTATCGCTTCGCACTTTGCTGCCATGGCAGGAGTGAGCGTGATTAACCCGGCAACGGATGAAACGGTTGAAGCGATCAGTCTTCTCACACGTGATGGAATTCAAATGATTATGACACAGATGGTCACAAACTTTGCTCAATTCCCGCCTCTTGGCCTGGTGCTCGTAACAATGATTGGCGTTGGCGTAGCTGAGGGAGTAGGACTTATATCTGCTTTATTAAAGAAAGTCGTACTAGGTTCACCGAAAGTTCTTATTACTGTATCAATTGTATTTGCTGGTATCCTAGCTAATATGGCTGGAGACGCAGGCTTTATCGTCCTGCCGCCGATCGCAGCGCTTGTCTTTATGAGTGTAGGACGCCATCCAATTGCAGGGATGGTTGCGGCATATGCTGCGGTTGCAGGGGGCTTTAGTGCTAACCTTATTGTAAATATGCTTGATGCTCTTCTTGCTGGATTTACGCAAGAGGCCGGACAGATTATTGATTCTGAATTCATTGCCAATCCAGCAATGAACTATTATTTCTTAGCAGGTTCGGCATTTATTATTGTTCCTCTCGCTGTTTGGATCACAGATAAGATCGTTGAACCGCGTTTAGGTACATACACAGGACCTCAGATGAAGCTAGAGAAGCTCACAGCACTTGAGAATAAAGGATTAAAGTGGGCAGGAGTGACAACACTAGCGTACCTTGCTGTCATTGCTTTAATGATTGTTCCTGAGAGCGGCGTTCTTCGTGCAGATGATGGAGGAATTGTTATTTCGCCGTTCATGAGCTCGCTAGTACCAATTATTATGGGACTATTTCTATTCCCTGCGTTGACATATGGCTTTATCACAAAAACTGTGCGTTCTGACAAAGATGTTGCTGATACGATGGCGAAGTCCATGGGGACGATGGGGATGTACATTATCCTGGCATTCTTCGCGGCTCAATTTATCTCGTATTTTAACTGGAGTAATTTAGGGATTATCTTAGCGATTTCAGGAGCCGATCTCTTGAAGAGCTTGAATTTTACAGGTCTGCCATTGTTAATCGGCTTTATCATCATTAGCGCTGGATTGAATTTATTTATTGGAAGCTCTTCGGCAAAATGGGCGATTTTAGGACCGGTATTTGTTCCGATGTTTATGCTGCTTGGCTATGATCCGGCATTCACGCAGCTTGCTTATCGAATTGGCGATTCGATTACAAACCCGATTACACCAATGTTTGCATATTTTGCAATCTTGCTCGCATTAGCCCGCCGTTATGATAAGAATCTCGGCCTTGGATCGTTAATTGCAGTAATGCTCCCATACAGCATTTTCTTTGGGATCGCATGGATTGTTTTCTTTATCATTTGGTATTTCATCGGTCTGCCGCTTGGCCCAGGAAGTAATATTTTCTTATAAGATAGGAGTGTACGTGTTATGCAAACGGTTTTTACAGATGAGCGCTTACTTGAAGGGGTCAATCAATGTGCAGAATATCCACATATTGACCCTGCCACACTTGCTAACCGAATCTTAGAGCTTGCTGCATTTGGCAAGACGGCTGACGGCGGTGTCACTCGTTTCGTTTACACCGAAGAAGAGAGGCAGGCTAAGGAGTTATTTATCAGCTGGATAAAGGAAGCAGGGCTTGAAGTTAGGGAAGATGGCTTTGGGAATCTATTTGCAAAATATACAGGAGAGGACCCTGATCTGCCGGCAGTGATGACTGGTTCACATTTAGACAGCGTTCCTAACGGTGGTTATTTTGACGGGCCGCTTGGCTGCATCAGCTCTTTTATGGCTATTGAGGCTCTAATGAAAGAAGGAAAGCGCCCTAAACGTTCGATTGAATTCGTGATTTTTGTCAATGAAGAAGGATCGAGGTTTAATAACGGAATCTTTGGCAGCCAGGCGTTGATGGGCGAAATCACAAAAGAAGAGCTTAACACTTACCGTGATAAAGAAGGCGTGAGTATTGCTGAAGCAATGAAGGAACAAGGATATGATCCTGAGACTGCATTATCTGGTAAATGTGAGAAGAGTGACATTCATGCGTTTTTAGAGCTGCATATTGAACAAGGAAAGCAGCTTGAATTAAACAATGAAAAGATTGGAATCGTGAGTGGTATTGCAGGACCGACTTGGCAATCATTTACGTTCCTTGGAGAAACAGATCACGCCGGAAACACCCCAATGCACTTAAGAAAAGATACGTTATGTGCGGCAGCTGAATTTATGCTAGAAGTAGAGAAACTTCCAAGACAAATAAACGAAACGGCTGTTGCGACTGTAGGAAAGATTGATGTCTCACCAAATGGAGCAAACGTCATTTCTGGAAAAACTAACGTCATCGTGGATGTAAGAGATATTGATAAGGGAAGTTTAGCTGAGCTGAATAAGAGAATTGTTTCGAGTGCGACTGAGATTGCAGAGCGTAGAGGCATTCAAGCAGAGCATGAAGAATTAACGAAAATTGACCCAGTTGTTGTTCCTGATTCCATTCAAGAATCAATAAAGGCATCTTGTGAGCGTCATCAGCTGCCTTATCGTTCACTTGTCAGCGGAGCAGGACATGATGCGATGATTATGGGCAAATACGTACCATCAGCTATGGTGTTTGTACCAAGTGTAAACGGTAAAAGCCATTCTCCTGAAGAGTTTACGCATTTAGCTGATTGTGTAGACGGGGTAGCAGTGATGAAAGATGTATTATGGGATTTAGCAAACGAGTAAAGAGATAGAATTAATTAAAAAAGAAGTGGGTCAGACAGGAACGAAACGGGTTAGGTTTTGAGAGGGGAAGTATGAACATTATAGAATGAGCGTACAAATTAGCAGGGATTTGTACGCTTATTTTTTTTTGTGATCAAAAATTTAAATCGAATTTTTTTCTGCTATTTTAATGAACAAAATGACAAAATAATAGGTCTTAAAAAGCCAACATAGGGGTAGAGGGCAGAAAGGAGGTTGTTTGTAATGGAACGAAGAGATTCTCAACAAGGTATGGATAAATTATTAAGACAACTGGAAAGTGACTATATAAAAGCCGTTAAAGACAATGAAAACACAACCGTAGAAGGCTTCATTGAGCAGTTTTTGTATGATTCTTGGGATTATAATGATAAGAATCTAGAAGACATCAAGAGTGTTTTGGGCCGTTATTCAGATGGTGAAATTTATCAAGGGACTTTCAGCAAATCATTCACTGAGATGCTCAAGCATCTGAAAATGAAACTGCAGCAACTTGATTCGGCCATGGAATATCCTGTTCTTCACACCAATAATGGAGCATCACTGTTAGTCGCTTTTGTCGATGGGCTGGTCATCCAATACTATGTAGGCATTTATAACGTAGAAAAGTTAAGAGAGATGACTTCATACATAAAGAGTGTCATTCTCCATGCTTTAAAAACAGAAGGTACAGAATCAGTTGAACTAACTTAACCTTTATTGTAGCCGGCTATCAAAATATTGAATATATCACAGATGAAATGATAAGATTAATCGTTTTTTAAAACATATGAAAAAACCACACTGATTTCAAATCAGTGTGGTTTCACGTTAATCAACCAGCCTAGTTCTCTTCGTAATATCTCGGAACACGCTTACTCACCGCGCAAACAATCTCATAATTAATCGTCCCTGTTAATTCAGCCATCTCATCGATTGGAAATTCCACATGATCGCCAAGCGCAGCATCTGGGATATCTGTTACATCGATCATCGTCTGGTCCATGCACACGCGACCCAAGATCGGCGCTTTTTGGCCGTGTAAAGTGACGAACCCTTTATTAGATAAGGCCCGGGAAAGACCGTCGGCATATCCGATCGGCATCGTAGCCACAACTTTTTCAGATGAGAGTTTATGTGTTCTTCCGTAACTAATTGATGAACCTTCAGGCAGTTTTCTAAGCGATACAATACTAGAAAATAACCGCATTGCCTGAGTAAGCTCAATTGGGAATTCTAAGGAAACGTCCGGTCTTAACCCGTACAGGCTGATGCCGACACGTACCATATCAAGATGTTTATCCTTATGGAAGAGAGTTCCTGCACTATTGCAGCAATGTTTAATCGGTACGTGCATATCGTCTTTTTCTATTGCCTCAATAAATGATAGAAATCGTGCAAATTGTTCATCTGTGTAGGTAGACTGCAGGTTATCAGCTTCAGCAAAATGGGTGAAAATGCCTTCTACTTCAATATTATTATGGTGATAGAGAGGAGTCATGACGTCGAGCAGCTCTTCTTTGGTCTGCACACCTACTCGTCCCATGCCTGTTTCAGTTTTAATATGAACCTTTATTGGCGATTCGGCCTCAGAAGCCACCTCAAGCAATGCATCCCGAACATCAGTAGAAAACACAGTGAGCGTAATATTGCGAGAAATCGCTTCTCGTAACGCATGCGGAGAGGTATAGCCTAACACTAAAATAGGTGCTTCAACTCCTGCATCACGAAGCTCAATCGCTTCATCAAGAATGGCTACTCCCAAATAGTCTGCTCCGCCGTTTAAGGCTGAACTAGCTGCAGCAACGGCCCCGTGTCCGTACCCGTCTCCTTTTACAACCGCCATTAATCTGCATGCAGGAGATTGTAGGGAAGCTTTAAAAGAAGCTGCATTTTCTTTTAGGGCTTGTAATGAGATTTGTGCATAGGTGTTTCTAAAACTGCTCGTCTTCATCTGGCAAACTCCTTTTACATATAAGCGTATCTTTTAATAGACCCCCTCAGTCTAAGGTGACCGAGGGGGTTCGTGTAAGTCTATATTATAGTAGATTCTTATGCTTGAACAGGTGTTTTCTTTAATGCATCTTCTACAGATACTAACTCATATCCAAGATCACGTGCTACAGCGTTGTATGTTACATCACCGTTTGCAACGTTTACACCAAGAGCAAGTGCAGGGTTCTCAGCAACAGCTTTTTCTACGCCTTTGTTAGCAATCTGCATAGCGTAAGGAATTGTTACGTTTGTTAAGCCGATTGTTGATGTGCGCGGAACAGCTCCAGGCATGTTAGCAACTGCATAGTGAACAACACCGTGTTTTGTATACGTTGGGTTATCATGTGTTGTAATTTGATCAACTGTTTCAATGATACCGCCTTGGTCAATCGCTACGTCAACAACAACCGATCCAGGAGTCATAGATTTGATCATTTCCTCTGTTACAAGCTTAGGAGCTTTTGCACCAGGAATTAATACAGCACCGATTACTAAGTCAGATTCTTTTACTGCCTCAGCAATGTTAAGCGGGTTAGACATAAGTGTTTGAATATCGTTTCCAAATTGATCATCAAGCTGGCGAAGACGATCTGCACTTAAGTCGATAAGTGTTACATCAGCACCAAGGCCAACAGCAATTTTAGCTGCGTTTGTACCAACAACACCGCCGCCGATGATTGTTACTTTACCACGTTTAACTCCAGGAACACCTGATAATAGAATTCCTTTTCCGCCTTTAGACTTCTCTAGGAATTGAGCACCAATTTGTGATGCCATGCGTCCAGCCACTTCACTCATAGGAGTTAAAAGAGGAAGAGTGCGGTTTACTTCAACTGTTTCATAAGCGATCGCAATAACGCCGCTGTCTACTAGTGCTTTTGCAAGTTCAGGCTCAGCAGCTAGGTGAAGGTATGTGAATAGGATTAATCCTTTGCGGAAGTAGCCGTACTCAGAGCTTAATGGTTCTTTAACTTTCATCACCATTTCAGCTTTAGCCCATACATCTTTCGCTTCTGGAATAATTGTTGCTCCAGCAGCTGTGTAATCTACATCTTCAAATCCGCTGCCAATTCCAGCGCCTTGTTCGATTAGAATTTGGTGGCCTGCTTTTGTTAAAGCAACAACTCCTGCTGGTGTAATTGCTACGCGGTTTTCATTATTTTTAATTTCCTTTGGAATACCGATAATCATGTTTTTCGTCCCCCTAAGTCGGATGTTTGTTATATCGTTAGTATAAATCCACAAAAGGAGGAACGCATTGTGCGTAAAATTAAAAATGTAAACGTTTTTTTGTTGTTTTTAACAAATGGTCCAAATCATTGACTAGCGTTTTAAATAGACCTTCATATCTAAATAGAGACCAATTTTCTGAACGGGGTCTTTTAATTGAATGTTTGCAATCTCTTGAATTCGTTTAAGACGGTAATTTAACGTATTCACATGACAATGAAGCTCTTTTGCGGCTTCATTCATGTTGCCGTCTTTGTCTAGGATGATGCCTAATGTCTCAAGCAGGTTAGTCCGATGCTCCAAATCATACTTTTCAAGCTTGCGGATAGCAGGGTTGACCGTCATCTCTTGTTCTTTAATTGTTTGACGAATCAGATCAATGTAGCGAAATACCCCAAGCTCATGATAAAAAGCGGCTGATTGAAGCTCTTTAGTAAAGGTTTGTTTTAACGTGATGACCTTTGTTGCTTCATCATAGCTCCTCTTAATCCACTCGTAATTGTCGTACGCATACCCGCAGCCCGCCGTAACTTCCATTATCCCAAAACGTTCCCTTACTTGAGCTTTGAAAGTTTCCACAAACTCTTTTGTATCTTTTACAAAATCATTTGAAGCAGGGGAGGACACGAGAAAGACGACTTGATTCTCATCCAAGGTCTGAATTAAAATCGTTACTTTTTGAGTTGTTTTTGCAACATAAACAAGCTTTTTATACAAGTCATCGGACATTACTTCAAAGTTGAATAAAATCACAGCCAGCGGTTTAGTTGGGTTAACCCCTATTTTCGAAAGCTGATCAGCGATATGCTTGTGGTCTCTAGCATCTCCTGTAATCAGCTGCCAAAGCAGTTCCTGATGATTCTTTTCTTTCTTTTTCTTTTGCATGTTTAATTGAAGCAGTTGGTTTTTGGCTTTGCTTGCAGCGAACTTCAAGTCGGCTAGATCTTCATCCGTAAGCTTTCGACCGACTTCAAGCACCCAAATGTAGCCCAGCACTTCATTGTTTTTTCGGATAGAGACGGCAACACGATTGCCAAGCCCGATATCGTTGATTTGCGGAATAATAAGCGGTTCATCACTTTGATTAAGGGTTGGGATCACCCCTTCTTTCCAAAAGCGATTAATGACTTTCTCTGGCACGCGTCTGCCGATAATAGTTGAAATCCTAGCGGCATCCGTTCCGTCATCATGAGAACTATAGGCAAGCAGGTGGTGATTTGAATCTTCAATAGTTACAGGACACTGAAGACGTTCGCTAATCGTATCAACAAATTCTTCTAATGAATCAAACTGCCGATTGAAAGATTCGCGTTTGTTATCGCTCATGGGAAAACTCCTTACTCTATAAAATAAGACATAAGTCGTCAGTCTTTTTGTTGAAAATCACAAGTGAAGCGTTTTCAGTTTGTGTGCTATCACAAACAAAAGCTTGCATCGTCATGTTAGAATAACATATACAATCTTATTATAATATATGAAAGCGTTATCTGTGGGGAGTGAATGTGATGGACATCTTAGACATACTAGGAAAGATTAATAATGTATTATGGGGTCCGCCAAGTTTAATCTTATTATTTGGGACAGGCTTATTTTTAACCCTTGTTTTAAAAGGGCTGCAATTCCGCCGTCTTATCTATGCATTTAAGATTGGTTTTGGTAAAGAAGATAGTAAAGATGCTGCAGCTGAAGGTGATGTAAGTCATTTTAAAGCATTGATGACAGCGCTTGCGGCAACAATTGGAAACGGTAATATTGCCGGGGTAGCTACAGCTATTACGCTTGGTGGTCCTGGGGCAATTTTCTGGATGTGGATTGTTGGTTTACTAGGTATGGCAACTAAATATGCAGAGGCATTACTTGCTGTAAAATACCGTGTGAAGAATGACAAGGGCGAATATTCGAGTGGCCCGATGTATTACATCGAGCGAGGGCTCGGTCGGAAGTTTAAGGCGCTTGCTGTTGCCTTTGCTTTATTTGGTGCCTTTGCGGCTTTAGGTATTGGGAACAGTGTGCAATCAAATACGATTGCTGATGTAACGAGCAATAGCTTTGGTATGGCAAACTGGGTAACTGGTTTAATCTTAGTTGTATTAGTAAGTGTCATTATTTTTGGTGGTATTCAGCGTATTAGTACAGTTGCAAGTTTCTTTGTTCCGATTATGGCTTTCCTGTATATGGGTGGGGCATTTATCATCTTGATCTTAAATTATGATATGATCATTCCTGCTTTTGAACTAATTTTTTATTATGCCTTTAATCCTGTAGCGGCAGCTGGTGGTTTCTTAGGGATCGTCGTTTCAGAAGCGATTCGTAACGGGGTTGCTCGTGGTATTTTCTCAAATGAAGCTGGTCTTGGTACGGCAGCATTAATTGCTGGTAACGCTCGTGCAGACCATCCGGTAAAACAAGCTCTTGTAGCAATGACGGGTACATTTATTGTAACGATCGTTGTTTGTACGATGACGGGTCTGACATTATTAATTACAGGCTTTTGGGATCCATCAGGCGGTGTCTTATCAGGGGTTGCTCATGATGCAACGCTTGAAGGCGGTGCTTTAACAAGTGCGGCGTTCGGCTCGGTCCTTGGAGTCGTTGGTGAATATATCGTTTCATTCTCAGTAATCTTCTTTGGTTTCTCGACGATTGTCGGCTGGTATGTCTACGGCGAGAAGTGTTTTGAATACCTTGCAGGCTCAAAAGGTATTGCAGGTTATCGCTTAGTGTACATCGCAGCTTGTGGAGTCGGTACTGTAGCAAATCTGGCAACAGTATGGGCATTTGCAGATATGGCCAATGCATTGATGATGATTCCAAACTTAATTGCCTTATTATTGCTTTGGAAAGTCATTGTAGCTGAGACAAATGATTATTTTAATAATTTCTATGAAGCAGCTAAAACAACTGCAAAACAAGCAAGTTAACTAGCTTAATGAGGTTCTGTCATGAAGACAGAGCCTCTTTCTTATGGAGAAAGTAGACATATACTATAAAGTATATTATTATCATTATATAAAATGATAATAATGAGAGGGAGAAATGTTTTGGCTGAAAAGAAAGCAGATATCATGCTTCATCCTATTCGTATGAGAATTATTCAGGAACTTGTTAAATCTCCTAACCAAACAGTACAGCAGCTGATTGATAATTTAGGCGATGTACCACAAGCAACAATGTACCGCCATTTAAAAATATTATCAGACGCTGAATTGATTCACGTGGTGGAAACGAACAAAGTAAGAGGAACGGTAGAAAAAGTATATGCCGTACTGGTTGAGAATTTAGCGATCACAGATAAGGAATTAGAAGAAACAGCACCTGAAGAACATCTTCGTTATTTTATGACCTATCAAGCTAATTTAGCAAAAGAATTTGAACGGTATGTCATGAGTCAACAACCGGCTTCATATAAAGAAGATGGGCTAGGATATTGGCAGACTACGATGCACCTAAGTGATGAGGAGTTTGAAGAGTTTGCTGAAAAGCTTGGTCATCTCATTAAGGAAGCGGTGGAGAAGAAACCGAATAAAGATAGACGTGCACGGAGGTTAGCAACCATTTCAATACCAGAGGTGGAATGATCATGGAAAAGATGGTCTCGATACAGCGTGGTGACCTTACAATTAGCGGAACGCTTGAAGTGCCTGAAAAAAAAGAGCAATCCTATCCTGCCGTACTCATTATCTCAGGGTCTGGTCCCCTTAATCGTGATGGGAATGGAAAAAGAGGGCAAGTGTTTAATCTTTATAACTCGCTCGCCGCATTTTTTAAAGAAAATGGCTTTGTCGCATTGAGATATGATAAACGTGGAGTTGGTGCTTCAACAGGGACGTATCTTGAGGCCGGCTTATGGGATTTGATTGATGATGCAAAAGCTGTGCTCCGCTTTTTAAAAGAACAGCCGGAAGTCGACCCACATCATGTGTTTGTTATTGGTCATAGTGAAGGGGCAATGATTGCACCAGCTTTAGCTAAAGACGAGGAGCTTGCTGGAGTCATTTTATTATCAGGTGCTGCTGAGACGATGGCTGAGGCGTTGGCCCATCAAAGAGGGCAGGCTGTTCGCAGTTTAAAAGAAATAAGCGGTATAAAAGGGAAACTGTTAAATGTATTAAAGATCCCCGAGCGGGCGGAGAAGCAGGGACCTAAATTTGATGAGAAAATGATCCGCTCAGAATCAGCAACGGTACGTGTTCAAGGAATGAAAATGAATGCGAAATGGTTTCGCGAACATTATCAATTCAATGCACGTAAAGTACTTGAAGAAGTTGAGTGTCCGATCTTAGCTGTAACGGGCTCAAAGGACGTGCAAGTTACGCCTGAGCGAGTATTTGAAGTCGAAAGGTACGCAGGCGGCGAGGTGGAAGCCAAGATTATTCCGAACATGAATCATATGCTAAGAGATCAAGCAGAAGACTATTCCATTCTTCAGCTGAAGAGAGCATATAAACAAGCAGGCAGTAAACCATTGTCCAACGAGCTGTTAACGACGATGAAAGAGTGGCTTGTTAAACATGTATAGAAAGTGGAAGGCATCACTTATTAGTCTTGCTATTCTATTTCAGGTGTTAACGATAATCTTTGCTTTTATTGATATCACGTTGGCTTTGACTACTTTAGCTTTAAACATATTAAGCTTTATCGGGGTACTAATTGTATTTATTATTGAGCGAAATAAAGAAAAAGAGGAGGAAATAGATTATGATGATAGTGACTACTGATACGATTGCTGGTGCTGAAATTACTGAAGTGATTGGGTATGTAAAAGGAGGCACAATTCAAACGAAACATATCGGCCGTGATATTACAGCTGGATTAAAAGGGATCGTCGGAGGAGAAATTAAAGGGTACAATGAGATGATGGATGAGGCGAGAAAGCTTGCTATTCATCGAATGGTAGAAGATGCGAAGAAAAAAGGGGCCAATGCTATTGTTGGCATGCGTCTGCAGTCATCAACCGTTATGGGTTCGGCTGCAGAGATTATTGCTTATGGAACAGCAGTAAAAATTTTAGAGAAGTAAATTATTGGAGGCACGAATGGTTAAACAGTCACTGTATCGTCTTTTTATTGAGTTATCAAATCATAAAATGAACTCTCTTATATTAAAGAGTTTTGCAGAATCAAAAATGAGCAGAAGAGTGAATCGATCGTTTGCTAAAACGTTTAATCTAAATGAACAAGAAATGCTAGAGCCTGTTCATTCCTATAAGAGTTTGCATGAGTTGTTCATCCGGAGGTTAAAGCCAGAGAGCAGGCCGATTAATCAGCTAGAAGATATTCTCGTTAGTCCGGTTGACGGTATCTTGGCTGAGCAGCATATCCTAGCACCTAGTGTCACGTTTCATGTGAAAGGGCAAGATTATACTTTAGAAGAAATGTTAGGGTCTAAAGAAGCGGCAGAGAAATATGATGGCGGCGTAGTAATGGTTCTTTATTTAAGCCCTAGTCATTATCACCGTATCCATAGCCCGGCAGATGCTGAAATCACAAAGCAATGGACGTTAGGCGGGCGATCTTACCCTGTTAATAATATAGGGCTTCGTTACGGAAGAAGGCCGCTTTCAAGAAATTATCGAGTTATAACAGAGCTAAACGTTTGCGGCAAACAGTTAGCTGTTGTAAAAGTAGGGGCGATGAATGTTAATACGATTGAGCTTACCCACAAGAATTCAACCTTATCCCGAGGTGAAGAGATGGGGTACTTTTCCTTTGGCTCAACCGTTGTTTTAATTGGGGAAAAAGGCTTGATGGAGCTTGCCGACAAGCAAACGCCAGCAGACGTACTAATGGGCCAAAAGCTGACCAATCGAGTTAATTAAACGTTTGTTTAATAAAACGAGATTCCACAGATCCGATTTGTAAGGAGATCGAATAAGTCCCTGCTGGCCATGTACACAATGAAACGTATCCTTGCCATAGTGGCTGATTTCCACTGCAGGTACTCGCTTTCCGCGGGTGTAACCAGTTGCCTCCTCATAAATTCACTCATGCGGGATTACCAATGGCTACGCATCTAAGGCAGCTATCGTTTCAAAGTATAAAGAAAGAATCCTCCCTGCTAAAATGTTGATTTCCGCTGCAGGCGCACGCTTTCCGCGGGCTGTCCGGGAGCTTCCTCGTCGCATACGCTCCTGTGGGATCTCCCCTGGCCACGCACATCCCGCAGGAGTCGGCGCCTTCCGCTCCAATCAACGGGGGAAGGATGTTAATAAGTGGTTCCTATTTTGGGTGGAAGCTTATTAGGAACCTTTTCAGATGGCGGATAAAAGCAATAATACTTTGACTTAAAGTAACTCATAATTAAATTGTTCCACTAAATAAAGTAACGAAGCACGAAACCCAGCGGATGAAATATGCGTAGACTCCCTCAGGAAAAGTTAATCTGACGGGGGTTTCTTTGGTTTTTTAAGACTATACTCCGATATCCATATACACATTACGGAAGATTAAGAAGGATATGGCTGTTATGCTTACGCGTGGCGTTGGCAGTTTGTAAACTACTACCAATTCAAATGGTATTTGCACGAGTGATCTCTGCTGCTTCAGGGGACGTACCCTCCCATATCTCCTGGCATCAAGTGCCTACATTCCTTCGTTGGGTCTTTCCTGACGCAGAGCTCGGCTTCTACTCCTGCATGGACTCACCTATCCTAGGCGGTCTTAAGTCTACGCTTGCCGAGTCTCTGTGCATATGTTGTTAAAACGAAGAAAGCTTAACACTTACGCTGCTCTACTCTCTGTGATATAGGAGAGGTCCGCTAACATCCTTTCAGGATTGAAGCTTGCTTGATTCCTACTCAGTCCATGAAACACTTGAATGAGCTTTCTGCATAATACGACCATCGCTTCTTTCTTCTTCAATGGGTTATACTGGCGCGAGTGATAATAGGTATACACGCTGTTGAACGCCTCATTATTATGAATCAGCGGAAGGATGGCTTTGTAAAGAAGTGCCCTTAATCTTCTTCTGCCACGCTTAGAAATTCTCTTGGTTCCTTGATGGTTCCCTGAGCTATTCTCTCTTAATGTTAACCCCGCTAGTTTAATAATTTGGCGTGGGTGTTCGTAGTTCTGAAGAGAACCCGTCTCAGCTAACAGCTCACTGACCGTGTTTTCACTAATTCCTTTAACAGAAACAAGGTATTCAAACTCCGGTAAGTATCTTGCCTGTTCAACCATTTGAGTCGTGACTTCTTCGAGTTGAGCATCTAATAGCTCTAATTGATGAACCAAGCTTTGGATTTCTAACCGCGCCATTTGCGCTCCTTCTGTTAGTCCAATCGAATGACGGGCCAAATTAATGAGCTTCGCCATTTTAGGTTTACCCGCGTACTTAGCTCCAGCCTCTTTCTGTTTGAGGACTAACTCCTCTGCAGAGGCTTCTTTGATATCTTCTGGAAGGGGAGTAAGCTTTAGAACCGTCAGTTCTTGTTTTCCAAAATTCTTAAAGGCTGTCGAAATTCCGGAAAATAAAGGGCAATCCAACGCTGTATTCTATTTTTTACTGCCCCAATGTCTTTTCGTAGACGTTCTCGAATGGCTGATCCTTGACGCAAAGAATGATCTACCGGGGTCATGTCTCTTGGTACACTAAAGTAGCCGTTTGGAAGTAATTTCGCAATGACTCGGGCATCTTTGGCATCATTCTTTGTTTGAAGGTTATCATCCATTTCCTTCGAATTTTTCACGTGTAGTGGGTTCACTAAGACGAATGGAAAGTCAATTGCCTTTAAGAAATGAGCTAGGTTCATCCAGTAATGACCGGTTGCCTCAAAACCAATCAGAACATCTGTCTTTTGATGTTGGTTCATTAACATGTGAATGTACTCTTCAAACTGGATAAAGCCTTCTCTAGATTGATGAATCCTCCACACTTTAGCTAATTCTCGACCGCGGCTATCAATCGCGCAGGCATAGTGGTTCTCCTTTGCGATATCAATTCCAATGACAAGAGTGCTTTCTTGAACTTGATTAATTCGTTTCGTTCGATTATCCTTCATGTGAGGATCCTCCTTTTTTAATGTTTGTTTTGAGACACAAGCATCATATCGGAGGATCCTTTTCTTTTCAATAGGTTAAAACTCATCTGACAGGAATGCTCCTGCGGTGCCTAGAGCAGGGCTGAGATCCCACAGGGCTAAGGCCCGAGGAAGCTCAGCAGCTCACCGCGGAAAGCGAAGCATATTTCAGCAGCGGCGAGTCCGCTCTACACCATGTTTAAAGCATTTCAAATTTTGAAGCTATGCAAATACTCCACTAACATACGCTTATTTTCGAGTTCTATTATTATGTATGAATCATTCCCCCAATCTCCTAACCACCTGACCACCCAGTCACCCAACCACCTCCAAAAATATAATCCTTGCATTCCACCCCTGATATCGTTTAATCTATCAATATATCGTATTAGTAATCATAACTAACAACTATATATTGTTTTTGCGGAATGTTGGTGCTGCTAGGCAGCTTAATAGGGAATCTGGTGAAAATCCAGAACTGTCCCCGCAACTGTAAGTGTGGATGAAATGAGACAACCACTGTATAAGAGAGCTGAAAGGTGCTTATACGGGAAGGCTCAGAGTAAAGAGAAGCACAAGTCAGGAGACCTGCCATCATTTCTCAGTCAGCTATCTTCGGGGGATGAGAAGTGAGACGGCAGCGGCTAGATTTGTGCGTATTTGCAAGGTGCCTTCTAGCTCGATTAAGGTATGCAAATGACCAAGTCCGTTTTACGCTCTATTTCTCAAACCTGAGAGATAGGGCGTTTTTTATTTGCAAATGAAATGTACATAGCTAAATGAAGGAGTGTGGGACAAATGGAGATAAACGTAAAAGAAAAAAAAGATAACCCGCTAGATGTGCAGGTAGATCGTAATTGGTTAGAGCAAACGTCGCATCTAACATGGGAAAAACGTGCATCACATGCTTTAAATGAATTATCTGTGGAGGAGCCGCATTGGACTTATGTGGCTGCTGCTTGTTATATCAACCATTTGAGAGAACAAATAGCAGAACAACGAGGGGTAGAACCGAAAGTGCTTAGTGCAAGCTTTCCGGAGTTTCTGAAAGCGCAGATTGAAAAAGGGATCTATGACGGAAGATTAGATTCGTATTCAACTGATGAATTATACGAACTCGCCTTAACACTTGAACCGGCACGAGATCAAAAGTTTACGTATATAGGCATTAAAACATTAGCAGATCGCTACCTGGCAAAGGACTTTAATGATCAAATCGTAGAGCTGCCGCAAGAGCGCTGGATGGTTATAGCAATGACTCTAATGTCAGAAGAGAATAGAGGGTCCCGGCTTGAATTGGTAAAGGAAGCCTATTGGGCGCTCTCACACTTATATATGACAGTTGCTACACCGACAATGAGTAATGCCGGCAAAGTGGGAGGCCAGCTCTCAAGCTGCTTTATCGATACGGTGGAAGATGATCTCAGGTCGATTTTCGATAGCTGTACCGATGCGGCAACCGTAAGTAAGAACGGCGGCGGGCTTGGTATGTATTTAGGGAAGATTCGTGCAAGAGGTTCATCGATTCGTGGATTTAAAAATGTTTCCTCAGGCGTTATTCCTTGGATGAAGCAGCTAAATAACGTAGCTGTCAGCGTAGACCAGCTTGGCCAGAGGCAAGGCGCTATAGCGGTGTACCTGGATGTTTGGCATAAAGATATCTTTGCTTTTCTCGATGCGAAATTAAATAACGGGGATGAGCGTCAAAGAACTCATGATCTCTTTACAGCTGTATCTTTGCCAGATCTATTTATGGAGGCTGTTGAAAAGAGAGATACCTGGTATTTGTTTGACCCTCATGAAGTTCGGGTGAAAATGGGATTCTCTCTTGAAGATTTTTATGATGAGAAAAAAGGAGATGGAGAGTTCCGTAAAAGGTACGAGCAATGTGCAGCGAATGATGAACTGTCGCGTACAGAAATTCCAGCGATTGAAGTTATGAAACGAATCATGCTCTCTCAGCTTGAAACAGGAAGCCCGTTTATGTTCTACCGGGATACAGCAAACAGGCTGAATCCAAACAAGCATAAAGGAATGATTTACGGCTCTAATTTGTGTACAGAAATTATGCAGAATATGAGTGCGACAACCGTTGTGGAAGAAACGCTTGAAGACGATACGATTTCGATCAAGAAGCAGCCGGGAGATTATGTGGTCTGTAATTTAAGCTCATTGTCACTGGCTCAAGTGTTTTCAGATGATGTGGTAGAAAGAGTCGTGAAGATTCAAGTAAGGATGCTCGATAATGTGATTGATCAAAATTCGATCGGCGTAAAACAAGCAGAGAAAACGAACAAAATGTACAGAGCGATCGGCCTTGGTACGTACGGATGGCATCATCACTTGGCGAAGCGAGGGATCGCTTGGGAGAGTGAGGAATCTGTTTGGGAAGTGGAGCGTGTATATGAGCGGATTAATCAAGCGGCGATTAAAGCTAGTGCGGAATTAGCGGCTGAAAAAGGAGCCTATCCGCATTATGAAGGGTCTGATTGGCAAACGGGCGAGTTCTTTAGCGAACGTGGATACGAAGGCGCAGAATGGGATGAGATTCGTTCGGTCATTTCAAAGCATGGCATGAGAAACGGGTACGTGATGGCTGTGGCACCAAATGCAACGACTTCTCTTATTGCTGGTTCTACTGCTTCTATTGATCCTTTGTTCCAAAAATATTACGTGGAAGAGAAGAAAAATTATCGTATTCCTGTTGTGGCGCCTGACCTCGACGCTCGGACCACTTGGTATTATAAGCCGGCTCATCTAGTTGACCAAACATGGAGCATCCGTCAAAATGCGGCTCGTCAGCGTCATGTCGACCAAGGAATTTCATTTAATCTATATGTTCCAAACAACGTAAAAGCAAAAGAGCTCCTTGATCTACATTTGCTTGCATGGAAAGAAGGGCTAAAGACAACGTATTACGTTCGCTCAACGTCGCTTTCGGTAGATGACTGTGAAAGCTGTTCAAGTTAAGAGGAGGAAATGAAATGACACTTCAAAAAAGAAAACTTTATAATCCACACGCCCCGAATGCTTCAACAGGAATTATTAATGGGGAAAGTTCAAATGTATTGAATTGGGATGATGTACGGTTCAGTTGGGCTTATCCTCTCTATAAAAACATGCTTGCTAATTTCTGGACGCCTTTTGAAATTAATATGAGCCATGATACCAAGCAGTTTCAGAATCTAACAGAAACAGAGCAAGAGGCCTTTAAAAAGATTATCGGCCTTCTTGCTTTCCTAGATAGTGTACAAACGGATTATTCATTAAAGGTAGCCGATTACTTAACAGATTCATCGCTTGTTGCATTAATGAGTGTGCTGTCATTTCAAGAGGTCGTTCATAACCAGAGCTATTCCTATGTGCTCTCAAGTCTTGTACCAAAAGCGACGCAGGATGAGATCTTCGATTACTGGAAAAATGATCCTGTCCTAAAAGAGAGAAATGAATTTATTGTAGATGGGTACGAGGAATTTGCAAATAACCCTACACCAGATACATTGGCAAGATCGATTGTTTACGATGTGATCTTAGAAGGAGTTAATTTTTATTCGGGCTTTGCCTTCTTCTACAACCTCGCCCGTCATCAGAAGATGGTGTCTACTTCAACGATGATTAATTATATTAACCGTGATGAACAGCTTCATGTGTATTTATTTACGAATGTATTTAAAGAATTACTTGAAGAGCATCCTGAATTAAACAACAGAGAGATGGAATCTTTCGTCAAACAGTCCCTAACGACGGCAGTGGAGCTTGAATTGAAGTGGTACAACTATATCATCGGTGAGCAGATTGAGGGCGTAACCTCTGATGAGATGGGGTCCTATTTAAAATTCATTGCAAATAAAAGAGCAAAGCAGCTTGGCTACGATCATATTTTTCCAGAGCATCGTACAAATGTATTTAAATGGATTAAAGCTTACGAGGATGTAAATGCGGCCAAAAGTGATTTCTTTGAACAAAAATCACGCCAATATGCGAAAGTTTCAAGTGACAACGGCTTTGATGAACTCTAAATATAAGACGGTATCTGTAACAGCTGACCGCCCCCTCGTCGGGAAGCTGTTGCAGAAACACCGGTTTCACGATGGGCTAGGGCAATTCAGGCTGCCAAGTGAACAGCAGCTAGCGATGCTGGATGCTTTTCAAACTTTAGATGTAAATCTAGCGATAGCCTACACAGAGGAGTTTATCGTTGGTTATGCTATTATCTTACCGCCTGAGCCATATGAACGTTGGGTGAAAATGAAAGAGATACGCGTATTAGGTGTGGTTGAGGTGGCGCCTCCGTATAGAAATCAGCAGGCGGCAAGTTCATTATTAACAGCCTTACTCGATGAAGGCGACTATGAGAAGAATATACTTATATCACTAGAATACCGGTGGCACTGGGATCTGGATTCTGTTAATGGTGATAGTGCTCTCTACAAAAAGCTTCTCCAAAAGCTGCTGATGAAAGGCGGCTTTGAAGAGGTGTTAACCAATGAACCTGACATTATGAATTATCATGATAACTTCATGATGGTCCGATTTGGAAGAGATGTACCCAGTGAAATTGTTAAGCGCTTTCTTGAGTTGAGCGGAAATCCAATATCAAATAATGTCAGATAATTTCACCAAATAATGTTGCATTCACCTTCTTTTAAAGTTAGAATTGTTTAAATATTTGAAAAGGAGGGGTTGGATGCAGCCGGTTGGAAAGATCGAAAAAATTGGTTTGTGGATGAGTAAGTATTTTGCTCTTATTATTATTTTATGTAGTTTTATTGCGTTTTCTGCACCGCAGTTATTTACTTGGATCGCCCCTCATATCACGCTTTTCTTAGGTGTGATTATGTTTGGAATGGGTCTTACGATGAGAGCTGTCGACTTTAGTGTTGTCGCTAAGAAGCCGGTACCTGTAGTGATTGGTGTGATTGCTCAATTTTTGATTATGCCATTAGTTGCTTATGCGATTGCTGTATTACTGCAGCTTCCGCCTGAACTTGCAGTAGGATTAATTCTTGTCGGCGCCTGTCCTGGGGGTACGGCCTCTAATGTTATGGTGTACCTAGCTAAAGGGGACCTGCCAGTTTCTGTTGCTATGACGTCTATTTCAACGCTGCTAGCGCCGTTATTAACTCCGGCTATTTTATTGCTGTTAGCAGGACAATGGCTTCCTGTAAATGCTGGTGCAATGTTTCAATCTATTATTCAGGTGATCATTATCCCTATTGCTCTTGGCTTGCTTGCAAGACGCTTTTTCCCGAAAGCTGTGGAGAGCAGTGTGAAGACGTTGCCGATTATTTCCATTGCAGCAATCTTAGCAATCGTACTCGCGGTTGTCGGGGTAAACCAAGCGAATATTGCTCAAACAGGTTTACTCGTCTTTTTAGCTGTAATGCTTCATAATAGCTTTGGATTATTCCTTGGACATGTAACAGCTAAATTATGCGGACTCGATGAAGCCAAACGCAGAGCGATCTCCATTGAAGTCGGGATGCAAAACTCTGGGCTCGGGGCATCGCTTGCGGCAGCTCATTTCTCGCCGCTCGCAGCTCTGCCAAGCGCTATTTTCTCTGTTTGGCATAATGTATCTGGACCAGCGCTAGTCTCAATCTGGTCTAGAAAGAAAAATGGAAGTGAGCAAGAAGCAGAAGCGAAACAAGCAGGGTAGTCAATCTCTATAAAATGAAAAAGCTTTCTCCCTTGAATTAGAAAGTATGGGAGGGAGCTTTTTGTTTATTTGGGAGACTGAGTGTTTGGTTTAGGTACCTATTGCCGGGCGACAAGGGGCTTGGATTTTGATATAATGACGTTCAGAATCACAAGATAAGTCATAGCGAAACCCTGCTGCATAGAAGAGGGTAGATTATAGGAGTTGAAGATTCATGCTTGAATTTAAGGAATGGAAGCATGTGTTTAAATTAGATCCAAATAAAGAAATAAATGATGAAGAATTAGAAGCCATTTGTGAATCAGGTACAGATGGCTTAATTATTGGCGGGACTGATGGGGTGACATTGGATAACACGCTGCAGCTGTTAGCTCGTGTACGACGTTACTCTGTTTCGGCTGCTCTTGAAATCTCAAATCTTGAAGCAATCACACCTGGATTTGACTATTATTTTATCCCGTCTGTGATGAACAGCCAGAACGTTGACTGGATACAAGGACTGCATCATCAAGCAATCAAAGAGTACGGAGCAATCATGAACTGGGACGAGATTGTGATGGAAGGGTATTGCATTTTAAATCCCGAGGCCAAAGCTGCTAAAGTGACAGAAGCAAATACGGATATTGATGTAGAAGACGTGGTGGCTTATGCAAGAATGGCTGAGAACCTCTACCGTTTTCCCATCTTCTATATTGAATACAGCGGGACATACGGGGATCCTTCTTTGGTGCACCAAGTGAAAAACGTATTAAATGAAACGAAGCTCGTCTACGGCGGTGGCATTAACTCACTAAAAGAGGCACAAGAGATGGCTGAAGCAGCGGATATGATTGTTGTAGGAAATATCATTTATGAAGATTTAAAGGCTGCATTAGAAACAGTTAAAGCAACGAAATCTTAATAGAATGTACATTAAAAGCAGAAGTCGGCTGGACATTCGATTGCATCAACTGGTAAGGCATTGTAGACTATAAACTAAGAACATTTGTTTGGTGGTGGAAGTATGCAAGAAAAGATCATAGAAAAAATGCTCTCAGGCTTAAATCCTGAGCAGAGACAAGCAACAACTCATACGGAAGGTCCGTTATTACTAATGGCTGGCGCGGGAAGTGGAAAGACACGAGTTCTTACCCATCGCATCGCTTATTTGCTGCGTGAAAAAGCCATTGCGCCGTGGAACGTACTAGCGATTACATTTACAAATAAAGCTGCACGAGAAATGAAAGATCGTGTGGCAAAACTTGTTGGACCGGTAGCTGAAGATATTTGGATTTCTACCTTTCACTCGATGTGTGTCCGTATTTTGCGTCGTGATATTGACCGCATCGGCTACAACCGTAATTTCACAATTCTAGATTCCTCAGATCAATTATCTGTTATAAAGCAAATTCTAAAAAACAAGAACATTGATCCTAAGAAATTTGATCCAAGAAGCATCCTTGGAACAATGAGCGGCTGGAAAAATGAATTAAAGAAGCCTGATGACTGCATGAGGCAGGCAACGGGACCATATGATCAAACGGCAGCTGAAGTATATGTGGAGTACCAAAAACAATTAAAGAAAAATCACGCCTTAGATTTTGATGATCTTATCATGAAGACGATCGAGCTGTTCAAGCTTGTACCAGAGGTATTAGAATTCTATCAACGCAAGTTTCAGTACATCCTGGTAGATGAGTATCAAGATACGAATAAAGCACAATATATGCTTGTCCGAATGCTTAGTGATAAATATGAAAATATTTGCGTTGTCGGGGATTCTGATCAGTCGATCTATCGCTGGAGGGGTGCGGATATTGCTAATATCTTATCCTTTGAAGAAGATTACCCGAATGCGACCGTTATTTTACTAGAGCAGAATTACCGCTCCACTAAAATGATTTTAAATGCAGCAAACAAAGTAATTGAGAACAACTTTAACCGTAAACCGAAAAACCTATGGACAGAAAATGACGACGGTCCAAAGATTGGTTACTACGGGGCAGATACGGAGCAATCGGAAGCACAGTTTGTGGTCGAGAAAATCCGTGAAGCAACGAGAAGCGGGGAGCACACTAACTCAGATATTGCGATTCTCTACCGTACAAATGCTCAGTCACGTGTAATTGAGGAATATTTTGTGAAGTCTAATATTGAGTACAACATCGTCGGCGGCACTAAGTTCTATGATCGTAAAGAAATTAAAGATGTTCTTGCGTATCTGCGTCTTATTGCCAACCCTGACGATGATATCAGCTTGCAGCGGATTATTAACGTTCCAAAACGAGGCATAGGTGCGACAACTGTTGATAAAATTGGAGCGTATGCTGTTGAACAAGGCCTTTCTCTATTTGCTGCTTTGCAGGAAATTGAGCAGGTAGGCCTGACAGCACGTACGGTCGGCAAATTAAAAGACTTTAGAGATCAACTTTCTCACTGGATTCAAATGCAGGAGTATTTATCTGTGACTGAGTTAGTCGAGGAACTGCTAGAGAAGACAGGCTACCGTGATATGCTCCGCAACGAACAATCGATCGAGGCACAGAGCCGTCTTGAGAATATTGATGAGTTTATAACGGTTACGAATGAATTTGAAAAATCAAATGATGATAAATCATTAGTAGCATTCTTAACAGATCTTGCGCTTGTCGCAGATATTGACAAGCTTGACGATGAAAATGAAGGAAAACCTAAGGATGCGATCACGCTTATGACTCTGCATTCCGCAAAGGGGCTGGAATTCCCGCTAGTATTCTTGATTGGTATGGAAGAAGGGATCTTCCCGCATAGCCGCTCGCTTTTTGAGGCAGAAGAAATGGAAGAAGAGCGCCGCCTTGCCTATGTAGGGATTACGAGAGCTGAAAAGCAGCTTTATATAACGAATGCAAGGATGCGGACCTTATATGGTAAGACAAATACAAACCCGCCGTCTCGTTTTATTTCAGAGATTCCAGAAGAGTGTCTTGAACAAGTGAACGAGGATAAACCAACACCGGCTTGGATGAAAGCGTCACGTGGTACAGCCTCTGCTCCAGCAGCAAAACCTAAAGTGCGTGCATCTGTATCGACTTCAACGGGCGGTGATCAATTTGCTTGGGCTGTTGGAGATAAAGCAGAGCACAAAAAATGGGGAGTAGGGACCGTTGTCAGCATCAAAGGTGAAGGCGAAGCTGTTGAGCTTGATATTGCTTTCCCTCAGCCTACTGGCGTGAAGCGTTTATTTGCTAAGTTTGCCCCAATTACTAAGCAATAGGAAAGGAAGAAGAGTATGGATCGACAAGAGGCAGAAAAGCGTGTGCAAACGCTGCGAGAGAAATTAGAAGAGTATGGCTATCACTATTATGTTCTTGACCAGCCGCTTGTAACGGATGCCGAATATGATCAGCTAATGCAAGAGTTGATTGCTCTAGAAGGAGAGCATCCAGAATTAGTGAGTGAGGATTCTCCGTCCGTGCGTGTAGGTGGAGAACCTCTTCCTTTCTTTGAAAAAGTAGAACATCAAATTCCGATGCTCAGTCTTGGAAATGCCTTCAATGATCAAGACCTGCGTGATTTTGACCGCCGTGTGCGCGAGCGTGTAGGCGATAATGTAACGTATAGCTGCGAATTGAAAATTGATGGACTGGCTGTCTCACTCACGTATGAGAATGGGAAGTTCGTCCGCGGAGCAACTCGCGGAGACGGAACAATCGGCGAAGACATTACGAATAACTTAAAAACGATTCCTGCGATTCCGTTAAAGCTGAAGCAAGAAGCAAGTCTTGAAGTGCGCGGAGAGGCGTATATGCCGAAAAAATCGTTTGAAGCATTAAATGAAGCGAAAAGCGAGGCGGGGGAAGAAAAATTTGCTAACCCCCGTAACGCAGCGGCCGGATCTTTGCGCCAGTTAGATCCTAAAATTGCAGCGAAAAGGAACTTATCGATCTTTATTTATGCGATCGGTAACGCAGAAGGCCAAGACCTTGCTTCTCATCACGAAGGCCTCGCTTACCTAAAAGAGCTTGGATTTAAAGTGAATAATGAAAGCAAGCACTGTGCGACAATTGAAGAAGTCATTGAGTATACAAATGAGTGGTTAGATAAACGTGCAGATCTCCCTTATGAAATTGACGGGATTGTTATCAAGGTTGATTCCATCGAACAACAAAAAGAGCTTGGATTTACAGCGAAAAGCCCTAGATGGGCAACTGCGTTTAAATTTCCAGCAGAAGAAGTCGTAACAGTTCTTCGTGATATCGAGCTTAGTGTAGGCAGAACAGGGGTTGTGACACCGACGGCTATTCTTGATCCGGTTGTTGTAGCTGGTACAACAGTTAAGCGCGCATCCTTACATAATGAGGACTTGATCCGTGAGAAGGATGTGAAGCTTGGAGATACAGTGATCGTGAAAAAAGCAGGCGACATTATTCCTGAAGTAGTGAATGTGCTCACAGACCGCCGTGACGGCAGAGAGAGGGACTTCAGCATGCCTACTCATTGTCCGGAATGTGAAAGCGAGCTAGTTCGTTTAGAAGGGGAAGTGGCACTTCGCTGCATTAATCCTGAATGCCCGGCACAAATTCGTGAAGGCTTAATTCATTTTGTTTCAAGACAAGCGATGAATATTGATGGATTGGGAGAAAAGGTCATTGCTCAATTATTTGAACATAAATTAATTCACACCGTCGCAGATCTCTATCAATTAGATCGTTCTGAGCTGTTAAAGCTTGAACGTATGGGGGAGAAGTCTGTTGATAATTTAATGAAGGCGATCGAAGCTTCAAAAGAGAACTCGCTTGAAAAGCTGTTGTTTGGCCTTGGCATTCGTTTTGTCGGCTCAAAGGCAGCAAAGACGCTTGCGATGGAATTTGAATCAATTGATGCGATTATCGAAGCAGATGAAGCGGCCCTGGTCGCTGTAAACGAGATCGGCGAGAAAATGGCCGCGTCCATTGTGCGCTTTTTTGAAACAGATGAAGTAAAAGAGTTAATCAAACGTTTGCAATCATATGGGGTAAATACGACTTATAAGGGACCTAAGCCAGTTAATGGTACGGAAGCTGCTGAAAGCCCGTTTGCCAATAAAACAGTTGTATTAACAGGGAAGCTTTATGAGATGACACGTGATGAAGCGAAAGAAAAAATTGAAACACTTGGTGGAAAAGTCACTGGCAGTGTAAGTAAGAAGACTGATATAGTGATTGCAGGCGAAGATGCCGGCTCAAAGAAAAAGAAAGCCGAAGAGCTAGGAATTGAGATTTGGGATGAGGCTGCATTGTTAAAAGAGCTTACGTAGTCTTTTTTAGTGCAGGTGTAGAGGAGGAAAGTTACAATGGTAAGACGTTTGGGGCTGGTCTCCTTAACGGGACTATTGTTTTTAACGGGGTGTTTCCCGATGTTTCAGCAAGAACCCGATGAAGTCGTTGTAGAAGAATCGCAGCAAGAAGAGCAGATTGTAGATATTGTTCCGCGTGTATCGACACCTGAGAATTACTACCAAAGTGTGCTTTATGATGGATCGTATTTACACGGCCAGTCTAGAGGGTTTGGTAATGCGGTCGTTTACAACCGCTTAGACCTTGATAACTTAGAAATGGGACTTACGCAAATTGCGAAAGAGCAGTTTGATCCAGAAAACTATTTCTTTCGTGAAGGACAGTTTATTAATAGAAATGAGATTAACAGCTGGTTAATGCGTTATGACCAAGTAGAAAATCAACAAGGGTTAAACCCAGAGCTTGGGGAAGGGGAGACCTTACGTGAACAAGAGGAGAATCAGCCTCGTTATTTATCGCATATTTTAGAGCATAATTATTTAGTTAGAAGTGAACAGGGGAATTATGAACTTGGCGGTATCGTTATCGGTCTTTCTATGAACAGTGTTTATAACTTCAGAGTAGAAGATGAGCAAGGCCGCTACTATTTCTATGAAACACCAATCAGCCAGGAGAAAATGGAAGAAGAGGGGCAGCGTATCGCTGACTTAATCGTACAAAGGCTGCGTGACCCTAATCGTGAAGAAGGGGTATTTGACAGGGTACCGATTACGGTCGCGTTATTCCGTGAGCAGCCGCGTCAATCAACCATTCCAGGAAACTATTTTATGCAGGCAACGGCACAGCCAGGGGAAGGCCTTGAGCGGTGGCAGCGAATGAATGAGCGCTATTATTTGTTCCCATCAAGTGCTGCTAATGAAGATGTAAGCAATGATGCAGCTTCTTTCGGTCAAATTAAAGATGATATACAAAGCTTCTTTGATACGTATGTCGGCGTAGTTGGCCGCGGGTACTACGTGGATAATCAATTACAGGAATTAACGATTGAGGTGCCGCTTCGTTTTCAAGGGAAGGCTGAGATTGTAGCATTAACTCAATACGCGGCAGATGTGATCAACCAGCGTATTAACAATCAAAATGTAAAAGTGAATTTATATGTGACCTCAGTTGGCGGACAGCAAGAAAGTATGGTTGTCCGAAATCCGGGTGAGGAACCATTTATTCATGTATTTGAGTAAATTATGTATAAATGAATCATTCGAAGACTCCTTATGTAAAGGGGTCTTTTTTTACTATAAAGACACTCTATATCTATTTATTACCATATGGATAACACATTGAATTCGCTTTCTCGGATAAAGTGTGTCAAAAACCTGTGAACAATGAAAAAAAGTATTTATTATTGTCTAAGATCATGATATATTTATGACGTTTGGTGATGGTTGTTCATAGAGATAAGAAGTCTGATGTCTTACCAACGCCAAGCCTGCAAGATAGCGCTTACAAAATAGATGGACAAGCAGGATGAAAGCCGGTATGATCGATCTTAGGTCATGGCTAAATAATCCTGTTAATATGCCATACTAATTTGTGTGCTCTCATGCAAACATTTATAAGGGGGAAATAAAATGAAAAAGTGGTTACGTACATTATCACTGTCTGTTGCTGCCGCTGTTGCTCTTGCTGCTTGTGGATCAGGTGATACTGCAGAAGAAACACCTGCTGATGGTGGGGATGACTCATCTGAAGAAGCAGTTGAAGCTGGAGATTTTAAAGTAGCAATGGTTACAGATGTTGGGGGAATTGATGATAAATCATTTAACCAATCAGCTTGGGAAGGTTTATCTGCATTTGGTGAAGAAGTTGGACTTGAAGAAGGAACTGGTTACCGTTACCTTCAATCACAAACAATGGATGATTTCGAGCCAAACTTACGTAACTTAGTTCGTGAAGATGCTGACCTTGTATGGGGTATTGGTTTCTTAATGGAAGATGCGATCCGTACAATTGCTGAGCAAGTTGAAGATGCGCAGCTTGCTATTGTAGATACAGTGGTTCTTGATGCTGAAGAAAATACGTATGACAACATTGCTAACGTAACATTTAAAGAGCATGAAGGTTCTTTCCTTGTTGGTGTTATTGCTGGTCTTCAAACAGAAGGCGATAAAGTAGGTTTCATCGGCGGAGTTGAAAGTGGTCTAATCAAGAAGTTCGAAAATGGATTCAAAGCTGGTGTTAAAGCAGTAAATCCAGATGCTGAAATCCTAGTTCAATATGCAGAGAGCTTTAACGATGCATCTCGTGGTTCTCAAATCGCAAACACAATGTACAGCCAAGGCGCTGACATCATCTATCACGCTGCAGGCGGAACTGGTAACGGATTATTCACAGAAGCAATCAACCGTGCACGTAACGGCGAAAATGTTTGGGCAATCGGTGTTGACCGTGACCAACACGAAGAAGGCGAATACGGCGATGGTCAATCTGTCACTCTTACTTCAATGGTTAAACGTGTAGATACTGCTGTTGCAATCGTTTCTGAGCAAACAATGAACGGAGACTTCCCTGGCGGCGAAATTCTAGAGTATGGTCTTGAAGAAGATGCTGTAGGTATTGCTCCTTCTACAGATAACGTTTCTGAAGAAGCTTTATCTGCTGTTGAAGATTACAAAGGACAAATTCAATCAGGTGATATCAGCGTACCTCAAACAGATGATGAGTACGAAGAGTACCTAAACGGCTTAGAATAAGCAACGATATAAGTTATACAGAAGCAAAGGCTAGTATTACACTAGCCTTTGTTTTACCTTAAAGCATCAGATGGTATGAAATGACAATCTCTTAGTACGAAGGGACAATGACGGATTGCTGTTTGCCCAATCCATCATTGCCTCTTTTTTGGCTAAACGATCAAACATGCAATCAGCGATTAACATACCTTCTCTTAAATATGTAAGGAGTGAATCCAATGAGTTATGTTATTGAGATGAATAACATCCGTAAAGAGTTTCCTGGCATTGTAGCCAATGATAATATTACACTCCAGCTTAAAAAGGGTGAGATTCATGCCTTACTTGGTGAAAATGGAGCTGGAAAATCAACACTGATGAACGTGCTGTTCGGCTTATATCAACCTGAGCGCGGGGAAATTCGCGTACATGGTGAAAAAGTTGAAATTACAGACCCTAACATTGCCAATCGTCTTGGAATTGGAATGGTGCATCAGCACTTTATGTTAGTAGATAAATTTACAGTTACTGAAAATATTGTGATGGGAAATGAACCGACTAAATTTGGAGTCGTTAATATTAAAAAGGCTGCAAAAGAAGTTAAAGCGATCTCAGAGCGTTATGGTCTTTCGGTCGATCCTCATGCGAAGATTGAAGACATTTCAGTCGGAATGCAGCAGCGTGTAGAAATTTTGAAAACGCTGTACCGCGGCGCTGATATCCTTATCTTTGATGAGCCGACAGCTGTCTTGACCCCTCAAGAAATTCAAGAGCTGATTGGAATTATGAAGACCCTTGTAGCAGAAGGGAAGTCAATTATTTTAATTACTCATAAGCTTAAAGAAATTATGGCTGTATGTGATCGTTGTACGGTTATCCGTCGTGGTAAGGGGATCGGAACAGTTGAAGTAAGTGAAACAGATCAGGACAAGCTTGCTGCTATGATGGTAGGACGCGAAGTTAATTTTAAAGTGGATAAAACACCAGCAGCCCCTAAAGAAACAGTGCTTTCTGTAACAGACTTAACTGTTAAAGATTCACGCGGTGTGGATGCTGTAAAATCTCTGAACCTTGAAATCAAGGCTGGAGAGATTGTCGGTCTTGCCGGGGTAGACGGAAACGGGCAATCTGAATTTATTGAAGCCATTGCGGGCTTGCGTAAAGCCGATAAAGGCTCAATCAAATTGAACAACAAAGAGTTAGTTGGCCTAAAACCACGTAAGGTAACAGAGTCTGGAATCGGGCATATTCCTGAAGATCGCCATAAGCACGGGTTAGTCCTTGATTTTGCGATTGGTGAAAATATTGTTTTGCAAACATATTACCAAAAGCCTTACTCAAAAAATACCGTATTAAATTATCCAGAAATTTATAAGAAGGCGAAAGAATTAATTGAAGACTTTGATGTAAGAACGCCTTCAGAATACACACCGGCACGTGCGCTTTCGGGCGGTAATCAGCAAAAAGCAATTATTGCTCGTGAAGTAGACCGTTCACCTGACTTCTTAATTGCGGCACAGCCGACACGTGGTCTTGATGTAGGGGCAATTGAATCTATTCATAAGCGCCTGATCTCAGAACGTGATAAGGGACGTGGAGTCTTATTAATGTCACTTGAGTTAGATGAAGTCCTAAATGTGAGTGACCGGATTGCGGTTATGTATGAAGGACAGATCGTCGCGATTGTTGATGCAGATAAAACAAATGAGAAAGAGCTCGGGCTGCTTATGGCAGGCGGGAAGAAAGAGAAAGCGGGTGAAGCACAGTGATGGCGAAGTTGCTTCCTAAAGGAAGGTTATTGTCATGGTCTGTCCCTTTGATTGCCGTTTTTCTAGGTATTTTTATTGGGGCAATCATTATGTTAGTAAGTGGTTACAATCCTATTACGGGCTACTCAGCGCTAATTAGAGGGATCTTCAGCGATACGTATTATCTTGGTGAAACGATTCGTATGATGACACCGCTCATTCTTGCAGGTTTAGCGGTAGCATTTGCCTTTAGAACTGGATTATTAAATATCGGGGTTGAAGGACAGCTGATTGTCGGATGGCTGGCGTCGGTTTATGTGGGGATTGCTTTTGATCTTCCGGCAGTGCTTCACCTGCCAATGGCGATTTTAGCTGGTGCCCTTGCTGGTGCACTTTGGGGCTTTATTCCAGGTTTGCTTAAAGCTAAATTTCAAGTGCATGAAGTTATTGTTACAATCATGATGAACTATATTGCGCTTTATACAGCGAATGCTATTATTCGTTCTTATTTACTTGTACCGGGTGAGAGAACTGAGTCGATTAATCAGTCTGCTTCTCTTTCCTCTCCATTTTTACAATCACTAACAGACTTCTCACGTTTGCACTGGGGATTCGTTGTTGCGATCTTAGCGTGTGTAATCATGTGGTTTATTTTATGGAGAACTACAAAAGGATACGAACTGCGTGCGGTTGGACTTAACCAACATGCCTCCCAATATGCGGGAATGAATGTTCAACGCAATATTATTTTATCGATGCTGATCAGCGGCGGGTTCGCTGGTGTGGCTGGAGCTATGGAAGGACTTGGAACATACGGCTACATGAGTATCTTATCCGGCTTCTCAGGCTTAGGGTTTGACGGAATCGCTGTTGCCCTTCTTGGTGCAAATACAGCAATTGGTGTAGTACTTGCTTCTTTCTTGTTCGGTGGATTAAAAATTGGTGCCCTAAACATGCAATCACAGGCTGGTGTACCAACAGAGTTAGTTGAAATTGTTATTGCCTTAATTATTTTCTTTGTGGCATCAAGTTACATCATTCGCTGGGTCATGAACCGTGTGAAGAAGGAGGACATCTAATGGATATCATGCAAATTCTTGGGCTTGTTATACCAGCTGCCATTTTTGCAGCGGCCCCGCTTATTTTAACTGCATTAGGTGGACTATTCAGTGAACGTGCGGGTGTTGTAAACATCGGTCTTGAAGGGCTGATGGTGATGGGGGCTTTCACAGCCATTATTACGACGTTAACGTTAGAAGGGATGGGAATGGGCGGCCCAGTCGTTATTCTCCTTGCCTTAGTTATTTCAATTTTAATTGGGTCACTTTTCTCTTTATTTCATGCAGTTGCATCCATTACATTCCGTGCGGACCAGATTGTCAGCGGGGTTGCACTGAACTTCCTTGCTGTAGGGTTAACGGTATTTATTGTTCGACTTCTTTATAACAAAGGACAAACGGATTATATTTCTAACCGTATTTACAGAATGGATGTCCCGCTTTTAAGTGATATTCCGTTTATTGGACCACTATTCTTCTCAAGTGCATATATGACTTCGTATGTCGCGATTCTTTTAGCGGTCATTGTGTATTTCGTTATTTTCTACACACCATTCGGTCTTCGCTTACGTTCTGTAGGTGAGCACCCGATGGCAGCTGACACGATGGGGATTAATGTCAATCGTATGCGTTATATCGGTGTTATGCTAAGTGGTGCGTTTGCAGGACTTGGCGGAGCAGTATTTGCTTTAACGGTTACAGGTAACTTCTCAGGAACGACCATCGTTGGACAAGGATTTATGGCGCTGGCAGCCCTGATCTTTGGTAAGTGGAATCCGCTTGGAGCACTTGGAGCGGCGTTATTCTTTGGTCTTGCTCAAGCTTTAAGTATAACTGGTCAGCAAATTCCTTTACTTTCTGATGTTCCGCCAGTATTCTTATTGATTGCACCTTACGTGTTAACGATCTTAGCTCTTGCTGGATTTGTTGGACGTGCTGAAGGGCCAAAAGCGATTGGTAAACCGTATATTAAAGGATCGAGATAAGTGATTTAGGCCTGCCTTTTAAAAGGTGGGTCTTTTTTATATTATGTAAAGGTTTTAGGACATGAAAAAACCTGCGGAATAAAGCCGGATAAAAGAGGAAAAATAAGATACAGCCTCGAATAATAATTGACAGCTTCTGTAGGATAATGGGAAATACTATAAGTCCTTTATCCTAATAAAGAAATTAATGATCATTTATTTTCATGAATATATATGTCTATATAGTGGATAAAACGGTTACATGAACGGTAATACTGTATATTTATACATTTAGAGATTTTAAAAATAAAGAACTGAATGTTCTGAATAGGATAGTGTGTTATGATTGCTTTCGGAAATGCTGGTATGACCTTCGCGGGTTGTCAGCAGACGGGGCATGAACAAAATAATAAATGCATATTCATTGTATAAATGTTATTTATTAGAATGGAGGTGATTGGATGGATTACGGATTAACAACAGCTACTTGGTTGCTTTTGTATATCCCCATGCCATTATTAATTTTGTTTTCATTGGTTTCGTTACTGAATAGAAGGAGAGGATAACGTTGGAATTAGCTACGATTATTACATTTATCGTGTATTTAGTTGGTATGCTCGTTATTGGTCTAATAGCATACAAAATGACAAGCAATTTATCAGATTATGTTTTAGGTGGTCGTCGATTAGGCGGAAGTGTTGCTGCACTTAGTGCGGGGGCATCTGATATGAGTAGTTGGCTATTACTAGGTCTACCGGGCGCTATGTATGTTGGTGGTATGAGTGAAATATGGCTCGCGGTTGGTTTAGCAGTTGGTGCATATTTAAATTGGCAGTTTATGGCGGCACGTCTTCGTAAGTACACAAAGGTTGCGAATGATTCCATTACTCTACCAGATTTCTTAGAGCATCGTTTTAAAGATAGCTCTAAGTCGCTTCGTATTATTTCAGCACTCGTTATTTTAGTATTCTTCGCTTTCTACACGTCTTCAGGACTTGTAGGAGGAGCATTGTTATTTGAATCATCATTTGGAATGACATATACTCAAGCACTGTGGATTGGTGCCATTGTTATTATTTCTTATACATTCCTTGGTGGTTTCTTAGCAGTCAGCTGGACAGACTTTTTCCAAGGGATCTTAATGTTCTTAGCATTAATTATTGTTCCGTTTGTCGCTATTTCTGAGATGGGCGGCTGGAATGAAACAGTTAATGCAGTAGGTGCCATTGATCCATCTTATCTTGATGCCTTTACAGGAGTTGGAATCATCTCGATTCTATCACTTCTTGCTTGGGGACTTGGTTACTTTGGCCAGCCTCATATTGTAACTCGCTTTATGGCGGTTAAATCAGTAGATGAGATTCCTAAAGCTCGTTTTGTAGGGATGACATGGATGGTACTTGCACTATTTGGTGCAATTTTCACTGGATTTATCGGTATTGCATACTTCTCTGTTAATGGTCCTGCTGGTGCAGCGATCGGAGAAGGAGCTCATGAGACAGTGTTTATCTTATTTACGCAAATTCTATTTAATCCATGGGTTTCTGGATTCCTATTAGCAGCGATTCTATCTGCAATCATGTCAACGATTGACTCACAGCTGCTTGTATCATCAAGTGCGCTTGCTGAGGATGTGTATAAAGGCTTCCTGCGTAAAGATGCATCTCAAACGGAGTTGGTTTGGGTCGGTCGTATCGGGGTCGTTGTGATTGCTTTAATCGCGATTGCATTAGCTTATAATCCTGAAAGCTCTGTTCTTGAGCTGGTAGGATATGCGTGGGCTGGTTTCGGTGCTGCATTCGGTCCGGTTCTGCTTCTTGCATTGTTCTGGAAACGTATGACGCGTAACGGAGCACTTGCCGGTATGATTGTCGGTGGTGTAACTGTTATCGTTTGGGCAGAACTTGATCGCTGGTTTGGCTTAAGTGCTGATCAGTTCCCAATCCTAGGTCTATATGAAATCATCCCAGGTTTCATTTTTGCGTGGATTGCAGCAATGGTCTTCAGTATCCTTGATAAAGAACCATCTGAAGAGATTCAAGCTGAATTTGATCAAGTAAATGAAGAATTAAAATAATAGAATGACGAGAGGGCTGATCCGATGCAGATCAGCCCTTTTTTTTATTATCTAAATATAGTATATGAAGCTCCTTTAAAGTAATAAAGAGGCATTGATACTATTGGGCTTTGTTGCCTATAGGTATGTAATTTGGTATCATTATGAATATTGTCTACATGCACGAAAACTTAGTGGAGGTGATTGAGATGTCACGAATCTCAACGGATGAAGTAAAGCACGTTGCTAACCTAGCAAGGCTCGCGATTACTGAAGAAGAAGCGGAAATGTTTCAAGGACAGCTTGATGCTATTATCACATTTGCAGAACAGCTGAATGAACTCGATACAACAGGAGTAGAACCTACTTCTCACGTTCTTGATATGAAGAATGTATTACGCGAAGATAAGCCAGCTGAAGGATTGCCAATTAAAGATGTACTTAAAAATGCACCAGATCATGAAGATGGCCACATTAGAGTGCCGTCTATTATGGATTAGCAGGGAGGGTTCGCTTCATGTCATTATTTGATCATAAAATGAAAGATTTACATACGATGCTTCACAATAAAGAAGTCAAAGTTTCAGAGCTTGTTGACGAGTCGTACAAGCGTATTGCTGAAGTCGATGATAAAGTAGGTGCTTTTTTAGCGTTAGATGAGGAAAAAGCTCGTACTTATGCAAAAGAGCTCGACGAGGCACTAGGAAAGGAAACATCTCGTGGTTTATTATTCGGTATGCCGATCGGGGTTAAGGATAATATCGTCACAAGAGATTTACGTACGACTTGCTCAAGCCGTATTTTAGAGAATTTCGATCCAATATATGATGCAACGGTTGTTCAGAAGCTAAGAGACGCGCAGTCTGTAACGATCGGTAAGTTAAACATGGATGAATTTGCGATGGGCTCATCAACAGAGAACTCTGCCTATAAAGAAACGAAAAATCCATGGAACCTTGACTATGTACCAGGCGGGTCAAGCGGTGGTTCAGCAGCAGCTGTAGCAGCAGGCGAAGTTCCTTTTACGCTAGGTTCTGATACGGGCGGTTCGATTCGTCAGCCGGCAGCCTATTGCGGAGTCGTTGGATTAAAGCCTACATATGGACGAGTTTCACGATTTGGATTAGTAGCATTCGCTTCATCACTTGATCAAATTGGTCCTGTCACTCGTAATGTTGAAGATAATGCCTACTTACTGCAAGCAATATCAGGTGTCGATCCAATGGACGGCACATCTGCTCCAGTTGATGTACCTGACTTTTTATCAGCTCTTACAGGAGATGTTAAAGGGCTTAAAATTGCTGTGCCTAAAGAGTATTTAGGCGAAGGCGTAGATGAGAACGTCAAGCAGTCTGTTCTTGATTCCTTGAAGGTTCTTGAAGCCCAAGGTGCAACATGGGAAGAGGTATCTCTTCCGCATTCTAAATACGCTCTTGCAACGTATTACTTACTCTCTTCATCAGAGGCATCAGCGAACCTTTCTCGCTTTGACGGGGTACGTTATGGCTACCGTACCGATAATGCCGATAACTTAATTGATATGTATAAACAAACACGTGCAGAAGGCTTCGGTAACGAGGTGAAGCGCCGTATCATGCTTGGAACCTTTGCTCTAAGCTCTGGATACTATGATGCTTACTACAAAAAAGCTCAGCAGGTTCGTACGTTAATCAAGCAGGACTTTGATAAAATATTTGAAAATTATGATGTTATTATTGGACCGACAACACCGACGCCTGCCTTCAAGATCGGTGAGAAAACAGACGATCCATTAACGATGTATGCCAACGATATTTTAACGATCCCAGTGAACTTAGCTGGTGTACCTGGTATCTCTGTGCCTTGTGGCTTCCAAGACGGTCTTCCTTTAGGGCTTCAAATTATCGGAAAGCACTTTGATGAGAGCACAATCTACCGTGTGGCGCATGTGTTTGAACAAGCAACGGACTATCATACAAAGAAACCAACATTGTAAGGGGTGAGATCAGCGATGAATTTTGAAACAATTATTGGTCTTGAAGTACACGTAGAATTAAAAACAGAATCAAAAATTTTCTCATCAAGCCCGAACCACTTCGGTTCAGAACCTAACACAAATACAAGTGTCATCGACCTAGGCTATCCTGGCGTGCTGCCTGTGTTAAATAAACGCGCAGTAGAGTATGCGATGAAAGCAGCAATGGCGCTAAACTGTGAAGTGGCAACAGACACGAAATTTGACCGTAAAAACTACTTCTACCCAGATAATCCGAAAGCCTATCAGATTTCGCAATTTGATAAGCCGATTGGGGAGAACGGATATATTGATATCGAAGTAGACGGCAAAACAAAGCGTATCGGAATTACGCGACTGCATTTAGAAGAAGATGCTGGTAAGCTGACTCACTCGGGCAGCTATTCGCTTTGTGACTATAACCGTCAAGGAACGCCATTAATTGAAATTGTATCTGAGCCGGACATCCGCACACCAGAAGAAGCGTATGCGTACTTAGAAAAGCTGAAGTCCATTATTCAATATACAAGTGTATCTGATTGTAAAATGGAGGAAGGTTCTCTGCGCTGTGATGCCAATATCTCTCTTCGCCCGGTAGGACAAGAAAAGTTCGGAACTAAAGCAGAGCTGAAAAACTTAAACTCCTTTAACTTTGTACGCAAAGGGCTGGAGTATGAAGAAAAGCGTCAAGAGCAAGTGCTGCTCTCAGGCGGTATCATCGAGCAGGAAACACGCCGCTTTGACGAAGCGACAGGAAAAACGCTTCTAATGCGTGTGAAGGAAGGATCAGATGACTATCGTTACTTCCCAGAGCCTGACTTGATTCCGCTATTCATTGATGATGAGTGGAAAGAGCGCATCCGTGCTGAAATTCCGGAGCTTCCTGATGCGAGAAAGAAGCGTTATGTGGAAGAGCTTGGATTGCCAGAATACGATGCAGGCGTATTAACTGTAACGAAAGAGATGGCTGATTTCTTTGAAGCAACGGTTAAACAAGGCGGCGACGCCAAGCTTGCTTCAAACTGGCTGATGGGCTCAGTAAATGAGTACTTAAATGCCGAGCAGAAAGAGCTTGGAGACGTAGCTCTAACTCCAGAAGGTCTTGCGAAAATGATTCAGTTGATCGAAAAAGGCACCATTTCATCTAAGATTGCCAAAAAAGTTTTCAAAGATCTAATCGAAAAAGGCGGAGATCCTGAACAGATCGTTAAAGACAAAGGTCTTGTTCAAATCTCTGATGAAGGCGAGCTTCTTAAGATGGTAACTGAAGTTCTTGATAACAACGATCAATCCGTTGAAGATTTCAAAAACGGAAAAGAACGTGCGATTGGATTCCTAGTCGGCCAAATTATGAAAGCCTCAAAAGGAAAAGCCAACCCGCAAATGGTCAACAAGATCTTATTAGAAGAAATTAAAAAGCGCTAATCAGAGCGTTAATCTCCTGCGACGGGGACAAGCATAAAGCGAGTGGAGAACCTGTGCGGTTAGCCGCTCGCTTTTTCTGAGAGGAAGTGGATGAATGATTTACGGCTATATTTTAGTCGGACTGTTAATTATTGTTGGCTGGGTGTATATCATTAAGAAAAATAAATAATAGAAGAGAGTTAAGGTGCTTGTCATGGACCAGATATTTATTCATACAATGTAGGTAAGCAATATTAATTGTCCTTTTCTTCTTAATTAGGTTACAATACAAGCATAAATAAGCTGACAAATAGTGGATTTGGGTAAAGTTAATTTAATTAAAGTAGGGGATCTCAATGAAAAAAGCACGTCTTATCTACAACCCGACGTCTGGACGTGAACAGATTCGTAAAAATTTAGCCTATGTTCTAGAACGTTTAGAGAAGGCAGGGTATGAAACGTCTGCTCATGCGACAACAGGAGAGGGCTGTGCCAAAAGAGCAGCTAAGCTCGCGGCTGAACGGGGAGCTGATCTCGTCATTGCAGCAGGCGGAGACGGGACAATTTTTGAAGTGGTAAATGGATTGGCCGAATTAGATGAGCGTCCAATGATCGGTCTGATTCCAGCAGGGACGACCAATGACTTTGCTCGTGCTCTTCATATTCCAAAAGAAATTGAAAAAGCATGCGACGTGCTCTGTGACGGCCATATTGAACCAATTGATATTGGGCGAGTGAATGATAAATATTTTATTAATATCGCAGCTGGCGGAACACTGACTGAACTCACATATGAAGTGCCTAGTAAGATGAAGACAATGGTCGGCCAGCTTGCCTACTACATTAAAGGGCTCGAAAAGCTGCCGCAAGTTGCACCAACTCACGTTAAGATTGAGTATGACGGAAAGCTGTTTGAAGGAGAAATTATGATGTTTCTCGTTTCCAATACGAATTCCGTCGGCGGGTTTGAGCGTCTCGCACCAAAGGCTTCGCTGCAGGACGGGATGTTTGACTTTATCGTTGTTAAAAAGATATCTTTCCCAGAGTTTCTGCACCTGACCACACTTGCGATGCGCGGAGAACACCTCAACCATCCAAAAGTAATGTATGTTCAGGCAAACCGTATTAAAGTGCAAGTGGAAAGCGATATGCAGCTGAACCTAGACGGTGAATACGGAGGCGTCCTTCCAGCCGAATTCGTGAACCTCTATCAACATTTTCAGATGCTTACACCGAAAAACCGTAAAAAACGTGCGTAATATGTGAAGGCTGCAGGATATCTGCAGCTTTTTTGTGTTGTCGGGGTGAGGTTGAGTGTGGTTATAGTGGTAATTCGAATGCAAACAGCATTATTTCGTACAAGGTGGAGAATTTTTCAATCAAGTTTTCAATTAATTCGAACACAAGCCTCATTTTTTCAAACAAATGCATCAAGAATATGGAAATTCACCTCCGCGCAGAACTTCCATTTCGTAATCCAATCAAACCATGCTACAATCACAAAAGGAAGAAAAGTGAAAAGGACGGCTATATTATGAGCAAACAACAAGCACCAGTTGATAAAAATCAAATTATTGAAGTTCAAATAGAAGATCTTACCCATGACGGAGCAGGGGTCGCGAAAGTAGACGGCTATGCGTTGTTTATTCCAAAGGCGCTTCCAGGGGAGAAGATTAAAGCAAAAGTAGTGAAAGTGAAAAAAGGCTACGGCTTCGCACGAGTGATGGAGACAATTGAAGAAAGCCCGCACCGCACAGAGCCGCTATGCCCAATCTACCATCAATGCGGAGGCTGTCAGCTGCAGCATATGAGCTACGAGGCGCAGCTTACCTATAAACAAAAGCAAGTGAAAGACGTACTCGCGCGAATTGGACAAATCACCGACATTCCCGTTCATCCGACACTCGGCATGAATGATCCGTGGCGCTACCGCAATAAAGCGCAAGTGCCGGTAGGAGAAGAGGAAGGCGGACTGATCGCTGGCTTCTATCAAGAGCGGAGCCACCGCATCATTGATATGGATGAATGCTTAATTCAACATCAGGAAAATGATGATGTGGTAAGCAAAGTGAAAGAAATAGCGAAGAAATACGGCATTCGCGGCTATGATGAGGACAAGCATAAAGGAACGCTCCGACACGTCGTTGCACGCTACGGGAAACAAACTGGAGATATCATGGTTGTGCTCGTCACCAGAGGCAAGGAGCTTCCAAATAAAAAGAACATCATTGAAGAAATTAGAGAGTCGATTCCAGACGTAAAATCGATCGTACAAAACATCAATCCAAAACGCACGAATGTCATCTTCGGTGATCAAACGATTGTCTTATGGGGAGACGAATACATTTATGATTCAATCGGGGATATCCGCTTTGCGATATCTGCCCGCTCATTCTATCAAGTCAACCCGGATCAAACGAAAGTGCTGTATGATAAAGCGTTAGAATACGCTGATTTAAAAGGTGACGAAACCGTGATCGACGCCTATTGCGGCATCGGAACGATTTCACTGTTCCTCGCTCAAAAAGCAAAGCATGTCTACGGCGTGGAAATAGTCCCAGAGGCGATTTCTGATGCTAAGAAAAATGCTGAGATTAACGGCTTTACGAATGTAGACTTTGCAGTAGGTGAAGCAGAAAACGTCATGCCATGGTGGTACGCACAAGGCATCCGTCCAGATGTCATCGTCGTCGACCCGCCGCGTAAAGGCTGTGATGAAAAGCTTTTAGAAACAATTTTAAATATGAAGCCAAAACGCGTTGTCTATGTATCCTGTAACCCAGCAACCCTAGCGCGAGATTTGCGAGTACTAGAAGACGGAGGGTATAAGACGAAGGAAGTGCAGCCGGTGGATATGTTCCCTCATAGTACGCATGTGGAGGTAGTGTCGCAGATAGTCCGTAAAGGAAATTAAACTTCATTTAGCAGGGAGAACCGGTAAATCACCGAAGGTTCTCCTTTTTCACTGATTTCAATCCGTTCTACAAGGTACTGGAGCATTTGATGGGTGACTTCTTCAAACGGTTCAAGTTGAGCGAGCACCTCCTTAAGCTGTGCCAGTGCATTGTTTAAAGGGTCCTCCTGGAGTGTATCATTGAGCTCAAGCTGTTGACGTGAAAGCTCTTTTAACTTAAGTTCTGCTTCATCAGACACCTCTCTGTACTCCGCTAGGGTGAAGCGAGCATTTCAATGTACTTTTTACGTTTGTTTTTTAGGCTTTCAAGTTCGTTTGAAACTTTGGTGCCAAGGATTTATTATACTCTCTACGCTCTTTTTCACCCTGCCTGATATGACTTAAGTACTTAGAAAACGAACCAGGAGAAAAACAACATCGACCTGAATAACCTAGAAAAAGATTTTGTTGATTTCTTATTCTCCGGTTCAACTGCAATCGAGATTGCTCATCAATCTATTGATAGAATAGAAGTTAAAGAGGACGGGACACCTAAGATTTTTAATGGTTTTAATTAACCGTAAATGAATAATGCTTCATAACAAAAACACGAGCCTGGCTCGTGTTTTTATGTTACTTATAATTAACTAGTACCTTTGCTATGTTAATTAACCCATTTATTAATAATTTCTTCAAAATTTGTATTTACCCACTCTTTCTTCCATTCTTTTAGATATGGAATATCATTAGACGAAGGTTGAGGGTGGCATCTATCTATTTTCACTAGTGAAGGCATAATAATGGAATCCCCAATTAAAATAGCCTCTCCTTCTTTTAAAGTAGATAGGGAGTCAGTTATTGGTCCGACTACATCTGGTAGTAAACGCTTTACATAATTTTGGTCTTCTGGGTTAGTAAGGCGCATTGATATAAAGTTACTACATTGAGAGAAGATAGTTTCAGAAATTTCAGAGGGTCTTTGACTAACAATCATTGCAGTGACCCCATATTTTCTCCCTTCCTTTGCTATACGCTCAATTGATGTTCTGGAAGCATTATACTTAGCTGATTTAATTTTAGGTACATACTTATGAGCCTCTTCGTATACTAGCAGCAACGGACAAGGAGTATTAGTTATCTCTTTACTATCTTCCGATATATGTTTCTTGTAGAAATAACCATATTCAAATAACAGTCTTGAAATTAGTGAGACTGTGGTGCTTAAAACTTCAAAAGGAACACCACTTAAATCAGATATGGTAATATTGGCTTCTGCATCATTTTTATAGCCAATTAATTGTCTTAATATATCTTCAAATGAACTTTCTTTTGCCTCTTCACTAAAAAGGAACCCTAGTCTTTTATCACTTATTTTATTCCTAATCCGGGATATGAACTTTTCTAATGTTCCATCATTATAGGTTCCTTTATTGACAGATTGGGGTTTTATTTCTTTAAATTGTAGCTCTTTATTAAAATAGAAATCAAACTTATCATCATCCTCAAATTCTTTTCCTTCATCACCAAGTTCCTCAATACATATCACGGTTGGTTGTTTTGCTTTTCTAGTCTCTTTTGAAAGATTGGTTATACAGTTAAGGACCTCAGCGATAGAAAACTTTACAGGGGTGTCAAATGTTATATCCTCATCATAATTATTATGCTTTTGTTTGTTTCTTGTAATTACCCTTCTTAATATCGATGATTGATTATAAGATTGGTTTTCGCCTGATTCAACAAACAATTCTTCTAATTCCTCGCCATTCATTAGCCAATAAGGCAACAACAAGCTTTCAACATCAATATAGTTACAGTCCGGAAAAGCACTTTTATATTCAGAATGTATATCAAAGAGGACTATATGAGAATTATTTAAACCTGGATAGGAAGACACTTTTTGATTTATTGCTTCTTGAAGTACTTTAGTTACTGTATGAGATTTTCCGGAGCCGGTTGAGCCTACAACAGCTATATGTTTATTAAAAAACTTATCACCATTCACAGGTACACTTATATTTGTATCTTGTGAAAGTTTCGAAAAACAGAACTTGCTCTCTTCGTCTAGCACGTCATAAATATTTTGTATTTCGTCATTTCGGGCTAATTCAACATCAGTCGGAGGAATTGCAATATTATTTCCTCCCCTTGAAAATTTCCCATCTGCATCTAAAAAACCCAAGGGAACAGCTTCTAAGACATAGTGACTTTCTTGGTTGTCTTTTTTCTCTATAGTGAAATTTTCAATTACACTAATAAGAGCACAATCGTCACTATCAGATACTCTTAAGTATGAACCTACAGCGAACTTTTCGTTTTCTACTTTAAACAGCTCAATATTAGTTACCTCTATCTTAATCTTATTTGGAAGTACTGAAACAACTTTCGCTATTTTCTCTTCATCTATATTAATCATAATCTCTCTCCCCTAAGATATTATTTTAATCACTTGATTTAGATTATTTATTTGTATCTTGATATGCTTGAATCTCGTCTGAATTTCTACACGACTATGATTAAAGAATTGATAAATTTCTTGACAATATTCATGGGTTAATAGAGTTTCCAAATATTCTTCCTTAACAAATCTAACTGAACATGAATTATAAGAATCCACTAGCTTTTCTATTCTAAATTTGTCGCCATCGAAAAAGGTTCCGTCGCAAAATGAGTAATTTCTATCAAGTAAACCTTGTTTAATAAAATTTAAAGTTGAATCCTCAATATCTCTAAAACAAATAATTGGTGCAGGGGATTTGTCCTTTCTGAAATATTTCCTCGATATTATATTAATAAGGTTATGTATATCGGTATAATCGCTATACTTTGAGGAATCGATTATAAATAATCTTGAGGTATTTCCTAGATTTGGTTTTCTCTGAATGAAGAACTCTTTTCTAATCATTTTTTCATAAGCTTCACGGGATAGGTGTTCTTCATAGGCTGAATAAAATACGATTTCTTGGTAATTTTCAATTACCTCATCTAGCTTAGTTTTATTAATGCTCCTCAATCGTTTTTCTTTAATTACAAGTCTGAAAATTTCAGAACGGATAATTGAATGATACAGCACGGATAAATCACGATTATTTAAGTTATATGCTTTATCAATTTGTTCTAAAGTCGAATGAAATTGTTCTTCGTAATTCTCAGAGAATTGTAGGATAAAAGAACCAATAAACTTTTCTTTTAATTCTTTTTCAAATTCATTCTTTTTGTTTCCTAGTATTCCATCTAATTCAATAAGAGTAAGTTTTTTCTCTGTAGGAGAGATATTTTTAAAATAACAATACAAACGATAATTTTTGTTTGTATCTTCTTTGAATAGATGCAGTAATTGGATAATCGGAGTTTTTATTTTTCCAGGAGTGTATGATTGTGTTTCTTTGTGCTTAACTTGAACCACGAATTGTTCGTAATTTATATCTTGTATGTCTTCAAAGGATACATCAGTATCTGGATTATTTAATATTTCAATAATAGTAGTATCAAACTGATAAAGGAACCCTTTGATTGCGTAATAACCCCCGTCTTCATCTTGCTCCTTTACGGGGATATTCCCAGTCCCAAGAACCGTTCCCAAAAGAATCACCTCTTTTTTTCCATTTACTCAAATATAACATAATATTCCTTCAATTCAATAAAGTACTAGAAATTAGGTGGAAACGTATCTTACCTAATTAATACAAATAATACCTCTATCCATATTTTCAGGAGAAGATTAATATAAGGGTTAAATACTGATAATGTTCCATATATCTTTAAATCGCGGTTTACCAGATTTTATTTTTGGGAAAATGCAAGCCAGTCTGTAAACTTAGCTTCAATTAATAGAAAAGTCTTTTCCTTCTAAACCGACCCTGAAATCGCTCTTATAAACTTATGTGATTTCGGGGTTTTCCCTATGAAACCAACTAAAATCATCTTGCCTAACAGTTTTATTCATCCTTCTCCTACTAAAAAAATCTATCAATTAGAATCATGGAACACAGGTGGCAGATGGATTTAGCAGGGTATCTTATGTATGCTAGGTTGATTATAAACTTTCCATAAACAAAATTTTCAATTTGATAATTTATGCCTAACCATGGTATAAATTTAAAAGAAACTGGGGCATTCTCCTTTTGATTTTCTTATTATGGGTATGTCCATTATAAGAAGACTTGATTATAAATATGGATGTGAAGATAAAATGGATTTAAATATAAATAAGGATTCAAACACGATGAAGGATAACTTTTGGGCTGATCTGCCGCGTCCGTTCTTTATCCTGGCGCCAATGGAAGAAGTAACAGACGTTGTTTTTCGTCATGTAGTAAGTGAGGCGGCTAGACCTGATGTGTTTTTCACAGAGTTTACAAACAGTGAAAGTTATTGTCACCCGGATGGGATGAAAAGTGTTCGTGGGCGTTTAACTTTTACAGAGGATGAACAGCCGATTGTCGCTCATATATGGGGGGACAAGCCTGAATACTTTCGTCAAATGAGTATTGGGATGGCAGAGCTTGGCTTTAAAGGCTTGGATATTAATATGGGCTGTCCTGTACCTAATGTGGTACAAAACGGGAAGGGAAGCGGTCTGATTCGCCGTCCTGAAGTGGCAGCTGAATTAATCCAAGCAGCCAAAGCAGGAGGGCTGCCTGTAAGTGTTAAGACAAGGATTGGTTTCGCGGAGGTAGACGAATGGCGGGACTGGCTGACTCACATTCTTAAGCAAGATATTGTGAACCTTTCTATTCACCTGCGTACACGAAATGAAATGAGTAAAGTCGATGCGCATTGGGAGTTGATCCCTGAGATTAAAAAGCTGCGTGACGAGGTGGCACCCCATACACTTCTCACGATTAATGGAGATATTCCTGACCGTCAAACTGGCTTGAAGCTGGTTGAGCAATATGGGGTTGACGGTGTGATGATTGGGCGTGGTATTTTCCATAATCCATTTGCCTTTGAAAAGGAACCGAAAGATCACAGCAGTAAGGAGTTACTTGATCTCTTAAGATTGCATCTAGATCTCTATGATAAATACTCACATTTAGAGCTGCGTCCGTTCAAGGCTCTTCACCGCTTTTTTAAGATTTATGTCAAAGGGTTTAGAGGTGCGGGTCAATTAAGAAACGAACTAATGAACACAGAATCAACAGATGAAGTGCGTGACTTGCTTGATCAGTTTGAATCGGCGAATTTAGAGGGAATGAAGGAAGAGTAGAAGGTCACATTCAAGTGAATAAATAGCAGAAAGAGTCTTTCAAATGAAAAGGCTCTTTTTTATATGAATGAAAAATCAACACAATTGACGTAGCGTCTTACTAGTATGACTATGATCTTGAACTTAATATATAGCTTTATATTTTAAATAGCTTTAGAGGAGAAATAGGCAGGCTAATCCCTTGGTGTGCAGGGGATTTCGAGAAGTGTACGCTTCTTCAATTTTTCCAACAACGCTCCTTCAAAACACTTAGGTATCACCGTGGGAAAGTTAAAATGAAATAATCACGAAAATGACCTAGTTGCTGCATGGTTTAACCCTCTCTAATAAAAAAGAGTACACTCAGCATACATCATGAAAATAAAACCTGCAAAAAAGCAAAACGTAAAAATGAAAACGGTGGAATGCGGGTTACAGCCTTATTAAAAAGGAAAAGCGACAAAATCCGAGCAGAAAAAAGAGGTGTTTTGTCAATACAAGTGTTTTTAAAATCAACCATACTGTTTCCTATTTTTATAGAGACCATTATTTAGAAAATGGTCTTTTTTGTATGGAGGGCATCTACAAAAATTTGGGAAATAAGCAGTTGGCTGTTGGATATTTATGTTAAAATAGTAAGGTGTTGTTTGTTTGTTTAGTAGTAGAAAGGATGATGGAACGTGGCTGTTTTCCAATGGCTCGACCAATGGTTAGCTAGTGACCCAACAAATTTTAATTTATTTATGATGATTTCAACAATCATTGCACTTTCTTCGGTCATTGTCCTGACAGTAATGACTAAAAAGATAGGCAGTGAGCACTTACATATCAAATTAAAGATCGATCGGGCGATGCTTGTATCCTTACTTATTTTAATTACCGGATTTGTCCTATTTGTCCCTGTTGAAATGATTTTCTATAAACAATATGTAGGCTCAATGGTAGTCATTTCTATTCTTGTAGGTGCGGTCGTCAGCAGTTATTTCTATTTGAAGCAGAAGTTCGTGTAGGAAAGAATGATGGAGATCTCATTGATCAGACATGGCCAATCACAATTTAATGATAAGAAGAGAGTAACCTGTGCAGAGTTTGAGAGTTGGGTAGATAACTATAATGCTAGCGGAGTACAAAGAGAAGCAAATTATCCACCCGAAACACTCCTGAAAATCACCTCGGCCAATGTCTTAATCACCAGTGATTTAAAAAGATCGATTGACTCAGCAGCCATCCTCCACCCAGAAGGAATAACGATCACCCATTCTTTGTTTCGAGAAACGGAGCTTCCAACTCTACACGCGAAGCATCTGTCTATTAGATTAAAGCCAAGCACTTGGGCTGTGTTGCTACGGCTATTATGGTTTGCAGGTTATTCAAATGCTTGCGAATCAGTAAGTGAGGCAAAAAGGAGAGCAGAAAAAGCGACAGAACAATTAATTACCTATGCTAAGGAATCTCAATCTGTGGCAATCGTTGGACATGGTTTTTTTAATAGGTTCATCTCTAAGGAATTACAAAGGCAAGGGTGGAAGGGGAAGAAGAAGGCAGGAACAAAGCATTGGAGTTGTACGACGTATATGTGGTCTGATTAGATAGATGTAGAGGATTCATGTGTCGACAATAGGAGTTGTCATATTGACAACTCCTATTAGCATATAAACCTTAACAAAAAATAGGAGGAGCGGCTGATGGATAATCAATATGTTGTAGGCTGGGGTACACTGGCCTTGATTAATGCAGCACTGGCACAAGGGAAAAATCGAACAGGGCTCAACTGGTTTCTGCTCTCCCTTGTATTAGGCCCTGCGGCAACATTTATTTTGTTATTTGTTGAAAAGAGAGAGTATAAACAGGTTCGAGAAAATGAATAAACAATTTTACTAGCGAGGACTCATCCATGACCTTAAAACATATTTTGTTCTTTTGTAGTTTTACTTGGCTGCTCTTTTTCGCGGCTGCTTGCAGCAACCAAACGATGGAAGAGGCTAAGAAAGAAGTGGCTTCAACAGATTTAACGGATGAACATATTGATGGTATGAAAGTGGGTATGTTCATTACTGACGAAGCTTTTTTAAAACAAAACCGGGCTGTTGAACCGTATCCTGCAAATGACCACTACGCTAATCAAAGAAACTATGATCAGTATTGGAATGAAGATTTCATATGGAGTGTAGATCGACAAACAATGGAAGTTTTGCAAATTAGGATTCTAGAAGAAAATGATACGTCCGCAAGTTCAAAGGCTATTAAAAGAGGCTCACCTATTGAAGATATAATTACACGTTATGGGGAGCATTATTATACGTACGAAGATCATGAACAATCGATCTTTATGATAGGGTATGTGGACCATCAAAATAATTTGGACTTATCATTTATACATGATGAGGAAAACGTAACAGGGTTTAGTTTGGGTTATGATTTTGACAGAATGAAGTGGGAAACGGAAGAATAGACTAAGAGCTATCTTATTAAAAATCTGGAGGTGTTCATATGAGTGAGAATAAAGAATCTCCAGAAAGACGAAGGGAAAGATTAAGGCAAGAAGAGTTAAAAAGAAATAGAACAAATTCTATGAGTGATGGCTTCAATCGAGCAAGCAGCGGAAGCATGGTCGATTTGGTTAACAGCTTGGGCTGGAAAGGCACAGGTATCCTTATTTTCGTCATCATCCTCCTATTTATAATAGGGTCGTTCGTATTTAACCGTTAATATGTAAAAGCTCCAGGACCTACTCCTGGAGCTTTCTTATTACAACGCCATCTTAATCACTTTCTTATAATAAAGCACTGATAATATCCCGAAGATCGAGTAGAGTACGGCATATAATCCCATAACAATAATCATCGGTGTCCATAGCTCAGTGCCAAAGAAGAACCAGCCTGATTTGACAGCAAAGTAGCTGTGAACAAGTCCTACAATGAGAGGGATTCCGAAATTAAAGAGCTGTTTTCCGAGTATACCTTTTAGCAGGTCTTTTTCGGTAAAGCCTAGCTTGCGCAGGATCTTGTAATTTGGTTGTTCCTCGTCGCCTTCTTCTACTTGTTTGAAATAGAGGATACAGCCTGAGGTAATTAAGAAGGTGAGACCAAGGAATCCTACGATGAACATGATTAGTCCCATATTCTGTTTTTGGATACGTTCTTCCGTGTAATGAGAGCTATTGCCAAACTCATCTTTGAATGGCATGCTGTTAAACAATTCATCAGCAACTGCTGCAGTCGCTCTATCATCTAATGTGAAGCCAATATAAGTTGAGGATTCTAGTTGAATGTCTGGGTCTAAGTCTGCAGCAAGCTGGGTATAGATCGACTCATCCACGATGGCGGTAGTTAACCCGCCCGTAAAATAGAGTGGCAGCACGTTTTCTTTTGCTAACCCTAGATATTCTTGTTCAATAGTTGTCGTGAGGCCGTGAAAGGTAAGTGTGCCTGAATCCTGTAAGTTTAACAGCGTTTGCATCGCATCACTAAATCCTGCGAATGTCGTATCACCATCGCTTACATTGGTCTCCCTCACCTGATGATCACTAATGACAGCCATCCTCATTTTATTAGACTCAAATTGAAAGTTCTCCATATCTCTTCCTACAATCTGTTCTACATCAACATCCACTTGAATGACATCAATTACTTTTTCAATGTAACCAATTCCGCTATCTTGTAACACTTCACCGAACATTTCTGCATTCTCTGTGGTAATAAATGCAAAGTCGTCAGGAGCCGTGCTCTCTGCTGTTTTTTCAGCAGAATAATACGAAATGTAGCTTAATGATAAGAGGCCAATTGCTAAGGCAGATACCGTTGTGATAATGGTAAGCAGCATCGCATTTGATTTCATGCGGAACATAATCGACGATAGCGACATGACTTCGTTAATATTTAAGTATCCGCCTTTTTGTTTTCTTATTAGATTAGCAATAAACCGGACAGAACCTTTGTAGAGAAAATAAGTCCCGATAATAACGGAAGCCAAAATAAAGATCATCGCAATAAATAAATAGTTCATAGAGACGAAGCTTCCATCAAAAAGCCTAGCAGATACGTAATAACCAGTGGCTATCAACGTGATACCTAAAATCCCCATCAAAATTTCAAGGATTGAAATCTTTCTTACTTGGCTTTCAGTTTTACTCTTTACTTGAAAAAGAGACAAGATGCTTTGATGCTTAATATACAGATAGTTCATCAGCATAATGAAGAGGTAAATGCCGCCGAACACGAGCAGTGTTTGAATAAACGCATTCCCTGAAAAGTAAAGAGAGGCAACAGCTTCCACTCCTGTTATTTTAAATAAAATCATCGCGACTAATTTTGAAGCGGCAAAACCGATAAAGATCCCGATTACTAAGGACCCGAAATAAAGCATTAAATTTTCAGCACTTAGAATCATGAAGATACGGTTCTTCGTCATCCCAATCAGCTGAAACAACCCAATTTCTTTACTGCGTCTCTTAATAAATAAGTTATTTGCATAGATTAAAAACACAGTTACGATCGCAATAAGAAGCACGGATGCTGTCTGTATGGCTGCTAATCCTCTAAGCGACCCAGATGCCTCGTCCATTGCAGGGTCATACTGCAAAGTGACAAAAGCAAAGTATAGAGCCGCACTAAACATCAGGGCAAATACATATAAATAATAGCTTTTGACATTCTTTTTAAAGCTGCGGAGAATTAACTGATTAATGCTCATAGTGCACCCCGCCTAAAACTCCTTGTGTCTTCATAATATCTTTTAAGAAGGTGTTGCGGCTCTCTTCTCCTTTATTTAGCTGGGTGTAGATTTGGCCGTCTTTTATAAAAATGACACGGCTGCTGTAGCTCGCTGCCACTGGACCATGTGTCACCATTACAATCGTTGCTTTTCGTTTTTCGTTTAAGCTGCTTAATTTACCTAATAGGTCTGACGCTGCTTTAGAATCAAGAGCACCTGTCGGCTCATCGGCGAAAATAATGCCTGGCTCGTGAATAAATGCGCGAGCAGCAGACGTTCGCTGCTTTTGCCCTCCTGATATTTCATTAGGATATTTATCGGCAATTTCCGCAATACCTAGCTCTGCTGCCACTGATTCGAATTTCTCGAATGCTGCTTTTTTAGAAGTATTCGTAATGGAGAGTGGCAGCATAATATTTTCTTTGACGGTTAATGTATCTAGCAAGTTATAATCCTGAAAGATGAAGCCTAAATGATGCTTTCGAAACTCTGCTAGCTTTTTTTCTTTGCTTTTCGTTAATTCCTCACCATTAATTATTAGTGAACCGTGGCTTAGGCGGTCAATCGTTGACAATACATTTAAAAGAGTGGTTTTCCCTGAGCCTGATGCCCCCATAATTGTTAGGAATTCTCCCTTTTCAATGCTGATATCAATTCCTTTTAATACCTCTTGTTTTGTGAATTTATTTCCATAGCTTTTATGGATTTTTCTAGCTTCAAGTATACTCATAACAAAATTCCTCCATCTATTAAGATACCCTTATTGTATAAACTCTTGCACTGAGAGTCCTTTGATTCTCCTAACAAAAAGGCAAAAGCGAGTGACATTTTTGTCACACGCCTTGAATCTGGAGAAATTGATTTTCTTGTGAAAAGGTAAGGGTAAAGGTTGTCCCGCTGCCAACAGTTGATTGAACGGAAATATGGATGCCAAGCGGAGCGGCAGCCTTTTTCGCTAAGTATAAACCCATGCCAGTTGCATGCTGATCTTGATGCTGACTAGTAGAGGTAAAACCTTTATCAAAAATTCTTGAAAGATCCCTTGGGCCGATTCCGCGGCCGTTATCTGCTACAGTTAGGATCTTTTGTCCTTTTTGTACAGAGGATTGGATCCTAATTTCTGATCCTTCTTCGCTGTATTTAACGGCATTAGTTAAGAGCTGGCGTAGAATAAAGGCCAGCCATTTCGCATCAGTGAGTACTTCTGATGAAGCTAATTCAACGTCAAAGCCAATTCCTTTCTTTACACACCACGAACGCAACGTGTGAATCTCGCTGTAAAGCAGCGGCTCAAGATCCACTTTTTCAATAAATAAATCATTTTCAATAAAAGGAATGCGCTTTTGATGCAGTTGTTGATCGAGCAAAAAGTGAATTCGCAACCATTCATGCATAAGCTCTGATTTTAATGTGGGATCATTCGTGCGATCAATAATTAATCGCAAAGCAGTTAAAGGTGTTTTCACCTCATGGATCCAAGAAAGCAGCTCATCTTTCTCTTGTTCAAGCAATAATTGATTTATAGAGGCTTCTTTTTCTAATTGTTCAACCGGAGAGGTGATCTGATCATAAACGAGCGCTTCAAAAGGACTGTTTGGCTGAGGTAGAGTGGTTATATCAGTTGTAGAATCACGAGCATCAAGCTCCTTAAAAAAAGCTGTTTCTCTAAAATACCGAATAATGACAAAGAGGCTTGAAATCACGAGTGAGAGAAACATGTAATAAAGCATTGACTCCAGCGAGAGAGAGGGATCTAGGTAAGCCATGAATAAACCAAGCAGCTGCAAAAGGACAATCAAAAAGATCCAGCTGATTCTCTCCTTAATAAATGTTCGGATCATTTTCTCACCTCTCTATCGCCATATATCCTTGACCGACTTTTGTTTCAATTCCTGCTCCGAGGCCAATTTCAGCTAACTTTTTACGAAGCCTGTTTACATTCACAGTTAACGTATTATCGCTAATGAAGCGCTGATCGTCCCATAAAAGGTTAATTAACTCCTCTCGGCTGACGATTTTATTCTTGCGCTCAACAAGCAGTTTTAAGATAAATATTTCATTTTTAGTAAGCTCGATCATTCCATCATCATTAGAGATCCGGTTTCTCTCAAGATCAATCGTTGCACCCATCCATGTCTTTAAATCGGGTGCGGCCGTACTATAATTATAAACACGGCGCAGGATCGCTTGAATTTTTGCAATTAATACTTCAAAATGAAACGGCTTTTGAACAAAATCATCAGCGCCTAAATTCATCGACATCACCATATCAGTAGGGTGATCACGTGAAGATAAAAAGATAATCGGTACATTAGAGTGCTCTCGAATCATTCGGCACCAATGAAATCCGTCATATTTCGGAAGCTGGATATCAATGATCACTAAATCGGGTTGAACCTCTGCAAAGCTCTCCATCACTTTTTGAAAGTCCCGCACCCCATACACTTCATACTCCCAAGCGGTAAGCCGCTCTTTGATCTCTTTAAAAAGAGAAGCATCATCTTCTATTAAAAAAATCTTAAACATTCAAATCACCACGCCTTCATTAAAAGTATAGCAAAATGTGTTGAGAAAGGGGAATGATGGTAATAGAGATTCGGTTTTGACTTAATTTTTTTCGTGTAGAAGGATAAAAACAAAAAACGTAGTAATTATACCTATTACTTAAAAGGAGATACATAATGGACCATCTATTATTACAATCCCACTGCGTGTTCCCGACACCAAATATCATCAAAACAGCTGACTACTATGAGCAGAAAATGGGATTTGAAGCTGTTCATTATCTGGACGCCAGTGAGCCGCATATTTGTCTGTATCGCGACTCAACAGAGATCATCTTAACTAAAACGAATGGACAAAAGGTCATTCCGAATCGAACGCTGTATGGTTACGGCTATGATGCCTATTTCATCACAACGAATCAAGAAATGCTGGAAAAAGAGTTCAAGCAATTCGGCGTAAATATCGTACGGCCCTTACAAAATACCGATTATCAAAATAGAGAATTTGTTGTAGAAGACATTGATGGAAGGTGGATAGGGTTTGGTGTGAAGGTGGAAGAAAGGGAATAGGCATTAGTTTGTTCGAGAGCTTATTTCTAAATTCAACGTTGAACAATTCTGTCAACGTAAAAAAAGAACGATTTTCATCAAGGAAATCGTTCTTCTTCATTTCTATCACCTATTCTATTCTCGACCTGGCATCAGATAATGAGGAAGGATTTATCTTCATATCTAGAATACGAATTAACCCTATCCCGCTTTTTACTAACCAAAAAGTCATGGTTAGAACAGAGAACGTATATAGACTGTTCCACCCCTTATGATACTCAACCAAATTTGTATGCCGCTCAAGCCAATCCTCTAACAATGTGATCGGAGCGCTAAAAAGAAAAACACTCAAAATAGATAGCAGCGGCTTCATTTTGTAGGTGAATTGGTTGTAGACTACACACGCAAGGGGGAATAAAACATATAAAAAGGTAATATTAGAATCAAATAATTTCGGGAAATAACGAATTGGATACTTTACAAATTTTTTCTTAATGACAGGACCGTCAATTAACGTAGAAACCAGCGTCTTAATGAAGAAAATGAGAAACCAGTCCTTGGAATCGCCTTTTCTTCTTAATAATACAAAAATGGTTGTCCCTAGTCCAAGCAGTGTCAGTACATTTAGTATAGTTCGGTCTTTCATAAGTACACCTCCACATTTATATGATGACCGGTTTCAAATGTATTATGTGACTTTATTGTATTATTAGATGAGATGTAACCTATTTTTTCTAATGACCGTCCTATGGGTAACACGAACATAAGGAGATGCTTAGATGAAAGTAACCAAGTTGATTATCCTTGCCCTTGCTGTCCTATTGATTGGTGGTACAGCTGTTGCAACAAATTCATTGAACAAAAGTGAGGCATTAGATAAAGAAGAGGAGGAGCAGCCAAAATTTTTTAGCATTACAGGAACGATTGAAAACTTAGAAGAACGCGATGGAGTTTTTTACTATTCCATTAATGAGGGGCAGGATGAAACAAGCTACCTCGTCGTTTCCTCTAACACTGCGGTATTTGAAAATACAGGGAATGTTTCAGAACTTGAAGTTGGTGACAAAATCTCAGCTTACACCTACGCCAATAAACCAATGCCGCTCATTTACCCGCCGCAGTACAGCCCAGAAGTTGTTATTGTTGAGACAGACGCAATGAGGAGTGCTGTGGTAGGGACGTTTAATGACGAGTTAATGGATGAAACCTTGTCGTTAAAATTAAACGTAAGTGAAGAGACGGAGCTATCAAGTCTTACGGAGAAAGATGTAGGGATTGAAAACCTGGCAGGGCAAGATTTGCTTGTCTTTTACTCAATCACAACGAAGAGTATTCCAGCGCAAACAACTCCGGAAAGAATTATTGTGCTGGACGGGGAGGAATCTTAGGAGTAGAAGCTGAAAAAGGGATCAATTGTATGTTTTCAGACACTTTATGCGTCTGTGTGAAAGTAGATTGCGCTCATCTATCGTACGATTGCGTCTGTTGCGAGCCGAATTGCGCCGATTTCCTTTAATTGCGCCGCTTCAAACGCTATATGTATCAGTGTTCAGGACAATTATATTCATTTGCAGAGCAATTGCGTCACTTCACCCGGCACACTTCCTCCCCGCACAGACGAAAGAAGCTGCTCCCGCCAAATGCGGAGCAGCTTCTACTAGTTTAAAGCTTAAATGAACTCTTCAATGAGACAATTAAGTTAAATACTGGATTGTCTTTTGTTGTTTCTTTTGGATCGACGTTGAAGTAGCCGTGTCTGAAGAATTGGAACTTGTCTTGCGGGCTGACTTCTTTCATGTTCGGTTCAACGAAGCCTTTTAACACTTCTAGAGAGTTTGGATTTACTTGGTCTAGGAATGTTTTTTCTGCAGCTGGCTCTGTTGTATCTTCTTCCAGCTCTTCAGGATCTTCATTTAGTAATAGCGGCTCATATAAGCGGAACTCTGCAGGTACAGCTTGAGTTGCTTCGACCCAGTGAAGGGTTCCTTTTACTTTACGGCCGGTGAAGCCTGACCCACTCTTTGTTTCAGGGTCATACGTACAGTGGATTTCAACAACATTTCCATCCTCATCTTTAATCAAGTCTTCACATTTAATGAAGTACGCATGCTTTAGACGAACCTCGTTGCCTGGGAAGAGACGGAAGTATTTCTTAGGAGGGTTCTCCATGAAATCTTCTTGCTCGATATAAATTTCTCTTGAGAATGGGATTTGTCTTGTGCCCATTTCAGGATTTTCTGGATTGATTTCCGCCTCAAGCATTTCTACTTGTCCTTCTGGATAGTTCGTAATCACAACTTTTAATGGACGCAGGATTCCCATTGTACGAGGAGCCTTCATTTTTAAGTCTTCACGTACAAAGTAATCAAGCATTTGTGAGTCGACAGCACCTGATCCTTTTGAGACACCCGTTTCACGTACGAATGTGCGGATCGCTTCAGGTGTATAGCCTCTTCTTCTTAGACCTGAAACCGTCGGCATGCGAGGGTCATCCCATCCGTCTACAAAACCTTCGTCCACAAGCTGCTTTAATTTACGTTTACTCATCACAGCATTCGTAATATTTAAGCGGCCGAATTCGATTTGCTGCGGAACGCTTTCTGTTTCACATTCACGGACAATCCAGTCATACAGCGGGCGTTGATCTTCAAACTCCGTCGTACAGATTGAATGCGTCACATCTTCAATCGCATCTTCAAGCGGGTGAGCAAAAGCATACATTGGGTAAATGCACCACTCATCCCCTGTATTATGGTGTGTCGTATGTGAAATACGATAAATCACCGGGTCTCTTAAGTTAATGTTAGGAGAGCTCATATCAATCTTCGCTCGTAACACTTTCTCTCCGTTACCAAATTCACCTTTACGCATACGCTCAAATAAATCGAGGTTTTCCTCAATAGAACGGTCACGATAAGGGCTGTCTTTTCCAGGCTCAGTTAATGTGCCGCGATATTCACGAATTTCATCTGCTGAGAGATCATCTACATAAGCTTTACCTTTTTTAATAAGAAGCACTGCTTTTTCATACATCTCTTGGAAGTAATTTGAAGCGAAAAAGAGGCCGTCCCAGTCATAGCCAAGCCATTTTACATCTTCTTTGATGGCATGAACATATTCAGAATCCTCTTTAAGAGGGTTCGTGTCATCAAAGCGCAGATTGGTTTTTCCGTTAAATTCATCTGCAAGGTCAAAGTTAATAACGATTGATTTTGCATGTCCAATATGTAAATAGCCGTTTGGTTCTGGTGGGAAACGAGTCGTCACATGAGTGCGTTTGCCGGACTCTAAGTCTTCTTTTATGATGTTTCGAATAAAATTGGAAGAAGTATGTTCCATATTTTTCACGCCTTTTCTTAGATTGAATTGTGTATAGAATGTTTTTCCATCATACATCGTTTAATAGAGAATATTGTATCACAACTCACTGGCGGAACAAATGCCAGGCTTTTTATTTAACAGGGTTTTCACCGTTTTTTTAGTGAAGTAGAGTGGTTTATGGTGCCCTGTTAAAAAAACGATTATGCAATCACTACATTAAAAGTAGCAAACTTCCATTTTGCCCATAGGATAGGGATAGGAGTCTAGGGAAAGTGAGGCGTATGCGATGTATTATACAAGGGTTTCAAATGGCCAGCCGCAAGTGGTTGCTTATGCACAAGGAGATGTGACAGGAGACGGGGTGCTAGATCAAGTTTATTTAACAGGAATACAAACACCAGATAGTCCTTTTGTACAAAACATCACCTTAGTTGTGCAAGACGGGAATACAGGCTACATGTCCAGTGTCGCGCTTAGTGACAATACGGGTTACGATCCGACTTTGTTTTTAGGGGATTTTAGCGGTAATGGTGTAGATGATATTATGATCAGCATTAACACAGGCGGCAGCGGGGCCATTATGTATCATTATATTTATTCATACTTAGATAACATGGCTCAGCTGATGTTTGATTTTAATGTTTATAATGATGAGTATCAGTATGAAGTCACATATCAAGATTATTATAAAGTAGAAGTAATCAGTCAAAAGAACAATATGAAATACATGATTGATATTTCGACCAGGGACAGCGAGTATTTAGATGAAATTTATGATCCGAATGGCCAGCTGATTAGTCCGATAAGCGGATTTGTTAACCCATTGAGCGGACTGTATCCGGTTGATTTCGATTCAAATGGTGTGTATGAGCTGCTCGCTTATCAAAAGATTGCCGGAAGATATAATGCAGATGGTCTTGGCTATGTATTAAATACGTTAGCCTGGCAAGGGGATGGCTTTGAGCTTCAAAATCAAAATATAGCTATTTGGGGTATGGACAATATTGAGTAAAGGGCAGAATGTCTGTCCTTTTTTGTGCGTTCAAAAGAGGTATATAGAGTTGTTTAACGTGTTTCGATAAAAAACTTAGGGTATAGTAAGGGAAAAGAAGAGACATTCTGACTAACTAAACCTTCAAATAAAGGAGTTCTTTATGCCACATCAAAATGAGAATTCAAAACGAGAATGGAATCTAGAGAATAGTTATGTGGAACTGCCAGATATGTTTTATAAGGAGATTGAACCGAATCCTGTCAGGGACCCTAAGCTGGTTGTATTGAATGAAGAAGTCATCCAGATGCTTGGCTTAGATAAAAGCGAGCTTCAAAGTGATACTGGAATACATATATTAGCTGGCAACAGCGTTCCAAAGGGTTCGCATCCTATTGCCCAAGCATATGCGGGGCACCAGTTTGGACATTTTACAATGCTTGGTGACGGACGTGCGTTGTTGTTTGGAGAACAAAAGACACCAACTGGGGAGACCTATGATATTCAGCTTAAAGGATCGGGGAGAACGCCATTTTCCCGTGGCGGAGATGGCAGAGCAGCTCTTGGTCCGATGCTGCGAGAATATATCATAAGTGAAGCTATGCATGGTTTGAACATCCCTACAACGAGAAGCCTCGCTGTAGTGACGACAGGGGAGCCGGTGTACCGTGAGAGAGAAGAGATCGGGGCTATTATGACTCGTGTTGCCTCTAGCCATCTTCGTGTCGGAACCTTTGAATATGCTTTTCGCTTTGGTGGTGTTGAAGGAGTGGAGAAGCTTGCTGATTATACAATAGACCGGCATTATCCTGATGCTAGGAACGATGCTAATCCATATCTCTCCCTATTGAATCGAGTCATTAATCGTCAAGCTGAGCTGGTTTCCAAATGGCAGATGGCAGGCTTTATCCACGGGGTTATGAACACAGATAATATGTCTATTTGCGGAGAAACCATTGACTATGGTCCTTGTGCGTTTATGGATACGTATGATCCTAAAACGGTATTCAGTTCGATTGATATACAAGGCCGCTATGCGTATGGAAATCAGCCGTATATTGCCGGGTGGAATTTAGCCCGTTTTGCCGAATCCTTGCTGCCGCTTCTTGACGACAATAAAGAACGTGCAGTCGAAATGGCACAGGATGCGATTGGTGGATTTAGTGAGTTATTTAAGAAGTATTGGCTTAAAGGAATGAGATCAAAGCTTGGACTCTTTAATGAAGAACAAGAGGATGAAGCGCTGATTGAAAGTCTTTTGGGCATAATGCAGAAATCTGATGCTGACTTTACGAATACATTTAGAGCATTGACATTAAATGAGCTAGAGAAAAGCGAGTTGAGTAAAGCTGCTGAATTTACTCAGTGGCAAGAGCTGTGGATGGCAAGAAGAGAAAGGCAGGATGAAACTAAAGAAGCATCCGTCAAACTGATGAAAGAAGTCAATCCAGCGGTCATCCCTCGTAATCACCGGGTAGAAGAAGCTCTACATGCAGCTGAAAATGGAGATTACAAAGTAATGGAGAAGCTGATGCATGCCTTAAAAGATCCTTATGCGTATTCAGCCGAACAGGAAGAATATTGTTCATTGCCGCCTCAAACAGATCAGACGTATCAAACATTTTGCGGCACGTAAGGAATATAACAAGAAAAAGACGCCTTTATAAATAAAGGCGTCTTTTGTGCGTATTGCGGCGAGAGACAGCACTCCACATAGTGCCTTGCCTAAAAGGCGCGTCAATCTCGTCTTATGCAAATTAGCTCATCGCTAGATTAGTATATCACCAATCGGACTGATAATGGAAGGTAAATATTTTCCTCTGCATGTTTATTTTTGTCATTGTACATCCTCTTCTCTTCATAATCTGAAAAAGTGTAAATAATCGGAGGAGGGTGGATCAGGTGGTTTATTATAATCATCCGAATTGGCAAGGAAATTTGTATAGAAATAACCCGTTTAATGGCTATCAGTGGCAGGGGACAGAGTATCCCTTTTTTTCTCAGCAGCCATACAATCCGTACCTAATGCAGCCATTTCAAACTCAAGGTTATTCTTATGAGCCGTATCAATGGGGCCAGCAGCAATATGATCCCTACACATCTTATCAGTGGGACGCGAGCCAATCTTACTGGCCTGAGCAGCAGTACAATCCATTTGTCTTGGGGCAGCAGAACCCCGCTATTTTTAACGGTGATTATGAAAGCGATACCTATGATTGGCGTCAAGGATGGAGCGGCTGGGAGGATCTTGGAGCGCCAGGACGCGGCTTCATAGGGTCGCCTGCTTCAGCCTCGTGGCAGGCAAACAGAATTGATACGTTCGTGCGCAGCAGAAACAATCAAATGTGGCATAAGTGGTGGGACGGAGCAGGATGGAGCAGATGGGAAGATCTAGGTTCACCGCAAGGAGGACTAAGAAGCTCGCCAGCTGCTGTCTCGTGGGGACCGAATCGTATAGATACGTTTGTGCGAGCGGGAAGAAACACCATGTGGCATAAGTGGTGGGACGGAGCAGGGTGGAGCAGATGGGAAGATCTCGGAGCTCCAAGACCAGGGTTTGTTGGGAAGCCAGGTGTAGCTTCGTGGCAGTCAAATCGCCTCGATTGTTTTGTACAAGGAAGAGATAATAATCTGTGGCATAAATGGTGGGACGGCTCAAGGTGGAGCGGCTGGGAAAACCTAGGTGCACCGCGAGGCGGTTTGAATGGCTCGCCATCAGCTGTCTCATGGGGTCCAAACAGAATCGACTGCTTTGTCAGGGGACGTAACAATCAAATGTGGCATAAATGGTGGGACGGTCGGAGATGGAATGAGTGGGAGAATCTTGGCTCGCCGCAAGGAGGATTTGAGGGCTCTGTCGGAGTGTCTTCTTGGGCACAAAATCGAATCGACTGTTTTGTCAGGGGACGTAATAATCGGATGTGGCATAAATGGTGGGATGGCCGCAGATGGAATGAGTGGGAGAATCTCGGTTCACCGCAAGGAGGGATACGATCCTCGCCAAGTGCTGTGTCATGGGGCTTAAACCGGATTGACTGCTTTGCAAGAGGCAGAAATGATGGCATGTGGCATAAGTGGTTTACGTAATAAATACAATTTTTTTCAAGACAGATATGACACTTGTCATATCTTTTTTTTGACGTTCATGACTTCTCCTAAAAATGGTCATCTTATATGATGAAAGTATTCAATTCCCAAGTACGTGAATAAATACCGTTTTTCAAGGGGGAAGTTATGGCTCAGCAAAATTTATCAACGCTTAAAAAAAGCATTGCACCATTTGAAAAATCTGATACGAAATCAAGTGTGAGACAATTATTGAATACGGTTCCACCGTTCTTTCTATTGTGGTTTTTAGCCTATCAAAGCCTTTCTGTATCGGTTTGGCTGACCTTTGCTTTTGCTGTTGTCGCAGCAGGGTTTGTTGTACGCATCTTTATTATTTTTCATGATTGCTGCCACGGATCATTTTTTAAAAACAAAAAGTTAAATAACATAGTTGGTACGATTACCGGGATTATTACGATGTTTCCATATGAAAAATGGAAGCGCGAGCATTCAATCCACCATGCAACAAGCAGTAACTTAGATAAGCGCGGCACTGGTGATGTATGGATTATGACGGTTGACGAATATGTCTCAGCCTCATTTAGGGAGAGACTTCAATACAGACTTTACCGCAACCCGCTTGTGATGTTTGGTCTTGGACCGCTTTATCTGTTCCTAATTACGAATCGAATGAACCGCAAGGACGCTAGAAAAAAAGAGAGAATGAATACACATGTAACGAATATTTCAGTTGTTGTGATTTATTCGCTTATCATTTGGTTAATTGGCTGGCAGGCATTTTTGCTTGTACAGGCGCCGATTTTATTCGTGTCAGGTTCACTAGGTATTTGGTTATTTTATGTTCAGCATCAATTTGAAGATTCATATTTTGAAGATGAAGGTGACTGGGATTATGTGAAGGCAGCAATTGACGGCAGCTCGTATTATAAGCTTCCAAGAGTACTGCAGTGGGTAACCGGGAATATCGGGTATCACCATGTTCATCACTTAAGCCCAAGAGTACCGAATTACAACTTAGAAAAAGTACATGAGTCCACACCACCATTGCAACAGGCAACAACGATTACAGTAGGCTCAAGTTTGCAGTCTATTCGTTTTCGTTTGTATGACCAACAAAGAAAAACATTTGTAAGCTTTAAGGAAGTAGCTCATCTTATATCAAAGCCTCGTGGCAATGTTAAGCTTAAAAAAGACTCAACAAAGCTTTCACGTGCAAAATAATTTTCACAACCATTCAATTTGACGATTGGATGGTTTTTCTTCATATTGAAAGTAATTTGTTAACTGAAGCCAATTGCAGGTTGAATATTGTATGATAAAGATAAAAAAGAGAGGAGCGCTATTTTGCAAAACTGGTATAATATTTTCCCGAAAAATACGGGACTTAGTGTGTATGTATGGATTATTTTTTGTCTCCTGCCTTTTTACTTTATTTTTAGATCCTCATCTCTTTGGGAAATTATCTTTGGAATTTTAATGATCGTCCTATTTTTTGTATCGTACCGTCTATCCTTTATTACTAAGGGAGGTCTCGTCTACCTTTGGGTCAGTATTGAAATGGCTATAAGCATTGGGATGACGTTGTTTTACGGTTATGTGTACTTTGCTATTTTCTTAGCTTTTTTTATCGGGAACATTCAAAGCAAAGGCGGCTTTATTACTCTTTATGTTGTTCATTTAGTCACGACGATTATTGCTGTAATCCTGAGTTTCTTTACTCAGCAAGAATTATTTCTCGCCCAGTTTCCGTTTATCATCATTTCTGTCATAGGTGTCATTTTACTGCCGTTTAATACGTATAACCGCAACAAGCGCGAGAAGCTTGAGGGGCAGTTAGAAGATGCGAATAAACGAATCTCTCAATTAATTGTGATGGAAGAACGCCAGCGGATTGCTAGGGATCTTCATGACACGCTTGGCCAAAAACTTTCATTAATCGGTTTAAAAAGTGATTTGGCTCGGAAGTTAATTGATATAAACCCAGAATCTGCTAAAGTAGAAATAAGTGATATTAATCAAACTGCAAGAACGGCCTTAAAAGAAGTCCGTGAGATGGTCTCTGATATGCGCGGGACTAAATTAGAAGATGAAATCGTTCATTTAGAGCAGATCTTAAAGGCTGCAGAAATGGAATTCATTTTTAAAGGAAACGCGAAGCTTTCAAACACACCCTTACTAGTAGAAAATGTGGTAACCATGTGCTTGAAAGAAGCTGTCACGAATGTGATTAAACATAGTGAAGCGACATCTTGTAAGGTCGTTATTAAAGAACTGCCGGAAGAGTTGCAAATTACCGTCCAAGATAATGGGATTGGCATCAATGACAAGGAAGAATCTAATGATGGAACTGGACTTTTAGGTATAAGAGAGCGGCTTGAATTTGTCAATGGAAGCCTTGAGATCACTGCAGTGGACGGGACGACTCTTGATATTCGCGTGCCAAATGTCATTAAACAATCGATTAGGGGGGATTGACTTGATTCGTATTGTAATCGCCGAAGATCAGCGGATGCTGCTTGGAGCGCTTAGTTCGCTCTTGGACTTAGAAGAGGACATGGAAGTCGTGGGAAAAGCGAGAAACGGTGAAGAGGCGCTCGCTTTAGTACAAGAGCATAGTCCTGATATTTGTATTATGGATATTGAAATGCCGGTAAAAAGCGGACTAGATGTCGCAGAAGAACTCGTCGATCACCCTTGTAAAATCATTATTTTAACGACATTCGCCCGCGCTGGTTATTTTGAACGTGCTCGTAATGCAGAAGTCAGCGGCTATTTGCTCAAAGACAGTCCAAGTGAAGAATTAGCGAGTTCGATTCGGATTATTATGGATGGCAGACGTATTTATGCCCCTGAATTAATCGACCTTGCGTATGACAACAAAAACCCGCTTACGAACCGTGAGAAGCAGGTGATGGAGCTGATCGCTGAAGGGAAAAGCACAAATGAGATTGCCAGTGAGCTTTATTTGACGAATGGAACGGTGCGTAATTATATTTCTGTCATATTAGATAAGCTTGATGTCGGAAATCGAATTGAAGCCATCTCGAGGTTTAAAGAGAAGGGCTGGTTTAAATGAGGCATGACTAAAAGTTGAACATACAATAAACATTAAAACACTTTCTGCTAATGTTACAGAGAGTGTTTTTCTTTATTTCTAGGTATTTGGTAAAAGGGCTTTTTACCAAGGCATTGGCCGTCCCCATTAGGTTGAAATGGAATACTTTATAATTAGATCGCGAAAGGGGGACATAAAATATGTCAATGTCAAATATACCACCAATTAACCCGATAGAAGGTTTAGATCGTGAACAAGTTGCACTATTATTACTTGCTTCCATTGCATTTGAAGAATTAAGTTTAGCACACATTATGAATGCTGAGGGTGAGAAGCTTCAGTATGCATTAGGAACATTGTTTGATGATCAGGAGCCCATCGTAACAGATTTAGAAGGTCTTTTGGCTGTTAACCGCAGTGTTGAACGAACATTAAGAACAGTAATAAAAAAGGAAATGCTGCTTCAATTTAAACTAGAGGATATTATTGATTCAGGCCTTTTAGATGTTGAGCCGCCGGAAGTTGCTTGTGCGTGTCAGATAAATATCGAGCCGGATTCATCATTCTCATTTGATGGGGGTACTATTACTATTGTGGAAGCTACATTCTGTAATTGTGAAACAGGCGAGAGCGAGTTTGAAGCTACCTTTACTGTAAGTGAATCGGAAACGACAGCTACTCTTGTTCCTGGTACTGTTCAAGTAAATTGCGAGACAGGGTTACCAGTAGTTAGCTTTGAGGTTGACGTCGAAGGAGGAGTACTCCCAGAAGGTCCATATACACTTACAATAATATTTAATGAAGAAACTGGTGAATTTACTTTCGTATCTCCAGGATTCGATCCTATCCCAGTAACTGGTATTGACTTTGAGATTATTCCTTGTCTGCCGAACGGAAACGGAAATGGCGCGGGGTAACCGTGAGTTAGATAACTGTTCTAAAAAGAGCCGGGGATGATCCGGCTTTTTCTTTTTGGATGATATTCAAGATTGCTTACATTTGGAGCAACTTTTAAACAAAATGCGGAGAAATTTAAAGTTAAGCCTGCTGTCATTGGCGTGCCAAATCCTATATGGGGCGAATCGGTCAAGGCAGTTGGGGTGCTAAAAGAAGGTACAGTGCTATCTAGTGAGGAGATCATTGAATTTTTGTTACGGAAAACTTCTAAAAGAACTGCGGGAAACGTACAGTAATGCCCTTATCACATTATCTGTGGTAAGGGTTTTCGCATTTGAATCTTTTTATAGTAGTAAAAAGAAAATAAGACTGCCTCCCTTAAGTAGTGCATATAGTGTTATAAAGGTCTGATTTATAAGGTTTTCTTTTTATAAGGTCGACTTTAGAAAAGAGAGAACAGGCAGGGGGGCGATGACATGAGCAACAAGAAGAAGAAGAAACCGAATATTCTTATCTTGATGGTGGACCAGCAGCGGTATCCTGCAGTGTATGAGACGAATGAAGTAAAGAAATGGTGTGAAGAGAATTTATGCGCTCAGCAGATGCTTAAGAAAAATGGGATGGTATTTACCAATCATTATGCGGCAAGCACCGCCTGTTCTCCAAGCCGAACCACTTTATATACAGGACAATATCCTTCCCTTCATGGAGTCACCCAAACGACAGGAGTGGCTAAAGGAGCTTTTGATCCAGATGTTTTTTGGCTTGATGCGAATACCGTACCGACAATGGGTCATTATTTTCGCACTGCGGGCTATGAAACATTTTGGAAGGGGAAATGGCATGCGTCAGATGAAGATATTTTCATTCCTGGAACCCATGATGCGTACTCAAGCTATAACCTAGACACAGGCGTCCCTGAAAAAGACAAGGTGAAAATGTATAAGCAAGCAAACAGGCTGGATGCGTTTGGCTTCTCTGGCTGGATTGGGCCTGAGCCTCATGGAACGGACCCTCGGAATTCGGCTTCTTCTGCCGCAACTGGTATGAGCGGCCGGGACCAAGTGTATGCAGAAGATACAGTGAAGCTGCTCCAAGCATTAGATAAGAAGAGCCAGAAAGAAGAGGGTCACAAGCCGTGGTTTGTGATGTGCTCCTTGGTCAACCCTCACGATATTGCCTTATACGGCGTGCTCACTGCTGTGCAGCCGAATTATCATTTTGAGGTAGACCAGACCTTGCCATTTATTCCGCCTGCGCCTACTGTAGAAGAATCCTTATCGACAAAACCGCGTGCGCAGGAGAGCTATCGTTATACGTATCCGAGAGCGCTTCAGCCGATTATAGATAATAACTTTTACAGACAGCTCTATTACAGCTTGCAAAAGAAAGCAGATCAAGAAATGGAAAAGGTCCTTAAAGCGCTGCAACAATCTAGTTTTTATGAAGATACGATTGTGCTGTTCACTTCAGATCATGGAGAGCTGCTAGGGGCACATGGCGGGTTGCATCAAAAGTGGTATAACATGTACGAAGAATCAATCCACGTGCCGCTCATCATCCATAATCCGCTGCTCTTTAACGAGCCTGAGGAGACTGGGATGCTGACGAGTCATGTGGATGTGCTGCCTACATTACTCGGTTTAGCGGGGGTAAAGGTAGAAAAAGTGCAAGCTAAGCTTTCAAAGAATCATACGGAAGTGCGTCCATTGGTTGGTAGAGATTTAAGCAAGTTAATCAAAGGCTCTAATGAGTTTCATGAGGCAGATGAGCCGATCTATTTTATGACAGATGATGATGTGACAAGAGGGCTGAACCAAACAACTGCTAGAGGTGAACCTTATCAATCTGTTCTGCAGCCGAACCATATTGAAGCAGTGATTGCAACACTTCCTAGCGGCAAGGGGAGTAAGAAAGAAGTTTGGAAATATGCTAGATATTTTGACATCCCCCAATCAGATGGCGACCAAGAAAGAAAACATGTCCTTGATGAATTTGAATTGTACAATCTGACGCAAGACCCGCTGGAAGAAAAAAATTTAGCGCATCCACAATACGCAACCGAGCTCACAGGACGTATTCAAAAAGTACTGAGTGCGATCCTGGCTGAGCAATCGAAACAGAAAAGACTTGTGCCAAAAAAGAGTGGATAAGCAGGTTACTAACAGCCCTTTATCATCCTAGAAAAAGGGCTGTTACGTGTGCTCTGAAAAATTGTTTGTTTAATAATGAGGTATATGGAAATAAATACATAGAGAGTGTAATGATAGAATACTTGATAGTTAAAAAGGAGGCACCTATGGAGACACCAAATACTAGAAACAATATTAGTGAGAATAATTATTCTCGGCGTAATCTCTGGTCTGGGATTTTATTTGGAATTGGACTCATTGCTTTTGTGGATGAGATGGTCTTTCATCAGCTTTTACGCTGGCATCATTTCTATGATTTATCAACAACAGATATCGGTTTGATCTCTGACGGGTTATTCCATGCTTTTAGCTGGTTTGCTACAATTGGCGGACTGTTTTTATTTGCTGATCTTAGGCGGCGTCATGGTGTGAACATTAAGCGGTGGTGGGGCGGTGTATTTCTTGGTGCCGGAGCGTTTCAGCTGTATGACGGAATCGTTCAGCATAAAATGATGCGCATTCACCAAATTCGCTATGTAGAAAATGTCATTGTATATGACCTGGTTTGGAATATAGGGGCGATAATCATGATTATTATTGGACTTATTCTAGTAAAACGTTCTAGTCATATAAGCCAGGAAAAGGGGGAGTAAGGGATGGAAGGACATCATCACCATCATCAACACGCAATGGACGAGACCACGTTTGTGATGGCTGAGTGGATTTTAGCCACTCCCTTTATCATTTTGTTGGCAGCCTATTTAACAGCTGTAATCCTCTCAAATCGAACGCATAAAAAATGGCCCGTTTATCGAGTTGTATTATGGATTGTGGGTACGGTTTTTGCAATAGTTTCTGTCTTAGGACCACTAGCTCAACTTGCACATGGGGATTTTGTTTGGCATATGGCTGGCCACTTATTCTTAGGTATGCTAGCCCCGCTATTCATGGTGCTTGCAGCGCCGATGACCTTATTTTTACGGACTCTCCCTACACATGCTGCTAGAAAAGTAACAACCATCTTAAAATCAAAAGTGGCTGCGTTTTATACTGATCCCATTGTTGCTTCTATTTTAAATATAGGAATGCTGTGGATTCTCTACACCACAGAGCTTTATACACTTATGCACGAATATGTCATTCTTCATATTTTGATTCATTTCCATGTCTTTTTAGCAGGATATTTATTTACCCTCTCTATGATTTATATTGACCCAATGCCGCATATAAGAAGCTACCTATACCGTGCTGTTGTCCTAGTCTTAGCATTAGCAGGACATGGCATTCTATCAAAATATATTTATGCCAATCCACCAGAAGGTGTTCTAAGAGCGCAAGCGGAAGCTGGGGGAATGTTGATGTATTACGGCGGGGATGCTGTAGATGTGATCATTATTTTTATCCTGTGCCTGCATTGGTATAGAGCGACTAAGCCTAAATTCCAGCAGGTGAGGAGGCAGACTGCGGCTGAAAGTATGTAAATTGTTCATCTTGCGTTCATAAACTTTCTTTATAATAGAAGGAGCACGTATTCTAATTAAAATAGAGGGAAGAAGATGAAACATAAGGCGTTGAGCGTATTAATTATTGAAGACGATCCCCACATTGCAGAGTTGATACAGTTATATATGGAGAAGCTGGGCTATTTGACGCAAGTGGCTTATGACGGTGAAGCTGGGCTTGAATCCTATTACGAAACTTATCCCGATTTTATCTTTCTAGATATTATGCTGCCTAAAATAGACGGGTGGGAGTTATGCCAAGAAATTAGATGGGATAATAAAAAAATACCGATCATTATGCTGACAGGAAAAGGAGAAAGCCAGGATAAGATTAAAGGTCTTGATATCGGGGCAGATGACTATGTTGTGAAGCCTTTTGACCCTAATGAACTGGTGGCTAGAATGAAGGCAGTTATGAGAAGAGCTGATCTTCTAAATGATGAAGATCAAGTCGTCTCCCTTTTAGGTCTTGTGGTTGATAAGAAGGAGTATAAGGCAGCTGCGGGTGACAAGGAGATTACGATGCCGCCTAAGGAGCTTGACTTGCTCTATTATTTGGCCAGCTACCCTAATCAAGTGTTTACTCGACAGCAGCTGCTTGATCAGATTTGGGGTTATGCGTTTGAAGGAGATCCACGAACGATTGATGTTCATATTAAACGGATACGCGAGAAGCTGACAGAGGCGGATGCAAAATGGACGATCAAAACGATTCGCGGAGTAGGGTACAAGTTTTTGGAGAAGGAACATGAGTAGACAACAGAATATTTTCACAAAGTTATTCGTCACTTATTTTGTCATTATCTTGATTTCATTTTTCTTATTTAATTCCATCTTTCTCTACCTTTTTCATGTGAATATGTATGATGATTTTAAAGAAGGGTTTGCGTATTCTAAAGAGAAGATTGAAGCACATTTTGAGCTTGCTGACAGCGAAGATTGGAGTGAGGAGCTTCTTGATGCCTCACTCGATATTAGTTTGAGCCAAATGAATAACAGCATCTATATCTACAATTCAAGTGCAGAGCGAGTTTACCAATCGAGCTATGACCAAGCCCCAAATCTTCAGGTTGATCGAGCAATGGTCGAAGACGTGCTACGAGGTGCGGAACTAGCTGAGGGAATGAGGGTGGATAACCGGCTTGTTTATACGATAGCTGAGCCGATTGATGTCACTGCGGGCACGCCTCATGTGATGGTCATGGTCTACTATGAATTAGATCATCAGTACAAACAGGTGCTGATCATGATTGGTTTAACCTTCACGATCACGATGGCGCTCACAGGATTTATCCTTTGGTTTATCTCAAGAAGGCTGACTGCTCCGCTAAGGGAGATGAATCGAATTGCTCTTCAACTTGCTAAAGGAGATTTTTCTCAGCATGTACGGGTCAATTCTAAGGACGAGATTGGCCAGTTAGGCTCAACCTTCAATTATATGGCCAAAGAGCTTGAAAATATTGAGCAGATGCGGACAGACTTTATCACCAATGTGTCTCATGACTTAAGGTCGCCGCTTACATCGATTAAAGGGTTTCTAACTGCACTCCTTGATGGAACGATTGCCGATCATCGAAAAAACCATTATTATACGATCATGAAAAATGAAACGGAACGCTTGAGCAAGCTGGTAAATGATTTATTAGATATGTCACAGCTTCAGCATGGTCATATTACGATTAAGCCGACCACGTATAATTTGAGTGAACAGATTCGTCTGGTGGCAGCAAAAATGGAACCACAGCTTCAAGCTTCAGACCTTTTTATCGAGCTTGAGGAAGAAGCTGGAGATGTGCATGTGTTTGCAGATAAAGACCGAATTGAACAGGTATTAATTAATCTAATAGAGAATGCGATTCATCACTCACCGCCACAAAAACCTGTTTATGTTCACCTATCACAAGAAGAGGATAAAGTAAAAGTGAGCATTGAAGATTTCGGTGAGGGCATTAAAGAAGAAGATCTTACCTACATTTGGGAGAGATTTTACAAAACAGATAAAGCTCGTTCCAAAAAAAAGGGGACAGGAGTTGGTCTCTCCATCGTAAAATCGATCATTGACCTTCATCAGTCGTCCATTCAAGTGAAAAGTGAGGTTGGTATAGGTACGACGTTTATATTTACTTTACCGCAATCGAATAGTAAAGACATAGAGTAGAAAAGGTTAGCTTTATAGCTGGCCTTTTTTTGTTCATCTTGTGTTCATATAAGCGTGATACTCTAAGTCTGCAGGCAGTTAACAAGAGAATCATTCACTTTAACTGAAATCACTAGTGTTGCATTAATATTATTTCAAGATTCAAAATACACCCAATATTCAAATTTCAGTTCATGAGCGCACAAAAAAATCCTTTACAATGGAAGTACAGGTGGTTCCTGCCCAAATCCAACGTAAAGGATATCCGCTATGGACAAGAATACACGATTATCTTCATTTGGTAAATGGGTTGCACCCATAAATATGAAACTTTTTGATGAACAAGTAAAAAAAGATGGACTAGATAAGTATAAGAAGAAATTATCAACGTCCTCTTTTACAAAACTATTTCTCTATGCACACTTGAAACAAGTGGAAAGCCTTCATGCGTTGAATGCAGAACTAGCCGATGAAAACTTACAGAAAGAACTGGGGATCAAATCAATCAGTGTTTCTCAGCTTTCTCGTAAAAACAGGGCTATAGATTCATCGCTGTTTTCCATCGTCTTTCTTGAATTAGTTCGGCAGATTCAGATGAAAACCAACCAATATCAGTCACCATTTCCTTTAAAAATTATTGATTCAAGCACCCTGCCGCTAAATCTCACCCGTTGTAACTGGGCTACATTTCGGAAGAGCAAGGGTGGTGTCAAACTTCATCTTAGATTAGTTTTTGTCGATCAAGATACGGTCTATCCTGATAAAGCGGTTATCACAAATGCCGTTGAACACGATCGGAATCAATTGGAGATTCTCGTTGATGACAAAGATGCCATGTATGTGTTTGATCGTGGATATATCGACTATCAACGGTTTGATCGCTACTTTGATGAAGGAATCTTTTTTCTCTCAAGACTGAAAAAGAATGCCGTCATAAGAGAGGTTGAATCCTATTCTTTACCTGAAGGAAGTCCGATTACAACGGATAAAATAGCGTACATCGGTACAACACAAAAGCGTACTGAAAATGTATTTCGAATCCTTGAAACAGTTGATTCCAAAGGGAATCCAATACGTTTAATCACGAATCGCTTTGACTTAAAAGCGGAAGAAATAGGCGATCTATACCGTTCAAGATGGGCAATAGAGTTATTTTTCAAATGGTTAAAGCAGCACGTCGAAATCAAAACATTTTTTGGATACAGCGAACAAGCTGTACACAATCAAATTTTCCTTGCGTTAATTACGTATTGCCTCAATGTACTCGTTCAACTTGAAGCCAAAGGAAAACCTACATTATTACGGATTACCCGATGGCTCAAGGCAACTATGTGGAGACCAGCAAGAACATGGTTCAGGTTCATTGAGCAAAGAGGAAGTCCGTAAACATGTACTAGTCGATGTTGCTTAAGTATTAAATGTATATTTTTACCAAATGGTCAGTGCCACCTCTCGCTTTGGATTGTCTTTTTAGCTCATTTACCAGAGTGAAATATAGACAGAATATTCTTACTATAATTATAGGGTTTTATGCAACACTAGTGAACTGAAATACTACTTAACTAAAATTAACCAAAGAAAAGAGGAGTATAGATGAAAACGATCGCTGCATTTGCCTCAAACCGTAAAGGGGTGTGGATCATTTTACTAGCCTGGGTCATTATCGCAGGAGCCCTCGGCATGGCCCCTTCTGCCAATGATTATACGGTAAATACAGGTGAAAATGATCTGCCAAAAGAAGCACAGTCGGTTATTGCTAAGGAAAAAATTAACCACTATTTCCCTGAAGACACAGGAATGCTCGGATTGCTCGTTTTTCAAAATGGTGCCGGGTGGGATGAATCGACCTTCATTGAGGTAGATCAAGTAAGTGAATGGATAGGAGAAAAAATCCCAGAAGAACGTTTAGAGTCTCTGATTCCATTTCACCAGTTTCCAAGTCATGCAAAGGAAATGTTCGTATCGGAAGACGGTACAACACTTGTCCTGCCTTTAATGCTTGCCGACCAACTTGAGATGGATGAAATCAATGAGACTGTCATAGCTATAGAAGAGTACAGTTCAGAGGTTCTTGAAAATGGGACATTGATGATCACTGGACCAGCGGGAATTGCTTCAGATACGATTGCTATTTTCTCAAATGCTGACCTCGTTTTATTATTTTCTACGATTGCATTAGTGCTCGTTTTACTTATTGTTATCTACCGCTCGCCGTTGCTCGCTGTTATTCCGTTAGTGGCAGTTGCGTTTGTGTATCAGGTAGTTGACCGAGTGCTCGGTATGCTTGCTGCATCGGGGGCCTTGACGATTGAATCACAATCATTATCCATTGTGATGATCCTCTTATTTGGGGCTACGACAGACTACAGCTTATTTGTCTTCTCGCGTTTCCGAGAAGAGCTGCGAAAACGAGAAAACAAATATGAAGCCATGGATGCGGCAGTTAGAGAAGTGGCCGAGCCGATCTTCTTTAGCGGAGGAACAGTATTTGCTGCGATGCTTGTGTTATTACTAGCTCAGTACGGTCCCTATCAAAACTTTGCGCTCGTTTTTGCAATTACAATTGCGATTGTACTGATTGCTGGATTAACACTCATTCCAGCTCTATTCACGATTGTCGGACGCCGCTCGTTTTGGCCGTTTATTCCGAAAGTGGGAGAGGAGACATTGGAGAAAAATCGTTTCTGGTCTGCGATTGGATCTTTTGTCACTAAAAAACCGGTCATAGCAGGTGGACTAGTGCTCATCTTTCTGCTAATAAATGCGTCAAATGTGTTTAATACTCAGTATTCATTTAACATTATTCAATCCTTTCCTGAGGATATGAAGTCCCGTTTAGGGTTTGAACAATTAGAAGAAAGCTTTCCTCCAGGTGAACTGGCACCGGTCTCTATATTAATAGAGGCAGAGGATGGGTTTACACTAACAGATTCAGAGCTTGATTCTATTGAAACGTTAAACGAACAAATCCTCAGTCTAGATGGAATAGATTCCACCTCACTTCCGGATAAAAAGCAGATTAGAGAAGGTAGTGAACATGGCGGAAATGTGTTAAACGAAACGGGTGAGGCGTTGAAGTTTGATGTAATTTTAAGCATGAATCCTTACGATCAGGCATCACTCGATATTGCAGATGAACTAGTCGACAGGAAAGAGGAGCTCTTGGCTGATAGCGGACTTGGTTCAGAGTATGAACTGTATATCGGCGGCGAAACAGCTAAATCTGCAGACATTCGTGCACTGAGCAATTGGGATACGTTCGTTATTGTAGTAACTGTCACACTCGTTATTTTTATGATGCTTATCTTCCACACGAGATCGCTCGTTGCACCAATCTATATGATGGCAACCATCCTGCTTTCCTATGCTTCTGCCTTAGGATTAAGCTGGTTCTTCTTTGAGAATGTGTTTGGTTTTGAAGGAATGAGTTACCGAATTCCGCTCTATGCTTTTGTTTTCTTAGTAGCTCTCGGGGTTGATTACAACATCATGCTCATTTCAAGAATTCGAGAAGAGAACCGAAGCTTTGGCATCAGAGAAGCGACAAAACGCGGTGTAGCATTAACAGGCGGTGTGATCTCATCAGCAGGATTAATCCTAGCAGCAACGTTCGGTGTATTAATGACACAGCCGATCTTAGAGTTATTTATGTTTGGATTTATTGTCTCAATAGGAATCTTGCTCGATGCTTTTTTAGTACGAGGTATGCTTGTTCCAGCGACTGTAACCTTGTTAAAACAATGGAACTGGTGGCCTGCTGAGGCTAAGAAAGAACAAACAAAAGAGGTGTCAAAATGAATAAAACAAAAGTATTATTAAGATTCTCAGCGCTTTATGCGTTAATTGGAACATTTTTAGGAAGTCATATGGCAGGAGCAGGTTCGATGTTATTTAGAGCTATTCACGCCCACATTTTACTTGTGGGCTGGCTTTCTCTATTTGCTTTTGCCATCTTCTATGCAGTCTTTGCTATTCCGAAGCATTCCAAACTAGCGAAAACCCATGTATGGACAGCACTGATCGGAAGCTTTGGCTTAACATTCGGCATGTGGATGCACTACTTCAAGCCTGACTGGGCGCCAGAAACATTCAGCCTTATTTTCTACATTGTCGGAGGAACGGTGTTAATTATCAGCTTTGGACTATTTGCTGTGATGACGTTTGTGTATGGACGTTATTTTGGAGATAGAGGGTAGAGAGAATAGGTATAAATGAAACAGGGCTCAAAAGAGAATTCCTTTATGAGCCCTGTTTTTATTAGTTTATTAGAGATCCTTACAATCAGGATCTACATAAGGAATAAACCCCTCATCACCAGCTGTAAAAACATATATTTCTCCTTGAGAGCTGCTTCCGGGTGCAAGTTTATGTTCACCGCTAACATGTACAATGGAAGTATCAATGATATGGCCGCCCGATTGGTGATCAAAGTCACCTTGAACATGTAAGGTGGCCCCTGAAACTTTTCCGCCGTGTTGTACAGTTAAATTACCCGTAATGTAAATAGAGACATTATCCTTGCTTATTCCTTTTAATTCTTTGCCATTTGGAATGATTAAATTACCCTCAATCAGAATCGTGGTATTAGCTGAAATTGGATCAGGCAGATCTAAAGCTGATCGTATTGTATCCCAATAATTAGTCGATCCGGTATATATAGAACAGGCCTTTCCATCTGGGGTAGGCAGGGTAATCGAGTGTTTATTGTCTGCGAAGCTTTTTTCGATAATGGTATCAACTTCAAACGTTTGATTCTGCTTATCCTGTAATGTGAACGTGACATATAAGTGTTTGTTAGGAGAGATCTTAGCAGACGGTAGAATAGACGTTTCATTAGGCGGTTCATTTTTAATTTTAATCTCTGGAAAGGAAATATCATTCCGACCAATCAACTCATCTGTGTGTATTGTATACTCCTCTTCAGCATTCCTATGTGTCTGTCTTAAGTCAGATAGGATGATGTTAGCCTCTTGTCTAAGGTCGATATGAGACTGCGTTTTGTTCGTATGAGTGACCGTCGTTGTGAGCAGACTGAATGTTAGAGCCCCTAATATGCCTAAAATTGTAAGGGCAGCTAACACTTCGAGTAGGGTGATTCCCCGCTCGTTTTTAATTGAGTTTAAAAGCAATGTAATCACCTGCTTTGTTAGTTGATAATCACTATGTCGATAGGATAATAGATAGGATCTTCAGAAATACCGTTGACAGTAGTGATGATTTTAAAGGTTAACTCACCACCACATAAGTCGTCTTTACACCTTTCAATCCTAAATCCTTGTTTTTCATCGGAAGATTCAAACCTACCGAAGAACCCCTCATCACTACTTCTCAATAATAGTTTTGATATAAATTCCTCCAGAGGATCTATGTCACTTGTTGGTTCAAAATCCTTTGCAGTCTCTTCTACTGACTTATCAATATACAAATAAGCCATATTCGCCAATTTCTCATGCTGCATTTGTTCTTCAACTTTAATGAATTGTTTGGAACTAGATAAAACATTGTTAACTAGAATGGGGGCAAAAATGCCGATGACAGTGATGATCAGCAAGACGACTAACAAAGCATATCCATGTTGATTTTTTATAAAATGCACCTGTCATTCCCCCTTAATCATTTTCAATATAGCCGTAGAGTCGTGTTGCATCCTTTTCATTTATATAAACATCTACATAGAAAAGATTTAATTTTAAATCATGAGGAGTTTCATTATCGATGTTATCAGCTACTTTTATAATATATTCTTTATTATTTAACCCATCGTAAGAATAAGTATTTTCATCTGTCTCTTCATTTGAAGGTACTTTTTTATAGTGTGGGTATATCTCTAATTCAATAGACTTTGCCGTCCGCACATCAACCAGCACCTTCTCAGCGAGGTTAACAGCTGTTAACCGGTCCTCAACTTTGCTTGAAAACATCATAGATTGTGAGAAAAAGGTCATAAAACTAATAATGATTATGCTAAGGATCACCATGGATGCAAGCACTTCTATTAAGGTGAGTCCATTGTTATTTATGCGAAATCGAGGTCTGTGCAATAAAACCACCTCATTTATAGGATGAATTAAGTACTATATTCTTAATTTACATGATGTCTTCCTAGAATACTATCGGAATGTTTGTGGACAGACTTTGTTTTTCTAGTCATTATTCTTAAAATGTTCATATGAAAGTGACTTACCATTGGAACCTTCACCACTCGCTTATTGTAGTTATCTCATGAATCTGAGATAATAAATGAATAGTACATTGGCAGAAATGTTAATAAAGGAAGGTACATATGTCCGAGCAGAATATTACAAGGATTCATTTAAATGGAAAAGAACTTATTTTAATAGGAACGGCTCACGTATCGAAGCAGAGTGCAGAAGAAGTGAAGCAAGTGATTGAGGCGGAGCAGCCTGATTCAGTTTGTGTAGAATTGGATGAGCAGCGCTATCAATCCATCACTGCCGGTAACAAGTGGAAGGACATGGACATTTTCAAGGTTATTAAGGAAAAGAAAGCAACTCTTTTACTGATGAACCTATTTATTTCCTCCTTTCAAAAACGTATGGCTAAGCAGTTTGATATTAAGCCTGGGCAAGAAATGATACAAGGAATTGAATCAGCAAAAGAGACTGGAGCAGAACTCGTACTTGCTGACCGTAACATCCAAATCACCTTCTCTAGAATTTGGCACGGAGTCGGTTTATGGGGACGTGCGAAACTTCTGATGTCTATTGTTTACAGCGTATTTAATAATGAAGAGATTTCAGAAGAAGAGCTTGAACGTTTAAAGACTGAAGATATGTTAAATACGATGCTTCATGATTTGACGGTCTCATTTCCGAGGTTAAAGAAGCCGTTAATTGACGAGCGCGACCAATATCTGGCACAAAAAATTAAAGAAGCACCGGGAGATAAGGTGGTAGCTGTGTTAGGGGCTGCTCACGTTCCTGGAATTAAAGAACAAATTAAACAAGATCATGACTTAGATCGATTAAATGAACGTCCAAAAAAATCGATTGCCCCGTCCATTATTGGCTGGATGATTCCAATTCTAATTCTTGGAATGATTGGGTATGCTTTTTATACAAACCCTTCCGTAGGTGCAGATTTAACCTTGAGCTGGGTTCTGTGGAATAGTGCGTTTGCAGCGATTGGAGCAGCGATTGCGTTTGGTCATCCGTTAACGATTTTAACCGCACTCATACTAGCTCCACTGACCTCATTATATCCGCTGCTAGCTGCTGGCTGGTTTGCAGGCCTTGTTGAGGCGTATATCAGAAAGCCAAAAGTAGCGGACTTTGAGAGTCTATCGGATGATGTCTATTCGGTAAAAGGATTCTGGAGCAATAATGTGACTCGTATTCTGTTAGTCGTTGTCCTTACTAACCTTGGAAGTACGTTAGGCACAGTAATTGGTGGAGCTGACGTTGTACGCCAGTTTATGCAGAATATTTTTGGGTAAACGAATCTCTGTTATGTAGAGGGTAAGGTGATTAAATGACAATCGTTGACTTTAAAGCGGCACAAAAGTGGGCAAAGATTCCTAAAGACTTTCAACAACAGTTGTTAGAAAATGTATTTTGCCGAAATTGTGGTATCACAAGAATTGTAGATTACGGAATAGAAACTGATAAATTCGGCATCGTACTCACTGGCAAGTGTAAAAAATGCGGTGCAGATGTGACACGAGTGATAGAAGATTAGATTTAACGAGCAAAACTCCTCGCTAGGCAGCGAGGAGTTTTTTTAATTGTATTTTTCTCCGACTTTATTGTATCTCTTCCCAACGGATATGCGTGGCTTCCGCTGATTTATGCGTCAGTTGCGAGGATAATTGCGGTGATGTCAGGTAATTGCGTCATTGTTTTGAAGATATGCGTTCATTCTGAGCACAATTGTAATTGGATCAGCATTAATTGCGCAGCTTCTCCATAACGCTTCACCTCAAGGTCAAGAGTGAAAACATGCCTATACGAGAAATGTCGCCTTCTTCACTTTAATACTTAATTTTAGATAAATATGTATGTTCTTGCGGTACAATACTCACTTTGACAAGATTAAAGCTCTACTTTTTAACACTTTGTATGATGAATTGAAAAAATACAAAGCATACAATAAGTTAAATAGGTAAAATTGTTTGAAAAGTAAATAAATTCAATTGAGGAGGAGTGAAATTGTTAAATCTACCTGCAGAAACATTTTGGTTGCTTGTTCCATGGCCATTTATTTGGATGGTACTTGCTGTTTTCTTATTCTTTAAGTTTAAAAGAGAAGATGATTTAGAAGATGAACTTAAAGGAGTAGATAAAACAAATCATAATTAAAATGATCAGGTGTACAAAGATCTACAAGCTTGTCTGTTCTTTAAAGAGAGGAGCGTCTTTAAATGAAGTTGGATGGTATGATTTTTGTGCTTTACTTATTAATTTTATTGGGCGTTGGTCTTTGGTTTTCTAGAAAAGCCTCGAAATCTGTTGATAATTATTTATTAGGAGGGAGAAGCTTAGGTCCCGCAGTTACAGCTTTAACTATGCAGAGTAGTTCCATGAGTGGATATATGTTTATGGGGGGACCAGCTTTAGCCTTCCAACAAGGATGGTATGCATTATGGTATGCGATTGGAGATGCTGGTGGATCTATAATTAATTTATCAGTTTTAGGTAAGAGGATGCGAAGACTATCTGAACTGTTAGGGGCTCTTTCACCTATAGAATACTTAGAGAAAAGGTTTGAAAGTCCTTCTATCCGTGTTGTCGGTTCCATCATTTCAATAATATTCTTAATGGCTTATGTCTTTGCTCAATTTATTGCTTCTGGTAAAGCATTAACAATGTTAACGGGATTGCCTTACGAAGTCTGTTTATTAATTGGTGTAACAGTCATTATCTCATATACGGTAGCTGGCGGTTATTTAGCTGTAGTTTGGACTGACTTTGTTCAAGGTATTATCATGGTGCTTGGTGTAGTAGGGATTGCCATTATGGCTTTTTTCCATGTGGGAGGATTAAGTAATCTAAATGAAGCGGTTGCAGCTATTGACCCTTCCTATTTAAGTGTTTGGGGTAAAGATTTAGTTTATTACGGACAATGGGGTGTCGTTTTAGGAGCTATTTTAATTTATGCGGTAGGATATATGGGATTACCTCACGTAGTGGTAAGGCATATGTCGATGAAAAGTACTAAAACGGTAAAAGGAGCAATCCTTTATTCAGCTACTTGGAATCAACTATTCATTTTCACGCCGTACCTATTAGGTATTGTTGCCTTAGTAATGTTGCCTACCATATCAGATCCAGAAATGGTCATTCCTGAGCTTGCCTACACTGTATTTCCAGGCTTTTTTGCTGCATTATTACTTTCAGCGATTATGGCTGCAATCATGTCTACCTCCGATTCAGTACTTATGCAAGCAGGAACTATTCTTTCAAGGGACGTCTATCAACGCTTTTTAGATAAAAACGCAAGTCAAAAGAAGATGGTTCTAGTATCGAGAATATGCATTCTTCTTGGAGGAATAGTGGGCGTGGTAGTAGCCATCTATGAACCTCCATCTGTTTTTGCACTGGTTGTATTTGCTTTTGGAGTGCTTGGTAATAGTTTTATGGTTCCTTATATAGCTTCAGTTTACTCAAAGAAAACCACAAATGTTGGTGCTCTTTCAGCAATGATAGCGGGAGGGTCTACAAATGTTATTTGGACAGTAGGGGGATTAGAAGCAATGACGGCGATTCATCCTTTCTTAGCCGGATTGTTAATTTCAATCTTAGGATTAGTGATTGGGAATAAGTTTGGTCGTACACCTTCAAAAGATATTCAAGATGCATTTGAAGAAGCTAAGGGTCCTCGCAATCTATCGCGTGCAATACAAAAAAATATTTCTCGAGAACTCTCCCCTGAGGCAAATAATATCTCAGAGTTCTATCGTAAAAATCAATTAGATTTATTAAAGGAGTAAGAGTTATGGAGACGGTATGCGTTCAAGAAAAAACATTTTATGAAGACGATATACCAAAATTATTAAGCAGCATAGATCCTAATTCTTATTATAAAGTTAGGAGCTTAGTGTACTATCCTTACTATTTATTTGAGTATAGATTAGATGCGAGAGGACTATTGAAGTTAAAGGGAAATATAGGGTGTACGGTAGATTCCATTAGTGGAAGAGGGGCTATCATTGATCAAAAACCAATACTTAACTCAACTTGTAACATAAATAATGATTGTTTATCTCCTAAAATGACATTAGACTCTGCATCACACATAGCTGAAGAATATCTGTTTCATTCAGCTTCTCTGAAAATGAAGTTTCTATCTATGCCTAAAATGAAATTAATTAATCAACAGTTATTCTACCGACCTTTCTGGATTGTAAGTTATAACGAATGTAACAAAGAAAATCCGCCTATGATCGTTGATGGAATATCAGGTACTTACCACCCTATATAGAAAACACCCGCTATCTAGCGGGTGTTTTTGTGTTTTCTAATGCTTCTAAGCACAATTATATCCTTCTCTGCAATAATTGCGCCGCTTCGCTACACAGCTTCGCCTCAGCACTCAGTCTCAATACAGCATCCCCGCTCACCACACAAAACGCCTCACCAAGCCGGTGAGGCGTTTCTTTTATTCTACGTTGGCGATTCGCTCTAAAATATCTCCGTATTGTTCTTCATATTTTTCATATACAGGCTGAACCTGCTCGCGGAAGGCGTCTAGGTCTAGTTCTTCTGCTGAAATAATTTCAACCCCGTTATCTAGCAATTGCTGCTTCTGTTCTTCTTCGAGAGTTTGCGAGATCTCTCTTTGAGTTGCAGCGAATTCTTTTCCAAGAGTAACCAAGGTTTCTTGAATGTCTGCTGGTAAAGACTCGTATAAGTCATCATTCATTAACAATGTAGCGGAAGCATAGTAAAGTCCTGCTTCTGTAAAGTGCTCAACTTGCTCATAGACATTTGTACTTGAGATGACACCGTATGAGAAGTCAGATCCATCAATAACACCTTGCTGAAGGCCGCCGTACACTTCCGGAAAGGCCATTGGTGTCGCATTCGTTCCTAGCGCACTATATGTATCTAGTAATAGGTCGCTTTCAATTGTACGCATTTTTAAGCCTTTTAAATCATCAGGCGTTTTGACAGGCTGCTGGTTATTCGCAATATGGCGCTGTCCGTTTTCCCAGAACGAAATTCCTTTTAGGCCGGCATTGCTCATTGTATCTAATAATTCCTGGCCAATGTCGCTATCTAATGTTTGGTATGCATGATCAAGGTCTCTAAATAAAAATGGAAATTCAATAGCTGTTACTTCTGGAACAAAGTTTGTGACAACGCCTGTCGTGATAAGACTCATATCCAAGTTTGCCAGTTGAACCCCTTCTAATAGTTCACGTTCACCGCCTAGAGCGCCGTTGCCGAAAATTTCAAATTGTACACGGCCGTCCGTTGCTTCTTCTACAGCCTCAGCGTAAGCGTCAAAGCCTAATGCGTATGCTTCCTCAGGCGGTGCGATATGACCGACCTTCAAGGTAATCACCTCATCTGATGCAGGCGCCTCGGCCGCTTCCGCTTCTGATGAGACGTCATCTGAGCCCCCGCAGGCTGTTAACCATAGTAAACAAGCAGTTGTTGATGCGATTGATAAGATTTTTCTCTTTTTCATCTTCTCTCCCCCCACTGAATCTTTAGTGCTTAAAAGCGTTGAATTAATGATGTAATGCCTATTATAAACCATGTCAGATCATTTTACACTAATTTTTCGAATTTTTTGTATATTAATTGTGAAATGACCATTTTATTTCGGTAAGCAAAATATTTGAAATAAAGATATAAACCTCCTATGATAGAACAAACGTTGTAGATGATTAGAGGAGGTACTAGAAATGAACAACCAATATACTTCTATTTTCAAGGATTACACATTTAAACGTGGGGTGACATTGAAAAACAGAGTGATGATGGCACCGATGACTAATTTTGCGTCTGATGAAGAAGGTAAGGTGACAGATGAGGAGCTTGCCTATTACAAAGTTCGTTCCGGTGGAGTAGGGGCGGTTATTACAGCCGTTGCATATGTTACTCGAGACGGAAAAGGGTTTCAAAATGAAATAAGTGCCGATTCAGATGAGATGATTCCTAGCCTGAAGCGATTGGCAGATACGATTAAGGGAGAGGGAGCAAAAGCGATTTTGCAAATTTTTCATGCAGGTAGAATGGCTCCAAAAGAAGAACTAGTCGAAGATCGTCCGGTTAGTGCAAGTGAAGTAGCAGCTCTAAGGCCAGGTTCAATTACTCCAAGAGAGCTTACAGAAAGAGAGATTAAGAACATTATTGAGGCATTCGGCGCAGCTGCAAGACGTGCGATTGAAGCTGGGTTTGATGGTGTGGAGATCCATGGTGCTAATACGTATCTTATCCAACAATTCTTCTCGCCGCATTCTAACCGCCGCACAGATAAATGGGGAGGCACTTTAGAAAAGCGCATGACCTTTCCTCTTGCTGTCATTGATAAAGTAAAAGAGGCGGTCAATGCATATGCAAGTAACCCGTTTATTGTCGGATATCGAATTTCACCTGAAGAAATTGAAAATCCAGGGATTACAATGGAGGATACCTTGTCCTTTGTAGATGTTCTATGAGAGCAGGACCTCGATTACCTGCATGTCTCCGTCCAAGACTTCTGGCAAGGATCTATTAGAGATGATCAAGATAAAGAGTCAAGAGTTACGATGATCCAAGATCGTGTAGGGAATAAGGTTCCAATCATTGGCGTAGGATCGCTTCATACGCCGGATGATGTGAAAAAAGCATTGGATACAGGTGTTCCTTTTGTTAGCTTAGGAAGAGAACTCATTATGGAACCGAAATGGATTGAAAAAGTTCAGGCAGGGCAAGAGTCTGATATCGCTACGACATTATCAAGAAAAGACCAAGAAACATTAGTCATTCCAGATGTATTATGGAGTGCTATCACGAATACACCGGGCTGGTTCCCAGTTGAAGATTAAAATGTAATGGTTTGATCCGCATAGTCTTTTTATGCGGATCTTTTTTGTGCCTTTATGGCTGTTTCGAAAATAGGCATTAACCATTGGGAGATTACCTACATATGTTGCATTAAAAGGGTTGGGGAGGGTGATTGAGTGAAAGGAACAATTCGGAACTACTATGCAGGGGGAAATACAGCCAAAGGGTTTTACAGTCTGTATGATTCAGCCATTGATGGATTAGATCGTTTATTTATTTTAAAGGGCGGTCCGGGTACCGGTAAATCAACATTAATGAAGGCAATCGGCCAAGAGATGGTTGATCAAGGGATGGATATTGAATTCCTCCACTGCTCGTCGGATACGAATTCAATTGATGGAATTATTGTTCCCGCTTATAAAATTGGAATTGTGGATGGAACGGCTCCGCATGTCATTGAACCAAAGGCCCCAGGTGTCATAGAGGAATATGTAAACTTAGGAGTGGCTTGGGATACTGAGAAATTAATGCCGCATAAAGAGGAGATTTTAGCCCTTACGAAGAAAATCTCTCATGCTTTTCACACTGCGTATGATACGTTTAGTGAAGCGCTGAGTGCTCATGATGACATTGAAGACATTTATATAAGTAATATGGACTTTGCGAAAGCAGATCAATTGGCGGAGGAGCTGATTGATTTATTTTACGGAGATCTGACGCTAGAGAAAACGGCTTGTGTGAAGCACCGGTTTTTAGGGGCAGCAACACCAGTAGGAGCCGTTGATCATATTCAAAATTTAACCGCAGATATCACTGACCGCTACTTTATTAAAGGTCGTGCCGGATCTGGGAAATCGACTATGCTGAAGAAGATTGCAAAAGCGGGAGAGGATAAAGGCTTTGATGTAGAGGTCTATCACTGCGGCTTTGATCCTAACAGCCTTGATATGGTAATCATTAGAGAGAAGGGCATTGCTATCTTTGACAGCACGGCCCCTCATGAATATTTCCCTGAACGGTCAGGTGATCATATCGTTGATGTGTATGAGCGTTGTATCACACCGGGAACGGATGAGAAATTTGCTGATGACATTGCCCGTACCACTAAATCGTATAAAGACAAAATGAAAGAAGCGATCACTTATTTAGCTGATGCAAAAGTGTTAAGAGATCAACTCGAGGCCATTTATATACAGGCAATGGACTTTAGTAAAGTTGATCAAATAAAAGAAGAGCTGTTACACCAATTCAATCAACATATATCTAAATAATGAGCAGGACTGGGATATAACTAGTGGTTTACTAAGAATAAAAATGAAGCTCTATTTAGCGGATTTACTATAGACTGTGGGAGTTAAAGAAAGTCACTTGAAAAGTATCTCCCTACAGTAGTTGTCGCTTTCCGCTACAGGGACTCGCTTTCCGCGGGCGGTCCGGAAGCCTCCTCGTCGCACGCTCCTGTGGGGTCTTCCATGGACACGCACATCCCGCAGGAGTCGAGTCCCTTCCGCTTCAATCAACGGAGCAAATAGGTAGTTAAGTATCTCCCTCATTGAAAGCTGGTCGTCAATGACTTGGCTTTTAGTAAAGTTGTTTAATTTATGTTTCGATTGGTAAATCATCTAGTAAATCCATTACAAAACACATAACCTAGCGGATGAAATATATGTAGACTTCTGCAGGGAGTAGAGCAGGAGTGAGATCCCACAGGGCAAAAGCCCGAGGAAGCTCACTAGCTCCCCGCGAAAAGCGAAATATATTTCAGGAGCGGCGAGCTTACACCCCACCCATATTTATTAATTTTTCAGTTCGTTATTAAATAAGTTTAAAAAACTATTTCCCAGCCGTTTTTTCGTCTTAATTAAACGTTTGTTTAACGAGATAAATTCGGTTTCTAACTATGGTAAGATTTGTATAAACTTTAGTAGAAGAGGAAAACTCATGTATGATCCAACAATATTTGAAAATCTTAAAGTAGCAATAGAAAATACGGTTTATGACTTAGATAATATCGATCAACTAATTGAGGTCAGCGGCAGAAAAGATTTAATGGATATGGCTGTTATGTCAAGGATGCTTGAGCTGTCTTTTCATTTAAAAAACCAGACCCAAGTAGAAGCAACGATTCACTTAGATGCAGCTATAGAAGATTTAGCGGCAGAAATCCTAGAAGAAGAGGATCAGCAGATAGGCTGCGTGTTGAGAGTTTCATTTCAGCTAATGGTTAAAGATCCTGACATAAAGTGCATGATGATTAATGAACTGCTTAAAGATATATGGCAGCCTGAATTAGCTATTTCTCAAAAGGTCGCCTGCCACTATCCATGTGAAGAAGGGCAAGCATATGAGAACACGGTTACTATTCTTTTTCCTCGAAAAATTAATGAAGACCAGATGGAGCAGCTGCCAGAATTTATAGAGCATATCTTAATCAGCCTTGAGAGATTAAATGATCTAGATTAAAGAGGAGGAAAGAGAGTGATCACGACGGCAATAGAGCGTATAAAAACAGCTGAATATGCTTTTAATGATCCAAAGTTTGATCTGCAGTCGGAGGTCAACACCTACCTTGATTATTACGGGCTCCCACGGGGTATGGCTGATCATACATATGGCTATCTCGACATTAAAGGAGAAAAGATTTTTCTCCAATCCTTTAGTCCAGAAGAGCCGATTGCTGACGTGCTCGTTGTCCATGGATATTTCGATCATACTGGTTCTATGAGTCATTTAATCCATTCCCTTTTAAAAGCCCGGTGCAGAGTATGGAGCTATGATTTGACCGGTCATGGGTTGTCTTCCGGGACAAGAGCAGCGATTGATGACTTTTCGGATTATCTCGCTGTCTTTAAAGAAGTGAGCAGGTATGTGACAACAGGTTCTTTGCCTTCCTATGTTATTGCACATAGCACAGGGGCTGCTGTTGTTATGGATTACCTTTTACATCATTCTTCTCCATATAAAAAAGCGATTCTGCTCGCACCACTAGTGCGTTCCTATGGATGGAAGCTCTCGGTGCTAGGCCGTATGATATCACCTGCCTTTTTTCAAACGGCTAAGCGAGTGTACCGTAAAAACACTTCTCTCGCTGGATTTCAAAAGAAAGTCATTGATGATCCACTTCAGCATGGACGTCTCTCTTTAAGGTGGGTAGATGCTTTAATTTCGTGGAATAAAAAAATACATGTAAAAGGTCCGTGCAAGGAGAAGCTGTTAATCATTCAAGGCGATCTAGACCGGACGGTAGATTGGAAATATAACTGTCGTTTTATCAATTATAAATTTCCAAGTGCAAATATCATTTTAGTTAATGGGGCGGATCATCAATTGATGAATGAAACAATCGAGGTGCGAGAGCTGGTCTTTTATTTAATTAATAACTATATAGGGAGCAATAAAGACCATTAGTAAGGGCCTTCCGTATGCGGACAGGCTTTTTTCTTGTTTTTAAAAATCATAATCAGGGGATAATGTAATGGTTCATCCTCTATTTGCTTTTATATTGTCTAACAATTATAATAATTTTAATGATTAAAAGTGGAATATATGTTCCGAATAATGGAATGAGGAGGGGAGATATGAGAAACGAACAGATTTTTATTCAACCGCTAAGTGATACATCGATTATTATTACGTTTGGAAATGAAATTGATGAGAAGATTCACCTGCAGGTACAATCGTTAAGCAAGTACCTTGAACAAAATCCTTTTAAAGGGTTTGTGGAATATGTTTCTGCTTTTACAAGTGTGACTGTTTTTTATGATCCGCTAGAAGTTCTAGAAGGAAGTAACAATGAGCACTCGCCTTATCAAATCGTACACCAAACCATTACTAGTGCACTGGGAAAACTGCAGACAGAGGTTGGTCATTCTTCAAGAACGATCGACATTCCTGTTTGTTATGGAGGCGAGTTTGGTGAGGATTTAGAAGTTGTAGCTGATCATAATAATTTGACTACAGATCAAGTCATTGAGCTTCACTCTAGTGGTGATTATCTCGTTTATATGATTGGATTTGCACCAGGATTCCCTTATTTAGGAGGGATGTCAAAGTCTATTGCTACTCCAAGAAGGTCAAATCCGAGAACATCTATTCCAAAGGGGTCTGTCGGTATTGCTGGAGAACAGACAGGAGTTTACTCTCTAGACACACCTGGCGGCTGGCAGATTATCGGGAAAACTCCGCTCGATCTGTTTCGTCCTGAAGATGATACGCCTAGTTTGCTGCAACCGGGAGATAGAGTTCAATTTAAACCGATAACGGAAGCAGAATATCACAAGTACAAGGAGAAGATTACATGAGTATAAAAGTACTTCGCCCTGGACTGCTCACCACTCTACAAGATCTAGGAAGAGTTGGATATCAGAAATATGGTGTCATCGTCAGTGGGGCGATGGATCCCTATTCCTTGCGTATCGCCAATCTATTAGTTGGTAACCGAGAAGATACAGCGTGCCTGGAGATGACGATGCAAGGAGCGACACTTGAAGTAGAACAAGATACACTGATGGCCATTACAGGCGGGCAGTTAACACCAAGCATCGGGAATTACCAGATTCCTTTATGGAGACCTGTTTTCGTTAAACGTGGAAACGTCATTCGATTTGGAAACTGTGCTAGTGGCTGCCGGACGTATGTTGCAGTGGCAGGAGGATTTGACATATTGCCTGTGATGGGAAGTCAAAGTACATACTTACGAGCCAAAATTGGCGGGCTGGATGGACGGGCGCTGCAAGAAGGCGATGTTCTGCCCGTTTCAAAAGAACTCTCTGATCACGCCAAATATTTCATGAACCTTTTTAAAGAAAAAGCCGAGAAGTCTTTTTACCTTCCAGATTGGAGGGTAAGAACGTCCGTTACTCTCCCTAATAAAGAAACAGTGATACGGGTCCTGCCTGGCACGCATTACGATACGTTTACAGAGGCGTCAAAAGAGCGTCTCTACAATGATGCGTTTCAAATCTCGCCTCAGTCTGATCGCATGGGGTACCGGCTAGATGGATCAGAGCTTGCACGGAGTGAGGCTTCTGAAGTTGTTTCTGAAGCGGTTGCGTTAGGTACGGTTCAAGTGCCTGCAGATGGAAACCCGATTATCTTACTTGCAGACCGTCAAACGACAGGCGGTTATCCGAGGATCGCGCAGGTTATTTCAGTGGATATTCCGAAACTCGCTCAAATGAAACCTGGCGATTCGATTCAGTTTAGTGAAGTGACGCTAGAGGAAGCACAACAATTATATATGGAACGGGAAAGCGAATTAAAAGAGATAAAGATGGGACTCTATGTAAAAAGGCATGAAAAAACCCCTTCTTAAAGAGGGGGCTCTTTGTAGCCAAGTTCTTTCGATATCTCATAGGATGCTTGTTTGAGTTGATCGATCATCTGTTGGATCTTATCATCGCTAAATCGCTCAGAGGGACCGGCAATGCTCAGGCCGCCAGCGATTTCGCCCTTGAAATCAAAGATAGGAGCAGCAACAGATGTGGTACCGTTCTCAAGTTCAGAGCGGCTGATTGCTATTCCTTTCTTTCGTGAGTCAGATAGAATATCACGGAGTTTTGCAGCGTCGGTTATTGTTCCATTTCCGTATGATGTTAGCTTTTGCTCTTGTAGATACGTCTCTACGTCTTCTTCTGCCATGTGAGCTAAAATGATGCGTGAGCAAGCTCCGGCATATAAAGGAGAACGTCTGCCTACTTTCGTAAACAACCTGACCGGATGGGTCGTATCAAGCTTTTCGATATAGAGGGCCTCTGATTGATCTTTTATGGTAAGGTTAACGGCTTCTCCGATTTGATCACGAAGCTCTTTCATATAAGGCAGGGCGATCTTTCTCAAATCCATTCGTTCCGTAACAAGCTGTCCGAACTCTAGAAAAAGAAGTCCTAATTTATACGAACCTGTCCCGTCTCTTTGCAGAAGGCCGGCTTCTTCTAATGAGGTAACCATTCTGTGCACAGACGTTTTCGGAAGTCCTGCTGCATCGACCATTTCATTTAAAGTAAGGGTCGGATTTGTACGGAATAAATGTAGGAGCTTCATCGATTTAATGACTGTTTTATTCGTGTTTTGCAAGAGAAACGCTCCTTTTTATGTATGAGTAGTTCCTCTTTATTGTATTAAACGTGTTCGTAGCTGTCTACATCATAGAGGTGAAGTCACTACATAAACAACAAAGGTGAAAGGGTGATACATATGAATCAAAATCCAATTGACGAACAGCAAGGAAAAATGACAGCGAAGCAGCGTTTAAGCGCCATGATGGGAGCGGCTTTCTTAATGGCCACCTCAGCGATCGGGCCCGGCTTTTTAACACAGACAGCCGTATTCACCGAGCAGCTGTTAGCTAGTTTTGCTTTTATTATTTTAGCTTCAATTATTTTAGATATTGGTGCTCAAATGAACATCTGGCGTATTATTGCTGTTTCAAAAATGCGCGGACAAGAGATCGCGAATGCCGTTCTGCCTGGCCTTGGCTACGTTGTTGCTTTTTTTATTGTGCTAGGAGGCCTTGCTTTTAATATCGGAAATGTCGCTGGGGGCGGACTTGGGGTCAATGCGTTAATGGGGCTTGACCCAAGAATCGGTGCTGTGATGACTGGTGTGATTTGTATCGTTATTTTTACGCTTAAAGAAGCGAATGTAGCGATGGATAAAATTGTTCGTTATTTAGGCGCAGTTATGATTTTACTAACTCTTTATGTGATGTTTGTAAGTAATCCTCCGTATGCAGAGGCAGCTCTCCGCACAGTGGCACCGCTTGAAATTGATTTTCTTGCGTTAATTACAGTCGTAGGAGGTACGGTTGGAGGTTATATTACTTTTGCAGGGGGACACCGTCTTCTTGAGGCAGGTATTTCTGGTAAAGAAAATATCCGCCATGTTACAAATACGGCAATTTCAGGAATTGTGGTTGCATCTATTATGCGATTTATTTTATTCCTTGCTGTCCTTGGGGTGGTTTCAGCTGGTTTTGCTTTAAATGCAGAGAACCCTACTGCTTCTGTATTCCAAATAGCTGCAGGTGAGGTTGGTTACCGTATTTTTGGTTTAGTATTATGGTTTGCTGGGATTACGTCTGTTATTGGTGCAGCTTATACATCTGTATCCTTCTTAACAACATTCCATAAAAGCATTGAGAAAAATAAAAATTATTGGACGATCGGCTTCATTGTCTTCTCAACAGCTGTCTTTGCCTTTATCGGCCGCCCTGTTACCTTGTTAATTTTAGCAGGGGCATTCAATGGTTTAATTCTTCCATTAACGTTATCATGTGTGCTTCTAGCAGCACACCGTTCACGAATTGTCGGCGATTATAAGCACCCAATTTGGATGACGATCTTTGGTGCGATCATTGTTATTTTAACAACATACTTAGGTATTCACACGTTGACTCAAATGATTCCACAACTATTCTAATGATAGAGAAGAAATGAACTTTTTTAAGGGAGTGAGAGGATGACGAGAGTAGATCTAAACTGTGATTTAGGGGAAAGTTTTGGAGCTTATAAGATAGGGCAGGATGAATTTATTTTAGATCATATCAGCTCGGCAAATGTGGCTTGCGGCTACCATGCTGGTGATCATAATGTGATGGCAGCAACAGTTAAGATGGCTAAAGAAAGAGGGGTGAGCATTGGAGCTCATCCTGGCTTTCAAGATTTAATGGGCTTTGGCAGACGGCAGATCCAAACGAGCCCAGAGGATATTTACCATTTTGTCATCTATCAAATTAATGCCTTGAAAGGTTTTTGTCACTTAAATAATGTATCAATGAAGCATGTTAAACCGCATGGTGCACTATTTAATATGGCGGCAAAGGATCCTGTGATGGCAAAGGCAATCGCACAGGCTGTTCATGATACGGATCCGTCGCTTGTGTTATTTGGCCTTTCAGGAAGCGAGCTTACAAAGGCGGGAGAAGAATTGGGATTAACGGTGGCAAACGAAGTATTCGCTGATCGTACCTATCAGCCGGATGGAGCTTTAACACCGCGCACAGAGGCGAATGCATTAATCCATGATACAAATGCAGCGGTAGAGCAGGTGCTGCAGATGGTCAAAGAAGGCACCGTTACAGCAGTTGACGGTTCTATCGTTAAGATTAAAGCAGACACGGTATGTATCCACGGAGATGGTGAGAATGCATTATCTTTTGCGCAAACCTTGCGAGAGGTTCTCACAAACGAAGGGGTTACGATCGCTCCTGTAAAATAGCACGTAAAAAAGAGAGTCCGCGGACTCTCTTTTTTGTGTTAAATGAAATAGTTAGGTGATTATTGCTTTAATTTATAAGCAGTTAACTGATGAACTTCAGTAAATCCCGCTTTTAGATAAGAATGAAGTGCAGCTTTTTGATTATTATTGACACATAGAGTAATCTCCTCGATCTCCTCGTAAGAAAATAATGCTCGTATCCCGCTTTGCAGCAATTGTGCACCGATTCCTTTTCTTCGATAAGCCTCATCAACAGCTAAAAAGTGGATATCCCCTTCCTTAAAAGAGGGGCTCGCCGTGACATAAATATAACCAACGGTCTGTCCTTTTTCTTCTGCAACTAGAAGCTGATTGGTGCTGGATTGTGTCTCCCACATCTCTTCAGCGCTGAAGTAAGTGTTAGGAAACGTTTTATCGTGCAGTGCTTTAAAAGAGGCAAAATGATGCTTAGCGGGCTTTTGATAGGCAGCACTTCTATCACCTAGATAAGCCTCATTTTTACGTACAGTCAAGATCGTATGCTGTCCAGTTTTTTTCGCACCGATATGGGTCATAAAAGGATGAGCATAATGATGAGCCTGATTGTAGAAGCCATTATAGGTTAGCGAAGGGAGTTCAGCTGTTAGCTGCTCCCACATCGCATAAGCAACTCCTTCCCAATCTTGAACAGATATGAAAGGTCCCCAAATTTCTGCTTCATTTTCATTCAGATCAATATCTAGACCTAGAAAGGCAGCCATTTCTCCATCTTCAAAAGCCGCGATGCAGCAACGTTCTAATGGCAGGTCTGAGAATTCTTGTTCCATTGTATGGGAAATTTCATCAGCAGATTCTCCACAATAGCCGACATGATGTTCCTTTAAACTATTTAATCTTGCAAGAAAAGAAGCGGCTTCCTTTCTTGCAAATTGACGGGTAAACGTAATCAACATTTATCACTCCTAGAACCTTCATCTAGTGCTTAAATCGTAGCAAATATTGGTTATAATCTGTCTATTTTTTAACAATAAAGACGGTCAAAACTCGAATTGGTGCTAAGGTCTTAACTAATGAAGGCAATTTAATCCATTTATCCCATTGGTTTATAAAATGAGCGTGCTATAGTTAAAAAGATGCTAATTATGGTGAATAAATAACGATTTCTAAAGAAGTGGAATATAAGGGAAAATCTAAAAATAAATCGTAAACTGGTTAAATGTAATAAGCGATTTTAAACAGAAACGTCTCTTTAAAAAATCTAAAGTGGGTGATGGGGGAAATGAAAGTATTAGATGTGAGTGCTCTTGATTTTGCCATTGATGAAACAAAACGCACTCTCACAAAACAAAGCGAACAGATCCAGCAAATTGAACAAGCAATAAAATCATTCACATCACTTCAAGATTCCTTTAAAGGGAGCGGGGCTGATGCTATTCGTTCGTTTTACGAAGAATGCCACCAGCCATTTTTATTGTTATTCCAAGCCGTCATTGATGAGTATTCCTCGATTCTTGATCAGATCAAAGGGGCAATGTATTCGTTTGAGCCAGCACCGAATGGTTTTATTCATCAACAATTTTTAGACGATGACTTAAACCAAGGATTAGAGCAGGCAAGAAATACAACCATGTATCTGACTGATCAAGCGAATTCGATTATGCAGCGTGTATCAGATATTCTACACCTGCCGCGTGTAAGCGATGACGATGTGCTGTTGCATATTGATCAAGCGAAAAAGCATGTGATTGAAACAAGTGAGAACATTATGCACTTCGACTATGAACAAACGAATTCCTTGCATACAGTAGAAGAAAGTTTACGAATCATGAGTCAATACCTGACAACGATCTCCAATATGTTTGCCCAGCAAGGATTTGCGATCTCATCCTTTATATCGGGTCAATTAAAGGAAGATGTTAGCTATAAAATGGTAAATGAAACGCTTCTATCGAAAACGGGTCAAAGTATAGAACAAAGTACACAAAATAAAGAAGAATCACCATCCTGGGTAGGAAGAGTGCTAGACTATTTTAATAGTGCGAACCAAACAATCGGGTTCTCTGATTTAGCTGTAGTCGGGTCACAATTTGCGATGTCGACTTCTACGATCTATTTAACGAGAAAATTAAAAGTTAAATATCTACCTGATAAAACACCGAGTATTATGCAAAGATTAAGAGGAGACTATCGTTTTTCGGTGGGTGCTCATGAGTCGTGGACGAGTAAAAGCAAGCACAGCTCGAAAACAGCAAAGTTCTTACTAGACTTCTCAAGATCCCAGCAAATAAATCCAATGGCACAAGGACTGCAGCGGTTTGCAGCAAGCTACAACAGCCCGTCGCATATGCTGAGCCATCTGGCGGGGTTCCCTAAAAACCACACAGGCTCTGTCGTAGGTTCAACTTTACAAACTACGTTCCAGTCAAGAATGACAACAGGAACGAAAGAAATTGTAAAGCAGGTTTTTGATGCAAAGGGTTTGCAGACTGTGGGGAGAAGGGTTCCGATTGTAGGGACAGCGGTTTCGTTTGTAGCTAACTTTGCAGAGTTGACTACACCTGCTAATGCTCATAGAAGCACTGAAGAAAAGCTAGGTAGGGCACTCGGCGGTATTGCAGTTGATGCCACTGCTATAGCTGGAGGGGCTAAAATTGGTGCTATGGTTGGAAGTCTGGGTGGTCCTGTAGGAGTAGTTGTAGGAGGAGCATTAGGCGGTTTAGCAGGTGGAATAGTAAGTAGCTTTGCTGGAGATAAAGCAAAAGATATTGGAGGGAATATTGGAAAAACAGTTGCAAACTCCAATGTTGTAAATTCGTTTAAATCAATAGGCGGTTGGTTCAAATAATATTGGATGGCTCTTGAGGGGTGTAATCTTTTGTTTCAAGATATTATAACGTTTTTAGATAATCTATTGCTAATGCTCATTGCCTCACATTTTGGATTTGGCCTTGGGATAATGTTTGTTGGTAAATTATTAGTCGATTATTACGAGTGGGGTATATTTGATCCTCCGGAAACTAAGTTTCAGAAGGCAACAAATATTTTTATGAGGTCAATAGTAGGTTTATGTCCTTACCTTTATAATAGATATAAAAAATATAATTGGTTAGTAGCTAAGTTGTTATATATAGTCTCTTATCTACTGTTAGGGATATTAGCATTAATTTTGTACCAAATTCTCAGCGGTTTATTAAATTTATTAGTATAAAATAAGTATATAAATATATTATGTAGTATCATCTACATATCTTTATTTATTTGATCAGTTTTAAATTAAAAAGCTTATTGATACGTAAACGATGAGCAATACCGAAGGATGTGTTATAGGCAAATGAATTTTGTAATGAAGTGTTCGACTGAGGAGCTGGCGCTGCTCGTATCGTTAACCGGATATCCGAATGTAGCAAAAGGAATTCTAGAGACAGGATTAGGGACGAAAACTCAACAAGAGTGGGATGCTGTGATGGAAGCGACAGCTCATCAATTAATGGTAAAAGACCTTTGGGTAGAAGTTGCTGAACGTAACGGGGACATTCCATTAAGTGAGGAAATGCAGATGTTTATCAAATCCTATGTTGAGTCAAATTATATGATTCGTATTCCTGATGCGCCAAATCAACATGCGGTAATGCTGCATCATATCCAAGGAGATACATGGCTGCTTCACTCAATCGACCGCGATATCATTCATGAATTTGCTTATATGACTGTAGATGAAATGCCTCAGATGATCAAAGATTATTATGCAATTAGCGAGAAGCAGCCGGACGTACAAAGAACATTTGCCCTATCTGATGAAGCGTTTGACTTACTAAGTGTGCGAGATAATGTAAAGAAGGTACAGATGCTTGCAGATCTCGCGCCTGAAGAAGAAATACACTTCCAAGCGTTTTTAACAGATCTAGATCACCATGCATGGACTCTTCATAATATCTCATTCTTTCATATTCCTTCGATTGATAAGGATCCCTTACTAGAGAACATCACGTTCTTCTTGCCGGGTAGTGAAGGGGTCTGGGTCGTAAGCTACCAAGATGGCGAAGAACTTCCTGTTCGAGTGACGCTTGAATCAACGGAAGAGTGGAATGCAATAGCAGAAGGTGTAGCCGTAGTTGCTAAACAAGTAAGTGAATAAAGATAAAAAGCATTCAACTATTTTTTAGGTGAATGCTTTCTTTTGTTTCTCCTAATACAATTTGCCATCACACCTAGATGATCATTTAATCGTTTAGTGAAAAGTAGATTCCAAGTAGGAATGCGGATCTCTTCATCCTTCTTTAAATGGAGGTTTAGCGAAAACGGTGGCTGTGCTCCAAATGAGAAGTAAGTCATGTCATGAAAATAGAAGGTTTGATCGTTGTAAATCAATTTGTGCTGATCATACCTAAAAAGAACCGTATCTTTTCTGAACAGCCAAATAGTAGTGTAGAAGATACGTATCAAAAAACGGTAGATTCCAAGTAACACTAAATATCCAAAGGTTAAGGAAATAAATAAATTAAAATCAACTACCACTAATATGTACATTATGAAACCAAATAGAGCAAGAATCGCAAATTGAAACAATAGATTTAAGACTCCCTTTATCCGGCTGTACGTCACAATTATGGTTTCACCATCATTAAGGTGAAACTGTGGTTCTTCTTGTTCTGCTTTTTTATGCTTTTCATAATCCTTTTTTCTTTCTACATAAAGCTTATACCAATCATCATCTGATAAAGTCATCTCTGAATGGTGGATATCTCTCGTGAAAATAATAATGTCCCACTTTGTAAATAGCCAAATATGAAGCAGCAGGAAGCCAATGAAGAATAAAATGTACAAGTGGAAAGAAAACGGAATAATAGAAGCAAGTGAGTTATAAGCAATCGTGATAGGAATGGTGAGTGAGAGAAAAATAGTTAATCCATGAACCACGCGTATAATTAAGCTGTCAAGAAAATTGAGCGTATAAGAAGTTAACCTCTTTAACGCTGCTGCAAATAGATAGCTAATAATAAAAATGAAAAATATATAGCCGAGAAGTGTACTTATGTCAGCTGCTTTTTCCACGAAAAATTCGCTCGCTGTGATGTAGGCGATAAATAAAATGAAGAAAGCTGACAAGAACATGCCTGCAAATAATAATATTTTCATAAATGCTTGTTTTATAATGAACGCCTCCCACCCAATTAAAAATCTACCAGAAAAAGTATTGCACCAATTACTAGCCTGGTCAAGACATGCGCACAAAAAAAGCCAAGAGGTCGACTTTTATCAAAAGCAGACCTCTTGGCTTTTTTTAGTTCTACATGATTACTTCTGTGTAGATACAACCTCTTTCTTAGCTTCCTCTAACATATTGTTAATTGATTGGATATACTCTTTTAAACTCATGATAACTCCTCCTTGTGTATGTAGTGTTTTTATATTTAGTATTTGTTTTTTGTTTTGTTACCTATATATTTGCCAGTTTCTCTTTTCTATAAACCTATCAATCTATAAATGAGTAAATAGTCTTATGAGCGGATTAGGAGAAGGTTATCTCAACGGAAGATGGTCTTATCTTTCTGGTGAAAAAGTTGGTTAAGCAAGGGGTTTTCAGGGAATCAATGAAGTATACAGGGGAGGAATAAAGATGAATCAAATAAAAGAAGATATTAAGGATTATTTAGAAAAGATCATAAAAGAAGAAAAGCAAGCAGCAAGGGACGGCAAGATCCCTGAATATATTGAAAAAGTAGACAATGAAGATCACGGAGCAGTATCTATGGCCATGATGGGACTAGATGGCAGATACGTACAAGCTGGTGATGATGAAGGGACCTTTTCAATCCAGAGTATATCTAAAATCATATCACTCGCTGTGGCTTTAATGGATCAAGGAGAAGAAGAAGTATTTAAGCATGTTGGCAAAGAGCCGACAGGAGACCCTTATCATTCACTAAGCAAGATGGAGCTGCAAGAAGACGGCGGGCCGCTGAATCCGATGGTGAACGCGGGGGCGATTGCTGTTGTCGGTCAAGTGAAAGGCAGTTCCGTTGATGAGAAATTTGGCAGGATTCTTGATCTGACACGGAAGCTTGCTGGCAACGACAAAATTGATTATAACCCCGAGATTGTAAAAGCAGAAGGACATGACCTTAATCGTGCCTTATTCTATTATAATCGCTACGGCGGATATATAAATGAGAAGCATGACCTTGAAGATGTGCTTCCTGTCTACTGGCGGATGACATCGATTGAGATGAATATTAAGGAATTATCAAGGATTGCTGCTGTCATTGCCAATTATGGCGTAGATATTGAAACGGGTGAGGAACTGATTCCAAGAGATGTTGTTAGAGTATTAAAGACATTCATGGTCACTTGCGGGATGTATGATCAATCCGGTGCGTTTGCAGTAGATGTAGGAATTCCTGCTAAAAGCGGAATCTCTGGAGGAATTATGGCAGCCATCCCAGGCAGAATGGGGATTGGTGTACTAGGTCCTGATTTAAATGAACATCGCAATAGTATTGCTGGTATACGCTTATTAAGAAATATATCAGAACGCTGGAATTTAAGTTTATTTAATCAGTAGCAAGAAGACTTGGATTAGAGTGATGGAGAGTGCATGGAAAACGATCTGATAAATAATGTAAAGCAAGGCGACATTCATCAAATGGGTGTCGTCTTGTTTAGTTTTAAATTGCTTTTTTAGAATACAACTCTAGTATGTTAGAGTTGAATCGCCGCTCCTGAACTATGCTTCGCTTTCCGCGGTGAGCTGCTGAGCTTCCTCGGGCTAAGCCCTGTGGGATTTCACTCTTGCTCTAGTCACCACTGGAGTCTTCGCATATTTAATCCGCTGAGTTATTGCATTCTCCCTGAATCGAGTGGATTGATGTAGTTAATAGACTCGGTTCTATTTACTAAGTGCTACTTATATTGAGGGGGCACTGTACAACCTTCCCGCTCCGTTGATTGGAGCGGAAGGCACCGACTCCTGCGGGATGTGCGTGGCCAGGGAAGACCCCACAGGGCGTAAGCCCGAGGAGGCTTCCGGACCGCCCGCGGAAAGCGTGAGCCTGCAGCGGAGATCAACAATTACTGCAGGGGACCCATTTTTCAGTGTACTTATGTCTTTTATGAGTAGAAGCGACGAGGAGGCTCCCGGACCGCCCGCGGAAAGCGTGCGCTTGAAGCGGAGATCAACACTTATGGCAGGAGGGACTCTTTCAATGTGCGCGTGACAAGCGGTGTCCTTCTGACTTTTTAGAACAAAAAAGCGCCCTGATGAAGGCGCTCAAAATAGGAGGTCATGACGGAGGTTTGGCGGAGAAAGTTTTTATGCAGCAACGCATAAGTCAAAATAAAAGAATAATAGAGCGTTTGCTGACCCTTGATGTTTCTCACATTCATCAAGAATAATACAGTGTACGTAGATTCAGCAGATTTGCATAGACTAACCGACAGTATTTACATAAAATCCGCTGATGATGATAGGGCCATATCATTGGCATACTAAGCAAATGGTTGAACTCTCTCGTTTTAACGAGGAGTTCTCTTTTTATGCAAAAATGTATTATCTATTCAAAAATGAATAAAGCCAGTGTACAATAAGATAAATTCTGAAAATACATAAAAATAAAATAATTATTTTATTCATAGATGAATAATACTCAGGAGGATACGACATGAGGATGAGCAAAGCGGAAGAGAGTGAAGAAATATTAAATGCACTAAAAGATGATTTACTAGTAACAGACAAAAATGGTCAAATCTTAAGGGTGAGCGAAGAAACAAAAGCATTATATGGAATAGAGGAGAGAGAGATTGTAGGGGCTTCTGTATATGACCTAGAAAGACAAGGGGTTTTTACTCCAATCGTGACGCCTCTTGTGCTAAAAAAGAAGGATCGTGTCAATATTATTCAAACGACAAACAAAGGTAGAAAGTTGTTAATTACCGGAGTGCCAGTCTTTGATGAAGAAGGAGAAGTGTATAGGATCGCATCGTATTCTCATGACATTACTGAAATGGTGAATATGAAGCACTTCCTAGCAGAGATGCAAGATGAGATGGAAAGGGTCAAAAATGAAATCGAGGTTCTGCGCAATCAACAGATGAAAAACACAGGCTTTGTCGGGAACTCGTATGAAATGAAAAAATGTTTATCCGTCGCAAAACAGGTGGCGGAAGTTGATGTGAACGTTCTCATTCTAGGAGAGTCGGGTGTAGGGAAGACTCATTTAGCAAAGCTTATTCACAGGGAGAGCGGGCGTTGTAATAAGCCGTTTATTGAAGTGAACTGCGGAGCTATTCCTGAAAGTCTTTTTGAATCAGAGTTCTTTGGGTATGAAGCAGGGTCTTTTACCAGTGCAAATAAAAAAGGAAAGCTTGGTTTAGCAGAGCTAGCCGAAGGGGGAACGCTTTTTTTAGATGAAATAGGAGAGCTGTCTCTTCCATTACAAGTAAAGGTCTTACGTTTTATCCAAGAAAAACAGTTTTACCGTGTAGGGGGTACAAAGCCGAGAACAGTTGATTTCAGGCTGATTGCTGCAACAAACCAGCCGTTAGAGCAGCTAGTTCAAGAAAAGAAATTTAGAGAAGATCTCTATTTTAGATTGAATGTTGTTCCAATCCGCATTCCTCCGTTAAGAGAGCGGACAACGGATATTCTCCCGCTGCTCGACCATTTTGTTGAACAGTTCTCAAAGAAATATAACCGCAGCAGGCTGCTTGATGATGCGGTGAAACAGCAATTATTTAAGCAGCCGTGGCCAGGAAATATTCGAGAACTCATTAATTTAATTGAGAGGCTTGTAGTTGTTTCTACTTCAGAAATCATTACAATGAATGATTTGCCTGAATCTTATTACCTTCCGTATGGACAAGCTTTAGAGCTAGAAGAGAAGACGCTGCCTGAGATCCTTGAAGGAGTCGAGAGAGAGGTTCTCCAAAAAGCTAAAACTCAATATAGGACCACTGTTGAGATGGCAAAATATTTAGGTGTCAGTCAACCTACAATAGTCAGAAAATTAAGCAAATATAAAATAAAATGATTAATTGGTACATTTATTGCATTATAAAAAGTTACACATCTAGAGAAGCATGTAGGTCTAAAACTAAAGGGTAAGGTGAGGTGCTTTTATGGAGTTAGAGAAAAAGGAGATTTTAGTTTCAGAGTTTGAACGAGAAGAAACGATGACCACAACCAACAAGTTGAAATTCATTATCCCATCAATAGTGGGCTTGTTTCTATTCCTTATTCCATTAAATTATGGTGGGAAATGGACCATTGGAGTCGGAATTTTAGCTGAAACTGCTCAGGGAATAACTGCTGATTATCTCCCAGCCTTTATGGTAGCTGTGCTCTTATTATCGGTTGTATTAACAATCGCAGCAAACGTAGCCAAGCCTCAATGGATTATGAACTCTGCTTTTCTTAAAGGCTTATTTCATGTCAGCGGCTTTTGGCTGGTGATGCGAGCAGCAGGAGCATTGTTTGCCGTTATGGTCATTTTTGAAATAGGACCTGCCTTTATCTGGGATGCTTATACAGGAGGGACTGTTCTGTATGAATTAGTTCCCGTACTCACGAAGTGGTTTCTATTTGCCGGCCTTCTTATGCCTTTATTACTGGAGTTTGGATTAATGGACTTTATTGGAACTTCACTTAGAAAAGTGATGCGCCCTTTATTCCGTCTTCCGGGCAGGTCCTCCATTGATGCGGTTGCTTCTTGGATGGGAAGCGGTACGGTAGGGGTGCTTATAACCACAAAGCAGTATGAGGAAGGATTCTATACAAAACGCGAAGCAGCGGTCATTGCGACGAATTTCTCTGTTGCATCTATCGCGTTTAGCTTAGTCGTCATTAGTTTTATCGGTCTTGATTATATGTTTATTCCATTTTATTTGACGGTTATCGTGGCAGGGTTGATTGCAGCCATTATCTGTCCTAGAATTCCGCCGCTCTCAAGAAAAGCGGATACGTATTATGAGGGAGCTGGAAAACAAATATCAGAAGAAGTGCCCGAGGGGAAAACGAGCAGACAGTGGGCGTTAGAAAGAGCTGTAGCTACAGCTTCAAAAGTGAAAAGTGTGAAAGGTGTAGCAACTAAAGGTTTTCAAAATGTTTTAGATATTTGGTTCGGGCTCATCCCGCTTGTCATGGCGTTAGGGACGATTGCTTTAATTGTTGCCGAATATACATCTATCTTTACTTATTTATCCTATCCTTTTGTACCGATCCTAGAATTACTTAGAATCCCTGAGGCGCAAGCTGCTGCCCCGGCGTTACTTGTAGGCTTTGCAGACATGTTTTTGCCTGCTGTGGTGGGGAGCGGCATTGAAAGTGAGTTAACGCGCTTTGTGATTGCAGCTGTTTCAATGACTCAGCTTATCTATATGTCTGAAATTGGAATTTTACTGCTTCGTTCAAAGATTCCTTTGAGCCTGCTTGATTTAGTTATTGTATTTTTCCAGCGTACGATTATTACATTACCGATTATTGTGTTCATGGCGCACGTCTTTTTCTTCTAAGTGAACGTACATTGATTATTTATGAAAGGGAGCGAGGCAAATGAGTGCGGATTGGAGTTACCTGCGAGAAAAATCAGCTTCACGATTAGCACCCAGCATGGCAAAAGATCACCCTAATTTACCTGTAGTAAAAGAAGAAGGCTGTTATTACTACGGGGTAGATGGGGTGAAATATTTGGATTTCACATCAGGAATTGCAGTGACAAATGTGGGACATCGTCATCCGAAGATTGTTCAGGCTATTAAGGAAGCAGCTGATCATTTAACCCATGGACCGATTGGTGTCATTCAATATGAATCTATTTTAAAATTAGCAGATGAGCTCGCTGATATTCTGCCTGGTGATCTTGATTGTTTCTTTTTTGCAAACAGCGGGACAGAAGCAATTGAAGGGGCGTTAAAGTTAGCTAAATTTGTAACGAAGCGGCCTTATGTCGTTTCATTTACAGGATGCTTTCATGGCCGGACTCAAGGGTCACTTGGGGTAAGCACATCCAAAAGCAAGTATCGAAAATTTCTGCAGCCAAATGGGTTAACTTACCAGGTTCCTTACTTTAAACCGTCTGATCCAAGAATTCTTGATGAGGAAGGGGAAGTCGTAGAATCTCTAGCGTGTGAGCTGCTAGAAGAAGAGTTTACGAACCTATTTAAATATCACGTATCATCTGAGGAAGTAGCAGCGGTGATCTTAGAGCCCGTTCTTGGAGAAGGCGGATATATAATCCCGCCTGCCTCTTGGTTAGCTAAGGTAAGGGAGATTTGTAACCGTCACGATATACTACTGATATTTGATGAAGTCCAAACAGGGTTTGGCCGCACAGGAGAATGGTTTGCGGCTCAAACTTTCGGGGTCACTCCAGATATTATGGCAATTGCTAAAGGAATTGCTTCAGGTTTGCCGCTTAGTGCAACGGTAGCAAATCACAAGCTGATGCAGCAATGGCCGCTTGGAAGCCACGGAACAACCTTTGGAGGAAACCCGATAGCTTGTTCAGCTGCATTAGCCACTTTAGACGTTCTAAAAGAAGAAAATCTATTAGATAACGCCAGAGAAGTCGGTGCCTATGCAAGAGAGAGGCTCAATTTATTAAAAGAGAAGTATGAGATGATTGGAAGCATCCGTAGTGTCGGGTTAATGATTGGGATAGAGATCATTGATCCACAAACAAAGAAGCCAGACGGAGCTGCAGTGCTGAGGATATTAGATTTAGCCCTGCAGGAAGGTGTTTTATTTTATCTATGCGGCAATGAAGGAGAGGTCATTCGAATGATCCCGCCGCTTAGCGTGACAAAAGAGCAAATTGACGATGGTTTAGATATGCTTCAGCGTGCGTTAGTAAAGTATAAAGAAGAAACGCATCAGCCAGCATCCCTCTAGTATGCCATTCATTTAAGGACCGCCTTCTAGTTATAATTGTTTTATCTTGTACTTATCGCAAAGACATGATATCAATAGATTATAAAACTATTTACCTATATCTATTGTATGGTGTAAAAGTGGATGAGGTGGAAGAATGAGTACGGGTAAAACAGATCAAGAAATATTAGATTCCATTGTTACCGCAGCTCCATTTATTCAAAAAGCGGCTAAAGAAGAAATTGCCATATCTATATGTGACCATGAAACATGGCTGTTGCAGCTAGATCACCCTAATCTAGTACTTGGTAATAAAACCGGTGACCCTGTATCTAAAGAAGATCCAGTCATTCAAAGTGCTTTAAATGGAAAGGGCGAGATGGGGCGGCCTCCGTTTGAGGTTTACGGCATTCATTTCTTTGGGAAAACGACGCCGATCATGAACGAGGGCAGAGTGATTGGGGCCATAGGGATGGCTTATAATATTGAAGTATTAATGAAAATGGAGAAAAATGTAGAGAAGCTCAATGACATTACAGTGAGCATTCAGAAGTTAATTGAACAGATCATTTCTCAAGCTGATCAGCTTCAAGAGACGAATAATGAATTATATCAGCTATCTGAGAGGTCAAAAGAGAATTCTGAAGAGGTTAACCATATCCTTGAATTGATGAATAAGATCTCAAGACAGACGAATATTTTAGGTTTGAACGCTAACATCGAAGCGGCACGAGCTGGTGATGCTGGAAGGGGATTCTCTGTTGTAGCAAATGAGGTTCGTACGATCTCTAAGGAGACAGCAGCGTCATCAGATAAAATTAATGAGTCCATTACACTCATTAAAGGAAACTTAGAACAGATGATTGATAGTTTATCGACGATAAGAGGGCTGACAACTGAACAGACTGAACTTGTTAAGAATGCTGCCCAAACGCTTGATACTCTATCAACCATTATCTATCAGCTGCATGATTATATGAAGACATTAGGCTAAGCGAAAATACTCTATCAGGTGATGATAGGGTATTTTTTAGGCTATTTGAACCAAATCGGACTAATCGTTAAATGATCTGACACTACAGACGCTATCTAAGACAGTCATTTTTACAAAGTGTCAAATCATTCTCGTTATTTTAGAAACATCTTGTACAATTAAATATTTGAATATTTAGAATAGAATAAAGATAACACTTTTATTGGGGGGATCAGAATGAAAACCACATACACAGCTTCAAGCTTAACCGTAAATAAGGAACGACTCCAGTCACGCATTGAGGAGCTCGCTGAAATTGGGAAGATTGCTGAAACTGGAGTATGCAGACTTACCTTGTCAAAAGAAGATAAAGAAGCTGTCCTAAAAGTAAAAGGCTGGATGGAAGAAGCTGGCCTCGAGACGAAAATAGATGATTTTGGGAACTTAATCGGGCAATGGGCAGGTGCTGATGACAGCCTGCCGATCCTAGTCGTAGGCTCTCATATAGATAGTCAGCCGTATGGCGGCAGATTTGATGGAGTCATTGGAGTTCTTGGTGCTCTTGAAGTTGTACAAACAATGAGAGAGAAAGGGGTCCAGCCTAATCGTACAATAGAGGTTATCGCATTCAGTGATGAAGAAGGATGTCGCTTTGATAAAGGCTTGTTCGGAGTAAGAGGCATCTTGAATCAGCTAGAAAAGGGAGAGCTTGATCGGGTGGATAAGGACGGGATTTCACGCAGAGAAGCCTTAATTGAGTTTGGGTGCAATCCAGATGAATTAGCAAAATCTGTTTACCCAGAGGGGCGGATTGGTGAATTTCTTGAGCTGCATATTGAACAAGGACCGATCCTTGATCGCAGCGAGGTGCCGGTTGGAATTGTGACAGGTATATCTGGTCCGCTCTGGCTGACGTTAGACATTCAAGGGTTTGCCGGACATGCGGGCTCTGTTCCAATGTCTTATCGTCAAGATGCACTCGTTGCGGCAGCTGAAGTTACTCTGACGTTAAATGAGCTTGCCACAATGGATCCGGAAGCACCGACTGTAGCGACGGTTGGAAAAATGGAGGTATTCCCTAACTCGAGAAACATCATTCCAGAACGAGTTCGGATGACCATTGATCTGCGTGATATTGACCTCGAGAGAAGGAGAGATATTGAAGCGGCTCTTTATCAATCCATTGATCATATTTGTGAGAAACATCAAGTAACCCATACGATCCGTGTTGATACAGAGAGTGATCCTAGATATTGTGCAGAAGAGATTATGAATGATATGCGTGCTTCTGCGATTGAGATGTTTGGAACTTCTGTCCCTGAATTAATGAGCGGACCATTCCATGATGCTTTAGCGATGTCGACCGTATGTGATTACGGCATGATCTTTGTCCGTTGTAAAGATGGGATCAGTCATAACCCAAAAGAGAGTGCAGAATTCGATGATATTACACTTGGTACAGAGCTATTGTATCAGACGGTTTTAAAAAGAGCTGCGAAGTAGAGCACTTCATTTAAGGGGGGACGGTTGATGTTTAAACGATATCCTAAAAAGAAGAAAATCTTGTACAGCTTGATCATCCTATGCTTTATCGTACTTGAGACGCCGCTTATCTTATTAGCGAATACGACGGAACCGTTTGTTTTAGGAATGCCATTTTTCTTGTTTTGGAATTTAGTATGGTGGTTTGTACTCACCGGATTATTTTTCATTGGCTATATGACAAATTGGGGCAGTGCTGAAAGTAAAGAGGCTGATATCAGTTGAGATGTAGGGGGGATGGAAGTTGACTATAGGCGTATTAATTATTGCGGCATTTATGATTATTCCGCTTGTCGTTGGGTTCTTCGCTGCAACGAAATCGACCAAGACAAGTGAGGATTTCTTTATTCAAGGCAGGGGAATGGGTGCGATTGCAGTCTTCTTTACCGTAGCAGCAACTTGGTGGAGCTCCTTTGCGTTTTTAGGTTCAAACGCTACGTTTTATACAAATGGTCCTGTTTATTTAACCGCTCTTGCTTGGAATTTACTCTTTGGGTTTATGTACTATTGGGTGGGAAAACGGGTCTGGTTCTTAGGGAAGCGATTTAATTACATCACCGCATCAGATTTATTAGGGGATTTCTACAATAATGAAAAGCTGCGGATGATCGTCGCTGGAATCTTGCTCGTATTTACAATTCCTTATTTGCAAATTCAATTAACCGGGGGCGCCTACTTGATTGAGGTAGCTTCAGGCGGAGTTATACCTTTTTGGTTAGCAGCATTAATGTTTTATTTCATTATTGTAACGTATGTATGGGTAGGTGGAATCCGCGCCGTTGCTTGGACCGATATTATTTACGGAGCACTGCTATTCTTTGGAATGATGTATGCGGGATATTATATATCTCAGCATGTCGGCGGGCCGAGCGGATTATTTGAGGGCTTACTGCAAACAAGTCCAGAACACCTCACACTACCTGGCCCGCAAGGTGCGATGGGCTATCCGATGTGGTTCAGTTTATTCGCAGTGACAGCAATCGGAGCGTTTATGGGACCGCAGATTTGGCTTAGAATGTATTCGGTAAAAAGCGGGAAGCTGTTTAACCTAATGCCGTTTTTATTAGGCTTTGCGGCCATTGCCTATATGGGATCGCTTCTTGCAGGCTTTACAGGGGTGCTGCTCGAGCCGGGGCTGGCAAACCCAGACCAAATTCTTCCGGTCATGTTGATGGAGTATGCGCCATTTGCCTTGGCATCGCTTATTTTAGCAGCTGGTGCAGCAGCGGCGATGTCGACAGCGAACTCACAAATCCATGCAATCTCAACTATTGTAACAATGGATATTTATAAACGTTATCAAAATCCTAAAGCGAGCCAAGAAAGTATCATTAAAGTAGGCCGCTGGTCATTAATTGTCTTCTCACTGATTGCATATGTTATGGCTCTTGTTGTACCAGGAGTTCTTGTCACGATTGGGATTGCAGCACTTGCAGGAACAGCTCAGCTCTTAGTACCTACTATTGGTGCAATCAGCTGGCGCCGGGCGCATCCTACAGCTGCGATCTGGGGGCTTGTAGTCAGTATTACAGTCGTTCTCTTATTCACATTTGTTCCAGTATTAAAAAATCCTCTCGGGTTCCATGCCGGTGTGTGGGGATTACTGATTAACACGGTTCTTTTTGTAGGAATCAGCTTGATGCTTAAGCGAACAGACAAAGAGGTAGTCAGTCGGTTTGATACGGCGAGAAACGAATACAACAAATTGTATCATCCTGAGCTTGTAGATGATGAAATCGATACAAAAAGAGAAGCTCTGTAGGAAATACAAAGTGGAGTGTGATAGGTGTGAGCGTAACAGAAGTCGTAAGCTTAACAAGGGAACTCATTCAAATTCCTTCTGAAAACCCAACTGGAAATGAGTTGGCATGCGCGAGATATATTGAATCATGGTTAAGGAGAATCAATGGAATTGAAGTGAGTGTTCACGAAGTAGAAGAGGGACGGTGTAATATTATTGCTGCTTATCACGCCTCTGTGAAGACGAGTCGTCCCCTCGTCTTCATTGGTCATATGGATACGGTGCCGGTTGAAGGTGATTGGACGTACCATCCTTTTGGCGGACAAATTGTGGATGGAAAGCTTTATGGAAGAGGCGCTTGTGATATGAAAAGCGGTTTAGCTTGTGCCTTAATGGCTTTAAAAAATCTAGCTGAAGAAAAAGTAGAACTAGAGCGTGATGTTGTTGTGATCGCAAGTATTGATGAAGAAGGTCCTTATATGAAGGGAGCTGTCTCCCTTGAAAAAGAACATCTCATTCCAGAGGATGCTCTATTAGTAGCAATGGAGCCAACGAGTCTCACCATGTCGACCTCACATAAAGGAACCATTTGGTATGAATTGAATGTTGAGGGAAAGAGTGCGCACGGCGGAAACGCTCACTTAGGAGCAGATGCTGTACATGCCGCTTCTGAAGTGATCAGCCGCTTAAAGCAGCAGGTGGCAGCACTTCCTTATGATCATCCGGTATTCGGTAAGCCGGCGATATCAGTCGGGAGTATCAGCGGGGGGCATAAAACGAATATGGTCGCAGGGTCATGCCGGGTCGAGCTGGACTTCCGCCTCGTCCCACCGATGACTAAGGAAGAAGCAAATTCGATTATGAAAGCATGTGTAAGGGAAGGATGCGAGTCCGTTCCAGGAACGAAAGCACTCATCAAGCATTACGGCTGGCAAAGGCCGCCTATTGAGACGGATGCTAACAGCCCGCTTGTTAAAATGCTTGCACAGAGCTATGAAAAAGTTAAAGGCGAGCGTATCAAGGAAACGGGATTTCCTGCTTATACAGATGTCAGCATGATCAGCTTACGAAATGGAAATAAGGACATTATTGTCTTTGGACCAGGTGATTTAGATCAAGCACACGCTGTGGATGAATATGTTGAAATTGATCAGCTTGAAGTTTGTACAGAGGTATTAATGGAATTGGCCCGATCACAAGAGTGACCGGGCTTTTTTTTGAGCATTTTTCGATTAAACAATTCCTAACGTATTAATGAATACAATGATAATTACGATAGGGACAATATATTTCATTAAGAAGATCCATAAAGAAAAGAATCCTTTAGCTAAACCATTGCCGCTCAAAAATTCCTGCTCCATTAAACGCTTCTCCATTTTAAAGGAAATGAATAAAGCGATGAATAAGCAGCCAAGCGGCAGCATGATATTACTTACCAAGAAGTCGGTCGCATCAAAAATCGGCAGTCCAAAGAACGTGACATTTGATAGCAAGCCAAATCCGAGAATCGTTGGAATCCCTGCTAGAAATACAACCAGCCCTGTATAGCCAGCTACTTTCTTTCGGCTGCGCTTTTTGCTCTCAGTAAAAGCAGAAATAATGATCTCGAGTAAGCTAAAAGAGGAAGTGAGTGTAGCAAAGAGAAATAACAGCAAAAATAAGGCTAAGAAAAGTTCACCTAGGATCATTTCAGCAAAGACTGCAGGCAGGACAATGAATAATAGACCCGGTCCTTCTGTAGGCTCAAACCCTAATGCAAAGATAGCCGGGAAAATAGCAAGACCTGCAAGCAAAGAAACAAATAGATTCATTCCGACAACTGACGTAGCTGCTGATGGAATACTTTCTTTTTTATCAAGGTACGAACTATATGTAACTAAACACGAAAATCCGACAGCTAAAGCAAAGAAAGATTGTCCTAGTGCATAAAGCACTCCTTCGCTTGTTATTTTAGAGAAGTCTGGCTGCAAGAAGAAACGAACACCCTCACTTGCGCCTTCGAGGGTTAGGGAACGTGCAACTAAAATAAGAAAGAAAACAAACAGTAAAGGCATAAGAAACTTATTCGCTTTTTCAATTCCGTTTTTAATACCTAAAGACAAAACGAGTACGTTAATAAGCAAGAAAGCGAAAAGACCGATTAATCCGATCCAGGCTGTGCTGGTAACCATACCAAATAAAGCCCCGTAATCAGGTGTGTTGCCGATAATCTGTCCCGTAACGGCCAGAACGGTATAGGTTAATACCCAGCCTCCCACTACACTATAAAACGAAAGAAGGAGAAAACATCCTAGCACACCGAACTTACCAATCCACGTCCAGCCGCTGTTTGGTGCGAGCTTTTTGTATGCTGTAACCGCTTCCTTTTTTGACCCGCGTCCAATTACAAATTCCGCAATCAGCATAGGAAGTCCAATCAGAAGTGTAAAGGCAATAAAGAGGAGGAAAAACGCTCCTCCGCCATTCGTGCCTGTTACATAAGGGAACTTCCATATGGCGCCAAGGCCGATCGCGGCCCCGGCTGATGCGAGAATAAATCCTAGTTTAGATGACCATTGCTCTCGATGTTCTCCCATCTTATTTCCCCCTTAGTATGTTTTTAGATTTCAGTTCGTAAACTCCATAACTCAGGGAAGAAACGTTGATCAAGAACTTTTTTCAAGTAATTAACCCCGGAAGATCCACCTGTTCCTACTTTAAAGCCAATGATACGTTCTACGGTCTTCATATGACGGAAACGCCATTGCTGCAGCCAATCTTCAATGTCTACTAACTTCTCAGCAAGCTGATATAAATCCCAATAATTTTCTACATCACGATAGACAGTAAGCCAAGCATCTCTTACGCTGTCGTCTTCTTCATATGGTTTTGAGTAATCACGATTCAACACTTCAGGATTAATCTTAAATCCAGCTTCAGCCAGCGCATCAATAGCTACATCATACAGTCCAGGACCTTCGTAAGCCTCTTTTAATTGCTTGTGAAGCTCAGCATCTTTTTCATAAATCTTCAAAATATGAGGCGTCTTGTAGCCAAGAGCAAACTCAATTAAACGGTATTGATACGACTGGAAGCCTGAAGCTTGACCAAGTGAATCTCTGAATTCCATATATTCAGCTGGTGTCAGAGTAGATAATACATCCCACGCTTGGATAATTTGTGATTGAATTTTAGATACACGAGCAAGCTGTTTAAAGGACGTCTGCATATCACCTGATTGGATAGAGTGAATCGCTGCATTTGTTTCATGCAGAATAAGCTTCATCCAAAGTTCACTGACCTGATGAATGACAATAAATAACATTTCATCATGATGGTCAGATAATCGCTCTTGTCCAGATAAGATTTGATCGAGTTTAAGGTATTCACCATATGTCATATTATTAATGAAATCAGTATGGATGCCTTTTTCATTGGCTGTCGTTTTAGTTGAATAAGACTCTTTTGTCATGTTCATTCTCCTTTAGAATCTAAGATTGTTTGCGGATAACTGCCCGTACAGGACTTCCATCCCCTTCTCTAATAGGAAGAGGAAGGGCAATTAATTCATAATCACCGTCTTCTACATGATCGAGCATAATATTTTCTAAAATCGCAATATCATTTTTAAGCAAGGCATGATGTCCTTCTAGCTCCTTACTAACCGGATGGTCCACTGACGGCACATCAACGCCGATTAATTGGATCCCGCATTGTTTCAGGTGGTCGGCCCCGCACGGAGTCACGTACGGAAAGTCTTCTGGGAAGTGAGCAGGATTATTAGGAACCGATGTTTTAACAAGGACTCTTGTGACACCTGATAAGTCAAATTGGCTGAAGGCATGCTCGTCTAGTTTCTCAAAAGCAGATGCATTAATCACACGAGCAGTGCCTGTATACCGGTTAATATCAAGGTCAAGTACGCGAGCCCCGTCATTATCAAAATGGAAAGGGGCATCAATATGTGTACCAGAGTGTAAGCTCATTGTCAGCTTCCCAATATTCACTGAACCTGTTTGCTCTTTTGTATATTCGGTCACATAGTGAAAAGGGGTATCGCCAGGCCAATGGGCGAGTTTCTCATCTAATGGCTGTGAAATATCAATCCATTGATTATCCTTCATCAGGCCACGACACCTCGCTTGTTTTCATACTTTTTATAGAGTTCATTGTCCATAATTTCTTTTAAGATCTGCACGCTGGTCCATACATCCATATAGGAATTGTAGAGGGCTACAGGTGCTAAACGAATTCCGTTAGGCGAACGGAAATCAGGGATTACTCCTTTATCTTTCAATGCCTTACAAATACGAGCGGCTTCTGGATGTTCAATATATAAGTGGCCTCCGCGGCGCTCGTCTTCATCCGGGTTTCTAAATACAAAGCCGTGCCCATCAAGCTCTTGGATCATGACATCTTTCATAAATCGAGTCATCTTTAGTGATTTTTCTCTAATTTGTCCAATGCCTGCTTCTTCAAATATTTCAAGAGAACCGAGGATCGGCGCAACACTTAATACGTGAGGAGTTCCAATTTGGAAAGCACCTGCATCATCAGCTGGTGTAAGTGTGTGCTCCATATCAAACTGCTTTTCTTTATGTGAGCTGAACCAGCCTGCTAACCCTGGCATTGTACCGAAATGCTTCTTATTCACATATAGTGCTCCAACAGAGCCCGGGCCGCCATTTAAGTGTTTATAGTTGCACCAAAAAGCAAAATCTACATCCCATTCGCTTAATTTATGAGGGATCGAACCAATCGAGTGGCAAAGGTCAAATCCAATAAGGATGTTGCGCTTATGAGCCTCTTTGGTCAAACGTTTCATGTCTAGAATCTGCCCGCTCCGATAAAGAATACTTGGAAGCAAGATTAACGCTATGTCCTCAGTCATCGCTTCTATAATGTCGTCTTCATTTAAAGTGTGCCCGTCTTTACTCTTCACTTCAATTAAATGATCGTGGTAGTCTAGGCCCCTTAACGTAATTTGACTTTGCAGCGCATAAATATCACTTGGGAAGTTCAATTCATCAGCCAAGATTTTTGTGCGTCCTTCAACCGGCTTATAAAACGTAGAAACTAATTGATGCAGATTGGTTGTCGTGGAACCGGTTACAATCACTTCTTCAGGTGCTGCTCCGACTAATGGAGCCATCTTATCTCCTACTGTTTCTGATAAATAGAACCAAGGATTATCCCCATCAGTCCATCCGTCTATTCCAAGTGTCTTCCATGAATCTAACAGGTCCAGCAGGCTTTTTTCTGCCCGCTTAGATAGCAGTCCTAACGAGTTTCCATCTAAGTAGATGCTGTTTTTATTTAAATAAAATTCTTCTCTGAAACGTGCAAGTGGATCTTGTTGATCAAGCTCTAGTGCGTTGTTGGATGTTAATTGTTTTGTCATTATGGTCCTCCTTATTTCACTGATAAACTTATCGAGTGAAAAGTAAGAATACTTTTGATATTATTGTATAAGAGAAACTGACATGGCGTCAATGACATTATGTCAGTGAAATGAATGAGAGAGTTATTAGGAGGAAGACTGCAATGAAGAAACGATCTGCAAGGGAAGAGAAGGCGATTCAGACACGAGGGCGCCTGCTTCAAGCTGCCGAAGACGTTTTTATTGAACAAGGATTTGTGAAAACAACCATTTCTCAAATTATTAAACATGCCGGATTAGGATATGGCACTGCGTATGTTTATTTTCGGAATAAAGACGAATTATTTATTGAGCTTGTTGATGAATTAATGGATGCCTTTTATGAAGTGGGAGAACGTTCTTTTACACCCGTTTCAACTAAAGAAGCAGCAAGTAGTATTAGAGAACAGGTTGAATTGTTTCTAACACTTGCCCAAAAAGAAAGCCGCTTAATGAGCGTATTAAAAGAGGCAAGAGGCTCATCTGAAGTCATTGATGAAAAGTGGAATGAGATCCGTGAGCGTTTTATTAAAAGCATCACAAAAGATATCACCTTCGCTCAGACAAATGGATTAGCTTCGCCGCGTCTTGACGCAGCGCTTATTGCAAGGGGATGGTTTTATGCCAATGAGATGTTCATGTGGGAATGTGTCACAGGAGAATGTCGTCATTCAATTAAACAGTTAAGCGAACAACTGACAGAGCTCTATATGAATGGTCTGTATAGGAGCTAGCTGAAAACATAACTCATGAATTAGCGCACGGCCTCATATTCTGTTATATCGACTATTGGCGGGATGGAGGGAGACCTATGCTTGTTCGGGTTAGACGAGGAGATAATTTGTGGTACTACAGCCAGTTGTTTCGGCTTCCGCTCCAATTAGTGATTGATTCAAATGGTGGGGTAAACCCTAATGCCTTGCAGGTTGGAGCACTGGCAAGAATCCCAGGATATACGATACAATCTTACACCATTCAATCAGGAGATACATTTTGGACGCTTTCAAGAGAGTTTGGTCTGCCAATCGATTCTATCTTTTTGCTAAATCAGCAAACGAACCCTACTATGCTTCAAGTTGGAACTAATTTACTTCTTCCAAGAAGAGTCACAGCTAAAATAGCTGATATAACAGATGACTATCGCTTCTCTAAAATGACTGCAGACTTGGATCAATTAACTGAGATCTACCCCTTTATCAGAAGAAGAGTGATAGGAAGGAGTGTTATGGGAAAGCCGATCGAAGAAATTAAGGTGGGTAATGGTCTAAAACGAGTTCATTTGAATGGCTCTTTCCATGCTCATGAATGGATTACAACGCCTGTATTAGTAGATTTCTTAAATGAGTACCTGCTTGCCATGACGAATCAGCAAACTATAAGAGAGATACCTGTTCTGCCATTTTATAATGAAGTAGAATTATCGATTGTCGCAATGGTTAATCCTGATGGAGTCGATTTAGTCATTGATGGGCTTCCGGACGAGGAGCCATATAGAAGCGATGTGCTTGAAATAAATAACGGGAGTACCGATTTCTCCGGCTGGAGAGCCAATATTCAGGGCGTTGATTTGAATAATCAGTATCCGGCTAGTTGGGAAGAAGAAGCTGCGACAAAGCCTGCTCAGCCTGCACCTAGAGATTTTCCTGGGTATGCTCCATTAACAGAACCGGAATCAATAGCTATTGCAGAACTTACAATAGAAAGTGATTTTAGCCGGGTTCTCGCTTTTCATACACAAGGAGAGGTCATATTTTGGGGCTTTCAAGGGTTTGAACCGCCAGAGTCTGAAGTGATTGTAGAAGAGTTTGCTAGAGTGAGCGGATTTAGACCGATTCAGTATGTTGATAGTTATGCAGGGTACAAGGATTGGTTTATTGAACAGTGGAGAAGACCTGGGTATACAGTGGAACTCGGTTTAGGGGAAAATCCGCTTCCTTTTTCCGATTATCCGAAGTTATATGAAGATGCACAAGCGATCATACTCGCTTCTTTGTATATGTAAGCAAAGTGATCAGGCTCCCAATGTCTGATCACTTTTCTGTGTATTCAAATTAGTTGAAAACTTTATTTTGAGGTATGATAGAAAGTAATCTTTCGTTTTACTAAGAAAAAGCCGGGGTGTCTAGATTATGAGAAAGATTTTTGCGTTTATTAAGCCATATCGATTTCCGATGTGGATTGCCATTGTACTAATGTTAGTAGAGCTAGCAGTTGAACTTTTTCATCCCCTTCTATTAGCAAGGATTATTGATGAAGGTGTTGTTGCTGGGGATATAGATATTGTTATAAGGTGGGGGCTTATTATGATAGGAATGTCATTTTTGGCTTTTCTATCAGGAGTGATTAATTCTTTTTATGCTGCCCATGTGTCGCAAAGCACAGGGTTTGATTTAAGGCAGAGCATGTATACAAGAGTACAGTCATTTGCCTATTCTAAACTGCAAAATTTTGAAACCTCGTCTCTTATTACAAGAATGACAAATGATGTGACACAAATTCAAAATACGATATTTATGAGTTTGCGAATTATGATGCGAGCCCCGTTGCTGGTCATTGGAGGAACCATTATGGCTTTTGTGGTGAATGCAAAGCTTGCGTTATTTCTTGTGGTCACAATCCCAATTCTTATCTTTTTTCTTATTTGGATGATGAAAAAGGGCGGCAGCATGTTTCGCGAGGTCCAAAATAAGCTTGATCAACTGAATCATGTCATGCGCGAAAATTTAAAAGGGATACGAATTATAAAAGCTTTTGTACGGAGAAACCATGAAGGAAAACGATTTAACAAGGACAATGAACAATTAAAAGATCAGACAATAAAAGCGCTGCGGTTAATGGAAGTGACGATGCCTGTCCTTTTATTGTTAATGAACGGTGCGATTATTGGAGTGCTCTGGTTTGGAGCGATCGATGTTGGGGCTAATCAAGCTCAAGTCGGTGAAGTAGTGGCAATTATTAATTATGCAACAAGAATTACTTCAGCTTTGACGGTATTTTCAATGATCATCATCGTCTTTTCAAGAGCAAGAGCTTCAGCGGCCCGTATTGATGAGGTTCTCTCAACTGAAACAGGAATGGAAGACGGAGATATTGAGACAGCTATTGAACAAAGTAAACAGAGTGATACACATATCGAATTTAATCATGTAACGTTTAACTATCCAAGAAGCCAAAAAGATGTATTAAAGGATCTTTCCTTCTATGTGAAAAGAGGGGAAACAGTCGCTATATTAGGGGCAACGGGTTCAGGGAAGTCGAGCTTATTCCAGCTCATTCCTAGGCTGTATGATCCAAAAAAAGGCTCCATTTCTATTGACGGGATCGACTTGCGGGAATGGGAAATGGGTAAGCTGCGCCAGATGATGGGTTATGTGCCGCAAGAATCTCTTTTGTTTACAGGTTCTATAAAAGAGAATCTAAGCTGGGGGAGAAAAGAGAGCACAGAAAGAGAGATGGAGGCATCTGCGAGGGCGGCTCAAATTCACGATACGATTGCTGCTCTTCCAAAACAATATGAAACAAGAATTGGTCAAAAGGGTGTCAATCTCTCTGGAGGGCAAAAGCAAAGGATTTCGATTGCCAGAGCTCTTATCCGGCAGCCGTGTATCCTGCTGCTCGATGATAGTACAAGTGCGCTTGATATGAAAACAGAAAGAAAGTTTTTGAAAGCATTAGAAGAATACCCTTGTACGACCCTTATTATTACACAAAAAATAAAGACCGCGATGGCAGCTGACCGGATTTTCCTTTTAGATCAAGGCCGGATGCTTGCTTGCGGATCGCATGAAGAACTGTTAAAAGACTCAGATCTTTACCAACAGATCGCTCAATCTCAGCTAGGAAAGGAGGAGACACACCATGTTTGATCTTTTGACTCGTCCATTTAAGTATCAACCAATTGATTGGAGAGCGAGTGAACCAGCAACAAAGGGCAAGAAAAAGGAAAGAGCGAAGGATTGGTCAGGCACATTATCTAGGCTTTGGTCTTATTTAGCCGTATATAAGGGCAAGCTTTTCCTTGTTGTGCTTATGGTGGTAGCAAGTTCGGTACTGAGCTTGCTTGGTCCTTTTCTAGTCGGAGTTTCGATTGATCGATTTATTGTCACAAATGAATTAAACGGTCTAACGACACTGCTGGTATTCTTATTTATTATCTATATTGGGCACTCAGTGAGCATTTGGCTGCAAAATTACTGGATGGTGGAGGTAGCACAGAAGTCTGTGTACGAAATAAGGATGCACCTATTCACACATCTTCAAAAGCTGCCCATTCCGTTCTTTGATAAGAGGCAGCACGGGGAATTAATGAGTCGTGTCACAAATGATATGGAAAATGTCAGTTCTACTTTAAATAGTTCCGTGATCCAAATTCTCTCAAGTGTATTAACGTTTATTGGCATCCTAGGAGTGATGATTTACTTAAGTCCATTAATGACAGTCTTGACACTTCTAATTATTCCAGTAATGGTGCTTGGGCTGAAATGGATCACAAGAAGAACAAGTGTCTTTTTTAAAGAGCAGCAGCGAAATATAGGTGATGTAAATGGATTTATTGAGGAAACTGTATCAGGGCAGTCCATGGTGAAGGTGTTCTCTCAAGAAGAGAGGGTCATTGGCGAGTTTGAAGAGAAGAACCAGAAATTAAAGCAATCTGGGTTTTGGGCTCAAACGTACTCTGGATTTATTCCAAAGGTAATGAATGTACTTAATAATTTGAGCTTTGCAGTCATTGCAGGTGTTGGCGGTGTGCTCGTTCTTCAAGATGCAATTACGATAGGGGTCATCGTTATTTTTGCTGAATATGCTAGACAGTTTACTAGACCGTTAAATGATTTAGCTAACCAGTTCAACACGCTTCTCTCAGCAGTTGCAGGGGCTGAGAGAGTCTTTCAAATAATTGATGAGCCGGTAGAAAAAGATCAAAAAGACAGCCTGCCTGTACCTCAGTTTAAAGGGAATGTAGACTTTAGGAATGTCTCGTTTTCTTATGAAAAAGATGAGAAAATTATTGATGACATTAATTTCACTGTCAAATCAGGTGAAACCGCTGCGTTCGTAGGGCCGACCGGAGCAGGGAAAACGACCATTATTAATATGATCTCTCGTTTTTATAACCCGGATTCAGGGGAGATTTTGTTTGATGGAGAACAGGTGAACAGGTATGACAGAGAAGAAGTAAGGAGGCAGCTGGGTTATGTTCTTCAAGACCCGTTTTTATTTGAGGGAACGATTAGAGAGAACATTCGGTATGGGAGATTAAGTGCGACTGATGATGAAGTCGAACAAGCAGCCAAAGAAGCAAATGCTCACTCCTTTATTTCTCACCTAGAGGAACAATATGACACGATCCTTTCTCAAGACGGGGGAGGAATCAGTCAAGGGCAAAAGCAGCTTATATCGATTGCTCGTGCTTTATTAGCTGATCCCTCTATCCTGATTTTAGATGAAGCAACGAGCAGTATTGATACTGTCACAGAGTTGAAGATACAAGAAGCGCTCTTTAGATTAATGAGGGGAAGAACGAGCTTTGTTATTGCGCACAGATTGAATACAATTGAGAAGGCAGATAAAATTTTTGTGTTAGTAGATGGAAAGATTATTGAACAAGGAACGCATGAAGAACTTAGACATCAAAGAGGCTACTACCAGAAATTATACGAAGGGGATTAAGAGTAAGGCTGTACGCCTAATACTTCATAAAAAAATAGAGTCCATATCCTATGATCAAAAGAGCTGTGCTTTAGGGCAGCTCTTTATTTTAGGACCTTAGTTTCAGAATTTGTCGAAAATTGTGTGAGGAAAGTTAAAGGAATCACTCACTCTATGTCGAATGTACGAAAAAGAAAAATATAAACTAGGGGTATTGAGAGATGATCATAGAGAAGTTATTACTACAAGTTCTAATTGTTTTATCTCCTGTTCTAATATATAGTGTCATTTCAAATGGAAAAAAAGAACCTCGCTTTCCTTTTTTGATGGTATTTTACATGCTGGCTGGAGTATTATGCATCGTATTTTCCTACCAAACATTCGGTTTGTATTGGGACCTGCGCTATGTGATTGTCGTCTGTGCTTTTTTGTATGGAGGAGTGAGGACAGGCTGGGTGGTATTCGCTGTTTTAATGCTGACAAGAACCATTTACGGCGGAGACCATTTACCATTTGCCTATCTTTGTATTACATCTGCTGCACTAGCCGCCTATTTTTTTCAAGCCAAGTATCAGCAAGTGGTGACAAAATGGAAAAAGGTATTATTTACGATAGCGCTCTCACTTGTCCCGGTAGTTATACAGGTGACGATTACAATGATCTTAGTTAGTCAGCATGCGTTGCCGGTTATGGACGAATCGGTCTTAGCAAGCTACTTATTTTATTATGTATTGGTGATAATCATTGCGGCAGGATTCATCACACTCTTGCATGAAGCCGTTAATGAACGAAGACGAATGCAAGAAGAAATTATTCGTGCGGAGAAATTTAACACATTAGCGGGACTCGCCGCATCGATTGCTCATGAAGTGAGAAATCCTCTAACGGTAGTGAAAGGATTTCTGCAGTTAATGAAAGAAGATGACAAGAGCACGAATCAACAATATTTTTCTTTAGTACTCAATGAATTAGGTCGGGCAGAAAACATTATTAATGACTACTTGAGCTTTGCGAAGCCAGAATTGAAAAGTGTTGAAAATGTGAAGCTGCTAGAGACTGTCCAAGAAATCCAGGCACTGCTTCAGCCGTATGCGATTAAAGAGGGAGTACATTTAAATGAACTGCATGATATTGAAGAAGGGCTTTTAGTTAAGGCAGACAGAAATCAATTAAAGCAGGCTTTAATTAATTTTGTCAAAAATGCGATTGAAGCGACCCCTAATGGCGGGAATGTCAGTTTGATTGTTCAACAGACTGGTAACATGGTGACTGTTCATATCTCTGATACAGGAAAAGGAATGAATAAAGAAGAGCTTAGCAGGATTGGTTCTTTATTTTACACTACGAAAGACAAAGGAACAGGCCTCGGGACAATGGTATCGATTCGCATTATTGAGGCGATGGCAGGGATGGTTACCTTTAAAAGTAAAGAATTAGTAGGTACCACAGTCTCTGTTTCTCTACCTGTTCAAAAAGAGCCAGCAACGATTCATTCAATTAATGATAAGAAAAAAGAAGCAATGTAGTGAAGCGAATATATTGTTATGGAAAACAGGAGAATTGGTGATAAAAACAATTCTCCTGTTTGTATTAAGTTAATCCTAATTCGATTCTTTCTTCGTTTGTGAACACTCGTGACCGCGTTAGAAACCTTTTACCTTCAGGTCCTTCTAATGAAAACATGCCGCCACGGCCTGCCACGACATCAATAATAAGCTGCGTATGCTTCCAATATTGATATTGATCTTTGGCAATGTAGAAAGGACAATCGGCAATATGGCCGAGCAGTACATCTTGATCGCCAAAATTCAATTCTCCTTGTTGGTAGCACATCGGGGAGCTGCCATCGCAGCATCCCCCCGATTGATGAAACATCAAAGGTCCGTGAATGTCTTTTAGGTAGTGTATGAATTTTAGAGTCGCGTCGGTTGCTACAACACGCTCAACCATCAGCATCCCTCCGTTCTAGATTTAAAAGAATCCAAGTGCATCTTCGCTGTAGCTAACGAGCAGGTTTTTCGTTTGCTGATAGTGGCTTAGCATCATTTTATGATTCTCACGACCAATACCTGACTTTTTGTATCCGCCAAATGCAGCATGAGCTGGGTAGGCGTGGTAGCAGTTCGTCCAGACACGTCCAGCTTGGATTTCACGTCCGAAGCGGTAGGCTGTGTTTATATTTCGTGACCATACACCTGCTCCAAGACCGTATAACGTATCGTTAGCAATGGCTAAAGCTTCTGCATCATCTTTAAATGTAGTAACTGAAACGACAGGGCCGAAAATTTCTTCTTGGAAAATACGCATATTATTTGTTCCAGCAAAGACAGTTGGCTGAACATAATAACCGTTAGCTAGATCGCCTTCAAGCTGGTTGCGTCCGCCGCCGGCAAGGCAAGTGGCGCCTTCTTGTTTTCCAATATCCAAGTAAGAAAGGATTTTTTCAAGCTGCTCTTGTGAAGCTTGTGCACCCATCATTGTATCTGGGTCTAGCGGGTTTCCTGTTTTGATTTCTTTAACACGAGCAATGACACGCTCCATAAATTCATCATAAATGGATTCGTGAACGAGGGCGCGGGACGGGCATGTACATACTTCACCTTGATTTAGGGCAAACATGACAAAGCCTTCTACCGCTTTATTTAAGAACGCATCATCCTTATCCATAATATCGGCGAAGAAAATATTTGGAGATTTGCCGCCAAGCTCTAAAGTGACCGGAATAATATTTTCAGAAGCATACTGCATAATTAAGCGGCCGGTTGTTGTCTCTCCAGTAAATGCTACTTTAGCAATACGGTTGCTTTGAGCAAGCGGCTTACCTGCCTCAACACCAAAACCGTTAACTACGTTTAATACCCCTTTTGGAAGCAGATCTTCAATCAGCTCTAATAAAACAAAGATTGAAACAGGAGTCTGCTCGGCTGGCTTTAATACAACGCAGTTTCCTGCAGCAAGGGCCGGTGCCAATTTCCAAGTTGCCATAAGAAGAGGGAAGTTCCACGGGATGATCTGTCCGACAACGCCTAAAGGCTCTTGGAAATGGTAAGCGACTGTATTCTCGTCAATTTGAGAAATGCTTCCTTCCTCAGCACGAAGGACGCCAGCGAAATAGCGGAAATGATCAACAGCAAGCGGGATATCGGCATTTAAGGTTTCACGGACAGCTTTACCGTTTTCCCATGTTTCACTTACAGCAAGCATTTCAAGGTTTTCTTCCATACGATCAGCAATTTTATTTAAAATATTCGCACGTTCTGCCGGAGACGTTTTCCCCCAGCTGTCCTTTGCGGCGTGCGCTGCATCAAGTGCTAGCTCAATATCTTCAGCAGAAGATCTAGCAACCTCGCAAAACACCTGTCCGGTTACAGGAGTAATATTTTCGAAGTATTTCCCACCTGCAGGAGGTGTCCATTCTCCGTTGATATAGTTTTCGTAACGATCCTTAAAGTGAATGAGTGCGCCTTCAGTGTTTGGGTTCTTGTAGACCATGTAAACTCCTCCTAAGTAAGTTGATATAAATGTATTGAACATCACTTGTCCAAGATTTAATTTATGAAAGCGGTTGCAATAATAGACGTATAAACAGAGATCACATTCACATGATAAAATAGATCGAGACCCTTTATAAGAGAGGACCTGTAAATGTGAGAATTCAATTATATATGAGCAACACTGGTTATTGCTCAAGAAGAGAAACAGAAAGACTATTGGCTGCTGGTCGAATAACGGTTAATGGTAAAACAGCGACAAAAGATACATTTGTTGATACAGATGACTGTATTTTATTAGATGGTTCGCCGGTTCCGATGAAGGAACGAAATATTTACCTTTTGTTACATAAACCAACGGGCATTGTATGTACGGCCCAAAGGCAGGTCAAAAATAATCTGATTGATTACATGAATTATCGTGAACGGATTTTTGCTGTTGGACGTCTAGATAAAGATTCTGAAGGCCTGCTTCTCTTAACGAATGATGGTGATATTGTAAACAAAATCATGCGAGTCGAAAATGGTCACGAAAAAGAATATATTGTAACCGTTGACCGTCCTTATCCTGATACATTTTTAAAGAGTATGGCGAGTGGTGTTGAGATTCTAGATCAAGTGACAGAGCCATGTACTGTTACGAGAATCGATGAAATGACGTTTCGAATTATCTTAAAGCAAGGCTTAAATCGTCAAATTAGACGCATGACAAAAGAGTTCGGATATTATGTGACAAGACTTCGTCGCGTTCGAATTATGAATCTTTCAATAGATAGACTGCCATATGGACAATGGCGTGAATTAACAGATGAAGAACTTAATGTCTTGATGAAGGATCTTAGATGAGGGATTAGAAGTTGTTCGTACCACCTCCTATAAATAGTAGTGTACTAGAGATTCATAAAAAAGTCGAATATTATTTTATTTTTCTGAAAATATATTCCTTTTCTTAAAGACCTCTTTACAAGATTCATAGAGTCATGTATATTATAGGCAAGTTTATATTGAAGCTGATGAGTTCAATTGAGAGGCAGCTTTTTGCGAGATGTGATCTATTAAGATCGTACCTCGCAAAAAGTTGTCTCTTTTTTTGTACCCATCGGTAACCGCTTCCAAGAAAGGGGAGAGATGTATGAGTGTCTATTTAGCTGAATTAATTGGTACAATGGTTTTAATTATTTTTGGTGGAGGGGTTGTAGCCGGCGTCGTACTTAAGAAGTCAAAAGCTGAAAACTCAGGCTGGATTGTCATTACATTTGGATGGGGATTTGCCGTAGCTTTTGCTGTATATGCAGTCGGCGGAATCAGCGGAGCACATTTAAATCCTGCTGTAACGCTAGGGCTCGCTTCGGTAGGAGAATTTTCTTGGAGTTTAGTTCCAGGGTATATCATCGCTCAAATTATTGGTGCATTTATTGGTGCGTGCATTGTCTTTATTCATTATCTGCCGCATTGGAGAGAAACAAAGGATCAAGGGGCAAAATTAGCGGTTTTCTCAACAGATCCAGCAATTGCGCATACGCCATCTAACTTAATTAGTGAGGCAATTGGAACGGCTGTATTATTGTTTGGGCTGCTAGCTATTGGAGCGAATCAATTTACAGAAGGATTAAATCCTTTAATTGTCGGGTTCCTTATTGTAGCCATTGGGTTGTCATTAGGAGGCACTACTGGTTATGCTATTAACCCGGCAAGGGATCTTGGGCCGCGTTTAGCACATTTCTTTCTTCCGATAGCAGGAAAAGGCACATCGAACTGGAAGTATGCATGGGTGCCGGTTGCAGGACCTGCAATTGGAGGTGTGCTAGGAGCACAGTTCTATCATATTATGTTTAACGGTGGATCAGTTGTACCGTTATTTATTCTTATTGCACTTCTTATCATTATTAGTGCAGCGTCAAAATGGATGCCATCTGAATCAAAGGTGACAACACATTATCAAAATAACGCAGAAAACGTTTCATAACATTTAAAGGAGAGGGAAGACATGGAGAAAACATATATTCTATCAATCGACCAAGGAACAACAAGCTCACGTGCTATCCTATTTGATAAAAAAGGAGGAATTGTTCATTCTGCACAAAAGGAATTTACACAGCACTTTCCAAAGCCAGGCTGGGTAGAGCATGATGCGAATGAAATTTGGGGTTCGGTACTTTCGGTTATTGCAAGCGTTTTATCTGAAGCGGATGTGACACCTGGAGAGATTGCTGCGATCGGCATTACAAATCAGCGCGAGACGACCGTTGTATGGGACAAGCATACTGGAAAGCCTGTCTATAATGCAGTGGTTTGGCAATCAAGGCAGACAGCAGACATTTGTGAAGAATTGAAAGCAAGCGGGCATAATGAGTTATTCCGCAACAAAACTGGATTGTTAATTGATGCGTACTTCTCCGGTACGAAAGTAAAATGGATTCTTGATAACGTGGACGGTGCAAGAGAGAAGGCGGAAACTGGAGATTTACTATTCGGTACGATTGATACGTGGCTGATCTGGAAATTAAGCGGCGGCAAGGCGCATGTTACAGATTACACAAACGCATCTCGAACACTAATGTACAACATCTATGACTTAAAATGGGATGATGAGCTGCTTGAGATATTAACGATTCCAAAAACGATGCTGCCTGATGTTCGCTCTTCTTCTGAAGTATACGGGGAAACGGTTGATTATCATTTCTTTGGAGAACAAATTCCCATTGCAGGTGCTGCCGGCGACCAACAAGCGGCACTCTTTGGACAGGCTTGCTTTGAAAAAGGAATGGCTAAAAATACGTATGGTACAGGCTGCTTTATGTTAATGAATACAGGAGATAAAGCCGTACCATCAAAGAGCGGTCTTTTAACAACGATCGCTTGGGGGCTAGATGGAAAAGTTGAATATGCGCTAGAAGGAAGTATTTTTGTTGCAGGTTCTGCTATTCAATGGCTGCGTGATGGGATGCGCATGGTTAATCAAGCATCGGATACAGAAGGATATGCAGCTAAAGTAGACTCTACTGACGGAGTGTATATGGTTCCCGCTTTCGTTGGTCTTGGAACGCCATACTGGGATAGTGAAGCTCGCGGGGCAGTGTTTGGGTTGACTCGAGGCACTACGAAAGAACACTTTATTCGTGCGACGCTTGAGTCATTGGCTTATCAAACAAAGGACGTTCTGCAAGCTATGGAAGCGGACTCTGGCATTCAATTAAGAAAGCTTCGTGCAGATGGCGGAGCGGTTAAAAATAATTTCTTAATGCAGTTCCAAAGTGATATTCTAAATGTACCGGTTGAGCGTCCGGTGGTAAATGAAACGACTGCTCTAGGTGCTGCTTATCTTGCTGGACTTGCTGTAGGCTTCTGGGAAGATAAACAAGAAATCGCCGATAATTGGAAGATCGACCGCTCGTTTGAAGTAGAGATGGACGATGACGTGAGACAGCCTTTATATGATGGCTGGAAGCAAGCTGTTAAATCAACAATGGGATTTAAACCAAAAGCAAAATAGTTCCTGCACTCTGACGCCCATAAAGCCGGTTATTATTTACGTGATAAATAAGACTTGCTATACTTGGGGTAAGTTAATAAAGAGTCTATGAGGAGAGGACTGCAACTTTTTTGATTAATGATTTTCGTTAAGTGATACGTTAATGAATTGATCAAGTTTAGTTGTGGTCCTTTTTTATCTTGCTTCAATTAATTATTACGTAAAGTAAGGGTGAACCATATGAACTTTAACGGTCAAAAAGTGCTGCCGGCCATCAAGCGGATGAAAGATTTTGAAAAGGTGTTATCTAATAATGACGAATATATGGTCATGCTAGATCTTCATATTGCTCAGCTTGGTGCAGTCATGAATCAAACGAAAAGGGCTAATAAAAAAGTGATTCTTCATGCTGATATGATACAAGGGCTGAGAAATGATAAATATTCCACTGAGTTTTTATGTCAGCAAATTAAACCGGCCGGTCTTATTTCAACGAGAGGCGATGTGCTTAGAACAGCTAAGAAAAATAACGTATTAGCTATCCAGCGTTTATTTTTATTAGATACGATTGCCCTAGAGACAAGCTATAAGCTGGTTGAACAGATAGAGCCCGATTTTATTGAAGTCCTTCCAGGAGTGATTCCTCACTATATCGAGAAGGTCAGAAAGGACACGAAGACTGAAGTTATAACGGGAGGGTTAATTGAAACAGAAGAGGATGCCACGAGAGCGTTTGAGGCAGGAGCGGTAGCCATTACAACCTCTAGAGAAGACTTATGGAAATTTAATATAGGCGACTAAAAAGGCTGCGAACTAACTCGCAGCCTTTTCGTTTGCCTGAATCTTGCCAGAGGCGGTCTTTCGGTTACCAACCATAATTCCTAGAAAAATAATGATGACACCGAGCCATTGAAAAATGGAAACCGCTTCGCCAAGTACGAAATAGGACATTATAACAGCGACAGGCAGTTCAGCCGACGTCAAAATTGTCCCCAGACCGGAGCCGACATGCGGCATGCCAACAGAAAATAATAATGGCGGCAGGGCGACTCCAAATAAACCTAACATTAATCCATAGAACACAATGTCACTTGATAACGGTGTGTGAAGAACGACCATCGGCGGAAAAATAAAGAGAACTAAAATGAAGCTTCCTGTAGCAAATAGTGTACTGCGCTGAATAGCAGGAAGATGTGTGCCTGCTGAACTGCTTAAGTACACAAATAAAGAAAAGGTGATGGATGAAAGAAATCCCCAAAAGGCTCCGATCCAAGTAAAAGATGAGCCTCCGTTTGTCCCAATCCCAGCTGCAAGAAAAGATCCAGCTAACAAGACAGCAATTGAAACCAGCTTTACTTTGCTCGGACGCTTCTTTTGTAAGAGCCATTCAAGTAAGGACCCTACCCAGACAAATTGAAAAAGAAAAATGATAGCAAGGGAAGCATCCAGTGTTTCTAGAGCTTGATAATAAAATAAGCCTGTTAAAGCCATTGGTATACCTGCTGCAAACATTGTCAAAATGGATGTAATAGGCAGTTTAACTTTTGGAGAAAAGAGGAAAATACCCCAAAGGAAAACAATGCCGAAAGTAAATTGACTTAGTGTCACAATACTAAGGGTGTATCCTGCACCATATGCCAGCTTAACGAACGTTGATAAGATTCCTAAACAGCATCCGCCGATTAAGATAAGAATGGGGTATATCCATGATTTCATATCTCGAAACTCTCCCTTCAAAATAAAAAAGCCACACATCTGCCAAAAAGCAGTTGTGTGGCGAAAATAAGAGATGATTCTCTTAGAAAAATCCACTTCCTATAAACTAGGTTTTGATATAAAAATGATTGTCTTATGTGTTCATCTGTTAATTTTATTGTAAGAGGGGAAGATAGACCTGTCAATATAGGGGTTGTGTATTTTGAAATTTCAGAAAAATATCGTTTTACAGAATGCTTGTTTATAATAAACAAGATACTAAATTAAAGAGGTGAGTAAATTTGGAGAGTATTTTAAACGGGTTAAACTGGATCGTTGATGGCGGAAATAACCTGCTGTGGACGTACGTCTTAATCGCATTGCTGCTTGGCCTTGGCGTATACTTCACCATTGTTACGAAGTTTGTACAAGTAAGACTTTTTGGTGAGATGTTCCGCGTGATCACAGAGAAAAAAGATGGTAACAAAGGAATATCTGCTTTCCAAGCGTTTACGATCAGTACGGCTTCCCGTGTAGGAACTGGTAACTTAGCAGGGGTTGCGATTGCGATTGCGCTTGGAGGACCTGGTGCGATTTTTTGGATGTGGGTTGTAGCACTTATTGGTATGGCAACAGCTTTTATTGAAAGTACGTTAGCACAAGTGTATAAAGTTAGAGACGGCGAGCAGTTCCGTGGCGGGCCGGCTTATTACATGGAGAAGGCTTTAAATAAACGCGGCTTAGGAATTATTTTTGCTGTTTTAATTACTCTATGTTTTGGCTTAATCTTTAATGCGGTACAAGCTAACACAATTACGCTGGCTTTTGAAAACGCATTTAATTTTGATCGTTTTGTGATTGGAATTATTGTTGCGGTATTAGCAGGCTTAGTTATTTTTGGCGGTGTTAAACGAATTGCAAGTGTGACACAGATTGTTGTTCCAGTGATGGCTATTATTTATTTAGTGATTGCCTTCTTTATCGTTATTACAAACTTTACGCAAATTCCAGCTGTTTTTAACTTAATTATTACTAATGCATTTGGAATTAATGAAATCATTGGAGGAGGAATCGGTGCTGCAATTATGCAAGGGGTACGCCGTGGTTTATTCTCGAATGAAGCCGGTATGGGTAGTGTGCCGAATGCTGCAGCAACGGCAAATGTAAGCCACCCTGCTAAACAAGGATTAGTACAATCCCTTGGAGTATTTGTTGATACGATGATTATTTGTTCAGCAACTGCTTTCATGATCCTTCTTACAGATGTGTATCAAACAGGTGAATCAAATGGAATTGTATTAACGCAAAGTGCACTAACACAGCATATTGGCTCGTGGGCTCCAAGCTTTGTAGCGATTGCTATCTTATTGTTTGCCTTTAGTTCAATCATCGGTAACTACTACTATGGTGAAACAAATATTGAATTCATTCGCGAGAGCTCTGCGTGGAAAACCGTTTATCGTGTAGCTGTATTACTAATGGTTCTGTTCGGCTCTGTTGCAGAGATTATTCTTGTGTGGAACATGGCAGATTTATTTATGGGATTAATGGCTGTATTAAACTTAGTCGTGATTTTCCTAATTGGTAAGGTAGCGCTCGATGTGTTGAAAGATTACACGGCACAGCGCAAGGCAGGGAAAAATCCTGTGTTTTATGCAAGAAATATTACTGGTTTGAAAAATACAGAATGCTGGGATGAACAAGCGGAGAGAGACCGTCAGTAAACCTATCTAGACACCTACTCATATGGTAGGTGTTTTTTTTGATTGTAAAAAGCGCCCATATTTTCTCTACTTGTCTCATATATAAGAAGGTGAGGGAGTGGGGCTTGTATGAATACGTTTGTTAAAGGTGCTGTTTTACTGATTATTGTCGCGTTTGTTGGTGAGTGCTTAGAGTTTTTGATTAATATGGTGCTTGCAAGAGAATTAGGGGAAGAAGGACTTGGGTTATATATGTCAATCCTTCCTACCGTTTTATTTGTCGTCGTCATTGCCAGTTTAGAGCTGCCTATATCTATTTCGAAATTTGTAGCGGAAAAAGAACCCATTTACCACCGAAGCATGCTTTCTCATGCCCTGCGTTTTGCTTCAGTATGTACTGTCGTTTTTGTCGTACTAGCTTTTGTGATTTTGCCGATGATACCTGTTTTTGACCACTATCATCCGGCTACACCAATGTTATTTATTATTTTAATCCCGATTATTGCCTTCTCCTCTGTTGCTAGAGGGTATTTTATGGGTGCTCAGGATATGAGAAAAGTGGCTGTGGCCAACTTTTTAAGGCGAGCTGGCCAGCTTGTATTGTTAGTTCTAGTTTTTTCTTTGTTCTCATTTGAAGCGGGTACGGCAATTTTTGTTTCATTATGTGCGCTTATAGCTACTGAAATGATTGTACTCACTTACTTGCTTATTTCTTTTTACTTACAAATGAATACGTTAAAAAAGCAGCCGCAAGCAAAGCTCTCAGGAAGCTCTGTACGCAGATCACTGCTTCAAGTTTCCTTGCCGACCACAGGGCTCCGAATTTTTCACGCTGCTTCTTTTGCTGTTAAACCGTTTCTCATTAAAGAAGCGTTAGTTAGAGCTGGGATGATAGATACCATGGCTATGGTTCAGTACGGTAAACTTGCCGGCGTTGCCTTTACAATTGGCTTTTTCCCAGCTTTCATTGCTCATTCATTATTAATTGTCCTTATTCCCGCTGTGTCAGAAGCCTATTCTAAAGGAGACATAGAGAGGCTTCAGAAATTACTTAGACGTGTGATGCTGACGACTTTTCTATATGGCATTCCTGCTGTTTACGTCTTTTATTTCTATGCAGAACCCTTGACTAGTCTCTTTTTTGAAGATTCTCCTGCCGCAGGATATTTAAAGCTGCTCGTCCCTTACTTTTTATTTCATTACTTTGTGATGCCGATGCAGGCGTACTTAATTGGACTCGGACTTGTTAAAGATGCTTTCTGGCACGCCGTATGGGCTACCACTTTATCGTTTATTTTAATGTTTGTATTAGGGTCCCGTCCGGAATTTGGAATGGGCGGAATTATCATCGGTATGAATTTAGGGGCGGTATTACTCACCTTGATGCATTATATGACGATTACCAAGAAGATTCATTTGACGGTACTGCTTAGAAAACAAGCTTAATACCTTTTTATTTTGATGAGCACATTTGTGTTCATCTTTTTTATTTAGGGTAAAGAGAAGAAAGTGAAAAAAATGTCGAAAAAAATGATTGACGAAGTTGTATATACAAGATAAAATGAAAACGTAATCACAACATGTATATACAAATAGAGACAACACACATATTTATTTGTAGTTAAGAAACACTATAGGAAAAAACGACGTCATTTTTCATTTTTACGAAGGAAATGAAAACGTTAACAGAGGGGGAAAGAAAATGAGTGCTAACAAAGAAGCTGCTAAGCAAATACTTGAGGCTATCGGTGGTAAAGAGAATATTGCTTCAGCTACACATTGTGTAACTCGTCTGCGTTTTGCTTTACATGATGAAGGGAAAGTGGACAAAGAAAAACTAGAAAATATCGACATTGTTAAAGGTTCATTTTCAACAAATGGGCAGTTCCAAGTTATTATTGGACAAGGCTTAGTCGATAAAGTATTTAAAGAATTAGTTGTCCTTGCTGGTATTTCTGAAGCGTCTAAAGAAGAAACTAAGACAGCAGCGGCTAAGAATCTAAACCCCATACAGCGTGCTATAAAAGTACTGGCCGATGTGTTTATCCCGATCCTTCCTGCAATTGTTACAGCTGGTTTATTAATGGGGATCAACAACATTCTAACAGCACCTGGGATCTTTGGAAGTGAATCGGTTGTTGAGATGTTCCCGCAATGGGCAGACTTTGCCAACATCATTCACCTAATTGCTAATACCGCCTTTGTCTTCTTGCCGGCACTAATCGGTTGGTCAGCGGTCAAGCGTTTTGGCGGGAATGAACTCCTCGGGGTTGTACTCGGTTTAATGCTCGTTCACCCAGATTTATTGAATGCTTGGGCTTACGGGGAAGCACTCGAAGCAGGAGAAATTCCTTATTGGAACTTGTTTGGACTTGATATAGCGCAAGTTGGATACCAAGGTCAGGTTCTTCCGATCTTAATTGCATCATTTGTCCTTGCAAAAATAGAAATTGCCCTTAAAAAACGTATTCCTGATGGATTCCAGCTATTAGTTGTAGCACCTATTGCTCTTCTTGTTACTGGCTTCTTATCTTTCATTGTGATTGGTCCGATTACATTTGCGATTGGTAATGGGATTACAGATTTATTTGTAGGTATTTTTGATAACTTCGCTGCGATTGGCGGCTTGTTATATGGTGCGATTTATGCGCCGCTTGTTATTACAGGTATGCACCACACATTCCTTGCGGTTGATCTTCAGTTAATCGGAAGTACAGGTGCAACATTCTTATGGCCGATTGTGGCCTTATCAAATATTGCTCAAGGTTCTGCAGCACTAGCGATGTACTTTGTGCTACGTGATGACAAAGTTAAAGGACTATCATTTACATCTGCAGTGTCAGCCTATCTTGGTATTACAGAACCAGCTATGTTTGGGGTAAACCTTCGTTACCGTTTCCCATTCATCTGTGCAATTATCGGTTCTGCCCTTGCAGCAGTATGGATTACTCTTAATGCGGTGACTGCCCCAGCTATTGGTGTCGGCGGACTGCCAGCAGTATTCTCGATTACAAGCGGAAAATGGATGGTCTTCTCCATTGGTATGGCGATCGCATTTATTGTACCGATTGTATTAACGTTCTTATTTGCAAAAATCCGCAAGCCTAACCTGTAAGTAAAGGGTTGCATTGTACGTGAAGCCATTTGTAGATCAGCTTATTCAAAGTGAATAAAGGCTGAGTACAAATGGCTTTCTTGTTTTTTAAACGCAATAAAGGTAAACTTGTATATACAAGTTATTGATGATTAGAAAGGTGTGTAGATAACATGAATGAATGGTGGAGAAAATCAGTCGTTTACCAAATCTATCCTAAGAGCTTTAATGATACAACTGGAAATGGTGTGGGTGACTTACAAGGTATTATTGAAAAGCTAGATTATCTAAAAGATTTAGGAGTAGACGTTCTGTGGCTAACTCCGGTATATGCGTCTCCTCAAAAAGATAATGGATATGATATTAGTGATTACTATTCCATTCATGCTGAGTATGGGACGATGGAAGACTTTGATCGATTATTAAGTGAAACGCATAATCGCGGAATGAAACTAATTATGGATTTAGTAGTAAACCATACATCGACAGAGCACCAATGGTTTAAGGAATCTCAGCAATCAAAAGACAATAAATATCGTGATTTTTATATTTGGAAGGATGCTGTAGACGGTGCTGAGCCGACGAATTGGCAGTCAAAGTTTGGAGGGAATGCTTGGAAGTGGGATCCTGAAACAGAGCAATATTACTTGCACCTGTTTGATGTTACTCAAGCTGACTTGAACTGGGAAAATGAAGAGCTTCGCAAGCATGTATATGATATGATGCACTTCTGGTTTGATAAAGGAATTGATGGATTTAGATTAGATGTAATTAACTTAATTTCAAAAGACCAGACATTCCCGAATGATGATGGATCTGTCGCACCTGGAGATGGTCGTAAGTTTTACACAGACGGCCCTCGTGTGCATGAATACTTGCAGGAAATGAACCGTGAAGTCCTTTCAAAATACGATAGTATGACTGTAGGTGAAATGTCATCGACATCAATTGATCATTGTATAAAATACTCAAACCCAGACCGAAATGAACTTAGCATGACGTTTAATTTCCACCATTTGAAAGTTGATTATCCAAATGGCGAGAAATGGGCAATTGCTGATTTTGATTTCCAAGCACTAAAGCAGATCTTAACTAAATGGCAAGTGGAAATGCACAAAGGTGGGGGATGGAATGCCTTGTTCTGGTGCAACCATGATCAGCCGCGTGTGGTCACTCGTTATGGAAATGATCAAGAATTTCATAAAGAGTCTGCCAAAATGCTTGCTACAACCGTTCATATGATGCAAGGAACTCCTTATGTGTATCAAGGCGAAGAGTTTGGAATGACCGACCCTAAATTCACATCCATCGATCAGTATCGTGATGTAGAAACACTAAATTACTACAAAATCATGAAAGAAAAAGGCATTGATGAAGCAGAAATTATGGAGATCATTAAGCGCAAGTCCCGTGATAATTCAAGAACTCCTGTACAATGGAATACTGATGAGCAAGCGGGATTTACAACAGGAACTCCGTGGATTGGCGTAAGTGATAACTACAAGCAAATTAACGCAGAAAATGCTGTGGCAGACCCTACATCAATTTTTTATCATTATAAAAATTTAATTCAGCTGCGTAAAGAGTACGATGTGATTACTTATGGAAACTATAAGTTAATCTTAGAAGATGATGATCAGATCTTTGCTTATGTACGTGAATACGAAGATGAGCTCTTGCTTGTCGTCAATAATTTCTACGGAAAGGAAGCGTCGGTAGAACTAGCTTCAGTCATTGAGGGTTATGGCCAATCTAAATTACTGCTTTCCAATTATGATGATTCATCCGAAGTATCTGAATTAACAACGCTTCGTCCTTACGAATCACTCGTTTATCACTTACAGAAATCATGATAAAATACTGTTGGGTGGTAATTCATGACAAAGAACAAATTTAGGTTAATCTATGATCAATTAGCAACAGAAATTCAAAAAGGAATGATCCAGCCTGGTGAACTGCTTCCCTCAGAAAATGAGTTAGCTGACACCTATCAGGCTTCACGAGAAACAATCCGTAAAGCATTAAAGCTTTTATCTGAGCATGGTTACATTCAAAAGGTTCAAGGGAAAGGCTCGATTGTTTTAGATATTAGTAAAATTGATTTTCCTATTTCAGGACTTGTCAGCTTTAAGGAGCTGGCTGATAAAATGGGAAAGCGTGCAAAAACAACAGTGGTAACCTTTAGTCGTGACCGTGTAAATGATTTTCTACGCAAACATCTTCAAGCCGTGGATGGTGAAGAGGTTTGGTCGGTTGCGCGTGTCCGTGAGATCGATGGGGAGAAAATTATTTTAGACAAAGATTTCTTACGAGTTGACTTGGTGCCTGCTTTAACCAAGAAAGATTGTGAAGAGTCGATCTATGCTCATATTGAAGAAGAGCTTGGACTCGTCGTCAGCTTTGCTAAAAAAGAAATTACCGTAGAAGAGCCGACGGAGGAAGATATGGAGCAGCTTGACCTAGAAGGCTACTCAAATGTTGTAGTTGTCAAAAGTCATGTCTATCTTGATGATGCCAAGCTTTTTCAGTATACCGAATCACGACATAGACCAGATAAATTTCGCTTTGTCGATTTTGCTAGACGTGCAAAATAAGGAGAAGGAGCTGTTCCCTAATGGGGACAGCTCCTTTCTCGTTTAATTTTGGGGTGAGGGAGTGAGTGATGATTGACGCAATTGCTCTCTGCAAGAATACAATTCCGGGTACACTAGATACAATAAGCGGATGAATCGGCGCAATAACGTGTGATCGGCGCAATTGTGCCCGCGAATGACGCAATTGTTCCGGGAACAAGCGCAATCGGCTGTCTGACAGACGCATAAACGGTTTGAAAATATACAATAGCAGCAGCCTAGCCAAAAATTAAGCACCTAGAGAGTCTGTATCTGATCCGAGCAATATATTAGGTAGTTGTGTATGGTTTTTGTATAATGTATTTGTACATTTCATGCAAATGTTTTTATAAGGAGGAACACAACCATGTCAACCGTACATGACTTTACTGTTCAGTCGACTAAAGGAGAAGAAGTCTCTTTATCGACTTACAAAGGTCAAATAATGCTAATTGTAAATACAGCGACAAAATGCGGCCTTGCTCCACAGTTTAAAGGGTTAGAAAAGCTTCATCAGCAGTACAAAGACAAAGGACTGGCAGTGCTCGGCTTTCCGTGCAACCAGTTTATGAATCAAGAGCCTGTTAGTGATGAACAAATGACAGAAGCTTGTGAGATCAATTTCGGGGTGACTTTCCCGCTATTTGCGAAAATTAATGTGAACGGATCGGATGCCCATCCACTTTACAAACATCTTAAAAAAGAACAAAAAGGTCTGCTCAGCTCAGAAATCAAATGGAACTTTACTAAATTCTTAGTTGATAAAAATGGTGAAGTCGTCAAACGGTTTGGACCGAATACTTCTCCTGAGAAAATGGAAGATGAAATTAAGGAATTATTAGGGCAATAATAAATCGTAGCTATTTGGATACAATTTTATGATCCAAATGGCTTTTTTGTCTGTAAAATAGATATCATAAGAGAAAACGGGATCATATTAAGAACGGAATCATAAAGGTGGCGAGGGAATGAATGCGAGTAATCAGCCAACTAAATTAAAGAGTGAAGCGGCTTCCTTTTTAACTCAATGTTACTCAGAACTGGGCTTATCTAATATACAATTAAACCAACGGATAGATGAAATAAATCAAGAAATTGAGCAAACGGGTACATATACACACACAAGAGAAGAGCTTAGGCACGGTGCAAAAATGGCTTGGAGAAACAGTAACCGCTGCATCGGACGTTTATTTTGGGAATCAATGCATGTTCTTGATGAAAGGGGCTTGAGTAAAGAAGAAGAGGTTGCTGACGCTCTTTTTTATCATTTAACCTATGCCACAAATGAAGGCAAAGTCATCCCAACTATAACGGTTTTTAAGCCTGCATCGAACAATCAGGTGCCGGTCCGCATATGGAACCATCAATTAATTCGTTATGCAGGGTATGAAACAGAGAGTGGAACTATTGGAGACCCTGCTTCTATTGCCTTTACGAAGCAGTGTGAGGAACTTGGTTGGAAGGGAGAAGGGACCCCGTTTGATGTACTGCCTTTAGTCATTCAATGCGGCAAGCGAACGCCAAAGTGGTTTGAGATTCCAAAAGAGTGCATCATGGAAGTGCCGATTACTCACCCGACAAAGCCCCAATTTAAAGATTTGAACTTAAAATGGTATGGTGTGCCTTTTATTTCAGATATGCGGCTTGAGGTCGGGGGCATTGATTATGTCGCAGCACCTTTTAATGGCTGGTATATGGGAACTGAAATTGGAGCAAGGAATTTGGCAGATGAAACAAGATATCATATGCTGCCAAAAGTGGCGGGAATTCTTGGACTTGATTGTGAGAGAGAAGCTTATTTATGGCGGGATGAAGCGCTGGTTGAATTAAATCGTGCGGTGCTTTATTCGTTTAAAGAAGCAGGAGTGAGCATTGTGGATCACCACACAGCAGCCAAGCAGTTCAAGCGATTTGAGGAAAGAGAAGAGGATGCTGGCAGACCGGTGACTGGGATGTGGAGCTGGCTGATCCCGCCAATGTCTCCTGCAGCAACTCATATTTTCCATAAAGATTACGATAACAAAGTAGTAAGTCCGAATTATTTTTATCAAGAGCAGCCTTACAAGTAAAAGTATGCTTTCTTATTGTGTCTGGCAAAAAGTGTCCGCCAATAAGAAAGGATGCTTTTTTTATATGATGGTGCAAGGGATTGGTCGTTACGATACAATTAATAAGATACAATTAAGAAGCAGTAAAATATAAAATGTTAGACAGCATAAATATATTGTGAAGTTACGCAGAAAAGGACGGATAGAATGAGCATTTTACAAGTAGAGCATTTAACCAAAACATATGGGGATAAAACTCTTTTCAATGATCTTTCATTTACAATTAATCAAAAAGAGAGAATTGGATTGATCGGTATAAACGGCACTGGAAAATCAACTCTTTTGAAGGTGCTTGCTAAAATAGAAGGAATGGATTCAGGCGAATTAATTCATGCGAATGATTTTCAGATTGAATATTTGCCGCAGCAGCCGGAGCTTGAAGCAGGTTTAACTGTGCTTGAGCAGATCTATTACGGAGACTCACCAATTATGAAGACGATGAGAGCATATGAAGAAATGGTCTTAGAGCTTGAACGTGATCCGGCTAATGAAAAGAAATTAGCTTCCTTAATGAAGCTGCAGCAGAAAATGGACGAGCTTGAAGCGTGGGAAGCGAATACGACTGCTAAGACAATTTTATCGAAGCTTGGTATAACGGATTACACGGAAAAAATAGATTCCCTTTCTGGCGGACAGAAAAAACGGGTTGCGATTGCGAAAGCACTGATTCAGCCAGCGGACCTTCTATTATTAGATGAGCCTACTAACCACTTAGACCATGCAATAATTGAATGGCTTGAAGGGTTCCTCGCTCAGTACCGCGGGGCATTTATCGTCATTACGCATGATCGTTATTTCTTAACGCGCGTCACGAATAAGATGATTGAACTTGACCGTGGCAGGCTTCATACATATGAGGGGAACTATGAAGAATATCTTTCATTGAAAGCGGAACGAGAAGAACAAGAGCATACGCAAGAAAGAAAGCGCCAAAATCTCTTAAGAAGAGAGCTTGCTTGGCTGCACCGCGGGGCGAAGGCAAGAACGACAAAACAGAAGGCAAGAATTCAGCGGGTAGATGAGTTGAAAGAAGATACACCTGAGTTTTTGAATCGAGAGTTTGATTTTGCTATTGGCTCAACGAGACTCGGCAAGCAAGTGCTTGAAGTAAAAGGTTTAACAAAGCAATTTGAGGATAAACAGTTAATAACAAATTTGAATTACTTGATTGTTAAAGGAGAACGTCTTGGGATTGTAGGCCCTAATGGAAGCGGGAAAACGACGCTGCTTCAACTGCTCGCAGGCAGAGAAAAACCAACAAGCGGTGAGGTTCTTGTTGGTGAAACAGTCAAAATTGGATATTACACTCAAGAAGATGAAGAGATTGATGGAGGCCTTCGTGTTATTGACTATATAAAAGAAGTGGCGGAGGTTGTTCATACAGTTAACCATGAGGTCATTACAGCCGAGCAAATGCTTGAGCGTTTCTTATTTCCTCGTTCGATGCAGTATACGTATGTAAGACGTTTATCAGGCGGTGAGAAGCGTCGATTGTATCTTTTAAAAATCCTGATGGGAGAGCCGAATGTGTTATTCCTTGATGAGCCGACAAATGATCTTGATACACAAACTCTTTCTGTCCTTGAAGATTACTTAGATCAGTTCCCGGGTGTCGTTGTCACCGTTTCGCATGACCGCTATTTTCTCGATCGGGTGGTTGATCATCTGCTTGTCTTTAAAGGAGCAGGCAGCATAGAACGATTCCAAGGACATTATAGTGACTTTCTTCAATCACAAGAAGAAGATGCAGCTCTTCAAAAAGTGAAAGAGAAAACAGAAACACCTAAAGTAGAAAAAACAAAACGTAAATTGTCTTACCACGAGCAAAAAGAGTGGGACGGTATTGAAGAGAAAATCGAGAAGCTCGAAATGAAAACAGCAGAGCTAGAAGAAGCGATTACTAAAGCAGGAAGTGACTACGGGAAAATAAGTGATTTGATGAGTGAGAAAGAAAAGGTTGAAGCTGAGCTGAATCATACGATGGAACGCTGGGAAGAACTCTCTATACTCATTGAAGAGCTTCAAGGTTAGAAAAAAGGTACAAAAAAGTTGTACAAAGCCCTCGCATAATCGACATAATACGATACAATGTAGTAAGAAGGAACGGAACATTAAGTATGATTACGTGAAGGGGTGAGGGATATGGATGCATCAATTCAAGACGATCGAATGTTTGAGCAAGCATTTCGCTACTCTACGATTGGGCTAGTGATCGTTGATATAGATGGGACCTATTTGAAAGTGAATGAAGCATATTGTCAGATTACCAATAGACAAGAGGAGAGCATTTTGTCTCAAATATTCATCGACCATATTCATCCCCTTTACCGAAACGAGGTAGCAGACTCTTTTCATACATTATTACACGAAGAAAAAAGGTCCGTGAATCAAGAGGTCATGCTCGATACCGTCAGTGAAAGCGATAGCTGGGTAGAGCTTAGTATTTCACTTATACGAGACGACGAGGCCGGCAGACTGTATTATCTCATTCAAGTGCAAGACCTCACGATTCAAAGAACAATTTCTAGCAAGTTAAAGGTTAGTGAGGCTAAGTTAAATCAAGTTATCGAAACGGTTCCTAGCGGTCTTGTGATGATGGATCAAACAGGAATCATCATTTTCGCCAATCAGTTAGCTGAGGAGATATTAAAGGTTCGTCTTGATGGTGGAGTACGAGAAGGGGTACGTTCAAGCTATAATGCACCTGAATGGAGAAACAGGCATTTAGATGGCAGACCGATGATAGACGAGGAACTTCCCTTCTCGGTTGTTATGAGAACGAGACAGCCTGTATTTGGGATAGAGCATATGATCGAAGGTGAGGGAGGAGAGAAAACCCTCATCTCAGTCAATGCAGCTCCGTTGTATGATGAATTTGATCAGATTACAGGCGTCCTATGTTCAATCACTGATATTACCGCTCAAAAAATAACCGAACAGCAATTGCTAGAAGCTAATTTACTTTTTAAACGCAAATCAGAAATCGATGGGCTGACAGGCATTCCTAATAGGCGTTCTTTCGATAAAACCTTGCAGGCTGAGTGGGATGAGAGTGAAAGAGCAGGGTCTCTTTTAACATTAATTATGCTCGATCTTGATTCATTTAAACACTTCAATGATACGTATGGCCATCAGAAAGGTGATGATTGCTTAAGGAAAGTTGCCGTAGCCATTGATAGAGTGGTGCAAGACCACAAAGGTTTCCTAGCCCGTTACGGTGGAGAAGAATTTACCGTCATTAAGCGAGGAGCGAGTCTTGAGGAGAGCAGATATTTAGCTGAAGAAATTAAAGAGGTGGTCTATCAACTCCAGATTCCTCATCAGACATCAGTCATCGATAATGTAGTAACGGTGAGTGTAGGAGTAGCAGTAAAACAAAATGAACATTGCAGGGACAGTAAAATGCTCTTTGACTGGGCGGACCAAGCAATGTATCAAGCGAAGAAAAAAGGCCGGAATCAAGTACTGGTTTATAACAAATAATACAAAAGCAACCAAAGATGGTTGCTTTTTTTATTTGAGTTGATTGATTTTGAATGAATAATCGAATGTTTTTGATTGATTATGAATGAATTTGATTGTATACTCATAGTAATTACTAACGTAAGAGGTGTTTAACGATGCTTACGATCGAACGTCAAGAAACGATTCTTTCATTGCTGAAAGAGAAAGAAACAATAAAAATTCAAGAAATCGTTGAAATAACAGGGTCTTCTGAGTCCACTATTAGAAGAGATTTAAAGGAACTAGAGCAATCAAAGAAATTAAAGCGCATACATGGCGGTGCGACATTGTTTCAAAAGAAGCTGGTTGAGCCGACTGTAGCAGAAAAAACGGTCAAAAACCGTCAAGAAAAGCAGATGATCGCCAAAAAAGCGGCAGACTTGATTGAAGAAGGAGATTGTCTCTTTCTGGATGCTGGTACGAGTACGGTTGAAATGATTCCTTTTCTTAAAGGCAAGGATATCGTCGTTGTCACAAATGGGTTGAATAATATCGCAGAGCTGCTTGAAGCAGAAATTGAAACCCATGTGGTCGGAGGATATGTGAAAAAAGGAACGAGAGCATTTGTTGGACGCGGTGCGATTCAATCATTAAGAGGGTTTCGTTTTGACAAAGCGTTCATTGGTACGAATGGTATAAGCTTGAAAGATGGCTGCACAACGCCCGATCCAGAAGAGGCCTTTATTAAAGAAGAAGCGATCAAGCTTGCTGCCGAAAGCTTTGTGTTGGCAGATCATACGAAGTTTGGTGAAGTATCCTTTTCAAAATTTGCTGATGTGAAAGAAGTCATTATTCTAACAAGTGCCCAAATAGATTCTGAACTGCGTAACCAGATAAGCCAAGCAACGAAAGTAGAGGTATTTCCATCATGATTTATACGATTACACTTAATCCTGCAGTTGATTATTTCTTAGAAGTTGATGATTTTACAGCAGGAGCCGTTAACCGTTCTAATGCCGAAAGAAAAGTTCCTGGCGGTAAGGGAATTAATGTATCTAGAGTATTACAGAGACTCGGACATAAGAGTGAGGCACTAGGATTTATCGGTGGGTTTACTGGAGATTTCATCGCCTCCTCACTTGAGACGGAGGCCATTCAGACGAACTTCATTAAAGTTCATGGCGATTCAAGAATCAACGTCAAATTATACAGTGAAACAGAAACCGAGATAAACGGTTCATCCCCAATGATTACGAAAGATCATGTGACTCAATTAAAGGGACAGATTGAAGGTCTAAGCGAAGGGGATTTCTTAGTTCTTGCTGGAAGCGTTCCAAGTTCACTTGATGATGACTTATACCAAGTATTAATAGAAGCGGCTAGAGAGCGAGGGGTGTTTGTATGCTTAGATACAAGCGGTGAACCTTTAAGAAAAGCGATAGAAGCTAAACCTTCATTAATTAAACCAAATCATCATGAGCTAGGCGAGCTATTTGGAGTTGAAATTAAAAATATTGATGAGGCACTGCCCTATGTCAGCCAGCTTATTGAAAAAGGAATTGAGTATGTTCTTATCTCTTTTGCAGGTGAAGGAGCACTGCTTGGGACAAAAGAGGGAATTTATTCAGCTGTTCCGCCAAAAGGGAAGGTACAAAATTCAGTAGGTGCTGGAGACTCTACAGTAGCTGGATTTATCACCTCAGTATTAGCAAATTCAACAGATGTAGGAAAGCTTGCTTTTGCAGTGGCGTGCGGAAGTGCTACCGCATTTTCTAAAAGCTTCTGCGAGCTAGAAGATGTGAAGAGATTAAAAGAGAACATTGATATAAAACATATAAAGTAAAAGATCTTAGGGGGAGGGTGATTAGAAATGAGAATATCAGATTTATTAAAAAGTGAAACGATTGTCCTTAATATGAGCGCCACGAAAAAGGGAGAAGCCATTAGTGAGCTGGTGAACTGCTTAGATAAAGCTGGCAGACTATCAAATGCTAAAGAATACAAGCAGGCTATTGAGGCTCGTGAAGCACAAAGTACAACAGGGATCGGCGAAGGCATTGCGATCCCGCACGCTAAAACGAGTGCAGTCAGCACACCAGCTATTGCTTTTGGCCGCTCCAAAGACGGGGTTGATTATGAAGCATTAGATGGCCAGCCGAGTTATTTATTCTTTATGATTGCCGCATCTGAAGGGGCAAATAATGAGCATCTAGAAACTCTTTCAAGACTTTCAACCTTTTTAATGGATGAAGCATTCCGTGAGCAGTTAATGCAAGCACAAACTAAGGAAGAAATTCTAGCTGCGATTGACCAAAAGGAAAGTGAAGAAAAAGGAGAAGAAGATGGTGAGGATGAAGCCGTTTCTTCAACAGGTATTCAAATCCTCGCTGTTACAGGGTGTCCGACAGGAATTGCTCATACGTATATGGCTGCAGATGCCTTAAAGGAAGAGGCCAAAAAGCAAGGAGTGTCTATTAAAGTAGAAACAAACGGTTCAAGCGGAGTGAAAAACCGTTTATCAGAACAAGAGATTAAAGAAGCTAAAGCGATTATTGTTACAGCAGACACGAAGATTGATATGGATCGTTTTGCTGGTAAACCTGTCATCCAAGGGCCGGTAACCGATGGAATTAGACGTCCAAAAGAGCTTATTCAACAAGCCATCGCAGGTGAAGCGCCGATTTATCAAGCTACAGGTGCATCTAACGGTGAGAATAAGGCAGGAGAAGGGACTAAGAAAAACGGATTCTATAAGCACTTAATGAATGGTGTATCAAACATGCTTCCGTTTGTTGTCGGGGGCGGGATCTTAATTGCGATCTCCTTTATGTTCGGTATTGATTCTGATAATCAATTTGCCCAAATGTTAAGTGAGATTGGTGGAGGAAATGCATTCTTCCTGATGATTCCTGTGTTATCTGCTTTTATTGCGATGAGTATTGCTGACCGACCTGGCTTTGCAGCTGGTATGGTAGGGGGATTAATTGCTTTAAATGGTGAAGCTGGTTTCCTGGGCGGATTAATCGCTGGTTTCCTTGCAGGGTACCTGGCTCTCCTTGTGAAGTGGGCGCTAAGAGGGCTGCCGGCTTCTCTCGAAGGAATTCGTACTATCTTATTTTACCCAGTCTTAAACATCTTCTTAACAGGAATGATTATGCTGCTTCTTGTTACTCTGCTTTCTGCCTTTAACACGGGACTTGAAAACTGGTTAGGCGGTATGGGGACAACTAATATGGTCATCCTCGGGTTGATACTCGGAGCAATGATGGCGATTGATATGGGCGGTCCGATTAACAAAGCGGCATTCACGTTCGGTATTGCGATGATTGATGCCGGGAATTTTGGTCCGCATGCTGCTGTCATGGCGGGCGGGATGGTTCCGCCATTGGGTATTGCACTTGCTACAACATTCTTTAAACAGAAGTTTACAAAGCAAGAACGAGAAGCAGGAAAAACAAACTATATTTTAGGCGCATCGTTTATTACAGAAGGGGCGATCCCATTTGCAGCATCTGACCCTGCACGTGTCATCCCAGCTGTTATTACAGGATCGGCTGTAGCAGGTGCTTTGACGGCATTGTTTGGCATCGGTTTAAGAGCACCACACGGCGGAATATTTGTTATTCCGTTAGTGGAAGGCGGGTTCTTGTTATATGGATTAGCGATTTTAATAGGGGCTGTAGTTACGGCTGTTATGTTAGGAGTATTGAAAAAACGGGTTGCATAATGGGCTGCATACAATCAATAATCGAAAGTAGACCAAGGTGATGAGCGCCTTGGTCTATTTTAATTGATATCAGTTGATGAGTTGACTGACATTTCTATATACTTTGTATGAATAATATTGAAATGAGGTCTGATGATGATAGATGACACATGCTTTCTAGAGGCAACGATTGAAGAACTTCAAAGGATGATGGACCTGCAAGAAGTAACAGCAGTTGAACTTACCCGATATTATTTAGATCGAATCGCAGCTTATGATCAAAACCTTTCTTCCGTCTTAGAGGTTAATCCTGATGCACTGCATATTGCGGCGGCGCTTGATGCGGAAAGAACGAGAACCGGCAAAAGAAGTATACTGCATGGTATTCCAGTCTTATTGAAAGATAATATTGACACGAAAGATAAACTGCATACGAGTGCAGGAGCGCTTGTATTAGAACATTCTTATGCAAAAAAAGACGCTTTTCTTGTTAAGAAATTGCGTAAAGCGGGCGCTGTTATTTTAGGGAAAACGAACATGTCAGAGTGGGCCTATTTTATGTCGACTGATAATATGCCAAGTGGATATAGTTCAAGAGGAGGGCAGACTGAAAATCCTTATGGAATAGGAAAATTTGATGTAGGCGGCTCAAGTTCGGGCTCGGGTTCTGCTATTGCTGCAAATTTTGCTGCCGCCGCAGTAGGAACGGAGACTTCGGGCTCAATTTTAAGTCCCTCTAGTCAAAATAGTATTGTAGGAATTAAACCGACAGTAGGCTTAATTTCAAGATCAGGCATTATCCCGCTTTCACACACGCAAGATACGGCAGGCCCTATGGCAAGGACTGTGAGAGACGCTGTATTTTTATTATGCGAAATGATGGGTATGGACGAGGAGGATCTCATTACATCAGTTTGTCCTTACCAACCAGATCAGCTGTTAAAGGCATTGAACAAAAGCAGTTTAAATGAAATGCGAATAGGTGTTGTCCGTGAACAGGTGATGGATCTTTTGGGAGAAGAGAAGAGGGAGGTATATGAGACAGCATTAAAACAATTATCCCGAGCTGGGGCAAATGTTATTGATGATGTGAACATACCTTCTAGTACAAGAAAGTGGTCTTATAACGTTTTAACCTATGAATTTAAAGCAAATGTAAATAAGTATCTCTCAGAGCTTGATTCATCTATGTCTGTCCGTACACTTACTGATATTATCGAGTGGAATGAGAATCATCACGAGAAAGCGTTAAAGTACGGACAGTCATTACTTATTGAGGCAGATAAGACTTCTGGCAAGCTAACAGAAAAAGAATACCTAAAAGCACTGAATGAGGATGCATATTTTTCAGCAACAGAAGGAATAGATGCGGTTTTAAGAGAACATCAACTAGATGTCATCGTGTTTCCAAATAATTTAGGGGCAGCCATCCCTGCTAAAGCCGGCTATCCTTCAATAACTGTACCAGCGGGTTACACAGAGTCAGGTGAACCAGTGGGGATAACATTTACCGCTAAAGCGTGGCAAGAGCCATTATTAATTGAGATCGCAGAAGCATTTGAGAAGCTGACGAAGGCAAGAAAGGAGCCATTACTATAATCTGTGTATCGCTAAATGTTACTGTTTATGCTAGACTAAACACTAGATTGCAAAAATAATTTAATAGTTCCACTAGGGGTGTCAGTTTGTCTGACTGAGAGAGGGAAGCCTCAACTCTTAAAACCTGATCTAGCTTGTACTAGCGTAGGGAAGTGGTGGCACATTCTATTTAACATTGAATAACTATGTGTACATGACATCCCCTCCGTGGAAACGAAAGGGGATTTTTTTATGAATCGTGAACGTTTAACGATTATGATTGAAATAGCTGTTATGGCAGGACTTGCACTTGTCTTAAGCTTTGTTAAATTTGGAGCGCTATGGGCGATGGGCGGTTCGATCTCTCTTGTGATGGTTCCTATCTTTCTTCTAGCCTTTCGCCGAGGATTAAAAGTTGGACTGTTAACAGGCCTCCTCGTTGGTTTACTAGGGCTCGTAACAGGACCGACAATTGTCCATCCTGTTCAGTTGGTGCTCGACTATCCGCTTGCTTTTATGGTGTTAGGATTTGCGGGGCTATTTGCTTCAAGGCAGGCAGTTCCTAAATTAAGCTATATAGTTCTCGGTTTAGTGCTGGCTACTGTATTGCGTTTCTTAAGTCATTTTGCTTCCGGGGTCATTTGGTTTGGCCAATATGCACCGGATGGAATGAACCCAAGTGTCTATTCTTTTCTATATAACCTTTCGTACCTGCTTCCGGAAATGCTCATTACCTTGGCCATCATTTTATTTTTGGCAAGGTCTTACTCACAATTTTTTAAAGCAGGTAAAACAAGTACAGGGTTATCATCTTAATAATTATCAGACCTCCCAATTTTTTGGAGGTCTTTTTCGTGGTTAAGAAAGGGTTTTCCAGCCAGCATTTAGGGAATAAGTAGTATAGAAGCAGATTTTGGGAGGGGATAATGTGAAGCGTACTGAAACACAAGCCTTAATTGAAACGGTGATGAGTGACTTAGCTGAGCGCAGCAGTTTTTTAGGCATTGAAGATGATGAAAAGAGAAGATTCGTTTGTGGATCGGCAAAAGAAATCCTAAAAACAACGGATAAAGTAATTAAAAGCTACATACGAGTATCTACTGAGAAAGATGGTATTGTGCGGATTCCGGCATACCGGGTGCAGCACAATAATATTAGCGGCTTCTATAAAGGCGGTATTCGTTTTAGTGAATTTGTCAATGAAGCAGAAGTTGAAAATCTAGCTATACTTATGACCTTGAAAAATGCCTTGCACAGACTTCCGTACGGCGGGGCAAAAGGCGGAGTTCATGTAGACCCGCGCAAATTCACAGATAAAGAATTAAACTTAATTAGTAAAAAATATGTCCAGCGTTTTTCTCGTGATATTGGCCCAAATCATGATATCCCGGCACCAGACTTGGGCACAAATGAGAAAATTGTTGATTGGATGGTAGGAGAATTCAAGACAATCCACCCAGGTGAACCGTATTTAGGATCATTCACAGGGAAAAGCGTAGAGAATGGCGGAGCACGTGGAAGACGGGAAGCGACGGGAAGAGGGACCTTTTTAAGTTATTCTTGGCTTCTAGATCAATGGTCAGGCACTCACGCAAACGGAACAGATATTAATCGTCATAAACAATGGGATACTTTAAAAACATTGAGACAGCAGGCAGAAGATGGAAAGGCCATTCGTGTCGCTGTCCAAGGCTTTGGTAACGTGGGAGGAGTGGCAGCTCTTGAAGCTTACCAATATATGAAATATAATCATCAAGTAGTTGCGGTATCTGATCGTTTTACTACTCTCTATCATGAAGATGGTCTTGATGTGAAAAAGCTGATCGAGTATACAAAGAACGGACGCGACCTTCCGTCCAATCGAGAGCAGCTTCTAGAAGCAGGGGTTACCGCTCAAGTAAAGCCTGTTGAGGACGTGTTAACCATTGACACAGATGTATTAATTCTTGCTGCGATTGAAGATCAAATTCATCAAGATAATATGGAAGAGGTTAAAGCGAAAGTGCTGATAGAAGGAGCGAATGCACCGATTTCACTAGAAGCAGATGATTACTTCGAACGTGAAGGCACGGTTGTTATTCCAGATATTTTGGCCAATGCAGGCGGTGTTATTGTGTCTTACTTAGAATGGAAACAAAGCCGGGTGACAGAGTTATTTACCGAAGAAGAAATCATTGAAAATATGTCCAAACAAATGATAGAAACCTTAAAAAATGTCTATGATACGTATTTTTCATCAGTCGGTCAAACGATGAGGACGACCTGCTTTACGTTGTCACTTGAAAGATTGACAAGTCTTTTATACCGTCACGGTAAATTGTTTTAAAGGTAATAAAAAGGCTGACTCTTATCACAGAGTCAGCCTTTTAAAATTATTCGACTGTAAATACATCGCCGAATGAATAATTTGTTTTTCCAGCTTTTGTTGACCACGCAACAAGTCGATATTTCCCTGGAGCTAAAGTTCCACCGTCAATCGTTAGATCCCAAGTGAAATCATAATATCCAGCACCAATATTGGTATCAGTAAAAGCATGACCAATAAATGCAGTTAAATTCTCGTTGTACACTTCAAATTCTAATTCTTCAGCACCGCCTGGTACGTACGCAGAACCAACTAGATTCCCTGTTGCAGGATTCAAGTTGTACGCAAGAGACGTGATTCGCGGGTAGTCGGGTTCTTGTACAAATAGAATGGTCGGTACTTCATATGAATTTGAACCTTCGCTTACAACAATTGTTCCTGGATAGTAACCAGGGGCAAGCTTACTCGCATCTACTTCAACCGTAAAGTTAACTTTTTGTGAGCGGTTAGGCTGTACGCGTAAATTGTTACTTGTGTTTACTTTAATTGCTTCTGATCCTTTTTCAAATGACACATCAAATGAATAGGATTTACGCTCATTAGATAGGTTGTTAATAGTAAAGTGTTGACGCTCTGTTGTTAACTCACCATCTGCATCAAACACACCAAAAGAATGGCTTCCAGGAGTGATAAGTGTCTTTGTTTCAATGGCATCTAATACACGGATACTACCTGCGCCTTGTGTATTATGAGGGTAGAGATTTCCGTTCGCATCATATAAGTTTTCTGCTGTATTCATTAAACTTGCTTTAACAGCATCTACTCCCCAGTTAGGGTTCGCTTCAAGAATAAGTGCTGCTGCACCTGCCACGTGAGGAGCTGCCATACTTGTACCTTGAAGTGCTGCATAACCATGCGGGTTATCTGCTTGGTGAGTAGGAACTGTACTTGTAATATTGACACCAGGTGCTGATACGTCAGGCTTAATCATCCATGTATCCATAACAGGACCGCGAGATGAGAAGTCAGCAACTGTTTCGCCAACCATCTTATCAAATTCGATTGAGAAACTTACTGTATTAAAGCCGTCTTTAACGCCTTCACGCATTGCTACGCCATCAGCGTTTGATAACATAATTGTTGGAACGGCCATACCAGGAACTTCTGGCATTGCGCCATCTACGTTATTGAAAATAATTGCTCCAACAGCTCCTGCTGCTTTCGCATTTTCAGCTTTTTCTACAAATGGATATTCACCGCGTACGATTAAAGCAATTTTGCCATCAACGTCTAAATTATTAAAATCAGATGGAGCACCAAGTCCAGCATAAACAAATTCAAACTCTTCTCCGTCTAATGCTAATAACTCTTCAACCGTTGAGAAGCCCATCACTTTTGCACTATCAAACTCTTGATCAGAGCCAGTTGAAATGTCTGCGCTGTATACTTCGTAAGGCAAGCGAGTTGCGCCTACAGAGATTGCTTCACGAGAAGTACCAGGAGAACCTACAGTCCAGTTGTTAGGACCGCTGTTTCCGTTCGATGTGACAGCAACAACACCTTCAGCCATTGCCCAGTCAAGTGCGATACTTGTTGCCCAGTCAGGGTTATTTAAAGAATTTCCTAATGATAGATTCATAACATCTGCACCGTCTTGAACGGCACGCTCGATACCTGCTACAACATTTTCAGTAGTTCCGCTTCCGCCTGGTCCAAGAACGCGGTATCCAAGAAGTGTAGCATCTGGTGCGACACCTTTAATTAGACCGTTAGCAGCAACTGTTCCAGCAACGTGCGTTCCGTGGTTTGTTTGACGGCCGCGCGGGTCACCTGGAGGTGTTTCTTGTGGGTCATCATTGTTATCAACAAAGTCCCATCCTTTGTAATCGCCGAATGCATGTGCAAGATCAGGGTGAGTATAATCGACACCTGTATCAATTACAGCAACCGTTACGCCTTCACCAGTAAAACCTGCATCCCATGCATCGTTTGAACCGATATGTGGGGCACTGTCAAGCATTGCCGGACTGTATGCATCCTCTTCAATCATAAATCCTTCATCAATCGTTGTCGTTTTGTATTTAACATCAGGATAAATTGCTTTAACTCCTGGGATTGTAAGAAGGTTTGGAATTTCGTTTCCTTTTAACTCTACAGCAAATCCAGAGAAGATATACTCGTATTCTTGTCCGATTTTACTAGAAGCTGTTTCCTTCAACACATTGTTTTTAACTTGATCACGCTTTGCTTTTAAATTTTGTTTTGTTTGGTTTTTACCTTTGTGCTTTGCTTCTACAATTGATTCTTCTTCTAACTCAACAATAACCGTTGTAGGAGCAGATGATTTCGTATCAATCTCTCCCATAATTTCTGCAAGAGGTGTGTTCGTCTGATTAGCAAGAGATGCTGTGCCGAAACTAGTAAGAGCTAAGGCCAACACTAATGTATAAATGACGAACGATTGGAAGGTTCGTTTCATGTAATAGATCATCTCCTTAGATTAAGTAGAAAATAGTCGCTTTCTGGTGGGATCCTGCACAAGAACGCAATTATTTTCGTTGTAATGGCAATATTCTATTAATTTTTACATATTCCTTCATGATTTCCCTAAATTGAGTCTTAGTTCCTTATGTTGTAAAAAATGCTTAAAAATGAGGCGAGTGGTACTAAAGACACATATAGAAAACTCATTTAATTCAATCAATAATTACCTGAATTGATCAAAACTATTAGTATACTAATATTATGAATGAGTATTAAGTTATGAGTTTAAAGGACTATTTTGTTTAGAGACGGTAATATTTAGTGAATAAAATATTTTAAAATACGAAATTTTTTTAGAGGAGCAGGGAGTTGGAGGGGATGAAATATGCATGCTATCCTTAAAGGTATTAATGACATCGTAATAACGATAAGAAAGGGAGGAGTTTTCTATGGTCCACATCCTTTTTTCTCATGCAGCGAAAGCAACGTTCACTCAAGCGTTCGAAGATACAATCTTGCCTTTTTCCGGAGAGGTATTTGTATTCGAACCTTATTTTCAAATTGGTAATCTTTCAGATGAGGATCTAAGGCTAAAGCAGCTTAGCCAAGTGTTTGGAACAAAGAGCGATCAAAGTGAGCGAGAAGCGTTAAAGAACATGTTAAACGAACAAGTAGATACTATTATTAACCTAATAAGCCAACAAGAAAAAGTAATTGTTTGGCTTGGTGAAGAAGCGGCGGATGAGCTGGCGTTTATGTATCTGCTTTCTAAAGTAGAACTAGCTCGAGGTAGTTTTTCTTTGCAGGTCAACAGGGTAAGGGGGCCATTATTAGTTCGGGAGCTGCCGCCTGAGCGGTTGGAAGCTCATTTTAACCCGGTAGAACTAACGAATGATGCCCTCTCCCAGCTTCAAAAGACATGGGAACGGGTAAAAGAAAAAGAAAGCGATCTGAGAGTGCGGCAGGCAGACTTTATCTTTGAACATCATTCATTTCATCACTATGATCCCATCATTTTATCGAATATAAAAGATAACGACATAGATGAAGCGGCTGCTTTAGTCGGAGAGATGTATGGAAAAGTTCCTCATCTGCCGTTTCCATTTTTTCTATGGAGATTATATGTGATGCATGACATGAAGTTAATCGATTGGATAGAGAAGGGTGACAAGCAGCCGATGTCCGGTAAGGTTCTGTTGAGATCCTAGAAGAGAAGTGATTGCGTGAGACCGAGGGTGGTTCTTGTTTGAGGGGGAAAGCAGTTGTATGATTCCACCCTTTTTACGCGTCAGTGTGAGCGGGAATAGTATAGCTTCGGCGAGTAATTGTGCCACTCCACATAATGAAACAAAGAGCTGCTCAACTAAAGCAGCTCTCCATCATCTATGGTTGCTTACTATATCTGTTCCAGAATGTGAGAATCCATGAGAATGGAAAGGGGAGTTTATAGCCTGCCTTTTCGAATTGACGTAGCAAGTTGATAAATGCTCCGCCAAGACGGCGGTGTTTGCGTAACTCATCTTCATCAGCACGAACCGTAACGCGGTAGCCATCTTCCAAACCTTCAATTTTAATCTCCTTTGCACCAACCTTTTCTGTCGTTTCTAGCTTCTTTTGCATGAAAATTCCTCCTGTTAAAGTCTTTTGCTTGTCGCATAAAAGGAAATCCCACCGATGACCAAAGGAATACTGCTCCCAATCAACAATGCAATATGATCAAAAAATAAAGCTGTCAAGATTCCAATCAAGCCGATTAACGTAAATAGAAATGAATAATGTCTCGACCATTTTAGTCTCTCGTGTTCTCTATTTTCCCTATGCTGCTTTTCTTGAAGTTCTCGGTATAATTTTGGTTCATCAAAAAGTGCATCCAGTTTGCTAGGGAACCTCAATATAGGTGCTCCATACTTTCTGAGCCAATGAGAGAAGGATGAGTATTCATCCTTCTCTCGGTTTCGTTCTAACCAATCAAGGACAATCGGCTTACCTAATTCGAATAGATCCAATTTAGGATCTATACTGTATAATACTCCAGTTAAAGTTGAGACAGCTCTGCCAAGAAAAGCGAATTCACTAGGCATTTGAACAGGTAGATCTTTAAGCAGCAGCCTGAAATCTGCTAATAGCTGGTTCATAACGTCCTCGTCCCAGCCATTAATATTTGCTGTGAGAGCTACATCTAGAAATTGGCGGATCATTCTTTCTATCTGCTGTTTATCTGCATTCGGCAAAAGGAAGCGTAAACGTTCAAGTGAGTCAACAACTTGGCTGTAATCATCTATTACAAGGGCTTCTACGAGAGTTTGCAGCTCCTTGCTATCTTCTTTTTTGATAGCAGCTACCATTCCAAAGTCAATTAAAACAATTGTCCCATCCTCTTTTAGCAGGATATTACCGGGATGAGGGTCTGCGTGGAAAATTCCTTCTTGTAATAATTGATCAAGAAAAATAGTGAGGATTCGCTTAGCAAGCTCTTCTTTTAAGTAAGGAATGACTTCGATTTGTTCTGTATTGATTACGCTTTTGCCATCTATCCATTCCATGACTAGAACCTTAGCGGTTGTTAGTTCGTTGTTAAATGCAGGGATGTGTACATGATCAGAGTTTGCATATCTTTCTTTAAAAATAAGACCATTTTTTAATTCTTGCTTAAAGTCGAGTTCTGCCGTTATCACTCGTTTTATTTCATTAAATAAACGTGTTGTATCCACTGTTTTTCCTATGATGGTAAATCGGCCAGCTAACCTCATGACAATGGATAAAGCCTTAAGGTCTGCTTTGATTAATTTAGAAATGGTTGGGCGCTGGACTTTAATGGCCGCTGTTTCTCCTGTTTTTAGAGTAGCTTTGTATACTTGTCCAATGGAAGCAGAAGCTATAGGTTCTTTTGTAAGAGATTGAAGAACATTTTTATAAGAGGTGCCCCATTCTTTTTCTAGGACTTTTTTAGTTTGAGTCCATGGAACGGGGGGAACATGATCTATTAAATCGGCCAATTCTTTTAAGAAGACTTCTGGGAGGAGATCGGCACGAGCAGCAAGGAATTGTCCTAGTTTAATAAGCAAGCCCTCAAGTTTTAAAGCTGTTTGCTTATATTCTCGTGCTTGCTGGTGCAGGAGGCTGTTCCACTTCTCTTCATCCCAGTGGTTTTGATGCTTTCTTTGGAATCGGATAATTTGTAGGAAGAACTTTATACTCATGAAGACGATGGTGAACATTCGATAAATAGGCAAACTTTTCACAGAAACAATCACCTTCAGTTTTTATTTTATTATACATGCTGTATAATGATTGTGCACATATAAGACCTTATGTTAGGGGGAAGCGGGTGATAGGTTGAAACTTGAACGTTATTCCTATATGAAAAGAAATCGTATAAAAGCGTATTTTGATCACTTTCCAGACTCTCCTGTTATATTTAGCAAGATAGGGTCTTATTATTTTGTTTACGTAATACAATGGTCAGAATATGATCCCATTGTCCTCCGCAGGGATCTTGAAGAAATGGAATGGCTGATAAACAAAGAATTAGGTTTTAGCGAGGAATATATAAATAGACGTTCTCATAGAAACAACTAAAAGGAGATTAAAATGTGTTATGGCTAAAGTAATGGTAGTAGGAAGTATAAATAGTGACCTAGTCGTACAGGTAGAACGTTACCCTCATGCCGGTGAAACACTGAACGGCTCAGAGCTTGCATGGTTTCCAGGAGGAAAGGGTGCCAATCAAGCGGTTGCGGCTTCCCGTTTAGGAGCAAAGGTAACGATGGTTGGAGCAGTCGGGCGTGATTTTTATGGAGATGAATTGATCCATTCCCTTTAACTTAATTTAGTAGATATTAGTTATGTGAAAAGAACATCAGGCGCATCTGGGGCAGCTATTATTACGGTAGAACAAAATGGGGAAAATCGAATTATTTTATCACAAGGTGCGAATAAATATGTCACACTGGTCAACCCCGAGGAATTAGATGGAATCGAATGGCTGGTCGTGCAAAATGAAATTCCATGGAGCGTAACCGAAGCAGCGATTAAGCTTGCTCATGAACGTGGTGTGAAGGTACTGGTTAATCCTGCACCAGCTGCATTTATTCCGCACAACTTATATCCATTGGTTGACGTGCTAGTCGTTAATGAAGTGGAGGCAATGGAAATAATGGGCGCAAAAGCAGATGAGCTTTCGGAAGAAGACACTGCCAGAAAGCTGGTTTCGCTAGGTGCTAAAGCAGTCCTGTTAACTCTCGGAGCGCGAGGCTCTCTTTATGTTACGCAGGATAAAGTGTTAAGAATTCCTGCATACCCTGTAAAAAATATTGTCGATACAACCGCAGCAGGTGATACATTTATTGGCGGCTTTATTGCTGGTGTAACAGCTGGTAAGGCAATAGAAGAGGCCCTGCAATTTGCAACAGCAGCATCAGCGGTGGCCATATCAAGACTAGGTGCTCAAGTCTCGATCCCTACAAAAGGAGAAGTGGAAGCTTTCATACAAAAGCAATAGAAAAACGACTCATCGTATGACGATGAGTCGTTTCTTTGTTTAGACTGTTGCTTTTTGCAGTTTGTCGATAAACTTTAGAGATCGTCCTGTTCCTACAGCCACTGATTCAAGTGGATTTGGAGCAAGATGCACAGGAACTGAGATCTCTTCTGAGAACCAATCTTGAATACCGTTTAATAAAGCACCGCCGCCTGTAATCATTACACCACGGTCAACAATATCACCGCTCAGTTCAGGAGGGCAGTCCTCAAGAGTAGCTCGGACCGCTTCAAGCACTTGCAGAAGTGATTCGCTTAATGCTTGTTGAATTTCAGTCGAGTGAAGAGTGATGGTTTTAGGAAGACCATTCACTAAGTCACGGCCGCGTACTTCCATTGTCAGCTCTTCATGTTCGATAGGAGCATAACCGATTTCCATTTTGATTTGTTCTGCAGTACGTTCACCGATTAGTACATTGTAGGATTTACGTACATGTTGAATGATCGCATCATCTAGCTTGTCTCCGCCGATACGGACAGAGTTACAAGAGACAACCCCGCCAAATGAAATGATCGCGACTTCCGTTGTACCGCCGCCAATATCAACTACAACATTGGCTACAGGCTCATCTACCGGCAAGTCTGCACCGATTGCTGCTGCTACAGGTTCTTCAATGATGTGTACATTTTTAGCACCGCAGCTTCTGACAGCATCAAGGATTGCTCTGCGTTCAACAGAGGTAGAGCCAGACGGCGCACACACGACGACATTTGGCTTTCTTAAAGATAAACCAAGCTGTTTGCTCGCTTTTTTCATCACGGCACGCAGCATACTAGCTGTCACATCAAAATCTGCAATGACACCATCACGTAGAGGGCGTACAGCTACAATATTAGCAGGAGTTTTCCCTACCATGCTTTTTGCTTCAGCACCAACAGCAAGCACATCACGTGTTTCTGTGTTTAATGCTACAACGGAGGGTTCATTTAAAACGATACCTTTATCTTTACTGTAAACAAGTAAATTTGCTGTTCCTAAGTCAATTCCTAATTCTGCATTTGACCACATAGTATTCACCAACTTTTCATTTAAAAGTCATCTTATAAAAGTCTTCATAGTAAGCTAGTTTAACAGTCCTTCGAATAGATTCAAAGGGGCGTAACGCTTATCTTCTATGTAAGAATATGAGAGATGTATGGGACTTGTTATAAATTTATCTAAAAATCTTCCAAACCTTGCTAATATAAGGCTTTGGTAGGTCTTTTGGTGCGGGTTTTTCCTCTTGCTTGCTAGAAGCTATTACTAAATAGGGCTGTCTATGCTAAATTGATTTAAACACAAGAAAGACCCAGCCGCAGCCAGGTCTTTCCACATAAGGTGGGGGAGGGTGATGCTCATTGCTTGTTAGGCTAGGCGGGGGAGTCGTAAGGGTGCTCAAGCCTTACTTCTTAGCGCCTGTCTAGTCTTATAAATACCCGCCTTAAAATCAATTAAACCTAAAAACAGTTATTTTTTTTGATATTTATTTTGCTTGTTTAATAGAGACAATATTCTTGTCACCATGTTTAGCAGAAGCGGTCTTTTTCACTTCAATAAATTCATCTTCGGTTAAGTTAGTAAAGACAACCGGAGTAATAGAAGAGGTTGCTTTTTCTTTAATGAATTCTAAATCAAAGCGCAATAGCTCTTGGCCTTGCTTAATGTGATCGCCTTCTGAAACAAGAGCGTCAAATCCTTCTCCTTTTAAGTTCACAGTATCTAAGCCGACATGAATCAATACTTCTTTTCCTTCGTTTGTTACTAGACCAAGAGCATGCTTTGTCGGGAATAGTGTCACAACTTTACCTGAGATTGGAGAATGCACGACACCTTCAGCAGGTTCAATCGCAAACCCATCACCCATCATTTTTTGTGAGAATACTTGGTCAGGAACTTCAGTTATTGGAAGAACTTTACCTGAGATTGGCATTGAAAAATCAATGTCGCCAGCTACCGCTTCTACCGTTTCAACAGGTTCTTCTGCTACCGGTGTACGACCGCTGATAATATCATGCATTTGTGTTTTAATCTGATCTGAACGTGGTCCAAAGATTGCTTGAATATTGTTGCCCATTTGCATAACGCCAGAGGCACCAAGTTTCTTTAAGGTGTCTTTTTCAACTTGATCAGCGTCTTTAACACTTACACGTAAGCGAGTGATACATGCATCAAGGTTTACTAGATTTTCTTTTCCTCCAAGAGCACGAAGGACGTTATATGGCAGATCGCCAGCTGAAACGCTAGTCGTATCAGCGTCTTCAGCTACTTCTTCACGACCAGGAGTCATTAGATTGAACTTCTTAATCGCATAACGGAAACCAAAGTAATAGATAGCTGAGAATGCGAGTCCAACTGGAATAACAAGCCACCAATCCGTACGGTTAGGAAGGACCCCGAATAGTAGGAAGTCAATCACACCGCCGGAGAAAGTCATTCCGATTTTAACGTCTAGAATCTGCATAATCATAAATGATAAACCAGCAAACACCGTGTGAATCGCAAATAATAATGGTGCTACAAATAAGAAACTAAATTCAATTGGTTCAGTGATACCAGTTAAGAAAGATGTTAAGGCAGCTGAACCCATAATTCCTGCGACGACTTTCTTTTGTTCAGGACGTGCGCAGTGATAGATTGCTAGAGCAGCAGCAGGCAGTCCGAACATCATGAATGGGAATTTACCAGTCATAAACGTACCAGCTGTAAGCTCAACCCCGTCACGAATTTGTGCAAAGAAAATTGTTTGATCTCCTCGTACAATTTGTCCGGCAGCATTAGTATATTGTCCGAACTCAAACCAGAATGGTGAGTAGAAAATGTGGTGAAGTCCAAATGGAATTAACGCACGTTCAATCACACCAAAAATAAAAGCTGATAATGTTTGGTTAGACTCAACCATTAAGTAGGACAGGTTGTTTAGCCCAACTTGTATCGTCGGCCATACCCAATAGAGAATAACCCCGATGAATAAAGCAAAAAACGCTGTAGCAATCGGTACAAATCGTTTGCCTGCAAAGAAACCTAAGTAAGAAGGCAACTCAATATTAAAGAATTTTTTATAGGTGTAGGTGGCGAGAAGCCCGGCTATAATACCGCCGAATACACCTGTTTGAAGAGTAGGGATTCCAAGTACTGAAGAAATACCAGGGTCAGCACCAATCATCTCTGGTGTCCACTCGCCGTATCCTCCTAGAACGCTCATTGTTACATTCATAATGAGATACCCAATTAGAGCAGCAAGACCTGCAACCCCGTCTCCATTTGATAATCCAATCGCAACACCAACCGCGAATAGTAAAGGCAGGTTCGCAAATACGATGTCGCCTGCACTTTCCATTACACTAGCTAACAGCACAATCCAATCTGCTGTCAAAAAGGGAAGGCGTGCTGTTAAGTCTGGATTTTGCATCGCATTTCCTAATGCGAGCAGAATACCTGCAGCAGGCAAGAGAGCAACAGGGAGCATCAATGCTTTACCGACACGCTGCAATACACTAAAAGACTGCTTAAACATGTAACATTCCTCCAATTTTGTTTAGAATTAAAAGTAGTAAGCTGATCTTTAAAACAACAAAAAAAGGCATGAGCGGAAAAAGCGAACACATCAACTGAATAACGAAATATGGCAAAAGGCATACTTCTTGTTCAATTCATGTGACCGCTTTCTTTTCCTCTCATGCCTGCATAACCAGTAACACGTAAAAAAGAAACGTATTGAGTATTTAATTACTGCTTCGATAAACGTTGTAAATGAAGCGTTAAATAAACTGCTTCAGCATCTGGAACCGTTTTCCTTAAAGCTTGCTGCATAATCTTGATCAGCTTCCAGGACAAATTGTAGCATACAGGATATTCAGATTGCAAGACACTTTTTAAAGCTTCTTGATTGTCTTCATATTTTTCTTTGTTAATCCGCTCAATTGCATGGTGAAGGTGACGGACTAAACGCAGGTAATCCACATCTTTACGATCAATAGAGATCCCTAATGAGCTTTCGATGACTCCGACGAGTTCACTGATCAAACGAGTATGCCGATTTACCTCCTGAAGCGGCCTCCGAGTAAGGGCGCTGTGGATATGCAGGGCTACAAATCCAATTTCTCCTTCAGGAATATTAATTTTAAGCTCTTGATTCATATGTTGAATGATCGTTTGGGCCATTTCAAATTCATCTGGGTAAGCTAATTCGGTCTCTGGAAGGAATGGATTTTTAATATCAAACCCTTGGTGAATGCGTTTGATTGCATAGAATAAGTGATCAGTCAGGGCAATATGAATATGTTCATGCAATCGCACTTTAAACCTCTCTTCAATCATTGAAATAACATCATTCATAAGTCCGATAAAGGCTTCATCTACATAATCAAGCAGCTGCTTGTATTGTTCTTGTTCCTTTTCCTCTTTTAATACAAAGAATTTCTCAGCAACCTCACCAGCGACTTCTTCACCAGGTTTTTTGCCAAACCCAAGTCCCTTCCCGATCAAAATGACTTCAGCATATTCCGGGTGCTCCGCTATCAACACGTTGTTATTTAAGACCTTTTTAACAGTAAGCATACTGCCCCTCCTCTCAGTAAGGTATAAGTAGGTATCATAATAGCTGTTTTTATTCGATCAGGTCAATAAAAGATCATTATATTTCTTTTTTAAAATGATACGATGGATGCGAGGATATAAGTAGAGCCAACAAAAAAGGATGAAGAAAAAGGGCGGGTGAGGGTGTCATGTCAAACGAGAAACCTATTTTATTATTTGACGGGGTTTGTAATGTATGTAACGTAGCTGTAGATTTTATTTTAAAACATGAGAAAGAAGAGCAGTTTCAATTTGCTTCATTGCAGTCAGAGAAAGCAAAAGAGATAAAGAATCGGTATAAGATTTCAGAAACAGTTGATTCTATTATTGTAATAGAACATGGCAAGGTCTATACATACAGCACAGCAGTTTTGAAAATCATTCCAAAACTATCGCTTGGCTGGCAGTTATTCCGCCTATTTGTCATTTTGCCTAAGCCATTGCGCGATACCCTCTATCGGCAGTTTGCTAAGCGTAGATATCAATTTTTCGGAAAAAAAGAAAGCTGCAGAATCCCTGCGCCAGAAGAGAGAAAGCGTTTCCTTGACTAATAGAAGTTAGAATGGTAAGAAATTTCCGGTTGTTCTGCCAGTATTGCTTTGCTACTATAGTGAAGTTATTATATGTGGAATGGTTTAAATGACGGACGCGTTGAAGGGTTAAAGAATTTCGTCAGGCGAACGTTTTATAGTAGTGAAAGTGAGGAGTTGAGCAGGTTGAAACAACAAGAACAATGGTCGTCAAAACTAGGGTTTATCTATGCGACCGCTGGTACTGCAATCGGACTTGGAGCCATTTGGAAATTTCCTTATGTAGCTGGAACAAGCGGTGGGGGTGCTTTTTTCTTTTTATTTATTTTGTTTACTGCACTTATCGGGCTGCCTCTATTAATTGGAGAATTTTTACTCGGCCGGCATACTGGAAAAGATGCTATTTCTACGTACAAACAATTAGCTCCTAAAACAGCATGGGTTTCAACAGGCTGGATCGGCGTGATTACATGTTTTATCGTTTTATCCTTTTATAGCGTAGTAGGGGGATGGAGTTTACTATATTTATTCCATTCTATTACAGGGCAATTGTCTGGACTGACAGTGGAACAATACGGTGAGCGCTTTGGTGAAATTATTGCGAACCCTGTGCCGACACTTGGAGCACAGCTGCTCTTTATTGTATTCACCATTCTCGTTGTATCAAAAGGTGTTCAAAAAGGGATTGAACGAGCTAGTAAGATTATGATGCCTGCGTTGTTTATTTTATTAATTATTATTGCTATCAGGTCTCTTACATTAGAGGGTGCGATGGAAGGTGTGCGTTTCTTACTACTTCCTGATGTATCAAATATTTCATCAGAAACAGTTTTATTTGCATTAGGACAAGCATTCTTTGCTTTATCATTAGGTGTTTCCATTATGGTAACGTACAGCTCATACGTACCAAAAACACAAAGTCTGCCATTGTCAGCTGCATCAATTGGAATTATGAACATCTTTGTTGCTCTTTTATCAGGACTGATTATATTTCCTGGAGTCTTTACGTTCGGCCTTGAACCAAGTGAAGGGCCGCCGTTAATCTTTGTGGTACTTCCAGCCATTTTTGAACAAATGGTATTTGGTGAAATCTTTTTGATCGCATTCTTTATTTTATTTGTCTTTGCAGCACTTACATCCGCTTTTTCAATGCTAGAGATTATTGTTGCGACACGAGTAAAAAAAGATATCACAAAACGCCCGAAAGTAAGCTGGATTGTAGGTCTTCTTATCTTCATATTAGGGATTCCTGCTTGTTTATCATACGGGGCCCTGGCAGATGTACAGATATTCGGCCGGACGTTCTTTGATAACGCTGATTATTTGGTGAGTAACATCTTGATGCCTTTTGGAGCGCTGTTAATTTCAATCTTTATTCCTTTAAAGATGTCTAAAACAACGTTATTTGAAGAATTAAAACAAGGGTCTTCTATAGGGTCAAAATTATTTATGGTGTGGTACGTATTACTAAAATATGTGACGCCGCTTGCAATTATTGTTGTCTTTTTAGATGCCATAGGTATGTTTAGATAAAAGGGAGTGGAGCAGTCTTTTAGGGGCTGCTCTTTTTTGTTGCATAAATATGACATAATTTTCTGATTCATTTATGTTTTTCAAATCCTCTTAACGTGTTAAAATAGGTAAACAAGAGATGCATCTAAGGGCATCAATGGGGAGGGAACCTTATGGAGACAAACAAATTTCAAGCTTACCTAAATGAACGGTTGGAAAAAGCAAAACAACAATTTGAACGAACAATTGATTGTAAACACACGGAATTTGATGACCTCTATCCTTACATGACTGAGCAGCCGCAATTCTTCTGGTATAAACGTTATGTTGCTTGGCAAGAATTGTTGACAGTCGTTAGCATTACAGAAGACAATGAATTTGATTGGAAGTCACTGTTTACCGACAAGCAGAAATCCTACATTGAATCACGCATTTTGGACGCAAAAGTTCTTGATGACTGGTATGAGATGCAAGAAGAAAAAGAAGCGGAGCAATCAGCTCAAAATGAATAAATATCAGCCCCCCTAAGTACTTGAGGCTTAGGGGGTTCCTTATGTATTGGAGTGGTTATAAATTGAGAAGGTTAGGGTTTATAGTACTAGCGTTGATATTCGTTTTGATCATTCAAGCATGTAAAGTAGGTGAAGAGCCCTCAGATGATGAATCTGAGAATGTGCCATCTAAAGAGGAAGCGGCTCCTAAAGAAGAAGATCAGCCCGATGTGAATCAGAGGGAGGTGGAAGAGACTACGCTCAATTACGATCTTGATCTGAGCCCATTTGAACGTGAACCTAGTCAGTGGGGCGAAAATGTTGATGGAGTGAAAACGAGAATGGATACAGATGAACAGCAGATCGCGCTGACGTTTGATGCTTGCGGTGGTCCGTATGGGAATGGCTATGATGAAGAACTGATCACATACTTACTAGAAGCCCAGATACCTGCTACGTTATTTGTAAATCAGCGATGGATTGATGAAAATGAAGAGCTCTTTCTAATGTTAGCGGATGAGCCTTTGTTTCAAATTGAGAATCACGGAACACAGCATATACCACTTTCGGTAAACGGAGGAACGGCATGGGGCATAGAAGCAACAGAAAGCCCGAAAGAAGCACAGCAGGAAGTATTGGGCAACCATAAACGAGTGTATGAGCTGACAGGGAAAGAAATGTCTTTGTTTCGCTCAGGAACGGCCTATTATGATGAAGTGGCTGTCAGTCTCGTTGAAGCCCTAGGGTATGAAGTCGTGAATTTTGACATTCTAGGTGATGCAGGGGCAACGTTTAGCAAGGAACAAGTAACGAACGCATTACTTCAAGCCAAGCCGGGCTCTATTGCTCTTTTGCATATGAATCAACCGCAAAGTGGAACGGCAGGCGGGGTAAAGGAAGCTGTCCCGCTTCTTAAAGAAAAGGGGTTTGAATTTGTCCAGCTTCAAGATGTTGAGTTGAAGTAAAGTTTAGACATACTTAACGCCGGGGTGGACTTCTTTCTGAGAATAGTGAAACTTAGTTATGTCAGAAATCAGTTCAAGTGAAAAAACAAAAAATGCAGTGTAGGCGTAGGATCACCGCTCCTGAAATATGCTTCGCTTTCCGCGGTGAGCTGCTGAGCTTCCTCGGGCTTTTTTGCCCTGTGGGATCTCAGCCCTGCTCTAGGCACCGCAGGAGTCTTCACATATTTCATCCGCTATGTTACTTGCTTCGTCCATTTATTTAGTGGAACGATTTAGTTATGTACCACTTCAAATTATACGAAAGCAGACATTATTAGGTTAATCGGCTAAGATCACTGAACTGCTCCTTATAAAAATGGGAGCAACTTAACCAAATCCCTTCCTCCGTTGATTGGAGCGGAAGGCGCCGACTCCAGCGGGATGCGCGTGACCAGGGAGATCCCACAGGGCGTAAGCCCGTGGAAAGCGTGTGCCTGCAGCGGAGATCAACCACTGCTGCAAGGCAAGCCTAGTTATTAACCCGAACTAAAGCAACGCTACTCCACCTTCCTTTTTTTGAAGGCCGTGAACAATTTCAATGATTTTATTTGCCGTATAGGATATTTGTTCGCTGGTCGTACTTCTGCCTAGAGAAATGCGAAAGTAGCGGTTAATATCCTGTTCGGTTTTTTGTAATGAAATCATTGTTTTTGATGGCGTTTGACTTCCTATTTGACAGGCTGTTCCAGTAGAGATCTGAATATGGTGCCGGTCAAGCATCTGCATCATCCATTGACCTTCAATGCCCTTTATCGAAAGTCCGATGATTGAAGGGAGCTGCCTATCTTTTGCTGTACTCCCCTCAACTTTAAAAGAAATGCCTGCGTTAGACAGTGCAGATAATAATTGCTCTCTAAGCTTCCAAAAATGATCAAGCTGCTGACTAAGCGTTTCCTGAATCTCCAGTGCAGCTGTAGTGAAGGCAGCTATTCCAGGCAGGTCAATCGTTCCTTGCCTAAATCCATTTTGATGATGAGTGAAGGGAAGAGTCGGACTCCAAGCGGTTTGTTTGTTGATGTAAGCAGCACCGACTCCTTTAGGACCGTAAATTTTATGGCTGGCCACTGAAATGGCATCAAGCTGGTTCCGACGGACATTAAGCGGAAGCTTTCCGAAAGATTGCACACAATCACTATGGAAAATGATATTCTTCTCTTTCAATATGGCTCCAATCTCTTTAAGTGGTTGAATGGAACCTGTTTCTGAATTGACGTGCTGAATCGAAGCTAAAACCGTATCGCTTCGAATGGATTCTTTAAGCTCGGTGATAGATATCAAGCCCTCACTTGAAACAGGTAAGTACGTAACTTCCACTCTTTGCTCTTCTAGCTTTTGAAAAAAGGATAAGACAGAAGGGTGTTCAATAGAGGAAGTGATCACATGATTTCCTCTTGTTTTAATAGATTTGAATAAACTTTCTAATAGTAATTGATTTGCCTCAGAACCGCTACCGGTAAAGTAGATTTCAGACCCCTCACAACCAAGAAGTTCTCCCATTTCTTTTTTACATATCTCAAATAAATGCCTTGCCTCTTCACCCTCTTCATGAAGGCTCTGGGTGTTGGCAAAATAATGTTCACTCGCACGAATCCATGCATCGATCGCTTGTTTTGAAATAGGGGTTGTTGCGGCATGGTCTAAATAGATCAACATCCTCACTCCTGTTAGTTAAGTCTTGTCTTTAGTTTAATTTTATGTAAATATAGGTGTCAAGACACATGTAAAGAATGGGTGGTTGCATGTTGAAAACAGATGTACTAATCATTGGCGGGGGACTGGCAGCCGTCGTCTGTGCATTGAAGCTCGTTGACCGCTATGAAGTAACAATAGCTATGAAAGGGTCGATCGAAAATGGAAATTCATGGAGGGCTCAAGGAGGAATTGCGGCAGCATTTTCATCTTTAGATCATCCATTTATTCACTATAAAGACACGATGAAGGCTGGTTGTAATCAAAATAATAAGCAGTTAGTAGAAATGCTTGTCAAAGAAGGGCCAAGGCGGCTGAGAGGTTGGATGAAAGAAGGACTTACCTTTGATCAAACGATGGATGGGGAGCTTCTCCTCGGTCAAGAAGGAGCCCATTCGATCCGGCGAATCGTACATAACCAAGGGGATCAGACAGGCAAAGTCTGCATGAGTTATTTTTGGAGTAAACTGCAGCAAAAAAAGGTCCGTATTCTATCACATTATCAAGCGATTGATTTAATTGCAGAGAATGAGGTTTGTGATGGTGCCTGGTTTAAGAATAAGCAAAATGAATTAATAGAAGTCAGAGCCTCTGCAACTATCCTAGCAACAGGTGGAATTGGAGGATTATACGAAGCGACAACGAATGATCCATCTTTAATAGGCGAAGGTTTAGTAATGGCTTATAGAGCAGGTGCTATTTTGAGAGATTTAGAGTTTATTCAGTTCCATCCTACGCTCATTTATTCACAAGGAAGGACTGCGGGATTAGCATCAGAGGCTTTAAGAGGAGAAGGAGCTCGGCTTGTGGATCAAGAGGGTACTCCTATTATGGAGGGAAGAGACGACCGTGGTGACCTTGCCCCAAGAGATGTGGTGGCACGGGTAATTTACGAGTATACAAAAAAAGAGGAGCCCATTTTCTTAGATATTTCACCCATTCCTAACTTTAAAGATAAATTTCCTCAGATTACCAGCTTATGCAATCAAGCTCAAGTTGATTTAGAAAAGCAGCTTATTCCTGTATGTCCAGGCGCACATTTTCATATGGGCGGAGTGGAGACGAATGCGAACGGGGCCACTTCTATAGCAAACTTATATGCGGTAGGAGAAGTGAGCGGGAATAATGCTCACGGGGCAAATAGGCTCGCAAGCAATTCGCTGTTAGAGGCTCTTGTATTCGGTGAACGTTTAGGAGAATTCCTTTTGAGCCAACCGCTTAAAAGAGAGCTGACTAGGGACCATAATCGATATATTCGTGCTGAGGAAGTCGATGACCCTTCTGCTTTGCCTTCTAAAAATGAGTTGAAACGCAAAGTAACACAAGCTTTAGGCATTACCCGCACCAGCCACGATCTAGAACAGTTACTTTCATGGTTAGGCAGCTTTAGACAATTTGATCAAGACGTATACAGGCGGGTGAATTGGACGAGAGAACAAATAGAAATAGATACGATGTGTACTGCTGCAATGCTGATTGCCAAGTCTGCACTAGCACGGAAAGAGAGCTTGGGAGCACATTTTCGAAATGATTCACAAGAGATAGGCAGGATGCCAATGAACCCCCAAGCTATGATGCAGGCAAGAGGCGATATATGGGCAAAACCTGTGAAGGAGAAGGAGAGGGTGTTGAAGTGAACAAACTTATGTTAAGGGAGCAATTAATTCAGTTTTTTTCAGAAGATATCGGACATGGAGATCTAACATCAGAAGCTATCTTTGATAATGAAAAAGGTAAGGCTTATTTTCTGGCAAAGGATGAAGGGATTTTTTGCGGAGAAGAGGTTATTTTTTCTGCATATCAGTTATTCGATCCTGCTATTGAGGTGATTATGCACAAGAAAGACGGGGATGCAGTCAGGGGTGGCGAGATAATCTGTGAAGTCTATGGGAAAGCTCGTGATCTATTAACCTCTGAGCGAGTGATCTTAAATATCATTCAGCGCCTTTCAGGGATTGCCACAGAAACGAACAAAGCGGTTAAGAAAATGGAAGGAACATCAATTCGAATTTGTGATACACGAAAAACAACACCAGGTCTACGCATGCTAGAAAAACACGCGGTAACATGCGGCGGCGGGTTTAATCACCGTTTTGGGCTGCATGATGCTGTGTTAATAAAAGATAATCATATTGCTCAATGCGGAGGAGATTTAGATACGGCCGTGAAACGAGTAAAAGAGAAGCTCGGCCATATGGTGAAAGTTGAAGTAGAGGTTGAGTCGCGTGAACAGGTAAAGAGAGCCGTTGCATCAAACGTAGATGTGATTATGTTTGATAACTGTTCTCCAACTGAAGCAAAAGAATGGAGAAAGCTTGTTCCTGATACCATAGTGGTCGAATTATCAGGAGGGATTACGCTTCATCAATTAGAAGAGTATGTTCACACAGGGGTAGACTATATTTCGATGGGGGCCCTGACGCATTCGGTTAAGGCGTTAGATATCAGTCTGGATGTTTCAGTGAAAGAAGGTGTGTCCCATGCTTAAGATGGATCTTTTTTCAAAAGCAGGCCCAACAATCCCAGCGTATTACAAACAAATGAGCGACCAAGATTTAATAAAAAGAGCATCCTATATAAAAAGTGAGCTCGGTGATACGTTGTTTATTCCTGGTCATCATTATCAAAAAGACGAAGTCATTCAATTTGCTGATGTGACAGGTGATTCCCTGCAGCTTGCAAGGCTGTCTGCTTCCAATCAGACAGCACGTTACATTGTGTTTTGCGGGGTTCATTTTATGGCAGAAACAGCAGATATCTTAACGAATGACGAACAAACAGTCATTCTCCCTGACATGCGGGCGGGCTGTTCGATGGCCGACATGGCAACAAAAGATCAGACAGAATCTGCATGGGAAAAATTAACCGACGAATTTGGAGATACGATAATCCCGTTAACCTATGTGAATTCTTCGGCTGAAATAAAAGCATTTGTTGGCAGGAACGGGGGAGCGACGGTAACCTCTTCTAATGCAAAAGCGATGCTTGAATGGGCTTTTACAAAAAAGAAACGCATATTATTTCTGCCTGATCAGCACTTAGGGAGGAATACGGCATATGAACTAGGGATTCCCCTTGATGAGATGGTCATATGGAATCAACTAACTGAGGAAGTAGAAGGCTCTTGTAAGAAGGATAAAGTGAAAATGATTTTATGGAAGGGACACTGCTCGGTTCATGAGAAGTTCCGCCTAGAACATGTACACAAGATAAGAGCAGAAGAGCCTGAACGTAAAATCATTGTTCATCCGGAGTGTACATGGGATGTGGTTGATGCGAGTGATGATGCAGGTTCCACAAAGTATATCATTGATCAAATCAAAGCGGCTCCAAAGGGGACAAAGTGGGCAATCGGAACGGAAATGAATCTAGTGAATCGATTAATGAACACGCATCGAGATCAGTCCATCCGCTCACTTAATCCTGATATGTGCCCGTGTTTAACAATGAACCGGATTGATCTTCCTCATTTTGTATGGACGCTTGAACAAATAGCAGAAGAACAGCCTGTAAATGTCATAAAAGTAGACGAAGAAACAGCCCAATCGGCTAAACTGGCTATTGAGCGGATGTTTACTTGTGTATAAATACATTAAGGAAAGCTGCAGATTAAACGAGTCTGCAGCTTTTTTGTCAGTGATTTTTTTAGTGAAACGAAAGATTTATGATTAACCTTTATGTAAGAAGCGTGATATAATGGCATAGTTTTTATACAAGAAGGGGTGGCAAGGAGGAGTAAGATGAGAGAAACAAAAACATTAAAAGAGAAGCTTCAGCTGTTCCTTGTTGTTATGATGCCGATTCTCATTACACAATTAGGGCTGTATGCCATGAACTTTTTTGATACCACAATGTCCGGTCAGGCCGGTGCTGAAGATTTAGCTGGTGTGGCCATTGGTTCGAGTTTATGGGTGCCCGTATTTACTGGGTTAAGTGGTGTTCTCTTGGCGCTGACGCCGATGATCGCTCAAAATATCGGTGCAGGTAATAAAGAAGAAGTGCCGTATACAGTCGTTCAAGGCTTGTATTTATCGATTGCTGTATCAATCGTCATTATTATAGGCGGAGGTCTAGTGCTTGAGCCGATCTTAAATCTAATGTCATTAGAAGCAGAAGTGCATCGAGTGGCTTATTATTATTTAGTCGCACTTGGCTTTGGTGTCATACCTTTATTTATGTACACCGTGCTGCGCTGTTTTATTGATTCTCTTGGCCAAACACGTGTGACGATGTTTATTACGCTTTTGTCGCTGCCGATTAACGTGTTCTTTAACTATGTCCTTATTTTTGGTGCGTGGGGCTTTCCGCGTTTAGGAGGAATTGGAGCCGGGGTTGCTTCAACGATTACTTATTGGAGCATACTCGGAATTACGATTTATTTCATTGCTCGTGTACAGCCTTTTTCAACGTACCAGATTTTTAAAAAGGTATATAAAGTATCATTTGCAAAATGGAAAGAGCTTTTAATTTTAGGGCTTCCTATTGGTTTTACCATTTTCTTTGAAACGAGTATTTTCGCTGCCGTTACGTTATTAATGAGTGAGTTTAACACGGCCACTATTGCAGCACATCAAGCTGCGATTAATTTCGCTTCCTTCCTCTATATGATCCCATTAAGTTTTGCGTTCACTTTAACGATCGCGGTTGGGTATGAGGTAGGCGCTAAACGATTTGATGACGCAAAGCAGTATAGCAAAATGGGGATATGGATGGCGCTCGGCATGGGTGTCATCGCGGGTCTTATCATTTATGTCATGCGAGGACCTGTATCAGGGCTCTATACAAATGATCCGAATGTTGCGCGGTTAATTCAACAGTTCCTTATTTATTCGATATTCTTCCAATTGTCTGATGCACTTGCTACACCGATACAAGGGGTGTTACGCGGTCATAAAGATGTTAATATCCCATTTGTAATGGCGCTAGTTTCGTTTTGGCTGATCGGTCTTCCTACAGGATATATCCTTGCCAACTACACAGAGTTCGGTCCGTTTGGATATTGGATCGGTTTGATAACAGGCCTTGCCGTATGTGCAGCTGCTTTATTATGGAGATTATATACAGTTGAGAAACGAGCGAAAGTTCAATTAGAGAGGTAAGAGAAAAGATGAGTGCGCGTTGATTGCGATGGGTCAGGGTGGATTGTATTATTTGAGTCTGTTTATGTGCCTGTAGGTGAGGTGAGTGCGCTTATTCATCGTGTAATTCGTCACTTGCTGAGTCTTATGTGTCAATCTGCTCTAATTGCGCCGGTTCAAGAAGTCTATTGCGTCACTCTCAGACGGAATTGTATCGTACTATCCATTAATTGCGTCACTTCATTTCATTCTCTTCACCCTAATAAAAAGGAGCTGTCCCTAAACCGGGCAGCTCCTATTTAGTTTAATGTGATATGTGAGTCGCGATGCTGGTATATTCCATCAAGCTTCTCGCCGATATCTTCTTCAATTTCCTGATTAGAAGGGAGTTCATCATAACTTTCGATAATCGTAAAGCTCTCAAGACAAAGGAGATGATAAGGATACTTCTCTCCTTTATCCTCAATAATCGCATAGAGCTTATTACTCTTCGTACTAACAAGATCCCCGACTTCTTTCACTGAGCGCTTTCGATTAATCGTAATGTTCATGAGTTTACCCTCCTAAACGTTTTTTCAACAGGGTATCCACATTGTATTGTTTTTATACGTTATTTCTTTTTCTTTTCGTTGGATTTGTTCCCGCCGTTATCAATCATTTCACTTGCTACTTCCTGATTGAACATGCTCTCAGTCGGAGTTTGGTTATTTGTTACGGCTTTATTGTGCTGTTTATTTCGTTTTGTCATGGGTGATGCTCCTTTCAGTTTGTGATATGCATTTGATTGTATAAAAAGTGTTTCATTGTTACTATTTGATTAAATGGAAAACTTATACGAAGAAGGTGTCCCTATGGCAAAAAAGAAATATTACGTGGTTTGGAATGGACGAAAAAAAGGAATTTTTACGACTTGGGCTGAATGTGAGGCGCAAGTGAAAGGTTTTACAGGAGCTCGTTTTAAATCCTTTCCAACAGAGGCGGAGGCTAAAGCGGCATTTAGCGGCGGGGCGTCTGCATCCTCTAGTTCAAAGACAAAGAGTAAAGCAAAAACTTCCTCATCAAAAAAGGAAACCGATGTAATCGCTGAAGTCAATTGGGACAGCATTTCTGTTGATGTTGGATGCCGGGGAAACCCTGGAATTGTTGAGTATAAAGGGGTACATACACAAACGGGAGAAATACTGTTTGCACATGATGAGATCCATATCGGGACAAATAATATGGGAGAATTTTTAGCAATTGTACACGGGCTTGCTTATTTAAAGGAACACGGACTGACCAAGCCAATCTATTCGGACTCTCTTACAGCTATTAAATGGGTAAAACAAAAGAAGGCAAAGTCTACACTTGACCGTAACGAACGGACGGCTTATATTTGGTCGCTTGTCGACCGTGCAGAGAAGTGGCTTCAAGAAAATGAGTATGATACGCCGATACTGAAATGGCACACAGAAAAATGGGGAGAGATTAAAGCAGACTACGGGCGCAAATAAAGGTATAGTAAGAATGAGATGATGTTATTACATGTTAGGGGGACTTTAGCGATGTTTACGTCTTTACGAGAAAAACAAAAGCATTTCTTCTATACAGGACAGACAAAAGAGTATGCCTTTAGAAAAAAACAGTTAGAGCGCTTAAAAGAGGCGATTCAAACAAATGAAGCAGAGCTTTTAGAAGCGTTAAAGCTCGATCTAAATAAAACGAATGAAGAAGCTTTTTTAACAGAGCTTGGACCAACCTATCAAGAAATTAATCATACATTAAAGCATTTAAAAGAATGGATGGAGCCGGAGAAAGTGAAGACACCAGCTTCTCATGTTGGTTCAGTTGGGAAAATACATTATGAACCTTACGGAGTGGCGTTAATCATTGCCCCTTGGAATTATCCGCTCCAATTAGCGCTTTCTCCATTAGTGGGAGCTATATCTGCAGGGAACTGTGCGATTGTCAAACCATCAGAATTGACTCCGCACACATCAAAAGCAATAGCAAAGCTTCTAGATCAAACATTTGATGAGGCCTTTGTTAAAACTGTTGAAGGGGCCGTCGATGTCAGCCAGGCTTTGTTAAAAGAGCCGTTTGACTATATTTTCTTTACGGGAAGTGTTGGTGTCGGAAAGATTGTGATGGAAGCCGCTTCAAAGAACCTGACGCCTATTACTCTCGAACTCGGCGGGAAGAGTCCTGCCATTGTTCATGAAGATGCGAAGCTTGATCTTGCTGCTAAACGAATCGCGTGGGGGAAATTCCTTAATGCAGGTCAGACCTGTGTAGCGCCTGACTATGTCCTTGTGCATGAGAGAGTCTATCCAGCCTTTCTGAAAAAGGTTAAGAAACATACGAAAGCGTTATTTGATAAGGCTTTACTAAAAGGAACGTATCCTCAAGTGGTCAGCGGACGCCATCTAGAGCGGTTAGCTGGATTCCTCTCAGATGGACAGGTCGAACTTGGCGGGCAGTACAATAAGGAATCACGCACTTTAACACCGACCATTCTAACAGAAGTAAATTGGGAAGCGTCTATCATGCAGGAAGAGATTTTTGGACCGATTCTTCCTATTTTTACGTATCAATCGTTGGATGAGGTATTAGATAAAGTAAGAGACAAAGCGAATCCATTAGCCTTATATGTATTTACTGAAAATAAAAAAGTTGAAGCCCTGATTACAGAAAACCTCTCCTTTGGCGGCGGTTGTATTAATGATACGGTTATGCATTTAGCTACCCCGTATTTGCCGTTCGGCGGTGTTGGAGAGAGCGGGACGGGTGCGTATCATGGGGTAGAAAGCTTCCGTACCTTCTCTCATCGTAAGAGTATTTTAAAGCAATCAACTAAGGTGGATCTGCCTCTTAGATATAAACAAGGTAAATTGACGATGAAAGTACTGCGTAAATTATTTAATTAAACAAGTAAGAAATCAGTGTTGAAATAAGAAGATAGGCAGGGGAACTAGATGAAAGACAGTCATTATGATGTGATAGGGGTCGGAATAGGGCCGTTCAATTTAGGGCTCGCTGCATTACTAGAAGAAAACACCGAGATAAAAGCAGCATTTTTTGATAAAACAGAGGTGTTTCAATGGCATCCTGGCATGCTGCTTGAGCAGTCGGATCTTCAAGTCCCTTTCTTAGCAGATCTCGTCACATTAGCAGATCCGACAAGCAAGTATAGTTTTCTTAACTACCTGCATGTGCATAACCGGATGTATCAGTTTTATTTCTTTAAACGCTTTGATGTGCCTAGAGTAGAATATAATGACTATTGTCAGTGGGTCGTATCAGAGCTGTCCACGCTTCATTTTGGAAAAATGGTCACATCAGTGGAGTACGATCGTGATCATAAGCTTTACAATATTGAGGTGCAAGATGTACAGACGGGTGAAGCGACCTCCTATACAACAGCTCATATTGTTATGGGAACGGGCAGCACACCCTTTATTCCCTCTCCAATCGATGAGAAATTAAATGAAGATGTCATTCATACGAGCCGCTATAAGCATTATGAAAAAGAATTTAAAGAATCAAGAAGTGTGACAGTTGTAGGGTCTGGGCAAAGTGCGGCAGAAGTATTCTATGATCTGCTGCTTACTCAGCGGGAAAATAACTATCAATTAACATGGTTTACTCGTTCGCCAGGCTTCTTTCAGCTTGAAGCGGGGAAACTTGGACAAGAGGTATTTTCACCAGATTATGTTCAGTATTTTCATGAGCTTTCTTACGAGAAAAGAAAAGATGCTCTGCCGATGCTTGGCGGGCTGCGTAATGGCGTAGAAGCAGAAACCCTGCATGCCATTTATGATTTGCTGTACCACCGTTCTATTAGAAGAGAAGACCCAGCAGTAATGATCCAGGCGATGACTTCTGTGAATGATGTTATCAAAAAAGAACCGATGAGATACGAGTTAATGTGTGAACAATGGCAGCAAGAAGAAGAATTTACACATGAAACAGAGAAAGTTGTGTTTGCAACTGGCTATAAACCTCATCTTCCGGATTGGCTTCTCGATATGAAAGATGAATTTAAATGGGAAAGCGAGAAAGAATTTGCTGTAACTAATGATTATCGTCTTAAGTTTAATGATGAACGTGAAAATCATTTATTTGTACTTACGAATCTTGAGCATTCGCATGGTGCAAGTGCAACGAACCTAGCTTTATCTGTTCGTAGAAATCAAACGATTATCAATACCATTACAAGAAATGAGATTTTCTCTCTAAATAACGATACGGTTTTTCAACAATTTGATCGAAAAAATGAAGGAGCACAGCCTAAGGCTGTGCTCCTTTTTTACGTTCTGTTAAGTGGAGGAGTTATCAATAATATTGACTGATTGATAAAGTGAGTTAAATCGATTAATGAATAAGAGGTTGTGTAAAGTATCCACCAAGCCATATAGCTAGAAGAAAGAAGAGGATATTTATTAATGTTAATTATTTAATTAAAATTATTATTAATAATTATTGACATTGAGGTTTGCTCTGAGTACAATGATAACTGTAATCAATTAATAATAATTATAAATAAGTAGTTATTATTACAATAGCTTCTGAAAAGTAGAAATAAAAGTTAGATACATGACCTTTATTTAATCAGGTTCAATTAGGAGGAATTGCAACGATGAAAAAATTATCGACAAACCAAGGTGCCCCAATTTATGACAACCAAAATTCTCGTACAGCAGGTCAACGCGGTCCGGCGCTGCTTGAGGATTATCAATTGATTGAAAAGCTTGCTCATTTCGATCGTGAGCGTATTCCTGAGCGTGTCGTCCATGCTCGCGGTGCAGGAGCTCATGGTGTATTTAAAGTAACACACAGTCTAAAGCGTTTCTCTAAAGCAGCTGTATTTCAAGAAGGAGCCCAAACGGCTGTATTCGCTCGTTTCTCAACCGTTATACACGGTCAGCATTCACCTGAAACATTACGTGATCCGCGTGGATTTGCGGTGAAATTTTATACTGAAGAGGGAAACTGGGACTTTGTAGGTAATAATTTGCCGGTGTTCTTTATACGAGATGCAATGAAATTCCCTGACATGGTTCATTCATTGAAGCCAGACCCACGTACAAATCGTCAAGACCCAGACCGTTACTGGGATTTTATGACGCTTCGTCCTGAGTCTACAAATATGTTAACCCACTTGTTCTCTGATGAGGGGATTCCAGCCAGCTACCGCCACATGCGCGGGTCAAGTGTTCATGCATTTAAATTGATTAATGAGTTTGGAAATACCGTCTATGCTAAATTCCGCTGGGTACCAAAGCAAGAGGTGAAAAATCTATCAATGGAAGAAGCGGCTGAAATTCAAGCTGAGAACTTCAACCATGCATCACAAGATTTATATGAATCGATTGAGAATGGGGATTATCCGGAATGGGACCTTTATGTTCAGATTCTAGATCCAGCTGATATGGACAAGTTTGACTTTGATCCGCTTGATGCGACAAAAGATTGGTTTGAAGAAGATATTCCTTATCAATTAGTTGGAACAATGACATTGAATAGAAACCCGGAGAATGTTTTTGCTGAAACCGAGCAAGTAGGATTCAACCCTGGTGTGGTGGTTCCTGGTATCGAGCCATCTGAAGATAAACTGCTGCAAGGCCGACTATTCTCATACTCAGATACACAGCGCTACCGCGTTGGACCTAACTATATGCAGCTGCCAATCAACTGCCCGTTTGCCCAAGTAAACAACAACCAGCGTGACGGGGCAATGGCTTTTAAACAGCAGCCGGGTCATATCAATTACGAACCTAACCGTTATGCGGATACACCGAAAGAAGATGGCGCTCATACTGATCCTATGATGCCTGTTCAAGGGATGGCAGGCCGTCAGCCGATTGATAAGCCAAATAACTTTGGTCAAGCAGGTCAAGTATGGAGACGTTACTCTAAAGAAGAACAGGATGCCGTTATTAAGAATATGACAGCCGACCTTCAGGGAGTAGCAGAACAAACAGTCATGCTTGCGATCTGCAACTTCTACCGAGCTGATGAAGAATTTGGCCAGCGTTTAGCAGATTCACTAGGTAAAGATATTACGCCGTATGTAGAGAAGTTGAAGCAGATGTAAGAAGAAATAAGAGCAAGGGGGATCTCACTCCTTGCTCTTATTTTTGAACTTGAAATCTGTTTTATTTATAGAATTGAATGGATGTAACGTGACTACGATTTTTTCAAATTCAAATGTATCAGACGTTTCTTGGATGCTTCGCCAATCTGCGTGGTGGCGCCTATATAGATAATCTTCTAATTGAAAAATATCAGCCCCTAATTCCCTCCCTTTGTTAATCGAGTGAGAGATTTCAGCTTTTATGGCTGTTTCTACTTTCCGTTTAACTTCATCCATTGAAAGCTCAGTTGAGTTCTCACGAAGAACAGCTGGTATAGTAACTGCTAATTCAAAGCCTGTCCCATCAGCTGATGACGTCTGCTTTATTTTATACTTTGGATTATTCAACTCAACGGTTAAGAACATATCTTCTTCTTTTAAGTCAAAAAGAGAGCGTTCTGATTCATTGTTCGTTAAAATATAACCTTCAAGATCAGTAATAGAAAGATACCCTAAATGCTTCTTGTCTTTTACAATATGAGCACCTTCAAAATAGGGCACTGGAATCCCTGTAAGGTCTTCTTTAATTGCACTTTTATCAATATTTATGGAAGGAGTCATTATCGTTTTTGTTGGTTCTTCGTATTCGAGCATAAATTCTTGCAGTGAGAGTGGTGGAACACTTGAGAGCTGTCCCTGCATATCTTTTGGCTGTGATAACCTCGAATAGAGAAAAGGGTAATTAAAGATGACTTTGCTCGCCAAAATTTCTTCCATAGACTGCGTTGTGCTGTAGATCCAGGCAGAATAAGGGATAAGAAAGTTTTCGGTTAATAAGTCGATCGTTTCACTTGTTTTCCGCTCAAGTACGGATTCGCTTAAGACAATGTTATATAGATGCTCATAATTTACCGGGAGCTGAATGGTTCGATATATTTCTCTAATGGCATCATCAAGGCTCCTCCCCCGGCCGACAGCTATCCATAATGGGACTTCTCCGCCCTTTCCTTGTTCAGATTTAGCCACGTTACTAAAATCTAAGAATTGCAGGGTAAGTTCATACTGTTCATCTTTAAAATCCACGCCCATTGAAATGGCATAGGAGACAGACTGTATTTCTTTGCTTTCTAGACAGCCGCATAAGATCATACATAAACATAGAGTAAATACAATTTTTCTCATGACTGCCCCCGAGTTTTATCATTAGCATCTAATTCAGGTGCTCGTTTGGTTAGTAAAGGTTTAGGCAGCCTGATAAATATACTAACTAAATCTTTGAACGACTCCACTTTACTAAATGAAACATAAGAAGTTCCGAAAGATCGAAGAGAAGCGACATGAATAGTAAGAGACAGAAACCCTACAAAGAATCCAAATAACCCTAACCCGGAGCTTAAAAAGAGGATATAAATCCGAGCAATAAATAGATTTCCTGTAAGTGATTGATTGACTAATGTGAAACTAGAAATGGCTGTTACCCCGACGACCACCAACATGGTGGGTGAAGTAATGCCGCCCCTTATCGCGGCATCTCCAATAATTAACCCGCCTAAGACGGCTACTGTTTGGCCGACCCCTTTTGGAAGCCTTGCACCAGCCTCTTTAAATAACTCGAACATAATTAACATAATAAGCATTTCTAGAAAATTTGAAAATGGCAAGCCGCTCCTTGATACAGATATCGTGGCGATTAAGGGAAAAGGAAGCTGCCCTAAATTATGTGAAGTTAGTGCCGTATAAAATCCCGGAAGAAAAATACTTGTTAACAACCCAATGGTGCGAATGACTCTCTCAACAGAGGCAAAATAAAAACTAGTATTGTTATCTTCGGCTGTTTTTAATAGAAAGGATAAATTCGCAGGGGCAATAAGTGCCGTTGGCGAGCCGTCTACTATTAGAGCAACTCGACCTTGGTTTATGGCTTTTGTAACGAAATCTGGACGGCCTGTATAATTTATTAAAGGGAATAACGAAAATTTTTGGTCAGATATGTAATCCTCTAACTCTTCGCTGCTTGTAAGGATGTCGGTGTTGATTTTAGTCAATCTAGTCTTTACAGTTTTTAAGATGTTTTCGTCAATAATGTCTGCGATATAGAGTAATGAAACGTTTGTATTTGATCGTTTCCCTATAGTGAAGTCTTCTACTACAAAACTAGGGGATTTCAAACGCTTTCGAACTAACCCCACATTTACTGATGCTTGTTCAATAAACCCATCTTTAGGACCTCTTGTCGATACCTCTGAGACAGATTCATCAGGAAAGCGTGCAGGGATTTTGGCAATATTTAAAAAGAAAACAGAATCTGAGGACTCCTCTTTAGAAGCGATATAGAGGTAACCTTCATAAAGATATTTATATAATAAATCAAACGAAAAAGAATGTTTCTTTATCCTTGTCAGTTGAACTAAGGTCGATAATTCTTCTAATTTAAACTCGTTTTCCTTTAAATATAAAAGGTTGGAATGCAGGGCCGTATGATCTATTAACGGTTCACAAAACATCAACAAAACATTCTCGTTAGGATAGTCTTTAATCACGATGTCTGAGGAGTTGTGAAACTGTTCAGATAACCAATCTTTATCTGTATATCGTGTCATAGCGAAACATTCCTTTCTTTTGTTTTTCGATCCATTCTATAAAGGATTATGAGTAAGAAGAGAGTGTGGATAACTAAAACGAATAAAGCAATTGGAAAGTAATAAGTAAAAATCCAGTCGTAAAAAAGGTAAGGGTCAATTGGAAGAATAGAAATAAGATACGTTAATATGAAAAAGACGTATACATTTTTACTTGTTTTACACTTATCATTTTTGAAAATATTTAACAGTACAAAGAGGAAAAGGCTTATCCGCACAATGCCGCCTGAGAGCCATTGAAAGGTCGCGAAAAAATCAACGTTTGAAAAATATTTCCCAATGGTTAGGATCCTCCATTGTTCATATGCCGGGTACCTGAATAATGAAGAGTACTCGGGACCAAATTCGACAATGGTGCCGACAGTTGGACCTAACATTAATCCGATGATTAACAGCCCGATAACGAGGATGCTTTTATACGAAAAGTTCTTATTGAAATGAGAATGAATAAAAAACAAAATAAAAAACTCCATGATTGGTAAAGAAGTATACGTCAATCCTTGAAATGTTGGAATAAGCCCATTTTCAAATAGCGGCAGCAGTAACTCGTAATGCTTTTTCGGAATATTAGCCGTCGCAACGAAAAAACCTAAAAAGACAACGAGGGGTAAAATTAATAAGCTCACATTTCCGATCGTGTTAAATCCTGAACGGACACAGAAAAAACAAAATAACAGCAGTAATCCGTTAATAATCCATATAGACAGATTAGGTGCATAGGTTAATTGACTCCAATAGGCAATATCTTTAATAGTAATGATTACACCAAAGAAAAGGTAAGTTGCAAAAGGGAGAGTTATCACGTAATACCAACTAGGAGACTTTGACTGTTTCTTTAGAAAAACAGGGATATCTTTTTTGTAGAGAAGGCGTAGAATCTTATAGATAACAAATGCCCACACAAGCCACAGAAAGATCGTCAGAAGAATGCTGATCCAGGAATCACGATGAGATACGGATAATAAAGCCGGAATAACTTGTACATGAGCAAATAAACCAACAGATAAGAAGACAATGAAGGCTAATGTGACGATTCCAAACGGCATTTTCTAATCCCCCTTCGCCTGTATTATCTATCCAATAGGTAAATTTATACTTTAAATATAAGAAAGCCTGAGACTTAACAAAGTCTCAGGCTTGTAGTGCTTTCCAATCTCGTCTTAACATCGAATAAATCACATGATCGACATAATGATCATAAAGCCACTCGGTTTCTCTGACAATGCCTTCTTGCGTGAAACCAAGCCGCTCAGCTACAGCACGGCTTTTTTCATTTTGAACAGCTGCTCGTATTTCAACCCGGTTTAAGCCGAGGTCATGTAAAGCATGATTGGTTAACGCTATGACTGCATCAGACACGATACCGTTTCCTTGAAATTCCTGCCCTATCCAATAGCCTATGGAGACACTTTTATTGTTCCAATCGATCGTATTAAAACTAGCAATGCCTGCAATTTGGTTTTTATAGACAATGTAGGTGGTTAGGCTTTTTTGTTCTGCATAATTTTTTAAGTTAGCAAGTACAAACGATTTAGTATCTTCTGCTGTTTTCGAGTAATCAACCCAAGGAAGCCATTCTTTTAAATAAGCACGGTTGCGGTCTACCAGTTGAAACGTTTCTTCAACGTCTTGTACAGCGACTAATTTTAAAGCGAGATCTTCACGAATATGGTGATAAAACATAGCACAGGCCTCCATTTGGGTAAAATTTCTATTACCATATCATGGGTATAGACTCTGATCAATCAATTTTTAAAAAGGTAGTTCTAGCTTTACGTACAAAAAAACTAGTAATATAATAAAAAATATACATATTGTAAGAAAATTAATATTTTTCTTTCTTATTTGACTGGAAATATATCATTTGATTAACAAGGAGGAATTTTAAATGAATGTACAACATGATCCGCAAATGTATCCATATCCTTCCCAGAGGAATGTCGTCTATGGTCGGAAGGGAATGGTTGCTACTTCACAGCCGCTTGCCGCTCAAGCGGGTTTAGACATTTTGAAACAGGGCGGAAATGCAATTGATGCAGCTATTGCTACTGCAGCCTGTCTGACAGTTGTAGAGCCGACATCTAATGGAATTGGCTCAGATTGCTTTGCGCTAGTGTGGGTAGATGGCAAGCTTCACGGATTAAATGGCAGCGGTCAAGCTCCGAACGCTTTATCTATTGATTCCGTAAAGGCTGCAGGACATGAAAAGGAGCTCCCTACATTCGGGATGACACCAGTCACGGTTCCTGGAACTCCGCGTGCGTGGGCTGAGCTGTCTAGGAAATTTGGTAAGCTTCCTTTAACAGAGGTACTTAAACCAGCGATTGATTATGCTGAAGGCGGCTTTCCGGTTTCGCCAACTCTTGCGAAATATTGGAATGGGGCATTTACTACCTTTTCTAAGCTGTTTAAAGGAGAAGAATTTAAGGCGTGGTTTGAGACGTTTACTCCAGAAGGGCGTGCTCCGCGTGCAGGAGAAATGTGGAAATCTCCTGGTCATGCTGCTACGTTAAAAAAGATTGCCCAAACAGATGCAGAAGATTTTTACACAGGAGAAATTGCCGATCAGATTGATGCTTATTTTAAAGAATATAATGGATATTTACGCAAGGAGGACTTAGAAGCGTACCAGCCTGAGTGGGTAGAACCGATCTCTGTTTCTTACCGTGGATATGATGTGTGGGAAATCCCGCCTAATGGCCAAGGTCTGATTGCATTAGAAGCGCTGAAGATTCTAGAAGGCTATGAATTTACCGAGAAAGATTCAGTTGATACCCTTCATAAACAAATTGAAGCGATGAAACTTGCATTTATTGATGGAATGAAATACATTACCGATCCAAAAGACATGAAGGTGACACCGGATGCCCTGCTTTCAGAAAGCTATGCCAAAGAGCGCAGAATGCTGATTGGTGAGGAAGCGCTCACACCGGAGCCAGGAACGCCGCCAAGAGGAGGAACTGTTTACCTTGCTGCAGCTGATGGTGAGGGGAATATGGTTTCCTTTATTCAAAGCAACTATATGGGATTCGGTTCTGGTATTGTCGTTCCGGGAACGGGCATTGCGATGCAAAACCGTGGTCATAATTTCTCTTTAGATGAAACCCATGACAACTGTTTGAAGCCTGGCAAGAAAACCTATCATACTATTATTCCGGGCTTTTTAACCAAAGGCGATGAGGCAGTAGGACCATTTGGTGTAATGGGAGGCTTTATGCAGCCGCAAGGACATGTTCAAGTGGTGATGAATACAGTTGATTTTCATCTAAATCCGCAAGCTGCTCTAGATTCACCACGCTGGATGTGGTCAGAAGGGAAAACAGTACATGTAGAAGGAAGCTTGCCTTCTCATTTAGCACAAGCCTTAAAAAGAAAAGGTCATGACATTCAAGTCGCTCTTGAAGGAGGTCCATTTGGAAGAGGACAGATTATCTGGAGAGACCCCAAGACGGGCGTACTAGCAGGAGGCACAGAACATCGTACAGACGGTGAAGTAGCAGCTTGGTAATGCGAATAAAAAACGGGTTCAATCCTATTTGGTTTGAACCTGTTTTGTTTTTTATTTAGAAACTGTCTCACCATAATGTTCCTTCTCAGAAATAATGTTTTACGTAAAATTACGCAAAACGGGCAGAGTACCTAAAAAATACGGCTTAAAAACAGTGTTCTAATTATTATAGTTTTAATCCGCTTCGGCTTTTAAATCGTCTCAGGAGAATATGGCTTTCTACGCGGCTAATCCCTTCAAGTGCATACAGCTCTTCATTGATAAAGTTCTCTAATTGATCGAAGTCTTCGACTAGGACATGCATATGCAGAGTGCTTGGTCCGGTCATTTGATAGCAGCTAGCCACCTTAGGGTTTTCAGCTAAGGTCTCAGCCACTTGGACAAGAGAGGTTGGCTCACAATCCACTTCAAAAAACGCAGAGACGGATTTACCGACTTTATCAGAGTTGATAACGACACTGAACTTCTCAATGACTCCTTCTTCTTGGAGCTGATGAATTCGCTCCCTGATCGCCACACGTGAGAGCCCTAATTCCTTAGCTATATCAACATAAGACATCCTGCCGTTATCAGTAAGCAAAGCTAGAATCTTTCGGTCTGTTGCATCTATTTTCATCTCATTCACCACTTATTCATTAGGCTAAGTTTATTATATATAACCAAAAATCATCTGTCACTTTTGGTTTGAGCAAACATAATGTCTTTGTTTGAAGAGTAGTCTATAATAAAAAGGAATCAAATATATCAAAAAATGTTCATTTTGTAAGTTTAATAAGGTATTATGTAATCATTAATATACTATATAAATGTTAGCAGGAACGTTTTGCAGGGAGTGGGAGAATGGATATTACATTGCAAAGAAACTTATTTATTGCCTTTTTTCGTTCGGGCATCCTTGGATACGGAGGAGGTCCTTCGACCATTCCGCTTGTCCATAAGGAAGTGGTCGAGCGCTTTGGCTGGATGAATGATCAAGAGTTTGCGGATGTATTAGCGCTTGGAAATGCCCTGCCGGGTCCAATTGCGACAAAAATGGCGGGCTATATCGGCTACAAAGTAGGGGGATGGGTTGGTTTAATCAATAGCCTCATCGCGACAGTTCTGCCTACTGTTCTTTTAATGGTCGGGCTGATCGGTCTTTTATCGTCATTTCGAGAGTCGCGTGTGGTGGCTGGAATGACAGCTGCAGTGGCCCCGGTTGTCGGCGTGATGCTGTTCGTTTTAACGATGCAATTTCTAAAGCAGTCTAAAAAAGGTATTGGTCTTGCTGTAACAATCGTCCTAAGTATCATGAGTTTAGCTGCTTATCAACTTTTAGGCATTCATCCTGCCATTGTGATTGGGATATTAATTGTGTACGGATTAGCTGTACGTCCGAGACGTGAAAAAGAGGGGGCGGCATCATGATTTATTGGGAGTTGTTTTTAGCCTTCTTCATTCCTGGTATTGTCGGCTATGGGGGAGGACCAGCGTCTATTCCTCTAATTCAGACAGAGGTTGTCAACCGCTATGGGTGGGTGACAGTAGAAGAATTTGGAGAGCTGCTTGCTATTGGAAATGCGCTGCCGGGACCGATTGCCACAAAAATGGCAGGTTATATCGGCTATGAAGTAGGTGGTGTACTCGGTGCATCTGTTGCTTTATTTGCAACGATCGCTCCCTCTTTAATTATTATGATTTTCCTCTTGGGCATTTTGTATAAGTTCAAAGATTCGCCGCGTGTGAAAAGAATGACAGGGCTTATTAAACCTACCATTGCTATTTTACTTGGCGTTCTTGCCTTTGAGTTCTTTGATACATCTGTATTCAGCTCAGGATGGGCTCAAACGATCTTTCTAATTGTTATTAGCTACCTGTTGCTTGAAAAATGGAAAGTACACCCTGCATTAGTCATAGCTGGCGCCTTGCTGTACGGCGGTTTGTTCCTAGGACACGGCGGTGTGTAGGGTTAATCCTGCTCTAGGCACCGCAGGAGTCTCCGCATAGTTCATCCGATTGGGTTATTGCATTTTGTAATGATTATGTGGAGCGATTTAGTTAGGCTCAGTTCAAAATCTGAACCGTCCTCCGTTTACTAAATCACTGAGCAACGAACAAGTTCGATAAGGGTGCATTATATAACATCCTTCCTCTGTTGATTGGAGCGGAAGGCGCCGACTCCAGCGGGATGCGCGTGACCAGGGAGACCCCACCGGAGTGTATGTAACGACGAGGAGGCTCCCGGGCCGCCCGCGGAAAGCGTGCGCCTGCAGCTGAAAGCAACAACTACAGCAGGGTAGGCTTTTTCATATTGTACGGGGCTAATAGGTATCCGGCTAGAGAAAACCGACGAGGAGGTAACTGGTGCCGCCTGCAGAAAGCGTGTACCTGGAGTGTAAATCAACAGTCGCTGTAAGCAGGAGCGACTTCTTTAGGTAGTCATCGTCTATTTTTTATTTTTTAAATGTTCAAAATCTTATAGCGGTATAGAAAAAGGTTTGTTAAAGTAAGGTTAGTACGGAATGCGAAATAATTAAGGAGGAACATACATATGAAATACCCTCAAGTGTGGGACCTAGAGACCTTCTTTAAAGGAGGCAGTGATTCTGAGGAATTTAAGACATTTGTACAAAAGGCAAATGAAATGAGCAAGGAGCTAAACGAAAGATTACAGCAATCCTTATCTCTTAATGAGCTAGAATCTTTCATTCATGACCTTCAAACCTTAATGCAGCATGCTAGAGAAGCTGGAGCATTTGTCAGCTGTCTTACTGCGCAGGATGTGAAAGATGAAAAGGCATCCCTTTGGCAAGGGAGCGTACAAGAGCTGTTTACTTCTGTACAAAATGTCACGGTAGGCTTAGAAGAAAAGTTAACAGATCTGACAGCAGATGAGTGGACGGCTCTGATAAATACAGAATCTTTAAGGGAAATTGCCTTTAATCTAGAAGAAAAAAAGAAAGCAGCCGATGAAAAATTAAACCCTGCAGAGGAGAAGCTTGCTGCAGCTCTTGCTGTTGACGGGTACCATGCGTGGGGAACGGTATATAATCAAGCAGTGGGACGCATGCAGATTCCATTTGAAGAGAACGGCGAAACCAAATTATTATCAGCAGGCCAGCTCCAAAACCGACTCAATAGCGCAGATCGCAAAACAAGAGAGCAGGCATTTGAGGTTTCTGAAGAGGCATGGCAGAAAGAAGCCCCTTTATTCACATCCACTCTTAATCATCTAGCGGGTTTTCGCTTGAAATTGTACGAAGCAAGAGGCTGGGATCACGTATTAAAAGAACCGCTAGATATTAATCGAATGAGTGAGAAGACGCTTAACGCGATGTGGGAAGCGATTAATGATAATAAACCGCGCTTTTATGAATTTATGAATCGTAAAGCAAAATTGCTTGGAGTCGAAAAGCTTGCGATGCATGATGTTCACGCACCGCTTCCGACCGAGGGGGATGCTTCGATTTCTTACGATGATGCTTGTGATTTAATTATTAAGCATTTTAATAAATTTAGTCCAAAGCTTGCGAGTTTCACTGAAGGAGCCCTGCGTGATGGCTGGGTAGAGGCAGAAGACCGAGCTGGTAAACGTCCTGGCGGCTTTTGCACTTCGTTTGCTGTATCGAAACAGTCTCGTATTTTTATGACCTATGACGGTTCTATGGCGAATGTGGCGACATTGGCTCATGAGTTAGGTCATGCCTATCACAGTCATTGTTTAAAAACGAAGCAGCCGCTTGCACAGCGTTATGCAATGAATGTAGCAGAAACGGCTTCTACATTTGCAGAAACAATCGTAGCCGATGCTCTAGTAAATGAAGCGAAGGATGCGGATGTAAGACTTTCATTACTTGAAAATAAAGTAAACCGTGCGCTTGCTTTCTTTATGAATATTCATGCCCGCTTCCTATTTGAAACGCGATTCTATGAGGCTCGTAAAGAGAAACTTGTATCTACTGGTGAACTAAATACTTTAATGGAAGAGGCTCAGCGTGAAGCATATGGAAATCAGCTTGAAAATTACTCACCGACCTTCTGGGCATCTAAACTCCATTTCCATATTACAGGAGTCCCTTTTTATAACTTCCCATACACGTTTGGGTACTTGTTCAGTATGGGAATCTACAAACGTGCACTAGAAGCGGGAAGATCATTTGAAGATGATTATATTTCCTTGCTTGAAGATACAGCGAGTATGAGTGTAGAAGAGCTTGCTATGAAGCATCTACAAGCAGACCTCACTACAAAAGAATTCTGGCAGGAAGCAATTGACGTCGTTTTAGCTGATGTAGATGAGTTTATGAGATTAACAGATAAATAATAGACAGAACCAAGGAGATGATTCCTTGGTTCTTTTAATTTCTCTCAAAACAGGACTTTATTACTGGTAAAATAGGTAACAAAAATAACTATTTATTGAGAGGTTATGGTACTATATATTTGCAATCGATTAAATTTAACAAATATTGCGAAACAATGGGGGATGAGAGAAGCCGATGAAAAGGGGATCAGTAGCTCAAAAAATGATAGCAGGGTTTGTGGTGGTTGCTATCATATTTAGTATTGCTAGTTTTTTTTCATACATAAATGTTAAAAATGTTGATCAATCATATCAGGAGTTAACTGGTTTTGTACGAGACCTTGAAGTAACGACCCTTCGTATGGAAAGTAATTTAAATCGTACGAGCAGTAATTTACGAGGATATCTATTAACAGGTGAACGTGAGATGCTTGAGCGGTTTTATGATTATAACCGACAAGTGAATCTCTACATAGAAGAGTTGCAGCAACTGGTTCCTGATGGTGAGACTGCTGGGCGGATGGAGCTTCTTGAGGAATTAAATGCAAGCTATTTACAACTGTCTAATACTGCAATTAATCAATTTCAGCTTAATCCTGAAGGAGCAATTGCAATCGTCAATAATGAAGTCCAGCCGATCGCGAGAGATATGATTAACGAAGCGGACCAATTTACTGCACAAATTCAAGATTACCGAGCAGAACGGGCATCAGCTATTGCTAGTGAGGTAAGAAATGCGATTGTGTTAACAGTTGTAATTAGTATTGTGGCCTTCTTAGTCGCAATTGGGATTGGGATTGCCTTATCAATGCTGTTGACAAAGCCATTAAAAGAAATGAAATCCGCTGCTGAGAGAATGGCAAATGGAGATTTGACTGTTAATACAGCAAGAGTGAGAGGGAATGATGAGATCGCAGCGCTATCTGCTTCCTTTGCTGTGATGCAAGAACAGCTGCGTACACTTGTGGGCCAGCTTTTATACAATTCTGATCAAGTGGCAGCAGCATCAGAGGAACTCTCAGCAAGTGCTGAACAGACTTCAAGAGCAACCGAACATACAGCGTCGGCTATCGAGAGGATTGCAAAAGGCAGTGACGATCAATTAGCTACAGCGGCAAAAAGTAATACTTTATTAGGTGAAGTTTCATCTAGTGTAGAAGAAATGGCTGTAAGTACTGCTGCAGTTGAGGAACAGTCCGAAAAATCTCGTCAGTATGCTGCAGATGGGGGCAAGCTTGTCCGTGAGACCGTCGATAAAATGAAAGCAATCGATCAATCTGTCAAAGATTCAGATAAGGCGATTCAAGGAATGTCTACTAAGGCAGAGGAGATTGGAGGCATTTTGGATGTGATCCGCGGGATTGCAGATCAGACGAATTTGCTTGCATTAAATGCAGCAATTGAAGCAGCGAGAGCAGGTGAGCATGGGAGAGGCTTTGCGGTTGTAGCAGATGAAGTGAGGAAGCTTGCTGAACAATCTTCAGACAGTACGTTAAAAATTAATGATCTTATTTCTGAAATGCAAAATGAAACAAAACATTCTGTTACCATGATGGGGCTTGTAAAAGAAGAGGTACAGGAAGGACTTGTTACGGCAAATGATACCGATCGTAAATTTACAGCGATTAGCGAGGCCATTGAATTAATGAACGAGCAGATCGAACAAATCAATGATACTGCTCAAACAATGGCTGAGAGATCAGAGGTTGTCTCGTATTCTGTAAATGAGATGACGGATATTGCCAAAGAATCATCAGAGCACAGTTCGACAGTAAGTGCTTCGGCTCAAGAAACATTGGCATCGATGGAAGAAGTAACGTCTTCTGCTCATGCGCTGACAACAATGGCCGAAGAGCTGCAGCAGCTTGTGAAAACATTTAAAATTGATCGTTAATACGTAAGAAGAAGCTGTCCAGCTTAGGAGCAGCTTCTTTCGTTTGATCCATGGGAAGAGGCGCATATCCTCAGTCAATGAATACAATTCCAATTCACACGGACGCAAAAATTGGTTGAAGCGACGCAATACGAAGAGATAGGCGTAATTTAGCCCGTAAACGACGCAATGCCTCGAAACATGCACGCATTAAGCTCCTCAACGGACGCATAAACAAGGTGAAAACTTACAATTTGTCACGTGCCAATCTGATTCTACACATGCTAGCTAGCGCGGGCACTTCCTTTTCAGATGGGGTAGTGAATGTTAGCCCTCTTGCTTCAAATAACGTTTATCTTTCATAAATAATCTCCAGAAGAAAATGAAGATCGGCACAAGCACCGCCATCCCCACCCCGTATCCAATCAGAAGCAGACCAAACATCGTGTCGTTTGTAAACGCATCATAAATTGTGACATCAGGATAGAGGAAATAAGGCATGTGGGCGGACCCGTAAGCAAAGCTAGCAAGGCCGAACTGGGCAGCAATTAAAAGGACAGCTGCTCTAGGTTGCCCTACACTTACTTTTTTTGACGGCCACCAAAGCGCACTGTACCCTATGCTGAATGCTAACAAGGATAGCGAGAACAAAAGCCATTCGTTCGCCATATTTTCAAACATCCAGAATGCTTCAGGAATTAACGTGAAAATCGCAGCGACTGCAAACGCCAGAGTAATCGGACCAAGAATAATCGCATTTTTTCTATACACATGGTAGGTCTCTTCAGAATTGGCTTCTCTTGCATAATCACTTAATAATAGTGAAGATAAAAACAGCTCTGTACTTATTCCAAAGCCAAGGTGAGTGTAGAAAGTGGGGCTTGAGAAAAGCTGATTCACTAATACATATTGCCTGTCCCCTACTGTCTCTACGAAGCCGCCGATTGCTGCAGGCAGAATACTAATAAGCAAGGCTGGAATTAATAAGCCGGTCACCCCTGATATGATGACAAGCATATTCGTATACTTCTGTACGGAATATGAATACACCATAAAGGCACTTCGGATCGTTAACAGAATTAACACCAGGCAAAAAGGAACGATCATAATTGTACCTAGTGAAGAGGCAGCTCCTGGAAAGAAACCGACAAGAGCCACGACAAGGAGTACTAAAAAAACATTCGTTACTTCCCATGAAGGTGAGAGATACCTATTCGCAATACTTGCAGCTTTTGTGTCCGTTCGCTTACGATAAAACATCGCCCAGAAACCTGCGCCAAAATCAATAGAGCCTGCAATGGCGTAGACAAATAAGAACACCCACAAAATGATAATGGCAATATAGACATTTTCCATCTTTTAAACTCCCTTCTATTTAAAGCATGATTTAAGCTGTAGGTGTTGTCGAATGCAGCTCGTGAGTGACAGGATTTCTCTTGAAATAAAAATACATGACAAGACCAGTCAGTACGAGCAAGCTCAAATAAAGAGTCAGGAATAAAAAGAAGAGCATGCCTAAGTTTCCGGAATTTGTCGCGGCTTCGGCTGTTCTTTGCACTCCGAAAATCGTCCAAGGCTGTCTGCCGGTACAGCTGAAAATCCATCCCGTTTCAATGCCGATCATTGAAAGCGGTCCGCATAAAATAAGCGCTCCTAATAACCATTTTGGAAATGCTTTTTGTTTTTTTCTTCCCAAAAACCAAATGACCCAAAAGATACCGGCAAGTCCTAACAGAACGGTCCCAATCCCAACCATGACATTAAATAACGTATGGACGAATAAAGGCGGCCACTCATCCCGAGGAAAGTCGTTTAATCCTTGGACTACCCCGTCGGTTGAACCAGTCGCAAGCCAGCTTAGCATCCCTGGAATTTCAATTCCTCCAATCACTCGTCCTGCTTCAGGATCCGGAGTGCCTAGTATGGCAAGCGGTGCATTGTCCTGTGTTTCAAACAATCCTTCAGCCGCAGCCAGTTTCACAGGTATTTCTTCATGCAGCATGATTGCTGTGTCATGGCCGTTATTAGCCGTGTAAAATGACATAACGAGTGCGACACCAAGCGAGAGCATCAGCCCTTTCTTGTGATAGGTTGTTTCACGAGCAGTTAACCCTCCGCGAAACAGCTTATACGCAGCAACAGAACCTAACATAAAGGCGCCAGTCATATAAGCGCTTCCCAGTACATGCATAGCCGTTACATAAATACTGGGATTGAATACAGCTTCAAGAGGGCGGACATTTGAAACGACTCCATCTACATAATCAAACCCTCTCGGCGTATTCATCCAGGCATGCGCATCAGTAATTAATACAGCAGAAGCCGTCGCCCCTAATGCGACAAAGAATACAGTGATAATCCGCATGGTGGGAGAAAGGCGGTCTGCAGCATACACGTAAATAGAAAGAAAGAGAGCTTCGATAAAGAAGGCGAAGATCTCAATTTGAAACGGCAGGGCAATGACTTGTCCGACAATTTCCATATAGCCCGGCCATAATAAAGACAGCATGACAGCTACGATTGTTCCTGATGGGATAGCGACTCCAAGCAAGATCGCCACACCTTTTGTCCATCTTTTGGCAAGTAACCCATAGTCTTCGTCTTTTTTGATCAGCCGGAGTATTTCAGCCAGCAGTATCATTAATGTAATCCCAACACCTAATGTGGCAAAAATAATATGAAAGGCCATTGAGGATCCGAATAAGCTACGTGCTAATAGTACATTATCCATCTAGTTCGTTCCCTTCTAGCTGATGTAAGTCCATCACAGTAGTATGTAGCGCTGTCATTACTTTGTGTTAGGGTTAATGGAATTATGCACTATATTTTCCAGCATAAAAAAACCACCTCATCCATTCAGAAGCAATACACTGAATAATGGACAGGTGGTTTATATATTTATGAATGTTTTATTTTTTGTGAAGCAATCTTTTTCTCTTCTAGCCGCTTCTCAAGCTTATCGAGAAATTCAGGGTCATTTAGTAATTGTTTTTTATTTTCAAGTACTAATTTATCAAAATTAACCGTTTGACGTCTCATTTAGCACCATTCCTTATACATTTTATTAACAAGGGGTAAAACCTTGCTGTACAGTAATTATAACAAGAAAAAGACGTATATACAGGTTAAATTGTTACAATTTTTTGATAAAGGTGAAAAATGACGGATGATGTCGAACATTTTTATTAACATTTCTATTGATTCATTTGAACGCATAGGATGGTAAAAACGTGGAAAGGGTGTTGGAATGGACAGATCTGCGTTTAGACAAACGATAGAAGTGAATGAGATGTTAGAGGATTTGATGGAGACGGAGAGTTCAGATGTATTGATGATTGATTATCTCTCTGTTATTTCTCCTAGTGAGCAAGCTTCTTTTTTATGGAAGCAAATATTAGAAAGCAGAAGAAGACATTATGATTGGCTTAGGAGCGTGTATTATCAACTAAACGGAAGGTGGCCGGAGGTGGATCAAGAAATTTTTAGACGTCCTTCTTCATATGAGGAAGGACTTACAACCCAATTGACAAGAACAGAAAGAAGAAAACTCCATATGCAGAGTTTAATGAATCAGATGCTATATGCATCCGTATATTTCAGTCAATCCCTTCAAATTATTTATAATCAATTGTTGTATGAAGAATTGTTGCTTAGACATCTTAGACGGTTCTAAAAGGAGCATATCATCTCACCATGATATGCTCTTTTTGTTCATTCTAGAACTGGAAAAAATTAATTTTGAATGTAAGCGCTTACCATAAAAAATAGGTGTTTACAAGAGGTTGTTTAATTGTTAGAATATTTTTAACATTTAAAGAAAGTTCATTGGATTAACCCATTCTTTAGTTGAACGATTGTTCGACAGCTGGGTTTATTCCCAAAATACACAGAGAAACGTATAGGAGGAGAGAGGCATGACAGTATCAGAAAAGAAGAAATTTGAGGATCTACAAAGAAAGATTGAAAGTCTTACTCATGAGTTAAATGAATTAAAGAAAGTTCAACAAGAAGGCTTTGAGCCTCTTGAAACAGATCATTTTCTTACACAAGCTTACAATTAATGTTAAGATGAAGATGTTTAACAGCTGTTAAGCATCTTCTTTTTATTATGTTAATGGAAGGAGTATTGTGATGACCGTCAAGACCGAGAAAATTCATTGTATAACGATACCTACGCCTTTTCTTGTAGGTCCTGTGAATTGTTACCTCATTGAAGGCGCTGTCCTTACTTTAGTAGATACAGGCCCAAAAACAGAGGAAGGATTAAACGTTTTAAAATCTCGAATTAAAGAAATTGGCTACACGATGAATGATATTGAACAAATTGTTCTCACTCATCATCACCCTGATCATGTTGGGCTCACTGCTTCATTTCCTCATGCCAAAGTGATCGGTCATAAATTAAATCAGCTGTGGTTGTCGCGAGACCGGGTGTTTTTTGAGCAGTATGCCAGCTATTTCAAAACCTTTTATATGCAGCACGGCCTAAGTGAAAATCAGTTAAAAGTCATTGAACGTTCGTCATTAGGTTATCTACATTTTGTTGATCGAACCAATGTAGATATTTTCATCAGTGAAGGCGATACGCTCCCTGGATTGCCTCACTGGCAGGTAGTAGAAACGCCAGGTCATGCGCAAAGTCATTTATTTTTTATTAGAGACACTGACCGTATGGCCATAGGAGGAGATGTCTTATTAGCATCTGTTTCTTCAAATGCCTTGCTTGAAGCCCCTTTAGATGGAGAAGAGAGGCCGAAAACATTATTACAATACCGCGATTCTCTTCAAAAGTTAAAAGACCTTGATATTAAAGAACTTTATACAGGGCATGGAGAAAAAATTAAGGAAGTAGCAGCTTTAGTAGACAAACGCTTAGCTTCTCAAGAGGAACGAGCGAAAGTTATTTATGGCCACTTAAAAGAAGGTCCGATGACAGTCAATGAGCTGGGTGCAAAGATGTTTGGCAGAAGTCATGAAAAACAGCCGGAATTAACATTTTCTGAAGTGTTCGGGCACCTTGATTTATTAGTGCAGGATGAGTTAGTGTCTGAGGTCAATGATGGAGATTTTATTTATTTTAAAGCAAAATGAATGGTCGATCATTCATTATATAACTAAGATTTAATTATTCAGACAACATTCGTTTCTATTTCAGCTTAATTATTGGTAAAATAATGAGAAAGAGCATTTTCTTAAGGAGGAAGTTGTAATGGAAACGGAAAAAAAAGGGTGCCAGTCGCTTTGCAAAGGTTTATGGATTGGCGGGGCTGTTGCATTAACGATTGTACTCGCAAAAAAAGAATGGCGTCAAAAACTTAAAGAAGAAGTAACTGATTTAAAAGAAGGCACAACAGAAGCGGTGACATTTATCCGTGATAATCGCCAGCAGATTTTTGATCAAGTGCGTGAAACCGCTACAGAAGTTTCTCAAGTTATCCGTGATATATCAGAAGATGTTAAAAAACTTTCTGAGACTGCAGCTCACCTGAAGGAAAGTTCAGAAGAGATTATTCAAGCAACGAAGGAAGCTGCCGAAGAAGTAAAGCAACTTAAAAATAAAGAATAAAACTGGCGCATAATATCATAAATTGCGGACATCATAATGTTTGAGGACGGCAGTTGATCTGCTGTTCTTACCACCAACCCTAAGGCAAGAAGTTGTTCAGAGGTACAATAGGCAAGTTACGAATTTTGAGTAAGATCCTTACATGAGGTGATTACATTGAAGGAGTATTACTAGTACGTTCAGATTGTTTTTAACATTTGTTCTTAACAATATGTTTTTTACAATATTGAGTGAGGTGTCTCCTAAAAACAAAGATCGTTACGACCCCAGATTGTTCATTGAATAAAGAATATCTGTTTTAGGTTATGGTGAAATGGAGGTGGCCACATTGCGTCGGTCACCTCCATTACTTTCAAAAAGGCAGGTGTCTGATATGAGCCAGAAGAAAAAGCCAAAAGCAAATGCACATCACTCTGGGCATAAACATGCCAACAATCATAAGACAAGCAGTTCTGCTAACAAACAAAATGGATATCACTAAAACATATAACCCTCATTCTTTTTAGAATGAGGGATTCTTATTATTTTGATAACGTAACTTCTTGGTTTGTATTCGTTTGAGCAGACTTAAATAACGTTCCTGTTACTAAGATGAAGAGGAGCATGCCGCCAATCGAATAATAAATACTGCCTCTTTCAAAGATATCAATAAACACACCCCCGATAAGCGGACCTGTCATACTTCCTACGCCAAAACTGATCGCCATCATCACGTTTCCAGTCGGCAAAAGGTGGGCAGGGATAAGATCGGCTAAGTACATAACTCCTAGAGAAAAGAAGGAGCCGACAAACGCTCCAGCCAAAATAAATAAGATAAATAGGATTGTGCTAGATGATTCAAAAGTAATCATTGCAAAAAAACAGAAGGCACCAAGGGCGGATAGAATTAATAAGATTCGTTTTCTGCCGATACGATCACTAAGAAGACCCAGCGGCAATTGAGTAATCAGACCCCCGATTACAAAGGCTGGCAAAAGAATGGATACGAGTTCTATTGTCATACCTGACCTAAGCGCATAAACAGGATAATTCCCGTGAAGAGATGCTTCAAGAAAGCCATATCCAAAGGCCGGCAGAAAGGCAAACCATGCAAGTTTGAATACTTCCTTATAACGACTCCACGTTGAAAGCTTGCTTCCGGTTTCCAAGTCAGATAAAGGAAACTCGTTTCTCATTTGAAGAATTAATAACCATGCGAGTAAACTAAGGCCGGCAGATATTAAAAATGGCAGCCATTCGTTGATGGCTAGAAGCCTAGTCATAAATGGACCTGCTCCAAACCCTAACCCAAAAGCGAGACCGTACAATGATATATTTCGACCACGGTTTTCCTGTGTACTGGTCGTTGTAATCCATACTTGTGTAGCAAAATGAACCATATTATCGCCGATGCCAATAATGATTCTAAGGATAAACCAAAACCAAAAAGCCTGCCATACAGGAAGTAATAAAAGAGAGGTGATCATAAGAATTAAACCGATCGTAATGACAGGCTTATATCCATACTTCCTTACAGGGTGCTCGATAAAAGGCGAAGCAAGCAGAACACCAATATAAAGAGCTGCTGCATTTAAGCCGTTAAGGGATGATGAGACGCCGGCATCTTCTAGCATAATAGCCAAAAGAGGCAAGAGCATTCCTTGGGCAAAGCCTGCTATGGCAACCATAATTATTAAGACGATTAAGCGGTATAAAGGGCGGTTTTCCTCTTGTTGTTCACGTATCATCAGGGTTCACCTCTTTTCATTTACATACAACATCGTCTATTGTACCTTCTATCTATCCTTCTGACTATCAAACGATGAAGTTTGGAGAAAAAATGGTACAATAGATGATGGTACAGGAGATTAGTATTAAGTGTAGGAAGATATAAAGGAGGATGTATGATGGAATTTAAAATGAAAGAAAATGGCTTTGAAACGGATGTGGAATTTGGAACTTTACAGGTTTCTGGAAATGCCGAGCACGGCTTCAGACCTTATCAGCTGCTCGTTTCTTCGATTGCTGTATGCAGCGGAGGAGTATTACGCAAGGTGCTCGAGAAAAAGAGAGTTGCCTATGAGGATATTCATATTAAAGCAGATGTAGTACGCAATACAGAAGGAGCGCAAGAAATCCAAGCTGTACATATGCACTTTACGATTAGCGGCTGCGATGCTAGTGAGCAAAAAATTGAAAAGTCATTAGAAGTAACAAGAAAAAACTGCTCAATGGTACAATCAGTGAAAGAAAGTATTGAGATTACCGAGTCCTTTGATTTAAAATAAACTTTTTCCGCCCTGCTGGTCAAACATGGTCAGCAGGGCTTACTCTTTTTATTAAAACCTATTTCATACTATAATGAGGCTTGGATAAATAATGAGAATTAAAATGAATAGAAGCTAATATGAATAGAAGGGATTTATATGAAAACCGCGCAGACTAAGCAAATTGATTTTACAGAGGGCAGTATTAGGAAGAAGATGATTCTATTCTCTTGGCCGATCTTTTTTGCTAATATGCTACAAGCCTCGTATCAGTTTGTTGACTCTCTTTGGGTCGGAAACTTACTTGGAACCAATGCATTAGGTGCAATCTCGATCTCGGCTACGGTCGTCTTTACGATTTTATCATTTATTATCGGAGTAAATGGTGCGACGTTAACAGTTCTTTCTCAACGAAAAGGAGCGAATGATGAGAAGGGACTTAAAGAATCATTGAATGCGTTCGTTTTTGTTCTTGGATCACTTGCTCTTATATTAGGTGCTATTGGTTTCCTTTTTTCAGGTAGTATTTTGCGTGCCATGGGAACTCCCGATGCGATTTTACCTTATGCTGAATCCTACTTGAAAATAAACTTTATTGGGATCTTGTTTTTATTTGGCTATAATTTTATTGGGACGGTACTCAGAGCGCTTGGGGATAGTAAGACTCCCATTCGATTTGTCATGCTCGCCGTCATTTTAAACGCCATTTTAGATCCCTTGTTTATCAGCGTGTTTAACCTAGGTATAGATGGTGCGGCTTATGCCACGATTATCGCACAAGGTACAGCTTTTATTTATGGGCTGTTGTACTCGATTTTACGTGCAGGTGTGCCCTTTAGTATTCCGACACTTCCTGAGCGAAAATATTTTGTCGTCCTCTTTAAAATGGGATTGCCAGCCGGACTCTCAATGATGGCTATCTCAGCTGGCATCTTAGCGATTATGACAGTTGTAACAGGCTTTGGTGAAGATGTCGTAGCTGGATTTGGAGCTGCTCAACGACTTGATAGTATTATTATGCTGCCAGCACTTACCCTTGGTTCTGCTGTAAATAGCATGGCTGGTCAAAATATAGGCGCTAGAATGTGGGAGCGTGTTCGCGAGGTTGCCAAAGAGGCAATCAAGCTGATTGTAGCTGTCACTCTGCTGATCAGCACTATCATGTTTTTATTTGCAGAGTACTTTGTGTCTTTATTTATTCAAGACCTTGCAACCGTTGCATTTGGTGCGATGTATGTGCAAACGATCGCTTTCTTTTATCCGTTTTTAGGAATTAACTTCGTGTTAAATGGAATTGTTCGTGCCTCTGGAGCGATGGTACAAGTCCTCGTATTAAATATCATTTCGTTTTGGGTGCTGCGTTTTCCGCTAACCTATCTATTTGCTGAATGGCTCGGTGAGAGAGGCATCGCAGTTGGTATGGGAATGAGCTTTGTAGTGAGCAGTATCATCGCAGCAAGCTATTATTTCCTCGGAAATTGGCGAAAGATAAGTGAAGATGTGATAAAGCACACAGAAGGAACGAAATAAGGTATAGTGGTAAAGTTGGAAAAAGTAATATGATGGAGGAATAGTGAATGTCTGTATCAGTTAAACGAGGGCTGTTTTATTTAGTAGGGCTCTTAATTTTGTCCTTTGGAATTACAATGACGATCTTAGCTGGGCTTGGGGCAGGTGCATGGGATGCTCTAAATGTTGGTTTGTCATTAATGACGCCATTTACAGTGGGGAACTGGGTTATTTTCATCGGGATCATCTTAATAATTTTGAATGCATTATTATCGAAATCAAAGCCGGAAGTGCTTTCTTTAATCACAATTGTGGTATTAGGATTCTTTATTGATTTTTGGCTGTTAATCGTGTTTCCTAATATGTTTATAACCGAAGTGATCTTGCAATACATTGTTTTATTCGTAGGGATAGTGATGATGGCTTTAGGTATTGCAACATATCTTCAAGCTAAATTTGCTGTCATCCCAATTGATCGTTTTATGTTTGTCTTACAAGACTTGTTCAAGGTTAAACTGATGGTTGCAAAGACGATTGGAGAGGTGACAGCATTAATCGCGGCTTTCTTTGCAGGCGGGCCGATTGGTGTGGGAACGATTTTAGTTACCTTTTTAATTGGGCCGATGATTCAGTTTTTCTTCCCTAAACTTGAGAAAATGGTTTATGGCACAAAAGAAGCATAAGAAAAAAGGACTGACATAATGTCAGTCCTCAGGCTGTTGAGAAAGTCTTCTCAACAGCCTATTTTTATACTTTAAACCGATTATACATATAGATATAATAAAAATAGAAGAAAAGTGCTGAGGTGATGACATTGTTACGTCCGATTCGTGAAAAACAAATTGAATTAGAAATCGTATCTATTGATCAGCTGGTTCCTGAAGATCATCTATTACGGAAAATTGATGCGTCGATTGATTTTAATTTTATCTATGACCGGGTGAAGTCTTTTTATTCCCAAGATAATGGGCGTCCTCCCATTGACCCTGTCATGCTATTCAAGATGATGCTCGTTGGATACCTTTTTGGTATTCGTTCTGAAAGACAGCTTGAGAAGGAAATTCAAACAAATGTAGCTTACCGTTGGTTCCTGGGTTTAAACTTAACGGATTCTGTTCCTCATCATTCTACTATTAGCTTTAATCGCCATAAACGCTTTAAAGGGACGAAGATTTTTCAAAACATCTTCGATGAAGTGGTGCTATTGGCTATGGAACACCGTATGGTTGGTGGTCGATTACTTTTTACAGACTCGACGCACTTAAAAGCGAATGCAAACAAGCGTAAATTTGTAAAAGAAACCGTTCAAGTAGACACAAGAGAATACATAGAGGAGCTAAATCAAGCGATCGAAGACGATCGCAAAGCTCATGGAAAAAAGCCATTACCCAAAAAGGAGAAGGAGGTGGAGGAAAAAGAGATTAAAGTGAGTACAACGGATAAAGATAGCGGATATATGTTTAGAGATGGAAAGCCTGAAGGGTTCTTCTATTTAGATCACCGTACGACTGACCACAAATACAATATTATTACAGATGTCTATGTTACCCCTGGCAATGTTCATGACTCTCGCCCTTACTTGGAACGGTTAGATCGGCAATGTACTCGATTCGATTTTAAACTAGAGGCTGTCGGACTTGATGCAGGGTATTTAACCATGCCTATTTGTCATGGACTTGACCAAAGAGGAATTATGGGTGTGATTGCTCACCGAAGATTTTCGACCGTAAAAGGACTACTACCTAAATGGAAGTTTACGTTTGATCATGTAACAGACACTTACACTTGTCCTCAGTCACAAATTTTAACCTACTCAACGACAAATCGTGAAGGATATCGGCAATACCATTCCAACCCAGAGATCTGTAAAGATTGTCCGTTGCTTTCTCAATGTACAAAATCTAAAAGCCATAAGAAGGTTATCACCCGTCATGTATGGGAGGATAAGAAAGAGAAGGTTCGAGAGAATCGCCTCTCACCCGAAGGAAAGACCATTTACAAAATGAGAAAAGAAACAATAGAGCGAAGCTTTGCGGATTCAAAACAACTCCACGGGCTTCGCTACTGCCGGTTACGCAGCTTAGAGGGCGCGAGCGAACAAGCGCTAATGACTGCGATTGCGCAGAACATAAAGAAGATCGCAAACCACCTCACTAGAGGGTGAGGTGGCTTGCCATCCTCTTTAGACGTTCACTTCATTTATATTTTAGATGTCTAACTCAGTAAATGAGAAACCCCACTTTTTTAAAAAGTGGGGTTTCTCAACAATCTGAGGACTGACATAATGTCAGTCCTTTTCTTAATTTTTCTTAGCTTTCGCATGGTCATTCGTCGCTTTAACTGCTTCCATAATGGCTGCTTGAAAATGATTTTTCTCTAACGCTTTCAGGCCAGCATCTGTTGCACCGCCAGGAGAGGTTACTTGCTCTCTTAACAAAGCTGGATCTTTATATGTTTTTAGCATTTCAGCACTTCCTATAACCATTTCTTGGACTAGCTTCTCAGCTTGATTTTGACTAAGTCCGTATTCAGCAGCCGCAACTTGTAATGCTTCTGTGAAATAATATAAGAAAGCAGGAGCACTCCCAGTAACTGCTGTAAGGTTGTGGATCTGATCTTCGGTCAATTGTTCTGATGCGCCTATGGAGTTCAAAATCATTTGAAGTTGTTCTTTATGAGCTTCGTTAACATGTTGTCCGTATGTATAGGTTGACATCGATTTGCCAACGCTTGCTGCTGTGTTGGGCATAACCCAGGCAACTGGTGTTTTATTTGGCAGGCGAGCCTCTAAGAAAGTTGGATCTACACCTGCAGCAACGGTAATGACAAATTGACCGTTTATACGCGGAGAAAGATCTTCTAATAACTGGTCATGGGCACTAGGGGGACAAGCAAGCAAAAGCGTATCTGCCTCATCAATCCCCTCGCTCCAATGATTGATTGTTTCGATATGATAGCGTGTTTTTAAGGAAGCTAATTTTTCTTTATTATGTAAATTTGTAACGGTAACCTTTACATCTCTGTCGTTTTTATGAAGAATTCCAGCGAAAATAGCTTCTGCCATTCGACCAGCCCCGATAAATAGTATGTGCATCCCTCATCATCCTTTCTATTCCTATACCGTACCAAAAAGAAGAGGAAACGGAAAGCGACGGATATTTTTTTATTTCCTGCTTACACTACCGTTAACAAAAACATTTAAATTAAGGAGGAAATAATGATGAAGCGGACAATATCGGTTCTTATGATGCTTCTCTTTGTGTGTATTTCATTTCAAAGCGCACCATATACAGTAATGGCCCAAGGAGATAGTGAAGGGAAAGATGGTAAAGATGAAAAAGTCACTGAAGAAAAGAAAGATTTTACCATTCCAAGCTCAGTCTTGCCTATTTCTAAAGAGAATACGTACACAAACCCTACCCAAGACCTTCCTTATCTTCAGCCGAGCACGTTAGCAGAAGAGTTACTAGGTACAACTGATGTGAAAATTGAAAACCCCGACCTTATCCGGATTTTTAATGAATCAACCATTAACGATTCCAAGCTGGCAATTGGGTTCCGTGCTTCTATTTACTTGGGTGAATGGCCGTTAGCTTATGAATCAAATGGAACCGAAGTGAACTGGGAATACCAGAAAGTGAACACTAATTTCATCGATAATCGCGGGGGACAGTCTCCGCAAAAGCTTGCCTATACTCAGGAACAACAAAAACGGGTGAATGGCGGGTTAACAGCAAAAATACCAAATAGTGAAGCAGTAAAGAAAATGATGATGATTAAAGCAGCTGAGCATACGAATTTACCGCTCGCATTTGATACAGTCATTGGCCAAGGAACGAAAAAGAATAATTCGTATCATATTGCCCCTAAGCAGGTAGGATATTTGCATAGCTATGTGCCAGCAGCACATGAAAAGGGAAAAGTGACTTACGGAGAAGTGTATTTAACGTTTAAAGGCGGCAAACGCAAACTTGAAGTGAAAAATGTAACACAGCAAGGGGTAGGGGCCTGGATTCCTGTTCAAGATCATTTATCCTTTGCCTTTATTGCCGCGAATCAGCCTAAATAGTATTAAGGCTGAGCTTAAGGTTGGGGTAATTGTATGATTGGAGTCGTTTATACGTTAGTTCGTGAGCTGATTGCGTCTATATTTCATGGAATTATATGTTTTGACGGGTTAATTGCGCTAGTCTCGAGTAATTGCATTACTTCAACTAACATATGCGTCGGTGCGAGGGAGAATTGTATCTTTTCAAACGATACAATTCTCCCTCACCTGCTCGTTCATACGGGAAATAAGGAGCTGTCCTCGTGGACAAGCTCCTTTTTCGTTAAATATTTGATTTGCGTTTCGTGAAATCTATCTCTTTATAGTATGCATCTTTTACAAGGACATTGGGTCCAAGACATTTAACGGAAGCACAGTGGCAAGATAAAGACTTGTTTAATTCGGTGTTTCGCCATGTTTCGTACGCCTCATTTAAAGATGTATTTGTGATGTTGCCAAGAGGTGGTGTATCTCCAAAATCAGTCACGATAATGTCCCCGTCAAAAATATTTACATTCAAGCGTGAACGGCCGTCTGGATCATTTCGTACCGTTACATTATTCTCGCTAAACAACCTCTTTTGAAGGAGAAGGTCATCCGCGTTATCACTGCAAGGGTAAAATGGTAAAGTACCAAATAACATCCATGTATCAGGGTCTCGCACGTCAAGGAGTTGGTGGATGCCAGCACGGATTTCATCTAATGAGGCCACTTCAAGAGTGGAAGCGAAGTCGCTAGGGTACATAGGGTGCACCTCATGCCTTTGACAGCCCATTTCTACAATCTGTTGATGGATCTTATCTAAGTGAGGAAGCGTTCGTTTGTTAATCATCGTTTCCGCAGATACGATAACCCCTCTTTTTGTTAATTCTTTTGCGTTGCTGACCATACGTTCAAATAGAGCCGCACGCTGCTCATAGCTCGGTTTACGATCCATTACCGCAAATCCAATTTCCGCAAAATCATCTACACTCCCATAATTATGAGAGATATGAAGAACATCGAGATATGGAATGATTTTTTCATACCGCTTCAAATCAAGTGTTAAGTTGGAGTTGATTTGTGTACGGACTCCACGTTCATGCGCATATTTTAGTAACGGAACGACATATTGATCGACGGATTTCATCGAGAGCATAGGTTCTCCGCCAGTAATACTAAATGCTTTTAAATGGGGAATTTCATCTAATCGCATAATAAGTAAATCAAGCGGCAGGGGAGTCGGGTCTTTATGCTGCAGGGTGTAACCGACCGCACAATGTTCACACCTCATATTACAGAGGGTAGTCGTAGTGAACTCTATGTTTGTAAGTTCTTGTCTGCCAAAAGAGATGATATCTTCATAAGCCTCCCATGGGTCATAGGAGGGGGTGATTTTTGGTAATGTTTGATTCAAAAAAATCGAACTCCTTACTTTAGTTACAGTTCTGCGTATGCAACATGCAAAACATCATGAATTCTCATACTAACCCTAATCATAACGTAAATAGAAAGTAAGAAAAAGACTTAACAACAATTGACATACCGCTCCTTAGTTGTCCCGATCAATTGAATCTGTTAAACTTTAAACAGTTTTAATGAAGAGTACGTTACGTATGGCATGTTAAATCGAATGAATATAAAGGTAAATGTACTATAAAGGAGCGATTACGAGTGGGCGGAGCTATTCACAACAAGAAAGAACAAATGGATTACTTACACCGCAGGTTAGATTTAGTAATGAATGTACTGGATTCAATTGACCCAGAAGAAGCTGGTGTTGAAGAGATTGATCGATTACTTGCTATGTTGGATGATATTGAAGTGAAGTGTAAGCAATTCCGTAACGATTGGTCTGAATAAGGAGGCATTTAAATGAATCTTTATTTAATCCGTCACGGTGAATCTGAGGGTAATCGATTAGGTAAGATTCAAGGCTGGAGTGATTTTCCTCTTTCAGAAATAGGAAAAAAACAAGCGTTAAAACTTGGGGATTTTTTTCAAGGAATCCAACTCGATTATCTATACAGCAGTGACTTAACACGTGCACATGATACAGCTCTTGCAATAGGTAGTGAAAAAGATCTTACCGTTCATAAGTGGGAAAAAGTTCGGGAAGTAAACTTAGGTCCGTTTCAAGGTTTGTCTCGTGAGGAGATCTATGAACACTTTCCTAAAGTGAGGGAGACATCGATTCTAACCTCAGGCATTGCTGGAACAGAGTCTGTTCACGAGCTGACAGAACGTTGTAAATACGTTGTCGATCAATTGAAAAGAGCTCATAAAAATGACCATGTTGCCATCGTTTCTCATGGCGGATTCATTAGTATATTTCTCATGTACCTTATGATTGGGGATAATTGGGGAGAATTCCATCGTCCGTTTCAGATAGGGAATACGAGTATTTCACATATCGAGTTGAGCAGATCGGGCAAGCCTTTATTCCATTATATTAATCGTGATCATCACTTATCGATGGAAGGAATGGCCTCAAAAAAAATGGGCTTATTATAATTTTTATCATAAAAGGCGTTAAGGAGCAGTGTTCCCTAGCGTCTTTTTAGTTGCTCCCTTTTTTTGATGGTTTACAAGTGAGATAACTATGAGACAATAGAAGGACGTTAAAAAATAGAAAGTGGGAAAAATAGTGCGAAAAAATAAATTTGATACAAATGAAAAGGTTTTACTCAAATCTTTAAAAGAGACGGTCACAGTGAATAAATTCAGTTATGTGCCGAACATGAAACGTTACTCTTACACAGTCAAAGAATACCCCCACACTTTCTATTTTGAAGAGGAATTAGAACAACTTACAACTTAAATTTGCTTTTCTTCATCATAACTGTTATGATGAACTTACATTATTTTTGTTCGGATATCTCGATAAAGTTAAGCCTTTCTTTTACAAGTGGTTTTCTTCTATTGGATTACATGAGCAAGAGTAGTAATAATATGTGGGTAATCCACGATGGAGGAATTTTCATGACACAAGGTACAGTTAAATGGTTCAACGCAGAAAAAGGTTTCGGTTTCATCGAAGTTGAAGGTGGAGACGACGTATTCGTACACTTCTCAGCTATCCAAGGTGAAGGTTTCAAATCACTTGAAGAAGGTCAAGCTGTTTCATTTGAAATCGAGCAAGGCGCTCGCGGACCTCAAGCTGCAAACGTACAGAAGTAATAACTGAAGTACAATATAGAGGACTCCCTATGGGGGGTCCTTTTTTGTTTTCTCTTCTGTAGACGCTTTCAATTTGGTCTTTCGGAATGTTTAGACTAGCAGTATAATAGAAGACGAAGAACATAGAGAAGAGCGGAAAAGGAGCTGGCAGAAGTGGAGAAATTGCAACAAAGCATGTATGAGTTAATCGTGGAAACATCAACAAACTTACCGAATGATGTACGTCGTGCGATTGCTAAGGCAAAAGCACAAGAGAATGCAGGCACAAGAGCAGCACTTTCTTTATCAACAATTACAGAGAATATTGAAATGGCAGATGAGAAAGTGTCACCTATTTGTCAGGACACAGGTATGCCTACGTTTGAAATTAAAACTCCTGTAGGCGTAAATCAAATCGAAATTAAAAAAGCCATTCATAAAGCAATGGAGCAAGCAACAGCTGATGGAAAGCTTCGTCCGAACTCTGTTGATTCCTTAACAGGTAAAAACAGCGGCAACAACCTAGGCGGCGGGACACCGGTTATTCATTTTTCTCAATGGGAAGAAGATGTGATTGATGTTCGCTTGATCTTAAAGGGCGGCGGCTGTGAAAATAAAAATGTACAGTACAGCTTGCCAGCGGAGTTAGAAGGGCTCGGCCGTGCTGGACGTGACCTTGATGGTATTCGCAAATGTATCATGCACTCTGTCTACCAAGCACAAGGACAAGGCTGTAGTGCGGGCTTCATTGGTGTTGGAATTGGCGGCGATCGTACGACGAGTTATTCCTTAGCTAAGGAGCAATTATTCCGCACAGTAGATGATGTAAACCCGGTTGAAGACCTTAAGAAGCTTGAAGATTATGTAATGGAAAATGCGAATAAACTTGGTATTGGAACAATGGGATTCGGCGGAGAAGCGACATTACTCGGCTGTAAAATTGGAGCAATGAACCGCTTACCAGCAAGCTTCTTTGTATCCGTAGCGTACAACTGCTGGGCATATCGCCGATTAGGTGTAGTTATTGATCAATCAACTGGTGATATTAAAGAGTGGTTATACAAAGATGGCGAAACAGTTGACCTAAACACGGCGAGCAAAGAAATCGCAGCAGCTGCCGAAGTACAGGAAAAAACACGTGAAGTGGTCCTTGAAGCACCAATCACAGAAGAACAAATTCGTGATCTTAAAGTCGGAGATGTTGTTATTATTAACGGAATGATGCATACAGGCCGTGATGCGATTCACCATCACTTAATGGATCATGATGCACCAATTGATTTGAACGGACAAATTATTTACCACTGTGGACCAGTAATGCTTAAGGACGAAGAAGGAAACTGGCATGTGAAAGCGGCCGGTCCTACGACAAGTATTCGCGAAGAGCCTTATCAAGGTGATATCATGAAGAAATTTGGTATCCGAGCAGTAATGGGTAAAGGCGGTATGGGACCTAAGACGCTTAAAGCTCTAGAGGAGCATGGCGGCGTCTACTTAAATGCCATTGGCGGTGCGGCTCAGTATTATGCTGACTGTATCAAAGAAGTAAAAGGGGTAGACTTAATGGAATTTGGAATCCCAGAAGCGATGTGGCACCTAGAAGTAGAAGGGTTTGCTGCAATCGTAACGATGGATTCACACGGCAACAGTCTGCATGCTGATGTAGATAAATCTTCACTTGAAAAATTAGCTGAATTTAAAGAGCCGGTATTTAAATAAGTAATTGTTGAACATGAAGCTGCCTTGTACGAGGCAGCTTTTTCCTCGTTTCTGAAGTGATGCAATTCTTCCTTTAAAAGATCTAATTATGATCAACAACGACACATATCGGGCTTGAAAGGAGGCAATAGTGTATAATTGGCGCAATAAGACCAGCAAATAACACAATGACATTTCATACCCACGCAATCAGCTTATCAACAGGCGCATAAACAGTGTGAAAAAATACAATCAAGTGCAGTTCAGTCACTGTACAAGTTTCGTAAGCCAAGTCCCTGATCATCTACAATACATCCTTCCTCATATTGTCTAATCAATGAAAAGAATACATATTGCACTGCACTAGTGACAAACTAAGAAAAAAGTGAGGGAGTATGATACATCATGATCAAAAAAACAACAGTCCTCCTCTTTCTTTTCTTCGTTTGTTTCAACATAACAGCAGGCGGCATTAATGCTTACGACTCCAAAACGTATAACTGGAGCTTCAAACCTGCAAAAGATAATAAGCCTGTTACAACCGAGTCTCTATATATTCAAATGCTCGAAGATACAGGAGGCTTCTTTATTGGGGATACAACGAAAAAAGAACTGTACTTAACGTTTGATAATGGGTATGAAAATGGATACACAGAAAAGATTTTAGATGTGTTAAAAGAAAAAGAAGTACCAGCTGCGTTTTTTGTCACCGGTCATTACTTAGATTCTGCATCAGACCTTGTAGTGAGAATGGTCAATGAGGGCCATATTGTCGGTAATCACTCTTGGCATCATCCAAGTCTTCCTGAAATCGGTGAGGGAAGGTTGATGGAAGAGTTAACTAAGGTAAAAAACAGATTTACAGAACTCACAGGCGAAAAAGAGATGAATTACCTCAGACCTCCTCGAGGACAATTCAGCGAACGTTCGTTAGCCTTATCTGCCAAATTAGGCTACACCAATGTATTTTGGTCCATGGCCTATAAAGATTGGGAAGTGAATAATCAAAAAGGCGGACAGTACGCATATGATCAAATCATGAAACGAATTCATCCAGGAGCCATCATGCTGATACACTCTATTTCTAGTGACAATGCAGAAGCTCTGCCAAAAGTAATCGATGAGGCTAGAAAACAAGGCTACACCTTCAAAAGCCTAGATGACTACATGTTCAGCCAAAAAATCGAACAACTCCCATTTCCATAAGAAAAGCGGAAGCGACTGTTCTGGCATGCGGTAAAATAAGGGGGAGTGATTCGAAGCCGTTCTTTGGCTTCAATCAATGCACCATTTTTACCCGCAGGACAAGGAGCGGCAGCTAGACAATAAGAAAAGCGGAGGCGACTGGTTTGGCATGCGGAAATATTAGGGGGAGCGATATGAAGATGTTCTTTGTCTTCATTCGTGCACCGTTATTTCGCGTAGGACAAGGAGCTGCAGCTGGACAATAAGAAAAGCGGATTGATTCGTTTAGATATATGGCGACTTTCTAGCATGAGAAAAAATCAACGCACAAAAAATCCCCGTCATTGACGGGGATTTTATTAACTGACAAGACTTTCTTGTCCGATAGCTGAAGCGATGGTTTCTAAAGTTGATACATCCGTCACGTCAAATGCTATTGGCTGACGGCTGCGAACGATCATCATTCCTGTTTCTTCTCCTGCTGCATTTTTAATTGGGAATTTTAATTCTCCGTTACATTCCCATTTTAGGTCGTCTTCTAAGCAGGAAGCGGCTACAAGCTTGTGATTTAAGTTTTCATACATATAGATCCCTACCCAATCGATATATGGAACTTGTTCAACAAGACTTTCCACCGTTTTATTAAAAATCGATTGTAGGCTCGCCCGCTTGTAGACGTGAGCCATGATTTGCAAGGATGCAACATCTGTTGGTATAGACACGAACAATCTCTCCTCCACTAAGTGTTTCCTTAACTTATTCTAACAGAGATGAAACAGGAAGCGACCTAGTAAGTTTAGGAAGAATGTACGATACATGCTATAATAGGAGCCGGAAATGAGGACGGAGTTGATAAAATGAAACAGCCATATAAACGAAATACAAAAGCCCGTGATGAAAAGCAGTCTGTTGAGTTAAAAGTGGGCCAGAAAATTCCTTTAACCATCAAGCGCCTTGGCATTAACGGGGAAGGAGTCGGCTATTTTAAACGTAAGGTTGTCTTTGTACCAGGAGCATTACCAGGTGAGGAAATAGTCGGCGAAGTGACAAAGGCAGGTGCTAGGTTCACAGAAGCTAAGATTTCGAAGATCAGAAAGAAATCTAAGGAACGAATTGAGCCACCTTGCCCGATCTATGATCAATGCGGCGGCTGTCAGCTGCAGCATATGGAATATCAGGCTACGCTTGTAAGCAAGCAAGATATTATCAGACAAGCTTTTGAACGTCATACAAAGCTTAATATGGAGAAGCAGGTTATTCAGCCGACAATTGGCATGGAAGACCCTTGGTACTACCGAAATAAAAGCCAGCTGCAAGTTGCTAAAAAGGGCGGTCGTGTCATTGCTGGACTTTATGCGATGAATTCCCATAAGGTAATCGATTTATCAGCCTGTATGGTGCAGCATAAAGCAACGAATAAAGTAACGAGAGTAATGAAACAGATTTTATCTGATTTAAACGTCTCTATTTATGATGAGCGCAAGCATACAGGGCTTATTCGAACAATCGTTACCCGTGTTGGATTTGAAACAGGTCATGTTCAGGTCGTATTAGTGACGAATGAAAAGGAAATTCCAAGACAGAATGTATTGATTGAAGAGATTAAGAAGCGCCTTCCTGAAGTGAATTCGCTTATGCAGAATATTAACGGCAACAAGACGTCGCTTATTTTTGGAGAAGAAACCGTCCACCTAGACGGGGAAGAAGTAATTGAAGAGAAACTTGGAGATATTTCATTTGAATTGTCAGCGAGAGCGTTCTTTCAATTGAACCCTATTCAAACCGTTAAACTATATAATGAAGCAAAGCGTGCAGCGAAGTTAACCGGGACGGAAAAAGTGGTTGACGCGTATTGCGGAGTTGGGACAATCGGCTTATGGCTTGCTGATGGGGCAGAAGAAGTTCGAGGCATGGATGTGATTGAAGCTTCTATTATCGACGCAAGAGTGAATGCCGATAAGCATGGTTATGATCATTTTACGTACGAGGTAGGAACGGCTGAAGAATGGCTGCCAAAGTGGGTGAAAGAAGGATGGAAACCAGATGTGGTCATAGTAGACCCGCCAAGAACAGGCTGTGACGAGACGTTGCTTCGTACTATTACGGGTGTTAAACCCAAAAGAGTAGTCTATGTATCCTGTAATCCGTCTACTCTTGCCAAAGATGTTGAGTACTTGAGAACAAAAGGATATAAGGTAGATAATATTCAGCCAGTCGACATGTTTCCATGGACGGCGCAGGTTGAGAGTGTTACGGTGTTATCAAAATCATAATCAATAGCAGCCAGGATTCCTGGCTGCTATTTTATTTCCTGATAAAAAAGTCCTGTTAGGAAAAAGGATTATCGTGTTCTGACTGGGAATAAGTATGTATAAACGAATAAAGGGGGATTCCATTGGCGATTCAGACGGGGGTTGGGGATCAAGCGATTAGGACAAAGAAAAAATGGCCTAAAATTGTAGGAATTACAGCAGCTGTATTGTTCATTATACTCATTGGGGCGGGGAGCTGGTTATACATGCAGGTTGTAAAGCCGCTCCCGACAATCGAGGGGGAGGTCACTCTAGAAGCTCTTGATATGCCGGTATCTGTATGGCGAGACGAGATGGGGGTTCCTCATATTGAAGCTGAAAATGAGAAGGATCTCTATATTGCTCAAGGATATGTGACAGCTCAAGACAGATTATTTCAAATGGACTTAAGCCGTAGACAAGCTTCAGGTATGTTAAGTGAAGTGATAGGTGAAGCGGCTCTTGATACGGATAAATTTTTTCGCTCATTTGGCTTAAGAAGGGCAGCAGAGGCATCAGCAGAATTATATTCAGATGAAGCGAAAGAGGTGCTTAGCGCCTATGCGATCGGTGTTAATGCATTTATTCGTGAAGCGAAAGAAAAGGGTGCCTTGCCAATTGAGTTTCGAATCTTAGGGTATGAACCGGAGGAATGGTCAGAGACAGATTCTTTAACAATCGGAAAATATATGGCGTTTGATTTAGGGGGACATTGGGAAGGCCAAGCATTTAGATATTATTTAGCGCAAAACTTTTCAGAGGACGAAGCACTTGAATTGTTTCCTAGCTATCCTGACAATGGGGCGCTCGTCATAGAGGAATTAAAAGCACATAAACTTGATTTAACCGATCGTTTTCTTGCAGCTGTCATTCCCGATCCTTTTAACGGGAGTAATAACTGGGTTCTAAGCGGAGATAAGACCGAGACGGGAATGCCGATTCTAGCTGATGATCCACATTTAGGATTAGCGACACCAGCCATTTGGTATGAAACTCACCTGCAGTCACCTGAACAAAATGTGACTGGTGTTATTTTTGCAGGGGTTCCAGGCATTATTTTAGGGCATAACGAAAATATTGCTTGGGGCGTGACGAACGTAGGTCCTGATGTGCAGGATTTATATATCGAAAGAAGACATGCTGAAGACGCTTACTTATTTGAGTATATGGGAGAGTGGGAGGAAGCAACGGTATATGATGAGCTGATTAAAGTAAAAGACGAGGAAGATGTTCATTATGAAGTTGTTGAGACAAGGCATGGACCCATCATTTCTGAGTTTGCCCATGATGACGATGATGAATATGCTCTCGCTCTTAGATGGACAGCACATCTCCCATCACCTGAATTAGAGGCTGTGTTGAAGTTTAATAAAGCAACAGATTGGGACAGCTTTAGCGAGGCGCTCGAATCCTTTCATACACCGGCACAAAATTTTGTCTTTGCAGATGTTAACGGGACGATTGCTTATCGTGCAAACGGCTTAATTCCTATCCGCTCTAAGGGAGACAGCTTAATTCCTGTGCCTGGCTGGACTGGGGAGTATGAGTGGGAAGGATTTATCCCATGGGAAGAGCTTCCGACTGTGGTCAATCCTGAACATGGATTTATTGCAACGGCCAACAATAAGATTGTGAATGATGATTACCCATATCATATCACTCACACATGGGCTCAGCCGTTTAGACAGCAGCGAATTTATGATGTGCTTGGAAGCGGAGATACATTTACGACAGAAGATATGAAACAGCTGCAGAATGATATTCATAATTTACAAGCTGAAGAAATGCTACCTATTTTATTAAATAGTGTAGAAGATTCTGCAGAGTTAAGGGATGAAGATCAACAGGCATTAAAACTTCTTCGCGAGTGGGATTTTAAAGACCATAAAGATTTAGGGGCGCCGCTCATTTTTCATTTATGGATGCAGCAAATTTCTGATGAGCTCTTTAAAGATCGAATTGATGAATCCATGATGGAGCTTTTTGATAATCGTGCTGGTGCGGTAGATGAATTAATCAGGCGAGCAGACCGAGGAGAGAAAAGTGAATGGATCGAAGCACAAGGGGGGATTGACCAATTGCTTTTGACATCCTTACAAGCAACAACGGATCGAATCGTTGAGCTGCAAGGACGTGATGCAAATGATTGGAATTGGGGAGAGTTTCATTCGGTCGCATTTGCTCATCCGCTCTCGAGTGTAGCGCCTCTTCATCTGCTATTCAATAGCGAGCCGACGCCAATGAGCGGAAGTCGTGTCACGGTGATGGCGGCGAGTTGGAATGCTGAAACGGGAAATGTTACAAATGGTGCAGGCTGGAGAGGGGTTATGGACCTTTCGGATTTATCTAGAAGTGAGCATGTAGTTGGTCCTGGACAATCAGGTCATGTCAGAAGCCCTTGGTATCACAATCAAATAAAAGATTGGACACAAGCAGGCTATCATAAAACATTGCTTAATCCTGAAGAATACCAAACAGAAAGCAAGCATTTAACCCTGACTCCATAGCAAAAAAATCCTCTATGCCACATGCAGCATAGAGGATTTTTTATTAGCTAAGCATCTGCTTGGATCACATTTTGTTGTTTGTTTAACTCTTCAGCCTGTCTGTAAGCATCGACCATACCCCAAATCCACATAATAGGATAAGTGATAAAACCGATAAAGACGAAACAAAGCAGCGCATTAATAAATTGAATAAACATAAATAAGAGCCCTTTACCGATTTGTCCATTGTAAATCTGCCCAAGTCCACACCAGAGTGCGCTTAATACAGCCGCCAGTCCAGCGTTTTTAAGAGGTTGAACAGGTTGTGACATCTTATCGCCTCATTTCTAAGTTGAATAGATTTTTTTGAAAAGGCACTACATCATTATGTATGATACGGAGCGGATAGATATTCATGCTTGTGGCGTACAAAGGAGAAATCATTTTCTAAGTAGGGTAAACACGATATAATGAGGCAATAAAAAGAAATGGAGGTGTTAGTAATGGAGCGTATCCAACTAACAGAAGACCTGTCATTTTCCCGCTTTGTACATGGGTTATGGCGTTTATCAGATTGGAATTATACAAAACAAGAGACTCTCTCTTTAATTAACGAAGCAATAGAAACAGGCATTACAACGTTTGACCATGCCGATATTTATGGGAGCTACACATGTGAGGAACGTTTTGGAGAAGCTTTAGCTCTCATGCCATCAATCCGCGAGAAAATGGAGATTGTTACAAAATGCGGCATTGTACTCGAGTCTGAAAATCGTCCAGAGCATCGTTCCCACCATTATAATACGTCAAAAAAACATATTATTCAGTCGGCAGAAAGATCCCTGGCCAATTTACATACGGACTATATTGATGTCTTACTTATTCATCGTCCTGACCCAATGATGGACCCTAGTGAAGTTGCTGAGGCATTCTCTCAGTTAAAGAAAGAAGGGAAAGTAAGAGCATTTGGAGTCTCTAACTTCAAGGAACATCAGTTGTCGATGCTGCAATCATATCTAGATGAAAAGCTGGTAACAAATCAAATCGAAGTTTCTCCTTATGAACTTGAAAATATTCATGATGGGACACTGAATGTTTGTCTGCGTGAGCGCATAGCTCCTATGGCTTGGTCACCTCTTGCAGGAGGGAAGCTATTTACAGGAGAAGATGATAAGAGTATTAGACTGCGAGAATCATTAACAAAGATCCAACATGAGACAGGGGCAGCCTCTATGGATCAAGTCGCTTATGCATGGCTGTTGAAGCACCCAGCAAAGATCATGCCGATCATTGGATCAGGAAATATCGAACGGATTCAAGGGGCAGCTGCAGCGGCAGAGATTGAACTGAGCTTAGATCAATGGTTTGAGATTTTGCACAGTTCAATGGGGCATGAAATACCTTAAGTTTTCGTCTGTTAAATTAAGAATGCGTCACTTCAAATATAGAGGATCAGTCCGCAATAGAGACTGATCCTTCTTTATTATAGATAATCTTGAACCGCTACTACTTCTCCATTAGGAAAAGAATCAGTCTCTAACAGCTGAACGACCACCTCAGCCACTCGTTTCGGTGGAAGGAGCTTTCCTTCTTCTTTATAGTTCTGGAATGTTTCAACGTTAATAAAATCTTCTTTTGCTGAAGAACGGATTTCTGCTTGCATGTCGGTGTCCATAATTCCTGGATAGAACGAAAGCACTTTGACTGGATGCTCTGTCTTTTCTTGATCAAGCGCTGCCCCTTGACTAAATAAGTCTAACCCAGCCTTAGAACTTCCATAGCTGCTCCAACCATAGATAGGTCGCTTAGCTGCCCCTGAGGACACATTAATCACTCGTTTTTCACATTGAAGTGATGCAGTCATCTTGCAAAACGATGAAATCATCAGCATCGGCGCTACTAAATTTACATGCTGGCTTTTGATGATCTCTTCTGCTTCACATCTTTCTATCGGCTTAATAGGAGCAACAATGCCAGCGTTGTTAACAAGATGGATGCTCTTAGCACTCTTTTTATCGATACGATGAAATACTTCTTCCATTAAATTTTCCACTTTCTCTATATCCGCAAGATCAAATTGAATAGGTGTGAACTTTCCGCCTCTATCTTCAACTAATGCTTGAAGCTCTTGATTCTCTCCTCGTGCAATACTAATAATATGAGTATCTTCTTTGGCAAATGATTTCACAATCTCTTCTCCTAAACCTCTTGTCCCGCCTGTGATAATTAAGTAATTCATTCTTATCCTCTCCTCCATTAACTTTTCATTATTTTACCATAGGGTTTGCAGTTAGTTAAAAAGGATACATAGGAAAGATTGAATAGTTATGATATTCTGACATAAGACATGTAAAAAGCTAATGTAGATTGACATGCAAGCTTTGAAATGAGGTGGTGCAATGAATCGGAGTATGAAAGGAAATTGGAATTCAAAAGAGAAGCTCATACATTTACTTGGAGAGCTGACTGCAGTAGAAAGTGTCGTGGGAACGTCTAAAGAAGTAGAAATGGGAGAGAAGATAGAAGAGCTTGTAAACCAAATTGAATACTTCAAAGCACATCCAGAGGCTGTTTGCAGAATTCCTATTAAGGACGACCATTGGAATCGTTTTAGCGTAACAGCAGTTTATGAAGGCAATCCAGATGATTCGTCGGCTTACGTTCTATTAAGTCATTTTGATGTGGTAGGGGTGGATGATTTCGGTCAATATAAAGATCTAGCCTTTGACCACCACAGATATACGAAGCAATTAGAGCAGCTAGAAGATCTCCCAGTAGATGCAGCAACAGACTTAGCAACTGGAGAATGGCTTTTTGGACGTGGAGTAATGGATATGAAAGCCGGTCTAGCAGTCCAGCTGGCCGTTATGAGTGATGCGATTGAGAATCGGAAACCAATCAATCTTATTTTGCTTGCAACCCCAGATGAAGAAAGAAACTCAGATGGAATGCTTGCGGCTGTTGAGTGGTTAGCTGAGTTGAAGCAAACAAAAGGATATGATCAAATGGTCGGGATTTGTTCAGAGCCTAGCTTCACGAGCTTTCCTGGGGATCAATCTAAATATGTCTATACTGGCTCAGTTGGTAAAATGCTGCCGCTTGTCTGTGCGGTAGGACTTGAGACGCATGTTGGTGAACCGCTTGCTGGAGTGAATGCATCTTGGATGATCTCAGAGGTAGTTTCTGAGATGGAGTTATCTGACCGTTTTTATGAACAAAGCGGGGAGGAGATCGTTCCCCCGCCAACCGTACTGCGTCTTGCTGATTTGAAGTATGAGTACAATGTGCAAACTCCTACATTTGCCTATGCAACATTTAATATTTTGACCTATACAAAAACCGTACAGGATATATTAGATGAAGTAAACGAGGTTGTATCTGAGTCTGCGACTAAAATTAATCAAAGACTAAGCGACCGTTATCAAACCTATAAAGTGAAGCGTCAGCACCCTGCTGTTTCTGTTTATACGTACGGAGAACTTAAAGAGAGAGGAACAGCTTTATACGGTGAATCTTTCACAGCTCAATTAGAGAGCATTACAAAGCGTGTATATCAAAATGGAGGTGACACACGAGATGTCACCATTGCCCTTGCAAAAGAAGTTGGAGACTATTTTGTTGACCTTGCGCCTTTCTATCTAGTCATGCTCGCGCCGCCATTTTATCCTTCGGTAAGATTAGAAGAGAAAAATGCGGATGAAGCAGCATTGCTTCATGAGGTAGGAGAGCTGCAAAAGTGGACCGAAGAAACATTTGGAGAGAACATTAGCAGAATGCATTATTTCCCGGGCCTGTCTGATGTTAGCTATGGGAAAATGGATAAGGACTTAAAAGTTAAACAAACCCTTGAGCGAGAAATGCCTGCCTTATCAAATGGATATGACTTGCCGATCACCGCCATACAGAGTTTACAAATGGCTACTGTGAATATTGGGCCGTATGGAAAAGATGCACATAAACGTACGGAGCGGCTGCATCTGCCGTTTTTTACAGATGTTACTCCGTATATGTTAATGCGCTTTATTGATCAGATGATAAAGAAGTAAGAAGAGAGAGCTGTCGCTAGACATTAGGCTATGTTGTAATTGTTTGATTTCAGGCTGCTTATGCGTAAGTCAGAGAGCTGATTGCGTGGATGTTTGTAGTTATTGCGTTGGGTGAACGATTAATTGCACCGATCTGATGTAATTGCGTCCATTCTGCCGTGATATGCTTCAGGATAAGCTGAATTGATTTATTTTCACTGACTATTGCGTCAATCATAGTGGAAGGAGCTGCCCGCTGGGACAGCTCCTTCATTTTTTCTCAGCTTTTCTTGTCTAGCTTCATGATTCAGGTAATCGGTGCCTTCACTTTGCCAAACGAAGCAACAAACGCTTCTCATTGTCAAAGCTCCAGCCCCCTCATACCTAAACGAATCATTCAGCTTTTCTTGTCTAGCTTCCGCTCCTTGCCTTGCGGGTAAAAACGGTGCGTCGAATGAAGACAAAAAGCGTCTTCATATCGCTCCCCCTTATTTTACCGCAAGCCAGCCCAGTCGCCTCAGCCTTTCCTGCTGTCTAGCTTCATTGGCTAGGTCATCGTCGGCTTCACTTTGCCAAACGAAGCAACAAACGCTTCTCATTGTCAAAGCTCCACCCTCCTTAGACCTAAACAGCCAATTCAGCTTTTCCTACAACACCTTGCTTAGAAATGCTTTTAGTCTTGGGTGTTGGGGGTCATCGAATATTTGGGTCGGTTCTCCTTCTTCCATGAAAATTCCTTCATCAATGAAGAAGACTCGGTCGCTGACTTCTTTAGCGAAGCCCATTTCGTGAGTGACAACTACCATTGTCATGCCTTCTTCGGCAAGCTCTTTCATAACCTCAAGTACTTCTCCAACAAGTTCTGGATCGAGTGCAGAGGTGGGTTCATCGAATAACATAATTTTTGGGTTCATCGCTAGGGCGCGGGCAATCGCTACTCGCTGTTTTTGCCCCCCAGACAGGCTGTTTGGATAGACGTTGGCTTTTTCTCCTAATCCAACTTTGTCTAATAAAGGCTTAGCTGCGCGCTCTGCTTCAGCTTTTGAGAGGCCTTTTACTTTGATAGGCGCAAGGGTTACATTATCAAGCACCGACATATGTGGGAAAAGATTAAAGTGCTGGAACACCATACCTACTCTAGACCTGACATCGTTAATGTTTACTTTTGGATCGATTAAATTGCTGCCATCAACGATAACATCTCCTGAGGTCACGTCTTCTAATAAATTTAAACAACGTAAGAACGTACTTTTACCGGAACCTGAAGGGCCAATGACACAGACCACTTCTTTTTCATGAATTTCTGTAGTGATCCCTTTCAATACTTCTGTTTCTCCAAATGATTTACGTAGATCTTTTACTTGAATCATCAGCGGTCTAACCTCCGTTCAACTCGACGTAAAAACACACTCGCTGGAATGGTAATCATTAAATAGAGCACACATACCATTAAATACGGTTCAAAATATGTAAATGTCGCTGAGGCATATTGTCGGCCTTGGTATAATAATTCTCCCACTGCGATAACAGAGAAGAGGGATGTATCTTTTAAACTGATAATAAATTGATTTCCAAGCGGTGGAATCATTCGTCTTAACGCCTGGGGCCAAATAATATAGCGCATCGTTTGAGAAGAGGATAATCCAAGAGAGCGTCCTGCTTCACGCTGGCCTTTTTCAATGGACTCAACAGAACCACGCACAATTTCTGCAATATATGCTCCGGCATTTAAAGCGATCGCAATAATAGAGGCAGTAACTTTATCTAGTGTAATCCCGAGCAAATCCGGAAAACCGAAATAGATAAATAAAATTTGCACTAGGATGGGAGTGCCTCGAATAACCTCAACATACACCGTAGCAATTCCATAAATAAATTTGTTTTTAGATACTCTGGCAAGTCCTATAAAGGCTCCGATGACAAAACCGATTGCAACACCAACTAGAGTGATGAGCAATGTTAATTGGAGTCCTTTAAGCAAGTAAGGAAGGACATTCATATAATGAGGACTGATGAATGCGAATGTAGTCAACGTTCTCACCTCAATTTAATTTTTTCAGCTATTATTTGATAGATTAGAAGAAAAATGGCGTGACACGCAGTTGTCACGCCACTTCGATCTTACTTACATTCCATCAGGACGCTCGCCGAACCATTTTTCATATAGATCAGCATAAGTTCCGTTTTCTTTTAATGTCGTTAAGGCTTCATCTGCAATATCACGAAGCTCTGAACCTTTAGGGAAAGCAATACCATATTCTTCACCAGTCAGCGCCTCACCAACCGTTTTTAACTGGCCGCCGCCTTCTGTTGAGGCATAATACTGAACGTTTGGAATGTCGTAGATTACAGCATCAGCACGCCCCTGAATAACATTCTGGTACGCTTCTGTAATTTGAGGAAATGCTTCTGGCGTTCCTCCCGTATTTTCACGGATGTACGTTTCACTTGTAGAGCCTGTACGAGTGGCTACTACTTTTCCGTCTAAGTCATCTACAGAGTTGATTTCATCATTGTCCGCATGAACGGCAACAATTAAACCGGCATCATAGTATGGCTGAGAGAAGTCGATATTCTCTTTACGCTCTTCTGTAATGGTCATACCTGCAATTCCAATATCAAAGCGTCCAGAACCAATACCTGCTACGATTCCATCAAACTCCATTGCTTCAAATTCAATATCAAAACCTGCTTCTTCTGCAATAGCTGTCATTAGATCAATGTCAAACCCAACAAGTTCCCCAGTCTCTTCATCTAAAAACTCAAAAGGGACATAGGCATTATCTGTTGCTACAACGTAAGATTCTCTTTCTCCGTCTTCAGCCGCTGCACCGTTATCAGCCTCACTGCTCGTGTCCTCTGAGCCACATGCAGTAGCCACAAGGAGCAGCCCGCCAAATACTACTGATTTCCAATAACTTTTCTTCATCAAATTCCCCCTTTTTTATTTAGAAGAGCCATATGTAAATAATTCAAGGACTCTACATTACAGAATTATAACATAAAATAAAATTTTCTGAAAATAATATGTGAACTTATAGTAGAATATGGGAGTGAACTGATTCCCTTAATAAAAAGCAAAGATAGAAAACAATCATTCTCTTTTCAAGAGGGGAAAAGAGCTGGTATATTTAATAATGTGAAAAAGTATGGTTTATTTATACATAACCGGGGAAGGGGTAAAGGGATAGTTCTGTTCGTTTGATTTAAGATAATCGTAGTGAAAAGGGGGAGCTGTTATGAATGTATATAAAGCTCATATTGTTCATCCACATACTCAAATTCCTCTAATTGCTTATTTTAATGAGCGAGATGGCTATGTAACATTTGAAAAAGATGAAGCAGTATTAAATATTCTTTATGAATTGAAAAATGATCTCGAACAAGACAAATACTTTCAAGTAAATCTAGAACAGGCGTCTAATATCTGTCTTACCCAATACCCAGTAGAAGACCTATCTGAAGCCGTGCTTTTTTTAACTAAATTAGGGTTAAGTGCAGACGATGTTGAGTTCAAGCAAATGATCCTTCATTAGAAAGAAAAAAGAGGCTGGGACATTAATAAAAATGTTTAATCGAGAAGCAAATACGAAGGTCTACCTAGAAATATTCGTGGAATCCTGTGGTAACTAAAGCAAAGCTGAGACCCCACAGAGCGAAGCTCGAGGAGGCTCAACAGCTTACCACGGAAAGCGAAGTATATCTCAAGAGCGGATCACATCCACCACCTGCTATTTCTTCTCAATCAATTAAACACTTCTGTCCCAGCCTTTTTGTGCTTTGATCATTTATTCGTCATCAACTACTGGATATACACCATTTTCATCATGTGTTTCTTTTCCTGTAATAGGAGGGTTGAATACACATACCATGCGCATATCTGTCTTTGCACGAAGAAGGTGCTCATCATTTTCATCTAACGCATAGATCTCGTCTTTTTTGATCGGCCAAACTTTATTATCTTTAAGCGTTTCTACTTCTCCTTCACCTTCAATGCAGTAAACCGCTTCTAGGTGGTTTTGATACCAAATATGAGTTTCTGTACCTGCTTTAATAACCGTATCATGGACAGAATACCCCATGCCATCTTTCTTTAAAAGCAGACGGCGGCTCGTCCAGTTTTCACCTTTTACTTCTTGATCTGATCCGATAATGTCTTTAAGAGCTACTACTTTCATGTTTGATTACCTCCGAATTTAGTATGATTATCGTGTTGAAATGATAAGAGAAGAGGGAGCAGCCAGGACTCCCTCATAATTGTGCGTCCTTAGTTAGCAACAGGCTCAGCTGCTTCAAGAGCTGTTTTAACACTTGCTTCAATGATTTCAAAGCCAGCCTCAAGACCTGCATCATCAATAATTAATGGTGGGAAGAGCTTGAATACCTCATCTTTTGGTCCGGATGTTTCCATAATTAAACCGCGATTAAATGCTTCCGCAGCAATTTTTTCAGACAACCCTTCCACTTCAGATCCAATACCGACCATATAGCCGCGTCCGCGTACTTCACCTTTCACTTCAGGGTATTTCTCTACAATACTTTCTAAGAACGAGTAAATAAGCTCAGAACGTTTTTGAATGTTTTGTTCAAATTCAGGGTCTTTCCAGAACTCTAATGCTGCAGTTGCAGTTACGAATGCATGATTGTTTCCGCGGAAGGTACCATTATGTTCACCTGGTGCCCAGATGTCTAAGTCTGGACGAATAAGAGTGATAGCAAGAGGTAGACCATAACCGCCGATTGATTTAGACATACATACGATATCTGGTTTAATTCCTGCTTTCTCAAAACTGAAGAACGTACCTGTACGGCCGACACCAGCTTGAACATCGTCGACAATGAGTAAAATGCCCCAACGCTTACAAATCGCTTCGATTCGTTGTAACCACTCGAAACTTGCAGCATTAATACCGCCTTCACCTTGGACTGTCTCGAGAATCATCGCAGCAGGAATGTCAACTCCACTGCCGCCATCCTCTAGGAAGCGTTCGAGATACTCCAGAGTGTCGAGGCCTTCGTTTACAAAGCTGTCGTATGGCATTGTTACTACATTTTGTAATGGTATTCCTGCACCTTTACGTTTAAAGGCGTTACCAGTTACGGAAAGTGAACCAATCGTCATGCCGTGGAAACCGTTAGTGAAACTAATAATATCTGTGCGGCCCGTTACCTTACGAGCAAGCTTTAGGGCACTCTCAACTGTATTCGTACCAGTCGGTCCTGGGAACATGACTTTGTACTCTAAATTGCGTGGTTTTAATATGACTTCATTGAATGTCTCAAGGAATTCAGCTTTCGGCTGTGTAGCCATATCAAGAGAGTGGGTAATACCGTCACTCATAATATAATTAACCAGCTTTTCTTTCATGCTGTCTTCATTGTGTCCGTAATTAAGGGCGCCGGCACCAGAGAAGAAATCTAAATATTCCTTTCCAGATTCATCCCACATTTTGTACCCTTTTGCTTTAGTGAAGACCGTTGGAAAACTACGGCAATAACTTCTTACCTCAGATTCTAATTGAGCGAATATATTCATATCAGTTTGTTTCATCGTTACTTTCTCCTCCTTCATATACTTACTACCTTACTAGGTATGGGTATCATTTTGATTCGCAGATTATCACGTGAAACATATCAATAACTTTTAAGTTACCTTAATGGTCCAATTCGAAAAGTTAACTCTTTTTCATGGTTATCTCCAGGGAATAATTCTTCAGGAAAACACTCTAGGACTTCACACTCTGTGTTGTGATCACGTGCTAACCTTTTGAACAAGGATTGTGACGCTTTGTTGGATGGGGTGACTGTAGCCTCTACATATTGAACGTCCTTACAACCTTCTCTTTTTACTAATTCGTTTAGCATTTGAGAGGCAAGGCCCCGTCCTCGCTGTGAGGCATCCACTCCAATTTGCCACACAAAAACGACATCTGGTTTTGTGGGAGGGATAAAAGCGGTGATGAAGCCAACGACACGATCTTCATCTTTTGCAACGACACATGTTTCTGCAAAAAATTCGCACATCATAATGTACTTGTAAGCAGAATTTTGATCCAATGTAGAATGATTAACTAATTCCCACATTGCTGCCCCATCATTAACAGTTGGTTTCAATAGGTTAATATCAGTTACATTTTTAGCAGTTGCAGTTGCTTGTTGACTAGTAATGTCGGTTTCCTCCTTAACATTTTTCTTTTGATCGTCGTTATTACGTATTTAATCATATGATGATGCGTGGATGATCGCAAACTAGCTTAACAAGGATTATCACGCTTATATAGGGCTTAGGTGGGGTGAAGGTAGGTAAGGGCGGTGATTGTTTTAAATGCTACAGTATCGTTAAGTATTCTAACAAATCGATAAAATCAAACAATCAGAAAAATCTAGTATTAAAGTTATAAAACCCTTACCTAGCATAGGGTTTGACTGATATTTAGGACCTATAAAAAAACACACAACAGGCGAAGGGCCGATTGTGTGTTTTTTGTAAAGATTATTGTTGGTTTTTCTTTTGACGCTTTCCAGCAGCTTTTTGCTGTTGTTGACGTGCTTGTTCAGCACTTGAACCTTCAGCAAATTCGTTCGCAAATTCTGCTTGGTGTTGTTGTTGCTGTTGCTGCATTTCTTGTTGTTGTTTATTACGATTCTTCTTTGCCATGATTCATTCCCCCTGTAGGTAAATGTCAGACAAGCAAGTGCTTTGCTTATCTACCTATAGTATGGATGGAACGAAAGGTTTTATAAGTGTTAGCTTTTGGCAGGACGTCTTGCCGCACGGTCTGCAGCTCTGAATTCAGAAGCAAATCGAACTTCTTGTGCTTTGCGTAATGTACTTCGTTCTTCTGTTGCGTGACGTTTTTTACTCTCCATATATACCCCTCACTTTCACTTATGAATAGTCTTAGTGTGGGCAAATAATAGAAAAATAATCCATTATGCTTCTTTTGCTTCAAACGGTTGAGAGTATGGTTGAGAAAATGTTTGAGATTGTTCAAGCTCTTGTCTCATTAAGTGTAGGTGATACTGATCTTTTTCAATTTGAAACAAGTCATATACTTCTTGGTCTTTATTAATTTGTTGATACACATCTGGTCTAATTTCATTTGCTAACGTACAATACGGAAGCTTTGTTGCAGCTTTGATCGAACGGATATTTTCTTTTCTAATGCGCATAAACACCGTTTGAATCTCTAGTTGAAAAAACAATTCACTAAAAAAGGCATCTTTGGCTGCTTGATTATAGCCTTTGCCAAAATAAGGTTTGCCAATCCATGTACCTAAAAACCCGCTATGGTCGTGAACATCAAACAAGTTAATCGTTCCAATCGGCTCGCCCCACTCATCGACGATCGTTCTGGATATGAGTTCGCCGCGTTCTTCAGCTTCAATGGTTTGTTTTGTTAAGAAAGCAAACTCATCATAAGATGAAGCTTTATGACGAACATATGGAAAAACAGCCGGGTCCACCATCAGTTCGAACAAAGCATGAGAATCAGCGACGTCTCGTCTCTTTAAAATCACAAAAAACCCTCCTTTTAACATGAGGGCAGGTGAGTTCTCCCACCCTCGAATTTAATATAATGAAGTATCAAATTCGGGGTGGGAATCGAACCCACTAGAACCAGTTGAATGGTGGCGCACCAATTGCCTTCCCAAAGCTTATATAATTGTTTATAAGGTCAAATAACACGATATAGTAGCAATACATTAGATTAAGTGGTGATATAGTGTATATTGAATACGTATTCGCGTGTATGCTCCTTAATCCTTCTTTATATTAAATGTTTTTTGTTAAAAAAGATACTGTTTTTTGTAAAAAAATAATGAAGAAATTTTTACAAAAACAAGCACTATTTAAGCAGGTCGCAAAGAGCGGGTTTTAAGTCTCTAAAATGATACGTGTAGCCTAATTTTTCAGCTTTTGCAGGAAGCACTTTCTGCCCATCTAATACCAGGGTGCTCATTTCACCTAACGCCATTTTTAAAGCAAAAGACGGGGCAGGCAGCCAGTGAGGTCTACCTAATACGTCCCCAACTACTTTCCCGAAATCATTCATTTGCAGCGGGTGAGGGGAAGTTACATTAATTGGCCCTTGTGCGGCTTTTTGTTTTAGTGAAAATAAGATTAAGCCGACGACATCATCGATATGAACCCAAGAAAACCATTGCTTACCTGAACCTAATGGACCTCCTGCAAATAGTTTATAAGGAAGCAGCATTCGATTTAGTGCTCCTTCTTCTTTTGACAAGACAATCCCAAAGCGGGTGAAAACAGTGCGAATGCCAAGCTCTTGTGCTTTTTGAGCTTCTTTTTCCCATTCAATCACAACATCACTGAGAAAATTGCGTTCAATCGGTGATGACTCTTCAGTAAACGTTTCTGTTAAAGAGTTCCCGTAGTAGCCTGTCGCAGAAGCATTAACTAAAACATCAGGTTTCTTATCTACTTTTTCGAGAATGGAGATCACTTCTTTTGTTGCATCAATCCGGCTAGATTTAATCCTTTTTTTGCGCTCCTCTGTCCACCTGCCCTCACCAATAGACTCCCCGGCAAGATTAACAATCGCATCAATGCCTTCTAATTCCTTTTCTGGTTTGGCCCCTTCACTTAACCACTTTACATAGGTGACAGACGGTTGTTCTGGTTTGTTATCTGGGTTTCTTGTTAAAATGTAAACAGAATGACCTTCTTTTGTTAAGGCAGAGGTTAATTTAGAACCGATAAAACCAGTCCCACCTGTTACAGCAATTTTCATAATGAGCCTCCTAATTTAGATGTTATATAAGACTTTACCCATTTATAGCTTTAAATAGTCTCACTGATTGGGCTGCTTTCATGATAGTTGAAGCGATGTATGGAAGGGAAGCGAGGAGAACTCAATGATTAAAATTACAAAGGTTTCCGTGCAAAAAAGAAGTAAAGAACGGTACAACATATTTATAGACAGAGGGCAAGGAGAAGAATACGGATTTAGTGTAGATGAAGATATTCTAATCAAGATTGGACTACGTAAGGGGCTTGAAATAGAGGAAGATGAGTTAAAAGAAATTCTAGACAAGGATGAAGAAAAGAAAACACATCATCTAGCTCTTCATTTCTTATCTTATCGAATGAGATCAGTCAAGGAGATGATGGAGTATCTACAGAAAAAAGAACGTGAGCCAAAACATATAGATACTGTAGTAAAAAGACTGCTTGATCAGAATCTCCTAAACGACGAAATGTTTGCTGCATCCTACATTGAATCAAAAAAACTTACGTTATTAAAAGGTCCTTTAAAATTAAAACAGGAGCTTAGTCAAAAAGGAGTTGGACAAGCACATATTGAAACTGCACTCGAGGGTTTTACAGAAGATGAACAAATCGATAAGCTCATAAAATGGATCGCAAAAAAAGAAAGCCGTAAACCAAAACAATCTGTAAGTGCCTATAAACAAAAGCTTGCAGGACAGTTAATGAATAAGGGTTTTACGCACTCTATTATTGAACAGGCCATGAGAGAAGTTACTTTTGAAGTAGATAATGAAGAGGAATGGGAAGCTTTAACGTATCAAGCGAGCAAGCTTAAGCGGAAATACAGTTCTAAATATGAGGGATATGAATATCAGCAGCGAATGAAGCAAGCCTTATACCAAAAGGGATTTCCAATCGATATGATTAATGAGTACTTATCACGAGAAAAAGAAGACGATATGGATTAATTTTTTTAGGTTATTTGCTATACTACAAATAGAAATATAATGGGGGCTAAAACAGTGGATGAGAAACGTTTCAGTGAAATGACAACATATGAACTTCAACAAGAAATTCAAAAGTTGAACGAGAAAGCAAAGAAGGCAGAACAACTTGGAATGATGAATGAATTTGCCGTACACGAAAGACGAATGATTATGGCTAAAGCCTATTTATTAGACCCAGCTGATTTTAAACCGGGCGAAGAATACATGTTAAATGATGAGGGATCCACCTTTCAAATCTCCTACTTAAATGGCCATTTTGCATGGGGGTATCGTGATAACGGGACTACACTTGATGCGGTGCCGATTTCGTTATTAAAACAAAAATAAGGATGAAGCGAGGCTTCATCCTTATAAAGGGCTACGAACGTTTTCTTGTTTGTACTTCAAGTACAATATTGTGGTAACTTTGTTCGGTTTCACCATTCACTTGATGGAAAGCGTGCTTAGGATTAGCGCGCGGCGAACAAAAAGGATCTTTATAAGGAAACTTCTTATGTGGCTTGCCCATCACATACACCTCCGTAAGAATCGTTGCTATTGATTTTTATTTGCACGTGCCATTCTTTCTTGGGGATGATCATTAATTGATCCATCTGGACGTTTAGATAAAAAAGCATCGTTTTCTTTTTCGGTAAATTTTCTTGATTCTGGGAAGTCTTTCGCTTTATTACGCATCGTGAGGTGAACCTCCTTTAATTAAACGCCATTTTAAGGCAGTAAGCCATCATCTTAATTAGTAACTGGCTCATCAATAGTATAAGCTTGTTTTCATAAAAGATAAGACGTAGATATTGTTAATGGAGGAAAGAGAAAAGATGGAGACTATTTTTAAACGACTGACAGAAGAATTATTAGCTGTAAATGATGAGTTATCTGCTGAAGCTGCTCGTACGTGGGTAGAAGGCTTATGGGAAGATTTTGAAACGACACGAGCAAAGGCAGGGCGTGAGTATAAGGGGCAGGAAGTAACGGAACAAATTGTGCTAAAGTGGATAAAGCAATATGGTCCTCATTTGCACAAATATGCACCTAAACAAGAAAAATTCGCGCATTTAAACCAAGATAATCAACCTAAAAACTAAACAAAATAACAAGCCTCCACCCATTTAGGGCTGGAGGCTTGTTGATGTTTACAGCTGTTCTTCTAAGTTTAATTTCTTTTGCAGTGTTTCTTCAGAGAACACCCATCCTGTATATGAACTTAGAATGTTCAAGTTATCGTCTAGCTGAACGATGGCAACAAAAGGGTAGTGACCCTTGCTGCGGTAACGTAAATCAACAAAGCGTACTTCCGTCAGATCATCCTTCATCTCTACTTCCCAGCGGTATGTAGGAGAGAAGGAAAGAAAGGCTGCTAAATTTTTATCTTTTCTTGCAGCGTTAATGACCGGGTCATCAGGAATAGGGTCAAAGGAATACTTCTCAAAGAAATTTATTTGGTTATCACGTGATTCAGCAACATACAGAGTTGTCGGCGTCCGAATAACTAAATGGAATTGATTCCATCTGATTGTTGGTGACACAAAAATGTGAGTTGCATTTGGGTGAAGCCTGCGCGCATGTTTAACAACTTTTTGTTTCTCATAAATCCGCCAAATGTAGTACAGGGCTAATACAACATAAAGCAGTAAAAAGGTTATGCCAGGATGAGAACCAAATGCCCACATAGCAATTGCACCAAGATGCATAAAAAAGATAAACGGATCAAAAATATTGATCACACCAAGTGCAATCCATCTGTTTGAAATTGGTCGCAGTGCCTGGGTACCGTAGGCATTGAAAATATCAACAAACACATGCAGAACGACGGCAAGAAGCGACCATAAAAAGATCGTCAGCCATTCAACACCTGGCATAAAGAGAGTGATACCGGCTGTCAGCAATACAGGCCAGACTAAAAGGGCAGGCAGAGAATGGGTAATGCCGCGATGGTTTCGAATATATACGGCATTATTTTTAAGCTTTAAAACCGTATCAAAATCAGGAGCTTGAGAACCGATGATCGCAGCAATCATAACGGCACTTTGCATCGTTGGGTCGCCGCTGACATTAGGATCAAGCGTTGCAAGACCTCCTATGGCTATACCCATTACTACATGTGTACCTGTATCCATTACATGGCACCTCCCTTTTTCTATAAGTTACAGTAAGTATTGTGTATTAATCATACAGAATCTCATGCAAAATTCAAGACAATCGCTTTTGGTCGTGGCATGATATAGTTTAGTTATACCCGAATTGTAAATGATTCAAAAGGGGGAATGGCAATGACTCAAGCATTAGACGTATTTATTGAGTATAAAATTCATGAAAAATATGTTAAACCATATGAAGAGAGCATGAAAAAGATCAAAGAACGAGTACAAGAAATGGGGGCATCAGATTTTGAGTGGTATGAAGCCGCCGATCAACCCAACTTATATGTAGAAATGTTTAAAGTGAAGGATTACGCCGCTTATGAAAAAATAAAGTCACTAAGACAAGATGAAAGTGAATCTCTAACAAAAGATTTCGCAGCCTATGTAGCAGGAGGATCTAGTAAGGTTCATTGCTGGGCATTTAAGAGAAAAATGATTTAGGAGGAGAGCTGTGCAGCACGAAAAGTTAAATGAGTTTAACATCAGTCAATTTCAACAGGATTTAATTAACTGGTTTAAAGAAAATCAACGAACGCTCCCTTGGAGAGAAAATAAAGACCCGTATCGAGTATGGGTCTCTGAAATCATGTTGCAGCAAACAAGGGTCGACACTGTGATCCCTTATTATTTAAACTTTATGCGTGAGTTTCCAACACTAGAGGACTTAGCCTATGCAGAGGAAGATCGTATTTTAAAGGCATGGGAGGGACTTGGTTATTATTCAAGAGTGAGAAACCTGCAGACAGCTGTACGAGAAGTAGTAGAAGAGTACAATGCGGCTGTGCCTGATACCCTGAAAGAAATTTCCGCTTTAAAGGGAGTAGGCCCTTATACGGCGGGAGCGATTTTAAGCATTGCTTATGCAAAACCTGAACCAGCAGTAGATGGAAATGTAATGCGTGTTCTTTCTCGTGTGCTTGAAATAGATGAAGATATCGCTAAAGCGAAGACGAGGAAAACATTCGAAGCCATCATTTATGACCTTATTTCTAAAGAGGACCCGTCATCTTTTAACCAAGGATTAATGGAACTCGGTGCACTGATTTGTACACCAACTTCACCTGGCTGTCTGCTCTGTCCGGTTCGTGAACATTGCATGGCGTATAATAAAGGAATTCAAGATACACTGCCTGTAAAATCAAAGAAAAAGAAAGCGAAACGCAAGCTGATGGCGGCTTTCGTCGTTAAAGATGAAGATGGAAAGGTTCTCATTGAAAAGCGTCCAGATAAAGGGCTGCTAGCTGGATTGTGGCAGTTCCCGAACGTAGAAGTAGACAGTCATTCATTTAATAAAGAGGAGATGGCAGAAGCATTGTCTCTGGCTATTGGTAAGCCAATTAGTATTCGTGACCGGATTCAAAAAGTGGAGCATGTCTTTTCTCACATTGTATGGGATATTGATGTGTATACCGCGGTTATCCCTATAAAAGAATGGGAAAAAGAAGGGCAGCGTTTTGTCGATCAATATCAGATTGAAGATTTTGCGTTTCCTGTCTCGCATCAAAAGATAATTAAACACTATTTTAGTGAGGCATTTTAAAAGTAAGTATGTTAAAAATGAGTTTGTAAAATAATTAGGAGTGAGATCATGGATTTAAACCTACATAATAAAGTGGTTCTTGTTACAGGAGGTACGAAAGGGATTGGCCGTGCGATTGCAGAAGCTTTCGTTCATGAAGGGGCCCGAGTGTATGTAACAGCAAGAGGAGAAGAGTCATTAAACGAAATGGATCATAAAGAAGGAATTACAGCTATTCAAGCTGATCTGACTAAGGAAGATGCGCGCAATGACGTCATGAATGAAATCCTTACTAAAGAGGAGCGCATTGATATTCTTATTAACAACGTAGGCGGAAGCAACGGCTCAACGGTAGCAGAGACTGAGCTATCCTTATTTAGAGAAGCATTTGAGCTAAATTACTTCTCTGCTGTTCATTTCAGCAAACTTGCTTTAGATGAAATGAAAAAACAGCAGGGTGGTGCGATAGTTAATATCTCATCCATCTTCGGACGTGAATCTGGAGGCAAGCCAACGTATAACAGTGCGAAAGCAGCGATGATCAGCTTTACCAAAGCATTAGCTGATGAAGCGATCAAAGACGGAATCCGAGTAAATGGCGTAGCCCCTGGGTCTATCCTTCACCCGACAGGAAACTGGCAAAAACGTTTAGATGAAAACCCGGAAAAAATTAATGCATTTGTTGAACAGGAAATACCAGCAGGAAGATTTGGTACAGTCGAGGAAGTGGCGAATGCGGTGCTGTTTTTAGCATCTGATAAAGCATCTTGGGTTGTCGGAGCTACGCTTAATGTAGATGGCGGTCAATCAAATGCAAACTTTTAAAATGGGCAGAGCTGTCCTGAGGGGACAGCTCTTTTGTTATTGTTCATATAAATGAAGAGACGCATTTATCCGGTGAAGTGATACTATTGTGCCCCGCATTAGCGCATAAATTGATCCAAAGGACGCAATTAGACTAGAGTGACGCAATCAGCCTAGCAACCGATACAATTACATGTTGAACCCGTGAAATAAACTCTTCAGACTGACGCATAAACAGCTTGAAAACATACAATTACTCGCGGCCTTGCCCTTACCATATTGCTGCAGAGCACGAGACTTTTTTGCCCTCACAGCCTATTGATCATTATTTACTAAGTGGATCTCTTGAATCTTTTGCTTCGTTTCTGCTGTACCTAAATTGTAAAGGGCTTCATATACATCATTTAGTCCTCGCTGGTACTCGTTTTTATCACGGTCTCCTTTTTGATCATCAAAATGCCTGAATGAAATTAAGTTGCCAAGCTCTACGTCATGAGATTGGACTTCATGTAATAATTCTTCTAATGCTTTTTTTTCTGTCACAGTTGCCTCAATTTCATACTCAATTAGCTGCCCGTCATCGACTCTTGTCGGGCTGATCGTATCCATACTGATAGGGTTCAAATTAACATAATACAATTGCTTTTCCATCGTCTTCATCTCCTTTTAAGGTGTTACTCTTATGATCACCAAAAAATGAGGAATCCATTAAAAAAACGAGAAAGCTACAGCTTTCCCGTCAAAAAATAAATCGTATTAATGTTTAATGATGATGCGGCCATCTACTGATTTAGACTCAAGCTTAGCATGAGCTTTATCCGCTTCTTCAAATAAGAAGACTTCACCAATATGAGCGCTTAATGATTTTTGAGCGAGGCCTGCTGAGATGTCATGACCTGCTTTTCCTGCCTCATTTGGATCAACGGTGAATAGAAGAATACCGAGTAGAGCCGCATTTTTCATATTAAGTTTTCTCCAAGGGAGCTCTGGCGTATTGTTTACAGGTGAGCCTATTGTGACAATCCGCCCGCCGTTTCTAATCATGTCTAAGTTTTTATCTAGATTTTCACTGACACTCATATCCAAAATAACATCAATGCCTTTTTCATCAGTAAGTCCAAGAACTCTTTCAACCACATTTTCTTCTTTGTAATTGATGACCACATCTGCGCCGGCTTTTATGGCAATTTGCGACTTTTCATCATTTCCTGCTGTAGCAATGACAAACGCCCCTGCGCGTTTAGCTAGCTGAACAGCAGCTTGTCCTACAGCACCTGCTGCTCCGTAAATCAGTACTTTTTCCTCTTTTTTAAGATTTGCTCGGTAAAAAAGAGATAAATGTGCGGTCATAAAAGCCATCGCAACAGCGGCACCCTCTTCATAAGTGAGATGAGAAGGGAGCGGAAATGCAGCAGAGGCATCAATCGCCACGTATTCTGCTGACGCGCCTTTAGCATTGGTTGCCCAAATACGGTCACCCACAGACAAATTCTGAACTCCATCTGCTGCTTCAACGACTTCACCAGCTAAATCGAAATGTGGTACATGTGGAAACGAGTTAACTTCTCTAATCCCTTTTCTAAAATACGTATCAACAGGGTTTACTCCGCTCGCGCCTACTTTTACCAACACTTGTCCTTGCTTTAAAGTCGGTTTTTCCATTTCCCCTACAGTTAGTACATTGGGCTCGCCATATTCTTTATAATGAATCACACGCATATTCTCATCCCCTTAGTCAAATAGTGGTTTTAATCTTGTCGCTGCTTCTTTTAAACGTTCTTCATTTTGAACAAGAGCAATCCGGACAAAGCCTTCTCCTTCACTGCCAAAGGCCATACCAGGTGTAACGACGACACCAAGGTCAAGAGCAGCCAATGTAAATGACATTGATGTATAAGCCTGAGGAATCTTTGCCCATAAAAACATCCCGCCGCCTGGAGAGCGAACTTCCCAGCCGATTTCTCTCAATGCGCTGACTAGCGTGTCACGCCGTTTTTTATAAAGCAGGCGCTGGTCTTCCAAAAATGTTCCTGAGTTCGTTAAAGCTTTTGTTGCAGCATGCTGAATTGGTTTGAAAACCCCGTAATCAATATGAGATTTAATGATGGCAAGCGGCTTCAATAGTTCAGGGTTACCAAGGGCATAGCCGATTCTAGCCCCAGCAAAGTTAAAACTTTTTGACATTGAATTAAATTCGATCGCAACCTCGTGTGCACCATCAATGGATAAGATGCTTAAGGGCGTTTGGTTATCGTACAAAAGCTCAGAATAGGCAAAGTCATGTACAACAAGAATGCGATGTTCTTTTGCGTAGGCGATAACCTGCTCTAAATAATCTTTTGAAGCGGTAGCTGCCGTTGGGTTGCTTGGATAACTCAAGATAAGAATTTTAGCCTTATCTGCTACTTCTTGTGGCAAGGAACGAAAGTCAAATTGGTAATGGTTTTCTTCATTTAACGGATAAGGGTGCAATGTGGCCCCTGCAATTTCTGCGCTTGCTGCATAAATAGGGTATCCCGGGTTTGGTACGAGTAAAATATCATCTTCATCCATGAAAGATAAAGCTAAATGAGCCAGTCCATCTTGAGAACCCATTAGCTGCAGAACATGTTCTTCGTTTAATGAGACACCGTAACGTTCCGTGTAGAAACGGCAGACTGCTTCTCTAAACGTTAATTCGCTTGTAATCGCATATCCGTAGTCCGAGTCATTTGAAACGGCTTTGATTAATTCTTCTTTCAAAAAAGCAGGAGGAGGGAGGTCTGGGCTGCCAATACTTAAATCAATTAGAGTGGCCCCTGCGGCTTCTTTCTCCTGTTTTCGTAAGGATAGTTCTGTAAATACGCTAGTTGTTAAGTGATCTAATTTCTTTGATGGTGAAAACATATGTAACTCTCCTCAATCAACCTATATAGTCAAAAAAAAATAAATAAAGTATTCTTCTATATTATTTTAGCTGAATAATCTGAAAAAACATAGCCTCACACAAGAAAAAAAGATAAGCCGCAGCTTATCTTAGTCATAATGTACTTCTGTTCCTTGCGTCCAGGTTGCTTCTTGTTTAAGTCCGCCTCTTGCTTCAATTTCTTTTATGATTTCTCTGTGAATGGTCGTACCTTCAATGTTTAGGTAGGGGGTCATCTGTTGGAGACCATGATGAAAAAAGGCAAGTTCTTTATCCGTCCATTCTTTTTTGCTTATCATTGTAAGTTCCGTCATATCTCGTCCGACATACATCTAGCTCAGCTCCTTTATTCTATGGTCTTCTAGGTTGAAGAAGTTTTCCTTAGTGTTTCTGTTCGTCATGAACTCTATGCGATATAATGTAAAAAGACTAATGATGATGGAGGATTTACATATGGAACAAAAAGTAGCATTAGTAACAGGAAGCAGCCGAGGGATCGGCAAACGAATTGCTCTACGATTAGCTGAGCAGGGATATGACTTGGTGATTAATTATGCAAGAAGTAAACAAGCAGCCCTAGATACAGCGGCTGAAATTGAAGCTTTAGGAAGAAAAGCATTTGTTGTTAAGGCGAATGTAGGAAAGCCTGAGAAAATTAAAGAAATGTTTGAGAAGATTGATGAAGAATACGGCCGATTAGATATCCTTGTAAATAATGCCGCATCCGGCGTGCTTCGTCCTTTAATGGAGCTTGAAGAAAGTCATTGGGATTGGACGATGGATATTAACAGTAAAGCATTATTGTTTTGTGCACAGGAAGCTGCTAAGCGAATGGAGAAAACGGGCGGCGGTAAAATTGTCAGCTTAAGTTCTCTAGGGTCGATTCGTTATTTAAAGAACTATACGACTGTAGGTGTATCAAAAGCAGCAGTTGAAGCATTAACGCGTTATCTTGCTGTAGAGCTTGCTGAGATGGGAATTGCAGTCAATGCTGTGTCTGGCGGAGCTGTTGATACAGATGCGTTAACTCATTTTCCAAACCGTGAAGAATTATTAGAAGATGCAGCGAAACGCACCCCGGCAGGAAGAATTGTGGAGGCAGAAGACTTAGCGGATACGGTAATGTTTTTATTATCTGATCAAGCAAAAATGATTCGCGGACAGACGATTATCGTTGATGGCGGGATTTCATTATTAACTTAATTTTTTTTGAATAAAATGATTCACCTCTGTACATATTAACTTTTGTGGAGGTGATATCACATGAACAACCAACAACAAAACCAACAGCAACAGCAACAACAAGCGTCTAAAACAAACGCTCAAAAGGTACAAAAACAAAATGCTGCTTCTGCTCAAGGAAACAGCTACAACACTGAGTTTGCTAGCGAAACGAACGCTCAAGAAGTTCGTCAACAAAACGCTCAATCGGAAGCTCACAAAAACCAAGCTTCTACAAACTACAAGCAACAACAAAACCAACAAAATCGTTAATCAAACGATGAGAAAAGCACTCACAGACAATACGTCTTGTGGGTGCTTTTTTTATATTTTTTACATAAAATAAATGAAAAATGTTTGAGTCAATGGCCAATTTTATTCGTTACAGGCGCTTACCGTTTCAAAAAGATGGGGAACACTGTATAATAGAAGAGAATGAAAGTAAAGTTGACGAAATTGGAATGGCGATAAGCAGTTTGTAGGGTAGAATGTAGAAGTGTATGGCGTGGCTAACAATGTACAAGCGTAAAAGAGACTACTCTACTTACAGACGTCCAAACTTCTAGTGGAAAGGAGACGTTTATGAATTTTCCCAAAGTAGGCAGTACTATTCAGATCCAGAGTTATAAACACAATGGATCCATTCATCGGATTTGGGAAGAATCAATAGTGCTTAAAGGGACGTCAAAGGTTGTAATCGGAGGTAATGATCGAATTCTTGTGAGAGAATCAGATGGACGCAACTGGAGAACACGTGAACCAGCGATCTGTTATTTTGATTCTGAGCAATGGTTTAATACGATCGGTATGATTCGAGCAGATGGAATTTACTATTACTGTAATCTTGGCACCCCGTTTACATGGGATGAGGAAGCAGTAAAATACATTGACTATGACCTTGATATTAAAGTGTATCCAGATATGACCTTTAAGCTCTTAGATGAAGATGAATACGAACTGCATAGCAAATTAATGAATTATCCGCCTGAGATTGATGATATTCTAAAACGCAGTGTCGATGAATTGATTTCATGGATTCATCAACGCAAGGGTCCATTTGCCCCGCAATTTGTAGAGAGCTGGTATGAGCGCTTTCTGCAATATAGATAAAAATACTAGACACTGAAGGAAAGCCTGGTTACCAGGCTTTCTTTTCCGTCATACTACTAAAAAAGGGGGTGGGAATAATTGAATAGTATGAAACGTTATATGGCCTTTGTTAAGCCGTACTGGAAGCAAATTTTTTGGACAATCGTGATCGGTGTATTAAAATTTGGGATTCCTTTATTGCTTCCGCTCGTTATGATGTATGTCATTGATGATATTATTTTGGTTGAAGGAATGCCGCAAGATGAGAAGCTTTCAACGTTGTTCTGGATAATGGGAGGGATGTTCTTTATTTTCCTTGTCCTCAGACCTCCAATTGAATACTTAAGGCAATATTATGCACAGTGGATAGGTAGTAAAGTGCTGTATGATATACGTGATCAATTATTTACCCATATCCAAAAATTAAGTCTTAGATTTTATTCGAACCGAAAAGTAGGAGAAATCATTTCTCGTGTGATACATGACGTTGAGCAGACGAAGAACTTTGTTATTACTGGTTTAATGAATATTTGGCTTGATCTATTTACGATTATTATTGCCATTATAATTATGTTGAATATTAATGTGTGGCTCACGCTGGTAGCCATTTCAATGTTTCCGTTATACGGTTTTTCAGTGAAGTTTTTCTATGCAAGATTGAGGCATCTAACGAGAGTGCGTTCACAAGCTTTAGCAGAAGTGCAGGGACATTTGCATGAACGTGTTCAAGGGATGAATGTGATAAGGAGCTTCGCACTTGAGGAGCATGAACAGCACCAATTTGCAAAGCGTAATAATCATTTCTTAGACCGTGCCCTGGATCACACACGCTGGAACGCTAAAACGTTTGCGGTTGTAAATACAATCACGGACTTAGCTCCGCTCTTAGTTATTGTCGTCTCGGGTTACTTTGTGATTACAGGAAACCTTGAGATTGGGGCAATGACGGCCTTTGTTTTATATATGGAGCGCTTATATGGTCCGCTGCGCCGGCTTGTTAACTCATCTACAACCTTAACGCAGGCTATTGCTTCAATGGACCGTGTATTTGAGTTTATCGATGAAAAGTATGATATTGAAGACTCTTTAGATGCCCAACCGCTCGACTCCGCACGTGGACGAGTTCAGTTTGAGGATGTTTCGTTCTATTATGATAATGAAGAGAAGCCGGTCTTAAAAAACGTATCCCTGGATATAAAAGAGGGAGAAACGGTCGCATTTGTAGGGATGAGCGGAGGCGGAAAAAGTACGCTTATCAGTCTAATTCCAAGGTTTTATGATGTGTCGAGCGGACGGATCACGCTTGATGGAGTAGATATTAGACATTTTCAAGTGCGCATGCTCAGAGATAAAATTGGAATGGTGCTTCAAGATAATATTTTGTTCAGTGATTCTGTCAAAATGAATATCTTAATGGGAAGTCCAGAGGCGACTGATGAAGAAGTGATTGCTGCAGCAAAAGCAGCGAATGCGCATGACTTTATCATGAATTTGCCGAATGGATATGACACCGAAGTCGGTGAGCGAGGTGTAAAGCTGTCTGGAGGTCAAAAACAGCGTGTGGCGATTGCACGTGTCTTTTTGAAAAATCCGCCTATTTTAATTTTTGATGAGGCGACATCTGCTCTAGATTTAGAAAGTGAACACTACATTCAAGAAGCGCTTGAAAAATTAGCAAGAAATCGAACGACCTTTATTGTTGCACACCGTCTGTCAACGATTACTCATGCCGACCGGATTGTCTTAATTGAAAACGGCGAGATTGTTGAGAGCGGCACCCATGAAGAATTAATGAAAAAAGCAGGGCATTATCAGAAACTGTTTGATGTCCAGCAATTATCATAATAAAAGACGTCCATCACTTAGGATTAAGTGTAATGGACGTCTTTTGTTTAATTATTCTTCTTCTTGCTCTTGCACGGTTACTTTATTTTCTTTTTTATGATAACTGAAAAAGCTGTCTACTAGGTGATCTAAGTGTTCAAGCTGCTCTTGATATTCTACTATCTGCGAGACGGCTGGCAGAATATGCAGCCACTGCGTTCGAACAGTATCCGGATCATCGTATAAATTAATGTACAGATCCGTTAAAGCGGCTTTCCCATCATTAATCTCCTGTACCGTCTCATCAGCAGGAAGTGATTGAACTTTTCCTACATATCGTAAGAGGATACGATCATGGTACTGGGTTAAGCGATTTAATTGCATCTCGATTTCTTTTTGGACTTCACAAGGCAGCTGGTGCAGTTCCTCTGATCGCCGTTCAAGATTCTTCAAGACAATAAATGACTTTTTCGTTGTGATCAGCATTTGGCGGAATAACACAATCTTTCGTGCTTTTCCGTATTTATTTTTCAAAAAATAATTTCTTTCTTCTTTATAAAGGAGATACAAATTATCTAATTTAACCATTTGTTCATCAAGTCTTGAGATATCACGTTTTAACATTCTTGGGTCAGCATCTTTCCGCAAGAAAAGCATCGTCCATTGAATAATATCTTCTGTTGCCTTTAGCATTTTATGATACAGCTTTGTTTCGTATCGGGGCGGGATAAATAACAGGTTAACTAAAAAGGCAGCAAACACCCCAATAATAATCAACATAAATCGGCCTGTAGCAAATTCGATAAAATTATCAGCTGGACTTTCCATAACGATGATAATGGTAACAATCGCTAAAGGAATCGTTGTAGGCTCAAGCTTCACTTTAAGAATAATGGCAATGGCTAAAATAACAACCAACCCGACAACAAACGGTTCATGACCAAATGTCATCACAAAAATAACTCCAAGGACCGCACCGATCACATTCGCTTGAACTTGTTCTAAAATCGTTTGGAACGTACGGTAGATAGATGGCTGGATCGCAAATGCGGCAGCAAGTGCTGCAAACATTGGCGGTTCAAGACCAACCCATATCGCAAAATATAAAGATACAATAATGGCAAGACCCGTCTTAAATATACGAGCTCCAAGTTTCATGGTAACTAAATGTCCTTTCTGCTCATCGTTTTTTTACTAGTCTTTAAAAAGAAGCAACGATAGCATCCATTAATAAAATCATACCGAACGTACTATACAACGACCACTGAAAAGAATCAACCACTTTTTATAAAAACAAAAGTTGTAAGCGTTTATTATTTTTTGTCTGTTTGTTTTATCCATACCTCTTTTAGTGTATTAAAAAAAGCGCCGGTTTAAACCAGCGCTTTTTTCGTATGACCTAAGTGACGTAATTAACCGGTGAAGTGATACATTTATTCTAACTAATCAATGACGCATAACAAGATTGAAAGGACGCAATAAGAGACTAGAGAGGCGTAATTATGCCGGTTAACACCGCAATCATTAAGTAGATATGCGCAATTTACTATTCAACCGGCGGCTTATCACCATCGTTAGATCTTTTCAGCGACACATTTGAATGCATGGTCAACAGCTTCTAACGTCTTAGTGATATCCTCATCTGTATGAGCGGTTGTTAAGAACCATGCTTCATATTTCGATGGGGCTAAGTTAATGCCTTGTTTTAGCATTTCTTTAAAGAAAACAGAGAATTGTTCTCCATTTGTTTTCTCAGCTTGGTCATAATTACGGATTACTTCATTTGTAAAGTAGATCGTTAATGCTCCTTTTAAACGGTTCACCGTAATTTCCACTTCATGTTTAGAAGCAAGTTCAACAATCCCTTCTTCTAAAATGGCTCCCAGACGGTCTAATTCTTCATATACACCATCTTCTTTAAGGACTTCTAAACAAGCAATGCCTGCACTCATTGAAGCAGGATTACCAGCCATAGTGCCTGCTTGATAGGCTGGCCCAAGCGGTGCAACTTTTTCCATAATATCTACACGGCCGCCGTAAGCTCCAATCGGAAGCCCTCCGCCGATAATTTTACCTAATGCTGTCATATCCGGTTCCACGCCTAGATAATTTTGAGCGCCGCCGTACATGAAACGGAATGCTGTGATTACCTCGTCATAAATAACAAGTGCCCCGGCCTCATGGGTTAGTGTATTAACTGCCTCAAGAAACCCTGGATCTGGTTCCACAATCCCGAAATTCCCGACAATCGGTTCAACAAGAACAGCAGCGATCTCATCGCCCCATTTCCGGAGTGCTTCTTTATAAGCTTCAATATCATTGAATGGGACAGTAATAACTTCTTTAGCGATATTTTTGGTTACACCGGCAGAGTCTGGTGTTCCTAGGGTAGATGGGCCAGAGCCTGCTGCTACTAGAACTAGATCTGAGTGACCGTGATAACAGCCGGCAAATTTAATAATCTTATCCCGTCCTGTATACGCACGGGCAACACGAATGGTTGTCATGACAGCTTCTGTACCAGAATTGACAAAGCGGACTTTTTCTAACGAAGGAATCGCTTCTTTTAACATTTTGGCAAATTTGTTCTCGAGCTTAGTCGGTGTACCGTATAAGACCCCGTTCTGGGCGGCCGTTGTAATTGCCTCCGTAATATGCGGATGAGCATGGCCAGTTATAATAGGACCGTATGCGGCTAAATAATCGATATATTGATTACCGTCTACATCCCAAAAATAAGCACCTTTTGCACATTCCATAAAAACAGGTGAGCCGCCGCCAACCCCTTTAAAAGCACGGGAAGGACTGTTCACACCACCGACGATATGTTCTTGGGCCTCTTTATATAAGGCTTCTGAATTTGTAAAGTTCATCTAAATATTTCCTCCAAACACTCAAGTATCCTGCCTATTGAACTATAAATAATAGATTAAATCCTATCCATTCAATACAGCAGTTAATGTAGATCATGTATATAGATATTCAATCATAAGCTGAGACTTAGGACAAGCTAAAGGGAAATGTATAAGCAGGCTGTGTAGGTGCAAAGAAGAATTGAGGTTTATTCTTGTGGGTGTGTAGAAAGTTGCGATGCGAGATGTTGAAGGTTACGCTTGCATAGCTCTCGAAATAATAAGTCCAGGAAATCATCGTCTAATCCGTATTCTTGTGCTCGGTAATAACTTTGTATCAAAACGTCGTCTGATAATGAATGCATAACTAAACGACCTCCTTTTTTACAATGAACGTCACTACATTCTAGGAGGTATAAAAAGTCAGGGTGTATGATGTGATTAAAACAAACAATCGTTCTCACTCATCATAATATACCTAAACTATTAAGGCTAGTATTTATTTGAATACTCAGTCATATATTTAATAAGCAACATTTTATTAGTGTTTTTCTGGTGAAGAGGTGGGCTGATGGACCATTGGCTGTTGTATTTTTGTATGTTTGTTGCGGCATTGGGTGTCATAATGAGCTTTTTGTTGCTGCTTAGGTATAAACCGATGCGAGGGCGGCACAAGGTCTCGCTAAGACATTTTGCGATGTTGGTAAATGTGTATGTGACGGTAATGCTGGCGTTTGCCTTAATGTATATGGTGCTTGAGTTACTCGGTATCCCTGTATTAGCGGAAGCAAATCGAAACGTGGGTGGAGAGTTGACTCATTTAGTTTTAGATGTGGTGTATTTTAGTGCGATCACACTTTTGTCCGTTGGATACGGTGATATTGTACCAATGGGGGTAGGGAGGATTTTAGCGATCATACAAGCTTTATTTGGTTATCTGCTGCCAGCAGCGTTTGTTGTCACAACTGTTATTCGTCTAGAAAATAAGGTAGAATAGTTGTAATAAACACGAAGAATCCGTATCCTAATTCATATCACTAGATCTAGAAAGGTTGTGGCAATATGGCTATTGAAATCGGACAAGTTGCACCAGATTTTACATTAGAAGCAAGCAGCGGGGAGCAAGTCTCTTTAAGTCAATTCAGAGGAAAGAATGTTGTGCTATATTTTTATCCAAAAGATATGACACCTGGATGCACAACTCAAGCATGTGATTTCCGTGACCGAGTAGAATCATTTGAATCGTTAGATACAGTGATTCTAGGAGTGAGTCCGGATCCTTTAGCAAGACATGAGAAGTTTATTGAAAAATATGATCTCCCATTTCTTTTATTAGCAGATGAGGATCATGCTGTGGCGGAGTTATTTGATGTGTGGAAATTAAAGAAAAACTTCGGCAAAGAATATATGGGGATTGAAAGATCTACCTTTGTGATTGATAAAGAAGGCAAGATCGTTAAAGAATGGCGTAAAGTACGTGTGAAAGATCACGTAGAAGAAGCGCTGACTTTCATTAAAGAAGAAGTAGAAGTATAAAGAAGAAGTAGAAGTGTAAAAAACATAAAGAATAAAAGCGAGGGGGGACTCTCGCTTTTTTGGAATCCAGGAGGTGGGACTACTATGAAGATTGTCTCTTCAGCAAGGTTAAAAGATGAGAGTAAAGCACAGCTCCTAGCAGACTTTCCTGATATCGACTTTTCCTTTCGTTATGGCATGAAAGAAGTAGGAGAGGAAGTGCAGGACTGTGAGGTGCTGCTTACATACGGAGAAGATTTAACGGATGAACACATAAAAGAGGCCAAGCAGCTTAAATGGATCATGGTCCTTGCTGCAGGACTCGAGAAGATGCCGCATGAGGCTATTTGCGAACGTAATATCATCGTGACTAATGTCCGCGGAATTCATGCTGTCCCGATGGGGGAATATACTCTTAATATGATGCTGCAAATGGCTAAGAAGACAAAAACATTTATAAAAAATGAAGAGGCAGTAAACTGGGAGAGAAGCGTACCAGTCTTTGAGCTTAACGGATTAACTGTAGGAATCCTTGGGGCAGGGGCTATTGGACAAGAAGTCGCTAGATTATGCCAGGCTTTTGGGATGAGAACGCTTGGCATGAATAGTTCAGGTAATGATGCCCCGTTTATCGAAAAAATGTATACGGAAGATACAGTAGATGCATTATTAAGACAATCAGATTTTGTTGTAAACGTCCTACCTCTTACTACGAAGACAGCTTCATTTATGGATGAAGAAAAGTTTGCTTCTATGAAAAAAGGAGCGTATTTTATTAACATAGGACGTGGTAAAACAGTTGATGAACACGCATTAATCCAAGCACTAGATGCCGGTCAAGTGGCTGGAGCTGGATTAGATGTGTTTAAAGAAGAACCATTAGATGCCAACCATCCTTTTTGGAAGCACGAAAACGTAACGATCACCCCACATATCTCCGGGTTGTCCTCCAAGTATCAAAGAAGAGCAATGGAAATCTTTAAAAAGAACTTAATTGGCTATCTAAATGGAAGGAACGAAACCCTTATAAATAGAATAGATCTAACTAAAGGGTATTAATAAAAAGGGGGGCAGGCCATGAAGCTTCTAATTTGTATCATTGATGATTTTTATGCGGATGAAGTGGAAAAGGAACTGCGAGATGAGGGGTATCGAATGACCGAGCTTGCTAGTTCAGGTGGCTTTTTAAAGAAGGGGAATACAACCTTTCTGTTTGGTGTAGAAGAAGAAGACCTTCCTAAGTTGAAAACGGCTTTAAAGGCCGCGTGTCTTACGGTAGAAGGAAAGAAGAAAAGAAAATCAAGTACAGCTCATCGGTATACTTCATTTTTAGTGAACGCTTCGCATGCTGTTCCTTTTTTATAATTGATAAAACGCATATAGGGGAGTCTGCCTATAACATTGACTTATCCTGCCAAGATGTATTATACTAATTATAAATATTATAAAGTAAGAATGTTTGTTGAAAGTGAGGTGCATGACTATGTCTAATCATCGCTTGCAAGATGCAATTGATGCACTTAAAAGCACCCGTGTTCGTATGACGCCTCAACGTCATGCCATTTTAGAATTTCTATATGAAACGTCAATGCATCCAACTGCTGATGACATTTATAAAGCTTTGGAGGGCCGTTTCCCTAATATGAGTGTAGCAACAGTCTATAACAACCTGCGTGTGTTTAAGGAAGTGGGAATTGTAAAAGAGTTAACGTATGGAGACTCTTCAAGCCGCTTCGATTGTGTTACATCTGATCATTATCATGTCATTTGCCAAGATTGTGGTAAGATTGTTGATTTTCACTATCCTGGTCTTGATGAAGTGGAAACTCTTGCTGAGCATGTGACTGGATTTAAGGTGCATAGCCACCGTATGGAAATTTACGGAACGTGTACTGAGTGCACCAAAAAAGTACAACATTAAATCTTTTATTATTTTACGCCTTAAGCATATTGCTTAAGGTTTTTTTGTGCATAAAAAAACGAAGCCGATCAGCTTCGTTTTGATTTATTATTATATGATTCATCGAACTCTTTTCCTTCTAGAGAAGGGTCTAGTGTAAGCGGCTCGCTGCAGTGCATACATGCATCCACGCGGCCTAGCATTTTTGTAGGTTTTTTACAGCTTGGACATACTACTTGAACAGACTTTGTAGAAAGCATACCAATCCAGAAATAAACCACCGTACTTCCAATAATAAAAAGAAAGCCTATTAGCATTGCGATCGTCATGAGAATAGGAGAATCTCTAAAGAAAATTCCTATGTACATAACGAGAATACCGATAAATACAAGCGATAAAGCAAACGTTCGAATCTTATTTATTTTGTTTGTATATTTAATAGCCATATTCGTCCCTCCTAGATACGAGTATAGCATATAAGATAGGAACAACCTATGAATCAAGTATGAATTTCACTACTTTGTGAAGGATTCCCCCATTAATTGTCGAATAGGATATGCGAGGTTGATGTGAGAAGTTTTTATGAGAGGTTTTTCTAGAGGATTTGCGTAAGGTTTTGCTTAATAAGGAGGAATAGGAATGAATGTTTTACTGAGGCAGCTGTATCAAGATCGAGCAAGTGAGGATGATACGTTTGCAATATTAGTGATCCAAAAAGAGTTATCCCCGTTATCAATATTAGATGGCTTTGATGCCATTGTGTTAGTCATAAAAAATAATCCAGAAGTAGACTGGCATGTAAAACACTATCAAGTGGATGATATGAAAGTAGCTCTGCATTCGTTAAGTCAAACAACAATGCACCATTCATTAATAGCAGGAACACATCGCAGGTTAGTGGATTGGCTATTTCATGGTAAAGTAGTATTTGATCGCAACGAATTCCTTAAAGGAGTAAAAGAAAGAATTGAAACCTTTCCTCCTGGTGATCGAATGAAGAAGATGACCATTCAATTTACAAAGATGCTAAGACGATTCGATGAGGGAAAGATTTTATTCTATAATGAACAACCTTTTGATGCGTTCAGTAACATGATGCATTCTCTTCATCACTTAGCAAGGCTTGCAGTCATTAATCATGGATATTATCCAGAGGTGACTGTGTGGGACCAAGTAAGAAAAATTGAACCTGAAACATACAAACTCTATAGAGAACTTCTTAAGAGTGAGGAGTCCCTAGAACAACGGATTGAATTATTAATCTTAGCAACTGAAATAGCTGTCCGTTCTAAAACAGAAATTGGTTCTGAGCATTTTCGTTCATTACTAGCAGATAGAGGAGACTCATTTACGATTGCTGAAATGATGGAGATACCAGAGGTGCAAGATTACCGGATTGACCTTGAATTGTTGGTCAATTTCTTAATAGAGAAAGAGTTTCTAGTAATAGATCATCATGAATCAAAAGCACAAGGAATCCACCATATTCGCTATAGATTAAATACTTAAAATAAAATTGATGAAAAGTGTTGACTTTGTTTTGCGTGCGTGATAAATTATTACTTGTCGCTGACAACAACAGTTGTTACGCACGAAAAACACTTTCAAAAAAGTTGTTGACATTCAAATTACGATTTGATAAGATAATGAAGTCGCCAACAACGACAAACGAGTTCTTTGAAAACTGAACAAAAGCCAAGCGAAATAGAGATACATGATATCTCGTCAATTATTAACGCAAGATGATTTTTCATCCTGTGTAAGTGAGCTTAATCAAACACTTTTATGGAGAGTTTGATCCTGGCTCAGGACGAACGCTGGCGGCGTGCCTAATACATGCAAGTCGAGCGGACTGATGGGAGCTTGCTCCCTGATGTCAGCGGCGGACGGGTGAGTAACACGTGGGCAACCTGCCTGTAAGACTGGGATAACTCCGGGAAACCGGGGCTAATACCGGATAACCCGTTCCACCTCATGGTGGAGCGGTAAAAGATGGCCTCTGGCTATCACTTACAGATGGGCCCGCGGCGCATTAGCTAGTTGGTAAGGTAACGGCTTACCAAGGCGACGATGCGTAGCCGACCTGAGAGGGTGATCGGCCACACTGGGACTGAGACACGGCCCAGACTCCTACGGGAGGCAGCAGTAGGGAATCTTCCGCAATGGACGAAAGTCTGACGGAGCAACGCCGCGTGAGTGATGAAGGTTTTCGGATCGTAAAGCTCTGTTGTTAGGGAAGAACAAGTGCCGTTTGAATAAGGCGGCACCTTGACGGTACCTAACCAGAAAGCCACGGCTAACTACGTGCCAGCAGCCGCGGTAATACGTAGGTGGCAAGCGTTGTCCGGAATTATTGGGCGTAAAGCGCGCGCAGGCGGTCTCTTAAGTCTGATGTGAAAGCCCACGGCTCAACCGTGGAGGGTCATTGGAAACTGGGAGACTTGAGTACAGAAGAGGAGAGTGGAATTCCACGTGTAGCGGTGAAATGCGTAGATATGTGGAGGAACACCAGTGGCGAAGGCGACTCTCTGGTCTGTAACTGACGCTGAGGCGCGAAAGCGTGGGGAGCAAACAGGATTAGATACCCTGGTAGTCCACGCCGTAAACGATGAGTGCTAGGTGTTAGGGGTTTCGATGCCCTTAGTGCCGAAGTTAACACATTAAGCACTCCGCCTGGGGAGTACGACCGCAAGGTTGAAACTCAAAGGAATTGACGGGGGCCCGCACAAGCAGTGGAGCATGTGGTTTAATTCGAAGCAACGCGAAGAACCTTACCAGGTCTTGACATCCTTTGACCACTCTAGAGATAGAGCTTTCCCCTTCGGGGGACAAAGTGACAGGTGGTGCATGGTTGTCGTCAGCTCGTGTCGTGAGATGTTGGGTTAAGTCCCGCAACGAGCGCAACCCTTGATCTTAGTTGCCAGCATTCAGTTGGGCACTCTAAGGTGACTGCCGGTGACAAACCGGAGGAAGGTGGGGATGACGTCAAATCATCATGCCCCTTATGACCTGGGCTACACACGTGCTACAATGGATGGTACAAAGGGCTGCAAAACCGCGAGGTTGAGCGAATCCCATAAAGCCATTCTCAGTTCGGATTGTAGGCTGCAACTCGCCTACATGAAGCCGGAATTGCTAGTAATCGCGGATCAGCATGCCGCGGTGAATACGTTCCCGGGCCTTGTACACACCGCCCGTCACACCACGAGAGTTTGTAACACCCGAAGTCGGTGAGGTAACCTTTTGGAGCCAGCCGCCTAAGGTGGGACAGATGATTGGGGTGAAGTCGTAACAAGGTAGCCGTATCGGAAGGTGCGGCTGGATCACCTCCTTTCTATGGAGTATTTAACTCTAGTCGATGTATGATCTTACGATCATATACGCTTTGGATCTTTTGTTCAGTTTTGAAGGAACTATCCTTCAATTAGATACTAATTCTCACCAAGTTGAGTAAGAGTTAGTACTTGGTTCTTTGAAAACTAGATAATGAAATGTAAACATATTTGTTCATCGGTATCTTTTAATAGAGAAGATTGAACGAGCATGTCAAGAATTCAACAACCTTTTTTAAATTTTGGTTAAGTTAGAAAGGGCGCACGGTGAATGCCTTGGCACTAGGAGCCGAAGAAGGACGCGACGAACGGCGAAACGCCTCGGGGAGCTGTAAGTGAGCTTTGATCCGAGGATTTCCGAATGGGGGAACCCACTATTCGTAATGGAATAGTACCCATACCTGAATACATAGGGTATGAGGAGGCAGACCTGGGGAACTGAAACATCTAAGTACCCAGAGGAAGAGAAAGCAAATGCGATTACCTGAGTAGCGGCGAGCGAAACGGTATCAGCCCAAACCAAGAGGCTTGCCTCTTGGGGTTGTAGGACACTCTATACGGAGTTACAAAGAAATAGGATAGGCGAAGCGATCTGGAAAGGTCCGCGACACAAGGTAACAGCCCTGTAGTCGAAATTCTATTTCCTCCTGAGTGGATCCTGAGTACGGCGGGACACGTGAAACCCCGTCGGAATCCGGGAGGACCATCTCCCAAGGCTAAATACTCCCTAGTGACCGATAGTGAACCAGTACCGTGAGGGAAAGGTGAAAAGCACCCCGGAAGGGGAGTGAAACAGATCCTGAAACCGTGTGCCTACAACTAGTTGGAGCCCGTTAATGGGTGACAGCGTGCCTTTTGTAGAATGAACCGGCGAGTTACGATGTCGTGCAAGGTTAAGCTGATAAGGCGGAGCCGTAGCGAAAGCGAGTCTGAATAGGGCGAATGAGTACGCCGTCGTAGACCCGAAACCGTGTGATCTACCCATGTCCAGGGTGAAGTTCAGGTAACACTGAATGGAGGCCCGAACCCACGCATGTTGAAAAATGCGGGGATGAGGTGTGGGTAGGGGTGAAATGCCAATCGAACTCGGAAATAGCTGGTTCTCCCCGAAATAGCTTTAGGGCTAGCCTCGAGGTTGAGAGTTTTGGAGGTAGAGCACTGATTGGACTAGGGGTCCCCACAGGATTACCGAATTCAGTCAAACTCCGAATGCCAAAAACTTTTACTCGGGAGTCAGACTGCGAGTGCTAAGATCCGTAGTCAAGAGGGAAACAGCCCAGACCATCAGCTAAGGTCCCAAAGTATACGTTAAGTGGAAAAGGATGTGGAGTTGCCCAGACAACCAGGATGTTGGCTTAGAAGCAGCCACCATTTAAAGAGTGCGTAATAGCTCACTGGTCGAGTGACTCTGCGCCGAAAATGTACCGGGGCTAAACGTATCACCGAAGCTATGGATTGACACCTTAGGTGTCAGTGGTAGGGGAGCGTTCTAAGTGCAGCGAAGTCAGATCGTGAGGACTGGTGGAGCGCTTAGAAGTGAGAATGCCGGTATGAGTAGCGAAAAGAGGGGTGAGAATCCCCTCCGTCGAAAGCCCAAGGTTTCCTGAGGAAGGCTCGTCCGCTCAGGGTAAGTCGGGACCTAAGCCGAGGCTGAAAAGCGTAGGCGATGGACAACAGGTTGAAATTCCTGTACCACCTCCTCACCGTTTGAGTAATGGGGGGACGCAGTAAGGTAGGGTAAGCGCACTGATGGATATGTGCGTCCAAGCAATTAGGCTGAGAAGTAGGCAAATCCGCTTCTCATGAAGGCTGAGTTGTGATGGCGAGGGAAATGTAGTACCGAAGTTCCTGATCCTCCACTGCCAAGAAAAGCCTCTAGCGAGGTGAGAGGTGCCCGTACCGCAAACCGACACAGGTAGGCGAGAAGAGAATTCTAAGACGCTCGGGAGAACTCTCGTTAAGGAACTCGGCAAAATGACCCCGTAACTTCGGGAGAAGGGGTGCTCTGGTAGGGTGTATGCCCGAGAGAGCCGCAGTGAAAAGATCCAAGCGACTGTTTAGCAAAAACACAGGTCTCTGCGAAGCCGCAAGGCGAAGTATAGGGGCTGACACCTGCCCGGTGCTGGAAGGTTAAGAGGAGGGGTTATCCCTTACGGGAGAAGCTCTGAATTGAAGCCCCAGTAAACGGCGGCCGTAACTATAACGGTCCTAAGGTAGCGAAATTCCTTGTCGGGTAAGTTCCGACCCGCACGAATGGTGTAACGACTTGGATACTGTCTCAACGAGAGACCCGGTGAAATTATAGTACCTGTGAAGATGCAGGTTACCCGCGACAGGACGGAAAGACCCCATGGAGCTTTACTGTAGCTTGATATTGGATGTTGGTACAGTTTGTACAGGATAGGTAGGAGCCTTGGAAGTCGGAGCGCCAGCTTCGATGGAGGCGTCGGTGGGATACTACCCTGACTGTGCTGACATTCTAACCTCGAACCGTGATCCGGTTCAGGGACAGTGTCAGGTGGGCAGTTTGACTGGGGCGGTCGCCTCCTAAACAGTAACGGAGGCGCCCAAAGGTTCCCTCAGAATGGTTGGAAATCATTCGTAGAGTGCAAAGGCAAAAGGGAGCTTGACTGCGAGACCTACAAGTCGAGCAGGGACGAAAGTCGGGCTTAGTGATCCGGTGGTTCCGCATGGAAGGGCCATCGCTCAACGGATAAAAGCTACCCTGGGGATAACAGGCTTATCTCCCCCAAGAGTCCACATCGACGGGGAGGTTTGGCACCTCGATGTCGGCTCATCGCATCCTGGGGCTGAAGTAGGTCCCAAGGGTTGGGCTGTTCGCCCATTAAAGCGGTACGCGAGCTGGGTTCAGAACGTCGTGAGACAGTTCGGTCCCTATCCGTCGCGGGCGTAGGAAATTTGAGAGGAGCTGTCCTTAGTACGAGAGGACCGGGATGGACACACCGCTGGTGTACCAGTTGTTCCGCCAGGAGCATCGCTGGGTAGCTACGTGTGGACGGGATAAGTGCTGAAAGCATCTAAGCATGAAGCCCCCCTCAAGATGAGATTTCCCATGGAGTTAATCCAGTAAGACCCCTTAGAGATGATGAGGTTGATAGGTCTGGTGTGGAAGCATGGCGACATGTGGAGCTGACAGATACTAATCGGTCGAGGACTTATCCAAATTATTCTTGACATATGTGTTTACTGAACCACGCTAAGTTCGCGACGTCCTGTCGCAACGCCTGGTACCCACATCCTGTGGGCATTATCTAGTTTTGAGAGAACCATCTCAAACATTTACAAAGAGGATCGAGCAGTTCGAGGAAGCAACGAAGTGAATGCCCGGAGCGTATAAAGCATACGTGAGGACATGAATGAGGAAGCTGACGAAGAAATGTGAAGATCATCTGAAGTAAATCATAGTCTGGTGGCGATAGCAAAGAGGTCACACCCGTTCCCATGCCGAACACGGTCGTTAAGCTCTTTTGCGCCGATGGTAGTTGGGGGCTTCCCCCTGTGAGAGTAGGACGTTGCCAGGCATTATTATTCCACAGTAGCTCAGTGGTAGAGCAATCGGCTGTTAACCGATCGGTCGTAGGTTCGAGTCCTACCTGTGGAGCCAATTAGGAGAGCTGTCCGAGTTGGCCGAAGGAGCACGATTGGAAATCGTGTAGGCGGTGTAAAACCGTCTCGAGGGTTCGAATCCCTCGCTCTCCGCCAGCAAAGATTTCATATACTTATTAGTTGGCCCGTTGGTCAAGCGGTTAAGACACCGCCCTTTCACGGCGGTAACACGGGTTCGAATCCCGTACGGGTCACCATTTATACATCTATTATTTCTGCGATGGAGGATTAGCTCAGCTGGGAGAGCACCTGCCTTACAAGCAGGGGGTCGGCGGTTCGAGCCCGTCATCCTCCACCATTTATATCATACTTATATACTTTAAAACGACGCGGGGTGGAGCAGTTCGGTAGCTCGTCGGGCTCATAACCCGAAGGTCGGAGGTTCAAATCCTTCCCCCGCAACCAAAATGGTCCGGTAGTTCAGTTGGTTAGAATGCCTGCCTGTCACGCAGGAGGTCGCGGGTTCGAGTCCCGTCCGGACCGCCATTTTAAAAATAAGGCTTGGTAGCTCAGTCGGTAGAGCAATGGACTGAAAATCCATGTGTCGGCGGTTCGATTCCGTCCCAAGCCACCATCTTAATATATCAATTATCTTAATTTAGTATTGACGAATTGATAGATGATATTGTATTATAGGTATTGTTGTTTGGAGGGGTAGCGAAGTGGCTAAACGCGGCGGACTGTAAATCCGCTCCCTCAGGGTTCGGCGGTTCGAATCCGTCCCCCTCCACCATCTTCATAGGGGCATAGTTTAAAGGTAGAACAGAGGTCTCCAAAACCTCCGGTGTGGGTTCAATTCCTACTGCCCCTGCCAATATATTATTACGGCGATTGTGGCGAAGTGGTTAACGCACCGGATTGTGATTCCGGCATTCGTGGGTTCAATTCCCATCAGTCGCCCCATTTTTAATTTTGGGCTATCGCCAAGCGGTAAGGCAACGGATTTTGATTCCGTCATGCGTAGGTTCGAATCCTGCTAGCCCAGCCATTTTTTGCGGAAGTAGTTCAGTGGTAGAACACCACCTTGCCAAGGTGGGGGTCGCGAGTTCGAATCTCGTCTTCCGCTCCATTTTTTTGTTTAAATTGAGGCGGCATAGCCAAGTGGTAAGGCACGGGTCTGCAAAACCCTTATCCCCGGTTCAAATCCGGGTGCCGCCTCCAATGATTTTTCTGCCGTGCCGGGGTGGTGGAATTGGCAGACACACAGGACTTAAAATCCTGCGGTAGGTGACTACCGTGCCGGTTCAAGTCCGGCCCTCGGCACCATATATTGCGCCCTTAGCTCAGCTGGATAGAGTGTTTGACTACGAATCAAAAGGTCGGGAGTTCGAATCTCTCAGGGCGCACCATTATTTTTTTTTATCTTTTTTTATTTGCCGGTGTGGCGGAATTGGCAGACGCGCACGACTCAAAATCGTGTTCCTTCTGGAGTGTCGGTTCGACCCCGACCACCGGTACTTAATAACTTCTAATACCAAGACTTCAACGTTATGTTGAGGTCTTTTTTGTTGTTCTCATAACACGATCAAAATAATTAAAATCGTGTGTAGGAGCCTATTAGTGAAGAGACGAAAATAATTAACTGTTGAGGAATTATGAAGAGCTTAAGAACAAGGTGAACACTTCCGACGTGAACACGCTCTTTACGTCTTATCTTGTTAGAAGATACCTCAACTACAAATTTGTTAAATAGCTGCAAAGATTGAATACATACTTTCTAAAAAAGCATTGATCTAAAGAGGGATTAATGCTTTTTTTGTTGAAGTATGTTATTATGATATTTTAATATTCTTTATATTTCGATAAAATTATACAAAGCTTCAGGATTTTTAAGTTGAGGGGTTGTTTTTTTTCTAAATAAAGTAAACTTATAGTTTACTTGGAAGTGGAAGTTTGCAATAGACAAAACCTGTGTACAGTGGTGTTTACCAAGATGGATCAACAAAATGCTTTAACTTGTTTTTAGATACAATAATCTAGCTATACATTTTATTTTAAAATTATAAAGATGAAGGAGAATGTGTTCAAATGAGTAAAAATATTTCGAAAAGCCGTAGTTCAGTTTTTAACGATATAAATCGTGCCCCAAATCGTGCAATGATCAGGGCAACGGGGATTAATGACGAAGACTTTAATAAACCCTTTGTAGGAATTGCTAGTACATGGAGTGAAGTTACACCGTGTAACATGCATATTGATAAGTTGGCTCTAAAGACAAAGGAAGGAACTTTAGAGAATGGGGGAGCTCCTTTTATTTTCAATACGATTACAGTATCAGATGGTATCTCAATGGGAACTGAAGGGATGCGTTATTCATTACCGAGTCGGGAGGTTATAGCCGATTCCATTGAAACAGTAATCGGTGCTCAAAGTTATGACGGGGTTGTAGCAATTGGTGGATGCGATAAAAATATGCCAGGATGTATGATTGCGATAGGGCGTTTAAATTTGCCGTCTGTATTTGTATATGGGGGGACGATTCGACCAGGAAAAGTAGATGGGAAAGACATAGATATTGTTTCTGCCTTTGAGGGAGTAGGAAAATACAATAATGGAGATATAGACCGTGATGAACTACATAAAATTGAATGTCAAGCCTGTCCGGGAGCTGGGTCATGTGGCGGAATGTATACAGCAAATACAATGGCCTCGGCGATCGAAGCAATGGGAATGAGTCTGCCAGGAAGTTCTTCCAATCCAGCCGAAACGCCAGATAAATTAAAAGATTGTGAAGAAGCAGGAAAGGCAGTGATGAATTTACTTGAAAAAGGGATTACTCCAAAGGATATTATGACTAAACAGGCATTTGAGAATGCCATCACAGTTGTAATGGCTCTTGGTGGATCTACTAATGCAGTACTACATTTACTCGCTATGGCTCATTCAGTTGATGTTGACCTTGACTTAGATGATTTTGAGCGAATCGGAGAGCGTGTGCCGCATATTGCAGATCTTAAACCAAGCGGGCGATATGTTATGGAACACTTATCAGAAATTGGAGGCGTACCGGGAGTGATGAAATTACTTCTTGAAAAGGGGCTTCTTCATGGTGAGTGTATGACAGTTACTGGGAAAACACTCGAACAAAATCTTGCTGAAGTGGAACCATTAAGGGAAGGTCAAGAAATTATCTCTTTTGAAAATCCTAAGCGTAAAACAGGGCCTTTAGTTATCTTGAAAGGAAACTTGGCACCTGAGGGAGCTTTAGCAAAAATGTCAGGATTAAAAATAAAAGAAATAACCGGACCTGCTCGTGTGTTTGATACAGAAATAGATGCTACTAAAGCTGTGTTAAACAATGAGATTAATTCAGGAGATGTTATCGTGATCCGCTATGTAGGTCCTAAGGGCGGCCCAGGGATGGCTGAAATGCTGTCTATTACTGCCATCGTAGTTGGAAAAGGTTTAGGCGAAAAGGTCGGTTTAATAACTGATGGGAGATTTTCAGGAGGTACACATGGATTAGTCGTTGGTCATATCGCTCCTGAAGCACAGGTAGGTGGACCAATAGCATTAATTAAAGAAGGAGATATGATCACGATCAATAGTGAGACTCAGGAACTCCAAGTTGATATATCACCAGAAGAATTTGAGGTGAGAGCAAAGGAATGGACTGCTCCCCAACAAAATTTAAAAGGGTATCTTTCTAAATACGCACGTTTAGTTTCCTCTGCATCTAAAGGGGCAATAACTGATTAATAATTTACTTGAGGAAGAACAATAAAGAGATTGGCCCACGTTGTTATGCTGATTTGCAAGGAGGACCTATACCTATAAACCAACAAGGTTCTTATAATGCTTCACACTTCATTCGTATACAATCATTAAAAGACGATTATCCTTAGCGTAATCGTCTTTCTTCTTGCATAAAGAATACCTGCCCTAGCAAGATAATAACTATCCTATTCTAAAAAATGAAAGGATATCTCTCCCTCACGTCTAATACACTTCATAACTAGTTTTTACAAAGAGGGGAGAGTACCATGAACCAATCATTCATTGATCAAGTCCATTACATTCGCATTCCGGTAAGAAAGTTAGATAAGGCCTCGATGTGGTACACAGATGTGTTAGGGTTTCAACTTTTGAGCATTACCCACGATCCTTTTGCGATCATGAAAGTGAATGAGGGGCCTTTGTTGATTATCTTAGTGCCAACTACAGAGGAGACGTATGCTCATTTTTCAGTGAACGGAGAATCTGCGTTTTGTGTTGGTTTCACAAGTCCTAAGCTGCAAGAATTTCATCAGCACTTATCTGAGCAGGGAGTAAAAGTAGAGGAAATAAAAGAAGACAACGGTCATGCTTACTTTTATTTCTATGATCCCGATGGAAATCAGCTTCAGGTGCATTGGTAACTCTTATACCTACTCTAAGACTCTGACGATGGTCAGGGTCTTTTTTATCTGCAATGGAGGATTGTAATCTGCACAAAAGGGAATAAGAGAAACAGATAGAAAGTGAGGGATCTCAGTTGACTCGGCATCAAATGGCATACAAAGAACCGAAAAAAATATTAACTCCTGCGAGCGGATTTTTATATGGATACACCCATTCTCTTAATCCTTATACAGGCTGCTTATTTGGATGTTCTTACTGTTACGTGAGACAGAGTCCGGTTGGCTTATTTAGAGGAGAAGAGTGGGGTGAATGGGTTGATATTAAACAGGGCATTCATGAAAAGTATATTCGTGAAATGAGCAGCCTGCGAAAACGGGGGAAGGAAGTAACGATCTTTATGGCATCTGCGACAGATCCATATCAATCAGTTGAGTATAAAGAAAACATAACAAGGTCCCTGCTTGAAGCAATGGTAGAGATGCCTCCAGACTTTCTTTTTGTGCAGACACGGAGCCCGCTTGTCACGCGAGACATTGACTTGTTTTTAAAGCTTAAAGACAGCCTGCGCCTCAGTGTGACAGTTGAGACAGATCTCGATGAAGTACGAAAAAACTTCTCACCACAAGCCCCTCCAATTCAAGCAAGGCTGAAGGCAATCGGAGAGCTTCAAAAAAATGACTTGCCAGTACAAGCCGCGGTGGCGCCTGTACTCCCTTTTTCAAAACAATTCCCAGAAACGCTGGCTGCTCTCGTTAACCGAATTGTCATTGATGATTTTTACACGGGAGATGGAAGTAATGGGAAGAGAACGGAGCGGCTTAAAATAAAAGAACGATTTACGGCGGAAGAATTAGAAAAATGGTACGGCGAACATGTACACGAGTATGCGTATGAACAAATGAAAACGGCGTTCTCTTCTGATCAAATCTTAATCAGCAAGGAAGGATTTATGCCTTATTAATTAAAGTAATCTTAACGTTCTTTAGCCACATGCAAAGAACGTTTCTTTTTGTTTGACCTTATACCCTTATAGGTATATAATGTAGATATAAAGTAAAAGAAGAGGAGGAAGTTCCTGATGTCAGAACAAGAAAAACATGCATGCAAAAGTGATCAGTGAGGCATAACAAAGAAAGGAACAGATGGGGCCAAAAAGGCATCTAAGCCGCCTATATGACCAGCTGTTTACTTATGGTTCCTGGTAGGAGCTATCTTTATTGTATATAATGTCGGCCTGTACTTTATGGGTTTTTTCAAATAAATAGCTATAAGGGTAAGATCGGAGGCTTATATGGATGAACAGAAGAATGAGAGCAAGAATGGTGCTAGTAAAAATGAGACGGTCGAATCTAAATATATTCAACAGCATCTAGCAAACGAGCGAACGTATCTAGCGTGGATTAGAACGGCTATTGCTATTATTGGGCTAGGGTTTTTAGCTACGACTCTTCACTTTAATACGCCTTTGCATCAATTTATGGATAATGCATTAGCAATGTTTATAAGCGGTTTTTCACTCATGCTCGGTCTATTGACAATCGCACTCGCTACTCATGTGTATTTTCGTAACAGGAAAATGATTAATACACAAGAGTTTCATTCTTCTTTTAAGTTTATCGTGTATATGACTGCCGTAATTTTTATGATTTTAGTATTATTTATGGTGTACTATTTCTATCTAATGGCTGGAACGTAAGAAACGCAGTATACCTAATGGTGTATAAGGGTGAGGTGATTTACATGACAAGTGTGGTTGTCATTATGGCAATGGGCATTGCGTACTTTTTGTATAAAAGATATATACCTGTTATCGGTTTAAAATGTACTGATATACAGAATATAAAAGATAAAAATGAGGTTGTTATTCTCGATGTACGTGATTTTCCCGTTGCAAATAAAACAAGTATAGACGGGACAATGAATATTCCGTTAGCCTATCTTAAAAGATATTATCACGACCTAGATAAGAAGATAATCTATCTCGTTTGTGCAGAAAGACAAGAGGCTAATTTAAGCGCACGTTTTCTAAAGAGTAAAGGGTATCGTGTAGGAGGCTTTATGATTAAGAATGAGGCGACTCCTCACCCTTGTCGTGGTAAAGAGGCATACGGATTGTAGAATATACAGAGCAGAGGTGGGGTCTATAGTGAAAAGTCCTTGAATGCCAAGTGCTAGAGCGGTTGGAGACCACTCACTAAGAGAACATCATTTGATCACAAAAGCTGACTTTTCTTTAGAAGGTGAGAAGGCAGTTGTATTAACCTTTGATGATGGGCCTAGTAAATACATAGGTTCATTTCTTGATGTGTTAAATGAGGAGCAGGTTCAAGCCATGTTCTTTTGGCAGTCTCGGTTACTTCATTATAAGCGGCTGTGGAAAAGAACGATAGCTGAAGGGCATTGATAGGGACACATACTCATAGACATCCAAATCTTGCTCAATTGAATGCAGATAAGCAGAGAAAAGAGATCGAAACGAGCAAAAGAGAAATGGAGAGGATCATAGGCCTGCCCATTCAGCATTTTAGACCGCCTTTCGGTCAATATAATGTGGATACACTGAATATTGCAGCTGCTATGCAGCTCGATGTAGTCCTTTGGGATGTTCCTTCTTATGACTGGGAGTTAAAAAAAGATCCGGATAAAATCGTTTCAAATGTAGTAGAAAACGTAGAAAATGGATCAATTATCCTGCTGCATGAATTAGAGCAGACATTATATGTACTGCCACAATTGATAAAAGAATTAAAAAGAGACGGCTTCAGTTTTAGGACATTATAGGGGGAGTTAGAATGGAATTAATTATTCAAGGATTATTTATTGCTTTTATCGTATGGTTTGTTGTGAAGAGAATTTTACCTGCTAATGGCGTAAAACAAATCACAACTGAAGAACTAAGAAAAGAATTAACACGAAAAGATGTACAGCTTGTTGATGTAAGAACGCAAGGGGAATTCAGCGGACGTAAAATTAAACAAGCTAAAAACATTCCATTGCATGAGCTAAAAGGTCGTCATAACGAGCTTTCAAAGGATAAAGAAGTGATTGTGATCTGTCAAAGCGGGATGAGAAGCAATAAGGCCTGCGGTACATTAAAGAAATTAGGATATTCGAATATAACAAATGTCAAAGGCGGAATGTCCGCTTGGAGAGGCTGATCTCCATTAAAAACAAGAAGACTAGAGCAGATTCATTGCTCTAGTCTTCTTTTGTTGGAAACGTCATAGTGACGGTCGTGCCCGTTCCAACTTTACTATCATATTTAATTGTTCCGTTATGAGCTTCCACGATTTTAAAGCTGACTGTCAGCCCTAATCCAGTTCCCTTTTCTTTTTCGGAATAGAAAGGTTCTCCTAATTTTTTGATTCTCTCTTCACTAATGCCTTGGCCGTTATCTGCAATCCTCACAATAATGGAGTCATCTTGTTTCTTGATATGAATGCATATGTTCTTGGCCTCTGCTTCGATCGCATTTTTAAGCAGATTAATGAATAGCTGCTTAAATTGATTCGGCTCACAATCAAGGAGTGTTGGATCATGCTCTGTTTGAAAATCAACAGACACCCCGTGTAAGTTCATCTCTGACTCAAGCAGGGTTAAGACATCTTTTATGGAGTGATTTATATTTTTCTTAGAGAACGTAATTTCTTGCGGTCTTGATAATACGAGCAGCTCACTGACAATCGAATTGATCCGATCAAGTTCATCTAACATAATCGTATGGATAAAGTTCTCCTTTTTGCTCTCAGACTGAAACATTTGCACGAACCCTTTTAAAGAAGTGAGCGGATTTCTGATTTCATGGGCAATCCCCGCAGCAAGTTCTCCAATCACAGCAAGTTTTTCTGTAGTTTTAAGCTTTTCTTCCGTCTCAAGTATTTGAGTAATATCAGTGGCATAACCGATAATTCCTGTTGTTTCATTATCAATAATAATCGGTACAAATGCGAAGTGAGCGATAACCTTTTTCCCTTCTTTATGGCAGATCGCTACTTCACGATTAGTTTTAGCTCGCTTTTCTTTAATGACTGCATTAAATGCTTCAAAGATCCGCGTCTTGTCTTTTTCGCAAATGTAGTTAAAAATCGGTGTGCCCATTGCTTCATCATCGTTGTAGGCAGTCAGAGGTTCGAACTTAGGATTTAAGTCTGTAATCGTTCCGTTTAAATCCACCATGAAGACGAGCTCAGGATTATATTTAAAAAGAGATTTATATTTAAGTTCATTCTCTTTCATTTGCTTCTCTGCTAGCTTTCTCTCCGTAATATCTCGCCCGATCACAACTAATCCTTTACGTTCTTTATTTGGTTTGAAAAGAGGCACTTTAATCGTATCAAACGTTTTCTCATCCCCATTCGGCAGCGGTATGACTTCTTCGCAGCGTGTCACTTTAGCTGCTTGCCATGTCTCCTCATCCGATGTCATGCAGTAATTCAGGGCATCATGATAAAAGTCTGTATACTTTGCAAGTTCAGCATCTGTTTTTCCGCGGTAATCAACATCCTCTAGTTGAAAAAGCTTTAGACCGAATTCATTCGATTCAATCCAGCGTCCTTCCCCGTCTTTAAAGTTAACAAAATCAACCATAGAATTAATCAGGGTTGTCAGTTTCTCCTTCTCATTTTTAAGGAGTTCAACTTCTTCTCGTTTTCCTAGAATATAGTAAATGAAAAATCCAGTTAACACCACAAAGATAATTCCTTTGATTTTCTGGATGCTAAGATAGGTCCCAAGGTCTAACATTAAGACTAGGTAGTCCGTGAAGACAATCCAGACCAAACCTAAGACCAAATAGATAAGAAGCATTTTCTTCTTGTAACTCATCTCAAAGCCGCCTTCTCTCTTATTCCTTGATCAACGTTTCGTCTCAGCTGAATCAAGTAGTATCTAACTATTTATTATAACCATATTCGCATCAAAAAAATGTACTAATTCACTAGAAACATTTCCTAATACGGAGAAAAAATTCGACAAATCCCTATAAGAAGAGGATGAACCTTTAGGTCTATCAAAAACGAATCTTTTGATCTGCTAACTATGAACTATATAATGTAACAGTTTGGTTAAAATGAAGTTTTTTATGTAATTATAAGTTAATTTAGGCTATACCAAATTTACAAAAAATAATGCTAGACTTAGAACGAATGGAAAATGTTGTCGAAATGAGTCAATGGAAAATGCTCGGCAATGGCCATTTAAACTACATATTATGGAGGGTATGAGATGTTTAAAAATGATTCAATTAGATGGAAGAAGATTCTCTCTATTATTCTTTGTCTAGTATTATTAGCAATCCCTTTTGCTTCGAATCAAGCACACGCAGAGGAATTAAATGAAGAAATAGTAGATTTACGTGTGTTATACACCAATGATATTCATGCGAGTATCGATGGTTTTGGAGCTGCTGCAGCGTATATTAATGAGCAACGTGAAGCGGCTGATTATTCTCTATATTTAGATGCAGGAGATATTTTTAGCGGCAATCCTGTAGTCGATCTAAACTACGGAAAACCGATCATTGATATTCTTAACCTTGTTGGTGTAGATGCAATGACAATCGGAAACCATGAGTTTGATTACGGTCAAGAGATCTTTGCTGAGAGAATGGAAGAATCAAACTTCCCATGGATGGCTGCTAATATGGAAGTATTTGATGAATCCATTGCGATTGAACAGCCAAAGCCATATGAAATCTTTGATGTGAACGGAGTAAATGTAGCAGTATTTTCTCTTACTCAAGCCCCTCCATCAACTGCCCCTGCTGGAGTAGTTGGTATTGATTTTGAAGCTGATTATACTGCGGTTGCAAAGCAGTATCAAGAAGAACTTGAGGATCAATCCGACATTATTATCGCGTTGACTCATATTGGACATAATGATGACCGCCGTTTAGCAGAGGAAGTAGACTATTTTGACGTGATTATTGGCGGACACAGCCACACATTGTTAAATGCACCGGCAGTCGTAAACGGAACCCCAATTGTACAGACAAATGGCAACTTGAACTTCGTCGGTAACTTAAATCTGCAGCTTAATACTGCAACAAATGAAGTGACAGTAACAGAGGGCTTTGTTCAAAACGTTAGCCAGCTAACGAGTGTAGATAAAGATGTACAAGCAATCATTGATGTATACAACGAAGAAATGAATGAACTTCTTGGTGAAGTCATTGGTTATTCAGATACAGGGTTAAGCCGTGATGGACGTTATGAGTATGATGCGCCGCTTGGAAACTTCTGGACAGATGCAATGAGTGCATATGCAGATACGGACTTTGCAATTACAAATAATGGCGGAATTCGTGATAGTATCGCACCTGGTGAAGTAACGGTAGGCGATATTTATGCGATCGAGCCATTTGCGAATGAAATTATGGTTTATGAAATGACAGGTCAGGCGATTAAAGATGTTCTCGCATTCTCTTATTCTCGCGGGGACCGTAATCAAATTGACTTGCAAGCATCAGGCTTTGAATATGAAATTGTAGCAGGGCCTGTTGGAAATCTATTAGATGTAAACTTAACAAGAAATGGACAGCCCCTTGATTTAGAGGAACGTTACACGATTGCTGTGCCTGATTATATCGGGACAGGCGGATCTGGTTATGAGTTTGAAGGAACGATTGTTAATCCGTTAGTAGGTCAAATGACTACAGCGATGATCGACTATGCAAAAGAGCTTACAGAGAATGGAGAAGCAATTAACTACATTCGCGAAGGAAGAATTAAGATTTCTGTTGATCCAAGCGGTCCAATGCCAGGTGAAGTGATTGGAACAACGGACAATGGACTGTTTTCTAGCAATAAAAACATTGCTGATGTAGGTATGGGAAATCTTTATACAGATGCAATCCGTGATAAGGCTGATGCAGATATTGCTTTACTAAACGGCTCTTCTGTATCAGGAGAAATTCCTGCAGGATACATTACAGATAAACAAATTGAAGCACTTGATCGATTTGGAAATGAAATTGTTGTTGTAGAGACTACAGGAGCTAAATTGAAAGAAGTGATTTTATCACAATCTAGCTACCACCGTGGAGTAGACCTGCAAGCTTCTGGAATCAAGTATCAATTGATCCCTAGTGAGAGTGGTTCAGGGATGCAGGATGTTCTGTTATTTAATGAAGATGGTACAGAGCTAGATCTTGATGCAAACTATACAGTTGCTTACAACGATTACATGCATGGCCAAGGATTCTATCGTCTAAGTGACTCTACTTTATCTCAATCAGAAGGTACCGTTTGGGAAGCGACAGTTGAGTATATTCAAAATCATGATGGTGCGATTGATTATATTGAGGGAGAACGAATTTCTATTGAAGGCGTAGACCTTCCTGATGGAGATCGTTTCCTAACAGTAGCTGAAGCGATTGCACAGAATTCAGGTATTGCGAATGTTCGTGGATACATTGTTGGGTCGATTAACTCGAATCAAGTGATCTTAGGTGAAGGGACACATGCAGCTTCTAACCTGTTGCTTGCAGATGATCCTAATGAAACAGATCGTGAGAAGATGCTGCCAGTTCAATTAGTAAATGGAACAACAGTGCGCACAGGTTTAAACTTAGTATCCCACCTTGATAATCTAGGGAAATATGTATCGATTACTGGTTCTCTTGAAGCTTATTTCCAAACACCAGGCATGAGAAACCCATCAGCTTTCACATTTGAAGCGGTGCCAGGTGATGAAGAACCAGGTGATGATGAAGAGCAAGAGCCACAAGGTCCTTTATCTGTTGAAGATGCCCTGAATCAATCTGAGGGTGAAGTAGAAGTAAGCGGCTATATAGTTGGAAATGCTCGTTCAAAAAATCATGTAGCCCTAGCTCCAGCTTATTACGATGATTTAAGTGTACTTATTGCCGATGATCCGAATGAAACGGACCAAAGCAAAATGATGATCGTTCAGCTTAAGCCTGAAGACCGTGCGAACTATGGATTAGTAACAAATCCTGAACTGCACGGAGAAAAAGTAACCGTCTTAGGTGAACGCGATCATTTTAAGGGATTTGAAGCAGTAAAACACCCTGAATTTAACTAATCAAGATAGAAGAGACAGCAGATGGATGCTGTCTCTTTATTTTGTTTTATGTATCTGACGTTAAGTATTCCTCCTCTGCATATATATCAAACAATGATGAGAAGGAGGGAACGTGGATTGAATATGTCGATACTGCCTGTTGAGATTCGTACTCGTCACCTGCTCCAGCCGAAGCTCGATGTTTACTACCCGCAGCTTGCTGGCTTAGTTGATCACACCATAGAAGAGAAATTAAATGAGAGGATCTATCAGCAAGTGCAAACGATGATTACGAAGCAAGGATTTTATGATTATCCAGAAACTGAGATTACGGGTGGCTATGAGGTGAAAACGAACGAAAGGAATATTGTCAGTCTTACGAATCTACACTATTCCTATTCTGGCGGGGCTCATGGCCTATCTACGCTGCGCTCCCTGACAATGGATGTACAAACAGGAAAAGTTTATAAGCTGAAGGAATTATTTAAACCTGATGCTCCTTACATCAAGAGGTTGAACAAGATCATTGAAGCACAAATAAAAGACCGAGACCTTCCATTGCTATCTCCATTTAAGGGAATTGCTCCAAATCAATATTTTTATCAAGCTGACCGGGCCCTCATCATTTACTTTCAATTATATGATCTCGCTCCTTATGCATTTGGATTCCCGTTCTTTGTCATCTCTGTGTATGAAATAGAAGATATAGTCGATCAAGAGGGGCCGTTAGGGAGGATGCTGTATTAGCATTCTTCTTTCTTTTTTACAGCGAATTCTCATCCAGTATCTCGTTTAGCTCTCCTAGATAAAGGAACCTATACAATAAATGTCGAATACATATCAGGTGACTAAAATGGAGGAGATGAGTAAATGAAAATGCTGATTGGCGGCTCTTTTGTAGGAGAAGGGCTCAGTACGATTAATGTGTTCAATCCGGCAACTGGAGAAAAGGTTGGGACGGCCCCGGATGGCGGAGAAAACGAAGCGAAGGCTGCGATTGATGAAGCTTATTCAGCATTTAAAACGTGGTCTAAAAAGACAGCGAATGAACGAAGCAAAGCTTTAATGAGCTGGTTTAGAAAAATTGAAGAAGCAACCGAAGAGCTGGCTGAATTAATGACTAAAGAGCAAGGGAAGCCGCTAAAAGAAGCCAAAGGTGAGATTGGCTATGCGAATTCTTTTATTGAATGGTATGCAGAAGAAGGTAAACGGATCTACGGTGAAACAATTCCTGCATCAGCAGCGAATAAACGAATTTTCGTCCAAAGACAAGCCGTTGGAGTCGTTGCGGCTATTACTCCGTGGAACTTCCCGGCAGCGATGATAACAAGAAAGGTAGCGCCGGCTCTTGCTGCAGGTTGTACGGTTGTAGTTAAGCCTGCTGAGCAAACACCGCTGACAGCCTTACGCTTAGGAGAGCTAGCAATTGAAGCCGGCATTCCAAGCGGAGTGATCAATATTGTTACAGGAGATGCAAAAACGATTGCAGAGGTGTGGCAGGAAGATTCTCGTGTGCGTAAGCTGACGTTTACCGGCTCAACGGAAGTGGGAAAAATCTTAATGGAAGGCGCTTCTAAAACGATGAAGAAAATCTCTTTAGAACTTGGCGGACAAGCACCGTTTATCGTAATGGATGATGCAGATCTTGATGCAGCCGTTTCTCACTTTATCGCTTCTAAATATCGGAATGCGGGGCAGACATGTGTATGTGCTAACCGAATCTATGTGCATGAAGATGTAGTCGATGCTTTTTCTGAAAAAGCAAAAGCTGCCGTCTCTGAGCTGAAAGTAGGCAACGGGCTTGAAGAGGGCGTTGACCTTGGGCCATTAATTGATGAAGATGCGGTTAAAAAGGTTCAAGAACATATTGAAGATGCAAAAGATAAAGGGGCAGAGGTCGTATATGGTGGAGCAGAAGCAGATGGTCAATTTATCGGCCCGACTGTACTACGCGGGGTCACCGAAGAAATGAAGTGTATGCGGGAAGAGACGTTTGGCCCACTCGCTCCTATCTCGACGTTTAAAACAGAGGAAGAAGTCATCGAACGTGCCAATGGAACCCCATTTGGTCTTGCTGCCTATCTATTCACTCGTGATATAGGCAAGGCTGTGCGCTTAAGTGAAGAGCTGGAATTTGGCATTGTAGGGATCAATGATGGATTACCTTCTGTTCCACAGGCGCCATTCGGCGGATTTAAAGAGAGCGGATTAGGACGTGAAGGCGGACATCACGGCATGGATGAATTTCTTGAAGTAAAGTATATTTCACTTGCTTTTTAATAATTAATAATAATAGTGGTAAAAGAGCTGTCCTAGTGGGCAGCTCTTTGCATAGTTAAGAGAGGCACAGGGGCGCAATTATGTGGTGAAGAAAAACAATTCATCTTAACACTGACGCATAAACCACTTGAAATCATACAATTCCAGAGAACCGATTGATAAGGCACCTACAGAAATAAAAAAACGAGTCTGAAGGGGTTGCCTCAAACTCGTTTTGCTTCATTATTTCAAGAATGAACGGAGCATCCAGTTGTGTTTCTCAAGAGATTGGTGGATAGAGAGTAGCATATCAGCTGTCGTTTCATCTCCAAGAGAATCTGCAGCATCCATACCTTCTTTTAGTTCATCAATTAGTTTTGTGAAATCATCTGATAACTCACTTACCATTTCTTCTGCTGATTGGCCTGGTTTCGCCTCTTCGATTGAAGAAGTTTCAAGGTAATCTTTCATTGTAGCGACTGGATGGCCTTTAAGTGCTAAAAGTCTCTCAGCAAGCTCATCAATATACGTTTGTGCTTCATTGTAAAGTTCTTCAAACTTTGTGTGAAGCGTGAAGAATTGTGGCCCTTTAACATACCAGTGATAGTTATGTAGTTTTACAAAAAGAACACTCCAGTTAGCAATTTGCTTGTTTAGAATAACGGAAACTTTATCTTGACTCATAATAACATCGTCCTCTCTTTGTAAGTAATAGTCTCTTTATACATTCCCATAATACCCTTACATTAAACGTGTTAACAACAAGAACTTCCAATGTTTAGGAATTTCATAAATTGATCACAGATGTTTGCAGGAGTTCTCCTCCATGTATTTGGGTGAACATGGATGCCGCTGCAGATACAAGTTTTTCAGCTTCTTCTACTTCCATGGAAGGCTTTAAATAAATAAGCTGGATCGCATCAGTTGTCGATGTTGATACGCTTGTACGTCTGGAGTCGACGATAGGGCTGCCGAAGGGACCGTGTTCATCTGCGGTAATAATCTTTCCAGACATATCATTAAAGCGGCCATTCACCCCGTCATAGCCTTCACCCGCCTCACCTAAGCGAACAGAGAGATCTCCTTTTAAAGCAGAAGCATCGTAAATTCCAAAAGGGATCATGTACTGTAGAGAAAAAAACGTGTTCAGGTCAACCGCAGATTGAACAGTAGGTAGAAAGTTTCCTTTTTTAATTCTTCTCATCAAAGCTTCATGTGAGGGACGGTATTTAGACGGATCTATTTTACAAATTTTAAATACGTCTCTCCATTCAGACACACCGCTAAAGGCTGTTAAAGGTTTTTCCTCAAGGTCCATCTGCAGAGTTTCTTGAAAAAATTGCAAACGGCCTTTTAACATTTGTGGTGAGTCGCTAATCACGATAGAATGGTATGATATATAGCCAAGCTTAAATTGAGGGATAAGAGATGAGATGCTTTTATCTATTTGTATGGCTGACATAAGACTGCCTCCTCCATTCGTTGTGTACGTATTGTAGCATAAAGGTGGATTTGGTAGAAGAAAGGTGATGGGGCATGATACTCGCCCAATTAAAAGAAGAGCTTATTGCATATAGTAAAACTATCGGAGTTGATAAAATCGGCTTTACTACAGCTGATCCATTTCTAGATTTGAAAGACCGCTTGGTGACCCAGCAGAATCTAGGCTATCAATCAGGTTTTGAAGAGCCGGATATTAATAAAAGAGTGCATCCTAATCAGAATTTAGAAGAAGCTAGAAGCATTATTTCCATAGCGTTAGCCTATCCTTCTAAAATGAAAGATGCACCGAAAAACACGAAGGATGCACGCCGCGGGATTTTTTGCCGGGCATCATGGGGGCAGGACTACCATGACGTGCTTCGTGACCGGTTAAGCAAAATTGAGAAGTTCTTAGAAGAGAAGGTGCCTCAAGCAAAAAAGGTATCAATGGTTGATACAGGAGCTCTATCTGACCGTGAAGTCGCAAGAAGAGCTGGAATCGGCTGGAGCGGGAAAAATTGTGCGATTATTACTCCTGAGTTTGGCAGCTATGTGTACTTAGGAGAAATCATAACCACTATCCCGTTTGAGCCAGATACACCGATGACTGATCAATGCGGCACATGCAATAAATGTGTGGATGCGTGTCCGACAGATGCCCTTGTTCAAGGGGGGCAGTTAAACTCTCAAGCTTGTATTGCCTATTTAACGCAAACAAAAGGATTTCTTCCTGAACCATATAGAGAAAAGCTTGGTAATCGATTATACGGGTGTGACACATGTCAGCAGGTGTGTCCTGAAAATAAAGGAAAAGATGTTCATCATCATCCTGAAATGGAGCCAGACCCAGAAATCGCTAAGCCGCTTCTGAAGCCTTTATTAACGATTTCAAACCGTGAGTTCAAAGAAACATTTGGTCACGTATCGGGCTCTTGGAGAGGGAAAAAGCCGATTCAGCGAAATGCAATCATAGCCTTAGCTCATTTTAAGGATGAATCAGCACTGCCTATTTTAGCTGAGTTGATGAAATCTGACCCAAGGCCCGTTATTCGGGGAACGGCTGCATGGGCGATCGGCAAAATAAGTCGAATGAACGAGAATCGTCGAAATGAAGAGAAAATTAAGCTTATATCAGCGAAAGAGCGTGAAAAAGACGATGAGGTACTCCGAGAGATTGATAGAGCGCTTGAAATGCTCGAAAATGCACAATGAGTAATTGGTCAACTTACCTAACAGTAAGGTAAGATGATGGAAAATGGACAATCGGAAGGAAGGGCTAACATGGCAGTAGAATCAACGCTTTTTGTTAATGAAATGGATAGTCCACTTGGTACGCTAACAATCGTTGCAACAGAACGAGGCGTTTGTCATATACATTTTGGAGATTTAGAAACATGTACAGCAGCTCTTCGGGCTAAATTAAGAAAGCAAGGTTTGACAGGTGAATTTATCAGGTGCGAAGAACATTCTGCAAACGATACGTTGCATTCTGTATGTGAGCAGCTGGGTGATTATTTTAAAGGTGAAAGAATTCAATTCGATGTTCCGCTTGATCTCTCAGGCACACCGTTTCAACGAAAGGTGTGGGAAGCCTTGCGAGAGATTCAATATGGTGAGACCAGGTCTTATAAACAAATTGCTGAATCCATTGGGGCACCTAAAGCTGTGCGTGCAATCGGCGGGGCTAATAATCAAAATCCCCTCCCGATTATTGTTCCTTGCCACCGCGTGATTGGCAGTAATGGAGCAATGGTAGGGTATGGCGGAGGATTAGACAAAAAAGAGATCTTACTTAATCTCGAAGGTGCAATTGAAAAAATTTCATAAACAATTTCTCAATATATAGCCTCTTTCATTTGAAAGGGGCTTATTTTTATATGAGAGGCATGATGGACAATACCTCGCTCATAAATTAAATAAAAGCATATTCGGTTATAAAAGGCAGGTGCGGTGGATGGAAAAACGAATTGTTGAGCCTATTCATGCATTAATTCAAAAGAGAAATACACGATGGGTACAGACTGCCGAGCGTGATTCACCTGGTTCTCTTGAATACACCGAGGCAATTGAAAACCAATCAGAGTTGAATTGTTTTATGCGAGCTAAGGAGTCGTTAGTACGGAGGGGAGGAGAATGTATCCGCTCTAAAGCATCAGGCACAATCCTTCGTAAACAGCAGATTGGCAGAAAGGAACTTGTGGATTATGTTGTTAAATATGAGCAGTTTATCCGCATCAAAAAGAACATTCATTTAACAGAAATCGTGGAGGAAAGAAGAGCTGTATTTGAGGATGGTCTCCTAACAAAAGACAGTGAGAAGAGGCCTCTTATTCAAAGAAGAGAGGACAAAGAGAGTTCTCAACCGTTAACATTTTTAAATGCAGCTGAAACAAGGAGCAGCCGTAATGCCTATAATCGTCTTGAGGCAGTAAAATATGCAGAGCGATGGTGGAATGATTATAACCCCGCCTATAAAAAGTTTAAGGATAACTGCACGAATTACATTTCTCAATGTCTTCAGGCTGGGGGAGCTCCAATGACATGTGCCGGTAATCGTTCTAAAGGCTGGTGGATGCAAAAAGGCAACTGGAGCTACAGCTGGTCTGTTGCTCATTCCTTTAGGTGGTATTTGAGTGGGGCAAAGACAGGACTGCGGGGTGTTGAGAGAGAAAAGGCACGTGATCTGACTTTAGGTGATGTAATTTGCTATGATTTCAACGGAGACGGAAGGTGGCAGCACTCTACGATTGTGGTCGCAAAAGATGGAAACGGGGAGCCGTTAGTTAATGCACAGACAACGAACAGCCGGATGAGGTATTGGGCCTATGAAGATTCAACGGCCTGGACGCCGAATATAAAATATAAGTTTTTCCACATCAATGTATAATGGTCAAAGCCGCTTGATGGTGACAAGCGGTTTCTTCTTTGATCTAACCTTTTGAAGTGGTATACTAGTTGTTATGTGAAATGAGATAAAACATGATCGAAATGAAACATGATCATTGAAGAACATGAAGAAATAGAGGTGTGCCACTTGGGCTTACATATTGTCCTTTATCAACCTGAAATTCCTGCAAACACTGGAAATATTGCTAGAACATGTGCTGGAACGAATACATCGCTGCATTTAATCAGACCGCTTGGGTTTTCAACAGATGATAAAATGTTAAAACGTGCTGGCTGTGATTATTGGCCAAGCGTTGATATTCATTATTATGACTCGTTAGAAGAGCTGTTTGATACGTACAAAGAGGGCGAATTTTACTTTATTGAAACGGTTGGAACAAAAAATTTCAGTGAGTTTGATTACTCAGATGATAATAAAGATCATTTCTTTGTATTTGGACGTGAAACAACAGGGATTCCACAAGATATTATTGACCGTAATCTGGACCGCTGTTTTAGGATCCCTCAAACAGATAAAGTGCGTTCACTAAATGTGTCTAATACTGCGGCGATTGTGATTTATGAAGCCATCCGCCAGCAAGGATTTAAAGGATTATCATAAATACGAAAAATCGACCTTACATCATGGTAAGGTCGATTTTTGTTAGTTCTTATGTGGATTGTCTTCGTAGCCCGCTGTGAAAATCGCAGCTAAAAATGCTACACAGACACCAAGGATTAGGATTGTACCCATGATTATTCCTCCTTGTGAGTCAACATAGTTTCTATTATAAAGCAAGTCTCTTGCAAATGAAATAAAAGCTGTCGAAAATCTTTGTCAAGCTCATGACGCTTTGCCAGAATGCTTTGCAACAATGAGTGAAAACGTTATACTTAAAGGGAGCTTATGACAAAGGAGGAAGATCAATGTATGTTGTAATGAATGAACTTCACGTGCCAAAGCAAGCTAAAGAAGAGCTTTCTAATCGTTTTGGCAATGCTGCTGAGAATATGAAGAAGGTACCTGGCTGCCTGGAATTTATGTTTTTAGGAAACGAAGACGAAGATGGCAAGCAAGTCGTTTTCACAAAATGGGAAACAAAAGAGCATTACGAAGAGTGGTTACATAGTGATGCGTTTAAGCGCGCACATAAAGAAAAGCGCGAGTCAAAAGAAAAAGGACCAACAACAGGAAATGAATTAAACGCCTATACGGTTATTCATCAATCCTAAGCAGCAGGCCCGTCCTGCTGTTTTTTTAGTGACTATGAACGATGCCTGGAAACGATGACTAGAAACGATACTATGAAGCCAAGCTGGTATGATATGAGAATAGGAGATATATAGGAATGTCGAATCGATATATTACGAGTCATTTCCCCTTAATTTCTATTTTGCTATTTAGTTTAACGTTTGCCCTTTATACTCAAACCCTCATTTTAACGCAGCTTGTTGACCTTGGAGTGTATGAGGGGATGCGCGAGTTTTTCTCTGAAAATGGGATTAAGTTAACGCTGTTATTTTTATTAATGTTGTTCTTTTTTATGATTTTTTCTGCGTTAAAGCTTATTGCAGATACTACGGTTGAGCTCTCCATGCTGTTTTTCTCAAAAGATATTGAAGGGGTAGAGCTGAATAAAATACGTGCCGGATCGTCTATTTTTATGGCATTGAGTATTATTTCGCTTGCTCTTACACAGGATATCATTTATTTAACTGCGGCTTTTGCAGCTGCTTGTTTTATTTATTTTGTCTACTTCGTTTATAAAGTAAGTGATTCGCTTTCCATTCTAGGATTGATTGGACTTATCTTTTTTCATATTATCTTTTGGAGTACATTTTTAATTGCTGTGATCTATGCGTTAGTAAAACTATATAACAGCTTTATGGCAAGTCTGCCAATATAGAAGGCCCGTTACAACGAATGTAACGAGCCTTTTCTTATTTCATAATCTCTCTCCAGATTGTTAAATGCGGGGAGCTGCCGTAAATAGCTGACAGTGATTCACGTCGATCCTTTCCGATCCAGATGCCTGTTGTATATTGGTCATTTAAGCCGATAAACCACATGTCATGATAATCATTCGTTGTTCCCGTTTTTCCTCCAACATAATTCGAGGAAATCGAGGCGCGCCTGCCGGTTCCGCTTCTTACAACCTCTCTTAAAAGAGTTCGCATTTTATCATTTGTCTCAGGACTCCAAAGCTCTTCATCCACGGCTTCCCAGCTGTATAAAATATCCCCCTCATCCGTTTTTACAGAACGAATGCCGTAAGCGGGAGCATACTGGCCATTGCGGCCAAACGGAGTATAGGAGCGGGTAAGTTCAAGCGGCGACATCCCGTAAGTAAAACCTCCTAATGCCGCAGGGAGAAAATGATCCTCTTTAGTTACTTCTTTAAATCCGAATGTGTCTAGATAAGTAAAGGCTGTCTCAATCCCTACACGGTCAAGAATTCTTACTGCGGGCGTATTATACGAGTGTATGAAAGCAGTCATTAAGCTGACATTCCCATATTGGCCGCCGCCGTAATTTTTTGGACAATATCCGTTTGAACAAAAGTTATTCGCATTAATAGAGCTTTGAAGAGGGACGGCTGATTCTTCCATATACGGTGCATAGACGAGAATCGGCTTAATCGCTGACCCAGGCTGCCTGTACATTTGATATCCACGGTGGAAATCAAACTTTTGATACGCTTTGCCGGCAGTTATCCCAACAAGTTCATTACGCAGATGATCAATCATAACTGCAGTTGATTGGATGTCTGTTTGTGGCAGTGTGTTTGCGATCACATCATTGGCTCTTTTTTGCATGGCAGGATCGAGTGCCGTCTCGATATGTACACCTGATTGAAGCACCTTTTCCACTTTCTGATTCAGCTCTCGTTCAATCGCTTCAATCTGACGAGGAGATTCAGCAGACGAAAGTCTTCTGTTAAAGCCATCCTCTTCAGCAATTAATTCTTTCAATTCATAATGAATATACGTTACGTAATCAGGGAAAAGATCAATCCTTTTCTTCGGAGTAACGGTTATTTGCTGTTTCTTTGCTTGATCAGCTTCCTCTATTGTAATGACCTCGGCTTCTCGCATTTTCTCAATGATCCAGTCTTTTCTGAGGTTCGTATTTTGACTGTTCTTTATTGGGTCATAGTGGGTTGGGTTATTAGGAACAGCACTCAAGAACGCGACCTCTGCTAGCGTGAGCTCTGAACTCGTACGCCCGAAATAAAATTGACTGGCCGCTTCAAAGCCGTACACACCATTTTGAAAATAGATCGTATTTAAATAGAGTTCAATAATTTCTTCTTTTGAGTACTGCTTTTCAATTTCATGAGCATATAACAGTTCACTTAACTTACGGTTATAGCTTTGTTCATGAGAAAGGAACACGTTGCGAGCAAGCTGCTGAGTCATCGTACTTGCCCCTTCTTCAATGGAACTGCTTTTTGCATTTATAACAAGCGCACGAATAATGGCTGTCCCGTCGTATCCTTTATGATCAAAGAACCTGCGATCCTCTGTTTGAATAAAGGCATCAATGACTTTCTTTGGAATGTCTTGATATTCTATATACTCACGGTTGCCTTCATTATAAATCTCTGAAATAACTTGCCCTTCCTTATCATACATATAACTATTCGAGGACAGTTCGATCGTATCTATGGCTACATGTTCTTCGAATACTTCACTTAAAGTCTGAATATCCTTTATTTCTGCTGCTGCTTCCATAAACAAAAAGGAGAAGCCGAAAAGCAGCAGGATAATCAGAAACCAGCCTATCAATGTTTTCATCTGTTTACACTCTTTTCCTATTAATCAATGATGATTGTACCACGACTTTTGTTGTTTTTGGGTTAAAGAATTACAGCTGTCATGGAAAATATTAATCTTTGTATTTGCCGAATGAAGTCATTATCTGAAATGGGATGCATGTTCACTTGGGCCTGTGCATAAAGTATATTAATCTCTCTTGACGATGAGGATGGGGGTAAAATAATGGATATCTTAAAAAAGATTGAGAATTTCAGAGAAGAAGAAGAGCGGTTGAAATGGGAAGGAACATTCGCTGACTACTTAGAGTTATTAAGAGAAAAACCGTACGTAGCCCAAACAGCACACTCCCGCGTTTATCATATGATTAAAGATGCTGGGGTGGAAGAAGAAAATGGAGGAAAGAAATACTCATTTTTCAGTGATCAAATCTATGGCTTAGAAGAATCAATTGAAAAGCTGGTAGAAGAGTATTTTCACTCGGCAGCGAAGCGATTAGATGTACGCAAACGTATCCTTTTATTAATGGGACCTGTCAGTGGTGGTAAATCAACACTTGTTACGATGCTGAAAAGAGGTCTTGAGCAGTATTCACGCTCAGATCAAGGTGCTGTATATGCGATTAAAGGTTGTCCGATGCATGAAGATCCGCTTCATTTGATCCCGCAGCATTTACGAGGAGATTTCTTTGAAGAATACGGAGTGAAAATTGAGGGGAATCTTTCTCCGCTTAATATGATGAGGCTTGAGCAGGAATATGGCGGAAGAATTGAAGATGTGATGGTTGAGCGTATCTTCTTCTCAGAGGATAAGCGAACAGGTATCGGTACATTTAGTCCGTCTGATCCTAAATCCCAAGATATTGCCGACCTGACAGGGAGTATCGATTTTTCAACGATTGCCGAATATGGCTCTGAGTCTGACCCGCGAGCTTACCGTTTCGACGGAGAATTAAATAAGGCCAATCGCGGGATGATGGAATTTCAGGAGATGTTGAAGTGTGATGAGAAATTCTTATGGCACTTATTATCACTAACTCAAGAAGGAAACTTTAAAGCTGGCAGGTTCGCGCTGATTTCTGCTGATGAGCTGATTGTCGCTCACACGAATGAATCAGAGTATAAATCGTTTATTTCAAATAAGAAAAACGAAGCCTTGCACTCGCGGATTATTGTGATGAAGATTCCTTATAACTTAAAAGTGAGTGAAGAGGAACGAATTTATAAGAAAATGATTCAAGACAGTGACTTGTCTCATGTTCATATTGCTCCGCATGCGCTTAAGGTGGCAGCTATATTTACCATTTTAACGAGATTAAAAGATCCTAAGAAACAAGGGGTCGACCTGGTAAAGAAAATGCGTCTATACGACGGAGAAAGTGTGGAAGGCTTTAACTCTCAAGATCTTGAAGAGTTAAAAGCAGAGCATCCAGATGAAGGGATGAGCGGGATTGATCCACGTTATGTCATTAACCGGATCTCATCTGCGATTATTAGAAAGCAATTAACATCGATTAATGCGCTTGATGTGTTAAGGTCGATTAAAGAGGGATTAAATCAGCACGCCTCGATCTCACAAGAAGACCGCGAGCGCTACATGGACTTTATTGCAGTTGCTAGGAAAGAGTACGATAAAATCGCTAAGAAAGAAGTTCAAAAAGCGTTTGTGTATTCGTATGATGAGTCTGCTAAAACGTTAATGGACAATTACTTGGATAATGTTGAGGCCTATTGTAATAAAAATAAGCTGCGTGATCCATTAACAGGCGAGGAAATGACTCCAGACGAGAAGTTAATGCGCTCGATTGAAGAACAGATCGGCATTTCAGAGAATGCTAAAAAAGCGTTCCGTGAAGAGATTCTCATTCGTATTTCTGCCTACGCACGTAAGGGTAAGAAATTTGATTATAATTCACATGAACGTCTGCGTGAGGCTATTCAAAAGAAACTCTTTGCTGATCTTAAAGATATCGTGAAAATTACGACATCTGTTAAGACGCCAGATGAGTCGCAGCTGAAGAAGGTAAATGAAGTTATTGCTAGATTAATTGATGAGCATGGCTATAACTCTACTTCAGCCAATGAGCTGCTTCGTTACGTAGGAAGCTTGCTAAATCGCTAATAAAGGGTGTCATCATCTCAAAGAAGAGATGATGACACTTTTTTATTTAGAGGAAGCGTATGTATGGTAAGGGATATTGATGTATTTTTGCTTGTACAATACGAATTTGTCAGAATTTATTAGCAACTCTTATCCCTGTCTGCATAGGATATTATAAGCCCCTATCTAAACGACAGTAAAACAAAGGGCGGTTCGAGATTAGTATATGTCATTATTTGAGAAGTGTGCTTGGATATGTTGAAGGAAGTTGCTGATTATCAGGTTTGATTCATTGTATACAGAGGATGGAGATATAGGAGGGGAAAAGGTGTGAAAAATCCAAACAATCATAACTTTGTCGTGTCGCAAGAGAATTGGTCCCTCCATCGCAAGGGACATCAAGATCAAAGACGTCATCAAGAGAAGGTTCAGGAAGCGATTAAAAAGAACCTTCCTGATTTAGTAAGTGAAGAAAATATTGTTATGTCAAATGGACGTGAAGTCATACGTATCCCTATTCGCTCTTTAGATGAGTACAAAATTCGCTATAATTATGATAAGAATAAGCATGTTGGGCAGGGAAAAGGTGACAGTAAAGTAGGCGATGTAGTAGCAAGAGATCCGAATGCGCAGCAGCAGCAAGGACCAGGAAAAGGCCAGGGTGCAGGAGAAGATGCAGGAGAAGACTATTTTGAGGCCGAAGTGTCAATTATGGAACTGCAGGAAATGCTGTTTAAAGAGCTAGAACTTCCTAACTTGCAGAAAAAAGAAGAAGCTGAAATTATTGTAGAAGATATTTCATTCAATGATATTCGAAAAAAAGGATTAATGGGTAATGTCGATAAACGACGTACGATTTTATCAGCCATTAAACGAAATGCCCTAGAAGGCAGACCAGGTCTTATTCCGATTTATAATGATGATCTACGTTTTAAAACATGGACAGAAACCACCAGACCAGAATCAAAAGCCGTTGTACTTGCGATGATGGATACAAGTGGCTCGATGGGGCGCTGGGAAAAGTATATGGCACGCAGCTTCTTTTTCTGGATGACTCGATTCCTGCGTACGAAATATGAAACCGTTGATATTGAATTTATTGCTCACCATACAGAAGCTAAAGTTGTATCTGAGGAAGACTTCTTCTCAAAAGGGGAGAGTGGAGGAACGATTTGTTCATCGGCTTACCGCAAAGCATTAGAATTAATCAATCAAAAATATGATCCTAAGCGTTTTAATATTTACCCATTCCATTTTTCAGATGGGGATAATTTAACGAGTGATAATGCAAGGTGCTTAAAGCTTGTGCAGGAGCTGATGGAGAAGAGCAGTATGTTTGGATACGGGGAAGTCAATCAATACAGCCGTCACTCTACCTTGATGAGTGCCTATAAAAATATTGATGACCCTCGCTTTAGACATCATATTTTAAAAGAAAAAGGCGATGTATATCATGCGATGAAGACCTTCTTTAAAAAAGAAGAAGAAGGTGCGATGGCGTAGTAGACATTATAGCAAGCATTTCTTCGGCTGCGAAGAGGTGCTTTTTTTCTTTGTTTAAGGATTGTTTTGGCCGGATATAGAGGGGGTAGAGCAATGATAAAGGAGTGATAGTATGAATTTACAAGAGGCATTGAAGAAGAAAATCGGGTTCGGTACAGCTCCTCTCGGCAATATGTTCCGAGATGTACCTGAGGAAGAAGCCATTAACACAATACAATCAGCTTGGGATCATGGTATCCGCTATTTCGATACAGCCCCTTTCTATGGCTTCGGTTTAGCAGAAATGCGCTTAGCAAAGGTGCTTTCAGCATATCCAAGAGAGGAATACGTACTCAGCTCGAAGGTAGGGCGGATCGTCTCAGAGGAGAAAGAAGACAAAGAAGGCCTTTTCGAACATGCTCGTAAAAATAAAATCATTCATGATTACACCGAAGACGGTACCTTAAAGTCAATCGAAGATAGTCTTACACGTCTAAAAACAGATTACTTAGATTTTGTATTCGTGCATGATATTTCGCCTGATTTTCATGGAGATGAATGGATTACAAAGTTTGATGAAGCCCGCAAAGGCGCCTTTCAAACTCTCAGCCGTTTGCGTGATGAAGGAGTGATTAAGTCATGGGGGCTTGGAGTGAATACGACGACTCCAATTGAGCTCGCTATGCAATTAGATGATGTCCGGCCGGACCTATGTTTATCAGCGACTCAATACACGCTTATGCAGCATGAAGGTGCATTAGAGAAAATGATGCCCTTAGCTCAAAGAAAAAACATGGAATTTGTAATCGGCAGTCCTTATAACTCTGGGGCGCTCTTAGGAGGCGAGCACTTTGATTATGCAGAAATTACGGACGATAAAAGAGAGCAGGTCCAGAAATTAAGGAAAGTGGCAGAAGAGCACAATGTTTCTCTTAAAGCAGCAGCCTTGCAATTTTCAACTGCTCATCCTGCAGTAAAAGCAGTCATACCTGGATCTACAAGACCAGGTCGAATAAAAGAGGATTTGGCTTCTATGGACGACCAAATCTCTCGAGCCTTTTGGGAGGACTTGCTTGATCGTAAATTAATTTCTGCAAAAGCACCACTACCTAAATAAAAGATAGATGCAAAGACCATTCAGATCCTCTTCTGAATGGTCTTAATTTATATAATAATGATAATCGGTATCAATTAAACCTTGATCCTATGTAAATAGGGTAGTATACTGTGAGTGTCAATGATAATCATTATCAAATTAGCTTACATACTGGAGGAACAAATGATGAAGACATGGTTACGTTTAGCAATCCTTGTTTTATTTATCTCTCTGCTTGCTGCTTGCGGCGGGAATACGGATGAACAGGAGTCAGCTGAAAATACAGAGGAAAACACAGAGGGAAACACAGAACAAATGGAAGATACAGAAAGTACAGAGGCGGTGACAGTTCGGGATGCCTTTGGAGAAAAAACATTTGAGGAAACCCCATTAAAAGTTGTAGCACTTGAATGGACGTATGTAGAAGATCTACTTGCCTTAGGTGTGCAGCCTGTTGGTGTAGCTGATATTGAAGGCTATAACTCATGGGTCGATATTGATGCCGAGCTAGACCAAGACGTAGTTGATGTAGGGACACGTCAAGAGCCTAATCTAGAAATGATTGCTGAACTGGAGCCTGATTTAATTATTACAGCAGGTTTCCGTCATGAAGCGATTCAACAAGAGCTTGAATTCATTGCACCAACATTATTCTTTGATCCTTACCCAACGGATGAGACGGTAAGTCAATACGATGAGATGGAGGAAACATTCCGTACGATTGCTAAAGTCGTTCAAAAAGAAGATGAGGCAGAGAGTGTTCTAGAAGAGCTAGATGCCAAATATGAAGAAGCTAAAGAACAAATTGCAGCAGCAGATCTAAAAACGAATGAGTTTGTGTTAACGCAAGCGTTCAGCGCCAACCAAGCACCTACTCTTCGCCTATTTACACCAAATGCAATGGCTACACAGATTTTTGAAAAAGTGGGTCTTGAAAATGTATATGATTCTGGCCAATTTGAAATGTACGGTTACTCAGAAGTAAACGTAGAAGCATTGCCGGCAGTTGAAGATGCTAATTTTTTCTATGTTGTGCAAGATGATGACAATGTCTTTGAAAATCAGCTTCAGTCTAACAGCGTTTGGCAGAACCTAAACTTTGTTCAAAATGATCAGCTTTACCCGCTCGGCGGAGATGCTTGGTTATTTGGAGGTCCGCTTTCAGCAATGACGCTTGTTGATCGCATTGTTGAAGTAGTGGAAGAAGAGTAGTATGAGCGAGTCTACAACTAGATGGAAGTCCATTTTCCTTTTTGGGGTGGGCTTCTTTCTCCTATTTATCACAAGTCTTGTTCATATCAGCCAAGGCCAAGCTGGCTATAGTGTCACGACGCTGTTAACAGAAGTATGGACGAATGGAAGGGTTCAAGATGTTGTGCTTGGACTGCGACTGCCTAGAGTAGTGATTGGAATACTTGCTGGGGGTGCATTGGCTGTTGCAGGTGTGTTACTACAAACAATCACGAAAAACCCGCTTGCATCAGCGAGTACACTCGGAATGAATGCGGGAGCTCATTTATTTGTAATAAGTGCCCTAATCTTTATGCCTGGAACACTTGGACAATTTCCGTTTCTGGTCGCTTTTTTCGGAGCAGCATGCGCTTCATTGCTCGTGATGATGCTTGTAGGAAAGGCGATGGAGCCAGTCCGGGTAGCATTAACTGGAATGGTGGTTGCCCTATTATTTTCATCTGTTACGGGAAGTCTTCAATTAATCTTTGAAAATGAAACAAACGGTTTGTTCCTTTGGGGATCAGGGACGCTTGTTCAGCTTGATTGGTCAGGTGTTCAATTTGCGGTAGGCTTTATTTTAGCAGGTGTAGGTATCGCGTTGTTAAATGCTAAAAGTTTAGATGTACTTACACTTGGGGAAGATATTGCCACCTCATTAGGTCAGCCCGTGCAAAGAGTGAAGGCGTTTGCTTGGATTAGTGCGATCTTGCTTGCTGCAACGACGGTAAGTGTGGTCGGCCCTATAGGGTTTGTCGGGTTAATAGCCCCTCACCTCGTAAGAATGATGGGTATAAAAGGACATCAACCGCTGATTATACATTCGTTTTTATGGGGAGCTATTCTCCTTATTACAGCTGATGTATTAGCGCGCTGGATTCAGCCCGGTCAAGAAATACCTGTTGGTGCCATGACAGCTTTGATAGGCGGTCCGTGGCTGATGTATTTAGCGTACAAAACAGGTAAGAAACATTCGAGAAGACAGACGAAGCTAGGCGGAGATACTGTATCTATGCCGTACCCGCTTTTATTAATGGCAGGAGCCATGGTGGCTGTTATAGTCACAGCCCTATCCGTTTCTTATGGGGCAGGTTCATTTTTCAGCTGGAATGATTGGCTGAATCAAGCTTATTTATCTCCTTTTGTATGGGAGTTTAGGGTGCCGAGGATCTTGACAGCTTTTGCGGTAGGGATGCTTCTTGCCATGTGCGGCGTGCTGCTTCAAGGAGTGCTTCGAAATCCATTAGCTGATCCAACGGTATTAGGGATCACATCAGGCGGAGGCGCGGGGGCAATGATTTTTCTTGTTTTATTCCCTGCAGCATCTATTCAATTTCTGCCTTTTGCTGCAATGATCGGTGCTGCCGTTTCAATCGGAATTATTTTACTAGTGACATGGAGGTCTAATTGGGAGCCTATTCTCCTTGCTTTAATGGGAGTTGCCGTATCTGCAGTAGGATCTGCCATTATTCAAATTATGGTCGTGAAAGCAAAGATGGGTGTCGCACCTGCACTTGCCTGGCTTGCAGGTTCTACGTATGCAAAGAGCTGGTCGCATTTACAGATTGTTCTTGTCGTTGCACTGATTACGATTCCTTTAGGATGGTTTTTATCAAGAAAGCTAGATTTACTATCATTTGGTGACGATGTGTCCACTGGACTTGGAATGAATGTCGGTCAAACAAGAATTCTCGCCATTATGTTAGGGGTCGCAATGGGTGCGGCTAGTGTCTCGATTGTAGGAACGATTGGATTTATCGGATTATTAGCACCCCATGCGGTAAGAAGGCTTGTGGGAGTGGAGCATCGCCGCCTTATTCCGTTGTCTCTACTCCTTGGAGGTATTTTACTCGTAGCTGCTGATTTTGTCGGACGATATATTTTAGCACCAAAAGAGATACCGGCGGGACTTGTCGTGGCCGTTCTTGGAACACCATATATTTTGTATTTATTAAGAAAAACATAAAGCTTTTAAGAGGGAGTGTGGCAAGTATGAAAAAGGCTGACAAAGGGCTGAGTGAAGTAACTTCAATACAAACAAATCGTCATGCCATCAGTGCAAGCGAGTTAACATTAGGTTACGATGAAAAAGTAGTGATCGATCAATTAGATGTGCATATCCCTGAAGGTGAGATTACGGTTTTCATAGGGGGAAATGGCTGCGGAAAATCAACGCTGCTTAGATCACTGGCGCGTCTTTTAAAGCCTCAGTCCGGTTCGATTCTCTTAGACGGCGAAGCTATTCATAAGCAATCTACTAAAGAAATTGCACGCCAGTTGGCCATACTCCCTCAAGGGCCTGAAGCACCAGAGGGGTTGACGGTCCTTCAATTAGTCAAACAAGGAAGATTCCCTTATCAAGGACTGTTCTCCAAATGGACGGCAATGGATGAGGAGAAAGTGCAAGAGGCATTGAGAGCGACTCATTTAACGGAGCTAAAAGACCGCCCTGTTGATTCATTATCAGGGGGGCAAAGACAGCGCGCATGGATTGCGATGACTCTTGCTCAAGATACTGATATTATTTTGCTTGATGAGCCGACTACTTATCTGGATATGACCCACCAGATTGAAATATTGGATTTGTTATTTGATTTAAATGAAAAAGAAGGGCGGACGATTGTCATGGTGCTGCATGACCTTAACTTAGCATGTCGTTACGCGCATCACTTAATAGCTGTTCAAGATAAGGGGATTTATGCAGAAGGGAAGCCTGAGGACGTCATTACCTGTGATTTAGTCCGTGACGTATTTAAAATGGAGTGTCAAGTGACAGCCGATCCTCTATTTGGTACTCCTTTATGTATCCCGCATGGGAAAGGGAGATGCGTTGTGCGTGAGGAGGTCGAGAGAATTGATCCTTACAAAGCTCTCAGCTGAGGAAATTAGTGCCCTAGAGTCCACCCGTATGAATTTTCAATTGAATCAAACATATCCTCTCTCATGCAAGTCAGAAGAGTTATTTGATGATCATTTTCTCCTTTCTTATTTAGAAAGAGTGAAAAAAGAAGTCCAAGCACCAGACTTGCTTGTAGCAGCTTCAATCTTCTCTAAACGATACAGCCTAGTGGTCACACTGCCCGCGCTTATGATGATGACGGTATACAATAAGCGTATGAGCTGGAAAACAGAAGATCTTGTTCTCACGGACTCGCTATCGGAAGAGTGGTGGCTTCCTGGCATCTTTCATCAACACATCGTTACCTATGAAATAGATGATGACCACCGCCTGCAGCAGCAAGAAATCTTATTTAAAGAATTATTTGCTTATCATTTATCTCCGTTATGGAGTAAACTAAACAAGCTCTCAGGTATTCCTGTCCCTACTTTATGGGAAAATGCCTTTTCATATATTAAGTGGTTTTATGAGACAGTGCTTCCTGAAAAAGCAGACCCTCCGAGAGTAGAGGATGATTTTGAATGGATTGGGAATGCGGATGGGAACTTATTTGCTTCTAGAAAAAATCCATTTCAATCCTTTTGGCATGATGCAAAGAGGCATAAAGAGATGAGAAGGACCTGCTGCTTTGCTTACAAATGTTCTTCTGATAAAATCATGTGCAATTCTTGCCCCAAAAAATAAATACCTTTCCGGGAAGGCATCTAGGAAACTAGGTGTCTTTTTTGTGAAAACATTGGAAGGATATGACTTGTAGTGAATAGAATCATATAAAGAATGAAGAGAAGGAGAGTAGATATGGAGGTCAATTACATTCATGAAATGAAAGAAGAGCTTGCGAAACAACTGATTGAGTTGCAGCAGCAATCCTACCGCATAGAAGCCAATTTGATTAATTATCCGAATATCCCTCCTCTCAATGAAACCGTGGCGGACCTTTTGCGGGAGCCGAAGACCTGGCTTACTGCAAGCTCTGACAATCACATTATTGGAGCAATTGCTATAGAGACAAGAGCCGACCACTGGCTGTTAAACAAAGTGATCGTGTCACCTCGCTTTTTTAGAAGAGGAGTCGGGAGGATGCTCATTCAGAAAGTAAAGGAAGAGACAAGTGTCCCGCTTTATGTAACAACAGCAAGTCATAATACCCCTGCTGTTAAGTTATATGAAAGTGAAGGCTTTACTCAATTTAAGCATGAACGCACAACAGACGGACTGCTCCTTAGGACATTTGTGTATAGAAAAGAGCCTGGGCCATAATGGCTCAGGTTCTTTTGAATAAGAGTACCTTAAACATGTGTTATAGCAGGCTCGCCGCTCCTGAAATATACTACGCTTTCCGTGGGGAGCTAGTGAGCTTCCTCGGGCTTGTGCCCTGTGGGATCTCACTCTTGCTCTAGTCCACACAGGAGTCTACGTATATTTCATCCGCTGAGATAGTGCTTTTCCAGAAATTTCGTGGAATGATGTAAAAAATGAGCTCAGTTCTAATAAATATTGCTTTCAACTGCCGCACGGGCTTTTAGGTTTAGATATTGCTTATAAAAATGGGCACTAAATAACATCCTTCCTCGGTTGATTGGAGCGGAAGGCACCGACTCCAGCGGGATGCGCGTGACCAGGGAGACCCCGCAGGAGTGCAACGACGAGGAGGCTCCCGGGCCGCCCGCGGAAAGCGTGTGCCTGTAGCGGAGATCAACAACTACTGTAGGAGTAGGAATGTACTTTTTCAATGACCTGCTCTAATCCCCGCAGCAGTCTTCGTATATTTTACGAGCGGTATGCTGAGGCCGCAAACTTTTGTCTCAGTCTCTTTCTTTATCATTTTAACTTAGGAATCTCGAGATAGGTTCCAGCTCGCCATACCCATTCAAACGGTCCCATTTTAAAGCGAGTGAGCCACCAGCTGCTGAATAGTACTTGGAGCAAGAAAAATCCAAGGGCAAGAAGAGCACCCGCAAAATAGCCAATACTATTAAATAAGCCAATTCCATACCCGAAGAATAAGGTAGTAAAGACGATGGACTGCATTAAATAGTTTGTCAGTGACAGCCTCCCGACTTTTGCTAAAGGCTGCAACCACTTTTGTGCCTTAGGGCTTGTAGCTAAAAGAGCAATACTTGTTGCATAGAACATCGCGACAAGCGGTCCGCCGATTGTCATATGAAGCATTTCATAGGAGTAGGAATCCCCCATAAAAGCATGTGGAATTTTAGCAGGGAACCCAACGAGCATCGTGATCCACCATATTTTCTTTATGAATGGACGGTTTTCTTCAATGGTTAACAGCCACTTTTTCCGCGCCACAAATGCACCGAGTAAAAACATGCCAAGAACAGCTACAACAGCATTAAACGTAACAAGAAGCTGGCCCCATCCGCCCATTCCAAATGGATCTGTTGTTAACCTGAATTGTACAACTTCTGCATATGTCCCAGACGTGAGCACTTCTTTTTCTTCTGCAGAGTAGGCTGCTAGTGAATCTTCAAAAGTGAAGGTGGATTCATCCTCTGGCATTGCAATACTTGAAGCCATCAATAACAAAATGATAAAAGACCAGATAAGAAGACCTCGTTCCTTTAAGCGGAGAAATAAAAATAAGATAAATCCTCCGATCGCATATGTTATCAGAATATCTCCATCCCAAATCAAAAGGTAATGGGCTAACCCAGCGAAAAGCAGAATGAACATTCTTCTATAATATACGGTTCCAAATCGGAGTTCGCGTTGTTCAAGCCTCTCTTTCAAAAGGGCCATCCCGTAGCCGAATAAAAATGAAAATAAGGTATAAAAGCTTGCTGTGGCAAAGAATAAGATCGCACTCTCAGCAACTCGGTCAATTGTACCTAATGGGTAATAATCATGCAGCCCTGGAATCAAGAAAAGACCGTATTGAAAATGCAGGCTGTTAGCAAGTAGAATCCCAAGCAATGCGACCCCGCGCATCATATCAAGGGAGGCAATCCGTTCATTGTCTTGGATTGAGGTAGCTCGTGTGTTCATCTCAAACCTCCTGTGTAAAATTGGAATCATAGTAACTTACTCATTGTAAAATATTTCTATTACTCTCACAAGACACAATTCTTTCTCCGGCTAAATAGATCATGTAAACTATTTAATAAATCAGAAAAAAAGGGTGATCCTTATGAAAAATGAAATGACAGAGCTCTTGCAAAGCCACCGTTCAATTCGTGCCTTTACTAGTGAAAAAGTAAGTAAAGGAATGATAAAGGAAATCATCGAGTCCGGCAGGTGGGCGCCTACTTCCCATCACGTTCAAGCTTACAGTATTGTTGTCGTCACAGATCAGCAGAAAAAAGATACATTAAGTGAGCTGTGCGGCAGCCAGAAGTATGTCGCTGATTGCCCGGTATTTTTCGTCATTTGTGCAGATTATAACCGTCTAAAAAAGGCTAGCGACAAACATGGGGCTCCTCTTGAAGTTGGAGGCATCGAACAAGTTCTTGTAGGAGCAGTTGATGCAGCCCTTGTAGCTGAAAATATGTTTATTGCTGCAAGGTCCTATGGTCTTGGCGGAGTGATGATCGGCGGCATTCGAAACCTTCCGGACCAAGTAAGTGAGCTTCTCGATCTTCCTGATTATACATTTCCGGTCATGGGATTATGTATCGGTTATCCTGCTCAAAACCCTGATCAAAAGCCACGGCTGCCAAAGGCTGGTGCTGTTCATTATGAGACATATCATCATGATCAAATCACAGCATCTCTTGAGCAGTATGACAAAGAAATGAAGCAATATTATACAGAGCGGACAAACGGAACCAGGAAAACTACGTGGACTGAGATGATGGCAGCTCACCACTCTACTCCAAAGCGTGCACATCTCGATCAGTTTCTGAAAAATCAAGGATTTTTACATTCTGACACAAAAGATTGACAAATCGTTAACAATTCTGTAAACTCTCATTCATAAAGAGTAAATACATAATGTGTAGCGCTTTCATAGAGTGTTAGACAAAATGAATAATCATCACTTATCCAGAGAGACCGAGGGAACAGGCCCGACGACGTCCAGCAACCGCCGCAAGGAAAGGTGCTCCTTCCTGCAGAATCATTGTATTCTGAAAGATAAGCGAATTGTCTTATTCAGACAAGAGCCTTTTCAGAATATGGAAAGGCTCTTTTTTTATTTTTAAGTTAATCAATAGGTAGAAAATATAGAGGTGAGACACATGAAAACATTTGAACCATCTAGAGCTATGGAGAGGCTCCCAAGTCAATTTTTTGCAAAACTAGTTAAAAAAGTGAATGGAGTGAAGAAACATCATGACGATGTGATTAATCTCGGGCAAGGCAATCCCGATCAGCCGACACCTGCGCATATCGTTGATAAATTAAAAGAAGCAGCTGAGAATCCAATGCATCATAAATATGCTCCTTTTGCAGGCCACACGTTTCTAAAGGAAGCTGTCGCCCAATATTACCTTCGTGAATACGGAGTAGAAATAGATGCACAAACAGAAGTGGCTGTACTGGGCGGTGCTAAAACAGGTCTAATTGAGCTTAGTCAGTGCTTGTTAAATCCTGAAGATCTTGCCCTCGTACCAGACCCTGGATACCCTGACTACTGGTCAGGGGTCGAGCTTGCCGGAGCAAAGATGCACATGATGCCACTTATAAAAGAATTGGATTTTCATCCCGACTTTACAACACTTAAAGAAGAAACACTTGAACAAGCTAAATTAATGTTCTTGAATTACCCCAATAACCCAACTGGCGCGATTGCCACACCAGCTTTGTTTCAAGATGCGATTGAACTTGGCCAAAAGCATGATCTATGTATTGTTCATGACTTTGCGTATGGGGCGATTGGTTTTGAAGGAAAGAAACCTCTTAGCTTCTTGCAATTAAAAGGAGCAAAAGATGTTGGTGTAGAAGTGATGACGTTATCCAAAACATACAATATGGCAGGCTGGAGAGTCGGGTTTGTTGTTGGAAACAAAAGCGTGGTGAGTGCAATTGAAAAGCTTCAGGATCACTTATTTTGCAGTATTTTTGGAGGAATTCAGGAAGCGGCTGCTCATGCGCTTTTATCAGATCAACAGTGTGTAGATGATCTTGTAGCCACATATGAGTCCCGCCGTAACGTACTAGTTGAAGCAGCACATAAAGCAGGGTGGGAAGCAGAAGCGCCGCTCGGTTCGTTCTTTGCATGGTTCCCTGTTCCAAAAGACTATACATCAGAAGAATTTGCCGATGTTCTTCTTGAAGAAGCAAGAGTTGTGGTCGCTCCTGGGGTCGGGTTTGGTAAATACGGAGAAGGATATGTTCGCATCGGGCTGCTTGCAGATGAAGACACATTAAGAGAGGCAATGGAGCGTATCGGGGCTCTTCGGCTCTTTGACAAATAAAAGGTAATAAGACAAACAATCTCTCACATAAAACATATAGAGTTACTATATGTGAAATAGGAGGGATTGTTTTGTTTACACGCTATAATCGCTTAGCTATTGAACTCCCTAAGCCAAAAGCTCCCGATGCCAATGCCGCTGCTGCTGTACAGGAGCTTCTTGGCGGGAAATTTGGGGAGATGTCGACGTTAAATAACTACTTATTTCAGTCATTTAACTTCCGGAACAAAAAGAAGTTAAAACCTTTTTTTGATTTAGTTGCGAGTATTACAGCTGAAGAGCTTGGTCATGTTGAACTGGTCTCAAACACGATTAACTTAATGATTGAAGGGACGACTTTCCCAGGAGACCCGAATATTGCACCGATGCAGGCAGCTACTGACAAGCGGAATACGGCTCATTTTATTCAAACGGCACAAACGTCTTACCCAATGGACTCAATGGGAGGTTCGTGGAGAGGAGACTATGTTTTTAACAGCGGCAACTTAATCCTTGATTTATTACACAACTTCTTCTTAGAGTGCGGAGCGAGAACACATAAGATGCGTGTATATGAAATGACAAGCAACCCAGTAGCTCGTGAGATGATTGGGTATTTACTTGTGCGCGGCGGTGTTCATGTTGTGGCCTATGCCAAAGCAATTGAAATTGCAACAGGTGTTGATGTAACGAAGATGCTTCCGATTCCAAACTTGGATAATGCGGCGTTTGAGACAACAAGGAAATTCGAAGCTGAAGGAGTGCACCGTAAATTATATACATGGAGTGCCACGGATTACAGAGATATAGATAAGATCTGGAAAGGAAATCATCCACTGCAGGGAGGCCAGCTCGAAGTGATCGTAGGGGCCCCAGCCGGTGCACCAATGCCTGACTTAGAAGAAATTCCTGAGGAGTTTGCACCTGGGATCTCTAAGGAAGATTTCGATGAAATTGTCAAACGTCTTCAACGTTCTGCTGGTATATGATAAATGGAGCGCACAGTATTTACATATATTGTGCGCTTCTTTCGTTTTGCGAAACAAAGCGCTTTCAATTTTTAGAATTATTTAGTAAAATATGAGTTGGAGAGGAGTGTTGAAAAATGAAACAGATAAAATTAGCAGTTATCCCAGGAGACGGGGTTGGCGTTGAAATTATGCCGTACGCAACAAAGGTACTAGATGCAGTAGCAGACCTGCACGGAGGTCTGAAATTTGAGCATGAGTGGTATCCATACAGTTGTGAGTATTATCTAGAGCATGGCGAGATGATGCCAAAAGATGGACTAGACCAGCTTAGCCAGCATGATGCTGTCTTTTTAGGTGCAGTAGGAAATCCAAAGCTTGTTGCGGACCATATCTCTTTATGGGGGCTCCTAATCAATATCCGCAGGGGCTTTAAACAAACATTAAATATTAGACATGCTAAACAATTAAGAGGCATTCAGCCGATGGTCACTAATCCTGGCGGGTTTGATCTTATTGTTGTTCGTGAAAATAGTGAGGGTGAATATAGTGAAGTAGGCGGCCGTATCCATTCTGGTGAAGATGAGGTTGTTGTCCAAAATGCAGTATTTACGAGAAAAGCAACAGAACGTGCGATGCGTTATGCCTTTGATTTAGCTAAAACTCGAAAAGGTCATGTCACAAGTGCCACAAAGTCAAATGGAATTGTATTCTCTATGCCGTTTTGGGATGAAGTATTTGAGCAAGTTGGACAAGACTATCCGGACATTGAAAAACGTACAGCTCACATCGATGCTTTATCTGCTTTCCTTGTGTCTAAACCAGCAGAATTTGATGTGATTGTGGCGAGTAACTTATTTGGCGATATCTTAACGGATATTAGTGCAGCAGTCATGGGGAGCATTGGAATCGGTCCTGCTGCCAACTTAAATGTAGATGGTACACATCCTTCCATGTTTGAGCCCGTACATGGCTCTGCCCCTGATATCGTTGGACGTGGAATTGCTAACCCAATTGGTCAAATTTGGACGGCGAAAATGATGCTTGACCATTTTGGAGAGAGCGAGCTTGCTGATCAGCTGCTCACAATTGTTGAAGATGTAACAGAAGCCGGCATTAAAACACCTGATGTGGGCGGCCGTTCGACAACAGGAGAGGTCAGCGAAGAAATCATCTCACGAATTCAACAACTTACTTAAGAGGAGCGATTGTCATGAATGAAGTAAAAAATATCTTTTGTATCGGCCGTAATTATGCCAAGCATGCAGTCGAATTAGGAAATGAAGTACCAGAAGCTCCCATTCTTTTTACAAAGCCGACACATGCCCTTACTTATGCTAAAGGAGAAGACATTACGTTTCCGGCTGATAAAGGGGAGATTCACCATGAACTAGAAATTATTCTACATATCGATAAGCCTGTAAAAAAAGGTGACCGCTTAGAAGATGTAGTAAGCGATATTTCACTTGGGATTGATTTCACATTAAGAGATGTGCAAAGCGAGCTTAAGAAAAAAGGTCAGCCATGGGACAGAGCGAAAGGGTTTCCTAATGCAGCGGTCACGACAGAACGCTTTCCTTTCCCAGGGATAGAAGCATGCCGCAAAGAAACTTTTTCGCTTCTTAAAAACGGAGATGTGGCTCAAGAAGGAACAATTAATGAGATGATGTTTGATTTTCAAGCGATTATCGATGAATGCCAGGAAGTGTTTGGGTTAGGTGCAGGAGATTTAATCTACACTGGTACACCAGAAGGAGTTGGTCCTATTAAAGATGGAGATCAATTCGAATTTTTCTGGGGAAGCGAACGTATCGGAAGCTTTATTGTATCAATGAAATAACTGAAGAGGAGCTGATCCATGTGCGGATCAGCTCCTTAGTTATGTGGTTAGAGTGGCGCAATTCCGCGGTGAACCGATCTAATTCTGCTGTACACCGACGCATATCTTGGTTGAATCCGCGCAATTACAAGAGAACGACGCAATAAGTCCGGCAACGAACGCAATAACGTGATCAACACGCACAATCAGCTTGCCAAGTAACGCATAAATTCCTTCAAAGAATACAATGAACACTCATACATCTACGCCAAAAGCTCAGGCTGATTAGGTTATTCATTCAAAGCAGTATAAACGGCCACTTTGTATTCAAATCGAGTTTTCTCCACAGCCATTCCCGGGTCTCCAAAATAAAAGCCTAACAGCTTACGTGCTTCTTCCACATCATCAAAGATAAAAGCTGTCTCAATTATGTGATAATCAAAACCGCGCTTAATCCAGTGATTTGTGCTGCTCGTAATCGGACGGTCTGAGAGCGCACAAAACTCATCTTCCCCGTAATTGTCAACGATTATCAATGGCCCGCCTTTTTTAACTACCCGCTTCATTTCGGCTATCCCTTTATCAAGGTCAGTGATTCCTTCAAAGAAGAAGGCCCAAGTGGAATAGGCGGCATCAAATGTATGCGTGTGAAAAGGAATATCTTGAGCGCACCCTTTTGTAAAAATCACTTGCTTTGTGCAGTCAATCATTAACTCATCGGGCTCCATTCCAATAATCGTACGTTGAGTGGTTTGCAGTTTTTCTGCTGTAAACCCATTTCCTGCTCCTATATCAAGAACCAATCCATTAGGCAGCAGTTGTTGTAGTTCATCTATTACTTTCCCTTCCCGGTCCATACACCGGCGTTCAATCTCAAATAATTCAGGGTGGGTACCGCCATAAAAAGGGATAATATCAGTTTGTTTCATTTCATAAGCCTCCTTTTAAAATTGATTACATGTAAGGAGTTTCTCTACTAAATTTGTCAATCTCACGGTTTAACCATTTTCATTAAAAAGGTGATAAGTGTTTTTTCCTGCAGCCTTTAAGCAGTATTAATTTGCCAGGCATAATTTGTTTTGCTAAGTCTAGCAACTCTCTAGCTAGATCATCAAAATTTCTATACAGTTGTAACTCATGTAACGGAATTCCCATTATGTACCTCATAATTTGAAAATTATCTCGCTAGTAATTAGAAGATTTTTATAACTTAAAGAATATCATAATCTTTTATGGTTGGAAGAGAGGTATTTAAATAAAAAAATCCAGCCGCGTATTTTGCGGCTGGATTTTTTGTTTATTTACCCTTCTTGCCTTGCACCGGCACTTTGGGCCTTCTCTTCTCGCATTTGTTTTAAGAAGCGGTGTGTCTCAGCGACAACAACGCCTGAGAGTCCAAGAAGACCAATTAAGTTCGGGATCGCCATTAAACCATTCATAATATCAGCTACACCCCATACAACATCTAAGCTGGCACCAGCACCGACTGCTACAGCTAGAACGAATAAAACACGATAAACAATAATCGATGTTTGAGATTTAAATAGATAGTAGAAACATTTCTCGCCGTAATAAGACCAACCTAAAATGGTTGAATACGCAAAGAATACAAGACCTACAGCAACAACTACTGCGCCAGCCGGCCCTAAGAAATATTCAAACGTCGCGGAAGTTAATGCCGCACCCGTTTCTCCGCCTGTATACAAGTTACCCATAACAAGGGCAATACCCGTAATTGAACAGATAATGATCGTATCAATGAACACTTGAGTCATTGAAACAAGCGCTTGGCGTCCTGGATAATCGGTTTTAGCAGCAGCAGCAGCGATTGGAGCAGAACCTAGACCCGCTTCATTCGAGAATACACCACGAGCTACCCCGTATTGAATAACAACACCGATGGCACCGCCGGCTACAGCCTGACCTGTAAAGGCATCAGAGAAAATTAATGCTACTGCACTAGGAACAAGTGCTACATTACCTAAAATTAAAATAAGTCCAGCTCCTACATAGAATAAAGCCATCAATGGAACGATAAACGCAACGGCACGGCCGATACTGCGAATACCGCCAAGTAAAACAAGTCCTGTGAAAATTGCTAATAAAATACCTGTGATCCATGGATTAATACCCCAGTTGCTCTCAATAACAGCGGCTACTGAGTTTGATTGAACTGTATTTCCAATTCCAAACGCAGCAATGGCAGCCAGAACAGCAAATGTTACACCAAGCCATTTCATTTTCAGTCCTTTTTCGAGATAATACATCGGACCGCCAGCCATTTGACCGTTTTTGTCTTTTTCACGATACTTAACAGCTAAAATAGCCTCTGCATATTTTGTTGCCATCCCAAAAATCGCAGAAAGCCACATCCAAAAAACAGCACCAGGTCCCCCGATTACGACTGCGGTTGCTACCCCGGCAATGTTACCTGTACCGACAGTTGCGGCGAGTGCAGTCATTAATGATTGGAAATGGGAGATATCTCCTTCTGAACTCTTATCTTGTTTTCTGCTGAAAGCAAGCTTCAAAGCGTAAGGTAATGTGCGAAATTGAAGAAAAGCGAGACGAAATGTAAGATAAATACCCGTACCGACTAATAAAATAAGCAGCGGTGGACCCCATACAAAGCCACTGATTTCATTAATTGTCTGAATTAATCGGCTTTCTTCCATAATAAAACCCCCTTTTAGTTGCATTAATAGTATTAATATTCCGAAAATATACCGAGTTTGTCAAGCTCTTAAAAAAATTTTGTCTGCGAGACAAGCTAGTTGTCATACTAGCAAGCATTTTGTCATCTATCAACTAGTTTGTAAGGTATTCTCACAATGCTAGTTTTCTAAAGCGAAAAGGGGTATGATGTATGGATAAGAATGACATAATGATTGATTTTTTATAGAAATAGTTACATATAGTTAGGTGATGACAACATGGATATACAATTAACGATACTAGGAACGATGTTTGCTCTTATTGCTACCATTGGTTTAATCCTCATTCGAGTAGCACCAGCTTATGCGATGATGGCAGGTGCTTTAATCGGCGGTGTGATTGGCGGTGCTACATTAGTTGAAACAGTTGGACTTATGATTGGTGGAGCCGAAGGAATGGTCGGTGTTGTTTTACGTGTATTAGCAGCCGGTATTCTAGCTGGCGTGCTGATTGAATCAGGCGCAGCAAAGACGATTGCCGAGTCTATATTATATAAGCTCGGAGAAACGAAAGCGTTACTTGCTGTGGCCGGTGCAACGATGGTTTTAACAGGAGTCGGCGTATTTATTGGGGTTGCTGTTTTAACAGTAGCACCAATCGCGCTTTCTATTGCTAAGCGGGCAAACTTGTCAAAGATGGCTGTACTCTTGGCGATTTCTGGCGGGGGCAAGGCTGGGAATATTATTTCTCCTAACCCAAATACAATAGCAGCAGCAGAGGCTTTCCAAGTACCACTGACTTCTGTGATGTTTGTTGGAGTAGTACCAGCACTTTTTGGGATAGGTGTTACGTATATTTTGGCAAAAAGAATACGAAATGTTGGAGCGCCCGTTGATGATACTGAACTCTCAAGTGAGGTAAAAGGGGATTCTCCTAGCTTGGCAAAAGCCCTGACTGCACCAGGTGTAGCAATTGCTTTATTGCTTTTACAGCCATTGTTTGGCATCCATGTTGATCCGCTTTTTGCCCTTCCTATTGGGGGGATTGTTGGAGCACTCATTATGGGGAAAGGTAAACATTTAAATGCTTATATTACATCTGGTCTTGAAAAAATGGCAGGGGTGGCTATCTTATTATTAGGCACAGGAACATTAGCTGGTATTATCGCGCATTCCGCTTTGATTGAAGCCATCTTAAATGGGATTGATGCTTTGAGTTTACCTGCTTACTTCCTAGCGCCTATTGCAGGAATTACCATGTCAGCAGCCACTGGATCTACCGCTGCAGCGACAGCCGTAGCGGGTAATGTGTTTGCTCCGACCATTCTTGAACTTGGTATTCATGCCTTAGCAGGTGCTGCTATGGTCCATGCAGGAGCAACTGTTCTTGATCATATGCCTCATGGGACGTTTTTTCATATTACAAGAGCAAGTGTTGGTATGGCGATGAAAGAGCGCTTTAAGTTATTGCCTTATGAAACACTTGTTGGACTAGTCATTGTGATTGTTTCAACATTAATCTTTGGTGTGTTTGGATTCTTGTTTTTTAGTTGATGCGAAATGGGACTTGGTTGTGAATGAATAACTCACTTATTCCTTCGTACATACTAACACTTGATAAAGATTAAGTGGTCTCTTTATCTAATACGAGGAGGTATGAAGATGAATAAGAACCCAAATCAAAAACAAAAACAACAGAACAGCCAAGAGAACATGCAATACCAAGGTCCATACGATGAGGTAGAGTTTTCAAAAGAATTTGCTGATTCAGAAGATCAAGAAGCAATGGCTCGCATGAAAGAAGCAGACGCAAGAGCTAGTCAACAAAAGAAATAATATAAATGGGGGTGCCTTTCTTTATAAGCAGGAAGGCATCTTTTTATTTGTATCGAACATATAGTGAATGAAGATACATTTAATAGAGTTCACATGAAATAAATTTGATGAAAAGGAGATTGATTAATGATCAATACCGCTATTTTTGCTCATCGTGGTGCTTCGAAGTTTTTTCCAGAGAATACGATGTCAGCCTTTGAAGCGGCACATTTATACGGAGCAGACGGGATAGAGTTTGACGTTCAGTTAAGTAAGGACCTTGTACCGGTGGTTATTCATGATGCGACGTTAGAGAGAACGACCAATGGATTAGGCAATGTTAGTTCATATACGGTTGAACAATTAAAGAGTTTAAGTGCAGGAGAGTGGTTTGGTCCTCGTTTTAAAGATGAGGCGATTCCAACACTCGAGGAGGTACTGATCTGGGCAAGCGAAAATGGAATGAAATTAAACATTGAACTAAAAGGGGCTATACATCAAAGAACTCATGTGATTCAGACGATTATTCCTTTAATTAAAGACTATCAGCTCATAGATAAAGTAATTCTCTCTTCATTTGATCACCGAGTCATTTACCAAGCGATACAGCACACACCTGAGATTGAAACAGCTGTCATTGTGACTGCCGCGCTGCATAAGCCAGAAGAATACGTGAAGCATATTGTTGAAACTCAGGGCTATCATTTTTTGTCGCCTTTATTATTAGAGGAGGAAGCGAGAGAACTTATAAAGAGCGGTGTGAACATTAGACCTTATACCGTAAATGAAAGAGATCAGCTTGCTATATATATGAAGTGGGGCTGTCAAGGCGTGTTTACAGATGACCCTAAGCTTGCAATTGAGGTAAGAGAGCAGCTGGATTGTTAAATGCTGCAAGGATAAAAGTCACAGTTCAGTTCAAATGAATAACAAATAATACAGTGGAATGATGTAATTATAGTTCAAGACATAAAGTGACTCAAACATGGGTTATAGCATAGGCGTCGTCGCTCCTGAAATATACTTCGCTTTCCGTGTGGAGCTGGTGAGCTTCCTCGGGCTGTAGCCCTGTGGGATCTCAGCTCTGCTCTAGGCACCATAGGGATTCTTTTAGCATCACCTAGATTAGCGCTTTGATTGTAAATGTAGTAAAACACTTCAGTTACTTACCATTTTGTTTAATTTGCATTGCCCTACGCGATCTCACTCCTGCACATAGCTTCAAAACTTAAAATGCCTTAAACGTGGGTTATAGCGGACTCGCCGCTCCTGAACTATACTTCGCTTTCCATGGTGAGCTGCTGAGCTTCCTCGGGCTTTAGCCCTGTGGGATCTCAGCTCTGCTCTAGGCACCATAGGAGTCTCCGTATAGTTCATCCGCTAAGTTTTTGCTTTTTCCAGAAATGCAATGGAATGATGTAGGAAGCTCAGTTCTAATTATAATTGCTTTCATCTGCTGCGGCACTGTCCTTTAAGTTTAGATGCTGCTTATAATAAGGGCGCACCATGCAATATCCACGCTCCGTTGATTGGAGCGGAAGGCACCGACTCCAGCGGGATGTGCGTGACCAGGGGAGATCCCACAGGAGCGTAGCGACGAGGAAGCTCCCGGACCGCCCGCGGAAAGCGTGTGCCTGCAGTGGAAATCAACAGCTGCTGCAGGGAGGTGTTTTCTTCAGTTGCCTGAAAAGTGTGGAGACCTTGCATTAGCCAAGCAACGAGAAAGTCTCCCAGACCGCCCGCGGAAAGTGTTCGCCTGCAGTGGAGATTAACCACTATTGCAGGGGACGAGCATATTAGTATTTAAACACTTGATTCCCATTTTATTTTATTTGTATTGACATTCGATCGTGATCATATATATAATTTTATATAAATCGAATGTTTGATTATATAGTGTTTGGAGGTACCATATGGAGCCATTGAAGAAAATGACGTTTGTATCCTCACCTGTCATTGATTTATTAACCAGTATGCTGAGAGTAGTCAATCATGAGCAGCTAAAGGAAACTGAGGGATTAGGCGGGCAGGTGACAAAAGAGATAGAAACATGGGCGCTTGAAACACGAAAGAAAGTACCTGAAGAAATGATGAAAGAGCTCGAAACGTTCTTTCACCATGAGAGTTACTTAGCAATCACATTAATACCCCTGATTATTAAGTATGAATTGTATAGTGATGTTCATTCGTTTCTTAGTGCATTGCACAATCTAGAGGATGAAGAACTGTATTATTATTTCATAAATACAGGATTTGGTCCTGACGAAGAGCTGACAACGTTTTCTGATCCGAGTGCTGTGATCTCTTTTTTGAATAAATTAAATGTTCCAGAAACAGAAAAATGGAAATTAAGTTATTTAATATTTGATGGACCGAAAACAAAGCAGCGGTTAATTAAATTAATTGAACGATTTTATTACCATTACTATGAATCGGTTGAAGCTCAAGTAATCAAAGATCAACAAAAATGGATTGATACGATGACGGACTTTACCAACGAGAGAACGACGAACTACTTTAACACATTGAATAAACAATTTGTGATCAATGTAGAAGAGTGGGAGAAGGTTATTGTAACACCATCTTATTTTATGGATTTTTCAATGCTTTTTATGTCGATTAGAAAAATAAACCTTACAGCTTATGTACCGGGAATCAGGCATATTGAAGTGCAGGATGTCGGCAGAGGGGAGAAAGAAACACTAGAGTCCATTCGTACCATGACAGATGAAAAGCGATTTAAGATGCTTCAGCTTCTTAATAAGCAGCCCATGTATGGTTATGAATTGGCCCAGCATTTAGACGTGTCGAACTCTACGATCTCTCATCACTTATCTGCTTTAGTAGCAAGACAATTTGTGCAGGCCACTAGGAGAGAAAATAAAGTTTATTATGAAGTGAATCAAGAAGAAATTAAGCAAGTGATTAGGTCATTAGAGCGTTTATTAATTAAATAGGTGAGACCAGTATTCATCTATTTTTTTGTAGTAATATTCGATCTGTGTCGTAAGAGACTTACAATTAAATTGAAAAGAGGTTGGCTGTAATGGCAGAGCTGTCAGTGGAGAGAGAAGAGTCTGCAGTCGTTCGAGAACGTTCCTTAATGAAAGAGTACCGTTTTTTGCTGTTATTTTTCACGCTGCTTGTTTCAAGTTTAAGTGTATCCTTTTTTATGGTAGCCACCAATTGGTATGTCGTAGATTATTTAGGTGTAGAAGTAATGCTTGGTATCGTCTTTTTTGCATCAAGTGTACCGAGACTGATCTTTATGCTGATTGGCGGGGTCATCGCCGATCGAATGAGTAAAGCTTGGGTCATGTTTCTATCAGATTTCTTGAAAGGGCTTTTATTACTTGGTGTCATTGCTTTATTCCTTTTTGATTTATTTACGATCTGGCCGCTTGTTATCTTAGCTTTTATATTTGGTGTTCTTGATGCCTTTTTCTGGCCGGCAAGCGGTTCGATTTTACCTGAATGTGTAAAACAATCACAGCTGACTCGTGCAAATACAATTATTGATATGACCCGGCAAGGATCTATGATTGCAGGTCCATTACTAGCGGCAAGCATGCTGGCTCTAGGTGGATATGTCCTGCTCTTTGGGATAACAGCCTTATTGCTGCTTTTGGCCGGTGTCATTGATTTGGTCCTTAAAAAGAAAATACCTGAGAAAAAAGTGAATGATGCAGGTTCTAATCAAACGGAAACGGTCATACAAGCAATGAAGGAAGGGTTCCGCTACGTAAAGCAAAGTCCGTTCCTTCTTGCTTTAATGGCTTCAACAATCTTTCTAAACTTCTTTTTCAGCGGGCCGCTTCAGTTAGGGATGCCGATATTTGCTTCACATGTACTTCAGGGAGATGAAGTGACGTATGCTTTGTTAAACGGAGGAATTGCAGCTGGCATGTTAGCAGGCGGAATCATTATTGGGATCGTCAATGTACAGCGAAAAAGAGGATTAGTTTCAATCATAGCCATGTCATTTATAGGGCTAATGTTTTTAGGGCTTAGTTTATCAACAACCTTTATAGGCAGCATGTTGTTTATTATTTTGCTCGGAGCAGCTGTTAGTATAACGAACATTCCTCTGATTACTGTTATTCAAAGCCACACAAACGGAGAGTACCTCGGAAGAGTGATGAGTTTAACATCTTTTGCTTCAATGGGATTGATGCCGATTTCTTACTTGTCCACTTCTATGCTTTTAGCGGCTGGCTTGCCGATTGAACAAATTATGTTCTACAGCGCAGCAGGGCTGGTGCTTGTATGTTTAATGATCTTATGGAAAGCAGAGGCATTAAGAACGGCTGATTAGAAATGTGTATCTTTTAGAATATGTCGGTAAAGCTAACCTTATCAATGAGTATGATTAGTTTTCTTAAGAAGGTGTTGAAAAAGGTGAAGAATTACCGGATATTCTCAATCATGATCATAATCCTTTCTTTCTTTACAGTCACTACATTAGGCAAAAAAAAGTTGAAGAGATATCTGCCAGCTACTTTGGTGATGTCCCTCATCGTCATATTAGAAAGCATCATAGCTAAAAAGCGAGTGTGGTGGTGGTTTTATGAAAAGCTTCACCCTAAGGTTCAAGGGGAGCTTCCGCTTATTTTTGGTCCTTTTTTTATTGGATCCTTGATCATATTAAAGGCAACGTACGGAAAATTTTTACGTTATTTTTTATTAAATACGGTGATTCATTTATTATTTGTCGGTCCAATCATTACACTTTTAAAACGATTTGGCATTTCTTCTTTAGTTTGTATAAATCGCACCCAATTATTTCTCTTGTTTTTTACTAAATCAATGATGATGTATATTACTCAAATGGTTATCGATCGAATAAAAGGGGAAGGGCCAGCGTCAGATGACCGAAATAATGATGCACAACTACAATAGAAAAAGTGCTTAGGGTTGGATTCCTAAGCACTTTTTGATCGTTATGCTTTTGAATATTGTGAGGAGGAGATATTCCATATTTCATTTGCATACTCCATAATCGTATGGTCGCTTGAAAATTTACCTGAATGCGCAATATTCGTTGCACTTTTCTTTAACCAGCTGGATTGATCGCGGTAGGTCTGCTCAATCAACTGCTGCGCTTCTACGTAGCTGTCAAAATCTCTTAGAACAAAATATTCATCGTTATTAAAAAGAAGAGAATAATAGATATCTTTGAATTCTACATCATCTTGTGTAAACGATTGGTTAATTAATTGATCAATTACATTACGGAGGCGGAAATCACTATTATAATAATCACGTGCTTTATATTTTTCGCTTTGCTGATACTCAAATACTTCATCGGCAGTAAGACCAAAGGTGAAGATATTATCAGAGCCGACAGCAGCGCCTATTTCTACATTTGCTCCGTCCTGTGTTCCGAGTGTTAAAGCTCCGTTCATCATTAACTTCATATTTCCTGTACCGGATGCTTCTTTGCTCGCAGTAGAGATCTGCTCGCTTACATCGGATGCCGGAATGATTTTCTCAGCTAGACTTACACTGTAATTTTCAAGGAAGACGACTTTCAGCTTATCTTTGATAGCAGGGTCATGATTAATTTTATCTGCAACGGTTGTGATTAACTTGATGACATGCTTTGCGAAGTGGTAACTAGGAGCAGCTTTCGCTCCGAAGATGAAGGTTCTAGGAGTACAGTTCATTGATGGATTCTCACGATACAAATGATAAAGGTGAAGGATATGAAATACATTTAATAATTGACGCTTGTAGCCATGCAGCCGTTTAATGTGAACATCAAAAATTGAGTTCTCATCGACTAAAATGCCATGCTTATGATTAATATAGGAAGCTAGCCTGCTTTTATTTTTCTTTTTGACACGTGCGAGCTCTGATTGGAAAGAGGAATCACCTACGTATTTTAATACATTGATTAATTCTTTAGGCTCTTGGATCCAGCTCTTTCCGATTGTTTCATTTAAAAGGGAAGCAAGTTCAGGGTTCGCATGAAGCAGCCAGCGCCGGTGGGTGATCCCGTTTGTTTTATTTGAGAAGCGTTCAGGATACATCGTATAAAAAGGTTTCATCACACGATCTTTTAAAATATCTGTGTGAAGCTTAGCTACACCATTCACACTAAAGCTGCCTACCATAGCAAGATGTGCCATATGGATCTGTCCGTATGAAATGATGGCCATGTCAGCAATTTGATCACGCAATTCAGGGTGATTAAACCAAATATCCTGACAGAAGCGTTCATTAATTTCTTCAATAATTAAATAATGTCTAGGCAGGAGCTTTCTTACCATTTCTTCTGGCCATTTTTCTAAGGCTTCGCTTAATGTCGTATGATTCGTGTAGGCAACGGTTTTCGTCGTTAACTCCCAAGCTAGATCCCAGCCGAGTCCGTGAACATCCATTAATAAGCGCATCAATTCAGGAATCACAAGGGTAGGGTGGGTATCATTAATTTGAATGGAAATTTTATTTGGCAGTTCATTCAAAGGCTGATTGCTCTTAAGAAATTGATTTAAAATACTTTGAACACCAGCTGAAACTAAGAAATACTGCTGTTTTAAACGTAGCAGTTTTCCTTCATAGGAAGAGTCATCAGGGTAGAGAAACTCTGAAATTTTTTCAACAGAGCGCTTGTAATCCAAATAATGATAATAGTCTTTTCCTTGTACGGAATTAAAGTGAAAAGGGTTATTGGTTGATTCTGCACTCCACAACCTTAATGTATTGACATTATCTGTTGCATAGCCAACGATCGGAACATCATAAGGGACTGCTAGTACTTTTTCGTAATCGTAGTGTTCGAAAACTAGCTTGTTATCTACATAAGCAGGTTTGACGTGCCCTCCAAAGTGAACCTCAATCGCTTTTTCAGACCGTTTCGTCTCCCACATATAGTCGTCTTTAAGCCAGTAGTCCGGAAGTTCAACCTGGTAACCGTTCACCATCTTCTGTTGGAAGAGGCCATATTTATATCGAATGCCAATGCCATGTCCAGGGAGGTTTAATGAAGCGAGAGAGTCAAGAAAGCAAGCGGCTAATCTGCCGAGTCCGCCATTGCCAAGGCCCGCATCAGCTTCTTCTTGAAACACCTCAGCTGGATTAAAATCATATTCCTTCAGTGTTTCACAGCATACATCATACCAGCCGTGATTCAAAAGGTTCGTCTCTGACAGACGACCTAGCAAAAATTCCATTGAGAAATAATACATTTGTTTTTCATCATTGCTAAGGTGGACTTGCTTTGTTTGCTGCCAATTACTGTTCACTTCTTTATTGACTAGAAGGGCAATTGCTTGAAATGCTTCTTTATTTGTTGCTTCATCGGGCTGTTTGCTGAATGTGGTTAATAGCTCTTCTTGAAATTGTGCTGCAAATGTCTCTTTATTCATCGCGTTGATCCCACGCTCCTTTTGTCATCACATGATTATAGACGTTCTCATACGCTTTTGCTGAGTGAACCCAATTGCTGCTGCTTTGATATATATTTTGAAGCAGCTGGTTCCACAGATGTTCAACGCGGTATAACCATAAACCGCGTCGAACGGTATAAAGAAAGTCTCTCTCATTGTAATTCGTGAAGCTCAGACCATTTCCTTCTCCATTAAACTCATTAAATGAAGAAATCGTGTCCTTTAAGCCGCCGGTTTCCCGAACAATCGGAACCGTCTCATAGCGAAGAGCGATTAGCTGGCTTAGTCCGCATGGTTCAAATTTTGATGGCATGAGCAGGAAATCAGCTGCTGCATACATAAAAGCTGCGAGCTTTTCATTAAAGCCTTTATAAAAAGATACGCGTTCTGGGTGAGTACGAGCCAGGCGTTCTAATTGTTCCTCAAGATGAGCATCACCTGAGCCTAACAACACAAGCTGAACATCTTCTTCGCGAAGCAGCTCATCGGCGGTATCGACCAATAAAGAAACTCCTTTTTCATCAACAAGCCTTGATATTAGGGCGATCATTGGCGTGTTTTCACTGATTGTTAATCCTAATTTATCTTGAAGGGCCTTTTTATTCTCTTGCTTTTTCTCAGGCTGACGATGGTACGTATAAGGAATATGAAAGTCTTTTGAAGGGTTGTAATATTCCTCATCAATCCCATTAACGATGCCCGACAAAGAATGCTTTCTTTCACACAAGAGCCTATCTAACCCTTCTCCAAAAGCGGGGGTTTGAATTTCTTCTGAATAAGTTGGACTTACAGTTGTAATCCAATCAGCATGATAGATTGCCGCCTTCATAAAATTAATGTTCTCGTTATGTTCAAGACCCAAGCGATGCTGTTCGTTTAAATGCAGGAGGTCATCGAAAACCGAGTGAGGGAAGACCCCTTGGTATCTAAGATTATGAATGGTGTAGATAATCTTAGGCTGACTCTCTAATGCTCCGGTTTTTATATATGCAGGAATAAGCCCGGTCTGCCAGTCATGACAATGAAGAATATCAATAGTAAAATTTAACCTGTTGATAGTATCTAAGACGGCGTGAGTAAAGAAAGCAAAGCGTTCCCCGTCATCTGCTTGACCATAAAAAGGTATACGGTCAAAATAATAGTCATTTTCAATAAAGTAGTATGTCACCTGATGCTCTTTGTAGCGTAACACGGCACAATGTTGATTTCTCCATTTGACAGCTACATCAAATGTTTCCACCCATTCAAGCTGCTCTAAAACAATAGACGGGAGGGAAGCTGTCTTTGGAAGAAAGACAGTTAGTTCATGATCTAGGTGAGTCAAAGCTTTTGGAAGCGAGCCGATAACATCAGCTAAGCCTCCTGTTTTAAAAAAAGGGGTGCATTCAGTTGCGACCATGGCGATTTTCATTACTGGCTTCTCTCCTTTAATAGTTAAATCACTTTTCGTTTAGCTACAACATAAGGCTGTTTATCTGCTCCAATTAAGGTTTTATTAGGTGTAAGAGTAATGTCTTTATCAAGAACAACATTCTTTAGGACGGTTCCTTTTTTGATGACGCACCGCTGCATGATCACGGAGTTTTCAATCACAGCGCCACGCTCTACTTTAACCCCGCGAAACAAGATGCTGTTAGATACTTTCCCTTCAATAACGCAGCCGTTGGCTATTAATGAGTTCGTTGCGTTTGAACCTCTTTTATACACAGTAGGGGGTTCATTCTTAATTTTGGTCATCAATGGCTTTTTTGATAAGAATAATTCCTCAAAATGTTGATCGGACAAAAGCTTCATGCTTTGTTGGTAGTATGCAGATAGTGAATCAATAACGGCAAGGTAGCCGTTGTATGCATAGCTTCCAATCTTAAGCTTGTCAGCTCGGGGGATAATACCCTCTTCAAAAAGAAATGATTTTCCCCGAGCAATACATGAATCCACTAACTCGAGTAAAAGATCTTTTTTAATGATATACATATTCATATAATAGTTAGGATTTTTTTGATCATTTGTAAGATCACGTACGTGGCCTGTTTTATCTATTGTAAGTTTCTTTGAAAATGGTGTATCTGTTACCATCTTTTCATTGTGTTGATAGACGACTGTCACATCTGCATTGGTATTCAGGTGCTGAGTGAAGACTTCTTCAAAATCAACGGTTGAGACGTGCTGGCTGCCCGTAATAAGGACATGGTCTGCTTGGCCTCGGGCAAAGAAGTCGCGATTATTATGAAAATGCTGCAGCTCCCCTTTAGAAATATCAGTCGGGTCATTCCAGTCTGGAGGAAGGATGAAGAGCCCGCCTTTAACATGATCGAGATCCCACGCCTTGCCATTCCCTAAATGATCCATTAATGATCGATATTTTCTTCTTGTGAAAACCGCAATTTCTGAAATTTGTGCATGAACCATATTGGATAAAACAAAATCAATCAAACGGTAGCGCCCGCCAAACGGCACAGCAGCTCCGCATCTAAAGTAAGTTAATTCTCCTAACAGATCTTGTTCAGCATCTAAGTTAATTACACCCATTAATCGCTTCAATGAACGAGCATCCTCCTTACGCTAACATCGTTAACGCTTCAAATTTTGTTTCTTGATCGATAACTAAAATGTCATGTTTAGAAGAAGTAATTCTTGTGCCATCAGGAATTTGAGTACCCTCTGTCACAATGACATTTGTTAAGGTCACATTTGAGCCGATCTGTACATTAGGCATCAAAATAGTGTTTGTCACTTCACTGTGCTGCCCGACTTTAACTCCATGGAATAGTATCGATTTCACAAGCTTTCCATAGACTAGGCACCCTTCATTAATAAAAGATCGGCTGACTTTTGCTCCGGCGGCTATATATTGCGGAGGCTGATTAGGATTAGTTGAATAAATTCTCCACGCATCTTCATGTAAATCAAGAAGAGAATCCGTCGCTAAAAGGTCCATACTCGCTTCCCAATAACTTTGAACGGTTCCAACATCACGCCAGTAGCCGGAGAAAGGATAGGCAACAAGCTTTAGATCACTTTCGAGCATAGAAGGGATGACGTTTTTCCCGAAATCATGCTCTGAATGAGGACTTAACGCATCATTAGTTAAAAATGATTTCAGATAAGACCATGTAAATAAATAAACCCCCATAGAGGCTAAGTTATTTTTCGGGTGTTTAGGTTTTTCTTCAAATTCAGTGATTGTGTAGTCTTCATCAGTGTTCATGATGCCAAAACGGCTCGCTTCATCCATAGGCACCTCAATGACTGAGATCGTCACATCTGCTTGTTTTTCTTTATGGTATTGAAGCATTTTGTCGTAATCCATTTTATAAATGTGGTCCCCTGATAACACGAGTACGTATTCGGGCTCGTATTGTTCAATGAAGCAAGTATTTTGATAGATAGCGTCTGCTGTTCCGAGATACCAAGACCCGCCTGCTTTTTCTACAAATGGAGGCAATGCTGTTAATCCCCCTTGACGATGATCAAGCCCCCAAGGAGTTCCAATTCCAAGGTGGGTGTTAAGTGCTAATGGTTCATACTGAGTGAGAACCCCTACTGTATCAATACCAGAGTTTGTACAATTGCTGAGCGGGAAATCAATAATGCGATATTTGCCTCCAAAATACACAGCTGGTTTAGCCAGCTTTTTTGTGAGCGAGCCTAATCGCTTTCCTTCCCCACCAGCTAAAAGCATTGCGACACATTCTTTTTTAGAACTGTTCATTTAGTAAGCCTCACTTTCATTAAACGTCAATTGATGGCACTTTGCTTGTTGGTTGCTTGTAAATTAGAAATTGTTCTCAAACCGCTTCTAAGATAGTACGAATATATTTCCTCTTTACTCTATGATTGTGCAAACGCTTACCATGACTAATAAAAAATATAAATTTTTCACTGGGGTTTTTTTGGGTAATAAGTTCTGTTTTATCTATTTTTTTAATTGAAATAAAGATTACCTATAGCTAATATTGGTCTTTTGAACTAAAATAATATGTATCAAAAGAACTAAGGTGAGGCTTATGAAGGAGACAATTGAGCCACTCTATGATAAAAGTTGTACGTGTATGGTTTGTAGTCATTCATTTACAACAAAGAGAATTCGTTCTCGCTTTGTCAAAGTAAAAAAGCTGCACAATGATTTTTTTACTGAATATAAAGAAACTGATTTAAATCCTATTTATTATGAAGCCGCAGTGTGTCCGGAATGTGGGTTTACATTTACTGATATGTTCCAACCAAGCTTTCCACAAGGCTCCTCAGATGCGATAAGGGAAGTGTTGAAAAGCTGGAAGAAACAGAATTTTGGAGAGAAGCGGACAAGAAGCGATGCGATACGCACATTGAAGCTGGCCTTACTGTCTGCTGTCCTTAAAAAGGAAAAACATATTGTCATTGCCGGGCTTTGCCTGAGGTTAGCTTGGATTTACCGTGAATCACGTTCAAGTAAATTATCTTCAAGTGAATTATCCCAATCTGAAGAAAAACGTTTCTTAGAACAGGCATTAGAAAGATACATCGCTTCTTATGAACAAGCGGATTATGTTGGTACGCAGATGAGTGACATAAGAATTCTTTATTTGATTGGAGAGTTATCGAGACAATTAGGGAATCAAGCAGATGCCATTCGTTATTTTAGTGAAGTGATTCATCACAAAAATAGAGCAGTTGAAGCAAAGCTTGTAGAGATGGCAAGAGAACAATGGTACATCATGCGTCAAGACATCAAGGACGTAGAAAGTCAATAAAGGCAAGGGTATGAAAGATCATAGGAGGTCTGGCGTTATGAATGTGCAATACATAAATGCGATTTGCCGTGCTGCAAAATCGATTTTAACGAGTCATTTAGGAGTAGAAGTGGAGAATATGCGCCCAAGTGCAGGCAGCGGGACAGTTCCTTCACACGGGATCTCCGTCATTCTTGGGGTTAAAGGCGACTTAAAAGGTCAGATTATATGTACTTTCCAAACCGAAACCGCCTTAAATATTGTTGGAGCTATGATGGGCGGAATGAAAATAGAGGTACTAGATGAAATGGGCTTCAGTGCCGTTCAAGAGTTCGGAAACTGGGTTGCTGGAACGACTGCGACTGAACTATCAAAAGAGGGCTGTGTGATTGATGTAACTCCGCCTGTAATCAATGAAGGAGATTCAAAATTCCACTCCAGTTATCCATATATAACGGTTCCCCTAAGAAGTACATTAGGTGAGATTCAAGTGCATATTTCCGTATCAGAAGATGGGGCTAAGACACGATCTGCTATATAGGCAGGTCGTTTTTTTGTTAGCCGAATACACTAGAATGCTGCTTCCTAAAAAGAAATAAGAGTGTTCCAATCAAAAGAGTGTTCAAATCGACAAAAAACGGGTAAACTCAGGGGTGTTACGGTAAAGGAGATGATATGAATGTCAGAAATAGATGTTTCAAAATTTGAAAAAAAAATGATTATTAGAACGATAGAAGAACGTGATTTTGATGCAATTATAAATATGCAAAAAGTTTGTTTTCCAAACATGGAGCCATGGAAGAGAGAACATTTGCAAAGTCATATTGATATTTTCCCAGAAGGGCAGTTCTGTGTTGAGTATGACGGGGAAATCATTGGTTCATGTTCTAGTTTAATTATCAACTTTGATGAGTACGATGATCAACATACATGGGATGAAATTACTGATGAAGGCTACATTACGAATCATGATCCTGAAGGATACAATTTATACGGAATTGAAGTAATGGTTCACCCGCAGTACCGCCGCATGAAAATCGGCAGAAGGCTTTATGAAGCACGGAAAGATCTTGCGAGAGAACTTAATCTAAAAAGTATTATTATCGGCGGGAGAATCCCAAATTATCATAACCATGCAAAGGAACTTACGCCGCGTCAATATGTTGAAGAAGTAACGATGCATAACTTGTATGATCCAGTTCTTACTTTCCAAGTGATGAATGGATTCAGCTTGAAACGAATTAATCAGAACTATCTTGAAGACGACCGTGCTTCCATGCGTTATGCGACTTTGATGGAGTGGAATAATATTGACTATCGTCCGACGACTCCTAAACGTCAATTTAAAACATCTTTCCCTGTGCGCATTACGACCATCCAATATGAGATGAAGAAAATTTCTTCATTTGAAGATTTCGCGATTCAGTGCGAGTACTATACAGATGTTGCGGCAAGTTATCAATCGGACTTTGCTGTATTTCCGGAGATCTTTACGTTGCAGCTGCTTTCTTTCTTACCGGAAAAAAGCCCAAGTCGTGCAATTCGCAGGCTGACGGAATTTACTGAGGATTACATTGAATTATTTACAAATTTAGCGGTTAAATACAATGTAAACATTATTGGAGGATCGCATTTCGTTGAAGAGGAAGGGAAGATTTACAATATTGCGTATCTCTTCCGTCGCGATGGAACAATTGAGAAGCAATATAAACTTCATATTACTCCAAATGAACGTAAGTTCTGGGGTATTCATGGTGGAGACAAAGTAAATGTATTTGATACAGACTGCGGAAAGATTGCAATTCAAATTTGTTATGATATTGAATTCCCTGAGCTTGGTCGTATTGCAGTTGATAAAGGAGCGAATATTATCTTTACTCCATTCTGTACCGATGACCGCCAAGGCTATCTGCGAGTACGTTACTGTTCACAAGCTCGTGCGATTGAAAATCAAGTATATACCGTTCTTTCTGGTACAGTCGGAAACTTATCTCAGGTGGAAAATATGGATATTCAATATGCTCAATCGGGTATCTTCAGTCCATCAGACTTTACGTTTGCACGGGATGGAATTGTCGGGGAATGCAACCCTAATATCGAAACTGTTGTAGTAGGGGACGTTGACCTCGAAATCCTTCGCCGTCATCGCCGAGCGGGAAGCGTAAACCAGCTTCGTGACAGAAGACATGATGTCTATAAGATTGTTTATAAACAAGACTAAATCTAGAAGCTGAAGACATTACTAAAGCTCAGCACCTTGAAAAAGCACCTTTGCCAGGTGCTTTTTTGGTATGAATAAAACGAAAGAGGTAGTATTTAGTTGGGCTGATTAAAGTCCCCCCTGCAGTAGTGGCTGATTTCCGCTGCGATCAACGGAGCGAAGAGGTAATATGGTGCTCCCTCATTATAAGTAGCTTCTAAACCTAAAAGACGGTGCGGCAGATTAAAGCAATTTTAATCAGAACTGAACTCATTTGCTACATCATTACACTACAGTTCTGGAAAAAGCGATAACCTAGCGGATGAACTATACGGAGACTTCTACGGGGCCTAGAGCAGGAGTGAGATCCCACAGGGCAAAGCCCGAGGAAGCTCACTAGCTCCCCGTGAAAAGCGAAGTATGGTTCAGTAGCGGCGAATCCGCTATAACCCATGTTTAAAGCATTTGAAGTTAAGTCACTATTTTCCCATGAAAAGCCGAGTACATTTAAGGAACGGCGAGTATACTCAAGCACATATCCGCCCCTGTGGCTGGCAAAAACGTTTATCATCCTCCCTAAATGGATAAGCTGTAGACATTAAATAGGAGGAATGAATTATGAAGCTTGAAAAGGTATTACGGCCAGAGTGGGTTATACCAGCCATTATTGTACTCTTTATTTTAGGTTCAGGAGCTGTTCTTTTCTTAGCTGCGGTCTCAAAAGATCAAGTCGTAACCGATTGGTCGATGAATGTAGCAGGGCTTGATGAGTTTTATCAGACAGGAGAAGCGGTCGATATTCATTTATTTTTAGAGGACGCAGAAGGACACCCGATTGAAGATGCCAATGTATCAGTTCTCCTAGACAGGCCTGAGACGGTGCATCATATGAATAAGGTGATGCATAAGGTCGAGGGGGGCTTATATGAGACAGAAGCCATCTTCTCTTTGCCCGGTACTTGGATTGGAATGGTAGAGGCAGTTAGAGGGAAGGATGTGTACCGCAATCAATTTTTGCTTCGGGTAGAGGGCGGAATAATTGCAGAGTCTAATCGTGACCCTGAAGATGTATTCACTCTAGATCAGCCCTTGCCTGCATATTTACAAAAAGAAATGGAAGCGATTCCGGCATCGCATCCTTAGACTTTTCAAATAATACCAATAGCGTTATAATGACTCTATGATAAAAGGTCGGAGACAAAGGGACCACAACATGATGCGGAGTGAAGGCAGCTCTGTAGATGGTTGTGGTCTTTTTTAGAGTAAAAAGGAGTGAAGAAGATGGCCCATACATTCTCAAGTGAAAAGCGTTCTGCTTATGTTAATGAGTTGAAAACAAAAGAATTGGATCTTTTGGTCATTGGTGGAGGGATTACTGGTGCCGGGATCGCACTCGATGGAGCATCAAGAGGGTTGAAAATTGGTTTAATTGAGATGCAGGATTTTGCGGCAGGGACCTCAAGCCGTTCCACTAAGCTTGTACACGGAGGTCTGCGTTATCTTAAGCAGCTTGAAGTTAAGCTAGTAGCGGAAGTGGGAAAAGAACGGGCCATTGTATATGAAAATGCCCCCCATGTAACTTCACCTGAATGGATGCTTCTACCCATTTTTAAAAATGGCACATTCGGCAAATTCTCGACTTCCTTTGGTTTAAATGTATATGACCGGCTGGCTGATGTTAGAAAAGATGAAAGACGTCATATGTTGAACAAAAAAACGACGTTACAGCGTGAGCCTCTGCTTAGAAAAGATAAATTGAAAGGCGGCGGACTGTATGTAGAATACCGTACAGATGACGCACGTCTCACACTTGAAATTCTAAAAGAAGCAGTGAGACGAGGGACTGTTGCGGTTAATTATATGAAAGTCGAGTCTTTTCTCTATGAAAACGGTAAGGCAGTCGGTGTTGTGATGGTTGATCAATTTACAGGTGAGGCGCATAAAGTGTTTGCGAAAGTGATTGTCAACGCAGCCGGACCTTGGGTAGATACGCTGCGTGAGCAGGACAGGTCCAAATCGGGTAAGCAGCTTAAGCTATCTAAAGGGGTTCATCTGGTCATTGATCATGCTCGTTTTCCTTTAAGTCAAGCGGTTTATTTTGATACTGAAAAAGATGGCCGAATGATATTTGCTATTCCTCGTGACGGGAAAACGTACGTTGGAACAACCGATACGTACTATGAGGCTGACATCGCTCACCCAAGAATGACGATAGCTGACCGCGATTACATATTAGAGGCCGCGAATTTTATGTTCCCTTCCCTGCATTTAACTCCAGAAGATGTTGAGTCGAGCTGGACTGGGCTCAGACCTTTGATTTATGAAGAAGGAAAAAGTGCTTCAGAAGTGTCACGTAAGGATGAAGTATTTACCTCTGATTCCGGCCTTTTGTCTATTGCAGGCGGGAAGTTGACAGGATACCGAAAAATGGCTGAGCGTGTCGTGGATGACGTTTGTAAAAAGCTTAGTATAAAAGCAGTCTGCCAAACGGATTCGATTACTTTGTCTGGCGGCCATGTAGGCGGGATTGACCAATTTCAAGCATTTTTAGAGCAGCAAACAAGAGAAGGAGTCCGTCTTGGGCTTTCAGAAAGTACAGCTTATTCCCTCTCAAAATTATATGGCTCGAATGTGACGAAAGTATATGCCTGTTTTAGACAGACCAAAAGACATGCCGAAGCATTCCATTTACCAAAAGAATTACTAGCTCAATTAAGGTATGGAATAGAAGAGGAAATGGTCGCAACGCCGCTTGATTTCTTTAACCGCAGAACGGGAGCTTTATTCTTTAACATCCATTGGGTGATTAAACATAAAGAAGCTGTTCTCCGCTATATGAAATCAGTGTTTGAGTGGAGCGAAGAAGAAGCGGCGATGCATGAAGAAGAGTTAAATAGAGAGATTTACTATGCTCGAACACCGGTAGCTGACGAGAATAAGCCAGTATAAGGCGTACAAGAAGTACGTCTTATCTTTTTTTTTTGCCCTTAGAGTAATTTGTAAGACATAGATATTTAATTGCTAAGAGGTTTCTCCGGTGTGGTGTGGAATAGTATATAATGTCTAGGAGAGATTCGAACTAGGAGAGGTTCGACTTAGAAATGATCGAGTAGAGAGGGGAAATGATATGAATTGGAGAGCTCGCTACGCGAGATGGATCAACTTCCATGCGCTAGAAAAGGAACTAAAAGAAACTTTAACTAAGATTGAAAGTAATGAAGAAGCCTTAGAAGATTGTTTTTATAAAGATCTAGAATTCGGCACGGGCGGCATGCGTGGTGAAATTGGCCCAGGTCCTAACCGAATGAATACATATACAATACGCAGAGCAGCTAAAGGCCTTGCTCTTTTCATTGAGGCACAAGGTGAGGAGGCAAAGAATAGAGGCGTAGTCATTGCTTATGATTCAAGACACAAATCACCTGAATTTGCAAAGGAAGCGGCGCTGACTCTTGGAAAACACGGTGTGAAGACGTATTTATTCCTTGACCTTAGACCGACGCCAGAACTGTCCTATGCGGTTCGTAAGTTAAACGCATATGGCGGAATTGTTGTGACAGCTAGTCATAATCCTCCAGAGTACAACGGATTTAAAGTGTACGGCCCAGATGGCGGTCAGCTTCCGCCGGGTCCTGCAGATGAGCTTGTCCGTTATGTAAATGGAATTGAAGATGAGCTGACGATTGAAGTGGCGGATGAATTAGAACTTAAGGCAGAGCGCTTATTACAAATCGTTGCTGAAAATGTAGACAATGCCTACAACGAAGAGCTTAAAACAATTGTTGTGAATCCTGATCTCCTTAAAGAAGTTGGAGGAAATGTGAAAATTATCTTTACTCCGCTCCATGGTACAGCAAATGTATCAGTGAGACGTGTACTAGAGGAGACAGGCTTTACCGATGTCACTGTCGTAGCTGAGCAAGAGCTGCCAGATCCGCAATTTTCTACGGTGAAATCGCCTAATCCAGAGGAGCATGCTGCTTTTGAACTGGCAATTCAGTATGGTGAAAAAGAGGGCGCAGACCTGCTGCTTGCAACCGACCCTGATGCTGATCGCGTTGGTCTTGCAGTGAAAAATAATGACGGGGAATATGTCGTATTGACAGGTAACCAAACAGGTGCCCTTTTGCTTGATTATATTTTGAGTCAAAAAGAGAAGCAAGGGACCCTCCCTGCTAACGGAATTGTAATGAAAACAATCGTTACTTCAGAATTAGGCCGAGCCATTGCAGAACACTACGGTATGACGGCAATGGATACACTAACCGGCTTTAAATTTATAGGAGAGAAAATTGCTCAATTTGAACAAACAGGTGAGCATACCTTCTTATTTGGGTACGAAGAAAGCTATGGCTATTTAATTGGTGATTTCGTACGCGATAAAGATGCAGTTCAAGCCTGCTTAGCTGCGGCTGAATTAGCTGCTTACTACAAGTCTCGTCAAATGACGGTGTATGAAGGATTACTTGAGTTGTATGAGAAATACGGATACTACCAAGAGTCATTGCAGTCACTTACGCTAAAAGGAAAAGCAGGTATCGAGAAAATACAGTCGATTATTTCTTCCTTTAGAACAGAGCCGCCAGTTGAAATTGCTGGTAACCGAGTGGCCTATATTGAAGACTATCAATCGAGCCAATCAATGAATGTCGCAATAGCTGAACCAAGTATGATTCAGCTTCCAAAATCAAATGTTTTAAAATACAAGTTAGAGGATGGCTCTTGGTTCTGCATAAGACCATCCGGTACAGAGCCAAAAGTGAAATTCTATTTTGGGGTCCAAAAGAATTCATTAGAAGAAAGCCGGCTAAGTTTACAAGAGTTAGAGCTAGCTGTTATGAACCGTGTACATGCCTTAAGTTAATCTTTAAGAAAGCTATAGATCCTTTATAAGGGTTTGTAGCTTTTTTAGTTTACTAAAAGCTGTATGATCCAATGTTTTCCTGTTAAAATAGCGTAAAACTACAGAGGAGAGATCCCATGATTACCTATCCCTACTTAAAACAAAGCGCGACAATTGGAGTGACTGCCCCTTCATCAGGGGTCCCAGACAATCTTCATCCTCTTTTAAAGCAAGCTTGTACACGACTTGAAGCAAAAGGGTATCAAATTAGGAGAGGGACAACAGCCTGGACTCAACAAAAAGCAAGATCCGCTTCTGCTGAAAAACGAGCAGAAGAGTTTAACAGTATAATGGCTGATCCGGATATTGATGCGATCATTCCACCATGGGGCGGAGAATTGTTAATTGAAATGCTGGATGGTGTAGATTTTAAAGCGATACAGCCTAAATGGGTGCTTGGATATTCTGATGTGAGTCTATTGCTGTTAGCAATCACACTGAAAACAGGCATAGCTACTGCTCATGGAACGAATTTAGTCGACCTGCGGGGAGAAGAGTCAGATGAAATAACAGCCATGTGGGAACATGTTTTATGTACAAAGAAAGGGGAGGGTATTGTTCAGCAATCATCTGATTTCTATCAAAAAGAGTGGAATTTCGAAGAACCTAGTCCGCACATCTTTCATTTAACGGAACCGACAACTTGGAGGGCAGTCAATGATGAGAAAGTTGTTCTAGAGGGAAGATTACTTGGCGGCTGTATTGATGTCATCAGACATTTAATTGGAACACCTTATGGAGATGTAAGGAAGTTTTATAGTCAGTTTGGTGAAGGAAAGCCGATTATTTGGTATTTGGAAAACTGTGAATTAACGACAACGGATTTAAAAAGAACGCTTGTGCATATGAAATTAGCTGGATGGTTCGATCAGTGTACTGGCATTATGTTTGGCAGAAGCGGTGCAAATCAGCCTGTGCAAGATTATACAGTGCATGATGTGTACAGCGAATTACAAACAGAGCTTGGAATTCCCGTCGTGTATGACATTGATTGCGGTCATATGCCGCCGCAGCTCACATTGATAAATGGTGCTTATGCTAAAGTGTTAGTGGACCGTGGCAGTGGCATGGTTGAACAATCTTTTATTTGAGCATGATCTTAGTACTCTCCTATTAATTGTTCTCATGAATTGTCTTACCCTCTCATAAAATGAAGGAAGCAGCATTTAGGAGGGGGATTTTAAAATGAATGAGAACTGGAAGGAGCTCGAATATGCAATTGCTGAAATCACAGAAATTGCTGAAGGCTTTGGACTAGATTTTTATGAAATGAGATATGAGATTTGCCCTGCGGAAATTATCTATACATTTGGTGCCTATGGAATGCCGACACGTTATTCACATTGGAGCTTTGGAAAACAATTTCATAAAATGAAGCTGCAATATGACCTCGGCCTCAGTAAAATCTATGAGCTCGTTATTAACTCAGACCCTTGTTATGCGTTTTTACTAGACAGCAATTCGTTAATTCAAAATAAATTAATTGTTGCTCACGTCCTGGCACATTGTGACTTCTTTAAAAATAATGTAAGGTTTTCAAATACAAGAAGAGATATGGTAGAGAGTATGAGTGCAACCGCAGACCGAATTGCGCACTATGAGCATGTGTATGGAAAAGAAGAAGTGGAGAATTTTTTAGATGCGGTACTTGCGATTCAAGAACATATTGACCCAAGCCTCGTTCGTCCGAAGCTGGCATGGAGCAAGGATGACGATGAAGATAGTACGATCGTAAAAAAACGAGGCGATTATGATGATCTTTGGTCTCTTGATCAGAAAGCAAAAACAGAAGAGATAAAACCAAAAAAACGAAAGTTTCCTCCTAGCCCGGAAAAAGATATTCTCCTGTTTATTGAAGAATACAGCCGTGAACTTGAACCGTGGCAGCGTGATATATTAACCATGATGCGAGAGGAAATGCTCTATTTCTGGCCGCAGTTAGAAACGAAAATCATGAATGAAGGCTGGGCATCATTTTGGCATGCTAGAATCTTACGAGAAACGGACCTTACAAGTGAGGAGACCATTGAATATGCAAAATTAAATGCAGGCGTTGTTCAGCCTTCAAAAACGTCAATTAACCCTTATTATTTAGGGCTTAAAATCTTTGAGGATATTGAAGAGCGGTATAATAATCCAACAAAAGAAATGCAGGAGCGGCAAGGTGTAAAACCTGGCAGCGGACGTGAAAAAATGTATGAAGTAAGAGAAATCGAATCGGATATTTCTTTTATAAGAAACTATTTAACCAAAGATCTTGTGATGCGTGAAGATATGTATCTATTCCAAAAACAAGGTGCGGAATATAAGGTAGTAGATAAAGAGTGGGAACATGTCAGAGACCAGCTTGCCTCCTCAAGAGTAAATGGAGGGTTTCCTTATTTATCGGTAACCGATGGAGACTATTTAAAGAACGGTGAACTCTACATTACTCATGCATTTGAAGGAACAGAGCTTGATGTCAGTTACCTAGAAAAAGTTCTTCCATATTTATATCAACTATGGGGAAGAACCGTTCATATCGAATCAATTATCAATGAGAAACAAATTACATTTATCTATGATGGCAAGAAGGTACACCGTAAGTATTTATAAGCTTGTAAGAGGTTGGGATTGAAGTAAGGTCTATAAATTCTGAAGTCTGGTGTGTATAAAAGGCGACTCTAATAAAAAAGGTCGTCTTTTTGCGTTTTTTGATTTTGAACTTAATTATTTGTGTATTCACTCCGTTGATTAGGGCGAAAGGCAATCGAATTCGGGGATGGCTTTTGAAGGAGTTGAAAAGCTGTCAAACATTCTGGTTAGTTTAAGGTTGCCGCTCCTGAAAGATGCTTCGCTTTTATATTAGCTTCACTATAAAGATAAGTCACTGAATCGTTCAAGGAGGATGATACTTAACAACCTATTAGCTCCGTTGATAGGAGCGGAAGGCGCCGACTCCTGCGGGAAGTGCGTGACCAGGGAAGACCCCACAGGAGCGTAGCGACGAGGAGGCTTGCGGACCGCCCGCGGAAAGCGTGTGCCTGCAGAGGAAATCAACAACTAATGTAAGGGGAGACATTGTTTTCATTTTCCTCACTGAAGAATTTGTACTGTTCATCAATTAGCATTAACCCAATGTACAATGTACATAGCGCTAATCTAGTGTTTCGTTTTGTACAAGCCTAATCTCATGCGAAGACGTATATTTCCTCTGCTCTTTGTTTAAACTAACCTTTGTATCATGGTTAATGGTACATATTACCGGGTATAAGTTTTAAAAATTGAATTGGAGGAATTTATAAATGAAGATGTTAAAAATGTTTTTAATGAGCATTGGGTTAATCACGATTCTAGCTGCTTGTGGAGGGAATAATAATGTAGATGAGCCTCCAGCAGATGCGCCTGTAGAAGAAGACGATACAATGTTTGATGATAACGATGACGCTTCTGCACCGGATGAAACTGGTGATACAAATGGAGAAGAGGGCAGTTATGCATTCACTTCTTTCGATTTAGATGTGGAGTATCAAGATAACCAAGAGGTCGATGTTGATTATGAAAGCGAACAAGACGGAATGGAAGCAAAGTATCGCAACGACTTTGAAGGAATTGACCTTGAAGGCGATGAAGCGATGCAGGAGCTTGAGGCCTACTTCACTCAGTTAGATTTTGATTCAGCTGCAGCAGATGAAGAGGTCATTGACCAAGTGATGTCCGTCTTTAATTTAGATCCATCTTACACTGAATTTGAACTAGAAGTTGATTTTGCAGATGGAACAGAAAAGGAATACAAAGCGCAAGGCAATCAATAAATACAAACAGACACATCACTTCGGTGGTGTGTTTTTTATAGGTTATAACTGACAGAAAATTTAAAATAGACTGTTGACTAGGTGCTTGTCTTCGAAGTATGATTAAATTTGCTCCAAAAATCATTCGAGTTACGAATGAATAAGGGGAAATCTGGATAATAAAAGGCGGGTGTACATATGGATACGTTTAAGCGCTTAAAGAGCTTTTATTGGCCTTATAAAAATTACTTTATTTGGTCGCTTGTTGCCTTAATAGGTGTAACAGGAATGACCGTTATGTATCCAATTATTTTGCAATATACAATTGATCATGCTGTACTTGGCGGTCAGTATGAGGTCATCCCTTATCTCGTTTTAGGCTTGATCGCTGTCATGGCTGTTAAAGGGGTTGCTGTCTATATCCATCAATATTTGGGGGATTTGTTTGGTATTACAGCGGTTCATCGTTTACGGAATTCGTTATATGAGAAACTTCAATTCTTACCATTCCGTTATTATGACAATGCTAAAACAGGCGATTTAATGTCACGTCTAACAGGAGATGTGGAGACGTTTCGTTTCTTCTTATCATTCGGTTGTGCGCAGCTTGTAAACTTTGTTCTCCTTGTCGGCTTTAGTATGGGGGTTATGTTTTACTACTCTGTTCCACTGACACTTGTGACGATGGTGATGCTGCCCTTCCTAGCTGTAGTCGTTTGGAAGTTTGATAAGCGGGTCCATCCTGGATTTCGGGGAATTCGTAAATCTCTCGCAAGGCTTAACACAAAAGTGCAAGAGAATGTAAGCGGGGTTCATACGGTTAAAGCTCTTTCACAGGAAGATGAAGAAATTTCAAGGTTTGATCAGACCAATGATGATTATAAACAAAAGCACTTAGATATTTCTAAAATATGGGGAAATTACTTTCCGTTGATGGAGTTCATTGGAAATCTATCGGCTGTTTTTCTGCTTGCTTTTGGAGGATATCTGGTCATTCAAGGAAGCCTCCAGCCAGGTGAGTTAGTCGCTTTCTTTAGTTTAGTTTGGTATATTATCGGGCCGATTATGAACTTAGGTTTTATTATTAATATGTTTTCACAATCTAAAGCTTCAGGTGAGCGCTTGTTAGAGATTCTTGATGAAGAGGAGAGGCTGGATGCTGCAGATAGAAAAAAAGAGAGCGGCAATCCACGCTTAGTAGGGGAAGTCTCTTTTAAGGATGTCAGCTTGCATTACGGAGAGAGTGATCGTCCGGCTTTAAGCAGCTTGACTTTTCATGCCGGAGAAGGGAAAACGATTGGCTTAGTCGGTGCGACCGGTTCAGGTAAATCTAGTATCGCTCAATTGATTACAAGGTTTTATGAAAAAAGCTCAGGTGAGATTACGATAGATGGCAAACCGATAGAAAATTATTCACTAAGCCACTTGAGACATCATATTGGAACTGTGATGCAGGAAACGTTTCTTTTCTCCTCGACCATTCGTGATAACTTAGCATACGGTCGTCCTGATGCTTCAATGGAAGAAATTATTGCTGCAAGTATCCGGGCTGATGCTCACGAATTTATAACGGAACTGCCTGATGGATATGATACCGTGCTCGGTGAACGTGGTCTTGGATTATCTGGAGGTCAAAAGCAGCGTATTGCGATTGCTCGCGCGATTATTATGAATCCAAGCATTCTTATTTTAGATGACGCAACAAGTGCGGTTGATATGCAGACAGAAGTGAAAATTCAGCAAGCATTTCGCGAGCTGATGAAGGGGCGTACCACGTTTATCATCGCTCACCGAATCTCTTCTGTAAAACAGGCAGATGAGATCTTGGTGCTAGATCGAGGTGAAATCGTAGAGCGCGGCACTCATAAACAATTACTTCAACACAAAGAGGGATTATACCGAAGAATTTACGATATCCAAAACCAAGACCAAGAATATGTGTTGCAACAAGCATAAGGAGGTGTAGCAATTATGCAGCATACAGAGAAGAAAGCCCGATTTCATTATTCAACAGAACAAGTGATTGAAAAACCATTCAACTGGTCACAAATGGCAAGGCTTTTAGGGTATATGAAGCCTTATGCTTGGACCCTTTTACCAAAAACGATATTTGTCATGCTACTAGCAACGGCAGTGAGATTAGCCGTTCCTATCTTTATTGGGGTATATGCCTTAGACCGAGCCATTGCAACGAACGATCTCACTCTCGTTTATACGTACGCAGGAATTGTTCTCGCTCTGTACATCACTGCTTATGCAGCGAATGTCTTTCGAATTAGATGGATGAATGAACTAGGGCAGCATATTATTTATGATATTAGACAGGCATTATTTAAACATATTCAACGTTTGTCTCACCGTTTTTTTGACCAGCGTTCAGGAGGATCTATTCTAGTTCGAGTGGTCAATGACGTGAACTCGATGCAGGATCTATTTACGAATGGTGTTGTTAACTTATTGATGGACATTATTATGCTCGTTGGAATTGTGATTATCTTATTTACACTTAGTCCCGAGCTTGCGGTTTTGATTCTCATTGTGTTGCCGATTATGTTCATCATTTCAACTAAATTGCGTAGAAAAATCCGCAGGTCTTGGCAGGTTGTGAGGGTGCGTCAATCAAAATTAAATTCTCATCTAAATGAGAGCATTCAAGGGATTCGCGTAACTCAAGCCTATTCTCAAGAAAAACAGAATATGGAATTTTTTGATCAAGTGAATACGGATAATTATGAAAGCTGGAAGACGGCTACGCGTATGAATGCACTATTTCGTCCTTTTGTTGAAATGGCAAGCTTGGTAGGTGCTGTTATTCTTATTTGGTATGGTGCCCACCTTTATCAAACGGGTGCCGTTACCATCGGGGTATTTGTTTCCTTTGCTTTTTACTTAGGCATGTTCTGGGAGCCGATCTCAAGACTCGGCCAAGTGTATAACCAGCTGTTAGTAGGGATGGCCTCATCGGAGAGGATCTTTGAATTCCTAGATGAAAAGCCGTCTGTACCTGAGGCCAAACATCCAAAGACCCTTAAGGGTGTAAAGGGTGAAATTGTTTTTGATCAAGTGGAATTTGCCTATGATGAGAAACGACGTGCTTTAAATGAAATCAACTTAACATTTAAAGCCGGCCAAACCATTGCGTTGGTTGGTCACACAGGGTCAGGTAAATCAACCATTGTCAATTTAATGAGCAGATTTTATGATCCAACAAAAGGCTCGATCACGTTAGATGGCGTTGATTTACGAGATTTGAAGCTTGATGAATTAAGAACGAATGTTAGTTATGTCTTGCAAGATACGTTCATATTTGCTGGCACCATTATGGATAATATACGTTTCGGTAAGCCGCAAGCGACTGACGAGGAAGTCATGGCAGCAGCTAAAGCGATTGGTGCGCATTCCTTTATCGAGCGGTTGGATAAGGGCTATTTCACAGAGGTTGAAGAAAAAGGAAATGTCTTATCTGTTGGAGAGAGACAATTGCTCTCATTTGCCAGAGCATTACTTGCTGATCCGAAAATATTAATTTTAGATGAAGCTACGGCAAGTATTGATACAGAGACAGAGCTTAAAATACAAGCCGGTCTAAAAAAGCTTCTTCATAACCGTACTGCTGTAATGATTGCCCATCGACTATCAACGATAAGAGATGCTGACCATATTATTGTTCTTGATCATGGGAATGTGATAGAAGAAGGGACGCATAATTCACTGATGAGTCAAAGAGGAACGTACTTTGGCCTCGTTCAATCACAATATACTGCCATCACTTCTGAATAATTTAACTAGGCCTATGGATGAAATCATTTTGATGAAATCATTCGCAGGTCTTTTTTTATGCGAGCAGGAACATTTTTAAATTAACTGCTTTTCATGTACACTTTAGAAAAAAACATAAGGGAGTGCGTTGTAAGTGAACAATGCCCGAATTCTAATTGTTGAAGATGAAGCGAATATTGCTCGAGTCATAGAATTAGAGCTTGAACATGAAGGCTACGAAACAGAGATTGCAGCAGATGGACTAAGCGCACTAGAGCAGATTGAGCAAGGCGGATGGTCTTTGATCCTGCTAGATGTGATGCTGCCGCGATTAAGCGGAATGGAAGTGTTAAGAAGAATACGGAAGGAAGGGAATACGACTCCAGTTATTATGTTAACGGCTCGCGATACCATAGTAGATAAAGTGATGGGCCTTGATCAAGGTGCAAATGATTATGTGACGAAGCCTTTTGAGATTGAAGAGCTGTTAGCACGCATAAGAGCCTGCCTCAGAACTCAACTCAGTACAAGCGGTACACATCTTGATGAAGGTGAATTAACGTTAGCTGATTTGTATGTAAATGAACGAACACGAGAAATTAAACGCGGAGAAACAACGATTGAGCTTACTCCGCGGGAATTTGATTTACTTGTCTATTTGCTGCGGCATCCCGAGCAGGTAATGACAAGAGAGCAAATTTTAGAACATGTATGGGGATTTGATTATTTTGGTGATACGAATGTTGTCGATGTCTATATCCGCTATATGAGACAGAAGCTCGATAAGCCATTTGATGCTCCTCTCATTCATACGGTCAGAGGGGTCGGCTATGTAATGAAGGAATCCGTTACATGAGTATATCAAAGCGAATCACTCTTTTTTCAACGGGCTTTTTGTTCCTATTGCTTGTATTAGTAAATGGAAGTATCTATTTTTTGTTCCAACAATTTTCCACTAATGCTGAACTAGAAAGAATGCAGGCGCAATTGCAAACAATTGCTGAATCGGCCCAGGGGAGCCAATCGGATCTATGGCTTACATCCTATGGTACGGGAGATGGCATGCTTCGTGTGATCCGTGAAGACGGCTCATCTGCCTTAACTGTCACAAAAGAGCCTGATCTACGATTAATCCCTGCAGAGTACAGTAATCGAGAGAGCGGAGAAGTGATAAATTATCAAGAACAGAGCTACTCCCTTAACCGGTTTCCGATCATTTGGGTTGATGGTTCGATTGTTTCTTTAGAATTGATTCATCCGCTTACTACACTTGAATCAACTCTTTCTACCCTTAGAATCGTTTTGATGATTGCATCAGTCTTAATCCTTATCCCTGCTTATTTCGCAGGAAGGGCACTGGACCGCATCATTTTAATGCCAGTTCAAACGTTAATAAACACTATGCAAGGTATTAGAGGGAGCGGGGCTTTTCAGAAGATAGATATTAAGCCTGACGCTAAAGATGAATTGGCTCAAATGAGTCATACCTTTAATGAGATGATGGAGCTGTTAGAAGAAAATTATGATAAACAGCAGCGTTTTGTCTCAGATGCCTCTCATGAGCTCCGAACCCCTCTCACAGTGATCGAAAGTTATGCAAGCCTCCTAAAAAGATGGGGTATGAAGAAGCCTGACCTGTTAGAAGAAGCTGTAGATGCAATCTATGATGAGTCCCAGCGGATGAAAGGCTTAACAAAACAGATGCTGGCCCTTGCTACAGGAGAACCAGATAAAACCGTCACTCTTCAGCAAATAGACCTTGTAAAGTCGGCCGAAGATACAGCGAAACGGCTTAGGCAAGCATATCGTAGAGAGATCGTTGTCACAGCTAATGAGAAGCCCATCTATATACTCGGTGATCCAGAGCGAATCAAACAGCTTCTATTTATATTTGTTGAGAATGGATTGAAATACAGCGATGATGACATTAGGATCACGCTTGATCAGAAGATAAATAATGTTGTACTCTCTATTCAAGATAAAGGAATTGGTATCCCGAAAGATGATATCCCAAATGTATTCGAACGTTTCTTTAGAGTGGATAAGGCTAGAAGCAGGCAGACGGGCGGAAGTGGTTTAGGTTTGTCCATTGCCAAAGCAATTATTGACGCGCACGGAGCAAAAGTAGATGTTCAAAGTGAAGAAGGAAAAGGGACGACATTTAGAATCTTCTTTTCACAAGTCAATGAAAAACAAAGTGAAAAACAAAGTGGAGGTGAAAAGGTGGATGAGTAAGAAATATAAGTGGATCGCAGCAGGCGCTGTCTGTATTGTGGTGATTGGATTAGGTATGTTTATGATGCAGCCGGCAGAAGCTTCAATGGATGAAGAAGAAGTCCGGGAGCTGATAGGATCCCAGTTTGGAGGCACGATCAGTTCAGTAAACAAAACGTTAGCTGATGGAACAAGTGTCTTTGAAATTGAATTGTTATCAGATGGCGGTATTTATTTGATTATAGTTGATGCGGCTTCGGGAGATATTTTATCGTTAGAACAAACCGTCGCAAGAGAAGAGATAGGAAGCCCAGGTTCAACTGATGAGGCCGAGAAACTAACTGTAGAAGAAGTGAAAAGTCTGGTAAAAGAAGAGTATGGTGAGGAGGCGGTTATCTCAAGTGTTGACCTTGTTGATGGAGCAGAATCAGAAGACTCTTCCTATGAAGTGATTATGCAGGAGGGTGCAGGGGAGTCTCGATTGATTATTAATGCTGTAACGGGAGAGACAATCAGTTACTCTCTAGTAGATGAAGGAGAGCATCCAGGTGCTTCTAGCAATCAAAATAATGAGAGAAAAGCTGAACCTATTGGAGAAGCGGAAGCCTCACGAATTGCCCTTTCAAAAGTAACGGGAGAAGTAGATGATGTCGACCTTGAGGAAAAAGATGGCCGCCTTTATTATGAAGTTGAAGTCGAAAATGACGCAGAAGGCTATGATGCCTATGTTTGGATTGATGCATTAACCGGAGAAGTAGTAAATATCATATGGGAAGATTAAAAGGTCCGGCTAGATGCCGGGCTTTTTGTTTTCTCATGGATTCTCATCAATTTCTCATTTTCCTTTAAGGGTGTTTTCATTTCGTGTGTATATGATTAAGGCATAAAGAAAACACACAAACAAAAAACACACTAAAAGGAGAGATTCATAATGAAAAAGTGGGTAGCCATTTTCTCAAGTGCTTTATTAGCTGGAGGTGCTGCAGTAGGAGTTTCTGCTTCTGATGCTGGTAAGTTCGTTTCATATGAAAATACGGTAGCAACAAACACTGAAACCGTAACAGAAAAGGATGACAATCAAGCCAAAGATCAGATTACAAAAGAAGAAGCAGTTAAAGCAGCGCAAGCTATTTTAGGTGGCTCTGTAAAAGAAGTAGAGCTTGACCGTGAAGAGGGGAAGCTTATCTATGAAGTTGAATTATATTTCAACGGAAACGATTATGACTTTGATATTGATGCGATCACAGGTGATGTTTTATCGATTGATGATGATCTTCTAAAAACTCCAGTGAAAAATCAAATGAAGGTAAATGTAGGTGAAGCCAAAAGAGAGGCTCTTTCCCTATTTGATAAAGCGGGAATAAAAGATGTAGAGCTAGAAATGAAAGATGGTCGCTTTGTATACGAAATTGAAGTGAAGGTTGCAGGAGAAGATGGAGACGTCTACATTGATGCAACAACAGGTGAGGTGCTGTACATTGAAGAGGATATTCGTAATAAAGCAATCAGTCAGGGGGCTAATGTGGACCATAAAGAAAGGAGCAGCCAAGAGTCAACGAATAAGTCTGATCACGACTCTATAAAGATCACAAAAGAACAAGCAGTTAAAACCGCACTAAATCACGTAGGAGGGGGCACGATTGATGAGGTTGAATTAGATCGTGAGGATGGAATCTTAGTCTATGAAATTGAGATTGAACAAGATGGCCAAGAAGTAGAAGTAGACGTTGATGCAGCAACAGGTGAAATAGTATCTGTCGACTGGGATTAATTATAAGAAGGGTTTTAGAGAGTTGCCTCATATTAGTGGGCAGCTCTCTTGTTTGTTAGGAGTGACGCAATTAGTTAATAGAGGAATATAAATCTGCTTGTCAGTGACGTATATACAGGTTAAATAGGCGCAATAACAGGAGAAGGACGCAATAAAGCATGCTACTGACGCAATAATTGAATCAATCAGCACAAACACCTTTAAGGCCAACGCATAAACATCTTGAATGGACAATTAAAGCAGCAGCACAGTCACAGTTGGCAGCAAAACTGCTTTATTTGCTGAGGATTGTCATATTTAGGCAGGAGTTTATCCTTTTATAGCTAATCTCTATAATAAGCTTATTAAATTAGGGGATGATCGGATGATTCGGCAAGCAGAAGTGAGAGATGCAAAAGAAATACAGAGCATTGCAGAAATAACATGGAAGCACACCTATAAACGTTTATATTCTATGGACATTATAGAGAATTTTCTTCAAAAAGCGTATGAGATTGAGAGGTTAAAAAAATCAATTCAAATCTGCTCAGAACGGAATGATTGTGGATTTATAGTAGCAGAAGACGTGGGACAGTGTGTAGGTTTCGCGCAAGCTGTTCCTTATTTAGATGGGCTGGAATTATCAAGAATATACATTTTACCGGACTCACAGCGAAAAGGACTTGGTCAGTTATTAGTAAATAAAATAATTGATATTGCCAAGGCTGCACACAAACCTCACTTGTATGTATATGTAGAAAAGGAAAATGAGGATGCGAGGGCTTTTTATGAACGAGAAGGGTTTCATACGATCGATGAGATTGAAGATTCTGCGCTCGGTGTGAAAAGCACACTCGTAAAATGTCAGAAGCAAGTATCCTAATAGTCTATGACTGCTAAGAGGTAACTAATTTGGAAACCTTTGTAGTTTGTTGAAAAGAAACACCTCTTCACATGGTATAATAGTACTGCATGAAAGTCATAAGGAGGGGTGTAGGTGATACAGGAGAAATGGGATGCCATTTTAAACATATGTAACGACCTAGAATTACCAGTAGCGATTTTCTCAGAAACTCATAAAATCCTTACATATAACAGCTACACCGAAAAGGTAATGTTTCACCCGCAAAAACAGCTCGCTGCTATACTTGCACAATTGCCAAACGAGACAAATCAATTAACGAAACAGAATATGAAAATTCAGGGACAAGATTATATCGTTTATAAAAATAAACTGAATACCGCCTCGCGTGAATCATATTTATTATTTTATCCAACTGATCAGCGCACTGAATTGATGAATGAGATTGAAGAGCAGCTAGAACAGCTCGTAAATACTAGGTTTGAAGGCACCTTAATTCATGACCAAGGAAAGATTATCAGTGTAGATGAAGAATCGGCTGTTTTATTTGGTTACACACGTAAGGAATTGATTCATTTATCTGTCTTTGAACTAATTTCACCGGAGGATTGGATCAAAGCACAGGATGCAATTGTGAATGGATTAATCGAACCTTTTGAACTAAGGGCACTTCATAAAGATGGGACAACCATTCATATAGAGGTGCAGGGTCGTCCCTACCCGTATAAGAAAAAAAAGGTACGTCTTGTTTCGATACGAAATATTACTGAACGAAAAAAACAAGAAGAACAGATTACATACTTAGCCTATCATGATGAAGTGACAGGTTTATTAAATAGAAGAGCCTTTCAAGAGCGGATGAAAGAGCAGTTAAATGCATTGAAAAGCGACGAATCTGTCGTTGTCGCAACAATCGGATTAAACCGGTTAAAAACGGTAAATGATGCCATGGGAATTGAGGCAGGAAATCGTCTTGTAAAAGAAGTGAGCCACCTATTGAATGAAAAGTGTCTCCCGCGTATTCACCTAGCTCGATTGGGCAGCGATGAGTTCATCCTTTCATTTATCGAAAGTAATCCACAAGATGCTGTCATTCCTTTTATTAATAATATTTTGGAGTGCTTCAATGAACCTTTGCAGCTCGATGAATTCTATTTTCATGTTAATTTAAGCGTAGGGCTGAGTATCTCATCTAATGCTTTAATTGATGTGAATGAATTAATTAGACAAGCAGAAGTTGCCCTGCACACGATCAAAGATTCTACACATGGTTCTATTCAATTTTATGAAAAGGAAATGAGCACAGGCTCGATCCGTGAAATGATTATTGAAAACGAACTCCGCCATGCGATAGCTAAAAATGAATTTACACTTGTGTTTCACCCGCAGGCCTGCCTTGAAAGTGGAGATTTATCTGGTGTGGAGGCCTTGCTGCGTTGGAAGAGTTCTGCTTTAGGAATGGTGTCTCCTTTTGAATTTATTGAAGTGGCAGAAAAAACGGGCTTAATTATTCCAATTGGGAAATGGGTTATTGAGCAAGCCTGTCACTATGCCTTGCAGTTAGAAAGGGAGTTAGGGCGTCCGGTTAAAATGGCTGTTAATTTATCACCGGTTCAATTTGTACAGCCAAACCTTGTTGAGATCATCACTAATGCTCTAGAAGAAGCCGGGTTAAATGCCTCTTCACTTGAACTTGAAATCACAGAATCTGTGGCAATGGAGGATGAGGCTCATGTGATGGAGAAGCTGACTGCTTTACGTGAGCTAGGAGTCCATGTGTCGATCGATGATTTTGGAACAGGTTATTCATCCTTACAGTATCTAAGTCAGTATCCGATTGATAAGTTGAAAATTGATAAATCATTTTTGCGAGTGCAAACAAATACAAATCAAACGATTATAAAATCGATTGTCTCAATGGGTCATAATATGGGGATGAAAGTGATAGCGGAAGGCGTAGAGTCTTATGATCATGTAGCGCTGCTTAGAAGTCTCGACTGTGATGAGATGCAAGGGTTTGTATGGACAAAGCCTCTTCCATTTACTGAACTAATCACAAAATTAACGAGTGAAGGCAGGTTTCCTCTAGATATAGTTAAAAATTGATTGACATTTCTAATAAATCAGATACTATTGAACTATTATCCAAATATAAAATGTTAGAGGTGTCACATATGAAATACGCGTTTGCAAAGAGAATCCGTCATCTACAATCATCAGCCATTCGTGATATTTTAAAAGTCGTAGGAAGAGGAGATATCATTTCATTTGCAGGAGGCCTTCCTGATGATGAGCTGTTTCCTATTGAAGGAATTGAAGAATCGTTTGCTAAGGTGTTTGAGTCAGGCAAAAAGTCTCTTCAATATACAGAAACAGAGGGTTATCTTCCGCTTAGAGAAGTCATTTTAGAGAGAATGAGCAGAAAAGGGATTACGAGCTATTCTGCTGAAAATGTTATGCTTACTACCGGTTCGCAGCAGGTTATTGATCTGTTTTCACGTGTAATGTTGAATCCGGGTGATGTCATTTTAACAGAAGATCCAACTTACCTTGCTGCCTTGCAAGTATTTAAATCGTATGAAGCGAAGGTCGTGGCTGTAGCTTCAGATGATAACGGGATGCTTCCGGATGATCTAGAAAGAAAAATGAAGCAGTACAAACCAAAAGCAATCTATGTCGTACCAACTTTTTCTAATCCAGCAGGCCGAGTATGGTCGCTTGAGCGCAGACAGCAGCTCTTGAGCCAAGCAGAAAAAGGGAATGTCATCATTTTAGAAGATGACCCGTATGGTGATATTCAATTCCGTCAAGATGAGACCTATACCCCGCTTGCCGCTCTAGATGACGGGACACAGGTTCTGTATACAAGTACTTTCTCGAAAACGGCAGTACCTGCTCTTCGAACGGGATGGGTAGCAGGACCATTTCAAGTCATTCGTATGATGGCCCAAGCTAAACAGGCAAACGACCTGCACTCTAATTCTTTGTCTCAACAAGCGTTATACCAGCTATGTATGCATTTTGATTTAGATGCTCATATTCAGCAGTTAATTCGCGTATATGAGAGTCGTATGAATATGATGGTAAATTGTATTGAACAAGCAAATATTGATGGGCTACGTTTTGTGAAACCTAAGGGAGGCATGTTCCTTTGGCTGGAACTTGCTCCTGAAATAAACACCACCGCTCTATTGCCAGAAGCAGTAGAGGCAGGAGTTGCTTATGTTCCGGGTGAACCGTTCTATGCAGATGTAGCGCAAAAGAATACTATGCGCTTGAACTACACGCATGCAACGCCTGAAAAGATTGAGCATGGTATGGGATTGCTTCTTGATCTTCTTAAAGAGAAAAGTAAAAACCCTCATATCTTTTCATAACATAGAAAACCGTGTGAGCACTCTGCTCACACGGTTTTTAACGTAATTACCTGAAAAGATTAAGAATGAGATCTAATAATCCAATTGAACTTAGGAAAATGATGAAGATGGCAACCGGTGCAAAATAACGTAATAAGAATAACCACGCATTTCCAAGCCACGTATCACCGAAGTCAGAATCAGATAATGCATCTGCTTTCTTAAAACCCCACCCCATAAATAAAGCAATCATTAAACCGCCTAATGGAAGCAAAATATTTGATGCGATAAAGTCGATTGAATCAAGAATATCACGACCACCAATAATCGCTACATTAGATAAAATGCCTTGACCAAGAGAAGAAGGGATACCTAGTAAGAAGATAATTCCCCCGATAACTAGAGCTGCCTTTCTACGTGACCAAGAGAAACGGCGAATAAAATAAGCAACCGCTACTTCTAATAACGATACAGCTGAAGAAAGAGCAGCTGCTGCTAATAAGAAGAAGAATAATAGACCGAATAACCAGCCCATTGAAATACTGTCAAATACATCAGGCATAATCATGAATACAAGACCAGGGCCACTTGCTGGCTCAATTCCAAATGCAAAAACAGCAGGGAAGATCATAATTCCAGCTACAATCGCAAATAACGTATCAAGACCTGCAACACTCGCTGCAGCACCAGGCAGTCGTTCTTTATTAGATAAATAACTACCATACGTAATTAGGGCACCCATACCTAGACTTAATGAGAAAAAGGCTTGTCCAAGGGCTGCTAGATAAATGTTCGGATCGGTTAGAGCGCTCCAATCAGGACTGAAAAGAAACGCTAGGCCTTCTCTAGCTCCTCCAAGAGTTAAACCATAAGCAGAAAGACCAATTAATAATACACCTAATAATGGCATTAAAATTTTGTTTGAACGTTCAATCCCTTTTTTAACTCCAACATATACAATGGCAATGGTCGCAGCCATAAAGAGGAATTGCCATAACAGCGGATGATATGGATTAGTAATAAAGTCAACAAAAAATCCTTCATAACCGCCTTCAGGAGCAGTCCACAGGTTTCCTGTCAGATAATTGACGAAATAGTAAGAAATCCACCCGGCGATAACTCCGTAAAAGGATAGAATCATAAATGCAGCAGCTACTCCCATCAGTCCGGCAATCTTCCATGGCTTCCCTGGAGCAAGCTTTTCAAATGAACCGACTGCATCACTTTTCGCTTTACGTCCAATTGTAAACTCCGCCATTACAATTGGAATCCCGATTAATAAAATACAAGCTAGGTAAATGAGCAAGAATGCTGCACCACCATTTTCTCCTGTAACATAGGCAAAGCGCCATACGTTACCTAAACCTACTGCTGACCCCATCGCAGCTAAAATAAATCCTAGCCGCGAGGCCCATTGCTCACGACCCACATCTTCCTTTAGCGACACAACGTATTCCTCCTTTAATACAGTAAAATAATTTCGTGAACTTACTATAGCATAAAAGCTTCTCTGTGAATAGGGAATTTTCTGACTTTTTAGGTATTTGTCCTCTAATTTTTAAAAAAGTATGTAATTCATAAATGGTTATTCATAATTTTCATATAATGATATCTTTTTGTTATACTTAAAATCAAGGATGGTGGTAGAAATGTTAACATTGATTAAAAACGGAGATGTATTTACACCTGATTACATAGGAAAAAAGGATGTCCTCATCGGAGGAGGTGAAATTCTAGCAATTGATGAAAATATAACACTTGCAGGCACTGTAGGTGTTGAGATGATTAATGCTCAAGGGATGCATGTAGTGCCTGGCTTTATTGACAGCCATGTTCATATTATTGGCGGGGGTGGAGAAGGGGGATTTAATACAAGAACACCTGAATTAACGTTAACAGAGGCGACGAAAGCCGGAGTGACAACCATTGTGGGAGTATTAGGTACAGACGGCTTCACTCGTACAATGCCGGATTTGATTGCTAAAGCAAAAGCCTTAACGGAAGAAGGAATCACCTGCTATGTGCATACAGGATCGTATCATGTTCCCATTCAGCCTGTAACAGGAAGAATTGAGACTGATCTTATGTTGATTCAAGAAATTATTGGAGTAGGAGAAGTGGCGATTTCTGATCACCGGTCTGCACAGCCAGAGCTTAACGAGTTAAAAAGGCTTGCGGCAGAAGCTAGAGTCGGAGGCATGCTCTCTGGAAAGGGAGGGATCGTAAATGTTCACATCGGCGACGGCGCAGATAAGCTTTCTTTATTAGAAGAGATTGCAAGGACTACAGAGATTCCAATCACTCAATTCTTACCTACGCATATTAATAGAAATAAAGATTTGCTCCAAGCCGGGATTATCTATGCGAGTAATGGAGGACGCATTGATTTAACAACAAGCAACTTGCCTCATGAGGGCGAATCTGACTTGAAATGCAGTAAAGCGTTTAAGAAAATCCTCTCTCGCGGCGTAGATCTTTCTCTTGTTACATTCACCTCAGATGCTCAAGGGAGTCTGCCTAGATTCAATGACAAAGGGGAGTTTACCGGACTTGGAATTGGCGAGATCCGTTCTCTTTATGATGAAGTGCGTGCATCAGTTTTAGAAGAAGGCATCCCGCTTGAGCAAGCTCTTCAAGTAGTCACACGTAATGTCGCAAAGGCTCTTAAACTAAAAGGAAAAGGTGAGCTTGCAATTCAGAATGATGCGGATATTGTTCTGCTTGATAAACAAGACTTATCAATTGATACCGTTATTGCTAAAGGACAGCTCATGATTTCCCATAAAGAAACGATCGTAAAAGGTACGTTTGAATAATTTATTTAGTTGAATGCACTCTTAACGTTCACGCTGGTAAGTTAGAGCCTTATCAGCTAAATGTCCTATTTTACAAATGGAATTCATAAAAATTTGAATTGATCATACATTTTTTGTATAATAGATAAGGAAAGAGTACATAGAGAAAGGAGTGCACTTTAAAAACCGACTGGTTAGTATAAAAGTCGACATATTTTTTGAATGCGCTTTCATTTATATGTTTTATTTACTTAAATTCTGAACAACCGCTCAGAATATTCTTATTTCATACCTAGGAGGAAATGCGATGAACTTTGATTTAACGAAAGAACAGAAAATGATTCGTGATATGGTTAGAGATTTCGCACAAAATGAAATTGCACCAGGTGCTGAGGAAAGAGATGCAAGTGCTGAGTTTCCAGAGGACATTTTTAAGAAAATTGGAGAACTTGGACTTTTAGGCATTCCATTCCCAGAAGAATATGGCGGATCAGGCGGAGATACGGTTTCTTATGCATTAGCTGTAGAAGAAATTGGACGTGCATGCGGAGGGACCGGTTTAAGTTACGCTGCAGCTGTATCTCTAGGAGCGAGTCCTCTTTATTATTTCGGAACAGAGGAACAGAAAAAGGAATATCTTACGCCTCTGGCACAAGGACAGTCCCTAGGTTCGTTTGGGTTAACAGAACCTAATGCGGGTTCTGATGCAGGAGGTACACAAACAAAAGCTGTTCTTGACGGTGATGAGTATGTGATTAATGGCGAGAAGTGCTGGATCACGAATGCGAGTTATGCAAGAACCGTGATTGTAACAGCTGTAACAGGAAAAGACGAGAGAGGGAAGAACATTACCTCAGCTCTTATTGTCCCAACAGATGCGCCTGGATTCACGATTAATAGCAATTACGAAAAGATGGGTGTTCGCGCTTCTAATACATGTGAACTAGTTTTAGAGGATGTCAGAGTGCCGAAGGAGAATTTATTAGGTGACCCTCAAGGCGGGTTTAAACAATTTCTTTATACATTAGATGGCGGCCGTATTTCCATTGCAGCTCTTGGGGTAGGTATTGCACAAGCAGCATTTGAGCGTGCACTCGCTTATTCAAAAGAACGAAAGCAATTTGGAAAGACGATATCTAGCTTCCAAGCGATTCAATTTAAGCTTGCTGATATGGCCATGGAAATTGAATTGGCGCGAAACATGGTGATGAAGGCTGCATGGTTAAAGGATCAAAATCGTGCTTTTGGGAAAGAGGCTGCGTTTGCTAAGCTTTATGCGTCTGAAACAGCTACACGTACTGCTAATCAGGCGATTCAAATTCACGGCGGATATGGTTATATGCGTGAATATGAAGTAGAGCGTATGCTGCGTGATGCAAAATTACTTGAAATTGGGGAAGGGACATCTGAGATTCAACGACTCGTTATTTCAAGACAGCTAGGTTGCCGCTAACAAGATTGACGTATAGGCTCATCCACTTAAAACATAAGGGGGATTATTATGTCAGATATTCAAGTACCTATCGGAAAACTGTTAGAAGATGTAGCAAAAAGGCAACCAGATCATGAAGCGGTAGTTTATTCTGACCGAGGGTTAAGGTATACGTATCAACAATTTGATGAAGAATGTCGCAAAGCTGCAAAAGGGCTGATGGCACTCGGAATTGAACGCGGGGAGCATGTAGCGATCTGGTCTACTAATAAACCAGAATGGCTCACAAGTCAATTTGCTACAGGAAAAATGGGAGCTGTATTAGTTACCGTTAACACAAATTATCGTACCTCTGAGCTTGAGTACTTACTGAAACAATCTGATGCAACGACCCTTATTTTAATGGATCAATTCCGTGATGCATCCTATATAGAGATGCTTTATGAAATTGTACCTGAACTAAAGCTTGCTGAGCGTGGAAACTTGCAATCTAGCAAACTTCCAAAATTAAAAAATATTATCTTCTTAGGCGAAGAGGCTTATCCTGATATGTATACATGGGGAGAGTTAATTGAGTTAGGCAAAAAGGTAACAGATGCAGAGCTTGATGCCCGTATGGACAGCCTGGATAAAGATGATGTGATTAACATGCAGTATACCTCTGGTACAACTGGGTTTCCAAAAGGGGTTATGCTGACGCATTATAATCTAGCTAATAATGCAGTTAATATTGCCGGCTGCATGAATTTAACGAATAAAGATCGCTTATGTATTCCAGTCCCTTTCTTCCATTGTTTTGGCTGTGTACTTGGGACATTGGCATGTGTTTCTGTCGGTGCTACGATGGTGCCTGTGGAAGAATTCAGTCCAAAGGCTGTGCTTGAAGCCGTATCAAAAGAAAAGTGTACGGGGCTTCACGGGGTGCCAACGATGTTCATCGGCGAATTAAATGATCCTGATTTTGACACATATGACCTGTCTAGCTTACGTACAGGTATTATGGCCGGATCTAATTGCCCAATTGAAGTAATGAAAGCGGTTGTGGATAAAATGGGTGCCAGTGAGATTACGATTGCGTATGGCCAAACAGAATCATCTCCAGTTATTACACAAACTCGCGTTGATGATCCATTAATGCTCCGCGTAGAATCAGTTGGCCGTGCTCTTCCTAATGTAGAAGTGAAGATTGTGGAACCAGGAACGAATGATGAGGTCCCTCGCGGCGTTCAAGGTGAGTTATGCACACGCGGTTATCATGTCATGAAAGGATATTACAAAAATCCTGAAGCGACTAAAGCAGCAATCACTGAAGATGGCTGGTTACATACGGGTGATTTAGCTGTAATGGATGAAAATGGTTATTGCCGTATTACGGGCAGATTAAAAGATATGATCATACGCGGAGGAGAAAATATCTATCCGCGTGAAATTGAAGAATTTCTTTATCAACATCCAAAAGTGCTGGATGTTCAAGTCGTAGGGATACCTGATGAGAAATACGGTGAAGAAGTCTCTGCTTGGATTAAATTAAAAGAAGGAGAATCGACAACAGCTGACGAATTACGTAAAGACTGCATGGGTAAGATTGCAGCTTATAAAATTCCTCGCTATATCGCATTTGTCGATGAATATCCGATGACGGCATCAGGCAAAATCCAAAAATTTAAATTAAGACAGCAAGCAGAAGAGACGTTCAGCCGAGTGACCAATGAATAGATTGTAAGCGTTATCAAAATTGGTCGGATGATGTCGAATGTCATCCGGCCGCCCAATGAGGTGAGAAGATGTTTACGAAAATATTAATTGCAAATAGAGGCGAAATTGCTGCGCGCGTCATACGAACATGCCAGCGCATTGGTGTTAAAACAGTGGCTATTTACTCTGAAGCCGATGAGAATGCTTTGCACGTCAACTTAGCAGACGAAGCCTATCTAGTAGGTAAGCCGAGAGTAAATGAGAGTTATCTCCAAGTAGAAAAGATTATAGAAGTGGCGAAAAAGAGCGGAGCAGAAGCTGTCCACCCAGGATACGGTCTCCTATCAGAAAACAGTGAGTTTGCTAAACGGTGTGTAGAGGAAGGACTTGTTTTTATTGGACCTTCTCCTGAAGTCATCGCGAAGATGGGAAGCAAGATCGAAGCAAGAAAAGCAATGGAAGCAGCCGGTGTGCCTGTTGTACCTGGAATTGAACATGCTTTAAGAGATGTGGATGAAGCTGTAGAGGTAGCAAATAACATCGGATATCCTGTCATGCTAAAAGCGTCTGCTGGCGGCGGAGGAATCGGGATGCAGATTGTTCGAAATGAGGAAGAATGCCGCAAAGCATTTGCAGGCAACCAAACGAGAGCTCAATCGTTCTTTGGGGACGGTGCGATGTTTGTTGAGAAGTATATTGCAAACCCGCGCCATATTGAAATTCAAGTATTAGCCGACCAAAAAGGTAACACAGTTTATATTTGGGAGCGTGACTGTTCGGTTCAACGACGTCACCAAAAAGTTGTAGAGGAAGCCCCTTCCCCGTTTTTAGATGAAGAAACACGCAGACAAATGGGGGAAATGGCTGTGACAGCTGCTAAGGCGATTGGTTATGCCAATGCTGGTACAATTGAATGCCTTGTAGATGAAAATAAAGAGTTTTATTTCTTAGAAATGAATACAAGACTGCAAGTGGAGCATCCGGTCACAGAAGAGATTTCAGGACTTGACTTGGTGGAATGGCAGTTAAAGGTTGCTTACGGAGAAGAACTTGATTTCACTCAAGAGGAAGTGAAACTAGAGGGACACGCAATTGAGGTCCGCATTTATGCTGAAGATCCGAAAACTTTCTTCCCATCACCAGGAACAATTAAAGAGATTAACCTGCCAGAAGCACCGTATATCCGCCATGAATGTCCGGTGAGCGCTGGTTCAGTAGTGACTCCTTTTTATGATCCGATGATTGCAAAGCTTGTCGTGAAAGCTGATACAAGGGATGAGGCGATTGAGAGACTTCAAGCAGCTCTTGAAGAATACTCAATTGAAGGCATTAAGACGAATATTTCTATGTTAAAAGAAGTGATCGCTCACCCAGTATTTAAGCGCGGGGAAGCGACTACAGCATTTGTGGAAGAAAATTTACAACCAGCCCAAGGAGGAAAACGATCATGACGAAAGTAACAACGAATATGGCAGGGAATGTATGGAAGATGTTAGTGAAAGAAGGCGACAAAGTAGAAGAAGGCCAAGATGTAGCGATTTTAGAATCAATGAAAATGGAGATTCCTGTAGCTAGTGAAGCATCTGGGACAGTGACCGTCATTCACAAGCCTGAAGGAGAATTTGTGGATGAAGGTGAAGTTCTGCTTGAGCTTGAATAAACAAACCTAGGTTAGCTGAAGCATTAGGCTTCAGCTTCCTCCATATTGGAATAAACTCAAAGTGATAAATGAAACAGCATTCGATAAAGGAGGATTTATGTGCTTCAGGATAAAGTATTGATACGTGAAGTTGGACCAAGGGACGGTCTTCAAAATGAAAAGCAGATGATTCGAACAGAGGACAAAGTAGCGTGGATTAATCAGTTATCCAAAACAGGTCTTTCTTATATTGAAGTGACGTCATTTGTAAATCCGAAATGGATCCCTGCATTAGCAGACTGCCTGGATGTAGCAAAGCAAATTGAACGTGAGCCTGGTGTGACATATGCAGCGCTTGTGCCTAATCAAAGGGGCTTAGAAGGGGCGCTCGAAGCTGATATTGATGAAGTCAGTGTATTTATGTCAGCGAGTGATACCCATAACAGAAAAAATATTAATAAATCAATGGATGCGACATTCCCTGTCTTAAAAGAAGTGGTACAACAAGCAAAGAGTGCAGGGAAGTCAGTAAGGGGCTATGTATCCACTGTTTTTGGCTGTCCTTATGAAGGCAAGGTTTCTATTGATCAAGTAGTACATACTTCAGAAAAATTAATGGAAATGGGCATTGATGAACTGTCGCTTGGAGATACGATTGGTGTCGCGACGCCTAATCAAATCGAAGAAGTGCTGCTCGCTTTGAAAGGCATTATTCCTATTGAAAGGCTGGCCCTTCATGTCCATGATACGAGGGGAACCGCACTCGCTAATGTGTATCAAGCCTATCAACTAGGAGTTCGCCGTTTTGACGGGGCAGCAGGCGGGTTAGGCGGATGTCCGTATGCCCCGGGAGCTGCGGGAAATGTGGCGACTGAAGATATGCTTTATTTGTTTAACGGACTCGGTGTAGAGACAGGGGTTTCGCTCGAACAGTTAGTAGATAGTGCAGAGTTTATTCATAAAAAAGTAGGCCGCCCTTTGCCTAGTCATAATCTCCAAGCTAGACTTGCGAGCGATTGTAAGGAGGGTGTGTAATGGACTCACTCGTTTTACTTGAAAAGAATGAAGAGGGCGTTGCGCTTCTGACACTAAACCGTCCTAACGCTGCAAATGCTCTTTCAGTAGACATGTTAAAGCAATTTCATGCGCATTTGGATGAATTGGCATTTGATGAGAAGGTACGAGTGGTTGTGATCACTGGTGCAGGAGAAAAAGTCTTCTGTGCAGGGGCTGACCTAAAAGAACGTGCTGGAATGAACCCAACCGAAGTAAAGCGGACGGTTACACTCATTCGCACCCTGATGGATAAAGTAGAAGCACTGCCGCAGCCGACGATTGCAGCCATGAATGGGGGCGCATTTGGCGGCGGACTTGAGCTCGCATTAAGCTGTGATATCCGTATCGCTAAAACAGGCGCCTTATATGGTTTAACAGAAACAGCTTTAGCGATTATTCCCGGAGCGGGAGGAACGCAGCGTCTGCCAAGGCTGATTGGTATTGGGAAAGCAAAAGAACTGATCTACAGCGCAGCTCGAATTGATGCAGATGAGGCGAAGCAAATTGGCCTTGTCGAAAGAGTCGAGGAGGCAGATACACTTTTAAGAAGTGCTTATGAGCTTGCCGGTAAGATGGCTTCAAATGGACCAATCGCGCTAAGACAGGCTAAGCGTGCCATCCAGGCTGGAATGCAGGTAGATCTTGCAACAGGACTTGAGATTGAGAAGTTAGCTTATGAACAAACCATCCCAACAAAAGACCGGCTTGAAGGTCTGCAAGCGTTTAAAGAAAAGCGCAAACCGAACTACAGAGGAGAATAGGAGGCGTTTAGATGTCATTTGAACAAGTATTACAAGAACGTGTTGAGAAGATCAAAAAGGGTGGGGCTGAGAAATACCACGCAAGCAATGCGGAAAAGGGTAAATTATTTGTACGAGAGCGTCTTGAGCAATTATTCGATGAAGGAGTAGAACTTGAAGATGGCTTATTTGCTAATTGCCAAGCAGAAGGTCTGCCGGCAGATGGGGTTGTAACAGCAATAGGCAAGATTCATGGACAAACGGTTTGTGTGATGGCTAACGATTCAACGATTAAAGCAGGGTCTTGGGGAGCAAGAACGGTTGAGAAGATTATTCGCATTCAAGAAACGGCTGAAAAATTGAATGTACCGATGCTTTATTTAGTAGACTCAGCCGGAGCGCGTATTACAGATCAAGTAGAAATGTTCCCAGGCCGCAGAGGAGCAGGGCGAATTTTCTATAATCAGGTGAAACTATCTGGGCGTGTGCCGCAAATTTGCTTATTATTCGGACCTTCGGCTGCTGGCGGTGCGTACATTCCTGCATTTTGTGACATTGTCATTATGGTAGACGGCAATGCCTCAATGTATCTAGGTTCTCCGCGAATGGCTGAGATGGTCATTGGGGAGAAAGTATCACTTGAGGAGATGGGCGGAGCGAAAATGCATTGCTCGGTTTCTGGGTGTGGAGATGTACTTGCAAAATCAGAAGAAGAAGCGATCTCTATGGCTCGTGAATACTTGTCCTACTTCCCAGCAAATTATGGTGAACTGCCTCCTGAGACCACACCAGCGACGCCAAAAGAGTTTGAAAAAAGTATTGATGAAATCATTCCTAAAAATCAAAACGCGCCATTTAATATGCATGATTTAATTGAGCGTGTAATTGATGAAGGCTCTTTCTTTGAAATTAAAAAGCTTTTCGCACCGGAGCTCATCACGGGGCTTGCACGTATGGACGGGAAACCTGTAGGAATTATTGCCAATCAGCCGCGTGCCAAAGGCGGGGTGTTATTCCACGATTCTGCTGATAAAGCTGCAAAATTCATCAACTTATGTGATGCCTATCATATCCCGCTCGTTTTCTTAGCGGATATTCCAGGCTTTATGATCGGAACGAAGGTAGAGCGAGCTGGTATTATTCGCCACGGCGCTAAAATGATTTCTGCAATGTCAGAAGCAACGGTGCCAAAGATCTCGATTATTGTGAGAAAAGCATACGGTGCAGGTCTTTATGCGATGGCTGGCCCTGCATTTGAACCAGATTGCTGCTTAGCCTTGCCTAACGCTCAAATTGCTGTAATGGGACCAGAGGCGGCTGTTAATGCAGTATATGCTAAGAAAATCTCAGAGCTTCCAGAAGAGGAAAGACCAGCATTTGTTGAAGAGAAGCGGAATGAATATAAGGAAAATATTGATGTGTATCGCTTAGCTTCTGAAATGGTCATTGATGGCATCGTTCAAGGCAACGACCTGCGTAAAGAGCTCGTGACACGTCTTGAAGCCTACCGTACAAAGGAATTAGACTTCACACACCGCAAGCACCCAGTTTACCCAGTATAACTTGTAACAGGAAGAGACTTGGGGTTATCGTGTGTTAACAAATGAGAAATAAAGATGAATCATGTATATGGCGTCTGTTGACTTTTTATTTTACGCATTGGGAGGACTCACTTTTGCTTTTTGCTATGGAGAACTGACAATGAGACTCTTGATAGAAGCACTCAATTTCCTCCTCGCTCCGTTGATTGGAGCGGAAGGCAATCGACTCCTGCGGGATGTGCGTGGCCCCACAGGAGCAAAGCAACGAGGAGGCTCCCGGACCGCCCGCGGAAAGCGATTGCCTGCAGCGGATATCAACAACTAGTAAAAGCGGGATACCTTTAGTTGTCTTTTTCTAGCATGATTCAGCAGCGGCTTATATGCTCTTTCTATCATTTAGTTCTCAATTCATACCACACTTTTATTCTGGTCTCTTTTTCAAAATGTGAGGGGGAAAAACGATGAGTGAGACTGTCTGGCATCCAACGAAAGAATATATTGAGTCAACACGACTTTATCAATGGATGAACAAATTAGGATACAGCGATTATGATACGTTTTTCAATAAAACGGTTGAAGACGTAGCATGGTTTTGGCATGAAGCAGAAAAAGAATTAGAAATTCCTTGGTATGAGCCCTATACCAAATCATTGAATGATGCAAACGGCATAGAATGGCCGATTTGGTTTGAAGAAGGTACCTTAAATGCATCTCATCTCTCCATTGGAAAATGGGCAGAAGATCCTTCCATGAAAGATAAAAAAGCGCTTGTTTGGGAAGGCGAAGACGGGGCAGTTAGAACCTTTACATATATAGAAATGCAAGAGGAAGTGGACCGTGTAGCAGGAGGCTTCCGCAAGCTGGGCCTGAAAAAGGGCGATGTTGTTGGAATCTATATGCCTATGCTGCCAGAAACGGTGATTGCGATGATGGCTGCTTCAAAGATTGGTGCAGTGTTCGCCCCGGTATTTTCAGGCTATGGCGCAGAAGCAGTGGCAACTAGGCTTAATGCGGGAGAGGCTAAAGCTCTTATTACAGCAGATGGATTTTTAAGACGTGGGAAGACTGTAATGATGAAGGAAGAAGCTGACCGTGCAGCTGACTTATCTCCCACAGTGGAAAAAGTGATCGTCATCAGCCGTCTGAATGCCGATACTCCGTGGAATGATGAACGGGATGTTGATTGGCAGGAAATGCGTAACTCTGAGAAATATGAGCAGACAGAACGGATGGACAGCCAAGAACCTCTTATGCTTTTATATACGTCAGGGACAACCGGTAAGCCAAAAGGGGCAGTGCATACACATAGCGGCTTCCCGATTAAAGCGGCATTTGACGCTGGAATTGGGATGGATGTAAAAAGAGAAGATGTTCTTTTCTGGTATACCGATATGGGCTGGATGATGGGGCCTTTTCTTGTTTACGGTGGTTTAGTTAATGGAGCAACAATTCTGTTATATGAAGGCACACCTGATTTCCCAAATCCCGACCGTATATGGGAACTTGTGGCGAAGCATAACGTCAGCCATCTTGGTATTTCACCTACGTTAATACGATCTTTAATGACGCAAGGCGATGAGTGGGTCAATAAGCATTCCTTAGATACACTGCGGGTAGTAGGATCAACAGGTGAACCGTGGAATCCTGAGCCGTGGATGTGGCTTTTTCAGAATGTCGGAAAAAAACAAATTCCTATTTTTAATTATTCTGGCGGCACAGAAATTGCCGGTGGGATCTTGGGGAATGTACTCGTCAGACCAATAGGACCAATCACTTTTAACTCCCCGTTACCCGGAATGGCAGCAGATGTATTTGACCCAACCGGAAAGCCTGTTGAAAATGAAGTAGGCGAACTCGTAATTAAAAAGCCGTGGGTAGGGATGACAAAGGGATTCTGGGGTGACTCGGAACGTTATTTAAACACCTACTGGAGCCGATTCGAGCAAACGTGGGTACACGGAGACTGGGTGATTAAAGATACGGAGGGGCAATGGACGATTACCGGCAGATCGGATGATATTTTAAATGTTGCCGGCAAACGCTTAGGTCCTGCTGAAGTAGAATCAGTCCTTGTCGGCCATGAGGCAGTGAAGGAAGCAGGTACAATCGGAATTCCTGATGAAGTAAAAGGAGAAGCTGCGATATGCTTTGCTGTTCTAAACCAATCTCAAGAACCTAGTGAGGCACTAAAAAAAGAATTGTTAAGTCTAGTTGCTGAAAAGCTAGGAAAGGCGCTTAAGCCAAAAAATTTATACTTTGTCAGTGACCTGCCGAAAACAAGAAATGCAAAAGTAATGCGCAGGGCAATTAAGGCCGCTTATTTAGGATTAGAAACAGGAGATTTATCTGCTCTAGAGAATCCTCAAGTTTTACGCGAAATTGAGCAGGTAAAAGAAAATGTAAATTTATAAAAAAAGCAGATAAGACAATCGTCTTATCTGCTTTTTTACTTGGACAAGCTTTTCCCTCTAATTACCAATAAAATTATTTACATTCTTGTACATAAGCAGCAGGAAAAAAACCAAACTAGGAGTACACAAGGAGGAGGTGAGACACATGGCTAACAACAACAGCTCAAATCAACTTGTAGTACCTGGCGTACAACAAGCACTTGATCAAATGAAATATGAAATCGCTTCTGAGTTTGGTGTACAATTAGGACCTGATGCTACAGCTCGTGCTAACGGATCTGTAGGTGGTGAAATCACTAAGCGTTTAGTTCAAATGGCTGAACAACAAATGGGTGGTTACCAAAAGTAATTAAATATAATGGCTTAAGAGGTGGGTTCGCTCACCTCTTATTTATTGGAAGGGCGGGTTCTAATGAGCATGTGTCCGGCATGTAATGGCCTTACTACACTTCAAATCACATGTGAATATTGTGGACAAAATGTAACCATTTATGGTCGCACCTCCGATTATCAAGATGATTATAGTGCTTATGAGGAGTATGATGTAACAAGCGCTCAATCCATTCAACCTCAATCAACTCAAACCAAGAGCGAAGGCTGCATGCATTATGTAGGGTGTGAAAATTGCCGAACAACATACACTTATTCATTTAAAGAAGTTGACTACAGCACGTAAGAAGCGACTTATCTCGTATTGAGAAAGCCGCTTCTATTTGTTTTATGGACGGATACGTAATTCAGTTTCTGCATCAAAGAAGTGAGATTTATTCATATCAAAGGCAAGATCTAGTGACTGACCGCCTTCTATATCTGTTCGCGAATCAATTCTAGCAACAAATGCTTGGCCATTAACAGAAGAATAAAGAACGGTTTCTGCACCTGTCAGCTCGGCTACATCAATTTCAGCCGTTAATTTTGTTTCTGGTGATGATTCGATAAACAGAAGTTCATCATGAATATCTTCTGGACGAATGCCTAAAATAATCTCTTTGTTCATGTATCCTTTATCACGAAGAACAGACAACTTACCAGCTGGTACTTTAACGGTTACATCACCAACTTTAAAGTAATCGCCTTCAATTTTTCCAGTGATAAAGTTCATCGAAGGAGAACCAATAAATCCACCAACGAAAACATTCTCTGGGTTATCATATACGTCTTTAGGTGTACCTACTTGCTGAATAAATCCATCTTTCATAATAACAATGCGAGTAGCCATCGTCATCGCTTCTGTTTGGTCGTGTGTTACGTAAATCGTTGTTGTTTGCAAACGCTTGTGTAGTTTAGTGATCTCAGCACGCATTTGTACACGTAATTTCGCATCTAAGTTTGATAATGGCTCATCCATTAAGAATACTTGAGGATCACGAACGATTGCACGACCCAGGGCAACACGTTGACGCTGACCACCAGACATTGCTTTTGGTTTACGATCTAACATCGCTTCAAGGCCTAGAATTTTTGCTGCATCTCTCACGCGACGATCAATTTCATCTTTTTTAAATTTACGAAGCTTTAAACCGAAAGCCATATTTTCGTATACATTCATATGTGGGTATAGAGCGTAGTTTTGGAATACCATCGCAATATCACGATCTTTTGGTGCTACATCATTAACGCGGCGGTCGCCGATGTATAAATCACCTTTTGAGATATCCTCAAGTCCTGCAATCATACGTAATGTCGTTGATTTACCACAACCAGATGGCCCAACAAAAACAATAAACTCTTTATCTTTAATATCAAGATTAAAGTCAGTTACTGCAGTCACATCACCATCATAAATTTTATATATGTTTTTTAATTGAATATCTGCCATTTTAAATCCCCCTCATGTGTTCGTGCTGTTATTGTAACCCCTTTCACGCAAGCAGAGCTATGGTCAGTGTGCACAAGCTTTCAGTCATCGTTTGTGCACATTGACGATTAATCGTGTTGATAATGAAGGAGAAGCATATAGACGAGAGCTGCATCTGAGAATTGTTTTATATCAATACCAGTCCGATCCACAAATTTATCAATCCGGTATTGCAAACTATTTCTGTGCATATGTAAGGCTTTCGCTGCTTGTGTAGTATTAAGATTATGGCTGAAGTACGTCCCAACCGTTGTAAGCAGCTCCTTATCATTAAGCAGTTCCACAGAAATCAAGCGTTGGATGATACGATCCATTTCCTTGCCGGTTGAATTCCTCATTAAATACAAAAGCAGCACCTCTTGTTCTTTATAGACGTGTTTAGGGTGGCTTTTAGATAGAAGGTATTGAAATAACTCATGTTGATATAAGAAGGACTCCCTAGAATTCTCGACTGTGGATTCAATCCCAATCAAGGTATATAAATCAAGATAAAAATCCATTGAGATCGCTTCAGCAAAGCTCTCTATATCCATCTCATCCCCGTATCCATCTAATGACTCTAATACAACGACTCCATATTGTTGATGCACCCAGACTATCGTTATTACATGCGGAAATGCCTCCTGCCAGGTAGAGCTAAGGGCTTCGTAATCATCAATTGATTCGCTTAAATGAAAATGAATAAGCCGGACAGGCCTCTCTACGTTTGGCTGTCTCACATCTGAATCAAGCAGCCACGCCCGCCATTCTTTGTCTGTATATGTGACGGCTTTTGGGGTGTGCTGATACTCTTTATAAAAATACGTTAATAATGCTGTCTCTTTTTCATTTAACTGATCCCGCCAAAAACCAAGAAGGGAAGCTGAATCATCAATCAGCCATAAAACTTCTGGGTGTGGAGGAGTGATATGGGCTGGAACAATGGCTTTTTCAAATAATCGTTTGATTTTTTCATTCACAGTTACTAAGCACCTCTCATGTACACTGTTTTTACAGAGTATAACAAACAATGGAGAATGACAGAAACAAATCTGACAAAACAAAAAATCCTTCTGCAATAAAACGAGAAGGATTTAATACATGTTGCTATTTATTTTCATTTGGTCGATCTTCTCTTTCAAGATCTCTTGCTTCTTCAATGGTACCTGCGTGATGTTCATTAACGACACCGCCGCCAAGCCCCTCATTAATCATCCGATCGATATCCATAAAAAACTCGTCTCTTCCTTCATTAGATGAACCATTAGATGAACCATTAGATGAACCAGTAGAAGAACTATACTTGTTTTCCTGTTTCTTATCTGACATCGCTCATCCCTCCTTTATCTATAGGATGGATGATTGCGAATAAATCTATGCATTAATGCTCTTCGTATACATGATATAACATCAAGTCATGAACTTTTGGTTCAAGCTCCTTTTTCTTGTCCTCAGTTGGCACTGGATGATTCCAATCAATTGAGCCATCCTTATGGTACGTCCCAGTTAAGTACGATCCCGCGTGAAAAAAAGAAAAGGCCCATTCTCTACGTACTAAATTATTTCGAAGTTCCTTCCATTGAAAATGAGAAATCAATTTGCTGCCCCCTAACATGTTGCATATAGTGAAACGTTTACATTCACTATACCATGTCAGAGAGTGTTGTGTTAGGCTTCCTTTTCCGAAATATCATCCGAATGCCAATGCCCGCCTCCAAACCATAAGTAAACCTGACCATCAGATTCGTGGATATAGGTAAAACAAACAAGTCCTGATTGTAAGGCCATCTTGATTCCAGCTTCGTCATTGTATTTGATTTTTTTGTACATCACACCGAGATCCTGCATAGATGATTCTATAAGGCTTCTTTGTATATGAGTGTGTTTATACTTTGGAGCAAGTAAAACTGCTGAGAGTTTGGTTCCAAAATTAACGACTACGGAACAAGCAATGATTTTCCCTTCCCAAAGAGCAATTTTAATGGAATTCCCAGCTTCTTCGATATGGTGTTTCTTTAGATGAAATACATATGAGTGGATTGGCTGCTTAGGTGCCTTGTCATACCGTTTTGTAAAACGTATGAGCGGACGCCGGTACTTTTCCCAATTATGATAATTTATGGTGATGATCTTCAACGCACTTCCTCCTTTTCTGTTGAATAAAAAGAAAGCCACAAAAAGAAAAATCATAAAAAGAAAGCAACGATTTTAGCTTCCGAATAATATCTTGAACTAGCGTATGGAGAGCGTGATATCGTATACTATGTGATATGCGCCTATATGGTGATTGATAGAAAGGGTGACAGCTGTTGGATACAGCATGGTTTATTGGATTTATGGTAGTCATAGGAGCCGTTATTGGCGGTGCAACAAATTCACTTGCTATTAAAATGTTATTTAGACCTTATACTGAAAAAAGAATTGGGAAGTGGAGAGTTCCTTTTACTCCAGGACTCATTCCGAAACGCCACCAAGAGCTAGCGATACAGCTTGGCCACATGGTTGTACATTATTTACTTACAGCAGAAGGATTAGGTAAGAAACTAAAGAGTGCAGTGTTTATGAAAGCGATGAATGACTGGTTATCGACGGAATTGTTGAAGCTGCTTAGAAGTGAACTAACGATAGGAGAGCTTCTAGAAGATAAACTTGGTGTGAAAGAGCCGAAACAGACACTTCTTCAAAAAACGGAAGGCTTGATTGAAAAAAGCTATGATCGTTTCTTTCAAGAGAACCGTTATAAGCAGATCGGTGAGGTGCTTCCAAGAGGTGTTAATGAAAAAATTGACCATAGTGTACCTGTGATTGCGGCCTTCTTGTTAGAGAGAGGACAAGCTCTTTTCAGCAGTGAAGAAGGCAAGGAGCGTCTAAGCAAGATGATTGACCGTTTCCTTTTAAATAAGGGGACATTAGGAAATATGATTTCAATGTTTCTTGGCAATGAGAGGCTCGTTGATAAGCTCCAGCCTGAACTAATGAAGTTTATGCGAGATGATGGTACAAAGAGAATGGTTGAAGAAATTTTAGAAAAAGAGTGGGCAAAACTAAAGCAAAAAGATGTTGCACTCATAGAGGATCAACTAAACAAAGAAGATATAGTTGAGTATATGACGACCGCTTTAGAGAAAAATGTCACGTTTTATCAATGGGTAGACCAGCCGCTTTGTGACTGGAGTGAACCATTTGAAGACATGTTAGTTATCAATTGGGTGCCAAAGCTTGTCGATGCTGTTTCTGATTTATTAGCCCTTCACCTTGAAGGACTGTTAGAAAAGCTGAATTTAGAGGATATCGTTCGTGAGCAGGTTGAGGCATTCTCTGTAGAACGTTTAGAGGAACTGGTATTAACGATCTCTAAACGGGAATTTAAAATGATTACCTATCTTGGGGCTTTGCTAGGGGGGATGATTGGATTTATTCAGGGTTTATTAGTTTTATTCATCGGGTAAAGAGTAAAGAGTGTGACTATAAATATTGTTTAAATTCACCCTTGAAGGATGAATTGTCTGTTTAGACATGTTATAGTCGTAAAGACTATTTTTTTAGGAGGACGTTATAAATGTCAAATGTATACGATAAGGCTCATGAACTAAAGAAAGCAATTGCTGAAAGTGAAGAATTCTCTGCATTAAAATCAATGCACGAAGAAATTGAAGCAGATGAGATTGCTAAAAAAATGCTAGAGAACTTCCGTAACCTGCAGCTTGAGCTTCAACAAAAGCAAATGCAAGGTATTCAAATTACGGAAGAAGAAGCTCAAAAAGCTCAACAGCAATTTGAACTTGTTCAACAACATGAGTTAATCTCGAAATTAATGGAAGCTGAACAACGTCTAAGCGTTATCATTGGTGATATCAACAAAATCATCACAGAGCCTCTTGAAGAGATCTATGGTAACCCAGAAGGTCAACAATAATTTGATAAATGTACAAAAAGTCACGAGGATCATTCTCGTGACTTTTTTATTGAGGATTATTCTTTTTTAGTTTTTTACCAATCAAAACAGCCATGTGCAGAACAAATCCAGCAAATATCCCCACACTAGCTGCCCCTAGAAGACCCATAACCATTTCTCCCGCTGTGCTTCCTGCTAATTGAAGACTGGTTAACAGCATAAAAACAGCAGGTACGACCAAATAAAACTGTACAAATGATTTCATATGAACTCCCTTTTTCTATTAAGATGAACGTTATCTACAAAAGAGTATAACGAAAGCAACGAGATCCGTCTATTTAGTTTTGGTTCTATTCAAATAGTGTGTGACATACAGTCTAGAGAACAGACAGGCAGACCGAAATGGGACGTGTCGTCGTAAAGAAAAAGGGGGAAAGCATCATGACGTACCGATTACTAGCCCTAAATATTGATGGAACATTGATTGGTTCAAATGAGAAGATCTCAAAGCAAACGAAAGAGGCTATTGAGTATGTGAAGAAAAAAGGGGTGTATGTCACCTTAGTGACTTCAAGACCTCACCTTTCCGCAAAACGATTGGCAAAATCTTTAAAGATTGATAACTATTTAGTAACAAACAATGGCGCCTTTGTTGCGAATGACGCAGAAGATCCTTTATACGTAAAACGAATTGATGTAAACAAAACCTTGCAGCTCGTTGAAGTATTAGAGCAGTATGATTGTCATATTCGTGTTCTTCACGAAAGCTTCTCTATTGGAAATAAGGTGCGGCAGAAAAATCAGTTGATCGCAAAGATGACGATTGGTGTAGGTGACCCATTATTTTACCCTGTGACGTTTGTAGATTCTGTTTATGATCGTTTACTGCAAGAAGCGATTGCTCCTCCTAAAGTACAGGTTCAGTTCTTTGATGAAGAAGAACTGAACTCCGCTTTAAACCAAGTGAAAGAAATGATTAAAGGGGTAAATGCTGTTTCCATTCAAGATGGTAAAGTAGAGTTTGTAGCAGAGGGAGTCTCAAAGCTTCATGGGTTACAAAAAGTAGGGCAAGAGCTTGGTATTTCCCTGCAAGAAATGGTTGCTGTCGGCCTTGAAGAGGATGATATACCAATGATTAGTCAAGTAGGATTAGGGGTAGCTATGGGGAATGCCAGTGAAGAAGTAAAGAAGGCAGCCGGTTGGATCACGCGCTCGAATCATCAAAACGGGGTTTCTTACATGATTCGAGAAGTGTTTAGAAAGCAGCTGCGTGTTCAAGTGGAATAAAACAACTCATAGTACTTCCACATCAATAATAAATAAGAGCTGTCCCAAATGGGGCAGCTCTTTCGTTTACACATGAAATAACAATAACTTACCAGCACGTGTAAGGCGGTGAGTATGATTTGTATAGTTGTTTTCCTCTAACTTTTTCTTTCCAATCTCTTGTGCGGCATCATCATCCGCAGCTTCAATTCGTTCCTCAAAAACCATTTCGCCATTAGGTTCATAAACGGTTAGAAAATACTCATTCATTATTATTTCCCCCTAAACTATTGTAAGAATAGTTTAAATTCAAACGCTTACATAAGCAAGTATAAAATATTTTTGGTAATTATTGTTTTTGCTGTTGCAATAATTGGAAGGTGGTCATATACTGTGTATATAGATATACACACCAATACACTTTGAGAGGTGAAGCTCATGTCAGAGAATCAATTAATTAAGAAAATTATTTTATTCGAGTTAAAGAATACACCATTCATTAAGTATCTATGGATGGTTGCTGCAATGGGTTTAATTGTTTTTTTAGGGAGTCAATTTATTAATGAAGTAAGCGGGGGCGGGCGGTTCCCTATAATTTATGACTTTCTATTTTTTAGTGCATTGTCGCTTGCGTACACGGTAAGATACAAACCATTCAACATTCAAGATATAAAAGGCGGGTTATACGCTAGTTCTTTTTTTATCTTACTTAAACAAACACCTATTGCTGATCGAGTTATTATGAAAAGCAGATTTATCATGAGTGCAATTTATATTCTGACGTTTAACACTATTGTATTTGTGCTGTTCTATGTGTTCTCAAATAATATCAAAGAAGTATTATCAGTTTCTGAGGCAATAATTCTCGGTCTAAGCTGGCTTGCCATCAGCTATGTGTGGGGGGGATTATATGCAGCAGGTGAACCAGGTGGAAGATATTCACCTGTGGCTTTAGTCATATGGAGTGTCGTTTATATTGCAGTACTTTTTGTACTACTAACTGGATTTAACTTGCTAGCAGGAGCCCCGTATATTATTTGGTCTATCAATATTGTACAAACAAACCCTATGTTACTCTTAGGTATTTCATTTTTGTTTATGATCATAGCTACAGCCACGTGGATTTACTCTTATAGATACTATGAAAATAAAACTAGTTATCACCTATAAAAGGGTCGTCTGTTGAAAGGAGGTCTTTGATTGAAATTACCAATAAGCGTCCAAGAAGGCTCGCGCACCCCGATCTATCATCAAATAGAAGAACAGATTAAAGCACTCATTGTTTCAGGGCATGTAAGTGCAGGTACACCGCTGCCTTCTATTCGAGCGTTATCAAAAGATCTTGCTTGCAGTGTCATTACCACAAGAAGAGCATATCAAAATCTTGAGCAGCAGGGTTATATAAAAACCAGCCAAGGCAGAGGAACATTTGTAGCTGAAATTGATGAACGATCTAAGAAAGAAGCTAAAACAGAAGCTGTGTATGACACATTAAAAAAAGCAGTAGAAGTAGGGCGTCGGCATAGTTATACCGATGATGAACTCAGAAAATTATTTGAAGAAGCTCTAATGGAATAGATCGATTACAGGGAGGGATATGTAATGATTTTGTTACAGGACATATACAAAAAGGTAGATAAGAGCTTTGAACTAGGCCCCTTATCTTGCCAAATTGAACCGGGCAGTATTGTAGCACTCGTTGGGAATAACGGGGCTGGAAAGTCCACATTATTTCAAACCATAATGGAATTAGTGAAAAAAGAGTCTGGGGAAATAGACTATCACTTTGGGACAGATCGTGAAAACGGATGGAAACAGGCTTTTGCTTATGTCCCGCAAACACCGTTGATGTACCACGGGTTTACAATAGCCCAATTAGCAGATTTCTTTGAAATGAGCTATCCGGGTTGGAATCGTAATGAGTTTGACAGGCTTACTTCATTATTTGATTTACCCTTAAAGAAACAAGTCGAAAAACTTTCAGGGGGGATGCAGAAAAAAGCGATGCTTTCATTAACATTAGCAAGGCAATCAAAGGTTTTACTCTTAGATGAGCCTTTAGCTGGAGTTGATTTTGAAGGCCAGGAACAAATGAGAGATGAAATGGTTCGATATATGGAAAGGGCAGAGGATCAAACGATTTTGTTATCAACTCACTCAGCTGATGAAATTAGAACACTCGCAGACTATATTTTGTTAATGAAAGAAGGACATCTTCTCAATCAGTATGAAAAAGACAGCCTGATCGCATCTTGGAGCCGTATTTGGGTGGAGGGAGATACATCTGCCCTTAAAAATCTCAAAGGCATGGTTTCAACTAGCAAGCAGGGTTCATTAGTTGAATGCGTAACGTCCAATGCGTTTGAGGTTGAACAAGAATTGAAGAAGATGGGTGCTACAGTCACATCGGTTCAACCACTAGAGCTAAGAGAAATCTTGCGCATTATCTTAAAAGAAGAAACGAAATCAGCATAAGAACGTATAACATAAGAACCTATAAAACTAGTGCGAACAAGAAAATAAAGGAAAGGCGGGAGTGAGATGACGCTTAAAATTAATAACATTACGAAACGCTTTGGTCAATCTGTGGCGGTTGATCAGCTGTCACTAGAAATTCCAAGCGGAGAAATGTTTGGAATGCTTGGAGCAAATGGGGCGGGAAAAACAACCACCTTTCGAATGATGCTTGGTCTCCTAGAACCGACGGAGGGGGAAATGACTTGGAAAGGGGAGAAAATTGATTATTCCCGGACAAATGTCATTGGGTATTTACCGGAAGAGCGAGGACTATATCCAAAACTTAAAGTAAGAGACCAGCTTATCTACTTAGGACGCCTGAAAGGGATGCACAAAAAAGACATTATCCCAGAAATGCGAATGTGGCTTGAACGATTTAAAGTGACGGATTATGAAACGAAACGCATTGAAGAATTATCAAAGGGAAACCAGCAAAAAATTCAGTTTATCGCATCCGTCATCCACAGGCCTGAGCTGCTTATATTAGATGAACCTTTCAGCGGACTTGACCCAGTTAATGCTGAATTACTAAAAGAAGCCGTAATCGATCTGAAAAAGAAAGGCACGACAATTGTCTTTTCCAGCCATAGAATGGACCACGTCGAAGAACTGTGCCAGCATTTATGCATCCTCCGTCATGGCACACCAGTGGTTAAAGGGGAGCTTCGCGAGATTAAGCGCAGCTTCAGAAATAAATTTATTGTAATCGAAGGAGAAAGGTCGTTTGAGACGCTTAAAAACCTCCCTGGTGTTAAGAAGTTTCAGCAAAAGCAGGGAGGCGTGCGTCTACAGGTGGAAGATGAAGAAGTGGCAAAAGTCATTTTTGCAGAAGTGGCAAAGTCCGGATATGTGAGGCGGTTTGAAGTAGAAGAGCCAAGCCTTCAAGATATATTTATCGAGAAAGTAGGGACTGCATATGCGTAATTTTGGAATCATTCTAGCTCATACTTATAAAAACCGTCTCATGTCTAAGGCCTTCCTCATTTCGACTGTCATTACTCTGGCCTTTATGCTTGTTCTTACAAATATGGATCGTATTTTCATGATGTTTGAAGAAGATGCAGAGAGCCGCGCAGTAGAAGTTGCTGTTGTAGAAGAGGGCAGTGAGCTGTATGAACCTTTAAATGAACAGCTTATGCAGCATGAAGACCGCATCCAGCTTACTAGAACTTCATTAAGTGAAGAGGAAGCGTTGGAAGCCGTATCAAGCGGGGAATTTGGTGCAGTCCTTGTAGTTAATAGAGATAGCGCTGGTGACATTCAAGCAACGTATTATTCGGACTCTCTAACTCAGCAATTTACACCAATCCAGCTGCAAAATGCTCTGCAGCACATTAAAGAAACAGAAGCAACACAAGAACTGGGACTTAGCGGTGAAGTGTTAGCAGATATTTACTCACCGATCACATTTGAAACATCTACAGTGAGTGATACGGCGCGAACAGAAAGTGAATTAAACCAAGCAAGGTCGATTGTATATGTGCTTCTGTTCGTCATTTATTTTTCTGTATTAATCTTTGGAAATATGATTGCAACTGAAATAGCTACAGAAAAGTCTTCACGTGTTATGGAGATTCTTGTTTCTAGTGCCTCGCCAGTCGCACAGATGTTTGGAAAAATAGTTGGGATAGGGTTATTAGCATTGACGCAATACGGGTTGATCTTTCTAGTAGTCATTCTTAGTTCATTAGCAGGAGCCGAGCAGGCTGAAGGCGGCCTTTCGATGCTTCAAGCGCTGTTTTCAGAGGATATTCCGCTAGATTTAATTGGATTTGCTGTGTTGTTTTTCGTATTAGGCTATTTGCTGTATGCGACTCTTGCGGCGACTCTAGGCTCCTTAGTCAGTCGTATTGAAGATGTCAATCAAGTCATCGGTCCAATGAATCTGCTTGTGATCGTAGCATTTTTCATAGCTATGTTTGGCTTAAATGCACCTGAATCAAGTTTTATCACGGTTACTTCCTTTATCCCGTTTTTTAGTCCAATGATTATGTTCTTACGTGTCGGGATGCTTTCTATACCCCTATGGGAACTATTATTATCAATCGGTCTTCTTCTGGCATCAATTGGACTTTTAGCGACAATTGGAGCAAGAATCTTCAAAGGCGGTGTATTATTATACGGTAAGAGCTCAGCATTAAAGGATATTGGCCGCGCTCTTAGAATGACAAGAAAATAACGAAACAAGAGTAAGAATAATTAATGTACTGGAAATAAGAGTGGATTTGTATCTGAAGTATCTTATGATATGATGAGATTATTAAAAGGAAAGGAGGGCGAATAGATGATTGAGTTTATAACAGATATGACGATGCTTTGGTTAAGTGTTGTTATGACAGTACTTTTAGTTGCCGCTTTTGCGAGAGCGAGTGTGGCAGGAGTTTGGTTTACGTTTCATATGACAAGTAAAAAGCAGTTAAGCCAAACAGAACATCAACCGTTAGTCATAGCTGCTCTCATTCGCCCTTCATCAAATCCATATCGACCTAAGATACCATCTGTATTTGATAAGGGCCAGTCTGATGATGAGCCGCACTCTCTTGTTGTTTAACTAAAATAGTTAAAACAACAAGGAGGAATAAAGTTGAAAAAAGTATTATGGATCATAATAATCATCTTAATGGTAGGTGCATTAGCAGGCTGTGGTGCGAACGGTCAGCCGATTACTGCAGAAACAGAGGGGATTTGGAATCACTTCTTTGTTTACCCGCTTTCTTGGGTTCTGATAAGTGTAGCAGATCTATTGAATGGAAGCTTTGGATTATCGATTATTGTTGTGACAATAGGCATCCGGCTATTCTTACTACCATTGATGATCAAGCAGCAAAAAAGCAGCCGTGCAATGCAGGCATTGCGTCCCGAGATGGAAGCTTTGCAGAAAAAGTACGGTCAAGGAACAAAGCGTGATCCAAAAGACCAGCAGAAAATGCAAAAAGAATTGATGGCTTTATATAAAGACAGCGGAGTTAATCCAATGGCTGGTTGTTTACCGCTTTTTATTCAATTACCGGTGATGATGGCTTTTTATTTTGCGATCATGCGCACAGAAGTGATTGCTCTACATTCATTTTTATGGTTTGATCTAGGTTCACCAGATCCTTTATATATCTTACCTGTTGTAGCAGGAATTACGACGTTCCTCCAAGTGAAAATGACTTCATTTCAATTAAATGATCAAATGAAAGTGATTATTTATATTATGCCAGTCATGATTGTCGTAGCTGGAGTTACGTTACCATCAGCTTTATCATTGTATTGGGTAGTAGGAAATCTATTTATGATTATCCAAACCTATTTTACTGTAGTAAGGTTTGAACAATTGAAAACGGATATTTCTAAGTGATGTTTAAGAGGATGCCTTCATATATTGAGGGGTCCTCTTTTGTTTGTCGTGATATTCACCTACCTCTTCATCCATGCATAAAATGGGCAATGAAGGAGGAGATAAGATGAATCAGGTGCAAGAAATGCAATCATTGTGTCAGCAATATATGAATCAAGCAGTGCATACTCAAATGAATGGTCAGCCTGCCTATAACGGTGTGATAGAGAATGTCGATAATGAATATCTTTACTTGCTCGTGCCGGTAGATGAATTCGGGCAATATATGGATTTGGCAGATTTAATGGGAGATTATCAACAGAATCAAATGGTACGTTCTTATCAAGATCAGCGTTATCCATATTATGCATACAATCCTTATTACCAGCCTTATTTCTATCCATATTACCCTAGGCCAAGAGGGTGGAATCGTTTAATCCTTCCGCTAGCAGCCCTGACTGCGATCGCTTTATTATAGGTGACATTTATATAAAATGGGCTCAAATTTGAGTCCATTTTCCGTTTCACAATATGGGTAAATTAATTGTGGGAAATCTAGTTATTTCATGTTATTTGTCATGATTAGATAGTCTCAAATGCTAATTTGCGTGATAATAATAGTGGGAAACAAGTATTTTTACAGCAAAAGACATTATCTTTACTTCCCCGGGAAATAATCGACGACATCTTCCTAATTATGCAAGTTGAAAGGGATCATGCTTGCCTTTATTTCCTGATGACCGTTTAAATTATGTGATTAGTGGAAAATGTACTAAAATAGGTGTAAAGTCAAATTAGTCATATGAGTGTTCATAACACTTGATTAATTTGTCCGTATAGACAAGAAGGAGGATGCGGGAATGGGACAATATCTCGTTTATCTCGTTGAGGATGAACAAAATTTATCAGAAGTATTAAAGGCCTACCTTGAAAAAGAAGGTTGGGAAGTACGTGTATTTAATGACGGAGATGCTGCTCGTGATGCAATTGAAGACAAGCCTCATTTATGGATTCTGGATATTATGCTGCCTGGAACAGACGGGTATCAACTATTAAAAGGCATTAAAGAAAATGGAGATACACCTGTTATCTTTATTTCAGCGCGTGACCAAGACTTAGATCGTGTCTTAGGTCTAGAAATGGGAAGTGATGATTACTTAGCGAAGCCATTCTTGCCGCAAGAACTGATCATCCGAGCTAAAAAGCTAATAAATCGTGTATATGGCTCAGCTTCTCAAGACCAGAAGAAAATTGAACTTAATCAATACCTTATTGATCCTGTCGGTCGTACGGTTGTCGATTCAGAAGTGAGCGAAGAAGAAATTGTTGATTTAACAACAAAAGAAATGGACCTTATCTTGCTTCTAACAGGTGAAATTGGTAAAGCATTTTCACGTGAGAAGATTATTGAACATGTATGGGGTGAGAATTATTTCGGCTCTGAACGTGCTGTCGATGATGTCGTACGTCGTGTGCGTAAGAAGATGCCGCGTATTCATTTAGAAACTTTATATGGATACGGGTATAGGGTTCTTTCTTCATGATCAAAGTGAACTTAGCCAAGCGAATCTGGCTTGCTTTTATTTCACTCATTGTTTTAGTTGCTTTATCAATTATTATTATTTACCCAATCTCGATTAAAGGGACACTTACTGAAGAAACGTACCGATTAATTGAGACGGCACAAACAAGATATGCGTATCCTTTGCTGGACTTAATCGACCCAAGAGATGAAGCCGGCGACTTTATGGATCGCCGAGAAGCAGGAGATATCGGTCATTTCTTTATACATGATACGGTTGGACGAGCCCCTGTCGGTGATTCGTTCCCTCCTCCTGATATTTTACTTGAGATGGCACAGAATGCGTACAAGCAGGAGGCAAACCGAGGGCGTTATGAAATTCAGTACGGCGAAGCCACGGTATTCTATGTCATTTCAAAAGCTCAGGTTCAAGGCACTCCAGGATTCCATATTTCCTATATGTGGGATACGTATCGTGATCAAATGGTAAATAGATTATGGGAGAGGCTATTATATCTTTTATTACTAACAAGTGGTCTGAGTCTATTACCTGCGATATGGCTGAAGCATTACTTGCGCCAGCCGCTGATTGTGCTTGGGAATCATCTAGAACAAATAGCGAACCGTGATTGGCAGGAGCCTCTTAAATGGGACGGAGATGAAGATTTTCAGCGTCTTTCTGACCAATTTGAGAAGATGAGGCAGAATTTAAACAGTTATGATAGAGCACAGAAAACATTCATACAGCATGCTTCACATGAGTTGAAAACACCTATCATGGTCATTAAAAGTTATGCGCAATCTGTTAAAGATGGTATTCTGCCTAAAGATAACATGGAACAGACAATGAATGTGATTATTGAAGAAGCAAACCGAATGGAGCGCCGTGTTGTAGACATGCTTTACTACACGAAGCTTGACTCGTTAAAAGAAGAGACACCAAAACATGAAGAGATCATTTTTGGATCACTTGCTTTCCAAATTGAAGAACGATTCCGCGTGCAGCGAGAGGATGTTAAGATCAAAGTCATTGGTCCTGAGACTAAGATTTATGGTGATATTGAGCAATTGGAAGTGCTTTTAGAGAACTTGGTTGAAAATGCTCTTCGCTACGCAGTCGATACGATTTGGATTACAGCCAAGGAATTAGATGATCATGTAGAAGTGAGTGTTGAGAACAACGGAGAAGCGATTCCTGAGGTCGACCTGCCGCAGATCTTTAATCCTTTCTATAAAGGAAATAAAGGGAAGTTTGGGCTTGGTCTTGCTATTGTGAAAAGGATCGCTGAGCTTCACGGGGGACAGCCTAAGATTGAAAATAGTGAGGTTGGTGTGAAGTTTATTATAGAGTTTCCGAAGCCTTATAAAAAACCAAAAGACCAGCCAAAATCAAAGAAAAAGGAGAAGAAGTCGTAGATTGACGCTTCTTCTTTTTCCATTTATACTTATTTCGTTACACTAATTTTTTGTTGTAGAGAAGGTTACGCACATGAAAAATAAAGAATTTAAGTCTTTATTCATGCTTATGATTAATATGTTTGTGGTCATGATGGGGATTGGATTAGTTATTCCTATTTTGCCCTATTATGTAGAAGCATTTGGGGCATCGAGCTTTGAATTAGGTTTACTCATTGCTGTTTTTTCCTTTATGCAGTTTTTATTGGCGCCTTTTTGGGGAAGGATGTCAGATAAATTTGGCAGGAAGCCTTTAATTGCGATTGGTATGTTTGGTTTTGCTGGGGCAGAATTTATTTTCGCCTTTGCTACGGAGCTCTGGATGCTGTTTCTTTCGCGGATACTTGCCGGTTCCTTTGGTTCGGCTGTTATGCCATCCGCTATGGCCTATGTCTCAGACCGTACATCTTCCGAAAAGCGCGGACATGGGATGGGAATGCTCGGTGCAGCGATGGCACTTGGAATCGTAGTCGGTCCTGGAATTGGGGGTTGGCTGGCTGAAGTTAGCTTATCTTTGCCGTTTCTTTTTGCAGGAATAGCAGCCACTCTTGCGGGAATCTTTTCATTATTTCTATTGCCGGAATCATTATCGAAGGAAAAGCGAATGGAACTTGAAGATTCTGCTGACCGCAGCAATCAATTTTCCCAAATGTGGCATGCACTTAAAAGTCCGGTTGGATTCCTATTAATCCTTGTTTTTGGCTTAAGTTTTGGTTTGGCAAACTTTCAAACCATATTCGGTATGTATGCACTGCATCAGTTTGACTACTCACCTTCTCAAGTAGGTTTTATTATGGTAGTAGTTGGCGTAATAGGGGCGGTTGCTCAGGGAGGTCTTGTAGGAAGGCTTACCGTAAGGTTCGGAGATGAACGAGTGGTGTTAGGCGCACTGCTTCTAAGCGGGATCGGCTTTGTTATTATGATGCTTGCATTTGACTTTGTGACCGTTATTTTCACAACATGCTTATTCTTTTTAGGTAACTCTATTTTAAGACCTTCTGTAAACACAATGATTTCAAAGCTTGCAGGAGATCGTCAGGGAATGATAATGGGATTGAATAACTCTTTTCTAAGCCTAGGAAACGTTGCCGGGGCTCTGCTTGCAGGATTAATGTTTGAATGGAATATGTATTTGCCATACAGCATAGGAGCACTAACAATGTTTGTGGGTTTCTTTGCTACGGTTTCATGGCTTTCTAGAAGAAAAGAAACAATAAAAACTACTGCCTAAATAGTAAGAGCCCTTTTGGTGAAAGGGGCTTTTTTCGTTTAGGAAGGTCTAAACAAGTATGCTATACTTGAGAAGATGAAGCACAAAAAAGCAGATGATAAAAATAGATTTAGTATAATGAGGTGAAACGGTTGAGTAAAGGGATCCGCTATCATAAAGTAGGCGAGAAGATTGAAACCTATCTATTAATTAAGACAGCAACAAAAGGGATTGCGAGTAACGGTAAACCGTTCCTAACGTTAATCTTAGGAGATAACACAGGGGAAATAGAAGCAAAGCTGTGGGGTTGTTCGCCTGAAGATGAAGTGGCATTTGCTAGTAAAGCCATTGTCCATATACAAGGGGATGTTATTGAGTACCGTGGACGCCTTCAGTTAAAAATTGGAAGCATCAGACCTACAACTGCTATGGATAATGTAAAGGTGGCTGATTTTGTCCGGTCTGCGCCTATATCTCCAGAGGATATGCTTGAAGAAGTTACTCAATATATCTTTGAAATGAAAAATCCTACCATTCAGCGCATTACTCGATTCTTATTGAAGAAACACCAGCAAGAATTTCTAGAATCACCGGCAGCAACGAAAAACCATCATGAATTTGTGTCTGGATTAGCCTATCATGTTGTATCCATGTTAAAGATTGCAAAAGACTTGGCTGTCCTATATCCAACTCTTGATAAAGACCTTTTATATGCTGGTGTGATCTTGCACGATTTGGGTAAGGTACGTGAGTTGTCAGGGCCGATAGATACGCATTACACGATTGAAGGAAAGCTTCTTGGACATATCTCAATCATGGTAAATGAGATTGCAGATGCAGCTAAAGAATTAGAGCTTGAGGGAGAAGAGGTTTTGATTCTTCAACATATGGTGCTCAGCCATCATGGAAAAGGAGAGTGGGGCTCACCTAAAGTTCCAGTCGTGCGTGAAGCGGAAGTTCTTCATATGATCGATAATGTTGATGCGAAAATTAACATGATGGATCGCGCCTTAGAGCGGGTTCAGCCTGGTGAATTTTCTGAGCGAGTGATGGCTTTAGATAATCGCAGTTTCTACAAGCCTGCTTTTCATGAACCTCCATTAGATATCTAGTTCTATTTATCTCTCCTGTTACATATTCTCTACTAAAAGAAGACAAGCAGGGGGGATATGAATTGGAGAAACGACAAAAAAACCAACGACTAGCGTTGATATTACTAATAATTTTAGCAGTATTATTCGTGTTAACTCAGACAGCTATTGGAGCAGTGCTGTTAGCAAGTCCATGGTGGGTGTATTTTGTTATCGGAGGAATCCTTTTAAGCGGCTACCTTTCAATGAAATACTCACGTGAGGAACGTGAATTCGAACAAGAATGGATTGAAAAAGAAGGCAATGTATATATGGAGAGGCTGGCAGAAGAGAGAGCACGCCGCACTAAAGAAGGTCATAGCGATTAGCTATGACCTTCTTTTTTTAGATAGAATATTCCCGACTTTAATTTCTCAAATAGTGAAGGCAAGTTTTAAGCAGAGAAACTAATTACTTTTCGTTTAACTTTTTTTTGGGGGGGAAATGGCTAAGAAAGGATGTCAAAGGGAGGGTTATATGTTTTTCAATGGTTGGGAAATAATAGGGAGAACCTTGTTGGTAGGTGTTTTAGCTTATGTCGGGTTAATCATAATTCTTCGGGCTTCGGGTAAACGAACGCTTTCTAAGATGAATGCGTTTGATTTGATTGTTACTATCGCACTTGGCTCAACTCTTGCAACCATCCTCTTAAATAATAATGTTGCACTAGCGGAGGGGATCACCGCCTTTGTGGTCCTAGTTGCGATGCAATATATCATAGCATGGCTCTCGGTTCGATCTACTGTTGTAAGTGAAATGATCAAATCTCAGCCTGAGTTGCTTTACTATAATGGAAAATTTTATTATAGTACTATGAAGAAATCCCGTATTCTTGAGGTGGAAATACTTCAGGCAGCCCGTTCGAGTGGAATTGATTCTTTAGAAAAAGTACGCGCAGTTTTGCTTGAAACAGATGGCAATATTTCTGTGTTGAAAAAATCAGATACAGGCACAGAACAGTCCACGTTAAGAAATATTCAGAAATGACTCTTAAGGTGAATTTTTTAGCTGTTTAATGTAATTATTTCGTTATAAAATTTATATTTAAGTAAGAAATAAATTAAAATAAAAGGATAACTGAGGGATGAAAAAGTTGACTGGAAATAGGCAGCTCAATTGCTTACCTTAATAAGCAAATTAAAAAGAACTTCCAATAAAATTGGAAGTTCTTTTCTACATTTTGATCAACATTGAAAGTTGACAGAGCCTTAGCCTTCTAGCTAGCTGCAGGGTATTGTCTTTCCAGGCTTCTGTCTAGCAGCAGTAGAACGTTGAGCCTACAATGATTAATAAGATAAATAGGATCACTAGCAGGCAAAATCCGTTATCGCCGTATCCGTAATCGTAGCCGCCTTGTACTGGACCTTTTTTTGACATGAGAATCATCCTTTCAAAACTATGATTAGGGCTATCCCCTAATCTAACGTATGCAAGCGTCTAGTTTTTGACATAGGCTAGAGTGCAATTTGGGCGCTTAAGCAAGAGAAAAGCCGGCACTTATCAATTAAGGTGCCGGCTGTGTTATTATTCGGTTGTCTCTTCCGTTGGCTCACTTTCCTCAAAAAGGTCTGCAAACTCAGGGTCTTTAATATCGATCGTTGCATTGTCGACAAGGTCGCGTAATACTTCCTCTGTTGATTTAGATTGTTCTTGAATCAGTGCTTGTTCGATATCATCTGCAAAATCTTCATAACCAGATTTACGATCAGTTACTTTAATAATATGGTATCCATATTGAGATTCTACAGCATCACTTACTTCACCGACTTCTAGTCCAAAAGCAGCTTCTTCAAATTCAGGTACCATCTCGCCGGTACCGAAAAATCCTAAATCGCCACCGCGAGTAGCAGAACCATCCATTGAATATTCAGCAGCTAATTCTCCAAAGTCTTCTCCCGCTTCAATCTTTTCAAGGACTTCGTTTGCTGTTTCTTCATCTTCAACTAAAATATGACTCGCTTGAACCTGCTCAGCATAAAGCTCTTCGTTCTCTTCGTAATAAGCTTGTTTATCTTCTTCAGTTACGTTCACTTCAGATTTGGCTAACTTATCAAGAACAATTGGTGGAACAATCATATCTTCTACAAAATCATCCATAGATTCATACGTCATATTAAATTGAGCATCTAGAATTTCAAGTAATTCTTCGTCTGTTTCGACATTTAATTGTCCTTTAAAGTTCTCAATTCCTTCTTCAATTTCTTCTTCAGTCACGCCTAGTTCATCCTTAGCATCAGCAATTAGAACTCGTTGCACCATTTCCTCTAATGTTGCTTGGCCGTATCGTTCTTTCATCTTGTCATAAAATTCAGCTTCAGTTACTTCATTTCCATCCACAGTCACTACTACATTAGAATCAGTTGCAGTATCATCATTGCTGCAAGCTGCAAGAGCAGTCATACATGCAAGACCAACAGCTGCGATCATTCGTTTATTCATGAGTTCAACTCCTCAAAATTGTCGCTATTCATTGAATTTCTACGATTATGTTCCAACCATCTTGTTGAATTATCTTTAACTTCTATGTACCTTCTTAGCTGGCCCACATACTTTATACAATGAACAGTCGATCCTTCTTTCAGACATAACTATACCATAGATTACTCTGTTAGAGAATGATTTTCAGTACTGTTTAAAACGTAGTCTCAAAATTTTGGGGCAATCGCCTAGTACCTAATCAAGACATTTGCATAGTATATCCTAACAAAGCAAAGAGGAGGTGTTCTTATGTCTCAAGGATATCATGGTGGAGGTTTTGCGTTAATCGTGGTGTTGTTCATCTTATTAGTAATCGTCGGTGCAGCTTGGTGCTAGCATCTACACACCTCTTTACGGTTTAACACTTTACTAAGGGGGAGGAGGATTAAACAATGGGTCACTCTTATGGATATAACGGATTCGCGTTGATCGTCGTGTTATTTATCTTATTAGTGATTATCGGTGCTTCTTGGTGCTGCTAATCACCCAAAAAAGAATGGAGCGCTATTGCGCCCCATTCTTTTTGTTTACATAGACCTTACACTAATTTTAACGCTAGCCAAAGCAGTCGCCTTCGCTTTTTGTGTCTAGCTGCGGCTCCTTGTCTTGCGGGAAATAACGGTGCATCGAACGAAGCCAGGAGCGCTGCTCATCGCTTCCCCCTTATTTTACCGCAAGCCAAAGCAGTAGCCTTCGCTTTTCTAGGTAAACATGAATTTTACGTATGTGGATGTTAGTAAAATTGTCATTAAGATATTAATTGTGCGAAAAACTTTTGGTTGTTTTTCAGACGGGATTTCTTTGCGTTCACATAAGGCATCCGTCATTGTATTGATCATATACAAAATAAATAGGGCAAAAAATACGAGAAATAAGACCATTCAATTGCCTCCAGTCTAGCTTTGTCTTATCTTAAACTTTATCAAAACTTTTTAAAAAAAGATAGAAGTATGCATGATTTAGTTTTAATGATAAGGGGAATGCAGGGGTTAGGTGGTTTGTAAAATAGAATAAGAGTACGTATGATCAAAGGGAGAGGTGATGGAGAGATGGAGAGATCGAAAAATAAGTTTCCATTTAAATTAGCGTTTTTAACGCTGCTCGCAATAAATATTATCGTGCTTATTATTGCTTTTGTTTTTGTCATGAGATTTACAGGTCCAATTGATGAAGAACATCTATCGCAAGCTGCTCCAGTGGATAGTGAAGCAGCATTTACAATTGAGACTTCTAAAAGTAAATTAAATGGTTTAATCGCGAGGGAAATCGAAAAACAAGATGCTGGTGTTCCATATGTAGTAGAGCTTGGAGATGAATTGATTGAATTTAGGTCCGAGTTTAGTATTTTAGGTCAAAGAGTCCCTTTAGAAATGCATTTTGAACCGCAAGTGAGGGAGAATGGCGATGTTCTATTGCTAGCTGACCATATATCGGTCGGTATCTTGCAGCTTCCACAGGACCGGGCTATGCAGCTGATTAAAGAGTATGCTGACCTGCCTGAATGGGTAGATATCTATCCTGCAGATCGTTTGGCGCATATAAAAGTCACTGAAATTGATGTTGATCCGAAAATTGATTTTAGAGCAAAAGCCATCAATTTACCTGAAGATGAAATCACGTTTGAGATGATCGTAAATAATTAATTCAACATACAAAAAGCAGAATCCACACCAATGGGTTCTGCTTTTTGCTATACTGCTTGCTTTATTAGAATATGAAAGCCTTCATCATGATCCTCAATATAACACTGTTTAGGTGCTTTCATTAGGTGAGAAGCGTAAACCAAATCATAAAAGGCCAAGCCGAAATTGATCGATGTAAGGATCGAAAAATAAGGTAAAAATTGCGGCCACATAATGGATCCTACCGCACCTGCTGTTGTAATAAATACTAAAGGTGAAAATAGAGCCAATAAGTAAACATTTCGGGAAAGCGGCTCCCTTAATTTGATATCCATTAAAGGGAACAATAATTTCCTTGTACTGATTTTGATCTTTGCACGCCCGCCAAATAACCAAATGGGAAGGCAGTGAAGCAATTTATGTGTAAGGACTAACCCAAATAAACTTAACACCACTGTAACAAAGCCAAATTGAGTAAATTCAGTTGTCTGCACAATCGTGCTCATGACTAAATAATAAAATAAAAATGATAGTAAAACAGTGCTTGATGAGAACATGATTAGGCGCAACGTTCCATAATCACGAGAAATATTAATGGTCTTCCAGCAGTTCATATCTAAGCTGCACCTCCAAAACAAGTTGAACCACAAGTTGGTTGAATATAAGGTCGAATCTAATAAAAGATAACTAGTAAATTTAATGCTCAACCTAATTGAATAATTTACGCCCTTTTTCTAGGAAATGCAATACCTCTGACAAAAATAAAAGGATTTCGACAATAATAAAAAAAGACAATAAAAAAACGGAGCGATTTTTAGAAATCGTTCCGCAATTTTTTTCGGTTAAGATGACTCTTTCGTAAGAGAATGATCATCAAGCATTGGGCGTCTTGGAGACAAGCGGCCTTCTTCTTCAGTAAAGCCTTCTTCAAATTTTTGTAAGGTTTGTTCAAACATATCTACAAAATCAGGACCATAGATATGGCGAAGCATGCTCATGATTTCAGAGAATTCTGGGAATTTCCCGTATAATTCTTTGATTGGAAGGGCGCCCCCATACACTCCATATGTGCTAGGCTCATAGGTTTCTAATGTTTTTAAAAACATTTCCTTACCCTCTTCAGTTAGACAAACGTACGTATTTCGTTTATCATTCTCTTTTTTTGAAAACGTAAGGAATCCTCGTTCTTCCAGCTTCTTTGAAAAATTAAAAGCTGTTGATACATGCATCACTCCGAATTTGGCTATATCTGAAATAGACGCACCGTCAAGATGATAAGCAATCCAGAGAATATGATGTTCATTAATATTTAAATCAAATGGTTTAATCCATGTCTGCCAATCTTTTTCTACCGACTTCCAAAGTGCTTTACTTAATTGCGCAACCTTATGATTGAAAATAACAGACTGTTTTAAAGAGTAAGGTTCGTTTGGCTCCATTTTTCTCCCCCTATCACGCTTCATATTTCTTTATCTTTTATAAAGCTATTTCTGAATACTTTTATTACTTATTATGACAAGGAATGTGTCAAAAAGAAAGAGGAATTCTCTTCTTTTTAGAAATTTTCTAAAAAATGTTTGTAAATCTATATTTATATAGTGATTATTTACTAAAGAGAAAGCAGCTTAATCTAGCTGCTTCATCTGAGATACTCGGCGTTGAAGTTCTTCTGTATCTTTTCTTAGCTGATCGATACTTGGCTGAACCTCTTTTTGCCAGTCAGAAATACTTTCTTTCACTTCTGAGCTAACTGCTTTAATTGATTGAATGCCTAGCTGGGTTGTTTCTGTTACTTTTTCTTTTAATACGATGGAATCATTAGAAAATTGCTTAACACCTTTACGTACTTTTAGAACTCGATCCTTACACGTTTCTTGAAGCTCACGACCTGATGCTGGGGTAGTGAATAGAGTAGCTGTACCTGCTACTACAACTCCAGCAACAATCCCAGAAAGTAAAGATTTAATATGCATATTTTTCTCACCTCATCCATAATTGATCGTCATGTGTGCCATCTGCCGCTCATACAATAAAAAAAGGAGGGAAGATGACTATGCAGCACGCACTCATTTTATTGGTACTATCTGTAAGTTTATTATTGATGTATAGTCTCATTTATTCAATTTCAAGGTTTGTGAAAACGAAAGATGCTTCAGAGAGAACCTATTGGAGAAAAACAATATTGATCATGTTTACATGTTTTATCATCAGTGGAGTCCTATCTGGATGGCTTTTAGTATATGTCTAGAAGAGAGCTGTTCATTTACAGCTCTCTTTCTAATTAAGCGTGTTTATTTTGGAATTCAACCATGAATGCTCTTAGTGCTTCACAAGCTTCTAATGGAACAGCATTATAAATTGATGCACGACATCCCCCAACAGAACGGTGTCCACCTAAACCGACAAAGCCTTTTTCAGCTGCTTCGCTTAAGAAAGATTTAGTGAGTTCTTCGCTTTTTAAAGTGAACGTTACATTCATATGAGATCGGCTTTCATTTGTCGCATGTCCTGTATAGAAGCCATTGCTTTCATCAATGGTAGCATAAAGGAGCTGTGCTTTTTTGGCGTTTGCTTGAGCAATACCGCTTGCACCGCCTTGATCCTTCACCCACTGTAAAACATTACGAAGCATGTAGATCGCAAATGTTGGTGGGGTATGGTACAGGGAATCGGCTTTAGCATGCGTTTGGTAACGAAGAATAGTTGGAATTTGGTCATTGGCGCTCTCTAGCAAATCTTTTCTGATAATAACAACTGTTACACCAGAAGGGCCAAGATTTTTTTGTGCTCCTGCGTAAATCATTCCAAATTTGCTGACGTCAATCGGTCGCGAGAGGATATCACTCGACATGTCTGCAATTAAAGGAACATCTTTTGTATCTGGATAGGTGGACCACTGTGTACCGAAGATGGTGTTATTTGATGTAATATGAATGTATGCATCATTTGCATTAATTTCAGATGAGTTAACTTCAGGGATTGAACGGTAATTTTCATCTTTTGAAGAGGAAAGAATCTTCGCTTCGCCAACTAATTGAGCTTCTTTTAGAGCTTTTTCAGACCATGAACCACTCATAACAAAGCTTGCTGTTTTACCTTCTTTAAGCAAGTTCATCGGAATCATTGAAAATTGCAAGCTAGCGCCGCCTTGAAGAAAGAGAATCTCGTAGTTGTCAGGAATCTCTAAGAGTTCGGTTAGTAAACTTTTAGCTTCTTGATGGACTGCTTCGTATGTTTTGCTGCGGTGGCTAAGCTCCATAACTGACATGCCGCTGTCACCGAAATTAAGTAATTCTTCTTGTGCTTTTTCTAATACTGGCTTAGGCAGGGCTGAAGGGCCTGCATTAAAGTTAAAAACCTGTTTGCTCATTTCTCTCTCCACTCCTTTAATTCGGTACTACAGTAATGTTTTTTCTAATACGATTATCGTACCATAATTTATTTAAAAAAGGAGAAGAAAGGAGAGATATTTTCTGAATGTACAGAAAAAAAGAACTGACCATTTGGTCAGTTCGTAACATGTGCAGAAATAGCAGCTGCCATTTCTTGCAATTCTTCTGGCTTATAGTCTGAGCTGTGATCTTTCCATACTGCGCCAAATCCATCGCCCTTACCGTAGCGAGGAATTAAATGGACATGATAGTGAAAGACAGTTTGGCCAGCTGTTTCCCCGTTATTATTTACTATGTTTAATCCTTCAGGCTTGTATGTAGCTTTAAGGCCTTTTGCTAATTTCGGAACAACTGAGAAAAGGTGGCGGGCAAGTTCTGTATCAAGCTCAAACACATCTGCCTTGTGAGCTTTAGGTATTAATAATGTATGCCCTTTTGTAACTTGACTAATATCCATAAAAGCTAGAACCTTTTCATCTTCATAAACTTTTGCAGAAGGAATCTCTCCCTTAATGATCTTACAAAATATACAATTTACATCGTGAGACATCTTATCACCCTTTCGATTTGATTTGGATAAATATAGATTAAATATGGAGTAATTTTCTTTTTTCTACTATATCTTAGTGAGTTATGGACATGCAAGTCGTTCGTCTGTTTTGTAACAGAAGATAAACATCAGTGTGTTATTGGCACAGTAAGGGCTATATGGTATGATATAGTTAGAAAATTTAAATAAATCAGAAGCAGGAGGAACGATTATGCATGTACCTTTAGTTTTGCTTGATTTTCTAGATGGTGCTGTTGAATTATATGGGGATAAGCCAGCTATTGTCGGAGAAGAGAGAACGCTTACATATCAGCAATTAAATGAACGAGTACAACAATTGTCTTATGGATTAACAAAGCTAGGTATCCAAAAAGGAGACAAAGTTGCTTACCTTGCTCCCAATACAGAAGATATGCTTGAAGGCTTCTATGGCGTGTTTCAGGTAGGAGCAGTGATGACTTCTTTAAATACACGATTAAAGCCCGAAGATTACTTGTTTATCTTAAATCATAGTGAATCTCAAGTGCTTTTTGTTGACCAAGAATTGTACCCTCTAGTGGAGCCTGTTATTGATAAGCTAGAAACAGTAAAACACATTATCATTCATGGAGCTAAAGAGGATCAACAGGCAGGGGTTTCATATGAGCGATGGCTCAGTCAGTTTCCAACAGACGAGTTTAAACGTGTTCCTTTAGAAGAAAATGATCTAGCAAATATTTTATATACTAGCGGTACAACTGGAAATCCCAAAGGTGTTATGTTAACGCACCGCAGCAACTACCTGCATGCTTTAAGTACTCAGCATCATTTGCGTGTGAGTGATCAAGATACGTTGCTGCATGTATTGCCAATGTTCCATGTGAATGGATGGGGTTCGCCGTTTTATTACACAGCGAACGGTGCAACGCAAGTAATGCTTAGAAAAATCGATCCGAAAACTATTTTTGAAAAAATTGAGAAAAATGGGGTAACCGTAGCTCATATGGCACCTACTGTTTTAAACATGCTGCTTGAATATGCTAAAACAGAAAATGTGCCGAAAAGGGATAATATGAGAGTCGTGATCGCTGGGTCTGCTCCGCCTCCTGCATTTGTAACACGTGTGGAGGAAGAATTGGGCTGGGAGTTTATTCAAGTGTATGGAATGACTGAATCAAGCCCGCTTGTAACAACTTCTCAAATCCGTTCAGAACAGCTTTCTTTTGATGATGCAGCGAAAGCTCGTCTAAAAGCAAAAACAGGCTATTCGATGATTGGATCAAAGTTGAAGGTTGTGAATGAGTACGGTGAGAAAGTAGCGGCGGATGGCAAAAGCATCGGAGAGATTGTTGTCCGTTCAAATGGAGTTATGGAAGGCTACTGGAAAAACCCTGATGCTACGAGTGAGACGATTCGGGATGGCTGGCTGCATACGGGGGATATGGCCACTGTAGATGAACATGGTTATATGGAAATTGTAGACCGTAAAAAAGATGTCATCATCAGTGGTGGAGAAAATATTTCTTCTATTGAAGTAGAAGGCGTCCTATATGAGCACCCTGCTGTTTTAGAAGCGGCTGTCATTGCCGTTCCTCACGAGAAGTGGGGAGAAGTTCCACACGCTGTCGTCGTATTGCGTGAGGGACATCAGCTTACTGAAGAAGAAGTGATTCAATTTGCTAGAAGTAAAATGGCTCATTTTAAAGCTCCTAAAAGCGTAGTATTTGCAGAAGCACTTCCAAAAACGGCCTCTGGAAAAATCCAAAAGGTTCAAATCCGTAAAGAATATTGGGGCGAAGGAGCAAGAATGGTTAACTAATAAGCGTATGTTAAGAGAGGGAGCAGTCCAATGAGCAATCATGTAGGACTGCTTCTTTTATTTGGGGGAATAATGCAAATGATACAGGGGGTAGTCTTGTAGAAAATATTGGTTCTATCAATATAACTGATGATGAAATCCTATTAGTGATAGATGTAAATGATTTTGCTGATGGAGAAAGCTTTAAACGTAAACTAAATATCTTCTCAAAATATGTGAAGCAGAAATCCGTTTTGTTTAAGCTGCAGCAACGGAGCATTCCTTTTATTTTCTCAGAAGATGACGACGAAGGAATATATAGAACTCATCGATTTTCTTTGAAATGCACGACAGCTGATATACGTTACAGCCCTATGATAAAAGCAATCTGTAATCAAGATATGGGGCTTAAGCCAGCTATTTCTCATGATGTCTATTTTATAAATCGTGAAAAGGAAACCGTTTTTCATATTTACGATGATAGGGGCTGTGACTTGATTGCTACATCGACTGATAGAATACGGACTATTTACGACAAATATAATGACTGGATATTAGATTATGATCGCAATCAAATTGATAAAGTCTTTCAAAATAGTTCAATAACAGACAGGTAGGGTATTAGACTTTTATTTGGCCGCATGCCAGCCCAGTCGCTTTCGCTTTTCTTGTCTAACTGCGGGGCATTGTCCTTCGAGAAACTTTTGTGAATCAAACGAAGTCAAAAAGCGACTTCTTTTTGCTTCCCCTAAGTTTTCGAATGCCAGGGCATGCCCCTTCGCTTTTCTTTGTCTAGCTGCATGATTCAGGTACTCGGTGCCTTCACTTCGCCAAACGAAGCAAAAGGAGGCTTCTAATTGTCGAACCTCCAGCCTCCTCTTACCTAATCGAATCATTTCGCTTTTCTTTTTTTATTCACATTTTCTTTGGGTGGGGCGTGCTATAATACGGGTGGTTACCTTGTGAAAGGAGAATGGATATGAAGAAAATAGGTCTTTTCCTTGTAGTTATATTACTTGCTTTTCCAGCCGCTGGTTGTTCAAATGACAATGCGGTGGATGAGCATGCTGATCATTCGATGATGATGGGCGATATTCATGAAGAAACAGCATCGGCGAGTGTTTTGCCAACATTTTTAGAAAATCATCCAGATTCGATTGCACAGATTTACGAGCGTACGCCTCACTATCAAGAGCTGCTTGAACATATGCCTTGCTATTGTGGATGCGGGGAATCTGTAGGTCATCGCAGCACGTTTGATTGCTTTATTAATGAGCGTGGTGAAGACGGCTCTATTGTCTGGGATGATCACGGGGCTAAATGTGGTGTTTGCCTTGAGATAGCACATGCTTCGATGGAATTGTACGATAATGGCATGTCGGAAAAAGACATTCGTGATCTTATTGATGAGCATTATAAAGAGGGGTATGCTGAACCTACGGATACTCCACAGCCAAATGCATAAGGTAGAATAAGAAGTAGCCGAAACCGGTTACTTCTTACTTGTTTTAGAGAGGTTTTTAGGGTGCGGGTGGAGAAGGTAGTCATTCATTTGGTACAATCAAAAGGATATAAGCATCTAAGAATTTTATATAAATGAATAGAATAATCAGAATTAAACCAGGGAGGCGGCAAACAAACGATGAATCAACGTTTAAAAATAGAACATCTTACTGGGGGATATCACCCTAAAAAGCCAGTGCTGCATGATGTGAATTTCTCTGTTAATCAAGAAGAGATTGTTGGGTTAATCGGCTTAAATGGAGCAGGGAAAAGTACGACCATTAAACATATATTAGGACTGCTTGAGCCTCATGAAGGCCGTGTCACTATTGAAGGAAAGACATTTCACGAAGATGCCAATGAATACCGTCGTTCATATGCGTACATACCTGAAACTCCTATTCTATATGATGAATTAACATTATGGGAGCATCTTGAATTAACGGCGCTTGCTTACAATCTTGATCAAGCAGTATTTGAAGAGCGTGCAGAAGCCTTGCTTAAAGAATTTAAAATGACAAAAATGAAAAAATGGTTTCCTAGTCATTTTTCTAAAGGGATGCGCCAAAAAGTCATGATTATGAGTGCATTTTTAGTGGAGCCGCCTGTGTATATCGTCGATGAACCGATTGTTGGTCTTGACCCGATTGGTATTCAGTCTTTTCTCAATTTCATTTCTGATATGCGAAAACGCGGTTCAGCTATCTTAATGTCTACCCATATTCTAGCGACGGCAGAACGTTATTGTGATCGCTTTGTCATTCTTCATCATGGAAAAGTGGTGCTAACTGGTACACTTGATGAAATGAGAAGTCAGCTAAAGATGCCTGAAGCCACATTAGATGATATTTATATTGAGATGACAAAGGACGCGGTCCTATGAGGGATGGGATGACTCTTTGGCGTGAGCGGACCAGCTCTTACTGGAATGAAGCGATACGTTATCTACGCTTAATTGGAAACAGCGGTTTTTTATTTACGGTTTACTTTCTCATCCTAATTGGAAGCTTCTATTATAGTCAGGCATTAGAAGAATTACCGGAAGCATTCCCTTCTTTATGGGTTTTTACAGTCATCTTTGCGATTGTTTTAACAAGAGGACGTATCAGGACATTTGTGAAGCAGGCAGATGTAGTGTTTTTACTGCCTTATGAGTCAAAGCTCGATCGATATTTCAGAGCTTCTCAGATCTATTCATACATTCTGCAATCTTTTGTGATGCTCGTTATCTTTATTGTCTTGGCACCACTTTTTGCATTAAGAATTTCAAATGAATCAGGAAGCTTCTGGTTTGTACTACTAATGCTGCTTATCGCAAAAGCTTGGAATGTAGCGAGCACTTGGCAAGAGCAGCGTTTTGCTAGCGGTCAGGAGAGAGGATCACACTTCCTATTACGACTTATGGTGAATGGAGTATTTACTTACCTGTTATTTTCAGGTGCTGATTTTATCTATTTTATAGCTGTAGTTGGAATCATGGCACTGTTGTACGTGTTCTATTATCAAAAACTAGCTGTGAAGCTTTCAATTAAATGGGAACATTTAATTTCCGTAGAGCAGAAAATGCTGATGTTCTTCTATCGTATTGCTAATGCATTTACGGATGTGCCGCAATTAAAGGAACAAGTGAGAAGCCGCTCGTATTTAAACGGAATGCTCGGATTCTTATCGGCGAACAAAAAAAGCGTGTATCATTATTTATTTGCGCGAACATTTATTCGTGCAAATGACTACTTAGGAGTGTATGTAAGGCTTGTCGTCGTTGCGAGCTTCTTATTAGCCATACTGCCAAACGGATGGATGGAGCTTGCTGTTTTTCTTTTATTTATGCATATGGTAATGATGCAGCTGTCTACGTTATGGTTCCATTATGACACGAATATGTGGGTAGACCTATATCCGATTGAACAAGGAGACAGAAAAGAAGCACTTACGACGATCAGCTTCAGGCTGCTGCTCGTTATGACTGCTGTCTTAACAGGAGTTTTATTGGTCAGCTCTACTTATTTAATTACAGCAATTGGCCTTGCAATAGGAATATTGTTTAGCTATCTCGGAAGCACCACATGGATTCATAAGCGCAAAAAGCAGGCATGGTAAACTCATTTTTCTCATTTATTAGTAGAAATGATTGGATATAAAAGGAGTGTGCTAATGTATAAGGAAAATGCCAAAGAAGAAGTCACGCGCTGGAAAAGGAAGCTGTTAAAACGTCCTTCAATGGCAGGCCGTTACACAAAAAAGCTTCAAGTGAAAATGAATACAATGATACCTGAGAGGGTTCATACGGTGGTAACGACAGGTATTAGAAATATGGTTCAAGCTACGTTAACTGGAACAGAGCATACTGCCAATAAAGAACCCTTGTATGATTTAAGTTTAGAAGAACGTGAAGAAAAAGTAAGACAGCTGATCAAATCATATAAACGAACAGCAGCTGCTGAGGGCGCAGGTACTGGTGCTGGTGGCATTCTGCTTGGTTTAGCTGATTTCCCTCTATTGCTCGGAATAAAAATGAAATTTCTCTTTGATGTAGCCCAGGCATATGGCTATGATGTAAGAGATTACAGGGAGAGACTTTTTGTCTTGCGTCTTTTCCAGCTTGCCTTCTCAAGCGGGGATAAGCGTATTGAAGCTCTGAAGCGGATTGAAGAGTGGGAAGAGGAGTACAATTATCTACCTAGTAAAAGAGAGTATATGGAGCATGTTGATTGGAAAGAGTTTCAATTAAACTATCGTGACTTTATTGATTTACCGAAAATGCTGCAGATGATACCAGGCTTTGGTGCTATCGTTGGGGCAGCAGCTAACTATCATTTTCTTGATCTGCTTGGGGAGACGGCAATGAATAGTTACAGAATTCGATTATTTGAACAAGAAAAAAACGGAGAGGATCTATAAATTGATCCCTCCGTTTTTTTGTGAAGAATTCTTCCATTACAAATTAAAAGGTAAGTTTGTAGCAATGCGCTGCAGGTAAGCAGAAATAATACTGAACTGTCCTGTAAATAAAAGAATACCCAATGCTACCATAATTCCTCCGCTCACTTTTTGAATCGTAGGGAGCCACTTGTTCAGGCGGCGCATTTTATCAAGGGAGCGAGACCATAGAAGCGCTACTGCGACAAAAGGAATGCCTAAGCCAAATGAGTACATTAAGAGTAAGAACATCCCACTCCACATTGTATCTGCCTGACTTGCTAAAAATAAAATGGATGAAAGAACTAAACCGATACACGGCGACCATCCCGACCCAAATAGAAATCCAAGCAGAACAGATCCTGCAAAGCTGCTTGACTTATGTGGTTTTGCTTTTATTCGTTTATCAGATAACAGCATCCGTATAGAAATGACGCCCATCATTTGTAAACCGAAAATCGTAATAATGATTCCGCCAATCTGCTCTATAAGTGGTCTATAATCCCAGAAAGCCTGCCCGATGAGTGATGTGGAAAGGCCAAGTAAAAGGAAAATGCTTGTAAATCCCATTACAAAGCCCAGACTTCTCATTAAAATAATCTTTCTGTCAGCGGCCACTTTATTACCTGTCACTTGTGTTCCAGTTAATTGTGCTAAATAAGCCGGCATTAGTGGAAATACACAAGGGGATAAAAAGGATACAATCCCCGCAAGAAACGCAAGCCATATCGTTACTTCACCCAATAACGTCACCTCCATATACTACTAGTCCATGCAAAAGCAAGTAAAACTATTCTATCATTTCACTTATGAAAGAAAAAATCCTTAAGCTTGTTCGTACAAAGTATATACCATAACTCTAATTTATTTCATTTGAAAAACAATTTGTTCACTGAAGTGACAAAGAAGTGACAAAGGTCCGAGAGAAAGATCAGTCTAGAGGCGGAGAGCAAACCGTGCTCAGGCAAGGGGTCAATTTTGATGCTGTTTCCTACAATAGAAGTAACGAAAGGCAAGGAGGGGTGAAAATGAGAAGAGCAGCAAAAGCGTTAGGAGGAGCGATCCTATTATTCATTGGTGTAAGCATTCTCCTTAGTATGTTTGGTATTCATTTAGGAGGTTTAATCAGCTTAGTGCTAGGAGCATGGATGATGTACCTTGGTTATACCAAATGGCAGGAAACCGGATGGTCTCCATCGAGTATTGTGTTATTAGCTCTAGGTGCCGTCATTTTATTTGGAGGAATGGGCGGTGTCGTCAGTTTAGCGATTGGCCTCTTGCTTGTTTACTTTGGCTATAAGTTAGTTGTCCAAAAAACAGAGCAGGAAGAAGACGAAGATGAAGATAACTATGGATCTGATTATGACTCTTTAGATGCAGAGTTTGATCGATTAATAAAAAAATAATAAATCAAGTGTTAAATACCAAGTGTTAAATACAAGGAGGAATTAAAATGTCAGCATTGAAAAGAATTGAGCGGTATATTAAAGCAACGATACATGAGGGATTAGATCGTATTGAAAATCCAGAAATGATGGTGAAGCAGCATATAAGAGATGTGAAAGAATCGATAAAAAAAGCTGAACGTACGATTCAAAAGCAAAGGCAGATTCAGGATATGCTTAAGCGTGATAAAGACATGACAGAAAGATTAATGGTGAAAAGAGAGGAACAGGCTCTAGAGGCGTTAAAGTCTGGTGAGGATCAGCTTGCAAAAAAAATATTACTTGATAAAAAGCAACTAGCCAATCAGGTGGTTCGATATGGTGAACTGACTCATAAAAGCATGGAAGTGAAGCATTATTATGAAGTAGAAATTGAAAAGCTCCAAGATCAATATAAACAATTACGTGAAAAGAAAGTTGAACTAGCCTTAAGAATGCAGTCAGCAAAAACACATAAACATGTAAAACCAGCTCAAAAGCAATCGTTAATAGATCTTGATGACGAATTTGAGCGATTTGATGAGCAGCTGATGATAAGGGAAGATAGAGTGATATCATCATCTAGAAGTGATTTATTTGAGGCAAATAATGAAATCGAAGTAGAAGATGAAGTGCGTCGGTTACAAGAAAAACTGAATGAACAAGCATCTCATTAAGCAAGGGATCTCCCTTGCTTTTTGTTCCAACAAATATTCAGTCAAATCTTCAATGAAATCTTATCGAATGATCAATTAACAAAAAGAATATTGGCTGAAGGAAATATTTTCTATATACTTTGTAGGTGAGTTTATAAGTATCGAGTGTAAGCGTGATGAAAGCTGAGTGCAGGGGAGGATTTTATGAAAAAAATTGCTGGGGTCGCTTTGATTATCATCGGAGCTGTGCTCTTTTTATCAACTTTTGGTTCCTTATCGGTTTTTAATTTATCAGGTCTTAATAATGGAGGAGAAAAAGTGGAAAATGTAGATCAACCTTTAGAAGGAAACACGGAATTATTCATTGAAAGCACCTCTGTTGATATTAGAGTAGAACCGTCATCCAATGAAAATATGAGTGTGGATGTGATCGATAAAAGACGAAACCAAACATTACGTGTAGAAGAACGTGGAAATCGACTTACAATAAGAATGGAAGAAAGAAACAGCATCTCTATTCCGTTTTTATCCCCACGAAGAAGTACAGAAATGATTATATATATTCCTGAAGTCGATATTTTCTCATTTGAGGCGAAATCTGTATCAGGAGACATAACAATAAATACCCCGCTTGAAAGTGAAGAGGTATTTTTAAAAACCATTTCAGGGGATGTTCATTCTAGCCACATAACCGCTGATGAGGTCTCAATCCATTCCACCTCAGGCGATCTCCAAGCAGATTCTATTGAAAGTGAGAAACTAGTCATAAAGAGTACGTCTGGAGATATTGAGGTAGAAAGTTTCAGTGGAGAACTAGATGCTAATACCGTTTCAGGAGATATTTTGGTAACATATACACACGATCATAAAGATGCTCATCTGAAAACGGTATCCGGTGATATTACGATGTGGGTAAGAAATTTAAATGCCCAGGTAGATTTAAAGACAACCTCAGGTGGATTTACGATCGATGAGCAATTAACAGAGCAGCAATTTCAATCGAAAAGTTTAAAAGGAACAGCTGGAAGCGGAGAATATGTTGTTACGGCTGTCACTGTATCGGGTGATACCAAATTATTAAATAAATAGTGGTAGTGAACGTAGAGGAAAGGGGGAGTGTGGATGAGTAAGCATGGGTTAATTGGAGTTATTGTGGTGATCCTTGGAATTTGGTTTCTGATGGGTGTGCTTAGCTTTGCAACAGGCGGATTAATTGCCCCGCTCATCTTCTTCTTCCTTGGTTATTATTTTTATCAAAACAAACGCAAGCTGATTGCGGCTATTTTCTTTATCATCAGCGGCAGTATTCTTTTAGATCAATTATTTTCTATTAATTTTATTGGACTTATTTTAGCTGTTATTTGTTTTTATTACGGACTTAAATTAGTGAAAAGCCAGAAGAAGACAAAAAAATCTCATGCCGAACGCGAACGAAGGCTTAAGATCACACATGAAGAGGCCCCTAAGCAAACACCTGTGAAGGAAAATACATCTAAAAGTGAGCAAGAACCCTTCATTTCGGAGGGAGACCTAGATCACTCTGTTTCTCCTAGTGGTTCTACTTCAACTTCATCCAAAGCTCAACAGGCAGCCTATGAGCCGATTGTAAGAAAAAACTTTGTTGGAGATATCCATTACATGAACCAACAGTTTGAATTGCGAGATTTAACGATATGGTCTGCCCTTGGAAGCGTAAAAATAGATCTGTCAAAAGCAATGATTTCAGAAGGTGAGACCATTATTGTTATTCAAGCATTTATTGGAGAGGTCAATGTGTATGTCCCGGATGATTTAACAGTAGCCGTTCAAGCCTCTTCTCTTGCAGGAGAATTAACTGTTTTTCATGAGAAACATTCAGGTATTAATCAGCAAGTGAGTCTGGCACCTTCTCAATACAAGCAGTCAAAAAGAAGAGTGAAGCTGGTCATATCAATGGCACTTGGGGAAGTGACGGTGAGAAGGATATGAAAATGAGACTTGCCCGCCTTCTCTGGCAGTTTATCCGTCATAATGTGTTCTTAGCTCTTTTAATGACCATCTTTGCAGCTTTTTTGTTAACGTATCAAGAACCGAGAGGACTTCTTTTATTAATTGATCTCCGATTAATTGAAATTCCTCTTTTTGTCTGGCTGATAGCGACGTTTTTACTTGTTGGCATCATAGCAGGCGTCATTCAAGCTCTGCCTTTAAAAAGGAGAATTGATGAAGTCGTGCATGGAGCCATGCGTTTTGAGAGAGGTACTTTTTCTCATCGACTCACAGAACAAGGAGCCGATGAGCTGACTGAGCTTGCAGTCCGGATGAACCGGATGGCTGCTCAAATTGAAGAGCAAATCGCTTCCCTTCAAAGGCTTTCTACAGAAAGGGTTAAGATGCAGGATACCGTCAAGAAGGCTGCTGTCACAGAAGAGAGACAGCGTTTAGCAAGGGAGCTTCATGATGCTGTGAGCCAGCAGTTATTTGCCATCTCCATGATGACTGCTGCGTTAAGGTCGAGTGATGAAAAACAGGAAGAACAGTTAGAAATGGTAGAAAAGATGGCGAACACCGCTCAAGCTGAGATGCGTGCACTATTGCTTCATTTACGTCCGGCTCACCTAGAAGGGAAAAGCTTAGAAGAGGGAGCGGGGCAGCTGTTTTTAGAATTAGAAAAAAAGCATGATGTAGAAGTAAGCTTCCTCGTTGATATTGATTCAGACCTGCCACAAGGGATAGAGGATCAAATGTATCGTTTAATTCAAGAAGCGATCTCAAATATTTTAAGACATTCAGAAGCTAATGCAGTTGAGTTCTTGTTAAAAGAAATGCCTCAAGAGGTCATCATGAAAATCATCGACAATGGAGTAGGATTTAAAGTAGATGATATTTCGCAGGAATCATACGGACTTCAAACGATGAAAGAACGGATGAATGATATCGGAGGAGTATTGAATATTGTATCCGTACCACTACAAGGAACACAGCTGGAAGTGAAAATTCCTATTGCATGGAAAGGTAATGAGAAAGATGAACACAAGGGGGAGCGAAATGGGGAACAACCTGGTGAAAGTACTCTTAGTGGATGATCACGAAATGGTCCGTATGGGGATGTCTGCTTTTCTTCAAACACAGCCTGATATTGAAGTGATAGGCCAAGCTAGTAATGGACTAGAAGGGGTAGAGATGACCAAACGGCTCGAGCCAGATGTCATTGTAATGGATCTTGTGATGGAGAAAATGGATGGTATTGAAGCCACAAGAGCCATCATGAAGGATAAACCTCTTAGTAAAGTGATTGTTTTAACAAGTTTTATTGATGATGAGAAAGTCTACCCAGTGATTGAAGCTGGCGCGTTTAGCTATTTACTCAAAACATCGTCGGCCAAAGAGATTGCTCAAGCGATCCGTCAAGCTGCGGACGGGGAACCTGTACTAGCTTCGAAAGTAACGAATAAGATGATGAACCATATGAGGTCGCAAAAAGAAAAAGCGTTGCATGAAGAATTAACCCCTCGTGAATTAGAAGTGTTAAAGCTGATAGGTGTGGGGCAGTCAAATCAAGAAATAGCTGAGAGTTTATTTATAGGAATTAAGACGGTCAAAACACATGTCAGTAATATTCTTCAAAAATTAGCTCTTGAAGACCGTACCCAGATTGCTATCTATGCTCATAGGCACGGGCTCGTAAAATAAACAAAAACGACACGAGCGTGTACTCGAGTCGTTTTAAATTAAATCGTATATTCTGTCACATATGAAGGCCGTGGGAAAATCGAGGAGCCAAGTCCTTCTTTTGTCCCGCGTTTTTTATGAGCGTGGTTATAGGCATTCGATTCCTGCCATTTCTTGAAGTGTTCCTTGCTTTCCCAAACCGTCATCACAATGTAGGTGTCAGATGTTTCTGGTCTTAAAATTCGTATCGCTTTAAAGCCAGGCTCCTTCTCGACTAAACCAGCACGATTTTGGAATCTTTCTTCAAACATTCCGCGCCCTTCTGCTGTAACAGGGATATTATTTAACACAACAAATCCCGCATCAGGTAGGCTTCCTGTTTCATTTAAAACAGAATATACTTCACCAGCTCCTGAATCCTCTCGTGTATCTTCAATGTAATATACGTTTTGTTGTGCGGATGTAAGTTGAATCGATGCAGCATCGTTGAATGGCACTTTTGATATAACCACTTTTCTCACACGCATTTCCCTCCTAAGGATTATCTTTGACTTATTCATATAAAATAGGTTTTGAAACATTTAGCTAGGTTTCTGCGTAGAAAGTATATCGCATTCACTCGAATATTGGCAAAAGAGATGATTACGATTAAAATAAAGGCAATCTCAGTTATAATAGAAGACTTGGGTTAGAGTGGCTGTTATGAATTGGGATATACTAGTAATAAAGGAGGGATGGTATGCTGCTTAAACGAATATCAATTGCCATAATCTTTGTTCTTTCAACTGTGTTGATAGGACTCGTAGGATATCTTATTATTCTCCTGGCGGGTAACTTCGCTATAGATAATGAGAAGCTGGTAATGAGTGCAACAACCTCTCTCGTCGATGAAGAAGGCGAACTCTTAACGAAATTATATATTGAAAATAGAGAAATTGTATCGATTGATGATATACCAGACCATGTTGAACAAGCTTTCGTAGCGATTGAGGATGCGAGGTTTTATGAACATCAAGGAATTGATTTTCGGGCGATAGGAAGAGCAGTATATAGAGATATTTTAGCGGGTGCTAAAGTTGAAGGTGGAAGTACAATCACTCAGCAGCTGGCAAAAAATGTCTTTTTATCAAATGAAAAAACATGGCTGAGAAAAACAAAAGAAGTCATGATTGCCATGAACCTTGAGCGGAAATACAGTAAAGATGAAATTCTTGAGATGTATTTAAATCGTATCTACTTTGGACATGGTGCATATGGGGTCCAAGCGGCCTCTAAATTGTATTTTAATAAGCCTGTTAGTGAATTGACGGTTGATGAAGGGGCTCTTTTAGCAGGGCTTCCAAAAGCACCGAACAGCTACTCGCCAATCTCAAACCCAGAGCGCAGTAAACAACGTCGTGATGTCGTGTTATCGGTCATGGAGCAAAGGGGCTATATCACAGCAGAGGAATCTGTTCGTTATAAAGGACGCACCATTGCAGTGGACCATAATAAGATTACAGAAAATGAGGCTTTTCTAACGTATATTGACATGGTGTTAGAAGAGGCTGAACGTAAATACCAATTATCGAGTCAAGAGGTACTGTCTGGCGGCTACAAAATTGTTGTACCAATGAATCAGAAGCTGCAGCAATCTGCGTTTGAACGCCTGCAAAATGATGATTATTTTCCTGATGGAAATGAAGGAGCAGAAGCAGCAGCCGTATTTATGGATGTAGAGACAGGCGGTGTTCTTGCGGCACAGGGCGGCAGGGAATATGTACGCCGCGGATTAAACCGAGTAGAATCAAAGCGCCAGCCTGGATCAGCATTTAAGCCATTAGCTGTATTTGCACCCGCACTTGAAGAGGGAGATTATGGACCATACTCAATGCTTCGTGATGAACCGCTCACATACGGTGATTATTCACCGCGTAACTTAAATGGTGAATACAGCGGGCAAATAACAATGTATGATGCAATTACGAACTCCACGAATGCGCCAGCCGTTTGGTTATTAAATGAGCTCGGCGTTAAAGAATCTACTCGTTTTCTAGAACATTTAGGGTTAGATATTCCTGATAAAGGCTTATCCATTGCACTTGGCGGCTTAGAAGAGGGAGTTACTCCACTTGAAATGGCTAAAGCGTACCGAGTATTTGCAGGGAATGGAAAGGTAGTCGACCCTTATTTCATCTCGGAAATCTATGATCGTAATGGTGAACTTGTCGGGCGAGCAAATCAAACGGAAACGGAAGTCATTTCACCTCAAACTGCTTGGTACATGACGAGAATGCTTGAATCAGTCGTAAAAGAGGGGACAGCTAGAAGCGGGAATGTGGAAACACCTTTAGCAGGGAAAACAGGTACAACCACTTTCCCTGGGGTAGAAGGAGGAACGATGGATGCCTGGTTTGTCGGATACACTCCTACTGTAGTTGGCTCGGTGTGGATGGGATATGACACCACTACGACAGATCAATACTTACTAGGCGGCAGTTCCTATCCAACAGTTATGATGAAGGATATTATAAATGATTTAGACGATCCATTGAAAAATGTTGCCTTTAAAAAGCCAGATCAAGCAGAAGAGCTTCTGCCGCCAGTAAGGTTAGCCCAAATAGAGGATTTATCGGCTAAACTGCAAATGGGCGGCGGCGGTCTGATGAGTGTAGAACTTGATTGGACAGGCTCTGATGATGAACGCGTGTATTATCATGTCTATGAGATTTATAAAGGAGAGCGTGAGAGGCTTGCGACAGTGAGAGGAAACAGCGAATACATTGTCAGCCGCTTTAATCCTTTTTCAACTAAACAATATGAGGTCACTCCTGTAGATTCTGTGACGAATCAAGAAGGAGATCCATCGAACAGAGCGGAAGCTGAATTTAATTTTGGGTTTGGATTTTAATGTGAATTAGAACGCTAAAAAAGAATGGCTGATCTTTAGGCCATTCTTTTTTCATGAAAATGCTTGAAACATGCAAGCAAATAGCATCATTTAGACAAAAACATTCATCAATTTTATGACAGTTTCAAAGGATGGCTATACACTACGTTGTATGGTCATTATAGTAAAAGAGGTAGAAAACATGATTTTTTGTACGGATTCGATTAAACTAATACATAGTGAACTTTGAGAAAGGTGTGGCAAGATGACTCAACCAACATTTAACGATACATTTTTAAAAGCCTGTAGAGGAGAGGCGCACGACCATGTACCTGTATGGTATATGAGACAAGCAGGGCGCTCACAGCCAGAGTACCGTAAAATTAAAGAGAAGTATTCTCTTTTTGAAATTACTCATCAGCCAGAGTTATGTGCTTATGTTACTAAACTCCCAGTGGATCAATATAACAACGATGCGGCGATTTTATATAAAGACATTATGACTCCGCTTCCAGCAATCGGAGTAGATGTGGAAATTAAATCTGGCATTGGTCCGGTTATTGATAATCCGATTCGTTCAAAAGGCGACGTTGAAAAGCTTGGGATGATTAACCCAGAAGAGGATGTACCTTATGTACTTGATACGATTAAGCTTCTTCGTGAGCAATTAACCGTGCCATTAATTAGTTTTGGAGGAGCGCCGTTTACGCTTGCAAGCTATATGATCGAAGGCGGTCCATCAAAGAATTACAATAAGACAAAAGCATTTATGTATGCAGAGCCTGAGGCGTGGCATATGTTAATGGACAAGCTTGGTGATGTCACAATCACGTATGTGAAATCACAAATTGCAGCAGGTGCGCAAGCAATCCAGATTTTTGATTCATGGGTGGGCGCTCTAAATGTTGCTGACTACCGTGCATTCGTTAAACCTGTTATGAACCGCATTTTTACCGAACTAAGAAAAGAAAATGTTCCTTTAATTATGTTTGGTGTAGGTGCAAGTCATTTAGCAAATGAATGGAATGACCTGCCGCTAGATGTTGTAGGACTTGACTGGCGCTTATCAGTTAATGAAGCTCGTGAGCGCGGTATCCAAAAAACCGTTCAAGGAAATTTAGATCCAGCGATTCTACTTGCTCCTTGGAATGTAATTGAAGAGCGTGCGAAAGCAATCCTTGACCAAGGTATGCAGTCTGATAACTTTATCTTTAACCTAGGACACGGTGTATTTCCTGAGGTTAATCCAGATACATTAAGACGCTTAACGGCATTTGTTCATGAATATTCAGCAAAACATTCAAGATAACATTCATTTTAAGGAGTGAAAACGAGTGTCTAAAAAGAAATATGGATTACTTGTCATGGCATATGGAACACCAAGAAGTAAAGAGGAGATTGAACCTTATTATACACATATCCGCCGCGGCCGTAAGCCGTCTGAAGAAGCGTTAACTGATTTAACTGAGCGTTATGAGGCAATTGGCGGAATCAGTCCTTTAGCTAAAATTACTGAAGATCAAGCTTACGGTCTTGAACGTTATTTAAACGATCAATATGAAGATCGTCAATTTAAAGCTTATCTTGGTCTGAAGCATATTGATCCATTTGTAGAAGATGCTGTACAGCAAATGAAAGAGGATGGCATTGAGGAAGCAGTAAGCATCGTGCTTGCTCCTCACTTCTCAACCTTCAGTGTAAAATCGTATAACGGACGTGCTAAAGAAGAGGCAGAGAAAATTGGCGGCCCTGTGATTCACAGTATTGAAAGCTGGTATGACGAGCCGAAATTTATTCAATACTGGGCAGATCAAGTAAAGCAAACGATGGAGAAGATTGAGGATAAAGAAAAAGCCTGTGTGATCTTTTCTGCTCACAGCTTGCCTGAGCGGATTATTGCAATGGGAGATCCTTATCCAGATCAATTACAAGAAACAGCGGATCTCATTGCAAAAGAAGCAGGAATTACAAATTATACGATCGGCTGGCAAAGTGAAGGGAACACACCTGATCCTTGGATTGGACCTGATGTTCAAGATCTAACTCGTGACTTGTACAATGAGCATAGATACACGTCAATGGTCTATTGCCCAGTAGGATTCGTAGCTGACCATCTTGAAGTTCTTTTTGATAATGATGTGGAATGTAAGGTAGTTACTGATGAGCTTGGTATTGATTATTACCGTCCGGAAATGCCTAATGCAAAAGACGAATTCCTTGATTGCCTAGCAACAGTGGTCTCTAATAAGCTTAAAGAGAAAGAGTGAGCGTCTTATGGAAAGTAAGAAGCGAGTAGCGATTATTGGCGGTGGAATGACAGGTCTTGCAGCCGCGTTTAAGTTAGAGCAGGCTAAGTCACATGAGGGTATTCATTACGATCTATTTGAAAAAAACGACCGGTTAGGTGGAAAAATTCAAACGATTGTACGTGATGGATTTGTGATTGAGCGTGGACCTGATTCTTTTTTAGCGAGAAAGCAAAGCATGTCACGTCTTGCTAAAGAAGTCGGGCTAGAGGGGGAGCTTCTATCTAATGATACGGGTCAAGCTTACATTTTAAAGGATGATACGCTTTATCCAATGCCAAGCGGTGCTGTGATGGGGATCCCGACAGAGCTTAAACCATTTGCAACGACAAAATTATTTTCGCCGCTAGGGAAACTGCGAGCACTCGGGGATTTCTTTATTCCGCCTGTAGTAGGCCGTGATGAAGACGTGTCTCTTGGTCACTTTTTTAGAGCGAGACTTGGAAACCAAGTGGTTGATGATTTGATCGAGCCGCTCTTATCAGGCATCTATGCAGGGGATTTAGATAAACTCAGCTTAAAAGCAACGTTCCCTCATTTTCAACAGCTTGAATCAAAACATGGCAGCCTGATCAAAGGCTTGCAGGCGACACGGGGCAAGCAGACTCAAGCGAAGGATTCAGCAGGTAAGAAAAAAGGGATGTTCTTAACGTTCGAAAGAGGGCTTGAATCATTTGTTGAAGCCATTGCAGCAAGGCTTGATCAAAACTCTGTTCATACCGGGGTTCAGATTGACAACATTCAAAAAGATGCAGATGTATTTAGGTTGACTTTTGATGATGGAACCATAAAAGAGTATGATCAAGTGATTATTACTACGCCTCCTCATGTTACAGCTAAAATGCTTGGTGCTTATGATTATTTTAAGTATTTTAAAGAATTAGAGTCGAGCACTGTAGCAACGGTGGCATTAGGGTTTCATAAGTCTGCTGTCGATAATCCGTATGAAGGTACAGGATTTGTGGTATCTAAGAAGAGTTCATTTGATATTACTGCTTGTACATGGACACACAAAAAGTGGCGTCATTCTACACCTGAAGGGCATGCATTACTCCGAAGCTATGTTGGGCGTGCCGGAGATTCAGACATTGTGTATAAAACGGATGAAGAAATTGTAGCGGCTGTAATGAAAGATTTAAAACAAATCATGAATATAACAGGTGAGCCGTTATTTTATGAAGTAACTCGCTGGAAGCAATCGATGCCGCAATATGCTGTCGGCCATACGTATAAGATTGCTAAAATGAGAGAAGATATCGCGCGCCACCTCCCAGGGCTTCATATAGCCGGAGCAGGGTTAGATGGTGTTGGCTTGCCAGATTGTATTGATCAAGGGGAAAGAGCTGCAGAGTGCATTTTGCAATCGATATAAGTATTAAAACAGGAGGAGCCGCAGGGCTCCTCCTGTTTATTACATCCAATGTTGAAAACGTGCTAGACGTTGTTGGATCTGATCTTCATATTTTTGCTGTTCCACTAAACGCTCAAGCTCTTTACCAGAATAATTGCGTTTTTTTATAGTGATTGTAAAAAAAATAAATGATAGTGTCATATTAAACCGCCTCCGAATATAGTTAAATTGTTATTCAGGTGAGGCCTTTCACCTGCTCATACCATGATAAAAACGTGCTGCCATTTCCTTCGTTTCTGTTTTCAATCATCATCTTCATAACCTCCTTTTATTTTGTGGTTTTTTACATATAAAGTTTGTTAATAAGCTGTTCATGCTTTTCTTCATGATGCTGCTGCCGTACTACTTTTTCTAATTGCTTCCCGTCTAGTTTCTTGTTTTGAATGGTGACTGTTAAAAATAATATGGAAAATGTCATGACTATCCACCTCCTCTCTCAAAGGGTTATTATATGAGTACATAGCAAGCTATGGTGACCCCTGTGGTAAAAAATGGGTGTGAAAATGAGCGCAAAAAAGCCACAGGTAGTGAGTCCTGTGGCTGAATGAAGATAAAAAAGCCACAGGTCTATGACACCTGCAGCTTTTAGCTCAATATGTATAGAACGTAAATTAAAACGAACTAGCCATTTTGAGTGAGGCAGCAGGTTGTGAACATGATGTAGGTAAATCGCAGCGATCCGTTACACTAACTGGTAATAAGTTCATCATTTTGTTCAGCCTCCTTTTCACTCAAATTTGTTTACATATGGAATTATATACATAAAAGTGGAATTTGTAAACGGGAATTATGAAATTTGTTTGTCTTTTTGATGTTGAGGGTTGACAAGTAGTGGCGTGAAATTATTCTTATAGATTAATAATCTAATACTTTAAGGAAGGTAAAGATAAGGAAAGGCTTAATAAGTAAGGGAGGGAGAGTAATAGCTAACATTCCTTTTAATACATCAACATAATAAAAATACCTTCGCCCATTTCATTAAGGGGAAGGTATTTTTTGTTTATTCTGCTAAAATTGCATCAAGGCGGGAGGTGTCTACAAAACCATCAAGATCTGGTTCTTTATCCATGAATTTTAATTCATATGAGGCATCTGCCCAAGCTTGTAGTGCTTCTGGATGTGTTTCAGTTGTAACTACCATGCGCTCCCAAGCTTCAGATAATACCGTTTCAGGAAGACGCTGCTGGGTTAAATTAAAGAGTGAATCGTTAATTGTTTCTAATGTACCTTCTGTATTTTCTTGTGTATATTCAACAGCTGTTTTATGACCGCGTAAGAATGCATCCACAGTTTCAGGGTTCTGCTCTAAAAATTGTTTAGATGTAACGATGACAACACTAGGAAGCGTTTCGCCTAAGAAAACTTGATCCCATTCAGTAATAACGTTAGCGCCTAGCTCTTCCACTAAATACGTACCCCATGGCTCTGGAGCTGCTGCTGCATCAATTTGACCTTGTTCAAACATAGCAACCATATTTGCAGGAGCAATTCGAGATTGATGCTCAACTGTTCCGCCTACGCGGTTCGATTCTAAACCGAGCTCTTTAAGCATCATTTCAAGTTGAACATTGTGTGTGCAGCCATTACCTGGTGTACAGAAAGACTTGCCGCCGAAATCTTCAAGTGTTTCGATGCCTGAGCCGTCACGTGCAACAATCAGGGTTGCGCCATTTGCTGCAGCACCTAACACTACAATATCTCCGCCAGTCAGGAAGTAGTTAATCGCAGGGCCGGGTCCGACATACCCGATATCAAGATTTCCCGTTTCTAGTGCCTCAATAAAGTCATTTCCATTAGGATAATGCTGATAATCTGCAGTTACTTCTCCTAGCTCTTCGTCAAAAAAGCCTTTTTCCTTACCTACAATTGCAGCTGCGTGATCCAAGTTTGGAAAGTATCCTACGTTGATATTTTCTGCAGGGCCATCTCCAGTTGTAGAGCCCGCTCCACAAGCAGTCAGTGCAGCAATCGTTAAAGCAATTCCACTTGCTTTTAACCATTTCTTCATCATTTTCTCCCCCATAATCTTTTTTATTTTGAGTAACCCCATCTTTGCAATACTTTACGCTCGATCGGATTGAAAATTAGATATTCTACAATTAAGCCTATAACAGCGATAATAATCATAATAGCTATAACTAATTCCATATTGAAAAAGTCACGTGCATCTAGAAGTGTACGACCAAGACCGCCTCTGCCAAGTAGTTCAGCTGCCATTAATGCCCGCCAGCCAAATGCCCAAGCAAGTCTGACACCAGTTAGAGCAGAAGGGATTGAAGCAGGGATAAGAACTTTCCAAACAAGTTCAAGACCCTTATATCCCATTGTTCGTGCAGCTCGAATGAGTAGTGGTTGAACATTTTTTATACCCATCCGCATGTTCATTGTCATCGGCCATGTGCCGCCTAAAATGATAACAAACAAAATTGCTAAGGAGCCGCCTTGAAACATGACAAGAGCTAATGGAAGCCAGACGATACTCGGAACGGATTGCAAAGCTACAACGAGAGATCCGAGGGTTTCGTCTGCTAGTTTTGAAGTAGCAAGAATGATACCGAGTATAGATCCGATAATGACGGCTAGTGCGAAGCCCAAACTAATCCGTCCCAAACTTGTAGTAAGTGCTGCTGTTAAAATCCCAGTCTCAAAAAATCCTCTATATAACTCAACGAATGAGAGGAGGGGAGAAGGGAACATTCGTGTTTGAAAAAGGTCAATTCTATATATGATCTCCCATATCGCGATGAGAGCGATAAAGAAGAGTAGCCTTCTGACTATTGTAGTCATCTCCCATTTCCTCCTTCATAACTTTTTCGATTTCTCCAGCTAATTGATCGTTGATTTTCTCTTCAAGTTCTGCAAACTCTTTTGAAGACGGCTTTCTTGGACGTGGGAGATTCACATCAAAAACATTAATAATACCACCAGGGCGAGTGCCCATCAATACGATACGGTCAGATAATAAGATTGATTCACGGATATTATGAGTGACAAAAAGAATGGTTTTTCTTGTTTGTTCCCATATATATTGAACTTCTTTATGAAGCATTGATCGTGTTTGTTCATCTAATGCGCCGAATGGTTCATCCATTAAAAGAACATCTGGGTCCATAGCAAGAGCTCTGGCTATGGCTACACGCTGCTTCATTCCTCCTGATAGTTCATGTGGGTAGGAGTCGATAAATTTACTTAAATGAACCAGCTTTAAATATTGAATAGCGCGCTCTCTAGCTTCTTGTTTGCTGTATTGTTTTTTAAGGGCAAATGTGACATTCTCAATCACGCTTAGCCAAGGCATTAATGCAGCTTCTTGGAAGACGACCCCGCGGTCTGCTCCTGGTCCTGCTACAGGCTTATTTCCGACTGAAACAGTTCCTTTTGATGCTTCATCAAGACCAGCAACAATATTTAATAAGGTTGATTTTCCGCAGCCTGATGGCCCGAGCAATGAAACAAACTCACCTGATTTCACTTCTAAATCTATCTCTTCAAATACCGTGTATGCGGTATTGTCTTGTTTATTATCGAATGTTTTACCAACACTCTTAATTGATACACCAGCCATTGGTTGCTCCTTTCTAAAATGCTAATATTTTATAAATCATATCAACTTAGTAGGTTTTAGTTGTTCTTAGTATTATGTAGAGTTTAGGGAAGTGTCAATCGTTTTTTGAAAACTAAATAAATCTAATGTGGTAAAAGAAATGTGTTGATTTTTAGTTCAATTTCCATCATTCTATAACTTTGTGGTAAACTAAGCGTTGTAATCTACTTGAAGTGATTAAGCAATTTGATACAAATTGATATATTTTACCGTTTTATCTTAATGGATAACGATAATTATAGAAGACGGGGAGAGCCAAGATGACTAAACAATGGGAATTAATAGATGCACTACGTCATACTCGTCATGATTGGCTGAATGTTATTCAACTAATAAAGGGGAATTTAGCTTTAAAGCGCTATGATCGAATTGAACAGATTATTGAGGAAGTAACTGCCCAATCTTTAAATGAAAGTAAATTATCGGTCATGGGTACACCGGATGTAGCGGCATTTTTGCTCACATACAATTGGGAGTGCACTAAAATGAAGATTGATGTTGATGTAATCGGTGAAATTCAATCCCTTAAAGCCAATGAAGACAAGCTGTACAGAACCTGTCAAACCATCATTAATCAAATGGCAGAATTAAGTTCTAGTAGTTCTGAAAACCACCTTCTTATAACATTTTTATTTACACATACTGAAGAAGAGTCGGGAAATCACAACAACTGTCAACTGACATTCGACTATCAAGGAATATTACAAATGAATAAAGAAGAATGGCGCCAAATTTTAAAGAGTTTGGAGCTTGAAGTGGATGTTAAAGTCGATCTGATCGAATGGAATGAACATGAATGTGTTCTCCAAACAACGTTCACAATAAATTGAGGTGAAAATACATGTTTGTAGATAAGGTTAAGGTTTATGTAAAAGGCGGTGACGGTGGTAATGGAATGGTTGCTTACCGCCGAGAAAAATATGTACCAGACGGAGGCCCTGCTGGTGGAGATGGGGGAAAAGGAGCAAGCGTTGTTTTTGAAGTAGAGGAAGGCTTGCGTACATTAATGGATTTCCGCTATCAAAGACATTTTAAGGCGCCGCGCGGGGAGCATGGACGCTCTAAAAGCCAGCACGGTAAAAATTCGCCAGATATGGTCGTTAAAGTTCCACCTGGTACAACGGTACTAGATGATCAGACAGGGCAGGTAATTGCGGACTTAACAGAGCACGGTCAACGCGCAGTTATTGCAAAAGGAGGCCGCGGAGGACGTGGGAATACTCGATTTGCAACACCTGTAAATCCAGCACCTGAAATTGCTGAAAATGGTGAACCAGGTCAAGAGCGTGATGTGGTGCTTGAGTTGAAAGTGTTAGCTGATGTTGGATTAGTTGGATTCCCAAGCGTTGGTAAATCAACATTATTATCCGTTGTTTCTGCAGCTAAACCTAAAATTGCTGATTATCACTTTACGACAATTACTCCTAACCTAGGAGTTGTAGAAACCGAAGATCACCGTAGTTTTGTTATGGCAGATCTGCCTGGATTGATTGAAGGAGCTCACCAAGGAGTTGGGTTAGGTCATCAATTCTTGCGTCATATTGAACGTACGAGAGTCATTGTTCATATGATTGATATGTCTGCTCTTGAAGGCAGAGATCCTTATGAAGATTATTTAAAGATTAACGAAGAACTAAAACAATACAACATGCGTCTTCTTGAACGTCCGCAGCTTATTGTGGCTAATAAAATGGACATGCCTGATTCTGAAGAGAATCTTAAGAACTTTAAAGAAAAAATGGAAGACGATGTAGAAATCTTCCCTATTTCAACGGTAACAAGACAAGGGCTTCGTGACTTACTTCTTACAATTGCTGACAAAATTGAAACGACTCCTGAGTTCCCTCTTTACGATGAAGAAGAGAAAGAGTCAACTCGTGTGGTTTATAAGCATGAGAAAAAAGAGCTGCCATTTGTTATCAGCCGTGATGATAGTGGAACGTTTGTTATCAGCGGAGCTGAAATTGAACGCTTAACGAAAATGACCGACTTCACTCATGATGAATCCATTCGCCGTTTCTCAAGAACTCTTCGTCATATGGGTGTTGATGATGCATTGCGCGAACGCGGAGCAAAAGATGGCGATCTTGTTCGTCTGCTCAAGTTTGAATTCGAATTTATTGAATAGAAACCATAAGATATTATGCATATAAAGGAAAAACTGTCTTGTCTAAAGAGACAGTTTTTCTTTATGTGTGGACAAAATGTCAGAAAACGGTTGTCAAATAAGGATAACCGTTATTATAATAGGGAGAAGATTTAGAAGACGGTGGTGAAGTGTATGTCGCGTAAACAATTTTATTTAGTCCGTGAGGATATGCTGACTGATGCAATGCAAAAAACGTTAAATGCTAAAGCGCTGCTTGACTCAGGGAAGATAAAAAAAATAAATGAAGCAGTCACGATTGCGGGACTGAGCCGTAGTGCATTTTATAAATATAAGGACGGAATTTTCCCCTTTAATACAATGGTTAAAGAGAAAATCATTACATTATCAATCAACTTAGTAGATCGCTCAGGCACGTTGTCTCAACTGTTACAAAAAATTGCAGAAACCGGAGCGAATGTATTAACCATTAATCAAACAATTCCATTACAAGGCAGAGCTCATATTACCTTGTCAATTGATACATCCCCGATGAAGATCGACCTTGATGAATTAATGGAGCAAGTTGAAGTTGTTGATTCAGTTGAAAAGGTTGAACTTGTTGGATCAGGGTTTTAGGGAATCGATTGCTTAGACGAGTAGAGTTGAGGAGTGAGTAAGATGAAAGTGAGTTATTTAGGACCTGTTGGAACATTTACAGAGATGGCTGCAAAAGCCTTTTTCCCATTAAGTGACCGGGTGCCATTTAAGACGATCCCTGCTTGTATAGAGGCAGTGGCCGAAGATGCATGTGATGCTTGTGTCGTTCCTATAGAAAATACAATTGAGGGTTCTGTAAACATGACCATTGATTATCTTGTACATAAGCAGCGATTGCCTATTATGGGAACCATTACGATCCCAATCGCTCAACATTTGCTTATGCACCCTAAACAGGCGGGGAAGACACCGGAGAAGATTATTTCTCATCCCCATGCTATTGCCCAATGTCATGATTACTTACAAAGTGAATACTCTCTTGTTGATACGGAATTTATGAATTCAACAGCGGAAGCTGCACAGATGGTAGCTAATCATCCTAATCGGCCGATTGCAGCCATTGCAAATGAATTAGCTGCATCTGAGTATGAGCTCGATTTTGTAGGGTATGACATCCATGATTACAATAACAATCACACACGCTTTATCGTTTTAGCAAAAGAAGAAACTAAACTTAAGCTTCCTGCTCTAAATAGCGGCTATAAGACAACGTTAATGGTCACGCTGCCTTCGGATTATTCAGGTGCACTTCATCAAGTTCTGTCTGCGTTTGCTTGGAGAAAACTGAACTTGTCGAAAATCGAATCTAGGCCAACTAAAACCGGCTTAGGCAATTACTTTTTTCTCATTGATGTCGACCAGCTACAAGACGATGTGCTCATTCCGGGTGTAAAATCAGAACTTGAAGCTCTAGGCTGCGGAGTAGATATTTTAGGAAGTTATCCATGTGTTCATTATCAACATCAATCAAAGAAAACAAGCCCTACATCGTGCTAAGGGCTTGTTTTTTTATTTTTAGCTTATGTTTAATCCTCTAATAAATATCCTTTTTTACGAAGAGCCGAAATGGCATCCTCTAATTGTTTAGGTGTATCTGCTTCAATAGTGTGAAGATGTACGCCATTTGTCAGTTCTGAGAGGAGTGTGGCATTCGTTGCTTTCATTTCTTCATTAAATTGCTGAACTTGTTGTCTCGTATGGAAATGGAGAGAAGCTGTGAGTTCTCCGTACATCGGATGTTCTACAATCACGTTGATCACTTTCACACCATAGTCCACTAATGTATAAAGTTCATCCATTGCATCAGTTGGTTGATGCTGGCATGCAATCAGCCTTTGGTGCTTTTCCTTTGGATGAGTCTGCATATATAAATAGCCATTTGATGTCGCAATGATGGGGTGTCCCTTCGCTTTTAACAATGACATATCTTGTACGATCACTTGGCGGCTGACATTTGTACGAACAGATAATTCTTTACCAGTAAGTGCTTCCTTACTTTCTTTTAGCCAATCAATTATTTGTTCACGACGTTCGTCTCCATATAATTTTTTATCGTTCATTATGTTCCATTCTCCTTTTCTGCCAACACCAATTTCTTATCCTTAGTATAACACGAATGAGTTGTATAGCCGTGTTGATCCTAGCCCTTTGAATTTATTGAACGCTTAGGCATAAACCTATTTTTGTCATCATACATTGTGCTAGAAACGGTTTCTTCTCGGTAATTCTCTTGAAAGAATAGCTGACCAAAAAGCTATTGGACGAATAGAAGTGTCAATACGCCTATATCGGCATACGATGAAAAAGAATGGTTAGAGGAGGGAGTAAGAACGTGAAAATTCATATTGTACAAAAAGGGGATACACTTTGGAAGTTATCAAAAAAATATGGGGTTGATTTTGAACAATTAAAGGCAGCGAACACTCAGCTTTCCAATCCCGACATGATTATGCCAGGGATGAAAATTAAAATTCCGTCCAATAGTGTACCAGTAAAAAATGACACGATCGCACAAACTCAAGCGATTAAAGAGCAGCCTATGGTTCAGATGGCTCCAAAAGAAATGCCGAAAGAAATGCCAAAAGAGATGCCAAAGAAGGAGGCTCCTGTTACACCTGCGCCAGCGCCGCAAGTGCAAATGCAGATGCCAAAGATGGAAATGCCCAAAATGCCGCAGCCTACAATTCAGCAAAAGCCTACAACAAAAAATTATGAAACCAATATGAACGTATTCTTTTATAAACCAGAACCTAAAGCGAAAGCAATGCCGCAAGTAAAGCAGCCGCCAAAAGCGCCAAAACCAGCACCTAAGGCTCAAGCGCCAAAGCCGGCACCGAAACCAGCGCCAAAGGCTCAAGCACAAAAACCGGCACCAAAACCAGCGCCAAAAGCCCAAGCACAAAAGCCGGCACCAAAACCAGCGCCAAAAGCTCAAGCACAAAAGCCGGCACCAAAACCAATGCCGCAAGCGCAGCAAAAAACTCAGCCTAATACAAAACCAAACGTACAGGCAAATATCAAGCCGCAAATGAAACAGCCAAATGCTCAGCCGAACATCAAGCCGCAAATGAAACAGCCGAACGCTCAGCCGAATATTCAGCCACAAATGCAGCCATCGAATATGCAGCCGAACATCCAACCGCAAATGCAGCCGTCAAATGTACAGCCGAATATCCACCCACAAATGCATCCATCAAATGTACAGCCAAATATCCAACCGCAAATGCAGCCTAATATGTACCCGCAAATGAGTCAGATGCAGCCTATGTATCAAATGCCCCAAATGATGCCTTACCAGCATCATGGATATCAAGATGGCTGCTGGCAGCCGATCAGCCCAATGATGCCTGGATGTGCTAATTGTGGAGCAGGCTTTGGCGGGCAGCCTTATTACGAAATGCCTGAATGGGATTATAGTGAGGATTCTGCCGAGATGATGGCTCAAGCAAATCAACCAATGATGCCGATGAATGTTGCACCGCAAGCAAATCAGTCCATGATGCCGATGAATGTTGCACCGCAAGCAAATCAGTCCATGATGCCAATAAATGTAGGGCCTCAAGCAAATCAATCAATGATGCCAATGAATATAGGGCCGCAATCAAACCAACCAATGCAGCCAATGGCTCAATCTAACCAACAAATGCAAATGATGGGGCAGATGAACCAGCCGATGATGTATGGTACAAATGGTCAAATGATGTCTCAAAGTGATTATGAACAGCTCCAGCACTTAAATCAATACCGCGAAACGGATGACTACGAAGATTAATGAAATTAAAATACTAAGATATAGAGAGTAAAGATTAAATCTAAAAAGACGACTCAATCATTTTAAATGAGAAGTCGTCTTTTCTGTGTTTTGGAATCGCTCGATTACGCTCCATATTAGTGAGTCGCAGGAGGTAGTGTAAGCATGCCGCTCCTAAAATATGCTTCGCTTTCCGCGGTGAGCTGCTGAGCTTCCTCGGGCTTTAGCCCTGCGGGATCTCAGCCCTGCCAGTAAGCGCGTGGCCAGTGGGTCTCCGCATGAGCGAATGCGACGAGGAGGCTTCCGGTCCGCCCGCGTCAAATTTAATATGAAATTAACCGCATTAAAAACAAGAGTATGCCGTATGCTGCTAACATTTCATAAATGTCCAGTAACTAACAGATTAAAGTTCCCCTTTAAAAGCCACATTAATTGATGAAAGGGGGAATTCAAACATGAAAAAAATCGCGATGACGGTAGCCGCTGCAACTATGATTTTAGGCAGTATGACCGCTTGTGGTACAGATAATCAAGCAAGAACAATGAACAATAACTATCAACAAACAGGGTTTGCCTCACAAGACATGAGTGGTGCATATACAAGCCAACGTTACGGTGGCCAAGGGCCTGTCACTGATATGATGACACCTGATCACCGTGGTGGCACATATGGAAGACTTGATCAGCAAGCTGGTCAAAGAACGCGTACGCATTTAAATAATTACACAACACGCGGAGATAAAGGATTCCAGTCTGCAGGACGTGATGGTTATCGTGCAAATCAAACAAGACCAGGTATGGGACGAGCAGGTATAACTGGTAATGACCGTCCTGGAATGGTCGATGAAGATGGGCTTTTACGTGGCCATGCCAACACGCGCTATGGTACACACAATCGTCAAGGAGCAATGAACTTTGGTCAACGTGGTGCGATGACTGGTAAAGGTGTTCGTGATCACGGCATGGCTCGTCGAGGCGCAGGTACTATGGAGCATGGTGTACAACGTGGAACCAATGCTTTAGAGCGTGGGGCTGGTGCACTTGAACATGGTGCTGCTCGCGGTATGGGTACAGTAAGACGTGGTGCGGAAAACTTAACGGGTCAACGTACCAATACAGTTAATTACCATAAAGACTATGATGGTAAAACAGCTCAGCAATTAGCTAACCGTGTGGATGATATTGAAGGCGTAGAAGATTGTCGTGTCATTGTACATGAAAACGACGTCGTTGTAGGTGTTCAAACGGATGCTGATAATGAAAAAATCAAACAACGCGTACAAAACGTTGTGGAAAAAAATGTAGATGGAAAAGCTGTGCGTGTAGTAACAGATAAAAACACAGTTGGACGCATTCGTACAATGGATGACCAATTACGTACAGGTGCTGCTTTTGATGAAGTAGGAGCAACATTTAAAAACATGCTTCAAGACCTTGGTCGAGCAGTGCAAAGACCTTTTGAGCGCTCACGTTAATAAGAACCTAAAAGACAGAGGCTTATGCTTCTGTCTTTTTGCGTGTCTTTTTTAGATGAAATGCTGTTAAGGGGAATGAAAAGGAATGATTTCGGACAGAATGTAGCTGTAATTAGAAGTAATTTGGAAAGGAAAATTTAAAACTCTAGATCAATTGAAAGTTGGTGAACTTGGTTGTGAAGGTATTCCAAGTTATAAAAAAACAAAAGGGCCATACGTTGCTTATTATATTATTTTTGCTGCTCGTTTCAGGAGTAAGTGTTCTATTTAACCAAGCATTTAGTTCAGCTGAGCGGGGACAGCCAGAAAGTGATCTAGGTGAAGCGTTTGAAGTTTCAGGTCCAGCTACTATGGATGTTACATTGCAATACATGTATTTAGACGGGGAAGTCATAGAGGAAAAGACGAAAGAAACGATTTGGTCGATGGAAGATTTTTGGGCGCAGTATGAGGATTGGACCTTGCTTAGGCAGTCTGAAGGCGGAATGGTTTTTCAAATGGAAATTGACGATATCTCTCCTGCATTAAAAATGAATGGATATTTTGGAATTACTGAAGACGGTGTGCTATCTATATTTGAAGGGGTTCCCCAAGATGAACAAGTCATTCAATCTTTTTTTCAAGTCGATACAAAAAAACTTAAAAGCAAGCAGCATTCTGAGCTTGTCAATGGAATTCCTGTTGGGGATAAACACCATTATGAAGAAGTCTTAGAAGCATTTGCTGAATATAAGGAATCGGAGTTTTAAGCTGTCTTTTGTGAGGCAGCTTTTTTCACTTTCTGCTAAGGCCATTATACGAGGTCAGTGTAATATGCTAAAATAGAAATAAATGTTCGTATAATGGAGAGGAAGTTAATTGTGATTGATTACATAAATGGCGTATTAGTTGATATTGAAACTCGATATGTGGTGTTAGATCATCAAGGGCTGGGGTATCAAATTTATTGTCCTAATCCTTATCAATTTTCTAAACAATTAGATGAGAAGGTAAAAATATATACATATCAGCATGTTCGTGAAGATCTTATTCGTTTATTTGGGTTTGAATCCAAATCTGAGCGTGCTCTGTTTGAAAAATTGTTGAACGTATCTGGAATTGGCCCAAAAGGTGCATTAGCAATCCTTGCATCAGGACAGCCAGAACATGTAGTAAGGGCTATTGAAGAGGAAGATGAAGCGTTTCTCGTTAAATTTCCTGGAGTGGGCAAAAAGACAGCAAGACAAATCATTCTTGATCTTAAAGGGAAGCTTGATGAATTTTCTCCTAATTTATTTAATGAATCAACCGGTCTTGTATCAGAGAAAATGACGAAGGTGAATAAAGAAAATACTGAGCTGGAAGAAGCCCTTGAAGCCTTGCGTGCACTTGGATATGTAGAAAAAGAACTTAAGAAAGTACGTCCTAAGCTTGAACAAGAGGATATGGCCACGGACGCTTATATTAAAAAAGCACTTCAGTTAATGTTGAAATTTTAATGCTGAAATTCTAGGGACTTACTCATTATGAAGGAGGTGGGGAAAATGGAAGAACGTATGATTTCTGCTGAAGCGCAAGGATTAGAAGACTCCATTGATCAATCGATCAGGCCAATGGATTTAAATCAATACATTGGCCAAGAAAAAGTGAAGCAGAACTTGAAAATCTTTATAGAAGCTGCCAAAATGCGTGAAGAATGTCTTGATCATGTTCTTTTATATGGCCCTCCTGGACTTGGAAAAACGACTCTATCTGGTATTATTGCTTCTGAAATGGGAGTTGAGATGCGAACAACGTCTGGTCCGGCTATTGAAAGGCCAGGTGACTTAGCCGCCATTTTAACAGCACTTGAACCTGGTGATGTCTTGTTTATTGATGAAATTCATCGGCTTAATCGAATGGTAGAGGAAGTTCTTTATCCGGCAATGGAAGATTTTTGTTTAGATATCGTAATTGGAAAGGGGCCGACAGCACGTTCTGTGAGGCTGGATCTGCCTCCGTTTACATTGGTGGGCGCAACAACTAGAGCAGGCATGCTTTCTGCTCCCCTAAGAGATCGGTTCGGGGTAATGGCGCGTCTGGAATATTACACAGAAGCGGAATTAGCCTTTATCGTTAAACGAACGGCATCTATTTTTGAGACAGAGTTAGATGATGAAGCTGCTCTAGAAATCGCAAGACGATCACGCGGTACACCACGTATTGCCAATAGGCTGCTAAGACGAGTCCGGGATTTTGCTCAAGTGAAAGGTGATGGCACTATTCCTGTAGATCTTGCTGAAGATGCTCTTGAGAAATTACAAGTTGACCGTCTAGGACTTGATCATATTGACCATAAATTATTAATAGGAATGATCGAAAAATTCCGGGGTGGTCCGGTTGGTCTTGAAACAATCTCTGCCACTATTGGAGAAGAATCAGAAACAATCGAGGATGTGTATGAACCGTATTTATTGCAAATTGGTTTCCTGCAAAGAACACCTCGTGGAAGAATGGTTACACCGCTTTGTTATCAACATTTTAATCTGGAGGAGCCAAGTAGATGAGTACAGCGTCTAAAGTGTTAATTGCCATTGGAGTTCTCTGTATTATTATTGGTATTCTATGGCCGATTATTTCGAAAACACCGATTGGCCGGCTGCCTGGAGATATTTTAATTAAACGGGAGAATTCTACGTTTTACTTTCCAATTATGACTTCCATTGTGATTAGCATTGTTCTGTCATTAATTCTATTTCTTTTTGAGCGCTTTAGATAATTCTTGCTTAATAAATAAAGGTTCGGTATTCTAGAAAAGATGCTTTTTATTGCTGTTTTAAATTAATTAGTGAATTTTAGTACTAAAATACAATATTCAAATACAAAGTTTATTCGTATGAAAAAGGTGAACCAACATGGATGTACGTGATTTTGATTTTTACTTACCTGATGAATTGATCGCACAGACGCCGCTCCTAGACCGAACGGCGTCTCGTTTGCTTGTTTTAGATAAAGATAATGGGGCAATTAAAGACGATGTATTTTCTTCGATAACGGATTATTTGAAGTCTGGTGATTGCTTGGTTTTAAACGACACGAGAGTTCTTCCAGCTCGTTTATATGGTGTGAAGGAAGATACCGGTGCTAAAATTGAACTGCTTTTATTAAAACAATTAGAAGGCGATAAATGGGAGACGTTAGCAAAGCCCGCAAAACGTGTGAAAAAAGGAACAACCATCACGTTTGGTGAGGGGCTGTTAACAGCTACTTGTATTGAAGAAACTGACCAGGGCGGCCGTGTAGTGGAGTTGGCATATGAAGGGATTCTTCATGAGGTGCTTGATCAATTAGGCGAAATGCCGCTGCCTCCATACATTAAAGAACAGCTTGATGACCAAGAGCGTTATCAAACGGTATTTGCGAAAAATCGCGGTTCAGCCGCAGCTCCTACAGCTGGTCTGCATTTTACAGAAGACCTTTTGCAAACTCTTCAAGATAAAGGAGTACATTTGGCATTCATTACACTGCACGTTGGACTTGGGACCTTTAGACCTGTAAGTGTAGAAGATGTGGAATCACATGAAATGCATGCTGAGTATTACCAGATGAGCGAAGGAACCGCACGGTTATTAAACGAGGTCAAAGAAAATGGCGGTAAGGTAGTAGCGGTCGGTACCACCTCTGCTAGAACGCTTGAAACCATCATGAATGAGAACGGCACATACTGCGAAGCATCTGGATGGACATCGATTTTTATTTATCCAGGTTATAAATTTAAAGGAATTGACGGATTACTGACGAATTTCCATTTACCAAAGTCTACACTTGTAATGCTTGTAAGTGCGCTTGCTGGTAGAGAACATATTCTACAGGCATATAACCATGCTGTTAAAGAGCGTTATCGTTTCTTCAGCTTTGGTGATGCTATGTTTATTCGTTAAGTTAAACCGATAAGGAGGATGGGACGCTATGGCAGCAGTCACTTATGAGTTAATTAAAACATGTAAACAATCAGGTGCAAGACTTGGGCGTGTGCATACACCACACGGTACATTTGAAACACCCATTTTTATGCCTGTAGGAACATTAGCTACAGTCAAAACGATGAGCCCTGAAGATTTGTATGATATGAATGCACAGATTATTTTAAGCAACACGTACCACCTTTGGCTGCGTCCGGGACATGATATTGTCAAAGAAGCAGGCGGTCTGCACAAGTTTATGAACTGGGATCGTCCGATTTTAACAGATTCTGGCGGATTTCAAGTATTTAGTTTAAGCGACTTGCGTAAGATTGAAGAAGAGGGTGTACACTTCCGCAATCACTTAAGCGGTGAAAAGCTTTTCTTAAGCCCTGAAGGAGCAATGGACATTCAAAATGCACTTGGCTCTGACATTATGATGGCATTCGATGAGTGTCCGCCATATCCTGCGGAATACAGCTATATGAAAGATTCAGTAGAACGTACGAGCCGCTGGGCAGAGCGGTGTATTGAAGCGCACAAGCGTCCAGAAGATCAAGGACTGTTTGGAATTGTTCAAGGCGGAGAGTATGAAGAGCTTAGAAAGCAAAGTGCAAAAGATCTAGTATCAATGGATTTCCCTGGTTATGCCATTGGGGGATTATCGGTAGGAGAACCAAAGGATGTTATGAATCGTGTCCTTGAGTTCACTACTCCTTGGCTTCCTGATAACAAACCTCGTTATTTAATGGGAGTTGGATCTCCAGACTCACTTATTGATGGGGCCATTCGTGGGATTGATATGTTTGACTGTGTGCTGCCTACTCGTATTGCACGAAATGGGACATGTATGACAAGCGAGGGACGTTTAGTGGTTCGTAATGCAAAGTTTGCACGCGACTTCCGCCCTCTTGATGAGAACTGTGATTGTCATGTGTGTCAAAATTATTCTAGAGCGTATATCAGACATCTTATTAAATGTGAAGAAACGTTCGGATTTAGGCTTACGACTTATCATAATCTTTATTTCCTGTTAAACTTAATGGAACAGGTAAGACAGGCAATTCGCGATGATCGTTTGCTTGACTTTAGAGAAGAGTTTTTTGAACAATACGGTTTCAATAAACCGAACGCAAAGAACTTCTAATCATAAGCTTGTACAGTAAAGTATGGAAAGGGGGGAATTTTGAATGGAAATTATCGGTACATTATTACCATTAATCCTTATGTTTGCGATTTTTTATTTCTTGCTTATCCGTCCACAACAAAAGCGTCAGAAATCAATTCGTGACATGCATGCTAACCTTCAGCGTGGTGATAAGATCATCACAATTGGAGGGATGCACGGGGTAATCGATGCAATTGATGAGGATGTTATTATCATCCTTGTAAATGAGAACCGCAAGCTGACTTTTGACCGCGCAGCAGTCCGCGAAGTAGTCAACCCAGATTGATAAAAGAAAAGCGGAATGATTCGTTTAGATATGAGGGGCTGGAGGTTTGACAAAAAGAAGCGCTTTTTGCTTCGTTTGGCAAAGTGAAGGCACAGAATATCTGAATCATGAAGCTGGACAACTAAAGACTGCACATACATAAGAAGCACAGCCATTAGGCTGTGCTTCTTTCTTTAGTAGTTAGATGAAGAATTGCTTGTAAGATTTACTCCAATGATGCCTCCGAGTGCAGCTAGGAGCAGATATCCTCCGTGAAATGCATATTGACTGGTTGTAAACAATTCATTGTAGCCTAAAAATTGAACTAAAAATGTGAGCATTGAAAACAGGAGGGCGGTCAGCGCACCTGCCATTAACCCTTTTGCTTTCGCTTTGGCACCAGACATAAAACCCCCGATAAACATAGAAAGAAATGCAACCCCCATAATTAACCAGCGGATCGATTCCTCTGTATAGGAGGTAAAGGTCAAAAACAACGATGCGAGCAGGCTAAAGGATAAAGCAATGACTAATATTGCACATAATCCCCAAAGGACAGCTGGGAAGAAACTTCTAGAAGCCACTTTTTACACACTCCCCTTCATTAAAGTTTAATCTCTTTCTACAGCTTATTCGGGCTTGTATAAAATAGACATAAAACATTCAGTCAGAAGAATAAGGGACATGTTTAAATCAAGCTTGTCATAGGATGGTAGAAATGTGGACGAGAGGAGTACAAACATGGCGGTAACCTTTGCGTTAATCATTTTTATTATCAGCTATTTCTTTATTATGACTGAAAAACTAAACCGAGCAGTTATTGCCTGTCTTGGCGGCGTGTTAATGCTTGTGTTTGGTATTTATGAAATAGAAGCTGCTTTCTTGCAGCACATCGACTGGCACACAATCACGTTGTTACTCGCAATGATGATTTTAGTCTCCATCACAAGCCAAAGTGGTTTCTTTGAATATGTAGCCGTTTCAATGGCAAAGTGGGTAGAAGGGAGGCCAATCCCCCTATTAATTGTCATTTCCACACTGACGGCTTTTGGGTCAGCTTTTTTAAATAATGTCACGACGGTTCTTTTAATTGTCCCGATTATTTTTACTTTGACCTCGCTTCTTAAGTTAAATGCAGTGCCGTTCTTATTATCGATTGTTATGGCTTCAAATATAGGAGGGACAGCAACATTAATAGGTGACCCTCCTAACTTAATGATTGGGCAGGCGGTAGGTCATTTAAATTTCAATGATTTTCTGATTCATCTAAGTCCGGTAGTTATTGTTATTTTTATCATCGTTATGGCTGGACTTGTGTTTTATTATCGAAAGCAGCTCTCAGTAAGGACAGAACATCAGATGAAGCTCAAAATGCTTAATCCGAGAGATTTTATCAAAGATAAAATTCTTTTATTTAAATCAGTGACGGTTCTTTTTGCCACCACATTTGCATTTATTATTCAACCAATGCTTCATATTGAGCTGACAAGTATTGCTATGGTCGGAGCCTTATTATTAATGTTAATCACTCAGGAAGAACTGGATGTAGAAGAGGTGTTTAAATCTGTTGAGTGGGTAACGTTGTTCTTTTTTGTTGGTCTCTTTATGCTTGTTGGAGGATTAAAAGAAGTTGGATTAATTGATGAGTTTGCTAAAGCCATTATTTACTATACTGATGGTGATTTGCCTAAAACGGCTATGTTTATCTTATGGGGCTCAGGCATACTATCAGGGTTTGTGGATAATATTCCATTTGTAGCCGCTATGATCCCAGTTATTTTAGAGTTTCAAGAATATGGTATGGCGAATCTTGATCCACTGTGGTGGGCGCTTGCATTAGGAGCTTGTTTAGGAGGAAATGCCACTATTATCGGGGCCACGGCGAATGTGATTGTGGCAGGAATGGCTCTAAAAGCAAAACAGCCGTTCAGTTATTGGGAGTTTTTAAAAGTTGGAGCGCCTATTGCGATTCTTTCGTTTGTGATATCAAGTATCTATATTTACTTACGCTACCTTATTCATTTTCAATAAACGTATTCGATTAAATAAAGCTAAATCAGACTTACCAAAAGCTTCAATTCATCACCATTTAAAGTTTGCACATACTATTTGCAGAGACTTGTTTGGTGATGAAAGGAGCGTTGGCGATGGATTTTGTGACAATCATTCTGCGGACATTTTTGGTGTATGTCATTATTCTCCTCGTCTTACGCTTGATGGGTAAACGAGAGATCGGACAATTATCCGTACTTGATTTTGTTGTCTCTATCATGATTGCTGAATTAGCCGTTATTTCAATTGATAATTTTAGTTCACCAATGATTCATTCATTAATCCCTATCTTTGTCTTATCCATTATTCAAATCACCTTTGCAGTTATTTCTTTAAAAAGTGAGAAGCTGCGTGATTTCTTGGATGGAGAGCCTTCTGTTTTGATTAAAGAAGGAAAGATTGATGAACATGAAATGAGAAAACAGCGATATAACTTCGATGATTTACTTGTTCAGCTGAGGCAAAACAAAGTGGCAAAGCTTTCTGATGTGGAGTTTGCTATTCTAGAGCCATCCGGTAAGCTTTCTGTTATAGAAAAGTCAAAACAAAATGAGAATAGCGGTCCCAATATGCCATTACCCCTTATATTAGATGGGAAAGTACAAGAAGAACATTTAGATAAAATTAATAAAACACCTCTATGGTTGAGGCAGGAGATGCGAAAGATCGGTTATCGTGATATTAAGAAAATTTCTTATTGTGCATTGAGGGATGATCAATCTTTTTTTGTAGATGTGAAGGACGAACAATAATCGTTTGTTGTATGTAGCAAATGTGCAGCAAAATGGTTAGAAGTGGAGACAGGCTTTTTTGTTTGTTCATATGATAGATATGAACGATAAAGGAGGTTTCTGTGTGTCTAATTACTATGAACTTGCCAAAGAACATCAAGGTCAAAGAGTAACGATTACAGATCGGTCTGGTGCCGTCTATACTGGCAGATTGATGAATGTCGATACCGAACATGTATACCTTGAGGTAGAGCAAGACACAAATGAAATGTATGAGCAGGATTCGTATGATCGGAGCGGAGGATATGGCTATTATCAGCCGCCATATCCAGCACCTTACCCGCCGCCATGTCCAAAAAACAATGTCATTCCAATTGCTCTTGCGGCTATAGGCGGTTTTGCTTTAGCTAGTGCGTTCTTCTGGTGGTAAGAACCTCAATTTAGTAAGCTAATTCATTAAGCTAATCTTTATAATGGGATTAGCTTTTTATTACGGGGTAATAACTTACTATTCTGAATATAACGTGAATGCTTGTTTTATTGAAATAGATATGTAAAATAGCATTATACATTTGTTCTTCTACAGGAGACAATCTTTAGGAGACATAACGGGGGTAGAGAAATGAAACTTTTAGGGAAACTGCTCATTGGTATTATTTTAGGTATCATTATCGGTTTGGCAGCACCAGAATGGGTCGTTAGAGTATTAGTCACTTTTAAAACTCTTTTCGGCAGCTTTATTACATTCATCGTACCATTTATTATTTTATTCTTTATTGCAAGCGGCGTAGCAGGACTTGGAAAACGAAGCGGAAAGCTGGTTGGAAGTACAGTCGGTCTTGCGTATGTTTCAACTGTTCTTGCCGGCCTTTTAGCTTTCGCAGTGGCCTCATTCATCATTCCAATGCTGACAACACCTAGTGAAGCGGTGGAGGAAGCAGGAGGACTTGAGCCGTTTTTAAGTTTTGAGATTGAACCATTAATGGGGATTGTAACAGCATTAGTCATGGCCTTTGTTTTTGGTATTGGGGTTTCTAAAACAGGAAGCGAAAAGATTAAAGCTTTCTTTGATGAAGGCCGTGATATTATTGAACTCGTTATTGCAGCAATCATTATTCCGTTATTACCATTCTATATCGCAGGGATCTTCTCAGAGCTTGCTTATGAAGGAACAGTTTTTGAAACATTGAGCTTATTTGCTGTTGTATTAATTTTAGCGATCTCTCTTCATTTAGTTTGGCTTGTTATCCAATATTCAACTGCAGGAGCTCTTCGTAAACAAAATCCATTTAAGCTTCTAGCAAATATGGCTCCGGCCTATGCAACGGCGATCGGAACAATGAGTAGTGCAGCAACGATTCCGGTAACATTACAATCAGTTAAAAAGAATAACGTAAAAGAAAATATTGCAAACTTCGGAGTGCCGCTCTGTGCGACGATTCATTTATCAGGTAGTGTCATCACCATTGTGACTTGTGCGATGGCCGTGATGATGATCACGCCAGAGTTAGCAGCACCGACTCTTGCAAATATGCTTCCGGTTATCTTTATGCTTGGGCTGATTATGGTTGCAGCCCCTGGGGTCCCAGGAGGAGCAATTATGGCTGCACTAGGAGTATTAACTTCTATGCTTGGATTCAGCGAAGCAGCAATCGGCTTAATGATTGCTCTTTACATGGCTCAAGACAGCTTTGGTACTGCTACAAACGTAACTGGAGACGGAGCAATTAATTTAATCATTGATAAGTTTTCTAAATCTTAAATAAGAGAGAGCTTCAGCAAATGTGCTGAAGCTCTTCTTTATTTATTCTTTTGGTACTAATTTTGCTGCATATCGGCCGACTACAGGTATGCGGTTAAGTTCCTCTCTTTTGATAAGCCCAAGGAAAATCATTAAGATGCTGTAGAAAAGAGTGGTTATAGAGATGCTGAGTAATGTTTTTGTGACTAGTGACTGGTCAAGGAAAGCATGATTTAAGCAAAGGAAGCCAATCCAGGTAGATGAGCCGATCAGCAATATGACTTTAACGACTAGTTTGATATCGATAGTGAAGCTTACTGTTTTTACAACCGTTGCAAAATGAAGCAGAGTGACTAAAATAAAACCAATGACAATGGCAAGGGCTGCACCCATAATGCCGAGTTCTGGCCTTGTGGCTAATGCAAAGATCGCACCTATTTTAACAACGGCTCCAAATAAACTGTTCATCATCGCAGCTTTGGCTAAATCTAATGCCTGAAGTGTTGCTTGAAGCGGACCTTGAAAGTATAAGAAGATACTGAACGGCGCCATTACTTTCACATATGTTGCAACGGACGGAGCATTATACATAAGCTCCATAATTGGTTCTGCGTAGACGTAAAGAACGACAACTGATACGCCGCCAGAGATAAGGGCGAGTCTTAGTGCCTGACCTAAGCGATGATGGATCGTTTTGAATTGTTTTTTAGCGGCAGCTTCACTGATTGCCGGAACGAGTGAGACGGATAAAGAGTACGTAATAAAAGTTGGAAGCAAGATAAGCGGAATAACAAAACCAGCTAACTCTCCATATTGCCTTGTCGCCATGACTGTCGCAACCCCTGCAAGCGCTAAACTTTGAGCGACAACGATCGGTTCAAAAAACAAGGATATGGAACCAATGAGACGGCTCCCAGTCGTAGGAAGCGCAATTCGCATGAGGTCATTGAATGTATGTTTTCCTTCTTTCACATAGCTAAAGAAGTCAGAGCGGATCTTAAATCGTTTGTTTGATTTGAACATATAAATCATATAAAGAAGGGATGCAAGCTCTCCGAATACAACTGAGATCATGGCTCCTGCTGCGGCATACTCTACACCCATTGGTAAAAAGGCACTTGTCATGACTGCAACTAATGTAATTCTTACGACCTGTTCAATTACTTGTGAGTAGGCAGTAGGTTTCATGTTTTGGCGCCCTTGGAAATATCCACGCATGACAGAAGAGAGAGCAACAATTGGGACAATTGGAGCAATTGCAATCAGTGGGTAATAAGCCCGTGCATCTGTAAGCATTGTCTTTGATATAATGGGTGCAAAGAGAATCATGGCTGCAGTGAAAATAATACTCAACGTACCTGTAATAGCTAACGATACGACTAAAATTTTCTTTATTCTGCTTCGGTCGCCTTTTGCTTCTGCTTCAGCAACAAGCTTTGAAATGGCGACAGGAAGGCCTAGCTGGGTGATGGTTATAACGAGAAGTAAGGTAGGAACAGCCATCATATAAAGTCCGACGCCTTCAGCTCCCATAATACGTGCAACAACGATTTTATTAACAAAGCCTAGAAAGCGCGTGATGAGTCCTGCTATGATGAGGATCAACGTCCCTTTTATAAAGGTCTGTTTTGACATGTGCAGCCCTACTTTCATAAAAAAATATGGATATTTTCCGCTATTATTTATATGCTTAGTAGTGGGGCAAGCATGACAAGTTGTTTAAAAGTCGTTGGTATGGGATTTGAGAATAGAGAGGAAGAGTACTGAGTGAAACACACGATTGAGGAATTTTTAATTAACACATTTGGTTTTCTGCCGCCGGAATTATTAGTTATTGTTATTTCAGCTATGCCGATCTTAGAGCTTAGGGGAGGCATTCCACTTGCGCATCAGCTTGGATTTTCATTTGGAGAAGCACTGTTTTTTGGCATCTTAGGGAATTTGCTGCCGATTATTCCGATCTTATTATTATTTCGTCCGGTAAGTAAGTGGATGCTGAGATTCTCAATGTACAAACGATTTTATGATTGGTTATATAACCGCACAATGAAAAAAAGCAATAATGTTGAAAAGTTCGGTGCACTGGGATTAATTTTATTTACGGCCGTGCCGCTTCCGACCACAGGAGCCTATTCAGCAAGTCTTGCAGCCATTTTATTCTTCATTCCGCTAAAATCGGCTTTTCTAGCGATTGCAATTGGTGTTGTTATTGCAGGAGTAGGGGTTGCAGGCGTTATGTATATGGTTTTTTAAGGAAGCTTGCACAACACTTGAAGGGAGCATGATAGGATGGATAAACAACAGTTTGAGAGTTGGAGATATGACGTACAGCCTGCTTTATCTTCTAAAGTAGATGAGTTTCATTTTTTAGGGTATGAACGAGTAACAGAAGATCAAGTATGGGCTTGTTTAATGTATCGTCTGCGAAAACAAAAAGAGTTTATTCATCTTCATGCCTTTGTTCAGGCTATTTTATCGTTAAAGGTCCAAGATTACATGACGTGGGTTACAAAAGAAAGCTACCGTGAAAAGAACGATTGGTTTGCAAAAGAAACAATCGTGTAGGTAGTGTAGTTTTTACATAATCATGACTAAAGAATGAGAATATTCTAGATGAAATTGACAGGAATTTTCATTAAAAGCTATAATAAGACTATTGTGTAAATGCTTGTCTCCTAGTAGACAAGCATTAGTGCGTTAATAGGAGGAGGCATTAGAGCAACATGGTGAAAAAAGGCCGAATTATCGCTTTTTTTCTCATCGTACTCATCTTCGGTGGGCTGATCAGCCAGACGGTTATGGGAATTACGAAGGAAATCAAGCTTGGACTAGACCTTCAAGGCGGGTTTGAAATTTTATATCAAGTCAATCCTGCAAATGAAGGAGATGTGATTGATCAACAAGCACTTAGTGCAACGGTAGGCGCGTTGAACCAGCGTGTTAATGTACTCGGTGTATCAGAGCCGAACATTCAAATTGAAGGTGATGATCGTATTCGTGTTCAGTTAGCGGGTGTAGATGACCAGCAAACGGCACGTGATCTTTTATCTACAGAAGCAAACTTAACATTTCGGGATGTAAATGATGAAGTGCTTTTAGACGGAAGTGACTTGCAGCAAAACGGGGCAAGCTCTTCATTTAAAGACCAGACGAATGAACCGATTGTCACGCTCACATTACGAGATGCGCGGTTATTTGAAGACATAACAAGGGAGATTTCTAGCAGGCCTCCTGGTGAAAATTTACTAGTGATCTGGCTTGATTTTGAAGAAGGGGTCGACTCTTACGAAGCAGAGATGATGAGTGAGGATCCGAAATTCTTATCTGCTGCCTCTGTTCGTCAAGTCATTCCTTCAAGAGATGTTATGATCGAAGGGAATTTTACAGTTGAGGAAACTCGCTTTATTGCTGAAGTATTGAATGCAGGCTCTTTGCCTGTTCAGCTAGAAGAAATGTATTCGAATTCAGTAGGGGCTTCTCTTGGGGAACAGGCAATGGAGAAGACGATCTATGCCGGATTTATTGGGATTGCGTTAATCTTTTTATACATGCTTTTCTATTATCGTTTTATGGGTGTGATCGCTGTGATTACCCTGAGCATGTACATTTATCTAGTACTTCTTGTGTTTAACTGGATGAATGCGATTTTAACACTCCCTGGGATTGCTGCGTTAATTTTAGGTGTTGGTATGGCTGTTGATGCAAATATCATCACGTACGAGCGCATTAAAGAAGAAATTCGCTCAGGTAAATCGATTATGTCGGCATTCAAAGCAGGCAGCCGTCGTTCGTTATCAACAATTCTCGATGCCAATATTACAACGATTCTTGCAGCAGGTGTTCTATTTGCTTATGGGACAAGCTCGGTTCAAGGGTTCGCTGTAATGTTAATTGTAAGTATTTTAACAAGCTTTGTTACAGCGGTGTATGGTTCGCGTCTATTGCTTGGATTATGGGTAAACAGTCGTGCACTGAATAAGAAGCCGCGCATGTTTGGTGTGAAAGAAGGTGAAATCGATGAGCTTTAATTTTCAAAACCGCGAGATTGATTTTGTTCAGCATCGTAAAAAATTCTTTACGTTCTCGCTTGCTGCTATGCTCATTGGTGTCATCCTTTTGCTGACGATGGGGTTGAATTTAGGAATTGACTTTGAAAGTGGATCTCAAGTGGAGATTCTTGCTGAAGAGCCGCTTACAGCAGAGCAGGTGGAAGCAGAATTTGCTCAAATTGGTTCAGGATATACGCCTGATGACATTACATTAGGCGGAGATCGTAATGAAATGGCTACAGCACGCTTTATCGGTGTGCTTGATGCAAGTGAGATTGCAGAAATTCAATCGTATTTTTCCGAGAATTTCGGGGCTGAGCCAAATATTGGCACAGTATCTCCTACAGTAGGGCAAGAGCTTGCTCGTAATGCGTTAATTTCTGTATTAATTGCTTCTGTCGGGATTATCATCTACGTAACGATTCGATTTGAATTTTTATATGGGGTTGCTGCGATTGTGGCACTCTTGCATGATGCATTCTTTATTATTGCGGTATTCAGTTTACTGCAGATTCAAGTGAATGTTCCTTTTATAGCAGCCGTATTAACGATTGTCGGTTATTCCATTAATGATACAATTGTTACCTTTGACCGGATTCGTGAGAACATGAAGCTAACAAAACGAGTGAAGGATTTTAATGATCTTGCAGCCGTTGTAAACAAAAGCCTCGTGCAGACGCTTGCTCGTTCAATTAACACCGTATTAACAGTCGTATTTGCAGCTGCTGCCTTATTTATATTTGGCGGGGAAGCGATTCGATCATTTGCGCTTGCTTTATTAATCGGACTTGTAGCTGGGACCTACTCATCTATGTTCCTCGCTTCACAGTTATGGTTGATCTGGAAGTCAAAACAGCTTAAAAAACAAAAGTTTAAGAGTAAACCTCAGCCAGAAGAAGAGCCGACTGTTTAGTAAATGAACAGGTGCAAAGCAAGAGACATAATATGAGATCATGGTGCATACCATGATCTTTTTTTTGGTACAATAACTTGGAGTGGTGGCAGGTTTTGGTATACTATCTATGTGAGGTGAGCATATGGAAGAAGCAGATATTCGGTACCGTAAAGTACGCTTTGCTGCTTGGGTAGGGATTATAGGAAATATCATACTTGCGATTATTAAAGCGGTTATTGGATTTATGGCTAACAGCCGAGCGCTCATTGCTGATGCTGCACATTCTGCATCCGATGTTGTGGGATCTGTGGTCGTTTTAATTGGCGTCCGCGCAGCAAAACTACCGCCGGATGAAGATCATCCATATGGTCATGGGAAAGCGGAATCTGTAGCAGCCATTATAGTGGCGGTTCTTTTATTTATCGTGAGTTTTGAAATTGCGCTTAGTGCAATAAAGTCCTTCTTTGAGCCCGTTGTTGTACCGAAGATGATTGCGATCTATGCGGTGCTGTTTTCGATCGTTACAAAAGAAATTATGTTTCGATATAAGTATCAGCTGGGTAAAAAGTATAAGAGTGAAGCTTTAATGACAGATGCCTGGCATCACCGTTCAGATGTATTCTCATCGCTGGCTGCTCTTATCGGTATTGGTGCTGCTATTTTAGGTGGTATGCTTAATATTTCCTGGCTTGTATACGGGGATGCGATAGCGAGTGCGTTTGTGGCCATCTTAATTGGGAAAATGGCTTACAGCTTGGGGAAACAATCGATTCATAATGCATTAGACCATGTTCTTCACGAAGAAGATACGATCGAAATGAAAAAAGCAGCAGCTGAAGTTCCGGGTGTATTAAATATTGATGAGTTTTATGCTCGTGAACACGGTCATTATGTCATTATCGATATAAAAATTGGTGTTAACCCGAACATAACTGTTGAAGAAGGCCATACGATAGGGAAAAATGTGAAGTTAAGGTTATTAGAAGAAAAGCATGTGCAAGATGTTCTCGTTCATATTAATCCATATAGAGAAAAAGAATAAGTAGAAAAATACCATGAGGAGGGTTATGGGATGAGGGGACAATGGAATATTATCTTAGGTTTGTTAGTTGCTATTATTATCGCAATCTTTGCAGTCATTAATGTAGAAGGCGTCCGGGTGAATTATCTATTTGGTACAGCAGAATGGCCGTTAATTCTCGTTATTTTAGGTTCTGTATTTATGGGGGCCATTGTAGCAGGTGCACTTGGAATGGTTAAAATCTACCGTCTTCAAGCCGAGCTTAAAAAACTGAAGACGTTAAAGGGCCATCAAGAGTCAGCCGTTAAAACGGAATCTTCTATTGACAAAGTGGAAGAAGACGAGAATACCGTCATTAAAGACACAACCTTAGATCAAGATCCCAAATAAAGTAAACAATATAGACGCATTCAATCATTGTCACCCCTTGGCACCTCCTGTATAATAGGATGGTCAAGGGGTGAACTTATGTTAAGACCTAAGGCAAGATGGAAAATCCAAGAACAAGATGAACATAAAGCAGGTAGGCTTGTAAGCGAGCTGGGCGTTGATGAACTTGTTGCCCAATTATTAGTTAATCGAGGCATAGAGACACCAGAAGCTGCGAGAACTTTTTTATATACAAAGGAAATGACGTACCATGATCCCTATTTGTTAAAGGGTATGGACAAGGCTGTGGCACGAATTAAAGAAGCCATTGCAAACCAAGAGAAGATCTTAATATTTGGTGACTATGATGCGGACGGTGTAAGCAGCACATCTGTTATGATTTACACGTTAAATGAACTTGGTGCTGTGTTTGATTATTATATTCCTAATCGGTTCACAGAAGGCTACGGGCCTAATGAGCCGGCTTTGAGGCGTGCGAAAGAAGAGGGGTATTCCTTAGTCGTAACAGTAGATACAGGGATTTCTGCTGTTCACGAGGCGAATGTCGCAAAAGAGATTGATCTTGATTTTATTGTGACCGACCACCATGAGGCCCCTCCAGTTTTGCCAGAGGCATATGCTATCGTAAACCCGAAGCAGCCAGATTGTACGTATCCTTTTAAAGGATTAGCTGGTGTAGGGGTTGCGTTCAAAGTGTCACAAGCACTCCTCGGCAGAATTCCTAAAGAGCTGCTTGATATTGTTGTTATCGGAACGATTGCTGATCTAGTACCGCTGATTGATGAGAATCGTTTAATGGCTAAAGAAGGACTGAAGGCCCTAGAATCAACATCGAAGCCAGGGTTGCGTGCTTTGATGAAAGTGTGTGGAATTGGTCAGGATGCCTTAACGGGCGATCATGTCGGCTTTGGAATTGGACCGCGGATCAATGCTGCAGGAAGACTTGATTCAGCTGATCCGGCAGTAGAGTTGATGATTACGAATGATTCAAATGAAGCGGAACACCTAGCTGCTGAAATTGATTCTTTAAATAAACAACGTCAATCGATTGTTAATACGATTACTGAAGAAGCAGTCGAGGTCGTAGAATCTAAGTATCCTCCAGATGAGAATGATGTGTTGATCATTGCAGGAGCCGGCTGGAATGCAGGTGTTATTGGGATTGTTGCCTCACGCCTTGTTGAGCGTTTCTATCGTCCGACAATCGTATTAAGTATTGACGAAGAAAAAGGGTTAGCCAAAGGTTCAGCAAGGAGTATTGAAGGCTTTGATATGTTTAAAGAATTATCGAAAAGCCGAGATATCCTGCCTCATTTTGGAGGACATCCAATGGCGGCTGGATTGACAATGAAAGAACCTGATCTTAATTTACTGCGTGAACGTTTAAATAATCAGGCGAAGGAAGTTCTAACTGAGGAAGACTTCAAGCCGCTTACGAAGATCGATTTATCCACAACGGTAGACCGCATCTCCTTAACGGTGATTAAGCAGTTAGAAGCTCTAGCTCCTTTTGGAGTGAATAATCCAACACCAAAAGTGATGCTTGAAGGAGTTCATATCGATCAGATGCGCCGTATTGGCAGTGAGTCTAATCATCTAAAAATGTCTTTTGTTCAAAACGGAGCGAGTCTTGATGGGATTGGCTTTCATTTGGGGCATTTACATGATGAAATCAGTCAGACGGCAAAGCTCTCTGCGATTGGCACTCTTTCTATCAATGAATGGAATGGACATGTAAAACCGCAGATGATGCTTGAAGATCTTGCAGTAAAGGAATGGCAGCTTTTTGACTGGCGCAGTATTAAACAAAAGAGGTTAGAAGATCGATTGATGGAAATTCCGATTGATGACCGTGTACTTATTTTCTTCAAAGAATCCACGAAAGAAGAGCTCGGACTCCAGCTGGATGACTTGAGAAAAGCGAGTGATCTGACGGAGATGAGCGGAGGCTTTGAAGGGAAGTATGTGGTATTATTAGATGTGCCTAATACTCGAGAAGAGCTTTCTCTTTTATTTAAAGAACAAGGAATACCTAGCAGGATTTATACTATTTTTCATCAACAGGACGATTCGTTTTTTACGACAAATCCAAATCGTGATCAATTTAAATGGTTCTATGCTTTTTTATTAAAGCGTAAAACATTCGATGTGAAAAAACATGGAACAGACCTTGCTAAGCATAAAGGCTGGTCTAGACATACGATCGATTTTATGTCCCAGGTGTTTTTAGAGCTCGGTTTTGTTACAATAGACAATGGCGTTCTATCTCTAAGTGATGCACCAGAGAAAAAAGCGCTCGATGCGTCAATTACGTATCAACGAAAACAAGAGCAAGCACAAATAGAAAATCAATTCGTTTATTCTTCTTATGAGGAATTAAAGCAATGGTTCAATCGCGTGATTCCCCGAAATGAAATAGATGAACGACAAATCAAGGAGACGGTGTAAAAATGGATTTTAAACAGTATATTACAATTGTAGAAAACTACCCTAAAGAAGGTATTCGCTTTAAAGATATTACGACCTTGATGCAAGATGGTGCAGCATACAAAGCGGCTATTGATGAAATGGCAGAATTTGCAAAAGATAAAGAAGTCGATCTTGTTGTTGGGCCTGAAGCTCGTGGCTTTGTTGTTGGTTGTCCAATTGCCTACTCTCTAGGAACTGGATTTGTTCCTGTACGTAAAGCAGGAAAGCTTCCGCGTGAAGTGATCTCAGTTGATTATGGTTTAGAGTATGGTAAAGACAGCTTGACGATCCACCGTGATTCTATTAAAAAAGGGCAGCGCGTACTGATTGCTGATGACTTGCTTGCTACAGGTGGTACCATTGAAGCAACAATTAAAATGGTTGAAGAACTAGGCGGGATTGTTGTTGGAATCGCGTTCATGATTGAACTTGATTACCTAGATGGCCGTGAGAAACTTAAAGGCCATGACATTTTCTCATTAATGACATATAAATAAACAACTAGAAGATCAGAGTGCTCATAAATGATGAGTGCTCTTTTCTGTTATCTAAATACAGAAAAGGGCATAGTAGTAGTGATTACATACAAGCGGGCACAGGGGTGGAAATATTTTTCTATACTACCTCGACATTTTTCGCCTTTATCCCTTTACATCCATTGAAAACTTAACGATAATAAGAAGAAATCGAATCGTGAATAGGTGATTCCATGACCATAGATCAAGTGTTAGAAAAAGCAAGTCAATATCTTAGTGAAGATGACATTGCTTTTTTACGTAAAGCATACGAGTATGCTGAGAAATCTCATAGCGGGCAGTACCGGAAATCTGGCGAGCCCTACATTTTACACCCAATTCAAGTTGCAGGAATTATAGTGGAACTTGAATTAGACCCTAATACAGTAGCTGCTGCTTTTTTACATGATGTTGTAGAAGATACTGAGGTAACTGTAGAAGAAATTACAGCAGAATTTAACGAGCAAGTTGCTATGCTTGTTGATGGGGTAACCAAACTTAAAAAATTTAAGTATAAATCAAAAGAAGAACAGCAGGCGGAAAATCACCGTAAAATGCTTGTCGCTATGGCAAAAGATATTAGAGTGATTTTGATTAAACTTGCTGATCGTCTTCATAATATGCGAACTCTAAAATACATGCCGCCTGAAAAGCAGCGAGTCACGTCAAATGAAACACTCGAAATCTTTGCGCCGCTGGCTCATAGACTAGGTATCTCGACAATTAAGTGGGAGCTTGAGGATACGGCCTTGCGTTACTTAGATCCGCAACAGTATTACCGCATCGTTAACTTGATGAAGCGCAAGCGAGCGGAGCGTGAACAGTATTTATCACAAGTAATGGACACAATTAATGAACACTTAACTGATGTCAAAGTGAATGCGGAGTTATCCGGCCGACCGAAGCATATTTACAGCATTTATCGTAAAATGGTGCTGCAAAACAAGCAGTTTAATGAAATTTATGATCTCTTAGCTGTTCGCATCATCGTAAGAAACATTAAAGATTGCTATGCCGTGCTAGGTGTCATTCATACATGCTGGAAACCGATGCCTGGAAGATTTAAAGACTACATCGCGATGCCAAAAGCCAATATGTATCAATCCCTGCATACAACTGTAGTCGGTCCGTTCGGTGATCCTCTCGAGGTTCAAATACGTACAGAAGAGATGCACCGCGTTGCCGAATTTGGGGTAGCGGCTCACTGGGCTTATAAAGAAGGAAAATCTTCAGGTTCGTCTAAAGACTCATTTGAGGACAAGCTGACTTGGTTCCGTGACATTATTGAATCGCAAAACGAAACAAATGATGCTCAAGAATTTATGGAATCCCTAAAAATGGACTTATTTAGTGACATGGTCTTCGTGTTTACACCAAAGGGAGATGTGCTTGACCTCCCGCGCGGGTCTGTGCCGCTTGATTTTGCGTATCGAATTCATAGTGAGATCGGCAACCGTTGTATTGGGGCCAAAGTAAATGGAAAAATGGTGCCGCTTGATCACGAACTAAAAACAGGAGATATCGTTGAAGTGATGACTTCTAAGCATTCCTATGGCCCTAGCCAGGATTGGATAAAGATCACTCAATCTTCTCATGCGAAAAATAAAATTAAGCAATGGTTTAAAAAAGAACGCCGTGAAGAGAACATCGAAAAGGGCCGCGAAATTGTTGAGAAGGAAATTCGTGCTCTTGATTTTGAACCAAAAGAGGTTCTGACGGAAGAAAATATTCAACTGGTTGCCAATAAGTTCAGCTTTGCAGGCGAAGAAGACATGTTTGCAGCAGCTGGGTATGGCGGGATCAGTGCTAAACAAATTGTTAATCGAATGACCGAGAAATTACGTAAGCAGCTAGACCAAGAGCAAGAAGAGCAGTCTCTGCAAGAAGCTATATCAGAGATTCCTTCTTTTACACCTAAGAAGAAAGCAAGCTCAGGCGTACGTGTAAAAGGTGTGGACAACCTGCTTATTCGTCTATCTCGCTGTTGTACCCCCGTACCTGGTGATGACATTATCGGCTATATTACCAAAGGCCGCGGCGTCTCTATCCACCGAGCTGATTGTGCGAATGTGAACACAGAAGAAGCGAAAACTCGCCTTTTGCCTGTTGAGTGGGAAGGGGATCATCAGCAGTCAAAATCGTACAACGTAGATATTGAAATTACTGGTTTTGACCGCAATGGTTTATTAAATGAGGTATTACAAGCTGTTACTGAATCAAGAACGATGATTAACGCGGTATCAGGAAAGAGTGATCACCGTAATAAAGTGGCGACGATTAATATGACGATCTTAATTCAAAATATTGATCATCTCCATAAAGTAGTGGAAAAAATTAAACATTTACAAGATATCTATTCTGTACGCCGAATTATGCATTAATCTATATCATTTGAGGTGTTAGTTGTGCGAGTCGTATTACAACGATCGAAAGAAGCTTCAGTTACAGTAGCGGATGAAGTAGTGGGTAAAATTAATTCTGGCTTAGTGCTGCTAGTTGGAATCACTCATGAGGATACGAATGAAGATGTAGAATATGTAGCGGACAAAGTCGTTAACCTCCGTATTTTTGAGGATGAAAATGGGAAGATGAATCATTCTCTTAAAGACAAAGAAGGAGAGATTTTATCGATCTCTCAATTTACTCTTTACGGCGACTGTAAAAAAGGCCGTCGTCCAAACTTTATGGATGCGGCAAAGCCTGATATAGCAAAAGAGCGCTATGATTATTTCAACCAAGTTCTTCGTGATAAAGGGATCCATGTAGAAACAGGAACATTCGGAGCAATGATGGATGTTTCTCTAACAAATGATGGACCTGTCACTTTAATTGTGGAAAGTAAATAATTTATTTAAAATAAATTATTTGCGTTTGGCTGTAAGTTTTTTATTAATTGTGGTCATGCTAGAGGTATATTAATGGATGTATCAGAAAGGAAGATCCACTATATGCGCTCTAGTATGCGGCAGCAATCTATGCATCAAAGCACAGATCAAATGTTTCATGTAGACTTTCACAGCTTTGTGGAAAAAGAAAATACGAATACAAACTTGGAGCTCGCTTCAGAGTTTGGCTTATCCCTTAGAGATGTGAGGGCTCTAAAGCATAAGCTCGGACGAAATTAGCCTATTGACAGCTTGGAGTTTCATTCGTATAGTAGTAAACAAACCAATTACAAATTTGCATTATTCCGGTGAAGAGGCAGAGTAATTAAGGTAGCAGGTTGTAAAGAGAGGAGAGGCCGCGGCTGAGAGCCCTCCCAATTTGTCTTGATGAATGAACACCTCTGAGGATTTTCTCTGAACGTGTAGATCAGTAGGAGATGACGTTAACAGGCGTTAACTGTTTAAAAGTGGAAGCAAGTTCAGTTTGCTTCAATTAGGGTGGCACCACGGGTATATAACTCTCGTCCCTGATGTAGATACATCAGAGGCGGGAGTTTTTTGTGTTTTAAAAAAGACTTTTTATACGTGCAGGAGGAACAAAAATGAGTATGCAAATCCCACGCGGTACGCAAGATTTATTACCAGGTGAAATTGAAATTTGGCAATATATCGAGCAAAAATCAAAAGAAATATGCAGCCGCTATAATTACAAAGAAATTCGCACTCCGATCTTTGAACATACTGAAGTGTTCGCGCGTGGAGTAGGGGAAACAACAGATATTGTTCAAAAGGAAATGTACACATTCACTGACCGCGGCGAGCGCAGTTTGACTCTTCGTCCTGAAGGAACAGCTGGAGTTGTGCGCTCTTTTGTAGGGAACAAACTGTACGGAGAAGCGAGTCAGCCGACAAAACTATTTTATACTGGTCCAATGTTCCGTTATGAAAGACCGCAAGCAGGCCGCATGCGCCAGTTCGTACAATTTGGAGTAGAAGCGTTAGGCAGTGCAGATCCGGCCATCGATGCAGAAGTTCTAGCATTAGTGATGAGCATCTATTATGAGCTTGGCTTAACAGATATCAAACTTGTGTTAAACAGTTTAGGAGATAAAGAAAGCCGTGAAGCTCACAGAGACGCACTGATCAATCACTTTAAGCCTAGCATCGGTGAATTTTGTTCAGATTGCCAAAACCGCTTAGAGAAGAATCCATTGCGTATTCTTGATTGTAAAAAAGACCGTGAGCATCCATTAATGCAAACAGCTCCTTCTATTCATGACTACTATACAGAAGAGTCTGCTGCTTATTTCAAAGAAGTGAAGCAGCATCTTGATCAAATGAATCTGCCTTACGTAGTAGATCCAACATTAGTGCGCGGTTTGGATTACTATAATCATACTGCTTTTGAAGTAATGGCTGAAGGAGAAGGATTCGGAGCCATTACAACATTATGCGGCGGCGGAAGATACAATGGCCTTGTACAAGAGTTTGGCGGCCCAGAAACACCAGGAATCGGCTTTGCCTTCAGTATTGAACGATTGATCATGGCGTTAAAGGCACAAGGGAAGGTCCCTGATTTTGGTAATCAGCTTGATTGTTTCCTTGTTACTCTTGGTGATGCGGCCAAAGCGAAGTCAGTTGAGCTTTTGTATCAGTTACGACAAGCGGGGATTCGCTGTGACAAAGATTACTTAGATAAAAAAATGAAGGCACAGTTTAAAGCTGCAGATCGCCTAAACGTACGCTATACAGCGATTCTTGGTGATAATGAGCTTAATGAAAATCGAATTAATGTGAAAAATATGGAAACAGGCGAACAGGTCGAGGTTGCACTCGATACTTTTATCACATACATGAAAGAGCAAGTTGAGGGAGGCAAATAAGATGATAGGTAGAACGCATCATTGTGGAGAGTTAAGAAGTGAACATGTAGGGGAGACCGTACAATTAAAAGGGTGGGTGCAAAAGCGCCGTGATTTAGGAAATGTTATTTTCCTTGATTTGCGAGACCGCTCAGGCATTGTACAAGTTGTTTTTAGCCCAGAGGTTAATAAAGAAGCACTTGAGACAGCAGAACGTGTTCGTAATGAATACGTACTTGAAGTAGAAGGTACAGTCGTTGCGCGTGACGCGCGTACAGTAAATGACAAGATTGAGACAGGGACGATCGAAATTCATGTAACAAAAGTAGAAGTACTCAATGCTTCAAAATCACTTCCATTCCAAATCGAAGCTGATACAGATGCATCAGAGGATGTGCGTCTGCGTTACCGTTACTTAGATTTACGCCGTCCTGATATGCAGGAAACATTTAAACTACGCCACAAAACAACAAAGTTAATTCGTAATTTCTTAGACGAAGAAGCATTTCTTGAAATTGAAACACCAATGCTTACAAAGAGTACACCTGAAGGAGCTCGTGACTATCTTGTTCCAAGCCGCGTGCACCATGGTGAATTTTATGCTCTTCCGCAGTCGCCGCAAATCTTCAAGCAGCTTTTAATGGTGTCTGGTTTTGAACGTTACTACCAAGTGGTTCGCTGTTTCCGTGATGAAGATCTACGTGCAGACCGTCAGCCAGAATTCACCCAAATTGATATTGAGACTTCTTTTATGGATAAAGAAGACCTTCTTTCAATGACAGAGAAAATGATGGCAAAAGTTTTAAAGGAAACAAAAGGTGTAGAAGTTTCCCTTCCAATGCCTCGTCTGACGTATGATGAAGCAATGAACCGTTATGGCTCTGATAAGCCGGATACACGGTTTGAAATGGAGTTAATTGAGCTCTCAGATGTAGTCCGTGACTCAAGCTTTAAAGTATTTACAAGTGCGATTAACGGCGGCGGTATTGTGAAAGGCTTAAATCTTAAAGGCGGGGCAAGTAAAATGTCTCGTAAGGAAATTGACGCGTTAACTGAATTTGTTAAGCCGTATGGTGCAAAAGGTCTTGCTTGGCTGAAGGTTGAAGCAGATGGCTTAAAAGGCCCGATTGCTAAATTCTTTGAAGGGGAACATGCAGAGAACCTTCTAAGTGCGATGAATGGGGAAGAAGGCGATTTATTATTCTTTGCAGCAGACAAAGCGCAAGTTGTCTTTGACAGCCTTGGTGCACTTCGTCTGAAGTTCGGTAAAGAGTTCGACTTAATTGATAAAGATGCATTTAATTTCTTATGGGTTGTTGACTTCCCGCTCGTTGAATATGATGAGGATGCAAAGCGTTATGTCGCTCTTCACCACCCGTTCACAAGTCCTAAGAAAGCAGATCGTGACCTGCTTGCTACAGATCCTGCATCTGTTCGTGCCGAGGCTTATGACCTTGTATTAAATGGTTATGAACTTGGCGGCGGTTCACAGCGTATTTATGAGCGTGAAATTCAAGAGCATATGTTTAGAGCGCTAGGGTTCTCAGAAGAAGAAGCAAAAGAACAATTCGGCTTCTTACTTGAAGCATTTGAATATGGTACACCACCGCACGGGGGAATCGCTCTTGGACTTGACCGTCTAATCATGCTTCTAGCAGGGCGTACAAACTTACGTGATACGATTGCGTTCCCTAAAACAGCAAGTGCAAGCTGCTTATTAACTAATGCACCAAGCGAAGTAAGTCTTGATCAGTTAATTGACCTTAATTTATCCATCATCGGTAATAAGACGGATAAGGTCGAAGTATAAAGCATTCTAAGAGACTGCCTAGATCATTGGGCAGTCTCTTTTTTAAGTCTATTTACAACCTGAGGAACGAGAGCAGCATTTAAAATAATACAGAGAGAAAATATAAGTGAAAAAATGATTGACTGTTTCATTTGAGATGCGTATAATCAGACTCAATAGAAAATTCGAAACAGTATGAGATGGAGATCTCATCCTTATCAAGAGTGGTGGAGGGACTGACCCGATGAAACCCGGCAACCGGTTTGTATGCCTATACAAACAAAGGTGCTACGTTCAGCAGAATGAATTCATTCTGAAAGATAAGGGAAGGCAGTGAAAACCTTTCCTTTTGGAAAGGTTTTTTTGCATTCATGATTATACAAGTTTAGATGAGACGAGGAGAGAGGCACATGCTTAAAATAGGAATACTTGGTTTTGGAACAGTTGGTAAGGGAGTGTATGACCGCTTTCATAGAACGAGAGAAACGATTGAACGTCAATTAGGGGAGTCATTTGCAATTGAAGCGATTTTAGTTAAAGATCGTCAAAAAGATCGGGCTTCTTTAGAGGAAGGTTTTGTGACTACTGATTGGGATGAATTTAAAAATCATCACTCCTATGATATTGTCTTTGAAGCGATCGGAGGTATTGAACCAGCGTATTCATATACGAAACATTTTCTTACTCAAGGGATTCCGGTTATTTCAGCGAACAAGAAATTGATCGCATCAAGAGGGGAAGACCTTGAAGCTTGTGCACAAGCTGGCGGCACCTTTTATGGATATGAGGCGGCTGTTGCGGGTGCTATTCCTATTATAAATGCGCTGCGTGCCACCCTTAGCACAACTTCGATTGATCGAGTTCGAGGCATTTTAAATGGAACAACAAACTATATGTTAACGGAAATGATTCAAAAAGAGAGAAGCTTTGCTGATGTGCTGCTTGAGGCTCAGCAGCTAGGCTATGCAGAAAGTGATCCAACTGATGATATTGAAAGCTATGACGCGTGGTATAAATTGATCATTTTAAGCAGACTCTGTTTTGGTAAATGGGGTGACACGGAACAGATTACTCGTTACGGGGTAAGTGAGATTGAAAATTGGCATGTAGAGGTAGCAAATGAACTTGGCTGTCAGGTGAAACTAATTGGTGATGCAAAGCTAGAAGATGGAGAAGTGAGAGGTATTGTGTCCCCTGCCTTTGTTGCTGGTGATGAACTTCTAGCATCTATCAACGGGGTCGTAAATGCTGTTGTCCTTTACGGGGAAGATATTGATCAACTATCGTTTGCCGGCCCAGGAGCTGGAGGGGCTGCTACAGCGAATAGTATGGTAGAAGATTTTATTCTTCATAGTCGTTATGATGGTGATCGTGTGGTGGCAGAAGAGCAACATGAAGCAAAAGAAGAGAGCAGCTATTCAATAGTATTTGTCAATCAAGCAAGTTACGGGGAATGTCTGCACTGGGCTGAAGCATATAGTGTTGAAATCGTTGAATCCATCCCGCATTCAGAAGGTGAGGCATGGATTGTTAAAAATGCTGCTGTATATGAGTTGAGCCAGCCGGTTTATCAGCTGTATGGAAATATTCAAAGAATCACAAGTGCGAACGAAGTGAAAGTAAGCTAACAAATTAGTATAACGTAAGAGCTTATGGTTGAATTAATTGACGGTACGCATTAATCAACGCAATGGGTTCCTCTTTAATATAATACGTTCGAACTCCGCGGTTTGTATGGAGATACAAAAAGCCCATGGCATCTTTTTCTGGCTTTTTACGGTAAGAAATATCAAAAATAGATTGGATCGGGTAATGATCATCTTTCACGGTTAGTTTATCTTCAAACAGGAACATATCATATGATGTTTCAACAATGCGCTTTTCTGTCCAGCCGATTTCCTGACTGATTTCAATACAGCGCTGAGTGGCAAGTGCTTTTTTCATGGATAGATGGAGCCTCCTAAATAGGTTTATTCATACCGTACCATACCTCATAAAAAAGAACAAAAAAATAAATAACAGAAAATTTAGATAAAATACTTGCATGTCGTTTTCTGTCATGGTATATTATAGTCAACAAGATAAGAGTCCTACATTGTTCGTAAAAACTGATTGTTTTGAGCCAACACTTTTGAAAAGGGAGCAATAAGTTGTTTGTTGGATTACATGCCTTCTACGTCAAGGACGTAAGAGAATGAACACTAGGCACCCACCTGTGAGAGCAGGTTCAAAACGTAAGTCAAATACGGCATAGCTGGGATTCTTATCCTACATAACTCGGAAAAAAGCTGAATTGTTCATAAGAGCAAATCAGCTTTTTTCGCTGTGAAAACGCCTTAGACTTTTTTTGCAGGCTGTGATATATTCAAATCCGATAATAGATAGCTTTTTAGTATGGTACTAAAAGGGTATACTATATAATACGTACACCTTACTCTTGGAAGGAGAAACAATCCATGTTACATCAGTTTTCACGAAATGAATTAGCCATTGGTCATGATGGTCTTGATCAATTAAAAAATAGTACAGTAGCTGTTCTAGGAATTGGAGGAGTGGGTTCATTTTCAGCTGAGGCGCTTGCACGCTCTGGAGTCGGACGTTTAGTTCTTGTAGATAAAGATGATGTGGATATTACGAACGTGAACCGCCAAATTCATGCTCTTCTCTCCACTGTCGGCCGTGAGAAAGTAGAGCTTATGAAAGAAAGAATTGCAGATATTAACCCTGATTGTGAAGTCATTGCTCTTAAAATGTTCTATACAGAAGAGACATATGAACAGTTTTTTAGTTATGGTCTTGATTATGTTATTGATGCAAGTGATACCATTTCTTATAAGATTCATTTAATGAAACAATGTTTAGAGCGTAAAATACCGATCATCTCTAGTATGGGTGCTGCTAATAAGATGGACCCGACCCGCCTTCGTATTGCTGATATTTCAAAGACAAGCTATGATCCTATTGCTAAGGTCATTCGTACGAAGCTTCGTAAAGACGGGATTCATAAAGGAATTGAAGTTGTGTTTTCTGATGAACAGCCGATTAAGATTCGTGAAGATATCAGAAAAGAAATTGTTCCACAAAAAGCTGAGGAGGGCCCAATTCGAAAAGCAAAAATGCCTCCATCCTCAAATGCTTTTGTTCCATCTGTAGCTGGATTGATTATGGCAGGTCATGTAATTACGAAATTACTTGATGGAATAGAAATTAATCGTTAATAAAAAAATGGCGTCCGCTTGTGGATGCCATTTTTTGTGAATTATTTTGCTAACTTCTCTAAGTTACCGTTTTTGTCCATTTTAAACGAAGCATTTGATAAAGACTCTTCATCCTCTAAGATCGCCATTCTTCTTGCACGGTTCATAATTTGAATAAGAGATTGGTAATCTTCTTCAATGATTGAACTGTCTTGTTTAAGCTTTTGGATTTCGATTTCTAATTCACGATTACGGTTGATCAGCTCAAGATTGGTTTTAATAAGAGCTTGGTTTTCCTCCTCCACCTCTTTGGAGTTTGTTTGGTCGGATAATGTCTGTAAGTATTGAATAACCGCATCGAGTGACAGCGAAGAACTAGATGCAGGCTGCTCTGGATTATATGAAGATACTGCATTCATTAAAGGTTGTGCGGCTGGTGGTGCCCATAAAGGCTTGCGCTGAGTGTAATAGGAGAAAGACATTGCACGTTTTCTCTGCTTTCTTTCTTTTTTTGCCTCAGCAATTTGCTTAATAAATCGCTGCCTTACAACAGCATTCCACCTAAAACCACATGCTGCAGAGGTGCGATTTAATTCATCTCCTACCTCTTCGAAGGCTTGCAGCTGCGTGCTGCCTTCACGAATATGTTTTAATACGGTTTCAGCAAGTAATACATCATCTTCGTGGGACCAAGCATCCTGTCTAACTTTCATTCTTTTCAACTCCTAATCCATAGATAGTTTTTGTTACTAGCTACTATGGTCAGAAAGAAGATTGTTTATACAAGGCACATAGAAAATTTACTCCATTTCCTTCTTTTTGTTGAAATTGTAAGCCTAATCATTATGAAAAAGTATGAAAGAACCTTTTTTTATATGGTGTAAACGTGTAAGATATAGAAGAAAAATTTATTCTTACATTTCGACATTATTCGAGGAGTATTCCATGTTAAAAACTTTACGAGCAAAACTATTGTTCTTTTTCCTATTTGCGACGTTGCTTCCCTTATTATTTGTAGGGTACATCACTTTTCAATCGCAAAAAATAGAAACCAATCAACAGCTTCAACAAACAATGTATACAATGGCTGATAATTTAGCTATATCAATAGAAGAGATCGTCAATGAACGAATGGCAGATGTAACGATTCTAGCAAATAATACAATCCTGAGAGATTCGACTGCAACAAGAGAAGAGATTAGAGAAGAGCTACGTATTTTTGTTAGTGCACATTCTATCTATTATGGAGCCTTATTTGTAAATCCAGAAGGTGTAGTCAGTGTCGATTTAGATAATACGATTGTCGGAACAGATGTCACAGACAGATTATGGTATCAACAGGCGACCAATCAAAACGGTATTTATTTCTCTGATATTTTTTATTCCGATGTTATTCACCAGCCAGCTATCGTTTTAGCGAGTGTGGTGAAGGGTGAAGATGGTGAAGCTTTGGGAGTCGTTTCGGCCATCTTTGATGTGAATGCTTTATGGGAGCGTTTGGCTCATTACAGCAAGCAGCAAAAAAGCCACGGCCTTGAAGGATATGCTTTTTTGGTGAACGGACGAGGTGACATTATTGCTCATCCAAATGAAAATCTAATTCTCTCATACAATTATTTGGAGCAAAATGATTTAACGAGTGACATGTTTGATGGACTGGTTCAAAATCGTAACTTATTTCACAGCAAAAGCAATGACATGATTCAAACGTTTTCTAGAATCGCAAAAGCACCTGGTTTTGATAATGAATGGTACCTTAGTATTTCTGTTCCAAACGAACGAATGAATTCGCCTATTAAAGAACTCATTTTAAAGTACCTCGTATTGTTTGGGTGTGTCGTGCTTATTACATCCATAGGGGTCATAAAGTTATCCTCTTATATCGTGAAACCATTGCAAAAACTTGTCTTTGCAACGAGTGATTTTGCGTTTGGCAAGAAAGTGTACCCTTTAGCACCCGATGCTTATCATGAAGTGGATACGCTCACACGCACATTTAATATGATGACAAGACGGTTGGTTGAACGTGAGAAAAGCCATCGTAAATCGACTTTGATTTTAGAAACAACCGATAACGGGGTATTGGCTTTTCAACAAAGCAGTCAACGGGTGACCACGTTTAACCGTCAATGTGAGCAATTGTTCGGATTAGCGAAAGAACAAGCCTTGGGCGCAACACTCGATCAAGTCATTGAGCAGAACGGAGCGTTTAAAACGTTTATTGATTGTTCAAAGCTCTCAGATGTTCTCAGGAATCAAGACTTTAATAAAAAGTATGAATTTGAGTGTTATTTAGGCGGTCAAAAGCGAATCTTTTTTGCCAGTGTTTCAACCCTGCCTAAACTAAATAATGAAGAAGAACTTGAAGATGTTCTGCTGATCTTTATTGATATAACAGATAAACGCAAGATTGAGCAGGAGTTAATTCGCTCTGAGAAGCTTCAGCTCGTCGGCCAGCTGGCTGCTGGGTTTGCACATGAGATTCGCAACCCGCTAACGACGATTAGAGGCTTTATGCAAATCTTCCATCAATCAGATGCGACGAAAGATGAACATAAAGTTCATTATGATGTCATGATCAAAGAGATTGATCGAGTGAATTCCATTATTGGGGAACTGCTGCAAATGGCTAACCCTAAATCTGGCACATCAAAAACAGAAACAAATATTGGTGAGGTGTTAACCGATATTCATACTTTGTACGAACCAGAAGCAAACGAGCAAGGAATTAAAATGAGACTGCAAGTAGAACCGCTGCCAACCGTTTATTTAGATCGCAGTAAATTGCACCAAGTCGTGATGAATTTAGTGAAAAATGGATTAGAAGCGATCGATGGAAGCGGGTCACTAGCTCTTTCTGCTTATGAGAATACAGAACGAGAGATAATCGAAATAAAAGTCGAGGACACGGGCATCGGGATGAATCCTCAAACGATGGAAAAGCTTGGTACACCGTTTTTTACTACAAAGGAAACAGGCACCGGACTCGGGCTGATGACCTCATTTAGAATTGTCGAAGAGATCGGCGGCAAGCTTCTTGTGACAAGCAAGGAAGGTGTGGGAACCACGTTTATGATTCAACTTCCTTTGTATGAATTGAAAATGTACCGCTAAAAAAACTGGCTGCCAAAGGCGCCAGTTTTTAGCGTTGATCTAATTTATCATAAATATCGGCAAGAGCTTGTTCAAATTTCCCTGTGCGTTTAGGTTCATAATAGCGGGCCTTTTTTAGTTTGTCCGGCAGGTATTGCTGCTTAACCCATCCGTGATCAAAGTCATGAGGGTACTGATATTCTACACCGCGCCCAAGTGCTTTTGCTCCTTTATAATGAGCATCCTTCAAATGTTTAGGTACATCTCCAGAGGCGCCTCCTCTAATATCTGCAATAGCCGCATCTATTGCTTTATATGCAGAATTAGATTTTGGAGAAAGGCAAAGCTCGACCACAGCGTTTGAGAGAGGGATGCGTGCTTCTGGCATTCCTAGGCGTTCGGCTGACTCTATCGCAGCTAATGTTCTCACTCCAGCTTGTGGGTTTGCTAGCCCAATATCTTCATAGGAAATTACAAGAAGCCTTCTTGCTATACTTGTTAAATCACCTGCTTCAAGCAGACGGGCTAAGTAATGAAGCCCAGCATTTACATCACTTCCACGGATTGATTTCTGGAAGGCAGATAATACGTCATAATGAGCATCGCCATCTTTATCATGATGAAAGCTCTTCTTTTGAATGCATGATTCGGCGGTTTCAAGTGAGATATGTTTAATTCCGTCCTCCGTTGCAAACGTTGATTTAACAGCAAGCTCTAGGGCGTTTAAAGCTGAGCGGACATCGCCACCGCACATATGAGCAAGATGGCTGATGGCATCCTCTTCCATCTCAATCTGCTCTTTGCCAAATCCCGACTCCGGATTTTGAATCGCACGAATTAGAGCAGTCTTTATATCATCAGGAGTAAGGGATTCAAGTTCAAATATTTGACAACGGCTGCGGATTGCTGGGTTAATAGAGTGATAAGGATTAGCCGTAGTAGCTCCAATTAAAATGATAAGTCCTTTTTCTAAATGCGGCAGCAAGAAATCTTGTTTTGCTTTATCTAACCGATGTACTTCATCGAGAATAACGATGAGCTGCCCATGCATTTTTGCTTCGGCAACAGCAATTTCCATGTCTTTCTTATTGTGGACCACAGCGTTTAACAATTTGAAAGGAGTGTCGGTACTTCCTGCGATGGCTGTTGCTATAGAAGTTTTACCTACACCAGGAGGACCATATAAGATCATCGATGAAAGTTGACCGACATCGACCATCCGGCGCAGGAGCTTGCCGTCGCCTACTAAGTGGCTCTGGCCAATAATGTCTTCAATTTTCTTTGGACGCATACGATATGCGAGTGGTTCCTTTTTCATCCGATCATCTCCAATAAACAAGCATTCACCTATAGTGTAGCCCAATAGAGGGGAAAAGCCAATGATCCAGCATACTTAGAATACACCAAGGGAGTGAATGGGTACGACAGTGATTTAGACGCCAAAATAAATGGAATTCATGCTATAATGACAAAGAATTAGCAGGAGAGAAGGGGTAACCTTTGAGCGGAGTTGAGAATAGAAGAAAACCGAGCAAGTTATTTGTTCGCTGGGCAGTGTTTATGGTTGGCCTCGTCATCATGTCGTTTGGAATATCGATGATGATTAAGGCAGACTTAGGGAGTGCGCCGTGGGATGTATTGCATATCGGTCTCACCCTGCAGCTAGGACTTACAGTAGGCTCATGGTCTATTATCATGGGTTTTCTTATTATTGGTGCAACAAGCTTTTTAACAAAAGAATGGCCGCAGCTTGGCGCATTTATTAATATGGTATTAGTCGGGGTGTTTATTGATATCTTTCTATGGATCTTGCCGGCCCCTGAAGGATTTGCTTTGAAATTGGCTATGCTATTACTAGGAATTATTGTCATTGGATACGGAATTGGCTTATATATTGCACCTAAGCTTGGAGCCGGACCACGAGACAGCTTAATGCTTGCTCTGACACTGCGCACAGGATGGAAAGTTCAATGGGTGCGTAGTTCGATGGAGGTCATTGTATTGACTGCAGGGTGGCTTCTAGGAGGTCCGGTCTTTATAGGAACGTTATTATTTTGCTTTGGGATTGGTTCGGTCGTAGGCTTTACGATGCCCCAATGTCAGCGAATGGTCGATATTTTGATAGAAAGAGGGTCGAAAAATGAAAATTTCAACCAAGGGACGTTACGGACTCACCATCATGATGGCGTTAGCTAAAAAGTCAGGTGAAGGTCCAGTTTCATTAAAATCAATCGCAAAAGAATATAAACTATCTGAACATTATTTAGAGCAGCTGATTGCACCTCTTAGAAATGCGATGCTTGTAAAGAGTGTACGCGGTGCTTATGGCGGTTATATGCTTGCAAAGGATGCAAATGAGATTACAGCGGGAGATATTATCCGTGTACTTGAAGGACCGATCAGTCCAGTGGAAGTAATGGATGATGAAGAGCCTGCAAAGCGTGACTTATGGATTAAAATTCGTGATGCGGTAAAAGATGTACTTGATAATACAACATTAGATGATTTAGCGAAATTTGAAGATAAAGGCAAACAAGAATATTATATGTTCTACATTTAATAAATAAAGAAGGTGATCAATGATGGATTCCATCTATCTTGACCATGCTGCAACATCGCCAATGGACCCGAGGGTAGTTGATGCGATGTTGCCGTATTTTTATGAGCAGTTTGGCAACCCGTCTAGCATCCATCATATTGGACGCGCAGCTCGTCAGGCAGTTGATGAGGCAAGAGCAAAACTTGCAGAATGCCTTCATACGTCCCCTAATCAATTAATTATTACTAGCGGGGGTACTGAAGCAGATAATTTAGCGGTCATAGGTTACGCATTAGAAAATGAGTCAAAAGGCAAGCATATAATTACCACGCAAATTGAGCATCATGCAGTAGGACATGCTTGCGCCGAACTAGAACAGAGAGGCTTTGAGGTTACCTATTTACCGGTGGATGAAATCGGAAGAGTCAGTGTTGAAGACGTTCGTAAAGCGCTGCGCGATGATACGATCCTTATAACGATTATGTATGGGAATAATGAAGTAGGAACGATTCAGCCTATTAAAGAGATTGGCGAGATAGTGAGGGAGCATCAAGCAGCCTTTCATACAGATGCCGTTCAAGCTTTGGGTACAGTGGATATAAACCTAGCAGAGCTGCCTGTAGATATGCTTTCATTGTCCGCTCACAAAATTAACGGCCCTAAAGGAATCGGCCTTTTATATATGAAAAAAGGTATCACAGCAAGACCTCTGTTATTTGGGGGAGAGCAGGAGCGTAAGCGAAGAGCGGGTACGGAAAATGTAGCAGCTATTGTTGGGTTTAAGAAAGCAATGGAAATTGCTGTTGAAACTGCCAATGAAAAACGTGAGCGTTATCTTGGCTATTCCCGGATCTTTTTTGATACATTTACTAAGATGGACATCAATTTTGGATTAAATGGGGATCCGGTCGAGCGCCTTCCTCATGTATTAAATATAAGTTTTCCGGGTGTTCAAGTCGAAGCGCTGCTTGTCGCACTTGATATGGCTAATATCGCAGCATCAAGCGGTTCAGCATGTACGGCAGGTTCACTTGAGCCTTCACATGTTCTAGAAGCGATGTACGGTAATGAGGGGAAAGAGCGCATCTTTTCGGCTGTTAGATTTAGTTTTGGTATCACCAATACTGAAGAAGAAATTGAACATGCGGCAAAAGAGATTGCAAAAATTGTTAAAAGACTCCAAGAACAGCAGCAGTTTATCAGCTAGGAGCATTAGGTGGTGGAAATGATGAAAAAAAGACCTGAAGATACAAAGGTCGTAGTAGGGATGTCAGGTGGCGTAGATTCATCTGTAACCGCCCTCGTTTTAAAAGAACAAGGCTATGATGTCATCGGGATATTCATGAAAAACTGGGATGATACTGATGAAAGCGGCTTTTGTACAGCTACTGAGGACTATGAAGATGTGATTCGTGTATGTAATCAAATCGGCATTCCTTATTATGCAGTTAATTTTGAAAAACAATATTGGGATAAGGTATTTACGTATTTCCTCGAGGAATATAAAGCGGGGCGTACGCCTAACCCAGATGTCATGTGTAATAAAGAAATCAAGTTCAAAGCGTTTTTAAACCATGCGATGGCACTTGGTGCTGATTATGTGGCAACCGGTCATTATGCACGTGTGGAAGAAGTAGACGGAGAGTTCCAATTGCTGCGTGGTGTTGACAGCAATAAAGATCAAACCTATTTCTTAAATGCCCTCTCACAGCAGCAGTTATCAAAAACGATGTTTCCAATTGGTCACATTCCTAAAAAGGAAGTGCGTGAGAAGGCGTTAGCTGCGGATCTTGCTACGGCTAAGAAAAAAGACAGCACTGGAATTTGCTTTATCGGAGAACGTAATTTCAAAGAATTTCTAAGTGGATTTTTGCCTGCACAGCCTGGTGAAATGCAAACCGTTGATGGTGAAGTAAAGGGTCAGCATGACGGATTAATGTACTATACATTAGGGCAGCGTCAAGGTCTTGGCATTGGCGGAGCTGGCGAGCCGTGGTTTGTTATTGATAAAGACTTAGAACGCAACGTATTGATTGTTGGCCAAGGGTTTCATAACCAAGGTTTATATTCAGAGGGACTAGAAGCCGTTCATTTGAATTGGATCTCACCAACAAAACCAACTAGTGAATTCCGTTGTACAGCTAAATTCCGCTATCGCCAAGATGATCAAGGCGTGACGGTTATACCGCAGGAAGACGGAGGCGCGCTCGTGAAATTTGATGAGCCAGAGCGTGCAATTACACCGGGACAAGCCGTCGTTTTCTATGAAGGTGATGTATGTTTAGGTGGAGGTACGATTGATCGAGTGATTAAAAAGTGGGAAAATGCCTAAATGGTATTTTCCCTTTTTCTCTGTGTTCCGGCGTGAGATAATAAATAAAGGATAGAAGCAGTGAAAGGATGAAAATAATGAGCAATAATGAATTAAGTAGTAATAAGACGAATTGGAATGAAAAAGGAATTTCGTATATGAATGAACAAAATTACGAGGAAGCGGCAAAAGCGTTTAATGCTGCAATCGAAGAAAACCCAAGGGATGCAACAGCCTTTATTAACTTTGGAAATCTGCTTGGAGCCGTAAATGACTATGAACGTGCGCTTATTTTCTTTGATAAAGCGATTGAACTAGATGAACATGCTGCCACTGCTTATTACGGTGCGGGAACGATTTATTTTAAGCAAGATCAGTTTGAAGAAGCTGCAAAAATGTTTAAACAAGCGTTAGTAGAAAAGCTTGAAGAGGCAGATGTCTTTTTTATGCTTGGAATGAGTTATTATCAGCTTGGGGCTCTGCCGCATGCACTTGCAAACTTTAAGCGTGCGGTTGAACTCAATAAGTCAGATGTAGATGCGCGCTTCCATTACGGTCTAACGTTAGCTCAGCTCGAACAGGTAGAGGATGCGGTAGTTGAGCTTGAAGAAGTAGTTAAGCTGGCACCTGAACATGCGGATGCTCATTTTAACCTTGGTGTTGCTTATGCGTATCAGGAAAATTTGACGAAAGCTCTTCAAGCATTTGAAGAAGCTCTTCGTATCCAGCCGGATCATGCACTAGCTGCTAATGGACGAAAGACCGTATCAGAAGCCTTGCAATAAGGGTGATTATGAATGGATGAACAACAATCCTTAGAACAAGATAACGGAATAGAGCGTGGCTATATAAAAGGCGAGGTTCTCCATCTCGTCTTTAGAAATGATGAAAATGCCTACACTGTAGCTCTGATTCGGGTCAGTGAAACAAATGAAGAGCTAAAGGATAAGAAAATAACGGTAGTGGGAATCCTTCCGCAGCTGGATGTAGCAGAAACCTTTTTGTTTTTTGGGACCATCACTGACCATCCACGTTTTGGACAGCAGTATCAAGTAGAGCAATTTAGACGAGATCTGCCTCAAACAAAGAACGGCATCATTCAATATCTTTCAAGTGATCGCTTCCCTGGGATCGGCAAGAGGACAGCAGAAACGATTGTTGAGGTATTAGGGGAAAGGGCCATTACTCGGATTGTTGAAGACCGAGCTGTACTAAAAGCTGTACCAAAGCTCTCTAAAGAAAAAGCAGACCAATTATATCAGCAGCTCATAGACCAACAAGGAGTTGAACAGGTCCTAATGACGCTGTCAAAGCACGGATTTGGTCTTGAACTATCAATGAAGGTATATCAAAAGTATGGGTTTCAAGCACTTGATATTATTCAAACAAATCCTTATCAGCTGATTGCAGATGTAGAAGGGATCGGATTTAGGAAGGCTGATTTACTTGGAGCTGCGATTGGTTTAACAGGGAATCACCCAGACAGGATCCGAGCGGGGCTTTTGTTTGTTGTACAAGAATTATGCTTACAAGATGGACATGTCTATATCGAAAAAGAAGAATTGATCCCTCATGTAAAACAACTGTTATCGTCACCAGATGCATCAATAAGTACAGAAGAAGTCGAGCATGAGCTTTTAACGATGGAAGAGGAGGATGCGCTTGTACTTGAGGAAACGCGCGTCTATATAAAATCACTGTATTTTGCTGAAAAAGGAATTGTCTCAAGTGTAAGGAGACTCATGGCTACAGAGGTTAAGGATGAATTCCCGGAATCGGAGTTCTTAAAAACACTAGGCGAGCTTGAGGAAGAGTTAAAAATTGAATACGCACCGCAGCAGAAAGAAGCGATTCAAACAGCGTTAGCTAATCCTTTTATGCTCCTTACAGGGGGGCCGGGAACGGGAAAGACAACCGTTATTAAAGGAATTGTCGAAACGTATGCAAGGCTTAACGGTTTATCACTTGACCCTAAAGCGTACACTAAATCCAATCCATTTCCAATCTTACTTGTCGCACCAACTGGAAGAGCGGCAAAGCGGATGAGCGAGGCAACAGAACTGCCTGCTGTTACCATTCATAGGCTGCTTGGCTGGAAAGGCGGAAATGGTGGATTTGAAAAAGGAGAACATGAGCAGCTGGAAGGAGAATTGATTATTGTCGATGAGGTTTCAATGGTTGACATCTGGCTTGCTAATCAATTGTTAAAGGCGATCCCTAAAGGCATGCAGGTCGTTTTTGTAGGAGATCAAGATCAATTGCCTTCAGTTGGACCTGGCCAAGTACTTAAAGACTTCTTAGATGCAGAGGTCGTTCCAACAGTTCCGTTAACAGCGATCTATAGACAAAAGGAAGGCTCCTCGATCATCGAACTCGCCCACGAGATGAAACAAGGGAAAATGCCTAGCGACCTGCCTGAAGCGAAGCCTGATCGACGGTTCTTTCCGTGTACAACCGATCACGTCCAGCATGTTGTGACACAGATTTGTGAAAATGCTATAAAAAAAGGGTATCTTGCCAGAGACATACAAGTGCTGGCTCCGATGTATAAAGGGCAGGCTGGGATTACAGAACTCAATCGTATTCTCCAGGAGCTTTTCAACCCTAAGACAGAGCAAAAACGAGAGCTTTTATACGGGGAACTTGCTTACCGGACAGGAGATGTTGTACTTCAGCTTGTAAACAATCCTGATGAAAATGTGTACAACGGAGACCGCGGAGAAATTGTGGCGATTTTCTATGCAAAAGAAAATACAGAAAAACAAGATCAGGTTGTGATTAGTTTTGATGGAACAGAGGTTGTCTACAATAAGAAAGATTTAAATCAAATTACACATGCTTATTGCTGTTCGATCCATAAATCGCAAGGAAGCGAATTTCCAATCGTTGTCATGCCTGTAGTACGTAATTATTCTCGGATGCTGAGGAGAAATTTAATTTATACAGGGATTACTCGGGCAAAAAAATTCCTGCTTCTATGCGGCGAATTAAAATCCTTTCATACCGCAGTTACACGAGAAGATGAGTTAATCAGGTATTCGATGTTAAAAGACAAGCTTGTCTCCCTAAAACAATCTCAACAGGAATATGAGAATGGAAATGGTCAACTAACATAACGAAGGGACATAACATGCATACTAAGGTTGTTCGGAAAGGTGGGGAGTACTTTGCGAACTTTTTCAACCGTAGAAGGTCTTCCAGTCATCGAACAAGCTTCAGGAATAGAATGCGGGCATGTTCTTGATGTGTTAGTTGACCGAGGCGAGCGTATCTCAGGGTTTGTTATTGACAAGAAAGGGTGGCTTAATCACCATCTTTTTCTGCCGATAGGCGCAGTTGCAAGCTTTGGATATGACGGGGTAATGGTGGAAAGCTTTAAAAATGTGTCGAGATATGATCGAAAAAACCATCATGCCCATCCATTAAAGCTAGGCAAAAGACGTCTTCAGGGAATTTCCTTGTTGACGACTGAAGGCGAAAAAGTCGGGCTTGTCGAAGATGTATATTTTGATGAAGAAGTGGGGACAATCGTAGGGTATGAAGTGACCGATGGGTTAGTAGCTGACTTAGTAGACGGCAGGAAGGTAGTTAAGACCAAGGGCCCTCTTGTAGTTGGCAAGGATCGCGCCATCGTGTCGATTTAAGGAGGCCCTGCGTATGCAATGTCCAAACTGTAAATCAAAAGATATAGGGAAAATCGGTACAAATCAGTACTATTGCTGGAATTGCTTTGTGGAAATGAGCTTGCAAAAAGGAATGCTAAGTTTACATCAGGTCGAAGAAGATGGTTCGCTTAGTTCCTTAGATGATTTGTTTGATGATGAGGATCTGCATGTTGGAATGTAATCCAATATAAAGGTGGTGTCATCCGATGAGAAAAGCTTTTACGTCCTTACTTGCTGTTGGAGTGGGAGCTGCTGCTTATTCGATGAGTAGTCGCCAGAAAAAGCGTAAATTTGACCAGTTTATCCAGCCTATTACGCGGTTAGATATGGATAAATATCTGAATAAACGAACGTGGAATAAAACGATGAAACGCTTAACCAAACGTTTTTCGTAAATGCAGCGATAAGCTTGTCTACACATGTAGGCAGGCTTTTTTTTGTGAAAAAATAAGGAGAGTGATAATGTAAATTAATTTGTACACACTAATGATAACAAGAACAGGAAATGAAAAGGAGGTGTTGGGAATGTGGAAAACACTTGAGAATAAGTGGATCACAAGACTTATTCTTATTTTATTACTCATGCTGATTGTATTTATGGCAATGCAATTATTCCCTTTAGTAACTCCAGTACTAAGCATTATAAAAGCATTGCTGCTTCCTCTTTCCCTATCCTTCTTATTTACATATTTGCTGCATCCGCTAGTAGAGGGGCTTCATGAGCATGGGCTGCCGCGTTCGCTAAGTGTATTACTCGTATTTCTCGCTTTATTAGTTACCCTAGGCCTTGTTCTCATGTTTGGTGTTCCGTTATTAATTGAACAAGTTCAGCACGCAATGACAGTCTTACCACAGCAAATTACCGAAATAGAGAAAATGATTATTCAAATTCAAACGCAAGCCAGAGCTCTTCCATCCCCTATCCGAGTTCATATTAATGAATGGTCGACTCAGGCGGGCGTGCTTGGAGCAAAAGCACTCGATCAGATAGAAGTTCTTGCACTATGGTTGATTCAATCTATTTTTAGTTTAATGGTCGTCCCCTTTCTTGTTTTTTACTTCTTAAAAGACTTTGACCTAATAGAAAAAGTTTCCTGGTATCTAACTCCTAGAAAATGGAGGCCGGGTTTAAAGCGCTATGCAAAAGATGTGGACCATTCATTTGGGAGCTATATAAGAGGACAATTATTAGTTGCACTTGCCGTAACAATTATTTCGAGTTTGGGTTTTTGGTTGATCGGTGTTCCCTACCCAATTCTTTTAGGAGTATTTATGGGGGCGACAGAGATGATACCATACTTTGGAGCATACATTGGTGCCGTCCCTGCTATTATCATTGCATTGTTTGAGTCATGGCAGCTAGCTTTGATAACAGCTGGATTTATATTAATCTTACAACAGATTGAAGGAAATATATTATCTCCCGTGATTGTTGGTAAGACATTACATTTGCACCCTATATTAATTATCCTCGCTTTGGTAATAGGGATTGAAGCAGGGGGCGTGATCGGGCTGCTATTGGCCGTACCTGCCCTTGCTATTTTAAAGGTGACTCTTCTACATTTAAGACTATATTTCATCAGTCATTGACAAGTGTATAAACGCTTTTCTATAATAGGAATCAAATGGTTTAACTCGATGGTTAGAAGAGTAGATCAACGAACGAATCGTATACAAAACACGTCGACGGAATAAGTACGAATCAGACCGCACAAAGAGAGGCAGCTCCTTAGGCTGAAAGAGCTGCTGTGTGAAGGGATTTGGAAAGCTGCTCCTGAGTGCAGGGAAAAACCTGCCGTCAGCCTCGTTACGGCTTTGAGTGATGAATTACAATAGGTAATTCATAATTAGGGTGGCACCGCGTGATTACAACTCTCGTCCCTTCTTTTTGGGATGAGGGTTTTTTTGTATGCAAATGTTCGATCAAAATAAAAAGGAGATGACAAAATGAATTCATTAACATCAGCACAAGTACGACAAATGTATCTTGATTTCTTTAAAGAAAAAGGTCACGACATTGAACCAAGTGCATCACTTGTTCCACATGAGGACCCATCTCTTTTATGGATCAACAGCGGGGTGGCAACTCTTAAGAAGTATTTTGACGGACGAGTCATTCCGGAAAATCCTCGTATTACCAATGCGCAAAAGTCAATCCGTACAAATGATATTGAAAATGTCGGTAAAACGGCACGACACCATACCTTCTTTGAAATGTTAGGAAACTTCTCTATAGGTGATTACTTTAAAGAAGAAGCGATTGAGTGGGCGTGGGAGTTCTTAACGAGTGAAAAATGGATCGGTTTTGACCCAGAAAAATTATCAGTTACGGTTCATCCAGAGGACAATGAAGCGTATGATTATTGGGCAAAGAATATCGGGGTGCCAGAAGAGCGTATTATTCGCTTAGAGGGGAATTTCTGGGATATCGGAGAAGGTCCAAGTGGTCCTAATACTGAAATTTTCTATGATCGCGGCCCTTCATATGGTGATGATGCAAATGATCCAGAACTATACCCTGGAGGAGAGAACGAACGTTACTTAGAAGTTTGGAACTTGGTTTTCTCTCAGTTCAACCATAATCCAGACGGTACATACACACCTCTTCCTAAGAAAAATATTGATACAGGAATGGGTCTTGAGCGTATGGTATCGGTTATTCAAGATACGAAAACAAACTTTGAAACAGATTTATTTATGCCAATCATTCAAGCAACAGAGCAGTTAACATCTGTGAAATATGGTGCTGATACTGAAACGGATGTAGCGTTTAAAGTCATTGCAGACCATGTTCGTACTGTTACGTTTGCAGTAGGTGATGGTGCGCTTCCATCGAATGAAGGCCGCGGGTATGTCCTTCGCCGCTTGCTTCGTCGTGCAGTACGTTATGCTAAGCTGATCGGTATCGATCGTCCGTTTATGTATGAGCTCGTGCCGGTTGTTGGGGAGATTATGGTAGACTTCTATCCTGAAGTTAAAGAGAAAACGGAATTTATCCAAAAAGTGATGAAAACAGAAGAAGAGCGTTTCCATGAAACATTAAATGAAGGCCTCGGCATTCTTGATAAAATTCTGGCTGAAGCGAAGGGTAAGAATGAAGAAGTGATTTCTGGTTCTGATGTGTTCCGCCTTTACGATACGTACGGCTTCCCGGTAGATCTTACGGAAGAATATGTAGAAGAAAAAGGTTTAACGATTGATCGTGATGGCTTTGAGGTAGAAATGGAACAGCAAAGAAGCCGTGCACGAGCAGCACGTCAAGAATCTGGCTCTATGCAGGTACAAGATGAACTTCTAGGTGAGATTAACGCAGAAAGTACGTTTGTAGGATATAACCAATTATCAGCAGAAGGTACTGTAAGTGTGTTAATTGCAGGTAAAGAACGCATGTCAAGTGTACCAGCTGGGGAAACTGCACAAGTGATCTTAAGTACGACGCCTTTCTATGCAGAAAGCGGCGGACAAGTAGCTGATACGGGGACGATCGTTGGCGAGGGAGTTATCGCACGTGTAACAGAAGTAACAAAAGCTCCAAACGGCCAACACCTTCACACCGTAGTTGTTGAAGAAGGAGAGCTGAAGGAAGGTGTTACAGTGACAAGTACGGTAGAGGAAACCTCTCGTATCGGCATTGTTAAAAACCATACAGCGACTCACTTGCTTCACCAAGCGTTAAAAGATGTTCTAGGAGTTCATGTTAACCAAGCAGGTTCCCTTGTATCAGAAGATCGCCTTCGTTTTGATTTCTCTCATTTCGGTCAAGTAACGAAAGAAGAGTTAACAAAAATTGAAGAAATCGTGAATGAAAAAGTTTGGAATGCCATTTCTGTAGATATCAGTGAAAAGAAACTTGCTGAAGCGAAAGAAATGGGCGCAATGGCGCTTTTCGGTGAGAAATACGGAGATACTGTACGCGTCGTACAAGTTGGCGATTACTCATTAGAGCTTTGCGGTGGTTGTCATGTTCGCAATACAGCAGAGATCGGATTATTTAAAGTTGTATCTGAATCTGGGATTGGTGCAGGTGTCAGACGGATTGAAGCGGTCACTGGGCAAGGTGCATATGAATTCATGAATGATCAGCTGCGTTTATTGACGACAGCATCTGAACTAGTTAAAGCGAAAAATGTAAAAGATGTTCCTGCAAGAATTGAAGCGATGCAGCAGCAAATTCGAGATCTGCAGCGTGAAAACGAATCATTATCATCAAAATTGGGCAACATGGAAGCTGGGAACCTTATTGATGAAGCAGTAGAAGTAAATGGTGTTAAAGTTCTATCTAAAGAAGTCAATGCAAGTGATATGGACGGACTTCGTGCGATCGTGGATAAGTTGAAGCAAGACCTTGATTCAGGCGTAATTGTTCTAGGTGCCGTTTCTGGTGAAAAAGTAAATCTTGTTGCTGGTGTAACAAAAGATTTAATTAGTCAGGGCCACCATGCAGGGAAACTTGTAAAAGAAGTAGCATCACGCTGCGGCGGCGGCGGCGGCGGCCGTCCTGATATGGCGCAAGCAGGCGGTAAAAAGCCAGAACAGTTAGCTGAAGCACTGGCTTATGTTCCTGAATTCGTTAAAACAATTTCCTAATTTGGCCAACTTCGTGTACAATAGAATAAGACAACCTTTTATGTACGAGAATTCGATTTAAGAATTCAATAAAGGTAAAGAAAGAAAGAGGTGTTTGTGATGAGCTCTATGGACAAGACAATGCAATTTAACTTTCCTGATGATTCCGTTGATGTTGACGTCCAAGAGGTATTACTTTCGGTATATGAGGCACTTGAGGAAAAAGGGTACAACCCGATCAATCAAATTGTAGGTTATTTACTTTCTGGTGATCCAGCGTATATCCCTCGCCACAAGGACGCTCGTGCACTTATCAGAAAGCTTGAGCGTGATGAGTTGATTGAGCAATTGGTAAAGTCTTATTTGTCACAGCACCGTAAGGAGAATGAATGAGAGCTTTAGGACTTGATGTAGGCACCAAGACAGTAGGGATTGCCCTCAGCGATGAATTAGGGTGGACGGCACAAGGCATTGAAACCCTACGCAGAAATGAAGAAGATCCAGAGAGTGACTTCCTGAAAATTGCCGAGCTAGCAAAACAGAATGATGTTGAAACCATTGTCATTGGACTGCCCAAAAACATGAATGGCACCATCGGCCCAAGCGGTGAGCGCTGCATGGAATTTGCAGACTCTCTTAAAGAGCATGTGGACTGTGAATTTGTAATGTGGGATGAGCGCCTTACAACAGTAGCTGCTGAGAGAATGCTTGTAAGTGCTGATGTGAGTCGTAAGAAACGTAAAAAAGTAATTGATAAAATGGCTGCAGTAATGATCCTTCAAGGGTATCTTGATCGAAAAGGAATGTAGCTTAAATAGAAGAGGTGTAGACATTATGTCACAAGAAGAAAAAGAACGCATTGTTATTCCTGATGAGAACGGTGATGAGCATCTATTTGATGAGCTATTTAAATTCACTGTAGATGAAACAGGAAAAAGTTATATTTTAGTTACTCCAGTTGGAGATATTGACGATGATTCAGAGGAAGAAGTAGAAGTATTTGCTTTCCGTTATGAAGATCGTGAAGGCGAAGACAACGACATTGCTTTATTCGCAGTGGAAACAGATCAAGAATGGGAAATGGTTGAGGAAATGCTTAACACGTTCTCAGCAGAAGAGGAAGAGTAAGAATTAGTTTGCTCTAAATCAGAATAAGGAAAAGCCCTTTTGCCAAAGCTTAGCAAAAGGGCTTTTTCATGTGTTCAGACATTCTTTGTTTTGTCACAATATAGAGGTTTTTCGGCTATCAAATAATTTGTTTACTGACATATTGCAGAATTATAGTATAATGATACGGTGGAAGGGGGAGAACGATGTCTGATTCCAACGAAAAACCACGAAATGATTTATATGAAGAACGGGTATCAGAGGCGAAAGTAGTTCGCAAAATCGTCTTTTATAGTGTCATTGGACTTGCTGCAATGGCGTTAATAGCCATAATTAGTGGTTATTTTTATTTTAGTAATGCATTAGGTCCGGTAGATTCAGGAGAAGGGGAAACGGTTGAAGTAACGATCCCGATTGGGTCATCGTCTACGCAAATCGGACAAATTCTTGAAGAAGAAGGACTTATTAATAACGGAACGATTTTCAGATATTACGTACGTTACAAAAATGAATCTGGATTTCAAGCAGGTACGTATGCCTTGTCTACTTCAATGACTATGGATGAAATGATTCAAGAGTTAAAAGAAGGACGTGTCATTGAAGAGCCTGAGTTAATCTTCACCATTCCTGAAGGCAGATGGTTAGAAGATGTAGCTGTTATGATTGCGAATGAAACGGGTCATGATGCAGAAGAAGTCATGTCTGTACTGAATGACGAAGAGTACTTAGAAGAATTGATTAATCGTTTTAGTATGCTGACAGATGATATCTTGCAAGAAGATATCCGCTATCCTCTTGAAGGGTATTTATTCCCGGCACGTTATGACTTTTTGGAAGCTGAACCTAGCATTCAAACGGTGATTGAAGCAATGCTTAGCCGTACGCAGGAAATTATTGATCAGAATATGGCTGCGATTGAAGAAAGTGACTATTCAGTACACGAGATCTTAGCGCTTGCATCCATTATTGAAAGAGAAGCACAAACGTCTGAGGACCGTTATAAAATTGCAGGGGTTCTTCACAATCGACTTGATGAAGATATGAGACTTGAGGTTGACCCAACAGTCGCTTATGCGATTGGGGAGCACAGATATATGACTACCTTTGCTGACCTTGAAGTTCAGTCCCCATATAATACGTATCGTAATACAGGGATTCCAATCGGACCGATTGCAAACCCTGGGGAAGATGCGATTAAAGCGGCAATCAACCCAGAAGATACAAATTATTTATTCTTCTATGCGCGTTATAACGGAGAGGTTATTTACAATGAAACATATGAAGCACATAACCGGACTCATCAGCAGTACCGCCAGGAATGGGTAGAGGCTGCACAAGATGAAGGTGAAACAGAAACTGAGACAGAGTAGGACAAACAGAGGGGGATGTGGCAGTGGCACTCCCTCTCTTTCTACGTCCAAATAAGAGGTAGAAAGAAGTGGAAACTGTGATTAATAACCAAGTTGAAAATTATCTAAAATCACTTGTCCCTAAAAGAACGCCATTCGTTATGGAGATGGAAGCGTACGCCAAAGAACATCAAGTGCCGATTATGGATTTAGTCGGGATGGAGAGCCTGCTTTGGAAGCTTAAACTGATTCAGCCAGAACGCATCCTTGAAGTGGGGGCAGCCATCGGCTATTCTGCAATCCGAATGGCACAAGAGCTTCCGAATACAACCATTGTTACAATTGAGCGTGATGAAGTCCGCTATAAGGAAGCTGTGGCAAATATTGAAAAAAATGAGCTGTCTAACCGAATTGAGGTACGATTTGGTGATGCACTTGATTTAGCTCAAATACTTGAATCAGAGCCCCTTTTTGATGTATTATTTATTGATGCCGCAAAAGGGCAATATCAACGTTTTCTTGACTTATATGGGAAAATGGTCAAGCCAAATGGTGTTGTTTTTTCTGATAATGTTTTATTTAGAGGCCTAGTTGCCGAAGATGAAATAGAAGAAAAGCGATTACGCTCTATTGCTAGGAAATTAAGAACATATAATGAGTGGTTAATGCAGCATCCTGACTATGATACTAGAATTTTACCGGTCGGAGATGGGCTTGCGATAAGTATTAAGAAATAGAAGTACAGGAGGGTGAGAGTAACATGAGTAAAAAGCCAGAATTACTATGCACGCCGGCAGATCTAACAGCAGCAGAACGCTTATTTAAAGCAGGTGCTGATGCGGTCATCATCGGTGAAGAACGTTACGGGCTTCGTCTAGCAGGGGAGTTTACAAGAGACGATATCAAAGCTTGTGTGAAGCTTGCACACGCTGCAGGTAAAAAAGTGTATGTGGCGATGAATGCACTTTTTCATAATGATAAAGTAGGGGAACTAGCAGATTACATTGCATTCTTAAAAGAGGCTGATGTGGACGCAATTGTATTTGGGGACCCTGCTGTGTTAATGACAGCAAGAGAAGTGGCTCCTGATATGAAGCTGCACTGGAATACAGAAACAACGGCAACGAACTGGTTTACAGCAAATTACTGGGGACGTAAGGGAGCAAAACGTGCTGTGTTGGCACGTGAGCTTAATATGGATGCCATCGTTGAAATTAAAGAAGAAGCGGATGTTGAGGTTGAGGTTCAAGTACATGGCATGACATGTATGTTCCAATCAAAACGTATGCTAATCGGAAACTATATGAAGTTCCAAGGAAAGAATCTAGCTGTAGAACGTACGGGTCAATCTCGTAATATGGTGTTATTTGATGAAGAACGTGATGCAAAATATCCTATTTTTGAAGATGAAAATGGGACGCATATTATGAGCCCTAATGATATTTCTATTATTGATGAGCTAGAAGAGATGATTGATGCTGGAGTGGACAGCTTTAAGATTGAAGGAATCTTAAAATCAACTGAGTATATGGAAGAAGTAGTAGCGGCGTATCGTGCGGCGATCGATTTATGTGTTCTAGACCGTGATGCCTATGAAGAGACGAAAGATGAGTTTGTTGAACAAATCGAAGCAATCCAGCCAGCTAACCGTAAGTTAGATACAGGATTCTTCTTTAAAGAAACGGTTTATTAAGGAGGGAATATGATGCAGACGATTGCTGAAACAACAAAAGAAGGCAAGCGTATTATCGTGAAAAAGCCTGAGCTTCTTGCTCCGGCAGGAAGTTTAGATAAGCTGAAAGTCGCTGTACATTACGGTGCAGATGCTGTGTATATCGGAGGCCGGGAATTTGGCCTGCGTTCTAATGCAGACAACTTCTCAATCGATCAAATGCGTGAAGGTGTACAGTTTGCAAGTAAATACGGGGCAAAAGTATATGTTACAACGAATATCTATGCTCATAATGAAAATATGGACGGGCTTGAAGAATACTTGCGTGACTTGCAGGATGTTGGTATAACAGGGATTATCGTTGCTGATCCATTGATTATTGAAACCTGTAAGCGAGTGGCACCTAAAGTAGAGGTGCACCTTAGCACACAGCAATCTCTTTCTAACTGGCTCGCTGTGAAGTATTGGAAAGAAGAAGGCTTACACCGTGTCGTTTTAGCTCGTGAGGTCAGTTTAGAAGAAATGCTTGAGATGAAGAAAAATGTGGATATTGAAATTGAAACATTTGTACACGGAGCAATGTGTATTTCATACTCAGGACGTTGTGTATTAAGTAACCATATGACTGCACGTGATTCAAACCGTGGAGGCTGCTGTCAATCATGCCGTTGGGAATATGATCTTTACGAAACGAATGAAGACGGGGAAAAAGCATTATTTAACCCAGATGATGCAGCTTATACGATGAGCCCGAAAGATTTGAACCTTGTTCAAGCCATTCCTAAGCTGATTGAAGCAGGAATTGACAGTTTAAAAGTAGAAGGACGTATGAAATCTATCCATTACGTAGCAACTGTAACAAGTGTGTACCGTAAAGTAATTGATGCCTATTGTGCGGATCCTGAAAATTTTGTTATTGATAAATCTTGGTTAGATGAACTTGAGAAATGTGCTAACCGTGATTTTGCACCTCAATTCTTTGAAGGCAAGCCGACGTTTGAAGAGCAAATGTATGGAACGCATCCAAAGCGTACGAAATATGATTTTGCTGGTCTTGTGCTTGATTATGATGCGGAGACAAGCATGGTAACATTACAGCAGCGCAATCACTTCAAACCTGGTGATGAGATCGAGTTCTTTGGTCCAGAAATTGAAAACTTTGTCCAAACAGTAGGAACGATTTGGAACGAAGAAGGCGATGAGATTGATGCAGCAAGACATCCGCTTGAGATCGTTCGTTTCAAGGTAGACCGTCCGGTTTATCCTCAGAATATGATGCGTAAAGAGGTACGATAAATGGTGAAGAAACCGATAGTGATTGGTGTGGCAGGCGGAACAGGTTCTGGTAAAACCACTGTCGCAAAAGAAATTTTTCAACAGTTTAATGAGCAGTCTATTGTGTTAATCGAACAAGATGCGTATTATAAGGATCAAAGCCACCTTGCATTTGAGGAACGTCTTCAAACAAACTATGATCACCCTTTTGCTTTTGATAATGATTTATTACTTGAGCACCTGCAGCAGCTTGCTCGCGGTGAGGGGATAGAGAAGCCAGTTTATGATTACAAAGCACATACACGCTCTGATGATGTTATTGTGATCGACCCAAAAGACGTAATTATTGTTGAGGGGATTTTGATTTTAGAAGACGAACGCCTTCGTAATATGATGGATATTAAATTATTCGTCGATACTGATGCTGATATTCGTATTATCCGCCGTCTTGTTCGTGATATTAAAGAACGCGGCCGCTCGATTGAATCAGTAATTGACCAATATACAACGGTTGTAAGACCTATGCATCTCCAATTTATTGAGCCGACAAAGCGTTATGCGGACGTAGTCATTCCAGAGGGTGGCCAAAACCGTGTCGCAATTGATCTAATGGTGACAAAAATTCGCACAATTATTGAAGAAAAAGCCATTTTGTAATAGCATAAAGAAAGCGAGGTTCCATAGACCTTGCTTCTTTTTCTACATATGTATAGAATTTCTTATTTTAGATGGGAATACTATATACAACTGATATTGGATATATGACGAGGAGTGAAAGTCAATGGCAGAAGAAAAAAAGCATTATATGACTGAAGATGGAAAGCGAAAATTAGAAGAAGAATTAGAATTTCTTAAAACAGAGCGACGTAAAGAAGTCGTTGAGCGTATAAAAATTGCCCGCAGCTTTGGTGATCTATCTGAGAACTCTGAGTACGACTCAGCAAAAGAAGAGCAAGCTTTCGTTGAAGGACGTATTGCTCAGCTTGAAAAAATGATTCGTAACGCGGTTATGATTGAAGAAGAAGCAGGTTCTTCTCATGCTGTATCATTAGGTAAGCGTGTTAAATTTATTGAACTTCCTGATGGAGATGAAGAAGAGTATACAATCGTAGGTAGTGCAGAAAGTGATCCTGCAGAAGGCAAGATCTCAAACGATTCACCAATGGCACAAAGCATACTAGGACGCTCTGTAGGAGATAAAGTAACAGTTAACACTCCTGCTGGTGAAATGAAAATTGAAATCTTAGAAATTAACTAAGCAATGAAGAAAACCGCCTCTACGGGCGGTTTTTTGTTTTTTAATATGTTTTATTGATCCAATACTTGTTTTGCTAGCTGAATGACCGTCATATCATCCATTGGTGGATTATGCAAACCAAACCGGACATCCCGGTAGTAACGTTGCAGAGGATTATCGTGAAAGAGACCGCTTGCTCCGGCCACCCGCATTGCTTGGTCTACAACATCGTTGGCCGAATTAACTACCATCATTTTAACGGCAGCAAGCTCCGGCTTCATGAATGATCTTTCTTCTTGTGATGAACTATCCCATTTTTTAGCTACTGAGTAGAGAAAATGTCTGCTTTGCATCAGCTTCGCTTCATTTTCTCCAATGCGCTGCTGCACATTTGGCAGCTCACTTATTGTGCCTGAAATACTATTTGGCGAATACGTTTTTGCGAAGTTGATCGATTCTCTCTGAGCAGCTTCAGCAATGCCTAAGTAGCATGCAGGTATATGCAAAAGCCAGCCCATCGGCGTTTTTTCTTTGTTTGAAAGCCGTTCGACTAAGAAACGGTTAGGTACTCGCACATTTTTTAACAGGAGGTCGTGACTGCCTGTAGCACGCATTCCAACGGTGTTCCAGGTTTCGTCAATTATTATGCCCGGACTCTCACGCGGAATTAGAAAGTTAGCCACTCCTTCTTCATCTTCTAAAGAGGCTGTGACAATAAAATAATCAAGTACAGGAGCCATTGTCGTGAATGTTTTCTTTCCTGAAATCACCCACTCTGTGCCATCTTTCACAGCAGTCGTTTGCGGTTTGCCCCCTCGGGTAGGACTTCCTGTATCAGGCTCAGTTGCCGCAGCATTAATTAATTTGCCGTGATGGAATACCTCCTCACAAATCTCTTTATAAATGTTTTCGTTCCACTTATTTTGTTCTCCTAAATTCTTAATGATTCCCATATGCCAGCCAATGGATAAAGCCGTAGCCCCGTCACCCTGTGCCAAGAGTTGCTGTAAGCGCACAAGTTCGTATAATGTTATCTCAGCTCCCCCGTATTTCTTTGGCACGGTCAAACTTGTGTAACCTATCTGTTTTAGTTCTTCTATATTTTCTTTTGGGAAGCTCGCATCTAGATCATGAGCTGCAGCTCGTTTACGGAATCGTTCTACAAAAGGTTGTAATTCTTTTAAGCGCTCATCTGTTTGGTGTAAGTTACTACCCACAACTTGACCTCCTTGTTCAAATAAACTTATAAACAGAATACGCAAAGCTTTCATAAAACGCAAAAAAACAACCTTGCCTGTTCGGAAAAATGTGTTCTTTTCAAATAGGTCGCATGGTCGTAAAAAAATATGTAGAATATCGGAAGTTTCACATTACTTTGCTTACATTTGATAGGATAGGAAAAGTGGAAGGTGTGTACCATCACGAAAAAGATGAAAATACTTCCTTAGACATAGTCGCCTTTTAGGGAGAGATTTTGTATAATACTATTCATAGATAATCCATTTAGTAGTTGATAGTTTAAGAGAGAGGAAGTGGAAACTGTGCAAGGAACACGTTTTGAACATCGAAAAAAGAAGCGTATGAATACAATTTTAAATGTAGCTATAGGACTCGTAGTGGTTTTAATTATTGTGTTTGCAGCGCAAATATTCCTCGGCTCTTCTAATACAGAAGAAGCAGCACTTGAAATAGATGACGAATCTGAAGAAAATGTAGAAGTTGAAACAGAACCTGAAGCAACGGTTGACCCGGAAGAAGTAGCTGATTCACCTGAGGAAGCACCTGATGATGAAGCATTAGAAGAAGATGAAGACGAAGAAGGTACAGAAGAGGATGACCTAGAGCCGGTTGAAGACGGTGATTGGGAACCGGTTGGTACAAACCAATCAGGAGAATTCTCACATGACTTTACGAAGGGCGGTCAAAACTGGAATGAAATGGAACGAGCTCTTCGTTATGCTGCAGGTCTTGGCGATGACATGATCGTATGGCGTATCGAAAATGGCGGACCTACTTCTGTTGTCGGGACAGTAAGTGGACCAACTGAGCAAACGACCCCATATCAAATCCAGCTTGATTGGGTAGATGGGCAAGGCTGGATGCCTGTTTCAAAAGAACAATTATCACAAAACCCTTATCGCAGAGGGTAACATGGAAGCGGCTGTCCAATTTTTGGGCAGCCACTTGCTTTATATACGTTTAATAAATCGGTTTGACACACTCCGCTTCATTATTTCTTGGGTTATTAACGATGGTTGAAGCTTGGTCAGCCATCATGGGATCAGATTGATAAGGGGAAAGTAAGGCCCCAGCGTAAATAACCTATTCTCCTATCACCATTTTCTCCCTGAATAATGGAAAGTATCTGACTTTGAGGGGCTATATTATAGCGAGCAGAATAATCACTAGGAACGTCATTCATAAATTTAAATTCTTCTTGCAGCTGCTTTCTACCGCTAAATAAAGAGAAACGTCCACACATAATATCCCTCCAATATCCATCCGTTTCTAACAAGTATAACCAAGTATCCCTGCATGGATCTTAATTAGAATCCTGCACTATGTAAAAATGAGTAGACAAAGACCCCTCGATTGAATATGATAGTGATAACTCCTTATTTGTAATTATTATAAATAATAATCTTTATCAATTAAAACCATGACTAAATTATGGAAAACATTCTTCAATCACTGATTACGGGAGGGGTTTAATTGGACGCAGTTAAGGCGGGAGGCTGCTCAAGTTGTGCTCATATGGAAAAGTGTTACGGAACAGAAAGCTGTCAACTTAAAAAGAACAAAATGAAATTCGTAGAAGAACATTTAGAGTTAACATTAGCACTTATAAGCGGCAGTATCATCATTATGGCTTGGTTACTGCAAAGATATGAATATCCAGCGCTCTCGGTCGCCCTATTTTTAAGTGCCTATGTCATAGGGGGCTATTTTAAAGCTAGGGAAGGCATAGAAGATGCACTATCTAATAAAACTTTGAATGTAGAGCTTTTAATGATCTTCGCTGCAATCGGTTCAGCCTTCATTGGTTATTGGGTGGAAGGCGCAATTTTGATCTTTATTTTTTCTTTAAGCGGGGCTCTTGAAACCTACACGATGAATAAAAGTCACCGAGAAATTTCATCCCTTATGGACTTACGACCTGAAACAGCGACTGTTTTGGTCAATGGGAAAGAACGTAAAGTAGGGGTAGACCATTTAGTGATTGGTAATTTCGTACTCATAAAACCAGGGGAACGTATACCAGCCGATGGGAAGATTGTTAAGGGTACATCGATGATTGATGAAGCAGCGTTAAGCGGTGAAGCGCTTCCTCTTCTTAAAACAGTAAATGATGAAGTATTTACAGGTACAGTAAATAAAAATGGCTTAATTACCATTGAAGTAACGAAAAAAAGCGAGGAGACATTGTTCCAAAAAATTATAGAACTTGTACAACAAGCGAAAGAGGAAAAAACACCTTCCCAGCAATTTATTGAGAAATTTGAAGGTCCTTATGTGAAAATTGTTCTGCTCATTGTAGGATTAATGTTATTTTTACCTCATTATATTCTTGGATGGAGTTGGAGTGAAACATGGTACAGAGCCATGGTGATGCTTGTTGTAGCTTCACCCTGTGCTCTAGTGGCTTCAATTATGCCTGCTACATTATCAGCGATATCGAATGGAGCGCGTAAAGGAATTCTATTCAAGGGCGGTGTCCATCTTGAAAACTTAGCAGCACTTAAGGCCATTGCTTTTGATAAAACAGGTACATTAACAAAGGGAAAGCCTTCTGTAACGGATCTTTTTATCCGCCCAGGTTTAGATAAGGAAGTATTTTTACAAAGTGTGTATATAATTGAAAAGCAATCGACCCATCCATTAGCGGAGGCTGTTGTTCATTATGTGAAGGATCATAATATGAAAGATAGAGGCATTCATTCAGCACTCTCTGTTGATTCTATGCATGAAATCCCAGGGTGTGGGGTAGAAGCTAAGATAAACGATATTCCGTGGAAAGTGGGGAAGCGTAGTTTTATTGGGGATTCTTTGGCCGGCTCTTTTTACGGAAATGAAGCAAATAGACTTCAAGAGGAAGGGAAAACTCTTGTGTATGTGGCAGATGATAAGGGGGTAGCTGGACTGTTCGCTGTCCAAGATACGTTGCGTGAAACGACAAAAGAGGCCGTGAAATCATTCAAAGACCAAGGGCTTTATACGATTATGCTCACTGGAGATCAGGCGGCAACAGCTGCCGCTGTGAAAGAAATGACTCAGATTGATACAGTGGTGGCAGGCTGTTTACCTGAAGGGAAAGTAATGGAAATCAAAAAGCTTAAAGAAAAGTATCACACTATTGCGATGGTCGGGGATGGAATTAATGATGCACCTGCTTTGGCTGCGGCAAATATCGGAGTCGCAATGGGAGGAGGTACTGATGCTGCGATTGAAACGTCTGATATCGTTTTAATGAAAAACGATTTATCAAAAATTGCTGAAGCTGTTCGTTTATCGAAACGAATGAATCGAATTATTAAACAAAATATTGTTTTTTCTATTGCTGTTATCGCATTGCTCATTATCTCTAATTTTATGGGGCATGTTTCGCTTCCTCTAGGGGTGATTGGACATGAAGGCAGTACCATTCTTGTGATCTTGAATGGTTTGAGATTATTACGAGGATAATCTTTCTAAGCATGAGTCTTATCTTGTGTATCAGAATGTACAATAATATCCCACATTAAACCAGTTTATCTTTTGGATTTTGAGGGAACATATCACTAAACACACAGATAAGAGAGGATGATAAAAATGCTTAGAACAATTTTAATGATTATTGGTGCAATTGTAGTTATTTCTTTAATTATGTCATTACTGTAAGAATGATTTATTAAGTCTCCTTCTTAATAAAATGTACCCTATAGAGTAGACACTTAAAAAAAGTCTACCTATAGGGTACTTTTTTGTATAATAAATAACATTACTACTAGAGAAATACATCATGAGATGGGAGTACATAATGAGTAAAAAGGACTTTACTAAAAACGAGATTAAGCGATTATCATCTAATAAGTACGTTAGATCTGTTAGTTCAAAAAGCATCACTTATACAGATGAATTTAAACACATATTTATAGCGGAAAAAGAGAAAGGGAGGTTTGCCAGAGACATATTTGAAGTATGCGGATTTGACGTTGAAGTTTTAGGAACAGAAAGGATTAAATCAGCGAGTAAAAGATGGCAAAAAGCTTACAATCAAGACGGGTTAATGGGACTACGTGACACGAGAGCTGAAAATTCAGGGCGTACAAAGGAAAAGGAGCTTTCCATGGAGGAGAAGAATGCTCGCTTAGAAGCTCAAATTAACTTACTAAAGGCGGAAAACGAACTTTTAAAAAAGATTCGGTTCGCGGAAAGGGGGATGAAGAAATAGTCCTTCCCCCTAGCCAGAAGTATATCCTCATTCGTACTGTGATTGAAAAGTATCAACTGAAACATATGGTTAAATATCTTTGTGAATTAGCTGGTGTCTCAAGAAGCGGGTACTATAATTACTTTTCATTAAAGTCACAGGAACACAGGAAACAACGAGATAAAGCCGATCAAAAAGTGAAGAAGGTCATCCTAAAAGCTTTCCATTTTAAAGGTCGTAAGAAAGGGGCACGTCAAATTAAAATGACATTGGCGGGTCAATTTAGTGTTGTCTACAATTTGAAGCGGATCCGACGAATCATGAAGAAATACAACATTATTTGTCCTATTAGGAAGGCCAACCCTTATAGACGAATGATGAAAGCTACACATGAACATCGGACAATGCCAAACTTATTGAATCGGGAGTTTAGGCAAGGTATTCCAGGAAAAGTCCTCTTAACAGATATCACCTATTTATTTTACGGTAAAAATCAAAAGGCTTACTTATCAACCATAATAGATGGTACCTCTGGACAAGCTTTGGCTTATCATGTGTTAGACCGCCTAACGATGGACTTAGCTACAGACACTCTTTTAAAGTTAAAGAAGAATAGAAACTTCAAGAAAGCAAAGGATGCTTTCATTCACTCGGATCAAGGATTTCATTACACAAGTCCTGCTTTTCAAAAGTTAGTGAAGAAGATGGGATATCATCAGTCGATGTCAAGACGAGGAAACTGTTGGGATAACGCCCCTCAGGAATCTTTCTTTGGCCACCTTAAGGATGAAGCCTCTATTAAAGAATGTTCAACTCTAGATGAAGTAAAAAAAGAAATGAAACGATATATGACCTACTACAATCACTATAGATACCAGTGGAATAGAAATAAGATGACCCCTGTTCAGTACAGAGATCATCTTATTAAGGCTGCCTAGGCTTTTTAAAAATGTCCTTTACAAAGGGTACACTTTATAATACAGAAGGGGACTTTTTTCATGTTGTGGACATCTCATAAAAATGTCGAGAAAAAACCTTTTAATTTTCAGAATAATGTGTATATAATGATTACATACTGAATGGTTAGTATGAAAAATAATAAGTTGAAAGCGTTTACTTATGGTGTAGAGGGGGAGAGGTATGTTAGAAGCTAAACAGAAGCAGATGCAATCAGTAAGGCAAGTGGATAAGCCAGGACATAAAGAAATGCTCAACTATGGATTAGGTTTCTTTGGCATTATCCTTGTTTGGACGTTAGTTGGTTCTTTTCTTACATTTTACTATACAGATGTGGCAGGGATATCTGCTGGAGTAGTAGGCACACTCATGTTAGTTGCCAGACTGTTTGATGGCATCACAGATATTGGGATGGGCACCCTTGTAGACCGGACAAAGTCCCGTCACGGTAAAGCACGTCCATGGATTATCTGGATGACGGTCCCTCTTGCAGTAACAACCGTCATGCTCTTTACGGTTCCTAACTTAGGAATGACAGGAAAGATCATCTATGCTTATATCACGTATATATTATTGATTTTAGTCTATACGGCCATTTCTATCCCATATAAAACCCTACTTGGCCTTATGACGCAAGACCAGCAAGGACGCTCAACGACCAATGTCTATACGGGTATTTTCACGATGACTAGTACTTTGCTTGTGATGATGGCAGCCCAGCCTGTTGCCAGTGCGATTGGAGGGCAGCTCGGGTGGACGGTTGTAGCTATAGCAGCCGGGTTGATTATTGTGACCACAAGCTTAATTGCTTTTAAAGCTACAAAAGAAAGAGTGGGTAAAGATGCGAGCGTACAAGTGAAAGATGATGTCCCGCTTAACATGGGGTTAAAGGCGTTACTGACAAATAAATATTGGCTTGTAATCACAGGTTATTGTGTGGTGACGTATACAGTAAATGCTCTTCTGACAGGTGCGGGTATTTTTTATGCAACGTATGTGTTAGGAAGCGGCAGCTATTTTTCACTTATTAGTTTAGCGTTATTCATTCCAAGTATTATCTGCTTCTTTTTTATCGCCAATTTAATTAAGCGATTTGGAAAACGAAATATTGCTCTTGTTGTTACTGTTATTGCGATCTTCGGTCCAATTATTAAGATGATAGATCCTACAAATGCTTCGTTGTTCTTAGCAGGGACAGTCATTCAAGGATTCAGTTTAATTCCAGTTCTTACTCTTTTATATGCAATGATTAATGATACCAATGAATTCGGCGAATGGAAGCATGGGTTTAGAACGGAAGGACTCATAAACAGTGCTGCGAGCTTTGGGATGAAGGTTGGAACAGGAATCGGGAGTGCTTTAATAGGATGGATGTTGGCATATGGAGGCTACGTTGGTGCAGCAGCAGAGCAGACAGCCATGGCTACAACCATGATTATCGCACTTAATATTTATTTACCTTTAGGTTTGTGTTTCTTACAGATTTTATTATTATGGATGTATAAATTAGACCGTCAGTATCCTATTATTTTAGCGGAGTTAAAGCAGAGAAGAGTGTGAATGAAATGAGGGGGCTTGCTGAATGCAAGCCCCCTCATTTGGTCGAAAACAAAAAAAGAGAAGGAATTCTTCATCCCTCTCTCCCCCAAATTAAGCTCCAAATACAGCTCTTACAGCTAAAAATAAGATTGATGGTGCTAATAAGCAGCCGAGTCCTGTGTAGAACGTAGCGGTCATAGCTCCATATGGCACAAGCTTAGGATCTGTAGCAGCCAGTCCGCCGGCTACACCGCTTGTTGAGCCCATTAGTCCACCATAAACAATGGCTGAACGTGGGTTATTAAGCCCAATATATTTAGCAATAAACGGTGTGGCAATCATTATTAAAATGGCTTTTATTAAGCCAGCAGCAATACTTAATGCAATAACCTCTGAACTTGCACCGACAGCAGCGCCGGTTACAGGGCCGACAATATAAGTTGTGGTTCCTGCACCAATTGTTGCAAGGCTTGCAGCATCGGTGTATCCAAATGCTAGTGCAATCAATACACCAATCAGGAAGGAGGAGGCGATCCCAACGAACAAAGATAAAATTCCACTCAGTCCCGCTTTTTTCACCTCTTCTAAATGCACTCCAAATGCAGTAGCAATGATTGCGAGGTCACGAAGCATTGCACCGCCCATTATTCCAATCCCAGCAAAAATAGATAGATCAGCAAGCCCCTTATCTCCGCCTGTAGTAATCCCCCCAAAATAAGCAAGCACTAGACCAAGAATAATCGCTATCGCTGAACCATGAACACGCCCTCTAGTTAACTTCTTTGAAATAACATAGGAAACGTACATCAAAATACCAATAACTGCAAAAGCTGTTACCAGTCCATTTTTTTCGAGTACAGAAATAATCGCATCCATCTATTAGTCCCCCCTAATATTAAACATCACGAGTATGGTTATTAAATGTGTTATCAGAACTTTTACCAACCTTGCTGATAACTGGAACGAGCAGAAAGCTGACAACAACTGCTAGTGTACCGGCCAAAATAGCAATCGGTCCTCCTGACAAAGCAGATACAACATTTTGCTGTGCAGCCATGGCTACAACGACTGGTATATAGATCGCACTCCAAAATTTAATTCCTTCCTCTGCGGGGATATCGAGCTTCTTTTTCCTGCGTAAATAATCAATAACTAATACGAGAAGAACCATTCCAATACCTACACCACCGACATTTGCACTTACCCCAATTAAATTTCCAATAAAATCACCCAATAGTACACCTACTAACATACAAACAGACAATAGTGCTACGCCATAAATGACCATTTGTTCAGCTCCTTCTTTTTTATTAAAGCATTAGGTGAAGTCATTCGTGATGTGTACGATTCATGATGGAAGAGATTTTGATAGAAAAACGCGCAGAGTAATGAGTGGACTATGATGATAACGCTTACAAAAAATAAATCAAGTCAACAGTCGACTATTCTATTTCTCATCTTAGTGAACAACCTATAAAAAAGCAAGAAGATTTTTAAATTTTCAAAAAATAATTGATATAACCTCCTTTCCTGTGTATACTTGAGTCAACAGTCGACTATTCTAAGCTACATTATTTTGTTTTAAAAGGAGATATACCTTATGGAGCCAAATAAATTTTCAGATAATTCATTGTCCACTCAAATTGCAAAAAAAATTACACAACAGATCATTTCAGGTGAATTACAGCCAGGAGAGAAGTTAAGTGAGTATATGTATGCAGATGAGTTTGGAACAAGCAGGGCTCCAGTTCGTGAAGCACTCTACCTATTAACAATCGAAGGGTTAGTTGAGAGAATTCCAAGAAAAGGAGCATTGGTAAAAGGGTACAGCCCCTCTGAAATTTTCGATCTATTAGAAATAAGAACCATGCTTGAAGAGTTAGCTATGAAAAGAATTAAAGAGCGAGGAGTTCAATCTATTAGCTTAGAACGCATGAATCTACTCTTAGATAAAATGTATGAAGAAGAGGATAGTAAAGCATACACTCATCTTAATCATGATTTTCATATGTGCCTAATAGAAATGAGTGGAAGTGAGATCATTAGTAAAATGTATGAACGTTTAGAAATGCCGTTATTATCGATTCAGAATATGTCGTTTTCAGCTTCAGGCAATATTGAGAAATCGATCAAGGAGCATAAACTACTTTTACAATTGCTTCAAGAAAATCAAGTGGAAGTTGCTCTCGAACTTCTGAACAAACATAATCGTGATGTAATCGAAAGTATACAAAAGCAAATAAAAGATAAGCAAAAATAAGACGGCAGCAATAGATTACCTAACTATATGTTAGGATCTATTTCAGTTAAATTAGTCGACAATCGACTAGTATACAAGAATTTCAACTAGAGAGGAGTGATGTTTTGAGTGTTGCTTACTTATTTCCAGGACAAGGTTCTCAACTTCCAGGCATGCTCCATTCCTTACCGGCCCACCCTTCTGTGAAAGAAATGATCGAAGAAGCTAATCAAACACTACAACAAGACATCTTATCTCTAGATAGTGAAGAAGCTCTTAAATCCAGTACAAATGTTCAGATATGCTTGCTTACTGCTGGTGTGGCTTGTGCAAGTGCATTGAAAGCAGAAGGTATAAGTCCAGACTATGTAGCTGGTCATTCTGTAGGGGCATTTAGTGCGGCTGTTACTTCAGGGGTCCTGACATTCTCTGATGCGATCAAAATAGTAAGGTTGCGAGGACAGCTAATGGAGAATAAGACACCCGCTGGGTATGGAATGGGAGTAGTAGTTGGTTTATCTGAAAAAAAACTAACTTCTATAGTAGAACAAATTCATACTGAATCTACCCCTTTATACGTTACAAATAGGAATTCACCAGATCAAATAACCATCTCTGGTTCAATTGATTCGATTAAAAAAGCCTTGATAGAAGCAAGGCAGGCAAAAGCAAGAAAAGCAGAATTGCTAAATGTCAGCGTCCCTTCACATTGTCCAATCTATTCACACATAAGTGACCACCTAGAATCCCACTTACAAAAAATCAACATCTATGATCCGGAAATTCCTTATATATCTAATTTGAAAGCAAGAAGATTATTTAAGAAGGAAGATATCATTTCAGATTTGGCTAAAAGCATTTCATCACCTGTACTATGGCACAATGTTACAACCACACTTTATGAGTTAAGTGTCCGCTTATTTATAGAGATGCCGCCGGGTCAGGTGCTATCAGATTTAGCAAAACAATCATTTCCTGAAGCAAGATCTATCGCAGCCTCAGTGAGCGGGTTAAAGACAGTTCAAGTTTTAGCAAAACGTGAACTGAGTTTATAAACAAAATTATTTTAATTAAATATTAGAGGAGGACTTTATCTATGGCGAGGTCACAAGTAAAGACAAAGCGTTCTTGGACGACTAAACGAGAGGCAAAGGCAAGAAGGCTTGAAAATATCAAAAAGATTACAACAAGTAAAGTGATACCAACAGAATCAATCGTAGAAGCTATGGAATTAGTCATACAGCCTCATGACCGAGTGGTGATGGAGGGGAATAACCAAAAGCAAGCCTCCTTTCTTTCAAAGTCACTCTCTCTTGTAAATCCTGATAAGCTGCATGATCTACATATGATCATGTCAAGTATCTCGAGGCCGGAGCATCTCGATATATTTGAAAAAGGAATTGCACATACGGTTGATTTCGCTTATGCCGGACCGCAAAGCTTACGTATTGCACAAATGATTGAGGATGGGCAGTTAAAGATGGGCGAAATCCATACGTATGTTGAGCTTTACGGAAGATTATTCATTGATTTAATTCCAAATGTTGCTTTAGTAGCGGCAGATAAAGCTGATGCAGATGGAAATTTATACACAGGGGCAAACACAGAGGAAACCCCTACTCTTGTTGAAGCTGCTGCCTTCAAAGATGGAATTGTCATTGCTCAGGTTAATGAATTAACAGATGAATTACCACGGGTAGATATTCCAGGGTCTTGGATTGATTTTGTTGTCGTGGCGGATAGTGCTTATCAACTTGAACCTCTTTTCACTAGAGACCCAAGACACATAACAGATATACAAGTATTAATGGCGATGTTGACGATCAGAGGTGTATATGAACGGCATCAAGTAGAATCATTGAATCATGGAATTGGCTACAATACTGCAGCTATTGAATTATTACTGCCTACTTACGGAGAATCTTTAGGACTTAAGAATAAGATCTGTAAGTACTGGGCATTAAACCCGCATCCCACCCTTATTCCGGCTATTGAAAGCGGCTGGGTTGAGAATGTCCATTCATTTGGCGGAGAAGTGGGGATGGAGCCTTATATCGCAGCAAGACCTGATGTCTTCTTTACAGGCAGTGACGGAAGTATGCGCTCTAACCGAACCTTGTGCCAGCTAGCAGGACAATATTCCGTTGATTTATTCATTGGGTCTACTTTACAAATGGACCCAGACGGTAACTCATCCACTGTAACATCAGGTCGATTAGCTGGATTTGGCGGGGCACCTAATATGGGACATGATCCAGGTGGAAGAAGGCATTCAAGCCCTGCATGGTTAAATATGATTGAATCAGATAATCCTCTAGCTCGAGGAAGGAAATTGGTTGTCCAAATGGTGGAAACTCATCAAGCAGCCAATAAACCTGTTTTCGTTGAATCATTAGACGCGATTGATGTTGCAAAAGATGCTAGCCTTGCTACGACACCAGTGATGATTTACGGAGAAGACGTTACGCATGTTGTAACAGAAGAAGGAATTGCTTATTTATACAAAACAGACAGCATAGAAGAACGACGTCAGGCGATAGCGAGCGTAGCTGGAGTTACTCCGATTGGATTAGATCGTGACATGAAAACGTCTAGAAAGTTGAGGGAGCGAGGCATTATTGCTTTGCCTGAGGACTTAGAGATCAGAAGGTCTGATGCTAAACGTTCACTACTCGCAGCCAAAAACATTGAGGATTTAGTTGATTGGTCAGAAGGACTTTATACACCGCCTGCAAAATTTAGAAGCTGGTAAGGAGAGGGTGGGATGGATGAGAAATAATGACCTTGAAAAGTGTAAGCGTTTTCTATCGGATTGTGCCGTCCAAGCTTTAATTGATGAAGTAAATCTTACCCCTAAGCCAGGACTTGTAGATAGGAATAACAATGGGGTTCATAACGATCTAAGTCTGCCGATCATGTTGAAGTCTGCTGAATCTCTACGGCAAACATTTGAAGAAATTGCAGCTGTATCCTATAACGAGGAACCTTCTCAAATGCTTAGAGAAGAGATTGCTCGAATTGGCAGAGATGGTGAAAAAACGATGTACCAAGCGACAGGAGGAACAAATTCGCATAAAGGAGCGATCTGGTCACTAGGTCTGCTCGTATCAAGTGCTGCTTCAAAGAAAGGACTTGGAGAAGCAGATGAATTTCTTGAAACGGCTGGTAAGATAGCTCGAAACCGAGATCGTTATGTACCTAATAACCTCACAAATGGGCTAATTGTGAAAAAGAAATACAATATTCGTGGAGCGAAAGAAGTGGCTGAATCAGGCTTTCTCCCTATTAAACATTATAGTTTACCAACGTTAGTAGGCAGTCGTTTAAGTGGGGTGAAAGAAGAAGAGGCAAGATTGAATGCACTAGTATCATTGATTGCTCATTTAGATGATACGTGCATTCTTCACAGAGGGGGCAGTCAGGCTTTATATGAATCCAAAAAAATTGCCCATCAAGTTCTAAATGCTGGTGGTGTCTCAACAATTGAAGGCGCTAAACATTTACGTGAGCTTGATGAAACGATGCATGCTTACAATGCATCACCTGGTGGGTGTGCTGATTTATTAGCTGCCACTCTATTTATTGATAAAATATCGGCTAAAACTAATCTGAGAAAAAAAGAAGTACAAGGTGTAGCAAACCCTTAAACTAATTGGAGGTGGATTGGATGGAATGTCTAACATTTAATTATCCTGCGAAAACCCCTTTACCGGAGTGCTCTCATGTAGGAGTTGTAGGTTCTGGTGATTTAGAAATTATTATGGTTCCTAATGATCAGAAAGTGATTAATGTGGAAGTGAACACGAGCATTGATGGATTTGCAGATATATGGGAAGTGGTGCTGGAGCGCTTTTTTGAAGCAAATCATTATGCGATGAATGTGAAGATTAATGATTTTGGTGCAACGCCGGGAATGGTAACGATGCGGTTAGCACAAGCATTGGAGGTGTCTAATACTCATGAATATGCTCAAAGATAGTCTAGTAGAAAAGTATGCAAGGGATCGAGTGAGGGCTTTATTAGATGAAGGTACCTTTAAGGAACTAATTAATCCATTTGATGGAGTAGAATCTCCACATTTACGTGACCAAGGAATTGTACCCCAAAGTGACGATGGGGTGGTTGTTGCAAAGGGAAAAATAGACGGAGTCCAAGCTGTAATGATTGCCATTGAAGGGAACTTTCAAGGAGGGGGAATCGGTGAGGTTTCTGGTGCAAAGATAGCAGGCGCCCTAGAACTTGCTCTTGAAGAAAATAAAAAAGGTCATATGACACGTGCGGCTTTAATTTTTGATACTGGTGGAGTAAGGCTGCAAGAAGCCAATTACGGCTTACTTTCAATTTCTGAAATAGGTTCCGCGATTGTAGCGCTTAGGCAATACGTACCTGTAGTAGGGGTTGTTCCAGGTAAGGTGGGGTCATTCGGAGGTATGTCAATAAATTCAGGACTTTTAAGTTCTATTATTGCAACCAAAGAAGGGCGTATCGGTTTAAACGGACCCGAAGTGGTTGAACTTGAAGCAGGGATTGAAGAAGTAGATTCAAAAGACCGCCAAGGGATTTGGGGTATGATTGGTGGAGAGCAACGTTTAGCAATGGGGTTAATCGATCACTTAGTCGATGATGATGTGGATCAAATAAAGGAATGTATACATGGTGTTTATAAAAATGGGGTGGGTCAACCACGCAGTACTCAAGTCGAACGGTATCTTTCATTTCTACAATCAGTAAGTGTGGAGGAGAAAGTTTCTCCCATACAGGCAAGAAAGTTATGGGAAAACTCCTCTAATATAGAGGACCTTTCAGAATCTAGTGTGGGTTCAAATCAATTGCTGACTAGAGGGGCAAGATGGTTTAAACAATTAACAGAAGGAGCGGAGGAGAAAAATGAACTTTCCTCGGTACTCTGTGCTGACAAAGGTGGGATTCGTTATTTATGTGTGACAGCCAATCCACAAGCCTCATTTTATAGAGCAAAAGATGGAGAAGTCGGGCTTGTGGAAGGATGGAAGCTAGCTAAGTATATCCGCGAAGTAATAGAAGCGGATAATGGTCGAGAAAAAAGACCGATTGTAGCAATAGTCGATGTTCCGAGTCAAGCTTATGGATATCATGAGGAGCTTTTTGGCATCCATCAAGCTTTGGCAGCGAGTGTAGATGCCTATGCTACAGCAAGGCAGGCAGGGCATCCTGTCATCAGCTTAGTAGTAGGTAAAGCCATTTCTGGTGCTTTCTTAGCTCATGGACTCCAATCAAACCGGATCTTAGCATTAGATGATGATGCTGTAAATGTTCATGTTATGTCCAAACAATCTGCTGCCAAAATTACAAGGAGAACGATTCAAGAATTAGAAGAAGCAACAGGCAAAGTTCCTGCAATGGCATATGACGTACGTTCATTTTCAACATTAGGAACATTGGATGATTTAATTGAGGGTGTTAACGGAGAAGCTCCGACATTTGAGGATGTACAATTCATTCATTCTAAAATTTCAAATGCTATTAATGAAGTGCGATATAGTACACCTGATCTTAGCCACCGACTTAAATCAGACTTTGGGACAAAGAATCGAGCGTTTTCAGTCAAAGTTAGAGAGCTGTTGAGAGAGCAATGGTAAGAGTTCATGACCTCGTTGAACTTAAAGACGTGGAAGGTTTTCTATCAAAAGAAACGTTCCCTGACTGGGTTTATTCAGTTCTCAGAGAGGCTCCCTTTGTCGTTGTGCGAAGAGCACCACAAATGGATGGCATCATTCCAGTGGGCATCAGAGGGAATCATAGAAGCCAGCGCTGTGCCAGTGCTATAAACATGACCGAAATGAAACAATGTTTTTCTCCAGAATCAATTAAGGTCAAGGAAGTAAAAACAAGTATTGATTTAATTAACATTGGATTGATCCAAATTCAAAATATCATGGATGATTTCCCTGACCTAACTTGGGGACCTGCTGGGAGTGTAGGTTTTGAATTAGTAACATCGTACCCTGCAACCCATAAAAATAGTGATATAGATATGGTCATCAGGACCAATAGGATTTTAGAGCAGAGTGTGGCGCAGAAAATAGTAGAGCTCCTTAACGTACTTTCCATAAATGTGGATGCTCTTTTAGAAACGAACCAGGGGGCGTTTGCATTAGCTGAATATGCCACTAATTGTGAGAAGCTCATCTTAAGAAGTTCAGTTGGACCTAAGCTTGTATACCATCCTGCTTTTCAGCTTCAATCATAATACAGTCTAACGGCCAATCCGTATGATTGGTCGTTTTCATTATGAATAATCTTCTTTTTTTATTAGGACACTAAAGAAGCCTGTAAAAAAAAGGAGATGAAAAAATGAAGAGAATTATGATCGTGTTAATGATTAGTTTGATGGTAGGAAGCTATGCTGGTGTTGTATGTGCAAACGAACTAGACGGGGTTCATCAAAAATGGTGGGGGAAGAAAGATGAAGAGAGGCAAGTCGATGATGAGATTCCTGAGCCTCAAGGTGGTCCTGAATATACAGAACGCGTAAGGCAGCCTGTCTCAAATATCATTTTACAACAGCGCTACCCAGATACAGTTATTTTAAGAGGTCCTGATACATCCAATCGTATTGCATTAACATTCGATGATGGTCCTGATCCAAGGTACACTCCAGAGTTACTTGATGTATTAAGCGAGTACGGGGTGCCGGCAACGTTTTTTGTTATGGGAGCAAGAGCTGAAAGGTATCCAGAAATTCTAGAGCGAATCAATAATGAAGGTCATATTATAGGGAATCACACCTACTGGCATCCCAATCTGGTAGAAGAGGGAGATATCGCGACTCTTGAGCGAGAAGTCAATCAAACCGAAGAAGTGATTAACGATATTGTCGGATACCGTACTCGTTTATTCCGTGCACCGTATGGATTCTTATATAATCAGCTCGTTGAGAAATTAGCAGAAATGGATTACTCCGTGATAGGCTGGTCACTTGATACACTTGATTGGCGTGAGATGCCGGCTGAAGAAATTGCTTATACAGTGATAAGTAATGTGAATCCAGGCGCAATCATTCTTATGCATGACGGCGGCGAGTATGATAGTGATCGGACGAATACCATTGAAGCAGTACGCCAGCTTATCCCTATTCTCCAAGAGCAAGGATTTGAGTTTGTAACTGTACCCGAATTAACAGGCATTCCATATCAAAGATAAATATGCCATCCTTCTATTAGTTGTTATTGTCTGCTGCAAATAAAACAAGTATAAAAGAGGAGGAGCAGCACTCGCAAAAAGACGACATTTCATTTAATTAATGAAAGTCGTCTTTTTGATTAGGTATTATGGGAATTTTTACTAATATTGCTTTTAAGCAGCTTTTTCTTTAATCGTTCTCTTTTTCCACACCTTCATTACATTCTTCATACTTCCATTTGTAATAATCGCATTCTAGCTTATAAATCTGCCTTCTCATCGCATTCCAGTCTTCATTCCCAAGTGAGGCTTTACGCAATTCTTCCGTTATCTCCTCGAGCTTGTCCATACTTATGTCGGATCCGTCCTCAATCTCATGTCTCATTTCTTGAATTTGATCCTCAAGCTTCTGCAAGCTGTGATCCCATGTGAAATAGAAGTCAACTGGCCTCATTTCCTCTGATAAAATATGCTTTACTTCACACACATCCTGCCTTGGTCCCACAATAGAAATATCAGTCGCATGAACGGTAATCTCGACCTCATTATCCTCTAGTTCAGCTGTAATGTATTTCATTTTTTTAGCGATTTTAAAATTGAAAATATGCTCGAGAACATAGGATAGCATGACGAAATTGAACCAAACCAGCTTTTTAGGGTCATGTATATAGGTTTTGATCTGATGTTTTTTTAACGTTTCTTCCACTTCTTTTAGTACATCATCATACTTCCCTTTTCGGATCATGATGGCAAACTGCTGCTGCGAGTGCATTTGAAGGATATTCGGCAGCTTTATAAGTGGAATTAATACAAGCAGGACCATCGACATGACACCTAAAATGAGCGTGTATGGATAACCCATGAAGGTCTGCTTTATTTTTGAACAATCTGGATCCCTATTTTTCATTTTAGTAGAGATATACCCATTTATTAAAGGAATAAGAAGGATTAACACAATAGAGGCTATTCGTACGATTGTATCATCATCTGGCATAAAAGGGATAAATGTTTCGGCTAAGTCTGGGAAAACAGTTGTCACTAAAATATAAATCCAATAAAGAGATAAAAGTCCCATGAAACTAACTTTTGAATCGTCTTGTGATGGAATGCGCCCAAAGAAGGTGAGAGTAGCCATGCTGAATACTTTACTTAATAGTTTAGCTATTCCAGTTAGGATGATTCTAAAATATGGCAAATGTTCCACCTGCTTCTGAAAGTTCTTAAGTCAAGTTTACTATTCCCTTAATCACAAGGGTTAAACGTTGTACCACAGCTTTAAGCTCACAAAGAGATACAGGTATGCTATGAAGATATGCTATGATTGAATGACTATAATTCGTATAAAGGATGATCGGTTTTGACCACTGTACTTAGTGATTTTCTCATTCGACAATTAGCGTCGAGTCAGCCAGTTTATAAACGTGGATTAGAATATTACCGAGCTGGGCTAGTAGAGTATATCTCTTATAGTGAACTATACAATTCCTATCAGGCGAAGGTTTCAGGCAGCTACATGTATGAGGTGGAAATTGACATAGAAGATGATGGCAGCCTTGATTTTGCTTGTGATTGTGAAGCGTCTTATACATATCCGGGCGCCTGTAAACATGTTGTGGCAACCTTGCTTGAACTTCAGGAGAGAGGTACTGTTTTTGAGCGGAAGCGGCAAATCCTTTCAAAGAAGAGTTCGCTGTTAACAGAATTTAAGTCCGTTCAAAAGTGGAAACAGCCTTCTCTTAAGAAAAAACAAAAGCTTCAAGTCGAGTTTGAACTGAAAGTAATGGCTGCTGGTGGATACTTTAAACATATGGTTAACTACATTCAGCTAGGTATGAAAGTAGGAGAAAACAGACTGTATGTTGTAAAAGACTTGTATGCTTTTTTAAAAGCGGTAAATGAAAAGCGACCGTACGCATTCACTAATAAATTTAATTATGAACCTGATCAGTATGTTTTTGATGAGGAAGACGAAGCTGTATTTGAACTTCTGTTTAGGCTGCTTGCCGTTGAAGAGCATCACACAAGAAATACATACGGCCATAAGTCCACCAAACGTCATTTGTTAATGCCGGCTGTGTATATGCATTCCTTTTTGGATTTATTAGCCGGTCGCTATACTACTTTACATGTTGACAGTACAAAAGAATACAAGGAGAGTCTGCAGGTGAAGACGCTTGAAAAAGGGGATTCTTTTTTCACGTTTTTACTCGAGGAAACCGATGACATAGTGGAACTTCAGGCAAATCTCCACCCCGATGTTTTATTTGTCGATCAGCCATACCAAAGCATTCTGAAAAAAGACACGTTCTATAAGCTGACGGAGGAGCAGGCTAAGTCGCTCGAGATACTGGCTAATGAATATGAAGAGGATGAACCAATTGATGTTATTCCTAATGACCAGCTAGAGTCCTTCTGCTCAGAAGTACTACCGGTTATTTCTCAGTACGGTACGGTTCAAATGGAGGATACGCTAAAAGATAAAATTGATCAAAAACCACTTCAAGCCTCTATTAAAGTTGATTACGAAGATGATGAATTAGTGCTTGAGGTCTCTTTTAGATATGGACAAGAAGTGCGAAATCCTTTTGCTAAAAAAGACGTTGCTGATTCAAATACAATTATGGTGCGGGATGTGGAAAAGGAGCAAACGATCCTTCAGGTCCTCGAGCAATATCCATTTGAAGTAGAGGGAGAGAAACTTGTCCTACATCGAATTCAGACAATCATTGAGTTTTTATTTGAGTACTTGCCAAGTCTGAAATCGTATGCTGATATCTACTTAACGAGTGATGCAAAAAAGCTCTTATTTCAGCCGGCTTCTTCCCCGTCTGTTTCGATCGATGTTGAGGGGGAATCCAATTGGCTTGATGTAAGCTTCTCTATCGATGGAATTTCTGATGAAGAAATTGTCGATGTCCTTCGTGCCCTTTACAACAAAAAGAAATATCATCGACTCTCAAACGGCTCATTCATTCATTTAGAAGAAGAGCAGTATGGTTCTCTTCAGAAGGCAGTGGATTCATTAGGCGCCTCTGCTAAAGAATTAAATAAAAGCATGAATGTGCCTCTGCATAAAGCTTTCTCATTAGATGAGAGTCAAGCAGGTTTGAAGTTATCAAAAAAGCTGCACCGGCTTATTCAAGATGTTCAGTCACCTGAGTTCAGTGAATGGATGACACCTGAGAGACTTGATGCCGATCTTAGAAGTTATCAGGAAACTGGTTACAGGTGGATCCGAACGCTTGCCAAATCTGGACTTGGCGGCATATTAGCTGATGACATGGGACTTGGTAAAACGCTCCAAACCATTACACATTTGCAAGCTGACAAAGAAGCTGCATCACAAGCAAAATCTCTGATTATTGCACCCGCTTCTGTCATTTATAATTGGGAAAAAGAGATTAAGCGATTTGCTCCAGAACTCCATGTTGTCGTTATAGCTGGTGCCAAAGCAGAAAGAGAACATGCCCGCACGATAAAAGAAGCTGATGTATGGATTACTTCATATCCGCTGATTCAACGAGATTATGAAAAGTATGAAGGGATCACTTTTGACACAATGGTGTTAGATGAAGCGCAGGCCATAAAAAATGAACAAGCGAAAACGACAAAAGCGGTAAGAGCCATAAAAGCCTCAAGTCGATTTGCTTTAAGCGGCACACCAATTGAGAACCGTATAGATGAATTGTATACGTTGATGCAGACAATCTTGCCAGGCTTGCTTGGTACAAAGAAACAGTTTCGGGAACGTTCTCATGAAGAGATCGCTAAACGAATACGTCCATTTATCTTAAGACGTCTCAAACGCGAGGTATTAAAAGAGCTTCCAGAGAAGATGGAGTCTGTTCAATACACTGATCTTTTGCCGGAACAAAAAAAGTATTATTTAGCCCAGGTCAAGCAGCTTAGATCTGATGTCGATGATGCAATCTCTAGTGATCAATTCCAGAAGAAACGGATAGAAATCTTAGCCGGCTTAACAAAGCTCAGACAAATTTGCTGTCACCCTAGACTCGTATCAGAAGAAGACGAGGTAGAGTCAGGCAAGTTATTGAGACTGATGGAGTATGTGGAAGAGGGAATGGAAGCGGGCCAGCGGATGGTTATTTTCTCTCAATTCACGTCCATGTTAGCCATAATAAGAGCTGAATTTGAAGAGCGAGGCTGGGAGTTCTTTTATTTAGACGGACAAACGCCAGCAGTGGAGCGTTTGAGGCTTGCTGATCAGTTTAACCAAGGAGAAAAAAGTCTGTTTCTCGTCTCATTAAAAGCAGGAGGAACGGGGCTTAATCTTACAGGAGGCGACACCGTGATCCTCTATGATACGTGGTGGAACCCGGCAATTGAAGAGCAGGCTGCTGATCGAGTGTACCGATTTGGACAGACCAAAAATGTTCAGGTAATCAAGCTGATTGCAAACGGAACGATTGAAGAAAAAATCCTTGCCCTGCATGAAAAGAAGAAAGCGTTGGTGGATGCAGTCATTCAACCAGGAGAAGCACAAATGTCCTCTTTATCTGCAGAAGAGATCAAAGAACTTCTTACCTTTTAAAGAAAGCCTCCTTGCACTACTGGCAAGGGGGTTTTCACGTTGGGTGAAATAGGAAAAGGATTGACCAGGTAAATAGATAGAGGAATTTCGGCATGATTTGTAGAATGTACCAAATACCATTACTGCACAGGGAGGGGATTAGGTGTCAAGAAAGTGGCTGGTTTTATCGATCATGACAGCTGTAATAGCAAGTTGCGGTGTCAGCTATTTTTATATGTTTCATCAACCAAACATCGAAACAACTGCACATGCAGAAGCACGAATGATACCATCGGATCATCCGGACCCTGAGATGATGCAAGAAGAAGCTGATTTTCTAGTCACGTTACAATATGGTGAATATGAAGAAGAGATTGCCTATCAAGACGGTCAGGAAAAAAAGGTCAAAGCAATCATCTCCGCACAGCACAGCTATTTAAATACTCTAGCTGGATGGGGAAGAGCAGAAGACTTAAATGTAGCAGCGACAATGTATACAAAGGAATGGAAAAAATTACGAGCTGATATAAAATGGCTTCATGACGAAGGGCTTGCTGATTCGCGCATTAAAAATGATATGAAAAATGCTCGAGCCTTTATGTATGTAGCCGAAACGGGTGACTCTATGTCGCTGCGTTATTTACATCGAATTTTTCACGATCTGGACGCCACGTTAAACGGCGCAGAGGTGGAGAAGGTCTGGGAAGTAACTCATGCTTTCGGCACATCCTCAAAACAACGAACCCTCCATAAGTACTTGCAAGGAAACTAAGAAACCAGGATCAGATGAGGACTGATCCTGGTTTCTTAGTTAAATGGGCAGAGCGTGTTGCTGCTTCGGACGAATGGACGCAATTGTGCGATGAACCGGCGCAATTGGTGGTCTGAGCGACGCAATTAGTCCCTGAAAAGACGCAATTCAGAGGAACTGACGCAATAGTCATCGGAACCGGCGCAATTGCCTCAAAAATAAGCGCAATTAGCAGAGAGAGCGACGCAATAACATCTTGAACCGGCGCAATCAGTAACCGCGCCCACCCCTCTCTGATGTGTTCTGCCTCTACGGTGCCAACATTTTACTTTCTATTCAATAACTCATCATTCGTCCAGTCGGTGACAAACATATGGCCTGGCGCATGTGTAATCATAAGTGGAAGCTTAGCTTCAGTTGCAGCTGCTTGAGGTGTCACGCCACAAGCCCAAAAAACAGGAACTTCATCTTCTGCGATCTCAACAAATTCTCCGTAATCCGGCTTCTCGATTGCCGTAATGCCAATCTCAGCTGGATCGCCGATATGAACAGGGCCGCCGTGCATTTGCGGGTATTTTTCAGTGATGGCTACAGCCTTGTCAACCAGAGCCTTCTTAATAGGGCGCATCGAAACAACGAGCGGGCCAGCGAACGGACCAGCCGCTTCTGTTTGAATGGATGTGCGGTACATCGCAACATTTTTATTTAAGTTAATATGTTTTAGAGGAATATCTGATTTCACCATTTCGCTTTCAAACGTAAAGCTGCATCCGATTAAAAAGGAAACAAAATCTTTTTGCCAGTAAGATTCAATTGACGTTACTTCTGTTTCGAAAACCCCATCTTTAAAGACATGGTATTTGGGGATATCTGTGCGGATATCAGAGCCTTCTGCAAGGGCAGACTTTACTTGGCCTGGTTCTAATACATCAATAACGGGACACGACTTTTGATTACGGTACGTATAGAGAAAGAAATCAAATGCATATTCTTTAGGTACGATGACTAAGTTGGCTTGTACATAATCTTGGCAGTAACCGGCAGTACTTGTATTAAACTTATTTGTTCTTATTTCTTCTCTAAAAGATACGGGACTGATCATGTTGAAAAACTCCTTGTCTGCATATATTTATATCAGTATTACATAAAAGCTTTCTTTATCAAAATAAAGCAATATTCTCTATGAGTCAAATAATTCTGTCATTTTGGTTTGGTAAGATTAAAACTGGATAAATAGGTATTTATCCTTTCTTAATTTTAGCGCTTATCTCAAGACTTATAGCCTATTATTCTCACATTTGCTTTACACACACATAAATCAACTATATATTGTAATATGTTGTAAATGAAAATATTGGATAGAGAAGTAAGAGGGGAGAGAAAATGATGAGTGAAAATAGTGTCCGGCTAGAAGTAGAGAACCATAATGCAAGCATTGAAGAGGCTTTTGTTGGAAAAAACTACACTACATATTACAAGAAAAAATGGAATGAAATGGACGAGAAGAAAAGACAGACATCGTGGAATTTTGCTGCTTTTTTCTTAAGTTTATTTTGGTTAGGCTATCGTAAAATGTATCGTTACATTTTTATTATCATGGGACTATTTCTTGCAGTCGATCTGCTGATTTTCTTAGCAGCTTCAGGAGATGAGGCTATGGTGATGCGATTAAATAACTCAGTCGGAATGGGGTTAGCGGTTGCTACAGGATTATTTGGAAATTATATGTATCGCCTCCATATGAATAAGCAGATTGAGTTAACCGCAGCGAGTACCACAGAACTAGAAAAGCAAGAAGCAATGCTCAGAAAAAAAGGCGGAAGAAGCTGGCTTGGAGTATTAAACACGGTTCTAATTTTTATAGGCTACCTGATTATTACGACTGTTTTATTCGGTTAAGCATCGTTAGCTAATGATTTTTTTAGAGTGCTCTCTTTATAAAGGGAGCACTTTTTACTTTATATAAGGTACACTTATAAGTACAAGATTGGATGGAAGGGAGTGGTGGAATGACAAGTAAATGGAAGGCGTTAGGATGGATTGCAGCAGCTGAGCTGTTTGCACTTAGCCTTTGGTTTAGCGGATCTGTGGTTGCTTTTGATTTAATCGAGGTGTGGGGAGTGAACGAGGGCTTATCACCTTGGTTATCTGCTGCTGTACCTGCAGGTTTTGTGATTGGAGCGCTGATCAGTTCGTCTATAGGGTTGGCTGATCGCTTTAATACGAGGTATGTGTTTGCCCTTGCTGCGTTATTCGGTGCTCTTTTTAATGGGTTAATTCTATTTACAGACCAAGCAATCATTGGAATCTTATTAAGGGTGTTAACCGGCGTCATGCTTGCTGGAGTTTATCCTACGGCGGTTAAGCTGTTATCGCAGTGGTTTCCTGCAAAAAGAGGCTTGGCTATAGGAGTACTTATTGCTGGCTTAACAATGGGATCTGCCATGCCGCAATTTTTCATTACGTTCATTGGAGGCCTCCATTGGCAGTATGTGATCATAGCCAGTTCAACTCTGGCAGTCATTGCAGCAGCAATCATCTATTTCATACTTGATGATGCTCCAGTTACTCAAAAGAAAACCTATTTCTCATTTAACCTCTTAAAAAGGGTTATCAGAAACAAGCCTGTGATGTTAGCGAATTACGGCTACTTCGGCCATATGTGGGAGCTGTATGCGATGTGGACTTGGCTGCCGTTATTTTTCTCAGCAAGCTTTTTAACGTATGATGCTTCTACATCATTAGCTTTTATTGCCTTTGCTTCGTTTCTATGTATTGGAGTTGCGGGAGGTGCAGGGAGTATAATAGGCGGTCTTGTAGCTGACAAAGTAGGCAGGGCACGCTTAACGGTTTACTCAATGGTCATTAGTTCCCTTTGCTGTTTGACAGTAGGGTTTACATTCGGGCAGTCTATTTGGCTGACTCTTACATTAGCGATGATATGGGGGGCGTCAGTGATTTCAGATTCTGCTCAATTTTCTGCAGCTGTCTCAGAATTTGCAGAGGTGGAATACATTGGAACTGCACTAACCTTTCAAATGTGTGTCGGCTTTCTCATTACCATCTTTTCTATCAATCTAATTCCGTACGCTGAGGCTTTAATGGGCTGGGAATGGGTGTTTTCGATACTTGCAGTTGGGCCGGTTCTTGGAATTATTTCAATGGCGCGCTTCAAACGTTATGAAGTTACTTAAGGTTTACTATCGCCTTAGTGTGCCTATACTATGAAAAATGGATTGCTCTAGAGTAGGTGAATTGATGAAGGTTTTAATAGCAGCAGGCATCGTTGTTGTTCCTTTTTTCATGATAATCATTGAGCGCTTTTGGTATAAAGGAAGATTTCTTTTTAATGCTCTCGCATATGCGGCGTTCGTTATTTTTGGATTTATTGCTTCGAGTGCCATTCATACGATCTTAAGAGACCAAGAAGTATTTATGACTAGTATTCACGGTATTTTCCTAAATAAGTGGTTTTTAATTAGCGGAGCCTATATCGGCTGGTATACGCTGTACAGAGTTTTACTCGTTACATTAGCTGAATACCCTGAAAATAAAGAGGTTAGGACATAAAGAGTGGTTAAACAGTGAAACTTATAAATGTGTACTAACTTTGAAGATGAGTTTTGAACTTCACTAGTGAAATTCCTCTCTTTATATAGTTAATGATTTCTGCTGCAGGCACACGCTTTCTTTCTTACGTGCCTCTACACTAAAAAGGTCCTTATCAGGTACTCTTCTAATTGAAGTGTACGCGATAAGGACCATACTTATTTGAATGTAGAGAAGAATACACTAATTTAACATCAAAATCTCGTCAACTCTATCTTTTTATCCTAATCTTTCGCAACTTAAGCCTTTGCTATGACAATCTTATCTTCCTTTACATCTACAGCTATTGCTTTAACTTCCTCTTCATCTAATAATAGATCCGTTATTTGATCTTCTAATTGCTCTTGAATCACACGGCGAAGCGGACGCGCACCAAATGCTGGATGATAGCCAAGTTCTGCTATTTTTTCTTTAGCAGGTGCAGTCACTGACATTGTAATGTTTTGCTCAGATAATGTGTGTTCAAGGTCAAGGAGCAATAGGTCAACAATTTGTACAAGATTTGCTTTGCTTAGCTGGTTAAATTCGATGATCGCATCAAAGCGGTTCAAGAATTCTGGCTTGAAGTAAGCTGATAAAGCATCAAGCACGGAAGTTTCGGCAACAGCCTCGCTTGCGCCAAATCCAACTGTCTTCTTTTTCACTCCGACACCAGCGTTGCTTGTCATAATGATGACTGTATCTTTAAAGCTCACTGTTCTTCCTTGGCTGTCAGTTAAGCGCCCGTCCTCTAAAATTTGCAGGAACATATGCTGAACATCAGGGTGAGCTTTCTCAATTTCATCAAGCAGAATAATAGAGTACGGGTTGCGGCGCACTTTCTCTGTTAACTGACCCGCCTCATCATGACCTACATATCCAGGCGGCGATCCAATTAATTTAGAGACAGAGTGTTTTTCCATGTACTCACTCATATCAAGCCGAACCATTGCCTCTTTTGTACCAAATAATTGTTCTGCTAATGACTTAGTTAATTCTGTTTTACCCACACCAGTTGGACCTACAAATAAGAAGGATCCGATCGGTCGGTGTTTTGCTTTTAGGCCGGCACGTGAACGGCGAACGGCTTTGGCTACTTTTTCAACCGCTTTTTCTTGTCCAATGACCTTGCCGCGAAGCTGATCCGCTAGGTTTTTCATTTTTTCTTGATCGTTTGCTTGCAGTTTACCGACTGGAATCCCTGTTTTCTTCTCAATAATGGCTTCAATTTGAGCTGTGTCTACATTCGCTTTTTTATCTTCTGATTTATTTAGTTTAGCTTCTAGCTTTACTTCTTCATCCCGTAATTTTGCAGCTGCTTCATAGTTCTCTTCTTTTAGTGCCTTGTCTTTTTCTTTATGAATTTCTGCAAGGCGTGATTCAATATCGTCGTGGCTTGCTGCACCTGCTTGCAAGTTTAACTTCGAACCAGCTTCATCTAGTAAATCAATCGCTTTGTCAGGTAAAAAGCGGTCTTGAATATAGCGGTGTGATAAGTTCACACAAGCTTTGATCGCATCTTCAGTGTAGCTTACTTGATGATAATCTTCATATTTACTTTGAATACCCTTTAAAATGTTGATGGCATCTTCTATAGACGGCTCATTGACCATCACAGGCTGGAATCGACGTTCAAGGGCCGCATCTTTTTCGATTTCACGGTATTCTTTTAGCGTTGTTGCACCAACAACTTGGAGCTCGCCACGCGCTAGAGCTGGCTTTAAAATATTGCCTGCATCCATAGAACCCTCTGCAGAACCAGCACCTACTAATAAATGAATTTCATCGATAAACAGCATCACATTTTTACGTTCTTTAAGCTCAGCGATAAGCTGATTCATCCGCTCTTCAAATTGGCCGCGGATTCCTGTATTGGCAACAAGTGATGCTACATCTAATAGGATGACTTCCTTATTTAAAAGTTTTGAAGGAACATGACCTTCAACAATTTTTAATGCTAAACCTTCTACAATAGCTGTTTTACCAACGCCAGGCTCCCCTATAAGCACTGGGTTGTTTTTATTGCGTCGGTTTAATATCTCAATCACGCGTTCAATCTCTGTATCACGTCCAATGACAGGATCAATTAATCCAGCCTTGGCAGCCTGCGTCACGTTTTTCCCATATTGATCGAGGAAACCGCCTCCTCCTTTATGCCCTCCATTCATAGATTCAGCATGGGGTGGATATGGTTTCGGATCATGAGCTGCTGCATTCATATGGTTGTTTGTTAGTTGCTTAAATAGGTCATCGAACGGCATATGAGAAAATCCATGCCCAAAACCTGATGGAATTCCATTTGCAGCACGCATTTCTTGATAGCATGTCTGGCATAACTTAAATTGCCTTTTCTCAGAATTGAATTGCATATTAACATTCACTGTTGCTTGTCGTTGTTCGCAGTTTTGACATTTCATTAACATAACCTCCTCGATTATCATTCATTTTTTCTATTTCATCGGCTGTTTATCTTGTTGAAAGGTTCATCTTGATTTTAAAGATCAAAGTTTGACTTTGACTTTCTTTGACCTTATTTGACTTTATTATACTTTGACCTTTTTTGACTTTCAAGTGTTTTGCCTAATTTTTTTAAATTATTACCTTGCCTATATAAGTAAGCTTCACTTCGCTTTCCTTTATTAGTAGATTAATGTTTGAAATGAATCAGAAAGGACTAAAGACAATAAGAAAAACCATTTAGTAGACTTAGTAAAAGGAGGGATTCTTTTGAAAGAAAAATGTATTTATATCACTATCTTTTTAATGTTAGTGGTCTTTTTTTCATCCAGCACTCTAGCACAAACAACTGGTGAGCCTGCAGCTGATCTTGCCTTAGAAATGGTTGGTCCGAATAATCAAGGATTTATTACCTCTGAATTTGTTCAATACATATATGCAGAGGCAAGAGGAATAGATTTACCTCGGTTAGCAAGGGAGCAGCGCCAAGTAGGAGAGGAAGTTGCCCGTGAAAGCCTGCAAGCAGGAGACATTCTTTTCTTTCAAGGAAGCTCATTAATGTCAGGAATTTATATAGGGGACGGCCGCTTTGTAGTGGTAACAAGTGGAGGAATCACAGAGATAAATCTTGATGCCAGTACTTATTGGTCAGGAATTTATGTCGGAGCTAACCGCTATTTCGAGGATGCTGTTCCCGTAGAGGACCCTGCAGCTAGTCTTGCATTAGAAATGATTGGACCAAATGAACAAGGGTTTTTAACTTCCGAATTTGTTCAACATGTATATGCACAGAGTAAAGGCATAGATTTGCCACGTCTTGCAAGAGACCAACTCTTAACAGGGGCTGAAGTGGAAAAAGATAAACTAGAAGCAGGTGATGTTGTCTTTTTTCAAGGAAGTTCATTAATGTCAGGGATCTATATCCAAAATGGTCAATTTGTTATTGTTACTAGTTCTGGAATTACGCAGGCTAATTTATATTCTAGTAGTTATTGGTCAGGAATTTATGTTGGAGCCAATCGCTATACCGAGGGAAGCAGTATCGAAGATTCTTCAGCAAACTTAGCACTAGAAATGGTGGGTGAAAACCATCAAGGTTTCATTACATCCGAATTCGTTCAATACATCTATAAAGAAACTAAAGGGTTAGAACTTCCTCGGGCAGCTAGTGATCAGTGGCTGCTAGGAGAGGAAGTAGCTTTAGAAGACTTGCTGCCGGGGGATGTTGTCTTTTTCCAAGGTGCATTTTTAATGTCAGGAATCTATATAGAAAATGGTCGTTTTGTCATTATAACTAGTGAGGGAATAACAGAACGGAATATGAACACGAGCGAGTACTGGTCCAATGCGTTCGTTGGAGCTAAGCACTATACGGATGAAAATCTTACTCCGCCTCCTACGTCAAATGAAATTGTCGAAAAAGCCCGTTCATTAATCGGGACTCCTTATAACAGAAGAGGGGATAATCCTGTAGATGGTTTTAATACAGGTTCTTTTGCTTATTATGTGTACCGGGAAGTAACCGGAAGCTGGCTCTCAAAACTATCTTACGCGCAATTTGAAGCTGGTCTTGAAGTTGAACGCGATGAGCTTCAAGAAGGGGATCTTGTGTTCTTTCAGAATAATGACGAGTGGCTGACCGGAATTTATTCAGGAGATGACCGGTTTATCATAGCTGCATCAGAAGGAGTGCAGGAACGTCATTTAGACTTCCATACCTATTATTCAGATCGATATGTTGGAGCAGTAAGATATACAGACGCGATTCTCAATAAATCTAACCCAAATACGTATCTAAATCATAAAAATCCAGTCATCCAAGAGGCAATGAAATATATGGGAACACCTTATCTTATGACTGGAAGTACACTCGAAGCCTTTGATTGTTCTTTCTTGATTCAAACGTCCTTTAGAGAAGGAAAAGGGATATACCTTCCAAGAATCAGTTATAGACAATGGGAAGTAGGAGAAACCATTCTGCCGGAAGGCACCAATATAGAAGAGATCACACTTGATGATCATATCAGACCTGGGGATGCTCTTTATTTTTCAGGCACATGGCAAGAAGGTATTTCACATGTCGCCATTTATTTAGGAGATAACTATATGATTCATGCAACTGGTGAAGAAGGAATGACAACAATCTCTTATATGAATTCATATTGGCGTGAACATTTCACAGGGGTTAAACGCTTTGATGATCTTTCAGTCCAACTAGATCATCCAGCGGTTTACGAGGCTTATCAAGTACTAGGAAGCCCTTATCAATTAGGTGGAGCTGATCCTGAGCAGGGATTTGATACAGGAGGGCTTACACAATATATTTACAAGCAGGCATATCAATATGATCTTCCACGCTACGGCAGCCAGCAATGGCAAGTTGGAATGGAGATACATCCTGATAATGCTGAACCTGGAGATTTGTTATTCTTTGAAGGGACGACATTGATTCCTGCAATTTATTTAGGGAATAACCAAATGGTTGTGGCTACTCAAGCAAACGGGGTGATGATTGTTGACCTCACTGTAAGCTCCTATTGGCCGCCACGACTTTATGGAGCCAGAACGTATGAAATAGAAGATGTTACTCTTGAAGCCGTTGCTGTCCTAACAGAGAATTATGTGGGAGAAGTGTTTCATGGCTCTTCTGTTGAATTTGTACAAAACATGTACTTAGAAGCTGCCAATAAACAGTTATCAGGAAATATTCATACGCTTCGTTCAGGCGGGGACTCCATTCATATTGAAGAATTAGAGCGAGGCGATGTGATGTTCTTCAGTGAAGAAACCGAAAGTAATACCCCAAGTTTTATTGGCATTTATTTAGGGGATGGTTCTTTTGCAACGTTAAGAGATCAAGTGGTAGAAAAGTATGAGATGAATGATGATATTTACTGGATTAATCGATTATTGGAAGCAAGGAGATATTAATCCTTAAGAATAGGAAGCTGTCAGCTTCCTATTTTCTTTTTGAACAAGGAAATTCCCTCTTTGGAATCGAATTTTGTATATTGAGGGAGGATATCTTCCTTAGACATACATTCTAGGAGGACAACATGGACATTAATCAGCTTTCAAAACGCTTTATTCTTTTTGCCAATGATGAGTGTGCAGACTCTAGCAAGTTATATGAGACATTATCCAAAGAAACAGCGAAAGACGAAGAGCTTCTCATCATTTGTTCGCATGCGAAAGAGGGCCAGCCCATCCCTAATTTATTTTTTGGGGCGGTTCACTATCTTCTATTAAAAGGAGTAAGGCATGAGCTTGCGGATTATTATCTTAGTTTAGTTGAAGAACCGAAAAAATCTACCCATGCATTTGTTCACTTTAAGTCATTCTGCGAGGAGTATAAAGAAGAGATTATTCACCTTTTACAAACGAAACTCGTACAAACGAATGAAGTGCGGCGCTGTGCATATCTATATCCGAGTTTTTCCTGTATATATGAGAAAACAAACAAACCTTTGGCTTTAATTGAGATCGGTACAAGTGCCGGTCTGCAATTGCTATGTGATCAATATCAGTATTCATATGATGGGTTACATCGATATGGGAACCTTAACTCACCTTTATCTCTAAGCTCTGAAATAATAGGAGAGAATGTTCCATCGTTTAAAAAGGAAGCTTATCCTGTGCATTCTCGCTGCGGGATTGATTTGCATATTAATGATTTAAGAGACCAAGAAGACATATGCTGGCTTAAGGCATTGATTTGGCCAGAACATATGGAGAGAAGAAATGAATTTGAAGCAGCAGCCTCTATCTTAAAAGAAAGTGTAGATGAGTTGAATTTGGTAGAAGGGGACGGAATTGAATTACTGCCTCAAATAGTAGAAGGGCTGCCTCAAAATGTAACCGTTTGCGTGTTCCGTACGCATGTTGCCAATCAAATGCCGTTGGAGACAAAAAAGCAACTGCTTCAAACAATAGATGAGCTAGGAAGAGACCGAGATATCTTTCATTTGTATAATAATATTTCAGATCGATTCTTACATTTAGATTCTTATATTGATGGAAGGAAAACAGAAGAAACTCTAGCAGAAACTGCTGGACACGGCGAGTGGTTTAGTTGGAATGTTCAAGAAACAACACATGTTTGATATACATCGCTGATAGGAAAATGTTCGTGTGTTTGTCATTTATTGATTGCGAAAAAAAGGGTTTTTTTGCCTCTTTCTAGTATAATATAGGTAAATTGACGGATACGTTGAAAACTTCTCTGTAAATTGGGCGCTTTGAGAAGTTGGAGTAAGTAGCGCAACCGGCCGATAAAGGGGATACTTTACATGAGCCTGTTTTCGTTAATCAAATTTTTCAAAGAAAGTCAAAACGATTGGATGGAGCAAGTAGGTCAGCTGCAAGTGAAGGTAGATGTGGCCGATTCGACGATTCATGACAAAATGAGAATGGTTCAATTGACAGAGCAAGATCTGCAAGTCATTAAAAGCATACAACCTTTAGTCATATCACATGTTAATGAGCTGGTTCGTGGTTTCTATGATACGATCCTTCAAGTGCAGGTATTAAGAGAAAAAATTGAGCAGCATAGTTCGGTAGATCGACTTGAAAGAACGTTAGAGAAGCATCTAATTAACTTATTTGAAGGGAATATTAATGAACAGTTTGTGGAGAATAGAGTGAAAGTCGCAAAGGTTCATTACAAGATTGGTGTAGAGACTTCTTGGTATATGAGTGCCTTTCAAAACCTTCAACAAGCTATGTTTCTTGTTATTTGCCGGGAGTTTGATCAAGGGTCTAATAAAATTGATGAAATTAAGCAAGTCACAACTGCAGTTAATAAATTATTTAGTTTAGAACAGCAAATTGTACTCGAAGCTTATGAAAATGAAACCGTTGCCAAAATGAAAGAACAATTTGAAGTTGGGAAAACAGAAATCCGTACTAAAATTATGGAGATTAGTGAAGGATTAGTAGCTTTGGCCGAAGAAACTCAAGCTTCAGTAGAGATTTTAAGTTCTCACTTCAATGAAGTAAGCGGAAATTCATTAGCAAGTAATGAGCAATCAATTATTGCTGAGAAAAAGGCAAATGACGGTCAAGGACAATTAAATGACATGCTTCATAAAATCCATTCAATTGAAGAGTATACCAATAATATGCAAAAAGCTATTAATCATCTTGGACAAGCAACAAGTGAAATTACTCATGTAATTACGATTGTAAAAGATATTGCTGAACAAACAAATTTACTTGCGTTAAATTCAGCAATTGAAGCTGCCAGAGCAGGAGAGCATGGCCGTGGGTTTGCGGTGGTATCACAAGAAGTGAAAAAGCTTGCAGAACAAACGAAGAATTCAATCAGTCAAATTGATAAATTAATCGCTAATTCAGATCACTACAAACAAGAAGTGGCACAATCATTAAGCCAGGTTATTCAAGCTGTGAAGATGGGGCTTGAGGCATCGGGACAAACCGATGTGGTGTTTGGTCAAATGGTGGAATCCATTCAACAAAGCAGCCATACCGTTATGAAAGTAAAAAACCAAATGGACGAGCTTACTCGTGTCGTAAAAGAGATAGAGAAAGCTAGTATGAACGTAGCATTATCAGCCGAGCAATTAAATGAAGCGGTTGCGACTGCTTGATTGTGCAGCATCTTACTTAGTGTAAGGTGCTTTTTTTCAAAATCTTTGGTTAGACTGTTGAATGAGATAACTATGTCTTCCTAAAAAGGGGAATCCGTATGCAAAAAGAAAAGCGCAAGGCATACTGGCAAGTGTTGGCCTGGGGGCTGATTGTGGTCATTTTAGTAGGTGTATGGAGAGCGATGCAATGAGGAAATAAACATGATACGTTATGTGAATGATATAGTTTATAAATGAGTTCTATTTCGGAAATAATAATGGGGCGTATAGGTTTAAAGATTTGGAAAAAGAGTAAATAGTAAGTAGGATAATTACTAGGTATAAATAAAAGCAAGCCAACTAATTGGAGGCCGAATAATGAAAAAAGAAATTGAAATGAAGATGGCTGGCGAGCTTTCACGGTTAACAAATCATACATTTAAATTTGACGAGAGAATTAAAGAGGGCTGGTACTCTGCGGTATACTTCCTTAAAACAAAAGAAATCGCGAAAAGATATAAGCCTGATAAAATAGTCACGATGCAGTTTTTTCAAAAAGAAGAGGCTGTTTTATGCGGAATTGATGAAGCGATTGCTCTTTTGCACACGTTCTCAGAAGATCCTGAAGAACTTGAAATCCATGCCTTGCATGACGGTGATAAAATCAGCCCTTTTGAAACAGTTCTCACGATTAGAGGATCCTATCATAAATTCGGCTTTTTAGAAGGAATTATTGATGGTATTTTAGCGAGACGGACAAGTGTTGCAACGAATGTATACAGGGTTGTTTCAGCTGCTAAGCATAAGCGGGTTATCTTTATGGGTGATCGTGATGACCATTTCAGCAATCAAGCAGGAGACGGCTATGCCGCATTTATCGGAGGGATGTCTGCACAAGCTACTCATGCGATGAATGAATGGTGGGGAGAAAAGGGTCTTGGTACAATGCCCCATGCTCTTATTCAGCTGTTTAATGGGGATGTAGTAGAAGCATCAATTGCCTATCATGAAACCTATCCTGAAGATGAATTAATTGCGTTGGTTGATTACAATAATGATGTAATTACGGACTCTTTAAAAGTAGCTAGGGAATTTGGTGCTACACTAAAAGGGGTTAGAGTTGATACGTCAAGAACGATGATTGATCAATACTTTATTCGTAATCAACATATTTTAGGAAGCTTCGACCCTCGTGGTGTGAATATTCCGCTTGTAAAAGCATTAAGGGAAGCCTTAAATGAGGAAGGCTATCATCATGTACAAATTGTCGTGAGCGGGGGATTCTCAGCTGAGAGAATTCGTGAATTTGAGAAGAATGATGCTCCTGTTGACGTCTATGGTGTCGGAGGCAGTTTACTAAAGCTGTCAGTTGGTTTTACCGGGGATGATGTCTTGCTTGATGATCAGCCTGAAGCAAAAGCGGGCAGAAAGTTTAATCCTAACCCGCGAATGGAAAAAGTTGAAATGCCGCACTACTAATTCGCAGCATATGTATTCTTACAAAAGAGTGCATGTGCTTTTTTATGTGAGTAAAGAGTTGGACTGTAACAAACAAATAGGTAACTCTGCCCTATTTGAAAAATATGTCATTTGTCTGCTTGTATTAAGAAGTGATATGATATATCATAATTTTCAGATAATCATTTGCTCTGGTCATCATAAGCTAGCCATCCGATGATCAATCAGTAAGTGGTAAGTAGGTGAAGTACATGTTCGATCAAGATTCTATCTATATTGTTGGTGAAGCAAAATCACCATCTAATAATCCGATAACCGAACAATACAAAGTATTCTTCATTGGTTTTGTGGTTGACCGACTATCTGGAAAAATCATTGATGCTGAAGCAACGTCTATATTATCGATTACAAGCTCATTTATAAGGCACTTATTTGTCGGAAAAAATATCCGAGAGACAGATCAGATAGTGAAGGCCATTGAGGAGAAGTATTACGGCTCTTCTCAAAAAGCTGTCATTGTTGCCTTTCGTCATGCAAGTCAAAAGTTTAATCAACTACATAACGTGTAAGCTGCTTTGTCCCTTACAGGATAAAATCCAGCTAAGTTCTTTACAGAACTTAGCTGGATTTTTTTAATTGATGTCGAAGGAGTTTTTATATGAACATTCAACAAATAGATGTAACAGAGAAGGTTGTTTCTCTTAAGGAACCCTTCATAACGGCTCTTAGGACAGTGACTGAGGTAGAGGTGATTGAGGTGAAGATTACCCTGGATTCAGGGATTACAGGGGTGGGTTCGGCTGTTCCGACCTATGCCATTACCGGCGAATCAAAAGAGAGTATTATAGCTGCAATTGAACATCCAATTACAGATGCTCTTTTACACACACCTGTTTACTCATTTCAAGAAATGATAAGGCTCGTTCAAAAGAGCTGCATTCAAAATTATAGTGCAAAAGCAGCCGTTGACATGGCACTGCATGACGCTTATTCGAAAAGCTTAGGAATCGATCTGCTCGAATTCTTTGGCGGAGGCTCCATTCCTTTGCAAAATGATATGACAATTAGTCTTAGCTCAAAAGAAGAAATGAATCAGCAAATGCAGCGTCATACTAGAGCTGGTTTTACTCAGATGAAAGTAAAGCTTGGAACATCAGGAAAAGAGGACATTGCGCGGATTTTGTATTTAGCAGAGAACGCAAATGAGAACATTGAGTTTCGAATTGATGCAAATCAAGCTTGGTCACCAAAAGAAGCGATCACACTCATTCACGTTCTTGAAGCAAATCAAGTTCCCGTTCAATTTATAGAACAGCCTGTAGCAGCAGATGATTTAGAAGGGTTAAAGTACGTGAGGGAGCACGTACATCTGCCTATTATGGCAGATGAAAGCTGTAGAACTCTAAAGGATGCTCATCACATTATTAAGATGGGTGCTGCTGATATGTTGAATATAAAGTTGATGAAATGTGGGGGGCTGAATGAAGCAAGAGCCATTGCAGACCTCGCGCAAACAGTAAGAATGCCTTGTATGGTCGGCAGCATGATGGAATCACATCTATCTGTTGCACCGATCGCCGCTTTGGCCAGCGCACATCCGAATATTACCATGGTGGACTTAGATGCACCACTTTGGTTAGAAGATGAGGAAGCAAAAAGCAATCTCTTCTATGAAGACGGGGTTGTTTCTTGGCGCAAGTCAACAGAGGCAAGGCTTTCAATATAAATTCAAAACAGGAGGAGAATGTCTAATGAAAAAATGGTTGCTTATGCTGTTGATGGTAAGTATGGCTGGAATGATCCTAACACCGGCCGGCCTAGCAAAAGAGGTAGGAAAAGGAGATATTGCCTTTGTTGATGTATCTGTGTTGACGGTGTGGGCTGAGCCGAATTTGGACCGGCCGATTGATGCACCTGCTGTATCGAATCCAGTTGATCACTGGAAGTGGACTACTGACATGACCTATGAGGAAAAGCTATGGCTAGTCGGAAAGCTAGAAACACAAGCTCTATACGGAATGAAAGTTAATGTGTTAGAAGAAGCGGGTGACTGGGTTAAGATTTCAGTAGAAGGCCAGCCTACGCCTCGTGAAGAATCAGGTTATCCAGGCTGGGTTCCTAAAGTTCAGTTAACAAATAATGAACGGCTAGAAGATTTATCTAACCGTCCGTTTGCGACAGTCACTGTGCCGACTGCTTCTTTATACGAAGATCGTGCTTTATCAAAAGAATTTATGGAAGTGAGTTTCAATACAAGATTGCCGGTTATGGCCGAGCAGGGAAATAAAGTACTTGTTGCGACACCAGCTGATGGAAACAAGTGGTTCGACCTAGCAGATATTGAAATATATGAATCAGAGCAAGATATACCAAAACCAACAGCTGATGATTTACTAGCTACTGGTGAATTGTTTTTAGATTTACCATACTTATGGGCTGGTGTATCAGGCTTTGGATTTGATTGTTCAGGATTTACACACACGATTTATAAGGCTCATGGAATAACGATCCCTCGTGATTCAAGCATACAAGCTCAGCATGGTACATTTGTTGAAAGAGAAGATTTGCAAAAAGGAGACCTTGTATTCTTTGCCCGTAACAATGGCACAGGAGCCGTTCACCATGTCGGAATGTATATTGGTGAAGGGAAAATGATTCACTCACCCAATACAGCCAGCACCGTAGAAATTGTGGTGATTGATGAATCGAGTTATGCATCAAGCTATCACAGCGGACGTCGTTATTTAGAAAATTAACAATAGCAGGAGGCTGGTCCATGTGTGAATGGACCAGCCTTATTTGTTAAATAGAGGTACACGCGGTTTACTAGCAAAAACAAAAAAAGCGTGGAAGTGTCCACGCTTTTAACAATTATTGTTGAATAGCAGCCATTGACTGCACCAAACCATTTCCGAACTGATTTGAGCCGCCTAGTGGAAGGGCAGTATCATTTAAGAGATTACGAAGCTCAACATTAGATAAATGGGGCTTCGCTTGCCATACCTGTGCAGCGACACCAGCTACATGTGGAGAGGCCATAGATGTTCCATTAAATGAAGCATAGTTATTATTAGGAGTTGTACTTAAAATACCGGCACCAGGAGCTGAAATCTCAACAGCTGGTCCTGTACTAGAGAACGTTGCACGTTGATTGTTTTGGTCTGTTGCAGCAACAGCGATGACAGATTCATATTTAGCAGGGTAGCCAACTGTGTCGTTATTACCGCCGCGATTGCCGCTATTCCCAGCAGCAGCGACAACTAGTAATCCTTCGGCGTAGGCAAGGTCACTGAACTCTTTTAAAATAGCAGAGCTTTGAGAACCACCTAGACTCATATTAATAATATCCATTCCATTATTAATGGACCACTCAATTCCTTCTGCAATCCCTGCATAGGAGCCGCTTCCAGCATTATTTAGTACTTTGACAGCATAAAGATCTGCTTCACTTGCTACTCCAACGACACCAATGTCGTTATTAACGGCAGCTACGGTACCTGCAACATGTGTTCCATGGCCGTCACCATCAAAAAATGGATCGCGGTTTGCTGAATCTGTAAATACAGAGTGACCACCTTGTACATTCGCTGTAAGATCTGGATGGCTGCGGTCAATTCCTGTATCAAGAATAGCTACTTTTACACCATTGCCAGTGTATCCAGCATTTTGTGCGTCAGTTCCTTGAACACGAGGAATACCCCAAGGTACGTTTTGTGCAAGCTTCGTTACCTCTGCATTTTCCTCAACAAATTTAATATGGGGGTGGTTTTTTAGACCGCGAGCTTTATTTTCAGGTAGTTCTACTTGAACGACCGGGAGCAGATTAAATTCATGGATAATATCTTCTTCCTCCACTCCAAACGCCTTCAACAATCCTTTTTGAGACGGGCCGTCAAATGAAACTAAATACTCTTTCGTTTCGTTTTGAGCAAAATTATTTTGAGCGAAAGCTGCTTGTCCTGGTAATAGCATTGTGAACACTAATAGAAGCGCCAATAAAAGATGTCTCATTTTCATCTTCCTCCAATTATTTATTTAGTTGTAAGTATCTATCTAATATGAGTCTAAATAGATAGATAATTCTAACTATTATAATATTAATGATAAAGTGCAATAGATCAGGAAGCAATCAATAATTATATAAACATACTTATACAAGTAGTGTCAGAAGGGATTTTCCTATTATTGGCTAATACATGTAAGAGGAGTGTATTAGGAACAAAGAGAGGGAGTCACCTATTATGAAACAAATCGTCCATTTTAAAAGGGAAGAGGTCTTTCGGGAGCGTGCAGCTTTAGTGGTAGCTAAGCATACGGAAAGGATCAAAAACGGCCTGCAAAATGCTTGTGTGATTCATGTTGGCAGCACAGCAATTGAAGGGTCTTTAACAAAAGGAGATGTTGACCTTCAAGTTCGTATTCCAATAGAGGAGTTTGACCATGCAAAAAGCTTCTTGTTAAAGCACTACACCATTAATACCGGGAGCACGCAAACGTCATTCTTTTGTGCGTTTGAAGACGAGGAAGACCTTCTGCCTTTAGGATTACAGTTAACAGCTGCAGGTTCAGAGTTAGATCATTTCTGGAAAGTAAAAGCATACTTTGTCGCATATCCGTGTGAGGTCATTCAATATAATGAGTTGAAGTTAATGTTTGAAGGAAAAGATATGGAAACTTACAGACATGCAAAGTCTCTTTATATGAGAAGAATTTTAACATCTAAAGAATACAGAGAATTTGAAAAGAGGTTAGGAGAGTGATAGATATAGGGGGCGGCTTGAAGCACTCATGAATCCAGCATGGGTGCTTCATTTTATCTCGTCTTCTGATGGAACTTAAGTAAGAATATAAGCAAAGCCATTAGGAAGACCATGGTTAAGGTTTGCATTGTGATCATTAGTTTTGCTGCATCGTAAAACTCGTTTGTAAGAGAGGTGAAAAAGAAGCTTAACGAAGATACATAAAAGAACACATGAAAAAGAGCTAAGCCAGAAGCCATAACGATTTTCTTTAAATCGTTAGATGCCAGAAAGCTCGTATGTAGAAAAGGGATCGTAACCACAACAAGGCTTGAAATAAAAAAGGAAGGGACCCACCCTGGCCCGCCAATGATTAACCGGTATATATTAAGTACAGCGTAAATAGGAATGGCAACCGGAAACCCGCCGAATAAAGAACCGATAATAAATGGTATATACCTAAGGTCAAATATAAAACCATGGCTGATATGGATAGGGAACGACATACACAACACCATGACGATGCTAGATAAGAGAGCTAGTATGATGACATTTCCATCCGTTGTCTTTTTGTATTCGATGATCATTAAATAAAAAAGCATTCCAAGTAGCAAAAAGAAGACGTTACCTAACAACGTTTCAATTAAATCAAACATGAGGATCGTCCTTTCAGTTCTTTCTAAAATCTTACCATAACACCTATGGAAAAAGATACTCTAGGGCATATCACTGTATGATGTATGATAACGCTTATACTTTTTCGAGCATTCCAAGACATGACATACGTATCTCAACATTTTACCCTATTTGCCTAGTACACCTCTATTAAGATAGAAAAAAATATGAAGCCAGATTAAGCTTCATATTTTTAGGTCCTTGCTTATTTATCTTTCATGAACCATAGCGGCGTCTCATCGGCTACTTCTCCGTTATAATTCACGAAGATTTCCTCGCCAGCTTTAATATCGCGATAGGCATAATAACTGAAAATATGCTTATCAAAATTAATATCATAGGTTGCATTTGGAGTAAAAGAATGATTAAAAAGCATTCCATAGCCCAGCACAATCGCGGTATGATTTTTGCCATATTCATATACATAATCAGCTAAGACCGTTTCTTGGATTAAAATGTGCTCGATATTCGGATAAGGTACGACAGGAGCCTCGTGAAACATGGTTCCTTTTGGGATATCTTCTGTTGCAAAGACCCCTCTATTAAATTCTCCTCCACTGACAGGGGAGGTTTTGACTGTAATCATTTGCGTCACCTTCGCGTTCTTAGAAGTAGTTATATTTATCTTCCTAGCTTGACAGTTGTTCGTGTGAAAAGCAACTGTAAAATGCTTACTCTAATCTAGTCATTCTCAATTGAGCTGATAAGGATTATAACACGTCTGCTAGATGAGCCACATTTCCTCAGGATTCAGTTGATACATCCCATTTTCACGGTGCATAAAATGACACATAATAAATTCACGTCTAATTGTTGCAAAGTCCTCGTGGTATTGTTTAATAAATTCATTTAATTCTTTTTCACTGTAGATGACTCCAACGTTTAATTTGCTAGCTAGGTATTCTAAAATGATAAGCTTTTTCTTGCGTTGGGCCGGAATAGTTTTTAATTTACCATCGTCTGTGAAGAAGTTTTGAATAACTTTGTATTTCTCTTGGTCTTCTACTTTAAATGGGTCCATCTCTACTTCACCCCCTACTTTAATAATCGCTGCTGCCATTATTTCAAGTTTCTTCTCATCTAAATGATAGTAAATCGTATTTTTTTCTCTGCGTTGGTAAACAAGATTTATGTCTCTTAATTTAGCGAGATGGTGAGAAATAGTGGGAGGAGTTAAGCCTAACTTTCCCGCAATGGCTTGCCCATGAAGCGAGCCGTTCTTTAATAAAGCAATAATTTGAATACGGGTTTTATCCCCTAATGTTTTATGGAAGTTAACTAAACGGTTTAATTGCATCTTCATATCCCCTTAGATCGTTATCTAATTAGATTATAATCTAATTGCTAAGAAATGACAATAGTAATACTAAGAACTTTTCGGGCGGGTTAGACAATTTAGCAAAAAATCGTTATCCTAATGGAACGAAAAGTGATAAAGGTGTGTGTAAATGTGGATGTGAAAGAGGAAACAATTATGAAGAGTGACGACATTTTAAAGACAACCCATGTGTGGTATGCAAGCTATGGTTCAAATATGAATCCAGAGCGATTTTATTGTTATATTCAAGGTGGGAAGCCTGAAGGGTCAACAAAAACCGAAAAAGGCTGTCGAGATCACACTCTGCCTGTTGAGGTTCGGACGTTATCTTTACCATATGAAGCCTATTTTGCTCACTATGCCGACCGCTGGGGAGGAGCCCCTGTTTTTATCGATCCAAATAAAGGGGATAAGCACTCCTTTTTTGTTTGCTACTTAGTAACAATGGAACAATATTTAGATGTGATGGCTCAAGAAAATGGTCTCTTAGAGGTAGAAAGTGAGTTGTCACGTCTCGTTAATGACCAGACCGCTTTATTAAAAGGGTTATATGGAAAGATGATGAACGTAGGGACAATGGATGGCTTCCCTATTTTTACATTTACGAATCCGAAACGGCCCGAAGTAGAGTCAGAGTTTCCCCCAGCTATCCCTTACTTAAAGACGATTTTAAAAGGGTTGATGAACCAATGCGGGTTATTAGAAGAAGAAGCAGCTGATTACTTACTAAGCCTTGAAGGGGTTAGTCCAGCTTATACTCGCTCAGAGTTGATAGAGCTTGCAGTCGATGCACAGGAGAAAATAAAGTGATAAAACAATCGAAACGGGGTACGTCCTTGTTTCGATTGTTTCAATTAAGGAAACTTTTGTATGAGAATCAACGTATACTTAGGAAGATGATAAAAAGTATTTTTTGTGTGAGAGGAGTAAACCTATGAATGAGATCCTTACAGAGCTTGACCAGCTTAACTTAGCTGTCATTGCACCTTTTCTAGTTATTCAATTCATTTTAATGCTTGTAGCTTTATTTGATTGGTTTCGAATCGAGAAAACGAATGGCCCTAAATGGTTGTGGCTAATTATTATTGTATTCGTTAATTTAATCGGTCCAATATTGTATTTTGTAATCGGCAGGAGGCAAGATTAATGTCCTTTTTTCAGGTTGACCAGCTAACTAAAGTATATGGTGATAATAAAGTAGTTGATTCCGTTTCTTTCTCACTTGAAGAGGGGCGTTGTGTAGCATTGCTTGGTCCGAATGGTGCTGGAAAAACCACCACTTTAAAAATGCTGACTCATTTGTTGAAGCCTACTAGCGGCACTATTAGCATGTCAGGTTTTAGTTCGGATTCAGATTTACGAGAGCAGATTGGCTATCTTCCTCAATACCCTGTTTTTCATAACTGGATGAGTGGAAGAGAATTTCTAGAATACGTTGGGAAATTAGCTCATTTGCCTAAAGCTGAGGTGAAGGCGCGTACAAGCGAGCTGCTTGAAGTAATGGGTTTAAGTGATGCGGCAAACCGCAGAATTGGAAAGTACTCTGGTGGAATGAAACAGCGGTTAGGGATCGCTCAGGCCATTATACACAAGCCAAAGCTGCTATTATTAGATGAACCGGTTTCAGCACTTGATCCCTTTGGTAGGCGTGAAGTGCTTGAGTTAATTCGTCAGCTTAAGAAAGATACAACGATCCTTTTTTCCACTCATGTACTAAATGATGCAGAAGAAGTGAGTGATGATGTCATAATCATTCATAATGGTGAAATAAAGGTAGCAGACAAATTGGGCAATCTTCAAGAAAAGCATCAGAAGCCGATTATCTCAATCCAAACAAAAGGTCCGATTCAGACCTACATTCAACATTGGGAGAAATGGGAGGATGTACTTGAGGTTGATTATGAAGAAGACTCTGCAAAGGTCCGTCTCAATGACATTGAGAAGACGAAGAGAGCAATGCTTCAAGATATTGTAGAACAAAATATCCCCCTTACCCGCTTTGAAGTAGAAAAATCATCACTTGAGGATTTATTTGTTAAGGTGGTGAGAGGATGAGGCAATGGGTTGTTTTATTTCAAAAAGAAGTACTAGAAATGACACGTAATTATAAATTAATTTGGCTGCCAATCGTGTTTATCCTTTTAGGCATGACAGATCCCCTAACTACTTACTATATGCCTCAAATCCTTGAGATGTCAGGCGGTTTGCCTGAGGGAGCTGTGTTTGAAATGCCGACACCCGCAGCACAAGAGGTATTAATGATGGTCATTTCTCAACTAAATATGCTAGGAGTATTAATTATTGTCTTGGCATCAATGGGAATTATCTCCGAAGAACGAAGAAGCGGCTTGGCGGGTATGATTTTAGTGAAGCCAGTATCATATGCGTCCTATGTGACAGCAAAGTGGGCGGGCCTTAGCATTGTTGGCCTTTTATCGCTTTTTTTAGGGTATTTGGCAGGCTGGTATTATGTTGTAGTGTTATTTGAAACTGTATCCTTTGCAGTCTTTTTACAAAGCTACCTGTTATTAGCCTTATGGTTCTTGTTTATATTTACATTAATTATTCTTTTCAACGCCGCGCTTAAGGTGCCTGGATTAGTAGCATTTGTTACTATTACAACCATTATCATTCTTTCAATAATGACTAGCACTTTCGAGAGTTGGATGGAATGGAGTCCCGCACAGCTTACAAGTCATCTAGGTTCTATTCTGGTTGAGGAGATGGTTCCTGAAGGTCTATGGCTTACTGTTAGTGTGACGGTCGTACTGATTATTGTATTTTTGTTAGGGTCTATTAAGATCCTTCAAAACAAAGAGTTATCGGAATAGTATCTTTATGATTATGACAAAATACACCTGTACCATTAATTTAAAAAATAAGGTGGGAATCCTATGTCACAATCAAAATCACAAGAAGAACGTCAATGGAGACAGCGTAAAGAATCACAGCATCCACATGGAAAGATTAAGTCCTTAAAAGATCTTTCTAATGAAACAAAGAAACAATAAAAGAACAGCTGCTGTGTCATCACAGCGGCTATTCTTTTCATGCTCTCTTTTGTAGTCTCTTTCGTACTATTTATAGACTTACCACAAAACATCTAATACATTTCCATCAAACCAGTTGGTATCAATATTGCAAGTTTCTGCATCGATCCCGTACTGCCACCCTCCGATTAGCCCTCCTTCAGGGAATTCTGGATTATAGGCAGGTGCGTTCGCTTCTGTCGTAATTCCTTCATTAGGGGATGCTGTCCAAATGTACATTTCATCGTAAATAGTACTATCTTGTTCAGCAGCTGCAACGTATGCAGTATATAGTTCTTCACTTGGGCTGAAAATGCCATAAATACCAGAGTTGTATTCAGATTCCATCATCGTTTCATGCCAGCCTAAAATGAATTGATCATCAATCGGATAGATCGGTTCGACATTTGCAAATAAAGCAACACCTTCAGGAATTCCAAAGTCTCGTGCGAGCTCAATGGCAGCAGATGCTTCACTTTGACCTTTGTCAAATCCAACGGGTTCATTAAATTGATTCCAAATGACAAGGATTTGAATGTCATTTGATTGGAGCAATTCAACTTCTTCCTGAGTTAATCCAAACGATACGCCATCTTTGTCCCCTAGATAACGACCCCATACTTCGGGATTACCGAAATTATCCCGTACACAGGCTAACAGTTCATCATCTGTTAAGCTTGCTGAATCCACTCCCCATACGATATCAGGCGTTTCGCTGTCCCCATTTCCATTGCTGTCTCCGTTAGCATTGCCATTATTACTGCCATTCCCCCCGCTAGTGCCATTTTCATTTGAACTTTTACCCTCTTTATCTACTTGATTAGAGATGGCATTTCTAACGGTAACATCTACACTAACGGATATATTATTGAGTACATTGTTATCATTTTCATTGGTTTCTCCGTTATTTACCTGGTTATCAATGGAGTTCTCGACAATTGCATTCTCAGAATCAATGTTATTTTGGATATTATTCTTAATCGCAGCATCTCCATCAAACACGACCGAACCAGGTGCAGGAGTTTTACTTTGGCTGATAATTGAGACGGTTAAAACAAACAAAATGGAAAGGGTAGCAACCATAAAAAGCATAAGATTTGTCTTCGTATTCATTAATTCACCGCCTTATTTTACTCGAACTATTGTATGAAAGGCAGGCAAATAAGGTGAAGGAATGACCTTGAATCTTACTGCTTGAAATCTAAAAATACGATAGAATAGAGGTGGAGTTATGATAATTCGGAAAATTTTGTTTCTGGAGGGTGTTTACAAATGGACCATGTGAAAGAACTGAGTAAGCTTTTAACAGAAGATCAAGTGACCACAAATCAAACGATGCGTGAGCAGCATAGCCGTGATGAGAGCTATCACATTCCATCTTTGCCTGATATGGTCATCTTTCCAAAAAGGACAGAAGATGTTCAAAAGGTCATAAACTATGCAAATACATACGAAATTCCGGTAGTGCCTTTTGGGCTAGGCTCAAGTTTAGAGGGAAATGCGATTCCTTATAAAGGAGGAATTTCTCTAGATATGTCTCTTATGAATCAAGTGCTTGAAGTAAGACCAAATGATTTCTTAATTAAAGTGCAGCCAGGGATTACTCGACTCCAGTTAAATAAAGAGCTGAAGAAGTACGGATTATTTTTTACAGTAGATCCCGGTGCTGACGCAACGCTCGGTGGAATGGCTGCTACAAATGCAAGCGGGACTACCTCTGTAAGATACGGGATTATGCGAGATCAGGTACGTGATTTGGAAGTTGTATTAGCGAGTGGTGAAGTTATTCATACGGGAGGTCTCTCAGCTAAGTCTTCTTCAGGGTTGCATTTAAATGGATTAATGGTTGGATCTGAAGGGACACTTGGTGTTATTACGGAGTTAACATTAAAAGTACACGGCATACCAGAATGCATCATGGCAGCGAGAGCTACTTTTCCTGATCCAGGGCGAGCTGTGGAGGCAGTGACAAGTATATTAGCTGCTAATATTCCGGTTGCCCGCATGGAATTTGTGGACGAGCATTCCATTCAGCAAGTGAATATTGCCAATGAAAGAAACTACGAACTGAAGCCGACACTATTTTTAGAGTTTCATGGTAATGAAGCAGGTCTCAAGCAAGATGTAGAGTTTATGAAAGAAATAGTCAGTGACTTAGGTTGTATGGATATTCATTTTGAAATGGATACAAAATCACGCGCTGAACTTTGGGAAGCACGACACAATCTAGCTTATTCATTTATCCACGGGCATCCAGGCAAGAAGCTGATGGTGACAGATGTCAGTCTTCCTATAACTGAGCTTGCAGGAGCTATTCTTCATGCAAGAGCATCCATTGAAAAGACAGGACTTGTGGGCGCAGTGGTGGGCCATGTAGGGGATGGTAATTATCATGCGCTTGTTATGGTTGATTTAGCAGATGAGACAGAAGTAGAAAAGGCGAAGGAGCTAAATGAACTGATCGTTCTTTATGCACTAGAACGGGGAGGCACATGTACAGGTGAACACGGTGTCGGCGTCGGAAAAGTGAAGTATCAGCAAAAGGAACATGGTGCCGCCTATGAAGTGATGAAATCAATTAAGCACACCCTGGATCCTAAAGGAATTATGAATCCGGGAAAAATATTCTAAAGTGAACAAGCTAGATGCTGCCTCATCATAAAATGAGGCAGCTTTTTGTGTTAAATCCAATTGACGCAATTCTCCTCTGAAAAATGATAAACCTCTGAGTATTGACGCATACCGCAGTTGAATTAGAACAATAATCGTAAAGGGACGCAATTCAACTTTCAAAAGATACATTTATCTAATCAATCCGAGCAATCACCTTACGAATGGACGCATAATTGACCCCAAAAAATATAATTCCAGTTTCTCAACCCACATGTCCATTAAAAAAATGAAAAAAAGTGAATTAATTAGAATGATGTCGATATAAAGAGAAAGAAGCTGAATCATAAGGGAAAACCGTCCGAAATAACTTATCTGAATATTTACAAAAATTAAATAATTAGTTATAGTAAGGACAAGCAACACCAAGCAATACTTAGTAACACCCAAGCAACACCCAAGCAACACCCCAACACAACTTCTTAGGAAAGGGGATAGGATATGTAAGATAAGGCAGGAGCATGGCTACACCAATTTGGAACTCTTTGAAGGGACTGATTCCAATGACGTAGCGAAAGCGAAATGTATCGATGATATGAGATACATGGGGACCTTAGAAGAAATAAATACATGGTAATGGTATTAGAAAGGAATTAACAAGTATATGTTAGAAGAATCGATAGTGTAGCGGCCTTTTATCCGGTTGAGTAATGGGATAAAAGGCCGCTTTGTGTTTGTATATACCTTATTAATTGTTTAAGGTTCTAATTCTTTTGCAGTAATGCCCTTTTTAGCATCTTGTTTCATAAGAATATATCTTCCATTCTACTTCCATCCCTTGTACAATGAAGGCGGAATCCAAATCTTTATGTTTATGTACTAGAAAGGAAGATTAGATGTCTGAACGTTTAATTCGATTACTTCGGATTATCATCCTTATTCAATCAAGTCCGGGGATTACAGCAAAGGAATTAGCGGAGCGCTGTGAAACGACTGCTCGTACGATTTATCGGGATCTAGAGCTCTTAAGCGCAGCGAATGTTCCAATTACCAATGAAGGGTACGGAAAAGGGTATGAATACCTCGGGAACTTTTCGGTATATCCTCTAGATTGGACAGAGAAAGAAGCAATGGCCTTTGGTATGCTTCCAAAGATAATTGATCAAATGACTCATCTATTTCCGCCTGATTTCTATTCGGCTTATGAGAAAGCAATGGCTACTCACCAAAAAGAAAAGAAAGAGTTGCAAGACGTTCTTCAAAAGATGGTTTCTATTATTCAAATGGGAACACCTGCCTTTCAAGAAGAACAAAATAACTATTTATCTCCCGTTATTGACTCTATCCTGCACTCGAAAACGATCGAAGTTGTCTACCATACACAAAGCCGGGATGTAACGACGTCAAGAGAACTTGATCCCTATTATTTAATCCCCAGAGATCACCGTTTTTACTTAATTGCTTACTGTCATAAAAAGAAAAGAGTTCTTACTTTTCGAATGAGTCGTTTCCTTAAAGTAACGCAGACCAGTCAAACCTTTGATAAAAAAGAGTTTAATTTAAAGCAATATTTTAAGAATACATGGTCAATTATTCAGGGGAAAGACAACATTAGGTTTAAAGTGCTGTTTAGTAAAGAGGTTGCACGTTATATTAAAGAAGAAGAGTTATTCGTCAATCCGAAACTGACAGAAAATAAAGATGGAAGCTTATTATTTGAAGTGACATTAAATCATGATCGGGAGTTTTTGCAGTGGTTAATGCAGTACGGGGTGGATGCTGAGATCTTAGAACCTGTGCATTACCGCGATAAGATGCAGGAAATGTTAGAGGGATGGCTGGAAAAATATAAACGATAAGAGCAGGGCAGCAACGAGGGTTGCTGCCTGCTTTATGATGAAAAAATGTTCATACATACCTTTGTTTAAAATCTCTGTTCACCTTTTTAGTTGAAGCGCGTCTTTACTATGAACAGCTGATAAGAGCTTCTTAGATGGGAGGGCGGGAATGAATGATGCACAAGTAGGGGAGCTGCTTTTAGAGCCGCTAAACATGATTCGGTCATATCTGCTCAAAATGGGTGCGGTAAAAGAAGATGCAGAAGATATTATTCAAGAAACAGCGTATCAATTTCTTCTGTATATGGACTCAGTAACGATTGAAAATGTGGAAGGATGGCTTTTTCGAGTAGCAGTTAATCGTTATTATGATCTATCGAGAAAGCAGACAAGACGACGAAAAATACTTCTTACCTTTAACGTCGAAAAACTAATAGAAGAAGCAACACCGGAATCAACCTTTCTGAGGCTTGAAGAAGGGAGCGTTGTAAGAGCAGTGCTCGGGAAGTTGAAAGAGAAATACAGTGAACTCCTTTTATTGAAGTACAGCACAGGCCTGTCTATCCAAGAGATAGCTGAAGTTATGGGTATGAAAGAGGGAACTGTGAAAACGAATTTATACCGGGCGAGACAACAATTTATTAAGGAATACAGGAGGTTAGAAGATGACCGATAAAAAGCTTTTTTCGAGTGGAAATGAAGGTCTTGGCCAGCTTGTTAAAAAGGCGAGAAGAAAATCAATGATTAAAACAGTGATTATATCTATCATCGCGAGTATGGTTGTTTTATTTTCGTTGTATTGGTTGGGAAGCCATGTCCTACAGAGGGCAATCGACCAATCTGGCGATAATGCGTTATGGAGCATGGTTAGTGACGCAAATGTAGAAGGAAAAGGGGCCTCCTATACGTATTCCTTATTTAGTGCGATTGAGACAAGGGATAGGGAGAAATATATCGATGGAGTTTCCTTAAACTGGGGAGCAGAAGAAACTGAATACACCATGTTTGGAACGAAAAAGCCTCTCTCATCTGTGACATCGACAAGCATTACTCACCAAGAAGGGGAAAGACCTATTTCATATTTTCAAGGAGAGAGAGTTATCGAGTTCTTTCACCCGGAAGTCAACTATAAAGAGGTATACGATGATCGTCCACTGCTTGAAAATATCCCGGAATATATGGTAGCAGAAATGGCTTTTTCGTTTGATCAAGCATACCCTTTAGAAGAAGTGATTGACGTCTTTGGTGATCAATTAGAATGGTATTGGATAGATACGTATACAGACGAGGAAATTACCGATTTTAATGAAATGAATAGTGTACGCGAGGAAGAGGGAGTGGTATTTGATCATCTTCACACACTGATGGGCAGCTGGGTACGTGGTTATCCTTATGCAGGTTTATCGGCAGAGGATTCTGCTCAGTCCTTCATCCATACGATCGAATACCTTCAAGAAGAAACAAATGAATTCGAATATGAAATCAACCAGATGATCAATGGAATTACCAATGATGGTGAAAAAGAATTTGTCCCTGAAAATATTGAGATCATTGGTGTTGTAGTCACTGGCAGAGCAGATGAATTAAGTCAGTTTAATGGGGTGGATTTCATTCGTGGAGCGACGCTTGGTGCAACCGCAAAGAAATTTGATTAAAGAAGGCGAATGCCTTCTTTTTTTATGATCTCCTCCTAATGACTCATCATAAATAGTTACATGGCTAAATACAATGAGTAGCAAGACAAACAAAAAGGGGGGATATGTATGCTTACACGAGTGGCTGATCGTTTTTCTCGTGGGATTCAGAGATATTTACCTGATGCTTTTGTTATTGCTGTTCTTATGACTATTATTGTTATAGCCGTGGCGATTTTCTTTAATTCTAGTGAGCCTGTTCAAGTGGTTGCAGCATGGGGAGATGGGTTTTGGACTTATTTAGCTTTTACGATGCAAATGGTGCTTTTATTGTTAACGGGTATGGTGTTAGCGTCTGTTCCATTTATTAAAAAGGGATTAAGTGCGATAGCTCAATTCGCAAACACTCCAACTAAAGCGTATTTAGTTACTTTCCTTGTTGCAGCAGCGGCTTATTATATTAATTGGGGTTTAGCTGTGGTTGTAGGTGCAATTATTGCCAGAGAAATTGGAAAAAGGAATAAACGAGCACATTTTCCGCTGCTCATTGCGGCAGCGTATGCTCCAACAGTGCTCTATACAGCTGGTTTTTCAAGTTCAATTGGATTAACAATTGCTACAGAAGGACATTTTTTAGAAGAAACGATGGGTGTGATCCCTACATCAGCTACTATTTTTCATCCTTCAACCATCATTATTTTCTTAGTGCTAGCCATTTCAATCCCTCTTTTCATTATTCTGATGGCTCCTAAAAGAGATATAAGCTCTTATGAACCACCATCGGAATCAAACCAAATGACTTTTGACGTTCCTAAAAAAGAGTCACTTACTCCTGCACAAAAGTTAGCGTATACACCTGTATTAGGAATGCTTATCGGGGCAATAGGGGTTGTATATACAGTGGGGGTCTTTCTATCAGGACGTGACCTTGATTTGAATCTTATCAATTTATTTTTCCTATCAATGGGCCTTTTCTTTCATCGTTCTCTCGGCCAATTTGCACAGGCATTCAAGCAGTCAGTAGGATCAATTTCACCCATCGTCCTTCAATTTCCTTTCTATGCTGGGATTATTGCTGTACTTGGAGGCTCGGGTTTAGGAGATGCGATTATTAATGGGATGACTTCTGTTGCCACAGCAGAGACATTTAATGTGTTCACTTACTGGGCTGCAGGATTTATTAACATTCTAGCTCCTTCAGGGGGAGGCCAATGGGCACTGCAAGGACCCCTTCAAATTCCTGCTGCTATTGAGCTTGGTGTAGATCCAGCTATGACAGCGATGGCTGTTGGATGGGGAGATGCATGGACAAATCTCATTCAGCCATTCTGGGCGCTGCCTATTTTAAGTGTCGTTGGGCTTCATATTAGGCATATTATGGGCTATTGTATTTTATTAAGTGTGTGGGTAGGAATTATTACAAGTGTATTGATTTACTTCTTGTATTAAAGATTAGAAGTGGGACCAAGTTTGGTCTCGCTTCTTTTTTTATAGGAAATAAATCTTACTTTTTATTGATAAAACATTTGTTCGCTGACATGATTGTGTCATTTCTCCTTGGTATTCTCTAGGTATAACAAATTAATTAAAACAAACCAATCGGAGGGATTACACATGAAAAAAACAGCGTTAATTGTGTCAGCCGTAACTGCGGCAATGTTAATCACAGGATGCGGCGAGGAAGCTGCCATTGAAAAAGTAGAAGAGTCAACTGAGGTATCAGCGGAGGCAGCTTCAAATGGAGGAACAGAAGGGGAAGATATTGATATTGAGGAAGAGCCTTCTGAAGCAAGTGAGGTTGGAACGAGAAGCGCACCATTACAAATGGGTGAACGTGTGACATTAGACTATAATGATTTATTTTACGGGAATGTCAGTCTTGAGATTGAATTATTAGAAGTAATTAGCGGAGATGAGGCAGCGGAGCTTGTCAGTCTAGGAAATCCCTTTAATGATGAGCCCGGTGAAAATCAAGAATATGTACTTGCTAAATATAATGTTAAAGCTAATCAAGTAGAAGAAGAACCATTTGATCTAAATCATGCACAGTTTGACGCTGTTAGTGAATCGGGAAACACGTATGATGAATTTATATCTGTAGCAGGACTCGAACCAGACCTAGGAAATGAGCTGTATACCGGCGCAGAGCGTACTGGGTATACCTATTTCTTAGTCGATAAAGATGATCAGAATCCTCTTGCTGCGTTTAAGAGACGTACAGAAGCTGAACTCTGGTTTGAATTAAAGTCTGAGTAAACAAAGAGAGCCGACTCCTCAATTGGTGGAGCCGGCTTCTTTAGTCTTCATCACGCTTCCCTAATATGCCGTAGAAGAAGATATTTGTAATGTCTTCAGTAAGAGGCAGGATATTTTTATAAACATCTTCACGCTGCACATAGTCCTTCAACATCTGAATGTAGAAGATAATCGCTTGGTCCGAGAGATTAGGATCTACATAGCCTTGCTCTTTTCCCTCTTTAAAAAGGTGTTCAAAATAAGGCAGTGCTTTTTCTGTATAGATCTTCTCAATATAATTCTCTTCTTTTGTATACTCCTTCATTAAGTATTGATAAAATTCTTCATTTATTTGTTTTGCGACTTCTTTTTTATTGAAAATAAGCTTCTTGATTTTCTCTGGGAAAGGGATATCTGAGAAAACAGTCTGCTCAAATTGAGCTGAAGCTTGGTCGACATAATAGATAAAGACTTCATGTATAAGTTTATGTTTACTCTCAAAATAATTGTAGATCGTTACTTGTGATACATTTGCTTTTTTTGCGATTTCAGAAATGGAGACCTTTTGAATACCGTACTCCATAAATAACTCTAGAGCAGCTCCTAAAATTTGTTGTTTCTTTTGTTCGCGTCTGCGCTCAAATCCGTCCATAATGTTCACCTCTATAACATAGTTTAATAAAAAATTTGTAATAAAACAAATGAAATAGTTCATAAACTCTTGTCAAGGATTCCCTTTTTGTATATTATGAACTAAAGAGGTTAATAAATTTCAAAACTTGAATAAGGTGTTATAAACATTGAGGGGGAACATACATGACCATTTTAGAAACGAAGAACTTAACGAAGCGATTCGGGAAGTTCACGGCATTAAATGGGGTAAATGTAGAAGTAAATAAAGGGGAAGTCTTTGGATTTATTGGACCGAATGGCGCAGGGAAATCGACAACCATTCGAATTCTTCTTGGACTATTAAAAGCGTCAGAAGGTTCTGCTGCCATTTTTGGTAAGGATGCTTGGAAGGATGCAGTGGAGATACACAAAAGGCTGGCTTATGTCCCTGGTGATGTCAATCTATGGCCGAATCTGACTGGCGGAGAAGTCATTGATTTATTTATGAAGCTGCGCGGAGGTGTTAATAGAGCCCGTCGCGATCAATTAATTGAAACATTTAAATTAGATCCTGCTAAAAAATGCCGTACGTATTCAAAAGGGAATCGTCAAAAGGTTGCACTTGTCGCAGCTTTTGCATCTGAGGCGGATTTATATATCCTTGATGAACCGACATCAGGGCTGGATCCGCTGATGGAAAAAGTGTTTCAGAACTGTGTAATGGAAGCCAAGGAAGCCGGTAAAAGTGTACTGCTCTCCAGTCATATCTTATCTGAGGTCGAAAGGTTATGTGACCGCGTTGGTATCATACGCGAAGGAGAGATTATTGAAACCGGTACGCTTGATGAGCTTAGACATTTAACACGTACTCAAATGTTTATCGAAACAAAAACACCAATTACAAATCTCGAGAACATTCCTGGAATTTATAATATTGAACGAAAAGATAGGGGAGTCAGCTTTCAAGTCGATGCCAAGACATTAGATCAAGTAATGAAAGAAATCAGCGAATATGGTCTAGTTAAGTTGGAGAGTTCGCCGCCTGCTCTAGAAGATTTATTCATGCGTCATTACGAGGGTTCGTCTGCTCATGGAGGGCAATAAGATGGGTAGACATGCATTTATAAATACAGGCAAGATGACTCGGTTTATCTTAAGGCGAGACCGGGTGCGCCTCCCTATATGGATTCTGTCTATCGTCTTTATCACTATTTTGACAGCGACATCCTTTACTGATCTTTATCAAAATGAAGAGGAAAGACAAGCGATTGCTGAAACAATGAGAAATCCAGCGATGACTGCAATGGTCGGACCTGGTTATGGGCTTGACCATTATACTGAAGGCGCGATGATGTCTCATCAAATGTTATTATTTACGGCCATTGTTGCTGCGATTATGAGTATTCTCTTAGTCACCAGGCATACAAGGGCAGATGAAGAAGACGGAAGGATTGAACTCATTCGTTCATTGCCTGTAGGACAGCTAACGAACCTAAGCTCCGTGATGACGATGATGGTGGCAGCCAATATTCTGTTAGCTCTTTTAACGGGATTTGGTTTAGCAGCTCTTCAGATTGAAAGCATGGACCTTTCTGCATCCTTGCTTTACGGGTCTGCAATCGGTTCAGCGGGGATCTTTTTTGCTGCTATTACAACGCTTTTCGCCCAGCTCTCAGAAAATTCAAGAGGTACAATAGGCTACTCGTTTACCATTCTTGGCTTATCTTATTTGATTCGTGCAGTAGGAGATGTTAGTAATGAAACACTTTCACTCTTCTCACCTCTTGGCTGGATTTTAAGTACAGAAGTCTATGTGAATAATTACTGGTGGCCAATTATTTTGACTTTAGGAGCCTCAGTCATTGTCTACGTTCTAGCTATGTATTTGATGACAAAAAGAGATTTAGAGTCGGGGCTTTTACCATCTAAACCTGGGAAGACCTATGCAAGTAAGCTTTTACTTAGTCCTTTTGGGTTGGCTGTAAAACTACAGCGAACAGCGATCATTGCCTGGGCAATCGGAATGTTTATCCTCGGGGTCTCATACGGCTCGATCTTTGGCGATTTAGAGTCGTTTTTTACTAGCAATGAAATGCTGGTAGAAATGCTTTCTCCTGTTGAAGGAGTATCGTTAACAGAGCAATTCTCTACAATGCTGATGGCAGTTATGTCAATGATCTCTACGGTGCCAGTTTTATTATTTGTACTGAAACTAAAAGGTGAAGAGAAAAAAGGACGAAGCGAGCATTTACTGACTCGTGTTGTATCAAGGAATCAATTGCTAGGAAGCTATGTGATTCTTGCAATCTTGTTTAGTTTCATTATGCTGTTTCTTGCCATGCTTGGTCTTTGGAGTACAGCCAACACAGTGATAGAAGAAGCAATCCCATTTTCATCAATGTTCTTTGCTGCGATGGTCTATCTGCCGGCCATCTGGGTAATGATTGCTCTAGCAGTGTTGGCACTTGGCTGGATACCAAAAGCTACAGGCTTATCATGGCTATATCTCGGATACTCTTTTTTAGTTGTGTATTTAGGCGGATTGCTGCAATTTCCTGAATGGATGGCTAAGATTTCACCATTTGGTTATATACCCGAATATCCGGTTGAAGAGATAAATGGATGGACACTTGTTATCTTAACTCTTATTGCTGCAGGACTAATCATGCTTGGATTTATGGGGTATCGAAAGCGAGATATCGAGGGGTAATAATAAGGCCGGCTGCATTTGCAGCTGGCCTAAGTTTTTCCTCAAGTGAAAAGCAGGTAAATAACAATAGTTTTGCAGTAATGTTATTTGTTGAAATATATGTTTAAAAGAAAAAACCAAAAATAGTTAGCTATCGTCTAATGATTGAAAGGAGGGAAGGGATGCATACGTATTATGAGAAGACAGAGGAAAAAGAGATGGATAAAGAAGCCTTGCTTACAGAGCTGATGAATGAATATGGAAATGGTGTTTTGAAGCTCATTTTCTCATATGTTCATCAGCAAGATATAGCAGAAGATTTAGCCCAAGAAGTCTTTGTGAAAGTGTATCAAAAAATTGATCAATTCGAACAACGTGCCAGCTTGAAAACATGGTTATACCGTATAGCGATTAACAGTAGTAAAGATTATTTAAAAAGCTGGCATACCAAAAATGTACAAACATCCGAAGAGGGTAACATGATAGAACATATGGTTGACTTAAGAACACCGGAAAGTAATTTAATAGAGCGGACAGAAGAAGAGGAATTAGTAACAAAGGTTTTAAGTCTTCCTCTTATGTATAAAGAAGTCATCTATCTTTACTATTATGAAGAGTATTCTATCCAGGAAATTAGTGAACTGCTGCAGATAAATAAAAACACGGTAAAAACAAGATTATTTCAAGCAAGAAAGAAATTGAAACAAAGCTTTGTTGGAGGTGTGAACTAAGTGGAAGATCAATTTAAACACTTTAAAAAAGCTATGGACGAAACTCACTTTAAAGGGTTGGCATTTGATTTTAAGAACCAAGAGAAGGTAAAAGCTCGAATTAAACAAACTATGAACGAAGAACAAACAAAATTATACTTACTGCAGACTTTACAGCATGAAGCGAAAACAGGCTTTGAGGTTTTGCAGCATATAGAGCAGATGGGAATAACACATTTCGAATCACAGGAGGGAATGTTATATCAACTTCTTCACCAACTTGAGAGGGAACAAACCATCCAAGGTAATTGGAGCAGTGAAGAAGAAAAATACTACCAACTAACAAAACAGGGACTGAAGCAATTGAAGAAACTTCAGCAAGAAAGATTTAGTCATCACTCCCATCGTTTAAAGAAGGAGGGCTGGGTATGAATGCGCAGTTCCAAACTTTTTTAAATGCAGTTAAGCAGCAAATGAAATCCAAGGAAGGTCAAAAGCTGGTTGAAAAAGAATTACTGTCTCATTTAAATCATAGTAAGCAAACAGTTATGAAAAGGGGGCATCATGAGGAAGAAGCTGAGAAGATGGCCGTTGAACAGATGGGAAATGCTGTTCTGCTTGGACAAAAGATGAATAAGCTTCATCGTGAAAGAGTAGATTGGTGGCTTGTTTCAATTGTAGGAAGCCTATTACTGCTAAGTTTTGCGCCTTTTCTATTTTTCGACTACCAAATGAATATCTATGCCCAGTTAATATCAGTAAGTGTATCTGTCCTTATTATTTTTACTTTGATGTTCATTGATTATCGTAAGGTACTTCACTACTGGAAATGGTTTGGATTAGCGGCTGGATTTTATATGGTTGCCTTAAACGTTGAGGGGCTTACTTCAATGGTGAATGGGAGAGTGTTTATCTCCATCTTAGGAATGAATATCTCTCATTACTTTCTGCTTTTTCTTTTATTTATAACTATTGTAGGGTTAATGAGTGAGAAGAAATGGACAGATCGTAAACGTATTGTATGGAGTTTATTATTACTGTTTGTATTTGTAAGATGCTTTATGTTAATACCTGAGACAATGCTTGCCGTTCAGTACATCATATTATTTTCAACAATTGTCATATTCTCCAATCAAAATTATAAGGTAAGGTCATGGATTTTATGGGTACTTTCTGGTTGCATATTCTTTTTTGCTTATTTGTTTGTGGCCTTTCTTCCCTTTTCACATAGACTTGAAAATTTCATTTCCTTTTTAAATCCAGAAGCTTCTTCAAACGGCTCAGGCTATATATACATAATGATGAAAGAAGTATTAAGTAAGGCCGGTTTATTTGGCCCAAAATCAGAATTAACGAATGACCTATTTCTTGGGCACACAGAACTGATCCTAGTGGCTTTAACTTATCACGGTGGATGGATATTAACTTCTATCATCCTCGTAATTTTTGCTGCTTTGTCTGTGAGATTACTGCTCGCATTTAAGAAAATGCAAACTGAGAAAGAACGACTTTTGATGGTTGGCGGGGGAGTGCTGCTATTATTTCCGTTTGTGCTTAATACACTAATGTCTTTCGGTTATGCACCATTTGTAGGTGCGAACCTTCCTTTCATCAGTTACGGCGGGAATGAGAAACTTTACTACTCGTTTATTATTGGATTTATGTTGAGTGTATATCGTAGAAAAGATGTGATGATAAATACCGAGGTAGAAATAGATAAATAAGTTCAGATCGATCGAAAAGGGTCGGTCTTTTTTGTGGAATAAAATGTTAAAATAGAAGCTACGCAAATATATAGAGGTGCGATATGAAAAAAGTGAATTGGGTGTTGGTTTCATTACTTGGAATGATCATTGGAACATGGTTTATTATTTCGATTCTACAGCCGCCTGTGTGGGTCGGTCATTCTGCTGATAAAAGTTGGACCACAACATATGAAGTGGAACATAGTTTGAAAGAAACGTGGAAAGGTATGGTTTTTTGGAATGGGGAGCATGAGGTGATTATTACTGAAGTGGAGCTATCAAGGAACGGAAATGCGATTCACGGCTGGGAAAAGAATGAACACATAAGCAGCAAAGGCGAGTATATGTATCTATCATTAGGAGAGGCAGAGAATAATCGAGACGACGAATTACGTTTAACCATTCATTGGCGTGATGAATCAGGTAATTACGAAGAACAAATAGAGCTTTCACCGAAGACAAGGTATTTAATTGTGCCGAGGCTTAATTAATACAAAGTAAAGCCTCGCCTAGAACATTCTGGGCGAGGCCATCTTCTAATGTGGCAAATAATACTCCGGTGTCCTGCTCTTAAATACAGGTACATTCTCACGCACTTCTTTAACCTTCTCTAAATTAAGAGATGCAACGACGGTTTCCTCTTTATGTTGTGATGCTACATGAATGAAATCGCCCCACGGGTCCACGATCATAGAATGTCCGCAAAACTCAACGCCATCATATTCGCCGACTCGGTTAGAAGAGATGATGTACATTTGATTTTCAATTGCTCTAGCTTGCTGGAGTACTTTCCAGTGATTGCTTCTAGCTTCAGGCCACTCTGCTAAAACAAATACAGCTTGTGCACCTTGAAGAGCTAACCCTCGCATGAGCTCAGGGAAACGAAGGTCATAACAAATAATTAACCCCATTTTTTGCCCGTCCAGTTCAAAAATTCCCGCGCTGCTTTTGCCGCCTTCTAAATAAAGGTGTTCATTAAGCATAGGGACAAGGTGCATCTTGTCATATTGATAAATAAGCTCACCTGCTCTGTTAATCACAACAGCACGATTGTAGATTTTTGCATCCTCTTTTGTGGCAAAAGAACCGCCTACAATATTAATTTGAAACTTTACTGCCAGTTCTTTTAATAAGTGAATAGTCGTCTCTGACTCATCTTCTGCTAAATCCTCCAGGTCATTTAATGTGTAGGCGGTGGTCCACATTTCAGGAAGGACAACCGTATCTGGCTTATCCTCATTACAAACAGATTCCACCCAATTGGCTACTTTCTTTCGGTTTTGTTCAGGCTTTCCCGGTATGATATCCATTTGATAGACTGCTATCTTCAATGAAATCCCTGCTTTCTGTGTATGAGATGCTTCTATATAAATTGATGTTGTTAGTTTTAAGATAAAGTAAATGGAAGATTCGGTCAAATATATTAGAAAAATCTGTCTCTGATCCCTTACTCAATACATAAAAATGGATAAAGCAATAAATAATATAACTGTTAACTTATTTTATGCAAGGATGTGAAAGAATTGAAAGAGTTTGCTGATCGAATAATAGGATTTTCACCAGAGGGAGTAGTTATTTGGTCAGCAATTGGCGCCACTATTTTAGCTGCTCTATTTCAATGGGGCACAACGAGGTATAAAAAGAAAGTTGAACTTCCATGGATGAGAGAAGAAAATCAAAAGAATAAAGAGCAGATGATCAACAATTTTAAAAAATCAACTAGAGAAGAGCTTGAAAAATGAAACATGCTATTTCCTATTCTATCTCACCTGGAGAGATGTGTTTGACGCTTGTTTCAATGATTATAGGGGTTGGTATTCTTACGTTACCAAGAGTTTTAGCAACAGAATTAGGTTTGGCAGACGGCTGGATCTCCATTCTTTTAGCTAGTGGAATCATTATGAGTTTGGTGGCTTTATATGTGAAACTGCAGCAGCAGTTTCCAGGCGAGACACTTCTGCAATATATAGCAGGTGGTAAAGTGGGCAAGTGGTTTGCTCCCGTTCTTGCCTTACTATTTCTAGTCTATTTTTTATGTTTAATGGGCTATGAAGTGCGAATACTAACCTCCCTGATGAGGATGTACATTTTAGACCAAACACCCTCAGAAGTTATTGCTGCCCTCATGTTGTTCATTACGACCTATGCTGTTTCAAAAGGGGTCCAAGGAATCGTTCATTTAAGTCTCATGTTTTTACCTATTGTTGTATTTGTGCTCTTAGGGCTAATTTCATTTACTTCTATCAACTCTGATATGACGAATCTGCTTCCAGTTATGCCGGAAGGAATATTTCCTATTCTGCTTACTATGAAGGTAACGTTATTTTCATTTTTAGGTCTTGAAATCTTATTTTTCCTGATGGGTTACATGAAGAAAAGTGATTTGAAAGTATCCCCTTTAATGGCAGGTATTATGTTAATTATGTTTCTTTATTTATTAGTAACGATTATTTCATATGCTAATTTCAGTGTTGACACAACTACGCAAATCACTTTTCCAACAGTTGAATTAGCAAAGCAGATAGAAATACCAGGTGGATTTTTTGAGAGGCTGGAATCCTTATTAATTACGGTTTGGATCATGACCATTTTTAACACGATCTCTATTTCCCAATTGATTTTTATTCAGTTACTAGAAAAGCACTTTGTAAAGAAAAAAGCGATCACAACCTATTTACCTGCCATAAGTATTTTCTTTATTTTCATTGTAGCTTTTATCCCTCACTCCATAACTGAAACGTTTCAGTTTGGAGAATGGATTGGCTGGCTGGGTTTAACTTTATATTTCGTAAGTTTAGGGTGTGGATACCTTTTTTTCTTTAGCAGAAGACGGAAGGCCGGGAAGGTTGGTAAGGATGTGAGCTATCAATCATGAGGATAATAAGGGGGGTAACGTGTTTATTCTTTCTCTTGTTAAGCTTAACCGGATGCTGGGATCGGGCTGAACTTGAAGAAGTGGGATTTGTTATTGGGGTTGCATTTGATCCAAGCAGAGATAATCCTAAGGTCTTTGATTCGACGTTTCATATTGCCATTCCATCTGCTTTTGGCAATGGGCATGTTGAGGGCGGAACTAGTGGGGTTCAACCCTTTTTTAATATTACATCCAGTGGTTCAACCAATTTCAAGATGATTCGTAACATTAATTCTCGAAGAAGCAGATCCCTTAATTTCGAACATTTAAAAGTAATAGTGATTAATGAAGAGCTTGCTAGACAAGATTTCATTACAGGTGTACTTGATCTTTATACAAGAGACCATGAGATGAGAAGAAAAACACATGTATTAATTTCTAATGGAGCGGCGAAGGATGTTTACATCGATAAATTACCACTAGAAGATATGCCGGGAATCTCGATGGATATGATAGATGAAAATAATCAAAATGTGCTAGGGATGATCGATACTAGAGAAATTGGAATGATCTCTGAGAAAGTGGCTGCCAACAGCAGCTATCTAATACCCGGAGTATATAAGCCGCAAAGAGGAGACTTAAGGCTTTCAGGTGCAGCCATTATTAATGGATCAACCAATAAAATGATGGGTTGGTTAGATGAAGGAGATGTCAGAGGCTATAACTGGGTAATTGGTGAAGCGATGAATGGCATCTTAGAGGCAGAGGGGAAAAACGGTGACCCCTTTGTTTTTGAAATATTATCACAGGAAACAAAACTTAATTATAAAAGGGAAAATGGTAAAAATGTATTTGATGTTCATATTAAGGCAGAGGGAACTTTTGCGGAAAGTTGGATGTCAGGGCTGCAAATAGATGATCCTAAAGCTTTAATGGAAATTGAAAAGATCTTAGAAGCAGAAATAAAAAAGCAATCTCAACAAATTGTTACGAAAATGCAAGAAGAATACTACTGTGACATTTTTTCTTTTCAGAAACTCCTCAAAAGAAAGAATTATCACTATTGGAAAGAAACAAAAGATCGGTGGGAAGGTGAAAATGGTTTGTTTAAAGATACTGTTATTACGATACATTCAGACGTTTTGATCAGTCACTATATGACTCAGGAGAAAGTAAGCTAACTTCATTGAACTAGGTGATTATGTGTATAGGAAGTTATTAAAGAAAAAAAGAGATACGATTCAACCGTTAAAAACGAATGCTATTGATTCTTCAGGTTTAGTTGATTTAACTAAATTAGTGAAAGGTTATATTGGAGAAAGCAGTGATATCGTTCAGCACGATATGGTCATTGCAGGCCTAATTAAAGCGACCCTCTTTCATGTGAGCGGTTTAAGTGACAGGGATATGATTGACAATAGTGTTATTAAGCCGATTATGCAAATGTCTCAACGTGAAGTTGCTAATATAAGTCATGAAGAACTTATAAAGAAATTATCACAAGAGGTGATAAACCTTTCTTCTGTACAGTCAATTAAATCGCTTGACCAATCAGTCCATCTTCTTATGACTGGAGATTCATTGCTTATAGTAGATGGTGTGGATAAGGTAATTATTTTAGGCACAAAAGGGTATGAAAAAAGAGGAATAGAAGAGCCCAAGAGTGAAGTGGTTATCCGAGGGCCAAGAGATGGATTTATTGAGGATATACAAACGAATATTGTTTTATTGAGAAGACGTATTGCCGATCCTAACTTTATAATACAGACAGGAGAAATCGGACAAAGAGCCAAGATTAAATATTCTATTGGATATATTAAAGGTCTTGTCACTGAGGAGTTAGTCAATGAGGTAAGGTATCGTATCAGCTGCATAAAGACTGACGAAGTATTAGAAACAGGTACATTAGAGCAGCTAATTGAGGATAATGTATTATCTCCTTTTCCTCAGTTAATGCATACTGAAAGGCCTGATAAAACGACAGCTGCTTTAATGAATGGAAAAGTGATCATATTGATTGATGGAACTCCGTACTCACTGATCACGCCAACTACATTTGAGCAGTTATTGAAGTCACCTGAAGATTATTATGATCGCTGGCACATTGGAACGCTGATTCGACTCATCCGCTATTTGGCGGCCTTCTTTGCTCTATTTTTGCCTTCTTTATATATTGCTATGGTGACGTATCATCATGGAATGATTCCTACAACACTTGCTCTCTCCATTGCTGGTACGCGTGAAGGAGTGCCTTTTCCTGCATTTTTAGAAGCTTTTCTAATGGAAATAACAATTGAATTATTGCGTGAAGCTGGAATTCGTCTGCCTCGTGCGATAGGTCAAACAATTGGGATTGTTGGAGGGCTCGTCATTGGAGATGCAGCGGTTAGGGCGGGGTTTGTAAGTCCTGTTATGGTAATTGTTGTTGCCATTACTGCAGTAGCATCGTTTGCTATTCCTTCTTATAGTTTTAGTATAGCTCTTAGAATGCTCCGTTTCTCATTTATGATTGCAGCATCTATGTTTGGATTATATGGCATTGTCATCTCCTATATCACAATAAATGTTCACTTGGTCGGCTTGCGAAGTTTCGGTTCTTATTATACGTCTCCTTTTGCACCGTTTCGTTATAAGGATTGGTTAGACCTCGTGTTTAGAGCTCCCTTGTCTCAACAACGTACGAGAACGAATGAACCAGGAACGCTTGATGATATTAAACAAAACTAAAGATAAAGAGTCCAACCTCCGTTGGGCTTTTTTAATATATAGATATTGATTCTTTTACGTCTTGACGCAAACTCATAAGTGAATCATCTGGAAAACCACGAACAACCTTGCGCCAATGAACAAAATAAATAGGCATGAATACAATATATGATCTTTAGTTCAAGTGGGTGATGCCTATGTTTCGCAAACATAATCGTAAATACAATCGTTCGTTTAAAAAGAACGTTTTAGATGATAATGGACAGATCAGTGAAGAAAGCAAAGTTGAATTAATGCAAAGATTAAATGAGGCAGAGAAAGAGAGGCACCCAGGACTTACTGCTGCTGAAAATAAAGTGTTAGCTGGAACCTGGATTCAAGCAGTAGGGACACTGTTTGAGGCCCAAGGGGTTACAGAAGAATATTTAATCACAGTAGCAGAAGAAGGGGAAGAAGGATTAGAGGCAGAAAGGCAGGCTGTTTTTGGGATATGGCTGCAGGTGATTGGGTCCTTTTTAGGAGCAATCGGGGCTTGGCAGCAGCTCTCATCTGATGAAGAAATTCAGCGTAAAGGATTGAAATTAGGCATTATCGGCAGCTGGTTTGAAGCGTTCGGTGCCGCAACAGAAGCGGTTGCAGAAACACAAGGATTGATTGAAGGTGAGAAAGAAGAAGTTTTGCCTTAGAACCATTTCAAACGAGAATGGTTCTTTTTAGGGAATACCTGTCTTTAGATGGACATACCCTCTAGAAAGGGGGAGATGTTTTGAAGAAAAGAATTATAGCTGTTGGGGCAGGGGCTATTTTGACGACAGCCATCATCGTATCAACAATATTTAGTGACCCGCCTGTCGAGGATGTTGTATTAGAACACACTGAATTCGATAGTCAGCTGGCTCATCAAGAAATGGTTTCCATATCTGAAGCTGTTATGAAGGCTTTAGCTGATTATGAGATTATTGGGGATGTTCAAATCAACTACCAAGAATCGATTTCCATTACGACTTCAGAAGATCAATCAATTGCTGAAGAAATGCAAAATGAGATACTCCAAGCGTTGAATTCAGAAGAGTTATCTTCCGTTACTCGTGTTGACGCTTATGACATTTTAATAAGAAGTGAAGTGTACGAAAAGTAAAAACGAGGGCTGCAACGAAGCAGCTCTCGTTTTTTACTTAGTATGTTCCTTTAAAAACGATAAGAGCTTTGGCCATGTCTCTTTAGCTGCTTTTTAGATCCTCCAACTTGCATATGAACATGAACATTTGCGGGCATCCTAATAATCAGTTGATATTCATACGTTATAGCAGCACATCAAGTTTCAATAAAATAAGGATAGAGCTACTACCCTCTATCCTTATGCGTCAACATTAGTAGAATGAAAAAAACTTTACGTTAATTGCTGCTTAGCAAATTCACGGTATAAATCATGAGTGGAAACTAATTCTTGGTGAGTACCAACCCCTGTAATTTTTCCTTTTTCAATAAAGATGATTTTATCCGCATGAACGATGGTTGATAATCGGTGAGCAATGACAAAGGTTGTTCGTCCTTCCATTAAACGAGTCAGAGCTTCCTGTACGATTGCTTCAGATTGACTGTCAAGGCTTGCTGTTGCCTCATCCATCATCAGTATTTTAGGATCACGCAAGAAAGCGCGGGCAATCGCAATTCGCTGCCGTTGTCCGCCGGAGAGTTTCACCCCTCGTTCTCCTACTTCTGTTTCAAGCTGCTCTGGAAACTCTTTTATGAATTGATCGGCATAAGCCATTTTCGCAACTTCCCATAGACGGTCATCAGAAATCTCTTCTTTTTTATCTAATCCGTAGCATAAATTCTCACGTATCGTTCCTGCCATCATTGGACTGTCTTGAGAGACATAGCCGATTTGACTTCTCCAGGATGCCATCGACAATTTTGATATAGGTGTTTCACCAACAATGATCTCACCAGACAAAGGCTCATAAAACCTCTCGATTATCGCAAACATGGTTGTTTTACCACCGCCGCTAGGACCCGCAAATGCAACCATTTCACCTGGTGACACATCAAATGACACGTCATTAATAACAGGTTCATCTGAGCTGTAGCCGAAAGTGAGATCACGGACATACAGCGGTTGGTTTGTAATGTCCATCGTTATTCCTTCTTGTCCTTCTTCTAGCGGGATCTCTAAAATATCAATAATCCGTTCAGTTGCTCCTTTCGCTTTTTGAAGCTGAGTAAAGAACATCGTAAAGGAGGTGATAGGGAAGATAATTTGAAATAAGTAAAGTAAGAAAGCTACAAGAGACCCAGTAGTCATTGTTCCTTCTGCTACACGAACTCCGCCATAACCAATAATGATCACAATGACTACCATTATCACTAAATAAATCAATGGGCCAATCATAGCAAAGATACGAGCTTCTCTAAGCCCAAATCCAAATAATTTATTGATGCCTGTTACTCCCTTTTCTTCTTCAACGACCTCAGCATTTGAAGCTTTCATCAAGCGGATTTCGCTTAAGGTTTGCTGAACCCTTCCAGTAAAGGCAGCTGTTTCATCCTGAAGGCCTCGTGAAATTTTAGCCATTTTTCTGCCGAGCGGAATAAGAATGACAGCTGTAAGCGGAACAGAGAGGAACATAAGCAAGGTCATTTTCCAATCCATAATAAATAAGATAATAATTGCTCCGATGATGGTGATAATCCCTGAAATGAAATTAGGAAAATGCTGTGAGATCAAGTCTTTTACTATTCCTGTATCATTTACGACACGGCTTACTGATTCACCGCTCGTTCTCTTATCAAAGTAGTTAACAGGCAGGCGTAGTAATTTAAACCACATCTTTTCACGCAAGGCAGCTACAATTTTTTGCCCGACATAGGCAAGTAAATACATAGAAAATCCATCCGTTACAGCTTGCAAGATAAATACAACCCCAATTAAAACGATCAGCCACACACTTAAGGATTCAACTGAAAAGCCGTCTACAAGTTCTCTTGTTAACAAGGGAATCGAAAGACCGACGAGTGTTGTAATCAAGCTGCCCACAAGGCCAAGAGTTAGTGCTAGTTTAGGGATCTTTGTTGAAAGGATAAGAGAAATAAAAGGCTTGATGCTTGTTTGTTCATTTGGCTTCATTTGTTCACTTCCTCATTTTGCAATATGCGTAGGTATTGGTTAGTTAAATTTACCATAAATACATGCGGTTATCCTGTTTATAGATGAAAAGAAGTTCATTTCAGAAAAATGAAAAAATGGATAGCGTTCTCTCTCTAATTTCGTTTATACTAATGAAAAGTATTTCTGTAATCGAAATATATCGAAAGTAATTAATCGAGGTGAATAAACATGAAGCGCGGAATGAGAGCAGAAGATTTATACAAATTAAAATCAGTAAAAAACCCACAACTCTCCCCGGATGGGAAAAATGTTGTGTTTGTACAAACAGTAATCAATGAGGACAAACACGACTATGAATCACATTTGTTTATCAGTGACATAGATGGTAAACAAGTACGTCAATGGACATTTGGAGATGGATCAGATAATACACCTGCATGGTCTCCAGATGGACGTTTTATTGCCTTTACATCTACTCGCAGCGGAAAATCTCAAATTTACCTTATCAGTGCTGAGGGAGGAGAAGCAAGACAGATTACGTCTTGTCTAAATGGAGCGAAGAATCCAATATGGTCACCCGACAGCTCCAAAATTCTTTTTGAAGGTTCATTAGCACCAAATGAGAAGCTCACAGATAAGAAGAGGGACAAGAAAGAAAAAAATGGCGACAAGCTGCCTGAGCCGATGGTGGTTGAAAGAATCCGCTATAAGTCCGATGCGACCGGGTTTCTTGATGATAAAAATCAGCACTTGGGAATCGTGACGGTTGAGACTGGAGAGGTCCTGCAGCTGACTGATGGTGATCGTGATCATGCTGCTGGCGCTTGGTCAGCAGACGGTCAGAGTATTGTGTTTTCTGCAGACTTAGGAGAGGATCCTGATTTTAGCCATATATCTGATGTATACATCATGTCCCTTGCTGACAAACAGCTCACAAAGATTACGCCAAGTACTGGTTTCTTCGGAAGTCCAAATTATTCACCAGACGGCAAATACATAACATTGATTGGACATGAAAAAGAATACAAGAGTGCGACATTATCTCGTGTATGGCTTTATGAATTGGAGTCACAATCACTGCATTGTCTGACCGCAGACTTGGATATTCATGTTGGAGATATTGCAATAGGCGATTTTCACTCTGCTATCGTAGACCAAGGGGCGGTTTGGACGAATGACAGTAAAGGATTTTATTTTCTTGTAACCGATCAAGGGAGGACAGCTGTATATTATGGCACGATTGAAGGTGAAATGTATCCGGCAATGAATGATAATGAGCATGTGTACGGAATGACCATCAATCCTGATACTCACGAGGCTGTTGCAGCAATAAGTAACCCGACACATCCCGGTGATCTTTTCAAAGTGAACTTATCAACAGGTGAGAGAACACAGCTTACGTATGTAAACGACGATTTCTTTAAGGATATAGAACTTTCTTCAGCTGAACCAATCACGTTTGATGCACCGGATGGCTGGGAGGTTCATGGCTGGGTAATGAAGCCATTTGGTTTTGAAGAAGGGAAGAAATATCCGACGATTATTGAAGTTCATGGCGGACCTCACGCAATGTATGCCAATACGTATTTTCATGAGTTTCAAATGCTCGCATCAGCAGGCTATGTCGTCGTATTTACCAATCCGCGCGGCAGCCATGGCTACGGTCAAGCCTTTGTAGATGCTGTTCGAGGGGACTATGGCGGGAAAGATTATCAAGACGTAATAGCTGCGACTGATTATGCTGTGGAATATCTAGAATATGTCGATGCAGACAACCTAGGAATTACTGGCGGGAGCTATGGCGGATTTATGACGAACTGGGCAGTCAGTCATACTAATCGTTATAAAGCAGCTGTCACACAGCGTTCCATTTCCAATTGGCTGAGCTTTTATGGGGTGAGTGATATCGGCTACTATTTTTCAGAGTGGGAAGTAGGCGGAGATTTGATTGAAGAAACTGAAAAGCTTTGGAAACACTCTCCTATAGCCTATGTTAGCAAAGTGGAAACACCGCTTCTCATCCTTCACGGAGAAAAAGATTACCGCTGTCCAATTGAACAAGCTGAGCAATTATTTGTGGCACTTAAGAAACAAAAGAAAGAAACAAAATTTGTTCGTTTCCCAGAAGCCAATCACGAACTTTCAAGAAGCGGTAATCCAAAGCTTCGGATCGAAAGGTTGAATCATATTAAAGTTTGGTTTGAAGAGTATTTAGATTAAATGAGTCACAGCCACTTTACTTGAGTAGAGTGGCTGTTTGCCTAATAAGGAGGTTTAACCATGGATCTGCAAAGCTTTTTTGTACAATCGGTCACTCATTATTTTAAAGACGCTGGAGTGAAGTGGCTTAAAAACCTACCGTTTGTAATTAAAGAAATTGAAACAAAATTCAATGTAAAAATGGGGCAGCCGTATGAGCTGTCTATTAATTATGTTGCACCTGCAAGGACTTTTGAAGGAGAAGAGGTTGTTGTTAAAATTTGTTTGCCTGGTTTAGGCTTTGAAAGCGAACTGGCTGCTCTCGAGAATCTAAAGGGAGGTGGAATTGTTCAGGTACTTGGGTCTGATGCCAAGCTCGGTGTAATGATTCTTCAGAAAGTAAGCCCTGGTGATACGTTAGCTTCTTGTGAGAGCGAAAAAGAAGCATGCCTGATAGCAGCCAATGTGTACAAAGAATTAAAAGGCTCGATCGTAAAAGAAGAGAATAATCTCTCTCTTTCCACAGCGAAAAATAGAGAGGAGAGCCTTCAAAAGATGATTGAAGAACATCCTGAAGGATTTGGTCCTCTTTCTAGAGATATGCTTGATGAAGCGTTAAAGGTCTTTACCTATCTAAATGACTCCACAAAGAAAAGGTATGTTTTGCATGGAGATTTTCATCACTACAATATTCTCAAAGGTGAAAAAGGATGGAAAGCAATCGATCCTAAGGGGCTTGTTGGCGAAAGAGAGTACGATCTTATTCAGTTTATGTTAAATGTATTACCGGAAGCAGGGATCGAAGAAGTCCTTATGCAGCGTATCACCCTATTTACAGAGCAGCTCAATTTGGATAGAAGAAGGCTGCTTCTCTACGGCTATGCTCACTCCGTTTTAGCAACTGCATGGACAGTTGATGAAGAGGGAGGATACAACAAGCACTTCTTTCAAACGATTGAATCATTTAAAAATATGTATCTGGCTGAAGCTGGCGAATGGCTCAGTAAAAAATAAAGAAGGTATTGGACGCGTAACATCAGCCAGTTCTCTTCCATAATCTAGTAAGGTTAATGAGGAAAATAAGGAGGGGGCTTTATGGGTAATTATTTTGATGAAATACAACACTTGAAGCACTCAGAATATGGCGGTCCACAACCCGTCATAACAGATACCCGAGTCGATCTAAATGAAACAGAAGATGTGTCAATGGCTGATCAGTGGGTGGAATATATTCAGCCGCTCGTCACATTCGCTCTTGAAGAAGTAAAAGAAGGAATTAATTTGACTCATCTATTTCAAGAATATATTTTAGCCGGCGTTCTTGTCGGCCAAGGCTTCTCACCTGAGGAGGCGATTGCTCAGGTAGAGGACTGGGAGAAGACGGGAGAATCACAGCTATTACAAGAGAGCAAGCAAATGGACAAAGGTGAAACGAACTAAGAAACAGCCCCTGAATGAAACTTCAAGGGCTGTTTCTATTTATCATAAACTTGCGAAGGTTGTATAAACTAAGAAAGTGAACGTAACATTTGGGAGGTCTACACATGAAGATGAGTCAATTAGTTGAGCGAATTACCACGTTTTCAAAAAGCATGAGTAAAGAAGTACTTAAACAGTTTTCGCATGAAAAAACGCATAAAATTGCTGTTCATCATTTAGCAGAGGCTATTCTAACGAATAAACAAACGGTCAAAAAAACAGAAGAATGGTTAGGACTTATCTTTAATGAATATCGCCTGACAGTAGGCCTGATTGATTTTAAATTAGAAACAAAAGGAACGAACAACGAAAAAATCATAAAATTGACGGCAGTTGAAAATGGGAATGATTTATTCTGCTATGAAGCATATGAACCGATTCAATCTGAACAAGACCAGCACGCCGTTCCCCAATATGTATTTGACTATTTAACGAAAGCTTAATCAAGAGACAAGGCTCTATTCATGTGGCCTTGTTTTTTTATGTCTTTTATCAAATTTACAATATATTGAAACCAGAAGGGTCGAAATGCCGTAAATAGATGGTGTGTAGAAAGACTCGTGATAGATAAAAGAGAGGAGAAATAAGGTGAGATCTGAAGCTGTTGAAACGAAAAAGCTGCTGTATATCTTTGGAGTGATTGTGTTTGGGGGCATGCTCCTTAATTCAATCATTGATGCAGGCATTTACTTAGAGTACTATTCTGTAGAAAAATTATGGGAGTATCGTTTATTTATTGCAGGTGGTGCTGTGGTGTATTATGGAGCTGTTTTTTTGTATCATCAGTTGAGAGGAAGGTTAAAGGGTTAAGAAAAGGGTTATCTTTTAATTGTATAATTTCAATTCATATTTGCGTGTATTAAAGAACTAATCGCGTCTGTTTAATTTGTTATTGTTTCTTTTCCTGATGGTATTGCGCGACTTCATAAGCAAGCCACCAGTTCACACTGGTGGCTCTTTTACTATCTATGCGAATCAACTCACTCCGATCATCACAGCGGCTACAAGTGCTGCCATGGCAACGATAGACCATAAAAGAATAAGCTTCCAGATAAACTTTGCCCACCGTTCATACGGTATTCCGGCTACAGCAAGATATCCCATGAGTGAGGCAGAAGTTGGGATGATAGAGTTACTGATTGCATCGCCGTATTGATAAGCGAGCACGGCGACTTGGCGTTCAAGTCCTAAAATATCAGCTAGAGGGACCATAATTGGCATTGTAGCTGCTGCCTGTCCGCTTCCTGAAGGGACAAAGAAATTAATAAACGTTTGAACGAAAAACATGCCGATCACATTTAACGAAGCTGGCAGATGTTGAATGAAAGTGGCTAGAGAGTAGATTACAGTATCTATGATCATACCGTCCTGCATCACAACAAGAATCGTTCGTGCAAAGCCTACAATTAAAGCCCCGAATACGACAAGTCTCATGCCGTCAACAAAGGAGGAGAAGGTCTTATTAATACCAAGCCCGCCAACAAGCCCGCAAAGCAGCCCAATAATAATAAATGAAGCAGCAAGCTCAGTTAAAAACCAGTCCCAATTAAAGACACCGTACATATTAATCAATACACCCGTTAAGAGAGCGAGCAGAACAAGAGCATGACGGTTGTTGAAATCAGCGATTTGACTACGTGCTTGTTCAGCATCCGCCTCTACCGTATGTTCAAGATCATACATAACGGATGACCTCGGATCGTTTTTCACCTTTTTGGCATAACGTAATACGTACCATACCGCAAGAACGAGTATTAAAATATAAACAATTGAGCGAAAAGCAATTCCTGAAAACAGCGGTACTTCAGCAATCCCTTGAGCAACTCCTACAGTAAACGGGTTGAGCATGCCGCCTATAAATCCACTAGCGGCCCCGAGTGTAATCATAGCGGTTCCGACAATAGAATCGTAGCCAAGAGATCTAGCAATGGCAATACCGATTGGTACAAAAATAATACTTTCTTCAGACATACCCGTAGTAAACCCAAGAACCGAGAAGGTGAACATAACCATTGGTATAATTAACATATCTTTATTTTCTAATTTGTGAACCAGTCTGTTAATACCAGAATCAATGGCACCGGTAGACCTGATGACCCCAAAAGCTCCGCCGATTAAGAAGATATAGAAAATAATCGTCGCTCCGTCTTGCATACCTTGAGGAATAGATTTAAATAATTCAAAAAAAGTGATCGGATTCTGCTCAACTGACTGGTAACTGTTGTCCACTACAACGGTTCTTCCGTCCACTTCTTGACGCTCATATTCGCCTGCTGGGATGATATATGTAGCAATAGCTGCTAACACAATGACAGCAAAAATAATCGCATATGTGTGGGGTGTTACCCATTTCCTTTTATCGTTTCCCATTACAGCATCATCTCCTCAGACCGAGTCGTCAATTCTTTAATTACATCATCATCTACGTTAATTCCTAGACCAGGTTTACTTGTTATATTGGCATAAGGGAGAGAGTAGGTCAGGTCCCCAACATCTTTTGTGAATTTCGTTGGCCCTGAGATTTCGGTGGAAACGATATTCTTTTTTGCTAGAGCGACATGAAAGCCTGCTGCTGAAGCGATGGATGATTCAACCATCGAGCCAATCTGACAGTGAATCCCGAAAAGTTCTGCTTGGGTGGCCAGTTGATAGGCAGGATAAATTCCGCCGCTTTTCATTAATTTAATATTAATATAGTCCACAGACTGATGCTCAACCAATGTTCGTAAGTGCTGGGCATTAATTAAGCTCTCATCTGCCATTAAAGGAGTGGAAGATGATTCTTGCAATCTTTGAAACATAGATAAATCCATTTGGGGAATAGGCTGCTCAACCCATGTTACATTAAAGGGTTCAAGCTTTTTGATCATTTGTTTTGCCTTCTGAAAGGAGCCCCAGCCTTGATTAACATCCACACGAATGAGTAGGTCCTCCCCGATTGCTTCTCTTACGGCTTTCACACGAGTAACGTCTTTTTCTGAGTCAATTCCAAGTTTCATTTTGATTTCTTTATAGCCGTTGTTACGAGCTTGGATCGCTTTCTTTGCCAGGACATCAGGCTCAAGAATACTAAATACTTCTGGAATCATAGGCTGACCCTTTTTTCTGCCGCCAAGTAATGAATAGATTGGAAGGTTGCTAGCTTTCCCTAAGATGTCATAACAGGCAATATCAACAGCAGCTTTAGCTGCACCATTTCCTACAAGGGCAGCATTCATAAGATCATGGATCTCCATAATATTACACGGGTCCTTACCAATAATAGCGGGGATCAGCTGATACTTTAAGGCATCAAATACACTATGGACTGATTCCCCAGTTACATGCTCATCAGGCACGCTTTCTCCGTAGCCAATGATTCCTTGGTCAGTGTACATTTTGATAATAATCGCGGGCATCTTATCATAGCTCGCATAGGAAATAATAAATGGTTCATTTAGTGGGAGCTCAATCATATGCACATCCACTTTGAATATCCTCATAATTATTACTAACCTCCTTATTTTTGTCGTTTTGATGTCGTTAATTATAAAGTAATAGAATTCGAGTGAGGTGTCAAACTTTTCTGTTAATAATTTCGATCATAAAAAACGAAGGTATGATTATACCTCCGTTGCTGTTCTAATTTGTTTTTCAATTTCTTCTTTTAAAATATACACTTTTCGTGGTCGGCCTGATTGGCTGTTTTGTTCTAGTCCTCTTATTTCAATAATGTGAGATTCATAAAGACGTTTAATAAAACGTTCGGATGTACGTGTTGATACTTTTGAATAGGAGGCATAATCATTTACAGTAAAAGGCTGATATTGATGCACTCTTATAAAATGAAAAAATCGATTGAATGTATTTAGGGTTATATTGGTTTTCTTCATCAAGCCATGAAGCCATTTATCGGTGACTCTGACTGGTTTTTCTTTTACAACCCCTCTTATAGGGCCTTTCAATTTTTTATCTTCAGTCAACAAGTAGCCGTTGCTTTCTGTGGGAGAGGTCTCTTGTTTCGCTATTTGCATGGCTTGTTTTGCATGCTCTTCTGCTTCATATAAATGACGGCCGTATCCAATGCCAATCTGAAACGGAGTTGTGAGTTTGTCTTCAAGGAATTTAATCCAAGAAGAGTCATTCACCATTAACAGATGTTCCTTAACCATACCTACAGTTGAATAGAAAGTTGCTGTCTCATGTCTTGTTAATGATGAAGTTTGCTGCTTCGTAGTAAGTGTCTCAAAGAAAGAAGATAGTACCGATTGCATATGAGAAGTAATCTTACTATCTAGGAAAGAGAGCGAAATTACAGCAGGCATCCCGTCTTTGAGGCGGGAGAATTGAACTTGTTTAGCAGCATCCTTCAAGGTAGTCTTTAAGGTTTGTTCTGTGTCAATCATATAAATGACAGGTACGTCCGCTTTTTTTAACAAGTCATGAACATAATGAAGGCTCGTAATGGCCATTTTGGTTTTGCCTGATTTGAATAAGTGAATATGAAAATCGGCTATCTGTAAAAAGGATAATTCTCGATCTTCTTCATCTGCATAGATCCATTTATAGTCGTACACCTGGTCATCATTGAAGGAAAGCTCAATGTCCTCTGCTACGCTATGTAATACGTTTCGATCTGGCAGGTCGATAGATAACTGTTCAACCATACAGGAGTACTTTAGGACGCAGTGAAGTAAAGAAGCTGCCACCATATATTCATGGAAGGGCGCGATCACAACTTGTTTGTCTGTACGAATGAACTTATCTCTAAAATGAAAAGGAACAATTCCTGAAAAACAGATAACGTCTGTTTCTTCTATGGCCTTTCTATGCAGAAGCTTGATCTCATCAGGCGTTTGATAGGGATAAATGTTTAATGAAATCTCAGGTAAGGTTTCACTAATTTCTCGTGCTTTAATGGAGGAGTGCTCAGAACCAATAAATCCTATTTTTACAGTCAATTGATCACCATCTTTCCGGCTGATAAAAGATTATTTACTGTTATTGTAACGAACAAATGATAGAAGAGCTAGAACGTCTATTTGTTATAATGATATGGTATGATTTGGATGTGGTAGTATCGATTTATGTCTAGAAATTGCAGAAAAAGGTTAAAGGACAGGAGGTGGAATTAGGTGAGGAGATTGTATGATAAATATGTCCTTCAGATGTGGCTATTAACAAAAAGAGATGTGAAGGAATGTAACGAGCTAGCAGAGCAAACGTCATCTAAGACTGGTAAAATGTATTTCCGCGGACTTAAGATGCAAAGCATGATGTTTTTACTTGTTTATTTTTTCCCTCTCGTATGGTTGATGTTTGCATGGATCGTAGGATTCCCGCTGCTTATCTTAGAGGAAGGATTTGTTATGGCTTTGGTACTTTTAAGTATTTCAACGATTATGATGTTATTGTTTGTAACGATTGTTAGAGCCGGTCGTATTCATTTGTACAGCAAAGTGAAACAGAATGTAATCGACAAGTACATAGATTAATGGTACAAGGTCCTTATTGTTATAAATGTGTTCAGTGCCTCTTTAATCTTGCATAGGAATGGATTAAAGGGGGAGTTTTTTATGCGAACATTTAAATATAAACCCCGAAAAAAGAGAGGGCCTTTACCTTTTAGGTATGTTTTTATTTTATCTATAATCCTATTTGTCGCCCTAACGATCTGGGGGTTATGGATCATTGAAAAAGGAATTAAACCAACGCTCTTACAAATTGCTACTACTGAAACAAGAGTTATTGCGACACAAGCGATAAATGATGCTGTGTCAAAGAAGATTGTATCGGAACTTGATCAAGCAGAGTTATTTATAATTGAAACAGATGCCGATAATAAGGTAACTTCTATGCAGTTTAATACTCAAGTTTATAATAGGGTCTTATCAGAAGCAACGAACAGAGTACAGCGACATTTGAAAGCGATTGAACATGGTGAACCATTTGATATTTATAGTGGGAGTGAGGGGGAGGTCCATACGTCAGATGGGGGTGTAGTGTATGATATTCCTCTTGGGCAAGCAACAAATAATGCACTACTAGCTCAAATGGGACCAAGGATTCCTGTTCGCTTCTCAGTCATTGGTGATGTGAAAACTGATTTCCATAGAGAAGTGATAAATACGGGCATTAATAACACCACACTGATTTTTGGGATAGATATAACGGTGGATGTTAAAATTGTCATTCCATTTGCAACAGATACACAAGCCATTCATACCGTCATTCCAATCGGTGTCCGCACGATTCAAGGAGAGGTTCCGGAGTATTATTCAGAATCTGAAGGGATGATTGTACCCGCTGTTTCTGCGGGCGAGTAAGCTAAAATCAAGAAATAAAGTGTTGCGGCGAAAGATTCCTCTTAATAGTAGGAATCTTTTTTTATTTCAAGTGTAAATGCATGCAATGTTACATAACATCTGATAAAATGATTATTAAGTAACATCGTATGAGGTGAGTTATGGAATACGTAGAACCGATTAAAGAGCTCAAAATGATTGAAGAAATCAAAAAAATCTTAAAACAAAAGTCTAAGAGAGATTACTTACTATTTGTATTTGGTATTAATACCGGCATCTCAATCAGTTATCTCTTAAAAATGAAAGTCGAGGAATTATTTACTGAAGGTACAGTGTCGGAATATTACTATTTAAAGGAAAAAGGTGACTGTGAGAACAAGCTGTTTTATATAAATTCAAATGTATTAGATGCATTGCTTATTCATATTCATGATGCGGGTTTAACAGAGGAAGATTATTTATTTAAGTCACGCAAGAATAATCAGCCCATTACAAGGCAGCAGGCGTATCGAATCATTAATTCAGTTGCTAGAGAAGCTGGAATGACGGAGAAAATTGGTACTCACACCTTAAGAAAAACCTTTGGGTATCATGCATACAGAAAAGGTGTGGCCATCTCACTCCTTCAGAATATCTTCAATCATTCTACTCGAGCTGAAACGCTGCGCTACATTGGAATTGATAAAGATAATGTGAAAGTAAGAATAGATGTTAATTTATAAATAAGGCAATACCAGGGGGACGGACATGCATGTTAAGTTCTATCAATATTGATTATTTTATTTTGTTAATGGCACTACTGCTCATTATCGGGGTGTTGACGACTAAATTCTCCACTCGTCTTGGTGTCCCTGCCCTAGTATTATTCCTACTTGTAGGGATGACCATGGGTAGTGATGGGCTTGGCTTTATCCCATTTAATAACCCTTATCTTGCTCAGCTCATTGGAATCATAGCACTTGTTGTAATCTTGTTTGAGGGCGGTTTGCAAACAAAATGGTCAGCTGTTAAGGCTGTGGCAAAGCCTTCTTTATCACTAGCTACCATAGGTGTTTTATTAACAACGATTGTAGTGGCCGTTGCTGCGAAATTTATTTTTGGAGTTAGTTGGTTAGAAGGATTTTTATTTGGAGCGATTGTCGGCTCCACGGATGCCGCTGCTATTTTTGCTGTGTTGAAAGGCCAAAATATTAAGAACAATCTAAGTGCCACACTAGAAGCAGAGTCTGGGACAAACGATCCAATGGCTGTTTTTCTTACCTTATCCTTTATTCAACTACTTACAATAAGTGAATCCTCCTATATTATGCTGATTGGCTCATTCTTCTGGCAAATGGGGGCTGGTCTAGCATTAGGATATGGCTTAGGACTTCTTGCAAGTTATGCCATCAATAAAATTAATCTGGACTCAAGTGGTTTGTATCCTATCTTTGCTTTAGCATTTGCTTTATTGACTTACAGCTTGAATGATTTGATTGGCGCTAGCGGCTTATTAGCTGTATATGTAGCTGCTTTAGTTATAGGAAATCGTGATTTAACCTATAAGCATTCAATTTTCAGGTTTAATGAAGGCTTTGCGTGGATGATGCAAATTTTAATGTTTGTTATTTTAGGGCTGTTAGTCTTCCCAGCACAACTTTTATCATTTGATATTATCGTAAAAGGATTCTTACTTGCTTTAATATTAATCTTTGTAGCTCGTCCTATTGCCGTGTTTCTATCCACTCCTCGAATGGGGTTTAACACACGAGAAAAAATATTCTTATCGTGGGCAGGCTTAAAAGGGGCAGTCCCTATTGTATTAGCCACCTTCCCGATGACAATGGGTGTGGAAAACAGCCAGTTGTTCTTCAATGTTGTCTTTTTCGTTGTGTTAACTTCAGCACTTATCCAAGGATCAACCATTTCATACTTTGCTGAAAAGCTTGGATTAAATGGACCTGAAAAGGTAGAGCCGCCACATACGTTAGAGCTCGTCTCGATTGGGAAAGCTAATGCAGAAATCATAGAATTTGCAGTGAATGAAAATATGAAAGTGACTGGCCAAGCGTTGAAAGATCTTGAATTACCTAATGATGTATTAATTAGTGCAGTGATACGAAATGGTGATCTCGTTACCCCTCATGGAGAAACTGTGATTAAGCCCGGTGATATTCTCTATATTCTTGTTGCCAAACAAACGATCAAAGCATTAAAACGTTTAATGAATGAAAAAAAAGAAGAACAAAGCTTATAGTCAAAAAATAATAGTTGAAAAAGCGTTTCTGCAAAAGGCAGGAACGCTTTTTATGTGGAGTTAATTCAATTGGCAAGGAGGAAAAGCATGGACATCTTGGATAGTGACAAAATCGTATTGTTTAAGAGCAAATTGAGAGTGGTAAAGGTATTCTAGTACGAGGAGTTTCTGATCTGAGGTTCCGCATAATATACCGGATGTTCCTGTTCCATTCATAAAAGAGACCCCGATTGGCTGGTTCGTCAGGTAGGGAACCTTTTGCAGCCATTGCATGAAGATCACTCCTTTATACACATCCTATGTGCACAAAAGTAAGGAGTGCCTATGAATTTTCACAAGAACCACTGAGAGTATTTGTGAATCAAATAATAAGGGATGAAATAGGAAATAAACGTTTTATTTAAATTCCAGTCGTTACCATATGCAGCCCTGCCAATCCATTTCATGATAAATTCAAGAATGGTTGTAAAGCATGTAAATACGAGGATCCATGAGGAAGCTGATTCCTTGGTTTTCCTAATTAAATAAACCATGATTGAAGAGAACACTGGATACAATCCGAGATTAAGCGGCATTGTAGTTAGTACCTGATTTTTCTTTAGCACAGGCTTCAGCACCCAGAAATGATGACGGTCTCCCCAGACACATAAAATCGTAGCAATGACTGTTGCAAAGGGAGTAATTTTATAGAGAATCATTTTATTTTTCTTTCTAAATAATAAAGTGGCAAGGATCCAGGGGATAAAAAAGAAATACAAAATATTTACTCGCATATAAATCACCTCAGTCATAGCGTCTCACCTCACGAGTAAATTATGCTGAGGAATTGCTTAAAAGGCTAATAAAGATTTGAAGGCCACTAATCGATAAAAACCCGCCTGCTTAATACAGGACGGGCCTTATCATTGTCATTCACATTGTCATTTGCTTATTGAAGAACGGCACCGATCTCAAGAAGAGAATCTTTATTCATCTCTTCTCCAGATGCCATTAACTCGATATACACTTCATCTTGCGACCAAAAAAGAAAGTGCATATCAAACATGTTCATATAGTGGCCTTCAAAGTCTTCTGTAGAGACTGGCTCTGACTCTTCAAGCATTTCTGTTTTGTCAGTTGTTAAAGAGATCATTAAATAATCCGTTCCATCAATGTAATGGATCGTAGCCATGTCCATATCCTCAAAATAGGTTGCCTCTTCGAATTCAAAATTCTGAGGGATGCCTTCTAATTCTGGAATGGAGAAAGGTGCTGCTTCTTTTAACTCTTCTAGTGTTAAAGATTCGGGCATGAAATCGTCAATCGTAAGAACTTCTGCATCTTCTGGTATATCAAATTGGAAAAGGGTTTCATCAATGTCAATATTGTATTCAATATGTGTATATTCTACAGCCGATGAAAACTCATCACTGATCCACATCATCTTGAGCGGCATATAGGTTTCTTCATCTACCCAAATATCATAATTGACTTCGCCTAGAAAATCCTCTTCTTCTCCTTCTTTACTAGCCAGCGCCAAGTGAATCGTACTGCGTCCGGCAATCGTTTCTTTTCCCATTACAGTCACATCTGTCGAATCAAGCATTTCAGTCAGGATTTCGCGGATGATCTCTCCCTCGCTAGGAGTCTCTTCAGCTAATTCATCTGATGTTTCAAAGACAGTTACCGTATTTTCATGAGGATCGTAGGACCATGATTCTTTGCCATTAGAAATATGAAGATAACCATCTTCCATTTCTGTACGATATTTGTCAGGTTTAACATTCCATTCTTTATACGTCGAAGATTCATTCTCATTTCCATTATTTTCCCCTTTAAAATTAAAGGTGGAGGAAACCTCAGCATAATAGCTTTCTAAGTTCTCTTGGGCTTCAACAGCCTTTTCAATAATTTCGTCAGTATCTTCAAGAGAGCATCCTGCTGTAAAGAAAATGGCAGTTGCTAGCGTGAAGACAGCTTTGATTTTTTTCATAATTTTTCACCTCATTTTTGATTTATCTAACTGAATATAACTATAAAGAGGAAAAATAAAGAAAAAGAAAGGAATTTATAAAGAAAGTATGAAGTTCCGAGGAGGTCTTTTATCGAATCACATAATTTACTATAATAGGAAAATAGAGAAATGGATGATAATTCATTAGAAGGAATGAAGAGAATGACAGAGACAATTCTCGTAATAGAAGATGACCGAGAGATTAGTAAAATACTAAATGAATACTTAATTCGTGAAGGATATAAAGTCGTCATGGCTCATGACGGAGAGGACGGGTTGAGACGCTTTGCTTCGATTCATCCCCATCTCCTCTTAGTAGACTTAATGCTTCCTAAGGTGGACGGGTTTGAAGTGTGCAGACAGGTGCGTCAACAAAGCGAGGTGCCGATCATTGTTGTAAGCGCCCGTCAAAGCGATATTGATAAAATACATAGTTTAGGGCTAGGCGCAGATGACTACATCACTAAGCCGTTTAGTCCGCTCGAGCTTGTTGCCCGTGTTAAATCCCATTTAAGACGTTATCACCGTTACAATGGTCTAAAGGAACAAGAGAAAGTGCTCAGCTTCGATGGTTTAACGATTAACACCAATCGTAGAATGGTAGAAAATGACGGCAAGCCGCTGACGTTAACGATGAAGGAATTTGAACTTCTGCTGACACTTGCTGAGGCTCCGGGGCAAGTCTTTTCTAAGGAACAGTTGTACAACCGGGTATGGAAGCAAGATGATGCGGATGATATTCGTACAGTAACGGTTCATATAAAAAATGTACGTCGAAAGTTAGGCGACGGCAGTAAGCACCCCCGTTTTATTGATACAGTGTGGGGGATCGGCTATAAATTTATAGGTCAAAAACATGAAGATTCGTAACTGGCTTCTTCTCCTTTTATGTATCGTGATGGTGGTCCCTTTTGTATCGACTTATTTCTTTATCGGCTACATAAATGATTGGATTGAACGTGAACAATTTCAAGAATATATAGATACCTCTATTCGCATTCATCATCTTGCCTCCACCTTAAAAGAAAATCCTCGTCTTTATCAGTTTCCTCCAGTAGATGAAGAAGCCCTAGCGGGTGAAATCAAGGAGGATGAAATTGTACATATTTATTCAAAAGACCGCCAAGCCCTTTTAAATATTAATGGGCAGACGTTATATACTGGTGCCGTCCCTGCAAACCAATTAATGCAAGGCTTATACGAAACAGAGGAATCGCTTTCTCATTTTACGTACAAGGAGCCAGTGTATTATGAAGATGAGATCATTGGCTATTTTGAAATTAAAAAAGAGAGAACAGAATTGATGAAACAAATTGATCGGGGCTCTATTTATACGGTTCTTTTTATGATTAGCGTGCTTATTTTAACATTACTAATTACGCACTTCTTAGTCAGGCGGAGAATCGTAAGGCCTGTGACTACTCTAGTAAAAGAGATGAAACATTTTGGGGCAGGAACCTTTCCAAAGAAGAAAACGGATTACGGAATGAATGATGAATTTAGTGAGCTGCTTGAAGGGTTTTATACGATGAGTGGGGAGATTAAAGAGGTTCAAGAGGTTAAGCAAAAGCTCATAGCTGCCATTTCGCATGATTTGCGCACCCCTTTAACTTCTATAAAAGCCTACGCAGAAGGACTAGCTCACCATCCCGAGAAGCAAGAAGAGTACCGGGATGTGATTATTAGAAAAGCTAATTATATGGAAAAACTCGTGGAAGATCTTCTTTTGTATTCTAGGCTTGAGATGAACAGTTTGGAGTTAAATAGACAGGTCGTTGATGGAGAAGAAGTAGCAGAGATGTTAGTGGATGGATACGCGGAAGTGTGTCATCAAAATGGAATTGAACTCATCACTCAAATTGACATCCAACCATGTGACATTCTTTGTGATGTCGATCGCCTAGTTCAAGTGATGGATAATCTTGTGATGAATGCAATCAGGCATACGAAAACAGGGAAAAAGATTGAATTAACGGCCACGACTAAGCGAGATCTCCTGCCGTCAGATGTGCCGGCAGAAGATGATTGGATTTATTTCATCGTACAAGATGAAGGATCAGGCATAACGAAAGACGACCTTACTCATGTGTTTAAATTATTTTATCAAGCAGACAGTGCAAGAAGTAAGGATCGGGGAAAGGGAGCTGGTCTTGGTCTTGCCATTAGTAAACAACTAATCGAGCTGCACGGCGGTGTGATTGGTGCTGCTTCTACATTAGGGGTTGGCAGCTGCTTTTATTTCGCCTTAAAAAAAGAAGAATAGCGGGGGAAAAAGATTGAAAAATGTAGCTATTGGGGTCATGAGTATACTCCTTATCATAGTAAGCGGATGTCAGATGAGAGGGTTAAGCGGCAACGAGGTCATGGCAAGCATGCTTGAAGCAAATCAAACGGCGATCTCTTATTATATGGAAACGGATTATCAGGGGAATGACGGTGATCCGTTTACAATGAAAGAATGGCGGATGGCGGATGGCAAGTTTCGTACAGAAATGTATGAAGGAGAGAAACTTGTTTATGTTTCGCTTTACAGTGACATTGGACACGTCCTCTTAGATTATGAAGAAGAACAGCTGATCACGTATGATTCACCGGAAACGGCATCCTATTTAACACAAACACCTCGTGAGTCGATGATGCAGATGCTTGAAGCAATGCATGATCATTACGACATTAAAATGAAAGAGGAAGCCAAGCTTCTTGATAGAGAAGTATTTATACTAGAACTTAGTTCAAAGCAAAGTGATAACGATGAAATGGAGCTTTGGATTGATAAAGAAAATTGGGTACTCCTGAAGACGAATTTTGTATTTGATGAGGAATGGATGACAAGTGAAGCAGCTGCTTTTGACATAAATCCTAAAATGGAAGAGTCGCTCTTTATCATTGATGATACAATTGATTTCGAACCAGTCTCTCTAAATGATCTAGTTACAAACGAGGTCATTGACTTAGAAGAGGCAAAAGAGAAAGCAGACTTTGACATTTTAATCCCGTCGGAAGAATATCATTTTCATGAGGCGACTACGTATCCTAGGCCAGAGGATGAAATGGGAGTGACTCTTACTTACAGTGATGCAGAAGGAAGACATCTTTTCTCATATGAGGTATTTAAACGGGATGAGCCGCTAGCAGCAGTCTTTGGAAATGAAGAAGAAATAACGGTTAGAGAATCTCCGGGCTTGTTAATTTGGGATCATTCACTAAAAATGGTTGCATGGCAAGAAGACGGCGTGCAATACAGTTTTTATCCTGAAAATGACCTTGTGACAAAAGAAAAAGCACTGCAAATTGTAGCAGGGCTAAGATAGATAAGGAGGGAGCAATGACATGATGTGATGGCTCCCTTTTTAATACTCGAGTAAGAGATGTTCTAAATAGATAATAAGGTAAGGAGACTTCATGAAACTATACGGTGAATTTTCACAAGTGGATTGGCTGAATGCACTACAAATAAGTAAAGCTGATGTTCCTGCTTCATTTATCATTCACGGGGAATGGGCGCATGAAGAGAACATCACTCAATGGAGAGATATATTAAAAGAGGAAATGCGGCTGCCGAAGTGGAATAGTGTAATGGGCAGACACAAGGGGGCGCAAGTAGGTTTTGCCAATGTATACGGAGCGCCTATGGCTGCAAATATCGTCCATCAGTTTGCGGCTAGCGGGACTGAAGTCTTTATTCAAACAGGCTATTTTGGCGGATTGTCCTCAGAAGTTAAGTATGGAGATATTTTCATTGTAACGGAAGCTGTGATGGGGGATGGGTCTCCACTTCCTATTTGCCTGGACAGATAATTGTGAAGTCAGATCCTGAGCTTGTTGCATTAGCTGTGAAGTATTGTGAAAACAAAGGATACAGCTATACTACAGGTTCTATTTATTCAACTAACACCCTGCTGCTTGAAACAAAGGGTCTGATCAAAGCATGGGCTAGAAAAGGGTGTATAGGAGTAGATATGGAAACGGCTGTGACCATAGCAGCGGCAAAGTATTTTAATAAACGAGCTGTAGGTTTGTTAACTCTTTCTGATCATTTAATAAATGGTGACACCCTATACACTTATACCGAAGATCGTGAAGCGGTTGAGGTCCTTACAGATGAGCGAGTTAGAGAAGTCGCCCTGTATCTAGCGGCAGGAGAGTGAGGTGATTGAATGGAAGATATGTATCTATTTATCATAGTGATTGTTGCATTATCGCTCATTTATAATGGATATAAAAGAAAAAAGAATTATGATATAAAACGGTTAGAACTAGAATTAGAACACAAGAAGATTGATCTTGAAACAAAGAAAATAGACTATGCCAGACACGTGAGTAAAGACCAAAAGCATGTTTAAGGGAGCATTTCTGTCACACAGAGATGCTTTTTCTTAAGGAATGAAGAATGGGGATGAATCATGAACAAACGAAAAATAGCTATGCTGCATTTATTACTTAATGCCGGAGAGATTAAAACAAATCAAAGCCTCATAACACAAGCCGTACAAAAAGCAGCTGAAAAAGGAGCAGAATGGATTATTACTCCAGAGCTAGCTGTCAGCGGGCTTCAGTTTACCAAAGAATGCGGCATTGATTGGATTCAGCAGCAGCCAAATGAATGGATGTCTAGTTTAATGGAATTGGCTAAGTCTTCAGCAGTAAACCTTTTTATAGGGGCACCTGAAAAAGATCCTGAAGGGGAATTGTTTAATTCAGTATTTGTCATTAATCGAGAGGGGCAGCTGATCGGAAGACAGAGGAAGCGCTCAAGTGTGACGGATGACTGGTCCTCTTCAGGAGAGTGTCTTCAACTAATAACAATTGATCATGTAAAAGCTGGTATTCTCATTTGTGCTGATTCCTACACAAAAGAAAATGCTGTAACTCTTAGAGATAAAGGGGCGGAAATCCTTATTGCTCCCTCTTCCTGGGGACCGGGGCTGCATGGGCCAAATGGAGAGTGGGAAGCTAGAACAATAGATACCGGTCTGCCGATGTTTGTATGTAATCGTACAGGGGAAGATGAGACCGTTACTTTTTGGGAAGCTAAAAGTCTAGTGATTGATCATGGGGTACACTTGCTTGCCCATCATTCAAGAGAATCAGCGATATTACTGTTCGATTGGGATTTTGATAAAAGGGAGTTACTATCAACAGAATTTGAGGTTGAATATATCATTTGAAAATTGAAACCTTATTCGATGTCACCCGTACATACAAGGTAGGGTGACATCTAAAAAAGAGGAGCTGCCGTGATGAAAAAATCACCTTTCATCTTATTATTGACTTTCGTACTGCTCATAACTTTAACTGGTTGCGGGAATGATTTAACTTACTCTGAAGTCTCGATTGATCATGTAGAATCCAATCTAGATGCATTCATTCAACAAGCAGAACCAGAGAACGGGATTTATCTCTTCTTCCATAATGATGACAGCTTTTATGTTTATGTAACGAGCGGTCATCTCACCCAAGGAGAAAGACCTTTGCACATTTCTAATTTTAATGTAGAGCGTAAGGGGGATGTATTACACATTTATTATGAAGAAGAGCAAGCAGAAGAAGGGTCTAATAACCACCGTTTGTATCTTGTTAAGTTGGATAAACCAATTGAGGAAATCAACGCATATAAAAATGGCGAGGAAATTCCATTTGCAATGGTAGGCGGCAGTTAGTTCACGTTTTTGTTATCATTTGTGCACCCTTTATTAGATAGTCGTGTTAAACTAGCACATATTAATGTAATTGGAGGATGAAGAATGGGAAAACGATTATTATTATTAATTGTCACAAATATTCTCGTTATGACGACCATCGTCATTGTTTGGTCACTCATAACGACCTATACGGGAATTAATGGATCATTCCAAACAGGTGCTCCTGGTATTGGAATTGACTTTATTGCGCTTGGTGTATTCAGTTTGCTTGTAGGTTTCTCAGGGGCATTTATCTCCCTTGCAATGTCACGTTTTGTTGCAAAAATGATGATGAAAGTAAAAATTCTAGATCCTGATGGGAATTTGACTCACGAAGAACGCACAGTGGTAGAGAAAGTGCATCGTCTATCACGTGCTGCAGGGCTGGCTCATATGCCGCAGGTTGGTATTTATCCATCTGCAGAGGTCAATGCTTTTGCTACAGGCCCATCAAAAAAACGGTCGCTTGTTGCAGTTTCGCAAGGATTATTAAATACAATGGATGATGATGCAGTAGAAGGAGTTATTGCTCATGAAGTAGCTCACGTAGCGAATGGAGATATGGTTACGATGACGCTCTTGCAAGGGGTCATTAATACATTTGTTGTCTTCTTCTCGCGTATTGTAGCGATTATCGTTTCAAGATTTGCACGTGAGGAATTACAATGGATTGTTCAGTTTGCTGCTATTATTATTTTCCAAATCCTTTTCTCTATCCTTGGAAGTCTTGTTGTCAGTGCGTATTCGCGTCACCGAGAATTCCATGCTGACCGCGGGGGGGCGGATCTTGCGGGACGTGACAAAATGGCACATGCCCTACGTTCACTTAAAGCATATGTAGACCGTGCGAATGTACATGATCGTACGAATGACAGTGCTGTTCAAACGATGAAAATTAACGGAAAAGGTGGAGTGATGAGATTATTCTCTACTCACCCAGACCTTGATGAGCGTATTGCACGTTTAGAAGAGCGTTAAAAGTAGAAAGCGAATCCTTTTAAGGATTCGCTTTTTTGCGTCTAAAGGCTGCTATAATAGGATTAAGCCCATTTTTAAAGAAGGTATTGACATTTTAATGAAACCGCTATATTATATACCTATAGAGGTATTAAGAATTCTGAACAATTTCACTAATTGGTATATTTTTTTACCTATTTATATACCCTATTAGGTATATAAATAGATGTGTATAAATTTATTACTAGGAGGTTTTATCATGACAGTTAAAGCAATGCTTGCTAAAGAAGTGACAGAAAAGGTATTGAACAAAGAGAATTTATTTATTTTTGATGTACGTAATGTAAGTGATTTTGAAGATTGGAAAATTGAAGGGGAAAACTTCGAGTATTTGAATGTTCCATATTTCGAGCTTATTGATGGAATTGATGAAGTGAGAGCAAACATTCCGCAAGATAAAGAAATCCTCGTTGTTTGTGCAAAGGAAGGCTCATCTATGATGGTTGCTGAAATGTTATCAGAAGCTGGGTATGATGTTTCTTATTTGAAAGGCGGAATGAAATCATGGAGTGAGTATCTCTATCAAACAAAGGTATATGAAGATGAAAATATTTCTGTCCATCAATTTATTCGTGTAGGGAAAGGCTGCTTATCTTACATGGTGGTTTCAAATGGTGAAGCGTTAATTGTAGACCCTTCCCGTTTTGTTGAAGAGTATAAAGAGGCAGCAGCTGAACTCGGGGCTAAAATAACTCATATTGTGGATTCGCATCTTCATGCTGATCATATTTCAGGTGGGAAAATTCTAGCCGAACAAACAGGGGCTAACTATTATTTAATGAAAAGCGAGGGTGCTGTGTTTGACTTTGAACCACTAGAAGATCACGATAAAATTGAATTTAACCAAGTGAAGCTTGAAGTATTAGCTGTGAAAACTCCTGGCCACACTCCAGGAAGCGTTTCTTTCTTTGTAAATGATACATTACTTTTTTCTGGAGATACGATTTTCGTCAGCGGGTTGGGTCGCCCGGACCTAGGTAATAAAGTTCGTGAGTGGGCGAATGATTTGTATGATACAGTTTACACAAAAGTTTCTGATATTGCTGATGATGTATTCGTGCTTCCTGGTCATTATGCTGACTTTGATGAAGAAATGAATGAGGACGGCTATATCGGTGATACACTAGGAAATATTCGTGAACGCAATGAGAAAATGTTTAACGCAACAAGAGATGCTTTCTTAGATAATGTAGAGAAGTCTGCAAGTTCAGTAAAACCTCCGAATTTTGAAGAAATTGTGGGGATCAACCGTGGGGTAGAAACTGCTGATAAGGAAAAAATGCAAGAGCTTGAAATCGGACCTAACCGCTGTGCCGTTCATCATGCAGATTAATTTATAGTGAAAAACCCTCTCTACAACTATGTGTAGAGAGGGTTTTGGCTAAGAAACTTGCTTTTATATTGTGGTAGATTTTATATAGTAATGAATACCCCTTGTCGTTCTGTGTTACGATAAAAAATAAGGACAAAAAGGAGGGGAACGGATGAAGGATTTAACTACAATTGAAATGGTAGATGAGTTTATACAAGAGAACAAATTTAGTTTCGTCTACGTATCAAGGACGAATTGCAGTGTATGCCATGCCTTGCTGCCGCAAGTTAAAGAAGTATTGTCGGAATTCCCGCTGATTAACCAAGGATTCGTAAATGCGGATCAACTAGAAGAAATAGCTGGCAGGTTGTCTATATTCACAGTTCCGGCTCTGCTCCTATTTATCGATGGAAAAGAGACGATAAGAGAAGCTAGATTTGTTCCAATCGAAACGTTTGAAGAAAAGGTTCGAAAGGTTTATCAACTTTCTACTGCTGATTAAACTCTCCGCTTTGAACTCAATAAAAAAACAGCTTCACACAATGGAAGCTGTTTTTTTTTATATTCTCTCAAACCCTTCAGCCTCTAAATAATTAGCGGCTTCCCGGTAGGTTGTAAATGTTCCGTCTAAGCTGTCATCATCAGCATATACATTCCACATATCTTCTTCTTTAAGAATAGTAAGAGTCACCGTATTCTCATTTATCCATGTTTCCTCTAATGGTTCATCGGTCACTTCCTCTTTAGGAGTTAATGAAAGAATTGATTTACGGATCGTCGCACGCAGAGCTTTCTCAGTGAAGTCACGAATATTGACCATACCCTTGTCATTTGTACTATACCCAGTCATTTTACCTGCGTACACAAACCCGTTTCCATTCGGGTGCAAGTGGTACACAACATTCTTATTATCGTATGAGCTTTCATTGTAATGAAAATTCACTCGGCCAAGAGATACATCTTTGCGCTCAAGCTCCGGAAAAGATTCAATTATCGCTAGTTTTTCTTCAAATGTTAACATAGTGCCTCCATCATCTATCGATTGGTTGTTGAAGGCTTATTATACCATAATTTTATCTCTGGATTTTTCTTTAGCAACATTCGTATAAACTCGGCTTCATCCTCTGGGGAGATCGTTAACACTTTTACCTTTCCATAGCTGAGTTCTAATCGGTCGATAGAAAGGGCAGGTGCGGAAAATGGATTCTTCGTTTTCCTAAGGCCATTAATTTCATGTATAAGGACGTTTTTCTTAAAAGGACCGCATACGACTTTTAAGGTAGTGTCCTCTATGGTATAGCCAGTCTTAAACCAAATCCATGCGATAAAGACAGCAAGGAGAGACGTAATAAAAATCTCAAAGACTTGAGTTAGAGGACTTTGGTCAATTTGTATAGATAAAATGGGAGTGATAATAAATAAGAGAATCACACCCCACAATAAAATAGTCAGCCACGTATCTTTTTTTGAAGGGAAATACAAAGTTCTCGCTCCTTTCGCATATAATAGTATACGCAAAAAGGATCAGGCAGGTTTCATTTAATAGCGGAGTAAGGTTTTAGAAAATACCTCGAATAAAGCCCGTGATTAATCTTGGGATAAATAGTACAACATCACCGATGATGCCAATCGTGGTGCTTAGCAGCATGTCCTTATCTTTTTGTTGCTCGTTCATCTTATCAACTCCTCTACATTCGTTTGTTAAATTATACCATATAAAATAACTCTAGAAAGAGAATTTCAAAGATTGATTGAGGAGAGAGGTGAAGGAAAGCAATAATCATTAACTTGATATGGTTAAATGGTTATCTTATTTGCCATTCTTTGTTACGATAAAGCTGTAGGAGATAAAGAGAGAAACCAAATGCATACATTATGAGGTGAAAAGATGACAGACAAAAAAATCATTTTCTTTGATATTGACGGTACGCTATTAGACCATGATAAAAAGCTGCCTCAATCAACAAAAGAAGCCATTAATGAGTTAAAGCAAGCTGGGCATGAAGTAGCAATTGCTACAGGCCGTGCTCCTTTTATGTATGAAGATCTGCGTGAGGAATTAGGCATCTATAATTTTGTCAGCTATAACGGTCAATATGTTGAAGTGGATGGTGAGATGATTTACGGCAACCCTCTTGATAAAGATAAGCTTGAAGAAATTACTGAGCTTGCTGCTACAAATGACCATCCTCTTGTTTATATGGGAAAAAAAACAATGAAGGCGAACGTAGAACAGCATGATCATATCGATGAAAGTATCGGAACGTTAAAAGTAGAGGCTTTTCCTACTCATGATCCTGATTATTTCAAAATGGAACATATCTATCAAACACTGCTATTTTGTGAGCACGAAGAGGAAAAATACTATGAAGAGAAATTCAATGCATTTGACTTCATAAGATGGCATCCTTTATCGGTAGATGTATTGCCAGCAGGTGGTTCAAAAGCAAAGGGAATTGAGAAAATGATTGAGAAGCTTGGAATCAATCCTGAAAATGTGTATGCATTCGGTGATGGATTAAATGACATTGAAATGCTCTCTACTGTCGCTCACGGTGTAGCCATGGGAAATGCACATGAAGAGACGAAAGAAGCAGCGAGATACCTTTCAAAATCAGTAGATGAGGATGGTATTGTTCATGGATTGAAAATGGTAGGGTTATTAAAATAATAAAAAGGCAATTCAGCCCAATGCTGAATTGCCTTTTTTCTATTTAAGTACGGTTTCCTTTCCAAGCGGTTCTGTCGTTTTACGAACGGCAATGTATTCTGGTCTTTTGCCAGCTCCTGAGAATGGTTCCAAGAGCTTATTCTCTACGCTGTTATAGACCATAAATAAATTGTTGCGCGGATAAGGAGTCATATTACTGGTAGAGGCGTGCATCGTGTTCGATTCAAAAATAGTAATCGTACCAGCTTTACCTGTGGCAACCGATAATCCTCCACCTTTTTCTACCAGCCATTTCAAGCTGTCATTATCAGGAACACCTACTTTTTGAGTTTGTAATGATTGCTTGTAGTTATTTTCAGGCGTTTCACCAACGCAGCTCACATAGTAGTTATGAGATCCTGGTACGAGCATGAGCGGGCCATTATGGATATAATTGTCGGATAGAGCAATCGACATACTTAAGGCACGCATCCGCGGCATACCGTCTTCTGTGTGCCATGTTTCAAAATCCGAATGCCAGTTAAACTCCTTACCTGAAAAGCCTGGCTTATAGTTTATTCGAGATTGATGAACATAGACATCACTTCCTAATAAGTGGTTAACAATTTTAAGTAATCTTTCATCTCCAGCTATGTTTTTAAAGTATTCGTCGTCTTGGTCTACAGAAAAGATCGAACGAATCTCATCAGAATCTGGTTCACGGATAATTTTATCCGACTGTGTGTGTTTGTTTGAATCCTGTAACTCAAAAATGGCCTTTTGCATGGCTGCTACTTCTTTTTCTGAGAATAGGTTCTCAATTTGCAAAAAGCCGTTTTTCTCATAAAAATCAAGCTGCTCTTTGGAAAGAGGAGCCTCATGGTCTAGTCTGCGGTCGGTATGAATCACAGGGTCCTTACGCTTCGTGATCTGCGGCTTATCGCTTACTCTTGAAGGGTAAAAATCTTGCATGTGCAAACACTCCCATTACATAGTCTCAGATACCCAATAATTTGGTATATCTGGCTCACTCACACTCATACCACTCTAATTTTCATAATAAACATGAAATTTTGAAAAAGAGAATAATGTACTTCTTCCTATTCTTATCAATTCACATGTTATATTTTTTGTAATAGAGTCTGGCTAGGTGTAGCTTCCTAACTTGTTAATTGCATTGACCATGTTTTATCATGGGAAAAAGCAGTTGGGACCGGTTTCATGTATTTCGATAGCGGGTAAAATGACTCAGTGAGTCTGCACAGGAGGATGTTCATGAAGAATAAAGTTACAAAGATTAAAAATGGTGAAGAGTATCTGGACGTGAAGCTGGGCCGAATGCGAATCTTTTTCGATAAGAGATATAGAGTTATTTCTACGATTAACGATTTATTAATTGGAATATTGTTTGTGATAGGAAGTATCCTTAATTTTTTTGATCAGGCAGAAAAAATTGGTCTCATTTGTTATCTCGCTGGGAGTACTTTTTTAGTTGTTAGGCCGGTTTTAAGGCTTATGCATAGTGCGAGTTTAAGAAAGGAAATAAAGGACAAAGACACTTATACTACGGATAATTAGTCTCTTCAAATATAAAAAAACGCCTTTTGAGGCGTTTTTTTATATTGAAGAATGGTTAGCTTTTTTGATGAACATTTACATAAAAAAGGAAGAATCCAATTGCAAAATAAGAAAAATAAAGGTCGTTGCATTTCTTATGTCAAATAATGAAAGGGACAGAAAGAATTAATAAGGAGGCTGATTAACTTGTCGTATGCATTGAGATTTCCGAGCGTATCAGAAATTGGGTGGGGAGTGACCCAATCGCTTATGGAACAAGTATTAAAAATGGAAGCGAAGGAGATTCTGCTTATTTCAGATGATATTTTGCTTGAATTAGAGAGTGTAAAAGACATCGTGAAAAATATCATGACAGTAGCAAGTGTTCATGTGTATTCAGATGTGGAAGCCGAACCTACGCTTGAATGTGCTGAAAGATTGGTGAATTATACAAAAGAAAAAAATGTTGATGTTGTAATAGGGTTAGGTGGAGGCAGTGTGCTGGATTTAGCTAAGTTAGCAGCCGTGCTTTCCGTTCATGAGGGGACAGTAAGAGATTATTTGAATCTAACTGGAGAAAAAAAGATTATCGCAAGAGGATTGCCAAAAATTCTAGTTCCTACTACCTCTGGGACAGGGAGTGAAGTAACAAACATTTCAGTACTTTCCCTGCCTGGAACGAAAGATGTGGTAGCACATGATTACTTAATTGCTGATGTCGCTCTTGTCGACCCTGCATTAACTGTATCTGTGCCCCCTAGGTTAACAGCTGCGACTGGGGTAGATGCTCTTACTCATGCCGTTGAAGCCTTTCTTTCTGTACAAGCTAACTCCGTCACGGATGGGTTAGCACAAAAAGCAATGCAATTGATATCAGGGTCTTTAAAACAGGCGGTAGATAATGGTGATAACAAGGAGGCAAGGAGGGACTTAAGCGAAGGAAGCTACTTAGCAGGTCTTTCTTTTTTTCACGCAGGGGTTGCTGGTGTCCACGCTCTTGCATACCCTCTTGGAAGTAAATTTCATATTCCGCATGGGGAATCGAATGCAGTGCTTTTACCATACGTTCTATCGTACATAAGCAAAAGCTGTCCTGATAAAATGCAGCAAGTGGCAGCTTTGCTTGACCCGAGTTATCATCCAACTAAAAGGTATGAAAGAGATGATTACTTAGTCCTCCTCAGGCAGATCATTGAAGACGTCAATTTACCAACTTCATTAAAAGAATACGGGGTAAGAGAAGAAGATCTAGAAGCTCTTACTGCTGATGCATGTAAGCAAACTAGATTGTTAGCCAGAAGTCCGCTCCCGTTAACTAAAGAAGACATTTATCGTATCTATGAAATGGCATTTAATGGAATTTGCTTATATGAGTCTGTTCCCTTAAATAAGGAGGGAAAATAAAGATGTATGTTACAGAGATTGAACCGCGGGTGTCTGAAACGGATGGAGCCGGTCATATAAATAATACAACCATTCCTGTGTGGCTTGAAGCGGGCAGACATGAGTTATTCAGATTATTTACCCCAGACCTTTCATTTGAAGATTGGAAAATGGTCATCGTGAAGACAACACTCGAGTATAAAAAGCAAATCTATTTCGGTGAAAAGGTCGAAGTGAAAATGTGGATCAAGCGGATTGGGAACAGTAGTTTAGAGTTGTATGAGGAAATTCATCAAAAGGGCATGCTATGTGCTAAAAATGAAGCAATCTATGTGAATTTCAACCTCCATACACAACAGACTGAATCTATTCCAGAGAAGATAAAGGCAGAATTAGAAGAACATCTTTGGCCAGAAAGAGAGTAGAAATAATGTTGAAAAGCCGACTAGAAACAAGAGATTAGTCGGCTTGTTGATTATTTAGATAACTCCTTGAGAAATCATGGCATCTGCAACCTTTTTAAATCCGGCAATGTTTGCACCGAGGACGAGGTTACCAGGATCGCCATATTCATATGAAGCGTCTAAGCTTGTTTTGTAGATGTTCTTCATGATTTGCTGCAGCTTAGCATCTACCTCATCAAATGTCCAGCTAAGTCTCATGCTGTTTTGTGCCATCTCAAGAGCAGATACTGCTACCCCGCCGGCATTAACGGCTTTTGCAGGTCCAAATAAAACCCCGTTTGTTTGAAATACATGCACAGCTTCAAGAGTAGATGGCATGTTAGCCCCTTCTCCTACTGCGAGGACACCATTGTTTACAAGTGTTTTTGCATGATATTCATCAATTTCATTTTGTGTTGCGCAAGGGAGAGCGATGTTGCAAGGAACCTCCCAAATAGCTGTACAGTCATTGATATACTTTGCTTGTGGGTGTTCTTTCACATATTCGCTGATTCGTTTGTTTTCCACTTCTTTTAAACGTTTAATGGTATCAAGATTAAGGCCAGCTTCATCATAGATATAACCATTTGAATCACTGCATGCAACAACAGTGCCGCCTAGTTGAATCGCTTTTTCCATTGCATAAATGGAAACATTACCTGACCCAGAAACGACAACAGTATTTCCTTGAAAAGTTAATCCCTTGTCTTTGAGCATTTCTTCAACAAAATAGACGGTTCCATACCCTGTTGCTTCTTTCCTTGCAAGACTTCCGCCATAAGAGAAGCCTTTTCCAGTTAGAACACCCGCTTCGTATTGACCGCGCATTTTCTTGTATTGACCGAACATATAGCCAATTTCACGAGCACTCACTCCAATGTCTCCAGCAGGAACATCAGTGTCTGCTCCGATATGTTTGCCCAGTTCGCTCATGAAACTTTGAGTGAAGCGCATAATTTCAGCATCACTCTTTCCTTTTGGATCAAAGTCAGCTCCGCCCTTTCCACCGCCGATAGGCTGACCCGTTAAGGAATTTTTGAAGATCTGCTCGAAACCAAGAAATTTCACAATGCTTGTATTAACTGATGGATGGAAGCGGATTCCGCCTTTGTAAGGTCCAATGGCACTATTAAACTGTACACGAAAACCACGGTTTACTTGGACAGTTCCATGATCATCCACCCAAGGAACTTGGAAACTGATCACTCGTTCAGGTTCAACTATGCGTTCTAAAATCCCGTTCTTACTATAAGAGGGATCCTTTGCAAGCACTGGTACTAACGAGTCAAACACCTCTTTTACGGCTTGATGGAATTCATACTCATTAGGATTTCTTTCCTTAACGGAACTAAATACTCGATCTACATATAGTCTAGCTTCCTCTGTTTTTGAATCTAGTACCTTCTCTAATGTCTCCATTTCAATCTCCCCCAATATCCGATAGTGATTTTGAATGTTCTGATTGTTAGATTTTCTGTTATGTAGTATTTTATTATTGACTGATTGATATGAACAATATGAAGTTTAGATAAAATTAATGCCGAATTGAGATCAATTAATAATGGAGTGGGTAAATTGGAATTAAGACAAATCAAATATTTTATTGAAGTGGCAAAACGAGAACATATGACAGAGGCTGCAGATGCCTTGCATGTCGCACAATCGGCAGTCAGCAGACAAATCTCAAATTTAGAAGAAGAATTGGGAGTCAAGCTATTTATTAGAGAAGGAAGAAGAGTAAAAGTAACCCCAATTGGACGTCTATTTTTAGAGCGGATGAATCAGGCGATGAACGTGATTGACAATGCTAAATTAGAAGTTGAAGAATATTTAGACCCAGAACAAGGAACAATTCGCATTGCTTTTCCGATTAGCATGGCTGCATATACATTGCCAACGGCTGTGGTAGCCTTCAGAAAGCAATATCCGAAGGTGAAATTCAAATTAAAGCAAGCAACATATCTTGAACTAATTAACGGGGTAGTGAATGGAGATTTTAATATGGCTTTGATTGGGCCTGTACCGAGAAATGAACCTAAACTTAAAAGCGAGATCTTATTTACAGAAAAAATTGTCGCTCTAGTTCCTATACACCATCCATTCGCAAACTATAAGAGCTTAATGCTAAGAGAGCTTAAAGAGGAATCCATTATTTTATTACCTGAAGGATATATTTTAAGAGACATTATTGTTAAGGCTTGCGAGAGTCAAGGCTTTACTCCTGAAGTGTCATTTGAAGGTGATGATATTGATGCATTAAAAGGGCTTGCCGCAGCAGGTCTCGGTATAACATTGATTCCAGAAATTACGTTAATGGACCATGTCCCTCCTTCAACGGTAAGAGTTCCTGTAGAAGAACCAATGATTCCACGGACTGTCGGAGTCATTATTCCAGGGGAAAGACCGTTATTGCCAGCTGAGGAGCTGTTTTATCAATTTTTAAAGAAGATTTTTACAAGACTCGACCGCTTTCAAAATTAATTATTATTATTGTGGAAAAGGAATTAAAGAGGTGGCAAATTTGTAGATAGTGAAGTGGATGCAGGACTAATACTGGGGATTATAACGAGGTTCTCATTCGATTGTAACGATTTAAGAGCATGTCTAATTGCTGGCTGTATTTAATTGTATCTGGATGATTTAAACCATTTTTAAGACCGCTTTTAATCATCTCGCAGCGAAGCTTTTCAATTCGACCTTCTAATTTTATTAGTAATGCATCATTAAACAACGTATGTAACTCCCATCTATATATAATTAATCCAATTTATAGGTGAAAAGTAACCGTTCTCTATCTTAGATCACTTTTGCTTAGATGTTAAGAGCTTCGACAAAGTTTTTGAGTTTTATGAAGGAAGATAGGACTTTTTTGTAAGAATGCTAATGGGGATTTGAAAAATGTACGATAATTTAAATTAAAAAGACCGAGTATGAACAAGTGGATGTAGACGTGTCTATACTCGGTCTTTCCAGGAATTATGATAGTGTAGGTTGATCAATTGCATATATGGCTTTTTGCATCGTTTCAATTAAATCCTTTTGATATTGACTATATCGATAAGTGCTAGGGGCAGTACGCAGGTTGATCGATTCATTTTCATGTTTAAGGTATGTCCAGTTGTGTACTGGAATGGAGAATAGATATTTATTTTGATCAAACTTCATGACGGACATGGAGGTATCCCCAAATTCTTTTAAGGGGTGCTCTAACGTAACTTCTAAACAAGCCGAAAATTCTAGAGTGTTTATACTTTTTACCAAGACCAGTCTCCTTTTCTCAACAGTTAAATTTGATTATGGTTTTAATCTTGATTTTCCAAACAAATTATTTGCTGCATGTCACACGATTTCTTATATTACGCCTATGTATCAAAGGTTTCAACCGCTTAAAAAGAATTAAGAATATTAAATGAAGTCATAATTACCAGGTAGTTTTTTAATTTTTTATACTAACATAACGAAAAAGGTAAGTATCTAAACATTTTGAAATATAAAGCTCATTAACGATACATACAAGCAATCAGTGAACCTTATACCTTTCAATTAATTCCTTTCAATTAATACAATTTAATTGTTACAAGTCATTTGATACAATAAAGAACAAGAGTTTCATGCAAGTTAAATGAGGTGAGGTATTAATGGAACAATTAAGTCTTTTTGAAGATCCTTCGGAAGAAAATGATCATAAAGAAGCCAAGCCGAAACAATCAGAGAAAGTACCGCGTTCTTCGGCAAAGTTTTTACATGTAGATGAGGATATTATGATGTTATTGAAAGACGGTAAAACGGTTGTGGAAATCTGTAAATGGTTGATTGAGAACCGAGGATTTGATGCATCAACTTATTCACAAGGCACATATAAAATTTATCCTCCACTAATGCAGCATTTAAAATTCTTGGAAAAAGAAAAGTACATCCGCTTAGTTGAAGTGGATCGCGGGAATGGAGCTTTCGAACCATATAAGGATGAGATTTCCCGATTGGCAGATGCAAAGTATGAGGTAATATAAGGAAGAGCGAGCATATGGGACTTCAATTGCTCGCTTTTTAATGCTTGAATACTCATTGTTTTCGACAATTCATCATGAATATAAAGCTTATATTTATGATAAGATGAGGGGAATAGGGAGGTATGAAGTGGTGAAAAGTTCAGCTAAGATCATCAGTGGGATTAGTATCCTGTTTGCACTTATTTTTGTTTATGAAAGACTCGTTCAAAACAGCAATTTACCCGAACTATTTGGTTCCATGCTATGGTTTGTACCAGTAGTCTTATCAGTGCTTTTCTATATGATTGCCGTAACGATCAATAAAGGCTATAACAAGGCTCTAAAAATGATAGGGATAGCTTATATTATCATGACTGTCATAGGAATAAGCTGGTATTTTGTGATTATTGTTATGATGGTAACCGGTTAATACATAAGTCATATGATTTGATAAAGTAAGACTGCGAAATGGGGGACTTCAATATGGGAACATTAGATGGAAAGATCGCGATAGTAACAGGCGTCAGCCGCTTGAGGGGAATTGGCGCTGCTATTTGTAAGGAGCTTGCAGAAGCAGGATGTCAGATCTTTTTTACATATTGGACAGACTATGATGAACAAATGTCCTACCAGATCGAAGTAAATGAACCTTTAATGATAAAAGAAAAGCTTCGGCAATCTGGTGTGGAAGTCCAGTGTATGGAACTGGATTTAAGAGATATTCTTGCCCCCGAGAAGTTATTTAAAGAAGTGGTTGGACAACTGGGTGATCCAGATATATTAATTAATAATGCCGCCTATTCAAGCAATAATGGCTATACAACCTTAACTGCTGAAGAATTAGACAAGCATTACTTTGTTAATGTACGAGCAACGATGCTGCTTTCAAATCACTTTGCTCAAGCATTTAGAAAGGGCAGCGGAGGGAGAATTATCAACCTTACGTCTGGTCAATCTCAAGGACCCATGCCGGGCGAGCTAGCGTATGCAACGACCAAAGGAGCTATTGATGCATTAACGGTCACTCTCGCTCAAGAGGTGGCGCCGCTCGGTATAACGGTAAATGCGGTGAACCCCGGACCGACAAATTCGGGATGGATGACAGAGGAAATCAAGCAAGATTTAGCAGCTAAATTTCCTTTGGGTCGAGTGGGAGAGCCAGAAGATGCAGCAAAGGTTATTAAATTTTTAGTAACTGAAGACGCAGCCTGGATGACTGGACAGGTGATTCATTCAGAAGGCGGATTTATACGTTAGGGAGGGTGACTCATACGAAGTCACCTTTTTATTTTTAAAATTTGCCCTAACTTACTCTATTGTAGCAGGAATATGTAAGAGGATGTCGTGTATGACTCGATCATTTCTCGTGTTATGAAAGGGAACTCGTAATGGTGAAGATAAGTTAATTGAGAAGAAGGGCGGGTAAGATGAATACTTTTCAAGGCTATAACACACGAACTATCACATCGCTAATTTTCGGAATGCTAGCAATTATATTTCACCACATTTTATTTATCTTTATCCTTCCTCTTATCGTTATTAGCATCGTGTTTGGAATTGTAGGATTTGTAGATATAAAGAAAAACGGTCACTATGGGGTCCTGTTGGGAATCGTTGGGATTTTATGTAGTTTGGTAGGCTTATGGTTTCTCGTACTAGAGTTTATTGAAATGATAAACTCACTAAAAGAACTTGAAAAGGTTCAGAGGGTGCTAGAGGGATCTTAAATGCAGCTTCGGGTACTCGGTATCTTAAAAGAAAATGGAACTCACAGGTAAAAAGGGCAATTTCTTCTCTATTTTTCGAAGATATGACATAATAAAAAGATGTAATAATAAATAGAAGTTACGTTAATTATAAATAACTGTTTTCTTAAGAGAGGGCCTAAAGGAGAGATAGAATGCACAAGATGCTAGAGTCCTTTATAGAAGCTATACTTCAGGGCGATCAACATAGGGCATGGGAGATTGTTTTAAAAGCAGAGCAAACATATAAAGATAATATACATATATATGAAGACTTGATCACAGCTGCAATGAGAGAGATCGGACGTAGCTGGGAAAGTAATGATCTTACTGTGGCTGATGAACATTTAGCAACATCTACTATAGATTTTATTATGACTTACTATCACTCTAAGAAATCAAAGAATTATCAATCGTCTCAGCATAAAGCGATGTTTTTATGCCCAGCAGGGGAGCACCATGATATAGGAATAACGATGGTTTCTCACTTGTTTGAAGACTTTGGGTGGTCTACTAAACTTCTTGGTCCAAACGTCCCTTGTGCAGATGCTGTTCAGTTTGTGAAACAGTGGAAGCCAGACGTTATCGGTATTTCCATTACACTCACTTACAATCTAGCACAAATTGAGAATTATATTAAAGAATTAAATCAGTCAGGCTTAAAACCTGTTATGATGATTGGCGGGAGATTGGTAACCACCTATCAATTATCCTCTTTTATCACTGAACAAACGCTTCTATTTGATGATGTAGAAGAATTGAAAAGATGGTTACGTCGTCATTCGAAAGGAGCGTGGCAAGGTGTCACAAGTAAAACATATCATTCTTCCTTATTTTCAGATCGATCCACAGTATGAAGTATTAGCACAATCAGATGAAGCTATCAATGTATTTGGAGCGTGTGAGAATGTATTATTATTAATCGATGTGGAAAGCAAGAACAAATTTAAGCACCATGTGTCACCAGCTGCAAAGCGTCAAGAACTTGAGATTGTAGTAAGAACAAAGGATCTTCCTTTCGTGTTGTTTGATTGTCATATAAAGTGGGAAGAAAGAGTTGGCCATTTAATTTTTATCAAGAAGCTTGAAAAGATTCAACATCTTGAACAATTAGTTTTTGACCATAAAAAGAGACTATCTACTACAAATTTTGAGCTCCTTGATAATAAAGAAAAGGTAGAGGTGACGATTCAAGACATTCATCAGCTCTCAGCACCAATGATAAGGATTACCCACTACGCTGGATTAATTCTGTTTTTTGGCGACATGACTCAAACTTTAATAGAAGCAAATGAATGTAAACTGTTAACAAAGGCTTATGAGAAAGAATTTGAAGTGATATTAATTGATTTCAGTGGAATAGGTACATTATCTACTGAGGGTGTTACAGCTTTAATTAAGATGATTCAACAATTTGAAGTAATGGGTTTAACAGTTACTATTATTGGGGTGAAACCGGAACACGCGATTTATTTTAATACGAATGGGTATCAGGTAGAGGCCTCTTTTCAAAGTAATCTTCATAATGTCATCCATCGTTATTTACACCAATAAGGGTTTCGTTTATATAAAAATAACCTTACCTCCTAAACGGAAATAAGGTTATTCTTGTATTAGTACGTTTTATCACCATTAAAGATAGAGTTTTTTACAACAACATAATCTACGTGACGAATGGCATCTAATTTAGTTCCGCCAGCGTAAGAAATCGATGATTGAAGATCTTGCTCCATCTCAATTAATGTATCCTTCAATGAACCTTTGTGCTCAACAATCATCTTTTTCCCTTCAACATTTTTCTTCTCGCCTTTTTGGAATTCTGAAGCCGATCCAAAATATTCCTTGTAAAGCTTTCCATCTTTTTCAATCGTTTCGCCAGGTGATTCTTCATGACCTGCAAATAGTGAACCAATCATCACCATAGACGCGCCGAACCTGATAGATTTGGCAATATCACCATGCGTACGAATACCGCCATCCGCAATAACAGGTTTGCTTGCAGCTTTGGCACACCAGCGAAGCGCAGCTAACTGCCAGCCTCCTGTACCAAAACCAGTTTTAATCTTCGTGATACATACTTTACCTGGTCCAATGCCAACCTTTGTAGCATCTGCCCCAGCATGCTCAAGCTCTCTAACAGCTTCTGGAGTCCCAACATTACCAGCAATAACAAAGCAATCAGGCAAATGTTTTTTAATATGTTGAATCATTTCAATGACGGCATTCGAGTGGCCGTGTGCAATATCAATCGTAATATAATCAGGCACTAATTGTTCCTCAGCTAATTGAAGTACAAAATCGTATTCTTCAGCTTTTACTCCAACGCTGATAGAGGAGATTAATTCCCTTGATTTCATATCTCTGATAAAAGATACTCGTTTTTCAGGTTCGAAGCGATGCATGATGTAGAAGTAGCCATTTTTCGCTAAGAACGTTGCAATTGTTTCATCAATAATCGTCTGCATATTCGCAGGTACGACTGGCATTTTAAATGTATGTTTACCTAAAGTGATGGTTGTATCACACTCAGATCGGCTATTTACTACACATTTTGCTGGAATCAGTTGAATATCTTCGTAATCAAACACATTTTCCATAATTACACCCCTAAAAACGAATATTTAAATTATATCTAAAAAGAATCGTTCGTACATTTGGTAATTTACATCATTTTCTGATGAATGTCAAAGCTTTTTTCGAGATGAACAGGTAAAGGAGGAAAGGGGTTACAACAAAAAAAGCGATACAGCATCTTTTCTGTATCGCTTAATCATAGTTAAATTTTTTGGTGATCATCTGCATAACTGCCCATTGCTTCACTCATAAATTGGGCAAGACCTTCTCCGAATTGATCAATGTTTTTAGTGAACCGATCGTCTAGGATATACATTTGGCCTAACCCTTTAAAAGCATCTAAAGAATAGCTGCCTATCTTATTTAATAAGATAAACCACTTTTTAATAGCTTCCTGTGCTTCTTTTGAGGCTGGGTCCGTGTGACGAATAGCAGCTAGTTCCCGGTAGAGATTATTCATCTCTTCTTGTCGTTCCTGAGTCATACCTTTAGCAGTCTCATCTACTTTCTTATCACCATAACGTTCTCTTGCTTCCTTTTCATAAGGGTTATGACTGAAGTCGAATCCCTTAAACTTTTCTTCGCTTGTCATATGAATGTCTCCTTTTTTATACTGTATGGTTTTGTCAATCGTTAGAATCATTTGGTTAAGTTTATCTCGCTTTTCCAAGAGCATTTTACGTTGCCACACTAATGCTTTTTGCTGATTAAAACCAGGCTCTTCGAGTACTTCTTTAATCTGTTTTAATGAAAATCCAAGTTCTTTATAGAAGAGAATTTGCTGAAGTGTATCTAAATTACGTTCTGAATAATACCGGTAGCCTGCTTCTGATATCGTATCTGGTTTTAACAGGCCGATTTCGTCATAATGATGTAGTGTGCGCACACTAATTCCCACGAGCTCTGCAAGGTCCTTCACTTTCACTTCTAACCCTCCCTTCAAACCTTACTATAAGCTATCACGTGACGTGAGAGTCAATATCTGAATGAAATTAATTACACCAGTATTTGATATAATGGAAGGTAATAAGAATGTGAGAGGGTGAATCAGATGAACCGAGAATACTTAAAAATTTATAAAGAAGCACATACCATACAGCCTCTTACTAAAGGATTTTCGACGGATGAAAAATATGTTATTGATCAAAACTATTTACTTAGAATCTTCCCTAAAGAGGAATTAGAACGGCGAACGATCGAGTTTGAAACGATCTCTAAGCTGACGTCTTTTTCTAAAAAGATACCAAGGCCAATAGAGTTTGGAGAGTTAATAGATGAGGAGAAGGGGTATATGGTTTTATCCTACATACCAGGTACTGACGGAGAAGAAAATTTAACGAGGTTAAATGAAAGTGAGCAATACAGGGCAGGAGTAAAAGCAGCAGAAGAATTAAAGAAACTCCATCAATTGAATGCTCCGCTAGAACTTCCGGAATGGCATATTGCTAAAAAGAATAAAAGCGATAACTATTTAAAGGAACTTAAACTCATAAATTTAGATGAACATACGAAAGATCGTTTGACCAATTATATAAGAGAAAATGAACCTTTAATGCAAGGGCGGCCAAATCAGTTTCAGCATGACGACTTTCATCCTTCTAATCTAGTCTTTCATCATGACCAATTTAGCGGGATTATTGATTTTCAGAGGATGGATTGGGGTGATCCTATTCATGACTTGCAAAAGATAGGTTTCTTTACTAAGCAAGTCAGTCCGGCCTTTGCTAAAGGAAATATTGACGGCTACCTTAGAGACAAAAGGGAGGAAGATAGGTTCTGGCCGCTTTATGGTCTGTATAGTGCGATGCATATAGTTTCTGCTTTTGTATGGGGGATGAAAATGGGCCCTAAGCAGTTTGAATTTTTGTCAGGACGAGCTTTTGAAGTGTTAGAGGACCATGACTATTTCCAGAGCAATATTCCAAAGTGGTATAGGTGAAAAAGCAAATGAGGCTGAAACAAAAGTATTATAACTTCTAGGAATATAGATATTACAGATGCGGCCTTTGTACACCGCTCTTAAAATATACTTCGCTTTCCGTGTGGAGCTAGCGAGCTTCCTCGGGCTTTCGCCCTGTGGGATCTCACATTTGCTCTAGTCCACACAGGAGTCTACGTATATTTCATCCGCTAAATTAGCGCTTCATTCGTATCCTGAGTCAAACACTTTAATTATGTCCCTGACTTTACTAATTTAATTTCAAACCAAACACCTCGCCGCCACGGCTTGCGACAACGACATAATTGTTATAAACAGCAGGGGATGCTTCCACATTTGCCCCAAGATTCATTACATCTAGCACTTCTCCTGAACGTGCACTGATCAAATGCATATTGCCGGCTGAATCTGCTTGAAGGATATACACATCTCCGTTTTCTGTATAAACATCTACTGGAGAGGACCATGCATAATTGGTCATCAGAAGACGCCACTCCTCTTCGCCTGTTTCTTTATTTACAGCGACCATTAATCCACCATTTATCGTGTCGTAACGTGCTATCGTGAAAATAACGAGATGATCTATTTTCTCCTTGCCGACTATAGGAGTGGCTAGCATCCCACCGTTCACATCTGGGATGGAGTAAGCTGGATAGCTAAGGCTCCATATAACCTCACCAGTAATGCCGTCTATTTTGCGGAGCAGACAATCACCGAATGGTCCTTGGTGGTCTACCTCTGTTCCTGTATAGATGAAAGGGTGGTTTTCTTCTTCATCTATAACAATCGTCGCATCTGTGTCGTCGGTTGCTTCTAGCGCAAATATCGGAGTAGAATCTTCTATATCGACTGCTATTACACTCCCGCCATTATCTGCAAAATAAGCAATGTTTCGATAAACAGCGATCGAATTTTCAATTCCTTGATGTGAGTTATTTGCCACTTTATATCGCGCTTTTTTAATCTCAGGCTTTACAGAAATAGATTTCTGTTCAAGGTCGAACGTTGTATTAAGATTTGCATGATAAAATAAGCCGTTTTCTCCGCCAAGCACTAGTTGATCAAGCTCACGGTTAATGAGTGCTGCCCCGTCAAATGCACCCCATCCTCGATAAGCCCAAGAATCAATTCCAGGAATAAAAAATAGTTCACTTCCATCAATTAGACTAAATATACGATAGCCTATCGGACTCTCAGGAATTCCTTGCCCCACATACAATAGGGGATAGCCGCGAGGATCAATAGAAACAGTGCCTTTAATTGGGCCGCCTACTTTAATTGAAGGTCTTGTTTGAATGCCCGTTTCTAGCTCAGCAAAATAGACAGATCCATCAAGCGATCCGTAAATGACCTCTGTAAATCCTGTTTGATGTTTAAAAGACTCATCAACATTCATAATGGCACGTACCTCGTCATCCCATGTGATGATACTAGGCTGTCCTGTCCAGCCGGCCCCTCCGCCCCATTTATGATGTGACCCGGTGCGGAAATTCCATGCTTTTTCAATGTGAGAAACATTTGTAGAGATACGTCCGTAGGCGGGTGCCGTGCGACTATGGTTTCCTCTAAATGTAAGAACACCAGGGATATCGGTATACTCCTCAGGAAACAAGGCAGAATCAAATGTACTTTCTGCTTTAGATTCGTATGTAAGAGTTGGTATTTCTTGTTTTTCTATATGTACCGCTTTATAAGCGGGTATAGGGGCTTGAAAGCTCTTTTGCTCTACCTTCATATAGATGTGATCCGCAGCGTATAATTTTTCATCAGCTGAGACTCGGTCCCCCGTCATTGTTTTCATTGTACAGCCGCTTGAGAATAACAAAGTTATCATCATTAAGATTACCAGGTGGCATTTCAATTATTTCACTTCCCTTAACAGGTTCACTTTTTCAATATATTGTAAGGGGTTTCCGGTGAAAAAGGTGACGGAAATTGTAAGTGAATGATAAAAAAGTTTCGGGGGGAATAAAGGAGAAGTGACAATAATTTTGAATTGGATTAAACACAATAAAAAAACGTAACCTTTAATGGTTACGTTAAATGTGAGATTAATTTGGTTATTTTAGCTTGTATGAATATAACTTAGAGGGTCGCCCTTTTGTTGAATAGTTTAGATCTAACTTTATTTCATTATTTAGAGCAAGAAATTCTAAGTATTTTCGTATAGTAATTTTAGATATTTGAACATGCTTTTCTAATTCTTGTATTGTCAATGGACAAGGTGCTTCTTTTAATACTTTTCTTATAGTATTTAAAGTAATTGAATCAATCCCTTTTGGCAACGGATTAAAAGTTAATTTCTTATTTTCTTCATTAATGTTTATTGAATCAATTATTGATTGATTCATAGGTTCTTTTGTATTGAACATATTGTAGCGTTTATAGTATGTTAGTAAAGATCTTTCAAAACGTTTAAAATCAAAAGGTTTGAGAATACAATCTACAACTCCTAACCGAAATATTTCTTCAATAATTTCTGGGCTGTCTGCAGCTGTTATCATAATTACATCAATTTTTTCGTTTTCTTTTCTTATTCTTCTTAATAATTCTAAACCATTCATCTTAGCCATATATACGTCAAGGAGAAGTAGTTCAATCTTTTTCATCCTAATTTTACTAAGTGCTTCTTCACCATTGGTGACTATATCTACCACAAAGAAAGAGTCTAGTTTTTCTAGATAGCCTTGGTTAATACTAGCTACCATAGGGTCATCTTCAACAATAAGCGTTTTAATTTTCAATATAGTCCCCCCTAAAAAAGATTAAATACTGAGTTAAAAATTTCTAAAGTTACACCTTATCATAAACATTATTTTGGTATAGTTATAAAAAAAGAAGTCCCTTCCTCTAATACAGAATCAAATATTATACTGCCATTTAAAATGTGATTTATATGGTACTTAACTAAGTGCAAGCCAATTCCTCGTTCTTCACCCTTGGTAGAAAAACCTTTGATAAAGATGACGTCCTTTACCGAGGAGTTTATACCTGCTCCATTATCTTCCACAACTATTTTGATAGAATCTGGTGAATCAAGTATGGTGAGGTGAATCTCTCCGTTTTGAGTCTCCACTAAAGCATCCATTGCATTTTGTAAAAGGTTACCTAATACTAATGCAATGCTATTAACGGGTATATTTTTGGGTAGAACCCCTAAATAGCTACCAGGAGTAAAGACAATATCGATATGTAGTTCTTCAGCTTGTTGAAATTTCCCTAATAATAATCCTGTAATCTTTGGTTCTTTAATTCTATCTTTAAAAAAGGTCATAATTTCTTGCTGTTTATGTGTCGTCTGAGCAATGTAAGCGTGCACTTTATCATACTGTTTTAATTCAATTAAACCTGAAAGCGTTTGCAATTTATTCATAAACTCATGTGATTTTGCTCGTAGACCATCTATATATTGTTCCACACCAGTTAATTTATTTGCCATTTCTTGAACCTCAGTTATATCCCGAAATGTAACGATCATTCCTAATTCTTTCTTGTTGTCTGATAAATAAGGATAATAATTTGCTAAAATAATTATATTGTTTACAAGTATCTCAATACTCTCTCCAGGACTAATTTTGTTTATATAGGAAAAAATTGATTTAAAAACTGTAATTTCATCAACTTTTTTCCCTGCTAAGTATTTTTCAAGAGAGAGTAATTTTTGCGCTGACTTATTAACGAGTATAATCCTCTGATCATTATCAATAGCTATGATTCCCTCACTCATCGACTCCAAAATAGCATCTTTCTCCCTAAATAAAGAGGCAATTTCATTTGGTTCAAATCCATGTAAGACTTTTTTGATTCGTTTCGAGAGAATTATTGAAGCTAAAAAACCAATTAATAATGTCACAAGAATCCAAAAAAATAGAGATTGTACATATTCTTTTGCAACGGCTGTTAAATTTGATTGGGAAATTCCAATTGAAATTACCCCTATTTGTTTATTCGTATTAGAATCGACAATCGGCACGAAAGTTCGTATTGTAGTACCTGATATACCTTTCGCTTTAGAAATATAAGTTTTACCATTTAAGGCTTCATTAATATCGTCACCTGTAATATGTTTACCAATTAAATTGTTGTTAGGATGTGTGTATCTTAATCCTTCCTGATTAATTAATACCATGAAGATCTGATCACTTGTTGAAACCTCTTTTAAATAATTTTCATATGAACTTTGAAGATTATTATTTTTTGGAGGTGCCTTAAGGGTCTCTTCTACAACGTCCATTTTTGAAAGGATTTGAGCTACCTTCAACGTATAATTACCAACAGATTCTTCTACAGAATTATGCAAGATTGTATAGGTAGAAATACTTACAATTACAAGAGTTATAAAAGTAATAAGAGTTACGAAAAAAATTATCTTTGTTTGAAATGTAAGCCTGAATTTCTTATTAAATTTAAACACCCTCTTTCTTTTTGATGAGTAAATCCACTTTTTATAACTAAAATATATATTTTAAAAGTATAATAAACAACTATTTTTTCTAAATTTTCTTATAATTTTAACTAGAGAGGGGGTAAAGTAAAGCTAATTACATTACATTTAGACGGAGGTGTGGTATCATGCCTAACATTATTTTTTCGTTATTAATAGTAGTTTTCTCTATGTTTTTTTTAATTCAGTCTTTAAAATTGCCAATTGGTACTAGTAGTAACATCGGTGCAGGTGCATGGCCTACCACTGTTTTATTGCTCTTAATGAGTTTGGGAATTATATTACTCGTCAAAAGTTCGAAAAAAATGAAAGCGCTTCAATATCGAGGAGAGGTGGAAACACAAGATCGGGGTGATGTAATAGAAATCAAGTTTCCTAGAATGCATCTAATAGTAACGCTTTTAATATTTAGTTACGTTTTATCGATAAATATATTAGGCTTTTTAACTGCAACACCGTTTTTTATTTTTATATTAGCATTTTTACTTGGAATGAGTAATTGGATTAAATTAATAATTACAGCTTTAAGTAGTAGTTTTGTTATAGTTTATGTTTTTACAATTGTTTTAAATGTGCCTCTCCCTAGAGGGGTTGGAATTTTCAGGGCTTTTAGTCTATTAATTTATTGACTCTAGACTTATTGAGGGGGAGGTTAAAATAACCAATCTACTAAATGGGTTTTTACAAGTATTAGACCCTATACACTTATTAATATTACTTCTAGCTGTAACTATAGGTTTTTTAGGTGGGGCAATGCCAGGAATCAGTGGGGCTATGCTTGTAATTATATTGTTGCCGATTACTTATGGTATGGAAACTACCACAGCCTTTTTACTTTTGACAGGTATATATGCAGCAGCCGTTTTTTCTGGAATGATTAGCGCAATTTTATTCCGTACACCTGGTTCTCCTGAGGCAATAGCAACCATTTTCGATGGGTATCCTATGTCTAAAAATGGTGAACCTGGAAGGGCTCTAGGTATTGCTATTTTCAGTTCTGTAGCAGGAGGTTTAATAGGAGTAATCTTTTTAATCTTTTTGACCCCTTTATTAGCTGATTTTGCATTAAAATTTTCCTCCCCAGAATATTTTGCTTTAGCAGTATTAGGATTAACAGTTGTAGCATCACTTAGTGGAGGAGACTTACTAAGAGGCTTAATAGGCGTACTCATAGGGTTATTTATAGCGACAATTGGCATTGACGTGCTTTCTGGCAACACAAGATTCACATTTGATTATCCTAATCTCATGTCAGGAGTTGGATTCGTACCTATTTTAATAGGACTCTTTGCCATCTCAGAAGTATTAAGAAGAACTAGAGAGGATCATAGAATAAAAAATAATGTACAAAAAGTAAAAACGAAAATCTTTGAAGCATTTATTTTAAAGAAAATAGCAGGAACAATAGCTCGTTCATCACTTTTAGGTGTTTTTGTAGGTGTTTTGCCAGGCGTTGGTGCAACAACGGCTGCACTACTAAGTTATAGCGAATCAGTTCGTTGGTCTAAGACCCCTGAAAAGTTTGGAACTGGTCACCCACATGGTATAGCAGCACCTGAATCAGCTAACAATGCTGCAGCAATGGGAGCTATGGTGCCACTATTATCTTTGGGCATCCCAGGAAGTGCAACTACAGCCGTTATATTGGGAGCATTTATACTACATGGTTTACAACCAGGGCCAATGTTGTTTACTAATGAAATTAACTTAGTCTATACCATTTTTGCTGGACTTATTATTGTAAACATATTGATCTTAGTATTTGCGAAGCCCTTTATAACAATGTTTTCTTATACTGTTAAAATATCTTACACGATTTTAGGACCAATTATAATTATATTATGTATCATTGGGACATTTGCAGTGAGAAACTCAATGTTTGATGTTGGCATAATGTTGTTATTCGGCATAGTTGGATATTACCTAGAAAAGCTCAAGTTTCCGATTGCTACTATAATACTCGGGGTCGTATTGGGGCCTATGATAGAAGAAGAGTTCAGACGAACCTTACAAATTTCGGGCGGAGACTTTACAGTATTTTTCACAAGACCAATTAGTGCTACTCTGCTCAGTTTAGCATTTGTAGCGTTAGTGTTTCCTACAATTAAAAAATGGTTTATTAGTAATAAAAACAAAAATAAATCTAATATTAATTTTTAGGGGGAGATGCAATGAATAAAAAATGGTTTATGCTAATTATTCTAGTTGTAGTAATGATGGCTGGTTGTAGTCAAGATGAAGAAGTGACTGGTGAGGCTGCAGAAACTGAAACAGAAGGGGTAATAAATTCAGATTCTAGCGAGACAGATTTCCCTACAAGATCTATAGATATTATTGCGGGGGGCGGACCTGGGGGAGGAACTGATACTTTTGCTCGTGCAGTTGCAAGAGAACTTTCGGATATATTGGATGTAAATGTAAATGTTGTGAATCACCCTGGAGCAGCTGGAGCTATTGCAACACAAGAACTGATGAGCATGCCAGCCGATGGTTACACTGTTTTAGCTACCGTTTCGGATTTTCAGATTAATATAGCTGCAAATCGAACAGAAAATTACCTTGAAGATGGGAAGGTTAGTTCATTAGCTAGATTTCATGATGATATGTACACTATTTTAGTTAAAGACGGAGAATTTGAAGATATTAATGCTTTTATTTCCAAAGCAACATCTAACCCTGGTAAAGTCACGATTGGTGGAACAGCGTCTTTAGGTATAGATGAATTGACAGTAAAAAGCTTTGAAAAAGAAGCGGGGATAAATTTGAATTATGTAGCTTTTGAGAATGCAGGACAAATGCATACTGCTCTTCTTGGTGGGCACGTTGATGCTTTATTAGAAGAACCAGGACCTGCTATTTCAATGATTGAGGACGGAAGTGCCAAAATGCTCTTGCTATTTGCAGAAGAGAGGTTAGAAGATTATTCGGATATTCCAACTACTGAAGAAATGGGATGGAACTTAACATCTGGGATGTCTAGAGGATTTGTTATGCGGTCTGAGGTATCTGACGGAATAAAAAATAAATTAGAAGAAGCTTTATTAGAAGCTCTTAATACCGAACGATATCAAGAGTTTGCTGAAAGTCAATTTTTACATTTGAAAGATGGCTGGTTGGGGTCGCAAGAATATGAGACATTTTTAAACGATGAAGTTAATCATTATGAATCTATTTTCTTAGAGCTAGAGGAATAATTAGTCGAAGTATTACCTCATACGTAATATATCATCTTGTACTAGGTAAAAGGATTGGAGGAGGTATGTAATGTACAAGGTTTCAATAATTGGTGCAGCAGGAACACTAGGAGCTGCAATTGCCTATGATTTAGCAAGTAATATTGAAATTACTGAAATATGTTTATTAGATGTCAATGAAAAACTATTATTAAACCACTTATTGGACTTACAGAATGCTTTTCCTAATAAGGATATATATTCTGGCTCATATGAGAATCTAAAAAATTCAGATGTAGTTGTTATTACGGCTGGTATACCAAATCGAAATGATGTTTCCTCACGTAATGAATTTCTAGAAGGAAATTTAAAGTTATTTAAAGAGTTTGGAAAGAAATTAAGTATCCACGCACCCGACTCAATAATAATAACGGCATCAAATCCAGTCGATATTTTAAACTATTACTTATATAAAGAATTTGGATTTAGTAGGCATAAGCTTATAGGATATACAATGAACGATAGTCTGAGGTTTGAATGGGCAATTAGAAAAGTAATGAAATTAACTCCAACTGATTATGTTTTCAGTCCTGTTATTGGTGAACATGGTAGTAGTCAAGTACCTCTCTTTAGTCAAGTAGTTATCAATAAATTTTCTTCAACAGTTCCATATGATATTAAAGAAAAGATTCTTAATGAATTAAACGGATGGTTTCATAAATTTAACAAATTAAGTATTAATAGAACCACAGGGTGGACAACAGCCAGAGGAATGGGTCAAGTAATAAACAAACTGTTATCTTTGCAATCTTCTACAATTATAGGGTCTGCTATTTTAAATGGGGAATATGGTGTATCAAATGTAAGCTTAGGAGTACCCTTAACAATAAGTAATAAAGGCATACTTAGTATTGATGAGTGGGAGATATCTAAAGATGAAAGAGGGAAATTTGAAAAATCTGCGAAGTTTGTTGACGATACGATAGAAGTATATCTCAATAGAGTGACTTAAATTAAAAGGAGAGAGGGGAATTATATGAAAATAACAGATGTAGCTGTTGAACGTTATTTACAAATGGCTAATCCTGATATGGCACATGCAGAGGGGCATGAAATACTCATTATAAAAGTTCATACGGATACCGATATCACAGGAATCAGCTTTATTGGCACGCCTGTTTTTTCTCACGGGGTAACTGGAGATATTGCTGCAACTTTGATTTCAAGGAACTTAAGAAACAACATTATTGGGGAAAATCCTCTTTACACTGAACGAATATGGCAAAAATTATTTGAAGGACCTTGGAGAATAGGAATGAGGGGTATGATTAGGGATTGTATTGCAGCTATCGACTTTGCACTATGGGATATTAAGGGTAAAGCACAAAATTTACCAATATCTGATCTATTTGGCAATCATCGTGATCAAGTATTAACTTATGCAAATGTAGGTCATCAATTACCTCCTGAAAAATTAGGTGAGAAAGCCGTAGAATATGTTGAGAGGGGCCATACAGCAGTTAAAATTAGGGGGAGTAAAACCGCGGTCTCTATTAAAGAGTCTACAATGAGAGTTCAAGCGGTACGAGAAGCAATCGGGCCAGATATTAAACTCTTAGTGGATGTAAATGGTACATGGGATGCAGACACTGCTATTCAACAACTTAAAGCTTGGGAGCCTTATAACGTATATTGGTTGGAGGAACCAGTGGCACCTGAAGATATTCCTGGTTATATACGAGTCCGTGAACGAGCAGGTCATACTTATATTACAGGTGGTGAACAAAACGGAGGATTAAATGAATTTAGACAGCTAATAGACTCAAAAGCAGTAGATATTATACAGCCTAATGCGAGTGCGACTGGAGGAATTACTGAATGGTTAAAAATATATAATTATGCAACAGCATTGAATGTACCAGTCTCACCTTGGAATCTTCAACAAATTCATATCCCATTAGCGGTAGGTTTATTTAATGTTAAATGGATAGAATACTTTACGCCAGATCGCACCTCCTTCCAGAATTCTTTATTAAAAGGTCCAATGTTTAAGGAAGTGAAGAGCGAAGAGGGTATTTTTCTGACAGCTTGTAATAAACCAGGTTTGGGCATTGAAATTGATGAAGATGTAGCAGAACGTACGCGAGTCTTAAAGTAAGCTTTTAATATGTGAAAAAGGAGTAGGGAAGAGTGAAAGCGCTTCCTTACTCCTTTCCTATGAAAACAATTCTATAAACTTTCTCGCAGCCTTCGATATATAGCGGTCTTTCTGCCAAATTACACATGTTTGAGTAGTTGCTGAAAAATCATCAATTTTAATTGTGGCAAGATCTTTACTTGTAAAGTTAAACAATGCTGACTCAGGTAATAAAATAGCTCCTATACCAGCTTTAACAATTGAGAGTAATATTGTTGCGTCAGGAGATTCACAAATGTACTTAGGTTTAATTCCATGACGCCTAAATTCATCTAATATAATTTCATAAATCCCAATTCCATTTACACGGTGCAGAGCAATGAGTGGATATTCTGAGATTTGGTTCATGGTGATAGAAGATAAAGAAGAGACATCTGTCCAACTTTTAGGAACTATGAAGACAAAGGGGTCATTAGCTATTTCTATCATATTCACATTTTTATAATGCAAAGGCGATCGAACGATAGCCAGCTCAATGTCTCTGCTTTCTACTAGTTCAGATAATTGGTGAGGGTCACCCCCTAAGATTTTTAATTTAACCTGCGGGTATAGCCTATGGAAGGTTTGAACTCTCTCGGGCAATTGATGGATGCACGTCATGACACATCCGAGAGATAATGTACCCCTCATTCCTTCGCCAGTCTCTCTAACTGCCCCTAGTGTTTCATCAAATGTGTTAAGAAGTTGAAGACCTTTTGAATAGAGAACTTCTCCAGCTTCAGTGACTTCTAGTTTTCGTCCATGACGAACCAAAAGTTTTGCACCAATTTCATGCTCCATTTTTTTAATTGATTGACTTAAAGGGGGCTGAGCCATATTTAATTTCTGAGCAGCCAGGGTAATTTGTCCCTCATCGACTACCGTCACAAAGTATCGAAGTTGACGCATATCCATTACTTTTCACTCCTATCTATATGAAAAAAGTATATAATCAAGACTTTTTTTATATTATTCATATAATTTACCATATGATAAGATGTAAAAGAAGTATAATTTAAAATATTCAGTTATTTAAACAAAAATAATGTAAGCGCTTCAAATAAAAGGGGGACTGAGAATGAAGCTTCAGAATACTAATAAAAATATCTCGGTTGAAAAGCGGGTTTATACAACAGCAGATCAAATGCTAGAAGCGTTCCAAGAGATGGGGGTATCCTATATTTTTGCGAATCTAGGTAGTGATCACCCTGCACTTATTGAGAGTTTTGCTAGATTCCAACAAGAAGGCAGGGAAATGCCAGAGGTCCTTATTTGCCAGCATGAAATGGTCGCCTTGAGCGCTGCTCATGGTTATGCTCAATTAACTGGTGAACCTCAAGTTGTCTTAATTCATGTGGACTGCGGGACACAGAACTTAGGAGGGGCTGTTCATAATGCAGCCAGAGGACGAATTCCAGTATTGATTTTTGCAGGGACTTCCCCAGCTACGCAAGAAGGGGAACTGATGGGGAGCAGGAATGAGTATATTCATTGGATACAAGATGTTTCAGATCAACGTGGAATTGTAAGAGAGTACACGAAATATACAAATGAAATAAGAACAGGGAAAAATGTAAAGCAATTACTTCAACGATCAATGCAGCTTGCAACTAGTGATCCAAAAGGTCCTGTATATCTAATGGCAGCAAGAGAAGTTCTTGAAGAAAAGGTAGAGGAAGTAACACTTGATTTAAGTAAGTGGGGAGCATTGTCACCTAGTGCAATTCCCCCAAACAGAATTGCAGAGATTGGCAGTGAGTTACTCCAAGCAGAAAATCCGCTCATTGTCACAACATACTTAGGTAGGAACCATGAAAGTGTGGAAGAGCTAATAAAGCTTGCTGAAAGATTAGCCATACCTGTCCTAGAATCTGCACCAAGTTATATGAATTTTCCATCTGAACATCCGCTTCATGTAGGGTATGTTTGGAATGAACCTGTTCAAGACGAGCAATTGGCTAATGCTGACCTTATACTAGTTCTTGATAGTGATGTTCCATGGATTCCATTAAATAATAAGCCTCAAGAGAATTGTAAAATATACTATGTCGATGTTGACCCACTAAAAGAAAAAACACCGTTATGGTATATTCCATCAGAAAGTTACTTCAAAGCTGATACTCATATTGTTCTACAGCAAATAAATGAATTCCTTACTCATCAAACAATTAATGAAAAGCTCGTCACAAGTCGATACAATAAAGTTTCAGACTATCACTCAAAGCAGCGGATAGACTGGGCAGCATTAGAGGCACCAACAACTGAAGGGTCTATTACCCCCGAATTCTTAACAACTTGTATTAGAGAGGTAGTTGATAGTGAAACCATCATAATGAGTGAAACAATAACAAACTTCTCCACGGTTAATAAACATCTGCCTAGGGAGAAACCAGGCACATACTTCAGTATGGGGGCAAGTTCACTCGGATGGAATGGGGGGGCTTCAATCGGTGCCAAGTTAGCATCACCTGATAAACTCGTTGTCAGCTTAAGCGGGGATGGATGCTACATATTCAGTAATCCAACTCCTGTACATTGGATGTCACGTAAATACAATGTTCCATTTTTAACGGTTATTTATAATAACGAACAATGGAATGCACCAAAATTTTCGGCCCTTGGTGTTCATCCAAATGGTGTTGCAAATGAGATAGGGGAATTTTGGACGAAGTTTGGCCCATCTTCAGATCTCGCAAAAGTAGCCGAAGCTGCTGGCGGGGCCTATGCAGTAACTATTACAAGTCCAGATATTTTAAAACAAGAGCTTAAAAAAGCAATAGAAGTTGTTAAGGGAGGGCGTTCGGCAGTCATCGATGTTCGTGTAACTGGCAGGTAAAAGTGCTATACCTTTTAGTCATTTCTAGTTGACTATGTAAAAAATAGAAGTGGAATTTAATCATATTAAAGGGGTGAATGTTTATGAAGAAAGAGAAATGGAAGCGTTTACTAGGGTTCGGTGTGGTAAGTGTGGCTCTAAGTGCACTTGTAGCTTGTGGAGGAAGCGAATCAACGGGAGGTTCTCCTACAGCAGAAGCGGAAGAAGATACACCTGCTCCATCTGGGGCAGTAGTAGATCTATCAATCTCCTCTTTTATGCCTGGTCCCCATCCACAGCATACTGACTTATTTGAACCATTCATTGAGCAGGTGGAAGAGGTAACAGAAGGACGTGTTACGGGTACGATGTATCCGGCTAATGCACTTGGTGAATCGAATGCCCAATATGATTTAGTTGTGAATGGTGTTGCTGATATGTCTATGGCTCTTCACGGATATACACCAGGCAGATTCCCATTAACAGGGGTAACAGAGCTGCCTTTTATGGGTGGGAACGCAGTGGAATCAACGGAGATTTTCTGGAACTTGCATGAACAGTTCCCTGAAATTGCTGAAGAACATGAAGGAACGAAGGTTGCATGGTTATTTAAAAATGATCCAGCTCAACTTTTAACTGTCGATAAACCTATCCAATCACCTGAAGATTTAAATGGCTTAAGGATTAGAACGCCGTCACCTGCAGCTAACGGCATTCTAGAAGCATACGGGGCGATACCTGTATCAATGCCAATGGGTGATGTTTATGAAGCAATGCAAAGAGGGGTTGTTGATGGTGCACTAGCTCCAGCCTCAGTTATTACGAACTTTCAGCTAGCTGATGTGACAGGCTATATCACAAAAGGTGACTTCTATACGAGCAGCTTATTTGTAGTAATAAATCCAAATACTTGGTCTCAAATCGCTGAAGAGGATCAAGTGGCTATTGAAGAATTAATGGGTGAAGCAATGGCTCTTAAAGCCGGAGAAATTTATGATGAGGACGGCGAAGGTGGTTGGAACGCTGCAAGAGAAGGCGGTATTGAAATCTATGAAATTTCTGATGAAGAGCTTGATGCTTGGAAAGCACCACTTGAACACTTGAATGAAGAGTGGGTTGAAGAAATGGAAGCACAAGGATTACCTGGCCAAGCAATTTTTGATGAGGCTATTAGACTGCGTGATCAAGGAGAGTAATGACTTATGACAAAGTTGATACATTCGTTTGAGATGGTGGTTAGTTTTCTAAACAATATATCAGCCAAAATATCAGCTGCCCTCCTTTTTTTAATGATGATATTAACCTTTAGTGATGTAACAGGACGCTTTTTATGGCGTCCTGTTACAGGCACTTATGAGCTAACTTACTTATGGTTAGCCTTAATTGTCTTTCTGAGCTTAGGGTATACTCAGCAGAAAAAAGGACACATCTCAGTTGGCGTGCTGATTGATAAATTACCAGTCCGCGGTCAAGCGGTTGTTGATATTATTACGTATTTAATTATGTTGTCTATTCTTGGGTTGATGTCTAGACAAACATTTCTCTATGCTCAGCAAATTTCAAATAATGTAACCGGGGACCTTAGACTTCCGGTATATATGTTTGTCATTGTATGCGCTGTTGGAATTTTACTTTATGCATTAACAGTAATTTTAGATTTATTGAAAGCGCTCCGGAAGGTGGTGAATCCAAATGAGTCCTGAATTGATAGGAGTCATAGGGATTGTTACTCTATTTATTTTAATTTTACTACGAGTACAAGTGGGCATTGCTCTGTTACTCGTTGGTTTTACCGGATACCTTACATTATCTGGATCAAATGTCGCTCTAGCACAGCTTGGGATGAGTGCCTTTGGGACAGCCAGTAAATATAGTTTAAGTGTAATGCCGATGTTTATTTTAATGGGTATGTTTTTATCCTATAGTGGCTTAGCGAAAGATTTATTTAAAGCGGTTGATCACTGGGTAGGGCATGTCCGAGGCGGTCTTGGAATGGCTACAATCGGAGCTGCAGCAATTTTTTCATCGATTTCTGGTTCTGCAAATGCGACGACTGCGACACTTGCTAAGGTCGCGATTCCAGAGATGAAGGATTACAACTATAAGCCTAGTTTATCCTCAGCTTGTGTAGCAGCAGGCGGGACTCTCGGCGTTTTAATTCCTCCTAGTGTCATTCTCATTTTATATGGGGTGCTGACAATGGAGCCTGTAGGCGCACTTTTAATAGCTGGTATTGTGCCAGGTATTTTACTGACATTTTTATTTATGTTGACAGTTTATATTAGGGTAAAGCGTGACCCATCACTTGCTCCAAACGTTCAGACACCTTCAACATTTAAAGCAAGAATGGGTTCATTCGGAAAAATTTGGCCGTTTGTTTTAATATTTATGCTTAGTATTGGCGGGATCTATTTCGGCTTCTTTACACCAACAGAAGCTGGAGGGGTAGGAGCATTAGGAGCATTATTGTTTTCTGTGTTAACGAAACGCTTAGGTTGGAAAGGATTTTTTGATTCTTTAGAAGAAACCATTCGTTTAACATCAATGATTTTTATTATTTTGATTGGAGCTACTTTATTTGGGCAATTTTTAGCAATGAGTAGAGTACCAACCGCAGTGACATCGATGGTAATTGGTTTAGATGTGTCACCATTTGTAATCATTGCCATCATCTTATTAATCTATTTCTTACTAGGCCTTTTCCTAGAAGGGATAGCTATTCTCGTATTAACGTTGCCAATCGTGTATCCTTTGGTTATTCAATTAGGATTTGATGGAATTTGGTTTGGGATTATTATGGTTATGGTATTTAATATGGGAGTTGTCACTCCGCCACTTGGTATTAGTGTATACGTAATTAACGGGGTCGCTAAAGATATTCCAATTCAAACTATTTTTAGAGGCGTTACACCAATGTTAATCGCAATGATGATCTTTACTATCATTTTAGTAATCTTCCCGGAAATTGTTATGACTTTACCAAACCTAATGCGAGGTTAGATTAATCGAAGTGAGGAGATAAAGTTGTCGTATGAAGAGAAATTGAACCAATTAAAGATAAACCTTCCAACCGCATTTACACCAAAAGGTGTATCACTATTGTCCGTAAAGCAAGCAGGGAATATTCTCTACACGTCTGGACATGATTGCAGAGTGGGAGATGAATTACTTTACCAGGGGAAAGTTGGAACTGATTTAACGATAGAAGAGGGAAGGGAAGCTGCAAAGCAAACGGTAATTAACTGTCTCGGTTCGATAAAAAGTCATTTAGGGAGCTTAAACCATGTAGTACAAATTATAAAAATGACAGGGTATATTAATTGTCAGTCTGATTTTGACCAACTTCCTCATATTCTAGATAGTGCATCAGATGTTTTAATAAGTATCTTTGGAGTAGAGAGAGGCGGGCATGCAAGATCTGCTATCGGTGTTGAATCCTTGCCCTATCGTATTCCTCTTGAAATAGAGCTTGTTGTTGAAGTGAAAGCTAGAGGGGGAAAATCGTTCAATTAAGCTTAATTTTAAGTTTTTTTATTTTTGTTTTAATTTTGTTGCACCTACAAGAACGCATCTATTTTATTTGCAACTTAAATATTTTATAGTATATGTAAGCGTTTACTAAGTGATTGTTTAGGTGAGGGTAGTATTTTAGTAAAGAGATGAAAGGGTGACTTGTCTGTGGAGAATTTCGAAAATTACGACAAAAGCTTTATCGATGGAAAATGGGTAGCAGGATCTAGCAAACGAACGTATAAAATCTCCAATCCATATGATCAATCTCTTATTGCTACAATGACTTTAGCAACAAAAGAGCAAGTTTCGGAAGCCTTTGTTGCAGCTAAAGAAGCTCAAAAAGTATGGGCAAAAAGTACAGTTGAAGAGAGAAGAGACGTCTTAAGTAAAGCTGCTCAATATCTGAAGGACAATCGTGAAGAAATCGTTAGTATCCTAGGTCGTGAAACAGGGGGCACTGTATTAAAATCAAATGTGGAATTACATCTGACGCTTGAATTTTTAGAGGAATCCATTAAATATGCAGATGAAGTATTCACTAAAAAGGAAGTGCCTGGACATGTTGAAGGCAAATTAAATCAGATACACCGAGTGCCTTTAGGCGTTATTACATCTATTTCTCCATTTAATTTCCCAATGAACCTTTCTATGAGGACCATTGCACCTGCTATTGCTTTGGGGAATGCAGTGGTGCATAAACCAGACATTCAAGTTGGGTTAAGCGGAGGAACCATAATTGCTAAAGCCTTTGAACATGCTGGACTTCCAAAAGGTGTGCTCAATGTGATTATGACTGATTTAGAGGAGATTGGCGATGATCTATTAACAAACCCACATTCGCAGTTAATCAGCTTTACTGGCTCAACAGCAGTAGGTCGTAAGATTGGAGAGATAGCAGGCCGTAACTTAAAACGTGTGGCTCTTGAACTTGGTGGTAATAGTCCATTTATAGTCCTGTCTGATGCGGATGTCGACCGTGCAGTAGATGCGGCTGTTTTTGGGAAGTTCATTCATCAAGGACAAATTTGCATGATTATTAACCGTATCATTGTCCATGAAGATAAACATGATGAATTTGTGAGTAAATTTGTTGATAAGGTTAAATCCCTTCCATACGGGGATACAAGCAATCCAAAAACGGTTATTGGACCTCTTATTAATAAAACTCAAATGGATAAAGCTATTCGTTATATTGAGGAGGCTAAAGCGGAAGGTGCTACCGTTGCCCTTGAGGGTGAACGGGTAGGTAATATTTTGACACCATTTGTATTTACGAATGTTGATAATTCGAGCAAACTTGCCCAAAGCGAGTTGTTTGCTCCAATTGCTTCTATTATTAAAGCGTCAAGTGATGAAGAGGCAATTGAAATTGCCAATGATACAGAAATGGGGCTCAGCTCAGCTATCTTTACTAGCGACCTTGTGAGAGGAGAAGAGTTGGCTCTTCAAGTCGAGGCAGGAATGACTCATATTAACGATCAGACTGTAAATGATGCACCTCATATCCCATTTGGTGGAAACAAAGCAAGTGGTTTAGGCCGCTTTGGTAACCCGTGGGTGGTGGAAGAGTTTACGGTGACAAAATGGGTTTCAGTTCAAACGCAATATCGTGAATTTGCGTTCTAGGCAAAATAATTCATAAAAGAGGTGCACTTCAAAGGGTTTAACCTGTGAAGTGCATTTTTTTGAAGGAGGACATTTAATGATTAAACGGGAAATTGACTCAAAACTAGTTCAGCAATTAAAAGATAAAATGAAAGAAGGACTATTGCCGCAATGGGTTATTACAGACCCAGATATTTATGAACTTGAGCGAGAGAGAATATTCGGAAAAACTTGGCAGTTTCTATGTCATGAAACTGAGTTAAAAGAGGCGGGATCTTTTGTAACGAGGTGGATGGTTAACGATCCTGTATTAATTGTAAAAGATCGAAAAGAGAAGATCAAAGCTTACCTAAATTCATGTACTCACCGTGGAACGCAACTATGTACAGCTGATCGCGGAAAGAAAAAAACGTTTACCTGTCCTTACCATGGATGGAGTTACAATTTAGATGGAGAATTGGTTGGTATCGTTGCAGGGAATAAAGTATACGGTGAAGAGATGTGTAAAGATGAGTGGGGACTCCGTGAGATTCCACAAGTAGCAAGTTACCGCGGTATGGTATTTGGATGTTTAGATCCACATGCTGAGCCACTAGAGGATTATTTAGGGGATATGAAATGGTATTTTGATTTAATGCTCGGAAGAAGTGATGATGGGATGGAAGTTATTGGGCTGCCTCAAAGGTGGATAGCAAAAGCAAACTGGAAATCAACTGCCGAAAACTTTGCTGCAGATCCATACCATGTTCAAACCACCCATAGATCAACGGTAGAAATGGGAATAAGCCCTGAAGATCCGTTATACGCTGGATATGGTCATCAAGTTGTAATGGATAATGCACATGGTATTAATGTCATCACTTCAAAAACGGGCCGGTCTAGGGCAAAGTATCAAGGGATGCCTGAATCGATGTGGCCGATGTTTGAGAGGAATTTATCATCAGAACAAAGAGATATACTAGAGCGGGTTACAGTTTTTGTCGGTGGGGTTTACCCTAATCTTTCCTTCGTCAGCCCTATTCATGGAACAGAGGGGTATTTGCATAATTATCTTAATTTCAGAGTGTGGAGACCGCTTGGGCCAGATAAAGTCGAAGTATGGTGCTGGTTCTTGATTGATAAAAATGCTCCCAAAGAATACAAGGATAATGCTTATAAAGGCTATCTAGGGTCATTTGGACCAACAGGAACACTCGAGCAAGACGATACAGAGACTTGGGCTAGGATTGTTGAAGTCAGCGGGGCAACGATGATGCGCAACAAAGAATTAAATTATAATAATGTTAGTAATTATTTAATGGGCTTTTCTAATGTAGAAGTTGATCATACCTTTACAGGTCCTGGGGTTGCTTACCCGACGACATATTGTGATGCCCTATCTAGAAGAATGCATGAACATTGGCTCGATTTACTGACTAAGCCAAGTCGTGTAGAGGAGGCAAGTCGATGAGTATTAAAAAGCATTCAGAAGTGCCATTAGATATCAAAGATCAAATTATAAGTCTCCTATACCAAGAAGCGCATTACTTAGATAACCGTATGTACAAAGAGTGGATTGAACTCTTAGCAGAAGATGTGACTTATAAAATGCCGTTAAGAGAAACAGTTGAAGGGGTAAACATAAATAATATATCATCTGATTCTGCTTATTTTGAGGAGACTAAAGCCTCTTTGCGAACACGTGTAAATCGTTTATATACTAAATCTGCCTGGGTAGAAAATCCAGCTACAAGGCAGCGGCATTTTATTTCCAATGTAGTTATACATCAAGGTGAAAAAAAGGGTGAGTATAACGTCCGCAGCTATTTCCTTTTTAAAAGAAGCAGGGGATCAACAACAGATATTGAAGAAATGTTCGGTGAGAGGCATGATGTAATCACTAAAATGGAAGGTGAATGGAGAATCATTTCTAGAACGATTATTCCTGATCAAACAGTCATGACAACTATGAATATGAGCATGTTTCTATAAAAAAGATCCTGAATGAAATAAATTCATTCAGGATCTTTCCTCTCTCTAGGCTCTCATTTGCTCTGAAGCGTGCTGGAATACAAATTGATTTCGACCTGCAAATAAACCAAAACTCATCATTGCAACAGAGAGCATAATAAAAAGTAAGATAGCTGGAGAAGGAGTAAGAAATAGATCTAGTAATAATCCCATGCCAATCGGTCCTAAAGCAGCTAGTAAATACCCGGCAGATTGAGCCATTCCAGATAAACTAGCAGCATCATATGCGCTCTCAGATCTTAGGCCGAATAAGGTTAAGGCAAGACTTATACCGGCCCCTTGAGCTATCCCTATGAGTACAATAGAAAGACTAAGAAGCCCGATCCCACCACCAATATAGAGCCCGATGAACCCTGATACATAGAGGAGAGCAATACCTACAACCAACCCTCGTTGGTCTCTAAAGCGACCGGCATAGATTGGGACTAGTAAAGTTGCAGGCAGTCCTGCTAACTGCGTTAGTGTTAGCATCCAGCCGGCAGTTGTTACTTCAACTCCTTGACTGATTAATATATCTGGTACCCAAGCAATAATACAATAGAAAATACATGATTGAAATCCCATAAAAAATGTGACCTGCCAAGCTAGTTTTGAAGACCAGATTGAGCGTTTGCTATAAGGCACTGGCTTCGCTTTATTTTGAGTTCGAAGCTGTGGGAGCCAAAATAGTAACGCTAGCCCTGACAAGACAGCCCACACACTTAACGACTTTTCCCATCCCAGATTTAATCCATAAGCTAGCGGGATACTTAAGCCTGAAGCAAGAGCAGCTAGTGTACCCATAGAAGTTGTGTAAAGACCTGTCATTAAGCCAAATTTAGATGGAAACTTATCTTTTACTATGGCTGGGATTAACACATTGCAAATAGCAATACCTAATCCTAATAATGCTGTACCAATAAATAAAGTAGCTACCATTCCTGTAGAACGTACCAATATACCTATCGTCAGAATAAATAAAGCAATGAAGACCGTGCGCTCATTCCCGATTTTTAAACCGATTCTAGGTGCAATTGTTGAGAAGATTGCAAAAGCAAGTAAAGGCAGAGTAGTAATTATTCCTATTGAGCTGTTAGTCAAATTCGTGGCAATTCGAATATCACCAATTAAAGGACCGACAGCTGTAATAGATGAACGGAGGTTAAACGCAACTAAAACAATTCCAATTAAAAAAAGGATTGTTTTAAAGGAAAGGGGAGATTTTTTACTCATAGATACTCCAGTCTAAGCATGTTATTTATGCTTTAGTTTTATTGAAAGAAAGATTTTCTATAGTGCTGGCTGCTCTCTTTACCAATGTACATAGGGAGTCCAATTTTAATTGAGTTATTCTTGAAGTAGGACCGGCAATACTTACTGAAGCATTTACGATTCCTTGCCCGCTTTTTATAGGTGCTGCAATCGAAGTTACGCCTTTATGCATTTCTTCATGACTGACTGCATATCCTTGTTTTTTTATAGTAGATAATTGTTGCTTAAGGATCTTGGGATTTGTAATCGTATATTCTGTATAGCGTGTGAGGTCTTGGTTAACGATGCAATCTATTTTAGCTTTACTTTGAAACGCAAGAATTACCTGTCCAGAACTTGTGCAATGGATGGGGTTTTGTCTGCCTGCATGAGAAAGCAGATGAACGGGGTGCTCTGAGTCAATTTTATATAGGTAAACGACCTTATTACCTTTTAATATGGCGATATGGGCAGTTTCTCCAGTAGTTTCTGTTAAGTTCTCTAATATAGGGACGGCTGTCTGGTAGAGTTTATATTTAGCTAGAAAGAGGTTGCCCATTGATAGAATAGATGAAGCTGGTCTGAAACATTTTGATATAGGATCTTTAACTAAGAAGCCATTATTCATTAGAGTATGAACTAGTCTGTGGGCAGTACTTGTCGCTACGTTTAATCTTTCAGCAATCTCTGATAAGTTAAGTTCTGGTTCATCTAAACTAAATAAATTCAATAAACGTAAAGCGTTTCTAAACGATGAATAAGAATGATTATTTAAAGCCTTATATCTCATATTCCTCCCCCTACTCATGAAAAAGTTAGAAAACCTAATTTATCAGAAATTTCATTACTTGCTAGACTAACTTCTCTAATGTAATCGTCAAACTTAATTTGTTTCATCCGATAGAGTGGGCCTACAATACTCACAGCTGCAATTACTTCTCCAGTAAAATCTCTGACAGGGGCTGCTATACTCACCACTTCATCGAACATTTCATTTACACAAATCGCGTATCCTTGTTTTTTTATCTCTTTAAGCTGATTTAGTAAAATTTGTTTGTCTGTTACGCTCTTTGGACCGCATTTTACGAGTTCGTAATGGAGGATTTTATTAAGCACTTGATCATTTTGATAAGCAAGAATGACTTTCCCAGAACTAGTACAGGTTGCTGGGTTTGTTTTTCCAATAGAAGATAAGAGTTCAATAGGCTGGCTACATTCAACCTTATGTAAATAAGTGATGTTTGAGTCTTCTAAAATTGAAATATGGGCAGTTTCGTTTACTTTTGCTGCTAAAGTTTCAAGTGCTGGTTTAGCTTCACTATAAATATCAGAATGGGATGTAATAACTCCGCTCAAACAAAGAACAGAGACTCCTAATTGATATTTCTTACCGTTTTTTTCTAAAAAACCTTCCTCTACCAACTCACTTACAAGACGGCTAACGGTACTTTTACTCAAGGACAATTCTTCTGATATTTCTGTTACTCCCCAAGTGGACTTTTCAGTTGAAAATAGATGCAAAATCATAAGACCGTTATGAACAGATTGCAGAGACTTTTTTGTTTTCATGAAAAATCACCCTAATGTATGATGTTTTATTATTTGTTTCACATAAAAGAAAAAACACATTTTTTTCTGAACATTCTTATAATAACATTTTAATTAAGAAAAGTAAGCGTTTACAAATAAAAGGGGTGTAAAAATATGAAAACTCAGGTAGGAATTATTGGGGCAGGTCCAGCAGGGTTAATGTTATCACACTTACTACATTTAGAAGGTATTGAGTCTGTTATTTTAGAGTGTCGCACAAGAGAAGAGATTGAAAGTACGATCCGTGCTGGTGTACTTGAACAGGGCACAGTTGATTTAATGAACGAAGCTGGAGTAGGAGATCGTATGATGCGTGAAGGTCATCTCCATCATGGGATCGAACTTCAGTATAGCGGAATCAGACAACGGGTAAATATGCATGAGCTTACAGGTGGAAAAAGCATCATGGTCTACCCGCAGCACGAAGTAATTAAAGACCTTGTAGCTGCAAGACTAGAAGCGAGAGGAGAAATAATTTTTGGTGTTAGTGATGTTGGTTTACATGATGTAGAGACCAATTCCCCAAGAATCACATTCTTAAAAGATGGAGCAGAAATGGAACTTGCTTGTGATTTTATTGCGGGGTGTGATGGATATCATGGACCAAGCCGTCAAATGATTCCAGCATCCGTTCGAAATGAGAAGAAGCAAATATATCCGTTTGGCTGGCTAGGGGTACTTGCAAAAACGCCTATTGCTAATCCTGAATTGATTTATGCCAACCATGATCGTGGTTTTGCATTAATAAGTCAGCGTACACCAGAAATACAACGTCATTATCTCCAAGTAGATCCAACTGAAGATATAGCAAATTGGTCAGATGATCGAATTTGGTCAGAGTTAAAAGCTCGAGTTGAAACCGATGGGTGGGAACTGCCAGATGGTCCTATTATTCAAAAAAACATTGTTTCTATGAGAAGTTTTGTCTGTGAGCCGATGCAATACGGAAGGTTATTTATTGCAGGAGATGCAGCCCATATTGTTCCACCCACAGGAGCTAAAGGATTAAACTTGGCCATGGCTGATGTTCAAGTTTTAAAGAGAGGAATAACTGCATTTTACCAATCTGGGGACATGAATTGGTTGAATCATTATTCAGAAGTTGCACTAAGACGTATTTGGAAGGCTCAGCGATTCTCCTATTGGATGACAACAATGCTTCATACTAATTTCAACCATACATCATTTGAACGCAGTGTTCAGCTAAGTGAATTAGATTATGTTACATCTTCAAGGGCAGCACTTACCAGTTTATCAGAGAACTATATCGGCCTGCCTTTTGAATGGGAAAAAGAGAGGTCCTTGCAAATATAAGCATAAAAAAGGCTACCGTACTTGGTAGCCTTCATTCTTATTTAAGGAGGGATTCACCTCCCTTAGCAAATGCTCTTTCAGGAGGCCATGCACTTAAGTCGAAAGGGTAATCGGATCCTGGAACAATACGGTCTTCGCCAACCATTTTTGCTAGATATTCAAGCGCCGTAGGGTTCCAAAGCACACTATCATACCAAAAGTCTTTTAAGTATTCAGTTGGTTTTTTCTTAAGTACATTTGAAACAAGAGGCCACTGTTCATACCCTTTATCAAGACGTCCGATTTGATAAGGGAGCAGGCCGCCTCCATGTGCTAGGAGAATTTTAACTTGGTCATATTGATCAAGAATACCACTTAATAAAAGGTCAGTTGCAGCGATCGTTGTTTCCCAAGGAACACCGATTAAATTAGGCATCATTCGCTGCTTCAAGCGTGGATCTTCACAGAGTAGTGGGTGAATAAATAGAATGGCTTTTTGATAATTGGCCTCTTCAAAAAAAGGAGCAAAGCTTGGATCAGACAATAATTTACCGTCCAATCCTGGACCAATAATAGCCCCTTTCAAACCTGAATTCATAGCTTCACGTAAGTTCTGTGCAGCTAGTCCAGGATGATTAAGAGAAACGGTAGCTAAGCCAGAGAGACCTTCAGGACTGGATTTACACCATTTTGCCAGAGAATAATTGTAAACGGTTGCAAGTTCACTCGTCAACTCTGCCGAGAAGTCGTACAAAAACAGTTGAGGTATAGGAGACACAACTGCATGAGTAACACCAATCTTTTCTTTTTCTGCAAGGTAGAGGTCAGCATCAACAAATTCCCTTTTTAATTCGAAGGCCCATTTATCATTAATTGATAAAAACGCTTCTTTTTCAGGGTTCTTCCTAAGCCATTGAGCATTAACAGTTTTCTGATTGTCTGTTATCCAAGTTAATACATCTTCAGGTATGAAATGAGTGTGAAAATCATGCATACAATCAACTCCTTAATTAGTAGTATCCTCGGTAACCTAACCTTGCCGATATTTGTTTGCCAGCGTCAATTACTTTTTTTATATGGGAAGGGATTGTGTGCTGATTTAAGCGCTGAATAGGGCCGACTATATTAACAGAAGCAATAACATTTCCAGTGTAATCGCGTACTGGCGATGCAATAGAGACAACCCCTTCAAAAATCTCTTCACTGCTCACTGCATAGCCTGATTGACGGATTTCATCAAGTGTTTCTTTTAATTTCTGAGGATCCGTTATTGTGTACTCAGTAAAAGGCTCTAAACCGTTTTCAATTATTTTATCTACAAAATGGACATCATTGTAGGCTAACAAAATCTTTCCAGAGCTTGTCGCATAAGAGGGATTTCGTTTTCCGATATGTGTGAAAGCCCGAACATGATGTTTACTCTCTACTTTATGTAGATAAATAACATCTAAGCCATCAAGGATCGAAAGGTGAGATGTTTCACCGGTTTTTTCTACAAGATCATTCAGAACTGGCATAGCCTCTTTATGAATTTCAAAATTAGATGTACACACACTTGCTAGAGAAAGGATTGATAATCCTAAACGATAGCGTTGATTTTCAGGATTCTTCTCCACAAACCCTTCACTAGCTAAAGTAGACATAAGGCGGCTGACTGTACTTTTACCAAGTTCTAGGTCTTTTGCTAGATCGGTAATTTTGAGTTCGGGTTCATCCATAGAAAATCTTCGTAAAATTCGTAAGGCATTTTTTACCGAGGATAATGTGTAGTCTTTTTTAGCGGTATTTGACATAAAAACCTCCTTTGTTCTTCATATAGGAACATAGTTCTTTTATAAAATGTAAATTCACTATATCATAACGTTTAATAAAATTGAATAATCAAAAAATTAAATAAAAAAATTTAATATTGTTCCATATGAAAGAACTATGATGTTTTATAAGGTACAAAAACTGAGTATGCTTAAAATATAAAACGATCTTAATTTACTGGAGGAATATATTATGAAAACAGTTACTACTGCTACTGGTATTGATTGCAAGCACTTTATCAATGGTCGCTACATGGATTCGATTAATAACAAAACATTTTCAAATACAAACCCTGCGACTGAGGATGTATTAGGTACAGTTGCTGAAGGTGGAAAAGAAGAAATTAACCTTGCCGTCACATCAGCAAGAAGAGCGCTGAATGGACGTTGGAAAACGATGCCTCTGACTGAACGTTCTCAAATTTTACGCAAAGTAGGGGATCTGATCTTAGAAAGAAAAGATGAACTTGCACGTCTAGAATCATTAGATACAGGAAAGCCCATTTGGTTATCAAGCTCAATAGATATTCCTCGTGCAGCTTATAATTTTCATTTCTTTGCAGATTACATGACGACAATGGGGACAGAAGCATATCAGCATGATGACCTTGCTATTAACTATTCTGTTCGTAAGCCAGTTGGAGTTGTAGGGCTGATCAATCCATGGAATCTTCCTTTATTATTATTAACTTGGAAACTTGCACCATGTCTTGCTGCAGGAAATACAGCGGTAATGAAGCCAGCTGAGTGGACACCTATGACGGCTACGATTCTAGCGGAAATTTGTAAAGAGGCAGGAGTTCCAGACGGTGTGGTGAATGTAGTACATGGATTTGGACCGGATTCCGCAGGTGCTGCACTAACTGAACATCCTGATGTAGATGCAATTACATTTACTGGTGAAACGTCCACTGGAACAGCAATTATGAAAGCGGCTGCCAATTCTCTTAAGAAGCTTTCATATGAACTTGGCGGGAAAAATCCCAATATAATTTTTGCAGATTCAGATCTAGATGAAGTGTTAGAAACAACAATTAAATCTAGCTTTATTAATCAAGGTCAAGTGTGTTTATGTGGATCAAGAATTTATGTGGAAAGACCGGCTTACGATGAATTTGTAGAGAAATTTGTGGCAAAAACGAAGGAATTGGTAATCGGTGATCCTTTTGATGAAAAAACAAAAGTGGGTGCAATGATCGGAAAAGAACATTATGAACGTGTTCTTAGCTATTTAGATCTTGCCCGTGAAGAAGGCGGAAAAATAGAAATTGGTGGAGGAAGACCTGAAGGATTTGATAAAGGGTATTTCATTCAACCAACGATCATCACAGGTCTTGACCGTAATACTAGGTGTGTACGGGAAGAAATCTTTGGTCCTGTTGTAACAGTTATCCCATTTGATCTTGAAGATGAAGTTGTTGCACAAGTGAATGAATCTCATTACGGATTAAGTGCTTCCATTTGGACGAATGACTTGCGACGGGCTCACAGAGTAGCAAATGAAATTGAGGCGGGTATTATTTGGGTTAATACATGGTTTTTAAGAGACTTGCGTACACCATTTGGCGGAATGAAGCAAAGTGGGATCGGCCGTGAAGGCGGCATGCATAGTTTTGAGTTTTACAGTGAATTAAAAAATATATGTATCAAACTTTAAGGAGGCTTCTTGATGAGTTCAACAGTCGAATATGCTAACCAATTGCTTCAAGCTGAGAAAAATAGAGCAGGGATTGCTGCCTTAACCGAGCAGAACCCATCATTTTCAACAGAAGATGCTTATGCTGTTCAATTAGAGATTATCAAACAAAAAACAGAAAATGGGCAGACGATTGTTGGTAAAAAAATTGGCCTGACATCAGTGGCGATGCAAAAGCTATTAGGGGTAGATGAGCCTGATTACGGCCATCTCTTAAATGAGATGGTTGTAGAGAATGGGGGCGAGCTTTCATTTGGGAAAGTAATGCAGCCAAAAGTTGAGGGTGAAATTGCTTTTATTTTAAAAGAAGACCTTAAAGGACCTAACGTCACTGCTCTTGATGTAGTTCTAGCTACTGATTATGTACTCCCCGCCTTAGAAATTGTTGATAGCAGAGTGAAAGATTGGAAGATTAAATTACAAGATACAATTGCGGATAATGCCTCATGCGGACAATACGTTTTAGGCGGTAAACCAGTTACTCTCGATCAAGTAGACCTTTCACAGCTTGGTATGGTGTTAATGAAAAATGGTGAAATCGTTAATACGGGAGTAGGAGCTGCTGTCATGGGTCATCCGGCAAATTGTGTAGCTTGGCTGGCGAATAAATTAAGTGAATATGATATTTCTTTAAAAGCTGGAGAAGTGATTTTATCTGGAGCATTATCCGCAGCTGTAAATGCGGAACCAGGAGATACTTTTACAGCTAAATTAGCCCATTTAGGTGAAGTTTCAATAAGCTTCTCTTCCTAATTAACAGTAAAGGAGATTCATATGAGTAAAATAAATGTAGCGATTATAGGGACCGGTAATATAGGAACAGATTTAATGTTGAAATTAGAACGCTCAGACACATTAGAATTAAAAGCATTGATTGGAATTGATCCTGAATCAGATGGTGTTTTTCGTGCGATTGAACGCGGTTACCAAACCTTTACGCACGGTTTAGAAGATTTCTTGCAATCTAATGGGGAGATGGCTGATATCTTTTTTGATGCGACATCAGCCAAAGCTCACGTTCGACATGCCAAATTATTAAAAGAAGCAGGCAAACAAGTACTAGACTTAACACCGGCTGCACGCGGGCCATTTGTTGTTCCCCCAGTTAATTTAGATTCAAATTTAGATGTGCCGAATATTAATCTAATTACATGCGGAGGTCAGGCAACAATTCCGATGGTTCATGCTGTAAATCGAATCTCGCCAGTTGAGTATGCTGAAATTGTAGCTACGATCTCTAGTAAAAGTGCGGGGCCGGGAACAAGAGCTAACATTGATGAATTTACCCAAACGACTAAGCGAGGGATTGAAGAAATTGGAGGGGCTAAACAAGGGAAGGCTATTATTATTTTAAATCCAGCAGAGCCTCCGATTTTAATGAGAGATACGGTATATGCGGTTGTTGAAGAAGGCAAGCTCAATAAAGAGAAAATAAAGGAATCTGTTAATCAAATGGTTACAAGTGTCCAATCATATGTGCCAGGTTACCGTTTGAGGTCTGAGCCGATATTTGAGGGAAATCGAGTAACAATCTTTTTAGAGGTAGAAGGAGCAGGTGATTATTTACCTGAATACTCTGGGAACTTAGATATTATGACTGCAGCAGCTGTAAAAGTGGCTGAAGAACTTGCTTTGAATAAACTTAATAATTCCGCTGTTCTATAAAATGATCCTTGGTACTGTAATCTATTAAATCGTCTTATGAAAGAACTCTTATTATAGAAGGGAAAGGGTAAGATGGCAAAGAATCGAGATCTCTATATAACAGAAGTTGCCTTGCGTGATGGAAGCCATGCGATCGGTCACCAATATACGGTTGAACAAGTAATGAGTGTAGCGCGTTCACTCGATCAAGCAGGGGTTCCATATATTGAAGTGGCACACGGAGACGGCTTAGGCGGTTCTTCTGAGCAATACGGACGCTCTAGAACAAATGAAATGAGTTTAATTGAAGCTGCTGCTTCAGTTTGTACTGATACTAAAATAGCCGTTTTATTAATACCAGGAATCGGTACAAAAAATGAATTAAAAGAAGCAGCTGAGCTTGGTGCAAAAATGGCGCGGGTTGCAACACATGTCACAGAAGCAGATGTTTCTCCTCAACATATTCAACTGGCAAAAGAATTAGGCTTGGAGACTGTTGGCTTTTTAATGATGTCACATATGGCGCCTGTTAACAAATTAGTTGAGCAAGCAAAACTAATGGAAAGCTATGGCGCTGATACGGTGTATGTGGTTGATTCAGCTGGTGCCTTTTTACCAAACGAGGTTCGTGAACGTATTAAAGCTCTTAGACAAAGTCTTTCTATTAATATTGGCTTTCATGCCCATAATAATTTGTCGCTTGCTATGGCTAATACGCTAGTAGCAATTGAAGAAGGGGCCACACGAATTGATGGTAGTGTGAGATGTTTAGGCGCTGGTGCTGGTAATACGCAAACTGAAGTGTTGGTGGCTATACTCGATCGCATGGGAATAAATACTGGTATTGATTTATATGAGATGATGGATTTAGCAGAAAATATTGTAGCCCCAATCTTGCCAAAGCCCCAAGAAATTACTAGAGACAGTCTAGTGATGGGGTATGCAGGGGTCTATTCTAGCTTTTTATTACACGCCCAAAGAGCAGCTAAGCATTTTCACCTTGATGCTCGTGATATTTTAATTGAACTCGGGAAAAGAAAAGTCGTTGGCGGTCAAGAGGATATGATTTTAGATGTAGCAGCAGAAATTGCTAATAAACAAAAAAGCCTTAAGGTTTGATAGGGGGAGCATATGAGCACGATTTCGAATAAAGAGATAGCCAGGTTTTTATTAGATGCTGAATTAGAGAGAAAAGATGTTGTCAGAATTACGTCTGATAAAGTCCCTAACCTTAATGTAGAAGATGCTTATTTAATTCAAGAAGAACTAGTGAAGCTAAAGTTAAAGGAAGGTCACTCTATCGTTGGTCCTAAAATGGGATTAACTAGTCTGGCTAAGATGAAGCAAATGAATGTAGAAGAGCCTATTTACGGTTATATCTTTGATAATATGGTTGTTCCAGATGGTGGCACGATATCTCTTTCTGACTTTATTCATCCCAAAGTAGAGGCTGAAGTTGCTTTTATTTTAGGAAAAGATATTGAAGGGCCATCTATATCGGGTGCACAAGTATTAGCTGCAACAGAGTATGTTTGCCCAGCGCTTGAAATTATTGATAGTCGTTATGAGAACTTTAACTTTACTCTGCCTGATGTTATTGCCGACAATGCTTCTTCTTCAAAGGTTGTTTTTGGAAATACGGTTCGTAAACCAGAAGAGCTTGATCTTGAACTTATCGGGACAGTTTTATCTATCAATGGTGAGATCAAAGATTTAGGAGCGGGGGCTGCTGTATTAGGTCATCCAGCTAATTCAGTTGCGATGCTTGCAAACATGCTTCACCGTAAAGGGGAAAAGCTAACGGCTGGTCAAGTGATTTTAACAGGCGGAATCACGGGGGCGGTTCACCTTTCATATGGCGATTACGTATCAGCTAAACTTGATGGCCTAGGTGAAGTCCATTTTTCGGTAGGAGAATAAGTTAATAAAGGAGCCATTTATGCCAATTATAAATGTAAATATGATGGAAGGTAGACCTAAGGAAAAAGTAGAACAAGTTATAGCGGATGTCACGGAGACGGTCGCGAATACTCTTGAAGTGCCAAAAGAAACAGTTAGAGTACTAGTTACAGAGATCCCTAAATCTCACTGGGGTATTGCTGGAGAATCAGCTGAAAAGAGAAATGCCGCTAGATAGTGGTCAACTACTGAATTAGTGAAAAGGAGGTATTCGGATGACGATAGAGTTAGGTGTTTTAGCTGCTCATGTTCCTAGTATTTGTCATAGAGAAAATGTACCTGAGTTCCAATGGGATATTGTAAAGAAATTAGACGATATTTCGGGTCAGATTAAAGAGCTGAAGCCTGATGCTGTTGTAATTGTTTCCTGTCATTGGCAGTCTACGTTTCATCACTATGTGGATGTATCACCACAACATCAAGGCATCCTGACCGCTTTTGAATGCCCTGATATTATTTCTGATGTGGCCTATGAATATCCAGGGGATCAAGAACTTGGTGAAGCCTTAGTCTTAGCTGGAAAACAAGCTCGTCTTCCAGTTATTGCGGTTAACGATCCTACATATGTGTGGGATTATGGTACAGTAGTACCGCTCCGATATCTCGTACCTAATAGAGATATTCCTGTAGTGAACTTATCGATAACAATGGCTGCAGGTCTCGATGAAACCTATAAATGGGGCGAAGTAATAGGAGAGACATTAAATCAATCGGATAAACGCTATGTGTTTGTGTTTAGTGGAGCTCTTGCTCATAACTTGGTACGAGGACGTCATCATATGCCTACTGTATCTGAGCAGGCTCTAGATAAGCAGTTTATCGACTATGTGATGAATCGAGATATGGACCTTGCAAAAGAAATGCTCCCTCAGTATGCGAAAGTTGCAGGAGTTGAGGGAGGGGGACGTCATTTAGCAATGATGCTAGGGGCGTTAAAAGGTAAGTTCAAGCCAGCTTTTTTAAGTTATGCTCAGTCATCGGGAAGCGGGAATGCCGTTATGACTTTTAAAAATGAGGAAAAATTACAAGGAAGTATATAATCATTTGTATTTTAAAAACGATTGCGCCATCGCAGCAGTCGTTTTTTTGTCTGTAAAAAACACATTTTTCAGATTTATTAGATTTCTTTGATAACGTTCTCTATAGAGGAACGAAGGGATTGTATTAACAACAAAGCTAAATTAGTATAAATGTACTAATAAAGAAGTTGTCTTCCAGGTAATATGAAAGCGGATTCATTTCTGTTCGTCAAATCAACCTTGCTTCTCACAAGTTAATGGAGGGGCAGGCTGAAATAAAAAAATATTAAGGGGTGTCAGGATGGTGAAAGTGAAATCAATTTCAATTGGTAAGTGTTTTATCACATTGCTTCTAGTCACATTTATGCTCATGGTTGTTGGGTGCTCAAATGAAACGGTCACTAATGAGGTTGAAGCAGACACAGGTGCAGAAGTAGAAGAAACAGATGGAGAAGCGGCCCCTTCTGCTGGTAATTCAGTAGAACTGCGCATTTCACACTTTGTTTCTCCGCAGCACGGTCAACATACAAAAGTATTTGAACCATTTAGCGAAGAAGTCGCTGAGTTAACAGAGGGGCGTGTTACAGCTTCCATTTATCCAGGTGCGGCTTTAGGAGCACCAACTGCTCAATATGATATGGCGACTACAGGAGTTGCAGATATTACGTATGCTATTCAAGGTTATACACCAGGGAAGTTCCCACTTAGTTCAGTGGTTGAGTTGCCATTTGTTGCTGAGAATGCTGAAAAAGCTACAAGTATTCTCTGGGATCTTTATAACGAGTTTCCTGAGATTCAAGAAGAATATAAAGAAAATAAAGTACTGTGGTTGTTTGGAATTGATAACGATCAGATCTTAACGACCAATAAAGAAATTAAGACTGTTGAAGACTTACGCGGCCTGAAAATATCAACACCATCTCCTGCATCGAATGCAGTGGTTGAGGCTTGGGGAGCTATTCCGGTGTTTATGCCAATGAATGAAGTATATGAAGCTATGCAAAGAGGAATTGTTGACGGTCGTCTTGGACCATATTCTGCAGTAGCAAATTTTAAATTGAATGAAGTAACCGGATATATTACAGAAGGTGACTTTTATACAACAAACTTTGCTATTACGATGAATAAGCAGGCTTGGGAAAGTTTATCTGAAGCTGATCAAGAGGCGATTAACGGTTTACTGGATAAATACAGAGACTTAGCAGCAGCAGTATATTCAGAGGATGCTGAACTAGGAAAGAAAGCAGCACTTGATTCCGGAGTTGAAGTTACAGAATTAAGTGAAGATGTGAAAGCAGAATTTAAAGAAGCTCTCGATCCAATTCATGAAGCGTGGGTTCAAGAAATGGATGGCGATGGGCTTCCTGGTTTACAAGTGTATGAAGAAGCTATGCGTTTAAGTGATCAATACGAATAGAGGAGGACTTAAATTGTTTAGCAAGGTCATTCATGGTTTAGAAAGAGTCGTACATCCTCTAAATGCAATTGCTCATCGTGTTGCCATGTTGGTCCTTTTTCTTATGATGCTGATTACCTTTATAGACGTATCGGGGCGAATGTTCTCAAAGCCCCTTTACGGTGCTTTTGAGTTAACTGGCTTTGGTTTGGCTTTATTGATCTTCTATAGTCTTGGTTATACCCAATTAAAAAAAGGCCATATAACTGTAAGCTTTTTAGTAGATAAATGGCCTAAAAGAGCCCAGGCAGCGGCCGACATCATTACTCATTTAATATTTTTAACACTAGTAAGTGTGACTACATGGCAAGTCGTACAACAAGCTGTAAGATTATTTAATGGAAATGATAAGACAGCCGACTTAGGAATCCCCATTTATATCATTGCTACGATGGCCAGTATCGGTCTCTTCTTTTTTGCCTTGGCCTTACTATTAGAGCTGTTAAAATCAGTGAACGAGGCGGTGAAAAGACATGAGTAATGAGATCGTTGGAGTAATTGGAATAGGGATCTTATTAGTTCTAATCTTGCTTCGTGCACCTGTCGGCTTATCATTATTATTAATTGGTTTTACTGGATATTCCTATTTAACAAGGTGGGATGTCGGTCTAGCTCAGCTGGGAATGCAAACCTTTAATGTAGCAAGTTCTTATGTGTTAAGTGTCATGCCCTTATTTATTTTAATGGGAATGATCTTATCCTATAGCGGTTTAGGAAAAGATTTATTTGACGGGGTTGATCGATGGTTCGGTCATGTTCGGGGCGGTCTTGCTATGGCTACGATAGGGGCCAGTGCCATCTTTTCTGCTATTTCTGGTTCTGCAAATGCAACAACCGCAACGGTGGCTAGAGTTACTTTACCTGAGATGAAGCGTTATGGTTATAACCCGGGTCTTGCTGCCTCCAGTGTAGCAGCAGGAGGAACATTAGGGATATTAATACCACCAAGTGTGGCACTCATTTTATATGGCGTTCTAACAATGGAGCCAATTGGTCCATTATTAATTGCCGGCCTGGTTCCTGGGATTCTTTGTATGATTGTTTTTATTTTAACAATTTATTTTCAAGTACGTAAGAATCCATTACTTGCCCCAAGGTCTTTAGCAAAGGCTTCTATGAGAGATCAGCTTAAATCACTCATACCTATATGGCCGTTTTTTTTGATTTTCTTCATTAGCGTTGGGGGAATTTACTTTGGTATATTTACTCCGACAGAAGCGGCTGGTGTAGGTGCATTTTCAGCCTTTATATACACAGTTTTAACTAAAAGGTTGAACTGGAAAAAAATGAAAGAGGCATTTGATGAGAGTGCTAGACTGACCGCAATGATTTTTATTATTTTAATTGGAGCAAGTTTGTTTGGTAGCTTCTTAGCAATTACGAAAATTCCATCGACTCTCTCATCCCTAGTGGCAGGATTAGATGTTTCACCCTATGTAGTGTTGGCTATGATTCTAGGTCTCTATTTAATACTAGGCTTGTTTTTGGAAGGGATTGCTATTCAAGTCTTAACTCTGCCGATTGTTTATCCTCTAATTATTAGCCTAGGGTTTGATGGTGTTTGGTTTGCTGTAATGATGGTAATGATGATCAATATTGGCTTGTTAACACCTCCTTTGGGTGTCCTTTGCTACATTATTCATGGAATAGATAAGACAATTCCACTCGAACAAATTTTTAAAAGTGTCATTCCTATGTTAATATCTATGATCCTAATAACAATTCTCTTTATTATCTTCCCGCAAATTATTACCTTCCTTCCTAATTTAATGCAATGAAGAAAAACGAAAGAATTCCTCTCTTCTTTCGTTTTTTATTTTTCATGCAAGCGCCAGGAAGGACGGAAACGCTTAAATCGACCACCTAAATAATTCCAAAAAATAAATTCCCCAACAACTATTGAAAATTCTTAACATTTCAGCTATATTGAAAGCACTTACATATAAGGTCATCAGATGACCGTATGATCAATTTGTGGTATAAAGGGAGGGGCATGAATGAGTTTAGGGATTTTATCGTTATTTGCATTAATACCAATACTGACGGTTTTTTTGTTTCTTGTTATTTTTAGGTGGCCGGCTAAGCATGCTATGCCAATAGCTTTTGTGGTTACCGTACTAATGGCGTTATTTGTTTGGGAAGTGCCGGCTGCACAAATTGCAGCAGCCAGTACAAAAGGTGTGGTGACGGCACTTGAGGTGCTATTTATCGTCTTTGGTGCCGTACTCATGCTGAATACCCTTAAAGAAAGTGGAGCGATTCAAACGATTCGTCAAGGGTTTATTGATATCTCCCCCGACCGGCGGGTGCAGGCCATTATTATTTGCTGGTTGTTTGGATCCTTTATTGAAGGCGCTTCCGGCTGGGGGACACCGGCTGCCGTACTAGCACCTTTGCTAGTTGCAATTGGCTTTCCGGCAATGGCAGCCGTCATGGTAGCCTTGATTATTCAATCTACTCCGGTATCTTACGGGGCTGTTGGAACACCAATCTTAATAGGTGTGCAGTCTGGGTTAACCGGGTCAGATAATGTAGTTCAGGCTGCAGCAAGTCTTGGTATGAGTTTTGAAGAGTATATTCGAATGATTGGCGGTCAAGTAGCTATATTTCATGGGATTGTAGGGCTGTTTATTCCATTAATTATGGTCACGATGCTGACGTTATTCTTTGGACCTAAAAAGTCGCTGAAGGCAGGTATGGAAGTATGGAAATTTGCTCTATTTGCAGGCCTTGCTTTTACCATTCCATATGCACTAGTTGCTAATTTTCTTGGACCTGAATTTCCATCATTATTCGGGGGGTTAATTGGTCTTGCGATTGTTGTACCAGCTGCAAAAAAGGGTTGGTTTATACCTAAAACTAAATGGGATTTTGAACATTCATCTAAATGGGATCCGGAATGGACAGGAACACTGTCAGCTACAACTTTATCAAAAACGACCATTAGTCCGTTAAAGGCATGGCTGCCGTATATTTTAATGGGAGTGTTACTCGTCATTACGCGATTAAATGTCCTTCCGTTTGGCGATTGGCTGAAGCTTGCCAAAATTCATATTGAATCGGTATTTGGAACACAGATTGCTATTGAGAGTACGCCGTTTTTCTTGCCAGGTTTTATTATGGTATTGATGTCCCTATTAGGCTATATCTTATACAGCATGAATCAGACAACGTATGGAACGGCAGTGAAAAATTCAACAAAAATGATTATTGGAGCAGCGCCGGCCTTGCTGTTTGCTGTGCCAATGGTGCAAGTATTTATTAATTCCGGAGTTAACACAACTGGGTATACGAGTATGCCGCTAGTATTAGCTGAGGGTGTCTCGGCATTAATGGGACAAAATTGGCCGCTTGTTGCACCAGCCGTTGGGGCATTAGGAGCATTTGTGGCAGGAAGCAACACGATTAGTAATATGATGTTTGCGATGTTTCAGTTCGGTACAGCTGAAAATGTTGGCATTAATCCGGCAACAATTGTCGCTCTACAAGCCGTTGGCGGAGCGGCAGGAAATATGATTTGTGTTCATAATGTAGTTGCAGCATCAGCTACAGCAGGTCTTGTCGGGCGAGAAGGAACGCTTATACGAAAAATGTTAATACCTACCTTCTATTATGTCTTCTTTGCAGGCGCTGTTGGGTATATAGCTATAAATGGTATTGGCTTAAATATCGGAACATTCATGGCAGCAGTCGTTGTTATCACGATCGTATCCATCATTATAAAAGAGAATCGTAAGGAAAAGACAACAGAAGATCACAGGCAGCAAAAGTTCGGAGGTTGATTTATATGAAAGTTTCATTATTTATTACCTGTTTGGCCGATGTATTTTATCCAGGAGTGGGGAAAGACACGGTTGAAGTATTAGAGAGATTAGGATGCGAAGTGGATTTTCCAGAAAAGCAGACTTGTTGCGGGCAGCCGGCATTTAACAGCGGCTATCATAAAGACACAAAGAAAGTGGCTAAGCATATGATTGAGACATTTGCTCATTCTGATTATGTAGTGATGCCCTCAGGTTCATGTGCATCGATGATTTATGAATACCATGATTTATTAAAAGATGAGCCAGAATGGCAGGTGCGAGCAGAGGATTTGGCGAAAAAAACCTACGAGTTTACGCAATTTCTTGTTCATGTGCTTAAAGTTGAAAAGGTGAATGCCAGCTTACATGCGAATGCAACCTATCATACATCTTGTCACATGACACGCCTGCTTGGGGAGAAAGAAGCTCCTTTTAAACTCCTTGATCAAGTAGAAGGCTTGAATCTGCAGACCTTGCCTAACCGCGAGGCATGCTGCGGGTTTGGGGGAACATTTGCAGTGAAGATGTCACCTATATCTGAACAAATGGTCGATGAAAAGGTTCGTCATATTGAAGAAACGAAGGCGGAGTTATTAATTGGGGCAGATTGCGGGTGCTTGATGAATATTGGCGGACGGATAGAGCGCAATGGAAAGCCGGTCAAAGTGATGCATATTGCACAAGTATTAAACAGCCAAGAATCTGTGAAGAAAGGGTGAATAGTTCATGGCAGTAAAAATAGGCGACCCCAATTTTAATACACGAGTAGAAAAAGGGTTAAAAAATACATTTATGCGACAAGCTGTTACATCCGCTCAAGAACGGCTGAAAATGGCAAAGTCGAAAGCAGAAGATGAGCTCAAAAATTGGCAGGAGTGGCGTAATTTAGCTGAAGAGATTCGCACGCATACGTTAGAAAATATTGATTATTACTTGCATCAACTAAGTGAAAACGTAAGCAATAATGGTGGATATGTTTTCTTTGCGGAAACGGCAGAAGAAGCAAATGCTTATATTAAAGAAGTGGCTCAAAAGAAAAACGCAAAAAAAGTCATAAAATCTAAATCTATGGTGACAGAAGAGATTAGTATGAATGAAGCGCTTGAGAGTGTTGGGTGTGAAGTGATTGAATCTGATCTTGGAGAATATATTCTCCAAATTGATGATCATGACCCCCCGTCTCATATCGTCGCGCCGGCTCTTCATAAAAACAGGGAACAAATACGAGAAACCTTTCAAGAGAAGAAAGGCTACACCAACACGTCTAAACCGGAAGAGCTGACGTTATTTGCAAGAGAGCAGCTGCGCAAAGAGTTCCTTGAAGCTGACATAGGGGTAACTGGCTGTAATTTTGCGGTCGCAGAATCAGGAAGTATTTCACTTGTCACAAATGAAGGAAACGCAAGGCTTGCCACAACTCTTCCTAAAACGCAGATCACAGTTATGGGGATGGAACGTGTCGTACCTACTTGGGAAGAGCTTGATATTTTAGTCAGCATGCTTTGCAGGAGTGCAGTTGGTCAAAAACTGACAAGTTACATTACTGGGCTGACAGGTGCAAAAGCAGAAGGGGACCTAGATGGACCGGAAGAATTTCATCTTGTTATTGTTGATAATGGACGTTCTAATATTCTAGGAACAGAATTCCAATCAGCTCTGAACTGTATTCGTTGTGCAGCTTGTATTAATGTTTGTCCGGTGTATCGTCATGTAGGAGGCCATTCATATGGCTCGATTTATCCAGGCCCGATTGGTGCAGTGCTGACGCCATTATTAGAGGGCTATGATGATCATAAAGAGCTTCCATATGCTTCTAGTTTATGTGCAGCCTGTACGGATGCTTGCCCAGTAAAGATTCCTCTTCATGAACTGCTCGTTAAGCATAGAAGAAATATTGCGGAAGAGAAACGTACGACCCTTTCTGAAACGTTGGCTATGAAGGGATTTGGAATGGTTGCAAGCTCGCCATCTCTCTTTAATATGAGTACAAGAACGGCTCCAATGATGCTCTCACCATTTACGAAGGATGGAAAAGTTTCAAATGGTCCAGGCCCGTTAAAATCATGGACTGATATTCGTGATTTTCCTGAAAGTAAAAAAGAGAGATTCAGAGATTGGTTTAAAAAACGTGAAGGCCAAAAGGGAGGGACACATCATGATTCAACATCGCGAAACATTTCTCAATAACGTAGCCAAGAAGCTCGGACGTGCGAGAAAGACAACAGGAGTTACCCGCCCGGATTATCGTCATAAGCCTCAGTTAGAGGTGATGAAAGATTTCACTCAAGATGAGCTTGTTTCTGTCCTTAAAACACAATGTCTTGCTATTCATACAGATGTCAAGGAAACGAAGCGAGAAACTCTTGTAAGTGCTATTGACGAAGTACTTGATGAGTACCAAGCCGAGTCTGTGATCACGTGGGCTGATTCAAGATTTAAGGAATACGGCCTTAATTCTTTCCAGGAAAGAGATACCGTGGATGTATGGGAGGCAGATGAAAACAGCAAATCTGTTGAAATAGCGGAACGTGCTGATGTCGGAATTACCTTTGCTGATTACACCTTAGCTGAATCAGGTACCGTTGTGTTGTTAAGTGATAAAGGTAAAGGGCGCTCTGTCAGCTTGCTGCCGACTTACTATATCGCAATTATACCTAAGAGTACTCTTGTTCCTCGTATGACACAGGCAACTAGTGCAATCCATGAAATGGCTAAGAAGAGTGGAAGCCGCATTCCTTCTTGCATCAATTTCATATCAGGACCTAGTAATAGTGCGGATATTGAGATGAATTTAGTCGTCGGTGTACATGGGCCTGTCCGTGCCTGCTATATCATTGTAGACGATATGTAAGGATAAGCCAGCCATGATTTAATGGCTGGCTTATGTTGATGGAAGAGGTCTATGCTATAATAAGAGCAATTGAATTGAACGAGGTGCAAGAAATGGCATTTAAACATGTACAAACAAAAAAGGTATCTGAAGTGATTAGAGAGCAGCTCGAGGAAATGATCCGGACGGGTGAGGTGCAGCCTGGTGAGAAGCTGGATTCTGTTGAAAAGCTGGCTAAAGAATTTAATGTAAGCCGTTCGGCTGTCAGAGAAGCACTTAGTGCCCTAAGAGCTGTTGGGTTAATTACGATTCGTCAAGGAGAAGGAACCTTTGTAAATAAATATGATTTTTCTAATATGATTGCACCAGTAGCTGAAAGAAGAATTATTTCTAAACCAGAAATGCTGGAATTGTTTCAAGTGAGAAAAATAATTGAAGTCGGGGCGGCAAGCTTAGCAGCTGAGAATCGAAAAGATAAAGATGTTGAAGCAATGAGAGAGGCTTTAAAAGAGATGGAAGCCGCTTCAGGAGATGAAGATCTGGGGGAGAAGGCCGATGTGAAATTCCATCTAGCTTTAGCTAACGCCACTGGAAACAATATTTTGAAAGATATGATGCAGCAGCTTTCAGATACTTTAGGGAGGACCATGTTTGAGAGCAGAAGAATTGCATTATTTTCGGATCAGCAAACATTTGACCGCCTTCAAGTGGAGCATGAGAAGATTTTAGAGGCGATAGAAAAGAAAGATTCAAATGGAGCTAACCAAGCGATGCTTGAACATTTAATAAATGTAGAGAATACATTAACAGCCTATCATGATAAATAAGAAAGCAAGCAGCACTCATCCCCTTAGATGAGTGCTGCTTTTCTAGTTTAATGATGGGTTTTTAAAGTAATATAAGAAGTAAGGTCATCAAAATGGGAGGCTGAACGATGTTATCAAAATCTCAAAAATCCCTTGTGAAAATGAAATGGGAGAATGTTCTGTTTGCGCATTGGGCATATGATCCACATGTTATACAAGAAAAGCTGCCTAAGGGGATGAAAGTTGATACTTACAAAGGGAAAGCTTATATTGGAGTGGTTTCTTTTCTGATGAATGAGATTCACCCTACAATCTTCCCTGAAAAAGTTAGTTTCTCTATGCCGGAAATTAATGTCCGTACTTATGTAGAGGTAGATGGGAAAAAGGGAGTTCTTTTTTTGAGCTTAGATACAGATAGTAAAATAAGTGTGCTTGGAGCAAATGCTTTTTTTGATATGCCCTATTTTCACTCGGATATTACAATGAAAAGAGAAGGCGATCTTACTTATTTTGAAAGTATAAGAAAGGCAAATCAAGCGGTATTTAAAGGAGAGTATTCCTCCAAAAGCGACGTTTTCGCTGCGCGTGAAGAATCTCTAGAATATTGGCTGACTGAGCGTTATCGGTTATATTCAACAGCAAAAAATGGAGACATTCAATACGGTGATATTAAACATGAACAATGGCCCCTGCAGCAAGCAGGAGTCAACATTAAAGAGAATTCCTTGATCTTGGCCGCCGGGCTGCCTTCTCAAAAAGGAGAACCTCATCTGCTTTATAGTCCAGGTGTGACAGTTGATATTGGGATGATTCAAAAATATTAAAGAATCGCAGACATTTGCTCTGCGGTTCTTTATATTCTTAAAGAAAAATTACTTATCACCTGCCACGCTCGAATATCAGTTATAATATGGAAAGTGAATAAATAAGCAGGTGATTGTGTTTGAAAACAAAATTAACTATATTTCTTAGTATTCTCGTAATTTATAATGGAATCAGGTATTTGGTTTATATTATTAATGGGTCAACACATACATACGATTATGTGATGTTTAGCATTAATGTTCTAGCATTAGTTTTTGTGATTTATTCAATATTAAATGATAGGAAGAAAAGAAATAACAGCTGAGGTGATTCAAAGTGGATGAATTTGCAGGGGCTGCGTTATTTATTATGTTCCCGCTCCTTCTTTTCTTGGCAATCATCCTAACTTTAAGATGGCTTGTCGGAGAAAAATGGAATGAAAAAGAAAGAGAACAAAAACGATTAAAAGAACAGTTGGATCGAATAGAGAAGAAGATTGACCAACTTCTAAAATAAAGAGAAATTTAGAAGAGAGGGCATTCAAGTAGGGGGAGTGGAATGACAAAGAAAAAAGGGATCCATTACAGCTGGATTGTACTGTTTGTTACATTTATTGCCCTGTTATTTGTTCAAGGAGTACGACTATCGTTTGGCGCCTTTATTGAGCCTTGGGAAGAGAGTTTTGAAGCCAGCCGTGCCCAAATTACGTCCGTGTCCCTTGTAAGCTATCTTGTATTTGCAGTCTTGCAGCCATTTATCGGGAGGCTTATTGACCGTATTGGAGTAAAGAGGGTTGTTATTTGGAGTATAGTCGTGGTTGGAGCAGCAATGATCCTAACGGCTTTTGCAACAAAACCTTGGCAGATTGTTCTGTTGTACGGAATCATGGCCTCTATCGGATTTGGAGGAATGTCTAATGTAGTTGGTACGCTTGTTGTTGCGAAATGGTTTACGGTGAAAAAAGGGTTTGCGATGGGAATCATGTCAGCAGGTACGGCAACAGGACAGTTTAGTGTCGTTCCTTTGTCTATTCTCATGATCGAAGCGATAGGCTGGAAGTTGACGGTTATGATTTTAGGAATGATTGTTCTCATTGTTCTCCTTCCAATCATCTTACTCTTATTTAAAGCCTCACCTAAAGAGAAGGGAATCGAACCTTATGGTGGAGCACTTCCTGAGACTGCCCCTGTATCTCCTGGGGGAAACAGTTTAACATCAAAACCAAAAGGTTCGTTCTTTTTACAGAGGCCATTTCTATTTTTATTTTTCTCTTTTTTTATTTGCGGCTTTACAACAGTGGGTTTAATAGATACCCATCTTGTGCCGTTTGCGCAGTATTGCGGATTTACAGCTGCCACAGCAGGGGCAGCTGTTAGTACACTGGCTCTCTTCAATTTTTCCGGAACGATTGTCTCTGGGTATCTATCAGATAAATGGGACAGCAGGTGGATGCTTGGAGGACTTTATGGGCTGCGAGGGTTAACCATTATTATTTTGCTCGTCATCGTTCATGAACAACGTTTTTTCACCTTTTTCTTAGGGCAAACGGAACTTCTGTTTATATTTGCTATTTCATTTGGCATCGTTGATTTTGCCACCGTAGCTCCTACGATGAAGTTGGCTTCAGAGTATGCCGGTAAAACGATTATTGGACTTATGATCGGACTTCTATTTTTTGGCCATCAAATAGGAGCAGCTCTTGGTTCTTTTATTCCAGGAGTATTATTTGATCAATCAGGAAGCTATGATATCACGTTTGTGACAGCGATCATTCTTTGTCTTGCCGCTTCCATTATGTGCTTTATGCTTCCGCGTCCAAAACAAGTGTAGGAGGTTGAAATATATGAATAAAAACATCAAAGTAGGGCTACTGCTTATAACGCTCACGTTCTTTGTTGGAATCCTTCTAGCAGGATCACTTTCTTACTTTAATAGTAAAGAAATTCAGGCAGCTACGGAACAATGCTTCACACACGGCGGCACGCCCTTAGTTGAAATTGATACATTTGTGCTTGGTTATTCATTTTCATGTGAGAAATAAATTGAAAGAGACGCCCTGTCAGGTGCGTCTCTTTTTGTCTTTTTATTCTACTTTTATAGTAACTTGATCAACGGCATTATACCCATAGCCTTTCCGGTTCCAAAAAGGGGTTTCAGGTTGTGTACGCTTATTCGAATCAGTTGCACGGCTCATAATGGTATACTCTTTCTTAGCTGTAAAAGGATAAGTGAGAGACCATTGAGACAGGCTGAACTCCTGACCGTTATCTACAGAAGCAGGCATCCAGCTCTCTCCCCCGTCCACACTGATTTCCACTTTCTTGATTACTCCATCCCCTGTCCAGGCGACCCCTCTGATCGTATGTTTCCCGGTATCTACTATGTCTCTATCTAAAGGATATTGAATCGTTGAATTAACATTGATGGTTGTGACTGGAAAAGCGTCTTCATCATTGTCTTGGTTTGGATAATACATATAATCGATTGTCTGGAAAGGTCCTGCAAAAGATGCTGATATGACCGTTATTTGTTTTACCCATTTTACAGAAGCCATTGCATACCAGCCAGGTACAACTAAGCGGATAGGATAGCCGTGTTTAAAAGGAAGAGGCTGATCATTGTATGAATAAGCGATTAATGTATCAGGATGCAGCGCCTTCTTTAATGGCAGGCTTCGCATGTATGCATACACATTATCTAAATCTGAACGATATCCATCATCATAACCCTCTATGACTACTTCTTGAGAATCAGAATCTATGTTTGCTTTTTCTAATAAAGTTTTAAGGGGGACACCTTTAAAGCGACCAACACTCATCGCTCCTTTTTCCCACTGTTCTCCAAATACTTTAGGCCTGAATAAGCTTCTCTTATTTCCTGCGCATTCCATAACGACTTCCACTGTTTTTGAGGGAAGGGCGAGCAGCTCTTCAATGGAGAAAGCGATAGGTTTTTTTACAGAGTCATTTACGGAAAGCCAGAAGTTAGCATAGTTAAAAGGTGGGTAAGAAAAATGGTTACGTTTATAAAAAAGGGAGGCTGGTGTCTGTTTATTGAAAAGAAAATGTATGGGTGATTCTTGATTTTCAGGGTACAGCTTTTTCGTTGTTAGTGATGGTTTGGCGATGGGGTCGTTCTCATTTGTCATATATTCATCCCCTCCTCATAAGTGTTATGTACATCATATGGATGAAGGTCATTAAATATTCATTTATCCTGAATATGAAAGTAGGTCATTTTACTAAAAGGAGCTTACACGAGTTGATTATTCATGCCTGTGGATGCATATTCATTCAGTACGAAAGTACCCTTTTTCTAAAATTAAGAAGCATACATTTCGAATTTCGGAAGGTTCTGCTATATTTGAAACCATAAATCTATAATTGTTTGGGAGAGGAAGGGCGATTCTATGAAACTAAGAAAGATAATGATCAGCTGGCTAGCAATTGTTATGGTGCTGTCAGTTGCTTATCCTGCTTCATTACCAGCCGCAGAACAGAGCACGGTAGAGGTTGATCATGTAATTGAATTAGATGTAAGTCAATCACTTTTTTCACTAACAGAAACGCGTACAACAGAAGTCCGGGCGACATTTAATGAAGAGGTAGATCCTGAGCAAATTGACGTACAGTTTGGCGGGAAGGATTTATCAGAGTGGCGTAAATGGACAGGTTCGTCGAATTATGATGGTGATCCATTTATTAATGTAATAGAAGGACCTGCTGTAGTAGAAGGTACAAATGAAGTGACGGCAACGATTGAATTTGGACTGCCTTTTAATCGTACAGATCTTTCTAACCGGACGATTCGAGTCCAATATCAAGATTTAATTGGAGAGTATGAACTATCACTAGTGAATCATGCAACAGGCGAGAAGGCTGCTACCGCTGTCGGGCTGAATGTATATGATGAATTCTTATTTTATGATGAATTAAAGCCTGCAATTGATCAAGTGTTTGAGGAAGCAAAGGCTGATACAGATAATACTCGCTATTTGGATTACCAAAAGGTAGGGGAGTCGGCTGAAGGTCGCGATATTCATTTTGTTGTGTTAGCAAGAGATGAAGCTGCAGTTGATACATACTTAAATGAAACGCTGCCACAAGCATTAGAAGATCCTGCGAGCTTAATAGAAAAGCTTGAAAATGGAACAATGGGAGACTATCAGCTTCCGATTTGGTTTAATAATATTCACCCTGATGAAGTAGAAGGGGTCGATGCACAAGTTGAACTATTGAAGAAGTTTGCACTAGAAGAGGAAGTGACATTTACGAATACAGATGAGGATGGAAACGAAGAGCCTGTTTTATTAAATATGGATGAGGTACTTAATGATGTAATCTTCTTATATATGTTCACAAGCAACCCAGACGGCCGTGTGGCTAATACGCGTGCAAACGCTGAAGGGTTTGACTTGAACAGAGATAATGCGTATCAAACACAAGTAGAAACCCAGCAGGTAAATGAATTGATCTCAACATGGACGCCGCTGTCCTTTGTTGATATGCATGGCTATGTAAATGGCTTTTTAATTGAGCCAGGTACACCGCCGCATAATCCTAACTTTGAATATGATTTATTAATTCATAATATGATGGACCAAGCACATGCAATGGGTCGTGCGGGTGTTGGGAATTCAAATTTGACAGATTACTTCATTGCCCAGCTTGAATGGGAAGACGGCTGGGATGATATGACCCCTGCCTACACTGCGATCTATGCTATGCTTCATGGCTCGCTTGGCCACACAATTGAAGTGCCGACATTAAGCCAGGATTCATTGCATGCTATGGTCGGTGTTGGACTTGGTTCCACATACTTTGTGACAGAGAATAAGGACGAGCTTTTTAAACAGCAGCTTGAAATCTTTAAACGAGGAGTTAACGGTGAAGATAATCGAGCTGTGGATGAGTATTTTGTTAATGCAGACGGGGAAGAAATAGGACGCGTCCGCCATGGGCATGACAGCTTCTTCCCGGATTATTATGTAATTCCGACAGATAAGGAGCACCAGAAAAACGTATTAGAAGCACATAAAATGGCTGAATACTTGCTTCGTAATGGTGTGAAAGTAGAAGAAACAACACGCCCTGTGCATCTACAAGGCGAAACGTTTCCTAAAGGAACATTTGTTATCCCAATGAACCAAGCTAAAAGAGGACTCGCAAATGCAGTACTTTATCAAGGAGATAATGTCTCGGACTGGAATGCGATGTATGATCCGGTAGTCGTAAACTTTCCTGCCCTTCGAGGATTCGACCAGCTTGAGGTAAGAGAAGAAGGCGTGTTCAAGGGAGTTACTCAAGAAATGGCTGAAGTCAATTTGCCAACTGGTGAATTGAGGGGTAATGCACCTAAGCAAGTGGTTAGATCAACTTCAAATGATACGGTAAAACTTATTAATGCCCTCCTAAATGAAGGGAAAAAGGTTGAAGTGGCAGTTGAGAGTAAAGGAAATATTTCTCGCGGTGATTACATTATTTCTACTCAGGATCTACGAAGCTATGAATCTACCTTCTATTTTGAAGCTCACCCAACTGGTAACGGTAAGGGAGTAGAGACAGAGCAGGTTGTGCAGCCAAAGGTTGCAGCTACAGGTTCAAGCCAGTTGAATTTCTCGTTAAGAAAATTAGGATTTACATTAGTAAACACTGAGGATGCAGACGTCATTGTTAGTGATGCTCGTAATTTTAATGCTCAACAGGCTGAAGGAAAAGCCTTCATCGGGATTGGTGGCAGTGCATTAAGGTCTGTATATGATAGTGAAGTGTTAGAAGGATTCAAATACGAGCAGACAAGAGGTACTCATGAAGGGCTTGTCAAAGCAAACGTGAATCCGCATAAGTTGACTGCAGGATATAAGGCCAATGAACTTCTTTATGTAACGACAGGGTCATATATAACCGAAGTTCCTGAAAGTGCAGAAGTGCTGCTAACTTTCAGTGACGCTGAAGATTTCTATGTGTCAGGTTGGTGGCCTGGACATGCGGGAGCAAAAGGACAAACAATGGCCTTTACCTCAGAGGTTAATGGAACCACTTATACATTATTTGCAAATGACCTGGCGTTCAGAGCACATACTGAACACAGTTACCGACTATTAGCGAATAGTATTTTTAATGCATCATCTAATTAACATCAAAAACTCACTGGAATGAACATCTCCAGTGAGTTTTTTTGCAAAAAAAACAAGCAGGGAATCATCTCTACTTGTCATTTATTTATATTCTTCTACGTACCAATGATGGCTTGGTTCTGTGTTGGAATTAAGTTTCTGGGCAAAAAGCTCTGCTTCTGTGACATCTTTGAAAATCTTTTCTTTGGTGCTGCTAGAATCTTTTAAAGCTTCTAACTTATTTTCTGTACCTATACCTGTACCTCTTACTAGCTTGAACAAGTGATCAACTCCTCTCACTAATTCAGCTGTTTTTATAAGCTGTACAATGATTGTCGCATACATTCCAACAAGATGATACATTTATTGCTAAAAAGTTTCGGATCCTGTCTGAAAAGGGTTAAAACGTCCCTAAACGGTCGAAAGGGTAGAATCTTGCTATGACTTTTCCCGTAACATGATCAATTGGAACAGGACCAATTTCCCGGCTGTCAGTACTTCTGTTTCGATTATCTCCCATTACAAAGACATGATCGTCAGGAACAATCACCTCACTAAAATCATGATAAATCGATTCATAAATATACTCTTCTTCTAGACGAACCCCATTTTTATATACAAAGCCGCCTTCTATGGCAATGCGATCACCAGGTTCGCCAATGACCCGTTTCACCCAATTATGGCGAGAATCTACTTGTCGATCTATAAAAGCGGCAAGCATTGGACTTTCTGCAAATGAATCCATTAATGTTCGCTCGTCATCGATCCGGCTGTCTACAATTACAATTTCTCCTGCTTTAGGAGACTTTCCGAGAAGGTAAGGAGTCTTAAAAGCAAAAACCCGGTCACCAGCTTTTTGCTGATCATAATGATCCAAGCCTTCTAATGTAGGTTCCATCGAGCTCCCATCTACTGTAAAGGGCTGGATAACAAAAACACTAAGAGCAACAGCTAAGACTAGGGCAAGCACAATGGCTTTTGTCCAGCTCATTATTTCATAAATGAATTTTTTTACAAACATTCGATATCAACATCCTTTAATAAATGTTCTCTCTCTATTGTAATCGAACGACTATATTTTGTCAGTTTAATTGTGATAAGGTTATCAATGGAGGGGTAGTAATGAATCGTAACTATATTTCAATTTTATTTTTTTTAGCAGCCTTTACAGCAGTAGTAATGGCTGGCACAACTGCTGTTGCAGGCGATTTAAGTTTAGTGGCGTTGACGGTGATTGCCTCAATCTCTGCAGTGATTGGTGGAATCATTGGTTATTATTTATTTATAAAGTAGGGCATTTAGGAGGAACTTAAATGGAATTACTTTTGACATTATTCGTTATAAGCGGAATTATATATTCTGTTTTCTATATACAGAAGAAGAGAAGAGAGCATCACATTACAGGCTGGAAATCACTCATCACCTCTGTCTGTTTTATCATTATTGCTTTAATTAATGCAGGAGCGAATCTATTTGGCATGCTGGGACTGATCAGCTGGGGATTAACTATCTTCCTCTTGTTAATGGGAGCGTATTTTACAAAGTATCTGCCAGCACCTCAAGAAAGGTGAAGGAACAATGAGGAAGAAAAATATGATTTCTAGATCTACTAGAGTATCATGAGTAAAAAAACAGTGCCTGTTAAAAGACACTGTTTTTTTATGCTGTCTTATATTGATTACGTCCTTGATCTTTAGCCTTATACAAGGCTGCATCTACTAGGTTAAGAAATTGATCAATCTCTCCTTCATATGAATCACAGTAAAAACCGATTCCTGCAGAAAAGGTAATTACTCTGCCAGCAGGTGAAATGGTATCTTGCAAGAAATCTTTTAAACGCTTTGCTACATCTATGGCATCTTGTGTTCCGGTTTCAGGGAGGATGATCATAAATTCTTCCCCGCCAAATCTCCCGCAGACGTCTTTCTCTCTAGTAATTCTTTGCATTGCTTCTGCAAAAAAGACAAGGGTTTCATCTCCTGTTTTGTGGCCAAGTGTATCATTGACTGTTTTAAAGTGATCAATATCAATTAAAATAATTGAAAAATGCATTTGTTCTTGTAAAGCCTGAAGGGTCTTAATAAGAGCCCGACGATTTGCAAGACCGGTAAGCGGGTCTGTTAATGCTTCTTTTGTGGCAGATTGGAGTTGAGACTCCTGGTTTTGAATATAGGCTTTAAATGTGTGATTTAGCCGTTCGGCTTCAAAATACCAGGTTGGAATTTTTGTTTCATTTACTGTATTGTTATTCTCTTTTAACTCAAAGGTTTGCATAGCTAACTGCTGGAGCGGATAAGCAATTCGATTGGCAAACATACGAGCGAGAAGGAAAGTGAGTAGAACAAATGGAATAGAATAGAACATCATTTTCTTAATTGTTCCTAACACTGGTTCCATAATAACCTCATATGGAGTTTGTGATACGATCCCCCAATTACTAGAAGGGATATGTGTATAACCGGCTAACATATCAATTTCTTTAGTATTTGTGACTTTCATCGCACCGCTTTCACCATTCATAAGCTTTTTAACCACCGGGTTTTCACTAACGACTTCTCCAATCCTATTGCGATCTGCGTGATAAATAATAGAACCATGCTGATCGACAACATAAACATAGGATCCATCCTGTGAAAAGTGTTCACCAAGAACTGTTTCAATGATGTTGTGATCTTGTAAGTAAATCACCCCAGCAAGCAGCCCATAATAATTGCCTTCGTGATCTTGAAGCGGGCTTGAAATAAGTAGAATTTTTTGCCCAACAACCCCGTCATATAAATCTGAAATAAGTGTTTCTTTTTTTTGGAGTGCTTCTGTAATTCCAATAGAGTGAACATGAAAACCTATAACATCTAATGCAGGAGCGGACGTCAAAATTTTAGCTTCCTCATTAATAACAGCTATGGAATTAAAATAATTGCTGCTTCTTAAATAGTGATAAAGGGCTGTTGTTAAGCCTTCTTCATCATTAAGTAAGGGCACCATATCGATCGCTCTCAGTGATAAACTCTCCTTCATTGATTCAAAAGATTGATCTGTGATTTGAGCAAGTTTTTCAGAGTAAACTCTATTAATTTCCATTGTATGATTTATTGCATTCTCTTTGGTTACAATGTAACTTACCAACAATGTGCTGCTAAGTAGCCCGAACATAGTTAAACATAACAATGTCAGAATCCAAAATCGTAAACTTTTTTTTAACATAAATGCCTCTCAACTATAAATATAGGTTCTCATAAAAATGGTGATTTTCGTCTTGTGTCTTGTTACCTATAACGTATCATGATTCTGACTTTATTCCTACCATAAAATTGAAGGTTTTAGGAAAATGAAAATAAGGGCTGATTAAGAAAGATATGAGGGAAGGTGCGAACAGGTTAACGTCGGCAGAACTGGCTTCTTTATGGGCACAATATATAAGTGATAGTGCAAGCAGGTGTATGCTGCTTTACTTTATGGAAGTAGTAGAAGACAAGGAAATTAAGAATGATGTTTTATGTATCAAGCCTAAATTCTTTAGGGATTGAGTTTTACGGAACTGCGGTTTCACAAAGTCCAAGAATGGATTTAGGAGCAATGTATAACAAAGTGCTTATGGATGTACAGTTATATGCAGAAGACGGGGCAAATTTAATGATTAAAAAAATGGTTAGAGCAGCCTCCTCTAGCATTTGATCGGAAAGACCTAGCAGATGAGAACAAACGATCCTAGTAATGAGAACATCTGTTTGGTATAATAAGGTTAGCAACTGCTAGCAAGGTAGCGGCTGAACTCCCGTAGAGAGGGGGTGAGGCTTATTTTGACGATCTATGAGGCGTTAAGTTTACTGGCCCAATTCTCAAGCATCTTACTTGCTGTGTTAGCACTTACGGTCAGTATCATTGTGAGTCAGCACAAAAAGAAATAGCTACCCTGCCGCCAAGTAAGGTGAGCTATTTCAAAACAGCAATATCCAATTGGTCAGCTGCGTATTGCAGCAAGCAGTTGCTAGGACTGAGTGCATTTGCACTCGGTCTTATTTAGGTTGGTTTGTTTTTTCATTTCTATTCCTATTATACATGAGGGACAAGGGGTTAAGCAAAGGGAAATGCAGAATGAAAATAAGTGAATTTATATGAATAATAATGTGGTCAAACATTACAAAGTATGGGTCTTTTTTATTCTAGGATAATTAGCGATACGAAATAAATTGGTCCTAGTACCTATGAAGTTTAAGGTATATATTCCCTTATATAATAGTCTGAAATATTGTATGATTCAGAATGTAAACTATTACTATAATGGAGGGAACTGTAAATGAAAAAGGCTTTAGTATCTATTGCTTTAGTAACTTCTCTAACATTAAGCTCTGTCGGTGTACAAGCTTTTGCACAGCCTTCTGCAACGAGCCAATCAGGCATTCATAATGTACTTGATAACCGTGTGATTAACCAAATTAATGTAGATAATATCTATAATAACATCGATTACCTACAGCAAACACCACGTGTAGCTGCCTCAGAAGAAGAATATCAAGCAGTGCTTTATATTAAGGAGCAATTTGAATCATATGGGTATGAAGCAGAAATTCAGCCTTTTGAATTTTTTGGATTTACAGCCCCTCATACTGTAGAGTTGTCAGTAGGTGGGACAAGCTTAACTCCTAATTCATTTACTTATACAGCGAGCGGAGAGGTAACTGCTGATCTTGTCGATGCGGGGTTAGGGCGTGAGAGTGATTTAGCAGGGGTAGAACTTGATGGAAAGATCGCTTTAATTCAACGTGGTGAAATCAGCTTTGGAGATAAAGTGCTGAATGCAGCAAGAGCAGGAGCTCGTGGGGTCATCATTTATAATAATGCACCTGGTACCTTAAATGGTACACTTGGCGGTGCGAATGATGAATTTGTTCCTGCCGTCTCTATTTCACAAGCAGAAGGACAAGCATTAGCTTCTCAATTAGAAGAAGGAGAGTCTCTTACAGCTTCTCTAACAGTTTTAGGAGCAGAGTCTGGGCTGCGTACTTCTCATAACGTCATTGCATCTAAGAAACCAACCAATAAAAACAAAGATAATGGTAATGTGATTGTGCTCAGCTCCCATCATGACTCCGTACCAGGAGCACCTGGAGCAAATGATAATGCATCAGGAACAGCCATGGTGTTAGAGTTAGCGAGAGCCATGAAGAACCTGCCGACGGATACCGAAATCCGCTTTACGACATTTGGCGCTGAAGAGCTTGGTTTAATTGGCTCTAGACACTATGTAAATACGTTGTCAGATTCAGAGCTTAATAGAATTGTGGCAAACTTTAACTTAGACATGGTAGGAAGCCGCGATGCGGGTGACCTAGTGATGAGAACGGTCAATGGCCAGCCGAATCTTGTAACTGAACTAGCACAAGCATCCAGCTACCGCTTAAATGGTGCACCAACTCCATTTAACCAAGGCGGAAGCAGTGACCATGTTCCATTTGGAGAAAAAGGCATTCCTGCAGCATTATTCATCCACAGTCCGCTTGAGCCATGGTACCACACACCAGAGGATACGATTGATAAAATCAGTAAAGAGAAACTTCAGGATGTGGCTCAGATTGTCAGCACTGCCATTTACGACTATGCAAGCTTTGATAATATGGGACCTAAGCCGAAAAAAGCGAAGCCTAAATCAGTCGATGCTCAAATGTACTTTGAAGAAGACGTCCAATAAGCAGAGAAACCAGCCCGTTGCGGCTGGTTTTTTGGTGCTTATAGACTATGGGTTATATTACCAGAGATGGCGGTGTTAAGTGAAAGAGTAGGAGATGTTATTGATGTAAAGGTAGGATAAGGGTGACTGAATAAGGATTATAGGGGGAAATGCATGGCTTTTATTCTTAATAGTGATCATTATTATTGGCTTGTTTCTTGAAGCTTTGGGGTATTAAATACTAACGATTTTTATATTTTTCTATTTCCTTTCATTCCATTGTGTCTGCTCTCTTAATCTATGTGCTTAATGGTATTTGGTAAAAAAGACCTTGAATTAGCGCTGTTTCACTATAATTAAACGGTAAAAAAGTCATTTATAAATAGATTAATTGAGCTTTTCTTTATAATAATAGCACCTTAAGTATGGTTTTCATTTCCAATTGCTTCTTTTAAAATGATAAATGTACTTATAAATGTCAGTTTATGTAGGTTTGGAGGGTGTTTATATGAGTGAAGAAATTAGCTTGAAACCAACTCGAGTGAGAAATAAGATGGATCGATTGTCATCTCATTTAGATAGTGTAACTCCAGAGTATGCAGTCACGTTTGATGGGCGTTCTGAACTAGATACGATTAAGGAAGCAGAAAAAAATATGAAAGCGATGGAATCACTACTTCAATCCTATAAGGCCCTGTTGCAAAAAAATGTGGAGCAAGTTTATCGTGTTGTGGATCAGTATGAAGAAGCAGACCAACAGGTTTCACATCAAATTAAAGGAGGGTAAAAGGTGAAAATATTAGATGCAGCTTCCATGATTGAAAATGTAGAATCACTACTTCAAGAAGTTAAGAGACAGCAGGATCAATTATCTCCAGTAGAAAGCTGGCTGCACAATGAAGCCGCTCTTTTGGGTGTGGAATCAAGATTCAATGGGCGTACTGCGATTCGGATCATCAATTATTTCACTTACTGCCATGGCCCTTTTGTAAAACTCCTTCGCACGATTCTGTCAGAATTTGAAGCATCTCTCGAAGATACCTTAAATCAATTAAATGCGTATTTTAATCAAAATGAGTACATTCGCGAAGACTTTTTACAAGATGAAGTCAATGGAAAAATAGAAGAATTAAAATCAACTATGACAACACTAGGTGAAGAAGTGAACAGTATTATTGCAATGTACAAAGATGTGGTATATTTGCCCGAATTCAATTATAATCGCGTCATGGACGGGTTAGCTACATTGAAATCAAAATCTAAAGAAACTGATGAAAAAATGTATCAGTACGACTATGAACAGATTCCTAGTATGGAATTTGTCGGGCAGGATATACAGCTTCTACAAAACTATGTATCAAGTTTAGAAGAAATGTTTGTCAGCCAATCCATATCAATTGAGCAGTTTAACCATAATATGATTAAGGATAATGAAGAATTCAGAGCAGTTAAGAGCACACAGAATGTTAGGGAAGCGGATAAATTGTTTGAGGTTACTTCAAGTACTTCTACCTTTTATGGATATACCGAATCAATAGCTCCAAATCTGCTTGCTGCTACAGCCTATGCTACGGGCAGTTACACAGGTAATATTAATAATGGTTTAGACTCTAAAAAATCATATCAACAAAATAACTTAAATGATAACAAGAAAGCTTCCTCAAAAGATGTAATAGCTAATAATATGTCAAAAAATACGAGTAGTTCAGTAAGTAAATTAGGTCACCTTTCCAAAAAAATAATTGAAAATAAATATGTCCGAAATGGAGCTAGCCCGATTGGTTGGGCCCTTACTACAGTTGCTAACTTTAAAGAATTTACTGCGAGTGAAAATAGAGAAAAAACAAAAGACCAAAAGTCTGTAAGATTTTTAGCAGGTATAGCAGTTGAAGGTGGGGGAGGGGCTTTAGGAGCTGCTGGGGGAGCTAAGGCAGGAGTAGTTATTGGCACAATTATAGCACCGGGAATAGGTACTGTAATAGGCGGCGCTGCTGGAGCTGTGCTTGGAGGTGTAGCTGGAGTGAATTTGGGAGGGAAGTTTTCAAAAAGCACAAAAGATTTAGCTGAAAAAAGTTACAACAAGCTTAAGGATTTATCAAGATCGATCAACAGTTGGTTTAAATAGTATAAGAGGAGAATTATAAGTGACAATAATAGATATTTTATATATATTGCTTATTTTTTTTATAGGTGTTCAATTAACAATGAGCCTTGTTACAGCAATAATTGGTAATACAGGTATGCGTATGATGGAATTTTCGTATATTAAAGGTGCAAAAAAAATTGGGGATAAAATACTTAATTTATCCTTCTATGCTTTGTATGGACTTCCCCATTTTTTTTATAATTTTTTTATGAAGAGATTTTCATATGTAGTTGCTAGAATATTATATGTTTTTTATGTGATAGGCTTAATAATATCTATCATAATTTTTCTATTAATTTCAAGTTTTATAACAGAAGTGTTGATGTGATTGGAGTGCCTATGACTACAGTAAGGATACCAAATACATTTAAGTAAACCTTTAAACATAATAATAGAGGTTAATATGGAAGCGTGCTTATATATTATCGATAATTATAATACTATTAATGTTTGTGCAAATTACTTCAGGGTTGTTAACAGCAACACTTGGGAAAGATTTTGTCTCTTTTACAAAACGATCCTATACCAAGCGTCCAACTTCCCCATTTGATAAGATCTAAAATGTTGCTTGAAAGTATACTAGGAATGTCTTAATTATTCATTTGTCTAATCACTATTTTGCATAGTGTTTCAACCACCATCTGTATAATGCATTTATAATGGAGCTGATTATTTTTCTCTTATTCATTGTATACCTAGCATTTGTATCTATTTTAACTGTGCAGATGTCCGTAAGTATTTTAACAGCAATTTTTGGTGATCAAGCTGTTTCATTCATGGAACATACTTATACAAAAAATGCAGAGTCAGGATTTGATCGATTCTTAAATATTGTGTTTTACCTTTTATATGGATTTCCACACCATTTTTATAAAAAGTTTATGATCAAATACCCTCGTATAAAGGCTCGAATTATTTATTTTATTTGGATGCTTGGATTTGTATTTTTTGTTTTTATTCTGGGGGTTTCTGTCACTTTAATGGTTGAACCGTACACATATTATTTATAATTGTTGGTAGTTAGGAAATTCATTCTAGAACTAATTTGATGAATTCATTAAATTATTAAAGTGATATTGTGCTATGACAAAAACTCAGGGGGCGAGAGATGCTATTTAATTCGAATCGAGACTTTACAATGAACTCAATCTTTACAGCTCTCCTTCTTTTTATGTTCTCCTTCCTTTATTATATGATTCGTTTTGTTGAATTTACGCCTATAATCTTTATGGCTTTTATAGTTTATTTGGTAGGTATGGTTTTAGGCATTCATTTAATCTTTCGGATAAGATATTGGCTGCATGATGAGCATCTTACTTCTCAGATGGGGAGTTTTTTTACTACATGGCATTATGAAGAAATGACAGCTATAGATTATTCTAAGGGACTAACGAAGAAAGATTGCGATAATTATCTAGGGTCAACAGCTGCTTTGAAAATCCAATTCAAATCAGACAAAAAGAAGAGTATTCGTATTTCACCTGAACGAGAAGAAGAGTTTATTCAAGAACTGTTCAAGCGAGCTCCACACTTATCATATTGCTCCATAGAAGAATATCGTGCCTTGCAAGTGAGAAAAGAAGAAGTGGCCCAGCAAGAGGTTATTGTTGTTCCTCATTTGGGGGACGCGGTAAAAGCACAAAATGTAGGGAGTTCTTCTAGTAAGTGGTTGAAGCTGTGAGAATAGTTGGTAATCTGGGAGAAACTTAAATGATATTAGTAGTTAACAGTATATTTTTAATTATAGGTATTTTGTTGACTTTCCAATTAGTAATGACTTTTGTCGCGAATTTGGTTGGTCACTCTGCTATCTCCTTTATGAAGTTAACATATGTCTGTAACCCTCAAACGATTCATGACCGGCTTATCAATAGATTGTTCTATGCAATTTATGGAATCCCTCTCTATTTTTATACAAGATTTATGGTGAGATATACATATTTGAAAGCAAGATTATTGTTCTTTATCTGGTCGATTGCTTTCTTCTTCGTAAGCTTTATATTTATAGCAATGTACGGTATTTTCATCGAGTGGTTTGAAAGGGTTTTATAATAAATGTAAATCAATGATTGATATGAGAGGTGATTAGAAGATGCAGTCAGTATTAAAGTGTACTACAGAAGAATTGGTCGTTCTAGTAGATTTATGCGGGTACCCTTCTGTTGCTAAAGGAATTGGTGAATCTTCATTAGGGGAAAAATCAGAGGATGCTTGGGAAGCCGTGTTTGAAGGGGCGGTTCATCAATTAATGCTAAAAGGGGTATGGGACGTTCAAAAAGCAAGTAATAATGAGGTGCCTTTAAATGAGGAGCTTCAATTATTTATTAAGCACTTTGTACAATCTCCGAAAATTATTCGAACTATTAATGTCACAGCTAATGAATCTCTCCTCTTTCATCAACTCCCTAATGAGAAGTGGCTCATGCATCATGTCACCGCAGATATTATCCATGAATTTTTCTTTATAGAAGAGCATGAAATTTCAGAGCATGTCCTGCACTTCAATCAGTACATGGATATGAAAGGCGAGAATCATCAAGCCTTTACATTAACGGATCATCAATTTGATTTATTAAGTAAGGAAGAAAACGTTCCTAAACTGAAAAGTCTTTTGAACATGCCGGATGATCAACTGACTGCTTTTGACGAACTTATTTCCTCTATTAATAGCAACAATTGGACCCTGCACAATATAAGTCTAATAAAAGTCGATCTGGAAAATGAGCAAAATACAATAACAGAAGTTCTATTTCACATACCTTCGACTAGTGGAGTATGGATGTTGGAATATGATGAGCATCTTAATGTTCATGTTACTAATGTATATGCAAAGCAATTTCAAGAGAAAATACATTCTACGTTCTTAAAGCCAGCAGAGCAAGAGTAGGAGGATTCTTATGGCTTTTAAAGGAAGACGGGATCTGCCCATGCTGTCTATTAATATAGCAACTGTTATTGGTCTTATCGTAATGTTCTTTGTAATGTATGGCTGGAGAGATGCTTCATTATTAATCCCACCTTTATTAACCGGATATGCGTTATTAGTGCTGTGGATTATTACGTTGTTTCTTCGTTTACTATTTGTAGTAGAAGACGAGTATTTAGAAGTACAAATAGGGTTGCAGACATATACGTTTGATTATAAAAATATGAAAAGCATTCAAGAGACAAAGGGGTTATATCGTGTCCCTCATTACAATTTCATGTATGCTTTTAGTGGCTTTATGGTTGATTTTCATGACAGATCGATGAATATTCGTGTTTCTCCTGAAAACGAAAGAGAATTTATAACAGAGTTGTTCAAGAAGGCACCTCACTTATCTTATTGCTCGATAGAAGAGTATCGCTCCTTACAAAGAAGAAAAGAGGAAGTAGCTCAACAAGAGGTGATTAGTGTCTCTCATCTAGGCAACACAGTAAAAGGGGATGAAGTAGGTAGCTCATCAAGCAAGTGGGTGAAGTTGTAAAATGTTGATTATCTATTTTTTGGGAATTGCTCTCGTCTCGTTAATTGCGTTAAATATATTAAGTGCGTTGATGCCAGCGATTTTTGGTAATCACTTTATCTCGTTTTTTGGGAGGGCATATACGAAGAGTCCTGAAACTACCTTTGATAAAGGATTAAATATCGTTTTCTATCTCATGCACGGTATTCCTTATTTCTTCTATATACATTTCATGAAGAAATATTCTTATTGGAGGGCAAGGTTAGTTTTTGGTGCATGGACTATTGGATTTATTCTAATATGCATCATTATATTAATTTTAGTTGGTTTATTACTTGATTCACTTGGCTTCTAGAGGATAGACTCATATGTTAATTTCACCAAACACTAATAGGGGGTGAACCAATGAACATTGAAACATTATCTTCAAAAGAGTTAATCGTGCTAATTTCTCTATGCGGTTATGAAGACAAAGCGAAGGAAATTGGAGACAGTATGTTTCCTAATCGCACAGAGTTTTTTTGGAGAGATTATTCTGAGAAAGCATTAGAGCTTTTACTTGAAAAAGAATGGATTGATGAGGAACATATTGTATCCGGATGGCTGCAGGATTTTATCCATGAATATATTCAAGCTCGGTCTATCATTCGAGCAATTAATCGGGATAAAAATGAAACGCTTATTTTTCGTCGATTAAAAAATGGGACGTGGCTGCGAGAGGATATCTTCATGAAAGATGAAGATCATAAAATGACCGTTCTTCCTCACGCTGATCTTAATAAGGAGATAGCTAGCTTTTACCGCTATTCTAATATAAGAGGGGCTGCTAATGTCTCATTTACTCTGACTGATGATCAGTTTGCCGAAATGAGCAAGAAAAGCGGGGGACGAAAAATTCGCAGAGCGGCTGATTTTGCTCCTCAGGAAAGAGAAGCATTTGACCAGTTTATTCGAAGTTTAGATAAGAGAGACAGGCTGCTTGATAGTATAAGTTTTCTCACTGTGGATGAGGAGTACCAGGATACCCATTTAAATAAAGTGATCTTTCATTTGCCAGCTGAGGAAGGGGTATGGGTGATAACATATTCTAATGCTAGTAAAGTAGAATTCAACTTGCTGAGTCTTGAAGGTTGGTTGCACACTCTTGAGATTGAAAACCAAATAGAATGGAGGGAAGACGATGTTTGAAACAGAAGCGACGGTTAGACAAAGTATAGCGATATTATCAAATGATATAAGCCAGATTCAAGAACAATTACTACGATTGAATGAAGCAAGGGCCAAGCTAGAAAGTCAAGAAGCAGAAATGACAGCATTCCAAGGTCAATTCCTGCTGCCTGAGCTTAATTCAAACACCTGGGCTGGAAAGTATGCTGCAGAGTTTGAAACGATTCGCACGAGTAAGGTATATGAACAATATAATGATCTTACTTCCTCCTCGTTTTCTACCTATTATCGTCAAATTGAAATGGCTCAGAACTTTCTATCTGTACAATTAGAGTCGAAAACGCAGCAGCTTCAAAATCGGAGAAATCAACTAGAACAACTACAAAAACAAGAAGCGTAAACAACCTGTTCCAAGTGGGAGCAGGTTGTTTTTTGTCAGGTTCTTGTCGCGACAATCGTAAATTTGTATTCATCACTTTTAAAATATAATTCACTGTACTCAAACACAGTATCATCTTTTAAGGTCGATGAAAGTTGTACTTTGATAATAGGAATGTTGCAGTCAAGATGCAGCAGTTCTCTTATTTCATCAGGAGGCATGTAAGGAAGGACTTCTTGAAAGCTTTCCTTAATTTTAAATTGTTTTGTCTGTTCAATATAGTGATATTTAGAACCTTGCATGACTTCAAGGGACAAGTCCGGAAATAGTTTTATCGGCATATAGGTGTCTTCAATGACAAGAGGTTTGTCTTCAATCATACGTAAACGCCGCACATAAACAACTTGTTCACCCTCCTGGATCCCAAGCCGGCTTCGTATCTCATCTGGCGGGTCGATTAATTGAAACGTAAGAATTTTGTTAGCTGCTTGCTTTTCTAATGCATTCATCTCCTCTGTGAAACTTTTAAGGGAATAAATATTATGTTCAATTTTATTTTCTTTTACATAGGTTCCGCTGCCTTGAATTTTATAAAGCAGACCTTCATTCACTAAGAGGTTGATAGCTTGGCGAATTGTCACGCGGCTTGCTTGGAACATCTCTACTAGCTTGGCTTCAGTTGGAATCGTTTCTCCTTCCAGCCAAGCTTTTTTATGGATTTTTTCTTTCATCTGTTTAGCAATCTGTCTATATAAAGGGGATGATGTTTTCACTATTACACGTCCTATCCTATGAGCTCATAATTTTATCATACTCTACGAAATATCTTCCATCAAATGAAATTGAATGTTGACGCTTTCATTAATTTGTATTATATTTGTTCTAAGTTAATTATAATACAAATTAAATACAAATATACAAGTGATGGAGGAATCAACATGAAAAAACAACGTTTATTAGTAATTGGCGGAGGAAGTACATACACACTTGGAATGGTCATGAGCTTAATAGAAGAAAAAAAGAATTTCCCTTTAAAATCAATTACCTTTTATGATACAAATGCAGAACGACAAGAGAGTATAGCAAAAGCCACGGAAGTCATTTTACGAGAGAAATATCCAGAGCTTGAGGAGTTTAACTATACAACAAATAAAGCCGAAGCTTATCAAAATGTAGATTTTGCTTTTGTTCAGATTCGCACAGGCGGTCTAGAGATGCGTGAGAAAGATGAGCAGATCCCATTGAAATACGGAGCTGTAGGACAAGAAACATGTGGCCCTGGCGGTATGGCTTACGGACTTCGTTCCATTGGAGATATGATTGAGATAATAAACGAATTAAGGCAGTATTCACCAGATGCATGGATCCTAAATTATACAAATCCAGCTGCCATTGTAGCAGAGGCTCTGCGCCGAGAATTTCCAAATGATCATAAGATCTTAAATATTTGTGATATGCCGGCGGCAATTATGGTAAGTTATGCGAAGATCTTAGGAAAAGAAATTTGGGATCTAGTGCCTGAATATTTCGGATTGAATCATTTTGGCTGGTTCACAAATATTTATGATAAAGATGGTCAATCAGTGATGGAAGATATTAAATCAGCAATTTTAAATGACGGTTTCTTACCAGAGGATTCAGAGATTGTGAACGATCCTTCATGGATTAAAACGTTCAAACAAGTTGAAACAATGCTTCGTGATTTCCCTGATTACCTGCCAAATACGTATTTACAATATTATCTATACCCATCTCAAATGGTAGAAAAAGAGGATCAAAATAATACCCGTGCTAGACAAGTAATCAATGGTCGTGAAAAGCGAGTTATTACACAATGTGAAACGATTATTCGTGAACAATCTACTGAGAATGCGCATCTAGAGGTTGATATTCATGGCTGTTATATGATTCGCGTGGCTGCGTCCCTGGCGTATAATCGCCATGATACGTTTATTGTGATTGTCGAGAACAACGGAATTATTTCAAATCTACAAGACGATGCTATGGTGGAAGTGCCTGCTGCATTGACATCTCAAGGGCCAAAGCCATTTGCAGTCGGTGAAATTCCTACCTTCCAAAAAGGATTAATTGAGGGTCAGTTAGCTTATGAAAAATTAGTGGTCGATGGCTGGTATGAAAAAGACTACAATAAACTTCTTCAAGCCCTGACCTTGAACCGTACAGTAGTTGATGCGCCTCGCGCTCGTCAGATTTTAGATGAACTTATTATTTCTAATCAAAGATATTGGCCGGCATTTAAAACAAAACAATTAGTCTAGTAAAACACCTTTAGTTGTGGTTGGCAGGGTCGCTCTTGCCAACCGCTCTTAGATGAAGTGGAGGTAGAAGGAGATGAAACTATTTTCATTTGCAAACTTACAGAAGTTTGGTAAATCACTCATGGTTCCTGTAGCACTTCTTCCTGCAGCGGGAATCCTGCTTGGAATTGGCGCTGCGATGAATGGACCTTTAGCTGATTATTTAACCGTTTTGCAAACAGAATCAATGCAAGCGGTAAGTTCAGGGATGCAATCGATTGGGTTAAGTATCTTTCACAACTTACCCATCATTTTTGCGGTAGGTGTTGCGATAGGTCTAACAGGCGGATCGGGTATTGCAGCCCTTGCAGCACTGCTAGGGTACATAATAATGAATACAACGATATCTTTAGCACTTGGAATTACACCTGAGATGACGGAAGCTCAGGGTGAATACGGAATGGCTTTAGGAATACCGACACTTGAGACAGGGGTGCTAGGCGGAATTCTTGTAGGGATGCTTGCTGTTTTTGTCTATAACCGCTTTCGAAGATTCCAACCTCCCGAAGTATTAGGGTTCTTTGCAGGAGATCGTTCAGTAGGGATAGTAATGGTTTTTGCATCGATTTTCTTAGCTCTTATAATGATGGTTATTTGGCCGCCTATCCAAGTGGGGATTAATGCGGTCGCAAATGTAATCGCTTCCGATACGACAAATCCATTATATGTAGGATTGTATGGATTTCTAGAACGAGTCTTAATTCCCACTGGACTGCATCATATCTGGTATGCGCCTTTCCTATGGACACAGCTTGGAGGAACAGCTGAAGTAGCAGGTCAAATGGTGTCAGGAGATCAATATATTTTCTTATCACAAATTGCTGCGGGAGAAGAAGTAACAGCCGGTCGCTTTATGGCTGGTAAATTTCCAATTATAATGTTTGGTCTATTAGGTGCAGCTCTTGCTATGTACCGACAAGCTGATAAAAAGAACCAGCCTGTGATTAAAGGGATGCTGATTGCAGCAGCGGGGACTGCCTTTTTAACAGGGATTACAGAACCGATTGAATTTACTTTCTTATTCGTTGCTCCGCTCTTATTTGTTGTACATGCTCTCTTTACAGGTATTAGTTTTACGATTGCCTATATGTTAAATGTTCAATTAGGTTGGGCTGGCGGCTCAGGGTTTATAGATTATGTGTTAGTGAACGTCTTGCCAGGTACGCCTAATTGGTGGATGAATTTGATTCTCGGTGCTTTTTTCTTCGTTCTGTATTATGCAACATTTACATTCGCCATTAAAAAGTGGGACCTTGCCACTCCAGGTAGAGCGGGTCAAGAGGCAAAGTTATATACACGTAAAGATTTTAATGAGAAAAATGTGAAAGCTGCATCCTCTTATCAAGAGAAAGCCTTTCAAATATTAGAAGCTTTTGGGGGAAAAGAAAATATTGAATACGTTGATGCGTGTTTTACAAGGCTGCGTGTAACAGTTATTGATCCAAAAAAGATTGACGAAGGTCAATTGAAAGCGTTAGGGGCTGCTGGGGTGATGAAGTACGATAAAAACATTCAAGCAGTATTTGGCGGTAAATCTGATTTATATAAAAATGAAATCAATGATTTATTAGAAAAAAGTGCATAACTTGATCAGTTCATTTAAGCCAAGCTCTCATACTATGAGTGCTTGGCTTTTTATGTGTAAGTGTCAATTCTTCAGCCAATCTAACAAAATAATTCCAAGAGTTTGGGTTAGGCTAACTATGAAGAACTGGATGAGGTGGTGAAACGCATGCTTTATCATTTGAAGCGAAAGTTTATAAAGCACTCAAGATCAACTGAAGCAGCTGACATCACTACTTCTCCATTAAGTGATGAATTAACACAAAACATAGAGATGATTAAAGAATTATATTCAGCCTCTATTAACAAAGACTTTGTCGTTCGGGATATACATATAAAAGGGATGGATTCGAGAGCTGCACTCTTTTTTTATGCAACCGCTGTAGATCTAGATAAAGTCGAACAATCGATTATCTCTCCTCTACTAACTGAGGATGGGAAAGATATTAGAGATATTGTTTTCATTGAACATATTAGTGACGTAAATGATCTGTTGGATGTGAGCAATTATATTCATCAAGGGTATGTGATTTTCATAATAGAAGGAAGTTCAAACGGGCTGGCATTTAATGTTGCCAGCTATGAGCACCGCGGAATTGAGAAAGCTGAGAATGAAGTGCTTGTTAAAGGGCCAAAAGAAGCATTTACAGAATCAGCTTCTGTAAATTTATCGCTTCTAAGAAAGAGGATATCTAATCCACATTTTATCGCTGAAGGTATGAGTGTAGGGGTTAGAAGCAAGAGTGAGGCCACGATTTTGTATTTGAATGATCTGGTAGATGAGAACGTGTTAAATGAAGTGAAAAAACGTATTGAACGAATTGAGGTAGACAGTGTCAGGAGCATCGAAATGCTTGAGCAATTTATTGAGGAGCGAACCTATTCATTACTCCCGAGTGTTTTATATACTGAAAGACCTGATCGAACAGCAGCTTACATTGATGATGGCTATATCGCAATCATTATGGAAAACTCTCCTGCAGCGCTCATTCTTCCAGTTACCTTTTGGTCTTTCTTTCACTCACCAGAAGATCATTATTCAAGGCTGCTCTATGGTAATTTCTCAAGGTTGATTCGCTTGCTTGCGGTTTTTATTACTTTATTTATCTCATCTTTTTACATTGCAGTGACGAATTTTCATGAGGAAATGATACCTATTGATTTACTTTTAGCTATAGCAGGAGCAAGAGAGCAGCTTCCTTTTCCGCTTGTATTTGAAATCGTCATGATGGAGTTCGCATTTGAATTAATACGTGAAGCAGGATTAAGGATTCCAAGCCCTCTTGGACCAACAATAGGGATCGTCGGTGCTCTCATATTAGGACAGGCAGCAGTTGAGGCAAATGTAATAAGTCCGATTGTTGTCATTGTGGTAGCACTCTCGGGTTTATCGTCTTTCGCTATTGCGGATGTAAGTTTAAATTACACGATTCGTATGATCAGATTTGTCTTTATTTTTGCGGCTGCGACCTATGGCATTTTCGGAATAATAGGAGCCTTTATATTATGTTTGATGTATGCTGCAGCTGCTAGATCTTTTGGAGTCCCGTTTTTGTCTCCTCTTTCTCCTCACTTTCGTTCCGGAAACGATACAGTCTTCAGAGGTCCTGTATCAAAGGAATTATTTAGACCTGGTCAGATTCATCCGAGGGATATGAAGAAAAACAGCATGAGGTAGGTGATTATATGGAACATTCACAAAAAATTGGCGGACGTGAGTTTTTCTCAATCATTGTTCTAGCGATTGGAACAAAAATTACAAGTATGACTCCTGCCATTTTGGCTCAATCAGGTAAAAATGCATTCTGGATGATGCCTTTTGCGGGAGCATTAACTTTATTGGCGCCCTTTTTGTTGCTTCTATATTTATTACGTACCTACCAGAATAAGAATTTAATGGACCTTATTTATCATTTGTTAGGAAAGTGGGTGGGTGGATTAGTTGGCGTAGTACTATTCCTAGTGGCATTTGTATCACTAGTTTTAGAAAGCAGAAATTATCTAGATGAACTAAGTTCCATCTTCTTCCCGCAATCTCCGCAGTATGCATTATATACTGTTTTATTCATTGTCATTTTGTTTGGTGCAAGAAAAGGGTTGAATGTCATCGCATCAACATCTTGGATCTTAACTCCATTTATTAAAGTGATTGCACTCATTTTATTAGTTTTAGTGCTAAAAGATGTCGTGTGGATGCGGGTATTTCCAATTTGGGGCGAAGGGATGATGGTGACAGTTATTGAAGGGGTTAAAAAGGCTTCAATTTTTGGAGATCTCTTTCTTTTAACAATGGCTTACACCTCTTTGAAATCAACAAAAACGTTTCATAGAACTACTTACATTGGCGGCGCATTTACCTTGTTTGAACTAACTTTGTTTTTTCTCATGTACAGCCTCTTCTTTGATTATAAATCGATCGACCAAGTGGCTTATCCTTTCCATGAAGTGACCCAGTACATTTCTGTTGGAATGTATTTTACTAATGTTGAAGCCTTCTTTATGATCTTTTGGTTATTTGCAGCATTTATACGATTTATCTTTATTTTACCACATGGATTTTTGCAGCTGTTTTTTCAATCTCATCATTCAAACCTTTGTTAGCTGTTTTCTTCTTTTTAGCTATAGTGTTGGGAATGTCCATTAATAATCCAATTCAAAATGTACTCGTTTATCGCGATATGTTCCTAACATTGACAACTCCTTTATTTATCATACTGCCTCTTATTTTGTGGGCTGTGGCTAAAAGTAAGGGGGAGTTAGCGAGGTGAAGAGAACTAAAGGTTTGATAATTATTCTTAGTTTATTAATACTAGGAGGCTGCTATGATAAAACAGAGCTTGAACAGCAGGCTTTTGTTATTGCAGTGGGGATAGATAAGGCAGAAGATGATGGACAATATCAGATCTCCTTTCAGATAGCTCAAGGGCAGTTAAGAGGAGGTCAAGCAGAGGGTGAACTTCAAAAGAATATAACGATACAAGCCAATGATATCATCGCGGCAAAAAGTACCGCTAACACTCTCATTGCCAGAGAAATTAATCTTGATCAGACAAAAGTATTAATTGTTTCTGAAGAGCTTGCGCGTTCTGGCGAGTTATTAAATGTCTTACAAGCGACAACTAGAGCAGCGGCGTTTAGAAGAGGAGTGCAGCTTATTATAACAAGAGAAAATGCAAGTGAATTTCTTGCAAACAATGATCCTCCGCTTGAAGTAAAGCCCCATAAGTATTATCAGCTTATGATGCAGCAATCGAGCAGTACAGGGCTGATTCCTGATGCAGACATTCATCGCTTTTTTCAAATTACAGAAGGGGATGCTGATTTGTTTTTAGGCATCTATGCAACTGCTACAAGGCTACAAGATAAACCTGCATTAGAAGACGAATTTTACGCTGGTCAAGTACCGCAAAAAGGGGAACAGGACACACAGTTTATTGGATCCGCTGTTTTTAAAGAGGGAGTTATGATAGATACGTTAACAGGTGAAGAAACAAGGCTTTCAATGATTCTTGATAATACTCAGCATATAGAGGACATATTAATTAATTTTCCAGATCCGAAGTCTGAGGTGCACCGCATATCTGCACGTCTCATAAAAGAGCGAACAACAAATATTTCTATAAAAATGAAAGAAGATGAGCCAGCTCAAATCGATGTGGTTGTTCCGTTTCACTTGGAACTATTAGCAGTCCCTAGTCTCATCGAATATGGGACGAATCAAGAAAATCTTAAAATGCTTGAAAGAGCAGTTGAGGAAAAGTTTAATCAAGAAGCGGGAAAACTAATCAAGAAGTCACAAGATGTATATGGATCTGAGCCTTTTTACTGGTCACTTTACGTCAGGCGATACTTTAGAACAATACAAGAATATGAACAAGCAGACTGGAATAATCGAATTTACCCCAATGCTAACATTGACGTAAAGTTTGATATGGAAGCGATTCGCTTTGGGAAACTTATTCAGAATACAGATATGAGAGAAGTGAGGGATTAAGAAATGATATGGCTGTTATCTGTTGGAGCAGCAATCTATACAGGTTATTATGCAAAAGAATATTACCACAAAGGAAATAAAGCAGGTGGAATAGCTGTTGGAGTTGTGGCTCTTATTGTGTTGATCTCACCACTCAGCCAATATGTCATGTAACTAGGAAAAACCCTTCGCTTTTATAAAGCGAAGGGTTTTTGATTGGGCTGTTGTTTTAAAAGTAGGGTGATATTAACTACTCAGTATAAAACATACTTGCCAACTAATTGAATATTCTATAAAATTAACATACTGACTAGTAGGTATAAATTGGAGGAGGTTAATGAATGGAAGAGAAAGATAAGAGAGTTCATTTCAGAACCTGTCCACTATGTGAAGCAACATGCGGATTAGAGATTCATACAGAAGGCAATAAAGTAACGGCTATTAAGGGAGATACATTAGATCCTTTTAGTAAGGGATACTTATGCCCAAAAGGATTTCATTTAGATAAATTATATTCAGATCCAGACCGGATTAAAAAGCCGATGATACGTGATGGAAACACATGGCGGGAAACGTCTTGGGAAGAAGCATTTGAGGAAGTGAAAAGAGGTCTGCAGACCATTATAAAAAAGGACGGTCGAGATGCGGTAGCGAGCTATTTAGGCAATCCAAATGTTCATAATCTAGCTGGTATGCTCTATGTTCCAATTTTGTTGAGGGCACTTGGATCAAAAAATCGATATTCCGCAAGTACGATGGATCAAATCCCTAAGCAGCTGACAGCGGAATGGATGTATGGAAGTGACTTTTCGATCCCTATTCCAGATATCGATCGTACGAATTATTTCTTAGTACTCGGTGCAAATCCACTTGTTTCAAATGGGAGCTTGATGACAGCTCCAAATATGAGAAAGCGGATCAAAAATATTCAAAAACGCGGCGGGAAAATGGTGGTCATTGATCCGGTATCGACCGTTACAGCAAAAGCTGCTGATGAGCACTATACTATTATTCCTGGTACGGATGCCTATTTTTTAGCAGGACTTCTCCACACGATTTTCTCAGAGGGGTTAGAAGATCTTGGGAGGGCAGAAAATTATGTAAACGGATTAGAAGACTTAAAGCAAGCCCTTAATGACTTCAAAATTGAAGAGTTAAGTCTTACATGCGGGATTGATGTTCACATCATACAGAAGCTTGCTAGAGAGGTTGCAAAAACAGAACGTGCAATTGTTTATGGTCGAATGGGGACGTGTACTCAAACGTTTGGAACAATGAACAGCTGGTTAATAGAAGTGATTAATATTGTCACAGGTAATCTTGATAAAGAAGGAGGAGTCATGTTCACCAGTCCAGCAGCCGGCTCAAAAAATGCAGGCGGCAAGAAAAAAGCAGATCGGTTCGGTCGGTTTCATTCAAGAATTAGAAAACAACCCGAGGTGCTAGGAGAACTTCCGATTTCATGCTTGGCTGAAGAAATTGAAACGCCTGGAGAGGGCCAAATTAAAGGCTTACTAACAGTCGCAGGAAATCCAGTATTATCCGCACCGAATGGTGAACGAATAGAACAAGCATTAAGTTCACTTGAATTTATGGTCAGTGTTGATTGTTACTTAAATGAAACGACTAGACATGCGAATGTGCTGCTGCCTGCTCCTTCTGCACTAGAACGCTCGCATTATGATTTATCTTTTTACCAGCTGTCCGTAAGAAATATCGCTCATTATTCAAAGCAAGTATTTGGTCTGCCTGAAGATCAGCTCGATGAGTGGGAAATCCTGCTTCAGTTAGCTGCAGCAGTGATGGATGAAGAACTTGGGGTTGACCCTGTACGTGCACTAGATGATTATGCCGTTATGCAGCTTATAAAAAAAGAGCAGCGTAACGAGAATTCACCTCTTTCGAACAAGGACCCAGCTGAAATCTTTTCAAACCTTTCCCATAGACGAGGGCCGGAAAGAATGCTTGATTTTTTATTGCGAACAGGTGAATATGGTGACTTTTTCGGTGAGGTTCCTAGTGGACTATCTTTAACAGTCCTTAGTGAGAAGTATCCGCATGGGAAGGATTTAGGCCCTTTAAAATCCAGGCTTCCACAAGTGCTTACCACTATTTCAGGAAAGATAGAGATGGCACCCTCTCTTTTAATGAAGGATTTAACACGCTTAAAAGGAAAACGTGATAAGAATGCAGATCACCTATTATTAGTCAGTCGAAGAAACCTACAGTCGAATAATTCTTGGATGCATAATATTAAAGAATTAACGAAGGGGAGTAATCGTTGTACATTGCAAATGCATCCAAATGACGCAAGCCGGCATCATATTGAAGATAAAAGCATGGTTAGTGTAGAGTCGGCAGTAGGGAAAATAGAAGTCCGAGTTGAGGTGATGAATGACGTTATGGAAGGTGTTGTCACTCTTCCGCATGGGTGGGGACATGATTTGGATGGTATTCAGCTTGAACAGGGGAGGAAGAATGCTGGGGTGAATTCAAATCGATTAAGTAATGATCGCATGATTGATCCGGTATCTGGAAATGCGATATTTAATGGGATCCCAGTATCGGTTAGCAGATGTGATACCAATAAGGACGTTGTCGGGTAACCGGCAGCGTTTTTTAAATTTTAGAAGATCTAAGAATACACCATAACCATTTGACACAAGTTAAGGAATGAAATGCTAAAGAAGGAGGAGGGTTACCATGTTTTCACGACTGCAGATCATCTTTGTGTTATTGTTATTTATTGGTATTTCTAATCATGTACTTATCCTTCCTCATCTTCTTCAAGCAGCAAAGCGTGACGCCTGGATCTGTGTCCTTATAGGGTATGGTCTCCTTTTAATTTGGGGTGTACTGCTCCATTTCATTATTAAGCGAAATAAACAGAAAAAGCTGGTTGATTGGGTCAGTGAGAGAACTGGACATGCAGTGGCGGCAGTCGTTATTCTTCTATTTATTATTTATATCATTTTCACTGCGGCCATCACGTTTTATGATTTCACACAAAGTGTAGATATCTACTTTTTACCGGTGACACCTATTTGGTTAATTGTTGCACCATTTCTTCTGTTATGTGTCTTAGCTGCTTACTATAATTTAAAAACAATTGTCTACCTTTCATCTTTCTTTTTGCCTGTCGTTTGGATACTTGGGCATTTAGTTGCTTTTTCTACCATGGGGGAAAAATCATATTCTTACATGCTTCCGGTTTTTAATGTATGGCAGTGAACCGCTGATTAAGGGAACAATCATCGTTCTTGGAGGCAGTGTCGACCTGCTTTTTATCGTGCTGTTACAGCACCATCTTAATAAGCCATTTTATCTAAAACACTTCATTATTTTAATTTCTCTTTTAACAGGGTTAGTACTAGGGCCGACTTTAGGCTCTATTGCAGCTTTTGGACCTAATGTGGCAGCGAATATGCGATTTCCAGCTTTTGAACAGTGGAGGCTGGTGATGATTGGAGAACATATTTCTCACGTTGATTTTTTAGCAGTATTACAGCTGCTATGCGGAACAACCATTCGAGTGTCACTATGTTTATTTATCCTCTATGACATTTTGAGAAAATATACCGAGAAGACAAAACAAATGCTGCTTGTATTAGTGGGTATTATTCTTTCTGCTGTGTCAATCTACCCGATCAGTGATATTTGGATGCAGACTTTTTTAGGGAGATATTTCTACCCATCAGTATTAATTTTTGGGTTTTTAATGACCCTTTTCCTTCTTGTGATTAGTTATTTACCTAGAAAGAAAGGAGGAGCACAAAGCCTATGAAACGTAAGATAGAACGTTATCCGGAGTCAATAACAGCAGATGAAAAATTAAAAAGCAAAACGTTGACGATACCAGAACTTAAAGAGTTGTTGGCAAGATTTGAAGATCTAGAGTGTAAAGAGGAACCAAATGCAATTCTCTCCTTTTATTGTGAAGGGATGATTGATCACGCCCAATACAATGATCATTACATGGCTGTTATAAGCAATTTAAGCGATCACCATGATGAGAAAACATATCTTCAAGGGCTGCCTCCTAGTTTTGAAGTAAATAACTTTGATCTATTGATTGAAAAACTCTTTTCTGGTTACTTGATTGTTTTTAAAGAAGGAGATCCACAATTTCAGGCAATTGATATCGCGAAAATACCACAGCGTACACCGCAGGAATCCACTACTGAAGTATCAATTAAAGGTCCTAAAGATTCTTTTACAGAAGAACTGCATACTAATATTGCTCTGATTAGAAAGCGGTTAAAATCACCGCGATTATATAGTGAAACGTTTACGCTAGGGTCTGAAACTGAAACTAAAGTAGCCCTTTTGTATTTGGAACATAAAGCAAACAAAGAAGTCATAAAGGAAGTTAGAAAAAGACTGGAGGGCTTTGAAACAGAAGGGATTGTAAGCAGCGGCCAATTAGAACAATGGCTGTCTGACCGTTCCTTTTCTCTATTTCCCTTGTTTGATTATATTACGCGCCCTGATTTTGTGGTAGAGTGCATGCTGCGAGGCCGGTTTATTATCATTGTGAATGGATCACCGACTGTGTTAATCGGACCCATTAATTTATTCGAATTGATTAAGTCACCTGAGGATGTTCATTATCCATTTTATTTAATTGCTTTCCAGCGTATTATCCGAGTGGTTGCTTTAACCATTGCTATTTTCTTGCCAGGCTTTTGGATTGCCATTGCTTCTGTAAATATAGATCAGCTGCCATTTCCACTGCTCGCAACAGTAGTTATTGCAAGGGAGGGTCTTCCCTTTCCCTATGCGCTTGAAGCCATCTTTATATTAGGTTTGTTTGAGCTATTAAAAGAAGCAGGGGTCAGGATGCCAAAAGCATTAGGCCAGACAATTTCAATTGTAGGTGGGTTAATTATTGGGGATGCGGCGATTCGTGCAGGGCTTGCATCACCGGCGCTTATCGTTGTCATTGCACTAAGTGCGGTTGCAACGTACACCCTCGTCAATCAATCATTGACGGGAACAGTGAGTGTTCTGCGCATCTACTGCTTAGCTGTATCGGCATTTCTAGGAGTATATGGATTTTTTATTACAGTATTTAGTGTACTTATTTATTTGTGTCACCTTCAATCGTTTAAACTGTCATATCTTGAGCCAGTGTCATCTTTAAGTTTAAAAGAAATCCCATCTGCATTACTGCTGAATCCCTTTAAACGTAAAGATTTTACCGCACCTATGCTGAAACGGAGGAAATCATGATGGGAACTCTAGGTAAGCCAACCATGATCCTTTTAGTAAGTGTCTTTTTGTTAGCTGGATGCAGTGATATTAAAGAGCTTCAAAACGCCAATTATGCAACCGCTATTGGGATTGACTTTAAAGACGGGAAATATGAGAGTTACATTCAAATGGTTAATCTTGACCAAGTTGCGACAACAGAAGGCGGGGGGGCCGGAGAGCCTCAAATGCTCGTCTCAAAAGCTGTTGCTAATACATTTGAAGAAGCTTTTTTTGAAGTGTATCGAACGGCACAAGAAAGAATTATTTGGGCGCATGTAACATCTATTGTTTTAAGTGAGTCAGCTCTAGATCAAGGATTTCAACACATCTTTGATGCATTAACGAGGTACTATGAATTTCGTTTAACGCCTTGGGTTTTTGGTACAACTGAATCAATGGAAGATATTCTTAGTCAAACTGGATTCTTCGCTAAGACCTCTCTTGATACGATAATGCATAATCCAATGAGAAGCTATGAGCAAAGCTCAAAAATTAGACCAATAAAATTACAACGTCTGGCAAGGGAAATGTTTGAACCCTCCCAAACAACGTATATACCATCACTTGCTATTGATCAAACTCAATGGGAAAAGAACAACGAAGATGAATCTAAATTAGAGGTGAACGGGGCATTTTTTATTCAGAATGACCATTTTAAAGGTTTCTTCACAACGGATCAATTAGAAGGCCTTCGCTGGCTTATTCCAGATACACAAAGGGCCTCATTGGTCGTACCTGATGAAGATAATACAGAATATGTGATGGTTATTAAAGACCCTGTACCTAGAACAAATTCAGGTATAAAAGAGGGGAAGCCGTCTTTTGACATTGTGGTATCGATGAGAGGCTATTTTACGAACCGAAACGAAAATCATCACCTCGTAATCCCGCAAATTTATAAACAATCAATTAAAGAGGTCGAAGATGAAATTTTAGCGCTCTATCAATTAGGAATTGAAAATAATGTAGACTTCTTAAATTTAGAGCATCAGTTTTTTAGAAAGCACCCAAAAGAATGGTTAACGTTAAGAGAAAATGGTCAGCTTTTTATTGATGAACAATCTCTTAATGAAATAACCATTCATTTAAACATTAAGCATACGGGAGCGATCTTAAATAAATCACTTGATATGAAAAACATTAAATAAATGAGTAAAGTGGAGCCGAGGATAGTTATTGCCTTGGCTTAGGTTGCTTTAAAATGTTTTAATGTTAAGGCTTTCAGAGCTTTAGAATGAGCAATTTGAATTGATGAAATCTATATTTATGTTAAGATAAGTAACAATCAAGGCTTAATGTTACTTTTTCTAACACTTAAATGAATATGAGTAACACCTAAAGGCTGAATAGTCAGAAAAATATTTGCGTATTAAAGCATTATCAGGTAAGATAATAAAAACCTGATGAGAGTCCTATAATTTCTCAGGGACACATATCGACCTGTCGGGACTTAGTGTGTCCCTATGGGCCGTTTCTAAGTTTAGAGTATGAGGAGGATGTTTGAATGATTGAAGTCAATGATGCAAATACATTATTAAGAAATGATGTAAAAAAGCTCGGTAATATCCTAGGAGAAATTCTTGTCCACCATGGAGGGGTTGATCTCCTAAACAAAGTTGAATCCATTCGTGAAAAAACAAAATCCTTGCGTCAACACCATGACCAAGAGACATATAACGCATTAAAAGAAGAGATTGCGACACTTGAACCACCAACACGTCAGCAAGTAATACGCGCGTTTTCAATTTACTTCCATTTAGTGAATATAGCGGAACAAAATCACCGAATCCGCCGCCAAAGACAATACCAGCTGAATGAAGAGGGAGTAAGCCAGCCATTCTCTTTAGAGCGTGCAGTGTCAGCTGTAAAAGAGTTACAGCCAGAAGATGCAGTGATGCAAAAAGTGCTAAACGATTTATCGATTGAGCTTATTATTACGGCTCACCCGACAGAGGCAACGAAACGTACGGTACTCGAAACGCAAAAACGTATCTCAACAATCTTACAAGAATTTGATAATCAACAACTAACGAAAAAAGAACGCCGCCGTTTAGAGGACAGCCTGTTTAACGAGGTAACGGCGTTATGGCAGACAGATGAGCTTCGTCATCGTAAACCGACAGTTCTTGATGAAGTGAAAAATGGGTTGCACTATTTCAACCAAACGTTATTTGAAGTTATTCCTGAAGTACACCAAGAATTAGAAGTGCAGCTCGATGAACAGTTCCCTAATCACAAATGGTCTGTGCCAAACTTCCTTCATTTTGGATCATGGATTGGAGGGGACCGCGACGGCAACCCAAACGTAACGCCAGAAGTGACGTGGGAAACACTGAAACTCCAAAGACGTCTTGTTTTAAAGAAATACAAAGAGAGTCTAGTTGATTTAATGAAACGCTTCAGTCAGACAACAACTCGTGTACAAATTAGTGACGAGCTTTTACAATCAGTTGAAGCAGATGAAGCTAATTATTTGGAGGACGGAGAAGAATGGCCGATTGAAACAGAGCTATATCGTCGTAAGTTTCAAGTGATTTTAAAGAGAATTCGTGCTGTTGGTAAAGAGGATAAAGCAGCTTACCAAAATGCAGAGGAATTATTAGCTGATCTAAATCTGATCAAAGAGAGTGCAGAACAGCATCAACCAGCAAACCGCACACTAAAAACATTACGAAAGCTAATTCGTCAGGTACAACTTTTTGGATTCCATTTAGCAACACTTGATATTCGTAATCACAGTGGCGAGCATGAAGCGGCAATTACTGAGATCTTAAGAGCTGTACAAATCACTGATGATTATGCTTCCCTGACAGAAGAAGAGAAATTGACTATCCTGCAAGATGTTTTAAGGGACCCAAGACCTCTCTTACTTCTGAAAGAAGATTACTCAAAAGAAACACAAGAAGTGATAAAAGTATTTGACATGATTAAGCAAGCACATCGTGAGTTTGGCAGCCGCTCTATTGAAGTGTATTTAGTAAGTATGACGCAGTCTTCAAGTGACTTGCTTGAAGTGCTATTACTAGCTAAAGAGGCTGGAATCTACCGCCTGCATGCTGATGGTACAGTAGACAGCGGACTTCATGTTGCACCGCTTCTTGAAACGGTTGATGATTTAGTAGCTGGGCCGCGTATTATGAAGACATTGTTTGAGATGGATGTATATCGCAACCATTTATCTGAGCGCGGCAACCATCAAGAAATTATGCTTGGATATTCTGATGGAAGTAAAGACGGCGGAACACTTACGGCAAACTGGAAGCTCTTTAAAGCTCAACAGGAAATTCATGATATGGCAAAGGATTATCAAGTGCGTTTGAAGTTCTTCCATGGCCGCGGCGGATCGCTAGGACGAGGAGGCGGACCGCTTAACCGCAGTATTTTATCCCAGCCGGCAGAGACGCTTGGTGATGGAGTGAAAATTACGGAGCAAGGCGAAGTGCTGTCCTCGCGTTATCTTCTTGAAGATATTGCTTATCGAAACCTTGAACAGGCAGCGTCCGCATTGTTAGAGGCATCAGCTTCATCACAGATCCAAACGAAAAAAGGACATTCGCGTAAAGAGGCTTGGGAAGAGGCAATGGAAGAAGCGTCTAAACACTCGCTTAAGAAATACCAGTCGCTTGTTTTTGGAGATCAAGACTTCTTAACCTATTTCAAACAAGCAACACCGTTAAATGAACTAGGTGCCTTAAATATTGGTTCGCGTCCAATGAGCCGTAAAGGAAGTCAGCGCTTTGAAGATTTACGTGCGATTCCGTGGGTATTTGCGTGGACGCAGTCTCGTCAAATGATCCCAGCGTGGTATGCAGCAGGGACTGGTCTCAGCGCGTTTGCAAATGAGAGCGAAGAGAACCTGGCGCTATTACGCGAAATGTACAATAACTGGCCGTTTTTCCATTCAACGATTAATAATCTGCAAATGGCCCTAATGAAAGCCGATTTAAAGACGGCGAAAGAATATATGAATTTAGTAGAAGACCAAGAAATTGCAGATCGAATCTTTGGTGATATTAGTGAAGAGTATATTCGCACAAAAGAGATTTTATTAAAAATCTCAGAAAGCGAAGAACTTCTAGATCACTCGCCAAATATTCAAGAATCTGTCCATAGACGTAATCCGTACGTCGATCCGCTTAATTTCTTACAAGTTGACCTAATCTCAAAAATGCGTGCAGAAGAGAACCCATCTGATGAGTTAATGACCGAGGTATTGCTCACAATCAGCGGAGTAGCAGCAGGACTTGTGAATACGGGTTGATGAAAAATATTTTAAAGCCATCTCAAGAGATCCATTCTCCTGAGATGGCTTTATTTTATAGTTGGAACAATTTATAGTTGCTTTGCTTTAAAATGAACCACCGCTGTATAGATAGGCTGCCCTGTTTTAAAATGTGGGTACACATGATGATTTACTTGTGCTACTTCTAGTAATAATGCTTTATTCACATCAATTTTCTCATTAATACGCTGTTCAAGTTCTTTGAAGCTGGTTGCTTCAAAGCATTCAACTTTATCTTCAATTCGTTCTAATTGGATACTCAATGTCACCACTCCTAGTAAGGTGTTATCTTTTTCGGTTTTATCTATTTGAAATAACTTATCTGTTTTAAATCATAGCAAATTCGTTTTCAAAAGAAAATAAGTGAATTCATGAGTTCTGCTGTGTATACTAGGAAGAGATTGTTTGAGTGAAAGGAATGAAGGAAATGAGAATTGGAATTATCGGTGCAATGGATGAAGAGGTTGAATTATTAAAAAGCAAACTCGGAAATAGAGAAGATAAAACGATTGCTGGATGTGAATTTCACCACGGTACTTTACAAGGAGTCGATGTGGTACTGCTTAAATCGGGTATTGGGAAAGTAAATGCTGCAGTCGGCACAACACTTTTAATTGAATTATACAAACCAGATCGTATTATTAATACAGGTTCAGCTGGCGGTTTTAAAGAAGGCTTAAACGTAGGGGATGTCGTTATTTCAACGGAAGTGCGTTACAACGATGTAGATGCAACGGTATTTGGTTATGAATTTGGGCAAGTACCGCAAATGCCTGCCTTCTATGATCCGAATGACGAGTTAATTTCTATTGCTGACAAGGCAGCTGCAAAAGTAGGGGTAAACACTGTAAAAGGATTGATTGTCTCTGGGGATTCCTTTATGAGTGATCATGCACGTGTACTTGAATTAAAAGAGATTTTCCCTGCTGCTCAATGTGCAGAAATGGAAGCTGGCGCCATTGCGCAAGTGTGTCACCAATTTAAGGTGCCGTTTGTTATTATCCGTTCATTATCTGACATTGCTGGCAGTGATGCAAAAGTATCTTATGAGAAGTTTTTAGAAACAGCATCTGTAAATTCAGCAAATCAAGTCATTTTAATGGTTGAAGCATTAGCGGAATAAGTTACCTATAGTGGCGGACATTGCATCATCATATCCTCTCTAAACATGATATCATAAGTGATAGAGTAGGAGGGGACGTATTATGACAGAGAAGAAGATGCAAGAGTTAAAAGATAAAGTAGCTGATTATAAGCGCTTTGGTTTTATCCTGCTGTCGTTAAGTGCCTTTTTGTTTATTGGATTAATTATTCCGGCTGATGGACAAGCTGTCTCGCTGCCTAGCGGATTTATTGTAGGAGTCTTTCTTACAATGGGGTTAGCAGTGGTTTGTCACCGTTTAGCGATGAATGCACAAAAACAAATGTATGAAGATGAATAATATTATGCGCTTCGGCAGACGAGGCGCATTTTTTGTTTTGGATATATGAATAGAGTTGGACTGAGCAGTCGGTTGACGTAATCACTGCTCACTCTGACGTAAATGTTAAGAGCAAAGACGCAATTTTCTCTTGAAGCAACGAAATCACAGCCAATAGGCTCAATTATGCTAGACAACTATACAATAGTATCTAGCATAGGCGCATTAATACTAATCATCAGCTCAATAACCACCTGAAAAGACACAATCACACTATTACCAACCTCAGCACCCACAAAAACCGCCAAGCAGTTTACACTCGCTTGGCGGTTTGCTTTTAAGATGCAGGTGGAATAACTAAATAATAGATACAAGCAAAAAAGATAAAAATTGCTAGTACAGATCCATATGATCGGAATCCTCTAAAGCTTTGAGTTGCTTCCATCGCGCGAACTCCGAGTACATACATCCAAGCAATTCCTGCTGCAAGCAACGCGAGATGAATAGCAGAGATCGGGTAACCAGCTTGCATGCCGATCAGCGTAGGCATCGCTAGAAAGCTCGGTACTAAGATAATAATAGAAAGACGGTATTGAACACGAAGCAATCCAGCTCCGCCAAAGCCGCGAGCCCCTGCCCAAAGGAGTAGAGTAAAAGCAAATCGAGTTAAAATAATGGTTATAATTCCAAAGATAATAAAGATTACAGGAACAACAAAGTCACGAAGCAGGGGTGATTCAAAACTGCTGACATAGGCGTTGTTTGCTTGAACAGAAAACAGCCCATACGCTGCACCTAGCAGAACAACAAGCAGCATTCCGATGCGGTTCGTTTTAGGTGATTCAGCAAGCGTGCGAAAGGCTTCTCGATCTAGTAAAATCGCTTTAATAAGTAGAGTAAATCGATTCATATGGATAACTCCTATCTCTTTAGCTATGTATATGTAAGCAGCAGTGTACACTATGTACACTGCTACTATTCACTTGAAATGTCAAGTGATTCTTATAGATTCCAAGGCATGATGGCCCAAACTGCTACTCCGATACAGATGATGCTGATAATGGCAGCACCGAAACGGCTGTTGTAGCGTGCTGGGTTAACGTCTGTCCAGCCATGGATGCGCTCTACCAGCTTGTGATCTTCAGCTGTAGAAAGTTTTGATTGCAGTGAAGGCATGCGGTTTGTAATGTATGAAACAACAATTAGAAGCAAGAAGCTTAATGGTACGGCCAGCATAGCACCAGAAATCCCCATACCATCTGTTAATCCATGACCACTGATTACAATAGATGGGAAGACGAAAGGTGAAACAACAACGTATAGACCACCTGCTACTACTGATGCAGCTATGGCGCCAAAGCGGTTTGCTTCCTTCCACCATACACCCATCAAAATTAACGGAGCATTTGTTACACCGGCTAAACCGAAAGCCCATAAAATACTTACTACCAGAAAGTCAGGAGGATTAATAGCAAGCAGGACACTTGCAACCCCGCCCCCAGCAATCGAGAAGTAACCAAGCTTTACTTTCATACTGTTTGTTAAATTTGGCTTTAGCGTCGTTACGATATCTTGTGAAATAAGAGCACCAATTGCAAGGAGGTTTCCACTTAAAGTTGATAGACCGGCACTGATTGCACCAGCAATAACTAGAGCAGTTACCCACTCTGGGTTGTACACTAAGTTTAAGATAATCGTTAATTTATCTGCATCAGCTTGAGAGATTGCAACACCTTCTGTTTGTGTATAGAATACACCTGCAAATCCCATTGCATAAGTTGCAGAGAAAACAAGACCTAGTACTAGCGCAAACCATACCATCGCTTGACGAGCACTTTTAAGACTTGATGCCGTATAAATACGCATTGCTAAGTGAGGAAGCCCAAGAGCTCCAATTGTAAATGCCGGAATCAAAGCAAAGTACCATTTAGAAGAATACTGATAATCAAAGAATGTAGGCATAGCCTCAAGCATAGCAGGTACCATATCCGCATATAGAAGCGGAGGGAAATACCAGCCAGTTCCGCCCATTGCTTTCATGATCGCTCCAAGAGGAACGATAAACATTAACGCAATAATGACCATTTGGATCGCTGCGTTATTTGTCGCACCAGACATACCGCCAATTGTTACATACCCAACAATTAATAGACCGCCGATAATAAGGCCTGTCATATACGGGATACCAAGCAGCGTTTCAAATGTTACGGCGATACCGATCATTTGACCAAGTGCATACATGATAGATACTAAAATCATAAATAGAGCCGCAATAATAGATGCACTAACCCCGTAACGCTCCCGTACGAAGTGAGTTGGTGAGAATGCGCCCATACGACGTAGACTCGTACCATAGATAATTGTAATTAAAGGAATAGCTAAAATCATTTGAATCCACAGTAAGATAAATGGGGCTTGCAAATTTAAGATAAGACCAGTAACACCAAGGAATGTAGCAAGACTCATGTAGGTCGAAGCCATCGCTAGTCCATTAGTAATTGGACCAACACCGCCGCCAGCGGCATATAAATCTTCTACAGATTTACTCGCACGGTTTGAAACCCAGCCTACGATGTAGAATAAAGCGAATGTAGCGACTACAAAAATAATACCAATAACGGGATTCGATAATTGCCATAGTTGATCTTCCATTTAGCTAGCTCCCTTCTCAGATGATTGAGCAGATTGATTTTGAGCATTTTCATCTTCAATTGCTTGGTCAATGTGATTTCCCATTTTACCAGCGATGATCGTTAGAATGAGTACGCCAAACCAACCGACCAGTATGGGAACGATGTACATAATCGGAAACCCAAATAACATTCCATCAACAGGGAAAAGAGAGAAGATTAAACCCATATGACCAGACACTAGAAAAAGGGCTGACATGATAATCGTAAACCAAACTTCTTTTTTGTAAGCACTCATACTGACACCTCTTTTCGTATAATTGATAACGCTTTCAATCGAAATAAGACTGAACGCTCGCTCAGTTAAATTGACAGCTGAGCATTTGTTCAAATTATATGTACGTCACCCCCTGGCCACTAATTAAATATTCACTTCCTTGTCAATCTATACTAAAATTACATCATGTTTGACTGAATGTAAAGACAAAATATTGAGAAAATTAAAACGAGATAAATAAAAGGGGTAAATTTATGTGAGTAAGCGTAAAACAAAGCGTCCAATTGTGTTAACAGCAGTTATTTTGGCCATGTTTATGGCGGCTGTGGAAGCGACAATTGTTGCTACAGCGATGCCTCAAATTGTTGCTGATCTAGGAGGTTTTTCATTATTCAGCTGGGTCTTTTCATCCTACCTATTAATGCAGGTAGTAATGATCCCTGTATATGGAAAACTTTCTGATATGTATGGACGGAAAATTATTTTTGCTATTGGGATATCTATATTTTTAATCGGATCGATCCTATGCGGATTTTCTGCAACGATGGAGATGCTAATCATCAGCAGGTTTATTCAAGGACTGGGCGCAGGGGCTGTGCAGCCAATAGCTACAACGATTGTGGGCGATATGTACACGAAAGAAGAACGTGCGAATATCCAAGGGTACTTAGCGAGTGTATGGGGGATATCTGCGATTATGGGTCCTGTACTCGGTGCTGTATTTATTGAATATCTACATTGGGCTTGGATTTTTTGGGTCAACATCCCTTTTGGAATCATTGCATTAATTGGGGTAACTCTTTTCTTGCATGAGGATATTAAGTCCGCTGAATCGATGAAAAAGAATAGGCAATCCATTGATTATAAGGGAGCACTTCTTTTACTTTTGGCCATTACACCTTTTATGCTCGTCTTAATACAAGGAAATGTGTGGGGATTCACTTCACCTCTGGTAATGAGCTTACTTGCTTGCTCGTTTATTTGTCTTGTCTTGTTCATCAAAGTGGAACGCAGAGAGGCTAATCCAATGATGACGTTGTCTTTATGGGAGAATCAGCACATTCGCAACGCAAATATTGCCTCCTTTACGGCAGGAGCGATCTTGCTGGCTGTTTCAACCTTTTTACCTACCTATGTGCAAGGTGTCATGAATCAGCCTCCAATTATTGCTGGACTTGCGTTGACAGCGATATCGATTGGGTGGCCGATCTCATCTACTATTGCTGGAAAAATGATGCTCAAAAAAGGCTTCCGTACGACAGCCTTGATTGGTGGATGTGCATTAGTAACAGGCGGGTTATTCTATATGCTGCTGCCTGTTATTAACCATCCGCTATGGGCTGGAGCAGGTTCCTTTGTTATTGGAGTTGGAATGGGTTTTTCTACAACGACTTTTATAGTGTCGATTCAATCATCAGTTGACTGGAATGTCCGAGGAGAAGCGACATCTATGAATATGTTTATGAGGCTTCTTGGAGGAGCTGTAGGAGTTGCTTTTTTAGGAGGTCTCTTGAATAGACGTCTTGAAAACGAGCTTAAAAACAGTCAAGAGTATTTATCATTTGAGCCGACCATTGATGCTGTCAATCACTTGCTCGAGGCAGGTCAGAGGGAAGAATTACGTTCAGTAGAGCTAGAGGCACTGCAGCTAGGCTTAACAAACAGTCTAGGAATTGTTTTTACGACCATTTTTATATTAGCTGTGACTAGTTTCTTCTTTATATTACGGTTGCCGAAAGATTCATAAACAAGTAGGAAGCCAACATGATCTGTCATGTTGGCTTTGTTAAGGTTAAGAAGTGATTAAGGACTCTGGCGGTTAGTCCCCAAATTACGTACTCATCATAAAAATAAAACAGTTCCTGGACCGATTGGGTTCGACCGTTATAAGTTTTCTTGTTTGGAATGAGGTGAAAGGGAAAATTATCTGCAGGTTCAAACGTGATCCCCATTTCATACATTTTTGGCTTAGTCTCATACAAGTAACTAAGCGGTGCTGTAAATGTAGAAGCCACCTCATCCTTGTTAGGGTGCAGTTGAGTTATATCATTGATTTTACCTACAAAGGGGTAGATTACTCCTCGGAAAGGGGTAACTAAATAATCTAGTGGAGCAATTAATTCCACCTGATTTTCTGGAATTCCTAATTCCTCGCTTAGCTCTCTAATCGCAGCAGCTGCAGCGCTGTTATCACTTTGATCAATTCGGCCGCCAGGAAAGCAAATCTCACCAGGTTGACTCCTTAAATGCTCGGATCGAACTTCAAATAATACAGAAAGTTCTCCATCTACTTCAACAAGAGGCAGAAGAATAGCGGAATGTTTAGCAGTCTGTTGTCCAAGTACACCTGGTTGGCGGTCTTTAATCGTTGAAATAATAGTTGAGATATCCGGCAAAGAGATCCTTCCTTTCACACATAATTATGGTTATCCTATACGCTTTTTTAACTATAGTATAGCATATGAGCATCTACGATTGATTGTTGCAAAGAAGAGGGGGGTCTTGTACACTTAGTACATATCTTAAAATTAAGATAAAGGGGATTAACTATGACTAAAGCAAATGATGATCTTTCGTTGAAGTTATTTGTGGTCTTATCTCGAGCTCATAGTGCTGTGATGACAGAGGTTGAAAAGGATATTCGAAGTTACGGTTTGAATCCAACTGAGTTTGCCGTAATAGAATTGCTTTACCATAAAGGCGATCAGCCGCTTCAAAAGATTGGTGAAAAGATACTTATTTCAAGTGGAAGTATCACTTATGTAGTAGATAAACTCGAAAAAAAACAACTGTTACTAAGGCGTCCATGTCCGAAAGATCGCCGTATTACGTATGCGACATTAACAGATGAAGGGAAACAATGGATGGATGAACGTTTTCATGTGCATAAGGAACGAATTGCACATATCTTATCTGGTTTAAATAAAGATGAAACAGAAGAAGCGATTCAATTGCTGAAAAAGTTAGGATTACATGCTTCAAGTTAAGGGGTCGATTCTCAGATATTGATGAATTCAAGACTCAATTATTTAGAGCGAAATAATGCTAAAAAATCTGTTAGATGATATGACAAGAACTCTGTATTTTAATGAAATGTGAGGTAAGATGAATTCAGGAAAGGTCATTGACCTAGCTTCCAACATGTTCTCTCTACTCTCCCCATTGTTAGCGGTTCACTTGATGTGAACCGCCCTTTTTTTGATTAAATTAAATCAGACTTCATTTCCTAGGGAATATGAATCTTAGTAAATAAAAGCAATAAATTCTTCTTTATCAAGGCTGCCAAAGTAAGGTTTAATATCTACACCGTCTAATGCTTCACGCAATGCATCCCCTTCATGCTTGACGCCTATTAGTTTAGATTCAAGCTCGCTTACATCGCCCACACCAAAGAAATCTCCGTATATTTTGCATGCTTCAATTCGACCTTTACGCACATTCAAGCGAACATCTATTGAGCCAACCGGAAACCGCTTCGTTCGTTTTAAGTCGAAGGCCGGAGATTTCCCGTAATTCCAGTCCCAATTTTTATACCTAGATTCTGAAATGCGATTAATTTCTTCCCAATCTGTTTCTGTTAAATGATATTCAGGGATTTCGTCGTCAGCTTCAAAGATATACTGTAATAATACTTTTTTGAACTGATCAACTGTTAATGGCTGATCTAGAAATTCATTAATGTTTGCTACCCTGCTGCGTATTGATTTAATCCCTTTTGAGCGGATCTTTTCATCTTTTACATTAAGCGCTGAAACGACATGTTCAATTTCTGAGTGAAGCATTAATGTACCGTGGCTGAACATTCTTCCTTTAGTAGAAAATTGAGCATTTCCAGATATTTTACGCTCACCCACATGTATATCGTTGCGGCCGCTAAGTTCTGCCTCCACTCCAAGCTTCTTTAAAGCAGAGACAACAGGCTCTGTGAACTTTTTAAAATTGTGAAAAGATTCACCATCATCTTTAGTAATAAAGCTGAAGTTTAGATTTCCTAAATCATGATAAACAGCCCCTCCGCCAGAAAGTCTGCGAACCACATGGATGTCCTTTTCCTTTACGTAGTCAAGATTGATTTCTTCTATCGTATTTTGGTTTTTACCAATGATGATTGAAGGCTCATTTACATAAAACAAAAGATAGGAGTGTTCTGGATCTAAATTCTTTAAAGCATATTCTTCAATCGCTAAATTGATTCTCGGGTTAGTAATATTGTTATTATCTATAAATTTCATCATTTTGCATTACGTCCTTTCTTGATATATTCCATCTTCAGTATAGTGATTGTTTTAATAGTCGTCTAATGGGAGTGTTCCTTACCACTTTTTTCATACGTTTTGACTCTTCTTTTATGAATAGTAAGGATTGTCGATTGGAAAGATATGCATGCACCTATAAAAAAGGAGATGAGTTAGATGAAAAAATTACTTAGTTTAGTATTGCTTTTTATGCTATTCCTAACCTTTACAGGAACCGGTTTTGCTGAGGAAATGGCAATGGTTCGAGTACTCCATGCAACACCTGATGCTCCAGGAGTAGATGTTTTTGTAAATGAGGAGCTTGTAGTAGAAAATATAGAATTTAAAGATGCCAGTGACTACTTGCAGCTGCCTGCTGGTTCTCATAAAGTAGAGATCTATGCTGCAGGTGATACAACTTCTGCAATCATTAGCGAACAATTAGCTGTAAGCGGAGGAGAAGCATATACTGTGTCAGCAATCGGTCAGTTAGAGTCTATTCGCTTAACAACGATGCTAGATGAGCAAGAAGTATCAGAAGGCAATACGAAGATCCGTGTGGCTCATTTTTCACCTGATGCTCCAGCTGTTGATATCGCAACAGATACAGGAGATATTTTATTCCCAAATGCAGCTTTTTCCGCAGTGACAGACTATTTAGAGCTGCCGGCAGGAGAATATAACCTTGAAATTCGTGCAGCTGGGACGGCTGATGTCGTTGAAGAACTAACTAATCTTGAGTTGAAAGAAGGAATGATCTATACAGCTGTAGCAACCGGGCTTTTAAATGCTGAGCCTGAATTTGATGTGATTTTATTAACTGATGCTACGCCAACTCCAGAAGACATGCCGAAGACAGGACTAGGCGGAGCATCAGACATTCGCTAAGATGAAAATTTGGCTCACATCTTTTTCAGTTTTTATTCTTATCATGCTAGGATGTCAGCCGTCCCAATCAAATGCTGCAGAAAGTTTAACAGGATCAAAACCAGAGTTTATCAAAATTCCTGCATTGGATATTCAAGCTGAAATTGCGCCATTCGGTTTAAGGAATTATGAGCAGATTCCGCCTGATGGAGAAAAAGTATTCTGGTATGAGGACGGGGTGAATCCAGGAGGACCAGGAAATGCTGTGTTAGCAGGTCATTTCGATGATTATGTAGGTCCAGCGGTGTTTTATCACCTTCATGAGTTAAAAACAGGGGACTATATTTATATTGTCACTGAGAATGATTATATACTGACATATCAAGTGGAAGATGTAGAGACATATAAGAGAGCAGAAGCACCTGTGAAATCAATTTTTCATGGTAGTGGGAAATCAAAGCTCAACCTTGTCACATGTTCAGGTTATTATAGTAAAAAAGAAAAAACTCACTCTCATCGTACTGTTGTTACAGCTGCATTAAAAGGAAAGTCTTATCCCTACCAACCTATAACCGAGCCTCCTTTATAAAAGGCTCGGTTTATTTGGATTTAAACGTTCTCAACGGTAGTTGGATAACCATGCAAAGCGTATAATAAATGGTAAGTAACGTGATTGGAGAGGATGAAATGAACATAAGACATTTAGCAGAAGCTGATTATGATCGGGTCATTTCAGTCATTGATGAATGGTGGGGCGGCCGTATGATGAGTGATATGCTGCAACGCTTATTTTTTATTCATTTTCAAGAAACGAGCTTTGTCATTGAAGAGAAACATAAGATTATAGGGTTTTTAGTGGGATTTCCTTCCCAGACTGACCCTAATATAGGATATATCCATTTTGTAGGGATTCACCCGAAAGCGAGGAAAGAAGGTCATGCACGCATACTGTATGAGGCTTTCTTTGAAAAAATAAAAGAGCTTGGGTGCGATAACGTACTTTGCGTTACTTCACCCGTAAATAAAGGATCCATTGCTTTTCATAAACGGATGGGATTTACCATTAAACCAGGCACCAAGGTAGTAAATGGTATTTCTATTTATGAAAATTATGATGGGCCTGGTAAAGACCGAATTATTTTCACAAAATCACTCGACGAAAAAAGAACCTAAGCTCTAACTTGGAGCTTGGGTTCTTGAATATTTCCGGACAAGGCCTGGAACAACTCGTATACAAATTATAAACCATAGGATAGAAATACTGATAGCCGCGATAATATCACTCGGATAATGGGCTTCTAAGATCATTCTGCTCAATGCGACAACAGATATGCAGAAAACAGCAATGGCATAACTCATCAAACGGATCGCACGTTTTGTGATAAAGAGGTAACTAATATATATAATAAAAGCAAATAGTAAAAAGGTTCTCATCGTATGACCGCTTGGGAAGCTGTAGGAAGCTAGCTCAAAAGACTGCCCAAACACTTCTAAATAACGAATCTCACCAGGCCGCTCCCGCTGAAATAATAACTTTAATCCTAGGTTCAAAAAGAGTCCGCCAAAAACAATAACTCCGAGCATGAGGGCATAAAGTTTTTCTCTTTTAAAATATAAAAACCCCATTAAGACAAGGGTAAGTATAATCATTACTTCTCCAGAACCAAGTTTAGTTAGAAAAGACATAGGCTCTTGTAATGATGAAGGAATAAGCTGATTCATCCAATCAAGCAGCAGCTTATCAAATTCATTAGAATCAATAAAAAACACCATACTAAGAAAAACAGAAATCGTAAGAATATAAATTACATTTATTTTCATTGCTTCCTCCTGCTATATATATTACTCATAAATTAGAATTCTACCATTTTACACAACATGTGACTAGTGTCTATTCTCAGGTGATGTATAATAAAGTTAAAAGGTTGGAAATTTAATTTAAGAGAAGGAGGACGTTACAAAAATGGAAGCACCAAAAGTAAATGTGAGCGGCTTAGAATTTGGGTGGGATGTAGAAAAGGGCCAATTTCTCTTTGAAGGGGAAGATGCTGTACTTTTTTGGATCTCTTCTGCAATGAAAACGTTTTTTGATACGATTGAAGAGGTGTCAGGAGAAGAAGCTACAAGTGTTGTGTTGGAAACGACTGGATACAGGCAAGGGACTGTAGTTGGTGATTATTTTGAGAGGCTGCATGTTAGCGAAAAAGAGTTTGCTGAAACTCTTACGCGTACATATGCTTCTGCAGGCTGGGGAAAAGCAGTAATTGATCTATTTGATACAGATCAAAAAAAGGTCATTATTCGATTAAGAGATGATTGGGAGTATAAGATTAATATTGCACAAGGAAAGAGTAAAGCCGGCAGCTTTCTTCCAGCTCATTATGCTGGGATCTTCACTGGGTTATTTGGTACAAATATTTGGTATAGAATCCTTCAAAGCCAAGTCGAGGGCAAAGAGGAAACCGTAGTTGAGTATTTCCCCTCTGAAATAACCGTTACAGAAAATATACATAAATTAATTCGAAGCCGTGAACAACAAGAAATTATGCAGCTTGAGGCCATGGTTGAAGATAAAACACAAGAACTGAAGGCTCTTATCAGAACGTTATCTTCCCCGATGATTCCGGTAATGGATGGGGTAGTAGTGGTACCACTGCTTGGTATGTATGATAAAGAGCGTACAGATGAACTCATCGAGAAAACGCTGCACAATCTTCCTAAGCATAAAGCAACCTTCTTAATTCTCGATTTCACGGGACTCGATTCAGATATTGCCTCAGTCTCAGCTGATTTAATTGAGAAACTTGTATCAGCTACTTCATTAATAGGAGCTAAAACGATCCTAGTAGGAATTAAAGCTGAATTAAGCCTTGCGATTACAAAGGAAGATATCGACTTATCTAACTATGATTGTTTTCAGACATTAGAACATGGTATTTACTACGCGCTCGCTGAAAAAGGCCGGAAAATTATTTCAATATAAACGAAGAGAAGCATTTAATTTTCTAATTGAAAATTAAATGCTTTTTCTATAAAGAGAATTTCCTTATCCTGCAAGGGAATCATGGCCTTAATGGCGAATAAGATAAGTAATAAAATAGACGGAGGTGTGAGATGAATAGTATCCAAACATTAAAACAAACTATTCTTCTTTTAGAAGAAAAGCTGCTTCAATCGCACACAAGAACGTCACCTGAACAATTAGAAGAACTCTTAGCTGATGATTTTTTGGAATTTGCAAGCTCCGGACAAGTATGGGTTAGAGATGACTGCTTAGGAGAAGGAGGAGTCGGTGTAGTCAGCATGAAGATTTATGATTTTGAGATCAGGCAGCTGGCACCCGAAGTGATTCTTGCTACTTATCGGGTATTTGATGAGCACAGGGTAAGTAACACAATACGAAGTTCTATATGGAAAAAAGAGAATGGTAACTGGAAAATGTCCTTTCATCAAGGAACTTATACAAAGTCATAATCAAATCCTATGTTAGGAAAAAATGCATCTCCTTATCTGATCAAGGAGATGCATTTTTTTCTTAGATCGAAGGATGTCTCGTTACTTCAACACGCTCCTGGTTCTCTCTTTTGTGAGTAAGAAGCAGGGCGCTTCCAATTAATAAGAGTAAGATTCCAGACCCTTTTAATACAGTGTAGATAGAAAACAATTCAACAAGAAGTGCTCCGATCAATGGCGCCACTAGAATGCTTACATTGATAATCGCATGATATAGGCTTGAAACACGTGCAATCGTGTCACCCGTTGTTTCTTTTTGAATAACAGTTTGGGCGACAAACATTTGCAGTCCAATGCCGATTCCTAAAATAATAGACATGAGTAAAGGCACTGACAGTGGAAAGCCGCTTGTTAAAAAGCTCGCACTAATAAACACAATCGCTAAACAGGAAAAGCTTGTCATTAGTAACTTAGCGGGGTAAAGCATTTTTCTTTGTTTAGACATCAGTCCATAAATAAAAATGGATCCGATACCGACAAACGACATAATCCAGCCCATTAACTCAGGATGTTCTGGCGCGATCAATCTAAATAAAACAGGGAATTGCACATCAACCATTTGTAGAGCGAAAAAGCCTAAAAAAGAATACCCAAAACAGATTAAGAGAGTGTTTGTTTGTAGGATAATCCTCAAACCTTCCTGTAAGTCCTCCAAAAATGGCTGTTTCTCTCTTATTCGAGGATGTGAGAAATTAGTTTTTTCTTTAGCAGCACTCAGTAATATGAGACTCGAAAAAAGCAGTGAAACCCCGTTTATGAACAGACATAGAAGAGGTGAGTAGATAGCTGCAAGCGTAGCTCCAATAACCGGACCTATAATTCTTGCAGCCTGGGCTGATATCCCGTTTAAACTTACTGCACGAAGCACAAGGGTCTCTGGAACAATATGTTTGATGATGGCTTGTTCAGCAGGGAAATGAACGGTTGCGATCGTAGAACGCAGCATTAAAACAGTTAAAAAGAGCCATGTGTTTGTGATAAATAATAGTGAGAAGGTAAAAAGAGCGGTCAGGATATCTGCTGCAAGCATCACTTTTACCTTATTTCGATGTTCTATAAATACCCCGGCAAAAGGACTAATAATCACTTGAGGAAGGGCGATTGCGACGGCAATAAATGCGAGCATGATTGGGCGCTCTTGCCACACATAAGCAAACAATAAGAAGATGGCGACACGGTCAAAGTAAATGCCAAACATTGAGATACTATAAGACGCGAACACTTTCATAAATAATTTATTTTTAAATAGTGGTTGTAAAGACATGGTAAGATACCTCCCTTATGGCTTCATCATAGAGGAGGTATGTCAGAGGAATATCAGAGGTGACGATGAAATATAGATTTAATTTCACTTTTAAGTTTCTCTATTTGATGTGGTTCAAAAAATGCTGTGGAAGTGTTTGTAACAAGAAGCTGAAGCGCTTCATCTGTACATTCCTTCTCAAGGAAAAATCTCATAATGGCAATGGCTAAGCCCATATGTGAATTGAATTGAGAATGCTCTACAATTTCAATTCCTTCTTCAATCAAAGCTAGACCAGATCTCTTTTTTGTTTCAATTATTTCTTTAATGCCTGTGACAATGAGAAAAACCCCTTTTTCACGTAGGTAAGGTTTTTCTGTAAAGAAAACTTTTAACAATGCCTTTTCCTCGTTTATTTCCCTTTGATCAGACATGCATATCGCATACATTAGCTTTGTTATTCTAAAAAATGGATAGAAGCCATCATTTGACGAAGTTATTTTTCCTTCTGTAAAAACTATTGCCTTAAGCGCTTTATCAAAATTCCGGCTAAGTAAGAGAAATAGAATTTTGCTTAATGTATCAAATTCAGGCTGCTGCAAAGGGGTGAAAAGCTGCTTTGTGTACACTTGATTAAAGTATTCACAAGCAGGCTTTGCCCCTTCTAGTAAGAGATAGACCCATAATAAAAATAATGATTTCTCTTTAAATGAAATGGATGAATCATAGATGATTGAACGATAATCTCCAGCCATAAACGCTAACGGCATTCGTAGGCTAGATGGAGGCTCAATACCGAATGCTGGATTATTTAATAATGACTTGATAGCCTGACCGTTACCGTACAAATGGTAGGTATATAATAAAGATTCGCTTATCTCTTCAAATTGAGGATCTTCTATTTTTAGCGTTTTTTCTTTAGAGGAGCCCTTAATTAAACAATATCCTTGTCCTCTGATGGTATTTATCTTAATCCCGGATTTAAGAGTGCCAAGCTTTTTTCTTACCCTGTAAATATGATCATCCACCGTCCGGTCTGTTGGGGTGCCCTCCCCCCAAACCGCATCTAATAGCTTGTCGCGGCTGAAGACTTGGTTCGGGTGACGATACAAAAAATGTAATAAATCAAACTCTTTTGGGAGCAAAGTCAATTGTTGATTAGCAAATTCAATACTATAGGTAGAAAGCTGAAACGAAAGGGTGTCCATATCCTCACCTCGGAAGTCAGTCTTCTTTTATCGTAATCGAAGTGCATAAGGAAATAAATAGAAAAATAATTCCTCTAGGTATTAATGGATTTCTTATTATTTCACTTTCCCACTTGATAAAAGGGCTCACATCAACGAAAATATAAGGAATAGACAGCATATACTAGAATAGGAAAGTAAATGTGTAGGAGAAGAAAGAAGGTACGTTAGCATGATCGAGGTTCATTCAAAAGAAAGCGAGATGCTTCAATTACTTGAGAAACTTGTTAATATTGATAGTGGTTCGAATAATAAAGCAGGTGTTGATAAAGTCGGGGAGATTGTCGGACAAAAATTTAAGGAGTTAGGATTTAAGGTCAATGTGGTTCCTAATATTGAGGTTGGCAATCATTTAGTGATCCAACACCCAGATGCAAGTCACATTGATATCTTGATTGTCGCTCATATGGATACAGTATTTGAAGATGGTACGGCTAAGGTTCGTCCTTTCAGTATAGATCAAGAAAAGGGACGCGCGTATGGGCCAGGAGTCATTGACATGAAAGCAAGTCTCGTGTCCGTTCTTTATGCCTTACAAGCGTTAAAAGATGAAGGGGATGCTGCCTATCAGAATGTTCGAATCGTCTTAAATAGTGATGAAGAGATTGGCTCCAGGTCTTCAAGAGGCTTAATTGAAGAGCAAGCGAGAGGTATATCTTATGCTCTTATCATGGAACCTGCGAGAAAAGATGGATCTCTTGTGACGGAGCGGCGTGGCAGCGGCCGATACAAAATCGAAGTACAAGGGCTTGCTGCTCATTCAGGTATAGAACCGGAAAAGGGCAGAAGTGCAATAGAAGAACTTGCTCACAAAATAGTGAAGCTGCACGAACTGAATGATCATGAACATGGGATCTCAGTCAATGTTGGAATCATAGAGGGAGGCAATGCGGTTAATACGATTTCTTCCTCTGCAATAGGACATGTTGATGTCCGTGTGGCAACACCTGAACAGGCAAGCGAGATGGAGCATAAGATTGAAGAAGTATGTGCTTCTACTGATGTGCGGGGCACAAAAATTGAAGTAACAGGTGATATCAGCAGACCGCCGATGTTAAAAAATGAAAAGATTGCTCATCTGTTTCAAATTGTACAAGAAGTTGGACGCGAGCTTGGGATGGCAATAAAAGATACAAAAACAGGCGGTGGATCAGATGCATCGTTCACTGCTGCGATGGGAATTCCTACAATTGACGGCTTAGGACCAATTGGCGGAGGCGCACATAGCGAGGATGAGTATTTAGAGATTGCTTCTCTTACTGAGCGCACAAGACTATTATCCAAAATTATCCAACGACTTCATGTATATAAATAAATTAAATAATGTGAGTTGAGAACCTTCCAATTATTGGTTGGTTCTCTTTTTATGTTTAGAGAAAAGAAATGAGGGTATTTTTTTAGTAACAAATCATTCTAATATTAAAATTTTTAAATTTAATAGGAGGTTCAACCAATGGCACAAGCTAAAATTAGTCATACCACGTATGCACAAGCACCATCTACGAAGAACGAGAAAAGCGGAAGTCTAATGAAAGGAATTGTAATCGGGGCAGCAGTAGGAGCTGCTGTCGCAATGTTAGATCCTAAGACGAGAAATCGTGTGACGACCGCTACAAGCGATATGAAAGATCAGACAATGGATATGGTAACAAAAGTAAGAGAGAATCCAGAAGAAGTGAAGACAGATGTCCAAGCAAGAGTTCAATCTGCTTCTGCTGTATTAAAGGAGGCCATTAACGAGGCTAAAGATTTATATGAGCGAGTGAATGGCGATATCTTAGAGCAAGTGAAAGATGTGAAAGAAGATTCAATGGATATTGTGAATCAGGCACAGGGCCTAAAAGAAGATGTAGTGGATATTGGAAACAAAGTGGCTGAAGCGAAAGATGAAGTGAGTTCTAATTCCACGAAGTCGAAAACAAACAATAACATCCCAGGAGAAGTAGGCAAGGATGATATCTAGATAGGAATATAAAGTGAAGCGAAATGCTTCACTTTTTTATTCTGAAAAATGTAACGAACTTTACTTAGATGTTTAAGTAGAGGATAATAAGGTTATGGATAGTTATAGGGGTATATAAGCTTTTTACCTAAAGGAGGCGTATAGGGATGTTTCATGTAACAGTTAAATCACCACATTCAATTAATGAGACAGTAGAGAAGTTAACAGCTAACTTAAAAGAACAAGAATTTGGAGTTCTTTGGGATTTTGACCTTCGTGGAAAACTAGAAGAGAAAGGCCAAACATTTGAAGAAGATTTTCGTGTGCTTGAAGTGTGTAATCCTAAAGTGGCTAAAGACGTACTCACAAGAAATTTACTAGCAGGATATTTTCTTCCTTGTAAAATGGTTGTTTATGTTGAAGGTGGCGTAACGAAAATTGGAATGCCTAAACCCACTCACTTAATTTCTGCCTTGGATGATTCAGAATTAACCAGTCACGCAGAAGCTGTAGAAGAAAGTTTAACGATTGCCATGAATCAAACGGTTAACGGATAAGCGAATGATAAAACGACGAAGCTCATTGAGCTCGTCGTTTTTTTGAGGTGAATCAATCTAAAAATCTGGGCAGCCTCTTAGTGATTTAGTGGAAGGTGAAGAAAGAACGTATGATGGTTGTTTGTCGATTCGATGAATACTTCTCCTTTGTGCTGGGTGACTACAATTTCTTTAACAATCGCTAACCCAAGTCCTGTCCCACCTGTCTTTTGGTTTCTAGCTGTATCTACTCGATAAAATCGTTCAAATAAAGAGACTTGGTCTTTTTCTGTTAATGGAAGTCCGGGATTAGTGATAGAGATTTGATAATAACCTCCGCACTTCTCTCCTTTAACAGAAATAGGGGAGGTCCCTTCATAATATTGAATAGCATTTTGCATCAAGTTGGTCAGGGCTTGTTGAATTCCCTCTTTATTTATGGAAACTGTGCATGGGTCAATCTCAGTCAAAAGAGAGATCTTTTTATTTTTTAATGTGAGTTCAAACAAAGAAAGACTCTCGTGCAAAACAGATTGAATCTCTAAGTTGTATTTCTCAAGTAAGGTATGACTTGTGATTTCATTCCACTTACTCATCTCTTGCAGCTGATTAATCATATGAATCAGACGGTCTGACTCTTTATGCAAGGAAGAAAAAATATCTTTATCCCCCTTAATCACTCCGTCTTTCATCGCTTCAAGGTATCCGTTAATATTCGAAAGCGGTGTTCGTAAATCATGAGCCATATTTGTTAACATTTGATCTCTTGACTTTTCATTGTATTTTAGACGTTCTGTAAGGTCGTTAAAGGTATGAGTCAGTTGATTAATTTCACGATACGAGCGCGCCCTAATTTCAGGAGGAAAGCGTCCTTCTTTTAAAGCTTGTGTGTGCTCTATAAGTTCATGAAAAGGTTTAAACATTTTCTTTGTTACCCAATAATGGAGCACAATTCCTGTCAGGATGGTAGAAGGAAGCAGTATGAATAAAAATAAAGCCAGTTGATCATTAAAGATCATTTGTTTTTCCTCTTGGACAGTGGGTAGACGAGCGACTAAAAAGCAAGCTGTAGAATAAATAAGATAGCTGCTAATCAAGAGAAAAATGATCAAAATACCTGAATTTAATAACGTGATAGGAATAATGATGCTTAGTGAATGTTTGGCCCTGTCTTTCTTAGCTTTAATTAGCTTCTTAAGGAACAAATTGATACCCCATTCCTCTTACAGTCACAATTCGTTGAGGCTTTTTCGGTTCCGTTTCTATCTTTTCTCTTAGCTTTTTAATATGTGCATCAATTGTTCGGTCTAGGATATCGGCTTCATCATCAGGGTGAATTTGTTTTATGAGCTGTTCACGTGATAAAACTATGTTTGGATTTTCCATGAAATAATACAATAAATTAAATTCGTATTTGGTTAAAGGTACAAGCTCCCCATTTAGCAGAACCTCGCCTTTTCTAGGTTTAATGACTAACCCTTCATGACTTATTTTTTGGCAGAATTGTCCTCCTCTTCTAAGCACAGCTTCAATTCTTGCCATTAATTCATTTGGGCTGAATGGTTTTGTGACATAATCATCTGCGCCCATTTTAAGCCCTGAGATTTTATGGTCACTGCTCGTTTTAGCAGTAACCATGATAATGGAAACTTCATTCCTTTCTTGAGCTCGAATCCATTGACATACTTCTTCACCGCTTATTTTCGGCAGCATTAAATCTAGGATGACTAAGCAAGGTGAATACTTCAGAAATTGTTCCTTAGCCGTTTCTCCGTCTGCAGCCAAAATAACGTCATATCCTTCTTTTTTTAAATAAATATCAATCAGGTCACGAATCATATCATCGTCTTCAACGACTAAAACGAGTTGTTTCATTGATTACCACCTTCATTCTTGACTGCCTTTATATTTCGTTTAACTTAATCCATTTCCTCTATTCTTTGAACCATCATTTCTTTTGTCAAAGCACCTAAAGCCACACTATGTATGCGTCCGTTAGTATCGATGAAATACGAAGAGGGAATTGGCTGAATTTGATATAACTCCGCAATTGAAACATCGTGATCTAATAATATTGGGAATGTTAACTCGAAATCATTGCGAAAACGATCCACTTGTTCGACATTAGGCTCTGTTTCCGTTAAATTAATCGCTAGAATTTCTACATCGTGCTCCTCGTACAGCTCTTGCATATGAGGCATCTCAGCTTGGCAAGGGGGGCACCATGTTGCCCAAAAGTTCACAAACACTTTCTGCCCGCGGAAATCGGTTAATGCCATTTCACCGCCATCTAATGTCTCAAGCGTAAAATTTGGAGCTATGTTACCTTCTTTTAATCCAATCTCATCTTCTGGATCATTTATCTCTTGAGTTATTTGACCTGGAGAGGCTTCTTCTCCACTTTGCCAATCGATTGTATCATATAATACCCACCCGACCATTCCAAAAAGAAGTATAAATACAAACCATTTCTTCATTCCATTCATCCTTTCGTGTTCTTATTTTAATGGCGTGCACTTTTATCCTAAATTTTCAAGCCATGTTCCTTCAATCAAACGTAAAATAAAGATAGAAATATCGGTCATTTTCCCAGTGAAGAGAAGAATTCCCATAAGGATCATAATTGCCCCGCCGATTTTCATAATAGGTTGACTGTACTTCACAATAAATCGTGTTGACCCAATAAAGAATGTGAGAACAAAAAACGGCAGCGTAAAACCTAGTATGTAAAACAGCGTATACAGGAGACCTTCTTGGGGATTGCTTGCTGCGAGCATTAAGATTGAAGCAAATATTGGCCCGATACATGGTGTCCATCCTGCGGCGAACCCCATACCAGCAAACGTTGTCCCTACAAAACCAGCTGGCTTTTTCCCGACATTAAATCTCCTGTCCTTCATCAGCCAGTCGAATTGAATAATCCCGCTTACGAATAATCCCATTACCACAATGAAAATACCGGCAAGTTGTTGAATAAGGTTGCCATTACGACCAATGATCATATCTTCAAGCCATTGACCAAAGAACGTGGCACCAAACCCTAATGCAAAAAAGATAGATGATACGCCTAATAAGAAGAAAAAGCTGTGTATCATTAATTGTTTACGTACTTTCTGACTTTTGTGATTGGTTTGCAGCTCTTTCACACTAATCCCTGTGATGTAAGATAGGTAGACAGGAAAAAGTGGAAGAGTACACGGTGATATAAAGGAGATAAAGCCAGCTAAAAAAGCAGCCCACACCGTTATTTGCGCTAAATCCATAGTACATCTTCCCCTCTGTTCTTTCGTTATGTCTCTCAACTAAGTAAGAGCTCTTTGACATCAACAATATCAAACGTTTATGAAAATATGATGAAAGGGTGCAAGAAAATCGACTGAATAGATTTTGATGCAAGGTTTGTTTAAACTAGGTAGTAACTAAATGATGAGGTGATCATATGAATTCCTGGCATGAACGTTTTCAAACAGAAGAGTATGTATATGGCATGAACCCGAATGTTTTTATTGTTGAGGCATTAGCTAAAGTAGATCTAACGGGTCATATACTTACGATTGCGGAAGGGGAAGGAAGAAATGCTGTGTATCTAGCTGAAAAGGGTCTGGAGGTGACCTCATGGGATTATGCTCTCTCTGGATTAGAAAAGACATTGAAGCTGGCAGGCACGAGATCGGTCGAGGTCGACACAAAGTTAATCGATTTAAATAATGCAAAATGGGAAAGTGATTCGTGGGATGGGGTTGTTTGTGTGTTTGGACATTTCCCAAAGCCTTTGCGAGATAAGACATTAAGTGGGGTGAAAGAAGCAATTAAGCCAGGTGGTTATTACATAAGTGAAGTCTACTCAACCGATCAGCTGCCCTATGAAAGCGGCGGCCCAAAAGATATAGAGCTTCTCTATTCTGCAGAAGAGCTTCTAACGACATTTACTGATTGGAAAATCATTCACTTTTTCACTGGTGAAGTGATGCGTGAGGAAGGGGAACTTCATAAGGGATTATCTCACGTCGTACAAGTGATAGCCCAGAAACCGAAGAAAGAGCAGAGATAAATTACATAATCTTTTTCGCTAGTACAGACACAGGCGAGCCCAATTCGACATATGAATGTAAAAACGACAAATGCGGGGGTGAGGTCGTGTCTGGAATGCTAGCGGCACTTTCTTATTTTGTAAAAGAAGTGATTGTGTTTGTTTCTTATGTGAAAAACAACGCGTTTCCGCAGCCGCTCAAAAAAGACGATGAACGTAAATACTTAAAGCTGATGCAAGAGGGGGATGCGGAGGCGAGAAATTTACTCATTGAACATAATTTAAGACTTGTTGCTCATATCGTAAAAAAATTTGAGAATACGAGAGAAGACACAGAAGATTTAATCTCAATTGGCACAATAGGGTTGATTAAAGCGATTGAAAGTTATTCTGATGGGAAAGGGACAAAGCTTGCGACGTATGCAGCTAGATGTATTGAAAACGAAATCCTCATGCATCTTCGTGCATTGAAAAAAGTGAAGAAAGACGTTTCTCTTCATGACCCGATTGGTACAGATAAAGAAGGCAATGAAATTTCACTTATTGACGTTCTCCAAGAAGATGCAGACGATATTGTTGATGTAATTCAGACAAAAATGGAGAAAAAACAAATTTATGAATACATTCATGTACTTGATGAGCGTGAGAAAGAAGTGATCGTCGGCAGGTTTGGGCTCGATATGGAAGATGAATTGACACAACGAGAGATTGCCAAGAAGCTTGGAATTTCTAGAAGCTATGTTTCAAGGATTGAAAAGCGAGCACTGATGAAGCTGTTCCATGAATTTTATAAACATAGTCAAGGGAAGGGATAGAAAAAACAGCTGGCAATGGCCGGCTGTTTTATTTTTTTGTATGAAGGGTAGAAGCCATATAGTCAGGCTTGCTTATAACAAAGGAACTTTCAGGTAAGAATAAAAATAGAAAGGCAGGTAACCGATGAGAAAGGGTGTGTATGAGTGAGTAAACAATACATAAATGAGGCATTTTGGCTTCGTGCGATTTCTTGTTTAGCCGTTGCGGTCACTCATGCGGTGAACACCACTCTTGCAAATTATGAACATACGGCCTCTGAATTAAGTGAACATATCCTTATATTAATCCGCTTTATGGCCTTTTTTGGGACACCTGCGTTTGTGTTTATATCAGAGTTGTTACTAGCTAAGGCCTATCCTAATCATGTTCCTGAGGATTTTTTTAAGAAACGGGTGATGTTTTTACTGATTCCGTTTATCTCTATTGGTATATTGTTCGCTTTGGTTATCTCTCATTCATGGGAAGAGGCGGTATTGCAATCATTTAAACATATTTTTCTTGGTGGATATTACGGCTATTTCATTTTAATCATTTTTCAGTTTTATATACTCCATGTTCTATTGCAAGGCTACCTGAGAAAATGGTCTCCCAAAGTCGTCCTACCGATTGCTTTAATCATTAATTTGATTTATTTAGGTTTTTTTAATTTTACAGAACCAGGAAGCTCTCCTGTTGCTGAATACATTTGGCTGCGTGGATACTGGGTACCATTTTTCGGATGGATCTTTTATTTCGTTCTTGGGTATTATTGCGGGAAGAATTATGAAGCGCTGAAAGCTTTACTCATTAGACATAAATGGAAAGTACTGGTTATGCCATCCGTATCAATCTTACTCCTAGTCTTCTTAGTCACTTCGGACATTTTATCTGTCGTCTCATCAAAAAGAATAGATATGCTTCTCTACACAGTAAGTATGATATTTGCGATTATTTTATTAACGATGAGATTTGATTATGTCCCACCCTTTATTAGGTTGATAAGTAAATATTCTTTTAATATTTATTTATTGCATAAATTCTTTTTGTTTTATATGGGACCAGTAGAATTTCTACATCCTCTCTTATATTTTATGGCGGTCTTTATACTTTCTGTAGGCGCATCAATTTTGTTGGCCAAACTGTTATCTCCAATAAAGATAAGTCAATATGTGATTGGAAGGCAATTAGTTGTGCCTGATGCAGTTAAAGGAGAGAAAATGAAAAAGAACTAGTTTTTACTAAAGGAATTAGTGGAAAATAAAGTACTATTAAGAAATGTAGTATATAATAGAAAAATCTGATTCTTTAAAAGGAAGGGGTAAAGAAATGAAGAAATTAGCGATAGGAATGGCCGCTCTTTTTTCAGCATTTGTTATTTCTGCTTGTGGAAACGAAGAGGTTAACCCGGATGAAGTCATGGAAAACGAGGAACAAACGGAAACTGAGGGAGAAGAGCATTCTGAAATGGACGAGCATGGTGATGTGGACGAAGATGAACATGCTCACATGGATCACTCAAGCTCTGGTGAGGTTCCGGAAGGCTTAGAAGAAGCAGATAACCCAACGTATGAGGTAGGCAGCCATGCGATGATCACTGACGGCCACATGGCTGGGATGGAAGGTGCCGAGGCAACGATTGTTGGTGCATACGATACAATGGTTTATGCGGTGTCTTATGATCCAACAGACGGCGGCCCGAGAGAAGAGAACCATAAATGGGTGATTCATGAAGAATTAGAAGAGGCTGATCAGGACCCTTTTGAACCGGGTGATGAAGTCACTCTTAATGCAGATCACATGGCTGGGATGGAAGGTGCTGAAGCAGTCATTGATTCAGCCCAACAGACAACCGTGTACATGGTGGACTTTACCCTAACAGATAGTGGAGAAGAAGTGGTTAACCATAAATGGGTCACAGAAGAAGAGTTATCTGAATTGGAGCATAGCAATCATTAATGCTAGGAGAGACAAAAAGAGGAGCTTCCCTTTTAAAGGAGCTCCTCTTTTTTGCTATATTTAGTTATTATAAGCTTGAATAGCTTGAGGTTTTCCAAAATAATATCCTTGAAAGCAGCTGCAGCCTTTCTGAAGAAGGTATTCATACTGCGCAAGAGTCTCAATTCCTTCAGCAATGACATCAAGCTCAAGCTCTTGAGCCAGATAAAGCATACTGTTAACGAGGGCTTGTGTTTTGCTGCAATGGGTAATGTCTCGAACAAAGCTTTGATCAATTTTTAAACATGTGATTGGGAAGTTTTTCAGATGCTGCATACTAGAATAACCAGTACCAAAATCATCTAATTCAATTTCCATGCCAAAATCTCTGAATTGCTTCATTAAATGTATTACTTCTTTTGGAGATTTAGCCGAGATACTCTCTGTAATTTCGATTTTTATATTTTGACTGCGTACTCCATATTGATTACATAGTTCCTTTAATCTTTTTAGCAAGGGGGGGTAAAAAAATTGTTTCAGAGATAAATTAAATCCGACTTGAATCGTATCACCGTAAGCCTTTTTTAATATTGAGAGATCCTTTAACACTTCCTCGAATAGAACATATCCAAGAGGGACAATTAATCCTGTTTCTTCTGCTAATGGAATGAATTCTGCTGGTGAAACAGCACCGAAAACCGGTGAATGCCAGCGGACAAGAGCTTCAAAGCTGATAATTTCACCTTTCCTATTTACCTGAGGCTGATAATGCATGATGAAGTCTTTTGGCTGATCCGTTTTAATATCCGCTTTGGTTAAGTCCGTTTTGTTCATATCCATTTTGTTCATTTCCGCTTTGTTTAAGATGGATTGATGCATACAGTTTTTCATTTCTAATTTGCGATTAATATTAACATTCATATCTTGATGGAAGGATACACATGTATTTTTTCCAGTGCTTTTCGCTTGGTTTACTGCATAAAACGCGCTTTGCATTAATTCTTGAAAATTGCTTGACAGCGCTGGGAAGGCAGTAAGACCGATACTCAATGTCATATAATAGGAATGGTGCAAGTGTACAATCGGTTCTTTAAAATATGTATGTAAAGTATCTACTATTTGGTTAATAGGAGCAGCTGAAGGAAGAACAATGGCAAATTCATCGCCATGAACCCTGCTTATTACGGCTTCTATCTCATTTAATGCGCCTTTAATTCGATCTCCAACTAACTTTAAAATTTGATTTGCTTGATATACTCCCAAACTTTCATTGATTCCTTTGAAATGGTCAATATTAATATAAAGTAAATGGAATTCTGCTTCCATTAAAATCATTTGCTGAACTTTACTTTCAAAGTGGCTGAAGTTTGATAGTCCGGTCACGGGATCTTCAATCATTCGTTGTAATTGTTTTTCTTCTAACGCTTTTCTCTCCGTAATATTATATCGGATTGCAACATACTGATACGGTTCCCCTTCTAAATTCATAAAAGGTACAATGGCCGTATCTACCCAATAATGGCTTCCATCTTTTGCTTTATTCTTGATTTCTCCTTTCCATGTCTCACCCTTCTTAATGGTCTCCCACATCCTTTTAAAAAAAGATTCATCATGGTAGCCTGAATTGATGATTCGATGTGTCCTGCCGATCAATTCATCAGACGTATATTTAGAGATCTCGCAAAACTTGTCGTTAACAAAGGTTATGACGCCATTTGTATCAGTAATAGCAACGATAGCCGTCTGGTTTAAGGCATTTTCAATATCTAATAATTTTTTGACTTGATTCGGTAACGTTTGCACTGAAATCCTTCTCTCATTTATGTTTGGTTTGAGTATATATTCTTAGTTCAATATACCCTGTATAGTTAGTTTAAGATATAGATTACTATATATATTTGATTAAAGCTAATCTTTTTCAACGATTACTAACCTTTTACAAATCTATTTCTCATCACTTTAAAAATATGCATTAAAAGACTTTAATACCGATAAAATCTTTCACACAATGTTCGTAAATGTCACTCGTTTGCCTCATAACGACCTTCTTGCAACTGTTTATATCAAGTTTCGACAAGAGGTGACGTGACAGAGAAGCTTCAAGCCTTTATAATGGGGAGACGTGTGAGGAAGCAGGTGTGAAAAGATTGTTAGAATATACGATTCATAAACATGCAAGCAGTTTAGAAGATGTCGTTTTGATTCACGGTTTTGGTGGAAATTCAAAGATCTTTAAATTGCAGCTAAAAGCATATAAAGAACACTTTAATGTGATTACGATTGAATTGCCTGGTCATGGAAACTCGCCAGATGTAGATTCATATACAGAAGATTTCTCTTGGAAATTAGCCGCTAGAGAAGTGGTGAAAACACTAGATTTTTTGAAATTGAAACATGCGCATTTTGTGGGCGTATCTTTAGGAACCATTATCATTCATCAAATTCTTCAAGATGCACCAGAACGAGTAAAAAGTGTTGTCATGGCAGGGACTGTTACAAGATTTAATTTAACGTCTAAAGCGCTGTTAACATTTGGAAAACTCATTAAGCCATTTACTCCCCACTTATGGATCTATAAATTATTTGCTCAAATTATGATGCCTAAGGCGAATCATAAGAAATCACGCGATAGTTTTATCCGTGAAGCGGTTAAGATGAAGCGGAAAAATTTTATGGGCTGGTACGATGCAGTACAATCTATCGAAACCACTTATACTTTTGTTCAAAAGCATGCTCCTGAGATCAGTAAGCTGTATATATCAGGCAGTGAAGATCACTTTTTTATTGATACATTAAAAGAAGATATTAAGTCTGATAAAAAGGCAAGCTTGATTGTTTTTGAGAAATGCGGGCACCTATGCAATATCGAGAAGTATCGCAAGTTCAATGAAGTTTCTGTAAACTTTTTGAAGGGGCAGTTCGAGGCTGTAAAAAAAATTTCCTAATGATGGGTTAATTGGAGGAAGAATATGAATATCTTTCTAACAGGTTCTACAGGGTTTCTTGGCGGTAAGCTCATCAAGAATTTAATAGAGGACACCTCTCATCAGTTGTATGTGCTTGTTCGTAATATGGAAAAAGGAATGAAGGTTAAATCAGCATTTACAGCTGAAGAACAAGAACGTATTCATCTTTTAAAGGGTGATATTACGGATGTTGATTGTGGATTATCTAAAGAAAACCTTAAACAACTAAACAACAATATAGATGCATTTTATCATTTAGCAGCTCTAGTTAAATTTGATTTAGATTTACGTGATGAATTATTTGCGATTAATTATAACGGAACAAAACATGCACTTGATCTTGCGGTGAAATTAGGAGTAGAATCGTTCCATTATGTAAGTACAGCCTATACTGTTGGAAAACGCAGCCTTGGAGTAGAGGAGCTGTATGATCCATCGGCTGAATACAACAACCCTTATGAAGAAAGTAAAGTCAAATCTGAACATCTTGTTTTTGCTTATTCCGATAAAATGAAAATCTCAATTTTCAGGCCATCTATTATAGTCGGTGATTCAAAAACAGGAGAAGCAGACTCTGAATTTACTCTTTATGGGTTTATGCGTGCCCTTGATTTATTTAAACGTCGAGTGAGCAGACAGAATACTTCTTCTGAAGTCTACCGTTTGGTGGCAAATAAAGAAGGTACATCAAATCTAGTTCCTGTTGATTATGTTGCTGACGTATTAGCAGTCGGTTTAGCAAAAGCGGAGCCTAATAAGGTTTACCATATTACAAATCCTAATCCGCCAAATAATATGGATCTCTTAAACGTATTAAAAGAGGCTCTAGAATTTGAGCGGTTGTCGGTTGTGGAAGATACCATTAGCTATGAATTAAGTCTGGCAGAAATGAGATTGAACGGAATGGTGGATGTGTTCAATGTATATCTATCAGGTGCAATTACATTTGAAGATGCTAATACCCAAAGGTTAATCAAACAAACGAACATTAAACATTTAATGATGTCAGAAGAAACGATTAAAATGATTATCGAAGCCTACTTTGATATGCAGGTTGTCAAAATATAATGAAAAACGCAGCATCGGTGTAAGACATCGGTGCTTTTTTGTCGTTTAATCTCTTAAATTGGTTTAAATATATGTTGTAGGAGGTATTGGGTGGGTATTAAGTCTTAATTTATTTTAGGGGAGGAGGCTTGGGGTCCAACTTAAGATTCAACTTTCCAAGTACATAAAGTCCACATTACAGGAGTTTACATCTAAGAAATGCAGTGAACTTTCATTTGCATCTTGAATAGACTAACTAATAATCGCAGATATTTATTCGATAAAAATTGAATAAGATGGCCTAGCTATCAGAGGAGAGATGTTGATGAAAACCTTTAATATCAGTGGAATCGGTCCTAAATTAATCGGTGCAATTATTGTAAGTTTATTAATTAGTTCTCCGATCTCAGCTTATCTATTTTCATTAATTGATCAATATGTTGCAAGAAACTTTGCTGTTTATGTTAATACATTAGTCACCCTCATAGTAACCACTACTATTATCCTCATTTTTGTTCGCTTCATTCTAATCAGACCTTTAAATCGTTTACAGAGCGCGATCAGGCAAGCATCTAAAGGAGATCTATCCGTAACTATTCAGAATGCATCAAAGGATGAAATTGGTCAATTATCTATGGCTTTTGATGAGATGATGAAAGATTTGCGCCACCTTATTCTAAAAACAAATCAAACAGTTGGAGAAGTGACGGGATCATCTAACCAATTAAATTCTGTAGCTGAAGAGAATAGTAAAGCAATTGAACAGATCACCTATGCTATTCAAGATGTGAACACCGGAGCTGAGGAACAAGTAAAGCGCGCAAACGAGTTAGTAGATACAGCAAGAGGAGTCTCTGCCCAAATGAGAGAGTCGTCTCTTACTATTGATAAAGTATCAAAGTTTGCTGTATCAACAAATGAAAAGGCGATTGAAGGGAACAAATTGGTAGTCGATACGATTAATCAAATGAATGAGATCCATCATACAGTAGGCAGTACCTCAAAAGTGATAAGCACATTAGAAGAAAAGTCTAAAACAATTGGTGAAATTGTAGGATTAATCACTGGTATTGCAGACCAAACAAACTTGCTGGCCTTAAACGCTACGATTGAAGCTGCAAGAGCAGGTGAGCATGGAAGAGGCTTTGCTATTGTCGCTCAAGAAGTTCGAAAATTAGCCGAACAGTCTACGGGAGCGGGGGAAAATATCAAAAAAATCATTCAAGATATTCAAACGGAAACTCATCAGGCAGTAAAGCTTATGGAAGAAGGTAAAGAAGTTGTAAAGAAGGGAATAGACAAAGTAAATCTTACTGGCAATGGTTTCACAGGTATTTTGAAAGATATACAGCTGATGAAAGAACAAACGAACGAAATGAATGTAATTATCGATCAAGTGAATCAACAATCGATTAATATGACAGGGAAAATAGAAGATGTTGCAGTGATCGCTGAACAAGCCTCGAGCAGCATTCAAACGATCAGTGCTTCTGCAGAAGAGCAAAATGCATCAATGGAGGAAATTTCGTCATCTGTCTCATTATTGAATAATCTGGCGCAGGATCTATCAGGAGAGCTACAGCAGTTTAAAGTCAATTAAATCAAACTTTAAATCCTGCTAAATGACGATGAGGATAAAAACTATTAGATCTAGAAGTAATTAAGAAAGAAACCGCCTGGAGGTGAATTATCATTCATTTTCAGGCTTGTTTAACTTTTACTGAAGCTCTTCATTAACCATGTTGTAAGATAGCGAATCTTGTAAGATAATAAGAGAAAATAGTTATTTCTTATACAAAATACTATATAAACTATATTAAAGCAGGTGCAGAGATGACAGAGGTCTCTTTTATGTATACACATTTATACGGGCTGTCTATTATTCTATCGATTTTTATAGCCCTTGTAGCAGCCTATACCTCTATCGATTTATTAGAAAAGGTATATACAAAGAAACAATATTTCACACGTGAGTTTTGGGCGGTAGTAGCGGCCGTGACATTAGGAGTGGGTGTTTGGAGCATGCATTTTATCAGTATGCTCGGATATAACAGTCATCACCATACTCAACATGCTATATCACCGATCATACTTTCTATCGTATTTTCGATTCTTTTTTCTAGTCTTACATTATTAATTATTATGAAATCCACCTCCTATCTGCATGCTGTATTCGGCAGTCTAAGTTTTGGTGTGGGTGTCTCAATCCTGCATTATGCAGGTTTGATGAGTATGCATGGCGGAGAAGCAGCTGATGTGTTTAATATCACCCAAGTCCTTGTTGGTCTTATTTCAGGGAGTATTTTGGCTTTTATTGGTTTTCGAATATTCAGAACGTCGATAGAGGGAACAAATGTAACTCTAAGTCATAAAGTGGTCTCCAGTATTCTTCTTGCAGCTAGTTATTTAGCGGTTCACTACATTGGCATGTACCATTTCCATGGCCATGTGACCACAACTCCCCATACTCCAAGCAATAATTCTTTAATTGTTTATGGAATTACAATTAGTGTGTTATTCATTTTTATCCTAGTCATCATTACTTCTTATTTGGATCGACGCACAGTTATACATGCCAAACGGATGAGTGAATTACATGCAGATTCTTTGTTTGACAGCAATCCGAACTTAGTTTGTACATTAGATAAGGAAGGCCGAATTACTAAAAGCAATCATGTATTTTCTCTTGTAACAGGATTTAGTGAAAAAGAATTACAATCTCAACGGTATCTGGATTTATTTGAGTGTTCGTATTTTTCCACTATTAAACAAGCTATGGAAACCTCCTTAGAAGGGTCGACTGCTTACTATACGGCAACGTTACGATCAAAAACAGGTAAAGAGTTGTTTGTGAACGTGACGCATATCCCGATCAAATATCGTAACAGGCTGCTTGGGATAAACGTTATCGCTAATGATGTTACTGAGCATGAGGTAATGAAAAGACAGCTATTATCAAGTGAAATGACGTTGAAAAATACGATTCAGAATATAGAGGGTTTTATAGTAAAGTTTAAAAAAGTACATGGGCAGTTTATTCATACCTACTATAGAGGTGAACTAGTAGACCGTATAGGGTTAAAAGAGGAAGAAGTCGTAGGAAAGAGAATGGACGAATTTCTACCGAAAGATTTAGCCTTGAAAAAAACAACATTTTATAATGAAGCATGGAGTGGAAAAACCGTTCATTATGAAGGTGAATTTAACGGATTGCGTTATTATATGTCATTAAAGCCTGTGATGGAAAATGGTCAAACTCTCGAAGTTGTTGGCTCAGCAATCAACATTACTGACAGGGAAATGATTAAAGCAAAGTTTCTAGAGAATGAAATTTTGTATCGTTCCATTTTAACCACAATGACTGAAGGAGTTATTGTTATTGATACGGACGGGAAAGTAATAACAGCTAATGAACAAGCTGCAGAATTATTACATATTCCATACGCTGAACTAATCGCAATGAATCTTTATCAGCTAAATCGTGATTTTATATACGAAAACGGCGCTCCGTTTCCAAATGAAAATTTTCCGTGCTTTGTCACATTAAACACAAAAAAAGCTCAGCATAATATCATCATGGGGATTCGATATAATAGGCAGTTGAGCTGGCTGTCGATCAATACTGAAGCTTTATTTTATAAAGGGCGATTGAGCGGTTCCGTTATTACTTTTTCAGATATTACGGTTAGTAAACAAGAGCAGAACCAATTAAAAGAAAAGAATGCTTATCTAGCCAATTTAATTGAAAATGACCCATCAGGAATCATCGTAATTAATAAGGAGCGGAAAATTATTTATGCGAACAAGTTATTCATTAAAATGTTCAGCCTTCCGATTTCTCAAAAAGATCTAGTTAGAAAAGCGACTGACGACATTCTTCTACAATACGGGCAGATGATCCCTGACCTCAAAAATTATAGCGCTGCTGTAGAGCAAACGATTATGGACGAAGAGATTGTGTTGAATGAAGAGATAAAGTTGATAGACGGAAGAGTACTTGAGAGAGATTATATACCTATTAAAGATAATGAATCTCTTGATGTTCATTTTTGGAAGTTTAGAGATGTAACATATCAAAAGCAGATGGAACAAAGTTTAAGACAAGCAGTGGCTGATGCTGAAGAAGGAATAAAAGCAAAAACAGACTTCTTATCTAATATATCCCATGAGCTCAGAACACCGCTTAACAGTATATTAGGATTTGCTCAACTTCTGCTGTTAGAAAAAGAGCCTCCTCTTACAGGTGCTCAGGTAAGTAAAGTAAAACGAATTAAGAGTTCCGGGATACACCTTTTAAATCTTATAAATGATATCACTAGTGTTGCATTAATATTATTTCAAGATTCAAAATACACCCAATATTCAAATTTCAGTTCATGAGCGCACAAAAAAATCCTTTACAATGGAAGTACAGGTGGTTCCTGCCCAAATCCAACGTAAAGGATATCCGCTATGGACAAGAATACACGATTATCTTCATTTGGTAAATGGGTTGCACCCATAAATATGAAACTTTTTGATGAACAAGTAAAAAAAGATGGACTAGATAAGTATAAGAAGAAATTATCAACGTCCTCTTTTACAAAACTATTTCTCTATGCACACTTGAAACAAGTGGAAAGCCTTCATGCGTTGAATGCAGAACTAGCCGATGAAAACTTACAGAAAGAACTGGGGATCAAATCAATCAGTGTTTCTCAGCTTTCTCGTAAAAACAGGGCTATAGATTCATCGCTGTTTTCCATCGTCTTTCTTGAATTAGTTCGGCAGATTCAGATGAAAACCAACCAATATCAGTCACCATTTCCTTTAAAAATTATTGATTCAAGCACCCTGCCGCTAAATCTCACCCGTTGTAACTGGGCTACATTTCGGAAGAGCAAGGGTGGTGTCAAACTTCATCTTAGATTAGTTTTTGTCGATCAAGATACGGTCTATCCTGATAAAGCGGTTATCACAAATGCCGTTGAACACGATCGGAATCAATTGGAGATTCTCGTTGATGACAAAGATGCCATGTATGTGTTTGATCGTGGATATATCGACTATCAACGGTTTGATCGCTACTTTGATGAAGGAATCTTTTTTCTCTCAAGACTGAAAAAGAATGCCGTCATAAGAGAGGTTGAATCCTATTCTTTACCTGAAGGAAGTCCGATTACAACGGATAAAATAGCGTACATCGGTACAACACAAAAGCGTACTGAAAATGTATTTCGAATCCTTGAAACAGTTGATTCCAAAGGGAATCCAATACGTTTAATCACGAATCGCTTTGACTTAAAAGCGGAAGAAATAGGCGATCTATACCGTTCAAGATGGGCAATAGAGTTATTTTTCAAATGGTTAAAGCAGCACGTCGAAATCAAAACATTTTTTGGATACAGCGAACAAGCTGTACACAATCAAATTTTCCTTGCGTTAATTACGTATTGCCTCAATGTACTCGTTCAACTTGAAGCCAAAGGAAAACCTACATTATTACGGATTACCCGATGGCTCAAGGCAACTATGTGGAGACCAGCAAGAACATGGTTCAGGTTCATTGAGCAAAGAGGAAGTCCGTAAACATGTACTAGTCGATGTTGCTTAAGTATTAAATGTATATTTTTACCAAATGGTCAGTGCCACCTCTCGCTTTGGATTGTCTTTTTAGCTCATTTACCAGAGTGAAATATAGACAGAATATTCTTACTATAATTATAGGGTTTTATGCAACACTAGTGAAATGATATATTAGACTTAACAAGAACAGATACAGCAGATTCTTCTAACTTTCATATGGAAGAAATTGAACTTTCAGGATTTGTTAAACAAGCTGCGCGCAACATGACGCCATTATTAAAAGAAAAAGAGCTTCGATTAATCATGCACATGAACTTGGATAATCAATACTATGTGCTTGCAGATCCGACAAGATTGCGTCAAGTCATAATGAATTTACTAACGAATGCAGTAAAGTATAATGTAGATGGCGGCCAGATTTCTATTGATGTTTTTGAGCATAATGAGTATATATTTGTTAAGATAGAAGATACAGGAGTAGGTATATCTATTGAGGATCAAACCCAAATTTTTGATCATTTCTTCCGGTCTCCTTTAGTAAAAGATGAAGTGGAAGGAAGCGGGATCGGTCTTGCTTTAGCAAAGCAATTGATTGAAGCGATGGGCGGAAAAATTACAGTTACTAGTGAATCTGGCAAAGGCAGCTGCTTCATGATTTCACTATCTAAGCAATAAATTAAATGTGCTTTAACTGATAGAATCTTTAAAGTAGGGATGCATATGAAAGAAATTAATACAATACTCGTTGATGATAATCCAGATTCCAGAGAGATTTTAACAGCATTCATTAGTTATCTTCCGCAAATTAATCTTATTGCAGAACTAAAAGACGGTGAAGAATTGTTAACGTATATAACAAGTGATGCAGGGGAAGATGTTGATTTAGTATTAGCAGATATAGGGATGCCTAAAATTAATGGGATCGAAGCAAATAAACTTTGTACAAAACTTAGACCCGAATTAAAATTTATTTTCATAACAGGGTATGAGGATTTTGCTGTGGAGGCTTTTACATTGTCTGCAATTGATTATATCGTGAAGCCAATCGAACAAGAACGGTTGTATAAAGGGTTGAAAAAAGCAGTCAATCTTATAAATAATGAAAGAGAGAAGTCTAAGTCTATTTCAACTACAGATAAGCTTATAGTCAAAAAAGGAAGAACTACTTTCTACATTAGGTTTGATACGATTTATTTTATTGAAAAGAGAGGAAAAGATACGGTCGTTCATACTAAATCAGGTGTATACGAAACGCTTGATTCGCTTGAAGCGATAGATTCCAGTCTCAATGATCCATCATTTTTTCAAACCCATCGGTCTTATATTGTGAATTTAAATAATGTACTTTCTGTTGAAGCATCTGGTAAAACCTATTTGATTCGTTTTGATGGGTATCCTGAAGTTGCACATATATCAAAATTAAAGATCAGCCAATTTCAAAAAATGATTAAGTGAAATTACACCAAAAAGAATAATAGGAACAGTCGTGAGTAAATAGACCCAAAGATAGTCTCGGGGTCTATTTTTTTGTTCTGAAAAGGTCGAATTTCCTAATGAAATGGGTTAAGGAGAGCCTTCCTGTGAGACAGTTATTTAAAAAGTTATTTAATGGCGGTGCTGTTGCATCTAGGTCAGGTATCCCTGCTCTTCCTAAACAAGCAGCTTATCGTGAAATGGAATATCAATTTAAGCGGGGATTTCTTGCAAGAGAAATCTCTGCTGAATTACATTATGAGCCTAAAAAAGGCAACGAATTATTATTTTTATCATTCTTACGTCCTAAAGGCCAAAACAATAAGAAAAGGGTAAAAGAAGATTCTATTTTTTTACTCAGTGAACATTTATTAGATTGGGAATCCGCTTCAAAAGATGTGGAGAAGGAAATCGAACGATTATCATTTCCGGAAGATGTGAAAAATGCAGTACGAATGGTTTACCTTAAACATAAAGAGGCATTGTTTGAAAAAAGCTCTACCGAGTGCAAGAAAGTGCACGACGATACTAAGTCAACAGCAAAGGAGTGGGCTATTTACCGCGATGTTATCTATGCAGCAACTCAAGGCAAGCTGAAGCTTATTGAAAAAGATGAAGTTCAGAAGTATGAAAAAAGCGATGTCTTGTATGAAGGAATGGTCCAAAAGCGTGCAGATATCCCATATAACCGGCAAGAAATCAGGAAAATCCTAGAACAAAAAGACATAAATCAGACGAAGATGATGAACTGGCTGCTTGTCATTTCAGAAGGGATTACAAATATTATCAAGCATGCGGAGGAAGGAAGAGTTACGTTATATAGATGTATGGAAAAGGAAGAACTCTATGCGGTCATTGAAGATAAAGGGCCGGGTTTTCCTCTTGATAAACTTCCAAACATGACTTTATTTGCAGGTTATTCTTCTAAAGAATCCCTAGGTCAAGGTTTTACATTAATGACTAAAATGACAAAACAAGTATTGCTCTACACATCACCAATCGGCTCAACGATCATCCTAACCTTTGATCTATAGCTTTTATATACCAGCGATGTAGCGAGATATTTGAGAAGACGGAGGAACGATAATGAAAAGGAATACGATTATGTTTCAATTGCTTGTTAAAATCGGCCTTTTCTTAGGAGTATTGGCATTAATCATTCTTCTAGTAGGTTATTATTTCATAAAGATAAAAGTAGAAGAGTTTCAGCAGGAGCAGGTATATACGGCTACTAGTATCGTAATGCATGCAATGGATGGAACGCAGGAATCGGCAAATACAATTGAAAGAATGATTGAACAAGGGCTATATACATCTTCAAAAGGAATTGCTAGTGATCTTCGTGGAAGAGATGCTGATTCTATTACAATGGATGAATTACGTGAACTTGCCGAGAGCTGGGGTGTAGAAGAAATCTCACTTTGGGAGAGAGCTGATGATGATATTATTATCACACAATCATCTGACCCTACGCAGCTAAATATGAGCTCAAAAAATTGGGGATATTGGTTTACTGCATTTAATCAATTAATGGAATTAGAGCCTGTCACAATAGAAGAAGGGCATGCGATGGAGAGATTTTGGGCAGGCCCTGTTTCTCGGGCGGAAAGATTTGAACACATCTATTATAAATTTGCTTATTATTTTGATGGCACGACTGATTTTATGATTAATGCGTTTATTAGTGATGAAGAAATCTATCGCCAAACCTTTCAGTCAGGACCAACACAAATGATAGACAAGATTATTGAAGAGAATATTGATATAGAAGAGATAGCTGTAATTAATAGCGGGCCTTGGCTTAATCCTGCAGAAGTCGATATTGTAGAGCCGCAACGAGATCTGCCTGTTCTGCATGGTCATCACACAATTGAAACTGAAGAGGATGCTGCGATGATCACCGAAGTTCAAGAATTATCTGAGATGAGAAGTGTAGAATTTAGCGATAATCAAATCTCATACAAAAAAATTTACCAGCCTCTTGATAATGGACGTGTCATGACGATAACGATGAATTTAGAGCGCTTAAAAGAAGTAAGAGATCAATTCTTGTTGTTGTTTGTCGGTACATTTTTAGTCGCATCCATGATCTTAATTATCATTATAAGATTAGCTGCAAAGCGGCAGTTAAGACCCATCGATCAAATAGTAGAGCAAATTCATAAATTAGCAGAAGGAAATTTAACGCACACTTTAGATGTCCATGAAAAGAATGAATTTGATTGGTTAGCTGATCAATTGAATGAAATGACAGCTCACTTTAACCGTCTTATTACCGAGTTGAAAGATGAATCACATTCTTTAGTTGTTGTATCTAGTTTGCTGTCAAAGCAAGTTTATTCTTCTGTAAAATCCATGGGGGACACATCAGCTGCTATGACAGCCGAGTCAAAAGATCTTCTATTTGATTTAACAATTACGTTAGAGCAGTTAGCTGAACTTATTTCTACTATTGATTCGATTTCTCAAGCGGACAGTAATAACATCCATGCAAAAGAATTTTTAGTTCAGGTGCAATCGAAAGTAAAAGAATTAGAAGCTTTCTCAAAAGATCATTCAAATCAAGTAACGAATTTAACATTTATGTTTTATGACACGTTAGAGGAATTGAATGAGGCTTCAAAGAGAATTGATGCATTATCTGTAGAACTAAATAAAAAAATCAGCTTCTTTAAAGTAGATGAAGAACGGTTATAAATACAATTAGTCATGGCAGAGAAGGAGGGGGAGATAAAGATGAATTTAACCATACAACAAGAAAAGATAGGAAATGTAATGACACTTCATCTAAAAGGCGTTTTAGATATCTCCACTACTAATGAGATTGATCAATACTTGCCCTTGATAAATGAAAGTATAGAGAAGTTAATTGTTGATTTTAATAACGTTCATTTTATTGATTCAACAGGTGTAGGGACGGTGATGGCTCTCATCTTCCTATCGGCTGATCATCAATTTAAGCTTGAGTTTGTGGGGATAAATGACATGACTGATCAAATCTTTGAAATGGTCGGAGTTTACCAAGTGCTTGAGTCAGTCCAGAGGGGGGTGGGGTAATGTATTATGACGGAATGAGTTTTTCAAGGAAAACCATGAATGAAGAAACAAAAAGTTTAGAGAAAACACTTCAAAGAGAAATTAATTTAGCGAAAAACATACAATCCAAATTATTAAATGCCTCAACCCCTACGTTTGAGAAAGGCGAAGTGATAGGTTCTTCTGTTCCGGCACGATTAATTGGCGGAGATTATTATGATTTTTATCCACTTGTTAACGGGAAAATTCGCATTGTTATCGGAGATGTGATGGGAAAAGGCATTCCTGCAGCGATGCTGATGATTTTAACAAGGGGGGCTTTTCGAACAGCTGCGGAGAGTAAATCAAGTCCAGGAGAGACGTTATCTTCTATGAATCAAGCTCTTTTTACTGATCTAAGAACACTTAAATCATTTGTTACTTTGTTTTGCGCCGATTGGGACCCTGAATCAAATGAGTTAACATACGCAAATGCAGGACATAATATGCCATTGTTTATTAACGGAGAAACAGGGGAGGTAAGTGAAATTCCTAAAGTATCTGGCATTATGGTAGGTGGCTTGAAGGACCAATCGTATGAAGAAAAGTCAGTACGATTAAAGGATAAAGATTCAGTATTCTTCTATACAGATGGGATTATTGAAGCTCAAAATAACGAAGGTGAACAATTTAAATTAGACAGGCTGAAAGAAGTTCTTCGTGATCAATATACAAATGAAATTGAAGAGATTGAAAAGGGTGTTCTCACTTCTATTGAGTCTTTTACAGAGGGAGCCCCTCAAAAAGATGACATCACAATGGTTGTTTTAAAGGTGAGTTATGAAAAATCGGATATAACAAGTTTAAATTCTCCAGTAATTAATGTATAGGTGGGGATCGTATGGCTCAAAGCATTATTTCAAAAGGACGCGATATTAACGAGGCAATCTCAGTTGGGTTATCGATTTTAAATACGACAATTAATGATGTAAATATAGAAGTCATTCAGAATGAGAAAAAAGGGTTTTTGAAGATCGGCAAGAAAACGGCAGTGGTTAAATTAACAAAACGAGAGAACACATTTAATGACTCTTCTAATAGCAGCATTAACCATCAAGACTTTATTGAGCAGGCTGCTGCTCGTGAAGTGACAAGTGAAAATATCATTGACGAATTTGAAATGATGGAAAAGTTGATTTCACAGTTAGATATCGATGAAGACGGGTCGATCAAAGAGGATACATTAAGCGAGACTCCTATTAATGAAACCTCTGTCCCTGCTACTAATAATAACGGAATGGGTAAAGCATGGGTGGAAAATGGCCTTTTGCAATGCAACTCCTCTAGCACCCATTATCCCGTTATTACAGTGCCAAAAGGAATCAATGTTTATAAAAATAAGGAACGTGTGACGTCATCTTCCTTGATCATTACACAAGAAGATGATATACAAATTGAACTAGCCGAAGAAAAAATAAAAACAAAATGGAATATATCCATGGACAAGAATCACTTGAAGGTCATGTTAAACGTTTTTCCAGGGTACAAAATTACTAGAACGTTAACTGATGTGGGACCGAGTGAGCACTTGAAACTAGTTATAGAAGAAGAAAAAATTGTGGACAATTCTTTGACCTATGAAGATATTATTAAAGAGCTAGACCAACTACGAGTTAAATATGGGTTTAATCATAATGAGATCATTAAAGCAATCGAGACCGTTGAAAAAGGTGAGTTTGAAATTGCAACAGGACTTGAGCCAAAGCCAGGGAAAAACGGCTGGGTAGAGGTTTTAGTTAAACTAGAGACTGAAAGTGGTTTAAAAGAAAAAGAAGATGGCAGTATTGACTTTAAAGAGATCAATGACATTCCTGCAATAGCTGAGGGTCAAGTAATCGGTGTTGTTTATGATCCAGTCCCTGGAGTTCCGGGAGTGACTGTGCAAAATGATCCCTTGCCTGCAAAGCAGACATTCCCAGTAGTACTACAATTAGACAAGGGAGTCGAACGCGTAGGCGATCAAATTATCTCCTTACAAGCAGGAAGACCTAAAGTGGAAAAGAGAGGCCTTTTTGTGAAAGTCTCGGTTTTGCCGAAATTGACACATAAAGCAAATGTCGACCTAGAATCAGGAAATATTCGGTTTAGAGGAGATGTTGAGGTTCTTGGTAAAGTAGAAGAAGGGATGTTGGTAGAAGCTACGGGAGACATAACGATTCGTAAAGAGGTTAACCGATCAAAGATTCTTGCCGCAGGTGCGATTACATCGTATGGAAACATTATGTCCTCAGAACTGTCAGCAGGAAAGAGCAATATGATCATTACTGAACTAGGAGATCATCTAGCGAAAATAAATATGAATCTAAAAATGATTTTAAAGCTGATTGAACAATTAACACAATCACCTGCATTTAAAAATACAGATTTCAATCGCAGGGGACTGAAACCCCTTATTATTATTTTGCTCGAAAAGAAATTCAGAGGGTTTCCTGGGCTTGTCAAAACGTTTAATGAGAAGGTTACAAAGCATAAGGAAGAAATTGCAGACAAAAGGTTCCTTGATGTGTCTTCTCAATTAAACCAATGTTTCTTGTCACTAAATAGGGAGAATGTTACTCATGAGTATATACTGAACCTCTCAAAAGAAATTCACCAACTATATGAAATGAGCCAGACTCCAGTTGAACCGGAAGCTTTTATCACTATACCAAGTGCAATTAACAGTCAACTTTATTGCAGCGGAGATATTACTATTCATGGGAAGGGCAGCGTTCATTCTAAAATATATGCCGGTGGAAAATTAAAAATTAGAGGTATTATAAGAGGCGGCGAAGTATTTGGACGACATGGAGTACAAATTAACGAAGTTGGCTCAGATATGGGCGCAGTAACAAAGATAGCTGTTCCACGTGATCAGAAGATTAGAATCGATAAAGCAATGGATGGAACGACAATTAAAATAGGAAATGTAGCTCATACATTTAGTGAGACAACGCACTTTGTTAATGCTTATCTTAATGAGAAACAAAAAATGGTGCTACATTAGTGGTGATGGAGGTAGAAGGAATGACTCATTTTACCCTCAGTAAGAAAATGAACGAACTTGAGGTTAAACTTATAGGTGACTTAGATATCGATAGTACAGAATTAATTGAGGAAGAATTACTTCCTGCTCTTATGCAACACCAAACAATCATTATAAACTTTGAAGAGGTTCCATTTATTGATTCGTCAGGTATTGGTCTCTTATTGAGTACCATTCAAACGTTAAATGAGCAGCAAATTGCGTTAACGATTTCTAAAGTAAGAACTGAAGTGATGGATATCTTTGAAATGCTGCAAATACCTGAGATTGTGGGGAAGGACATCTTTGTATAAGGACCAGGTTAAACAGCATGTGCTTTTAACTTAGAAGCCTGTAATAAAATAGAACTTAGTTGTAAAATATCATGTTTAATTGCTTGTTTTATATAGGCGTTGCTGCACTTAATATATTCATCGGCTAATTTTTTTAACTCTTGCTTGAAAACTTCACACTCAATGTTAGTTAACATGAAGAACACCTCTAGTTAGTATTAGTTTAATAGCTAGTATCTTAATACCCATAACAAAAGAAAGTAAAACATATTTAATGGGTAAAAAATAATAGATATTTATACCTATTAAAAGAAGCATCCTTTATACTGGATGCTTCTACTTTTTTACTATTGGTAATTCAATCCAAAATGTACTGCCTTCTCCTAATTGACTTTCTACACCGATCTTTCCTTGCATCTCTGTGACAATCTGCTTGACTAACGACAGACCTATTCCAGTTCCCTCTGCTTCCATTGAAAATTCCTCGGTACGATAAAATGGATCAAAGATCTTCGACTGTTCGACAGAGGAGATTCCCACTCCAGTATCCTCTACATTTACAGTGACCGTATGTTCTGAAACTTGATAAGAAATAGTAATGTTTCCATGCTCTCGATTGTACTTTACGCTGTTGCTAAGTAAGTTTAAAAGAACCTGTTGTAATCTGACAGGGTCAGAGTAGATAATTTGGTCGGATTTGAGTTTTAAGTCTTCACAATTCATTTTAAGCTTTTTTAACTGTGCATAAGGAGTGATTTCTCTTAATGCAGCTTGAACAATGGCATCCAAATCGACCTCTTGAAACTCTATAAAGGGCTTGCCGTTTTCAAGCTTTACTAATTTAAGAATATCATTTATCATCGTCAAAAGATGTCTTCCTGACTTCAAAATCTTATCTACTTTAGCGAGTTGTTGAGCTGACAGCGGCGTGCCAGTATCCTGATGAAGAAGCTGTGAGAATCCTAAAATAGAATTTAAAGGCGTTCTTAATTCATGACTCATCATCGCTAGAAAATCAGATTTAGCCTTATGTGCTTTTTCAGCTTGAGCTTGTGCATATACTAGTGAAGTGTTGGCTTGTTCTAATTCTATATTCGTTTGTTGTAACTTAGCGATTAATGAAAGCCTATCTAAAGTAATCGATACTTGAGTACAGATTCTCTCAATTAAATCTAATTCCTCTTTGATGAAATGTGTACGGGTTTTTGATCCGAAAGACAAAGTGCCGACTAACTTGCCATAAGAGATCAGAGGGTGACATACATATGCTTGTATTCCCAACGATTTAATTAAATTGACTTTAGGGTCTATAGAGCTTGAAATATCTTCAGCAATAATTTTATGTTGATTGAGAGCAGCCGTACCACATACTGCTTGACCAAAATCTAAGCAGCACATCCCATCTGCTATTTCTTTTGGAATACCGTAATAGTTCATCAGCCGCAGTTTATTCGCTCGTTCATCAAAAATATAATTAAAATAAACATCTAAGTCTAAGTAATGTGACAAGCTGTTAAACAGATTATCTAGCAATTCTTTTGGATCTTCTTGAAAAATCAAATCGCTTGAGGCCTCAGCAAGCAGTGCAAGCTTTTTCTCATTCTGGGTAATCAGTTGATCGACCTGTTTATGTCTTGTTAAGTCTTTAAAAAACATTGAGAAACCTTCTACAAAAGGGAAAATGCCAACCTCCACCCATTTAAATGAGAGGAGGGGCTTGCTTATTTCCAAATGTATAGGAATCATTTCCGTCTTGGACCTGAAAAAAGCATCTTCAAACGTATTATGACATGATGGCGGCAGAAGATCCCATAGGTCACTGTGGCTAAGATTCATTTGTTCCTCACCTTTTTTAGAGGAAGCATGAGTAATCTTATAAGCAGAATTAATCACTACATATAAATCTGAATTCCTATTTATGCTGGTGCTCTGCTGATTCAACAGACTATTTATCATAGACGTACCCCTTAAATAATAAATTTACACGTCAAAAGAAGCAGACAAGAGGAGACTGTTAAACGAAAATCATGCGGGTCTATAGTTCTAGGGAAGTGAAATGCTTATAGGTAAATAATAGTAGTTGTGCGTACTTATTATTATACCTTTTTTAACCGTAATTGGGTGACTTTTTTAATAGTTTTTGCGATTGAATTTTAGAATCTATAGCTTTTATCATATAACTTAAGCTGAGTCATTAAAATTCTAGAAAAGAGGGTATAGTATGTAAAATATTGCAGAGAAATATTGCAGTGAGAGGTGAAGGATGAAAAAAAAGATTCCTTATAAAGTTCTAATACCTTTTATTTTATTGTTCGCCTTCTTCTTAATTACAACCTATTCTGTTTTAAGAGGATATACCTTGTCAGTGGATCGTTTAATAGTAGAAAATATAGCTGCTTTTCATACAGACTTACTAACCAAAATGATGAGATTTTTTAGTTTTATCGGTGCAACTAGGCCGGTTATTGTTATTTCTCTATTATTTCTTGGAGTGATCTATTTAAAATACCGCCGCTTACAAGATGTCATTCTTTTTGCACTAGTATCGCTTGGTTCAGTTACACTTAATGTAGTGCTAAAAATGACCATAAAAAGAGAACGTCCTGAATCAAGTTTAATAGTGGAATCAGGATATAGTTATCCTAGCGCTCATACAATGGCTGCTGTATCACTGTATGGAATGATTATTTATTTATTATGGAAACACACATCCACCGTCACGGCGAGAATAATCCTGATTACATTTGGTGTAAGTATGATTTTAATGATAGCGTTCAGCCGAATATACTTAGGGGTTCATTATGCAAGTGATATTATAGGAGGGGTATTACTCAGCAGTTTATGGCTGCTAATTTCACTTTCTATCTTTCAAAGGTACCGAAAGAAGGAAAAGAAGAAATCTACTCAAAAAGACACCTGCTAGAGTAGAGGTGTCTCACAATTTTCGTTTATATTCTATTTGGCTGCCCCTATATAAATAGCTGATTTTAAATTTACGAACACTTACTTTATAATAGATAGAATGTTAATCAGCTTTTAGTGTAGTAAGGTGGGAGGCTTGTATGAATGATTTAACGAAGAACATTATTGCGATTAGTATAGGAGGGGCAATAGGAACGACTTTCAGGTACATATTTAATATAGTAACGCTTGAAACAGGCTATCCCTTGGGTACAATTATAGAAAATCTTGGCGGAAGTTTTTTATTAGGGTTTTTGACTGCTTGGTTTATTGTTTTTAAACCAAAAGAGTGGGTGAAAACGGGACTTGGAGTAGGTTTATGCGGAGGGTTTACGACGATGTCTACTTTTGCTGCAGACTCCGTTCTCTTGTATGGTGTACACCTTTATAACGCTTTCATTTATGTGGTTATCTCCCTCTTTGGCGGAGTGGTGTTTGCATTAGCAGGTTCGGTTCTAGGCACTGCGATAGCTAAACGCAAACTGAAAACGAGAGAAGGAGGACTTAAATCATGAGTATATTCCTTCTTGCATTAGGCGGAGCTATTGGCGCTGTCACTAGATATCTTTTGGGTTTAATCATAATGAAGAAGTTTCCAAAACCTCCTGTACCCACTGCAATGCTCCTTGTGAATATATTAGGCTCCTTTGGGCTAGGGGTTTTTTTGGGAGGGTATTTTGGTGAAGTCCCATTAGGTGCTTATGAAGACCCTCTCTTTTTATCAATTGGACTTGGTTTTTTTGGAGCATTTACTACCTATTCAACCTTCAGTGTTGAGTCTGCTATGTTAATCGAACAAAAAGAGTGGCGAAAACTACTGGCATATATCGGATTAAGTATTTTAGGGTCAATAATCACTTTTTTGTTAGGCTTCTGGATATCAGCGAGTATTTTTCATTAGAACAGCTTTATGGAGCTGTTCTTTTTTTGTCATTTTTTTGGTTAAATGGCATACAATAATTAAGAATGTATGTTCTTATTTATGTTGATTGAGAACGTGTGTTTGTGTATAATGTAAAAAAGTGAGTGAGGTGGGTCTAATGAAAGGGCAGCTAAGAAGAGCCATAGAAAACAAAAAGAAGATTGAAATGATCTATCTATCTGCTGAGGGCATGGTTACCCAAAGGAGTATTACCATTATTCAAATGAATGAAACTCATTTGATCGCCTATTGCCATAAAAGAAGGCAGCGGCGTATGTTTAAAATCGATCATATTCTTTCATTAGAGGAAACCGCATAAAAAAACCTTGCTTCTATTTAGAAGCAAGGTTGGAGAGTACATTAACCAATAACTTTGGTTAATGCAGGAATAATTTGTTTTTTTCTTGATACGACACCTTTTAAAAGAGCTGTGTCTTCAGTAATCGCTACATCGAATGCTTCGCCGACTTTAGCTGCTCCCGCACCGTAAGTAAGGATCGTAGAATCTCCTTCTAAGATATCTGTAATTGCTAGAACAAATACTTCGAGTCCTTTTTCTTCGATCGTTCTATTCATTGCAGCTGAAAGTTCGTCTTTTCTCGCTAGTACTTCTGCTACATCAACTGTGTTTACTTGTGCAACCTCAACTAATTTGTCTCCCATAGGAAACTCTTTACTGTCAATTGAGATAATTTCTTCCGCTGAACGGTTCTCAAGCTTCGTTCCTGCTTTTAACATTTCAAGGCCGTATTCATCAAGGTTAATTTCTGCAATTTCAGCCAAACTCTTAGCAGCTTGTACATCTTCTTCTGTACATGTTGGTGATTTGAATAATAATGAATCAGAGATAATAGCAGATACCATTAAACCAGCAATTTGTTTTGTGATTTCTACATTATTCTCTTGGTACATTTTTCGCAGGATGGTTGTTGTACATCCAACCGGCTCTACTCGGAAATGAAGTGGCTCTTTCGTTTGGAAATTTGCAATACGATGGTGGTCTACTACTTCAATAATCTTTACATTCTCAATGTCATCTACACTTTGTTGAAATTCATTATGGTCAACAAGCGCGATTTCAGCAACCTCATCTGAAACCGTATTTACAAGTCGAGGCTTTTCAGCATTAAAATAGTTTAATGCAAAGGCAGTCTCTTCGTTAATCTCTCCAAGACGAACAGCTTCAACATTCCCTCCAAGCTTAGATTTAAGGTCTGCATAAATTAAAGCAGAACAAATAGTATCAGTGTCTGGATTCTTGTGACCGAAAACTAAAATTTTATCATTACTCATTTTCAAATCCACCTCTTTATTTAGTGTTGTATGTAATTGGCATGAATTCTCACTGATTCATTTTACATCATAGAAATTGATTCTTCAATCCTATCATTCCTATAAGGGAAGGGGAGTAATCGCCATCTATCAAGAAATTCATCCATTCTTAACTGATTTTTTAGAAAATTATGTTATAATTAACTGGAAAAAAAAGGGGGAGATGCGGTGGGGATTGATTGGAAGGCCCGTTTATTAAATAAAGATGAGTTAGCAAGCGGCTGGTATCGTATACTAGCAGGTTTTTATGATTTTTTATTTCTGTCCGTAGTACTTCTTTTGGCTTCGGCAGGAACAACATCTTGGTTGATGGTCATTTCTGAATCACCTCATTATGATGCAGAAGGATTTTCAAGATATTTATATCAAAATGAGTTTCATTTGCTACTTATTAACTGGGGGATTTTAGCGGTCATATTTATTTTAGTGCATTTTTTATATGTATTTCGTGCAGGACGTTCGTTTGGTATGATGATCGTTGATTTACATGTATATAACGAAGAGGCTGAAAAACCGTCACGATTACAATTGCTTTCTCGTGAGTTTTTAAAATATATTCTATTTCCGTTTGTCATTATAACGTTCTTTAAAAAAGAAAGGCCTTTATATGAACGAATAACCAAAACGTACTTAGTCAAGTAAAGCAGATCTAAGTCTGGCATAAATGAGGTGTTCGAAATGAAATGGGATTTGGACCGAATTACACCGAGGGGGCAAGATAAAGTAGAGGTTCCCAAGTATTTAAAAAATATTGAAGAAGGTTTAGAAAGCCTTAAAGTCAAGATACAAAAGAAGACAAGAAGCGAAGTAATAGACCTTATCCTAGATCTGCAGAAGCTTTACCAATCATGGTATCAGCTATTTGAATATGTGATTTGTTTACGCTCTATCGATACAACAAAAGAAGCTCCTCAAATATGGCTTGATCAGGTCAATCAAATGTATAGCATTTATAAAATAGTAGAATCGCAAGTGGAGATTGAATTGGCTGGACTGAGTGAGCAAGAATGGAAGGTCCTTCGCGGTGATAAGCGTTTAGCAGAAATTAGAACTCATCTAGAGCATGGTAGAGGTAAACAGCTGTCACGTAATCAAGCGAAAGGAGAAGCGATATTTTCCTTAGAGGCAGATGGTCTGCATGCCTGGGGTGACCTTCATCAACTAGCCGCAAATCGCATCTCATTCATGTTAGGTGAAGATGAGCTTACTGCACAAAATGCTTTAAGGACGATTTATTACGGCAGTGATCGTGCAAAAAGAGTTGAAGGAATCAAGAAATGGAAAGAAGCATGGCAGCATGAAGCTCCTCTTTGTGCAAAAGCACTCAATCATATAGCAGGATTTAGATTAAATGCTTATAAGAATCAGGGGATGGAATCATCTCTAGAGGAATCTCTTCATCTTAATCGGATGAATGAAAAAACGTTGGATGCTATGTGGAATACGGTGCTTCATCATATAGAGCCTTTTTATAATTACATAAGGCATAAGCATGCATTATTCAAGGCAGACCATCTATGTTGGACTGACCAATTTGCATCTTTGCCCCAAAAGCAAGATAAAATGCACATTCCTTTTAAAGAGGGAATTGAATTTATTGAAAACCATTTAAAGAGCTTTGATGAGGATCTAGGTGCTTTTACTAGGCATATTGTTGAAAACCATTGGATTGATGCGCTGCCCAGTGAGAGTAAAAGTCCGGGGGCATTTTGTGCAGCGTTTCCAATTGATAAGGAATCACGGATATTCATGCATTATAACCAACAAATAGAAAGTGTTGGCGTGCTAGCGCATGAAATCGGACATGCCTATCATTACACGTTATTGCAAGAGCTGCCGATGTACAGACAGGACTGTCCTATGGTTATGGCAGAAATTGCATCAACGTTAACAGAAACGATCGTCATGCGGGCAGCTATTGAGAAGGCAGAAGATGATGGTGAAAAATTACATTTGTTAAACCAACAGCTCGTTCGTGATCTAGTAACGATCGTAAACAGCTATATCAGGCATCAGTTCGAAGTAATTTTTTATGATAAACGTAGATCTAGTTATGTAAGTGCTGATGAACTAAATATGCTCATGGAAGGTATCCAAAAAGAAGTGATGAATAATCTTTTTGATACATATGAGCCTACCTTTTGGGCTTCCTTAAGGCATTTTTATTTCACCCATAAACCGTTTGGTCATTATCCGTATACCGTTGCTCATTTAATCAGCAGCGGATTCTATCAATTCCTGAAGAAATCGGAGGATAGAGGGACCTTGTTGAAGGATATTCTGCATGATACATCTGTTCTACCGGTTGAAGAACTTATAAAAAAATATACCGGAATGGATGCAGGAGAAGAAGAATTTTGGCTGCTAAGCTTAGAAAAAGTGTTTGAGGAAATTGAAGAGTTCATACACCTTAGCCAAAGAGTCTCATTAGAAGACTTTTAATATGAAAATCTATCTCGATTTAAAGCTTTAACGATTTACTTAGATGAATTAAAGCTTGTCAGATGTGATAGAGGTATAGGAAAATAGAATAGAAAGAACTTTTAGTTAAATTCATTTTTAATGAAATATGGGGAGGAAGGAAGTATGGTTATGAGTTTGCAAGAGGCAGCTACGTTACATAATGGAGTGAAAATGCCTTGGTTTGGTCTTGGGGTATATAAAGTGAAAGATGGGTCTGAGGCAAGTGAATCCGTTCGTATTGCCATTCAAAATGGATACAGAAGTATTGATACGGCTGCGATATATAAAAACGAAGAAGGGGTAGGACAAGGTATTAAAGAGTCAGGTATTCCTCGGGAAGAATTGTTTATCACTTCTAAAGTATGGAACGCTGATCAAGGCTATGAATCAACCCTTGCAGCATTCGATCAGAGCTTAAAACGTCTTGAGCTCGATTATTTAGATTTATACCTCATTCACTGGCCTGTTGAAGGGAAATTCATTGAGACATGGAAAGCGCTTGAGAAGCTTTATAAAGATGGGAAAGTAAAGGCTGTCGGCGTTAGTAATTTCCACATTCATCATCTTCGTGACCTTTTAAAAGAAGCTGAGATTAAGCCGATGGTCAACCAAATAGAGTTTCACCCGCATCTTACCCAAGTAGAATTAAAGCAATTTTGTGAGAGTGAAGGGATTCAGGTTGAAGCATGGTCTCCGTTAAAGCAAGGTGAATTACTAGAAGATGAGACCATTAAAGAAATAGCTGAATCGTACAGAAAATCACCTGCTCAAATTATTTTGCGCTGGGATCTTCAGCAAAAAGTCATTACAATCCCTAAATCTATTAAAGAATATCGCATTATTGCCAATGCGGATATTTTTGACTTTGAATTAACAAATGAAGATATGGATCGTATTAATGCATTAAACAAAGATGAGCGCTGCGGTCCAGATCCTGATAATTTTGATTTTTAAATCGAAAAAGGAGTTCCTCTAATGCAGAAGAACTCCTTTTCTTATTACTTACCAAACTCAAGTTTCATTGCTTCGGCAATTCGATTTGGCAGGTCTGTATTATCTAGCAGACCGTTAAATAAATCTGATTGCGGACCATAGGCATATACAGGAACGTCGACACCAGTATGTGCTTTTGATGTCCAGCCCACATAGGCACGCTCGCTGATAATTTGATTGATTGTCATCGCTGTTTGATTGACAGCAGCTGATTGAATGCGAGCTTCTTCATCTTCCGTAAGCTCAATGTTGGCATATTGGCTTACAATGTCGCGTGCATTGCTGCGATCTTCATTCAACTCCCCAGCCATAAAATCTCCCGTAGCCGTCACTTCTCTTAAAATATCAACTTTTGAAAGGTATTCGTCATAACCGCCAACACTCATTCCGCCTGTATCATGATCTCCTGCAACGACTACTAATGTTTTACCGTCTTTCTTAGCAAACTCTAATGCTTCTTCAACGGCCATTTCAAAAGCTTCTGAGTCTTTCATTGCCCAAGCTGCATCATGTGCATGACCGGCCCAATCAATTTGGCTTCCTTCTACCATTAAGAAAAACCCTTTTTTATTGTTTGATAGCGAATGGAGTGCAGCGGTAGTCATATCTGCGAGACTTGGCTCCTCTGTGTGATCCCGATCTAGTTCTGGTGCCATACCGCCATCTGCAAATAAGCCTAGCACTTTATCCTGTTTGCCATTCATTGATAAAAGTTCTTCTTTTGTTTCTACGAATTCATATCCGTTCGATTCAGCTTCTTCTACTAAATTACGTTCTGCTTGATTTCCATTTTCTTCTTTAGGCAGGAAGTTGCTTTTACCCCCTCCAAGCATGACATCTACATCATTGATTAATTGAAGCGCAATATCAGCCTCACTGCCGCGAGACTCAACATGTGAACCAAACACAGCCGGAGTGGCATGCGTGATGGTCGAGGTCGCAACGAGCCCGGTCGATTTTCCTGCATCACTTGCTGCTTCCAAAACTGTCTCAAGAATTTCACCCTCTGGAGAAACACTGACCATACCATTATTTGTCTTAGACCCCGTTGCCATGGCGGTTCCTGCTGCTGCGGAATCAGTTACCCAGTTATCGGCAGAGTTTGTTTTCATCATTCCTACTAACATCGAATCTAAGACTGTGTCTTCTCCTTTGTAAATTCGATAATTCGTCGCATAACTAGCAGAATAACCATCTGGAATCATGAAGATGACGTTTTCTACTTTGGCACTTGAGTGGGAGGGAGGTCCTGCGTTAACATGTTGCACGTAACTAACCCCTGAAACGACCATTGCTGTGCACAAAGCGGTAGCGGCAAATCTTTTAAACATTTTCATTCTTGTTTCCTCCTATGTATAACTAGTTTTGCTTACAAATAGTAGTTTACATAGATTTTATTTAGGTAGAATAAAGAGGAGTCTAATGATTGGTAAAGATTGCTACAGTTAAATGACAGAAAATAGGTAATTTTTACCTGGTGAGACTTTGTTCATATCTAATTTGTAACTAAGAGAGCAGGAATATATAGTGAAAGGTAGAAGGGGTAGGGATAAACGTGTCGAAGTGAAATTAAGAATCATAGAAACAGAAAGGTTGATTAATAAGTGAAAATCATACGTGATCGCGGAGAAGTCGATATGGAAAAGCTGCTCAAGAAGTCTTTATTTGCCCATTTGGCTACAGTAGAAGAGAACGTCCCGAGAGATTCACCTGTTTGGTTTTTATGGGAAGAAGGGAAGCTGTGGATTATAGGAGATGTAAACACCGATAGTTTCCCGAGGAGAATAGAGGCGGAACCTCAATGTGCGGTAGGAATAGTGGAGTATGATCAAAGGACTGGGAAGGTAATACATATTGGCTTTAGAGGAGCAGGGGAGGTTGTGTCTTTTGACCAAGACAGAGCAAATCGCCTGTTAACGCGTTACTTAGGAGCAGACCAAGATAAATGGGATCCACGTTTTACGTCATTTGGCAAAACAGCCATCCTTATCTCTATCACACCAGAGACGGTCGTAGTGAGGGATCAATCCTATAAAGTTTTAGAGTAGATTTTGTATCTGTGAAATGCACTTAAAACCTAGGTAGTGTGTGGTGGTCAATTGTATGTTTTCAAGACATTTATGAGTCTGTTGGCAAGAGAATTGCTCGGTTTCATCACTTCATTTCATCAGTTGAAGGCATTATTGCGTCTATCATTTAACTAACTCGGCCAAGAAAAGAGCTGCCCCAATAGGACAGCTCTTTGATAACTATTCTTTAGTTTTTTCTAACCAATTTTCAATCTGCTCCCAATGCTCTTTGCTTTGTGTTCCGAAAGGTTCTTCTTCTGTTTCCATTTTACTTAAAAGGATATCTAAACTTTCTTTTTCGACTGTTTCAATTAAAGGAAAGTTAGCTTCTTCTTGGTTGTCTAAGAGGATGTTAAGGCTCGCCTCAGGCTCATCTCTCATTTGTTCATAGCCTTTTACAGCCGCACGCCAAAAGGCATCTACGGTTTCTCGCCGCTCGTTCATCAGCTTTTCATTCGTGATTAATACAAGCTCATAATAAGAAGGAACACCGTAGTCTGTCGGGTTAAAATAGTTTATATCATAACCCTCATGCTTTAACACTGGATATTCGTGATTAATATATGCTCCGATGATCGCATCAGCACGTTCTGTCATAATGGCTGGACCTAATTCAAATCCGATATCGATCATTTTAACTTTAGAGAAGTCTCCGCCGTCATTTTCAACCATCGTTTTTAGCAGCTGTTCATTTAATGGAATACCAGGGTAACCCACTGTTTTACCTTCTAAGTCACGAGGGCTTGAGAAGTTCTGGTCCGCTAAAAACATTACGTGATTAAGAGGGCTTCGTACAATGGGAGCCACCGCTTCAATAGGCAAGTCTTGATGCTTGGCTGTAATAATATCTGGCTGATAACTTAAGGCAAAGTCAAGTTCTCCTGCTGCCGTTAAGTTAATAGGGTCGGTAGGGTTGGCAGGGAAAATGATGTTTACGTTTAATCCTTCTTCTTCAAAATAGCCATTTTCTATTGCGGTATACAGGAAGGTATGAACAGCATTAGGATACCAATCTAGCATAATGTCTACATCTTCTAAGGAATCAGTAGGCTCTGCAGACGTTTCTGTGACCTCTCCGCCACAAGCAGCTAGAACTAAAAGGTAAAGCGTGAGCGAAAATAAGTATAATTTTTTCATTGTTAAGTCCTCCAACGTAATAGGTATCGTTCAAGAATAGTGATAAGTAAAAACCCAATGATTCCAATAAGCGCAAGCCATACGATTGGAGCAAATACGCCAGCCCCGTCAAATTGAGTCATCATTCGTCTGCTGAAATAGCCGAGACCAGCTTCTGCGCCTAACCACTCCCCGATCGCTGCTCCTACGACACTGAGCGGTACAGCCACTTTCATTCCTGATAAGAAAGAAGGCAGGCTATGGGGAACATATAATTTCATAAACGTTGCAAACGGGCTGGCATTCATTGTTTGAAATAATTCTTTTAATTCCTTTGGAGTTGACTTCAAACCATCATACATGTTGACCGTAATCGGAAAAAAGGTAATAAGAACAGTGACGACCACTTTACTCCAAACGGAATAGCCAAACCAAAGCACAAAGATCGGTGCTAGTGCAATGATAGGTATGGTTTGTGAAATAACAAGAAGCGGGTAAAGAGCCCTTTCAATAACCGGGCAGCGATGCATACATATAGCGACTGTTACTCCTAAAATAGTGGAGATAACAAGCCCTGTAATCACCACCTCGAGTGTTGCAGGGAGGTGGGTAAAGAATAAAGTTGAATGAAGCGAAATTAATTTATCTGTGATGGCTAATGGTCCCGGCATCAAGTAAGGTTTATCAATAAATCCAGCTAAAATCTCCCAGCTAATCAATAGCCCGAGTAAGAGCAGACTCGGAGCTGTATAGTTTCTAATCATATTGAGTCAACTCCACTAAACAGCTGCCTCATAATCTGTTGTTTAATTGGAGCCAGTGTTTCAAGATTTGCTCTAGGATGAGGTTCTTCTATTGACAGTTCTAAATAAGTACTCATAGGGCTGCTAGAGAAGACTAGGATTCGATCACTTACTCTTAAGGCTTCATCCATATCGTGAGTAATTAATATGACAGTTAAATTCAAGTCACTGCAGACCTTTTGCAGCCAATCCTGCATATGGAGCCTGGTCATGGCATCTAAGGCGCTGAAGGGCTCATCTAATAGTAAGAGCTTAGAACCCCCAATCATCGCTCTTAGAAAGGATGCACGCTGCCTCATTCCGCCTGAAAGTTCTCTAGGATATTGATGCTGGGTACCTTCTAATCCAAACTGAACAAAATAAGGTTCGGCGATTGTTTTTGCTTCTTTTTTATTCACGCCTTTTAACTCGAGCGGGAGGGTAACATTTTCTAGAACCGTACGCCACTCTAAAAGAAGGTCTTTTTGCGGCATATAGCCCATAGCGCTACTGTTGTTATGAAAAAGAGCTTCTCCGTGCTGAGGCTGTTCTAGGCCCATGAGTAAACGGAAGATAGTGCTTTTACCCGCTCCGCTCGGTGCAATGAGAGAGAGAAATTCTCCCTCATAAACTTCTGCATTTAAACGTTCAATCGTTGTCCGCTGAGCCGTTTTATAAGTGAATGTTATATCGCGTAGTTCGAGCTGCTTAGCGGACATGAGAAGGCCAAGACTCCTCGTTATAAGACATATCCCAAAACATATATTCAAAGCGGCTTGTGTTAAGAAAAATCTCTTCAAGACGGGCTAATTCACTCTCAGGGAGTCCAAGAGCTAATTCATCAAGCAGGTTAATCAGCCAATCAGCGATTTCGCCGAATTCTTCAGATTGATACATCGTAATCCACTCACCATAAAATTCATGTTCCATGGCTCCTGGTATTTCTGCGAGCTTCTTTCCAATCTCATAATAGCTCCAAGCACAAGGGAGAATGGCAGTCACTAAATCAATTAAAGAGCCTCGCTCAGAAACACTTAACATATAACTGCTGTAGGCTAATGTCATCGGTGCAGCTTGGGTAGCTTCTAACTCTTCAGCCGAGATCCCAAGTCTCTCTGCATATTGCCTGTGAAGGTCCATCTCAATGTTTAATGTGGCGTCAAGCATTTTGGCAAATAGGGCCATATTTTTAAGTGAAGTTGCTTTCATGCTTGCAAGCGCAAATAGTCTGGCGTAATCAATTAGGTAGACATAGTCTTGTTTCATAAAGAACTTAAATTTCTCAATATCAAGTGTCCCGTCCCCGATTCCTTTTACAAACGGATGGTTGTGACTAGCCTCCCAAATGGGTAGGGAATTTTGATGTAGGCGTGCTGAAAATGACATGTACAAGTCCTCCTTTTTATCGTACGTTTTATAAACGCTATTGCTTTTCTTTATGACACCATTCATAGATGAACGTTAAAATCGTTTTCGTATAATCAAGAAGCTGATCAATGGATAGTTCTTCATTTACAGCATGGGCATGAATTAACTCACCAGGACCATAGATGACGGTTGGAATACCAGCATCTCCAAGCCACCCTCCGTCTGTCACTGTAGAAGACATTCCGACTTTTGTTTTAACACCAAACGTTTTATGATGAGTGGATTCTAAAAGCTTCAAACCATCCCACTCCAAATCTATCGGAAGGGCAGGGAAGATTTCACCCCGGTCTTCAATCATTGAAGTACCGCCCCAACGGAAAAGAGGAGGGTGTTCTTTTAACCAAGGGTCACCAGCTGCAACGGCAAGTAAATGTTCTTCAATCTCACGGGTGACCTCTTGATACGTTTCATCAGGATAATAGTGCACTGTTATCCAAAGCGAGCATTCATCAGCTATAAATGCCGCATGACGGCCGCCCTCAATCACAGCTGGGTTGATTGTATTCATACCGCTTGGGAAACCAGGATATGACTTTGTGATGGCCCAATGACGCTCAAGCTCGCTAAGACCTTGAATCAACTTAGTCATTTTTTCAATTGCACTCGCACCATAGAGTCCGCCGCCAGCATGAATCATATTGCGTCTCAGTCCGTCATGGAACGTTTTTGGGCTTTTCACGGTTACCCAGCCTGTAATGACTCCGCCTTGCCCGTGAATCTCGCAATTACTCGTATCAGCTACAACCGCAAAATCTGCACGGTAGCCCCGGTCGCAGCATTCTTTTGTACCAGCTTCACCGACTTCTTCACCAATGACCGATTCAATCGTCAGATCACCTGGAAGTTCTATACCTGCTTCATGGAGAAGTTTTGCTGCAAACAGGCAGGCAGCCAGACCGCCTTTCATGTCTGCCATTCCGCGTCCGTACACCTTTCGTCCTTCTTTAGTCAGTTTAAAAGGGGGGTAGGTCCAGTTTTCGTCTTTGGCAACGGAAGCTACATCTACATGTCCGTTTAAGAGTAAACTGCGGTGGTGAGCAGAAGCTGTCCCTTTTTTTACAGCTACGACATTTGGGTCATTAGGGTAAACATCCCACATATCAATATCAAAGCCCGCATCAGCAAGGTAGTGGGCGATAAAGTCCTGTGCTTCTTTCGTATTTCTAGCTGGGGGGCTTTCCGTTTGATATTCTACTAGCTGCTGCAACAGGCAGATTAGTTCTTCTTCTCTTTCCTCAACACGTTCAATAAGTTCTGCAATAGATTTCATGTTCTCACTCCTTTAAAGCAAATAAAAAACCACTTCTATAAAAGAAGTGGCTGATAGACGTCATATGTACAGGAAAACCTTGCTGTATGCAATCTCGCTGAACACAGCTGGAGTTACAACTGAGAATAGACGCTCTCACCACTTCCCTCCGCTAGTATTATCTAGATCAGGTAATAGGGTTAAGGCTTGCACCTTTCTCAGCAATAATTGCACCCCTAGTGGTCTCGCTATTTAATTATGTTATTTAAATATAAGTCTGAAAATATGATTCAGAAACTACTTTCAAATTATCATACTTTTTTTAAGGTTACAATATTAAATGTGTTATAACTCTTTGAAAAAAGCGAAGAGGAGTACTCTTCGCTTTTACTTTTGACGTTATTAGTTTACAGCGTCTTTTAATTGTTTACCTGGCTTAAATGCTGGGTTCTTTGTTGCTGGGATTTCAATTTCTTGGCCAGTTTGCGGGTTACGGCCTTTACGTGCAGAACGCTCACGTACTTCAAAGCTTCCGAAACCTACTAGCTGAACTTTACCACCTTCAACAAGTGCGTTAGTGATGCTGTCAAATACAGCGTCTACTGCTTTAGAAGCATCTTTCTTAGAAAGGTCTGCCTGCTCTGATACTGAATTAATTAGATCTGTTTTGTTCATGAAAAAAACTCCCTTTCATACCTTGTTTTGAAAAACGATAGATAAACTCTTATAGAATGTGAATCTATCTTCGTTTGTTCGATTGGATTTAATAGCTGTCCCAACAAGCTAAAATAACCTGCAACTCAAATTTACTCATTAAACCCCAGTGGTGTCAAGACTTTGGGGGTAAATTCAAGCATTTAAAGTCAATTTTTCCACTCTTTTTGACATTTCGACAGCAAAAAAGCGTAGATTCCCTAATTTTGATACGAAAAAAGCTCAAGCAGTCGCTTTGAGCTTTATCCTTTATTCTACATCTTACGCACTTTAAATGAGCTGACCATAAGCAAGGCAAGGATCATCGTAATGAACATAAAACTATATGCTTCTAGAAATGGAACTAATAGAGATGAAAATGTTAAGATACATCCTGCAGCTGTGATAGGAAGGCCAACAAAGAAGCCATGACTTTCCATTACATTAAAGCGAGCTAAACGTATCGCTCCGCAAATAATAAAGATAATCGCGAAAATGGCCCCGACTGAGCCGAATTCATGTAAAACAGCTTGATGAATCAATAAAGCTGGTGCGACTCCAAAAGAGACAATATCACTCAGTGAGTCTAGTTGTTTTCCAAATTCAGACGTAGATTGAAAGCGTCTTGCTGCTGCTCCGTCAAGTCGGTCACATACTGCTGCAATTGTAATAAATAACAATCCCATTCTAAGTTCGTTTTGCAGAACGAAGATGATTGAGAGAGCACCTAATCCAAGGTTCATAAGTGTTAATATATTTGCAATTTGACCTTTCATTTTCTTCACCGTCTGATCGAGATGTTCTAAAAGGAACATTCACTTCACTCCTTAACGTTAGCTAAACAAATGCTCCTAACGTCCTTTATAAATTAATATCATAACACACTCGAGCCGTTTTCACTAGAGAACGAAGTCGATAAAACAGCACTATTTTTGTCATAATATGGAGGGTTGTTTGATAATAAGATCTGTATATGAATAGTTGGAGAGGGAGGAAATGAAGAAATGTGTTTTTAACAAATAGAGGAGAGGTACCTTTATATAAATACAGAGAGGCTGGGGCAGAGTATTTTGACTTATGGTAATTCAAACATTATACTAATGCGGCCTGTGTATACCGCTTCTGAAATATACTTCGCTTTCCATGGGAAGCTGCTGAGCCTCCTCGGGCTTGGCCCTGTGGGGTCTCAGCTTCGCTTTAGTTCCCATAGGAGTCTCCGTATATTTCATCCGCTAAGTAGTAGTTTTTAGTAAGAAATATAGTGGGTGACTTAAGATCATTTTAATTCATATGACATTCTCTTATCGTTGCCATTTGCCCTTGCCGCTTGATCTCTGTATGGAATCTAATTAGTGAACCAGGTAAATCCATAATAGGTGCCGATAGCAAAAACAAGAATCCAAGCAATTAAGCTTATGGTCATCCACCACGTAGCAGCTTGTTTTTTTGCCCCAAGTGCAAGCGCCATAAGGATCGTTAAATGGGTGCCTAGAATCAGCGGCCCTCCAATGGAAAGGCCGGGAAGACCATAACGGTTCCAGACTCGCTTAGCGCGCTCCTGACGCTTTGTAGGAGGCTTTTCTTCGATTCCTTTCTCCTTACGTCTGCGTGCTCTCCATGCCTCGAATTTTTCATAGAAAATAACGACAAGTAAAACAGTCAGCATGTTACCGACAAACCCAACAATTGATACGAGCACTGGATTTAATCCTCGAATAATTCCGATCGGTATAACGACGATCGCTTCAAGCCATGGCGTAGCCGCCGCTAGAAATACTAATATATACTCCCATAATGATTGAAACATTAAAACCTCCGAGTGATCCTCTTAATAATAGAGCAAGTGTATCATCTGCTCATAAACAAAGCCACTAAAAAAAATACCGCTTGATAAGAGAGGGGGCTGTCCCAAGGCCATTTTATGACCTTAAGGGACAGCCCCCTCATTCCTATTGGAAGCTTAGTTGCTTCCTTTCATTTTCTTCTCATACATCTTCTTTAGGTCATCTTGAGTACTCTTTTCCCATAAAGGCACGCCTACACGATAAGCAGAACGGCCCATCATCATTCCGGCTACAGGAGCAGTTAGGAAAACGAATAAAATCGTTAATAACAGTTTTCCGACAAATTCACCGTGAACGAGGAAGAAGAATAAGAACGTTGCGAGCATAATCGAGATTACACCAAGTGTTGCACTCTTTGTCGCAGCGTGGAGACGGCCGTACACATCAGGGAAACGAATAATCCCGATCGAACCTAACAGGCTAAGAAAGCCGCCAATGAGAACAAAGATACTAATAATTATCTCAACCGCGGTCAAAGACAACACCCCTTTCAATAAATTTAGAAAGCGCAATCGACCCGATAAAGGCAAGAATACTAATGACAAGAACAACTTCTGAGTATGCCAAAGTTTCCTGAAGCATCATAATGACCCCGATGAAGCCTATTAGATTGATGCCAAATGTATCAAGCGCTACGATGCGGTCAGACATCGTAGGGCCGATTAATGTACGGATAAAGCAAACGAACAATGAGATAGACATGACCACTAATACAATCATTAAAATGGATTGGAACATATTATTTGGTCACCTCCAAAATAGCACGTTCAAATGTATCGTGAATATCACGGATCATTTTCTCTTTATTAGGAACATCAATCGCATGGATGTAGATGTATTTATTATCATCTGAGAAATCCATCGATAGTGTACCTGGAGTAAGAGAGATAAGAGATGCTAGAAGACTTAACTCCCAGTCTGTTTTTAATTTAGTAGGCACAGCTACAATTCCAGGTTGGATATTCATTTTAGGACTTAACACAATCTTAATCACGTCTATATTGGCTAATATAAGTTCTTTAAAGAATAAACTAATTAACTTAATAATAGCCCATATGCGGCGCATGTAAAAATCAAAACGCAGAAAACGTCTTAAAACGAATAAGATGAAAATCCCAACAACATATCCAATTAAGAAGTCGACAGCTGTATAGCTATTTTGAAAGTTAACCCAGATAACCGCAATGACAAGGTTTAATAATATTTGAAAAGCCATTAGCATCTACTCCTTAAGTACAGATTCGATATAAATCGTTGGGTCTAGAATTTGATCAGCCACTTGCAGTGAATATTGGAAAATTGGCTCGGCTGCGAAACCAAGGATAATAGTTAAAGCGACTAGTGGAACAATTGGCAGTAAGAGTTTACCCACTTTAAAGTTTGCTTGTTCTTCAGTGTGCTTTTGTTCCCCCCAGAAAGCATAAATGAAAATCTTCATCATTGAGAACAATGTTAGAAGCCCAACCGCAAGAGCGACGGCTGCAATAATGTAGTTCTCGTTCAAGAATGCTGCTAAAATAAGCGCAAATTTACTGAAGAATCCACTAAGCGGCGGGATACCAGCTAAGGATATGGCTGAAATAAAGAACATCCATGCAAGCCACGGATGCGTCTTAAGCAAGCCGCCCATTTTCTTTAAATCGGTTGTTCCGGTAATTCTTTGTGTTGCCCCTGCAAATAAGAAGAGGGCTGCTTTTACGATAATGTGGTGGGCGATATAGTATATCGCACCGGCAATGGCTAGCTGCGTGTAAATACCAAGACCCATCACCATGTAACCAACCTGACTAATAATGTGATATGAAAGGATCCTCTTAAAGTCAAACTGTGAAACGGCTCCAAGGACACCAAAGAACATCGTGAGACCGGCCAAAATTAAAATTAACGTGTGGGTAAAACCAGGGTCATGATTGAAGATGAGGGTGAATGTACGCATAATTGCATATATACCAACCTTCGTTAACAAGCCCCCGAATAATGCGGCAATTGCTGCTGGTGGTCCAAAGTAAGAACGTGGAAGCCAGAAGTAAAGGGGGAAGAGACCGCCCTTCATTGCAAATACAACTAAGAAAATAACCGCAATAACGTTTAATACACCCGTTTGTTCGAGCTCTCCCACTTTGACGGCTAAATCAGCCATATTAAGTGTTCCTGTAATTGAATATATATAGGCCACACCTACAATAAACAAAATGGAGGCAAAAACATTAATGACTACATATTTCAATGATTCGCGAAGTTGATACTTTGTCCCACCTAATACAATTAAAATGTAAGACGCAATCAGCATAACCTCGAAGAATACGAATAGATTAAATAAGTCTCCTGTTAAAAATGCACCGTTTACCCCAGCTAGTAGGAAAAAGTAGAACGGATAAAAATAATATTTTTCACGTTCAGAGGAGATGGTTTGAAAGGCAAAGAATAAACAAACAACTCCTACAATACTTGCAAGGATAACCATCATAGTAGCAAACAGGTCAGCAACTAAGACAATACCAAAAGGTGCTTGCCAGTTACCAAGTTCAAGTACAGTGATCCCATTTTGATAAACATCAACCGCAAGGTAAATGGATACTAAAAGCATGCCTACAACAGCAAAACCGCTGATTACGCGCTGTAGGCTGTGATGTTTTGCAAATAAAATAAGAAACGAACCTACAATAAATGGGATTAGAATCGGTAGTATGACTAAGTTATTCATCTGCAGATCCCCTTAATTGGTCTAAATCATCTGTTTTATGCTCTTTGTATGTGCGGTATGCAAGCACAAGTAAGAATGAAGTGACCCCAAAACTAATAACAATTGCTGTCAAAATCAATGCTTGTGGCAACGGGTCAGAATAAGTTGTTGCCTCAAGATGTAATAGTGGCGGTGCGCCTCTTTGTAAACCTGCCATTGTTAACAGCAGGAGATGTGCTCCGTGTGAGAGCAGGATGAGCCCTACAACCACACGCAGCAAGCTTTTGGTAAGTATTAAATAGGTTCCGACCATAAAGAGGACACCAGCAGTGATGGACATTAAAATTTCCATTACATATCATCCTCCGCTATCGTAAGAATTATCGTTAATGCAATTCCGATAACAACTAAGTAGATTCCAAGGTCAAATGGAAGGGCTGTTGTCAACTCAGTTTCACCAAGAATCGGAATTTGATAGTATTCAAAATATTGAGTAAGGTACGGGTCTCCAACTAACAAACCCCCAAATCCTGTAAAGATCGCAATCAACAATCCGAAGGCAATCATTTTGGTGAAATCAAATGGGATTGCTTTCTTGATGCTCCTCATATCAAATCCAAGATACATTAACAGCAGGGCGCTTGCCGTCATTAACCCCCCAATAAATCCTCCTCCGGGATTATTATGCCCGGCGAAGAATAGGTAGACAGAAAATGCCAGGATGATGAACGTCACAACACGTGTGAGTGTATGAAGAAGCACATCATTTGATTTTAAATTCTTCACACATCTTCCCTCCCTGTCATACGTAGCTTAATTAATGCAATAACACCTAATGCAGCAATTCCAAGGACAAGAACTTCTAGCATCGTATCAAGGCCACGGAAGTCAACAAGGATGACGTTAACCATGTTGTATCCACCAGCAAGTTCCTTAGAGTTCTCTATAAAGAATTGTGAAATAGGCTCAATTCCTGCTTCATTACCAAGCGCAAGAGAACTTAGGGCAATTGCTGTAATAAAGAAACCTACTCCAATAGATATTATTAGGTTCAGTACGTTAAAGCGCGGCTTGAACTCTTCTTTACGAAGTTCTGGTAAGTGGTAGAATGCAAGCATTAAAAGCAGTACTGTAACTGTTTCAATAAGCAGTTGTGTTAAGGCTAAGTCAGGTGCACGGAACACAACAAAAAGCAATGCTAATAAGAAACCAATCACACCCACTACAACCACTGCGGTAATCCGCTTGTTTATAAACGGAATAGATAATGTTGCTACAATAAATACGATTGTGATGACCCAAATGTATGGAGCTATTTCTGTCACATTTGTTGTATCTATCGCAAATGCATCATATCTGAACATCGTGTAGCCAAGAAGAAGAATCATAAACACAATCATATAGGCAAAATAATCACGTAATAGACCTGTCATTTGGATTCTTGTTACAAACTGAGAACCTGTAATGACTCCGCTTAGAGAACTATCATAGAACCAGTTAAGCGGGTCGCGCTCTTTCATATAGAAGGCCGCTTTTGCCCAGTTTTTCATCATTAAGAATAAGATGATCCCAGCTGCTACAACACCCATCGTCATAAACAGCTCAGCATTAAAGCCGTGCCACATATAAATATTGACATGGAACAGTTCCCCATCGGCAAGTACTGTAGGCAGAACAGCCTGCATTGCAGGTTCAATGATTGTATAAGCTAAGATGTTCGGGAAGAAACCAAAGACGATAACAAGAGAGCCTAGAATAACTGGACTGATCAACATTCCAATTGGAGCCTCATGTACTTTTACGTCATAATTCTCTGGCTTGAATTTCCCTGTAAATGTTTTAAAGAACATGATTAAGCAATACAGGAATGTAAATACAGACGCAATCCAAGCTAGTACAACAATGATGATACCGAATGTTTCCATATTGAAAGCATTCATTTCAGTTGCACGAAGAAGCGCAGTAAAGAACATTTCCTTACTTAAGAACCCGTTAAATGGTGGAAGGCCTGCCATTGAGGCGAGTCCAATTAATGAAACCGTAAATGTGACCGGCATGATGGCCATTAAACCACCAAGCTTACGGATATCACGTGTGCCGGTTTCATGGTCAATAATACCTGCGGTCATAAAAAGACTACCTTTAAAGGTCGCATGATTTATTAAGTGGAAAATCGCAGCCATTATGGCAAACGAATAAAAGGCTGGGTCGACGCTCTCTCCAAAATAAATTGCTGCAGAACCTAACCCTAGTAAAGTCATAATCAGACCGAGCTGACTGACTGTGGAGAAGGCAAGGATTCCTTTTAAGTCTTTTTGTCTGACAGCAGATGTTGAACCCCATAACAGGGTTACGACACCAAATCCGGTTAAGAGCCAGAACCATTCTGCGCTGCCGGCAAACACCGGTGTAAGACGTGCAACAAGATAGATTCCTGCTTTAACCATCGTTGCAGAGTGCAGGTACGCACTAACAGGTGTCGGTGCTTCCATCGCATCTGGCAGCCAGATGTGGAATGGGAACTGTGCTGATTTAGTGAATGCACCAAGCAGCACTAAAATCATAGCTGGTAAAAACAATTCGCTTGATGTGACAAGATCTACATTTTCAATGATGCCGCGAATACTGAATGTGCCAGTCATGACATACAGCAATGAAAAACCACCGAGCATAGCAAATCCGCCAAAAACGGTAATCAACATTGATTTTTGAGCACCGTATGTAGATTTTTCACGGTGGAACCAATAACTAATTAAAAGCGATGAAGCTAAACTAGTTAATTCCCAAAATACATAAAGAACAATTAAGTTATCTGATAAGACAACTCCGAGCATTGCCCCCATGAACATGAGAAGATACACATAGAAATTGTTCAAGCTTTCGGTCTTTTTTGATAAATAAAAGATCGAATAGAGGATAACCAATGTTCCAATACCGGTAATCAATAGGGCAAACAAGAGACTCAACCCGTCTACAAAGACAGTAAAGTTAATTCCGAGGGATGGGACCCAGGGAATCGTGTGCTCAACAACCCCTCCAGTTGAGGTTATCGAGAGGTATTGAATGAAATAAATAAATAGTACAAGCGGGAGTACTAATACAAACCAGCCTGTGTGAATCCGTCTAGCGTATTTGTACAGAAATGGGATCAAAATAGCTAATAAAAAAGGCGAAATCGTAGCCCAATGTAATACGGTCAAATCACATACCTCCTTAAATGGTTATTAGTAGAATTGGTTGGGCCCTATGTATTTATCCTCTTATCCGTATTTGAAAACCGAACAATTCATAGACTATGTAGAATTATAACCTAATTTAAAAATGCTTGCATCCTTACAGCTTTTAGCTTCACCCACTTTTAACGAAATTATTAAATATGAAGAAAGACGAAAAATTTAAGCAAAATTTTTTTGTGTGATCGTGTTTATTAGTGTGAACCCAGTATATCTTTTTCCAAATTCAGTGTTTGATGTATAATTTTTGTGTGAAGAAGCTAACCTATTAGTAAACAAGCGAATAGGGAATGGTGATTAAAGTGTCTACTAAAAATAAAAGCATCATTAGTTTGGTCATCTTTGCATCTATTTTGGTAGCAGGCTTTTTTGCTGATGGATTTAATGAGGAGATGACTCATAATCGTATACAAGAAATTCCAGGTCAATATGGTGTTCAAGAATACCGTGAAGAGGCACAAACATTTGGGCCGAGAGAGTATCTTCGTGTCATTCAAACACGAAATTGGCTAAACGAAGAAGGAGAGCTTCCTGAGTAGGAAGCTCTCCTTTTATTGTGGTGTGTATATTAAGCATAATCTTGGGCGTTCGTACTTCTGTATTGTCTTAAGGTGTGTAGGTTTTAAGCTTAAATGAAAGCTTAATTTTGTCTGATAATGAACGTCTGCTGATTTCTATACGAATTAATTCAATAAAATCAGGGCTTAGGTCAAGTTCGATTGCTTTGTAATACGTTTCAATTAAAAGTTCATCAGATAAGTTATTCATCTCCTTCTCACCGCTGCTGCAGTGAGTTCACCTCCTTAGACATGTAGTAGTCAATCGATCATTTATCAAGGTTGTCTCATCAAGTTTGTTCTATATAAAAGAAAGTTTGCATAGTATGTAGGTTCTTAGTCTGTAAGCTGTATATACAGTTATGCTTGTCTGTACCTAAATATTACCACGTCTTCTAAAAGAGAACAATCGTTCTGTTTATCCACATTTAGCGGTGGATAAGTTGTGGGTTAATTGTTTATTAGTGGAAATAAACCTTATAATTAGTAGGGGGATAAGTGTATAACGTTATCCACAGTGTAGAGGTATGGCGTAATTTGTCGAAAAGTTTTTTATGTTTTTATAATCAGTGGAAAGGGTTATTAAATTAAATAAAGGAAATGCGTTGAAAATTTTCAAATGTGACGGTATAGTTATGGTTTGACTACGTTTATAAATGGAAAAGTTTGCCCTGATCTGTTTAGGTATGCAAAGAGTTATATGGATAGAACATAAAAATAGCGATGTTGCTTGTTAATGAGGTGAAGTCATGCTAAAGAACCTATTACCGAATAAGTACGTAAAAAGTATTTTTGAAATTAACCTTGAAGAATTAAAGGAAGCTGGCATCAAAGGCGTGATTACAGACCTGGATAATACGCTTGTTGAGTGGGATCGTCCTGAAGCAACACCCGAAGTAAGAGAATGGTTTAAGAAGCTTCAAGAATATGGCATGAACGTTACGATTGTCTCAAATAATAACAGAAGAAGAGTTTCAGTATTTGCTGACCCCGAAGAAGTCGTATTTATTCATAATGCGAGAAAGCCAATGCGCCGAGCATTTAGACAAGCTTGTCATCAAATGGATCTTCAGCCTGAGGAGACCGTTGTTGTTGGTGATCAAATTTTTACGGATGTTCTTGGCGGAAACAGAGCTGGCCTGCAAACGATCTTGGTTGTGCCAGTAGCGAAAACGGATGGTTTGGCCACAAAATTAAATCGCAGGATGGAACGTGTCGTATTAAATTGGATGCGAAAACGTGGAATGATTCAATGGGAGGAGTAAATATGGAAGAACAAACGATCACATGTGCTGGCTGTGGTGTACAGATTCAGACAGAAGATAAAAACGAGACAGGTTATGCACCTAAATCCGCACTAGAGCGAGAGGTTATTATTTGTCAACGCTGCTTTAGGTTAAAGCATTATAATGAAGTACAAGATGTTTCATTAACAGATGATGATTTTCTGAAGTTGTTAAATACATTAGGACATACAGATTCTCTAATTGTAAAAGTGGTAGACATCTTTGATTTTAATGGAAGCTGGCTGCCTGGTCTGCACAGGTTTGTAGGGAATAATGATGTCTTGCTAGTTGGAAACAAAGTGGATCTACTGCCTAAATCCTTAAAAAGAAACCGTCTCATTAACTGGATGAAGAAATCTGCTAAGGAAAACGGCCTCAAGCCTGTTGATGTTCTTCTAATGAGTGCAGAAAAGGGTGAAGGGGTACTAGATATTGCATCTGAGATAGACCGCCTGCGTGATGGACGAGATGTCTATGTCGTTGGATGCACGAACGTAGGAAAGTCTACATTTATTAACCGGATTATTAAAGAATTCGGAGGTGATACCGAACAGTTAATCACAACATCTCATTTCCCAGGGACGACACTCGATATGATTGATATCCCGCTTGATGATGGGTCAGCGCTCTATGATACGCCAGGTATTATAAATCATCATCAAATGGCTCACTTTGTTGATAAGAAAGAGCTTAAGCAAATTACACCTAAAAAAGAAATTAAACCGATGGTGTTTCAATTAAATGAAGGACAAACGCTTTATTTTGGAGGAATGGCTCGTTTTGATTTTGTAGCAGGTGAGCGGTCATCTTTTACATGCTTCACTTCTAATGACTTAAACATTCACCGGACAAAAAGAGAGAAAGCAGAGGAACTTTATCAAAACCACCTTGGTGAATTATTAACGCCGCCAGGAAAAGAAAGCATGGTTGATTTTCCCCCGCTTGTAAAGCATGAGTTCACCATTAAAGATACCAAAAGTGATATTGTTATCTCTGGGCTTGGTTGGATAACAGTCAATGATCGAAATGTAAAAGTAGAGGCTTATGCACCTAAGGGCGTAGGTGTATCCATTCGTGATTCGATTATCTCGTAATAGATAGAGAGGAGCACTAAACATGGGGAAACGTTTTGGGTTGATCGGTCATCCTGTGGCACACTCGATGTCACCGCAGATGCATAATGATGCTTTTAGGGCCTGTGAAATTGATGCGGATTATGAGGCGATAGATGTGGAAGCAGGAGACCTTGAAGAAGTGATGGAAAAGATCCGCATCGGTGTATTAGACGGTGTGAATGTTACGATCCCGCATAAAGTAGCGATCATGAGCTTCATAGACGAGATTGACCGTGAAGCCGAAAGGATCGGAGCCGTTAATACCATTGTCAGGAACAACGGGAAGCTTGTTGGTTATAATACGGATGGCGCTGGTTATATGCAGTCGATTGAGCCTTATTTGCCTTCAAACCTTCACGATATAAACGTATTAGTGATTGGAGCGGGGGGAGCTGCACGAGCAGTTTGTGCTTCCTTTTTAGGTGCAGGTGTGTCAAGTCTCGTTGTTGCTAATCGAACAAAAGAAAAAGCGGATACTCTTTTGAATCTTATTTCAACTAAACAGGATCAAACGAACGCCATGACACTTAGTGAAGCTGAGAAGGGATTAGAGAGGTTCGACATCATTGTAAATACAACATCTGTCGGAATGAGCCCTTACACTGAACAAAAGCCGATCTCTCTTACGAAGTTGAAAGATAAAGCGATAGTGAGTGACTTAATCTATAATCCGCTAGAAACAGCTTTCTTAAAGGAAGCTGCAGAACGCGGGGCAATAACAGTAAATGGAGTGGGGATGTTTGTAAATCAGGGTGCTCTGTCATTTGAATATTGGACAGGCATCAAGCCAGACCGGAAACGAATGACAAACATTGTACTCAAAACACTTGGAGGGTAAAAACTATGTTAACAGGAAAGCAAAAACGTTTCTTAAGATCAAAAGCACATCACTTAACACCAATCTTTCAGGTTGGAAAAGGTGGCGTAAATGAAAATATGATTGAGCAGATTGATGATGTACTAGAAGCAAGAGAATTAATTAAAGTCAGTGTGCTGCAAAATTGCGAATTCGATAAAGACGAGGTAGCAAAGGAATTATCAGAAGGGGCAAAAGCAGAACTTGTTCAGGTAATAGGAAGTACCATTGTTCTTTATAAAGAATCAAAAGAAAATAAAGAAATTATTCTTCCGTAATCCTGCAGGGGTCAAAGGAGGCAGGGATGATGAGAGTTGGATTGTTTGGCGGGACATTTGATCCGCCTCATCTTGGACATATGATGCTAGCTGAGCATACCAGAGTGGAGTGTGAGCTTGATCAAGTTTGGTTCATCCCAGCATCTACTCCGCCTCACAAAAAGCGTCCAGATATGTCCTCTATAGAGGAAAGGCTTGAATTGGTAACAGTTGCGACCAGGAGCAACCCACATTTTTATGTTTCTACAATAGAGAGAGATCGAGGCGGCCGTTCATATACGATTGATACGGTAAAGCAATTGAAAGAACAGTATCCAGATTATACGTTCTTTTTTATTATCGGCGGGGATATGGTGGAGTCTCTTCCAAGCTGGGCTGGGATTGAGGATCTAATAAACCTTATTACGTTTATTGGGGTGAATAGGCCTGGATATTCTCCTTCCCCTGTATATAAGGATCATCTCCACCATATTCATTTTCCACAAATCGATCTTTCTTCCACCGACATACGACAAAGAGTAAGAGAAGGTAAATCGATACGCTATTTCGTTCAAGAGGAAGTAGCAGTTATGATAAGGGAGAGTAAGTTGTATGGAGAGGGAGACGGCACTAAATAAAGTTAAGCCTCATTTAACCGAACACCGCTATCAACATACTCTTGGTGTTGTTGAAACGGCGATTTTACTGGCAGAAAGATATGGTGCAGACCAGAAGAAAGCGGAACTTGCAGCTATTTTTCATGATTATGCAAAATTTCGAGACAAACAAGAAATGAGAGACCTCATCCAGTCAACTTTAAAAGAAAAAGATGTATTAGGTTATGGAGATGAGTTACTTCATGCCCCGTGTGGTGCATACTATGTAAAAGAGGAAGTCGGGATCTCAGATGAAGATGTCTTAAATGCGATCCGGTACCACACAACAGGCAAGCCTGATATGACCTTGCTTGAAAAGGTTGTTTTCCTAGCTGATTATATTGAACCGGGAAGACAATTCAAGGGAGTTGCTGAGGTTAGGGAGCTAAGTGAAAAGGATTTAGATGAAGCGATCATTAAATCACTTGAAAATACGATTACTTTTCTAATGAAAAGAAGACAGCCTGTGTATCCTGACACATTAAACACATACAATCAATTAATTAAAACGAAAAGGGGTTTGAATAAATGAGTGAATCAAGATTATTAACACTTGCCATTAATGCAATTGATGATAAACGTGCTGAGAATATTGTTGGATTAAATATGAAGGGGATTTCACTGATAGCAGATTATTTCGTGATCTGCCATGGTAATTCCGAAAAGCAGGTACAAGCTATTGCTCATGAACTTAAAAAAGTGGCACAAGAAGAAGGAATTGAAATTAAACGTCTTGAAGGATTCGATCAAGCGCGCTGGATTTTAGTTGACCTCGGAGATGTTGTGGTCCACATCTTCCATAAAGATGAACGTACGTACTATAACTTAGAGAAACTATGGGGAGATGCTCCAACCATTGAAATTGAAAGGGTCTTAAGTTAATGGAATTAAAACCTGGCTATACCGTGACACTGAAAGTAGCTCGTCAGGCAAAGTTTGGGTATTTTTTAAGTGATGGCAATACGGATATTCTTCTTCATCAAAATGATATAGAAGGTGAAGAAGAACTAGAAATTGGATCAAACATTGAGGTCTTCTTGTATCACGATCATGAAAAACGCTTATCCGCAACAATGAAACAACCGATTGTACAAGGCGAGGGATTTGCTTGGCTGAAAGTAGTCTCGATTAAAACGGGGCATGGTGTCTTCTTATATAATGGAATATCTCGCGATTTATTCTTATCAATGGATGAATTGCCAACTGACCGTAATTTATGGCCAAAGCCTGACGATGTTCTTCCTGTGTCCTATACATGGGATAAGAAAGGGCGCTTAATGGCACGTCTTGTAAAAGGTCAACCGATTGAAGAACAATCGAAAAAAGCATCTGAGATCCTCATGAATAAAGAAGTAAAAGGCCGTGTCTATCATTATCTTGATGAGGGAGCAGCCATATTCACGGAAGAAGGGTATTTAGCTTACCTTCACGATAATGAAATGTCAAGAGAGCCTCGTTACGGGGAGGAAGTAACCGTTCGTGTTATCTATGTGCGTGAAGACGGTCGTCTGAATGTCACGATGCACCCCCTTCGCTCGGAGCGTCAAGAAGATGATGCCACTAAGCTTGTTCGCTACATGGAAGAGCGCGGCGGTCAGATGCCTTATTGGGACAAGTCTCAGCCGGAAGACATTAAACACCGCTTTAACATAAGTAAGGCAGCATTTAAGCGTGCACTTGGTAAGCTTCTAAAAGAAGGAAAAGTTGAGCAGTGCGATGGCTGGACGTATTTAAAGGAGAAAAAATGAATTATCAAGTTTTTGCTGCTCTGTATGATCAGTTGATGGCTGATGCACCGTACGATGAGTGGCTTTCTTTTACAAAAAAAACACTAGGTGTTGATTATTTAGAAGGAATTCAGATCCTAGATGTCGGGTGCGGTACAGGAGAGCTTCTTCTTTCGATGCTTGATGAGGGTGCTGATGTTACTGGGGTAGATTTATCAAGTGAGATGCTCGTTGTTGCACGAGATAAATGTATGAAAAAAGGAGTTTCCCCGCTCCTGATCCATCAGGATATGCGAAAGCTCGGTGATCTAGGTCAATATGATGTGGCAACGATCTTTTGCGATTCGCTAAATTATTTAGAGACGCCTGATGATGTTAAAGCAGCCCTCCATTCTGTGTCACAAAATGTGGTGGATAACGGCTGGCTTTTATTTGATGTCCACTCGATTTCAAAAATTGAGGATGAATTCGTTGGTCAAACGTTTGCAGATTCTGAGGAAGAGATTTCATATATCTGGCATTCTTTTCCTGGTGAGTATCAGAATAGTGTAGAGCATGAACTCACTTTTTTTGTTAAGCAAGAAAACGGCTTATATGAAAGATATGAAGAGCTTCATAAACAACGTACCTATTCAGTAGAAGAGTACACGACATGGCTTCTTGAGGCTGGTTTTGAGGTCGAAGCGGTGACTGCCGACTTTTCATCAGAGATCCCTTCAGAAGAAAGCATGAGAATTTTCTTTGCTGCGCGAAAGAAAAAAAGAGGATAATGTGAATTAATGTCGAAAAAAACAGGGGAAGCAATGCTTTCCCCTGTTTTTTATTTATTTGTCGCTTGGTTTGTGAAGGCTTCAAGTATTTTCTTTTGTTCGTGATAGTATTTTGCATGAGTTTGCTGAAATAAATGGTCGAACATATGACCAACTTCCTGTTCGAGTACTTTAATCCCTTCTCCGGTAATTCCCCCTGGCACACAAACTCGTTCTTGTAAGGTAGGTAAGGTATAGTGTCCTTGCTCTAACAGGCGGCCCATACCTATGATCATATTTGTCGCAAGAGTAGTGGCGTCTTCTTTAGATATCTCTGTTTGTCTCACAGCCCCGTCAATAAACTGTTGTAATAAATAACTGAAAAAAGCCGGCCCGCAGCTTACGATATCTGAAGATACCCGAGTAATGTTTTCCTCAATTTCAAGTGGTTCTGAGAAATGACTCATAAAGGCATGCACTTGTTTTTGGTCTTCGGTGGTGCAGCGCTTGCCGTAGCTGATCAGTGTAGAACCTGCTGAGGCACGGTTAAGAATGGTCGGTATAATACGGGCTACTTTACAGTCAACTTTACTCTCAAGCAATTCTACAGAGATTGGACTCGTAATAGAGATGCATAATTGCTTTTGTGTACAGACCGGAGCTATTTCATCAATCACACATGCAAACTGAAGCGGCTTGACACAGACAAAAAAATAATCAGAGCGTTTGACTGCTTCAGCGATTGTATCTGCTACATGAATGGCAGGGTACGCCTCTTTTGCTTTTAAGGCTTTTTCTTTTGTACGATTGATTACAGTTATATCTTTCTCTTTTATTACTCCGGAATCAAGAAATGACTCAAGTAAAATCGTCCCCATACTGCCAAGCCCAATGATTCCAACCCTCATCTGAAAATCCCCTCCTTCTCCAAAACGTCCCAAAACGATATCGTTATCACAAGCGTATGAAGAAGGCAGGGTAAGTATGTGTCTTTATTATTTGGATTTATTTATGTATTCTCGTACCATATCGGTCGTTACTTCTTTTCTAGGAGGGAAGTAAAAGTCTTGAGCAATTTGATTCATCTCCTTTGTAATCGCATTTACTTCATTCAGCGAAATATGTAAACCTTTCTTAGCGTCTTCTACTACCCGGTCGATGGCCGCCTCTCTTTTCTCATCTAATGCTAGAAATTCCTTTTGTGCTCTGCGATGGTTTGTTACTTGCTCAGCAATTTGTAAATGTACGCTCATTTTAGTGTCTTCCTTTCTAATAACATGATGGAGGTTATTCTTTTGATTGCTAATTGGCCAAAACATATTGTAGCGGTTATTTTAACAGGCATTGCTCTAATTGTAAGTGTAGTGTTATTTCTGCATTTTAGCAATATAGGGGAGGAGGAAATAGAAGAAATGAATTGGAATTTTGCTGAAGAGCTTGAAGAAGATAAGCCAGAAATAGAAGCGGCAGCTGACCCTGGCGTTGTGACCGTTGATATGAAGGGTGCAGTTATGAGACCAGGAGTGTATCAATTACATGAAGGGAGCAGAGTATTTGAAGCGATTGAATCAGCAGGAGGGCTGCTGCCTGACGCGTTTGGTGACGGTATTAATTTAGCCCAGCTTTTAGTTGATGAAATGGTCATTTATGTTCCTTATTTAGGGGAAGAAGAGATTCCTTTAACGATGGGAGCAGAAACACAAAGTTCGAACGCAGCTGGCGCTAAAATCTCCTTAAATAAAGCGAGCCAAGCGGAGCTCGAAACATTGCCTGGAATCGGACCGGCAAAAGCAGAAGCTATTCTCAGTTACAGGGAAGAACAAGGAGCTTTTCAGAGTGTAGAAGAGCTGATGAATGTATCAGGTATAGGGCCTAAGTCATTTGAGAAGCTTCAAGAATTAGTGACGGTACAATAAGTCATTGACTTCCTTTGTATCTGTTCTCTACACTAGTAGTGGCTACTATGCAAGGGGAGTGAAGAGATGGAACGTATATCATGGGATCAATATTTTATGGCTCAAAGTCATTTATTAGCATTAAGAAGCGCGTGCACCCGCCTAATGGTCGGTGCCACGATTGTAAGAGAAAAACGGATTATTGCAGGGGGGTATAATGGATCGGTTAGTGGCAGTGATCATTGCATTGATCAGGGGTGTTATGTTGTAGATCATCATTGTATCCGGACAATTCACGCAGAAGTAAATGCATTATTGCAATGTGCAAAATTCGGCGTGCCGACAGAGGGAGCGGAGCTTTATGTTACACATTTCCCTTGTGTGCATTGTACGAAATCCATTATCCAGGCTGGGATTAAAAAAGTATTTTATGCAAGTGATTATAAGAACCATCCATATGCCGTTGAGCTTTTTAAAGAGGCTGGTGTAGAAGTATCACAAGTGGTCCTTGAAAACCCTGTTCTTGATATTCACCAAAATGAAAAACAGGATTTAACAGAAACATTGTTAACCAAATTAAAAAGTCTTGGCATGAATGAGGCTGAATGGGAAGGTCTACGCGCCGAAGTGGATTCTCTATATCCGCCTAAATCATAAGGGGGTTCTATGGTTTATAGTGTGATTGCTGCCATTTCTAGTGTGCTCGGTCTCGTTTTCATCTTAAAAGGGACGAGCCTTTCTTTTTATATTGTCTGTATCGCTCTCCTGCTGTTGTTATGTATGCATGTAAGGTCTATACGAATCAATGGGTTGATTGCTGTAAGTTTCTTTAGTCTTTACGCAGGCATAGGCACACTTGCAGAGGCGCGTCATGTATCGGTTTATTCAGGTGATGAGACAGTTATTGACGCTACTATCCACTCACTTGTTTATGTTGATGGTGATTCATTATCTATGAAGGTAAAAAGCATACAACATGAAATGATCCAAGTTCATGGATTTATTGAAAGTGAGGCCCAACAAGCTTTTCTTCGCACGCTAGCTCCTGGAGACCTTTGTCGCATTGAAGGGAAATTACACTCTCCGCGGTCCCCCACAAATTTTTATCAATTCAATTATAAAACTTTTTTATACGAACAAAACATACACTGGATCATGACGGCGAATCTTTCCTCGCTTACGTGCAGGGCAAGCAGCTCCGGATTTTATTACAAAATGCAAGCATTTAGAAGTAAGCAAATCAAACAAATCTTAGAGGGGTCAGGGGAGAGCTCGGCAGGGATCATCGTTGCTTTAGTATTTGGTGAGAGGGTGTTTGTAGAAGAGGATGTTCTTCGTGCTTATCAATCATTAGGTGTTATACATCTATTGGCGGTCTCTGGTCTGCATGTAGGGTTGGTTGTGTCTGTAATGTTCTTTATGCTGCTGAGGGCAGGAATTACCCGTGAGAGGGCGCTCGAGGCACTTTGTATAAGTTTACCCATCTATATGATTATTGCAGGCGGGGCACCCTCGGTCGTTCGTGCGTCGTTTATGACGATCATTGTACTCTTTTTTTTACGCTTTAAACAAACTGTGCCGCCTCTTATTCCGATTGCGGCTGTATTCCTTCTTTATTTAGCGATAAAACCGTTTGCGTTGTTTCAGTTGGGCTTTCAACTCTCTTTTCTTACCTCGTTTGTTCTTATCCTTTCTGCACCAATCATCATAAATCGCTATTCGCATAATATTGCAAGGTTGGCAGCAGTGACGACACTCGCGCAGCTTGCATCTCTTCCGCTCATTCTCCTTCACTTTTATCAAGCTTCATTGCTTTCTCTTCTTCTTAATCTCATTTATATACCCTTTATATCTTTTATTGTCTTGCCATTAGCCTTTCTAGGCGTGCTTTGTTCATCTATCCTCCCCTCGAATATAAACATTGCTTTTCTGCTTTTAGAAATCACGATTCCTCCTGTACATGAATGGCTGGTTCGTCTTGATGGCCTTTCATTATTTATGGTACGTACAGGTAAACCGAATGCAGTAGCTTTATTTGGCTCCATCCTTTTGTTTACAGCATCCATCCTTTTGTGGGAAGCAGGGAAGAGAGGCTGGTGGAAACTGTTGATCTGCGGTCTTTTGTGGATTGTAATTAGTCAATGGGCAGGTCCTTTTTTAAAAAAGGAGGCCGTGGTGACGATGCTGGATGTTGGCCAAGGAGACAGCTTTATTATTGAGCTTCCGAGACGCCGTGAAGTGTATGTCATTGATGCAGGAGGTACACTGCATTTCGCCAATGAGAAATGGCGTGAGAGAAATTCTACTTATGATGTAGGCCGAGATGTAGTCGTTGATTATTTAAAGGCTAAGGGAATCCGAAAAGTTGATACGTTGATTTTGACGCATGGTCACATGGACCATATAGGAGGAGCTTTTGCGTTAGCAGATGAGGTGCCGATTAAGAAACTTTTATATAGTGCAGGAACGGTAGAAGGAGAGTTTGAACAAGCGTTACTACGGGAATTGTACGAGAGAGGTACTGAGATTCACTTTGTTTCAAAAGGTGATGCTTGGAAAGCTCAATCTTCTCGTTTTATCGTATTGTCTCCATCTGGTGATGAACAAGATTTAAATAACCGGTCTATTGTCCTTTTTGCAGAGATAGAAGGAGTAAAGCTGTTGTTTACAGGTGACCTCGAAGAAGAAGGGGAGAGGGTGTTGATTCAGGCTTTTCCTGATCTTCAAGCTGATATCCTGAAGGTTGGTCATCACGGCAGCAAAACATCAACCACAGAGGCATTTATAACGCAGGTTCAACCAAATATTGGGTTAATTTCAGCAGGACGAAACAATCGCTTTAATCATCCACATCCAGAGGTAACCGAACGCCTTTTTGACCACAACATTCAGGTGATTAGAACGGACCTCGAAGGTGCTGTTCAATTGCATCTATACCAAGAAAAAATGAAGATCATATTTTCCTCATATAAAAAAGCAGAGCAGCAAGATTAACTTGCTCCTCTGCTTATGTACCATTCAGATGGTACCTTTCATGCCTGTGTTTTTTCGGCTTAAAATCCTGAGAATACATCAACAATAGATGCAATGATAAAAATCGTTGCAAAGAAGCCAAAAGAAACAACAAAGGCAACACCAGAATCAATCGCATCATTACGTTTACTTTGTACGTCTTTTTCAAAATGATTCATCTGGCACCCCTCCTTTTTTCAACCTTTAGTATAAGCCAAGCCACCAAAAAAAGCTATATCGATTCCTCAAACAATTATCCTTAATCAAGAAATGTTCAATAATTTGTTCATCTTGAGTTGGATCTGCCTGCATTGTAAAGAGTTGTCACCTATAGTTTGAATCTGCATAGGATATCATAACTAGTGAAAGGCGGTCATGATTATCGTCATGAACGAGGGTACCCGGGATCTCGGATCATGACGTTTATCATAAATGGGGGTTTGGCACATGGGGGCCGGACCCCTTTCTCTTGTTTTCACTAACTAGCTTTGCAAAGTAAATGTACTCAATACACTTACTCAATATTTAACTTGTAATGGCCAGCATTTTTTTCTAAGCTAAAGAAGGGTAGCGAAAGTCAGCAGTCAATATCGATTGACTACACCCATAGATTATCCATAAATCGATAAGAATATTGCAATGAAATTGGGGAATGTGTAAATGAATTACTTGCAAGCAAAAAAAGAGGTAAAAAATGGTAAGGTTTCACCCGTTTATTTTATACATGGTACGCAACAATTTTTGATTGAAGATTTTTCGCAGCAAGTATTAGATCAAGTAGTCGGTCAAGATGGATCAGATATGAATGTTATTACATACAGCTTTTCAGAAACGCCAATAGAGCTTGCTGTTCAAGAAGCGGAAACACTGCCTTTTTTAGGGGCGAATAAAGTGGTTATTGTGAAAGATTTTCAAGCCGTTACCAGTCAAAAGCAAGACGTGAAAATCGAGCATGATATTGATGTGTTAATCAAATATATAGAAAATCCTTCTCCTGAGTCAACGCTCATCCTTGTTGCCCCTTATGAGAAGCTAGACGAACGGAAAAAAATTACAAAACGATTAAAAAAAGAAGCAACAGTTATTGAAGCTCTTCCATTTGATGACCGAATGATGAAGCAGTGGATAGAAGAGCAGACAGCTAGCCACCATATCCAAATAACAAAAGAAGCACAGGAACGTTTGGTTGAACGGCTTGGATTTGACTTGCTTCTTGCAGCGTCAGAGTTGAAAAAGCTTGCCCTTTATGTAGGTGAGGGAGGAGAGATTACTCCGCGGGAGGTTGATTTACTTGTTGCTCGCACTCTTGAGCAAGATGTGTTTGCATTAATTGATTTTGCTGTGAAAAAGCGTTTAGACGGGGCACTTGTCATATATCATGATTTGTTGAAGCAGAAAGAAGATCCATTAAAGATATTAGCGCTCCTTGCAAGACAGTTTCGAATTTATTATCAAGTGAAGGGGTTAAGTAAACAAGCTTACTCACAAAAACAAATTGCAGCTCAATTAAAGCTTCACCCATATGCTGTTAAACTTGCCAGCCAAAAGGTCAGTCAATTTGAGGAAAGATCACTTTTAACCCTTCTTGAAGCGGCAGCTGATACCGATTATGCGATTAAATCAGGAAAGATGGAGAAAGTGTTGGCGGTGGAATTATTATTAATGAAGATGACTCAAGATTTATAATCATAAAAAAACGACTCATTTTGTATGAGTCGTTTTTTTCGTTCATTATGCAGAAAGACCGTTAAGCTTTTTAGCTAGACGAGACTTTTGACGTGAAGCTGCATTTTTATGAATAAGACCTTTGTTTGCTGCTTTGTCAAGCTTTTTCGCTGCATCAACGAATGCTGCTTGAGCATTTTCTTGCTCACCAGCTTCCACTTTAGCTTCAAAGTTCTTGATAGCAGTACGTAGAGCAGATTTAACAGCGATGTTTTGCGCACGACGCTTGTCGTTTGTTTTCACACGTTTAATTGCAGATTTAATATTTGGCATACCTTTCACCTCCTGGTTAAACAACGATTGTCCTCTTTTGTAACCAGTCCATCTCTATGTTATGAACGGTTTCGCATCCTTTATTCAAGGCAGTGACGACACCCGTTGGCATCATCAATACAACAATCTGCATTCTATCAAAAACAACGAACAAATGCAATAGAAAGAATGAAAACAAAAACCAATGGAGAAGCTATTTGATAAGAGTAGAATGAGGAGGGTGATCCGAATGCCTAAAGAATTAAACCTTGAACAATATCAAATACGCACTGATCTAGCTGTGGAAGCTCATCAGTTGGCAGTTGAAGAGCAAGAGAGAAAGGCTCCAGGAGAACAAGAATCACAAAATGTCAGCGGTGTGCAGATTGAAGAAGAAGTGATTGATGATGTTAAAGTAATTAAAGTAATCATTGATGAAGTAGGAGCAAAGCGTCTTGGGAAAAAGCAAGGCTCATATTTAACATTTGAATCTCAAGGGATTAGAAAGAAAGATACTGACATTCAAGAAAAAATGGAGAGAGTTTTTGCAAGTCAGTTTCATCAGTTTATGACCGACATTGGAATCAAGGAAGAGGATACTTGTTTAGTTGTCGGCTTAGGGAATTGGAATGTCACACCTGATGCACTTGGTCCGATCGCAGCTGAAAATTTACTGATTACTCGTCACCTGTTTGAGCTCGCTCCTGAACAGGTTCAAGGAGGATATCGTCCTGTTAGTGCAGTCACCCCTGGAGTTATGGGGCTGACAGGTATTGAAACGAGTGATGTGATTTTTGGTATCATTGAAAAAACAAAGCCTGACTTCGTGATTGCGATTGACGCCTTAGCGTCACGTTCCATTGAGCGAGTGAATGCGACGATTCAAGTTTCTGATACAGGCATTCATCCTGGAAGCGGAGTTGGGAACAAACGAAAAGAGCTGAGCAAAGATACGCTTGGGATTCCGGTTATTGCTGTTGGGATTCCAACGGTGGTCGATGCGGTGTCCATTACGAGTGATACGATTGATTATGTGTTAAAGCATTTTGGTCGCGAAATGAAAGAAGGGAATGCTCCGTCTCGTTCCCTTGCCCCAGCAGGGATGACATTTGGCGAGAAGCGGGTGTTAACGGATGAAGATCTGCCAAATGACGAGAAAAAGCAAACAATTCTCGGAATGGTCGGCGCGCTTCCAGAAGAAGAGAAACGTCAGCTGATTAGAGAAGTCCTCTCTCCGCTTGGACATAATTTAATGGTCACTCCAAAAGAAGTTGATGTTTTTATTGATGATATGGCCAATGTCATTGCGCAAGGCCTGAACGCAGCTCTTCACAAAAAAGTGAATCAAGATAATGTTGGTTCCTACACACATTAATGCAGAAAGCCTCTTTCCATATGGGAAGAGGCTTTTATATTGAGAAAATACATACCTGTATAAAATTATACGTTCTACCCTGTCTCATAAAAGCATATATCTCAACTACAAGGTCTAATCATGTAAGTGTGCGTGTGGACAAGCAAACATGAAAGGATGAGAAGATGCGAAGACGGGGATTTCATGGATTTACCGTAAAAGTCAATCGGACGAGCTTAAAACGTCTAGCTGCATTAATCATAGTTGGCGTGATGTCCCTTTTTATATTTACAGGTGTACTCACTTCCTTTGAGCCGGGATATGGAATGGCTTCTTCCTCTATAAATCAATGGGCTAATGGTCTGGAAGGAGAAGACTTTGTTCACCTTCTTGGAATGGAGAATCAGTATTTTAAACAAGAGCTTCCACCTGATGCTGAGGCTATGAGTCTCTCTGGTGTAGCGTTTCAAGTGGCGACAAGTATTAATCCGGATGATCCAAGAAGTCTGTTGGGGCGAGAGCTGCCAGGCTTTTCATTATTTGACGGCCAGATTATTGTAGCGGGTGAAGGAACAGATTATACAAACTTGCCGTTTGAGTCAGCTCCCCCTCTAGAAGTAATAATGGCAGAGCGTGAGGCGACAAAAGAAAGTTTGGCAAAGCTTGAGGAATTAAAGCAGGCAGGAGATAATCTGCAAGGCTCGACAGATGGCAGAAAAGTAGCGCATATTATTCATTCTCATAATACCGAGTCATTTTTACCGGAGCTTAAAACAGACGTAGTAAATGAAGCCTTTCATGGTGAGGTTAATATCACTTTAGTCGGAGAGAAGTTATCTCAAGAACTTGAAAAAAGAGGGATCGGAACAGAAATAGAGGAACGTGATGTGCAAGGTGCTCTAAAAAATAGAGGCTGGCAATACGCACAATCGTATGATGCATCTCGTGAATTTGTAAAAGAAGCCATAGCACAAAATGATGACCTGCAATTTTTCTTTGACCTTCACCGCGATACGCTCTCAAGGGATAAAACGACTGTAACCATAAATGGTGTTGAATATGGACGGACAGTATTTGTAGTAGGCGGGGATCATTCAAATTATGAACATAATCTTAAATTAGCAGAAGAGCTGCATGACATGCTTGAAGAGAAATATCCTGGACTAAGCCGTGGGGTAATTTTAAAAGCAGGCCGAGGTACAAATGGTAAATTTAATCAAGATTTATCGAAACAATCAATGCTGGTTGAATTTGGCGGTGTGCATAACTCACTTGAAGAGGTCTATCGTTCTGCAGAAGCGCTGGCTGATGTGTTTGCTGATTATTATTGGAATGCAGAAGCGGTAGATGGAACAGACGATGTAGAAACAGAAGAAGCGGTGGATGTAAGCGCAGCAGACGGAGAAGAGGAGGAAAAATGATGATTAAGAAACTGGTTTTTGTGATCATGTTCATACTCGTAACTTTGTTGCTTGGTTCTCTATTTGGCATTCAGCATATGAACGAAGAACTAGGGATCACAAAGCCAGTTCCTCTTGAACTCAAGGAGAGTGAAGCGGCAGGTGTCCCGTCAGAACCTGAGGTAATAAGTGCTAAAAAGGAACAGCCTGTAGATCCTAAAAGTCAATTAGTGGAAAAGCGCCAAAAAGCAGAAGATGTAGGAAGGTTTAACTTTTTTTCTGAGCTTGGCACAGGTGTTGCTGAAGGAGCAAACAGAATAAGCCGGATGGCACTTACCCAAGTGATGACATTTGTTCATGAAGTGTTAAATGGAGAGAGCAGCGAATAATAGCTGCTACTCTCTTTTTTCTTTTATTGGGATATTATCGATACATTCGTCGAAATAGGTGCGGATAAGGTTGTAGCGATCCCGGTTCACACCATCAATGATGTTTGAGAATAATTCTTTAGATCCGATTTCTTGTATGACATCTAATAATCTCATTAGTCGTTCAAATTCTTCTTTTGACAAGGGCTCACCTCTTTAACAAACCTTTTAGTAATAACATATGATAATAAAAAAGACATGCTATAGGGACTTCCCTATTTCTGTAAAATAGATCATTTTAATAGAAAATAAAGATCGTTTTAATAGCAAATAAGTTAAGATTTTAGGCTAACCCTAATCTGTGTATTGAAGACGGTCTATACGATTGGTATAATGAGAAATAGTGTATATGGCACGATTTAGTAGGAGTGATCAATTTATGAATAACAATGACCGCATAGAGCGCCAGAAGAAAATCCGAAATTTCTCGATCATTGCTCACATTGACCACGGAAAGTCAACGTTAGCTGATCGAATTTTAGAGAAAACAGGCGCCCTGACTGACCGTGAAATGAAAGACCAAACGCTTGATGCAATGGACCTTGAGCGCGAGCGTGGAATTACAATTAAATTAAATGCTGTTCAATTAACCTATACAGCTAAAGACGGCGAAGAATATATTTTCCACTTAATTGATACTCCAGGACATGTAGATTTTACATATGAAGTATCGAGAAGTTTAGCAGCTTGTGAAGGGGCTTTGTTAATTGTTGACTCAGCACAAGGCATTGAAGCGCAAACTCTTGCCAATGTTTATTTGGCCCTTGATAATGATCTCGAGATCTTGCCGGTCATCAATAAAATTGACCTTCCAAGTGCAGAGCCTGAGCGCGTGAAACAAGAGGTAGAGGATGTAATCGGTCTTGATGCATCTGATGCTGTACTTGCATCTGCAAAAAATGGAATTGGAATTGAAGAGATCTTAGAGCAAGTGGTCGAAAAGGTACCTGCACCAACTGGTGACCCGAACGCCCCACTTAAAGCCTTAATTTTCGATTCTCTATATGATTCATATCGCGGTGTCGTAGCTTATATTCGTATTATTGATGGCACAGTGAAGCCTGGCCAGAAGATTAAAATGATGGCTACAGGAAAAGAATTTGAAGTAACTGAGATTGGGGTATTTACGCCAAAAGCAGAAAAACGTGATGAGCTGACTGTCGGAGATGTAGGATTTTTAACGGCAGCGATTAAAAATGTAGGGGATACGCGTGTCGGTGATACGATTACGAATGCTGTGAACCCGGCATCTGAGCCACTGCCAGGCTACCGTCGCATGAATCCGATGGTATACTGTGGTCTTTACCCAATCGATACAAATGATTACAATGACCTTCGTGAAGCTCTTGAGCGTCTTGAGTTAAATGATGCTTCATTGCAATATGAGCCAGAAACATCTCAGGCGCTAGGTTTTGGTTTCCGCTGCGGATTCTTAGGACTTTTGCACATGGAAATCATTCAAGAGCGTATTGAACGTGAATTTGGTATCTCTCTTATCACTACAGCACCAAGTGTTGTGTACAAGGTTCAGCTGACTAGTGGGGAAGACCTTCAAATTGATAATCCGTCTAATATGCCTGATGCACAAAAGATTGATTATGTGGAAGAACCTTATGTAAAAGCAAAAGTAATGGTTCCAAATGATTATGTAGGTTCAGTAATGGAGCTTTGCCAAGGTAAACGTGGAATTTTCATTGACATGCAATACTTAGATGAGAACCGTGTACAAATTGTTTATGAAATTCCTTTATCTGAAATTGTCTATGACTTCTTTGATCAATTAAAATCAAATACAAAAGGTTATGCTTCATTTGATTATGAGTTGATCGGCTATAAACAATCTAAGCTGGTTAAAATGGATATCTTGTTAAATGGTGAGAAGGTCGATGCCCTATCGGTTATTGTTCACCGCGATTCAGCTTATGACCGAGGCAAAATCATTGTTGAAAAGTTAAAAGAGTTAATCCCTCGTCAGCAATTTGAAGTGCCTGTTCAAGCTAGTATTGGACAAAAAGTTATTGCAAGATCTACGATTAAAGCGATGCGTAAAAATGTACTTGCTAAATGTTACGGCGGGGATATCTCACGTAAACGTAAGCTTCTTGAGAAGCAAAAAGAAGGTAAGAAGCGAATGAAGTCTGTTGGTAACGTGGAAGTACCGCAAGAAGCCTTCATGGCCGTTCTTCGTATGGATGAATAATACAATGATAACCGCAGGGATTCCTGCGGTTTTATTGTTAGCAGGAGGAATAATATGAGGACAGCAGCATATATTCACATCCCTTTTTGTGAGCATATTTGTCACTATTGTGATTTTAATAAAGTATTTTTGAAAAACCAGCCGGTCGATGAGTACATTCAAGCACTGCTTCACGAAATGCATATGACGATTAATGAAGCAAAGCCCGATCAGCTTAAAACAATCTATGTCGGCGGTGGAACCCCTACCGCTTTAACGGCTGCTCAGTTACGAACTCTATTTGCCGAAATGCATTCGATCCTTCCTATGGAGCAGATTGAGGAATTTACGGTGGAAGTTAATCCAGATAGCAGTGAAGAAGAAAAGCTTGCTGTTATGAAAGAATTCGGGGTGAATCGTCTTAGCATCGGAGTGCAGTCCTTTGATCAATCACTATTAGACGCGATCGGCCGAACGCACTCAAGTGATAGTGTGCATGACGCTGTTAAGAGGAGCAGAGAAGCAGGCTTTGATAATCTATCGCTTGACCTAATGTTTGGTCTGCCGCATCAATCGGTCGAACAATTTATTGATACGATTGAAAAAGCAGCTGAATTAGGGGTAGAACATCTATCTGCTTATTCATTAAAAATTGAAGAGAAGACAGTGTTTTTTAATCGTCAGCGCAAGGGGAAATTAAGTTTGCCTCCTGAAGAAGATGAGGTAACAATGTATGAAGAGCTTAGAAAACGTACGAAAGCTCATGGTTTCGTACAATATGAAATCTCCAACTTCGCTAAGCCCGGACGAGAAAGTAAGCATAATCTCGTTTATTGGAATAACGATGAATATTATGGTTTCGGTGCTGGGGCTCACGGGTATGTAAATGGCGTTCGCCATCAAAACATTGGTCCGGTGCCAAAGTATATAGAAGCTGTAAATCAAAAGAAGCTGCCTTACCTTAATGAACATAAAGTCAGTAGAGTAGAACAAATTGAAGAAGCGATGTTTATGGGCCTGAGAAAGCTTAACGGGGTAGATCTTGACGAGTTATCTAAACGCTACGATAAAGACCTTAACAAGCTCTATCACGATCAAATAAAGGATTTATCTGAGCGAGGGTTGCTAGTTAGTGAGCAAGGCATGCTAAAACTGACAAACGAGGGACTGTTGTTAGCCAATGAAGTATTTGAACAGTTTCTTGCTGTGTTAGAGGATTAGCAAAAAAACCGAACGTTTATTTTAGAAGAAATGTTGTTTTGAAGTTGACAAATCCTGACCTATTTGATAATTTATCATTAGATTTAGCACTCGATCATTGTGAGTGCTAACAGAGGTGATGAGAGATGTTAACAGATAGACAATTGTTAATTCTGCACGCCATAGTTGATGATTATATCCGGTCGGCAGAGCCAGTCGGTTCTCGCAGCATCTCTAAGCGAGAAGATATAACATTTAGTCCAGCGACGATCAGAAATGACATGGCTGACCTAGAGGAACTCGGCTTTTTAGAGAAGCCTCACAGCTCTGCAGGACGTATTCCGTCTCAAAAAGGGTACAGGTATTACGTTGATAACATGCTCATGCCTCATGATCTGACTGAAGATGAGCAAGCTAATATCCGTACGATCTTTTCTGATCGAATGCAGGAGATTGAACAAGTCATTCAACAGTCAGCAAAGCTATTGTCTAATATGACAAGCTATATTTCGATTGTTCTAGGTCCTGAAATGTTTGAAGCCAAGCTTCGCTCGCTTCAGATCATTCCCCTTGCTAAAGGGTCGGCTATCCTGATCTTGGTAACTGACACAGGACATGTAGAAAATCAAACGATCCAGCTGCCAGATACGATTGAGGCTTCTGATATCGAACGAGTGGTAAACATTTTAAATGACCGCTTAATGGGTGTGCCGCTATTTAAGCTTCGTCAAAAATTGAATACAGAAGTGAGCAAAGTGATGCGTGCACATGTCACAAACTATGAACAGATCCTGTCTTCACTTGAACACTCACTTACTAATGATCGTTCAGAAAAAGTGTTCTACAGCGGTAAAACGAATCTTTTATCGCAGCCAGAATTTCGTGACGTTGATAAAGTGAGAATGCTGTTAAACATGCTTGAAGAAGATCAGCTGATGCAGCAGATTCTTCGTGCTCCACATCAAGGAATACAGGTGAAAATAGGGCAGGAAAACAATCTTGAAGCCTTTGATTCATGCAGCATGATTACAGCGACGTATTCGATTGGCGGCAAGCATATGGGAACAATCGGTATCTTAGGACCGACGCGTATGGAATACCGTCGTGTTATCGGAGTGGTCGATTCGGTTTCAAAAGATTTAACAAAGCTTCTAACTAACTTGTATCACGAAAGTTAAAAGTGGTAATATTGTTAGTTGATGGTAAAAATATGATTGGTCAAAAAGAAACAGTTGCGAATAACGTAGCGTTTTTTATAAAGAGCCTGCTAAAAGCAGACGACTTGATTTCGATAGGAGGTGAAACAGATGACTGAAAAAGACACAAACACACTAGAAGATGAACTAAAAGCAGAAGATACTGAGCAAGAAGCAGTTGATACAGATCAAAACGAGGCATCAGCATCTGATGAAACAGAAGTGGTGGAAGCAGAAGAAAATCCCCTTGAAGCACAAGTTGCGGAGTTAAACAATCGTATGCTGCGTGTTCAAGCTGATTATGATAATTTCCGTCGCCGTTCTCGCGAAGAAAAAGAGGCGGCTGCAAAATATCGATCTCAAGCACTAATTGAAGGTTTACTTCCAGTTGTTGATAATTTTGAGCGTGCCCTTCTCGTTAAGCCTGAATCAGAAGAAGCACAATCTCTTCTAAGCGGTATGGAAATGGTGTACCGTCAATTAAAAGATACACTTAAAAATGAAGGTGTTGAAGTAATTGAAACAACGGGACAATCGTTTGATCCGCACTTGCATCAAGCAGTAATGCAGGTAAGTGAAGACGGGTTTGAATCAAATCAAATCGTGGAAGAATTACAAAAGGGTTATAAATTAAAGGATCGCGTCTTAAGACCTTCTATGGTCAAAGTAAACGCGTAATCCTTACATAGATCTATATAAATTAAACGATTGAAACTAGGAGGCATATAAAATGAGTAAAATTATTGGAATTGACCTTGGAACAACTAACTCATGTGTGGCAGTAATGGAAGGCGGGGAAGCAACAGTTATCCCTAATCCAGAAGGTAACCGTACAACTCCTTCTGTTGTGGCATTCAAAGACGGTGAGCGTCAAGTAGGGGAAGTAGCGAAGCGTCAAGCAATCACTAACCCTAACACAATTATGTCAATTAAGCGTCATATCGGAACAGATTATAAAGAAACAATCGATGGTAAAGAGTATTCTCCACAAGAGATTTCTGCAATCATCCTTCAAAAATTAAAGTCTGATGCAGAAGCATACCTTGGCGAGAAAGTAACAAAAGCTGTTATTACAGTTCCTGCTTACTTCAATGATTCACAACGTCAAGCGACAAAAGATGCTGGTAAAATTGCTGGTCTTGAAGTAGAGCGTATTGTCAACGAGCCAACGGCAGCTGCACTTGCATATGGTCTTGAAAAAGAAGAAGATCAAACAATTCTTGTTTATGACCTTGGCGGCGGTACGTTTGACGTGTCAATCCTTGAGCTTGGAGAAGGTTTCTTCGAAGTTAAAGCAACTTCTGGTGACAACAAGCTTGGTGGGGATGACTTTGATGAGGTGATCATCAATCACCTTGTAGACCAATTTAAAAAAGACAACGGAATTGATCTTTCTCAAGATAAAATGGCTATGCAACGACTAAAAGACGCCGCTGAAAAAGCTAAAAAAGATCTTTCTGGTGTAACGCAAACACAAATTTCATTACCATTTATTACAGCAGATGCTACAGGTCCTAAGCACTTAGAGTTAAGCCTGAGCCGTGCTAAATTTGAAGAATTATCTTCTGAACTTGTAGAGCGTACATTAGGCCCGACTCGCCGTGCGATGCAAGATGCTGGTCTATCTGCAAGCGAGATTGACAAGATCGTTCTAGTTGGTGGATCTACTCGTATTCCTGCAGTACAAGAAGCAATCAAGAAATTAACTGGTAAAGACCCTCATAAAGGAGTTAATCCAGATGAAGTAGTAGCTCTTGGTGCTGCTGTACAAGCTGGTGTATTAACTGGAGATGTAAAAGACGTTGTATTACTTGACGTTACTCCATTATCACTTGGTATTGAGACGATGGGCGGAGTGTTCACAAAATTAATTGACCGTAACACAACGATTCCTACATCTAAATCACAAGTATTCTCAACAGCTGCTGATAACCAGCCGTCTGTAGACATTCATGTACTACAAGGTGAGCGTGAAATGGCTGCTTACAACAAAACACTTGGCCGTTTCCAATTAACAGATATCCCTCCAGCACCACGCGGAGTTCCTCAAATCGAAGTAACATTCGATATTGATGCGAATGGTATCGTAAATGTTAAAGCAAAAGACCTTGGAACAAATAAAGAGCAATCGATCACGATTACTTCTTCATCAGGTCTATCTGACGAAGAGATCGAAAAAATGGTGAAAGATGCGGAAGCGAACGCTGAGGAAGATAAGAAGCGTCGTGAAGAAGTAGAGCTACGCAACGAAGCAGATCAATTAGTGTTCACTACTGAAAAGACATTAAAAGATCTTGGCGATAATGTGGAGCAAGAAGAAAAAGATAAAGCAGAAGCGGCAAAAGATAAATTGAAAGCTGCAATCGAAGCTGACAATCTTGAAGAAATCAAAACGGCTAAAGATGAGCTGCAAGAAATTGTTATGGCTCTATCAACAAAGCTTTATGAGCAAGCAGCCCAAGCTGCACAACAAGCAGAAGGTGCTGAAGGTGCAGATGCAAAGCAAGATGATAACGTAGTCGATGCTGATTACGAAGAAGTAAAAGAAGAAGAGAAAAAGTAAGACAGCAGTACAATCATAATGAAATGTAAGACCTCTTTGAAAAGTCAAAGTCAGCTCGTATGACTTTGACTTTTTCTCTGAGATGACTTGAAAGCTGGGGCACTTAAAGTGCTTGCGCATCTTAAACGGGTAATGATATGATGTACGTTATGGAATAGAATCGGGAGTGTTGACATGAGTAAACGTGATTTTTATGAAGTTCTCGGTGTCGATCAAAATGCATCTGTTGATGAAGTGAAAAAAGCTTATCGTAAGCTTGCTCGCAAGTATCATCCAGATGTCAATAAAGCACCGGATGCAGAAGATAAATTTAAAGAAGTAAAAGAAGCCTATGATACATTAAGCGATCCCCAAAAGAAGTCGCATTATGATCAATTCGGTCACACTGATCCAAACCAAGGCTTTGGCGGAGGCGGAGCTGGCGGCTTTGATGGATTTGGTGATATCTTTGATATGTTCTTTGGAGGCGGAGGCGGTCGCCGCAATCCAAATGCTCCTCGTCAAGGAGCAGATCTTCAGTATACGATGACACTTGAGTTTAAAGAAGCCGTTTTTGGTAAAGATACTGAAATTGAAATTCCTCGTGAAGAAACCTGTCAAACATGTACAGGATCAGGTGCTAAGCCTGGAACGAAGCCTGAAACTTGCTCACATTGCGGCGGGGCTGGACAACTGAATGTGGAGCAGAATACACCATTTGGCCGAGTTGTGAATCGTCGTGTATGTCATCATTGTGACGGAACAGGTAAATTCATTAAGGATAAATGTTCTACTTGCGGCGGAAAAGGAAAAGTCCGCAAGCGTAAAAAGATCAGCGTGAAAGTTCCTGCTGGTATTGATCACGGACAGCAGCTCCGTGTCTCTGGACAAGGAGAAGCTGGTGTAAACGGTGGACCTCCGGGTGACTTATTTGTCGTCTTTAATGTGAAACCGCACGAATTCTTTGAGCGTGACGGGGATGATATATACTGCGAAATGCCTCTTACATTTGCTCAAGTAGCATTAGGTGACGAGATTGAAGTCCCTACATTAAACGGCAAAGTGAAACTTAAAGTCCCAGCAGGTACGCAAACGGGTACTAACTTCCGTTTACGTGGAAAAGGTGTACCGAACGTACATGGGCGTGGTCAAGGAGATCAACATGTACAAGTACGTGTTGTGACTCCGAAGAACTTAACAGAAAAAGAGAAAGATATGATTCGTGAATTTGCTAAAATGTCAGGCGGACAGCCTGATGAGCAAAATGATAACTTTTTTGCAAAAGTAAAACGTGCGTTTAAAGGCGATTAATGTTTGGTTTATAACAAAATGAAGCGAAGCAGCAAAGGACACTAGCCCTTTGCTGCTTTCTCCCTGTTATGTGACGTCTGTATTTGGGAAATGACTTAGGAAAAATGATAAGGATGGAGTTGGGCAAGAATGAAATGGTCGGAGTTTAGTATCCATACGACAGAGGAAGCGGTAGAACCAGTGTGTAATATTTTGCATGAAGCAGGAGCGAGCGGAGTTGTGATTGAGGACCCGATTGACCTGATTAAAGACTGGGGCGTGCACTACGGCGAAATTTATCAACTTTCTCCTGATGATTACCCAGAAGACGGCGTCATTGTAAAAGCTTATTTTCCGGTGAACAGCTTTTTACTTGAGACCATTGATGAAGTAAAAGCATCAATAAACGGTTTAACAACTTATGAGATTGATCTTGGCCGCAATAGCGTTCAACTAGCAGAAGTGAACGAAGAAGACTGGGCTACTGCATGGAAGAAATACTATAAGCCTGTTAAAATCTCTAAATCCATTACGATCACACCAACATGGGAAGACTACACTCCTACAGAAGATGAAATGATCATTGAACTTGACCCGGGTATGGCCTTTGGAACAGGAACTCATCCAACAACCGTTCTTTGTATTCAAGCATTGGAAAGTGTCATGCAGGGCGGGGAAGAAGTCATTGATGTAGGGACAGGCTCAGGTGTATTAAGTATCGCTGCGGCAAAGCTGGGCGCAAAACGCGTTATCGGCCTAGATTTGGATCAAGTAGCGGTAGATAGTGCTGCATTAAATGTAGAGTTAAATCAGGTACATGATACCGTAACAGTTCGTCAAGGCAACCTGCTTGAGCAAATTGATGGAAGCTATGATTTAGTAGTTGCCAATATTTTAGCGGAAGTGATTGTTCAATTTGTTCAAGATGCGGCAGCGATTCTTAAACCAGGCGGTGCTTTTATTACATCTGGAATCATTAAGCGTAAAAAACAAGAAGTAAAAGATTCTTTAGTTTCTGCTGGCTTTACCATTGATGAAGTGATTGAAATGGATGACTGGGTAGCCATCATTGCTAGGAAATAACCACTGCTGTTAAAGTGAGGACGATACAATGCAACGTTATTTTGTCTCAGAAGATCAATTAAATGGCTCAATTGTTACCATTACTGGTGATGATGTCAAACATATTGCCAGAGTGATGCGAATGCAAGAGGGCGAAGAGATCATTGTTTCAAATAATGCAGGAAGAACGGTGCTGGCTAAGCTCAAGAAATTGAGTGAAAGTGACATCCAAGCTGAAGTATTAGAAGAGCTGGATCCAAAGACAGAATTACCCATTAAGGTAACAGTTGCGCAAGGACTGCCTAAAGGTGATAAACTAGAGTTAATTACACAAAAAGGAACGGAGCTCGGTGTCAGCTGCTTTCAGCCCTTTCAAGCCTCACGCTCGATCGTAAAATGGGATATGAAAAAGGCAAAAAAGAAAGTTGAACGCCTTGAGAAGATTGCAAAAGAAGCGGCTGAGCAGTCATACCGAGAAATCATTCCTACTATCAAGGAAGCAGCTTCTTTTACCCAGCTCTTAGAAACGATTGAAAGCTACACGCATACTATTGTAGCTTATGAAGAGAGCGCAAAGACGGGTGAGGCAAGTAATCTGCACAACGTTTTGAACCAGGTAAAGTCAGGGGACTCCGTGTTAATCGTCATTGGTCCAGAAGGCGGATTAACAGAAGAAGAGGTAAGTGCACTTGAAGGGAAAGGCGCCGTATTATGCGGGCTTGGTCCTAGAATCATTCGAACAGAAACAGCCCCGCTTTATGTGATGGCGGCTATTTCTTATCATTTAGAATTAATGAGGTGAAGATAATGCCTACTGTGGCTTTTCATACATTAGGTTGTAAAGTAAATCATTATGAAACAGAAGCAATTTGGCAGCTGTTTAAACAAGAAGGTTACGAGAAAGTAGAGTATGAGCAAACATCAGACGTCTACGTTATTAACACTTGTACTGTAACCAATACAGGCGATAAAAAAAGCCGTCAAGTGATTCGTCGAGCGATTCGTAAAAATCCAGACGCGGTTATTTGTGTAACAGGTTGTTATGCTCAAACCTCTCCAGCTGAAATTATGGCCATTCCTGGGGTTGATATTGTAGTCGGGACTCAAGACCGTACGAAAATGATCGGCTACATTGAGCAGTTCAAAAAAGAGCGTGAGCCGATCAATGGGGTAGGAAACATTATGAAGTCTCGTGTATATGAGGAACTTGATGTCCCGGCATTTACCGATCGTACTCGTGCTTCTTTAAAAATCCAAGAGGGCTGTAACAATTTCTGTACCTTCTGTATCATCCCTTGGGCGCGCGGTCTTATGCGTTCACGTGACCCGAAAGATGTGATTAAACAAGCAACTCAGCTTGTAGAAGCAGGATACAAAGAAATTGTTCTCACTGGAATTCATACAGGCGGCTATGGCGAGGATCTAAAGGATTACAGCCTTGCTCGTCTCCTGGAAGATTTAGAGCAGGTAGATGGCTTAAAACGTATTCGTATCTCATCAATTGAGGCTAGTCAATTAACAGATGAAGTGATTGAGGTGATTGATCGCTCTGAAAAAGTCGTACGTCACTTACACATTCCGCTACAATCAGGTTCAAATACAGTTCTTAAGCGTATGCGCCGTAAATACACAATGGAATTCTTTGCTGAACGTCTTGATCGTTTGAAAGAAGTGCTTCCAGGTCTTGCCGTTACATCAGATGTCATTGTTGGTTTCCCTGGTGAGACAGAAGAAGAATTCCAAGAAACATTTGATTTTATTGCAAAGCATAAATTCAGTGAGCTTCATGTCTTCCCGTATTCAAAACGTACAGGGACACCAGCAGCGCGCATGGATGACCAAATTGATGAAGAAGTAAAGAATGAACGTGTACACCGTTTAATTGAACTTTCCAATCAATTAGCAAAAGAATATGCTTCTCAATTTGAAGGAGAGGTTCTTGAAGTGATTCCGGAAGAACGTGATAAAGAGAATCCTGAGAGCGGTTTGTATATTGGTTATACCGATAATTACCTAAAAGTAAAAGTGAAAGCAACGGATGAGATGATCGGTAAGATCGTTAAAGTAAAAATTGCAAAAGCCGGATACCCTTATAACAAAGGTGAATTTGTCCGCGTCTTAGATGATGCCGAGATAAAGCAAGCGGTAAACGGATAACGTAAGGAAGGATAAGACCATGAGTGATCATGGTCTTTTTCTTATGAGTGGAAGGAAAGGGTCCCTAGATTCCAACTGGCGCAATAATCGTCACGGTCTATACAATAGAGACTGACTATGACACATATTACTTCTCGACCGGCGCAATTACTGAGCTTTGACGCAATTACGTGTACAAAGAATACAATAACGCATTGGACGGACGCAATTATAAATGAAAGCAACACAATAAGACCTTACATCGGCACAATCATAAAATGGCAGCAATTTTAAATGCTCTCTAGCCAGGGTCTAAAGAGGTAATCGCTTCCAATAGAATGTCATATAAGGCTCTTATCTATGGTTATTTAGAAGCTTTCATCCATTTCAGGATACATATTTAGCATTTGTGTAAAAATAAGCTCGTCTAATTAGAACTTTTATGCTACGATAATAAAGAGGTACGTACAACTAATGCTAAAGAAAAGAGGCGCTGTAAAATGAGTCAATCAATTGCTAATTTAATCGATCACACAGCTTTAAAAGCGGATACAACAAAAGAACAAATTCTAACTCTTTGTGCTGAGGCAAAAGAATATAAGTTTGCATCAGTATGTGTAAACCCAACTTGGGTAGCGCTTGCAGCAGAGCAGTTAAAAGATGCAGAAGGTGTAGAAGTTTGTACGGTTATTGGCTTCCCGCTAGGTGCAAGTACTCCAGAAGTTAAAGCATTTGAAACGAAAAATGCGATTGAAAATGGTGCAACTGAAGTCGATATGGTGATTAACATCGCAGCACTTAAAGACAAAGATAATGAGCTTGTAGAGCGTGACATTCGTGCGGTTGTAGAAGCGGCGAAAGGGAAAGCTTTAACGAAAGTAATTATTGAGTCTTGTCTATTAACGGAAGAAGAAAAAATCCGTGCTTGTGAACTTTCTGTTAAAGCAGGCGCTGACTTTGTTAAAACATCTACTGGTTTTTCAACAGGCGGTGCTACAGTTGAAGATATCGCTCTAATGCGTAAGGTTGTTGGTCCAGAGCTAGGCGTGAAAGCTTCAGGCGGCGTTCGTGACCTTGAAGGTGCGCGTGCAATGGTTGATGCTGGTGCCACTAGAATTGGAGCAAGTGCCGGCGTTTCTATTGTGAACGGTGAAAAGTCTAACTCAGACTATTAATTCTGTATGAAAAAATGTAAGCAGACAACTGGGATACTCGGTTGCCTGCTTTTTATTTTGTTAAAGGATAGGTCTAATTGAGGAATGTAGCCCGTTTGTTTAATTCTTAACATATTCTCCCAATAAGTAGGGTATATGTATGACAAGACAATGTTTCTACAACTTGGGAGGAGTGTTCAACATGAATCGATCTTTAGCATTTTTCAACGCAGCTGCATTGATTGCCGTATTAATCGTAAACTATTTATCTAATGCCCTGCCAATCAACGGTCAAACAGCAGGTGAGATATCAGACCGCCTGAACGTAATGTTTACACCGGCTGGATATGTATTCTCCATTTGGGGATTTATTTATTTATTGCTTGTCATTTGGGTAGGGGCGCAGTTCTTCCCTAAAACGAAAAACAATCCAGTCTATGAAAAAGTGGGATTATGGTTTGTCATCAGCTGTGTATTTAATATAGCTTGGCTGCTGCTGTTCCATTATGAGTTCTTCAACCTGACGATGGTGGCAATGGCTGCACTTCTTATAAGCTTGATTGTGATCTACATTCGAATGGATGGAGTGAAGGATCCTTCAAAATTTAGAATTCCTTTTTCTGTCTATCTAGGTTGGGTGTCTGTAGCTACGATTGTTAATGTGGGGATTGTCCTTACGGTTAATAATGTAAGCACATTTGGTATTGCACCCGAAGTGTGGACAGCTATTTTATTAGTGGTAGGTACGGCTCTTGCGATCTGGTTTATGACCTATAATAATGATGTGATCTATCCAATGGTATTCATCTGGGCGTTTATCGGTATTGCTGTTGAGCGATCTGAATATCTAATCATCGTTTATACAGCATGGGCAATGGTTGGTCTTATTGCAGTACTAATTATTGTTCAATTCTTTAGAAGAAGAGCTTAATTACTTAACACAATTATATCTTTTGAAACTGCACTCTAGTTGTTAGACATCACTAATAATTAGGAGTGTAGTTTTTATATATAAGGAAGGTGATTCAACCATACATGATTAAATTGCCTTTTTTTTCTATCTATTTCATTTACACTTGAGCTTTAATGCGTTAAACTGAATTAAATTTCGTCAAACTAAATGTACCTTTATAAGAGTTAAGAAGAGGTGTTAACATTGAAAGCTATTTTAATTGGACTGCTTGCATCGGTATTCTTTTCACTTACCTTTATTTTAAACCGATCAATGGAGCTTGAGGGGGGAAGCTGGTATTGGAGCGCATCACTGCGTTTCTTTTTTATGGTGCCTTTTCTGCTCTTGATTGTGTGGCTGAGAGGAGGCCTGGCTGATTTATTTAAAGAAATGAAAAAGCATCCACGTGAATGGTTTATTTGGAGCTTTTTTGGGTTTGTGGTGTTTTATGCTCCGATTACGTATGCTGCTGGCTTCGGACCAGGATGGTTAATTGCAGGAACATGGCAAACAACGATTGTAGCGGGACTCCTTTTAGCTCCGCTATTCTATGAAACGATCCGGACGACAGACGGGGTTGTACGCAAACGTCAAAAGATATTACTTCATTCTTTATGGCCTTCTGTCATTATATTAGCAGGGGTATTTTTTGTTCAGCTTGAACAGAGTTCAGGGGTGTCTGCTCTTATTTTACTAGGAAGCGTTATCCCTGTTGTGATTGCAGCTTTTGCTTATCCTCTTGGTAATAGAAAGATGCTTGAGCTCGTTGATGGTTCAATTGACACATTTCAACGGGTACTTGGTATGACATTAATGAGTCTTCCTTGGTGGGTGTTACTCGCCGGCTATGGCATTATAGCAGAAGGCCTTCCGAGCCAGAGTCAGGTAACGCAGTCATTTATCGTAGCTTTGTCCTCAGGGATTATAGCGACTGTCCTATTTTTCTTTGCAACCAATCTAGTTAGACATGAGCCGCAAAAATTGGCAGCTGTAGAAGCGACACAGTCCGGTTCAGTTGTTTTTGCTTTTTTAGGCGAGTTATTGTTACTCGGAGGAGCATTCCCGTCTATAGTTGGGTTATTCGGGTTGCTAACCATTGTCACCGGCATGATTATTCATAGCTTTCATTCAAGAGGAAAACCTAAGCATGCCAAAACGGCAGCTGCAAAGTCCGTCTAATTAGATCCTGTCTTCTTTACAACATAACCAGAGTTAGTTATGATACCCCTATAGGTAGTTTGAAGGGTGGTAATAATATGAATGAGGTATGGTCGGTCGGCCCTTTTATTGTTAGACAATCATGGGTCGCCCTCATCGTCATTGTTTTACTCGGCTATTATTTAGCTAATCAATTTTTTTATGAGATGATGAATAGTACAAAGAAAGATTCTGAAGTTTTTTGGAATGGTTTTTTTGCCTTTTTTGTTACGTTTCAATTTTCTAAGTTAATTTTAAATCCTGCAGTGGCAATTGGTGACCCTATCGCCGTATTAGCGACCCCAAGCGGGGCAAATGAATGGATGCTCGCTTGGGTTGTGATGTGTGTCTATTTATGGTGGAGTACGAAAGAGGATGCTGCACTAAATACAACCGTCTTTATAAAAATAGCAGGTACCTATTTAATCATTGAGACGATGTATTATGCAGTCTTTCCATTCAATACGATGGAGGGAATAGTTGGTACAAATGTGATCTTGATGGGAATTAATACGTTAGCTCTTTTGTTTATCTATATACAATCCAAACGGCAAGAGACGCATACTCGTATGCTAGGCCAGTTCCTCATTTTATTTGGATTGATAAAGGGCCTGCTTTCTTTTTTTATCCCTATAAGAATGCTTGATTATTCTGTTCCGAGCTGGTTTTACTTTATGTATTTTATTGCTGGATTAATCATTTTATCAAACGAAACAAAGCGCAAGGAGGTATCCTAAGATGCGTGCCAAGCTAGTTTTACTTATCATGACAGGGTTCCTTGCATTTGGAGTGTTTGATTCTATAACGAGTGAATCTTCATTAAGCAAAGAGAAAACAGGGGACGGAGGTTCCGGCTATGCACCAGATTTTACATTAGAAACGTTAACTGGTGACAAGCTTTCTTTATCAGATTTTAGAGGAGAGCCGGTCATGATTAATTTCTGGGCAACATGGTGTCCTCCATGCCGAGCTGAGATGCCCGATATGGAGAGGTTTTATCAAGAGACTGATATCATTATCTTAGCAGTCAACCAAACAGGTTCTGAAGCATCGGTTGCGGGTGTTCAATCATTTACGGACGAATTAAATTTAACCTTCCCGATCCTTTTAGATGAAAAAGGGGAAGCTGCCTCTCTTTATAGTGTCCAGCCTCTGCCAACGTCTGTGTTCATTAACCGTGACGGCGAAGTCCATCATGTACAGGTTGGTGCGATGAATAAAGAAATGATGGAGCGGGTGTTAGCTGAGCTTTAGTAAAAATGGGTGTTCGTGTACAATTTTTCTAGAATCGGTTAGAATAGAATATAGAAAGAATACAGCAAAACCTTTAGTTGAAGGGGGTTGGAATAGATGGAATACACTCAAGAAATGAAAAATCGCTTAAAAAGAATCGAAGGTCAGGTACGAGGTGTATTACGCCTCATGGAAGAAGGCCAAGATTGTAAATCAGTGATTACACAAATGTCTGCAACAAAATCAGCAATGGACCGTGCGATGGCATTTGTCATTGCCAAAAACATGCAGCAATGTATCCTTGATCAAGTGGAAAAAGGTGAAGATGCTGATCAAGTAGTAGAAGAAGCCATTCAACTGTTAGTAAAAAGCAGATAATTAATTCAATACATTAACCAACCCCCTTCAGTTGTTAGAAGGGGGTTTTTAAGTTGGTTAGGTTTTCTTAAGACCTTCTAAGAGGATAGATAATAAGTAATTTTGTTCTTTTTCCAAATCAAACTTTTCATTCGAACACCAGTCATAAATATTCCCTCTTACTGCTTTTGTCATTTGAGCAGCAAGCACTTCACATGTCATATCATCTCGGATGCTGCCATCTTCTTGCCCTTTTTTTATAAACTTTTTTACTATATGAAAATAAGGCCTTTTCCTATCTGATACAAAGCTGTTTTGATCAGAACGTAAAACATTCATATAGATTGTTCGAACTGTATCTTTTCCAAGCTCATTTTCGAGATAGTGAACTTGGGCTTTATGGAGATTTGAAAGAAACTCTAGAGGAGTGAGCTGTGTTATTTGTTCTTGCTCATAAGCTATGTAAAAATCATCAATTTCTTTAAACTTTTCTAAAAAGATCTCATACTTTGATGAAAAGTGAGTATAGAAGGCCCCTTTCGAAGTGGCTGATTTTTTGACGATATCGCTTACTTTTACTTCATCAAATCCTCTTTCAGTAAATAATTCTAAAGCTGCATCTAAGATTTTTTTTCTAGTTAACATGGCTTTTTGCTGGCGATATTGCATAAGTACTTCACTCTTTCTCTTGAAATTTTCTTAAATAGTTTGACAATTCGGAGAAAAGGATTTAAAATCCCTATTAAGAGACCCTGGTCTGTTATTGAATGATAATAGATAAGTACATTTAATGACTTTTCATGTATTATTTTATCGTATTCGAAAGGTTTTGCCAAAATGGATTACAATATTGTAAGCGCTTTAATTGTGTGGGAAGGGTGATTATTTTAATGGAATGTGTGATAGTAGCGGGGAAAAGGTCTGCTTTTGGTAAATTTGGCGGAAGTTTAAAAGATTTTTCAACCGTTCAATTAAGTCAAGAATTAATGAAAGGGGTGCTTTTAAACCTAGCGATAGCACCCGAAGAAGTTCAAGAAGTTAACTGGGGAGTATGTACACAAGCAGAGGCAAAGGAAGTGATTGCACCTATTATTGCCAGACAGGCGCTGCTTAAAGCTGGACTTTCTCCACAAACTATATCACAAACGATTGATCAAGCTTGTTGTTCAGGGTTAGCAGCGTTAAAACAAAGCTACTATTCAATTAAAAGAGCAGAGAGCGAGGTCGTGTTAGCTGGTGGCGCAGAAGTAATGAGCCGTACACCGATGGTTGTTCCGGCATTAAGATGGGGAAATAGAATGGGGCATATGACCATTCATGACCCTGCATACGGCATTCGTTATCATGATTTTAACCTCGTTTCACAAGATGCTGCAGAGGTTGCTTTGGAGTATGGAATTGATAGGAATGAGCAAGATGAATTTGCCTATATGAGCCAATTAAATTGGGAGAGAGCTAACTCCCTTGGAAAGTTTAAAGCTGAAATTTATCCACTTGTAATAGAAGGAAGCAAAAAAGAAGTAATCTTTGATATGGATGAAGCCCCAAGACCGGGGACGACATTACAAAAATTAGCATCCCTACCGACGGTTTTTGATAGTCCGACAATCACCGCGGGCAATGCACCAGGGCTAAGTGACGGTGCGTGTTCCATGGTGTTAATGAAGAGGGATACTGCAATGGAGAAAGGTATCACGCCTTTAGCCGAAGTTATGGGAGTTGCTAGTGTTGCAGATGACCCAAGAAATATAGCGACTGTACCTGGCAGGGCTATACAGAAAGTTCTTAAAGAGGCAAACCTTTCAATAGACACTGTAAAAGTCATAGAAATTAATGAAGCTTTTGCAGCTGTACCTCTCGTTAGTTCACTAGTCATAGCGGAAGGAGATAAAGAAAAAGCAATGAAAATACGCGAAAAGATGAATGTTAATGGTGGGGCAATTGCTTTAGGCCATCCAGTAGGAGCTAGCGGTGCTAGGATTGTTCTAACTTTAATGAATGAACTTAAACGTCAAGGGGGAGGGTACGGGGTTGCTAGTATATGTGGTGGACTTGCTCAAGGAGAAGCTATTTTGATTAAAGTTGATCCATAATTTTTTTGTTCATTTAGAGACTATGGTCTCTTAAATAAAGGGGGGAAGGGATAATGAAGGTTGGAGATAAGAAGCATTATACTCGGACAATTTCAGAAAGTGATAATTATTTATTTGGAGGAATAATTGGTGATTCTAACCCTTGGCATTTTGATGAAGAGTTCTGTAAAAAAACAAAATTTGAAACGAGAATTGCCTACGGTATGTTATCATCCTCCTATTTTGCGACCATATTTTCTAAGATGTTTGATAAACCTGTATTATATCTAAGCCAAAATATCGAATTTTTAAAGCCGGTAAAATTAAATGATACCGTAACAGCAGAATGCGAGATAAAGCAAATAAATGGTGATAAAGTAACACTTTTAACCTCTGCGTTTAATCAAGCAGGTGACAAAGTGATATCAGGGGAAGCGAAGTTATTAGTCATTGAAGATATTGAGAATTGGGGGAAAAACAAATGAATGTTGAAGGTAAAATTGCATTTGTCACTGGAGGAGGGAGTGGGATTGGAGCTGCTATCTCACAAAAACTAGACCGCGAAGGCGCTTCTGTTATTATTTTTGACCTCAACGAAGAAGGAAGACAAGTAGCAGATTCATTACGTAATGATTGTCTGTTTGTACAAGGTAATGTAGCGGATCAAAACGACGTAAAGAATGGGGTACAGCGTGCACTAGAAAGGTTTGGGCGTATTGATATTCTGATAAATAATGCGGGTATATTTCGAGATCAAAAGCTGACGAAAATGACTGAAGAAGAGTGGGAAATAGTAATGAACGTTAATCTTAAGGGGGCATTTTTAACTTTAAAAGAAATAAGCCCTTTAATGAAAGAGCAAGGTTACGGAAAGGTCGTTAACATTTCTTCTGTGTCTCACAAAGGGAATTTTGGTCAAGCGAACTATTCGGCATCAAAAGCAGGGCTCGTCTCACTTACGAATACAGCAGCACTAGAGCTTGCACCAGAAGTTACAGTTAATGTAATTGCACCTGGCTCCATTGATACCCCTTTGTTTCAATCCATGGATGAAAAAGGGAAAGAAAAATTTATTAATAAGATCCCTATGAAGCGAGTAGGTCAACCTGAGGAAATTGCTCAAGCTGTATTATTTTATGCATCAGATGCTTCTAGCTATATTACAGGTACATTGCTAGAAGTAGATGGGGGATTGACGACAGGATTAAATTTACGATGAGAGGATGACTGTAACATGTTTAATATGGATTTTTTAAATGTTGGAATGATGTTAAGGCGTAATGCCATCCATTATCCTGACAAATTAGCGGTAGTACATGGTGAGGATAGACTAACTTATAAAGAATTTAACAGAAGAGTCAATCGTTTATCAAATGCCTTATTAAAAAACGGGTTAACAAAAGGTGACCGTATTGCAATGCTTCTACCTAATAGTTTAGAAATGCTTGAACTGTTTTGGGCCACTGCAAAAATAGGTGTAGTGATCGTGCCTTTAAATCCAATGGTACGCGGGAAAGATAATGTTTATCAATTAAATGATTGTTGTCCTAAAATGATCGTATTTCATAAAACATATGAACAAGATATCGTTTTAATTAAAGATCAACTTGATTACATTGAGTTTTTTATTTCTACATGTGAGCACTCAACTAACTTCACAAACTATCAAGCTTTTATTAAAAGCAGTCATGACAACGAGCCAAACGTAAGTGTAAGTGAGGAAGATGTGGCGAATATTATGTACTCATCTGGCACGACTGGTTTGCCTAAAGGAATTATTCATACTCACAAAACGAGAATTATGTACGCTTTTCTATGGGGGATGGAATATGGAGTAACGTATAACAGTAAAGTATTAGCAACAGGAAGTCTGGTTTTTAATGGATCTGTAGCTTTTATGTATCCTGCTATATGTGCTGGTGCCACATATATCCTCGAATCTAAATTTGATAAAGACACTGTTATGAATACGATTGAGCGTGAGTCAGTGACACATACAATGATGGTCCCTACTCAAGTCATTACAACGTTAGATCACCCTGATTATAAGCCGGAGAGATTATCTTCATTACAAGTGTTGCTGACATTAGGTTCTCCTCTGCCAAGAAATCGAAAAGAACAGATAGGCGAAGAGCTGCCCGGCAGGTTATTTGAACTATATGGCTTAACAGAAGGTTTTCTCACTACGCTGCGTCCCGATTTTGTTCTTGAAAAACCCACATCAGTTGGTCCGCCAATGATTTTTAATGAGTTTAAAATCATTGATGAAAAGGAAGCGGAAGTGCCCATTGGAGAAGTGGGGGAAATTGTAGGTCGTGGACCAACTTTAATGAGTGGTTATTTAAATAAAGAAGAAGAAACAAATGCCTCCATGCTTGATGATAAATGGATCAAAACAGGTGATCTGGGATACACAGATGAGGAAGGATACATTTATCTAGTCGACCGAAAGAAAGACATGATTATTTCTGGGGGAGTCAATGTGTTCCCTAGAGACATTGAAGAAATTGTTAGTACACATGAGGCGGTTTCTCAAGTCGCTGTTGTAGGGATCCCTGATGAAAAATGGGGTGAAATACCTTTAGCGCAAGTTGTTCTTAAGGATGGGATAGACATTCAAGAAGAAGAATTAATGCTCTGGGTTAATGATAGGGTTCCTGCAAAGTTCCAAAGATTGAAAGCGTTATCAATTGTAGGTGATATGCCAAAAAATGCTTCAGGTAAAATCTTAAAAAGACAAATAAGAGAGCAGTATCAAAAATCCTTAAAATAGTAACCTAGTATAAGTAGAAGGGAGACATATTATGATAGGAATATTTTTAAGTCTCATACTCTTAATGGTACTTGCTTATAGAGGGTGGTCCATAATCTGGATTGCTCCAATCTGTGCAGGTGTGGTAGCGATTACTGGCGGATTGGATTTACTTGAAGCTTACAAAGATACCTACATGGGTGGATTTGTAGGTTTTGCACAAACGTGGTTTCCGGTATTTATGCTAGGAGCTATTTTTGGGAAATTGATGGAGTATACCGGTATGGCACGATCAGTTGCCGTATGGATCACAAAAGCATTAGGCACTAAACATGCTATTTTAGCTGTTATTTTATCAGCCTCTGTGTTGACGTATGGGGGAGTCAGTGTATTTGTTGTCGTATTTGCGGTATATCCACTAGCTCTAAGTTTATTTAGAGAAGCCAATATACCCCGTCGACTTATGCCAGGAACAATTGCCTTAGGTGCATTTACCTTTACGATGACGGCTTTGCCAGGGACGCCGCAAATTCAAAATCTTATTCCTATGGATTATTATTTCACATCTGCTGCTGCAGCACCTATAATGGGTGTTTCGTCAGCCTTAGTAATGGGAGTTGGCGGCTTCTTATATCTTAGATGGAGAGAGAAATCTTTAAAAGCAGCAGGGGAAGGGTATACAGAACCTAAAGGATCAGATACACAGGATAAAAAAGAAGAAAAAAATCCTCATATTCTTTTATCTATATTACCTCTTATTTCTGTAGTATTTACATTGAATTTTCTAGATTTGGATATTGTCATTGCTCTTCTCACTGGAATTGTATTAATTATGCTGCTTAGTTTCCATAAGTGGAAAGGATTTGTAAAAGCTATTAATGGCGGGGCAAGTGGTTCAGTTATTGCGATTATTAATACAAGTGCCGCTGTAGGATTTGGTACAGTGGTTAGGACGGTGCCTGGGTTTGAGAGGTTAACAGATTTTCTTCTCGGTATTCAAGGCAGCCCGCTCATATCACAAGCAGTCGCTATAAACGTATTAGCAGGGGCAACTGGCTCTGCATCTGGAGGGTTAGGTATCGCATTAGAAGCCTTAGGAAGTCGGTATTATGAAATTGCCCAAGCAACAGGGATGAGTCCAGAAGCATTTCACCGGGTAGCTTCGATTGCTTCAGGCGGTTTAGATGCACTCCCTCATAATGGTGCTGTCCTCACGCTGCTTGCTATTACTGGAATGACGCACAAAGATTCATATAAGGACATTGCAGTCGTGGCTGTTTTAATTCCGGTACTGTCCGTCATACCAGCTATTATCTTAGCTAGTATCGGTATCCTGTAATTTTCTAATCTTAAGGCGAGAGATTTTTCTCTCGCCTTATTTTAGGATTAACTCTCATGAAAACGGGGAACATAAACGGTAGACTATAAACCATAGGAGGTATATTTTATGTTCTTTCGTTCTTTCTTTGATGAGAAGTTAGCTCACATGTCCTATTTGATTGGGTGTCAGAAAACGGGTGAAGCTATCATTGTCGACCCAGGCCGCAACCTGACACCCTATTTTGAAGTAGCAAAAAAAGAAGGATTCACTATATCAGCTGTAACAGAAACGCATATTCATGCCGACTATGCATCAGGTGCAAAAGAATTAGCTGAGCTGTTTAATGTACATCTCTATCTATCCGATGAGGGGGATAAAGATTGGAAGTATGAATTTGCAAAAGATGTAGGTGCCACGCTTGTAAAAGAAGGCGATGAATTTTCGATTGGCGGTGTTCATTTAAAAGTGATGCACACGCCAGGTCATACGCCTGAGAGTATTTCTATTTTATTAACAGATAAAGGCGGCGGAGCTCGTGAACCAATGGGGGTATTTACTGGTGATTTCTTATTTGTTGGTGATGTCGGCAGACCTGATCTATTAGAGAAGTCTGCTGGCTCTGCAGGAACTGCTAAGGTTGGAGCAAAGGATATGTTTGCATCACTGCAAAAGGCAAGAAATTTATCAGATGACCTGCAAATATGGCCTGCTCATGGTGCAGGGAGTGCTTGTGGAAAATCTCTCGGTGCTGTTCCGGTAAGTACAATTGGTTATGAAAGGAAACATAATTGGGCATTTCAAATAACTGATGAAGATGAGTTTGTGGATGAACTATTATCGAGCCAGCCAGAGCCGCCAACGTATTTTGGCGTAATGAAAAAATTAAATAAAAAAGGGGCAGAACAAAAGCCGGGCAACATGCCTAGAAGACTTCAGTCACTTTCGGACCTAAAGGAAATGATTGATGATCATGTCTATGTTCTAGACACAAGAAAGTCTCCATTGTTTGCTTATGGTCATATTAAAGAGGCTGTGAACATATCGATTGAAAAGTCATTTACAAACTGGGCAGGGTGGCTTGTTCCTTATGATAAAGATTTAATTGTAGTTGTAGAAGAAGAGAAACTAGATGAAGTGATCACTGCTCTTCAATCTATAGGACTTGATCGCACCATTGCGTTTATCGATCAAAAAACAATCGAACAAGATGTCACACTGCCAATGTACAAACAAGTTGATGTTCATGAAGCTTACCAAACTGTTCGATCAAGTGAGGCGGCCTTGATTGATGTGAGAAATGACGACGAATGGACAAACGGCCATGCACCTGAAGCGATCCATGCTTTTTTAGGCCACATTGAAGACCATTTGGAAGATCTGCCAAAAGATCAACCCTTATATGTTCTTTGTGGCTCGGGTGTCCGTTCAGCTATTGCGGTAAGTGTACTGCAAAAACACGGATTTGATCGAGTTGTTAATGTTAAAGGCGGGTTTACTGCTTGGGTAGGGGCAGATCTCCCTGTCACAAAAGATGAATCATGATAGCGAGTATCTGCTAAGTACCTTCACTATGCGTGAGGGTGCTTTTTCCCTTCTCTTTTAATAGGTGGAAGAACATTTGATGTATAATAGAAAACATTAATATAGAGAGGAGTCGGTTAAATGGAAGATATTTTTGAAATGATTGTTTATAATCCTGCATTACATAAGTTATCCTTAGCTGCAGCTGCCGGTCTTATCATCGGTCTTGAGCGTGAATTAAAAGGTAAGCCTTTAGGGCTGAAAACATGCTTAATCGTTGCAGTAACAGCGTGTCTTCTAACGATTGTTTCCTATGAATCAGCCTTTTTGTTTTCAGAAGCTTATTCACGTCCGATGGATCCGGGGCGTATTCCATCTTATGTGATTAGCGGAATTGGGTTTTTAGGAGCCGGTGTTATTTTGAGAAGAAATAATGATGCGATTTCTGGATTAACGACCGCATCTCTTGTATTGGCATCTGCTGGCTTAGGCATTACCATTGGGGTGGGCTTTTATGTAGAAGCATTATTAGGAGTCTTCTTTATGATTCTTGGCGTACGAATTATTCCTGATCTCATGTCTTGGATAGGGCCGAAGAAATTAAAAAATATTGAAGTGCGAGCAAAAATTTATATTAAAAAAGATACAGACTTAACTAGCTTTCTAAAAGAAGTGAAAAATAAAAACTTTGGAATCAGGCGCGTAAAAGTAAAAGAAGAAGCAGAAGATATTATTATTTCATGTATTGTGGTTACGAGCAGAGATGTCTATACGACAGATGTTTATTACGCATTAAAATCCTCTGAAAATGTATTACAAGTGGAGGTTGAGAATATCACCTAAGAGAAAGTCACTTTTCAAAGTGGCTTTTTATATAAAGTTATATACCCCCTTGTGTATATTTTGTGTGTGTGCTATTATAGGTCATAGGGTATCTGATTATTGATACTATCTTGCAATTAGAATAGATGAATAATATAAATGACTACAAGCAGAAAGGGGATTTACTATGGAGTATTCACAAGATATGAAAAACCGCTTAAAGCGTATTGAAGGTCAAGTTCGTGGGATTCTTCGTCTTATGGAAGAAGAAAAAGACTGTAAGAATGTTATTACCCAAATGTCTGCAGTAAAGTCTGCAACAGATCGTGCCATGGCCTATATTATCGCTAAAAATATGCAGCAATGTATTATCGATGAAGTAGAAAAAGGCGAGCAAGCGGATCAAGTCGTAGAAGAAGCCATTCAACTGTTAGTGAAATCTAGATAATTTTTTTGGTTTTAAATATACCTAAACGGGTATAAGTAAAAAAGAGTTGACTAATTAAAAATCATATGTATAATATAGATATACGGGTAAGGGTATTATAAAAGGAGGCAAACAAAATGACAATCAAAGCAGATCATGTATTAGATGCAAAAGGATTATCTTGTCCAATGCCAATTGTTAAAACGAAAAAAACGTTAGATGGAATTGAACCAGGCCAAGTACTTGAGGTTCAAGCAACAGATAAAGGCTCACTTGCTGATCTTAAAGCATGGGCTGGCTCAACAGGCCATCAATATTTAGGCACTATTGAAGAAGGAGACACGCTTGTTCATTACATTCGTAAAGCGAGTGCAAATGAGGAAAAAGAAGAAGTTGACTTCGCAAATGTGATCTCTAATGAAGAGCTTGAAGCAAAAATCGGCAGTGAGAATGTAACAATCCTTGATGTGCGTGAACCAGCTGAATATGCATTCTCGCATATCCCAACAGCAGCTTCTATTCCTTTAGGTGAGCTTGAGTCACGCTTAGGTGAATTGAACCAAGATCATGAAGTGTATGTTGTCTGCCGTACAGGTTCTAGAAGTGCGATGGCGGCCCAATTGCTTCAAGACAATGGTTTTACAAATGTGACAAATGTAAAGCCTGGAATGACAGCATGGAATGGTAAAACTGAAAGTAAATAATTCTTTTCTGAAAAGAATGGACTAATAAATGCAACAGATGAACAAATACTATGGAGGTGTGATTCATGGCTGTAAAAGCAATGAAAGCAGGAGTTTTAGCGAAGACGGTTATCAAATAAGGAGAATTATTTATTCTTGATGTCAGAAATACGGACCAATATGATGATTGGAAAGTTGAAGGCGATGGGATTGTAACGATGAATAAGCCATACTTTGACCTTATTGAAGGGGTTGATGATATTCTTGATCAAATCCCAGCAGATAAAGAGGTATTAGTCGTCTGTGCGAAGGAAGGCTCATCTATCTTTGTTGCTGAGCAATTAGCAGAGGCAACAGGGCGTGACATTCATTACCTTGAAGGTGGAATGAAAGCGTGGAGTGAGCATCTTGAGCCGGTTAAAGTTGGAGAACTTGACGGCGGCGGCAGTTTGTATCAATTTGTCCGCCTAGGCAAGGGCTGTCTTTCTTACATGATTGTATCTGGAAATGAAGGGGCCATGATTGACCCGCTTCGTCTTGTAGATCAATATGACGCTTTTGCCAATAAATTAGGGATCAAAGTTCTTCATATGTTTGATACTCATCTGCATGCAGATCATATTTCTGGCGGACGCCGCTTAGCGGAAGCAACAGGTGGTACGTATTACCTGCCGCCAAAGGATGCTGGGGAGGTAACGTTTAAATTTGAGCCTCTTGAAGACGGAATGGAAGTGACTTTTGGCGAGGCAAATGTACGAGTGAAAGCCGTTTATTCACCTGGTCATACGATTGGAAGCACGTCTTTAATCGTTAATGATACGTATTTATTCACAGGTGACATTCTATTCCTTGATTCAATCGGTCGTCCGGATCTTGCTGGACTTGCAGAAGATTGGGTAGGAGATTTACGCGAATCATTGTATGTCCGCTATAAAAACTTAGATCAAGATTTATTAGTCTTGCCAGCTCATTTTGCTAAATTGAAAGAGTTGGATGATCAAGGAAGAGTATTTGCTCGTTTAGGTGACCTATATAAAGAAAATCATGGGTTAATGATTGATGATGAAGAGGAGTTTCGTCGTGTAGTATCTGAAAACCTGCCGCCGCAGCCGAACTCTTATCAAGAAATCAGAAAAACGAACATGGGTATCTTAACACCTAATAAAGAGGAAGAAACAGAGATGGAGATCGGTCCAAACCGTTGTGCCGTATCTTAATCAATAAATGATATTTAGTATTTAACTAAATCTATTTAGCCAAATCTATTTAACCAATTAATTTAACCAATCTAAGGAGATGATTTTTAATGAACAGTAACAAAGTATTAAACGCAGAAGGTCTAGCTTGTCCAATGCCGGTAGTAAAAACAAAGAAAGAAATGGATACACTTGAATCAGGTCAAATTCTTGAAATCCATGCAACTGATAAAGGTGCTGAGGCTGATATGGCAGCTTGGGCTAAAACATCTGGACACGAATTAATTCATCAAGAACAAGACGGAAATGTATTTAAATTCTGGATTAAAAAAGGTTAATACTAGCTGTAATAGTGAGTGGGTCTAATAGAGACCTGCTCACTCATTTTAATGAAAGGGGGACTTTAAAAGATGTTAAAGAAATTGTTCCCAGGTCTTGAATGGATGTTAACATACCAAAAGCACGACCTTAGAGGGGATCTTTCCGCTGGTCTGATTGTAGCGATTATGCTGATACCTCAAGGGATGGCATATGCAATGCTTGCGGGATTGCCGCCTGTAATTGGCTTATATGCTTCAACCATTCCACTGCTTGTTTACGCATTATTTGGCTCATCTAGACAGCTTGCTGTCGGGCCGGTTGCAATGGTGTCATTGTTAGTTTTAACAGGTGTTCAAGGGTTGGCTGAACCGGGGTCATCCGAATATATTTCACTTGTATTGCTGTTAGCTTTAATGGTCGGTGTGATCCAGTTAAGTCTAGGACTCCTTCGGTTAGGTTTTATTACTGATTTTATTTCTCACGCAGTCATTAGCGGTTTTACATCCGCTGCAGCGATCGTTATTGGTTTTAGTCAATTAAAACATCTATTAGGCATTCAATTGCCGTCTTCTGAGAATGTTTTCGAACTACTATTTGAAGCAGGAAGACAACTTAGTTCTATTAATTCTTATACATTATTTATCGGTCTTACAAGCATTTTAATTTTAGTTCTTATGAAAAAGTATGTGCCTAAGCTGCCGGCTCCATTGGTTGTTGTTGTATATAGCACCGTAGTTGTTTACCTTTTTGATTTACATGAAAAAGGTGTAAGTATTATAGGGGAAGTTCCGGATGGACTGCCGTCTTTATCACTGCCTTCATGGAGTTTTGAAGCAGTTAGTGTTTTAATGCCAGTAGCGATTACGATTGCCATTATTGGTTTTGTGGAAAGTTTCGCTATGGCAAAAGTGATAGCGACAAAAGAAAAATACAAAGTAGATGCGAACCGTGAATTAGTTGGACTTGGTCTTGCTAATGTGTCCGCTTCAACTTTCTCAGGATACCCTGTTACAGGAGGATTTTCTCGTTCTGCAGTAAACTATGGAGCAGGTGCTAAAACAGGATTAGCGGCTATCATTACAGCTATTTTAATTGTATTAACTTTATTATTTTTTACATCTTGGTTCTACTACATGCCAAATGCAGTACTTGCAGCCATTATTATGGTGGCGGTGTATGGGCTGATCGATGTAGGTGAGGCTAAACATTTATTTAAAGTGAAGAAGATCGATGGATTCACCTTATTGATTACATTTGCTGCAACATTAACCCTAGGTATAGAGATGGGAATTTTCATTGGGATTGTTTTTTCTTTGATTGTCTTTATATGGAGAAGTGCGAATCCGCATATGGCAGAACTAGGTTATGTTGAGGAGATGGATGCCTATCGCAACACAGCTCGCTTTAACAATGCCAAAACAGTAGATCATCTATCGATTTTACGAATTGATTCTCCGTTGTATTTTGCTAATATCCAACGAGTGGAGTCACGAATTCAACAATCATTTTTGAAGTCTGAAGAAATAGATACGTTAATCTTAGATTTTCAAGGGGTAAATGATATCGATGCAGTAGCTATTGATCATCTTGAAGAACTAATGAATACGTATCAGGAACTGAATAAGAACATTTATTTATGTGATGTCAAAGGTCCGGTTCGAGACACATTAAAGCAAGCAGGATGGTATGAAACGTTTAAGGGAAAAATTGAATTTAAAGATCTAGAGCATGTAATTGCTTATTTAAAATCGGTGTAGATGAGTAGGTGAAGGCTATGGAAAAAAAACAACTTCAACATCAGAATGAGACATTTCTCAAAGAAATGAGGGAACAAGATCCTCACTTCTTTGAGAAGCTTAAAGAGGGGCAGCAGCCAGAAATGTTTGTCCTAGCATGCAGTGATTCTCGTGTCAGTCCTTCTGTCATTACAAACATGCCGCTTGGAAAAATGTTTATTCACCGTAATATTGCCAATCAAGTAAATGTGGCTGATGAAAGCTTTACTGCAAGTCTTTACTATGCTCTGAAACACCTTAAAGTAGCTGATATCCTGATTCTTGGTCATACGAGCTGCGGGGGCGTGCGTGCAGCTGCAGAAGGAAATACAGAGGATGCGCTAGCACCTTGGTTAGCATCTGTACGAGAATCTCTTGGGGGTGCAGCATGCGAGGGTTTAGGAGAAGCTGCTTCTATTAAGAATGTAAAAACTCAGATGGAGCGCTTAGAAAAGCACCCCGTTTACCAACAATACGGGCAAGGAGTATCTATTGTTGGTGCAGTTTTCCATGTCGAATCTGGAGAGATTGAATGGATGAACTAAAAAATTTTAGTTGACATTATACCTAACTGGGTATAGTATATAAATTATAAGAAATACCTACACAAGTATATTACTAGGAGGAGATTATAAATGGAACAAAAGAAAGCAACAATGATCGTATTTGATGGGGATCTAGATAAAGCAATGGCAAGTTTTATTATTGCAACAGGGGCAGCGGCAATGGGGAAACCTGTGACAATGTTTTTCACATTCTGGGGTTTAAATGTGCTGCGTAAAGAGCAATATGTAAAAGTGGAGAAAAACTTCTTAGAGAAAATGTTTGCGAAAATGATGCCGCGTGGTCCTGAAAAACTAGGATTATCAAAAATGAACTATGGTGGTATCGGAGCAAAATTAATGAAGAAAATGATGAAAAAGCACAATGTTGTATCATTAAAAGAATTAATCGAAATGGCACAAGACCTAGATATTAAAATGGTTGCATGTACAATGTCGATGGATGTTATGGGTATTCATAAAGAAGAGCTGATTGATGGCATTGAATATGCAGGTGTAGCAACATACCTTGCAGAAGCAGAAGATGGTAATGTAAACTTATTTATCTAAGGACTTATGATGAGGGTGTCGCATATGAAGTTTCTCTCACTAACAGTTTTAGCGATTCTAATCGGAATAGGAGTGTTCTCTTTGTTTAATCAATCATCAAATAACGTAGAAGAAATCACAACAACAGAGTTAAAAGAGCAAATGAAGACTGATCAAACAGCAGTATACATTGATGTTCGTGAGGTTGATGAATTTGAAGACGGACACGTAGAAGGTATGAAAAACATGCCGCTATCAAGCTTTACCGAAACGTATTCAGAACTTCCAAAGGATAAAGAAATTGTTGTCATGTGCCGCAGCGGAAATCGCAGTATGCAAGCTGCAGAGTATTTAGTACAACAAGGGTACAAAAATGTAATAAATGTATCAGGCGGTATGCTTGCTTGGGACGGTCCAGTTAAATAAAGTAATGTAAGCCCTAATTACCTATATCAGGTGGTTAGGGTTTTTATTTAGGCATAATCATTTTCTATTAGGTTTTGTTGATTTATAGTGATAGATAAAGAAGCTGTAAAAAAGGAGAGATCCTGTATGAAATTAAGCATTCTAGACCAATCTCCCATTTCGGTTGGATCTACACCAAAAGAAGCGTTAGAAGCATCCGTACATCTAGCAAAAAAGGCCGAGGAACTAGGTTATGAAAGGTACTGGATTGCTGAGCATCATGACTTTCCTGCTCTTTCGTGTCCGGCGCCAGAAGTCATGCTTTCCTACCTAGGAGCACAAACGAAAACGATTCGTATAGGAGCTGGTGCCATCCTATTACCGCATTACAAACCATATAAAGTAGCTGAAACCTTTCATTTACTTGCTACATTATTTCCGGGGCGTATTGATCTTGGTATCGGCCGTGCACCTGGCGGATCAGCGGAAGCGTCAATGGCTCTATCAGATAATTATTTAAAAGGGGTGAGGGAGCTGCCTGAAGCACTTGAAGAATTATTGCATTTTATACGGAATGATTTCTCCTCGGATCACCTTTTCCAAAAGGTGACGGCTTCTCCCTTCCCGCCAGTGGAACCAGCTCCTTGGCTGCTCGGAACAAGCGAACGGAGTGCCGCCCTCGCAGCTAAAATGGGAATGGCCTATGCATTCGGTCATTTTATGAGTGATAAAGATGTTAAGAAAAGCATCGCAACATATCAAGAATCATTCCAGGCATCTCCTGAGCACAAGCAACCGAAGACTATTTTAGCTGTTTCAGTCATATGTGCGGAAACAACCGAGCGCGCAGAAGAGGTCGCTTCAAGCTATTTGCTGTGGAAGCGTCAAGTAGAAGCTGGTGAAGGCAGGCAAGGAATTCCTTCTATTGAGGAAGCAAAAAAGTATTCATTCAATGCTGAAGAGAAGATAAGGCTAAGTCAAAAAATGATCATTGGTAATCCCGATGAAGTATCACAACGTCTGTTAGAATTTAAAGACATGTACAAGGTCGATGAGGTCATGATCGTAACGATTACACATAGCTATCGGGACCGTATAAAGTCTTATGAATTAGTTGTAGATGCATTCAAATAGCTTACTGATCTATTTCACAAGTAGAAAATATTAAAACTAGGTCATTGATGGAGTAGAGGGATAGTTATGCGATTATCGAGTTCATCTTTAATTTACAATCAGGTTATTGGCTTTATCATATATCCAGATAGATTACAGAGCAAGCTATGATTATTATAGCTATCGTTCGTTTTATCCTAGAAGTAACAGCTTTACTAGCTTTAGGGTATTGGGGTTTTGAAGCAGGGACGGAAGTGTGGCATAAGGTCTTGTTTGGGTTCACTGCTCCGATACTAATGGCAGCCTTATGGGGTACATTTATTTCTCCTAAAGCACCTAAACGTCTGCATGAAGGACCTCGACTTTTTTTAGAAATTGCCTTGTTTGCTCTAGCTGCAGCAGCCATGTATGGATCAGGGTTTGAATACTTTTCAGTTATATTCATGTTAATGGCAATGGTTATTAGTATACTGATTCGAGTGTTAAAGTTGACAGGCTTATAGTGACAATTTAACCTCAATCCTTTATGTAGAAGGGATTGAGGTTTGTTTGTGGAAAAAGAAAAAAAGTTTTACCTAAGCTGTAACTTTTTTAGTTTGAGAAAGACATATGCGTAAAAGGATTGGGAGGGTGAGGCTTTGAAGAAATCAGAGGGAGAGATTCAGCGTATTTACCGCCTGTATTTTACCGATGTCTACCGATTTCTTGCTGCATTTACTTATGATCAAAATGAAGTTGAAGACTTGACGCAAGAAGTATTTATACGTTTGTTTAAGTCATTATCGTCTTTTAGAGGAGAGTCGGAACTAAAAACATGGTTATTTTCTATCGCAAAACATGTAGCAATTGATTATTCTAAAAAACGAAAACGGCAAAAAATCATTCAAGAACAGCTTTTTAAGTATATCCCTTCTATAAGCAAGTCCCCAGAGGACCTGTATACCTCCAAAGAAGATGTGAATAGTTTGTATGTTGCCTTAAAAGAATTAAAGCACACGTACAAAGCTGTAATCATACTAAGAGGAATTCAAGAGTGCAGTATCGCAGAAACAGCCTCCATTATGGGGTGGAGTGAGTCTAAAGTAAAAGTAACTTACCACCGCGCTATCAAAAAGTTAAAGATAAACATTTTAGAGCTTAACTCAGAAATTGAAGAAAGGTGGGTATAAAATGAATGAGAATGAAAAAGACATTATTCAGAAATTGAAAAGAGAGTCCGTTAAGATAAACCCACGAAAAGAATTTTCATTTGAATTAGAAGAAAAGTTAACCCAAAGGTTTTCAGGTAAAGGAAGAAAGAATCGATTTAGTATACTGCTAACCTGCAGCTTTGCTAGTTTGCTATTTTTTATATTATTAATTAGTTCCGACATTTTGCCGATGATGGGGCAAGCAACTATTACAAACGATCCTGAGATACTCATCTATCATACACATAATACCGAGTCTTTCTCACCTGAATTAGAGGGCGTAGTAGGAGAGTCGGATAGGCCAGAAAATGCATTTCATGATGAGATTAATGTAACAAACGTGGGGGAGTATTTAAGTAAACAATTCGAAAAAAGAGGAATAGGAGTTATTCATGATAAAACTAATTTTCAAGAACAGCTAGTTGAGAAAAATGTTAACTATGAGCACTCATATCAGCTTTCCCGAGATGTGGTAAACAACATGTTAAATAAGAACGATCAAATAAAAATGATGTTTGATATCCACCGCGATGAAATAGGTAGAAGTAAGACTACTACCACGATTAATGATGAGGAAGTAGCTCGGATTGTTTTTATAGTAAGTCAAGACCATCCTAACTATAATACAAATCTGAAATTTGCAGAAAACCTATATGAGAGAGCAGAAGAAAAATATCCAGGTTTATCAAGAGGGGTCCTTATGAAAGGTCATTGGCATAATAGAAATCTTAATTACAATCAAGATCTGTTAGATCAATCTGTCTTAATTGAAATAGGAGGGTATCAAAATTCTTTTGGTGAACTTAACCAAGCAGCCGAATATTTAGCAGAAATAGTGACTGAATATTTAAAAGAAGAAAAACCATCCTAACCTTACTACATCCTAGTCTGAAGAACTCTTCCAAATTTCTGACTTTGTTTTATGATAAGATAAACGGGCCTATAGAATTTTAATGGAGGAATGAATGCATTGTCTACTTTACCGAACTGCCCGAATTGTAACTCTGAATACACGTATCAAGATGGTAACCTTTTAGTCTGCCCTGAATGTGCACATGAATGGTCGCCTCAAGATGAAAATGAAGCTCTAGAAGATGCGAAGGTTATTCGCGACTCAAATGGCAATACCTTAAAAGATGGGGATAACGTGTCTGTGATAAAAGATTTGAAAGTAAAGGGAACGTCGTCGGTTGTAAAGATCGGGACAAAAGTGAAAAATATTCGTTTGGTTGACGGCGACCATGACATTGATTGCAAAATTGATGGCTTTGGGGCGATGAAGCTGAAATCAGAATTTGTAAAAAAGATCTAACTATGCTGGAGCTTAGAATTTTCTAAGCTCTTTTTTGTGGAGATATATACCAAATTACAGCTGCTTATGGTAGGTTGATAGTAAGTATGCTTGCATTAAATAATACATATATGAGGTGTTATGATGGTAGAGAATAAATGGATCAATGCACTCAATGTAAGATATCCCATTATTCAAGCGCCAATGGCAGGTGGAATTACCACTACTGAACTGATATGCGAAGCTGCAAATAATGGCTGCTTAGGGATGATAGCTGCTGGCTATTTAACACCTGAGGCCCTAGCTGCTCAAATAGATGAAGTGAAAGAAGGAACAACACAACCATTTGGGGTAAACGTGTTTGTCCCTTCTGCATTTAGAACATCTCAAAAAGAAATTGATCACACCTTGCAGCAGCTAGAGCCGATCTATCAGCAATTAAAAGTCGAGAATAGAGAAGTTATTATTCCTGATTATCAGCAGCTTTTTGCTGTTTATAACGAGCATATTGAGACCATTATTCAGAAGGACGTGAAAATCTGCTCGTTTACATTTGGGTTACCGGCAAGTGATATCATTCAACGTTTAAAAAAGGAAAATATCATTCTTATTGCAACGGCTACAACGGTGAAAGAAGCAATCGCAGCTGAGAAAGCAGGAATGGATGCTGTTGTTGTTCAGGGGAGTGAAGCAGGCGGTCATCGAGGTCATTTTATGGACAGCGTAGAAGAAAGTTCGATCGGTTTAATGTCCCTTCTCCCGCAAGTCGTTGATCAAGTGAGCATTCCTGTAATAGCGGCCGGCGGAATTATGGATGGCCGCGGCTTAGCAGCAGCTCTATGTCTTGGGGCAGAGGCGGTGCAGATGGGAACGGCTTTTTTAACATGTGTGGAAAGCGGGGCACCTGCTATTCACAAAGAGGCGATTATGAGTGCAGGTGAAGATGAGGTTATTTTGACTAAAAGTTTTTCTGGCAAATGGGCAAGGGGAATTAGCAATACGTTTACACAAGAAATGAAAAAGTATCAAGACAACCTTCCTTCTTTCCCTGTACAAAATGCCCTCACACAACCGATGAGAAAAGCTGCAAGCCAAATGAATAATAAAGAATACATGTCTTTATGGTCAGGACAAAGTCCGAGATTAACGAAGAATACGAAGGTAAAAACATTAATTGAGCTTACAATACAGGAAGCTGGAGAGGTAGTTTCGAACATAAATGATTAGTGAAGAGAGAGGCCGGCTTACTGAAGCTTGCTTCTCATTTCATTTCTTTGTAATTGGAAGCCAGCTTATAGTAATTTTGTTTCATTTATACATAAAAAGAACCCATAAAAAACGTTTTGTTTTTTATGGGCTTAACAATTTAAGTGTTGTGTTAACATTTATTGATAGGTTTGACTCTTGGAATGAATCCACTCGACAAAACGAGCAAATGCTTGAGCAAATGGAAGCAGAACGACAGAGCAGATTGTATTGAAAATGACACTAGAATGAGCCAGCTGCTGCATTTTGTCATCAGTCATAGACGTCACGACCTGTACCAACACATCCATTATTGGTAAAAAGATGATAACCCCTAATAGGTTGAGCCATATGTTTGCAAATGCCACAAGCTTTGCATGTTTACTAGCCCCGATTGTAGCGAGAAATGCAGTAATACATGTACCAATATTTGCCCCTAGCATAATCGCTATACCAGATTTTAAGGTTAGGAGATGATCACTCATAAATCCCATCGCAATAGCAGTAGTTGCTGTGCTTGATTGGACAAGACCGGTTAATGCAGCCCCTATTAAAATTCCTGTAAATGAATGATCATTTGTAAAGTGAAATAACGTGTGCACAGAGGGAAGGTTGCTTAATGGATACGCAAGCGACTCCAACCCATCCATTGCTATAAAGATACATGCCAAGCCAAAGGTAAGACAACCGATGCTAAATGCTTTTTTCTTTGGAATAAATAAAGCTACAAGACCCGTTAGAAGCAAGGGAATAATAAAGTGAGAGAGATCAAGGACCAATATTTCTGTTGTAATGGTCGTCCCAATATTCGCTCCAAGAATAATTCCGATCGATTGCCTGAAGGTTAAAAGATTCGCTGCAACGAGTCCTACAGTCATCACAAGAACAGCTGAGCTGCTTTGGAGCATGGCGGTCGCCACTGTTCCAATGAGTAAGCCTTTCCATGCTTTATCTGTAAATCGGTGTACATTTCGTTGAAAAAGTTCTCCTCCAAGTGGAAGCAGCCCTGCTCGCATGATGATCATTCCAAATAGAAACAGAGCAATAAATACGGCAAAAAGAGAAAATAATTCCTTGAACAAGTGAATCACCTCTTTACCACTCTATGGACAAACATCAGGAGGCATGACTGAAAAAAAGTTTATTTAATGATTGAATGTTCAGATATTTTTAGGTATAGTAATAAATGAGATTAACTCTTGTGGATTATAGAGGGGTGGTTCTATACATAGGAGTATATTTTTTTATCTTCAACATACCGACTGGTTAGTAAGTTTGTCGAATAGCAGGGAGAGGTGTTGTATATGGACTTTTTTTTTAGTGAAAAAGTAAAGCGCTTACAACAAGAATTGACATCATTTATGGACGAACATATCTATCCGAATGAAATGTTGTTTGAAGAACAGTTAAATCAATTTCCAGACAGATTTTCTGGAAATCCACAGATCATGGACGAGTTAAAAGCTAAAGCGAAAGAAGCTGGATTGTGGAACTTGTTTTTGCCAGACGCGAGAGAGGGAGCAGGGCTGACAAACTTAGAATATGCACCGCTTTGTGAGATTATGGGCCGTTCATTTATCGCACCTGAGGTGTTTAATTGTAACGCCCCTGATACAGGGAATATGGAAGTTCTTGTGAGGTATGGCACAGAACAGCAGAAAGCTCTCTGGCTGAGGCCTTTGCTTGATGGTGAGATTCGTTCAGCTTTTGCAATGACAGAGCCTGATGTTGCTTCATCTGATGCCACAAATATTTCGATTGATATTCAATCTGATGGAGATGAATACGTTATAAACGGTCGTAAATGGTGGTCATCTGGAGCTGGTGATCCGCGATGTAAAGTCCTTATTCTAATGGGTAAAACCAATCCCCATGCTGACAGACATAAGCAGCAGTCAATGATCATTGTTCCGATGGACACTAAAGGGGTAAAAATTAAGAGGATGCTGCCGGTCTTTGGATATGACCATACCCCGCATGGACACGCTGAAATTGAGTTTACAAATGTAAGAGTGCCAAAGTCTAATCTTCTTCTAGGTGAGGGGCGAGGGTTTGAAATTGCTCAAGGAAGACTAGGGCCAGGGAGGATTCACCATTGCATGAGGACGATTGGTGCAGCTGAACGCGCCTTGGAGTTAATGTGTGAACGAGCTGTCAAAAGAACTCCTTTTGGCAAGCCTCTAGCGAAGCAAGGTGTCGTAGGAGAGTGGATTGCAACCTCTAGGATTGAGATTGAACAGGCGAGGCTTCTTACGTTAAAAGCTGCTTCGATGATGGATACAGTTGGAAATAAAGTAGCGAAAAAAGAAATTGCGATGATTAAAGTGATTGCACCGCAAATGGCTCTCAGAGTAATCGACCGTGCCATACAAGCTTTCGGTGCAGCTGGTGTGAGCGAAGATGTTCCGCTCGCAGCGATGTATGCCAATATTCGTACGTTAAGAATTGCAGATGGGCCGGATGAAGTCCATCTAGCAGCAATTGCTAAGCAAGAATTAAAACCGTACTTACAATCACCTATTACTGTTGGGGAGGAATAAGAGATGGATAAACGTTGGCTTGCTTTATATGAGAATAATTTAGAGGCGAAATCTACCATTGAGAAAAGAACCTTAACTGACTTATTAAACGATACAGCTAACAAACATGGAACGAATACGGCTATTACCTTTTACGGGAAAACGTGGTCGTATCAGGAGCTCCAAAAATATAGTGAAGCATTAGCAGGTGCGCTGCATCAAGATCAGTTTGATAAAGGGGATCGTCTAGCGATCATGCTGCCAAACTGTCCACATTATCTATTCTCATTATTTGGTACATTTCGCGCAGGCGGCGTGGTTGTCCAAGTAAACCCAATGTATGTTGCCAGGGAGCTTGAGTATATTTTAAATGACTCTGAAGCAACCCATATTGTGATTCTCTCAGATTTATATCCTCTTTTTAAATCTGTACGCAATAAAGTACCAACAAAAAAAGCAATCGTTGTTGCTCTTAAGCCGGATGCAGAGGTGGAGCTTGAGGGTGATGACATCTTGTTTGATTCCTATTTGAAAGGAGCATCTGCACCGGCGCCACAACACTCTCTTGATCCTGAAGTGGACCTTGCTGTATTGCAATATACAGGGGGAACGACTGGCGTATCAAAAGGGGTTATGCTCACTCATATGAATCTCATCTCTAATACGGAGCAAACATATGACTTCATGTTTAGCGGGGATGTTAGCCCTCCTCATAATGCAAAGGTGGTTAATGTTCTGCCATTATTTCATATCTTCAGCTTGACCTGCTGTAACTTTGTCACGATCCGTCATGGCGGAAATCAGATACTCATTCCACGTTTTGACATGCCTGAAGTACTAGAGACGATTAAACGTGAAAAGCCGTTTCAATTTGGGGGCGTGCCAACGATGTATGTCGGCTTTAACCAAGTTGGGAAGTATAAAGAATTTGGTTTAGATCTAGTTGAAAGCTATGTCAGCGGGGGATCATCCTTACCAGTAGAAGCACTTGAAGCTTTTGAAGCAGGAACAGGAAGAAAGCTTTGTGAAGGGTACGGGCTCAGTGAAGCAGCACCGGTTACTCACTTTAATCCTTCGTTCCAAGAAAGAAAAGCAGGAAGTGTCGGTATCCCTCTTCCTAACACGGATGCGAAAGTGGTTGCTGAAACGGATGCAGGATGGGAAGAAGTTGGCGTTGGAGAAGTGGGAGAAATGATTATCAATGGGCCGCAAGTGATGAAGGGGTACTGGAGAAAGCCTGAAGAAACGAAGAAAACGCTGAGAGATGGCTGGCTCTTCACTGGTGATTTAGCGAAAATGGATGAAGAGGGATATTTCAGCATAGTCGACCGTAAGAAAGATATGATTCTAGCAAGCGGCTATAATGTCTACCCGCGTGAAATTGAAGAAGTGCTCTATGGGCATTCAGGCGTTCAGGAAGTGATTGTACTAGGTTTGCCTGATCCATACAGAGGAGAGACAGTAAAAGCCTATATTACTCCTAAGCCAGATAGTACTCTAACAAGCCAGGAGGTTATCGACTTCTGCAGGAAACAAATGGCGGCATATAAAGTACCGACGGCAGTTGAATTCCGTGAGGAACTGCCAAAATCAGCTGTAGGAAAGCTGTTAAAGCGAAAGCTTCGTGATGAAGAGGTAGCAAAAGTAAAAGCGGAACAGTCGTCTTAAAACGAAGGTTGAGGCTGGGACTTAAGGGAATCTGAATGCGGATGCGGCCAATGTATCCGCTCCTGAACTATACTTCGCTTTCCGTGGGGAGCTAGTGAGCTTCCTCGGGTTTCGCCCTGCGTGATCTCATACTTGCTCTAGTCAACGAACTGAAAAGCTTGGAAACATTGGTTATAGCTTACTCGCCGCTCCTGAAATATGCTTCGCTTTCCGTGTGGAGCTGGTGAGCTTCCTCGGGCTTTTGCCCTGTGGGATCTCACCCCTGCTCTAGTACACACAGGAGCATTCCTGTCAGATGAGTTTTAACCTATTGAAAAGAAAAGGATCCTCCGATATGATGCTTGTGTCTCAAAACAAACATTAAAAAAGGAGGATCCTCACATGAAGGATAATCGAACGAAACGAATTAATCAAGTTCAAGAAAGCACTCTTGTCATTGGAATTGATATCGCAAAGGAGAACCACTATGCCTGCGCGATTGATAGCCGCGGTCGAGAATTAGCTAAAGTGTGGAGGATTCATCAATCTAGAGAAGGCTTTATCCAGTTTGAAGAGTACATTCACATGTTAATGAACCAACATCAAAAGACAGATGTTCTGATTGGTTTTGAGGCAACCGGTCATTACTGGATGAACCTAGCTCATTTCTTAAAGGCAATTGACTTTCCATTCGTCTTAGTGAACCCACTACACGTGAAAAATTCGAAGGAAATGGATGATAACCTTCAAACAAAGAATGATGCCAAAGATGCCCGAGTCATTGCGAAATTACTTCCAAACGGCTACTTTAGTGTACCAAGAGACATGACCCCGGTAGATCATTCTTTGCGTCAAGGATCAGCCATTCGAGAACGTCTACGAAAAGACATTGGGGCAGTAAAAAATAGAATACAGCGTTGGATTGCCCTTTATTTTCCGGAATTTCGACAAGCCTTTAAGAATTTTGGAAAACAAGAACTGACGGTTCTAAAGCTTACTCCCCTTCCAGAAGATATCAAAGAAGCCTCTGCAGAGGAGTTAGTCCTCAAACAGAAAGAGGCTGGAGCTAAGTACGCGGGTAAACCTAAAATGGCGAAGCTCATTAATTTGGCCCGTCATTCGATTGGACTAACAGAAGGAGCGCAAATGGCGCGGTTAGAAATCCAAAGCTTGGTTCATCAATTAGAGCTATTAGATGCTCAACTCGAAGAAGTCACGACTCAAATGGTTGAACAGGCAAGATACTTACCGGAGTTTGAATACCTTGTTTCTGTTAAAGGAATTAGTGAAAACACGGTCAGTGAGCTGTTAGCTGAGACGGGTTCTCTTCAGAACTACGAACACCCACGCCAAATTATTAAACTAGCGGGGTTAACATTAAGAGAGAATAGCTCAGGGAACCATCAAGGAACCAAGAGAATTTCTAAGCGTGGCAGAAGAAGATTAAGGGCACTTCTTTACAAAGCCATCCTTCCGCTGATTCATAATAATGAGGCGTTCAACAGCGTGTATACCTATTATCACTCGCGCCAGTATAACCCATTGAAGAAGAAAGAAGCGATGGTCGTATTATGCAGAAAGCTCATTCAAGTGTTTCATGGACTGAGTAGGAATCAAGCAAGCTTCAATCCTGAAAGGATGTTAGCGGACCTCTCCTATATCACAGAGAGTAGAGCAGCGTAAGTGTTAAGCTTTCTTCGTTTTAACAACATATGCACAGAGACTCGGCAAGCGTAGACTTAAGACCGCCTAGGATAGGTGAGTCCATGCAGGAGTAGAAGCCGAGCTCTGCGTCAGGAAAGACCCAACGAAGGAATGTAGGCACTTGATGCCAGGAGATATGGGAGGGTACGTCCCCTGAAGCAGCAGAGATCACTCGTGCAAATACCATTTGAATTGGTAGTAGTTTACAAACTGCCAACGCCACGCGTAAGCATAACAGCCATATCCTTCTTAATCTTCCGTAATGTGTATATGGATATCGGAGTATAGTCTTAAAAAATTTTTTTTAGTAGTGTTAAAAACCAAAGAAACCCCCGTCAGATTAACTTTTCCTGAGGGAGTCTACGCATATTTCATCCGCTAGGTTATTGCGTTTTGTAATTATTAAGTGGCGATTTAGTTATGGTTCAGTTCAGACTTTTAAAAATGCAGACATCCTTAGGTTCAACCGCTGAGGTCACTGAACTCTTCTTATAAAAATGGGAGTAACTTAACAACATTCTCCCTCCGTTGATTGGAGCGGAAGGTGCGTGGCCAGGGGAGACCCCACAGGAGCGTGCGACGAGGAGGCTCCCGGACCGCCCGCGGAAAGCGAGTGTCTGCAGCGGAGATCAACAACTACTATAAGGTGGGTCTTTTTTAAGTTCCTTATACCTTCTATGAGTCTACGTATATTTCATACGTTAGATTAGTGTGTTGTTCGAATCCTAAGTCAAACACTTTATTTATGTCCTAGTCTCATCCAAATTTAAAAATGAAGGTGTGAAGCGTATGAATGCATTATCTCTATTTGATCTAAAAGGGAAAACAGCGATTGTTACAGGCGGCGGTCGCGGCCTGGGTAAACAAATGGCTCATGCATTTGCTGATGCAGGAGCAAACCTAGTTTTATGCTCAAGAAAAGTAGAGGCATGCAATGAAGTGGCAGAAGAATTAAAAGCTAAAGGTGTAAACGCCATTGCCGCTGCATGTGATGTAACAAGTAAAGAAGACGTCGACCGAGTGATTAAGCAGGCAGTTGATACATTCGGCTCGATCGATATTCTTGTGAATAACAGCGGGGCAACCTGGGGAGCCCCAGCAGATGAAATGCCTCTTGAAGCATGGAATAAAGTAATGAATGTGAATGTAACAGGCTCATTTTTAATGGCTCAAGCTGCAGGCAAAGTGATGATTAAACAACAATCAGGCAAAATCATAAATATTGCCTCGGTAGCGGGTCTAGGCGGAGCTGATCCTCGTTTTATGGATACAATCGGCTATAACACGAGTAAAGGAGCAGTTATCACCTTTACGAAGGATCTTGCAACAAAGTGGGGGCAATACGGCATTAATGTAAATGCTATAGCACCTGGTTTTTTCCCTACAAAAATGTCTAAAGGGCTCTTAGCTAAAGGGGAATCCTTTGTTATTGACCGGACTCCGCTAAAACGTCTAGGCGGTGAGCAGGATCTGCAAGGGGCTGCGTTATTTTTAGCTTCAGCAGCTTCAAACTTTGTCACTGGTGAAGTGATCGTAGTTGATGGCGGGATGCACGCGATGTAAGGGGTGAAGAGGATGAACAAAGTAGCTTTAGTAACCGGGGGGACAGGAGGAATTGGGCAAGCAACAGCTCATTGTTTTCTTAACCAAGGAATATCTGTGGTGATCCTTGATATCGATGAGGAAAAAGGAAAGGCAGCTTGTGAGGAACTAAGTGGCAGCGGGGGAGATGTTACATTTGTTCGTTGTGACGTTTCAAATGAAGAGGAAGTAAAGAATGCATGTCAAAAAGCAGCCGAAACATATGGTCAAATAGATATTTTAGTAAACAATGCCGGGATTGGCAATAACGAAACAACCTTAACGGAGATGTCACTTTTTGAATGGCAGAAAGTGATTGATGTGAACTTGACAGGTGTGTTTCTCGGGATGAAGCACTCGATTCCATTTATGAGGAAAAACGGCGGGGCAATTGTAAATGTTTCTAGTCTGTTAGGTTTTAAAGGGAAGAAATTTGTCGCGCCATATAATGCGTCTAAAGCTGGTGTCATTACGTTGACGAAGAATGCTGCTCTTGAATATGGAAGAGACCGTATTCGTGTAAATGCTGTTGCTCCTGGTGTGATTGACACATCTATTGTGGATGGATGGAGAACTCATGAAGAAAAATGGAAAATCATTAGCACAGCAAATGCATTAAAACGCGTAGGGGAAGCACAAGAGGTTGCACATGCAATTGAGTTTTTAGCTTCTGATAAAGCCTCATATATTACGGGTACAACGTTAATGGTGGATGGCGGAGGGCTGACGTATTAATCTAATCTGCTTAAGCCTTCGAAATACTGCCTAAACATAACCGGCGGCCGCTAAATTCAAAGCCAAATGATGCAAAGATTTGGTCTGGATTGTGGTATACTAAACGGATCAGTTTAGATAGATAGTGAGGCGTTTATGAATGAAAGAAAAAATTATTGAAGTTAGTATTGATTTGTTTGGCAAAAATGGTTTTACAGAAACCTCAATCCAGGATATTGTAGATGTTCTTGGTGTAACGAAAGGAACATTCTATTATTATTTTAAAAGCAAAGAAGAACTGCTGATGGAAATTCATTTGCGTTATATAGAAGATCTATTAATGAGCCAGCGTGAGATTATTGAAAAAACAAAAACCGCTGAGGCAAGATTATTCGATATGGTCTATATGTTAATGAAACACATCGAGGGACAGGGACAAAGTGCGCGAGTATTCTTCAGGGAGATGCAGCACTTAAATGAAGAACATTTAAAAGACATCTTCAAAAAACGTGATGCATTCAGATTGAATATGAATCAAGTTATTGCAGATGGAGTAGAGTCAGGAGAATTCCGGGAAGACCTTGATGTCAATATTGTCACACTGGCTATCTTAGGTGCGGTTAACTGGAGTTATCATTGGTTTGACCCTAAAGGAGCTCTTGATGAGAAAGCTGTTTCTACCATCTATATTGACTTCATGCTAAATGGCTTGAAAAAGGCGTAATAGTCCTGTATTAGGACTTTTTACGAATGCAACATACTAACTGGTTAGTATTAATGGAGGGGAGTATTACATGAACAAGTATCAAATTGAACGAATAGCAGTGATTGGAGCAGGTTCGATGGGACATCAAATTGCCATGTTATCCGCTTTAGGAGGATATGAGACCCATTTGCAGGATATCGAGCAGTCTTCGTTAGACAAAGCAAAGGAAAGTCTAGAGTTTCAAATGAGTAAATGGGTAACAAAAGGTAAGATTGACGAAGCATCGCTTCAAACGGCTTTTAATCGGCTTCATTTCACAACAGACTTAAATGCAGCTGTTCGTGAGGCTGATTTTGTGATAGAGGCTGTCGTGGAAAAACTGGATGTGAAAAAAGAGCTTTTTTCAAAGCTAGACGAACTAACACCGCAGCATACCATTTTAGCAACGAACTCTTCAACCATTGTTAATTCGAAAATTGCTGAAGCTACTTCACGTCCAGAAAAAGTATGCAATATGCACTTTTTCTTCCCGCCTCTAGTGATGGACTGTGTTGAGGTAGTGAAAAGTGATCTAACGTCCGATGAGACAGCTCAGGCTGCGATGGCAGTAAGTGAAAAAATGAATCGCACGGCTGTCCTCCTTCATAAAGAAATCTCAGGTTTTATTGCAAATCGGATTCTCGGTGCATTAACAAAGGAAGCTGTGGCGTTATATGAAGAAGGATATGCAAGCTTTGAAGATATTGATCTTATTTGCAAGAAAGCATTGAATCATCCAATAGGACCTTTTGCTCTAATGGACTTATCAGGAATTGATGTAGCGTATTTTGTGAACCAGCAGCGTTATGCCGAAACGAACGACCCTGAAGATTTACCGGCAAAATGTATTGAAGAAAAAGTAAAAGCAGGCGAATTAGGAAGAAAGACAGGTAAAGGCTGGTATGACTACTCTAAAAAAGAGGTGAAGAGTTAATGGGAGCTAAAGTGAGCGTAGAAAAAGAAAAAGGATTGGCTATCGTTACAATTAATAATCCGCCTCTTAATGTGATGGATAAAGATGTGATTGCTAGTTTAAGAGATACGTTTCAACAGCTGTCGCAAGATCCTGAAACAGTCGTTGTTATTTTAACTGGTGCAGGTGATAAAGCCTTTATGGCAGGGGCAGATATTAAAGAATTCCCTCAATTAATGGATCACCCGAACATGAAAGAACCGGTAATGGAAACACATGCTGTGCTAAATCAAATTGACTTTTTTGAAAAGCCGACCATTGCGGTTTTAAATGGTCTCACGTTTGGCGGCGGTTGTGAGCTTGCATTAACCTTTGATATTCGTATTGCAGAAGAGCATACACAAATCGGGCTGCCGGAAATTAAGTTAGGATTATTCCCGGGTGGAGGCGGAACACAGCGTTTGCCGCGCTTAATTGGAGAAGCGAAGGCGAAGGAATTAATGTATACAGGAGAACCAATTGATGCAAAGACGGCGCAGCAGATCGGGCTGGTGAACCATGTCACAAAAAGCGGGGCAGGCTTAGAAAAAGCAGTCCAGATTGCTAAGCAAATTAGACGTCACTCTCTTCCGGCACTCTCATGTATTAAACGTGCGGTAGACGAAGGGATGGATATGAGCTTCCCGCAAGCGATCGAACATGAGGCCGACCTTTTTACGGAAGTTTTTCAAACGGAAGATATTAGAGAAGGAGTTAGTGCCTTTATTGAAAAGAGAAAACCTGAATTCAAGCATCGTTAAGGGGGGAGTGTGATGGAACAAACGAAAGTGCCTAGGACTGGGGAGGAGCTGAATTCAAGCTCCCTCTTGGCTTATCTTAAAAAGGAAGTGAAAGATCTGCCTGAAGGGGATCTCGTCATTACTCAATTTCAAGCAGGTCATTCAAACCTCACATACTTACTTCAAATAGGTGATTATGAAGCAGTACTTAGAAGACCGCCGATGGGGCCAGTTGCCAAGCGTGCTCATGATATGGCACGTGAATCAACGGTTATGGCAACACTTGCTCCACATTTATCAATCATACCAAGACCGCTCCACTTTTGTTCAGACCCATCGATTATAGGTGCCCCGTTCTTTCTGATGGAACGAAAACAGGGCATTGTTCTTGATACAGAATTTCCTAGTGATCTAGAACCTACAAAAGAATTGGGCCATACCATCTCTACTCAAATGGTCGATCGGCTTGTAGACCTGCATGCTATAGATTACAAGAAAACCAAGCTTGTAGATTTTACTAGACCTGAGGGTTTTTTAGAAAGACAGGTTCATGGCTGGATTAAACGCTATCACCAAGCTAAAACCGATGATCATAAAGGGTTAGAAGAATTAACAGCTTATCTAGCGGAAAGCATTCCAGCTTCAAAAGATACGACAGTGATCCATTACGATTATAAGCTTAACAACGCAATGTTCTCAAAAGATGGTCAACAAATGGTTGGATTATTTGATTGGGAAATGACGACCGTCGGTGATCCGCTTTGTGATGTGGGTGTTGCTTTAAGTTACTGGATTGAGTCTAATGATCCTGACCTTTTAAAGCGAGGCTTCGGCAAACCTCCTGTTACAGTTAATGAAGGATTTTTAACGAGGAGGGACTGGGTTAGCGAGTATGCAAAGAAGAGCGGAAGAGAAGTAGAGAATATTGAATATTACTTAACATTTGCTTACTTTAAATTGGCTGTAATTGCCCAGCAGATTTACTATCGTTATCACAAAGGGCAAACGAATGATAAGCGCTTCCAACACTTTAATCATACGGTGCAAGCTCTTATTCTTCATGGAAGGCATACGGCTAGTACTAAATTGTAATCGGGTTGAATCAGAAGGAGTGTTGATGGTTGACACATATACATGTGCTTCTAAAGAAAGAAGAGATTGAACCAGATAAATTAAAAGGAGAGGCAGTCATCGTTTTAGATGTTCTGCTGGCTACTTCTACAATTGCTTTAGCTTTATCTTACGGGGCCAAAGCTGTCATTCCGGTTTTAAATGATATAGACGCTCATAGACTCTCAGCTCAGTATCACCCAGATGAATTTGTGCTGGTCGGTGAGAAAGAAGGAAGGGTGATTGACGGTTTTCTACCGCCCAATCCATCTCTATTAAAAAGTTATGTAAAAGATAAAATAGTCATCTTAGCGACGACCAATGGAACGGTTGCATTGAACCGGTCGATTGGAGCAGAAATTATTTACCCGGCTTGCTTACGGAACGGCGAAGCAGTTACGAGAGACGTTGTTTCCCACCTTAAGCCCGGGCAAAAAATTATCATTGTTTGCTCTGGTTCTTCTAATCAATTTTGTCTTGAAGATTTTTACGGTGCGGGTTACCTCATTTCTTGTTTAAGAGATCAGCTTCGGGGTCCATTCACTATAAATGATGCTGGTCTTGCAGCAGAAGTTTTATTCCATAGTAATGCTGGAGCATACGACCTTCTCATCCAATCAGCAGTCGGTGAATTTATTTTAAGTCACGGATTTGAAGAAGATGTGAGAGAGGTTGTGGAACTAGGAGTAGATCATGTTGTACCGATTTATCAGAATAAACAGATTACTAAGAAGGGAGCTGTTCGCAGTGGAACAAACAAAGCGTAAGTTAAAAGGCGGGCGCTTTTTAGTAGAGAGTATGAAAGTGGAGGATCTTTTTACACCTGAAGATCTAAATGAAGAACAAAAAATGATTGCTGAGACGGCTAGACAATTTATTGAAAGAGAAGTAGCACCTTACCGTGAGGAGATTGAAAATCAAGACTTTGAAAAGATTGTCCAGCTTTTGAAAAAAGCAGGATCGCTTGGGCTTCTAGCACATAGCATTCCTGAAGCGTACGGAGGGCTTGGTTTAGATAAAGTCAGTAAAGGAATCGTTGGCGAAGAGATCGGCGGGTCAAGCGGCTACGGTGTTGCCCATTCGAATCATACATGTATTGCTACCCTGCCAATTACCTACTTTGGAAATGAAAGGCAGAAAAATAAGTACTTGCCTAAGCTTGCCTCAGGTGACTATTTAGGGGCTTATTGTTTAACGGAGCCTTCATCAGGCTCAGACGCTCTCGCAGCCAAAACAACAGCAGTTCTTAGTCAGGAAAAAACTCATTATATCTTAAACGGAACGAAGCTTTATATAACGAATGCGGTGTTCTCGGATACGTTTATTGTGTATGCAAAAGTAAACGGGGATCAATTTACCGCCTTTATTTTAGAAAAAGATTTCAAAGGGCTCACCTTAGGTCCAGAAGAGCAAAAGATGGGGATTAAAGGGTCTTCTACTCGAAGCGTCATTTTAGAAGATTGCGAGGTTCCGGTTGAAAATGTGCTCGGTGAAGTTGGGAAGGGGCACGTGATTGCCTTTAATGTCTTGAACTTAGGGCGGTTTAATTTAGGGTCTGCCTGCATGGGTGCTGCTAAAGGTGCCCTAAAGCTTGCTATAGAGCATACAAACGAACGCAAGCAATTTAAAAAGCGCATCAGCGAATTTGGAATTACGAAAGAAAAAGTAGCTTTAATGGCTGCACGAATCTTTGCCGCAGAATCGCTTCAATACCGAACGGCTGACCTGCTAGAAGGCGCATTAGGTGAAATAGATGATACGCATTCTGTCGGTGAAGTTGGAAAAAGGATGATGGAATACGCGCTCGAATGTGCAATTTGTAAAGTTTATGGCTCAGAAACACTTGATTATGTTGTAGACGAATCTCTTCAGCTGCATGGCGGGGCAGGCTTTATAAAAGAATACCCGATTGAGCAGATGTATCGCGACTCTCGTATTAACCGCATCTTTGAAGGGACCAATGAGATTAACCGCCTGCTTGTTCCCGGTCTTTTCTTGAAAAAAGGAGCGAAAGGAGAACTTCCTGTTCAACAAGCAATAAATCAGGCGATCGATCGTTTGAAGAAGGGGAAGCAAGAATCCTATTCAGGAATTTTAAGCAATGAGCGAGGAGTTGTTGATTCCTTGCGTACGGTTTACTTAGCTTTAGCTGGCCTTTCGTATCAGCAATTTGGTAAAGAGCTTGAGTCTGAGCAGGAAATTTTAATCAAGCTTGCAGACATTGGAATTGAGCTCTATGCCTCTGAATCAGCTGTACTAAGGGCAATTAAAAGTGAAAATGACCTTCAAGTTCAGCTTGCTACAACAGTACTAGAGTCTTCTGTCAGCCGGGTTAGAACGGCTTGTGATGAATTAGTAAATGGGATGACGGCATCAAAAGAAGTAGAGGGAATAAGGAAGTTAATTAATCAGCTATTTAATGAGATTACATTCCTTGATCGAGTAGCTAGAAATCGTTCTATTGCAAGTTCTGTTAATGAAAGTGGTCGTTATATTCGTATAGGATCTTAACTCATTACAAAAGGATGTGTGCCGATTGCAGCGTTTTCTAAATCAGATTGTACTCATATCCGGTGCAGGAAGCGGGATCGGGAAGGCTTCTGCTGTTCAACTGGCAAGTGAAGGGGCAGTGGTCATCCTAGTCGGGCGCCGGAGAGAAAAATTAGAAGAGACAGCAGGTGAGATGAATAATCAACTACGTGAAGGCTGGGCGTATGTTTACACTTGTGATGTCACGGTAGAAGAAGAAGTGGAATTATTAGCTGATTATGTGGAATCCAATTTTGAGAGGCTTGATGTGTTAATCAATAATGCCGGAACATCTCAAGGCGGAGCAATTCTTTCTCTAGAAGAAGAGGATTGGAATCACGTCCAAACAACAAATGTAACAAGTGTGTTCTTGATGTCGAAGCATTTAGGTAAATTAATGATTAAATCAGAATCCGAGAATAAAGCGATCGTTAATATTGCTTCACTTTCAGGTCATAAAGCAGGGGCAAAGATTCCAAGCTACAGTACTGCCAAGGCTGCCGTTATTCATTTAACAAAATCACTTGCAGGAGAACTTGCGCCGCATAATGTGCGTGTCAACTCGGTTTCTCCAGGCTTTGTTGAAACGCCTATGACAGAAAACGGTTTAAAAAATCCGGCGTTTACTCAAGCGATTGAGAGACATACGTTGCTTGGTCGTGTCGGCAGGCCCGAGGAAGTCGCTAAAACGATCGCATTTGCAGCGTCAAGTGATGCAAGCTATATCACCGGTACGGATTTATTAATAGATGGCGGCTGGTTAACCGTTTAATAAAGGAGATGAGGGCATGAGTGTAGAAAGCAAAAAGAATGTAAAAGAATACAAGGATCTTCTCGTAAAACAAGAAAGCGGGGTATTGGAGATTACATTAGACCGGCCGAATGCCTTGAATGCATTTAGCCCGGAAATGATCCTAGGCATCGAAGAAGCTCTTCTGAATGCAGAAGGAGACCAAGAGGTAAAAGTGATCGTGCTGCGCGGAAATGGCCGTGCTTTTAGTGCTGGCGGTGATGTGAAGACGATGGGAGAGGCAGCACCGGTTGACGTGTATAACCATATCGGACATTTAAATGAGCTGATTAAGCAGATGAGATCACTTGAGAAGCCGATTATTGCCGCAGTACATGGTTTTGCTGCCGGAGCTGGATTTAATTTGGCTCTTGCCTGCGATTTGATTGTTGCAGCAGAAGATACTTCATTCATCTTAAGCTTTGCACAAGTCGGTCTGGTTTCAGATGGCGGGGGGCATTACTTCCTTCCAAAATCTTTATCACCGTATCAAGCGAAAGAGCTCTTATTTAGGGCCGAACCGCTCGATGCAAAAACAGCCCAGCAGTGGGGCTTGGTTAATCATGTCTATCCTTTAGCTGAAATGGAGGAGAAGGTTCGTGAATATGCACTGTCTTTCACGCAGCGTCCTACAAAAGCGATTGGTTTAATGAAAAAGCTAACCAACCTAGCTGATACGGCCTCCTTAACGGATGTACTTGAGGCAGAACGAACAACTCAAGCGATGATGGTCACCACACATGACCACCAAGAAGGTGTTGCAGCTTTTATAGAAAAACGCAGACCCCAATTTAAAGGGAAATAAGGGAGGAAAAATGATGAAAGCTATTCAATTTACAACATACGGCGGACCAGAAGTATTAAAGATGGTTGAACTAGATAAGCCTAACCCAGAAGCAAACGAAGTAATCATAAAAATAGAAGCAATTGGTGTGAATTATGCAGACACAGCAAGACGTGAAGGGCAATATGTGGTACCTACTCCACTCCCGTTCGTTCCCGGTGCAGAGGTCGCTGGTATTGTTGATGAAGTTGGCAGTGATGTCAGTACGGTTAAAGCAGGAGATCGAGTCGTAACCCTATTGGGATCAAAAAAAGCGACAGGTTATGCTGAATATTCGATTGCGGATGAACGTGGATTAATGCCGATTCCTGATGGGGTCAGCTTTGAACAAGCAGTGGCTCTTCCGCTGCAGGGGTTAAGTGCCTACCATATTTTAAAAACTATGGGGCAGCTTGAAGAAGGTGATACGGTGCTCGTTCATGCAGCAGCCGGCGGTGTAGGAACGATCGCTGTTCAACTTGCAAAGTTAATGGGTGCAGGAAAAGTCATCGCTACAGCCAGCTCGAAAGAAAAGCTTGAACTTGCTCGTGAGCTTGGAGCAGATGTACTTGTAAATTACACCGAGGATAATTGGTATGAACAAGTCCTTGAGGCTACGAACGGAAGGGGAGTTAATGTAGCCCTTGAGATGGCAGGCGGCCGGGTATTTATTGATACCCTTAAATGCTTAGCGACCTTTGGAAGATTAGTTGTCTACGGAGTTGCAAGCGGAGAGCAAAGTCCTTTTAACCCATCTTCCTTAATGGCCCGTAACCAATCTGTCATTGGCTTTTTCTTACCACAAATTATGAGAAAGCCAAGACTCTTGCAATCAAGCATGAAAGAGCTATTAGACTATGTAGGAAGCGGACAGTTAAAGCTTCAAATTGGTGGTACGTATGCGCTTGATGAAGCAGCAAAGGTTCACCAGTTAATGCAAGGAAGACAGACGACAGGGAAATTAATTTTAAAGCCATAACATCTAGAGAGAGCCAGACGAATGAGAATGAGTCTGGCTTTTTTTTGGAATAGTTCTTTGGACACAGGCATACATCACTAATATTAATACTATCTAGTCAGTATGTTGCGGGCGTAGATTATGTTGAGGGGGAGTAGTGGTGGATCTTTTTTTTCAGCAGATTTTAAACGGACTCACTATTGGAAGCGTTTACAGTCTGGTTGCATTAGGATTGACGCTTGTTTTTGGAATATTGCATGTTCCTAATTTTGCCCACGGAGCACTTTATATGGTAGGAGCCTACATTGCTTTGACCGTCATGACAGCACTTGGGGTACATTACTGGATTGGTTTAATTATTGCCGTCATTGTGATCGCTTTGTTATCTGTTTTAATGGAGCGTCTTGTATTTAGTCGTCTAGATTCGAAAGACCCTTTACCAATTATGATTGCTTCCATCGGTATTCTGTTTTTCCTTGAATCTTTCGCTCAATATATGTGGGGAAGCCAGTACCAGCGAATGGTTACCCCGTATGGAGATACGATTCAGATCTTCGGCCTAACTGTTACGATGCAGCGTTTATTGGTCATCATAGCTGCTGTTGCCCTAATGTATGCTCTCCATCTGTTCTTAACAAAAACGATGACTGGAGCAGCGATTATCGCTATGTCACAAAGTAAAAATGGTGCTTTTCTTGTTGGAATTAATGCCACACGGGTGTCGATGTTAACCTTTGCGATTGCAGGCGGTTTAGCTGCCGCCGCAGCAACTCTTGCAGCTCCTATTAATCTAGTCTTTCCAAGTATGGGTAACTTGGTGATCATGAAGGCGTTCGTCATTATTATTATTGGCGGAATGGGCAGCATACCAGGCGCAATTATTGGAGGTTATATTTTAGGTATGGCAGAGAGTCTCGGAGCAACGTATATATCCGGAGATTACAAAGATTTAATTGCTTTCGTTCTTCTTGTGTTGATCTTAACGATGAAGCCAAACGGGTTATTTGCAAAGGGGGTTAAGTGATTTGAAGATGACTAAAAAAACGTATCTCTTGCTTGCCTTGCTCGTGGCTGCTCTGCTGTTTCCTATTCTAGTACCCAATCAATATTATCTTCAAATTTTAATTCTCGTCTTTATCTGGACGATTGCCGTCTACGGGTTAAATACAATTACCGGACTCACAGGGCAGCTCTCTTTAGCACATGCAGGTTTTTTCGCAATTGGTGCCTACAGTCTTGGGTTATTAACGATTAATGCTGGTATTCCCTTTTGGGCAGCCTTCGTTTTAGCGATAGTCATTACTACAATCATCAGCTTTTTTATCGGGATAGTGGCGCTTAGAACAAAATCACACTTTTTTGCGATTTATACCATGTCAGTTGGCTTTCTAATTTACTTAATTATTTACAAATCGGAGCTGACTGGCGGGGTTCGCGGGCTGATCGGCATACCGAATCCAGCACCCATTGGACCACTTACCTTTGAATCCATCCAGTCTTACTACTATTTGATGCTATTCTTCCTTCTACTGACCATTTTCTTTATGTATCGTTTGTTCCATTCATTGTTAGGTAAAACGTTTGTTGCAATCCGTAACAGCGAAGAGCTTGCTGAAACATTAGGGATTTCCGTAATGAGAAATAAGCTACTTGCCTTCGTCATCTCAGCTGGGGTTGCTAGTTTATCAGGAGCTCTTTATGCCTCTTATGTCAGATTCTTAGGTCCGCAAATGGCTGATATTCACGTGGCATTTGAGATTTTGCTTTATCTCCTGGTAGGAGGGATAGGGACGCTGGCAGGTCCGCTCATTGGAACATTTATCGTCGTAGTGCTTACTCAAATGCTTCAATTTTTAGAGGAGTTTCGAATGCTCGTATTTGGTCCGATTGTCGTACTCCTGATTTTATTTTATCCGCGTGGGATTGTTGGGGGGTATTTAATGTGGCGTGCTAAACGAGCGAAGAAACAAAAGGTGGCAGAGGCAAGTTCAACGAAAGGAGAGAATGGGAATGCTGTTAACCATTAATCAGCTTACGAAGCAATTTGGGGGGCTGTCTGCAGTCAATGACGTTAGTGCTGTAATTGAAGAAAGTAAAATAACAGCCATTATTGGTCCAAATGGAGCTGGGAAATCCACATTCTTCAATTTAATTAGCGGGTTTCACCAACCTACTTCAGGTAGGATAGAGCTTTCAGGTCAGGATATTACCAACATGCGAGCTGAACATGTGGCGAGGCTAGGGGTAGGACGGACGTTTCAAACGACCCATCTATTTGAACAAGCAACCGTATTAGATAATGTAATGATTGGCCATCGGCTCAGAACAAAAGCTGGATTGTTTGATGCAATCTTCAGGACAAAGCGCGAGAGGGATGAGAAGAAAAAATGTCTCGATAAGGCGCTTGAAGCACTAGAATTTGTTGGCTTAACATCGCTTGCGTACGAACAGGCTCACTCCATTACTCAGGAGCAGCAAAAGAGAGTTGCCTTTGCACTCGCTCTTGCAACCGATCCAAAACTTGTTTTACTAGACGAGCCGGCAGCTGGAGTCAATCCAGACGAGACAGAGGGTCTTAGTGAAGTGATGAAGAAAATGGTGAAGCATGGAAAGACAGTTTGCTTAATTGAGCATAAAATGCCAATGGTCATGTCCCTGGCTGACCATATCTTAGTTCTCAATCACGGAGAATTAATCGCAGATGGCACACCAAAAGACATTCAAAAAAATGAGCGTGTGATTGAAGCCTATCTAGGAGGGAATTCGAATGTTAGTGCTTAAAGATCTAATCGTTTCACATGGTCAAGAAGACGTTCTTCGCTCAGTGAATTTGACGGTAGAAGAAGGAGAACTCGTCGTTCTGCTTGGGGCGAACGGAGCTGGGAAAAGTACTCTTTTTCATACGCTCAGCGGCTTAGTGAGGCCAACTAGCGGTGAGTTGTCTTTTAAGGGAAATTCATTGAAAGGCCGTTCCCCTAGTCAAATTGTAAGGGATGGCATTGTCCAGTGTGCCGAAGGACGAATGCTTTTTGATCAGATGAGTGTCCATGATAATTTGAAAATGGGTGCCTTTACGTATAAACGAAATAAAAAAGAGCTAATGAGACAGCTTGATTATGTGTATACTCTTTTCCCTGACTTGGTTGAGAAATGTCATTCTCCTGCGGGCAGTTTATCAGGAGGGCAGCAGCAAATGGTCGCTATCGGTCGCGCGCTAATGGCTAAACCAAAGCTTCTACTACTAGATGAGCCATCACTAGGTCTTGCTCCTTTAATCGTTGAACAAATGTTTTCTATTATAAAAGAGATTAACAAAGAAGGTGTCACAGTCCTTCTTGCCGAGCAAAACGCCTATGCTGCACTTTCTGTATCAACAAGGGGGTACGTGCTAGAAGGCGGCCGCTTAAATGTGGAGGGAACAAAAGAGGAGCTACTTCAAAATGAAGAAATTCGCAAGGCATACATCGGTGCCTAGGATTTCGATAGATATCAAAAAAAATGGGGGAATGAAAAATGAAGAAACAGTGGCTGATCTCAGGTGCAGTGGTGATGTCTATGCTCTTAGGTGCATGTGCTAGCGGAACGACAGGAGGAGAAAGCGGGGAGGGCTCAAGTGAAGGGGAAGAACAGGTTCCTGAAGTAAGCGCAGGAGAAGAGATTATTAACATTGGCTACACTGGTCCTTTAAGCGGGCCTGCTGCCTTTTACGGGGAAAATACGGTAAGCGGAGTAAGGATGGCAGCTGATGAAATCAACGAGGCTGGGGGCTTTGAAGTAGGCGGGACCACATACAAATTAAATATCGTCACTTATGATGATCAGTACTTACCTAACGAAGCGGCCACAAATGCGAGGCGCCTCGTACAAGAGCATAATACTCCGGTTGTTTTCGTTCCACATAGCGGCGGAGTTCTTGCAACACAAGTGTTTAATGAACAGGAAGACTTTATGATTGCCGCTTACACAAGCGAGCCTGAAATTCTTAATCAAGGGAATGAATTAACGTTGCGTATCCCCCCGGCGTATGATCAGTACCCAGAACCTTTTGTAAAATATCAACAAGAACGTTTTGGAACAAGGCTTGCACTTCTCCCTACTGCCACACAGTACGGCAAAGATTGGACAGAGGAGCTGGTGCCGGTTTGGGAAGAATTTGGCGGTGAAGTTGTATATGACGGTGAAGTTGATTTCGGAAAAGATACAGACTTCTTCCCAATAGTTACAAATGCTCTTAATCAAAATCCAGACGTCATTTTTGTCGGCGGGCCATCTGAACCAACTGCACTTCTTATGAAGGCAGCACGGGATCTTGGGTTTGAAGGCGGGTTTATGGTGATGGATCAGGCTAAATTTGAAGAAATGGACGGTGTGCTTGGTAACTTCGATGACATTGAAGGAGCGATTGGTATGCTTCCAATTATAAGCAGCGATGCCCCTGGAGCTGAAAGTTTTATTACTTCTTTTGAAAATGAGTTAGGACGTGTACCTACTGCTGAATCAGCATTTAACTATCAGGCTATGTATGTGCTTGTTGAAGCAATGAAATTAGCTGAGACAGTCGAAGATCCGCAAGCGATCATGGCTCAGATGGATGCAGGAGTTAAAGCTTTGTCTGATGATAAATTTGTGTGGCATTTGACGGGTGTAGAAAATAACGGGTTTGATTGGATGGCTTCGATTGCGGCTATTGAAGATGGAGAGATTGTGCTGATAGAAGAATAAACCTAATAGAAGAATTAATTTAATAGAAGAATAAATCCGATAGAATAAATCCGATAGAATCAATCTGATAAATAGAACCGACTCCATTGAGAGGTCGGTTCTATTCATGAAAAAGGAGATAAAAGCGGATTTAACGCGGAATTAAGTAATTTTTGGGTTGACCAATCTAAATTGCTATATTATAATTTAAAAAGACGTGCACTCGATGGATGTGCCGTTTGAGTTGGTTGTTTCGGAGGGAGGGAAATAAAATGGCAGAAACTCGTGTTCGCAAAAACGAATCGATTGATGCTGCACTTCGTCGCTTCAAGAGATCACTCTCTAAAGAAGGAACGTTGGCTGAGGTTAAAAAGCGTAAGCACTACGAAAAACCTAGTGTTAAGCGTAAGAAGAAATCTGAAGCAGCAAGAAAACGTAAGTTCTAAAGAAGTGAGAGGGTGTATTCATTGAATCTTCTTGAACGGTTGAACGTAGATATGAAGAATGCGATGAAGAATAAAGACAAGCAAAAACTCTCTGTCATCCGTATGGTAAAGTCGTCGTTGCAAAACGAGCAAATTAAGCTCGGACGTGAGTTGACGGACGATGATAGCCTTACGGTGCTGAATCGCGAACTGAAACAACGCAAGGATTCCCTCCATGAGTTTGAACAAGCAAACCGTGAAGATTTAGCTTCCAAGCTGCGTGATGAAATCGCTGTGCTTGAGGACTATATGCCAGAACAGCTTTCTGAAGATGAAGTTTCTGAGATCGTTAAAGAGACGATTGCAGAAGTGGGTGCTTCCACTAAAGCAGACATGGGTAAGGTCATGGGAGCAATCATGCCTAAGGTTAAAGGAAAAGCTGATGGTGGTCTTGTGAATCGTCTTGTGCAACAACACTTATCATAAATGACACAAATGCCTCGTTTCTATTGTTATAGAAGCGAGGCATTTTTTAATTGAGCTTGTCCTAAGTGGAACTCCGTTTATCATTCATGATAAGATAATGATGCATTCTAAAAAAAGTTGAAACTTTTATTAATCTATACCGTAAATCTAAGTATGACAAATGAGAAAGGAGGTTAGATAGTGAATAGAATTAGGCTCAACATTTCTCTTCTCTTTATTCTGTGTGCAATGCTGCTCATTCCGCTTCAATCCTTTGTTTATAGTGAGACGAATACCTCAGATGATACCGTAGTTTATTACATACCAGTTGAACAAACTGTAGAGAGAGGATTGGCGGCTTTTATGCAGCGCTCGTTTCAATCAGCAGCTGATGAAGGGGCGGACTATATTGTTTTAGAAATCCATACCCCGGGAGGAGCGGTCGATGCAGCTGGAGAAATTGCTCGGCTGATGCAAAATACCGATATACCGATTATCGCTTTTGTAACAAAAGAAGCGATATCAGCAGGTGCGTATATTGCCTTAAATGCTGATGAAATTGTCATGGCCCCAGGAACGACGATGGGAGCTGCAGGAGTGATAGATGGAGCAGGGAATGCTGCAGAAGAAAAAGCGCAGTCATATTGGCTGGCTGAAATGCGGGCAGCTGCCGAATTAAATGATCGAGATCCTCTTTATGCATTAGCCATGGCCGATCGCTCCATTGAAATCCCTGATCTTGGTGTGAGTGATGAAGAGTTTCTAACTCTTACCCCAAGCGAAGCGATTGAGGTAGGTTATGCAGAAGCGATTGCTTCTAACCGTGCTGAGTTGATCGAATATCTTGGGCTTGAACAAGTATCAGAACGTGACATGCAAGTCAGTTTTGCTGAACAAATTGCGAGATTTGTCACCCACCCTGTTGTCATTCCGATATTATTATCAATTGGAAGTCTTGGACTTGTGTTAGAGTTGTATTCTCCAGGCTTTGGGGTGCCAGGCTTTATGGGACTATTAGCTCTTGGGCTGTTCTTTTTTGGTCATTTGTTCGCAGGGTTTGCCGGATGGGAATCGATTTTATTATTCGGTATAGGATTTCTGCTTATTATGATTGAAATATTTATACCGGGATTTGGAATCTTCGGGGTCCTTGGGATAGGGGCGGTTATAGGAGGAATGCTTTTAGCATCTTTCTCAATGTCATCGATGGTTATTTCGATTTTTATTGCTGTGATCTTAACAGCCATTGGAACCGTATTTATCTTTAGATACTTTGGTAATCGGGGACCGTGGAAAAAGTTGATTCTCACAGATTCAACGAGCAGTGAAAAAGGATATATCTCAAATCATACACGAGCGGAGCTTCTCGAGATGGAAGGCGAAACATTAACGCCTTTAAGACCTTCAGGTTCTGCGGTTTTTAGTGGTGAACGCCTTGACGTTGTTTCTGAGGGAGGATATATTGAACAGGGTAGGAAAATCCAGGTTGTCTATACGTCTGGTTCGCGAATTGTCGTTCGTGAAGTAAAAAAGAACTCATAATTTAAAGGAGGAAACAAAATGGTATTAGATCCAGGTAGTATTGGTTTATTAATTGGGCTGGGGATTTTAATTATTTTCCTAGCAGTGCTTTTCACATTTGTACCAGTTATGCTGTGGATTTCTGCACTAGCTGCAGGAGTTAAAATCGGCATTTTTGAATTAGTAGGGATGAGGTTACGTCGAGTTATTCCTGCACGTGTTGTAAATCCGTTAATTAAAGCGGTTAAAGCAGGTCTTGACCTTAGCACTTCTAAATTAGAAGGACACTACTTAGCAGGTGGTAATGTTGACCGTGTGGTAAATGCGCTAATTGCTGCTCAACGTGCAAACATTGATCTTAGTTTCGAACGTGCGGCAGCAATTGATCTTGCAGGTCGTGATGTATTAGAAGCTGTTCAAATGAGCGTTAACCCTAAAGTAATTGAAACACCATTCATTGCCGGTGTGGCGATGGACGGAATTGAAGTAAAAGCTAAAGCGCGTATTACCGTTCGTGCAAACATCGACCGACTTGTCGGTGGTGCTGGTGAAGATACCGTTATTGCACGTGTAGGTGAGGGGATTGTATCTACGATCGGTTCAGCTACTAACCACAAGAAGGTGCTTGAAAACCCAGATATGATCTCACAAACCGTTTTATCAAAGGGTTTGGATGCTGGAACAGCATTTGAAATCTTATCTATTGATATCGCGGATATTGATATCGGCAAAAATATTGGTGCTGAATTACAAACCGATCAAGCGGAAGCAGATAAGAAAATTGCTCAAGCAAAAGCCGAAGAGCGTCGTGCAATGGCTGTAGCTCAAGAACAAGAAATGAAAGCACGAGTAGAAGAAATGCGTGCGAAGGTTGTTGAAGCGGAAGCAGAAGTTCCTATGGCATTATCTGATGCCCTTCGTAAAGGAAATATGGGAGTTATGGATTACATGAACTACCAAAATGTAATGGCTGATACAGACATGCGTGGATCAATCAGTAAAGCAACAGGAGAAGATGACTCAAACGAGAAGCGTGGGCAATAATGCATCTCTCTTCTTGTAACGGAAGGAGGAGAACGTAGTGGAGTCTCTGTTTGATTTTATTTTCTCAAACCTCTTTTTTGTCATTTTAGTCATCGGTGGGATTATGAGCTTCTTTAACCGGATGTCTAGTGGCGGTGAAGAAGGTGAACAACAGAATCGACCAGGAAGGCAGCAACAACCGCCGCCTGGTCAAAGGCAGCAACGTCAAGAAGAACAGGTTGATTGGAGAGAAATCTTTAAGCAGGAACAACCGCAAGCTAGGACGGAGCAAGATCGTCCTGAGCCTCGTTTTGAAGAAAGGCCGGTATCTTTTGAGCCTGTCTCACAACAAAAAGAAGTAGCTGAAGGGGTCGATCGTCAGCAAGAATTGTACGACCGTTATGAGCGCTTAAAAGATAAGAAGCGTGAAGCGGTCAATCAATTTGAACGAACGGTACCACAGAAGCCTGCCGAGAAAAGTGAGAAGCGTTCGAAGTTGGATCTAGAGCTTAACCGGCTTTCAAATAAAGAAGCTATGAAGGCAGTTGTTTGGGCTGAGGTGTTAGGAAAGCCTAGAGGGAAGAATCCTCATCAAACCTTTTCGCAAATAAGACGTCAGAGATAAGAGAAACCCGTACAGAATTCATCTGTACGGGTTTTTTTGTGTGAAAAAATAAATGGAAAAGAGAATTAAGTGATAACCGGCACAGCTCCTACATAAAAATGAGAGAAGGGGAGGGTCGTGCCATGAAAAAGATTAGACAGCAGATGAGAGTGTGGATGACGAAAAACATGCAGCTGCCAGCAGATGTCATGATGGATCTGCCTCGAATTACAATGATTGGCCAGCTACATATTTATATAGAAAATCATCGAGGGGTCCTCCGATTTTCAAACCAAGAATTAAGGCTCTTGTTAAAACAAGGGCAGCTTCTAATAAAAGGAGATCAATTTGTTATTAAAACCATTTTGCCAGAAGAGCTTCTGCTTGAAGGGCGGATTGACCAAGTCATTTATTTAAATGAGCAATAGTTAGAAGAACTAACATATGTAAAAGGGGGACCGGGCATGCGGAATAATTGGGTGCAGGCATGGAAGGGCTATGTTCGAGTGAGGGTGGATGGTGCATATCCGGAAAGGTTTTTAAACCGCTGTATTGAAGAAAGGCTCTCCATTTGGAAGATAAAAAGAGTCGGCGATGAGCGTATTGTCTTTTATATGGATATTGAAGATGCTAAGAAAATCAGGCCATTGCTTAGAAAAACAGATTGTAAAGTAACGTTTGCTGAAAGAAAAGGGACTCCTGCTGTTCTTCGTAAAGTAAGTTTGCGAGCAGGGTTTGTAGCTGGACTGGCTGCTTGCTTGGCAGTAATCATTGTTCTCTCAAATATGGTATGGAAGGTCGAAGTGGAAGGGGCTTCTCCGCATGTTGAACACGAGTTAAGGCAAGTAGTCGCGGAAATGGGAATTAAACCTTGGACCTTTCAATTTTCGTTGCCAAGTGTCGAACAAATTCAGCGGGATGTGACAGAACAGGTAAGCGGGGCTACGTGGGTTGGTGTGCGTCAAAAAGGGACGACCTATCAATTTGAAGTAGTTGAACAAAAGTTGCCTGAAGAGGCTGAAAGGGTCAGTCCGAGACACCTGGTGGCCAAAAAGAAAGCGATCATCCATGATATTTTTGTAGAGCACGGACAAGCGCAAGTGAAACCAAATGATTTTGTGGAAAAAGGAGATATGTTAGTAAGCGGCGAGATTGGTAAAGAAGGGAAAACGGAGATTGTTGCTGCAGTAGCTGATATTCGTGGTGAAATTTGGTATAAATCGACTGCTTCAATCCCTATAGAAAGGCTTTTTACAACACTTACAGGAGAATCAAAAAATCGCCATTATCTTTCTATGTTTAATATTAACATTCCTTTTTGGGGTTTTAGATCCCATGAATTTGAGCAGGTTCAAGAATTTTCCGAACAGAAGGAATTTCACTTTTTTAAATGGACTCTCCCTTTGAAGTATACGCGTAAGGAATTTCGTGAAACCTCATCATATAACCGCACGTATACAAAAGAAGAAGCAATTGAAGAGGCTAAGCGTATGGCGCGAGTTGAACTTGTCAGCCGTCTGCCTCAAGATGCGGAAATCATTGGTGAAAAAGTTTTGCACGAAGCCTCAGAGAATGGTAAAGTTAAATTAAAGATTCACTACCAAGTACTAGAAGATATCACATCGGCACAACCGATCATTCAAGGGGATTGATGTTATTGTCAGAGACGAAGTCGATTCAACTAGAAGTTAAAAACACAAATGAGACACAAGCGCTTCTCGGTCCAAATGATCGACATTTAAAGCGTTTAGAAGACCTTCTTGACGTTTCTATTGTAACAAGAGGTGAAGAAGTGTCTGTTAGTGGAGATTCCACTATGATAGAAGTAGTAGAAAAGGTATTGGCGAGCTTTGTTAAGCTTATTCGTAAAGGGATTTCTTTATCTGAGCGAGATGTCGTATATGCCGTTGAACTTGCAAAGCGCGATCAATTAGATGAGCTGCATGAATTATACGAGGAAAAAGTAGCAACAAATGCAAAAGGGAAAGTGATCATTGCTAAAACGCTAGGTCAGAGGCATTATGTATCTGCGATCCGTAAGCGCGATATGGTGTTTGGTATTGGGCCTGCAGGTACTGGTAAGACCTATTTAGCAGTGGTTTTAGCAGTAGCTGCTCTAAAAGATGGACATGTTAAACGAATTGTTCTCACTCGGCCTGCAGTTGAGGCGGGAGAAAGTTTAGGCTTTCTGCCAGGTGATTTGAAGGAAAAAGTTGATCCGTATTTACGGCCGATCTACGACGCCCTTCACGATGTGTTAGGCGTTGAGACAACGACTAGACTTATGGAACGCGGAACAATTGAAGTGGCACCGCTTGCATACATGCGTGGGCGAACGTTAGATGATGCATTTGTCATTTTAGACGAAGCACAAAATACGACCCAAGAACAGATGAAAATGTTTATTACACGTCTTGGTTTCGGCTCGAAAATGGTTATTAATGGCGATTTAACGCAGATTGACTTGCCAAAAGGGAAGAAATCTGGTTTGAAAGTAGCCATAGAATATTTGAAATCAGTAAATGATATTGGTTTTATTTACTTGCAAGCATCAGATGTTGTCAGACATACGCTCGTACAAAAAATCTTAGATGCGTATGAAAAAGAAACGGGGAAAGTTGAATAGCAAGCAGTAGTGGTCACACCTAAGTGAACGCTTCAATAAGACCCTCGCTTGACGAGGGTCTTCTCTGTTCATTCACCTTGTTTATCAGCCTGCAAAAATGCAATTCATACTGCCGATTATTTATGAGAAGGGGGGAGAGCCCTTGAGAAAACGATTTTCAATTGATCAGATCCCTTGGTGGAAAAGAGTGCGCGATCATAGATACATACGTACCATTTTATTTATCATTTTGGCTGTTTTCTTATATACATCAATGATTGGAAATATTATTCCGGAGACCTTAGATATCCGACTTTCTCAAATCGCCGATCGCGATATTCGATCGCCAATTACGACGGAAAACAAAATCGAAACAGAAGAAAGACGGAGTGAAGCCACGGAGGCTGTCAGTCCTGTATATGAGTTAAAGCGGGAATATGCTGAAAATCAAGTGGTGAAAGTAAATGATATATTTGAACTAGTCAGGCGTGTTGCCCTTGAAGAAGAGGAACCGGTTGAAGGGGTAGAGGAAGCTGCCACAGAAGAGGAAAAAAGAGAGGAGCAGCTAGCCTATATTCAAGAAGTTCTCTCGTCTGGGACAAGCAATGATTTATCAGAAGAAACGCTCCTGACTTTAATGGAGGCAACAGAATCACAGCTCCGTATAGCCCAAGAGGCAACGGCAAATGCTGTATATGAAGCGATGGGTGAGCAGATCTCCATTCGCAACCTCCAAGATGTTAAACAATCAGTAGATGAACAATTTGCGATTTCAACAGTAAGCAACAGACTCCTTGAAGCCATGATTGAAATTGCACAATTTGCTATTATCCCTAACTATATTTATGATTTAGAAGCAACAGACAGACAGCGTCAAGAAGCGAGTGACTCCGTAGAACCAGTGATGATCCGTGAAGGTCAGCTCTTAGTTAAAGAGGGAGAGATTATTGACTACGAGATCTATGAACAGCTGAGGGTTGTTGGATTATTAGATGATTCTTTTAATCCTTATCCATATATCGGGCTGGCGCTTTTAGTTCTTTTAATCGTAGGAATGCTCGCCTATTATTTAAAGGAAGCGAAAACAACGGTTCAGCATAATAACAGTCACCTTGTTTTGTTTATGTTGATTTTTATTGTGACTCTATTATTTATTAAGATGTCCAGCTTGTTAGAAGGCATAGGACTTATCGGCATTGGATTTATTGTTCCTGTAGCACTTGGTGCCATGCTGTTAACTACATTAATTCATCCACGCATTTCATTGTTTTCTAGTGTACTTTTTGCCGTGATTGGAAGTATTTATTTTAATAATGAATCTGTTGGCACGTTTAACTTTACTTACGGGGCGTATATGCTCTTAAGTTCATTTGCGGCAACCTATTATTTAAGCCAGTCGGCAAGAGTTTCAAGAATCTTACGTGCCGGATTTTTTGTCTCTTTCATCAATATCTTAGCTATTATTTCACTGCTGTTTATGAGAACAGTTCAAAGCGGTTGGGTTGAGGTAGGCCTGCATATTGGTTTTGCTTTTCTATCAGGGTTTCTTGCTGCAGTCCTTGCTATTGGACTGATGCCGTTTTTTGAAGCGGGATTTGGCATTTTATCCCCGTCGAGGTTAATTGAACTTTCAAGCCCTAACCAGCCCCTGCTTAGAAAAATATTGACAGAAACACCTGGGACGTATCATCACAGTGTCGTAGTCGGCAATTTAGCTGAAGCGGCATGTGAAGCAGTTGGAGAAAACGGCCTGCTTGCCAGAGTCGGAGCCTATTATCATGATTTAGGGAAAACGAAAAGGCCGCAGTATTTTATTGAAAATCAACAAAAGATGGCTAATCCTCACGATCAGCTTTCACCGCTTGAGAGTGCAAAAATTATTATAGATCACCCTTATGATGGAGTGCATCTTTTACGAGAACATAAAATGCCTAAAGAAATCATTGATATAGCTGAACAACATCACGGGACAAGCTTGCTGAAGTTTTTCTACCATAAAGCAAAGCAAGATTCAGAAGAAGAAATAAAAGAATCACAATTTAGATACCCTGGGCCGAAACCGCAAACGAAAGTGGCCGCTATTGTTATGATTGCAGACAGTGTTGAAGCGGCGGTTAGGTCAATGCAAAATCCTACACCAGAAGGCATTGAATCATTAGTGAAAAAGATCATAACAGACAAGCTTGAAGATGGGCAGTTCGATGAATCAGATATAACCCTTAGGCAGCTTAGCCAAATTGCGCAGACGATGTGTGAGACATTAAACGGTACATTCCATCAACGAATTGAGTACCCAGACGAGTCTGCTAAAAAAGGAGAGAAAAAAGAATGAATTTGACGATTGATCTACATGATGAAACGGGTACACTTAATAGTGAACAAGAAAATATAGTGACGAAATTGATTACAAGTGCCGCAGAATATGAAAGATTAGACGGAGAAGTAGAACTTTCTATTACGTTTGTTGATGAAAAGAGAATTCAAGAGATTAATGCAGAGTACCGCGGAAAGGATATTCCGACTGATGTGATTTCATTCGCATTAAATGATGAAGTGGAAGATGAAGCAGATATGATAATGGCAGGAATGCCTAATGCACTCGGCGATATTATTATTTCTGTTGCTCATATTTCAAGACAGGCAGAGGAGTATGGACATTCCTTTGAAAGAGAGCTGGGTTTTCTAGTGGTCCATGGTTTCTTGCACCTTCTTGGATACGATCACATGACAGAGCAAGATGAAAAAGCGATGTTCTCACGTCAAGAGGAGATCTTAAGCGCATATGGGCTTACAAGATAGGAATAAACGCGGATTTACTCGCTTGTTAAGATCTTTTGGCTATGCTTATCAAGGCTTAAGGCATGTGTTTGTAAATGAACAAAATATGCAAGTGCACGTGTCTTTGGCGGCTTTCGTTATCTTGCTGGCTTTCTGGCTGGATTTAACGCGCTTAGAATGGCTGTTTTTATTAGTAATTATAAGCGGTATATTCGCACTTGAAATAATGAATACAGCGATCGAAAGAACAGTTGATCTAGTGACTGAAGAGTATCATCCGATAGCAAAAAGAGCAAAAGATGTTGCTGCATCTGCTGTGTTTGTGTATAGTATTTTTGCTGTCATCATGGGAATCATTCTCTTTGGCCCGCATCTGCTCGAGAAATTTCTTTGATGAATCAAATTAAAGCTTTTTAGCATATTCTGCGCGCAATCAGGAGAGGAGATCCTCTTTAAATGTGGAAGAGATTTCAAAAAAATATTATTGCAGGGATCATTTTTTTACTGCCCGCCATAGCGACCATCTATGTCATCCAATTTCTTTTTACATTAGTAGATTCTTTTTTAGGTTCATTTATTACTGGTATTTTAAAAGCACTAAATATTATTACTACCGTTGACAGCCGAATTTACTTCTTAGGAGTCTATACACCTTTCTCAGAGCGGCTGCTTGGAATAGGGTTTGTGCTGACCATTATCCTGCTTACATGGGTAGGTGCGCTTCGACTAAGAGGACGTGGAGTGAAGGTACTTGATTCGATTGATCAGACGTTTAGAAAAATACCGATTGCTAACTCTATTTATACATCGGTAGAACAAATTATTCATGCGTTTGCTCAAGAGCGTACATCGTTTCAAAACGTTGTACTTGTAGAATATCCGAGAAAAGGTTTATACACGGTTGGATTTCAGACTGGTGAGTCGAAGGGAGAAGTCCAGCGGGTGACTTCTAAAGAGTGTATTAATGTATTTTTACCCACTACCCCTAACCCTACGTCTGGATGGCTGCTGCTTGTACCTAAGGAAGATGTTATTGAGCTTGATATGACCGTTGAACAAGGTCTAAAATTTATTATTTCTGGTGGGGTAGTTGTGCCTCCAGACAGAGAAGTTCAGGATGAACAGACAGAAGCGATTGTAGATAAAGAGAAAATGTTGGTACAGTTACGCTCCAAACAAGAGGACCATTAGAAGGGATGAGAACAATGGATAAACAACAATTAATCGAACTAGCTAAAGAGGCACGTGAGAATGCTTATGTACCCTACTCGAAATTTCAGGTAGGAGCAGCGCTTTTAATGGAAGATGGAACCGTGTTTAAGGGAGCGAATATTGAAAACGCTTCTTACGGTTTAACAAATTGTGCGGAAAGAACAGCATTATATAAGGCGTACTCGGAGGGCAATAGGAAGGTTGCTGCCATTGCGGTAGTAGCGGATACAGACCGTCCAGTGCCGCCATGCGGGGCTTGTCGTCAAGTAATGGTGGAATTAATTCCGCCGAATGCGCCCGTTTACTTAACAAATTTAAAAGGAGACATTAATGAAATGTCAGTTTCGGAATTATTGCCAGGAGCATTTACAGCGGAGGATATGAATGAATAACACACCAAAAGGATTTAAATCAGGATTTGTTTCAATTATTGGAAGACCGAATGTGGGAAAATCTACACTCTTAAATTATGTTATAGGCCAGAAGATTGCCATCATGTCAGATAAACCCCAAACAACACGAAATAAAATTCAAGGCGTGTATACAAGCAATGAATCACAGGTTGTTTTTATTGATACACCTGGGATTCATAAGCCGAAACACAAACTAGGCGATTTCATGATGAAAGTGGCTCAAAACACTCTGCGTGAAGTTGATTTAATTCTTTATGTAGTTGATGCGGGTGAAGCGTTTGGTTCTGGTGAGGAGTTTATTATTGAGCGATTAAAAGAGACAAAAACACCGGTCTTTTTAGTGATCAATAAAATTGATAAAGTGCAGCCGGATGATTTATTAGGTATTATTGAAACCTATCGTACGAAGTTTGATTTTACAGAAGTGATTCCAGTATCGGCCCTTCAAGGCAGCAATGTTCCTACGCTGATGGAGCAAATTGTTGACCACCTTGAAGAAGGTCCTCAGTACTATCCGAGTGACCAAGTTACCGATCACCCTGAGCGTTTTATCGTTGCTGAATTAATCCGTGAAAAAGTATTACATCTTACACGGGAAGAGATTCCTCACTCAGTAGCTGTAGTGATCGAACAAATGAAGCGCAGGGATAATGATATGATTTATATCGGAGCAACGATCATAGTGGAGCGTACGTCTCAAAAAGGGATTATCATTGGAAAGCAAGGAAGCATGCTTCGTGAAGTTGGAAAGCGGGCACGAGGAGATATCGAAGCGCTGTTAGGCTCTAAAGTCTTCTTGGAGCTTTGGGTTAAAGTTCAAAAAGACTGGAGAAACAAATCAACCCACCTCAGAGACTACGGCTTCAAAGAAGATGAATATTAAAAAGAAAAGCGAAAGCGACTGCTCTGGCATGCGGTAAAATGAGGGGGAGCAATTTGAAGTATCTCTTTGACTTCAATTGATGCACCGTTTTTACCCGCAGGACAAGGAGCTGCAGCTAGACAGAAAAGTGGAATGTTTCGTTAAGATAGGAGGGGGCTGGAGGTTTGTCAATAAGAAGCGCACTCTGATTCGTTTGACAAAGTGAAGGCGCCGACTATTTGAAACATGCAACTAGACAAGAAAAGCGAAAGCGACTGGTCTGGCATGCGACTTTTGCTAGATTTCAAATAAGCACTCTTCTGCTACAAAGTTGTAACATAAAATCTAAACAACTTTCACAATGGCTGGGCGTCTAGCCATTGTGTTTTTGTTTCGAAACGATTATGATGAAGACAAATAGAATTTCAAAAAAATAACAACTCTGTTTGTCAAGGTGTATAAATTAACAATTTTTCTCTAACATGAATTTTGCAAACAAGGTCAACCTAGAGATACAGAGCGTTTAAGTCTTGAGAGAAAGGTGGAAATTGAGATGCTCGATTTTTCCTGGAAGGTTTTTTCAATGACTGGCAATTTGGATACGTATTTACTGATTAAAGAACTTGAGCGCGGCCATGAAGATGAAGTGAGCCAAGAAGACGTTGATAATATTGACACGTTAGACGCGCAAACTCATTGACCTTGTTTGCACCTCACAATGTGAATGTGTGGTGATAAGCAATGATGCAAAAAGTAGAAGCTATTGTTATTCGAACGAATGATTACGGCGAATCGAATAAAATTGTTACGTTATTTACAAGAGAAAGCGGCAAAGTGGGAGTGATGGCCAGGGGCGCTAAGAAACCTAAAAGCAGACTGGCTGCCATATCTCAATTGTTTATTCATGGACTGTATTTGTTTCAAAAAAGCAACGGCCTCGGGACGTTAAATCAGGCAGAAATGATTCATTCTTATAAAGAAGTAAGGAATGACTTATTTTTAGCTTCCTATGCAACGTATGTCGTTGAATTAATTGATAAGCTTACGGAGGAGAAACAGCCAAATGAACCGTTGTTTCATTTATTGCAGCAAACGTTGCTTTATTTAGATGAAGGTATTGATCCTGAAGTGTTGCTGCGTATATTTGAAATGAAAATGATGCAAGTGGCTGGAATTACACCTGAGCTTGATCAATGTACGAATTGCGGAAGTACTGAAGTACCATCAGGCTTCTCTATAAAAGAAGCTGGCTTTCTTTGCAAGAAATGCATCCATAAAGATGAGCATGCCTTTAAGATCACTCCTCAAACAGCTAGACTGCTGAGGTTGTTTTATTACATTGATTTGAGCCGTTTAGGGCAAATATCTTTAAAAGATGAGACTAAAAAAGAATTGAAATTAATTATTTCAGCTTATTATGATGAATATTCAGGTGTAACACTGCGTTCAAAACGATTTCTCGATCAGCTTGAGCGCATGGGTGATCTTAAACCTTATTGACACAACAACTGAAATTCAGTATGATGCTAGTATTATATGGTGCATTGACGGAAAGAAGTACAATTAAGTCCTGTTGAAAGCGAACCTAGGGTGGTGAGAGCTAGGGCAGCAGTTTAATTGGAAGGCGTTCCTGAGCATAACGGTGAAAGTGATTCACTTCGTTTTTCTGAGTGAATAAATAGGGTGGAACCGCGGGAGAAACTCTCGTCCCTATGTCGATAAGTCGACATAAGGACGAGAGTTTTTTTCTTTCATCCTACCTCGTTTCTTTCACCTTGAACTAAACCTTGAGATTAGGTTTTACGAACTATTAAGGAGGAATTAGTATGAATGTCCAAACAATGATTTTGACATTACAAGAATTTTGGTCAAAGCAAAACTGTATGATCATGCAAGCGTATGACACTGAAAAAGGGGCGGGTACGATGAGTCCGTTTACGCTTCTTCGTACAATTGGTCCTGAGCCTTGGAATGTAGCTTATGTGGAACCATCACGTCGTCCTGCAGATGGTCGTTACGGAGAGAATCCTAACCGTCTTTATCAACACCATCAATTTCAAGTTATTATGAAGCCATCTCCAACTAATATTCAAGAGCTGTACCTTGACAGCTTAAAGGCACTAGGGATCGACCCGCTAAAACATGACATTCGTTTTGTTGAAGATAATTGGGAAAATCCGACTTTAGGATGTGCGGGTCTTGGATGGGAAGTTTGGTTAGACGGCATGGAAATTACACAGTTTACGTATTTCCAACAAGTAGGCGGTATTGAAGCAAACCCAGTTTCTGCTGAAATTACATATGGTTTAGAACGTTTAGCCTCCTATATTCAAGATAAAGAAAATGTGTTTGACCTTGAGTGGGTAGAAGGATTCACGTATGGTGACATTTTTAAACAGCCTGAATATGAGCATTCAAAATATACATTTGAAGTATCTGACAGCCAGATGCTTTTCTCCTTGTTTGGAACATATGAACAAGAGGCAAAACGCGCACTAGATGAGAACCTAGTATTCCCAGCCTATGATTATATTTTAAAATGTTCTCACACGTTCAACTTATTAGATGCGAGAGGTGCGATTTCTGTAACAGAGCGAACAGGATATATCGGTCGAGTCAGAAATTTAGCCCGTACTGCAGCGAAGCTTTATTATGATGAGCGTGAGCGTCTAGGGTTTCCAATGTTAAAAAAGGGGGATGCAGAGAATGAGTAAACGTGACTTTTTATTTGAACTTGGCCTTGAAGAACTGCCAGCCCGCTTTGTCACAGATTCAATGAATCAATTAAAGAATAAAGTGAGTGATTGGTTAAAAGAAGAGCGTCTTGATTTTGATGCAATTGAAGCTTTCTCAACACCGCGTCGTTTAGCCATTTATATAACAGGATTAAAAGAGAAGCAGCCAGATGTAGAAGCAGAAGCAAAGGGTCCTGCTAAGAAAATTGCTCAAGATGAGGAAGGGAACTGGTCAAAAGCTGCTCTAGGTTTTGCGCGAGGTCAAGGTGTAACAGCAGATGATCTGTTTTTTAAAGAGCTCAAGGGTGTAGAGTATGTGTATGCTAAGACGTTTACAGCAGGCAAGAAAACGGTTGAGTTATTACCAGCCTTAAAATCAATTGTCACTTCTATGCATTTTCCTAAAAACATGCGCTGGAATCAATATGACCTGCGTTTTGCGCGTCCAATTCAATGGATGGTTGCCCTATATGGGGAAGAAATTATCCCATTTGAAATAACAGATGTCAAAACAAGCAATGCAACAAGAGGTCACCGTTTCCTAGGGGAGGAAGTGAAGTTAGATACTCCTGCTGACTATGAAACAGCTTTATTAGGCCAGTATGTTATCGCTAGACCAGAAGAGCGCAAACGCGCGATTCGCAACCAGATTGAATCAATGACAGAAGGAAACGGCTGGGTTATTCCGATTGATGAAGACTTATTAGAAGAAGTAACGAATCTTGTTGAATATCCTACTGCTTTATCAGGTACGTATGACGATGCATTCTTAGAGATTCCTAAAGAAGTGCTTATCACCTCAATGCGTGAGCATCAACGTTACTTCCCAGTGGAAGATACAGAAGGGAAACTTTTGCCTCACTTCGTAACGGTGCGTAATGGTGATCATCAGCATCTTGAAAATGTCGCAAAAGGAAATGAAAAAGTTCTGCGTGCACGTCTTTCTGATGCGGCTTTCTTCTATGCAGAAGATCAAAAGCTCAAGATTGAAGATGCATTAGGCCGTCTTGAAAACATTGTATACCACGAGGATCTGGGATCGATTGCCGATAAGGTTCGCCGTGTTCGTAAAGGCGTCACTTCTATCAGTAAGCTTGTTGCTCTTGATTCTAACGAGCAAGAAGTGGCAGATCGTATTGCTGAAATTGCAAAATTTGACCTTGTCACTCAAATGGTCTATGAATTTCCTGAGCTTCAAGGACGTATGGGTGAAGTATACGCTGGGCTGATCGGTGAGCCCGTTGAGGTTACAGTAGGCATTAAAGAGCATTATATGCCTAAATTTGCTGGAGATAAGAGTCCTTCGACAAAAGCAAGTACTGTTGTAAGTTTGGCTGATAAGCTAGATACCATCGTCACATGCTTTGCGATTGGTCTTATTCCGACAGGTTCACAAGACCCTTATGCACTGAGAAGACAAGCAGCAGGAATTGTACAGATGATTGCTGATTATGATTTTGATGTGGAAATCGATGAATTAGTAGCAGCAAGTCTTGATGTTAGTGAGGAGCGCGGTTTATTGAAGCGTGACCGAGAAGATATTACAAAAGAGGTTATGGAATTCTTCTCACTTCGTATAAAAAATGCATTGCAAGAAAAAGGAATCCGCTATGACGTCATTGATGCTGTGTTAACGAGCGAAGCGATTCATGTATCAACAACAATTAAAAAAGCAGAACTGTTAATGGATCAAGTATCCCAACCAGCATTTAAGAAAACTGTAGAGGCGCTAAGCCGTGTAACGAATATTGCTAAAAAAGCAGAAACAGCTGTAGAAATTAAACCTGAACTATTTGAAAAAGAAGAAGAGAAAGAACTATATAGGCACTATGAGTCAGCTCAAAAAGAAGTGCAGATTGCTCTTGCAAATGGGGATGCATCTCGTGCATTTAAGAGCCTGCAATCGATTGAGCCAAGTATTCATGCTTACTTCGATCATATTATGGTTATGGCAGAAGATGAAAAAGTGAAACGTAATCGTTTAGCGCAAATGCTTGAATTATCGGCTGTAATCCGTGCCTTTGCTAACTTCCAATCTATTGTGTTTAGCTAAACAATGTAAAACCAGCTAAGTACTTGAGCGTTTTTTGTGTAAAAAGCTGACTATATAGTATATAATATTGGGGATAAAGCATAACACATTTGTGTGTTGAAGGCGGTGGAAACAATCGAACTCACAAATCGGCAAGAACATATTGTAGACATTGTGAAGCAAAATGGGCCTATTACAGGTGAACAAATCGCAGAGCGTCTTTCCTTAACGAGAGCAACTTTGCGTCCGGATTTAGCAATTTTAACGATGGCTGGTTATTTAGATGCCAGACCGCGAGTAGGATATTTTTATACCGGTAAAACAGGTACAGAGTTACTTGGAGAAAAAGTTAAAAATATCACCGTAAGGCATTATCAATCACGCCCAATTGTGGTGCAGGAGTCATCCTCTGTATATGATGCTATTTGTACAATGTTCCTAGAGGATGTTGGGACATTGTTTGTCACAGATAAACAAACAACGCTCGTTGGTGTGCTGTCTAGAAAAGATTTATTGCGTGCAAGTCTAGGAAAACAAGCATTAGAATCAATTCCAGTTAGTATTATTATGACAAGAATGCCAAATATAACAGTTTGTAAAGAAGACGATCTCATTATTGAAGTAGCAAAGAAGTTAATTAATAAACAAATTGATGGACTGCCTATCGTCCAAGACGTCGATTATGGTTCTGGCTATGAGGTCATTGGCCGAATCACTAAAACAAATATAACTTCGCTGCTCGTAGATTTAGCAAACGAAGAAACGATCTAGGGAAGCACGGATGTAAGGAGGTCATGATGGTAGAAATGAAGCAACGTCCTGTTGTATATGTCGTCTCTGATTCTGTAGGCGAAACTGCAGAACTAGTGGTTAAAGCTGCTGCGAGCCAATTTAATGGTGCGGGTGTAGAAGTTCGCCGGATTCCATATGTAGAAGATACGGGAACTATTGATGAAATTATTTATTTAGCCTCACAGGCAAATGCTTTAATTGCATTTACGCTCGTTGTACCTGAAATCAAGAATTATTTGATTGAACGTGCTGCAGCTAAAAATGTAGAGACAGTAGACATCATAGGACCTATGTTGAATAAAATTGAAACGTTAACAGGCAAAGAACCAAGATATGAGCCTGGTCTTGTATACCGTCTTGATGAAGATTACTTTAGAAAAGTAGAAGCAATTGAATTTGCTGTAAAGTATGATGACGGGCGTGACCCAAGGGGAATTATGAGAGCAGATGTGGTGTTAATCGGGGTGTCGCGCACATCTAAAACGCCGCTTTCGCAATACCTCGCTCATAAGCGTTTGAAAGTAGCTAATGTTCCTTTAGTCCCTGAGGTGGAACCGCCGCAAGAACTCTTTAAGATCTCTGCTAAGAAATGTATCGGATTAAAAATTTCACCTGAGAAATTAAACGATATCCGTGCAGAACGCTTAAAAGCGCTAGGGTTAAAAGCTCAAGCTAATTATGCGAATATCGAGAGAATCAAAGAGGAACTTGTCTATGCTGAAGATGTAATGAATCGAATTGGATGTCCGGTCATTGATGTCTCGAATAAAGCAGTAGAAGAAACTGCAAATCTCATTTCAAGTATGTTTCAACGTAAGTAAGTACCAAGAAAGGCACCTTTAGGTAAAAGGTGCCTTTCCTTTGTACGCTCTTATGTAAAATGATCTTATTTGTAATGTTTATTAAATACCACTAGTCAAATGATTCAAAGTTCCGTATAATAAAGAATTGTGTTCTTATTTATATAAGAAAGAATGGATTACAGAAAAAAGAACGATTATTTTTAAAAAGTCAAGACTTTTTCTTGTTTTTTTGGTAATGATAGTAAAGAAGAATGTGTATAAATAGCTTATTGATAAAAAAACATGACAATTCATATCATTCGACAAGAAACAGCGAAATTCTTTAAAATGTTTGCAGGAATCTAAAAGAGGATGTTGAATTGAAGTTATGAGCGAACTTATTGTTAAGGTATTTGTAGATGCAGATTCATGTCCTGTAAAAAAGGAAATTGTGTCGATCTGTCAGAAGTTTAACCAATCAGCTGTTTTTGTTTCCTCGATTGCACATGAAATGAATGTGCCTGATGGGTTTACGCATGTATCGGTTGATTCAGATAAAGAGGCTGCAGACATGTATATACTTAATCAATCGAAGCGTGGAGATTGCTGTGTTACGCAAGATCATGCATTAGCTTCTATTCTTTTGCCAAAAGGGGTCGATGTATTATCACCCAGAGGGTATGTATATCGTGAAGAAAACATTATGCAGATGCTTGATGCCCGTTATCTTTCACAAAAAGAAAGGCGTAAAGGCGGTAAAACAAAAGGGCCTCGTGCTTTTACAGAAGAAGATCGCTCACTTTTTTGTCATCAATTTACAAGGATTTTATCAAAAAAAGCAGGAAAATAGCAAAAAAGCTCGAACATATATTACACTCATCAGGAAAGAAATATGGTGATGCTTAATATGAGTGGTCGAATACCCGAGGAGAAAATTGAACAGATTCGCAAATCTACTGATATTGTAGAGGTTATCAGTGACTATGTTCAACTCAAGAAGCAAGGCCGTCAATATATAGGCTTATGTCCTTTTCATGGTGAGAAGTCACCATCATTCTCTGTGTCTCAAGATAAACAACTCTACCATTGTTTTGGATGCGGGGCAGGCGGAAACGTTTTTTCCTTTTTGATGGAACATGAGGGGTATACTTTTGTAGATGCTGCAAAAGACCTGGCAGGAAGAGCAAATATTGATCTTCCCGTTCAAAGTCAAGGGGAAACAAACCGTCATTCGCCTACAAAAATGATGATCGATGGTCACGAGCTTGCATCTAAACTGTACCACCATGTTCTTACATTAACAGAAGAAGGTGCAGGCGGCAGAGAATATGCTAAATCAAGAAAATTCACAAAAGAACAGCTTGAACACTTTCAAATAGGCTTTGCCCCAAACAGGTGGGATTCTCTTAAAATCATCTTAGATAAGAGAGGCTTTTCTCTTGAGATGATGGCTAAAGCTGGATTGCTTGGAATTAGGGAATCTGATAACGGTTATTATGATAGATTTAGAAATCGGCTCATGTTTCCGATATGGGATAACCAAGGAAAAGTCATTGCGTTTGGCGGCAGGAGTATTGGTTCGGATAAGCCCAAATACTTAAATAGTGCGGAAACCCCTATTTTCCACAAAAGCAATACGTTGTATGCCCTTCATTTAGCGAGACCTTACATTCGTAAGGAAAATGCTGCCATCCTTTTTGAAGGGTATGTGGATGTAGTAGCAGCGTGGGGGGCAGGTATAACTAATGGAGTGGCGACACTTGGAACCTCTTTAACTCAAGAGCAGGCCAAAGTATTACGCCGTAATGCAGAAAATGTAACCATTTGTTATGACTCTGACCGAGCCGGGGTTGATGCTGCATTCAGGTCAGCTACAATTCTTGAAGAAGCAGGCTGTCACGTGAAAATTGCACTGATGCCTGAAGGACTTGATCCCGATGACTTCATCCGAGAATTTGGAGCAGAGCGCTTTAAAACGGATGTAATAGGGGCAAGCTTATCATTAATGGCATTTAAGATGCGGTTTTTAAGAAAAGGAAGAAATCTGCAGGATGAAGGAGAACGTCTGCGCTATATCGAAGAGGTTCTTCGGGAGATTTCGTCTTTGAAGAGGGCTGTAGAACGAGATCACTATTTAAGGCAGCTTGCAGATGAATTTTCTCTTTCTTTAGAAGCATTAAAACAAGAGCAGTTTCAACTTTATCGTGCAAAAAAACAGCAGCAGGCAGGAAAAAGTGAACAGCCGATTAAACGGCATGCTACAAAAGCTCTTAATCAAAAAAAGCTTCTCCCTGCATACAAAAATGCAGAAAGGCTGCTTCTTGCTCATATGATGCGTGATATAGAAATTGCAGAACAAGTGCAGGAGCGGATTGGCGGAGCGTTTAACGTTGATGAGCATCATGCCATTGCAGCTTATCTTTTTGCCTATTACGGTGAAGGTAATGAAGCTGACCCGAGTCAATTTGTGAATCGTCTAGAAGATCCAGATCTTATGAGGGTTGCCTCAGAGCTTGCTATGTTGTCGGTTAATGAAGAATGTTCGGAACAAGAGTTAATCGATTATATGAAACAGATTGAAAATTACCCAAAGTGGGTAGATATACAACAGAAAGAAATACTTATGAAGCAGGAACATGATCCCGTTGCAGCTGCAAAGTTAAAAATGGAGATTATTCAAATGAAAAAACAACTTCATTAACTCGTTGTAATGAGGATTATGCCTAATGGGTTGTGAACAATGGAAGGAGGGGATCGAATGGCAGAGAAACCATTACGCCCGCTAGCGGAAGGTGAATTGTCCATCGATCAAGTAAAAGAACAATTAGTTGAGGTAGGGAAAAAGAGAGGGGTCTTAACCTATACAGAAATTACAGAGAAATTAGCTGTATTTGACCAGGATTCTGATCAAATGGATGAATTCTTCGAATACCTTGGAGAGCAAGGTGTAGAGATCCTGAATGAGTCTGATGATGTTCCTAATCTTCAGCAAGCGGCAAAAGAGGAAGAAGAGTTTGATTTAAATGATTTGAGTGTACCCCCGGGTATTAAAATAAATGACCCTGTACGTATGTACTTAAAAGAAATTGGTCGTGTTCCCCTTCTTTCTGCTCAAGAAGAAATTGAGCTGGCAAAACGTATTGAGCAAGGAGACGAAGAGGCGAAGCGTCGTCTAGCAGAAGCTAACTTACGTCTTGTTGTATCGATTGCTAAACGTTACGTAGGGCGTGGAATGCTGTTCCTTGACTTAATTCAAGAAGGAAATATGGGATTAATTAAGGCTGTTGAGAAGTTCGATTATGAGAAAGGATACAAGTTCAGTACGTATGCTACTTGGTGGATTCGTCAAGCGATCACACGTGCGATTGCTGACCAAGCAAGAACCATTCGTATCCCAGTACACATGGTTGAAACGATTAATAAGTTAATCCGTGTTCAACGTCAATTACTGCAAGATTTTGGCCGCGAACCAACACCTGAAGAAGTAGCTGAAGAGATGGAGCTTACGCCTGAGAAAGTACGTGAGATCCTGAAAATCGCTCAAGAGCCTGTGTCGCTTGAAACACCTATTGGTGAAGAAGATGATTCTCACTTAGGAGATTTCATTGAAGACCAAGAAGCACTTGCACCATCTGATGCTGCTGCTTACGAATTATTAAAAGAACAGCTTGAAGATGTGTTAGATACATTGACTGATCGTGAAGAGAATGTATTACGTCTACGCTTTGGTCTTGACGATGGTCGTACGAGAACATTAGAAGAGGTAGGAAAAGTCTTCGGGGTTACTCGTGAACGTATTCGTCAAATTGAAGCAAAAGCACTTCGTAAACTTCGTCATCCAAGCCGAAGCAAGCGTCTAAAAGACTTCTTAGAATAGAACGGTTACGATGGTTTGCTCGCCTTATGCGGGCGAACCATTTTTTCCATCACGCTGCATATAAGGAGAAACACGATGGATGAAAAAAGAAAAGCGATTATTATAAATGAAATTAAGTACTGGCGCGAATCAAAGCTGCTTCCCTCCCAGTATTGTGATTTCTTATTAACGCTTTATTCAGAAGGAGAGGACCTAGAGACAGCCGACTCAGGAAAGCGCTTCCGAAACATTCGGACAATCTATTCGTTTATTATTGTTCAGCTTTCATTTGTCTTTACTGCTCTTGTCATTTATTTTACTGATTTTTCAAATGGATTGCAAATGCTTATTGGTTTGACTTTTTCGATTATTGTGTTAATTATAGCAAAACGGACTAGGGCAGATGCCTTTTTTCTTAAACAATTTTACTATTTTATAGGGGCTCTGATCCTCTTTTTACTAACGATTGAATGGGTTGTTCACTACAAAAGTACTAATAACCTTTTATTATCAGCAACAATCATTTTACATTGCGTTTTTTGGCTCTTTGCAGGGCTGAAATGGAAAATGCGATTTTTTACGATATCTGCTATACTAGGACTAGTAGTGTTAGGAATTTTTTGGCTGGGGCGTTAAAAGAGTGACAAAAAACGCAATTATGCCGACACTACTTTTCACCAGAGACATTTTCGAGTAAAATGGAGAAGGTAATCTTTATCGTCTACATAATTGACGTGAAAGTATTTACATGCAAAGGAGGGTATTAGCATGAAAGGAAGACCACTTTTACCATTTGCGATCATAGCAATTGTCGGGATTGTTGTTATGATTTCGCTTTCATTTATTGGGTTAAACCAGCGTGAAGCGATGCAGGCAGATGAAGAAGGAGAAGAAGAAGTAACTGAAATTGAAGATCCGGTAGCAGCTGGAGAAGAATTAGTGCAAACTTCTTGTATCGGTTGTCACGGTGGCGATTTAAGCGGTGGTGCAGGTCCTGCCCTAACGTCTCTTGAAGGTCAATACACTCAAGAAGAAATTACAGATATTGTTGTTAATGGGATTGGATCAATGCCGTCAGTTAACGATAACGAAGTAGAAGCAGACGCAATTGCACAGTATTTACTATCTATTTCAGAATAACAGGAGAAGCGGGAGTTATGACAACTCTCGCTTTTTTATGCAGTAAAAGCCTTGTCTAGTTGCGAAATGAGGCTAATATCGTTAAGATGAGAGACAGAAAAGATATTGAAATGACAGGTGTGTTTAAAGATGAATGATAGACAATTGTCCAAACGATTACAACGAGTAGCGGCTTACGTCCCTAAGGGCTCAAAAACAGCTGATATTGGCTCTGATCATGCCTATCTTCCATGCTATTTATGTCTAGAAGACCAAACGGCAAAAGCAATTGCTGGAGAGGTCAATGAAGGGCCGTATTTGTCGGCTGTTTCACAGGTGAGACAATCTGGGTTAACAGACAGAATTTCCGTGCGTATGGGAAATGGTTTAGAAGTCATTGAACATGCGGACCAAGTGGATGTGATTACGATTGCAGGAATGGGTGGAGCTTTAATCACTTCGATCTTAGAGGAAGGTAAAGGCAAATTAAGAGAGGTAGACAGGCTTATCCTGCAGCCTAATGTTTCGGCCGTTACAATTAGAGAGTGGCTTGATAAGGAAGGATGGAGTCTTACTTCTGAAGAAATTATTGAAGAAGACGACAAGATCTATGAGATTTTAGTAGCTGACCGCGGTGAAAATGTAATGTTGTATGAAGAAGACCGCAAAAAGAAGATGCTGCTTGGACCTTATTTAATAAATGAAATGAATGAAGCATTTCAAAAGAAATGGACCTATGAAATGAAAAATTGGGAGAGAATTTTAACCCAATTTGAGAGAGCAACAGAAACGCCAGAATTGAGCGCGAAGAAAGATGAGTTGAAACACAAGATTGAGATGGTACAGGAGGTATTGAGATGACTAAACTTGTAAATGGTCAAGCACTTATTCAACATTTTGAGAGCTGGTCACCTAAATCCTATGCTGTAGAAGGCGACCGTAATGGTGTCATGATTGGCACGTTAAATAAGCCGATAAAAAAAGTAATGGTAGCTCTTGATGTGTTAGAAGAGGTCATTGATGAAGCAGTTAGAGAAAATGTAGACCTAATTGTGGCACACCACCCGCTGCTGTTCCGTCCTTTAAAGAAAATTGATACAAACACCGCGCACGGACGAATAGTGGAAAAGGCGATTAAACATGACATTACTATTTATGCCGCCCATACCAATCTTGATATTGCTAAAGGCGGAGTGAATGATATGATGGCTGATGCGCTGGGCCTTAGTCACACAGAAGTGCTCTCTCCAACACAGACAACAGCATTAAAAAAGGTTGTTGTATTTGTACCGGAAACTCATGCAGCTGCTGTGCGTGAGGCATTGGGGCAGGCTGGAGCAGGCCATATCGGCAATTATAGTCACTGTACATTCAATTCAAATGGTATAGGTACATTTTTACCTGGTGAGGGAACAAATCCTCATATTGGAGAAGCTCATACACTTGAGAGGGTGGAAGAAGTAAAGGTAGAAACTATTATCCCTGCCCATCTTCAAAATCGTGTAATACAAGCACTTATGAAAGCTCACCCTTATGAAGAGCCTGCCTACGATATTTACCCGTTAGAGAATAAAGGGGAAACACTGGGTCTTGGACGAATCGGACAGCTTCCTGAAGAAATGACGTTGCGTGATTTTGCTGAGCATGTAAAACAGGCTTTTGATGTAGAAGGAGCAAGAGTTGTTGGTGATCTATCGGCAAAAGTGAAAAAAGTAGCTGTGCTTGGCGGCGACGGAAATAAGTATATGATGCAAGCGAAATTTAAAGGTGCTGATGTGATGGTTACAGGAGATGTTTATTATCATGTTGCGCACGATGTGATGATGGAAGGGCTGCATATCGTAGACCCGGGTCATAACGTTGAAAAGATAATGAAAGAGGGCGTGAAGCGCTTCTTTGAAGAGTTTATGCAAAATAAAGGCTATACCACAGAAGTTATTGCCTCAAAGCCAAATACAGATCCATTCCAATTTGTTTAGTCCTATCGATCTAAATCAATAGCACATAAAAAATCCGTCACAACACTGTGACGGATTTTTACTATTTCTTCGCTTTAACCTTAGGAAGTATTTTCTGCAAGGCTACTTTACGTTCTAATGTCCATGTAGATTCATCTTCAGGGTCGTAGTTTTCAAGAAATGTAATGACCTCTTTAGTAATAGGTGTCGGAGTTGAAGCTCCTGAGGTTACACCTACGAGATTTACACCTTTAAGCCATTCAAGCTGAAGCTCAGAGATGTCACCGATGCGATATGCTTTAGTTCCGGCAATCTGTTCAGATACTTGAGCCAAACGATTAGAGTTATTACTCTTAGGGTCACCTACTACAATGACAAGGTCACATTCCTTTGCTTGTTCAGCTACAGCTTCTTGTCTCACTTGCGTAGCTAAGCAAATTTCATTATGAACTTCAGCAGAAGGATAAATCTCCATCGCTTTTTTCATAATGTCAGATACATCCCATTGGCTCATTGTTGTTTGATTCGTAATAATGAGTTTATCTGTTCCTGCTTTAAGGTTAGAAACATCTTCTACAGATTCAACGAGATGCACAGCTTCCGGAGCTACCCCAATTGCTCCTTCAGGTTCAGGATGCCCCTTTTTGCCGACGTAGATGAACTCATATCCTTCAGCAGCTTTTTCGCGGATAAGGTCATGTGTACGCGTCACATCCGGGCATGTAGCATCGACTACAGTTAACCCTTTTTCCTTTGCGAGCTTGCGAACTTCAGGGGATACACCGTGAGCCGTAAAAATAACGGTCCCTTTTTCTACTTGCTTTAAGATCTCAACACGGTTTGGACCATCTAAAGAAATGATCCCATCTTCTTCAAATGCTTCTGTTACATGCTGATTGTGGACAATCATACCAAGAATATAGATCGGTCTTGGCAAGTCCAAGTTTTGTGCTGCTTGTCTAGCTAATACCATCGCATCTACTACACCGTAACAGTATCCGCGAGGTGAAATTTTCATCACATTCATGACAGGCCTCCTAAAATGAGAGCTCCTGTCCTCACATATGGAGAACAGGATTGTCGATTCGTCATATATTATAAAGGAGAAAAATAGATGTGACAATCATTTCGCTTAGTTAAGCTCCAGTAGGGCACTATCTATAAATTCATACGCTTGTTCTTCAGTCATATCATTCATTAGTACAAGCTCACTAGCTATCATCTGGCGAGCTTTTTGCAGATGGTTACGATCTTGAATATGCAGTCCATTTGCTCGTTCTGATTGTTTTTTTGAAAGGGATGAAATCAGGTGAGCCGCGTCAATAATATTGCCGCTTTTAAGCAGGTTTTCAGTTTCACGTGAGAAATGACTAGTAGATGGTGGTGTTTCAGGTCCGTTTTGAAGGGCTTCCACTAAAACTTCTAGTTCTTGCTGATCAATAACTTTTCGAAGTCCCGATTGATCAATACGGTTTTCAGGCAGCATCAGTTTGACATCAACGAGTGGGAAGTGAAGGATATAATAGGAATGAGTTTCACCTAAAACGTCTTTCTCTTCAATATCTTGAATCGTACCAGCACCGTGATATGGGTATACGACGTGATCACCAACTTTAAACATGAGCATTCCTCCATTCGAGTAATACTAATAGTATAACACAAAATGAGGTAAATTTAAAATTCTACTATCACCAGCAGAATGTTGTCAACAAAAAAATGCTGTCATTAGATATAAAGTTTGGGAGCAGGCAAGCCTTGAGCAGTGTGATTGATTGGTCTTGGCCTTCTTACCCTGTTAATAGAAGCTGTGGTTACATTTGGACCAGAAGAATTTACTGGCAGGGTTCCTGCTGTCTGTGCTGCAGAGGGAATCGTTTGAGGGGCGATGTTTGTTGGTACGCCTGCTGCTTCTTGGGCAGCTGTACTAGGCGTATCATTGCTCCTCATGATTCTCCATATGGCTGGCATATTTCTTATTAAAGGTCCGTATTGCTGAACCATAGGCACGACCTGTTGTGTTAATCCGAGGACGCGTTGAGTATTTTGCAGAATCGTTGTAAAGTTCATCGTTCCGCTTGCCCCTGCAGCTGCCCGGCCGATCCCTCCTGCTCCTCCGAGCGCTTGTGTAGCACCTCCGCCAAATAATCTAGCTAATAATCCACCTCCGCGCCCTGCAGCAGATAAGCCTCCTATTCCTCTGGCAATACCGCCTGCCTGAGGTGCATAAGGAGCAAATGAGCTGGCTGCTCCACTGAGCATGGGGGCTTGCTGCATAAAGTTCGCTGCTGAATACATCGCTGGCTGCAAGGGAACCGGACCAAGGGGTGGCCCCATAAAACGTTGCATAATAATGCCTCCTTTCACGTACATTCAATCTCCTTATAAATAGGTATATGCCGCCAGAGGAAAAAAGGTGAAATAAAGGATATGATAAAAGTAAAGTAGCAACAATACTATAAACTGTGATAAAATGAACTATTGCATTGAACGTTTACAGAAATGAAATCATTATGATTTAGTACAATGAATGAAGGACAATGACATTAAATAGACTAACAAATGAGCATACGATTAAATCGGACGAGCATTACTAGTCTCGGATAAGGGTGAGAATGATTATGGAAGCAAGCAATTTTAAAAGATTCGAATTAAAACCATTTCTAATAGAGGCGTTATCAGGACAACGTTTTTCATTACCAACGGAAATTCAAGAGCGACTAATCCCTGCGATTAAAAATGGCAAAGATGTCATCGGTCAATCACAAACAGGGACAGGGAAAACACTATCCTTCTTACTGCCGATCTTGGATAAAATAGATCCAGCGAAAGAAGAGGTACAAGCAATTATCACAGCACCGACTAGGGAGCTGGCATCTCAATTATTTGATGAATTAAAGAAATTATTAGAACATTGCCCAGAAGAAGAAATGATTCATGCGAAGTTATTAGTTGGCGGAACCGACCGAAACCGTGCGATTGAAGGATTAAAGACTCAGCCGCATATTGTAGTAGGAACGGCTGGACGTATCGGGGACTTAATGGATGACAAAGCATTGCTTGTTTATACAGCGGCTATGCTTGTTGTTGATGAGGCTGATCAAATGCTTGATATGGGTTTTATTGCCGATGTTGATAAAGTAGCATCACGTATGGCAGAAGACCTTCAAATGATGATATTCTCAGCAACGATCCCAGAGAAGCTTCAGCCATTTTTGAAGAAATACATGAATGATCCGCGTCATGTTCAAGTTGAGCCAAAGCATGTTACGGCTTCAAAAATTGAGCATCGAATTGTGCCTCTTCGCAACCGTGATAAATTAACATTCACAGTAGAACTTGCAAAGTCTATTAATCCGTACTTTGCTATTGTGTTTACAAATACAAAAGAGCAGGCAGATGAAGTAACTGCTGCAATGCAAGAAGCAGGATTGAATGTGGAGTGTTTACACGGAGGTCTCCAGCCGCGCCAACGCAAACAGATTATGAAGCAAGTGAAAGAAGTGAAAATGCAATATCTTGTCGCAACAGACCTTGCTGCACGTGGAATTGATGTAAAAGGTGTTACTCATATTATCAATTTTGGTCTGCCTAAAGACTTAGACTTTTATGTACATCGTGTAGGTCGTACAGCACGTGCAGGAGCGGACGGAGTTGCTTATACGATCTTTGAGCAAAATGATCAGCTTGCGGTAGAAAAGCTGTTAAAGCGCGGGATTACATTTACGTATTATGATTTCAAGCGAGGAGAGTGGCAGAAGCTAGACAAACCACCTCTAGGGGTACCAGGTAAGCGCCCTAAATCATCATCAGCTAAGCAAGAAACAGTGAAATCTGGTTCATCTAAAGAAGTTGTGAATACCGGCACTGGAAAAGCAAAAGCAAAGCCTAAAAAAGTAAAGCCTGGCTATAAGAAAAAAGCTCGTTTTAAACAAGCGAAAGAAGCACAAAGAGAGCGTCGCATTTCATCACGCAAAAAGAAATAACGGGGGATTTGGAGAATGACCTTAAAACTTGGTTCACATGTATCAATGAATGGAAAGAAGATGCTTTTAGGAGCTAGTGAAGAAGCAGCATCCTATGATGCAAATACATTTATGATCTATACAGGCGCCCCTCAAAACACGCGTCGTAAACCAATTGAGGACTTAAATATTGAAGCTGGACTCGCTCATATGAAAGAGCATAATATGGTTGATATTGTTGTGCATGCACCTTACATCATCAATATTGCAAATACAACAAAACCAGAGACATTTGAGCTTGGAGTTAATTTCCTGCGATCAGAGATTGAACGCACAGAAGCATTAGGGTCAAAGCAGATTGTTCTGCATCCTGGTGCTCATGTAGGGGCAGGAGCGGAAGCTGGGATAGCTAAGATTATTGAAGGTCTAAATGAAGTGATAGAAACAAAAAATGATGTTCAAATTGCCTTAGAAACAATGGCAGGTAAAGGAACTGAATGCGGCCGTTCATTTGAAGAATTGGCTGAAATTATAAACGGCGTCACACATAATGAGCGTTTATCAGTATGCTTTGACACGTGTCACACGCATGATGCTGGCTATGATATTGTTGAAGACTTTGATGGTGTACTTGATGAATTTGACCGCATCATTGGGGTAGAACGCTTAAAAGTACTTCATATTAATGACAGCAAAAATATCCGCGGAGCTAGAAAAGACCGTCATGAAAATATTGGTTTCGGTCATATTGGTTACAGTGCGCTGCATAAGATTGTACATCATCCGCAGCTTAAAGACGTTCCTAAGATTTTAGAAACACCATTTGTAGGTGAAGATAAGAAGAATAAAAAGCCGCCTTATAAACATGAAATAGACATGCTTAAAGCCGGAGAATTTGACGAACATATCCTAGGTAAAATCATGGAATAAATGATGTAAGATAGAGTAGAGCCGTTCTTATTAGTTTGATTGAAGCTAATAAGAACGGCTCTTTCTTTTTGGAAAAAAGACTCAACCTTAGCGAAAAGACATAAAGTAAGTATGGTTTTTTTAAATTAAAATTATAAAAAATGGCCAAATTGTTGTAGTAATTGCGTTACAATAGAGGAAACATGTGGATCGACTTCTGTTTGTAATTTTTGAATGATTTTATTGACTTGGTCTGCATTACCAACATCAATTTGTTCTTCTCGCAGGACATTTATGACACCTTCTGCCTGTTCTTTTGTAAGTGGAATTTGATATTGCGAACTTAATTGCATTAATTCTCCTGCGGTGAGTGAATTTACCTTTTGATTAACAAGCTGCTGCATAATTGAATTCATCAAAGCACCCCTTTATCATGTGATTAATGCGAATCGAACAAAAGCGAATGAAACAATCTGATTAAATATATGTTCCTAAACCGAAAAATGTGCAGAAAAAAAAGGGGATTTTATCCTTCTTATCGAATATTTAGAAACGTGACCTAAAATGTTGTTGATTTATTCCAACATTAAACCTCTGAATTTCAGAAAATACGTTCTCGTCTATTTGGAAACTAGAACGGTTTTATGCATGCAAAGAAGGAGAGGGGCAAAATGAAAAAGCATCCATTCTACAAACTGGCCCCTAAAGGGAGAAATCATATGTACACTCAACCTAAAACCTCAACGCTACATTCAAATGATCGTAATGAACCTATACTCAATCCAAGTCAACAATCAGAATCAAGGAATTATATCAATGGACTTGGAATTCCTTATATAAAGGTGAACCCCTATACAGATATTATTGATTGGAATTATTTATTTATAGAGCTTACTGATATGCGCTCAACGTATTTGAACGGTTCTTCTCTCGAGGAATTATCTACTCACGATGATTTAATGTCCTTATCCTTTCAGCTGGTAGTGAAGGTACTTGAAAATAAGGAGGGGGCTGAAGCCGATTTTGAAGAAGGAGAGATGCTTGTTCGAGTGCGAGCATTATCACCTTGTGAAAATGGTGATGTCTACCTGATCTTTGAAGATAGATCACTTCAAAAGCAGTTTGAGCACCTTTTAACTTTCCACCACCAAATGGAAGCCGTATCTCATATTGCGGCAGGAGTTGCGCATGAACTCCGGAATCCGTTATCAGTTATAAAAGGGTTCATGCAATTAGCAAAATTGACGGGTGATCACGAGAAGTATTACGATACCGTTATTTCTGAATTAAATAGAATGAATAGTATTATAGAAGACTTTTTGTCTGTTTCTAGAAAGAAAATTGATCGAAAAAAACAATCGCCGGCTCATATTATGGAATCTTTAATTGAGATTATGAAAGCGGAATGTTTGCTTCACGATGTTGAATTAACCCTGAACATTGAAGAAGCTGACAGGCATGTCTATGCAAATGAATCAATGGTAAAGCAGGTCATGTTGAACTTATTGCGCAATTCGATTGAAGCCTACGGCGGGTCAAATACCGCAAGAAAGTTTAGTATTCATGCCGCAGCATGTGACTCGGTCTATCGAGTCATTATTAGTGATAACGGAAAAGGCATGCCAGATGAAGTGTTAGAACAGCTAGGAAAGCCGTTTTTCACAACAAAAGAAAGCGGAACAGGCATAGGTATTCCCTTATGTAAAAAGATTATTGAAGATCACGGCGGTGAATTTATTATAGAAAGTAAATTAAGTGTAGGTACGACGGTCTCCCTCACCTTACCGTTTATTCCACCTAGCAACTAAGCGCTCCCATCACTATAGGAGTGCTTTTTTGTGTGTTGAAAAGCAACCTTTACAACTGACGAAATTGTCACTATAATTGTATTCAGGAACAAAAGTTTCCTTAGGTAAACTTTTGTTCCTTAAACTAATCTGCACATTTAGTGATAAGTGACCATATACTTAAGAATGAATAGGATAACGGGTTATGTAGGTATGTTGCTATAGGAGGGGGAGCGGAGATGAAAGAAGTTATAGAAGTAAGTAATCTTTCGGTATATTACGAGAACAATGAAGCGATAAAAAATATAAGTTTTAAAGCAGATCAGGGACAGTTAATTGGAATTGTAGGACCGAATGGTGCGGGTAAATCCACTCTCATGAAAGCTGTACTTGGGCTAGAGAAGTATAGAGGGAATGTATCTATTCTAGGTAAGAGAGTACAAGAGGTCAGAAAACAGATTTCTTATGTTCCGCAGCGTAATCAAATTGATTGGGATTTCCCTGTCCTTGTCGAAGATGTGGTCATGATGGGACGCGCATCACATATTGCATGGTATAAGCGGCCGGGAAAAAGAGATAAAGAAATCGTTCAAGAGTGTCTAGATAAAGTCGGTATGACCAAATTCTCGAAGCGGCAAATAGGAGAACTATCGGGTGGACAGCAGCAAAGAGTATTTATTGCTCGTTCACTTGCTCAACAAGCTGATATTTTCTTTTTAGATGAACCTTTTGTTGGAATTGATGTGACGAGTGAGGAAATTATTATTGATCTTTTAAGAGAGTTAAAACGACAACAGAAGACGGTATTTGTGGTACACCATGACTTAAGCAAGGTGCAGGATTATTTTGATCAGCTGCTGCTTATTAACAAGGAATTAATTCAATTTGGTGCAGTAGAGAAAGTCTACACTCCAGAGATTCTTCAACAGACGTATAAGGGCAGTCTAGCCTTATTTGGTACAGATGATCATAAGATGGTGGTGACTCCTCAATGACTAACATCTCTTTTTTCATTGACCAAGTGATGCGCTATCCATATTTGCAGCAAGCATTGTTAGCAGCTGTTCTTGTAGGAATTATTTGCGGTGTGATTGGCTGTTTTATTATCTTAAGGGGCATGGCTCTTATGGGAGATGCCATTTCTCATGCAGTACTTCCAGGTGTGGTGGTTTCCTATATGATAGGCATTAATTTTTTCTTCGGTGCTGTATTGACCGGTGTGTTAACAGCTCTTGCAATCGGCTATGTTTCACAGAACAGCCGGATCAAAGATGATTCTGCGATAGGGATTCTTTTTACGGCCGCTTTTGCCCTTGGGATTGTCATGATCACAGGCTTAAGAGGAACTGGTGTTGATTTATGGCACATCTTATTTGGTAATGTTCTGGCAGTATCCCGAACTGATTTATGGGTAACCGCCGGAATTGGATTTTTTGTTATTTTATTAATCGTTATTTTTTACCGTCCATTATTAATCAGTACATTTGATCCTGTCATGGCAAAGGCCACAGGAATTCCAGTGCGGTTTATCCATTATTTACTGATGCTGCTGTTGTCTCTAGTAACGGTCGCATCCTTAAAATCAGTAGGGATCGTTTTAGTGGTTGCGATGCTGATTACACCGGGTGCAACGGCTTACTTGCTCACAGACCGGCTGCCGGTGATGCTAAGTCTATCTGCTGTTTTTGGCGTGATTTCAGCTATTGTAGGAATATATTTCTCCGTTATTTATGATGTAGCCAGTGGTGCATCGATTGTATTAGCTGCTTCTGTCTTGTTTGGATTAGCCTTTTTCTTTGCTCCAAAGCAAGGGGTTGTAACGAAGTATATTAAACAGAGAAGGTATAAAAAAGCAAGTCGAGCTTCGTAATAAGTCGAGCTTCACACTAAATCGAACTTCATATTTAAATGAGCTTCATACATTCAGACTCCTAATCATTGATTACACTTCATTAATGATTAGGAGTCTTTATTATGCAATGCTTACCAATTGATCTGAAATCATTTCCTGTGCTTCTAAATATCTTCCTGCAAAAAAGTTGAGAAATCAAGCATGAGTGAAGAAATTGACTCAAACTATATGGGAATAACGTCGCTGTATCAGGAGAAGCGGTTTAAGACAGGCATTTCTCAAATTAACCTCTTTTATCAAAGTTGTCTTAGAAGCTATAATTCTGTAGGATTAAAAGCACTGCAGAGCAAGCAGGACAAATGCAGGATGAAGATTTTAGTGAATTTATTTAATTAAAACATAGAGGGGATACAGGATGAAAAAACAATATTTTTGGTTACTTGCTGTACTAACTCTTGCTATAGGTGTAGGACACTATTTTTATCAAACGATTCAGCTGCAAGAAGCTGTAGAAAAATCTGAAGAAAAAATTGAAGAGCTTCAAACAGCTGTTGAAGTGAAAGAAATGGAACTATACTATGCCGGAGAAGGCAGTAAGCTAGAGAAGGACACTGGTTATGATTCATGGATGAGGTCTGTGCAGTTATCAGAAGATCTATATGAAGATAGTGAAGGGCGATTCAAGAAAGAATGGGGAATTTTCTTAGGAGAAGTAGCTGAACAGCATGATATAGACCCTCTTATTGTCTATGAAATGTTACGCACCGAAACGGGTGGTAAGTTTGACCCGACTTTAGTTGGTCCAGAAACACGTTATGGACATGCTTACGGTATGGCGCAGTTTATGAAAAATACGGCTCCTTGGATTGCTGAAAAAGCCGGGCTTGAATATTCTGATGAACTTTTATATGATCCCATTTATTCCATTGAGCTGGCTATTGAGTATTTAGGCTTTTTGTACGATCGCTATGAAGACTGGGATCACGCTTTAACAGCTTATCATCGCGGGATGTATGGCCTTGAGAAATACATTGATGAAAACGGACATGCTGCAAGCTGGTATGCAGTAGAAATTCAAGAAAATGCTGAGTCGCTTGAAGGCTTTGCATATTTAAATCAGAGGTAACACTAAAGGCAGTCATCTCATAAAGACGTGGTTGCTACAAAAATAAGAGGAACACTCGCACATGAGTGTTCCTTTTTTTATTCATCGAAGGTTTCTGCATGTTTAAGAGCTTCTTCATAGAACGTAAGCTGTGATTGAATAAATGCTTCCTCTTCTTTCTTTTTAACGTAATGATAGGTTCCTTTTTTCGTTTGCTCGCGGGCTTTTGTATTATCGAGCAAGGTGAGATTCAGGATCTCTTTGATTCGCTTTTTTATCGGCGGTGATAGAATTGGAAAAAGGATCTCAATTCGCTTTTCCATATTTCTAGTCATCCAATCAGCGGAGGAAAGGTATACTTTATTTTCGCCATTATGGTGGAAATAAAAAATTCTGCTATGTTCTAAAAAGCGATCCACGATACTTCTAACTCTAATGTTTTCGCTCACATTTTTAATTCCAGGCCGTAAACAGCATATTCCTCGAACGATTAAATCAATTTTCACTCCGGCATTTGACGCCTCATACAGCTTCAAAATAATCGGTTTATCTGTAAGAGAATTCATCTTCGCAATGATACGACCGTTTCCAAACTTCTTCTGGCAGGTTATTTCTTGATCAATCAAACGGAGAAACGAATCACGAATTTCAAACGGGGCAGTAGATAGATGGTGCCATTCAGGCTTTTCACGATAGCCGCTTAAATAATTAAAAAAATTTGTCGCGTCTATCCCCGTTTTTTCATTCGCTGTTAAAAGACCCATATCTGTATAAAGCTTGGCAGTTGAATCATTATAATTGCCTGTTCCTAAATGAACGAAGCGCTGAATTTCATTTTTCTCGTGCCTTACGACTAGAGTTATTTTACTGTGTGTCTTTAAGGATGTAATTCCATAGATCACATGGACGCCGGCTTTCTCTAACTTTTTAGCCCATTGTATATTGTTCTCTTCATCGAATCGCGCTTTTAATTCAACAAGAACGGTTACCTGCTTACCGTTCTCAGCTGCTCTTTCTAAAGCTTGAATAATAGGTGAATCTCCGCTGACGCGATAAAGCGTTTGCTTAATGGCAAGTACATTTGGATCATCTGCAGCTTGAGCAATAAAGTCAATTACCGGTTGAAATGATTCGTATGGATGATGGAGAAAAATATCCCTCTTTCTGATTGCCTCAAATATATTTTCTTCTCCTATTAAGTCAGCTGGTGGCTGCGGGATCAGTGTTTCATTAGCCAAATGTTCATGTTCGTGAGCTAGTTGTTTATAGAACTTAAATAAAAACGCAAGATCAAGAGGCCCCTTAAATGAGTACACGTCCCCTTTGTGTACTTCAAGAACATCTAGTAATAGATTTAAAATCGTTGGGTGCATCGTTCCATCTTGGATTTCAAGGCGAACCGCTGCTCCCCATTTACGTTTTTTAAGTTCTTTTTCAATTTCACGGAGTAAATCCCGGGCTCCTTCTTCGTGAATAGTCATATCCGCATTACGAGTAATGCGAAATGGTGAAACGGAGACAACCTCATAACCAAGAAATAATTCTCCGATAAAATAGCTGATGACATCTTCAAGCATAATAAAAGTTTCTTTTTTGGTAGAAGAAGGGAGGCTGATCACTCGATTTAAGACAGATGGTACTTGAACGATTGCGAGCTGGTTGGTCTTTGACTCCTCATTTTTTAATAGAACAGCTAAATTTAAGGATTTGTTTAATAGCATCGGAAATGGTCTGTACGCATCAATAGCCATAGGCGTAAGAACAGGATAAATGTAATGTTGAAATCGTTTGTTCAGATAATCGAGCTGACTCGCGTCTAATTCACTTACATTTAGAAACTGAAATCCCTCGTGATAAAGCATAGGAACAAGAGTCTCAGTAAACACACTATCTTGAAGCTTCACCAGCCGATGATTCACAGCAGAGATTTCTTTTAATTGCTGCTTTGGTGTGAGCCCTGCTTTATTTTCAGGACGGTTAAATCCAGCTTTCACTTGATCTTTTAGGCCTGCTACACGAACCATAAAAAATTCATCTAAGTTAGAACTAAAGATGGCCAGGAATTTAAGGCGCTCGAGTAATGGATTTCGTTCGTCGATCGCCTCTTCAAGAACACGCTCGTTAAAAGCGAGCCAGCTTAATTCACGGTTATTATAGTAATTAGGATTATTTAAATTAATCTCTTTACGAGGGGTCAACTCTTTTGGCATAAGCGTCACCCTTTCTGTGAATAGGATGTTGGATCGTTCTGCACTGTCCTCTTACAGTTTATCAGCTGAATGTAAATAGTATGTTAAGATTAGCCGTGTCTAAAGCTCAAAGGGTACAAATTCGAGCTTAATATTCTCATTAATTACACGTTCAAGATGTTTCTTATGCTTAAGGGCATATTCCTGTTCAAATGAACAATCATGTTTGTAATAAATGGTCAACTCATAAGACGAGCTGTCTTTTTTCAGCTCACCTAATTCACATATTAAGTGACGGCCTGTTTTGTTTAGACTGTATGCCAGCTTCATTAATGACCCTAAAAACTCATAGCTCTTTAATTGTTTTTTTGTTACAAGTTTTTTGTATGGATGAGTGTACCGTGTGAGTGCTGACTTAGATTTAAAGGAGGAAATACAGGCAGTTGCCAAACGCTCTTTGTGGCTTAACCCGTCAACCGTCATATTCGTCAACAAATAAAAGGTATTCTGGCTGCTAGCTTCCTTATTAATAAACTCCCCAATATATAATACCTTCGCACTGTATTTCAATAATGTAAGTGCTTCTGATTCTTCAAGATCAACTGGGCAAAAGTCTTTAAAAAGATGATATAGTTTGGATGCTAAAGTAGTGATATACGTAACATGAAATAAATTAATGTCATAATCGTGGCTTAATTGATGAAAGCTCTCCTCTACAACAATTGGAAATCGGTCAGTTTCCATCGGACGAAGCATTTCTTCATACAGCAGTCCATCTCGTAAACCGCGCCGGCTCATTACAAAGGTTTCTGCCTCTGTATACTCTAAAAAAGTAGTAATCGCAATGGCTGCAGGGACGATAATGTCTGCGCGGTCTTTTGACAGGCCATCAAGAGATTGACGCTCGCTAAGAGACAGATGTGATAGGAGTGCTTCGGTATCTTGTAATTCTTCGGCACTCATCTCGTATTGATGTAAGCCGCCAAGAGGGTATTCATGCTGATGTTGATGGACAAGTGATACGTTTCTTGCGCTGCCCCCTATCCCAATCACATGCTGACTTTTGCAATCCTTTAGCCAAGGGAGCTCTCTAAACTGTCCAAGAACATATTCTTTAATTGATTCAAGCACGTCTTTTGAGGCTTCTTCACCTTTAATAAATTCAGATTGAAGAGTGATCGCTCCAAAAGGAAAACTGTGGTAATGCTTCAACTCTCTATTTTCAAAGTAAGTCACTTCCGTACTGCCTCCGCCGATATCAATGGTGAATCCAGTTTCAATCGCGGTTGAATTGACAACGGCTAAATAACCATAATACGCTTCTTCATATTCAGACAAGATGCGGATATCTATACCGAGCATATCAGATATTAATTCGACAATTGCCTGCTGATTTTCAGCTTGACGTAAGGCTTGTGTACCTACCGTAGCTATTTGAGCAACCTCGTGAAAATTCATCATTTCCTTAAAGCTTAACAAGATTTCAATTAGACGATTTATACCGGTCTCAGTCAGTTCATCAGCCTCATTAAGGTGAGTGCTTAACCTTGCTACTTTCTTTACATTATGTAACTCTTTAAAGCGGCCTTGCGAATCTAATTCTGTTATAACAAGTCGGATGGAGTTAGAACCAATATCGATAATGGCAAAACGTTTCATATTCATGTATCTCATCCTTTCAGATAGTGACATTAAACACCAAATGCCATTGAATAAGTAAAATTCCTTTAATAAAAACAGAGGATAAAATTGGATTATTTCTATTATATCAGATCAGATCCATACGGACGTCTATCTCTAATCAAGTACACCCACAGGCAAAAGGGTAGACAGATCTTTATTTTGCTTTATAATGAGAAAAGATTGCTTATAAATCGGAACGGTTCTGACTATTTAATGAACCGATTATGGATAAACTGGTAATAGTACTTTTAAAGTGGGAGGGAGAACAATGCCTGCAACGACACTTACAAAATCAGAGACACAAGTTCAGACGATCGTTGAAATTAAGGATGTGTCTTTCCGTTATGGTAACCGAGTGGTCTTAGAAAATATTACACTTCCTATAAAAAAGGGAGCATTTTTAGGGTTGGTTGGTCCAAATGGTTCCGGAAAATCAACCTTAATTAAAACGATATTAGGGCTGAAAAAACCTCAAAGCGGAGAAGTGTATTTATTTGGGGAGCGTGTAGATAAGTTTAAGAAATGGGATAAGATCGGCTTTGTATCTCAGAAAGCAAACAGTTTTAATTCAGGTTTCCCCGCAACCGTATTTGAAGTTGTTTCTATGGGGTTATACGGAAAAGTAGGCTTATTCCGTTTTCTAAATCGTAATCATAAAGAAAAAGTTCGTCAAGCGATTAAAAGTGTAGGGATGACTGAATATTTGAACCAAAATATAGGAGAGTTGTCAGGTGGGCAGCAGCAGCGCGTATTTATTGCACGTGCACTTGTAAGTGATCCAGAACTTCTCATTCTTGATGAGCCTACAGTCGGGGTAGATGCGAAAAGCGTCAAATCTTTTTATGATATGTTGAGTCATTTAAATCGTGAAAAAGGGATCACCCTTTTAATGGTTACTCATGATATTGGTGCAATGACAGATCATGTTACAAATGTAGCTTGCTTAAATAAAAACTTGCATTTTCATGGCGGACCTAAAGAATTTGAAGAAAATCAAGATCTTTCTGCTATCTACGGCCATGATGTTCATTTGTTGACACATAATCATAGTCATGGAGGTCATTAATCAATGCTTGAGGCGTTTTTTCGGTATGAATTTTTACAGAACGCTTTCTTTACTGGAGTGATGATAGGGCTCTTAGCACCCATGCTAGGTGTTTTTTTGGTTGTTAGAAGATTATCACTGATCGCTGATGCCCTGAGCCATATTACTCTTTCCGGTATTGCAGCGAGTTTGTTGCTCGGAAAGCATGTTGTGTTCTTTCAAGGGCTAAACCCTCTTTACATGGGAATGGTTTTCTCAGTTGGGGGAGCTTTGTTAATCGAGCAATTAAGAAGCGTTTATCAATATTATAAAGAAATTGCTATTCCTATTATTTTATCTGGAGGGATTGGGTTAGGGGTAGTGTTTATTTCGCTTGCATATGGGTTTAATAATGATTTATTTAATTACCTGTTTGGGAGTGTTATTGCTGTTACTCGTTCTGATTTGTGGACGATTTTAGGTGTGACTATTGTTGTTTTAGTTGTGTTAACACTATTTTATAAGGAATTATTTTTCTTGTCCTTTGATGAAGAACAAGCTGTCGTATCTGGTTTGAACCGGAAGCTGGTTCATTTTATTTTTATTGTCATGGTTGCACTTGTGATCGCTGCATCTATGAGAATTGTTGGAATTTTGCTTGTCTCCTCCTTAATGACTCTTCCGGTGGCCGCTGCTATGCGTTTTGCCAAAGGGTTTAAGCAGATGTTCGTCTATTCTATTTTATTTGGGCAAATCTCTGTCATTGGCGGCTTAATTTTAGCTTATCAGCTAGACTTAGCGCCAGGCGGTACGATCGTTATATTAGCTGTCCTGATTTTAATCGGCTCAATAGCAGTTGATAAGATGATGGGAGCACGCCAGATTAATTGGAAGCGAGCGTATGGGAAGAAATAAAGCTGGGTTATAGCTTCTTTCAGAAATGTCTGGAATGATGTAGTTATAAATTCAGTACTCAAACATGGGGTATAGCGGATTCGTCACTTCTGAACTATACTACGCTTTCCGTGTGGAGCTGGTGAGCTTCCTTGGGCTTGGGCCCTGTGGGATCTCACTCCTGCTCTAGTCTTCGCAGAAGTCTCGTATATTTCATCCGCTGGGTTACTTGCATTTTATGTGGGGGATGAAGTTATAGCTTTAAGTTTAATTAGTAAGTGTGTTAAACATGGGTTATAGCATAGTCTTCGCTCCTGAAATATGCTTCGCTTTCCGCGGTGAGCTGCTGAGCTTCCTCGGGCTTTGGCCCTGCGGGATCTCAGCCCTGCTCTAGGCACCGCTGGAGTCTACGCATATTTCATCCGCTGGCTTGTTGCATTTTGTAATGATTATGTGAAGGATTTAGTTATGGTTCAGGTCAAATTAATAAAAGCAGACATCTTTGGGTTCATCTGCTAAGATCACTGAACAGCTGCTTATTATGTGGGTGCACAATATAACATCCTTCCTCTGTTGATTGGAGCGGAAGGCGCCGACTCCAGCGGGATGCGCGTGACCAGGGAGACCCCACAGGAGCGCGTAGCGACGAGGAGGCTCCCGGGCAGCCCGCGGAAAGCGTGCACCTGCAGCATATATCAACAACTACTGCAGGGAGGTTTTACGTTTATTTGCATTAATTGTGTTGAAAAGATGGTAGGTCTCATAGGAGTGAATGCAACGAGGAGGCTCCGGGTCCGCCCGTTGAACACAAGCACCTGCAGCGGAAATCAACAAATTCTTTAAGTCGAGACTTTTTCATGGGTGTTGCAGGGCATTCAATGAAGGTAGGAGATACATCATGCAGGAATTATTATTGGATTTAACATTTATAGAACGCGGAGTGTTAGCAGGAGTTTTGATTGCTCTTATTTGTCCGATTGTGGGTGCTTTTTTGATGGTCAGAAGAGTTTCGATCATTTCTGAATCACTATCTCATATCACCCTAACAGGAATCTCTGCTGGAGTTTTATTAGGATCGACAACGATGATTTTTAGTGATTTAAACCCTATGTATGCAGGACTTATCTTCGCTGTTGCCGGCTCTTTGCTTATTGAAAAGCTGCGTGATCTTTATAAACACTTTCAAGAGCTTGCTATCCCTATTATTTTATCTGCTGGTGTAGGGTTAAGTGCCATTTTTATGAGCTTGTCTCAATCAGGGTATAATGAATGGTATGCGTATTTATTTGGAAGTATTGTTAGTGTAAGCCGCGAAGATTTACAATTTATTATTTATACAGCACTCATTGTGATTGGTATCGTTATTTTATTTTATAAAGAGTTTATATCCATTTCTTTTGATCAAGAATATGCTACGGTCTCAGGGATCTCAGTCCGTTTTATGAATCAAGTATTCGCGATACTCGTCGCGTTTATTATTGCGATGTCAATGAAGGTTGTGGGGATTTTACTTGTAGGTGCAATGATTGTATTGCCTGTGGCTACAAGCATTCATCTCTCTAAAAGCTTTAAACAAGTGATTGGGTTTGGAATCCTATTTGCTCAGATTGCTATGTTATCTGGAGTCTATTTCTCTTATCAATTTAATATTGCCACTGGCGGGATGATTGTTGTAATGGGGATGTTACAGCTTGTGATCGTAATGGGTGTTAAAAAGATCATCAATGAGTGGCAAAGGAGGGCTAAACGTGAATATTGATCAAGCAATGACGGTATTAAAAAATAAAGGATATAAGCATACAGATAAGAGAGCGGATATGCTGAAGCTTTTTGCAGACCAAAAAAGGTACTTATCGGCAAAAGATGTATTAGAAAGTCTTCAAGATGAGTATCCTGGTTTAAGCTTTGATACCATTTACCGTAACCTTTCGTTGTTTAGTGACTTAAATATATTAGAAGCTACGGAACTTGATGGAGAAAAACGCTTCCGCTTTAGCTGTGCCACAAGTGAACATCATCATCATCTTATTTGTCTTGATTGTGGTAAAACAAAGCACATTCATAGCTGTCCGATGGATTCACTTGATACAATGTATCCTGATTTTGAAGTGACCGGTCATAAATTTGAGATCTATGGAAAATGTGAGGAGTGCAGATCGTAGCATTGGAATTAAATATAATGAAACACAATGAAGCCCTCGCTTTAAGCGGGGGTTTTTTCATGGGAAGAGCCCCATCAATTTACTGGTTTCTTTATTTGGTTTGTGAAACATGCTAGTAGCAGGAGGGATGCTTAATGGCAAATCCAATTGTAAAATGCAATGTAGCAAACTGTGCGTTTTGGGGAGAAGGGAATCGGTGTCAGGCAGAATCAATCCTAGTGGAGATCGACAGCCATGCAGATAGGAATTATCACATGGAAGCTAGTGATGAGCCTTATGCGGATGCACTGCATCGAGATGCAGCAGATAAAAGCGCTGAAACCTGCTGTCATACATTCCGTCCGAAAAAGTAAGACAAAAAGACGAAACGATGCGTTTCGTCTTTTTGTCATGGAGTTCTTATTAGTTTTCTGCAGTCTCAAGCATCCATTGATCAACCCAATCCTTTGCTTCCTGCCAAGTGTGGGCGCGAATCACATTTTTAGGAGCGCTTAATCGGTTATATGGGGTATCCATTAAAATAACAGGAATATTAAATTCTTCTGCAATCATGACCGCATTATCATGCTTGTCTTCAAAGAAAATATCTAATTTATGTTCTCTGACTGCATCTAATTTATCGTGCTTGCCGACAAGTTCAATGTGATCGAAGGGAACTTGATTAGAGACAAACCAATCCTTTGTAATTTCATCAAGGTGTTGTCTTCTTGCAGTGATATAAATCAAATCATGCTGTCTAGACCAATTATGAAGAATATTTTCAGCATAAGGTGCAAGCTTCGCTTCACTATAAATGGTTCCTTCATGTTTAGTCATCCAGTCCCAAAATTCTTTTTCCGAGATCTTAAGAATTGATGTTAAATCGTATTGTGTAAGGTCGTCTAAAGTGAGTGACTGCTTAAAATGTTTATTTAAGTGTGGAACAAACGTATTAGGATCTGTGACTGTTCCATCTATATCCAATCCAAATCTCTTCTTAGTTGTCATATGGTTCACCTCATAGCTCAGTATTCGTAAAGATTTATTCAAACTTCTTTATTCTATACCTACCTTACACGAAAGAGGGGAGGGAAGTCTAGATCATTTCCTGCACTTGTAAAGATTAACTCCGATAATTTTACGTGCTGGCGTCATACTATTACTGCTCCCACAAAATTTGAAAGTGAGGGATTCGTATGGCAGATGATAAGCATCCAAAAGATGAACCCATTCGCTTGTTGGATGAGGATGATCGTTCTTTAACTTTGGTAAATAACCATGTTGAAGGACGAGATGATGACCGTGACCTTTCACTAGCGTTATCAGAAGAAGAACGAGAGGCAGAAAATCATGCTGAGGTAGAAGAGGAGCCTGTTAACTCAGAATATCCACTTCAACCGAGCTTCCAAGAAGAAAGCGCAGCTGAGTATGCAGCGGTAAATGGAATGGCTGGTGCGCGTCCTTTTGACGAAGACCAAAAGGTTGAGTCAGCAGAACGCAGAGATACAGCTTACAGCAATGAAGATGATGTCACGGCTGGCCGTGGTGTTGGAACCTTTGCGATTGTTCTTTCCATCTTATCGTTATTCTTCTTACCAGTATTGCTTGGAGCAGCTGGGATTGTTATTGGTTTTGTATCACGTCGTATCGGCTCTACCTCGCTCGGTAACTGGGCTATTGGTATCGGGGCTGTGTCGATTTTAATGACCGTCTTTTTCTCGCCGTTTTTTTAGCGGTAGGAGATGTGGGAGCAGGAGTATAACTAATTATCACTCCATAAAGTTATCACTCCATAAGGAAAAAGCATAAGCCTGGTGGCTTATGCTTTTTCTAATTGACGTTGTGCTTCAAAATATTCTTCAGCAATTTTATCAATTTCACGCTTTAATTCCTCGACCATAGTTTCTTCCGGTACTTTACGCACGATTTCACCTTTCATAAACAGCAGTCCTTCACCACGTGCCCCTGCAATGCCGATGTCGGCTTCACGGGCTTCCCCAGGACCATTTACAGCACATCCAAGAACGGCCACTTTAATCGGTGCTTTAATCGTTGAAATATAGTCTTCAACCTCATTTGCAATACTGATAAGGTCAATCTCAATTCGTCCGCAAGTAGGACAAGAGATAAGAGTAGCTGCATTTGACGCTAGTCCAAACGACTTTAACAGCTCTCTGGCAACTTTTACTTCTTCTACAGGGTCTGCACTTAATGAAATACGCACAGTGTTACCTATGCCCATGTTTAAGATGGCTCCGAGGCCAGCAGCACTTTTAATTGTACCAGCAAACAATGTACCTGATTCGGTAATACCTAAGTGAAGCGGGTAGTCAAAAGCTTTCGCTGCTTTTTCATATGCTTCAATAGCAAGATTCACATCAGAGGCTTTCATTGAAACGATGATGTCATGGAAATCCAGGTCTTCTAAAATTTTAATATGATGAAGAGCACTTTCAACCATCCCATCAGCCGTTGGGTAACCGTATTTTTCTAGGATGCGCTTTTCAAGCGATCCAGCATTTACACCGATACGAATCGGAATACCTTTTTCTTTAGCAGCCTTAACAACAGCTTCAACTTTCTCGCGGCGGCCGATATTACCCGGGTTAATACGGATTTTATCTGCTCCGCCTTCAATAGCTTTTAAAGCTAATTTGTAATCAAAATGAATATCAACTACTAGTGGAATAGAGATTTGTGCTTTAATGTCAGCGATAGCTTCCGCTGCACGCATGTCTGGACAAGCGACACGAACAACCTGACAGCCCGCTTCTTCTAATCGTTTAATTTCTGCAACAGTTGCTTCAACGTCATGTGTTTTGGTCGTAGTCATACTTTGAACAACTACTTCATTGTTTCCACCAATCGTCAAATTACCGACCTTAACTGGACGAGTTTTTGTACGATGTGTTAATTCGGTCATTGACCAATCGCTCCTTTTATAACAAAAATGGATTCAGCCATTTTTGCCTAGTCACTCATGAGATACGTATTCATTCTATCAATGAGCGTTTCGATTTGGCAAGAAGAAAGTCATTGATTGCCGTAATAAGGAAACTTATACGTTTCTCCTATTTGAATGTTTTCAGGCTCAATCCCTTGATTCAAGTGTTTGAAATCAAAGATGACTTCTTGAATGGAGGCAGGGAAGGGAACAATTCCTTCATGTAAATGTTCAACAATTGAGAGAACGGTATACCCAGGTTCAACGACCACTTCAACAAATGGTTCTGTAATCACTGGTTCTTCACTTACTTCATTGGTCATGACAGACTCCGCTTCTTCAATTTCAACCGTTTCCTCAGGTGCTGCTGTAAGGCCATTGGGTAAAGTGCCAATCGTTAGATCATAATAAACACTATAAAGGATGATCAGGATAATAAGTCCGAATCCAATCCGTTTCATGCTTGTCCCTCCCTCAGGATCTCCTGCCATTTAGATGAAATATCACACGACAGACAATCGTTCTTTCTATAAGTGTATGTTGATCTTGGAAAAGTATGACAAGCTATTTAAAAATGAATGGACATAAAAAAAGGCGTGGTGAATACATTGAAACAAACAGAGAATGCTCGTCCGTTGTTAGTGCTTACTATAATTGGACTTCTGCCTATTGTGATGGTTCTTGGCAACTCCATGTTCATACCGGTCCTCCCATTTATGCAAGCTGAACTTGGGATATCGACCGCGCAAGCTGGATTAATCTTAACGATCTTTTCTGTTCCTTCTGCACTGTTTATTCCTGTTAGCGGCCTATTGAGTGATCGTTATGGCAGACGAAATATAGTGATGGTTTCATTGCTGATTGTCATGTTAGGGTGCATCATTTCTGGGGCTGGCTCTGTTTTTCAATCGTTTGAAGCGATTCTTGCCGGAAGATTCATTCAAGGGATTGGAGCAGGAGGAGTGACGCCGATTGCGATGGTGCTTGCAGCGGAATTATTTCAAGGAGATAAACGGAATCAAGCGCTAGCATCAATTGAAAGTTTTAATGGGGTTGGAAAAGTGATCAGTCCTGTCATAGGAGGAGCGGTATTACTTGGAGTATGGTATTACAGTTTTGTTGTGTATTTAGCGGCAGCCCTTTTAGCATTTATGGGCTTTTATTTAGTTATTCCGAAAAACGAAGCTGTGCGAGAAGAAAAAGGCAAGGGGATGATCAGAGAAGCAATTCAGTTTATTAAAAGCGAAAGAAATGTTCTGATGCCTATTTTTTTAGCAAGCGGCGCCGGAATGTTTTTGTTGTTCGGATTTCTCTTTTTACTTTCTTATGAATGGGAAGGAATGTATTCTTCTAATGGGTTAATCAAAGGTCTTGTATTAGCGGTACCATTACTTCTTTTAACAGTTTGTTCCCTTTTGACAGGTAAGTATGCTTTGAAAAATGCAGATCAAATTAAAAGGTGTATTTTGACAGGTTTATTGCTTTTCATTTTGGTGGCATTGGTATTTATTTTTACAAGCGGCTTCTTAAGTGATTTACTGCTAACCAGCCTTCTTTCAATCGGACTTGGCTTTCTGTTGCCGGGATGCAGTGCGGCTGTGGCTGCTGTTGTCAATCAGCAGATAAAAGGAATGATCTTTTCCATTTATTCAATGGTCCGTTTTCTTGGCGTTGCTTTTGGACCGTACTTTTTTGGTGTATGGTTAGATGACCGTATGCAAATGAGTTTTAACATCCTACTTTTAGCAGGTGTGACATGTGTGGTTTTAGTATGGAATTGGACGTGTCTGCCAATTGGGAAAACATGTGAAACCCATCAAACTTCATGAGAATGAATAAAAGATAGATCTAAAGTCCCTTTTCTTTTTTCTGTAAAAACTGTTTCCTAATGAGTAGAGCATTCGTTATATAGTTGCTAATAGTTGGTAAATGATGAATGCCGTATGGCCGGTAAGTGGTCAGAATAAAGGAGAGATTAATTTGAAACACTCATGGAAGAAACTGCTGTCGCTTGTTCTCGTGTTTACGTTATTGTATCCAATGCTCTTGCCAGCAGCTGCTTTAGCAGACGCTGCACCTGGAGACGTGATTGTCACATTGGGGGAAAATCTATCACCAGCTGATCGAGAAAAGATTTTAGCTGAAATGAATGAGACTGAAGAGACAGAGATTATTACAGTCAGTAACCAAGAAGAAAGAGAATACTTGGGTGATTATATTAGCTCCTCACAAATTGGTACGCGTGCCTTATCTTCTACAAAGATCACTTTGGCGGAGCAAGGGGCTGGAATCAATGTAGAAACGAATAATATTACATGGGTATCTGAAGGCATGTATGCGAACGCATTAGTAACTGCAGGTGTGGAAGATGCTGAAATTTATGTCACAGCTCCATTCCCTGTTTCAGGGACAGCTGCTTTAACAGGTCTGATTAAAGCGTATGAAATTGCAGCTGAAATTGAGATTCCTGAAGAGCAAAAGCAAGTAGCGAACGAAGAAATGGTCCGTACGGCAGAGCTTGCCGAGTCGATCGGGGTAGAAGAAGCTACTGAACTTATGAACCGAATTAAAGAAGAAATTGCAAATAATCCGGTAGAATCTGAAGAGGATCTTAGAGAACTTATCAGACGGATTGCAGCAGAACTTGGGATTGAACTGACAGAGCAAGAACTTGATGGTCTGGTTTCATTATTCATGCGAATGAAGGACTTAAATATTAACTGGGATCAGGTACAAGATCAAATCTCTAAAGTCCGCGATAACTTAGGTGAATTTTTAGCACGTGAAGACACGCAGAACTTTATTAGTCGTTTTCTAGAAGTGATCGCTCAGTTAATTGAAGCACTTAAAGGACTATTTACATCTGAGGCATAGGAGAGGGAGAGAGTTCCCTCTCTTTTTCTTTTACACAAAACGATAAGGTGTAGTACGATGTATGTAGGCAGGGACTGTCTTTTCGAATGGTTTGACTGACTGTTTTTTCGCTTTTTCAATCATCGCTTTTCCTGTTTTTTTCATTTCAATACCTCCTGAATTGATCTTGTATTATCATGTAGCTGTATGATTATCTTGACCAAGGGAACGATTTAACTATTCATCGTTACATATAACCAAAAAATTGAAACAATTTTTATTTTTTTTCGTATATACATAAAAAGAGGAGGGACGTTTATATGGAATGGCTAGATTCCGCAACAATCGGCTTTTTTGTAGTCTTTTTAGGCACATTATTCTTATTTGGTGAACTTCTTGTTAGAATGAGAGGGATTTTCGCGATACTCGGTGTGGCCATTATGGCTATGTATTTCTCTTATCACCTAGCGGGTGACGTAGGATTTTGGGTTGTCATTCTTTATGTCGTTGGTTTAGCACTGATTATTGTAGATGGTAAAGTAATTACTGATGGGACAGTCGCCTTATTAGGTGTGCTTCTTATGATTACAGGTCTAGCTTTGCCTGCACCAGATTTAATTTATGGTATTTTAGTATCAATGGGCTTTTTAGTAGGTGGGTTTAGTTCCGGTTTATTTTTGAAAGTATTTCCATCTCGTGATCTCTGGGCTCGTCTTACGTTAAAAGACCGTCTGACAGGGGATATGGGGTATAACTCTTTAAGAGAAGATTACCGAGAGCTGGTAGGTAAAGAAGGTAGAACCCTTAGTGCGTTTAGGCCTACGGGAACCGTCGAAATTGAAGATAAGCATTATAGTGCTACAAGCGGGGGACAATGGCTTGAGGCTAATATGACGGTGAAAGTCACTGATGTTGATGGGACACGAATTGTGGTAAAGAAGATTAACGAAGAAAAACCAAGCGATGAGGCCTGATCAGGCTCATCACTTGGTTTTTTGTTTTGGTTTTGGAATAGCGCTTAGCGCATAGACAATCATACAAAGTATAGCCAAAACTAAGAAGTATCCAGGGATGCCCCCTATAAAAACGTCTGCCCAAGCAAATAAGATCACAGGAAGGGTCATCGCATAAGCTGTAATTAACCACATATGACGATACTGAATGTTTTTTCTGGTACCTCTAAATAATAAAGCAACAAAAGCCAAGATTGTTATCCCGAGAAAAGCAAGCCCTAATACGCCGCTGTACATAAGCAATGATATGATAGCGAGCAAGAAAGGGAGGAATCCTTTAATATCAGTTAGCCGTTCGTTAAGCTCTGTGTCACTGACCTCTTGGAGCCCTATTAAAGAATAATTAACAGAATGCGTTGAACCATACCTGAATAGGAGTGCTTCATTCTGTTGAAAAATAATTCCTTCGCCAAGCTGTTCAAGGTCTTGGGTAGTTAATTCATTATTTGGGTCAAGAACAAAAACCCCCTCAGACAGCGATTCGTTTACATAAGGTTGTTCAATTTCTGCTTGCAGTTCACCATTCTTTAGAGAGAAGGGCGGCAAGTCGTTTTCAAGGCTCTCTTCAAGCTGGTTTATGCTGGATACATACGTCATAATAAGAGAGACTATAAAAGGTATACATGCAATAAACACGACAAGTAATACATGAAGCAGTGCTTTAGTGACAGGCTGGAATCTGCTGTATGCTAAAACCTTCTTATCATATAAACTTTTATAAAAAAATTGGAAAGTGCTCATTTTATTCTCCTCTCATACCACCACATATTTTATCTGAAGGCGGTAGTTTCAACAAGTTTCAAATACATGAACAAGTTTAATTTTGGAAAAGCTCGAGCTTATAAAAAAAAATTTTAAAAATCATATTTACAAAATGTTTATAAATGCTTAATAATAGATGGGGTGTCATTGTTGAGGTTTGTCGAAAGTCGAAAAATTAAATAGGAATGACTTTCTAAAATGAGGGGATGAGATTAAGTGGATTTACAGACACTTTTGTTCATGTTTTTTGGGGGCCTCGGGATTTTCCTTTTTGGGATTAAATTTATGGGGGACGGCCTTCAAAAAGTAGCAGGGGAGAGACTGCGTGACTTATTGGACAAGTTTACAACGAACCCTGTTATGGGGGTTTTTGCCGGGTTATTTGTAACAGTATTGCTACAAACAAGTACCGGTACAACAGTTTTAACGATTGGACTCGTAAATGCTGGTTTTATGACATTGAAACAAGCGATCGGTGTCATAATGGGTGCTAACATTGGAACGACAGTAACAGCGTTCATTATTGGTATTAAAATCTCAGCCTACTCACTGCCAATCATTGCTTTAGGGTCTGCCTTGATTTTCTTCTTCAAACAGAAGAAAGTAAATAATTTTGGTCAGGTCATTTTTGGATTTGGTGCATTATTCTACGGGTTAGACCTAATGGGAGAAGGATTAAAGCCATTGCGTGACTTGCAAGCATTTGCTGATTTAACGGTTCAAATGGCAGATAATCCGCTGCTTGGTGTGTTGATTGGTACCATTTTCACAGTTGCCGTCCAAAGTTCCAGCGCATCAATTGGACTCTTGCAGCAACTGTATGATCAAGGAGCGATGACTTTAGATGCTGTTCTTCCTGTATTGTTTGGAGATAATATTGGAACAACTATTACAGCTATCTTAGCTGCTATTGGGGCATCTGTTGCCGCAAAACGTGCAGCGTTAACTCATGTAATTTTTAATTTGATTGGTACTGTAATTGTATTAATTGTTTTCCCACTGTTCTTAAACTTAATAAGTTTCTTAGCGTTAGAACTGGGGTTAAACCGCCCGATGACGATTGCTTTTGCTCATGGTATATTTAACGTTTCGAACACCATAATTCAGCTTCCGTTTGTTGCAGTTCTAGCTGTTATTGTAACGAAGCTTGTACCAGGTGATGAGTATACGGTTGAATACAAAGCGAAGCATCTTGATCCTCGCTTTATCGGCAGATCGCCTGCTATTGCTTTAGGACAAGCCAAGCAAGAGGTTATTCGAATGGCAGATTTCTCTGAAAAAGGGCTCATTGAAGTTAGTCAATACTTAGAGAATGGACAGAAACGTCATGCCGAAATGGCAACACAGTTTGAAAGTGCGATTAATAACCTAGATCGCAAGATCACAGAATATCTTATTCAAATCTCATCACGTTCACTATCGGATCAAGATTCTAAGATGCACTCAATGCTTATGGATACTGTTCGTGATATCGAGCGGATCGGTGATCATATAGAGAATATTGTAGAGCTTAAGGATTATCAAAAAACTCATAAAGTAGTCATGTCAGACACGGCAATCAGTGACTTACGTGAGATGTTTGATTTGACGATCTCTACTTTGCAAGAAGCTATTTCCTCTCTAGACAACGGGGATATTGATCAAGCTCGTTCTGTTCTTGAGAAGGAAGATCTTATTGATAAGATGGAGCGTAAACTCCGTAAACAGCATATTGCCCGGGTGAACGAAGGAAGATGTTCGGGTGCAGCCGGCATTGTGTTTGTTGATATTGTAAGCAACCTAGAACGTATCGGTGACCACTCAGTGAATATCGCTGAAGCGGTTATTGGAGAAGTTCGCTAATGTTTGAGGGCTGTCCAGATAGGGCAGCTCTTTTCCTTTGTATAAATGGAGGAAAGGACGCAATGATAAATTAAATTGCTATAGTTCGTTCATTTTGTAAAATACATTCAGAGTGGCACTTTTTTAGGATGATTTGTGCTATAATTGACAAGCATCAAGCCCAGATTTTGTTTAATTTACTTGTTAGCCCAAAAAATAAAAAAACATATTGACTTTATCTTCAGAGGTTGGTATTATAATTCTTGTCTTCAACAAAAGACAGATGTTACATAATTTATTCCACAGTAGCTCAGTGGTAGAGCAATCGGCTGTTAACCGATCGGTCGTAGGTTCGAGTCCTACCTGTGGAGCCATTATGGCGGTGTAGCTCAGCTGGCTAGAGCGTACGGTTCATACCCGTGAGGTCGGGGGTTCGATCCCCTCCGCCGCTATCCTAATTACATACATAATCAAATGGCGATTGTGGCGAAGTGGTTAACGCACCGGATTGTGGTTCCGGCATTCGTGGGTTCGATTCCCATCAGTCGCCCCTTACATGGACCCTTAGCTCAGTTGGTTAGAGCAGTCGGCTCATAACCGATCGGTCGTAGGTTCGAGTCCTACAGGGTCCACCATTATTTTATATCGCGGAGGAATACCCAAGTCCGGCTGAAGGGATCGGTCTTGAAAACCGACAGGCGGGTTAAACCGCGCGGGGGTTCGAATCCCTCTTCCTCCGCCATACATACTGATAATTGATCTACATAGATAAAGAGCTGCCCCCTCGGGTAGCTCTTTTGTGTTGAATAACTATATTAGGCGAGAACAAATGGAAGCAATTCAGCTCTGAAACGATACAATTTGGTGTAAGAGTGACGCAATTGGAGTTTGAACCGGCGCAATAAAAGCAGAGTGACGCAATTAAGCGATCAACCAATTCAATTCTGTGATCCACCCGCGCAATCACTTCTCTAATTAGCGCATAAACTGATTGAAAACATACAATTAAATTTCCGACCGCTGGGTGACATAACCATACCCGCTTTATTCACCTGCGGCTCTGAATTATGACGATTTCTTAATGTTTAGGTTAAGAATATCCAAGTGATAAGACCAAGTGAAATACAGTACACGGCAAAATAACTTAATTTTGCTTTTTGAACCATGGCAATCAACCACTTAATACTGATAATGGCAAACAAAAATGAAGAAATGAAGGCTAACCATAATTCAAAGCCCACACCGTCTGTAAATTGCCCGATAATCTCAGGAAGTTTTAAAAGGGTAATTCCAGATATAATAGGAATGGAGAGTAAAAAGGAGTAGCGAAGAGCTGTCTCTTTGTTCAAACCGCACCACAGGGCCACAACGAGAGTACTTCCTGCACGTGATATGCCTGGTATGACTGCTAATGCCTGCCCGAGCCCGATTAATACCGCATGCCCCCATGTTATTTCCTTTGGTCCCCTCAATCCCTCATTTACACCATGTTCAATTAAGATTAAAAAGATCCCGGTGATAATCAGAGCAGCGCCGATCGTCGCTGTATTGGTGATGGAGTCTCCAAACCAACCTTCCATCAGCTTACCGACAATCATTGTAATAAGAGTAGAGGCGGCCATTAAAGCAGTAAATCTGAAATCGCCTTCGCTTCGTTGGTCTTTCTTAAAAAGATATTGATAAGAACCCTGTAAAAGCTTCAACACATCTTTTCTAAAATACAATAAAACGGCAAGCAAAGATGCTAAATGCAGAAACACTTCAAATGTTAAGGGGCTATCACTCATATTTATCTTAAGCAGTTTTTCAAAAATGAGGAGATGAGCACTGCTTGAGATGGGAAGAAATTCTGAAATTCCTTGTATAAACCCTATGAATAAAGCTTCAATCCACGACATTAGATCCTCCTTTAAAGCTAAGTTATTACATTCTTATGGGACAAGAAATGAATTTATGATCCATCTTGTTTAAAGGGGTTAGGTAGTGGGAAATGTATAAAGGTGTGCGAAATCGAAAGAATAGTGCATTATCGTTGCAACAAAGAGAAGATTTTGGTAATGTAGAAGCGGAAAGACTTAAGAAACATAACTGTTGATTAAGTCATTTGCCTTTTGGGAAAAGACGTCCCAAGTTACACATGTATTCATTATAAGGAGGAGATTTTGAAATGGCTTACGAATTACCACAATTACCTTACGCAGCAAACGCTCTAGAACCTCATATTGATGAGCAAACAATGAATATTCACCACGGGAAGCATCACAACACTTACATCACTAAATTAAATGCAGCACTTGAAGGACATGATGATCTTCAAAGCAAAAGCATTGAAGAGCTTGTAAGTAACCTTGATGCAGTACCTGAGAACATTCGTGGTGCAGTACGTAACAATGGTGGCGGACATGCTAACCACACTTTCTTCTGGCAAATCCTTAGCCCGAATGGTGGCGGTGCACCAACTGGCGAATTAGCAGATGCAATTAATTCAGAATTTGGCAGCTTTGAAGCATTCAAAGAGAAGTTTGCTGATGCAGGGGCTAACCGTTTCGGTTCTGGTTGGGCATGGCTAATTGTTGATGGCGGAAAGCTTGCTGTTACAAGCACTCCAAACCAAGATACGCCTCTTATGGAAGGTAAAACACCAATCCTAGGATTAGATGTTTGGGAGCACGCTTACTACTTAAACTACCAAAACCGTCGTCCTGACTACATCAACGCATTCTGGAATGTAGTTAACTGGGAAGAGGTTTCAAAACGTTACGCTGAAGCAAAATAATAATTAGAAAAGCAAAGTCCAAGCGGGCTTTGCTTTTTTTTGTGTGGATTGGCTAAACACTCCTTTCCGCTTTTAGATTATCCAGCTTCAAGGGCTATTCGCTCGAGGTTCCTTCCGTCCGTTAAACGAGATCAAAAAGCGACCTCTTATTACCGGCCGTCCAGGACTTGTCGCTCATAAACAAGCCCTTTCCGCTTTTATTTTGTCCAGCTTCAAGGGCTATTCGCTCGAGGTTCCTTCTGTCCGTTAAACGAGGTCAAAAAAGCGACCTCTTATTACCTGCCGTCCAGGATTTGTCGCTCATAAACAAGCCCTTTCCGCTTTTATTTATCCAGCTTCAATGTGCAGCGGCTCGAGGTCTTTTCATTCAAAAACTGTTTGGCAATGGCGGCCAAGCCGGTTTCTGCCTGAAAAGCTTGACGCCGCAAAACACCCCTTTCCGCTTTTATTTTGTATAACGGGTTTTTGTTAAGACACACTACTGAGTAAGGGTGGTGGAGTCGGTGAAGAAGTCTGTTATTCAAAAATTGCTTGGAGATGTAGAGGTAACGAGAGATTTAGTGCTTCTCCTAACGATTGGGGGATTATATGCCCTAAGTATTGCGCTTTCTAATACGTTTGTTAACGTTTATTTGTGGAAGCAGTCAGGGGAGTTTATTGATTTAGCCTTATATAATTTAACGGCTGTTATCTTTCAGCCATTAACATTTATATTAGCCGGAAGGTGGGCGAAGAAAATTGACCGTGTGATTGTGCTTAGGTTAGGGGTCATTTTTCTAGCTGGATTTTATACGACAGTGCTTTTATTAGGTGATGTTGCGAATCATTATTTAGTGATATTAGGTGCGCTGCTCGGTATAGGGTTTGGATTTTACTGGCTTGCCTTTAATGTACTCACATTTGAGATCACTGAACCGGAAACGCGTGATTTCTTTAATGGATTTTTAGGCTTGCTTACGTCCTTTGCAGGCATGATTGGACCGATTGTTTCAGGATATATTATTACAAGGATGGAGCAGTTTACAGGGTATTCCGTCATATTTGGAATATCACTAACTCTTTTTGTAGTAGCTGTTTTAATGAGTTTTCTTTTAAAGAGAAGAGCTGCAGAGGGCAAATTCTTTTTTAGACAAATTCTAGCGGAACGAAAAAATAATGCAAATTGGCGTCATATCCTCCATGCTCACTTTTTTCAAGGGCTTAGAGAAGGGACTTTTATCTTTGTCATTGTTGTTTGGGTATACATTGCAACAGGCAGTGAGTTGGCAATCGGTACGTATGGGCTTGTTGCTTCTGCTGTTCAATTTATAGCCTATTATACTGTTACCAGGTTGATGAAGCCGAGTTTTAGGAAGAAGTCCATTTTAATTGGCGGAGCCATTCTCTATGCTGCGATTTACCTGATTGTCTTTGATTTATCCTTTGCAAAATTAATCATGTATGGAATCGTCATTTCTATTGCGTACCCAATGTTATTAGTACCATATATTTCGCTTACTTATGATGTAATCGGTAAAGGGTGGAAGGCTGCCGAAATGAGGATCGAGTATATTGTCGTCAGGGAAGTGTTTTTAAATAGCGGCCGTATTGTATCTGTGCTGACGTTTATAGGTGCCATACTTTTATTCCCTGAAGAGAAAAGTATTCCTGTTGTACTAGCTATTCTTGGAATCGGTCACTTTATCATTTATTTCTTTGTAAGACATGTACGCTTTTCAAAGCCTGGAGGGGGAGAAAGCTACAGTTTTGCAAGACAGAAAAACGGCGACGGGGGAAGTACAGGAGGCACGAGTGTATAATGTTGCTAATTTGTGAAAGCTTCTCTAGTGGCAGTGAATTCCTTTGACAATAAGTAGGGATATGCTATAATAAATTTACAAATTAAACAGCTTTGCCTGCCGTGTTAGTGAGCTTTTTCTTGTTTCGAACCTTGCGTTTTAAAAGGGAGTTCTACATCGAGCTAATGCCAGCAAGCCAGTTTATGCTGGACGCTGAAATTAGTTCTGCGAACACCCACCTACTTGAGTAGGTTCATGAAACAACTGAAGCAACGGCATTCGCGGGTATATACTTTAGAATGAATTTTAGACACCTTGCTTTAGGTGTCTATTGTCATGTATACAGATAATTGTGTTTTTATTATACAGATTTTTATTATATAAATTAATGAGGGGACTTGCGGATGGGGAAAAATAAACCAAGAAAAAAAGGACATGTGCCAGCAAGGCTGAATATGCTGTTCTTTGCTGTGTTCATTCTTTTTTCAGCATTAATATTACGGTTAGGTATGGTTCAAATCGTTCAAGGTGAAGATTTTGAAAGAGTATTAGATCGTACGAGTAACACGACAGCAAGAATTGATGCTCCTCGCGGGCTTATGTTAGATCGCTACGGTACACCGGTTGTAGAAAATCAGCTTGAACTATCTGTTACATATACAAACCCTTCTAGGCAGACTTCATCAGAGGCGATCTTAGAGGTGGCGCGTGATCTTGAAAAATTAATTGAAGTAGATACGAGCCGGATTACTGAGCGTGACCGTAAAGACTTTTGGCTGTTAATAAACAGTGACAGGCGTTTTGAGCTTGTAACAAAAGAAGAAAGAGCAGAGCTTGAGGGTCCGACAGAAGAATATCAATTAGAACTTGATCGTCTTACGGAGGAACACTTAGCTGAATTAACAGCCCAAGATGAGCGAGTGATGGCGGTCTTTCGTGAGATGTCACGAGGGTATGCGAATACACCTCAACGTATTAAGCGAGGTATTACCGAGGAAGAGGCAAACATTATCAGCGAAAACCTCGATCAGCTTCCTGGTGTAGATATTCTGCGTGACTCGCGTCGTAATTACGTTTTCGGTGAAGCATTTAGAACGATCTTTGGTTCGACAGGATCTATTCCGCGTGAAAAGTTAGACTATTATTTATCACGAGGCTATGACCGTTCTGACATCGTTGGGACGAGTTATTTAGAACTTGAATATGAAGATGTTCTTCGCGGCCAGAAAGCTGTCATGGAAAGCATTACGACGTCAACTAACGGTGAAATTGAGCGCTCGGTTAATGAAAAGCCCGGTCAGCGCGGCAATGATCTTGTACTGACGCTTGATATGGAAATGCAGCAAAAACTTGATGATATTATTTCACAAGAGATTAACAGCAAGGGTGGATCATTCATCAGTCAGCGGACAGCCTATGCCGTGATGATGGACCCAAAAACGGGCGACATTTTAGCAATGTCCGGCTACAGTAACGGTGAGCCGAATGACCAAATTGGAAATGTGACGAAAGCATTTGAAATGGGGTCTTCCGTGAAAGGTGCTTCGGTCTTGGCCGGCTATCAAACAGGTGCTATCAGCCACGGGCAAACGCTTTATGACCGGCCGATTGATTTGCCAGGAACACCGCTCAAGCGTTCATATGTGAATATGGGGTATGTCAATGACATTAAGGCATTAGAGCGTTCATCAAACGTATATATGTTTGAAATTGCGATGCGGATGATGGGTTATAATTATGGCAGCAGCAGAAGCTTTGATACACAAAGAGTAGCAGAAGCATATGATGAAACACGCTATATTTTCAGCCAGTTTGGTCTTGGTGCTGATACAGGCATTGACTTGCCTGGAAGCTCCCGAGGATTAACTGGTCAGAATCGAAACCCTGGTAACCTGCTCGATTTAATGATCGGCCAGTATGATACGTATACGCCGCTTCAGCTTGTACAATATGTTGCAACGATTGCAAACGATGGATACCGTGTGAAACCACGTCTTGTATCAGAAATCCGCGAGCCAAGCTTATCACCGGATGAACCAGGGGCGATCCTGCATAAATTTGAACCGCAGATCTTAAATCGTGTTGATGTATCGGATGCCGATTTAAATCGTGTTCAGCAAGGGTTTTATGCAGTAATGAATGGTTCACAAGGTACTGGTGCAGGCATGTTCAGAAGTGCTTCGTATAACCCTGCAGGAAAAACGGGAACAGCGCAGGTTTCTGTACGAGTCGGAGAAGGTCAAAACCGTCGTTCGATCAGCGGTAATAACCAAGTACTTGTCGGGTATGCACCTTATGATAATCCTGAAGTCGCCTTTGCGATTATTGTACCTTACACCGTGCGAGATAATAGTGCAAACTTTGCTCAATCGATTGGAAAGAAAATGCTTGATGAATACTTTGATTTAAAAGAAGAACGCAATGGTCCGACTAAAGCGGATGTGCCGATTCTTGAAGAAGTAGAAGATTAATAAAATGTAAAAAAAAGCTTGCTACGTTATTCGTAGCAAGCTTTTTTATGTAATACGGTTTGCAATGTCTTGATAACTCATTGCACTGTTGACCTCAAAGTCACCAGCGCGAACTTTTTCAGCTAAGTTATTGCGCTCCAAATAACGTAAAAATTCACTGGCGCTGTCAATAATTTTTGCTTGTTCTAATTGATTAGCTACATCATGAGAGCTAGTCCCAGATGTAATGGATAAAGTCATAGAATAGACATTGACAGTTTCTACAGTGACCGATTCCGGCAAGTTTTCGTCAATCAATGCTTCTTCTTCCGCTGCTGAGTCTTCTTCGGTTGGAGAGTCCATTTCTTCCGTTTGTGGTTCCTCTACAACAGGTTCCTCTGGAGGAGCTTCTGCTGAAACATAATATCCTGCTTCTTGTAAGGCTGTCATCATTTCTGAGATTTCAAGCTCTTCTTGTTCAACAATTGTGACAGGCTCTGCAGTTGCTTCTGGTGAGAGTGCATATGTAACCCAAATAACACCTGCACAAAGAGCAATTCCACCTGCCATGCCGCGTAATGCATGAGGAGACATATTATTACCCCCTTACTGCTGGTTCTTCTCTAGAAGCTACTAATCGTTCTACTTCAAGAGGCGTTAAACCAGTTTTTTCTGCAATGATTTCAAGTGTGAAGCCTTTATCGTGTAATGATTCTACTTCAGCCTGCAATTTTTGAGCGGAGGTTGAACGTGCTTTAGGAACATCTTGTCCGTTCACTAGAAGTTCTTCCTCAAGAATGCGGATCTTTTTCTTTAATTGGTAAATCTCTTGCATGAGCGTAATCGAAAAGTTCTCCATCTGCCGTTCCACTTCTGTTGCCTTGTCTTTTCGAAAGAAAGATAACACAAAAAGGAGGATGGCGATTACTAAGAGAATCATAATTGTCCACTCGATCATCTTACAACCCTTCCCTCTATAAACTAATCTATCATTCTACTCTATTATACACATAGGTAGCTCTTAGGAAAAAGTGGTTTTCGTCCTACTTAATCGACAATTTATGAAAGAAGCGTTTACATTTCAGTGTTTATGCGCTCACTTCCCAAATCTCGACAAAAATTATCGACAAAGTCAGCTAGCGAAATAAGGCGAAAAATTTTTTTGTGGATCGATACGATAGGTGGGGCAGGCTCATGACAAAATCAGACAAATTACCCCTGCTTGTCCCGTAATGTCACGCTCGGTATGATTAATATAACAAGATATGCAACGTATGAAGGGTGATGCATACTATTTTTCTACATCATTGGAGGTGTTTTAGTGATACAAGATATTTTAGCTTTAAGAGAGAAAGGCTTCTCGTTTCGCAAGATTGCAAAGGAGCTTGAAACAACGGTAGGAAAAGTACAGTATTGCTTCAAGAAATATCAAGAAGAACTTCAACAGGAAGGTTCAGAGGATACTAATCAGATGGATGACGCAGCGTTGATACCAGAGATTGATGAAAAAGCAATCGAAGAGGAAGAAGGCAAAAAGATTGAAACCGAAAAGCCTGTTGAAGTGATAAAAGATGTGCAGGTTCATCCATTACCAGCTGCCTATGAACGCGATGAAGTCATGCTGATGCCTAGAACTCCTAATAGTTTGTATGTGTATTGGGAAACACGTGAGTCGACTAGGCGTATGATTGAACATCAATTTAGAGCCCCGTGGCATGAATTAAAAAAGGCAATAAGACTCTATGATGTTACAGCCTTGCTTTTCAATGGCCATAACGCGCATCGTTTTATCGATTCGGATCTGCCGGAGATGACAAACAACTGGTATTTCCATGGTCTATCTGAAAACAGGACTTTTATTGTTGATCTAGGGATTAAAACAAAAGCAGGCACTTTTTTCAGTATCCTGCGCTCTAATCCAATAGATACCCCTAGAGTGAAAGAAGGCATGGAAGGACAATATGTAGAAGCCGTTTATAAATGGCAAACGGGGCAGTCACAAGAACCTGAGTGGCTAGAGCATTTTAGTACGTATTCCTATTATGAATCGACAAAATAAGGAGGAGAGTTGTGTTGAATAATGGTTACTTTTCATTTGTTTTGCATGCCCATTTACCATACGTAAGACATGAGGAAGAAAATCGTTTAGAAGAAAGATGGTTATTTGAGGCGATGACTGAAACATACATCCCCTTACTATGGTCGATTGAGTCCGCCGAAGTAAAAGATGGGCTGACAATTTCCTTTACACCACCACTTATGGAGATGCTCGCTGATCCTCTCATGCAAGATAGGTACGTACACTATTTATTAAAAACGGAGGAGTTACTACGTAAAGAAGCAACGTATATAGAAGATCATTCATCGCTTAACCCGTCCTTTAAGTCGATCATTTCATTTTATAAAAAGAGATATCAGAAGATTCGCGAAACTTTTCTGAAATGGGACAAAAATGTGTTGAAAGCATACAAACATTTCTATGAAAAAGGATTCATTACATTAATGACATCCGCTGCTACCCATGCTTTTCTTCCTTATGTAAAAACGGAAGCTGCACTTCGTTCCCAAATAAGAGAAGGGGTTCAGGCATTTAGCCGTCATTTTGGTTTTAATCCTCGTGGCTTTTGGCTTCCTGAGTGCGCCTATGCCCCTGGGATTGACCGGGTGCTTATGGAAGAGGGCATTCGTTACACCTTTGTCGATGAGCACACTATTTTAAGTGCTGATCCAAAGCCAGAAAAAGGATCTGGTGCTCCAGTCTATTCCCCGCATGGATTAGTTTTATTCCCAAGACATACAGAGCTTTCTAGTAAAGTGTGGAGCTCTACACTAGGATATCCGGGTGACCCAGACTATCGCGAGTTTTATCGTGATATAGGTTATGAAAGAGATTGGGACTACATCGAAGACTATGTACATGAAGACGGCATACGTGTCGATACAGGGCTTAAATACTACCGAGTAACAGGTGAAACCGAACATAAGGATGCTTACAACAGAGAGTGGGCTGAAGCAAAGATTAACACTCACGCAAAGCACTATCTAAGCTCTATTAATCAATTTAGAGAACAACACGCGGATCAAGCCTATCCTCCGTATGTAATGGTCGCTCCTTTTGATGCGGAGTTATTTGGACATTGGTGGTTTGAAGGTACGGAATGGATTGGACAAGTATTGATGGGAGCGAATGAAGAGACGACGTTTATTAGTCCAGAAACGTATCTCGACCGTCACTTTCAAGACTTAGAAACGAACCATATCTCGTATGCCACCTGGGGCCGAGATGGATATGGGGACGTCTGGTTGAACCCTAAAAATGATTATATGTACAAACATCTGCACCGAATAGAGCAAGATCTAGCGGCTATTGTCGCTCTTCACAGTCAGCCGACTGAGCTTGAAAAACGAGTGATTAAGCAGATGATTCGAGAGTGGATGCTTGCTGTAAGCAGTGATTGGGCTTTTATTGTTGATGGAGATAGTGCAGTAGAATACGCGAAAGAAAGATTTCATTTACATGTTGATCGGTTTGACCGATTAAAGAATCAAATGTTCACTAAACAATTAACGGATGCTTGGGTGGAAAAGCAAGAAAGCGCATTCCCGTTTCTTTCTTCAATAGACGAGAATGTATTTCTTTCTCCTCATGATTCTTATGTTCAGACAAAGTCACAAGAAGGGACTGCGAGTGAGGAAAATAAGAAAGGCCGTACGATTTTAATGTTGAGCTGGGAATTCCCGCCAATGATGGTAGGCGGTCTATCAAGACATGTATTTGATCTTTCTCGTGCATTGGTGCAGGACGGACACACGGTTCATGTCCTAACGTCTTCTGTAAACGGCTACCCGCAGTATGAAGTCAATCAAGGAGTTCATGTGCATCGCTTAAATGGATTGCAGCCTGAAGCGGATTCTTTCTTTGATTGGGTTGGAAGCTTAAATGTAGCGATGACATTGTATGCTGAAAAGCTCAGCCGTACAGAGAAATTTGATGTGATTCATGCTCATGATTGGCTTGTTGGAGTGGCAGCGAAAGCGTTAAAAGCATCACTGGGTGTACCATTGCTCGCAACCATCCATGCAACCGAACATGGACGAAATAACGGCATTCATACCGAGCTCCAGTATGAAATTAACCAAAAAGAATGGGAGCTTACGTATGAAGCAGACCGAGTAGTCGTATGCAGCGATTATATGAAAGAAGAACTGATGACGATCTTCTCGCTTCCAGAAGAAAAATTAAGTGTGATTCCTAACGGGGTCGATCTTGATCTAGTCAGATCATTGCGAGATTCAACGGTGGAACTAGAGTCAAATGAAATGTTTACCGTTTTTTCAGTAGGACGAATGGTAAAAGAAAAAGGATTTCAGACGATTATTGATGCAGCTGAAGACCTGAAGCATAAAGGAGCTCCGATCCGCTTTGTATTAGCGGGGAAAGGTCCAATGCTAAGAGAATTTCAAGAACAGGTCCAAAGGCGTCAATTAGATCACCACGTAGTATTTCTAGGATTCATCACAGATGAAGAAAGAAATGACTGGTTTACAAAAGCTGATGCCGCTATTTTTCCAAGTCTTTACGAACCGTTTGGCATTGTGGCATTAGAAGGAATGGCCGCAGGAAAGCCGACAATTGTTTCCGATGTAGGGGGCTTATCTTCCATTGTTCAGCACGGAGAAAACGGCTTGAAGATGATTCCTGGAGATAAAGACAGCTTAGCGGCTCAAGTCATGTATTTATATAATCACCCGATTTTAAGAGAAGGGATCGCTACTCAAGGACTGCGAGATGTGAAAACAAAATTTGATTGGGGTGCAATTGCCAAACAAACAGAGAGAGAATTTGAAATGTGTTTAGCCAGTACGCTTGTAGTGGCCAATTAAAAGGAGGCGGAGTTAAGTGAAAGGTGTCATTATGGCAGGAGGAAAGGGAACGAGATTACGTCCACTAACATGTCAATTACCAAAACCAATGGTTCCACTTTTACAGAAACCGGTTATGCAGTACAGCATTGAGCTTTTAAAACAACATGGAATAACAGATATTGCTGTGACCGTGCACTATTTGCCAGACGAGATTCGCGACTATTTCGGCGACGGTCAAGAATTTGGTGTTCACTTAACGTACTTTGAAGAAACAGAACCGCTAGGAACAGCAGGCAGTGTAAAGCAGGCCGAGGCATTTCTTGATGAGCCTTTTGTGGTTGTGTCAGGAGATGCGCTAACTGACTTTGACCTTGAAGCTGGCATAAACTTTCATAAAGCAAAAGATGCTCTCGTTTCCATCTTCATGAAGCAAGTGCCTTGTCCTTTAGAGTTCGGTGTCATTATGACAAATCAACAGCATGAAATTATCCGTTTTCTTGAAAAGCCGAGTGTAAGCGAAGTATTCAGTGATACGGTTAATACAGGGATCTATGTGATGGACCCTAGTATCTTTAACTATATTGAATCTGATAAACCTGTAGACTTTAGTAAAGATGTATTCCCTAGAATTCTAGAAGATCGTGCAGGAATCTATGGTTATGCAGCTGAGGGGTATTGGTCAGATATCGGAAATCTCGAACAATACCGTCAAGCTCATATGGATCTTCTTAACCGGGATGTTAAAGCAGAAATCAGCGGCATTGAAGTTGAGCCGGGAATCTGGATGAATGAGCATGTAACGATTGAAGAAGGGGTCAAATTGGAAGCACCTGTATTTGTGGGAGCTCATTCTACGGTTCGATCAAATGCTAAGCTTGGTGCATTTTCCATTGTTGGAAAAGACTCCATTGTTTCTGAAGATGCGACGATTAAGCGCTCTGTCTTATGGGACGGGGTATATGTCGGTCAGCAAGCAGAGCTGCGCGGGGTGACAATTTGCGGCGGAGTCCAGTTGGGATCTAAATCTACCATTTATGAACAAGCGGTGCTAGGTTCTAATTGTCAGATTGAAGATGATGTGTGCATACAGCCTGGAATGAAAATTTGGCCTCATAAACGCATTCAGGCAGGATCAGTGATTTCTCAATCTGTTATTTGGAACGATCAGGATGCAACGGTTCCTGTTCTTAAATCACACCGTGCAAGCGGTATTGCTAATGTCGAAATGACCCCTGAACACGTGAGCCGTCTCGGTGCAGGATTTGCAAGTGCAATGCCTGTTGGGAGCACTTTTTTAATCTCAGGAGATGATCAATCTTTTACCCGGCTTTTAAAGCTATCTCTTGCTCAAGGCGTCCAAGCAACGGGAGTGGATGTGACAGATTTAGAAGAAGCTGCTGTTCCAAGCTTTCGGAAGATCATTTCAGCTCATCATTTTCAAGGGGGCGCACACCTTAGAGTAAGTGAAGGCAATCGCATTGTCATTGAATTATTTGACCAAGAAGGATTGCCGATAGCTACATCTATGCAAAAAGAAATTGATAAGATCGTTACATTTAATTCTTACCGCCGTGTCGCTTTTGACCGTGTTGGAGAATACGAGGTTCAATCAAATTTTGTAAAAGAGTATACAGATACATTAAAGGAAGGGATCGACTCTGTGTTAATTGAGAGTCAAGGATGGAGGGTATCTGTCCACGGCACAGATCAAGTAACAGTACAACAGTTCTCTCACGTATTACAATCAATTGGATGTGTGGTTGAAACCTCGATTGGTGATATAAATATGGGAGACATCTCAGTAGGAATGACCCTTTCAGACTCTGAAATTGGCTTTGTTCTAGGAGAAACGGGGGAATTTTTAACGGTACTAACAAGAGAAGGTCATATCGTAACAGATGAAGAGAAACTAGCTATGTTTGTCGATATGCATCTCCACTACAGTAAAAAAGGGCGTGTAGCTCTGCCATTATATGCCGGTGCATCTTTAGAAGAGTATATTAGAAGTTTTCAAAAAGAAGTGATTAGAACAAAAGCCTCAGCACGAGAGATGATGATCGCAGAAGAGAACGTACAGTTATACTGCTTTGATGCAGCCTATGCTGCCGTCCATTTAATTCAGACATTAAGCACAAGAGATGAGGAACTGCAGCAATACTTATCTTCCCTGCCTGTTGAATCAATGTTTAAACAAGAAGTCCCGTGCCAGACAGAACAAAAGGGAATGGTTATGCGTGCATTGATGGAAGCACTTAAGGAAGAAGAAGTAGAGTTAATCGAAGGGATGAAAGTTAGACATCCAGAAGGAGGTTGGACTTACATTGTTCCAGACCAGAACGAACCAATCTTTACGATCTACGCGCAAGCCGATGAACCAGAAGTGGCAAGAGTTCATGCAAATTACTACATTGAACAAATCCATGAGCTTCTCGCACGAAACACAGCCGTTCACACATCATAATCATTCGCTAAATCAGCCTAACAACAACCTCCGTTCTGAGATTGGCATTTGGAAAGAGGGGCGGACGAGCTGGCTGAGAGAAGACGTGTGGAGATTTGCGCCGCTGTATAGAAGGGCAGGAGGGATTAAATTACTTACTGCGTATCACCCTAAACTGCACCTCCATCTAACGATCATTGAACGTGACATTACAAATCGTTGCGGCTATCATAGACAGGTATTTATCCGAAATGAAGAAGCAAACAGCCAGCAAATTGTATTAGTTCTGCATCAGAAGCCTTTTCTAGGCAATACAAAACGAGCAATGAGCTTTTATGCTCCTGAATCAAAAGCGTTAGTTCACTACAGCCATCCTCACTATACGACTACGTTTGTTAAAGGGATGAAGGCAAGTGCAGTTGAATATGCTGTTGGCGGAATCCATTCAGTATGGCAAGAGGACAATGGACATACAATAGTCAGGCCTTTATGTGCCGAATCGCATGAGAGTGTAATGGCTGTAAAGTTGAATTTAAGCAGTCATGAAGAAACGAGGGTCGATCAATGGATGGATGTCAGCCGATCAATGGTGGGCAGTGAAACATTCATTAATGAATTTCTTCAATGATTTTTGTGAAAAAAAGAATTTCTTCAAAAATAAAACTAAATAATAGAGAAGAATTTCCGCTGTAAAGAAAAAACACTTGATCCCTCTCGGTAGATTTGCTATCATATTCAAGTATGAAGTAAGCTATAGCTAAGTTTGGAGGGATAACGGATGCGTGTACAAGTCACTCTTGCTTGCACTGAGACAGGCGATCGTAACTACATTACAACAAAAAACAAACGCGAAAATCCTGAGCGTATTGAACTTAAAAAATACAGCCCACGATTAAAGCGTCACACTCTTCACCGTGAGACAAAATAAGCAGCTGGATTCTTCCACTGCTTATTTTTTTGTTGCATCTTTTGTTTAAATAAAGAAAGAGATAGGCTTTCGCTTAGATGCGAAGGCCTGTTTTTAAAGATCCCATCTATTTTTATACATAAAATTTATTTAAAATGAAACATAGGGTAGAATTTATTCGTAGATAAAGTACCTTTATAAATAAAATACATGAGTGAATTGCGTAAGGTTTTTACGATATAGGGAGTGAGGGTGACATGAAATCAAAAGCTGATTATAGGCAATTGTTTAAACGAAACATGGAAGAGCTCTCAAATTCAACAGCAAAAGAAGAATCAAACAATCTTTGCGATCTTATGAAAAGACAGAGCTACTATCAGAAGGCTGAATTAATCGGTCTTTTTATTTCTAAAGGCAGAGAAGTAGATACAACTTCATTAATTGAAGCAGCTTGGTACGCGGGAAAACGGATAGCCGTACCAAAAGTAATTAAAGGGACAAGAGAGATGACTTTCTACAGCATCACTTCATTCAAAGACTTAGAACCTACTTTTTTTGGCTTATCTGAACCTAAGCCAGATCAATGTCATAAAGTAGATTCAAGTCAAATTGATCTTATGATCGTTCCTGGGTTAGGTTTTGATAAGGCTGGATACCGTATTGGTTATGGCGGCGGCTACTATGATACATATTTAAAAAGTTACGACGGGGTGACAGCTGCACTCGCATATTCTTGTCAGCTTGTTGATAAATTGCCAACAGAAGCTCATGACCAAAAAGTGGACCACCTGCTCGCACCTGATGGAGTATTGCTGTAATGGCAGGGTTATATATCGGCGTCGTTCTATTGGCAGCTGCAGCTTACTATCTTAAAAAATTAACAGTATCAGGGGCTTTGGCAGCTGTAGTGGTTGGGTGGTGCATTGCATTTGGACTAGGGTTTTATGGACTGATGGTGCTTGCTATTTTCTTTATTACTTCGAGTATGTGGAGCTCATTGTGGAGAGGGAGAAAGGCGAGTGATGTTATTGAAAAAGGGGATAGGCGAGATGCGTGGCAAGTTGCGGCGAACGGGGGAGTAGCTGCCTTAATGGCGCTTTTTTATGGATTCAACCCTTCACCCATCTGGATTTTTGCTTTTGTCTCAAGTCTTGCTGCAGCCAATGCAGATACGTGGGCTTCTGAGATTGGAACATTAAGCAGGCAGCGCCCTTTGCATATTCTCACTTGGAAGCGAGTAGAACCTGGTACATCAGGGGCGATAACAGCTTTAGGATCAGCTGCTGCCTTTGCTGGCAGCTTTCTCATATCTGTATTTGCTATCTTAGGATGGTGGAGTGCTTACCATAACAGTCATGTCCTATTAATTGCATTAACGGTTGTAGGTTTTTTAGGAAATATTATAGATACATTAGTTGGTGCATCTTTTCAAGTTCTGTATAAATGCAGGGAATGCGGCATTGAGACAGAAGCCACTGAGCATTGCGGGAGTCAAACAGAGTATATGTCAGGGCTTAAATGGCTTAATAATGATGTTGTAAATATAGCATGTACAGCTTCAGGCGCCCTTTTAGGTATAGGAGTAGCCTGGCTTTTGTTGTAAGGAGGAAAGGGAATGGAAAACACCTATGAACGTTATTCTAGACAGATGCTGTTTCAACCGATCGGTGAGAGCGGTCAGAAGAAATTAAGTGATCAAAAAGTGCTGGTGATTGGGGTCGGTGCATTAGGGACGGTTCTTAGTAACCATCTTGTTCGTGCAGGTGTCGGCATGGTTAGAATTGTAGATCGTGATTATGTTGAACAAAGCAACCTGCAAAGACAAATGCTTTTTGATGAAGAAGATGTAGCGAAGCATCTTCCAAAAGCCATTGCTGCCAAAGAAAAACTAAAACGAATTAATTCTGATGTAGAAGTTGATGCGATTGTCTGTGATGCATCGATTGAGAATATCGACTCGTTAATGGACGGGGTAGATCTTGTATTAGATGGGACAGATAATTTTAAAACGCGCTTCTTATTAAATGATGCATGCTTTAAAAAAGGAATTCCCTTTGCTTATGGAGGTGCTGTAAGTGCGCGCGGGATGTCGGCTCTATTTATTCCGGGTGAAACACCATGCCTTCGATGCTTTATTGACCACGGAGAAACACAAGGCCAGACATGTGATACGATTGGCGTGATCAGCCCAATTGTTGACATCGTAGCTTCTTATCAGGTGGTAGAAGCAATGAAATATTTAGTTGGTGATAAAAAGGCATTACGTAACACGTTACGTACCTTTGATCTTTGGGGCAACCATCAATATGATATGAAGATGACCAAAGCAAAAGAAGGCTGTCCAACATGTCAGAAAAAAGAGTATCCGGCCTTACATGCAAGTGGAGACCTTATTACAACCTTATGCGGACGTGAAACGGTACAAATCCAGCGCGAGCATAAAATAGATTTAAATGAGTGGTCAGAGAGGCTGGAACGAGTGGCAGAAGTGAAGAAGACGCCGTTTCTTCTCCGTGTCCAGTTAACTGAAGGGGAAAAGTTCGTACTCTTCCCAGATGGCCGGGTGTTAATTCAAGGAACAGAAGATATAGCCCGGGCAAAAAGCTTATACAGCAAATATATAGGCGATTAATTGCGAAAAGACAGAGGTGGTTGTGCCTCTGTCTTTTTTGTGTTTAATTGAGGGTAGGTTAAACCGATAGAATAGGCGCAGTAGGTCAATCTGAGACCTGCGGGACTAGGTCAATTTCGAATTGGCGCAATAATTATAAAAGTAGAGATATAATACAAGTATGAAGACGCAATTACACGCTGAAATGACGCAATAAAGGGAGAGTGACGCAATATATGGTCAAACAGGAGCAATTACGGCGGGTACCCGCGCAATTCTTTTTTTAATCGACGCAATAAGTCGTCCAATGGGCGCAATTTGATGAGTCCTTATCTGACTTCTTATTGCTTTCCCTAAGTTTTCGAATGCCAGAACATGCCCTTCCGCTTTTCTTCCTGTCTAGCTCCGGCTCCTTGTCCTGCGGGAAATACCGGTGCATCGAATGAAGTCAAAAAGCGATTTCATATCGCTGCCCCTCATATTTCCGCATGCCAGCCCAGTCACCTCCGCTTTTCTTATTGTCTAGCTTCATTGGCTAGGTCGTCGTCGGCTTCACTTTGCCAAACGAAGCAAAAAGCGCTTCTAATTGTCAAAGCTCCACCCTCCTTTGACCTGAACAGCCAATTCAGCTTTTCTTCCTGTCTAGCTCCGGCTCCTTGTCGTGCGGGAAATAACGGTGCATCGAATGAAGACAAAAAGCGTCTTCATATCGCTGCCCCTCATATTTCCGCATGCCAGCCCAGTCACCTCCGCTTTTCTTATATACTATTTCAAAAAAGTTGTTGACGGGTGTTGTGGTTTGGTCTACGATATGTTTATTGAACACTTAACTGCGTAAAAGCATAAAAGCGTAAAAGTACGAAAGTATTGTGATAGAAATAGAGTAGGGGAGAAGAAGGATGGAGAAAAAAGCTACCGTTGGATTTACGTTGCTATTATTAGGGGTCATGATGGCCATTATTATTACGAGTATGTTTGTGTTAAAGGTTGAACCGCATATTCCGCTAGTTGTATGTCTTCTTATTGCGGCTGTTTTTGGGCGCTATTTAAGAGTTGGTTGGAATGATCTAGAGAGTGCGATGATTGATGGATTGAAAATAGGGATCAAGCCTATTTTTATTTTGGCACTTGTTGGGATTGTCATTGCTGTATGGATGATGAGCGGAACCGTTCCTACCCTTTTATTTTATGGGTTATCCATCATTTCGCCTGAGTGGTTTGCTGTTAGTACTTTATTAATTTGCATGATTGTTTCAAGCTTTACAGGAAGCTCATTTACGACAGTTGGTACGATTGGAGTGGCCATGATGGGAATTGGTACCGCACTTGGTATTGATCCTGCTATTGCAGCTGGTGCTGTCGTTTGCGGGGCTTGTTTTGGCGATAAAATGTCTCCATTATCTGATACTACAAACTTTGCTCCAGGTATTGTCGGAGTAGACTTATTTGATCATATTCGCCACTTGCTTTGGACAACCGTTCCTAGCTTCGTCATTACGGTCATTCTTTTTCTCATGATAGGGAGAAGTCAAGCAACGAGCACGACACAAGATATCCAAGCAATGCTTACAGCGCTCGATTCTCAATTTACCCTTAGCGTCCTCACGCTTTTATCACCTCTTCTAGTTGTGATTTTAGCAATGAGACGTTTTCCGACAATACCTGTATTAGTAGTCGGGATATTGACTGGTATTATAACAGCTGCTTTTGTCCAAGGGAATGCTGATGTTGCTAGATGGTTTACTATTATCCAAAATGGTTTCTCGATGGAAACAGGGAATGAAGTCATTGACGGCATCGTTAATCGCGGTGGATTGCAGTCAATGATGTGGTCAATTTCACTTGTTATGATTGCTCTTACGCTTGGCGGGGTGATTCAACGGATAGGTGTTATTGATACACTCCTTCAATCGCTAACAAGAAAATTATCTTCACGTGGACATTTGATTGCAGCGACTGCAACATCGTCTATCGGAGTTAATGTAGTAACAGGAGAGCAGTACTTGTCAATATTATTGCCTGGGAAAACGTTTGAGTCATTTTATACAAAGCTTAACGTAGCAAAAAAGAATCTCTCAAGAACACTTGAGGATGCAGGGACATTAGTGAACCCCCTTATCCCTTGGGGAGTAAGCGGCGCTTTCTTTGCGAGTACATTAGGGGTAGATGTGATTGATTACCTACCGTTTGCTTTCTTCTTATTTTTGTCTCCATTTATGACCATTTTATTTGGCTACCTAGGAATTGGGGTAGGGAAAGAGCAGTCTCTTGCAAATAAACGTGGATAAAGCAAGTGGATTTGATGCAAAGTAAGGATAAGGAGGGATGACCATGTTTAGCCGTCTTATCTCAATTGTTAGTTTAATCTTGTCTTTTTACTTTGCTTACAAATATCGCTACCGTGTTATTAATGCAGTGCTCGGACGCCGTTGGCTGCGGAAAGTGATTATTGGTTTTGCGATGCAGATCCCGATGATCAGAGACCGTATGCTAGGATCCGTTCTGCAGTCTAATCGACCTCAAAATGTGTAACAAACAAGAAAGTCTGATGTTCACTTTAATGAAAGTTAAAGTATGGCATCAGACTTTTTCGTATATATACATACTATAAGGCTTATTAATGTCCTAACCTTTAGAGCCCTTGTTATACTATAAGGGATAGGAGGATTGTATCTTGAAAGTGAAGTGGAGTACGATATGTTTTGATTTAGATAATACGTTATATAACCATGAGTATGCTTTTAAGCGTGCGATTAAACAATGTTACTATACAAAACTTCAGCAATGGAAGATATCCGTTGATCAAGCTCCTCCATTTGAAGCATGGTTTACTACATTTAAATATTATTGCGATCATTTTTGGTCCGACCTTGAACATAAGAGGATGAGCGGGCTTGATTACAGAAGGGCTCGATATGCTGAAGCGATGAGAGAACACCACCTTCCTGTAAAAATGGAAGAAGCAGATGAATTTCATAACGAGTATTACGAGATTGTCCATCAATTTGCAAAGCCTGACCCGATGATGAGGCCATTATTAAAATGGTTGTCGGATATTGGGGTAAAGGTAGGGATTTTGACGAACGGCCCTTCTATTACCCAGCGAAATAAGATAGAAGCTCTAGGGCTTAATCAATTTGTAGAAGAACAGCATCTCCTTATTTCTAGTGAGACAGGGTTAGAAAAGCCTGACCCGCGTTTTTTTCATCTGATGGAACAGACATTTCAGATGGGGAGGCAAAGTCTTTTAAACACTGATACATTCTTATTTATAGGGGATTCATGGGAACAAGATGTAGAGGGCGCCGTGGCTGCCGGGTGGGATGCTGTATATTTGAATCAAAGAGAGATAGAGCCTTCGAGCCATGTGATGAATGTAGTTACTAATGTACATTCTTTAAGCGACTTATATGTATGGCTTCAAACATATGGGAGAGGGGGCAGGTAGATGTCTGTGTGGAAGCAGGATTTATATTTTTGGCAGCTTGTTCATCATTATGTAACAGAACGAGGCTTCCGCTTGTTATACGAAAAAAATAAAGAAGTGTGGCTGGAGGATGAGAACTCTAAGCCAAAACGGATCATTCGAATAGCGAGAAGAGATTTTGATTGGCAAAATCAATTAAGAAAAGATGTCACCGAAACAGTTAAGAGAGCAGAGCTCCTTAGAAAACAATTAAAGCAAAAGAAAATAGCTGGTGAGAATATCTATATTTCGATGTACCCTCCTGTGGATTCTTGGGATGATCTTACACGTCCTTTTTACTTGGGAAAAAAACAACAAACGATGATGAAAATGGTGATGATTCCTAGTGGCCTAGAAGAGAAGAGAAGCGTAACGAGCGGTGAGTTGTCAAAAGATCTTATCCCCGCATTCCCTATTTATGAAGATATAGACATGGCAGAAGTCATAATCGGCCGATTGAAGCGAGAGGTTAGACAACATACTAAGAAAAAAGAAGAGGAAGAGCGCTCTTTTTTCTTATACGGAAAACCAATTGCAACGTATGTGCTTTTAATCATGATTGCGGTCATGTTTTATATCGTAGAGCAAAATGGCGGAAGTACTCATGTACTGACTTTAATTGAGTTCGGAGCTAAGTATAATCCAGCTATCCTTGAAGGGGAATGGTGGAGGTTTTTTAGCTCGATGTTTCTCCATATCGGGTTTATCCACTTATTCATGAATTCTTTAGCGCTCTTTTATTTAGGCGGAGCGGTTGAAAGAATGTATGGCACGAGCCGCTTTGTTCTTATTTATTTTATTGCTGGATTAATTGGGTCGATCTCTAGTTTTGCTTTTAATGAGCAAGTAGCGGCAGGAGCTTCAGGTGCGATCTTTGGCCTCTTTGGTGCCCTTTTATACTTTGGTACAGCACAGCCTAAACTGTTTTTTAGAACGATGGGAATGAATGTCCTTGTCATTTTAGGAATTAATTTAGTTTTTGGCTTCGTGATGCCGATGATTGATAACGGTGCCCATATTGGTGGTCTTGTTGGTGGTTTTCTAGCAGCCGCGCTCGTTCAGCTGCCGAAAGAAAAAGGGCGGCCGAGGCAGATTTTTTACCTCTTAGGCACGATTATTCTTGCTCTCAGCCTTTTTTGGTTAGGTCACATAAAAGAAGACCAACAAATGTCCTCGTTGTTATCATTACAGCTTGCCCAAGAGTATATGCAGGAAGGCCGGTTTGATGAAGCCTACCCATTGATTGAGACTGTTCTAGAAGAGGAGAATGATAATCCTGAGGCTTATTTCTTGATGGCTTATTTAGAGTATGAATTCGGGCAGTATGAAAAGGCGAGAGAATCGCTCTTAAAAACCGTTGAATTAAGACCTTCTTTCCACGAGGCCCACTACAATCTAGCCCTGACTCACTCAAGGTTAGGTAATACAGAGGAAGCAATAGCCTCATTAGAAGAAGCCATTGCCCTCGCTCCGGAAGAAGAAGATTATCAAGCATTATATGATGATATAATGACTGACTAACTAATAACTATTCGGCTGCAGGAATTGATTGCATTAACTGAATAGGTGTATCGTCAGCTGTTCTAAATAAAATAAATACATGATCTGGATTTTCTTTTGGAATAACGATTAACGGCACGGTGCTGCCTATCGGGCTTACTGCTGTGCCGTTAAGGTCGATTCCTAATACATAGTTTTTATATAATCCTTCCCAAAGCCCCCCTAGAAATTTAGTTGTCTCCTCCATCGTTAAACCAGGAATAGACTCTGATTGATACGTATCTATTTTCGTAAGCGGGATCCGTCGGTATTGTGATGATGGAATTTGATAGTATTCAAACAGATCATCCCAGTCATACGTTTGCTGCTGCTCTAAAATATAGTCAAGTATACGTTTACTCTCTTTATCCTCAGCTGTTTCTGGAATCTTAAAAGCATGAAGCGGACTTAGCGGCGAGTCAATCACATAAAGCTGATCAAAGCTGATAGCTTGGGCGCTTCTAAATTCGTTATTCGGTCTTCTAAGCTCAGCATGATGGAATGTGATCACTTCATAGTGGCCGCTATCCTCTGCTGATACTTCTTTTTGCTGTGCTAAAAGCTCCGTATTTTCTTCCCACTTAGACATCGTATCTTTTAAAACCCCATCTTCAAATAAAAGAGAAACATCTTGTCTAATTGCCGCTTCTTCATTAAGTACGGACAACGTATCCCATCTTAGCTTATATTCATCTTCATCCGTCGACTGCAGAAATTCTAAGTTTGAGCTTGCTTCGGTATAGGTTGCATTAGGATCGATCGGAAAGGTTATTAACGTTTCACGCAGGTAATTTGGCTTTCCGTAAATAGATAAAAATAAGCCGACGACAAGAGCTGCCGCACATACTGTTAGTAAGATCGTTCGTTTTCTCATAATAAGCCCCTCCATTTGGACAAACGGTTGCCTCATGTATATGAAGGTACTTATGCAATTATGAGCTAGATGCATGGTATGACCAACATTTGCAAATAATGAGGAGACATTGGAGGTGGGTATATGGGTGATACAGAAGTAAAACATCGAGTTTCAAATGAGTATACGAAAAATATAACTTTTTTGAAAAAAGAACTAGCAGTAGACGATAGTTTTGACATTATCTACTTGGAGCTTGAACACGCCGGCAGGCAGATGGGACTCTTTTTAGTTGATGGCTTTGCAAAAGATTCAGCTTTAACGCAAATTCAGCGTGAGCTATCAATGACCACAGAAAGCATGCTTGATGAAAAGCCGCTCGATAAATTAATAAAAAGCCGAATTCCTTACGTGGAGATCGAAACGACTGATGATTTAGATAATGTAGTAGACCAAGTACTAGCAGGACCAGCAGCATTAGTAGTTGAAGGATGCGACTACGTTATCTTGCTCGATACAAGAGAGTATCCTGTACGTGGACCTGAAGAACCGGATACAGAGCAAGTCATACGAGGCTCGAAAGATGGATTTGTCGAAACGCTCGTTATGAATGCGGCACTAATCAGAAGACGTATTCGCGATCGAACAATGCGGGTTGAATATGTGCAGGTAGGAAGACGCTCAAAAACGGATTTAGCGATTACCTATATAGCGGATATTGCTGATGACAAGTATGTAAAAGAAATTAAATCAGCATTAGAGAAAATTGATACCGACGGACTGCCGATGGGAGACAAAACAATTGAGGAGTTTATTTTTGGGCATCATTATAACCCTTATCCCCTTGTGCGTTATACCGAGCGCCCGGATGTAGCTGCCACCCATCTTTTTGAGGGGCATATTATTATCATGGTGGACGGCTCTCCTAGTGTGATGATCAGTCCGACAACATTCTGGCATCATATGCAGCATGCAGAGGAGTACAGACAGAAGCCTTTGATTGGTCTCGGCTTGCGTTTAGTACGTTTCATTGCTGTCTGGGCTTCGATTTTCCTGCTTCCTCTATGGTACTTGCTTGCGACAAATGACAATTTCGGACCTCAAGCGCTCACGTACATTGGTTCAGAGGAAGTTGGCAGCGTTCCATTATTTGCTCAATTTTTGATCGCGGAAATAGGAATTGAAATGTTGAGGATGGCTGCCATACATACCCCTAATGCCTTAGCTACAGCACTAGGGTTAGTGTCTGCACTTTTAATAGGGGAAGTGGCAATCAATGTAGGATTATTTTCACCAGAAGTCGTTCTTTATCTAGCGGTTGCAGCTGTAGGTTCATTTGCGACCCCTAGTTATGAAATGGGTCTTGCTAACCGATTCATCAGAGTAGCACTATTAATAAGTGCAGCTGCCTTCCACTTAGGGGGCTATATAGTTGGGATTACATTATGGATCCTGCTCCTTGTCCGTACAAAAGTGCTTGATATGCCTTATCTATGGCCGTTTATCCCATTTAACGTAAGAGCGATGCGCGATGTTTTATTTAGAGCGCCCATGCCGCTTAAAAATAGACGACCGGTTTCTCTGCATCCACAAGACCCCGATCGGTAAAAGGAATCAGAAAAAAATCTCAGGAAAAAGCCTCAGTCTGTCAAATAACAAGACTGAGGCTTTTTTTATAGTTCGTTCATATCTTGCTTGTACCAGTCATCCTCGATGACAAAAGACGTTTTGCTGATGGCAGTTGCAGCATCAGCAAGAACAAGTCCAAATGGTGTTTCTGATGTTGGAGTCACAATTGTAAAAGGGACTGATTGTTGATTTGCTTCTTTAATGTAATTGGAATAAATGCTATAAGATAAATTTCCATTTAAGAAAAGTTTGAGGTTTTGTTTCGTTTTCATCAGCTGAATGACTTCCCCGTATGTACCAGCTTTCATCACTTGGCTTTTTGTTAGGGCAATATGAATTCTTTCAGCGAAATTGGAGAGAAATAATGCTTTCTCTTCAGGTTTTAATTCAGGTGTTCCGTAAATAGCGTGATCGAGTACTTCCTTCATTTTTTTGTCCATGATGGATCCCTCTTTCCTAGTTCTGACTTCCCTTTTGATGATTTCTTGTCCTTAATTTGGACAATGGACATATCATAGCATAGAGAGGTTTACTACGTATACGAAATAAGCTTGACGTAGGTTTCATTTTTCCATGCTTAGGATCATGAAATACCTTAATAAGCATTTTACATGCAGTTAACATACATTCCTTAAATAAACGAGGGGAGAGATTGGAATGTGGTTTGGAATAATGATGTTATTTTTTGTCTTTGCTTTAGGGTTCACGCTAGGCGGCCTTTTAAGTACACCTAAACAGCCGCCGCAGCTAATGCACGTTATTTTATTTAGTTTTGTCTTTGGCGTATTAACTTATTTAGGCATGTTAAGCGGAATGTTTGTCACAAGCTGGTTTGCTTTTGGCTTTATTGAGATCATTATAGTTATCCTAACTTTCCTTTTCATTATTGCCTCTGTCACAAATTTTCATCCTACATTCGGTTTCTTTGGACACGGAAGACCGATTGTGCTTATCTTATTATCTTCGTTGTTTTTTGTGATGGGTTTTGAATGGGGAATTGTAGAACTTAGAACTTTTTTTACAGTAAGTGCGGCAATCTTATTTTTTTGTGCCATATGTCTCGGATTGTTTATTCAGCAGCAAATTCAAGCGTTGTTATGGCGTTATTCCTACATTGTTTACTTACCGCTCATTTGGCTTCTTTTCGTAACCATCATAAAGCTGTTATAATGAGTCCGAGGTGAGCGTCATGAACACATTATTTGACGTGATGCAGCTGCTTAAAAAATATGGAATTTTTATTTATACGGGAGAGCGGGCTGTTGACTTAGAGTTGATGGAAGAAGAAGTTCGCGAACTGTATGAAATGAAAATGATTGAAGCAGAAACATTCCAAAAGGCATTGCTGCTTATTAGACGTGAAAAAACTTAAGCATGAAAAAACAGAATAGTAAAGGTGGAGTATAACGATTGAGTACAACGACGAAAAAATGGTATGTAGGTGTTGACCTAGGCGGGACAACAATTAAGATGGCGTTCATTACTTCATACGGTGAAATTGTATCAAAATGGGAAATCCCAACAAATACCGAGGATGGCGGAATTCATATCACGATGGATATTGCAAAATCCATTGATCATAAATTGAACGAGCTAAACCAAGAAAAAGAACATTTAGCAGCGATCGGCATGGGGGCCCCTGGCTTTATTGAAATGGAAACAGGATTTATCTATCAAGCTGTTAACATTGGGTGGAAAGACTTCCCTCTTAAAGACCGGCTTGAAGTGGAAACAGGCCTTCCTGTGACAGTTGATAATGATGCAAATATCGCAGCATTAGGAGAGATGTGGCGCGGTGCTGGTGATGGTGCCAAAAATCTTCTTTGCGTTACGCTTGGAACAGGTGTTGGTGGCGGTATTATCGCTAATGGACAAATCCTTCACGGTGCTAGCGGGATGGCTGGAGAGATCGGCCATATTACATCTGTTACAAAGGGTGGTGCTCCGTGTAATTGCGGGAAAACAGGCTGCTTAGAAACGATTGCTTCTGCAACAGGTATTGCCCGGCTTGCTACTGAGGCAGTTGCCGTATCAAATGAACCTAGTTTATTAAAGGAACAGTTTGATACATTAGGTTCTTTAACTTCAAAAGATGTATTTGAAGCACTTGCTAAAGGCGATCATTTAGCAGAACGAGTATTGGATGAAACGGCTTCTTATCTTGGCGTAGCAATCGCGAACCTTTCAAATGCACTAAATCCAGAGAAAATTGTCATTGGCGGCGGAGTATCAAAAGCTGGCGATGCATTACTTGAGCCACTAAGAACCTATTTTAATCAGTATGCATTAGAACGTGTGGCGAGCAGTGCCGAGTTTAAAATTGCGACTTTAGGTAATGATGCAGGTGTAATCGGCGGTGCTTGGCTGGCTAAACAAAAGCTGAATCAGACACATTATTAAGAGCTGCTACATACTATAAAATAGGACAACTCATATACATGACCACCGTTTTGTTGGTCATGCTAAGACTAATAAGACTACAGTATAATTATATAAAAAATAAAAAGATATGAACGGACAGAGAGGACGAATAACAACAATGACTGACTATCGAACGGAACGCGATTTATTAGGTGAAAAAGAAGTGCCAAAGGATGCTTATTACGGTATTCAAACGATGAGGGCACGTGAGAACTTTCCTATTACAGGATATCCTCCACACCCTGAATTAATTCGCGCTTTTGGTTATGTGAAAAAAGCTGCCGCTATGGCCAATCGTGATGTTGGAGTGCTGCAAACAAATATTGCCGATGCGATCATTACTGCAGCTGAAGATGTCATTGAAGGGAAATTAAATGATCAATTTATCGTCGATTCGATTCAAGGCGGTGCCGGTACTTCATTCAATATGAATGCAAACGAAGTCATTGCTAATCGTGCGATTGAAATTTTAGGCGGGGAAAAAGGCGAGTATATGAAAGTAAGTCCAAACACACATGTGAATATGGCGCAATCGACAAACGATGCTTTCCCAACGGCTATTCACATTGCAAGCTTAAACTTAGCTAAAGGGCTTACGGATTCATTAAATGAGTTAATCGAAGCGATGCATGAAAAAGAGAAAGAATTTGATGACGTCTTAAAAATGGGTCGAACTCATCTGCAAGACGCGGTGCCTATTCGCTTGGGGCAGGAATTTGGTGCTTATAGACGAGTTCTTACAAGAGACCTAGGCCGCTTAACTCGCTCAGTCGAGCACCTGTATGAAATTAATTTAGGAGCAACTGCTGTAGGAACGGGACTTAATGCAAAAGTTGAATACATTGATAAAGTTTCTAAGTATTTAGCTGATATTACAGATCACCCATTTGAAACTGCAGAAGATTTAGTTGATGCGACTCAGAACACCGATGCGTATACAGAATTATCTAGTGCGATGAAAATTATGGCGATTAACTTATCAAAGATTGCAAATGACCTTCGCCTAATGAGCTCTGGACCGCGGACAGGCTTGAATGAAATTAATTTGCCGCCAAGACAGCCAGGTTCATCTATTATGCCTGGTAAAGTGAATCCGGTGATGTGTGAAGTAATGAACCAGGTGTCATTCCAAGTGATAGGAAACGATCAAACAATCAGCCTTGCTTCAGAAGCAGGTCAGCTTGAGCTAAATGTAATGGAGCCGGTTCTTGTATTCAACCTTCTACAATCGCTGTCTATTTTACAAAATGGAATGAAAGTATTCCGTGAATATGCGATTGAAGGAATTACAGCAAACATTGAGCATTGTCGTGAGATGGTTGAGCGCAGTGTAGGGATTATTACAGCGATTAATCCGCATGTAGGATATGAAGTGGCGACACGTATTGCAAAAGAAGCTATTCAAACGGATCGTCCTGTTCGTGAAATTTGTCTGGAAAGAGGCATTTTAACAGAAGAAGAACTAAATGAAATTCTCGATCCTAAAGAAATGACGAATCCAGGAATTGCAGGAGCAAGGTTTATTTACGGCTAAATCTAAAAAACACATTATCCCCTTTTTAGGTGGTAATGTGTTTTTTTACTTCGTTAATGTGAAACTTTTTACTTGAATAAACGTCTAATTAAGTAGAGGTAAAATTTAATTGGATAGAAAATGAAAAAAATTCCTACATAAATCACAAAATAATGCTCTAAGATTATTGTTGTTCCATCAATCCCATGCGATAATGTGAAAATACTAGAAAGAAAGGAGGGGGAATATGCGGCGTTTGATTATTATTTTGTTGTTTGTAGTTCTTTTGGCTGGTTGTTCCCGTGAAAGTCAGCCCCTGCCCGAATCCACTGTTAATTTAACACCAAAGCCCGCTGCGTCCTCCTCTTATTTTCAGAGTGATACGATAAAACCCATCCAAGAATCAAACGGCATAGCAATGATTAGTGAGTGGTTTGATGAAGATACAATTCTATATGTTGAGGAGAAAGACCAATTATCTACCCTGAAAAAATATCATCTTTATTCTGGCCTTGAGGAACCTTTTTTTGAGACAGAAGAGTGGATTACGGAGGTGGAAGGCAACGAGGACCTTACGTTATTTTCAATTGTTACGTATGATGAATTTGACCAATCCTCAATGTATGTGATTGATGCAGAAGGAAATAGACAGCTAGAGCTTCAACACTTTGGGGATAGTTATACAGTATATTGGAATCCTTACAAGCCTAGTGAGATGATGCTCATTACGTATTTGCCTGATTGGAATTTTGACGTGTTTCATGTCAATGTCGATGAACAGACAGTGACCGCAATAGAAATCCCGCAAACGTATTTCCAATGGGTAAATGAAACCCAAATTGCCTACTTAAATTGGGACGCTGCAGAACCTAATTATGAGGCACCGCTTGTTTTATATGATCTAGGTACAGGTGAGGCTGAAGAAATGGATAAGCCGCTTATTACATTTATGTCTTATAGTGATCACACTCAGCTCGAGGTTTCAGTTGACTCCATGTATGAACTGTATACAACGTATACATTTAAATCAGAAGGTGCAGAAGAAATAAGCGAACTTGAGATGCCGATTTTAAATACGTATTCTGATTTGTGGTGGATTCCCTTTCATATGTACGACTCGGATGAAGGGGACTTTTATTATTTACGACCAAAGTACAGCGGAGACTATTTCAGCTACGAAGATGGCTACAATTTATTGAAATACAATCCAAGAACGAATGCTGAGGTAAGCATTACCGAGCTTGATGATCATTTGCCAATTAAGCTCTCCCCAAATGGAGGGAAAATGCTGATTGGTAATCGGCTCGAGGAAGTGATGGAGCTTAAAAATAAGGAGAAGGTGACCCTATTTTAAGAAAGCTCCCGTTAAATCATTGCAATTTTTATGCACTCTGTCATAATAGGGGTGTAATCAACTAAATAAAAAGCTGTAGAAGGCTAGGGGTGCCCGCTTAAGCAGGCTGAGAAAAAGGTAGTTTCCTTTTACCCTTGTACCTGATCTGGTTCGTACCAGCGTAGGGAAGTCGACTGCAAATGAGTGAATCATATGTAGCCGTGTCCCATGCGTTTTTGGGATACGGCTTTTTATATGCTGAAATCATATAGGGGTGAATAGAATGAAAGATTTTAAACTATACGCGATTACCGGAGAAGAATTTCATCAGGGACGTGACTTAATTGAAGTAATGGAAGAAGCTATTTTAGGCGGAGTCGATATTATTCAATTAAGAGATAAAAAAAGTAAAAAAATTGATGTGCTTAAAAAAGCTCAAGCATTACGTGAATTAACAAAGAAACACGATGTAACATTTATCGTAAATGACCATATAGATGTAGCGCTTGCTGTAGATGCAGACGGTATTCATGTAGGACAAGACGATCTTCCCCTGGCTGAAGCGAGAAAAGTGATGGGTCCAGACAAAATCATTGGTATTTCTACGCATAAAATCGAAGAAGCCCGTGCGGCTGAAGCAGGTGGAGCAGACTATATTGGAGTCGGTCCAATTTTTGAAACAAAGAGTAAAGAAGATGTCGTAGATCCTGTGACAACCCAATACATTCAACAAGTGGCCAATGAAATCAAAATTCCGTTTGTAGCAATCGGCGGGATCAAGCTGCACAATGTCGATCAAGTATTAGCTGCAGGTGCCACGCGTGTCTGTATGATCAGTGAGATTGTCGGAGCGGAAGACGTGAAGGGAACATGCGAAAAATTCATTAAAATCCTAAAGTAATCTTACTTAGGGGGGAGGCAGACTGATGGAACTAATCATAAATGGTGAGAAAGAGAATGTTCAGGCGGTAACACTGCTTGATGTAGTCACTCATTATCAATTAGAAAAACACCTTGTCGTGACGGAAGTGGATGGAGAAATTATTGACCGGGACAACTGGCCTGTAACGAAGGTAGAAGAAGGTATGAAGATTGAATTAGTGCATTTTGTTGGGGGAGGATGATGACAATGAAATCATCAAAATTAGTCATAGCTGGTAAAGAATTATCGTCAAGATTTTTTCTTGGGACGGGGCGTTATCCCAATCCATTTGTTCAAAATGAAGCAATCCGAGTATCAGAAGCGGAAGTATTAACATTTGCGATTCGCCGTGTGAATTTAGATGCTCCGAGTGAGGATGCGATCCTGCAGCATCTAGATCAAGATTCATTTACTTATCTTCCTAACACATCAGGAGCTAGTAATGCCGAAGAAGCAATCCGCATTGCAAGACTTGCGAAGGCATCAGGAATCAGCAACTGGATCAAAGTGGAAATTAGTGCAGATGAAAAAACATTGCTTCCTGATCCTATCGAAACACTAAAAGCGACAGAAACGTTGGCAAATGAGGGTTTTGTTGTACTTCCTTATACATCAGATGATCCCATTTTATGCCGTAAATTAGAAGAGGCTGGGGCAGCTGCAGTTATGCCTGGAGGTGCGCCGATTGGTACAGGGCTTGGTGTATTAAATCCGTACAATATTGGCTTAATAGCAGAAGATTCTAACGTGCCGATAATTGTAGATGCTGGCTTAGGATCTGCAAAAGATATCGTTGAAGTAATGGAGCTTGGGGTTGATGGTGTCTTAATGAATACGCCCGTAGCAAAAGCGAAGGATCCTGTAAAGATGGCTCATGCAATGAAGCTTGCGATTGAGGCAGGACGTGCATCATATGAAGCAGGCAGAATTCCAAAGAAGAAGTACGCAACAGCAAGCAGCGGGTATGCGTCCCTTATATCGCGATAAAAACAAAAGAGGATGTGAAGATCAATGACTCATCGTGTGATCGTCCTCGGAGGCGGTGTGATCGGACTTGCTTCGGCATTAGAACTTTCTAGGAAAGGTCATGACGTGACTGTTCTTGAGAAAGTGCGCTGCGGAGGACAAGCGTCTGGTGCGGCAGCTGGGATGCTTGCTCCTTACTCTGAAATAGGGGAAGACCCTGATGATTTTTTTAGATTATGTCTTGCTAGTTTAAGAGAATATCCAGTTTGGCAAGAAGAAGTCAAAAAGATCAGCGGACACGATTTTGAATATACAAACAGCGGAAGTCTTCATGCTGTGTACCATGAAGCGGATCTATTAGCACTTAAAACAAGGCAGTCTTGGCAAAGGGAATGGGGGGCAGAGGCGGAGCTTGTTGATGCGACTCGGATAAAGAAGCTTGAACCTCATCTTTCTGACTCTATTATAGGAGCGATGCATTATCCGGAAGAAAGCCATGTTTTTGCTCCGGATTATGTACGAGCTCTTGAAGAAGCATGCCGGAAAAATGGTGTAACGATTGCTGAGGAACTTGAAGCAGTTGAGGTTCACAGCTGGAAGGAAGATATTGATTTAGTATCAAAAAACGGTCAGAGGTTTCAGGCTGAACGACTCGTTATCGCCTCAGGTGCTTGGTCAAAGGAACTCGAAGAAACGTTCTCCTTAAATCTCCCTGTTTATCCGATACGCGGACAAATTTGCGCTTATGAACTAGGAGATAAACAAGTGAATCATATTGTTTATACGAGCCAAGGGTATTTGGTTCCTAAGGCAAATGGGACGCTTGTAAACGGGGCTTCTGAAGATATTGCAGGTTTTATGACGGATGTTACAGTTAGTGGAATAGCCCGTTTAACGAATTGGAACAAAAATATCTTTCCTTTCTTAACAGATCTCAAGCCGTTTCATACATGGGCTGGATTAAGACCAGCAACGCAGGATGGCTACCCTTTTATCGGTAAACATCCGAATGCAAAGCATATTATTTTTGCAACAGGGCATTATCGTAATGGAATTCTTCTTAGTCCTATTACCGCTAAAATAGTGGCTGCATTGCTTAGCGATGAAAAGACGCCTGTTCCAATCGAAACGTTTGCACCGAATCGTTTTACATATTAATTGATGAATGAGACAAATGTAATAACTGAAACTTAAGGTAAGAAAGAAGGAGAATAGTTATGACGATGGCAAAAGTTTTAACCATAGCAGGCTCAGATTCCGGGGGGGGAGCTGGAATTCAAGCAGACCTAAAAACGTTTCAAGAACTTGATACGTTTGGAATGAGTGCAATCACTGCCCTGACAGCTCAGAACACTTTAGGTGTGCATGGTGTGTTTCCTCAATCACTTGAAGCAATTGAAGCGCAAATTGATGCTGTTCTCTCTGATATCGGAGTAGACGCTGTTAAAACGGGCATGTTATTTTCTGCAGAAATCATTACGCTTGTGGCAAAAAAATGCAAACAGTATCATGTCCAAAATATTGTCGTCGACCCGGTTATGGTTGCTAAAGGCGGAGCGGTGCTGCTTCAGGATGCAGCAACTGAAGCATTAATTAAAGAACTGCTGCCGATCGCTGCAGTTATCACACCAAATCTTCCGGAAGCGGCTAAGCTTCTTCGTACAAAAGAGATGGAGACACTTGAGGAAATGGAGAAGGCAGCAAAAGAATTGCACAAACTTGGACCAAGATATGTGGTCTTAAAGGGCGGTCACCTAAAAAGTGGACCGGCAGTGGATCTTTTATTTGACGGAGAGGAACTTCATTACTTGGAGACAGAGCGGATTGAGACGAAGCATACTCACGGTACCGGCTGTACGTATGCGGCTGCAATTGCTGCGGAACTGGCAAAAGGAAGTTCAATTAAAGATTCAGTTCAAACGGCGAAGCTTTTCATTACAGAAGCCATCCGTCATTCTCTTTCTATTGGGGAAGGCATTGGGCCAACGAATCATCATGCCTATAAGAATTCTCTGTTATGATAAGATATAGTTAAAGTGAAAACTTGTTTAAGTCTATTCATATGATCTAATCATTTGGGTAGACTTTTTGTTTTATTTGTCCATCCTGTATAATATAAACATCCCAGTTCGAAATACGATCAAAATCGTCGAGGAAACCGAGGTGAGTTATGGAGATTATTAAGTGGAGCAATGTAAGCAGTGAACGGCTCAATAAAATTTCATTTACTGTACTGGAAAATCAAATTGTTACATTAATCGGGCCATCTGGAGCGGGTAAAAGCAGTCTCTTGTATTTGATGAACCGTTTAGATGATAAGAGGTCAGGTTCAATTACATTTAAAGAAAAAGAGATTGAAAGCTACCCTATTGTTGAGCTAAGGCAGCAGATCGGAATGGTGTTTCAATCACCTGCATTATTTGATGGGACAGTTTCAGAAAATGTATCTTATGGGCCGAATCTTCATAATAGAGATTGGTCTGATGAAAAAACCATTAAGCTTTTAGAATCCGTTCACCTTTCTCCTGAATTCTTACATAAACCTATAGATGAATTATCAGGCGGAGAGCAGCAGCGTGTTGCTTTCCTGAGAACGCTAGCAAACGAGCCTGAGATTCTATTGCTGGATGAAGTGACAAGCGCACTCGATTTACGCAATGTGGAATTAATTGAAGATTTCATCCGGACATTACAGAAGAGAGGCAAGACCATTTTCATGGTGACACATGATGTCGAACAGGCAGAGCGCCTAGGAGATCAAACCTTTTATTTGGAAAAAGGCGAACTGATTGAAACCGGTGAATCTAAGGAGTTTTTTAGGTCTCCACAAACAGAGCGTGCAAGAAGATTTTTGTATCGTGACGGGGAAGGGGACGAATAAATATGGCTCCAGAAATTTCAAATGTATCAATGCTATTTCTTATCATTTTTGTATTAATACCTGTTTCATTATCTTATGTCTATTCGTTGAATTTAGCAGGGAGCATCACCTGGTCCTCATTTAGAGGAGCAGCTCAATTATTCTTAATAGGGTATTTATTAACGTTCTTATTCGAGCTGCCGCCCTTAATTGGTATACCGATTATGCTGAGTGTTATGATTACAGTGGCTGGTTTTCATGCGGCTAAGAAAGGTCGTGGCATTTCTGGCGTACTGCTTTTGATTTTTGGCATTTTAGTGACTGTTGAGCTTACGGTCCTCTCTATGTGGCTTGGATTTGATATGATTGAGTTTACACCAGAACAAGTTATTCCAATGAGCGGCATGGTGATTGGAAACAGCATGGTAGCCATAGGTCTTGCTTTAGAAAGAATGAAAAGTGAATTTAACGAAAATCATAATCGGCTCCTTGCAGCTCTCTCACTCGGTGCTACACCTAAAGAAGCGACACAGCCGATTATCAAGCGGATTGTCCGTGCTGCAATGATTCCTAATGTAGATGGGTTAAAAACAATTGGACTTGTACAGCTTCCTGGAATGATGACGGGGCTGATACTAGCGGGAGTATCACCTCATATTGCGATTCGTTACCAGATAGTCATTTCTTTAAGTATTTTTGTTGCCGTATCAGTTAGTGCAATGCTTGTTACAGTGTTTACGTACAGAAAGTTTTTCAATCAGAACTTACAATTAAAACGGGTGAGTGACGACGGATCAGTGTAGATAAGCAGATATAAAAGAAGTAGATAAAAAGGGGAAACGACCAACATGTTTAACGGGAATAAACTAGTGTTAATTTTACCGGCTATTTTGATGGCCATTATGTTCTGGGGAGGCTATCATTTCTTAGGTGAAAATGAAACGCTGACACATGAACAACTTAAAGAGGAAACGGGTTTAGTTGCTGAGGCAGATGATACGGGTGATGGATGGTTAGTAAACATTAACTGGGAATGGGCTTCTATGCCGGATGGCGGCCTTTATGGTGAAGATTATGTAAGTGTAGCCGTACTAGATGAGGAAGGTCATGCAAGAGAAGACATTACATTTACAGATATGAAGCTTGAATTAGTTTACGGAGACGAAGTGATCTATGAAACCGAAGGCGAAGCCGTCAGTAACGGAGTCATTTTTGCCTATCCTAATGAGATTCAGGAACATCAAAGTCTAGGAAATAATGGACAGGCTGTTGTTCGCTTGAATGGTGATGAGATAAATAAAGAGGATATTTCAATCCGCATGCTCCATACGTGGGTTAACCATAGTCCTTTAACAAAAGAAGATGCATTATTTTCAAATCCTGACTTTAGCGGGGCTGCCAATGTTCCGTATTGGGTAAAAGAAGAGACACCTGCACAGCAGCAATCTCGCCAATAAAGAGAGGGGATAAGCTAGATGATGATTCGTGGATTGTCTTATCAGCGAGGAATTTTCTTTATGGGTAAGACACATATAGCCTGTTCCTATCACGATAAAGGCCGGCTTGTGACATGGATTAAGCCATATGAGACAAAAACAGTCCTTATAATGGCAAAGCAGATCATTTTATCAATGCCCTTATGGTTCAAGGCTGTTGTACTAGCATGGATCGCTCTAGTATTCGTCCCTAAACTGCCATTTTTAATAGAGTGGAATGGACTGCCGTTTTACACGCTCTTCTATTTAATGTTTGGCACACATTTCATGTTCCCGAACAGTTTAAGAAAATACCACGGAGCGGAGCATAAGGTGTTTAGTGATCGGGGAGTTAAGCGTCGGGGGAGATTATACCGAATAAAAAAAGCAGCCATAACGAATCGCTTTTGTTCAACAAATATTGTGGTGATCTACTTTTTAAGTGTGATAAGTTTATGTATCATTTTCCTGGCAGCTGGATTACAGGTAACGGATGCACTTATGTATAGCTCTTATGCAGCGCTTCTTTTCATTCCGCTTCTTCAGTTCGTGATGAGAGGAAAGATAGCAGGGTTTAAATGGCTTCAACAATTCATTTTAACCATCTCTTATTGGCTGCAAGAGAAAATTACAACAGCAGAACCAGAACATAAGCATTTAATATGTGCGCTACAGTCTTACAGGACGCTCGCTAAAGAAGAGTTTCCAGAACATCTAGCAGCGCGGAAAGTGATGAAAAAGAAGGAGGGAAAACATATGGCAATTGTTGATGTTACGGTTATACCAATTGGAACGGAGACACCGAGTGTGAGTCAATATGTAGCTGAAATTCAGAACGTGTTATCATCATACGAAGATAAAATCACCTATGAATTAACACCAATGAGTACATTGATTGAAGGAGAGCTGCCAGTCTTATTTGAAGTTATCCAAGCTATTCATGAGGTGCCGTTTAAGCATGGATTAAAGCGTGTAGCAACAAATATTCGTATTGATGACCGCAGGGATAAAGAGTCAACGATGCAAAGCAAACGTGCATCAGTAGAAGCTCGCATGAAACAGCAACCGAATGATTCAATAAAATGATTCAATCGAATAACTCAGTCGAATAATTCAATCAAATAATCCATTCAAATAACTCTAGAGAGAATAGGCAATAAACTCACAAAAAAACGAACCGATTGGTTCGTTTTTTTGTAAGAAGTTATAATGTTTTCACCATCGACACATGCGGGATACCCGCATCAAGAAATTCATCCGAGGTGATTTCATAACCTAACTTCGAGTAAAAGGGTTCTGCATGAGTTTGAGCATTCAGCTTTACCTTTGAAACACCAAGATTCAGCGCCTCTTTTTCCATTTCATTCATTAAAAAACGTCCTGCACCAGTGCCGCGTGCATCTTTTGCCACACATATACGTTCAGCTTTAGCGTACCCATCAACCAAGCGTAAGCGTCCTGCACCGATTGGTTTTGAACCAATATCTTCTGAACCAATTGTACGGTCGTTTTCATACATGACAAAATGAATGCTTTGATCTTCTAAATCATCTACTTCTTCCTCTTTAGGTACGTTTTGTTCTTCTACAAATACCTTCGTTCGAATGGAATAAGCATCTTTTAACTGTTGATCATTCATAACTTTAACTACATTCATCTGTTCGTTATTCTCCTAAGCGATAGGTTTCATAAACGGTCCAAGAACCATTTTCTAATTGATACAGCAGCTGCATGCGATCAATCACTTCATGGTGCTCAATTTTTTTCATTTTTAAACGTCCTACAACATCTGCCACCTCATCATTTGATAGGTCTTGACCAATCGTCACATGAGGAATGAACTTATATTTTGTGTTTTCTTCAAAAGGCTCTTGATGAAGCTTAGCATATAATTCAGAAAGCGTTTCGTGCTCTTTAATTTTAAAGAAAATCGTATTTGATTGTGGAGAAAAAGTATCTACTTTATACACATCAATTTCTACAGGTGATGAGCTTTTAGCAATGTCCCTTAATTTAGATGTAATGTAGGGAAGATTATCATCGCTAATTTCAAAGGGCTCTTTAACTGTAATATGCGGTGGAATTAAAGCATAATGGGAATCATAGCGCATACGGAATGAATTCGCTAAATCTTGCAATTTCTTAGTTGGAAATAATGCAATACCATATTTCATTGACCTCATCCTCCTCAATCTCGTTTTTATTTATCATACAGATACTTACTAAAAATGTCTATTAGCTCTTAGTCCTTTTTGTAAAAAACAGCAGTCGCATCAGTTCAATCAATCATAGTTCAATCAATCATACGGAAGGAGAGTAGTAAGGGCGCGCGGTAAATCTTTTTGCCAGTAAGTCCACGTATGATCTCCTTCAAATTCAAAGTAAGTGTACGGAAATTTTTTCTCTGTCAATAATTCATTTAAATCACGATTTGGAGAGAGGAAATCTAGCACATTTCCATCGGTGGTTTTGACTTCCGTTTCTTTTGTACCAATGACATGATAGATCGCAATTGATTCAGTTTTAGTACAATTTGAAACCGCATCAAGCACCGTTTTATTAACGTATGGAGAATGCATCATTACTTGTCCAAACAGGCTCGGATATTCGATTGCTGCCATTAAAGAGATCGTAGCTGCAAGTGAATCACCAGCTAATGTTCTGCTTGCTGCAAGTTGATGAGTTGGGAATTTTTCATCGAGATAAGGGACTAATTCATGTGCCAAAAATCGAATATAAGCTTCAGCTTTTTCACCATCAGGGTGATAGCGCTTTCTTCTTTCATCAACGCTTGGATAAGGGACACCGACAATAATGACATCTCGAAGTTCAGCCTCTTCAATTAATTCCTCGACTTGTCTTGGAATACGCCCCAATTGAAAATAATCATTCCCATCTTGACAAATAAGCAGATCATACGATTTTAGTGGAGTGAAATTTGGTGGAGTATAATAAAGTAATTTTTGCTCTGTTTGTAGATACTCACTGTTAAATGTTTCTTCAAAAAGAGTACCTTCATAAGGTCTTGCCATCTGTGCCAATCCTTTCTTATTACTAAATTTAATGAAGTGTTTTTATTTACCGTATATCAGGGTACATATTCATTACGTAATGGTTTTATTTTAACATAATTCATGTCTAAAAGCCTTTTTTGAAAGCTGCATCAAAGGAATGATGCACGAGGAATGACTATTCAGTAAATTATGATAAAATAGAGAAAAAAGAGGGGGATGTATCATGAAGACACCTGTACATTGTGAAGTAGTAGAACAGGCAGCTAGAGAAAAATTAAAAAATAGAGGTGTGTCCATTGATGACATTGCATCGATCGTTTATGATCTGCAACGTCCGTATAATGCGCATGTTACACATGAGCAATGCTATGAGAGTGTGGATGCTGTATTATGTAAGCGTGAAATCCAGCACGCCATCTTAGTTGGTATTGAACTAGATGAATTAGCAGAAAAAAAGCAGCTGTCAGAACCGCTGCAGTCTTTAATTGATACAGATGAAGGGTTATTTGGTGTAGATGAAACGATTGCACTAGGCTCTGTTTTTGGGTTTGGAAGTATAGCTGTAACTTCATTTGGCTATCTTGATAAACAAAAAGTCGGGATTATTAATGAGCTGGACAAACGTAAATCAGAAGTACATACTTTCCTAGATGATCTTGTGGCTAGTATCGCAGCAAGTGCAGCAGCAAGACTCGCACATAGGCTGCGTGACATTGAAGAAAACCGCCGCCTTGAAGATATTAAAAAGCGAGAAGATGAAGAGTTGATCGGTTAAACAAGGCTTCCGCTGTATGTACTCGCTTTCCACAGAGTGTCCCGAAGCCTCCCTATCGTTCCGCTCTTGTGAGATACCTATCAGTAAAAGTCGCCCTACCATAGTTGTTGATTTCCGCTGCAGGCACACGCTTTCCGCGGGCGGCCCGGGAGCTTCTTCATTGCTTGAGCAGACAGAATTCAGTATAATAGAAGATATTGGATGAAAGAAGGTTTGCTCTAGTGATGAAATCGTTGCCGAAGTGGATCTACTATAAACAAACGTTTCGTACGAAATTTCAAGCAGGGTGCATTAAAGCAAAGCTTGAAGATAATTGGATGAACGGCTATGAAGTTGGGCCATTAGTTGAGGTTCGCAAACTCAAGACGAATAAGTACATCGTTCGTTACACATATGATGAAACGGTATAAAGAAGTCTTAAATAAGTATTCACCAAAAAAAGAGCTGAAACGGCATGGCCGTTTCAGCTCTTTTGCTTTACTTCTCATTAACCATATTTTCAGGGCGAACGAATGTATCAAATTCTTCGGGTGTTATATAGCCGGTCTTCTCCGCTGCTTCACGTAATGTTAGATTTTCGTCAAAGGCGAGTTTTGCAATCTTTGCTGCTTTTTCATAACCAATGTGCGGATTAAGAGCAGTCACAAGCATTAACGAATTATTTAAGTGATCTTTCATTTTCTCCTCGTTAATATCTAAGCCCGCTAGACAGCGGTCATGGAAGCTGGACATGCCATCACGAAGTAATTCGATTGATTGAAGCACATTGTATATGATGACAGGCTTAAATACATTTAATTGAAAGTGTCCCTGACTAGCAGCAAAGCCGACTGTTGCATCATTTCCAAACACCTGAGCGCATACCATCGTCATTGCCTCAGCTTGAGTAGGGTTTACCTTTCCAGGCATAATCGAACTACCAGGTTCATTAATAGGCAGTTGATATTCGCCAATTCCTGATCTCGGACCAGAGGCTAAGAGACGAATATCATTTGCGATTTTAAATAAATTTGCTGCAAGTCCTTTTAAGTTTCCATGCAGACCTACTAAAGCATCATGACTGGTAAGCCCATGAAAATAATTCGTAGAAGAGGTGAATGTTGTACCTAATTGAGTAGATAGCTGCTTACTCACCGCTTCGCCAAAACCCTTAGGAGCATTAAGACCTGTCCCGACAGCAGTTCCGCCGATCGTTAGAATTCTCACATGTTCAAGGCTTTCTTCGATCATTTTTTTACTTGTCTCAAGCATATGTCTAAAGCCGCTGATTTCTTGTGCTACTGTTAAAGGAGTAGCATCTTGCAAGTGAGTACGGCCGATCTTCACCACATCTTGAAATGCTTGTTCTTTCTCTTTACATGTCTCAATCATTCGATCAATTTCTTTATAAAGAGTTTTTTCAACAGCAAAGACTGTAGCCACATGCATGGCTGTTGGAAAGGTATCATTTGAACTTTGTGAACGGTTCACGTCATCATTAGGATGAATGAATCCTTCTTTTGATTCGTTAGCTAATCTAGCGACTACTTCATTAACATTCATATTTGATTGAGTACCGCTACCTGTCTGCCATACAACAAGAGGGAAGTGCTTTCTTGCATCTTGTTCTAGAAGCCGCTGAATGGAATCAATAATGGCTGCTGCTTTTTCTTCTTCTATTGCTCCCAATTCTTTATTTGCAATCGCACACGCTTTTTTAAGGTGAAGAAATGCTGTTATAACCTCATTTGGAATTTTTTCTTTTCCAATTGGGAAATTCTCTAAGCTTCGCTGTGTCTGTGCACCCCAAAGTTTATCATCTTCCACATACATTTCACCTAAAGTATCTCTTTCTATCCGTTTACTCATCTAGAAAACTCCCTTCTCATTACTAAGATGTTCAAAAGTAACCCTACTTCATACATACCCTAAAATGTGAAAATTATTGATTCGATTTTACCAGTGATTCCTATTTACAAGTTGGGCCGTAATTGATATAGTAAGGGAGAAGTTCGGACGTCTGACATCTAGACAAGCGTTTACAAATTTCGACACCGCTTTCAAGAACCATTCATTTTTTTAAACGGCAAGTAAGCGTTTTCAGTTTGACTTTATGAACGATGGGTACATATAGGTAGTGTTCATGAAGCATCCTAAAGACGTTGATTCATTGGTTTCTTGTGAAGGCGTTTTCTTAAACGAGTAATGCAGGTGATCTGGCGATTTGAGCAAGTGACTCGCTAATAAATGAAAAAGAGGTGCGGTATCATGAATTTTTTATGGGGAATTGTTGGGATCATTACGGTTTTTGCGGTTGCATATCTGCTCTCAGCTAACCGAAAAGCTATTCGCCCTAGAACAATTCTAGGAGGATTAGCTATCCAAATTGGTTTTGCTTTATTGGTCTTAAAGACAACAATTGGGCAGCAAGCCTTACAAAAGCTAACAGAAGGGGTTCAATGGATCATCAGTGCTGCAAATGAAGGAATTGATTTTGTATTTGGTGGTTTCTTTGATGGGACAGGAGTAGAATTTGTATTTGCTATTAACGTTTTATCTGTTGTTATTTTCTTCTCTGCTCTCATTTCGGTTTTATACTACCTTGGTGTTATGCAGTTAATCATCAAATTTATTGGTGGAGGACTTGCAAAATTACTTGGTACATCGAAGACTGAGTCAATGTCTGCAGCTGCAAACATTTTCGTAGGACAAACAGAAGCACCTTTAATTGTAAAACCTTACTTAAACAAAATGTCACAATCAGAACTTTTTGCTGTTATGACAGGGGGACTTGCCTCTGTAGCGGGTTCAGTATTGATTGGGTATGCACTGCTTGGAGTTCCGCTTGAATACCTGCTTGCAGCTAGTTTCATGGCAGCTCCAGCTGGTCTGATTATGGCAAAAATGATTGTACCTGAAACAGAGCGTACAACAAATGATGTGGATGACTTTAAGCTTGCTAAAGATGAGGATACAGTAAACATTATTGATGCAGCTGCTAAAGGGGCTAGTACTGGTTTAACTCTCGCGCTGAATATTGCAGCGATGTTAATTGCCTTTGTAGCGTTAATTGCCTTAATTAATGGGCTCCTTTCATTCCTAGGTGGTTTTGCAGGACTTGAGAATTTAACGCTTGAACTGATCTTAGGATATGTATTTGCACCGCTTGCTTTCCTTATTGGTGTACCTTGGGATGAGGCAGTAATGGCAGGAAGCTTCATCGGTCAAAAGCTAGTAGTTAACGAATTCGTAGCTTATTTATCTTTTGCACCGGAAATTGAAAATTTAAGTGAAAAAGCAGTTATTGTTATTAGTTTCGCACTTTGTGGTTTTGCTAACCTTTCTTCACTTGGTATTTTACTTGGTGGTCTTGGGAAGCTTGCTCCTGAACGTCGTGGAGACATTGCACGCTTAGGTCTTCGTGCAGTAGCTGCTGGTATGCTTGCATCATTATTAAGTGCAGCAATCGCAGGTATGTTAATTTAATAAATTACGTGAATCTGCATATGTGCCTCATAGCGCATATGCAGATTTTTTTTGTTCTCTAAAAAAGTGATATTGACAATTTCCAAACATATACATATACTAACTGTATTAGGTGTACTACTTTAATTAGTACACTATAGACACCGAGGTGGTGAATACATGCTTATAACGATTAATCCTAAAAGTCAAAAGCCGCTCTATGAGCAAATCGTTCAACAAATTAAAGAGCTGGTAGCAAAAGGAATATTAGAAGAGGAGGAGCAGCTGCCGTCTGTTCGAGATTTAGCTGCGCAAATAGTGATGAATCCAAACACTGTAAGTAAGGCATACAAAGAACTAGAGCGACAGGGTGTGATTGTCACCATAAGAGGCAAGGGAACCTTTGTAGCCGAGCAGTCGTTGAGAGAAGTTGATCCAAAAGAACGTCAGAAGATCCAAGAACAACTTCGTCAGCTTGTTATTGAAGCTAATTATGCAAACGTAGGAAGAACAGAAATGATCAAATGGATTGAAAAAGAATTTGAAGCGTTAGGAGGATCACGTGATGCAGATTAAACAAGTGGGGAAAACCATTAAGCAACGATCGATATTAAATGAAATTACGTTTGATATTGAGCCAGGAAAAGTGACTGGTTTAATTGGGCGGAACGGTGCGGGGAAAACAACTCTGCTGCAGTTAATGGTAGGTATTCTTAAGCCTGAAGCCGGTGATATTTTAGTTGGAGAAAAAAGCATTTATACTTATCCTGAAGTAAAGCAGGATATCGTATTTGTTCCAGATTCCCCGGAGGCGCTCAAATCTTATTCAATCAAAGAAATATGTCTGCTCTATAAAGAAATTTATCCGAAGTTTGATGAAGAACTATTTAATTCCTTATTAGACCGCTTTACTCTCCCAAAGAGCGGAAAGGTTGGGTCCTTCTCTAAAGGTATGAAAGCTTTGTTTGCACTTATTTTAGCCTTTTCAACGAAAGCGACCTATATTTTACTAGATGAACCAACGGATGGACTTGATGTCATTGTAAAAAAACGAATTCTGCAATTTATAGTAGAGGCTGTAGCAGATTTCGAGGTTGCGGTTGTCATTTCTTCTCATCGTCTAGATGAATTGGAGTACTTAGCAGACAGCATTATTATGTTAAAAGAAGGCGAAGTGTCGCGCACCTATTCTCTTGATTCAATTAAAGAATCATACAAAAAAGTGCAAGCTGTTTTTCCTCATGGCATGCCTGAATCAATTTCAAAGCTTGGCACTGTTATTAATGAAACAGGGAAAGTGTATATTCTTGTCTTTGAAGACACGGAGAATAATGGAATTGAAAAAATAAAAGAAGCTCACCCGCTGTATATGGAAGAGCTGCCGATGACATTAGAAGATTTATTTGTCGCTAAACTTGGAGGTGAGCAGTTTGTCGGTTAAAGGATTACTGCGAAAAGAATGGAAACAGTCAAGAGCCATTTTATTTCTCATCACACTATTATTTCTTTTCCATTTTCCGATCAGAGCAATGGTGAGCATAGAAAACTGGAGGGAAGAAGTTCGTTCAGCCCCTGCAGAAGCAATGAATTATTTACAATGGTCGGTGCACAGTGCACTTGGAATGAGTGTATTTTCACTCGTAATTATTGTCCTTCTCGTAACTCTTGCCGTACAGTTGATCGGTTCAGAAAGAAGCACAAGACGTCAGGACTTTGCTTTTGCCTTGCCTTACAGGAGGCGTACGATGTTTTTAGTGAAATGGTTGATGGGTGTAGTACCCGTTCTCGTTCTCTATCCAATTACCTTTCTTTCAGCTTACTTTATGATCGTATCATCAGAATTTGGATTCCATTTAGATGGGGTAAACTTTCTTGAGGCGTTCATGCTACCATTATTAGGTTTTATTGCAACCTACAGCTTTACGCTGTTTATTGGAACCATTACAGGCGAGATGATTTCACAAATTGCCTTAACCTTTATTTTCACTATTTTCCCTGTAGGTATTTTGGTATTAGTAGGGTACTTTTTTGAAGTGAACTTTAATAATGGTTACTTTTTTGGCAGGATTTCAGAAGAGGCTTCCCGCTTTATCTGGCCGATCTATACGGTTTATAACCCGACATCTGCAATGGGGGATGGGGAATTTATGAATCTATGGATTCCGCTTGCAGCTACACTCCTGTTTGTTGGTGCAGGTCAATGGCTATATGAGCAAAATCATAGTGAATTTAATGGGGAGTTTCTTATTTTTAAACAACTTGAACCTATTTTCCGAGCAGGGATTATTGTTTGTTTTGCTTTACTTGGCGGAATGATCGGTTCGGGTCTTGTACCATGGAGCTTGAAAAATGGAAGTATCTTAGAGCTTGTTTTCTACTGGGTAGGTGCTGCTATCTTTACGTACTTGAGCATTTTATTAACGAAGCGTCTATTTTCCATGAATATTACGATTAAAGGAAAGTAAAAACAAAAACAAGCTGCCAAAATGGGCAGCTTGTTTCATTTATGCCTGAAATAATTTTAAATACGCACCGTAGCCTTCTTTTTCAAGATCTTCTTTTGGGATGAAGCGAAGGGCAGCTGAGTTGATGCAATAACGCAGACCATTTGGGCCAGGGCCGTCATTAAACACATGGCCTAAATGAGAATCGGCGTCTTTGCTGCGGACTTCTGTACGAATCATAAAATGCGAACGGTCTTCTTTTTCAATGATTTCTTCATCTACGATCGGTTTAGTAAAACTAGGCCAGCCGCACCCCGCATCATATTTATCTAAAGAGCTGAATAATGGTTTACCAGACACGATATCCACATAGATTCCATCATCTTCTACATTATAATACTCGTTACGAAACGGAGGCTCTGTCCCGTTATTTTGAGTCACTTCATACTGCATTGGCGTTAATCTTTCTTTTAATTCTTCTTTATTTCGACTCATCTTGGTTATCCCCCCAGTTGTTTTTGATAAATGCTGCTCGTCCTGAGCCTTTATGATACATCATATAATGAAATGGATTTTTCTTATAATAGTCCTGATGGTATTCTTCTGCAGGATAAAAGGTTTGTGCGGGAAGAATATCGACTGTAATCGGTTTTGTAAACCGGCCGCTTGCTTGCAGTTCAGCTTTAGATTCTTCCGCTGTTTCTTTTTGGCTCTCATCATGATAAAAAATAGCGGGCCTGTAAGAATCTCCGCGGTCATGAAATTGACCGCCTGCATCCGTTGGGTCTATTTGCTGCCAAAAAATCTCCACTAACTGTTTATAAGAGAAGATCTCAGGGTTGTATGTGATCTGAACCGCTTCATAATGACCAGTCGTCTCAGAACAAACTTCTTTGTAGGTGGGATTTTCGGTATGTCCGCCCGTATATCCTGATATGACAGATTCAATACCGTCATAGGAGTCAAAAGGCTTTACCATACACCAAAAGCAGCCTCCCGCAAATGTTGCTTTTCTAAAAGCTTCTGCCATAATGCAACACTCCTTACTTAGTATAGTGCTTAGTATATCATGATAGGCACTTACATGACTTAAGATACGCTTATATAATGAATTAGTAAGGTTTAGAAAAACGAATATTCTACTTCTCCTTCAAGAAAGTTCGTGCTATGATAGAATCTTGGCGCAGTTTTTTAAGACTGACGCTGGGTGGGAGAGGGATTCAACGAAAAGAGTTGAATGATACACATGAAAGGGGTATTTGAACGGTTTGATTTAGATGGTCACGATACGACCATCAAGCGAGAGGTGACAGCAGGACTTGTTTCCTTTTTGACGATTGTTTATATCGTTGCTGTCAACGGCGTCATTTTGGCTGACGCAGGAATTCCATTAGAGGCTGCCATTGTGGCTACCATTGTCACATCACTAGTAGGCTGTATCTTAATGGGCTTTTGGAGTAATGCACCGATCATCTTGGTGCCAGGGATGGGCGTTAATGCCTTATTTACCTACACGTTTGTCCATGCATTGGGACTGACTTGGCAAGAAGCACTTGCAGCTGTATTTGTGTCAGGATTGATTTTTATTGGGATAGCTTTTACAAAGCTTGCACCTATTTTAAGTGCTGCAATTCCTCAATCATTAAAAGATGCGATTACAGTCGGTATAGGGTTATTTTTAACCTTTATCGGACTGCAGAAAGGCGGATTGATCCAAGCAAATGAAGAGACCTATATCCAGGTAGCACACTTAGGCGACCCGCTGCCGTTTGCAACGATTCTCACATTGCTCATAGCAGTCGTCTTATTCATTCGCAATGTGCCTGGGAATTTCTTGATTACGATGGTGGCAGGAACGATTCTAGCTGTCTTTATCGGTGTAAAGCCGAGCCAAGGTACATCAGAAGGTTTCTCTCTAGCTAGTTATGGATCTTTATTCGGAGAATTATCCTTTGGCGGTATTGCTACTCTTGCCTTTTGGATAGCTGTGTTTTCAATGACTATGGTATTAGTATTTGAAAATCTCGGGCTGATTCATGGTCACTTGCAAATGACAGGGCATCCAGAGAAGGGAAATAAAGCATTAAGAGCAAACGCCGTCTCTGCCTTATCCTCTGGTATCTTTGGCACAAGTCCAACAGTTTCGACTGTCGAAACTGCTGCGGGAATTTCAGCAGGAGGGAGAACCGGCTTAACCGCCATTGTAACAGGATTGTTATTTGGGGTTACGTTATTTATGATTCCTCTTATAACGGCGGTGCCTGATAGTGCGATTGCCCCTATCTTACTTGTCGTTGGCGGATTGATGGTACAAAACATTAAGTCGATTCCGTTTCATGATTTCTCAGAAGGGTTTCCAGCCTTTTTAGTGCTGGCGCTGATTCCTTTAACATATAGCATCGCTGAAGGCATGGCATTTGGATTCATTGCCTATCCGATCTTAAAAATGGCTATCGGAAAAGCAAAAGAAGTCCCTGTACCGTTATACTTCATTGCGAGTTTGTTTTTAGTTCACATGATCCTTCATTCAGTCGGGGGATAATAGAAGAAGCTGGTTCCTTAATCCGGAACTGGCTTTTTTGATATGAGTAAATTAAACTTGTTGTAATAAAAAGCAGGGGGGAAGATGAATGAATAGGTGTAAATGGGCAAAGGATGATCCGTTGATGATCGATTACCATGACCATGAATGGGGACGTATAATAAGAGAGGACGAATCATTGTTTGAAGCTCTGAGCCTTGAAGTCTTTCAAGCAGGCCTCAGCTGGAGAACGGTATTACATAAGCGTGAGCGGGTCCGAATCCAATTTCATGGGTTTAACATCGTAAAGGTGGCTTCAATGACCCAAGTTGATGTGGAAAGGCTGCTTAATGATGCAACGATCATTAGGCATAGAAGGAAGATAGAAGCGACAATTGTAAATGCAGAGATTCTATGTAACCTTTTAAAAAAAGAAAATAGTTTCTATGAGTGGATTCAGAAGCTGCCGAAAGAAAAGGAAGCAGCTTGTAAGGCATTAAGCAAGCTATTCAAGCATGTCGGTCCCACGACAGCAGAAAGTTTTTTTATGGCAATAGGATATTTTAAGCCCGTTCATGACACAGACTGTTTTCTGCATCAAAAAGGGAGCATGGATTAAGTTAATAAACCATGCTCCCTTATATTATTCTCTTACTCCAGTTTCAGTAATCACCACTTCAGCCTTTACGTTAATGTTGGCATCAGGATAATAACTTTCCCACTCTTCTAGGGTAAATTGATAATTATAACCTCGGACTCTACTTCCTATTCCAATCGGATCAATATTTTTTTCTTGAAATAAGGAGATAAGACGTCTGGCACCTGACTCAAGCTTTTCCGTCACTTTCACGGTAATCTCCTTCAATTTTTCTGGGCTAATTTCTTCACCTGAATATTCATTAACTTTTCCTTTGAATTTTATAAGGAGATCGATATCAGGCGTGTTCGTCCCTTTTTCAATGGTATATTTAGTTTTTGAATGAATATTTCTTAACACAGCAAATTCATTTTTCTCACCCAGCTCAATTTCATAAGTGCCATTTGCAAAAGGCTCTAACAATATTTTCATTACAAAGGAATCAGTTAAATTTAGTTTACCTACATAACGATCCCCTTTAAATAAGGCAACACCGTCTACTTGCAGATGTTCTTCTGACTGTTTAAGATAGGGCATAAACGGATCTCTTCCATCTTCATAATAATACTTCATAAACAAATGGAAATTTGCCAAAGGAATATTTTGTCTTTCCATATTCTGTTCTATTAACTCCCCAATATACGACGCGACTTCCATTTCAAGGGGATAAGTGGTTTGTAGAATTTCTTTTGTTGAGCCTGCCGTTAAAGCAACGAAGTTTCTCATTCCAATCGTAGCATCGCGGGAAAAGGTATCAAGAATCGGCATGATTCCCGTCTTCTCTGCGAGTTCTTCATTAAATAAGATGGTTGTTATCTTGCCGCTGTGAAGCGGTCTAGAGGCCTGGGCGTTTAATTCGACTTTTGCATCACGGCTCGTCTTCGCTACAGCTGTAATGATTTCACTTTCTATCGCACCCTCCATATTATAAACGGGTAAGCTGACCGTCCCTTCAACCCGGTCTTCATCATAATAATCATAACCAATTGAATGAATCAGCTGAACTTCATCTAAAATCATAGTCTGTACACATCCGTTTAAAAAAAGTGTACTGATTATCAGGAGTATTAGTGATTTTTTCATCTGCGTAACTTCCTCCTTATCATTAATATAAGCAATAGGAAAGGGAGGTATAAATAAACGATGTACGTTCCGGTATAAGATACATACGTATTTAAAGCATCTATTTGCGCTCTTGTAGTAAATGAAATAGTGATAAGTAATGCAATCACACTGATTATTAAAATTGACTTACGGTGAGATATGTTTATTTGTCTTTTGAGGGCCCGGCTCGCTCCCCACAATCCTAGTGTAATATTAGGCATCACAACAAACATCCAAGTAGCAATTCCTAAATACTCAAACCGTTCAATGAAAGGAAGCTCAAGCACTTTCCACGCACTTAATGTCGGCCATATCGTAGTTGCAAGCTGTTTTTCACTATAGAAAACAAACGTAACAATCGTGACCGTTAGATAAATAAACGTCGTAAATATGATGCCAAAATGAGCAAATTTCTGTGATTTTTTTGGTTCTTGAATAAATGGATAATAGATTAGTAAAAGTTCAGGTCCCAAAAAGCTTAAAGTCATCGCCTTCGTCGCTTCAATCTGTACATTAATACTTGTATCAAATAATGGCATTAGATTCCGATAGGTAGCAAATTCGAGCGGTGCTAAAGCAGAGAAATAAAGAAACATTGGAATGATGACGCCTAAAAAACAAATCCCGGCAACGACCCGGAATCCGCTCGTAATGGCATAATAGGCAATTAGAATAATGCTGAGAGAGATTGCCCAAGTAGGAAGTTCTGGGAAAATCCATATTTGTACAACCTCAATATACGTACGTAATACGGTCATAGCTAAGAAAGTAATATAAATAATAAAGACAAAGGTTAAAAAGCCGCCTATCCACTTGCCGAATGTACTCTTATGAACTGAAACGAGATCTTTATCAGTTCCATTCAAAATTTTATACATGATCCAAATTATGATATGAAATAATATTCCAGTTAACAGGACAGCTATCCATGCACGAAAGCCTGCGATGCCTGCAATATACCGAGTGAAACCTAAGACCCCTACACCGACTTGCATAGAGTGGATTAAATAAAACACAAGGTATGGAGGGATCATCAAAGCTTCTTTCGGTGTTTTAGCAGGTACGGTGTTCATCGTCATTTAGATCCCTCCTTTGATTAGAATTCTGATTAAATTCCTTCCTTCATTAAATTCCTTCATCAATATCTTTTTTCTTTTTCGCTTTTCGTTTATTAAAGCGAACGTTATTTTTGGTTTGTAAATGAATAGGGCGTTTTGATTGGAAATTAAATGACATCCTGAAAAACGCATCCTTAAAATCTGCCAGCCTCGTAGGATATAAAGGAGCTAAATAGGGCCGCCCAAGCGAGGTGATGGTCAGGAGATGAACAAGCATAAAATTAAATAAAATAGCTAATCCGACTAAGCCCCATAATTGAGAGGCGAAAATATAAGGGAAGCGTATAAGTCTGATGGTATTACCCATTCGATAGACTGGTGTTGTAAACGAAGCAAGAGCGGCAAGCGCTACTATAATTAATAAAACATTACTCGTTAAGCCTGCTTCAACAGCTGCTGTCCCAATAACAATCCCGCCAACGATACCAATCGTCTGCCCGACTTTTGTAGGAAGCCGTGCACCTGCCTCACGGAGAAGTTCAATCGTTAATTCTAAAAACAATGCCTCTAATATAGGCGGGAAAGGAATTTGACTTCTTGATACAATTAAGGTCGCAAGTAGATCTTGCGGTATAATCTCAGCGTGATACGTTAGTACCGCTACATAAAGGGGCGTAGCAAAAATAGAAAACCAAACGGCAAATAACCTGATCAGACGAAATGCGGTTGCAATATGCCAAGATAAAAAATAATCTTCAAATGCTGAGAAGAATTCAACTAATGTTGTCGGACCGGTAATAGCCTGTGGCGAACCATTCGCAAGAACAATTACTTTCCCTTCAGCCAAAAGAGCGGCAACCCGGTCAGGCCGTTCTGTATCGATAAATTGAGGGAACGGGCTGTTCGTTTGATCTTCTATCATTTGATTAATATAAGAGCTGTCATTAATTTGATCAAATTGAATGGAACTCACACGTTCAATCATTGTATTTACATTTTCTTCATTGGCTATGGATTGTATATACATGATGCATACTCTTGTTCTTGAGAGGGTGCCGACTGTATATTCTTTTACTTTTAAATCAGGCACTGGAATACGCTTGCGTACTAAATTTATATTTGTATCAATACCTTCTACGAATGATTCTTTTGGACCGACTACACTAAATTCTACTTCGGGTATCGTAATCTCACGTTTATCATCCGTTTGAATAGCGACTAAAATACAAAGAGCTGCTTGTTCTTCTAGTTGGATGCACGCATATCCACGCATAAGTGAATCAGCGACAACATTCCCATCAGAAGTTAGTTTGGTATCGTCTATAGAAATAAACGTACGAAGGTCTTCTGGTGTATGAAATTGATGATCCTGTAACTTTTTAATCACATCATTATGTAACTTTTTAGGATCAATCAACGTTCCATAAAAGGAAACCCATAAATTTTTATAAGAAGTCACAATGATTCGGTGTTCGAAGTCACTTGAAGTCATACCATCTTCTATTGCTTCTTGAATAGTCATAGGCTGTGTGTCATTTTCTGTTGGAAGTGTTAGTCTTTTTTTGATGGAAAACCACGACATGAAACGACCTCCTTACTATCTTTAACCTGATAGGGCTGCAGTAATAATTTTATGCTGGGTTTGCTTCATGTTTAGTGAAGTGGAGAATGATCGCGCGTATGATCATTCCAAGTCCATACCCGGCTAAATGAAATAAAATAGGGGACCAAATGACTCCGATAAGATGGTCAAAAAATTGAATACTACGAGAATAAATCACACCAATGGTTCCGATATAAGCAGAAATGGCAAAAGGAATAAATGCATACTTTACTCGCTCGCCCCCTGCATCACGGTACGCGTCGTACATGGAAAATAAATAAACACATGGATAAAACATGATCCATTGATAATTCACGGTATCGTTGGCGGCAGTCCCGTTACCATAAAAGCTCGGGATAATGGCTAAGTTCAATCTGGCTTGCACATTAATGGTGAATTCTAACAGTACAAAAAATACTCCCTTTAAAAATTTTTGGTTAAGAAATTGTCCAAACCCGGGAAAAGCTATGCTCCAAAAAATGGCTTCTACCCTTTTTTCTTTACTCATGTCATGCAGACGCTGCTTTCATGAGAATATTCACTGATAAGGGAGCTTATTTGCAGGAGAAGAGAGCTGCTTTTGTAATGGGATGTAAATGTCAACGCTTGGAGCGGGTTCGTTGCATTCATGTCTATTCCTCCGTCCTTACTTCGTTTGAAATGTACTAGTGCTAGTTTGTCTTAAATATGTCTTTCTATCCCATCTTTTCTAGAAACCATGATGGATTGAGCATAAAAAAGTGAGCTGAATTTAACTCAGCTCACTTTTTGTATTAATAATGTTGTTTCGTAAATAAGTTAGGAGGCTTTTTTGTGGAATCTACTTTTAATTGATGAAGAACTTCAATCATCAGGTCAAGTTTTTTCTCAAGCCGATAGAGTAAATAAAACGTGACCATCACAGGGAAGCCATACTCACTTAATATAGGAAGCCACAACTCAAATGAAGTCATAATTAATGGGCAGGCAGTTCAATCACTTCAACTGCTCTTTCGGTAATCCGTGCACCTTTAATGCTAACGAAGTCCCCCCCAGAAGAAGTGTAAACATTTTTTTCAATCACTTTGTTCATCACTTGTAAGATTGCTTCTGGATCTGCGGGTTCAATTGGATCATCTAATGTGATAGAAACTTGCTTGCCTTCTTGATTCAGAAATAACAATTCCAAGACTCGTGCCATCTTATCATCTCCTAATATTATTAATTAATGATGCTGATGAATTAAGCTGATGAATTAAGCTGATGAATTAAGCTAATGAATAGCTATTGTTTCGTACTACGCCGATTAAAGAATGTTTCTGCAAAGTACCAAGCGCTAAGGCAGTCTCTTCTAGGTCAATATCTAGAGAGGTACCCTTAATGTTGTTAAAGCGCTTATCTTTGAAAATATTTTCGCCGAACACATCTACACCGTGATGAAATTGTAAAGTAAGTCTTGTTTGCTGCATCATCTTATCACCTCCTTTCACGATGTATATAGCAATGAAATCTAAAAAGGGGTGATGTGAAATAAAAAAGGTGGTCATACTAGGTGTGGTTAAACGTTTAATAAGGAAGTTGTGTGTCTACTCTGAACATTTCAAATGAGGTTTCGTTTTATGCACAAAATGGGTAAACTAAAAGGTATACTTTTGGCATGAAAGGAAGATGGAGGGTTTCTTTCTTTGTTTTAGTGAAAAAAGATAAGAAGGGATGCGAAAAACATTCATGAATGTACAACAAAAAACGCCTGAAAAAATAGGGAGTGTCCTAATCATTTCAGCCATTTTGATAGGACTTTTTGTATTGTGGGGAGTGCTCTCTCCTGGCACACTACAATCTGCTGCAGACAGCGGACTCGGCTGGATGATTGAAAACTTTGGATGGTTTTACATGTTATCAACTGCTTTTTTTGTATTGTTTGTTATAGCTATTGCTCTAAGTCCCTTTGGAAGAATGAGACTTGGAAAGCCTGATGAAAGGCCGGAATATACTTGGTACTCTTGGATTGGGATGTTATTCGCTGCTGGAATCGGGGTAGGATTTGTATTCTGGGGTGTAGCTGAACCGGTATTATACTATATTGATACTCCTATGGGATATACACCTGAAACTGAACAAGCAGCCGCAGCAGGTCTTCGTTACGGGGTTTACCACTGGGCTCTGCATCCGTGGGCGATTTTCTCTATTGTGGGATTGACGTTAGCGTATGTACAATTCCGTAAAGATCGTCCTGCATTAATTAGTTCTGCTTTTTACCCTCTGTTAGGGGACCGTGTAAATGGCTGGACTGGTCGTTCAATTGATATTTTAGCTGTTATTGCTACTTGTACAGGTGTAGCAACAACGTTTGGTTTAAGCGCCCTGCAGATTACAGGCGGGTTATCTTATATTTCTGCTATCCCTAATAACGTCTGGACTCAAATTACCATTATTGCTGTTGTGACCGTGTTATTTATGATCTCGGCTGGTAAAGGGGTAGATAAAGGAATTAAGAAATTAAGTAATATTAACTTAGCCGTTGCAGGATTACTATTACTCTTTGTTATTATCGTAGGACCTACATTATTTATTTTAGAGAATTTTGTTACGACGCTTGGCGGCTACATTACAAATGTGGCTTCAATGAGTTTAACAATGACTCCATTTTCAGAAAGTACATGGCTTGGAACGAACACAATCTTCTTTTGGGCTTGGCATATTGCATGGGCTCCATTTATGGGTCTTTTTATAGCGCGTATCTCACGCGGTAGAACAATTCGTGAATTTATGGCGGGAGTATTATTAGTACCTTCCCTTTTAGCCGTTCTCTGGTTTACCACATTCGGTGGTACGGCTTTAAACCTTGAAATTTCAGGACAAGCTCCAATTGCCGATTTAGTTATGAGTAATGTAGAGCTTGCCTTATTTGCTACATTAGGCGAACTGCCTTTAAGCATGATTACGAATATATTAGCTGTTATTGTCATTCTTATTTTCTTCATTACTTCAGCGGACTCTGCTTCATATGTACTCGGTGCAATGACTTCTCACGGGAGTCTCAACCCTAAGTTATCAGTTAAGTTATTATGGGGATTCTTAATCGCTGGTACGGCAAGTGTTCTCTTAATTAGCGGAGGAGGGGGACTCGATGCCCTTCAGACTGCATCAATCATTGCAGCCTTACCTTTTGCAGTGATCATGATTATAATGATTATTTCCGTACTCGTGATGCTTGGCAGGGACTTTAAGTTAGAAGGCAAGAAAACACGTAAAAAGCGCGTAATACAGTTGAAGAAAGAAATTAGAGAAGAGTTTTTAGACGATGTAAGAGAAGAGGTGTATGAAGAATTACGTGATGAAGTGAAAGAAGAAATGATCGAAGAAATGAAAGAAGAAGTAAAAGAGGAAATGATTGAGGAAGTGAAAGAAGAAGTGTATGAAGAAATGAAAGAAGACTTCTACGAGGAAATTAAAGAAGATATTTATCAAGAACTAGATATTGATAAAGATAAGAAGAAATAAAAAGTTGAATTCTAATTTAAGCCAAGACATCAATAAATATTGATGTTCTTGGCTTATTTAATTTTTTATTTCCCTCTAACCATTTTTAAAATTGTGTTTTACTATTTCAATACAATTAGTCGAGATTTGGTGAGTAGAAGCTGGCATTTGAGAAAAAACAAGTAAAAATGCTTTCACAATTATTCACTGAAGCAATTGAAAAAGGTATGATAGCAAAGCAGCCAATTGAACAACTTATATCAAGCTATTTTTGTATTCTTGACGGCAATGTATTTCATTTGTTCTTCTATAAAGAACATCAAAAACTAGATAATGAAGCCCATGAAGCACATAATCAAGAGCGAATGATGAATAGTTGGAAAAGATATTGGCAAGGATTATGCGTAGACAAGGAAGCAGGATTACGTTTATAGTAATCCTCTTTTTTATGTTCACAAACTGTTCAAAATGAACATTGATATGTGATGTCTGCATCATATTTTCATCACAAATAGATGCTACACTATGTGTAACGAAAACAAAGAGGTGAAATGATAAATGAAACGTTTAGTAATAATTACTGTGGCTGCCCTCACAGCTTTAAGTGCTTGTGGAGGTGCAGAATCAGATGAAATGGAGATGGGTATGGATGATCAATTAACCCCTATAGAGGTGGAATTGGTTCTTCCGGATCAAGCGGAAATTAATGAGGAAGTTCTGTTTGAGAGTCATGTCACTCAAGGTGATGATTTAGTAGAAGATGCAAATGAGGTCGTTTATGAGGTGTGGCAGGAAGGTCAAAAGGATTCAAGTGAAATGATTGAAGCCACAGATCAAGACGGAAATAATTATATGCTAACTCATGTTTTTGAAGAGGAGGGACGTTATCACGTCCAAACCCATGTGACGGCAAGAGGTCTTCACCGTATGCCTATAGCAGAGATTCAAATTGGCAGTGTAGAAAGTTCAGCGGAAGGGGGAGAAGAGCCGCATGAACAGTCAGATAACAGCGAACATCATCACCATCATGCGGAGATAGAAATTGAAATGACAAAAGAAGAAGATGGAGTGACCTTTTTTATTGAAGTAAATGGAGAAGAGCTGACAGACGGGATTGTTACAATTGAAATGTGGCAAAACGAGGATGATAAACATATCTGGCTTGATACGAGTGAAGAAGGTGAGGGAAGATACAAGCTTCCTGTAGATGACGAGTACTCAGGAGAATATGAAGCAGTCATTCATATTGAGCGGAAGCATGATTCATTGCATGAACACATAAATAAAACAATTACATTTTAACAAGAAGAACCAGCCTATGATTAATTCATTTTAATCATTCGGCTGGTCTTTTTCATCTGCAATAGGTAAACAGATCGTTACAGTTGTCCCTTTCCCCAACTCGCTCTCATAATGTATCGTTCCATTATGTTTTTCAATAATCGCTTTTGAAATAGCTACCCCAAGACCTGTGCCGCCGTATTTTCTTGTGCGAGCATCATCTGTTCTGTAAAAACGTTCACCTAAATGTACGAGTGCTTCCTTAGACATTCCAGCTCCCGTGTCTGTGATCATTATTTTACAGATGTTTGCACGTTCAAGAGTTAAAGTGCGTGTAATAGAATCACCGCTTTGACAATGATGCAAGCTGTTTTGTATAAGGTTATGCAGCACTTGTTTGATTCGGTTTGGGTCGATCAATGCAATAATGGATTCATCACTAGATGTAATAATCTCAATTCCTTTTTTTCTCGCACTAGGTAAATAAGAGGCAGCCGCTTCATCAATAAGAGCAGAAAGAACAGTCGGTTCCACTGAGAGAACTTCTTGTTCACCTTGAATTTTTGCAAGGTCCAATAAGTCATTCACCAGCTTACTAAGCCGGTCTGATTCATTATGAATAATAGAAACAAATTCTTTTTGATCCTCTCTTAATTGTTCGTCTTCAAGTAGTACTTCACTATATCCTTTAACGTAACTTAGCGGAGTTCTTAACTCATGTGAGACATTTGAGAGGAAGGTCTGCTTTCTTAAATCTTCCTTTTCTAGTGCATTGGCCATCTCATTAAAGGAATGTCCCAGCTGCCCTAATTCATCACTTGTGTGAATAGGAACCCTGCTGCTAAAATCCCCTGCAGCAATCTTTTTTGTGGCAAGCTGCATCGTCGTTAACGGCTTAGTTACATAAGTTGTGAACCTTGAACCTGATAAATATAAAATAACAAACAACACTAAGATTAAGAGGACGAGCACAGGTACAGCTGGTAGAAACACTTCCTGAATTGACGAGACAGGAACATATACATATAATATGCCATCTAACACACGATCCTCTACTAATGGAGTGACAACAGCTAATACATTACGGTCAATTCGTTCTTCATACCCCATTTTGACGAGGTATTCCCCGTTTAATAGCTGTCTGCGCTCTTCCTCTGAAATAAAGGTTTGATAGTCAATCTCAAAAGGAAGACAGGCGCTCAATTCCCGCGGGTTTTGAACGACGTATATCTGAGTTGTAGACACATCGTTATGAGCTTCTGCCCTCTGAATGAAATCCTCGTTTAGTTCACCCGGAGTATGCTGTGTTGCTAGATTACGGCCAAGTGAGAGCAGCCGTTCTTCCTCTGTACCGACATACACTTCTTGATAGATATAGGAAACTAACAATACGGACACTAAAATGGAACCGTACGTAAAGGTAAGTAAAAATGCCCACACCTTTTTATGAAAAGACCAAGAATTCCACTTCATTCAATATCCACCAGCTTGTATCCAATTCCCCACACAGTTTGAATGACATTTCCGTATGGTTTAAGTTTCATTCGTAGTGTTTTTATGTGTGTATCAACGGTTCTCTCTGTTCCTTCATAATCAAGACCCCAGACGGAGGTGAGCAAATGCTCTCTTGTGAACACCTGACCTTGATGCTCAAATAAAAACAATAGCAAATCAAATTCTTTGACGGTAAGCGAAATTGGGATTTGATCGACTTTCACACTGCGGGCTTTTCGATTCAGTTGAATTCCTTCTAAAGAAAGAATCTCCCGTTCATCAATATGACCAATAATGTTTCTATTCCTTTGATAAGTTCTTCGTAACACCGCTTGAATGCGGGCAATTAGTTCCCCTTTACTAAAAGGCTTGCTTAAATAATCATCGCCGCCTAGCATTAACCCTTCAATGCGATCTTTTTCATCTGAGCGAGCTGTTAAAAAAATGACAGGGAGGGTTGATGTTTCTCTAAGTTTTTTTACGAAGTCAAAGCCATCCATCACTGGCATCATTACGTCTACGACTGCAAGATCAATTTGGTGTGAAGAGAGGAGGGAAATGGCTTCTTCTCCGTGGTCAGCTGTAATGGTCTCAAATCCTTCTTTTGTGAGGTGAAGCGTTAACAGACGCTGCATGGTTCGTTCGTCTTCTACGATTAGAATGGTAGGCATGTCTACTTTGCCTCCTCTCGGATAGTTAAATCTAGCGGACCCTCTCCGACGTTAATCCTCTTTTGTGAGGTAAGAGTGTTTAGGTCAACGATTTCTACAGAGTTGCTATCATAGCCGGCGATAAATAGAAAGTCATCAAGTGCAGCCATAGTAAACGGGTTAGCTACTGTATCGATAATTGATTCCACTTCATTTGTTTCAGGATTGATTTCACGAAGCTGATTTGAGCCATGGCTAAGAACAAGGATGGAATCGTCATGACTCAAGAAGGCAATTGGCATCGTTGGAGCAAATAGTTGACCTACTTTTTCTTGTCGTACGATATCAACAATTTCAATATGATTGGTTATGTCTGCACCACGTCCATGACCGCCTATCCAAACAATTGACTCGTTAACCTTAATCATATCTGTAGCACGGTCAATACTAGGCAAGGTTGTAGTGACTTCGTTAGTGGATAGGTCGATAACAGAAATGCTCGTATCTTCATAATTTAGGGCATATAATGCATTCTCATGATGATAAAGGTATTGTGGTGAAGAACCGACTTCCATACGATTTATCACTTCACCATCCAACGATAAAACGACAACTTCATTTTCTTCCCTTTGGGTGAGGTAAAGTTTGTTGTTAAGCAGCTTCAGATCATCTACGGCTGAAGAAACAGAAATCGATTGAACCTCTTCACCTGTAGTAAGGTCATACACATACAGTGTAGAATGGATCGAGCTGTAGGTTAATAGCGTGTCGTGATCAAGTAATAACGTGCCAGATGCAGGGTGATCCAGATTCCAAGTCGTTATCAAATCATGCTTTGTGCCGTGAATAAAGCTTAAACTCTCATCAAAAGAATTGGTAACAATAACTACGGGTTCAGCGCTAGGAAGTCCTTCGTGTGAAAAAGGAGAGCAGCTGATAAGAATCAAAAGTGAACATGCTGTGAGTACGATCTTTATAGCAGAATACATAGCAATACTCCTTAGCTAAATTAAAATGGTAAAGCTTCTATCATTATAGACGAAAGTTGTGATGAAATAATGAAAAGCACGCAGATTGTGCGTGCTTAATTGATAATTCCATGTGTCACAATCTCGGTTTTTGTGTGGGCATGTAATTCAATATTGGGATAGGCTTCTTTCCAATTGGTGTTTTTAAGCCATACATCACGTTCATACGCCATCAACTCTAGGCCTATTCCTAGTGCATCACAATTCGCTTCTTGAAGCTGCCTCATCGTTCGATTAGCTACATCTTGAAAATGCTTTCCGAGCTTCTCATTTAACTTGAGGGTGAGCTCGCGCTCGGTAAACCCGTCTTCAGGATATTCTACAGCATTCACTTTTATCGTAAGGTTAATATCAGCATGAATCCCGCCGGCTTCTTCAACGACAGTTAAATCCTGATCAATTCCTACCACTTGAACGTTATAAAATCATTTAATCGAGGGTATTTGTCATCAGTTACTCTTACAGTGAAATTTGCTGTCCGTTTAAATTTGTCCATTAATAAAAGCAGCATCGTGCTCTCCTCAGTACCTAGGGCGCCAGCAAACTTTCGATCATTAAATAGAGCAATCTGATCACCATGAATATCCTCTGAGTCGTCTCGAATACTCAAATAGGGCAAAATGACATCTTGCCCAGGATCAAAGAGAATTGGACATACAAATTGAATATTCGTAACTGGAAAAATAGTAGCTTGTTCACCTGCATCAATTAAGTCACGGAGATATTCACTAACTAAAGGATGATTTTCTACCTTTAACTTCAAGTAAGGTTCTGCTTTGCCCTTTGTAATTGCAATATTTGCATTTAAAGGGCTCCGTGGGTCACGGTAAAAGACATCAAGATAAGAATAGAGATCTGTTTTAGCTGCTTCATCACTAATTAGGATGACTCGTGTTTTGGCAGCATCCAGTCTTCCGGATACTTCATGGTCAATATTTAATCTACTTTGTCTAGTTGTATTTCCTATTGCAGTAACACTTCTTGTTTGGGCTTGTTGGTCCTTTCCACTATCTGCGCTAGGAATGGTAACCGTTGTTCTGATGCGACCATCTTTTTCTAGATCAAAGGCGCCGCTGTAAATTAATTGAATGTCTTTTAAATAGCGGCTGTCCCAACAGCCGCTCATTAATACAAGACAACATAGGAGTAAGATCATTTTTCTGATCATGTAGGAGACACTCCTTTCTTTCCTGCTTTGCTGTCATTACTCTCTTTTCGTTTAAAAAGAATAGCAACTATTAAAATAATGAAAGGGAAAATGAAGGAAAAAACGCCCCCAATGTTGCTAATCAGTTCAGAGATTGTCCCTATACGTAACACATTGTGGGGGGAAACGCTGATCAGGAATGTAATAAGACAAATACCCCACACAAACGGACTGTAATTGGTTTTATTAAATAGAATAGCTGTCCCTAGTGAAGCAATATACAAATAACCTACAAAGGATGTTAAAACGGACACCATCCATACTGTAAGAAAAATTAAGTCTGTCCGTTCTAAGACGATAAAAGAAAATGATTTGATTAAATAAAGAATAGGCTCAGGGACCAAACCTATTTCTTCTGGACTGAAAAAGATGTAACAGGTAAAGGCCAAATAGGCATAAATCAGTGTAACTGTCACATTGGCGATCGTTGCGGCTTTTACTTTTGTTTTAATTGTCCCTTCAGTCGTAGCGAACAATATAATAAATATTTCAAAGCCTAATAACGATAGCGTGGCAGCTTTTGCGCTCAACAAAATATTGGTCATTCCCGTATGACCAATCGGCAGCAGATATCGATATTCAGCATGGGTAAAGGCAGTAATGGTTAATAAAATGACTAAAACTAACAGTACTGAAACAATTACGTGAAAGCGGGCAATGATACGCACATTCTCTTTCGTTAAGTACCATGCCGTAAAAACCGCTATTCCTACTTTAAGAAATTGGGGTGTGTTGGGGAACGCCCAAATAGTTAATACCGAGCTAAACAAGATTAAGATAACCACTCCTACACTAATGAAATAAACCACATGAATCAGGATTAAAAATTTTCCAAGCCACTTGCCAAAAACGTTTTCCAAAATAATGTACAAATTTGAATTCGGATACCGTTTAGAGATGAACATATAAATAAAGATGATGATCTGCACAGCAAGGCCAGCTAACAATATTGAGATCCAGCCATCTGTTTTTGCCCCTGCATCAAAGACAGAAAAGGGCATCGAAAGGACGCCGACACCTACTTGAGTTTGGATAACAAACAAAGCGAGCTGAGAAGGGGTAATCGTCATTTTTTGGTTTTGATTACTCATTTTTTGCCCACCTTCTTGAATAGTCTTGTTGTTTGTTCTTTAGAGGTCTATAAGAAGCAGGCTTTAAATTCATTAACCAAACTGGCATGCGGAGAAAGGTATCTTTAAGATCTTTCCATTGGAAAGGAGCAACAGGTGAAAAATAAGGAACACCAAAAGATTCCAATTTGCACAAATGGATTAATAGAAGCATTCCTGCAAATGAAATACCAAAAAAGCCAAATGATGCAGCCGCAAACATAAATGGGAATCGTAATATTCGAACCGACGTGTTCATTTCTGTTGAAGGAACGACAAAGGCTGCGATGGCGGTTAATGCTACTACGATAATCATGACATTTGATACGAGACCAGCTGTTACAATCGCATCACCAATCACGAGACCTCCGACAATCCCGATGGTTTGTCCGATTGGAGATGGCAGTCTTACCCCGGCCTCTCGAATTAATTCAATGGTAAGCTCCATAATGATTGCCTCAATAATAGGAGGATAGGGTATTTGTTCAACAGAGGCCTTAACAGGAAGAACAAGATCATTTGGAATGACTTCATAGTGAAATCCAACAACAGCGATATAGATAGCTGGAAGTAATATTGCAATCAGAAAACTCAAAATTCGAATCATTCTATAAAGGGTCCCAACAAAAAATCGGCTGTTGTAATCATCTGGTGATTGGTAAAAGGCAAAGAATGTGATTGGTGTCAAAATACAAGTAGGACTTCCTTCAATCATAATGGCGATCTGACCATCCATTATAGCAGCCATTGTACGATCTGGTCGTTCCGTATTTAACACTTGAGGAAAAGGAGAGAACGTAGAATCCTCTATAAATTCTTCAATAAATCCAGGACTAAAGGATGTCCATTTCAATCGATTCAATACGTTTTGTGATTTCTTGAACTAATTGAGGGTTAGCGATATTTTTCATATACACGATACAAACAGATGTGTTCGTATCTGTACCGAATTTGTGATAATGAATAGCTAATTGCCTGCTTGAAATTCTTCTTCTTAGAAGGTGGACATTCGTCCCTAAATCTTCGACAAAACCCTCATGCGATCCACGCACAACCTTTTCATTCATTGGTTCTGATGTATCCCGTTTAATAATACTTCCTGTATCAAGTAAATAAATCATTTCCTCTCCGTCGATCAGCAAAACAGACCTGCCTTCAAGCAGCGCTTCAATCACCTTATTTTTTGAATTGGTAGGAACACTTATGCATGTTTTCTTGTCATTATCGTTTGCATAAATGGAGAATTCATGCAGAGGAGGAGAAGATTCATATTGGGAATTAAAGTATAAAAAAACAAGGACTCTTCAGGAAGAAGAAAGACCTTGTTTTTTTTTGAGCCCTATAAATTTCTTTCCAATAAGGAAGAAGAAGATAAGGGCAAACGAGCTGATTATGGTTAAACCAATGATTGATAGTGAGAACGTGTTTGATAACACACTAACAATCATACACACATATAGAATCCCTAATAGGTTTTTCATTTTCTTTTCGTTAAATAAACGAGTGGACCTAGCACCTATTGGAGCGCCTAAAAAGGTCCCTAGTATTAAGGCTAAGCCGATACCGAAGTTGATCGGGCTCGATAAACTGTAAGAAATGAGACCTGCAGCTACGATAAATACAACGGAGGCTAAGCTGGTACCTACTGCTTGACTCGCTTTGAATCCTAGTAACGATATAAGAAGAGGGACAATAAAGAATCCTCCGCTCACTCCTAGTGCAGATGAGATAAAACCGGCACCAAGGCCGATTAACCCTGCTACAATCGCTGGCGGAAGCTTTTTCTTCGTGGACTGAATCTCTTTTTTTGCTGGAAATAATAATGAAAAGGCGAAGTAACTTAATAAAGCGATATAAAAAACAGAAATCACCGTTTCAGCAAAGCCCATAGAATCAAGCCGGATCATTAATGGATGAGCAATTTGCGTACCTATGATCCCTGTACAATTAAAAATAATCACATAATACCAATTAATATTTTTTAACCTGAAGTGTGAGATCGCTCCAGAAATAGACGTTCCAAGGGAAAGCATAAGGCTTGTACCGATCACTGTAGTAGGCGGTAAGCCAAACATGAGCAATAAAGGCGTTAAAATAATTCCTCCTCCAATACCGAAAAAGCCAGAGAATACTCCAATTCCTACACCTAACAAAATAAATAATAAATAGTCCATACATACCTCCTGCCCTTTATTATATAAGATTTCACCAGTTTAAGGGGAAGAGATTAGGTTATTCGTAAAAAATGTCGGATGAGTGAGAAATATGACTAACAAAAAAGGAAGGAATATAAAGAATTTTGCAGAACTTTACGTAATGCTAAATGTATTTAGTAAAGTTAGGAGAATGGGTATGGTTGATACAATATGGTGTGCGAGTGAAAATAGAACAAGAGTTGCTCAAGCCTTTTTAGATCGGAATGGAACAATTATTGAAATAAATCATAAATGGTCTGAACTATTTGGATTTAAGACAGGAGAATTGTTGTATACAAATATTAATGAAATGCTTGGAGACCGTTTATTTACTTCTGTTTTTTTTGAATCGGATCTATTCGAACCTAAGTTGCCTAATAAAGATTCGGTGCAGCAAAAATCTTCTCAAGTAAATGGAGACTTCTTTGCCGATTTAAAACAGTTTAAGAAACTTAAAGTACAAACTAATGGGATATCCGGTATAGATACAACGTTGACATGTATATTAACACCCATTCAAATGAACGAACGTGAATATTTATTACAAGTTATGCAGAGTCATAGTGAAGATGCCGATACTGCCTTTCAACCAAATGAAGCATTTGCTAGAAAGATTCTTAACGGGATTAAAGACGGGATTATCACGATTAAGCTGGATGGGACCTTTTTATTTGTCAATGATAAAGCGGAAAGGCTGTTAGGGATGTCTGGGGAACAATTCAATGGAAGGGATTTTTGGTCGCTTTTACAAATGGATCAGCCTGGACTCTCTAAGAAGGTGTATGAGTTATTATCTGGAGAAGAAAGCATTCAAGTGGAATATTATATCGATGAGATGAAGGCATGGTACGATGTGCGAGCATATCGCATTGAGGATCAAGTAACTTTGTATTTCACCGATTGTTCTAAACGAAAAGAGATGGAACATGATCTGCGTGAGAGTGAGAGGAGATATAAAAGTTTAGTCGAGCATACCCCAGAAACGATCTCCGTTCATGATGGGAGCAAGTTAATTTATATTAATCCTGCCGGAGAAAAGTTGTTTAAAGCAGCTAACAGAAAGGAGTTAATTAATAAAAAAATTGAAGCACTCTATAAAGCAGATGACTTTAAGCGGATTAGGGAAAACGCCAGATTGCTTCTGTCCGGAAAAAAGAAAATGACCACTTCTGTATTTGAGCTTCAATGTTTGGACGGTTCGAAAGTGGATGTAGAAGCAACGTCAACGGTCATTTTATTTAAAGGAAAGCCTGCTTTTAGAACAATCTTAAAAGATGTCTCTGAAAGAAACCGAATGGACGATTTAATTAGAAAGTCAGATAAATTATCTGTCGTTGCCCAGCTAGCAGCAGGAGTAGCACATGAAATTAGAAATCCGTTAACAGCTATAAAAGGATTTCTACAGTTATTTCAGCGTGAAAAGGAATTTAATGAACAATTCTTAGATTTAGTAATGGAAGAATTGGAACGAGTTGAATCAATTATCTATGAATATTTAACCTTGGCAAAACCAAACCATGAATCGACTTTTGACAACCTACACTTGCAGCCGCTTGTAAATAAAGTCATGACGTTAGTAGAGACACAATCTATTATGAAAAATGTACAGATTGATTTTGAATATGAAAACGTTCCTCCTATCTGCGGCTCTGAAAAGCAATTAAAACAGGTCTTGCTGAATTTAATAAAAAATGCGATAGAAGCTGTTGATGTGAACGGGGAAATAGTCATTAGACTGCTAAATCACGCAGAGGATCAGATTTGTATCCAAATTGAAGATAATGGCTGCGGCATTTCTAGTGAACGGATTGCGCGATTAGGGGAACCATTTTACTCAACAAAAGAGAAAGGAACAGGTCTTGGCCTCATGGTTTGCTATAAAATCATTGAACATCACCAAGGGATCTTAACGATTCATAGTGAAGAAGGAGCAGGGACAAGAATTGACGTCATTCTTCCCGTTTATGAAGGATAATAAGCATAAAAGAACATGATCACTCATGTTCTTTTTTAGTCTGGATATATTTGATATGCCCTTTTAATATCTTTATTAATTCTTGACTCTCGGTCTCAGTAATGGAGAAATCAATTCCGTAATGGTAGCTTCTCCCGAATGGTTTTTTCCAAACGATCTCTCCTTGTACATCTAAATTTTTTTCGGCAAGCTGCAATTCAACCTCGACTTCAACCTTAGCCTTATTGGGGTCGGGCAGCTCAAGGTGAGTATTCATTTTGACTCCTCCGGCACTTATATCTAAGATGTACATCTCACCTTCTTTACTCTCAACATTTGCATCAGAGATTCGAATGATTTTAAAGGTTGACTTAAGGGGTTCACTAAATTCATAGCGGAATGATTCTTCTCTTCTATACTGCATTTCACTCTCTCACTTTCTGGTATTTTTTTCATTATACTAGAATCAGGAACGATAGGGAGGTTTAGTTTCTGTCAAAATCGTGAATGGTTAGGCAAGGGCTAATCGAATCGATTGGATACATTCATATCCGAAATGCAGACTGTAATACATAAGCAAGAATGCCGCAAAGCCATGAATATACTGATGCAATCGGTTATTCATAACAAAGGATGTTAGTTTTGATAAGGTTGAAATGCATACATTCCATAGAAAGATACCTAAAAAAATGAACACACCTTGATAGAATACAGCATTTATAGATGTGTTATGAGCAGTCTCGCTTAACACAGAGCCATAAATCCCGAACCAAAAAAGAATATTAATTGGATTTATAAGTGCGATTGTAAAGCCAATAACATAACTATTCAGTACGATTCTATTTGAAGGAGTTTCATTTTGATTCACCGTATCTATAGGTTTCATGGTGTTATTGATTGATTCAATGCTTAATTTGAGCAGAAAAAGACTGCCGAAGAAAAACAATAGGATATGAACGATTTCGATCGTTAAAAAATGTGTCAGCCCAAAGTATATGAGAAGCATAAATAAAGCATCAGCAGTCATGCCGCCAAGCCCTATTGCTAAGGAGGCAAAAAATCCAAATCTCACACCACGTTTAATCATCTCTAAACTAATAGGCCCTACCGGTGCTGCTAGGGCAATGCCTAATAGAATGCTTGATATCAAGCAGCGCACCCCCTTTTTATGCGTCTATAACAGGCATAAGACAAGTTATTCATAAACCGGCAAGAATATTCTATTTTATACATCATCATCATAAAGTGAAGGTAGGGAGGGGTTTTTTATGAATATGCAATCAAACTACTTATTAACAAGTGAGCATATGCAAAATGAAAAAATTGTACCTAAATGGGTAAGTGAGGAATATCATAAATATCGCGAAGTAGTGATGAAGCCAACTTTCCCTTGTTTTTTTGGCAGAACAGGTGAAGAAAGAGGGGAGCTCAGGTATTCCTATATCAGTCATTCTGATTGGTCTCATCTTCCTCGTACTCTTTCAACCTTTTTACAATTAGTGAAAGAGCCTCCTTTAGTACGGCGCGGCCTTTTTATATTCGTAGAGCCTGAAAATAAAGAACAGCCTCTTTCCTATTATAGAAACTATTTCTGGGATGTATTGCAATACTTGAATCGGCATGATCCAAAAAAGTGGCCCGAACACACACCAGCAGATCCAAATGATTTCTTATGGTCGTTTTGCTTTGACGATGAATCGATTTTTGCATTTGGAAATGCTCCTGCCTATAAACAGCGAATCACAAGAAATTTAGGCGAGAGTATGGTCATTGGAATTCAGCCTCGTCGAATCTTTGAAGGTCTAAAAGGAACAGAACCGAATGGGATAAATTCTAGAGAAGCAGTAAGAAAACGAGTAGAGGCATGGGATAAGCTCCCGAAGCATCCTGATATCAGTCATTATGGTGATCCTGCCCATCACGAATGGAAACAATTTTTCATCGGGGATGATTGTGAGCCGATTACTTCTAAATGTCCGTTTCATGCTGTTAATACAAATAAATAGGGGGTACCTCCAAGACTAAAACCACAGTTCATTAAGCCATTGTACATAGTGCTGTGGTTTTTTAATTGTATATTAATTGTTTTTTAATTTTTGTCACTGACTGTCATAGGGTGGGAAACTCTCAAATAATTTTGTGAAAACTTGTAATTTTAGGAAAATGACTTATAAAGTGCATTTTGTTTTAGTATGATAGGTGTAGTTCGAAGCACATTAGTATAAAATTTCAACCGACACGAAGGAGGAATTTTCAATGAGCAAGAAACTACTTTATACATTACTAGCAGGTGCATTATCAGTAAGTGTATTAGCAGCATGCGGTGAGCCGGTAGATGAGCCAGCTCCAGCAGATGATCCAGCAATGGAACAAGAAGATGACATCGAAGTAGAAGAAGAAGAAGCAGAATAAATAAATGTAAGGTGATGATCGCTTTTAGCGGTCATCTTTTTTTTGTGAAAAAAGAGATTATAGTTGAAAAAACATGAATTTTCTGATATTAATTAAAAAAAGATTTTTTTTAGAAAAGTTATTTTCATGCATAAAACTATGTGTTATTATGCATCTACAAGCATAATTATTATATTACTAGAAAGATAGTTGGGGGTTAATAATGATGAAAAAGTATAAGTGGAGTGTGGCAGGATTATCGGCAATCCTATCAGTAGGATTATCGGCAATCCTATCAGTAGGATTATTAGCAGGGTGTGGAGCAGAGGGGGACGGGCCTGCGGAAGTGGAAGCACCAGCTGAGGAACCGACTGAAGAAGTGAATGAAGATGCAACATCAGGAGAAGGCGGCACATTAATTATGGCCACATCAGCTGATTATCCTCCGTATGAGTCTGTGGATTTAGAGTCAGGTGAGATTGTCGGTTTTGATATTGATATTGCGAATCACATTGCAAGTGAATTAGGGTATGAACTTGAAATTCAAGATGTTGATTTTAACGGGTTAATTCCAGCAATGGAAGCAGGCCGTGCAGATTTTGTACTAGCTGGAATGACACCAACAGAAGAACGTAAAGAGAATGTTGATTTCTCAGATATCTATTATGAAGCACAGAATTTAATTGTGTCTAAAGAAGATCAAGGATTAAGTGCAGTTGAAGATCTTGAGGGATTAACTGTCGGAGTCCAGCTTGGTTCCATCCAAGAAGGGGAAGCAGAAGATTTAGCAGAAGAGATTGGTTTTAATGTAGAAAAACGTGACCGTATTCCTGAATTAATTCAAGAATTACTAGCAGGTCGTCTTGATGCGATCCTTATGGAAGATACCGTTGCTGCAGGTTATATGGAGTCTCAATCAGGCTTAGCGCAATTTGAAGTGCCAAGTGAGGAACTAGCTGGTTCTGCGATTGCCTTCCCTAAAGGCAGCGAGCTTGTTGAACCTTTCAATGATAAATTAAACGAAATGATTGACAGCGGCCTAATGGACGAGCTGATTATCAAATGGTTCGACGCTGAAGAATAAAGAATACGTTGTGTAGGAAGGAAACATTCAGTCATGAACATAGATTTTAGAGTGATTGAACCCCATATCCCTTTTATATTAAAAGGGATTGGGGTTACATTACAATTTGTATCTACCTCATTATTAGTCGGTCTAATCTTAGGAATTATTTTAGCCATCATGAAAATTGGCAAGATAGCTGTACTGCGCTGGTTTGCTCATGCGTATACATCTGTTTTCCGCGGGACGCCATTAATTTTGCAATTATCCATCATTTATTATGGGGCGCCGCAATTTGGAATTGAAATGAGTGCCTTTTTAGCAGGGGTCCTAGCCTTTGGTTTAAACTCATCTGCCTATGTTTCAGAAATTATCCGTGCAGGGATTCAAGCGGTTGATAAAGGTCAAAAAGAAGCTGCCGCTGCATTAGGTATCCCTGAGCGTCCAATGATGATCAGAATCATTTTACCGCAAGCATTTCGTAATATTCTTCCTGCCCTTTTTAATGAGTTCATTAACTTAACGAAAGAGTCAGCCATTGTATCGATTATCGGGGTGTGGGATATTATGCGCCGTGCTCAAATGGTCAATGCGCAGATCTATAAGTATTTCGAAGCGTTATTGTTTGTTGGTTTAATTTATTATGTGATGGTGATGGTGTTGACCATTATTGGACGAATGATCGAAAGGAGATTGCAACGCAGTGATTAAGGTCGATAATTTGCATAAAGCCTTTGGAAAAGTTGAGGTCTTAAAAGGGATTTCAACGGAAGTAAATAAAGGAGACGTTGTAGCGGTTATTGGACCTTCAGGCTCTGGAAAATCAACCTTCCTCCGCTGCATTAATCTCTTAGAAAAGCCTACAGCAGGTCATATTTGGGTCGGAGATCAAGATCTGACAAATAAGAAGACGAATGTACTCAAAGTACGTGAGCAGATCGGGATGGTGTTTCAGCATTTTCATCTTTTCCCTCATATGACAGTGCTTCAGAATTTGACGTATGCTCCTATGACAGTAAAAGGAGTGTCAAAAAGCGAGGCCGTAGAACGTGCAGAAAAGCTTTTGAAAAAGGTTGGACTGCTTGAAAAACGAGATGAGTACCCTAACAGGCTGTCAGGGGGACAAAAGCAACGTGTGGCGATTGCACGAGCGCTCGCTATGGAACCTGAGGTGATGCTTTTTGATGAGCCGACATCAGCTCTTGATCCTGAAATGGTTAAAGAGGTGCTGGCTGTTATGAAAGATTTAGCTCATACAGGAATGACGATGATGATCGTAACTCATGAGATGGGATTTGCGCGTGAAGTTGCTGATCGAGTGTTATTTTTAGACGGAGGCAAGCTCGTCGAGGACGCTCCGCCTGAAACCTTTTTTACAGAGCCTAAATCAGAACGTGCCAAAGACTTTCTTGAAAAGGTATTATAACGAAGAGATTCACAGTGATAGGCTGTGGGTCTTTTTTATATTAAATGACAATAAAGTAAGGTATGATAAAAACAATAATAAAAGAAAGGCCTGTGATGAATGAATTTTAAAATTGGCTATCGAACCTTAAAAACAGCAGTAGGTGCAGCGATAGCAATCGCCATTGCCCAGCTTCTTCAACTAGATTTTTATGCTTCAGCAGCCATTATTACGATCCTTTGTATTTCCATTACAAAAAGAAAGTCATTAATCGTATCCTGGCAGCGTTTTGCTGCTTGTCTGATCGGCATGGCTTACAGCGTGATTATTTTTGAATTAGTGGGATATGAACCTTGGTCGCTCGGTTTATTGCTGCTAGTGTTCATACCTACAGCCGTTATGTTGAAAGTTCAAGAGGGAATTGTAACGAGCTTAGTTATCGTCTTGCATCTCTATACACTGCAGCAAGTCTCAACCGCCATTATTATTAATGAATTATTATTAATCATCATCGGAATAGGTGTTGCATTAATTATGAATTTATATATGCCAAGCAGCGAAAAAGTTTTACGTGTTTATTTAAAGGACATAGAAGATCACTTTAAAAAGATTCTGCATGAAATGGCTGAATATTTACGGCACGGACAAAGTGATTGGGACGGAGCTGAAATTCCAGAGACAGTGGAATTGTTGAAGAAGGGTAAGAATGAAGCTTTACGAAATGTTCATAACCACATAATGCGTTATGAAGACCAATATTATCATTATTTCAAGATGAGGGAGAAGCAGTTTGAAATTGTTGAACGCCTGATGCCTTTTATCTCTTCATTAGAGAGATCGTTGCCTCAAAGCGTTCAGCTAGCGGATTTCTTAGATGAATTAAGTAAATCGTTAAGTCCTGCTAATCATGTGGTTTACTTCTTAGAACGCCTTGATCAAATGGAAGCGGAATTCAGGGAAATGGAACTGCCTAAGACAAGAGAGGAGTTTGAAATTCGCTCGTCTTTATTCTACATTATGCATGAATTAAGGCAATATCTTCATATTAAAGACAGCTTATGGAATCACGTGGATAAACGATCTATTTAAGAGGCAAGCTACAGGTAAAAAGCAGGGCTGGTGATTATGTGGCAGCTGTGATGTTATCGCTTTTAATGGTGTTTTCCCCGATTTGGCCTTTGGGTGAGAATCCTGCATTGGGCGATCCTTACCTGATCATTAATATTGAAACAAATGAACTGGCTTTTATTTATGATGGCCAGGTTCAAAGGGTATATAGAGTAGCGAGCGGAAAAGAGGGTGCAGAAACACCTGAGGGAGAGTTTACTGTTGTGGTGAAAGCTGAAAATCCATATTACAGAAAATTGGACATTAAAGGCGGTGATCCACATAACCCTCTTGGCACCAGATGGATCGGATTTGATGCGGAAGGAACCGATGGCAGGATCTATGGAATCCACGGGACCAATAGACCTGACTCGATCGGCTCTCACGTGACGGCAGGATGCGTACGCCTGCCCAATGAAGAAGTTGAGCAGCTATTTGATCAAATTCCTTTAGGTACGAAAGTTCATATTCTGAAGCAAAAAGATGCATCTTTTGAACAATTAGCGAAAGATGCAGGTGCTATGTAAGAAAGTCGCTGCCAGAACTCTGGCAGCGACTTTTATCGTTAGATGAGTGATTAGAATAGTGATACACCCATTAAAAGTGTTCCTACAACCATAGTGAAAATCATAATATAAATAATTGTTTTTTGGAATTTGCGTGGCATGTAATACCCTCCCTCATACGTCTGTACCCTATATTTTACTAAGAACTCGCTATTAGGACAAGGGGTACCTTCGTAATCGAGAAAATTTGACAGGATATGCAGGATTTTTTGATTGGTGGAACGAATGTTATAACTAGACTGTCATAAATGGAGGAGTGGTTCCTTTGAGTGAAAAAACACCGAAAAAAATTGATCATATTGGGATTGCGGTAGCATCTATTGAAGAGGTTCTGCCTTTTTATGTAGGAAGCTTGAAATTACGTCTAATTGATATTGAAGAAGTACCGTCTCAAGGAGTGAAAGTAGCCTTTTTAGGGGTTGGCGAATCTAAGATTGAATTATTAGAGCCGCTGTCAGATGAAAGTCCAATTGCTAAATTTATTGCAAAACGCGGTGAAGGGGTTCATCATATTGCACTTGGTGTAACGAACATTGAATCAAGAATTGAAGATATCAAAGAGAATGGCGTAAAAATGATCAATGATGAGCCTGTACCAGGAGCTGGTGGAGCAAAAGTGGCGTTTTTACATCCTAAATCAGCCAGAGGTGTTCTATATGAATTCTGTGAAAAAGAGCAAGTGACAAAATAAAGTGTGATATAGATGCATCATTGATTTGATGCATCTTTTTAGTGTTTTATTTTAGATAATGTAGTGGCTATCGCTTGAAAAGGTGAAAAATTCCTTGAAATCATGTACCATTAAGCTGAAACTACAAATTGGAGGCTTACATAATGATTAATGAAAAACGTTTAGTAGATGAATTTTTAGAGCTTGTACAAATTGATTCAGAAACAAAGTTTGAAGCGGAAATTGCACCGATTTTGACAGAAAAATTCACTTCTCTTGGAGTAGAGGTAGTTGAAGATGATGCAGCTGATAAAACAGATCACAGTGCAGGAAACCTCATTTGTACATTACCGGGAACAAAAGATGGGGTAGATGCAATTTATTTCACTTCTCATATGGATACAGTTGTACCAGGTAAGGGAGTTAAGCCGTCAATTAAAGATGGATATATTGTCACAGACGGAACAACGATTTTAGGTGCTGATGATAAAGCGGGTATTGCAGCGATGCTTGAAGGGATCCGCGTGCTTAAAGAACAAAATATCGAACACGGGACGATTCAATTTATTATTACGGTCGGAGAAGAATCTGGACTTGTAGGGGCAAAAGCAATGGATCCTGCTCATCTTAAAGCGAAATACGGCTTTGCGCTAGATAGTGATGGACCTGTAGGTAATATTATTGTAGCGGCACCAACACAAGCAAAAGTTAAAGCCGTTGTTCACGGCAAGACTGCACATGCCGGTGTTGCTCCAGAGAAGGGGATTTCAGCTATTACAGTGGCAGCAAAAGCAATCTCAAAAATGCCTTTAGGCCGAATTGACGAAGAAACGACAGCAAATATCGGCCGTTTTGAAGGGGGAAGTCAAACGAATATCGTGTGCGATCACGTGGCTATTTTGGCGGAAGCCCGTTCTTTGGTGAATGAAAAAATGGAAGCGCAAGTAGCGAAAATGAAAGAAGCGTTTGAACAAACGGCTAAGGAAATGGGTACAAAAGCTGACGTTGAAATTGATGTAATGTATCCAGGGTTTAAGCTAGGTGATGGTGATGAAGTTGTTGAAGTGGCTAAACGTGCAATGACAGCGATTGGCCGTACACCGGAATTACTTCAAAGCGGCGGAGGAAGTGATGCAAATATCTTCGCAGGACACGGAGTGCCGACCGTTAACCTTGCTGTAGGTTACGAAGAGATCCATACAAAGAATGAAAGAATGCCGATTGAAGAGCTTGTGAAGTTATCAGAAGCAGTAGTAGCGGTAGTAAAAGAAGCGGCAAAATAATTTAGGGGTAAAGAGACCGGTGGACTTAAGAAGGTTCTAGACTAACCTAAATTAATGAGACACTATAAAACACCTTCGAAATGGTACACTTAAACAAAGTACTAATTCGGAGGTGTTTTTGCATGGGCAAAAACGTATATTCAAATGAAGTTAAGTGGGCAGTCGTGAAAGATAAGATGAGTGGTCAGTTTACGAACCAGGAGATCATGGAGAAATATGGGATTAAAAATGTGTCTCAGATCAAAACGTGGATGAAATGGTATCGTGAAAATCAGGTTCATCGATTCGATCAACCAATTGGGAAGCAATATTCATATGGTCATGGACCTGACAGTTCAAGTAATGAAGAGAAAAAAGAACGTCAAATGAATCATTTAAAGCAGGAAAATGAAATCTTAAAAAAGTATTTGGAGATCGAAAAGGAGCTGAAAAAGAAATCGTCCTCCAACTAGTCCAGACTTTACGAAAAAAATATACAGTATCAGCTATTTTATCAGCTTTAAATGTTCCCAGATCCACCTATTATCGCTGGGCATCTGCGCAACCAGTCGAGTTGTCTAAGGAAGAGGAAACGATTATCTACCTTTGCGAAAAAACAAAGTATCGATATGGTCATCGTAAAATCAAGGAGCTATTAAAACGTGACTATCATATCAAATTAAACCGTAATACTGTTCAACGGATCATGCAGAAATACCACCTTCAATGTAGAGTAAAGCAAAAAAGAAGGTGGAAATCTCTAGGGGAATCTGTCATTGTTGCGCCAAACTTATTACAGCGAGAATTTAACGCAAGCAAACCTAACCAAAAGTGGGTAACGGATATTACCTACATCCAGTATGGTCCAGACACTTTATATTTATCAACGATCATGGACTTGTTTAATAATCAAATCGTTGCTTATAAGCTTTATACTCATCAACAAATCCCTTTGGTGATTGATACCTTGGATGAAGCACTAGAAACGCGAGGAAACCCCAAAGGAGTCATCATCCATTCAGATCAAGGAAGTGTTTATTCTTCTTATGCTTATCAAAATCGGATTAAAGAAAAGAATTTGGTCAGTAGTATGTCACGCCGGGGAAACTGTTGGGACAACGCAGTCATTGAGTCTTTCCATTCGAACCTGAAATCAGAAGAATTTCAGTATGTTAAATTCAATTCCTTGTCTTTAGAAGAAGTAAGGGATCGTGTAGATCAATTTATGAGGTATTATAACGATGAACGTATCCAAGAAAAATTAGGCTACCACACACCAATAAAGTTTGGTGATATGGCAGCCTAGGAAGGTGTTTTATTACTGTCTCATATGACTAGGTCAGTCTAGTTCATCGGTTTTTTCTATTTATAGGAAATCTTATATACATAAAAGAGGGCCAGATGATGTTAATTGTTTGTATGGTTTATAAAATAAACAAACACGAGCAATCATGCAATCATCACCTGGTACACCTCGAAAACTTACTATTTATACTATAGCTCAAAGAAGTTTTTCTGGGATGTTTCGGCAGACAGAGATAACGACTATATAGTCATTTTGCCGATCGTGCGGAATATTGCGTGGGTCCATACATTTGGATAAGTTCTAGTGTAAAAATGGCGATTGTTGCGGTGAATACCGTCCGAATTCTATGCTTTCTAACACCATTTCCTCACTGTCACCGATTATAGATGCAATTTGTGCAATCGTAGGTGACTTGGCATGTTCCTTTTTATATGCGTGGAGGAGAACGACAATGCGGTCGAATACATCGGCATAGCGCTGATCACATTTCAACTGATAGTGGGTCATAATAAGACACCTCCAATTTGCAGGCTTTCGACAACAACCTTATCGTTTCGCCTGCTACTTTAACCTTATCTGAAATATACATGAAAGGCAATGTTTTTTTAAATAAAATCGCAAAAAAATATTGACTTATACTTTGTATCCTTGGTATGATACTAGTTTTAGCGAAAATTAAAAAAGTATGAGAATGGATTCTTTTAATTAAAATTGGTGATGGTACAGCAATTATTGTAGGACCAATAACTTTAAAAAACGAACATTCTTTCGTATAATTAAGTGTAAAGGAGTGGGATCATCATGAATCAAAGAAGAGTTATTTTTCATATTGATATGAATAGCTTCTATGCCTCTGTGGAAATGTCATATGATCCCACTTTACGAGGAAAACCTCTTGCAATTGCCGGAAATGTTGAAGAGCGTCGCGGAATTATTGTCACCAGCAGTTATGAGGCTCGTGCAAAAGGGGTTAAAACAACGATGCCAGTTTGGAAGGCCCTTCGTCTTTGTCCGGACTTAGAGTTAAGAAGACCAAATTTTGAGCGGTACAAAGAATCGTCCCGTGCTTTATTTGAGTTATTAAGAGAATACACTCCGCTTGTTCAGCCAGTATCAATTGATGAAGGGTATTTGGATGTAACAGCGTATCTGTCCAAAATACACCCTCTGCATTTGGCCGCAGAAATTCAACGCCGTATTAAAGTAGAGCTTGATTTGCCATGTAGTATTGGTATTGCCCCAAATAAGTTTTTGGCAAAGATGGCAAGTGACATGAAAAAGCCTAATGGCATTACCATTTTGAGAAAACGAGATATGAAAGAGAAGTTATGGACTTTGCCAATTGGTGAGATGCACGGGATTGGAAGGCGCACTGTAGAAAAGTGGGAAAAGAAAGGGATCAAAACAATTGGTGATCTGGCACATGCTCAAATGGGAGATGTTCAAGCCTGGTTTGGAACAAACGGCCGAAAGCTTCACGAACGAGCAAATGGTATTGATCATCGCCCGGTAGACCCTGAGGCGATCTACGAATTTAAAACAATTGGCCATTCAACCACCTTAAAGCAAAATACTAAAAACATGGCGGTGATTGATCAAACGTTGAAGCAGTTATCCCAATCAGTCTCAAGGCGCCTTGAAAAAAAGCAAGTCTTTGCAAGAGGGATCCAGCTGACGATCCGCTATCATGATTGGCGAACGATTACGAGAAGCCAGAAGCTCTCAAATCCTGCTCAAAAACCTGAAGATCTCTATAAACAAGCTAAACAAATTTTCCTAAAAGCATGGAACCAAGAATCTGTCCGCTTACTAGGTGTCAGCACATACGATTTGATTGAGCAGCAATATGCTTATAAGCAACTCGATCTCTTTCATTATCAAGATGACATAAAAGAAGAAAAGCTTTCTCATTTAGTTAAGGAAGTGCATGAGAAATTCGGTGAGCAGGCACTGCAAAAAGGATTGTCTAGCAAATGGAAGAGAAAAGAAGAAACATCAACTGAAGAAGGTACGAGCTTTAGCAAAGATTTTCTAGAACCAGAATAATTCTGGTTCTTTTTTTGTTTTAAGAATGACCATGTAAGATGGGCAAGGACGTGCCGATATAAAGAATAAGAATAAAAAAGGTCGATGGATAATCGAAACGAAGACCGGGAGCGTGAGCCGCATGCAAGTCAATCACCTGCAGCAAATTCAAAATCAACAGCCAGAGCGGGCTATACCGTTACGTGAAGGTGATGTATATAAAGCAACAGTAAAAGAGAGAAAAGATCATAATGAAGCGCTTATCAGTCTTAGAGGAAGAGAGGTCCTGGCAAGGTTTGAAGGGGGCGTACCCTCTGGTGAGCGAGTGACGATACAAGTTGATCAAGTAAAAGAAGCTCATATCAATGTTCGAGCGGTTAATGAGGAGCCGCGCGCAGCTACTCAAGCAAACAACCAAAATAGAGATACGTTGAAGCAAACACTGCAAAATTTAGGTTCGAAAAATCCCACACCTGCGATGAGAGAAGGAGCGCAGGCCCTAATGGATAAAGGCGTTCCGCTTACTAGAGAGGGAGTGGCCGAATTAGACCGGTTTCTTAGAAGCGGTGATGCGGCAAACAGGTTAGAGACGGTTAAAGTGTTAGCGAATAAGCGCTTGGAAGTAACGTCGACTCATTTGAGAAGTGTCCACGAAGCATTACACGGACGCCCATATACACATGTGTTAAATGATCTCGCAAAGGAAGTAGATCCTGAATTTAAAGTGGAGCCAAGGGAACGGACGTCAGAAGGAAGGCAAGAGCTGCCAGCAAGGAACGGCGAACCTTTAGGCAGCAACCAAAACGGGAGAATGTCTCCTGATTATTTGCGTCAAATACGTCAAATGATTCAGCAGGATGCATCAATAGAGCGAGCTGTTCAAACGGCAAGAAGCCAAGTCGTTCAACATCCTCAGACATCACGTGACGCAGCTCAGTTAGTGGAACGCTCAACAACTGAAGCCGCTCATTTAACGAAAGTCGCCAAAGAGCGGGTGCAGGAGGCGGTAAGTCAGGTGCTGCGCCAATCTAGCGGCATTGACAGTCAAATCAATCGTGAGCTGCAAGCGATCAGCCAAGCAGGAGGTTCGATTGAGGAGGCTGTTGAAATGATGCGCACAGCACGTAGCAGCCAAGAACTATCTACCGCTCACCAGCAGCTAGTGGATAAGGCAGTCGCGCAAGCAATTCAATTAATTCAAGCTGGTCGAGAACAAATGATTCAGGCTCTTACTAAAAGCGAAGAATTGATCCAGTCGAATGTAAATGGGACAAGTAATTTGGATTCGATTCAGTCGAACTCCTTAGGCAGTGCATTGCTGGATGCGGGCAAAGCCCTTCAGCAGGAGCCGAATATACAACGTGTTATTCAAATGATTGAAACGTCACTACTGAATCACCCTGAAGTACCTAGAGAGACCCAAAAACAGCTCGGTGAAGCTTTAATAAAAGCAGCAGATTCAGCTGATAACGGTAGAGAAATGAGATCAAGACAACTTTTGAGCCAGGCTCTGATAGAAGTAGAACCATTGAAAATGAGTCTTGACTCTAATCAGTTTAGTCCTAATCAGACTGGACCAAACCAAAATGGAGCTAGCCTGCTGGGGGCAGACCAATACATTCAAAATGAGCTTTATCAAACAAGCCTCGAGGCGGCAAGTAAAAATATTGCTGTCACAACAGTTACTGAAAAATTAGCCGAAGCTGCCCAGAGGTTTAAACAATTTCAACGTGAGATCAGCCGGACATTGGACCAAATCATTCGTCAAACAGAACAGTTCAAACAGCATGCAGAACCGACTGCCAAACCGTTGCTTGAAACTACAATCAAAAAGTTAGATCATGCGATTCTTCGGTCTGAAATGATGCTTTTAACAGATATGAAGACAGAGAGAAGCCTAATGCAAGCCAGCAGCCAGCTTCAAGAAGCGAAAAAGCTGTTATCAAAGGGCCTTCATGAACAGGCTAATCAAATCGTAAAAGAGGTAAAGCAGCTAGTAGAAAGATTAAATTTCCAGCCATCAGAAACAAAAGTAAAGCATTACGTAGCGCTAAATGAACGCTCCGGTCAAGAAGGCCGCACACCTTCTCAGATCCTCTCACAGCAGTATAGTGAACATGCTCGTTCTCCGATCCAAGAAGGGTCGCCGCGTGCAATGTTTGAGATGATCAGAGGGATGGGGTTAAACCGTGATAGTGAGATTGCCCAGCAATTAGCAGCAGCAAAAGAGCATACTGAAATAAATGAACGTAATGTGAAAGCGACTCTTATGCAGATTGCTCGAGGTGAAGAAGAAGGGACTCGTTTAAATCAATTAGCGAATCAAGCCTTAAATAATATGACAGGTCAGCAATTATTAAGCAGGTCTGACCAACAAGCAAACATGCAAAGTTTATTTTTCAATTTGCCGATGCTGCTTCAAAATAAAGTAGAGAACTTACAAGTATTTGTGAACTCACGTAATGAGGGAGAGAAGGTAGACTGGGAGAATTGCAGTTTATTTTTCTTAATGGAAACTCATAAGATGGGGGAAGTGGGAATCGCTATTTCAGCTGCAGATCGTCAATTGTCGGTTACGTTAAAAAATGATGGAGAAGCATTTGAGAAAAAAATGGCCCCTTTGGTTGATCAAGCAGTAGAAAAGTTATCAGCGATAGGCTATTCAATCAAAGGCATTCAATATTCAAAGCTTAAACAAGACGAACAAGACCCTGCACTAGATCAAGTACAGAAAAAGGTCCAGACCCCTACGTTTACTGAGAAAGGATTTGACTTTAAAATATGATCGTCCAAAAACACTTTAACCAAACGAAGCGGCGGATTCAGAACGGACCAACTGCTGCTGTTATTCGTTATGATAAGGAAGACGGAAGTGCTCCAAAGGTGGTTGCACAAGGGAGGGGGCAGCTTGCGAATCAGATTATTCAGCTAGCCCATAAAAATGACATTCATATGCAAGAAGATGCGACACTCGTTTCGAATTTACTGGATATGGATTTAGGCGATAATATTCCTCCTCAGCTCTATTCAGTTATGGCAGAAATCTTGCTGCTGATTGAAGATATGGAGAAAAACTATTAAACAACCATCGACATAAGTCGATACTAATAGTGTCAAAAGAAAATGCAGACGGAGGTGGAAAGGTTTGACCACTTTCCTAACAAACGAAGCCCTTCATCAAAAGTCCTCTCAAGAATTGACAGCACTGTTGTATGAGGCTTGTTTAATAAACTTAGAAGATTCACTAGGGTTGATTGATCAAAAAGAATATGTAGAAGCGAACGCAAAACTGCAAAAAGCGAGTGATATCATTCATCGCCTAGGTGCTGGTATTAATTATGAAGCAGGGATCATTGCGGATCAGCTTGAGCAAGTATATAACTATGCGGCGGATAAAATTGTCGAAGCAAATATAAAAAAAGATAAAGCGATGATTGAAGAAGTCATTCAGATCATCGAATCGATCATGTCTTCATGGAATGAAGCGATGAAATCGAAAAAAGATATACAGCCGAAGATGATGAAACAAAAGGCGAATGCATACGAGTCAACCGCCATTTATCAAGATTAAAGGAGCCTCCTAAAATGAAAATTAATAATAATGTTCAAGCACTTAATGCTTACAGAAATCTATATCAAAATCAATTTCAAACGTCTAAAAACTTAGAGAAACTATCATCAGGTCTTCGTATTAACCGTGCTGCAGATGATGCAGCGGGTCTTGCAATCTCTGAGAAAATGCGTTCACAAATCCGCGGCCTAAAAATGGCTGAACGTAATGCAATGGACGGCATCTCTCTAATGCAAACATCTGAAGGAGCAATGCAGGAAGTACATACGATGCTGCAGCGCATGCGTGAATTAGCTGTCCAAGCAGCCAATGACACAAACACAGAATACGACCGCGAACAAATTCAAAAAGAGATTGACCAGTTGAAGCTGGAGATCGATTCCATTTCAGAGAAGACAGAGTTTAACACGAGGAAGCTGTTGAATGGGTTTAGTGCAGTGTTGACGACTTATGAAAATAATGCAAATGATATAAATCTAGTAGGGTTTCCTAAGGTGACAAATGCAAATCTTCCCTCTGGAGATTATCAAGTTGGTATCTCGGGAGCAGAATACAAGTATACTTTCACTCAAAAATCTGCTGGTTTAGGTTCTGATGAAGCAAATGACGTGACGTTTACTAAGGATATCGGTGAGGAACCTGCTATGCCATTTGGTGAGTATACAATTATGGTTAGAGAGGTTAATACAGATAATAACGATGCTAAAGTTGAAATATTAGATCCTAACGGTTTATCGCTTGGAAGCAAAGTGGTGAAGATTGGATCTGATGCATCAACTACTGGAGAAGATATATTTGGAATTTCAATTAATGCTTCAAAAATTAGTACAGCCGGTACGGTAAAAGTGAAAATGGAAGCAGAAGCGTCGGTTGTATTAAAAGATAATAACTCTACACCAGCTGTTGATATCCAAGCTGAAAGGAAATTGGTATCAAACAATGGATTATTTAAGCACGGTGGGATTGAATATCAGTTCAATACGAATATTACAGATGATACGCTTGATTTTAACATCACCAACAACGCTCTCTCTTTCCAAATCGGGCCTAACACAAACCAAAATGTAATGATTGATATCCCTCGCATGGACATCGTTACGTTAGGAATCGAGAATATTGATGTACTTTCAAACGCGGGTGCTAACTCGGCCATCTTCCAACTCGACCAAGCAATCAACAAGCTTTCTGATGCTCGTGCGAAGCTTGGGGCGGTTCAGAACCGTATGGAGCATACAATCAACAACCTTCAAGTTACTCATGAGAATTTAACGGCTTCTGAGTCTCGTATTCGTGATGCGGACATGGCACTTGAGATGACGGAATTTACTCGTAACAATATTTTAAATCAATCAGCAACAGCGATGCTTGCGCAAGCAAACCAATTGCCGCAAGGTGTGCTTCAATTATTACAATAATTAATACAATAACGGAAATGGGAAGGCGAGGAGACTTAAGTCTTTTCGCTTTTTCTCGTTTCATTACTTCCTATTTATGCTAAAATAACAGCACAGATAAGATCATGGTGAGGACGTGAGATCATGGATGTCGGGCGGATTGCTCGTACAGGACTTGGAAAGATTGAACCGAAAAAACAGGAAGCATCAGCTAAAGTTTCCTTTCAAGAAGTGATGGGGAAACAGCGTGATGAGAAAGCATACGAGAAGTTATCTCAATTAATGCAGAAGATTGATGATCAGGGGAAAGTCCTTGCTGAATCAAGAACGGTTGAAGAGCTGCGGAAATATAAGCAGCTAGTCAAAGAATTTATGGAAGATGCCTTACAATTTGGGTTAAGCCTTGAAGAGAGAAGGGGCTTTAACCGCAGGGGACGTACGAAGATCTACAAAATCGTACAAGAAGTCGATCGTAAACTGCTGGATTTAACTGATGCAGTCCTAGAAAAAGAGAAAAAAGGCTTGCAGATTCTTGATATGGTTGGAGAAATAAAAGGGCTGCTCGTTAATATTTATGCGTAAAACAAAGACCTGTGAAAATGACTCACAGGTCTTCTTTTATAACAGCGGGAACAGCAGTAATAAGAAAAGATCAAATACTAAGTGAGAAATAATCGCAATCCATAAGTTCCTTGTCTTCACATAGATATATGACCATACAAAACCAGCAATGAGGGCTGCTAATACTAATAGAATGCTTCCTGCGAATACATGGGCGAATGCATACAGCCCGGTTCCAAATAGTGCTGCTTTCATGGGAGTATAGCGCGTTAACAGCCGATTCACGATAAAACCGCGCCAGAACCACTCTTCACCCGGAATAATAATCAAAAATAAACATACATAATGAATGGCAGCACTAGGCTGAACAAGAGTATAGAGGGCCTGAAGCTGTTCCATTAAAGGCAGGCCGGTAACCTCGATCATCCATTTCCCAAATGCAAACAATAAATAAAGCAAAATTCCGCTCATTACCCCTACGAGCCAGCCGTTTAAGTTGATAGCCCTCACATCCATTTGGATACAAGAGAAGGCATAGATGGTTAAAATAAATAATGATAACGGGAATAGAATCCAAAAATCAATCGGCTGCCAATAAAAACTAATAGCAAGAAAAATCACAGCTAATCCATAACCAAATGGTGTAGACTTTAATATGTTGTGGTTCAAGTTCATTCCTTCTTTCAAAAGCAGTTTTGTTGATATACTCCGCTTACATTGATTATACTAAATCATACTTAATGAAGGAGTGATGTAGGTGGATACGTATATTTTTACATATGAAACGACAGTTGATGCTCCCATTGAAGAGGTATGGTCTTTTTTTCGAACAGCTGAAAATCTAGTTAAAATCACTTCTTTTCCAACGATTACCCTGCACTCTGATCCTGAAACAAGAGAAGGAAATACGATTCGTATGAAAATGGGGCTCGGACCTGTAGGGTCCGATTGGCATTCATACATTCAAGAAGTGAAGCCCCATGAATATTTCGTAGATGTGGGTGTGAAGCTTCCTTTTCCTCTTAAATCATGGCGGCATACACATTCATTTGTAAAAAGAGGTGACTCCACGGTAATGAGAGACAATGTTGAAATCCAATCAATCCTGCCGACTTCTATCCTAAGGCTGGCTCTTCATGGGATGTTCCGCGGGAGAGCAGATGCAGTTCGCCGCCATTTCAATCGGCTGTGATCTTACTTCAGACCGCAGTTAAGGCTGCTTTTGTATCTTTTCAGCTGCTATATGCGTCAGTCAGTTAAGCAATTGCGTGGGTCCATCAGCTATATGCGCCGGTTCACGGCTTAATTGCGCGCATTCATTGTTATTGCGCCTGTTAAGCCTGCTTATGCGTCACTGCTAAGCTGAATTGTATTCTTTCCCAGTGTTATTGCGTCACTCACTCTGCACTTGTTTTTTTGTATCGCTCCCAATCGCCCACCACACTCGCACGCAACCATATAATCATCAAAACAAAAGGCTGCCCGCAAAGGCAGCCTTTTCTCTTAGTTCCAGCCTCGTTCATATGGGGTTGGAGCTTCAATTTTTGTATTTAATTCAAGTGCTGCCTGGCGTGGCCAGTACGGGTTTCGGAGTAATTCACGACCGATAAAGATGAGGTCGGCTCGTTCGTTTCGTAAAATTTCTTCTGCTTGCAGTCCTGATGTAATCATTCCTACAGCTCCTGTTGCAATTCCTGCTTCGCGTCTTATTGTTTCTGCAAATTTTACCTGATAGCCAGGATAAACAGGAATAGCGGCCGGTACGACAGCACCAGAGCTTGTGTCAATTAAATCGACACCTTGCTCTTTTAGCCATGCAGACAGCTGAATGAAATCTTCCATCGAATTGCCGCCGTCAGCATACTCGCAAGCTGAGAGGCGGACGAATAGCGGGCCAGTCCAAACCGTCTTTACTTCATCGACAATTTTTTTCAAGAAGACGTATCTTGCTTCTAGTGAACCGCCATATTCATCGTTCCGTTTATTTGTTAATGGCGAGAGAAATTCATTAATTAAGTAACCGTGTGCACCATGCAGCTCAATTACATCAAAGCCTGCTTCTTTCGCACGAACGGCACCTTCTTTAAAGGCTTCAATCGTCTCTTCAATTTGAGACGTGGTCATCTCAACAGGAGTACGCATTTCCTCATTAAAAGCTAAAGCTGAAGGGGCAAAAATATCGCCTTCAACCATTGATTTACGTCCAGCGTGAGCAAGCTGTATCGCAGCTTTTGCTCCGTGTGCTTGAATTCGCTCGACTACTTCTTTTAACCCTTCAACATGAGCATCTTCCCATATTCCGAGGTCTTGATCTGAGATACGGCCTTGAGGATCTACTGCCGTTGCTTCTATCATGACAAGACCAGCTTGACCGATTGCTCTTGCTTCATAATGAGCAAGGTGAAAAGGACGTGTCTTGCCATCTTTTGTATCACTTGAGTACATGCACATAGGTGACATGACAATTCTATTTTTTATTTCAACGTCTTTTATTTTATATGGCGAAAAAAGCATACGGTTCAACGACATCATCTCCTTATACTCTTGCTGCTGACTTATAAGTTAGTAGTTTGTTTAATTGGCTTCTACTTGATGCAGGTATTTACTAACCAAGGCCAAGATTGAACGTCTAGTTAATAGGGCAATAAACGAATTGTCTTCATCAAGGACGCATATAAAAGGGTGATTAATGACAAGGGTAAGTGCCTTGGCGAACGTTTCATCTATGTAGATTGTAGGGACTTCGTTATCCATTACATCACCGACGCTTTTTTCAGACAATCGGTCCATTTCAATTTGCTCAAGGCCTAATAGTGAATCTAAGATTAATGATTTACTAATCAATCCATGTAATTTAAAGGAAGGATCAAGTACTGGGATCGCAGTATAACCGGATTTAATAAGAACAAGAAGGGCATGTTCTAGTGGGTTTGCTAAATGAACGTGAGCCACTTTTTCACTTGGAATAAGCATATCGAAGATTTCAGGTTCTGACAGCGGCTTATTTTTTAAATGCTGGATCATCTTAATCACTTCTTTATCTAAGATTTGGAAAACATCACATCTCTTCTATCCTACAAGTGAAAGTGGATTATTGTCAACGGAACTGCCTGATTTAAACACTTTTATAAAGTATGAGCATCCACGGTTCAGGCCAAACTAAGATATAAAAAAAGGTGAGATGTATGCATACAAAACAAACGGTAAGGTACATATGCGAGATTTACTCTTCAGGTAATGAGTATTTCTATAAAAGAGAGCTAATTACGCATGATAGTTGGGACAATATTGAATCATTAAGCTGGTCTGCACCTAGACCGATCTCTAAAAGTACTTTTATGAAAAGAAAAAAAGAAGGATATAAAACGGAAATTGAAAGAGTAGACAGACCTCCTGCCAAAGTGATTGCTTTTCCTGTAATGCCTTCCCGCGATTGATGAAGAATACGTGAACAAATCGTGAAAAATCGCATCAAATTATCCCTGCAGACCGAGTCTTAATAATGACTTATTATCCTGAATCGGCTACACTATACAGAGCAGAGTTCTATATTCGATTGAAAAAGTCAGCTCACATAGATATCAACTGATTCATTATGAGAGCAGGGTATAGATGATTGGAATGATTGGAGCGATTAGGAAAATGAAGAAAAAAATAAGTGCATTTCTTGGTGTTATAGCAGCAGGGTTTCTGCTTGCCGGTTGTAACTTAGTCACATTTGTAGAAGAAGAAACATTAAGTCTCCCGCTAGCCGAACATGAGCTGCTTGAGGTGGTACATGAAGAAGGAGAAGTAACGATAACGGGAGAAGAAGGACTTGAAGACATTATAGTCGAAGTGAAATACGAGGTTCTAGGTGAAGAGTTAGAGGAAGCCGAGAGCTTCTACCGAGCGAATACGGCAGTATCGCTTGAAAGCGCGGGGGAAGCAGCTAAATTAATTACTTCCATCAAAAGAGGTTCAAACCAAGAGCAAGCAAATATCCATTTAGATATTAAAGTGCCAGAGGAACTTCCGATCGTTTACCGACAGAAAGAGGGAGGGTTTGAAGCTTCAAACCTATCTGGTGATATCAATGTTCAGCACGGTCGAGGTGCACTTGCTATGAATGATATTAGCGGTGATATTACGCTGACAGATGGTGCAGGAGCAGCTTCTTTTGAACGGATCACAGGTCAGCTGCAACTAAACATCAATGCAGGGGCTACCACTATCTCAGATTCTAATGGAACGGTATTATTTACAGCTGGTTCAGGGGACGTAACGATTTCTGATCATAATGGGGACATTACTCTAAGGAGTGGAAATGGGGATGTAGCCATTAATAATATTGATGGAAATGTAACCATATTAGAGTCTAAAGGCGGTAAGTTTGAGATTGAGGGTGTCACAGGAGAAGTGAAAACGCCTGAATAAAATAATGATTAAATCATCAATATAAAGCCGCTACATGCGGCTTTTTTATTTTGTGGAAATTTCAGGATGAGAATTAGTGCCCAATTTTTCAAAAAAGTTAGAAGGATCATTGACAATTTGGAGATAGATGGATAGAATACTATTAAACTAATAATTCATATCAAATTACAAGGAATTAAACTTCTCCTAATGTAAAAGAGGAGGTCAATATGAGTAAACAAACAGAGTGGGAGCTTCTTTCAGAACGATTACAAGCCATGCTGAAAAACTTACAATACGGATCAGTCACGATTGTGGTACAGGATGGAAAAATTGTTCAACTTGAAAAAAATGAAAAACAACGATTGAAATAGCTAGCTGACTAGACAAACTAGAGGCGGCATTCAAAAGGGAAACCCTTTTTGAATGCCGCTTTTTCAATCTAAGAGGAGGGACAATAATGGAGGTCACATATCAATCCTTACATGAACAGGATTATAAAAGCCTAAACGACCAATTGAAAAATAAAGACAGCTTAGATGTTTTAAAGTGGGCCTATCAAACATTTGGGAATGAATTAGTCTACTCCTGCAGTTTCGGTGCAGAAGGTATGGTTTTAATTGATCTTATTTCAAAGGTTAAAAAGGATGCAAAGATTGTCTTTTTGGATACCGATTTTCATTTTAAAGAAACGTACGAATTGATAGAGCAGGTGAAAAACAAGTATCCGACACTTACGATTGAATTAAAGAAGCCGTCTTTAACCCCAGTTGAACAGTCGGAAATACATGGAGAAGAGCTATGGAAAACGAATCCAGATCTATGCTGCCAGCTGCGCAAGCTTACTCCTCTTGAATCAGTTTTAAGTGAACATCAAGCATGGATTTCAGGATTGCGGCGAGAGCAGTCTCCTACACGAGCAAATACGCAGTTTATAAACAAAGATCAACGTTTTCAATCGATTAAAGTTTGCCCGTTGATTCATTGGACGGAAGAAGAAATTTGGATGTACATCAAACTCCATAAGCTGCCTTATAACGCGCTTCATGATCAGAATTTTCCGAGTATTGGCTGTGAATTCTGTACGAAGCCTGTTCAACCTGGTGAGGACCCCAGAAGCGGTAGGTGGGCAGGCTCGGCCAAAAAGGAATGCGGCTTACATTTAGGTGACAAACAAAAAAATAATTAATTTAATGGAGGAATAAATCATGTCAACAATCAAACCACATGGCGGAACCCTAATAAACCGGTATAAACCGGATACAGCACTTGATACAATCATAAAGGAAATTGAGCTCGACTCGTTTGCATTATCTGACCTGGAACTAATTGGGATTGGAGCGTTCAGTCCTTTAACAGGCTTTTTAGGAAAAGAAGACTACTTATCTGTTGTAGACAATATGAGATTAAAAGACGGAACGGTATGGAGTATTCCGGTTACATTGCCGGTTACAGAAGAGAAGGCAAGTGAGCTTTCGGTCGGCGAGAAAGTTAAATTAACGTTTGAAGGGGAGGTATACGGTGCGATTGAGGTTCGGGAAATCTATGAACCTGATAAAGAAAGAGAGGCAGAGCAGGTTTATCGTACCTCAGATCTTGCTCATCCTGGAGTAGCTAAGCTCCTAGATCGTCCAAATGTATATGTAGCGGGTCCGATTACATTGGTAAAACGGGTAGAACGAGGACGTTTTCAGTCTTATCATTTAGACCCAGTGGAAACACGTCAAACCTTTACAGATCTAGGGTGGAAGAAAGTCGTTGGTTTTCAAACGAGAAACCCGGTACACCGTGCCCATGAGTATATTCAAAAAACAGCATTAGAAATTGTAGACGGCTTATTTTTGAATCCATTAGTAGGGGATACAAAGGCTGACGATATTCCTGCAGATGTAAGGATGGAAAGTTATGAAGTCTTACTTGATAAATATTATCCAAAAGATCGTGTATTCCTAGCAGTATTTCCAGCTGCAATGAGATATGCAGGACCGCGTGAAGCTATATTCCATGCCCTTGTTCGTAAAAACTATGGCTGCACTCACTTTATCGTAGGCAGAGACCATGCGGGTGTAGGTGATTATTACGGTACCTATGATGCTCAGTTGATTTTTGGAAACTTTACTGAAGATGAGCTTGGAATCACACCATTATTTTTTGAGCATAGCTTTTATTGCAAAGCATGCGGAAACATGGCTTCCACAAAAACTTGCCCGCATGGGAAAGAAGATCATGTTATCCTCTCAGGCACAAAGGTTCGTGAGATGCTTAGTAACGGAATCACTCCGCCGCCTGAGTTTAGTCGTAAAGAGGTCATTGAAGTCTTAATAAAAGGCATGCAGAAAAGTGTTCATGCTTAGTAGGTGAATGAAACATGGTATGACAAGGAATGATCAGTCGTCATAGTCTGAGGCGATGAAAGATTTACCTCAAACCGTTTTAGACCATCCTGCATGACACATTGAAAAAGAAAGTAGGCGAGCAGGCATGTTGACGATTGCAGCGTTTGCCATTGCATTTTTCTTCGCAATGAATATTGGAGCAAGTGGAACAGCAGCTGCTATGGGGCCGGCCTATGGCAGCGGCGCTGTACCGAATAAACGGATTGCGATGCTTCTTGTAGGAGTATTTGCATTCTTAGGGGCACTGGCCGGCGGTGAAGTAGTTCGGACGATCGGCAGCGGCATCATTCCTGCTGATATCGTAGATGTTGAATTAGTAATCATTATTTTAGCATCAGCATGCTTAACCTTATTTATAGCTAATTTACTAGGCATTCCATTATCAACAAGTGAAGTCGTAGTAGGTGCAATTGTTGGGGCAGGGATAGCTTATCAAGCTCTTTACTTCGATAAATTGTTAGTCATTGTATCGTTTTGGGTGATTGTCCCGGTTGTAGCATTTATAGTTGCCTACTTAGCTGGTCACCTTGTAAATAAAGCGGAAAAAAAGTGGCCTCTCTTAACGGGTAAAGGGAAGTGGAGAAAGCCGTTAGTCATTCTATTAATTGTCTGCGGCTGCTTAGAAGCATTTGCAGCCGGCATGAACAATGTAGCCAATGCAGTTGGTCCTCTTGTTGGGGCAGGGTTGATTGATGTGAGGACAGCTGTATTATTTGGAGGGGCTTTTGTCGCCTTGGGAGCACTGCTTTTAGGTGGAAAGGTGCTTGAGACAAACGGGAAAAAGATCACAAGACTCTCACTGCTGCAAGGAAGTACGGTTTCAATAACAGGCGGCGGATTAGTCATTGTCGCGTCGTTGTTTGGACTGCCGGTTCCTCTTACACAAGTGACAACTGGAGCCATTGTAGGAATTGGCACCGCTAAAAACGGGTTTAGGTTGTGGCAAAAAGGCATTTTGAAACAAATTGCCAAAGTGTGGGTAGTATCACCGGTATTTTCTCTTGTAATGAGTTACGGATTGATTTTACTGTTTAGGCAAGCAGATTACTATACGTTTTTCGTTATTTTTAGTGTTTTCTTAGCAACTATTGGTTCGATCAGCCTCTATATACAGGTGAAAACGGAACGACGAACAACGTATGATGAGGGTGGAGGAATTTAATAGATCACCAGCTGGTTTATCCTTAAAACATAGTAAATAGATCAAAATAATTGGAGTGATGTACAGGATGACTAATCAAGAAGCTAACAATATCGTTTGGCATGAAGCAGCGATTACAAAAAAAGAACGTCAAAAAAAGAATGAACATCGCAGTGCCATATTGTGGTTTACCGGGCTGTCTGGAGCTGGAAAATCAACATTAGCTAATGCGCTTGAACAGGAATTGTTTAAACGTGGTTTAAGCAGTTATATCCTTGATGGAGATAATGTTCGACATGGTTTAAATAAAGGGTTGGGGTTTAGTGATGATGACCGGAAAGAGAACATTAGAAGAATTGGTGAAGTGGCAAAATTATTTGTAGATGCTGGCAGTATTGTCTGCACAGCCTTCATTTCTCCTTTTAAAGAAGATCGCAACAATGTTCGAGCGTTAGTTGAGGAAGATGAGTTTATTGAGATTTATGTAAAAGCCTCTCTTGAAACATGTGAATCTCGTGACCCTAAAGGCTTATACAAAAAAGCACGTAGTGGAGAAATCTCTGAATTCACAGGAATTAGTTCCCCTTACGAAGAACCTGACCATCCAGAGCTGACGATTGACTCAGACTCTTTAAGTGTTGAGCAGTCCGTTGAGAAAATTACATTGTACTTAGCAGATCGAGGCATCATTTAAGAAGAAAGAAACACGGTCCGAGCATCATTATGCTGCTCACCGTGTTTCTTTTTCCTCATGATTATCTACCAGTAAGTGATTCTAATGCATTAGCGACATCAATTTCTCCGTGTCCGTAATACGCATCATGTCCTTCGGTTCCGAGGTCACGTGCGGTATTACGAATCACATCATAGACTTGCTCCACGTTAAAATCTGGACGCATCGCACGAATCAGCCCAGCTAGTCCAGCTACATGAGGGGAAGCCATTGAAGTTCCAGACATAACCGTGTACTGATTATTAGGGAACAAACTAGGAATGTGTGCACCTGGAGCTGCCACATCAATATGCTGTCCGTAATTGGAGAAGAAGGCACGATTTCTAGTGTCATCGACTGCAGCTACAGTTAGTACTTCTTCATACTGTGCTGGATACATTGGGTCTTCGACGTTGTCATTTCCTGATGCTGCAATTAAGACCACGTCATTTTCATACGCATACCTTACTGCGTCTTGTAACACATCTGCGTGATAGTAATCCCCGAGGCTCATATTAATAACATCTGCCCCGTTATCAACCGCCCAATAAATCCCTTTTGCTACCTCATATGACGACCCTTCTCCGTTATCATTTAACACTTTAACAGGGAGGATCTTACTATGCCAAGAAACACCTGCGATGCCGGTTACGTTATTTGTCAGTGCGGCTGCTACTCCCGCTACATGTGTTCCGTGACCATGAGCATCTGAGTGGTCTGAAGATTCATCAAAAGCATTAAATCCAGTAAGAAGTTTATCTTTTAAGTCTTGATGTTCAGGGTCTACTCCAGTATCAAGGATGGCAATTGTTACATCTTTACCACCAGAAAGATTCCATCCCTGGCTCATTTCGATTTGCTCGAGATTCCATTGATAATCAGCGAAAAATTCGTCATTTGGTACGGTGAATTGCGGGGTGATGCCTGTTTGAGTAAATACATAGTTAGGCTCAGCAAATGCCAAATCATAATCTCTGCGAAGTCTTTGAATCAAAGCTTCGGTCGTTTCGGTTTCACTTTTCACCACGTAAAATGGATCGTTCTGCTTTACGACAGTTAAATCTTGATTATCTGTAAACCAAGCAGTATTATTTTGCGGACGTTTGAATTTGATTACTGCTTGATGTTCCACGTAAGTTAATTTTTCTTTATCTGGCTGTTCGGATTGAACCACAATCTGCCAACCTAATACTGGCACCGTTTCTGCCTTAATCGATTCGGGTAAATCAGCCGTTGTTTTCCAATCGATGTTAGGGTTATCACCTGAAACGAAGAAGTTACCGTTTGAGTCTGCTACAGCAGCAGTATTACGGATAAATGCTTTAACAAAGGAAAGATCTACTTCTCCGAGAATCGTATGTCCGCCTTCGCTTTTTTCACCCATTAACATATACATTTTGCCGTCTTGTTCATACGGGTCTGAGAACTCACTATTCATATGATGATGTGTGAGTAAATTGGAATTAGAAGTCGACATGTCTCCGACTATGATTTCAGGCTGATCATCTTTTAGAAGGGCAAATCCATTAAAATGAGGATGTTCCTGCACTTCTTCACTAAAGCGTTTTTGTATTTCTGAGTCCGTTAAATCAGCATCTCCCCAGCGCTGGAGCTGAGCTGATAGTTGTTTTAAAAACATGGACGTGGTCAAAGCTAGATCTTGAGCCATTAATTGGTCCATTGCATTCGTTTCTAGTTTCTTTGGGATCTCTTTCGACTGAATTGCAATTTGGTTATCATCAATTAGAGCACGTCCTATCATTGCTAAAGCTAAACCCACTACAGCAACAATAGCAACGGTTTTTGCCATTCTCCACATTATCCTTGCTCCTTTGTCATGTTTTTTGATCATTAAAGAAATAAGCCATAAATAATTCATCGTCATATTGCCCGTTTAAGTAAGCTTGCTCTTTTTGTGTTCCTTCTATAACAAACCCATATTTTTTATAAAGGGTGATGGCAATTTCATTAGATGCAAATACAGTGAGACACAGCTTGTGCAAGTTATGCATTCGGCACCACTCAAAGGTATACTCCATAACCTTTTTGCCAATCCCTTTGCCTTGAGCATCTTCATGCAGCCAGGTTCGAAACAAGCCAGTATGTTTCTTCATTTCAAGTTCGCCTCTGACGACCCTTGCAATCCCTCTGGCTGCACCATTCACTTCGACAACGATATACATATTATCGTTTGCTTTCATTTCTTCAATGAATTGATGTTCTTCATTTAATGTACGAGGGCGCTCTTTTTGAATATAAGTGCCTTCTTTAATTATGGATGCAACAGAAGTAATAATGTCGTATGCATCGCTTTTTTGAACGGGGCGTAATGTAACATCGGTATCATCTTTAGCGGTAAAAGTCATAATCAATGGTTCTTGGGCTACCACCATACATCTTTCCTCCTTAATGTTTCTTTATCGCTTAACTTAATTAATTAGGTGTCCAAAAGTAATTAGGGTCTTGTTCGATTACACTCTCGATAATGTGTGAAGCAGGGACAATTTGGACTTTATTTTTCTCAAGGTCACGAAGCGAGGATAAGATGCCTGCTGCTGTCTCTTCTCCTTTTACTCCGACATGACCAATTCCTATCGCATCACCTTCAACTGCAGCCACTTTTTGAAGCAGTCTCATTTGCTTTGCAACATGGGATCGCGAAGATAGAGAATCGTCTAGAAATACATCGCGTATTGAATAAGGGATACGACGTTCTTCAGCGAGCTCAGATATCACAGATTTATTACTCGTCCCGCTATCGATTACATACAACCCGTGTTCTTTTACCACATCCAAAATAACACCCATAATCCGCCGGTCTTCTACAATTTTGCTGCCCATATGATTATTTAGGCCAACTGCATGGGGAACATCTTCAATCGCTTCTTCAACGCGTTTGCGTACTTCTTCATTAGAGAGGTCGCTTGTAATTCCTTTAGGGCCAAGCCATGAAGCTTTTCCTTTTTTAGGTTCAAGAGGGAGGTGGATGATTACTTCAAGACCAGCGTGATGCGCCTCTTCCGCTTGCTCAGTTGAGTATTCTAGAAAAGGCATGACGGCCGCTGTAATAGGTATATCACCTTTTAAAAAAGATTCTACTCCTTTAACATTTCCTCCAAAGTCATCAATCACTATCGCTACTTTTTTCCATTCGTCCGCCTGAGCGGTGAAAGGAGTGCAGAATATAACAGAAGTTATAGAAAGAGATAAAACCAGTACTAAAGAAAAGAAGGAAGGGTAAGCCTTCATGAGATCACTCCTTATTTATAATAGGTGTAGATATAGTGTTCCGTTTCGGAGTTTATTCTATGACTCCATTCAGCACAAAAAAACTCATGCGCAGGCTTTAGACCCGGCATGAGTTATTTTCTTATATTAAAGGCTGCATTTAATTGACCACGAAGCATTTTGTCGCGAACTTCTTTCTTCTTCATCATCTTTTGTTCTTGTCTTCTTATTTCGAACGTCTGCATGCCATCTTCCATTTTATTTGCAATATCAATTAAGCGTTCGACATCTATAAATGAATACTTGCGTGTGCCGCCTTTTGTTCTGTCAGGGTAAATTAATTTTCTTTCTTCATAATACCGGATTTTCCTCTCGCTTAATCCAGTTAGTTCACTTACTATCCCAATTGTAATCACTTTTTTATCTTTATAAGACATAACCAAGAAACACCTCTTTGATGGGGATTATTTAGCTGTTTTTAAGTGAGAATGTTCTGACCTTTTGTCATACTATATCACATGGACAAGGGGTAGGTGAGAGGGTTTGTTAGATTATCTGACAATTTTTTCGCTCAGGCTACATATAAAAATAGTGAATGTACATTTTCTGAAAATTACGTTATACTTTATAAAACTTATAAATTAACTCGGAATAATAGATGCGGACAGTTTAGAGGAGATGAAGAGATGAACAATGGAGGGTATGTGTATTTAGTTGGGGCAGGTCCTGGGGATTTGCAGCTCATGACATTGAAAGCTAGAAGATGTGTAGAAATGGCAGATGTTATACTCTACGACCGGCTGGTGAATCCATTATTGCTTGAATGGACGAAGCCGGATTGTGAGCATATTTATTGCGGGAAGTTACCTAAGCGGCACTTATTGAGACAAGAGGCTATAAATGAAAAGCTCGTTCAGTATGGGAGTGAAGGGAAAATTGTCGTCAGGCTTAAGGGCGGCGACCCAAGTGTGTTTGGTCGAGTGGGGGAAGAGGCTCATGCTTTAGATGAAGCTGGTGTTCAATATGAAATCGTTCCGGGAATTACAGCTGGAATTGGAGCGGCAACATATGCAGGTATTCCTGTGACGCATCGGGATCACAGTGCCTCGTTTACCGTTGTAACGGGCCATGACAAGTCTGAAAAAGGAGAGCCTTTAATCGACTGGCAAGCACTTGCAAGAGGGAGCGATACAATTGCCTTTTATATGGGAGTGAAAAACCTCGGTTATATAGCTAATCAACTAACTCTGCACGGTAAGCCAAAAGAAACACCTGTTATTTTGATTCAATGGGGAACGTTAGGCAGTCAAAAAACCGTGAGCGGGACACTTGAAACGATTGCAGAAGAAGTAAGCAAATCAAACTTGACGAACCCTGCGATCACTTTAGTTGGTGATGTGGCCAACATAAGAAAAGAACCAAGCTGGTTTGAGCGTAAACCACTATTTGGGCAGCATATCTTATTAGGCAGAACTTCAGGAAGCCAAGGTGCGGTTGCTCATGAGTTAGAAGAACTAGGAGCTGAAGTATTCGAATTTCCACGTATGTATTCTAAGACAGCTGAAAAACCGCAAGCAGATTTTAGGAACTTTGATCAAATTGTCTTTTTATCGCCTGAAAGTGTTGAAATCTTTTTTAATTGGTTGAGAGCAGATAAAGTGGATCTACGGGATATAAGGGCTGCATTTCATGTACGGTCAAAAAAATCAGAGAGGGCTTTAGAGAAGTACGGTTGTTTTACAAGTGAATTATCTAAGGTAAAGGATGGATGTTCTAAGGTTCTGTTGCTAGGGAATGCACATTCAGCAAATGACAAAGTGTTATTAACTGACACATGGGGTCCACACGAATATGTTATTACCCATCACGATTTGGTTGTCTCGTCTACAGATGTTACCTGTGAAAGACTAAAAGATGAAGGGCGTATTCAAACCATTGTCTTCCCAAGTGCTCAGTCTGTACAAACCGTCAGCGATCGGTTTATGAAGATGGGCTGGAGCATAGAGGAAATTAACGAAACAGTCAAAGTGATTTGTTTTGGTTCAATGTCAGAGAAGGCAGCCCTTTCTGCTGGTTATAAAGTAGATGTCGTGTTAGAATCTCCTACAAAAGAAGCACTCATTAAAGCTCTAATACAATCGAACATAACAGAGGTGGTTAAATAGTGAAAGCCATTTTATATGTAGGTCACGGAAGCCGGGTGAGGGCTGGAAATGAAGAATTAATCGCATTTATTAACCAAGTAAAGCTGCGGTTTCCCGAGGTTCCTATTCAGGAGCATAGTTTTATTGAACTTGCCGAACCGTCGATCGACCAAGGAATTAAAACATGTATTGAAAAAGGGGCAACAGACATTGCGGTCATTCCTGTTTTGCTGCTAACGGCCAATCACGCGAAATTTGATATTCCAAGAGAAATCGACCGCGCAAAAGCACAATATCCTAACGTACAGTTTTCTTACGGCCGCCCGTTTGGAGTGGAATCAACTTTAATCTCAATTTTAAAGAAGAGACTTGAATACAAAGGTTTAATAAGTGTTGAAGGCAGACCAACAGATGAGGAGCGTGAAGAGGTAAGTGTTCTGCTTGTAGGACGGGGCAGCAGTGATCCTGATGCAAACAGCGATTTAATGAAAATCTCTAGACTTTTGTGGGAGGAAGCTCCGGTAAGTGAGATAGAGGTATGTTATATCGCGGCAACAAGACCCTCTGTCGATCAAGGTTTGGAGAAAATTACTAGATCACCTTATAAAAAAGTATTCGTTCTTCCTTATCTTCTTTTCACTGGTGTCTTAATGAAAGGACTCCAAAAAAAATTAGACCAGTGGTCGCTTGAAACCGGGATAGAATCGATTTTATGCCCTTATTTAGGGTTTGATGATGATATAAAAGAAGTGTTGGTCAAGAGGGTAGAAGAAGTGTTAGCTAATCAGGTGAGGGTGAATTGTGATTTATGTGTTTATCGTATTGAAGCAGAAGAAAAAAAGCAGGTGACCCCTGAATGAATCTTCCTGTGATGATGGACCTTGAGGGACGGGAAGTAACGGTAGTTGGAGGGGGAAGAGTGGCTTGCCGTCAAATAAAGAAGCTTCGGCTTCAAAAAGCAACCATTCATCTTATCTCGCCAAACATCACTGCAGAAATCGAAGACCTAGTTAGAGCAGGTGAAGTGAGCTTTGAAAAACGTGAAGTTAAGCCGAATGAATCGTTCTCATCTGACCTGCTCATTCTAGCTACCAATGATCAAGAATTAAATGAGGTGCTTTATCATAACCGGGAAGCTAGACAATGGGTCTATAATGCCTCAAATCAAGTAAAGAGTGATATTCATTTCCCTCACACTTTACAAAAAGGGGATTTAACAATCACAGTTTCAACAAATGGGGCAAGTCCGTTATATGCTAAAGAGCTCTCAAATCAAATCGAAAATCAATTACCGGTTGATATTGAAGATCAGCTCTTATTTTTAAAATGGGCAAGAGATCAGATTAAAAGCGCGTCTTTAAATCCAGTTAATAAAAAAGGTCTGCTTACCCAAATCGTTCAGCCTAATTGGCTTAACGATAAAGAGCGTGAAGAGAAGCTTCTGATTAAAGTAAAGAAATCAAGCATGAAATAAAGAAGCCTGAAATAAAGAAGCCTGATCCGGATAGGATCAGGCTGTTTGTTATTCTTTAGAGAAAGAAAGCTGCGCGATTGCATCATGCTGGTGAATCGATTCTTCATTACGGCACTCAATTTCAAATGAACGAATCGCTTCATTTTCATAAAGATCACTAGCTACAAGACGAACAAGATCTTCTACAAAACGAGGGTTCTCATATGCATGTTCGGTAACAGCTTTTTCATCAGGTCTCTTTAATACAGGATAAAGAATGGAGCTTGCATTACTTTCTGCTGCTTCAAGCATTGCTTGCTTCCAATCAATATCTTCCACGTCATCCACTACAGCACTCATCGTTACAAAGCCGCGCTGATTGTGCGCACTATACTCACTAATTTCTTTTGAACAAGGACATAAAGTAGTTACAGCAGCAACTAAAGTAATCTTTGATGTGTAACCTGTTTCTTCATTAAAACTAACATCAAATGTAACATCTGCGTGAGCCATTCCTTCTTTCTTCATAGAAGGGCTTGATTTAGTAAAGAACCAAGGGAATGTAACCTTTACATCAGATGCTTTTTGTTTCATTTCACGGGCTAAGATGGCAGCAAACTCACGCAGCGTTTCAATTGAAAGAAGATGAGTTTGGAAATACATATGGAGCTGTTCTGTTAAACGGCTCATGTTAATCCCTTTGAATTCTGCATCTAAGCTTGTCGTCATGGCAAATTCGGCTGTAGTCGTTTGAGTTGTTGGTGCTAGGGCCGATTCAATCATCACAGGATACTTGACCTTTGAAATACCTACTTTTTGAATAGGGAAATAATAATCATCTGGTTTATTTTGAAGATCTGGCATCTGATCTTTTTCTTTAGGCTTTGTTCCTTCAATTGGTTCCACTGAGCCGAAATGACGGTGCCTTTCAGCTTTAGGCGGCAATTGTCTATTCATCATCATCACTCCTGATTTATCCTCTAACATAATCTATAAGTAGAGTAAATTACATAAGAAATACGAAATTATCATACCATATTTTGTTCCAAGCAGAAAACAACTTGATTCGATATAGTTAAAAATTACTTATACAAGTTGTAAAGGTTGCATGCGCTGCTCCCTCATATTACACTACAAAAGGAAATGTAGACAAGGAAGTGAGCATACTTGAAAAAAGGAACGGGTATTTTAATAGCAGTTGCGCTAGTTTTAGTAGTGCTTGGGTTAACGATTCAAACAACCGTTCAACCTACAGATGAGAGAGTAATTGTTGATCACACAAAGAAAGTTTACAGTGCACCAGAGTGTTTTGATCAAGCTGAATTAACCAACAACCTTGAAGAAGTTACATATGGCTATGCAGTTGATCTAGGATATGATTCTGAATCATCTTGCACGGCTGAAGCACTTAAAAGTGAGAAAATGCCATTATTGCTCTCATGGTTCAGATAAGCTGACCCCCCGCATAAAAATGCGAGGGGGTTTTTTTGTTTCTTTTCATTTAATCCAGCTGTAACCTAATTCGCAAAGAGCTAGTGAAAGAAGTGTAGACATAATATAATGAAATGAACATAAAATATCCTTTATATGTGCTTAACCATACTCAAGAATGTTTATCCATTTTGAGCATTTGGGAGAAATGGGCAATGATTGGCGTAAAATGAATGAACTAGATGGGTGAGGCGAGGTAAGCTAAGTTAAGCGTTTGGTATGCAGGATGAGTAGGATAGATTCACTTTGCGGCAACGGTGTCATTGTGCTATAGTTAGAATGTTCAAATTATTAGATAAATAGAGAAAACGAGAGAAGTAAGGAGCTGGAGTGACAAGATGAAGGTAGCTAAATTTGGGGGAAGTTCCGTAGCTAGTGCAGAACAAATCAAAAAAGTTGCAGCAATTGTATCAGAGGATTCTGAGCGGAAAATTGTTGTCGTTTCTGCACCTGGAAAAAGAGATAGCAGCGACACGAAAGTTACAGATTTACTTATTCATTTAGGTGAAACGCACCTTGAGGCTGGCGACACAGAAGAAGCGCTTGAAGCCGTTGTAGAACGTTACGCTTCCATTGCGGAGGGTCTTGGTTTAGGGCAAGGTATTATTGCAACGATCGAAGCTGATCTCCGTGAGAGATTATCTTTTGACAGGAGTCGTCCTGGGTCATTTATGGACTTAATTAAAGCTAGCGGCGAGGATAATAATGCTAAATTAATTGCTGCATATTTACAAAGTGTTGGCTTACCTGCAAGATATGTTAATCCTAAAGATGCAGGATTATTAGTAAGTGATGAGCCTGGAAATGCGCAGGTGCTTCCAGAAGCTTATGATCATTTAAAAAAGCTGCGTAACACAGACGAAATCATTGTTTTCCCAGGTTTCTTTGGCTACTCAAAAGAAGGGACTCTTGTAACGTTCCCACGAGGCGGATCAGATATTACTGGTTCGATCTTAGCGGCCGGAGTGGAAGCTGACTTATATGAGAACTTTACAGACGTAGATTCTGTTTTTGCAGCGAACCCTAATGTCGTTTCAGAACCTGTGAAAATCAAGAAAATGACGTATCGAGAAATGCGCGAGCTCTCGTATGCTGGATTTTCTGTTTTCCATGATGAAGCCTTAATTCCTGCATTCAGAAAAGGAATCCCTGTTTGTGTGAAAAATACCAACAATCCATCTTCTTCTGGAACAATGATTATTGCTGAGCGCGAATATTTTCTGAATCCTGTGATTGGGATTGCGGCAGATGAAGGCTTTTCAACCATTTACGTTCGGAAATACTTAATGAATAGAGAAGTGGGCTTCGGACGAAGACTTCTGCAAATTATTGAAGATGAAGGCTTGTCCTATGAACATATTCCATCGGGAATTGACGATACATCTGTCATTCTGAGACAATGCCAGTTAACTCCAGAGATTGAAGAGCGGATTGTTGAGCGTATCAGAGTGGAACTCGGGGCAGATGATGTGTATATTGAAAAGGATTTTGCGATGATTATGATTGTCGGAGAAGGGATGCACAATACAGTTGGCGTGTCAGCTCGTATGACTGCTGCTCTGGCCCGTGCGAATGTGAATATTGAGATGATTAACCAAGGCTCTTCTGAAGTGAGCTTAGTTATTGGAATTCATGAAAAAGATACAGACCGCGCAGTACGAGAACTGTATGCTGAATTTTTCGGTGCTGCAGTTGAAGTCGTTCAATAAATGGTAATACGCACACAGAAAAGGAGCTGTCTTTAGTCAGCTCCTTTTTGTTACCCTTTTTTTGTTTGCTGTTTATGCATTTGTTTAATGAGGTCTTTCATCTCTGCTACTTCATTACGCAGAGAAGCAAGCTCTTCTTTTGTATCTGCCTCTTTATCATCTAATTCTGATTTGAGTTCTTCTTCGTTTGCTTTTTCAACGTTATTAACGATAACACCGATAAATAAGTTAAAGACAATAAATGTCCCTACTAAAATAAAAATGACAAAATAAATCCAAGACCACCAAACCTCTGCAAAAATCGGCCTCATGACACCGCTTGCCCAAGATTCAAGTGTAACAACTTGGAATAATGTTAATAAAGAAAGCTGTAAGTTACCAAAGTACTCAGGTGCTACAGAAGCAAATAACATCGTTCCAATCACAGCGAAAATATAGAAAATAATTCCCATCAGGATCATAATGTTTCCTAAAGCCGGGATGGTCATCAGCAAAGCATCGACTAAACGACGCAGAGAAGGAATGACAGAAATGGCACGTAATACGCGAAGAACGCGCAGGATACGAAGAACCGTTACAAAATGAGCACCGGCAAAGACATGACCGGCAAGAACGATTAATAAATCAAACCAGTTCCAGCTGCTTTTAAAAAAAGATTTAGTCGGTCTCGCTGCGATAAAACGCAGTGTAATCTCAATTGTAAATATCCAAAGTAAGGCTAAATCTGCTGCGTAGAACCAATCATTATAACCTTGATAAACAGTAGGATATGTTTCAAGGCCTACAATAATGGCATTAATGATAATCAAGGTAATAATAGTTGGGGTGAAGGCCTTATGAAAGACGATACGCTGAGCTAAGGCTACTAATGGTGGAACTTGTTGTTCGGCTGGATTGTTTTCCATTTACATAATAACTCCTTCTTGCATTTTATTCTGCTATTTCGATATGCACACTTTCCTATTTTACTAGATAAGAAGTCAACAAGACAAGCTGACGTTTCTTTTTATATATGTGCAATCCCTTCAGCAGTAATTGAAAACCGAAATCGAAATAACCACTTCGAAAGCGAGGTAAATTATTTCGTCATTCGGATTTATTCTGCTATGATCAATAATAATAGAAAAGGGAGGGTGAATATGAAAAAAGAATCACCTATTATTATTCTAGGGGCAGGGTTAACAGGACTATTTGCTGCACAAGAATTAAAAAAGAAAGGCATCCCGTCTCTTCTCATTGAAAAAGGGAGAAGTGTAGGGGGCAGGATGGCTACAAGAAGAATCCAAGGCGGTAGAGCCGATCATGGAGCTCAATTTTTTACAGCAAGATCAGATGTTATGAAAAGTTTAGTAGACAGCTGGATGGAAGAGGGCACTGTTAATGAGTGGACAAAGGGCTTTCACCAAATGGACCTAGGCGGTCAAGTTCATCTAGAGGCAGATGGTTATCCGAGGTATGTAGGCTCAAGTGGTATGAACACGCTTACAAAATCACTTGTTGATGAGAATGATATTCTTTTAAATCATCGTGCCGTTCATCTTGATTATCAAAAGCAACAATGGCAGTTGGAAGTCATAAATGAGCAGGATTCTGTAACAGAAACAATACAAGCGGCAGGAATTATATCAACCATTCCGATCCCTCAAGTCCTCACCTGGATGAACCTCGAGCTGCTAGAAAGTGATATAAAGATAGAGCTTGCAAATATTACGTATGATCCTTGCATTTGTTTGATGGTTACGTTAAGAAATGACAGCAGAATTCCTCCTAAGGGCGGTATACAGGGAGAAGGAGATGTAGCTTTTATAGGGGACAATCAACAAAAAGGAATTTCGACCAAACCGATCATTACGATTCATGCCTCAGGAGAATGGAGTTCTAACAATTTCGATGCTGCCGATGACGAGGTCACTTCATCCTTATTAAAGCAAGTAGAATCACTCATCTCTCAAAATGAAGTAGAAGAAGTACAAGTAAAGAGGTGGAGGTATGCAAAGCCACGGTCACTATATCCAGACAGGGTGCTTGCTACAACGTATCCCAGTCCTATAGTGTTTGCAGGAGATTGCTTTAAAGAAGGGAAAGTAGAAGGTGCAGTATTATCTGGAATGGAAGCAGGAAAACGAATGAGCAGGTACTTAAAGAAATAAAGGCTGGGCATAACGGAATTGCTTAAATAAGAATAGAACAAAGCGCTTAAGTCACTGAAAATGCATCTTCCTACAGTAGCTGTTGATTTCCGCTGCAAGGCACACGCTTCCCGCGGACGGCCCAGGAGCTCCTTGTCACTTAACTCCTGTGGGACCTCACTGGCCATGTACAGTATGAAAAGGTTCTCCCCTGCAGTAATTGTTGATTTCCGCTGCAGGCGCACGCTTTCCGCGGGCGGCCCGGGAGCCTCCTCGTCGCAATTGGCTCCTGTGGGGTCTCCCTGGTCACGCGCATCCCGCTGGAGTCGGCGCCTTCCGCTCCAATCAACGTAGCATGTAGGTTAATAAGTGGTCCCTCACATTGCAAGATAGTATTCAGTGACTTAGCTTTATAGTGAACATCATATAATTTGTGTTTCGATTGGTCTGATTCAAACGAAATCATCCAACTAAATCCGTCCCAAGCACATTACTTAGCGGATGAACTATGCGGAGACTCCCTGCGGTGCCTAGAGCAGGGCTGAGATCCCACAGGCAAAGCCCGAGGAGGCTCAGCAGCTTCCCATGGAAAGCGAAGGGTATTTCAGGATCGGGAATTCTCCTCTATCATACGTTCGTTTCAAAATGCTTTTGCCCCAGCCTCTATATTTATTTTGATTCTGTAAACACAGATCCTAATTCCTTCGAACGGGCAATGGCTTTTAGGATAGCATCATGCATGGCATCCTGGCCGTTACGTTCACTTAAAAGCGTGATGCCAGCTTCCGTTGTTCCGTTTGGACTCATCACTTCTTCGTATAATTCCCGAGATGATTTTGATGTGTCTTGAAGTCGTTTTCCAACACCGACAACCGTTTGCGTAATTAAAGCTGTAGCTTCCTCACTTGTTAATCCACTCTCAACAGCCGCCTTTTCCATCGCTTCAATGAGATAATAAAAGTAAGCAGGGCCGCTGCCGGCTACGCCGGTGACAGCATCCATTTTTTCTTCAGGAACGACAGTTACCGTACCTACAGCTGAAAATAATAGGGACACCGTTTCTAAGTCATCACCTGTTGAATATCTGCCAGCACAGATGGCGGTTGCTGAAGCTCCTACCTTAGCAGAAGTATTTGGCATCGTCCGAACGACCCTGCTCTTTGTGCCAGATAAATCCTCTATATAACTAGAAGGGATCCCTGCAATAACTGAAATAATCAGCTTATTGTTATTTACTTTCTCTTTAATTTCTCGTACAGCTTCTTCAATATTTTTAGGTTTCATCGCTAAAACAATAATTTCCGCTTGTTCCACAGCCCAAGTTCGACTTGTGGTCGTTTGAATGTTGTATCTCATTTTTAATTTTTCAAGCTTATTTGTATCTGACAGGTTTGTGGCAATAATGTTATGTGGGTCTACGATTTGGTTTCGTATAAGTCCGCCAATGATTGCCTCTGCCATGGCACCTGCACCTAAAAAAGTAATCGTTTTATTTGTTAACATAAGTCACCTATCCTTTAATTTGTCCGTTCCCTAAAATCAGGTATTTGTTTGAAGTCAGGGCGTTCAGTCCCATTGGCCCTCTAGCATGTAATTTCTGTGTGCTTATTCCAATTTCGGCCCCAAAACCAAATTCAAATCCATCCGTAAACCTGGTTGAAGCGTTGTGATAAATAGCAGCTGCATCCACAAAATTTTGGAATGTAAGGATATGTTCTTTAGTCTCGCTGATGATGGCTTCAGAATGTTTTGTGCCATATTTTCGTATATGTCCAATCGCTTCATCAATAGAAGGGACGATTCGAACAGCAAGTTTTAAATCTAAATATTCATCTGCCCAATCAGATTCTGTGGCTTCCTTAACACGCTCATCCATTGAACAAGCAGTCTGATCTCCGAAAAAGGTTACCCCTCTTTCTTCAAGTTGGTCAAGCAGACTTTGTAAATGTTCATTTGCAAAGTCTTGATGGATGATTACTGTTTCTGCTGCATTACATACAGATGGACGCTGTGTTTTCGCGTTGACGACAATTGATTTTGTTAGCTCGAAATCAGCTGAATGATCAACATAGATGTGACAATTTCCTACACCTGTCTCAATGACTGGGACGGTTGCTTTTTCAATGACTGCCTGGATTAAGGAAGCTCCCCCTCGTGGAATAAGTACATCTACATATTCGTTGCATGTAAATAGGTGTTCCGCCGTCGCTCGATTTGTATCTTCAATTAACTGAATCGTCTCTACAGGAAGTGAAGCCTTTTTAAGCGCGCCTTGTAATACATTGACTAGGGCTATATTGGAATGAATGGCTGTAGAGCTGCCTCGTAAAATGACTGCATTTCCTGTTTTTAAACATAAGGCCGCTGCATCAACTGTGACATTCGGCCTTGCTTCATAAATCATGCCGACAACTCCTAGCGGCACGCGTACGTTTTGAATATGAAGCCCGTTAGGTCTTTCCCATTCACTCGTCACCTCACCTACCGGGTCATTTAGTTCGGCTACTTGTTCAGCGGCAGAGGCAATTTCTTCTAAACGGTCTACAGTAAGAGTAAGGCGGTCAATCATTGTTTCACTCATCCCGTTTGCTCTTTGAGTTTCTACATCTTTTGCATTTTCATTTAATAAAAATTCCTGGTTTATTCTAAGTTCATCAGCAATGACTTTGAGAGCAGCATTTTTTTGATCTGTTGTTAAGTTTGCTAAAAGATGGGCAATTTCTTTTGCATTTTTTGCTTTTGTGTATACTTCATTCATTTCTAGATTCTCTCCTTTGTGAGTGGGACCCATTGATCCCGGTGAATGGCCACTGGTTTAGTCAGCTTGATTTGTTCATTGGCTTGAATGCTTTGCATGCCTTTAATCAACATTAAATCACTAGCAGACAGTGTCGTTTGTCCTTTGCCAATGACTGCATTTTTTTCATTTACAATTTCAACGACATCATTTTCGTGAAAACGTCCAATAACGTCTACTACACCAACTGGCAGCAGGCTTTTGCCTTCAAAAAGCAAGGCTCGCTCTGCTCCTTTATCGATTTTAATTTGGCCAGATGCCTCAGAGTGCACTGCCAGCCATTGTTTAGAAGCGGGCATAACGCTCGCATGTTTGAATGATCCAATATACGTTCCATCACCTTTACCTAGCAAGAGATCTTCAAGTGTTGTCTCCCCGCTGGATTTTCCGATAAACACATTCACTCCAAAAGGGGTAGCTGTCTTAGCTGCCATTAGTTTAGATTTCATTCCACCTGTGCCGACCTTAGACCCTGAATCACCTGCATAAGCGAAAAGGTCTTCAGTTACTTCAGGAATATAGTGAAACTTTTTAGCATTAGGGTTTTGATTTGGATTGGAATCATATAGACCATTCACATCCGTAATCATACAAAGGGCATCTGCATGTATAAACCCGCTGACTAGAGCGGAAAGCATGTCATTATCACCGAAAGTTAACTCTTCTATCGAAGTTGAGTCGTTTTCATTAATGATCGGAATAGCTGAACGCTTCAATAATTCAGTTAACGTTTGCAAGGCATTTTGGTAACGCTTCTGATCTTTAAAGTCTTCTCTAGTTAATAGCAGCTGAGCAGCTGTAAGATCATGTGCTGCAAATTCTGCAAGATAAGCTTGCATTAACAATCCTTGACCAACTGCAGCAGCAGCTTGTTTGCCCGCTGTTGTGGAAGGACGGGATGGATAACCGAGCGCAGAAAAACCTGCCGCTATTGCCCCAGAAGAAACTAATACGACTTCATGGCCAAGTTTTTTTGCATGAGCAATGGCCCTGACATGCTCGCGTAATTTTGTCAGACATAGCGCGCCATTAGCGCCTGTAAGGGAGCTGCTTCCTACTTTCATAACTAATCGTTGACGGTTCATAATCAATGCCTTCTTTCTTTGGATCATTTATATTACATGCATCTTGTTTTTACTAAATAAAAAACCCTTCCATCCTTATCTATAAATAAGGACGGAAGGGTTACATCCGCGGTACCACCTTGATTGGCATAAAATTATGCCCGCTCTAACATCCGTATCGTGGATGAGACGGTCAGGCTTTTACCAGACTGCTCAAGGGCAGGTTCCGCTACAACAGGGGTGATGGTCCTCTCAGCCGGTGAGACCACTCTCTTTTCACATGAAGTATGCGTACTATTCCCAATCAACGCACATTTGATTTAATTTTTATTATTATAATCATGCAAGCTATTTTAGTCAAGTAGAAATCTGAAGATTCACACAACTTTAAAGCGCTTTCATAGAAAACTTTTGCTACTCATAATGGACCGGGTTACACTAATAAAGGATCCTTTATTATATGTAGGAGTGAGATCATGAGTGAGTTTACACGTCTAGAAAACAAAGTAATATGGATAACAGGCGCATCAAGCGGTCTAGGAAAACAATTAGCTATAGATGCGGCAGCCGCTGGTGCGGTGCTGGTGTTATTAGCTAGAAATGAAGCTAAGCTTAAAGAGGTGCAGCAAGTCATCCAAGAAAATTCCGGTCAAGCTCATATTTATACACTTGATATTAGCAAACCTGAGGATATAGAAGCAAGTGTCAAAAACATAGTCGAAAAAGTCCAAAGAGTTGATATACTTATTAATAATGCTGGCTTTGGGGTATTTGATTATGCAGATCGAATGAGTTTAGCGGATACGAAAGAAATGTTTGATGTGAATGTTCTTGGTCTGATTGAAATGACGAGAGCAGTACTGCCATTGATGAAAAAAGCGAATCAAGGTCATATCATCAATGTCGCCTCTCAAGCAGCGAAACTCGCAACACCTAAATCAAGTGTATATGCTGCTACAAAGCATGCAGTATTAGGCTACACAAATGCTCTTCGTCTTGAGCTAGAAGAGACAAATATTCATGTGACAGCTGTGAACCCTGGTCCAATCCGCACACCTTTTTTTGACCGTGCTGATGAGGACGGGAGTTATGTGGCTAATATTGAAAAGTTCATGCTGGACCCGGAATACGTATCAAATGAAATTTTAAAAGTGATTGAAAAGCCAAAACGGGAAATTAACCTTCCGAAATGGATGGGGTTTGGATCAAAACTATACCAATTGATGCCTGGTGTGGTAGAGAAGCTTGCAGGCAGTAAATTACGACAGAAATAAAATGGAGGTAACAGTGAAAAATACATTCCATTGCTGTGCGACCTGTATTCATTTTAAGGCAGCCAGGGTTAATGATCACATGCACTATTTTTGCCAAAGACTTGGGTATGAAACCAAGCCTTCTTATCAATTTTCATGCTGGGAGCCGAAAGAACAAGTAAAGAAGTTAATGAAGAAGCGTCTTTCCTCTGAAGAGTGATAAAAGAACCTAGTAAAAACTATGGTAAATGAAACAGCCTCCCATAAACATGTGACTAACCATGTAAAACAAAAATCAAGGTCCATCTCGGACCTTGATTTTTGTTTGTTTAGAAGAAATCTAAATCTCTTTGATGATTGATTTGCTCAGGCTTCTTTGCAGGATCATCATCCGGTGTATAAGCAATTAAAATGACACCGAGATCTTGCTCAAGCTGACGGACAGTTTGTAATTGATTTTGCTCTAAACGAGCTACGGGATAATTCATGAAAATCACCTCTACTCCTATTATTTACTTAGAAGTACTCTCTATACAAAACACGAAGAATGAACTTCAATTAAAAAAATCGCACTTTTGGGTAATCGCCTGAATAACATAATTTATGGGTAGAGGACCTTAAGCTGTGCAGGTTTTAGAGAGAACATGTGATATTTCCCAAGAGGGGCTGATAAAATATGTGTGGTATTACTGGGTGGATTGACTGGCGGCGCGATATGAGAAAAGAAGAAGCGGAAGTATTAAAGATGGCTGAAACCCTCAATAGAAGGGGTCCAGATGATATGAATGTGTGGACTTCTAAGCATGTGGGCTTTGGTCACGCAAGGCTTATTGTTGTTGACCCAGAAGGCGGAATACAGCCGATGAGCAGAACGTATAAAAATAAAACCTATACGATATGTTATAACGGTGAATTATACAATACAGAAGATATTCGTAAAGAGCTGCTATCAGCTGGTCATGACTTTAGCGGCCATTCCGACACTGAGGTATTATTGAAGTCCTATATTGAATGGGGTTATCAATGCCTCGAGAAATTAAATGGAATTTTTGCATTTGCTATTTGGAATGATCAAGATGAAAGTCTGTTTATGGCAAGAGATAGACTTGGAGTGAAGCCCCTGTTTTACACCGTACGAAACGGATGTTTACTATTTGGTTCGGAGTTGAAAGCACTCCTGGCTCACCGTGATATAGAGCCTGTTGTTGACAGGGAAGGTATTGCAGAAATTATGGGGCTAGGTCCGTCGCGAACACCTGGTCATGGGGTGTTCAAAGATATAAATGAGCTTCGACCTGCTCACATGTTAATTTATGACCGGAATGGTGCGAAAATCAGCCGTTACTGGACACTTAAAAGTAAACCCCACCCCCATTCAATGGAGGAAACCGCTGCACATATTCGTGAATTAATGGAAGATATTGTAGAGAGACAATTATTTGCTGACGTACCAGTCGGTTTATTTTTATCTGGGGGGGTAGATTCAAGTGCATTAACAGCTCTAGCTGCAAAAGTACATGATAAGCAAGGCTTGGGTGCTGTTCGAAGTTATTCGGTTGATTATGATGAAAATGATAAATACTTTAAAGCAAATGATTTTCAGCCAAATGCAGACGGCCCCTGGATAAAGCTCGTTTCTGATTCATTTAAAACAAAGCATTATAATGCCATTATTTCTATTGATGAACTAGCAAATCAACTGAAAGAAGCTGTTCGGGTACGGGATTTACCGGGCATGGCAGATATAGATTCATCTCTTCTATGGTTTTGCAGGGAAATAAAGAAAGATGTGACAGTGGGGCTCTCTGGCGAATGTGCGGATGAAATTTTCGGAGGATACCCGTGGTTTCATAAACCTGAGATCATGAATGTTGATATGTTTCCATGGATGCGCTCCATTGATGAGCGGCAAGATTTATTAAATGAAAAATGGCAGAAGAAAATTAATTTAAAAAGATATGTGTACGACAGGTATAAAGAAACGATCTCTGAAACTCCAAGATTTAACGGTGATACGAAAGAAGAGGCAAGAAGGAGAGAGATCTCTTATTTAAATATCATTTGGTTTATGACCAATTTATTAGATAGAAAAGATCGTATGAGTATGGGGGCAAGTCTTGAAGTTCGTGTTCCATTTTCAGATCACCGCTTAGTTGAGTATGTATGGAATATCCCGTGGGAGATGAAACAATTAGGCGGAAGAGAAAAAGGAATTCTGCGAAAATCATTAGAGGGCTTATTACCAGATGAGATTTTATATCGAAAGAAAAGTCCTTATCCTAAGACCCATCACCCTAGCTACACAGAAGCTGTTCAAAAAGGGATCCAAGAGATTCTAGATCATGATGACTCGCCCATTTTTGAATTTATTAATAAAGAAAAGCTGAGACAAATAGCTGATAGCGGAGGGCTTTCAACAGGCACACCTTATTTTGGGCAGTTGATGGCAGGACCGCAGCTTTTAGCACATTTTATTCAGATGGACTTTTGGCTGAGAGAATACGGAGTCAAAATAGAAGGATAATTAGAGAACGGCCTTACGTTGTAGGGCTGTTTTTTCTATTGTAGATTTATTTAGAGGTTGCATGTATAGGTAAGGTGAAGTAAGATATTAAGTAATAAAAGAAATGACTGTTTTCGTAAAATGGTCATTTTTCAAGGGTGATGATATGTTAGCTAATAAAAAAGAAATGATTTTAGAGGCTGCTGGTCAATCTTTTTCGATGTTTGGATACAAAGGAACAACGATCGATCAAGTTGCAAAGCTTGCCAATATTGGTAAAGGAACCATCTATACAGCGTTTAAAAGCAAGGAAGAATTATTTGAAGCAGTCTTAAATCAAATTATTATTGAAGTGAAAGATGTATTTGAGCGGGCTTTTCTAGACAGTAGAAGTATGGATGACAACATCAGTCATGCGCTGCATGATTTGCTTGAATTCAGGCAGCAGCATGTACTCTTAAATAAGTTGACTCAAGAAGCGTCTGCTATTCGTTCCATTCCTGCAAAAAATGCACTAACTGAAGTTGAAAAAGTCATTATTGAATCGATCACACAGCAAATTGAACGAGGGATCGAGCACGGGAAAGTTAAGGTTTCAGACCCAAAGTTGACCGCATTTATGGTGTATAAGTCTTATATGGCATTAGCTATTGAATTTACAGAGATGTTTGAACCTATCGATAAACAAAAGATTATCAAGTTATTTAAGAGTCATTTAACGAAAGGTCTGCTTAGTGACTAGGGGACCTTTTTATTTTAATCGAAAATGACCAATTGAACAAATCAGTCATAAATTGGAGTGGTTGCATGAAAGGTTATATAACTGAGCTGAAAGGTATATGGCGTCAAAAGAAAATGGTTATCGCTCTATTAGGAATTATTCTTATGCCTTTACTTTATGGAGGTGTATTAGTTTGGTCTTTTTGGGATCCGTATGGTCAATTGGATCAGTTGCCAGTAGCTGTAGTAAATGAAGACCTGGGGGCAGAGGTAGAAGGGGAACAAATAGAAGCCGGAGCAGAGTTTATTGAAGAGTTGAAAAAAGATCCAGCCTTAGACTTCCATTTCGTTTCAAAGAAAGAGGCAGAACAAGGATTAGCCAGTCACGATTATTATTTCTATGTTGAAATTCCTGAGAGCTTCTCAGAGGATCTTATTTCATTAAAAGAGTCAAACCCTGTGAAGGCAAACGTATTTTATGAAGTGAATGAAGAGTATAATTACGTATCATCACAAATAGCTTCAAATGTGATTGAAGAAATGGAAAAAGAATTATCAGAAACCCTGACATTAGCGTATGTAGAGGTCGCACATGATGCATTTAGTAAGTTGACAGAGGCAGTCATAGCGCTTGAAGAAGGATCCAATGAAATAGCTGATGGAAATAAGACTGCGACTGAAAGCATGGAGCGCTTGTCTAAGGGGTTAGTCAGCCTAACATCTGGTTCAAAAGAGCTTACTACAGGGGTGAAAAAGGCTGCTGAAGGGTCGGATCAGTTAGTTAGTGGGATCGAGCAAGCAAAAAAAGAACTTCAAACATTCAATCAAGCAAATAATGTAGACGCTATATTTAATGAGACAAGCCAACTTTTAGAACAAACCATTAATGAGCTAGAACAAGCCGATACAAAAGAAGCAGCTGTGATACTAGATAATCTAGATAACCGTCTCAAACATGTAAACAGGCAGTTAAACCAAGCAGACGAGCAAGTGCAATTGGTAGAAGAACAAATACGAGGCCTGAAAGACAGCATGGAGGGGATGGAACAGCAGATTAATGAAGTCATTCATACGATAAATGATCATACTGACAAGCTGAATCAACAAATGGGAATGACTCATAAAGAGTTAGATGAATGGAATCAAAACGTGAAAGCAGCCTATGAAAAAGTAGAACAACCTTTGGCTGAACTTAAAAAAATTCAATCTCAAGTGGAGGAGCTTCCGGCCATTCTTAATAACCTATATCCCGAATGGAGGGAACATGAACATCTCGTTAGTTGGTATGAGGATATTCAAGCGAATGTGAAACGTGTGGAGGGGTTTTACAAAGAGACTGCAGGTTCAATAGAAACGATTAATAATGGATTTCCTGAATTATTGAACGGACTCGAGTCACGTCAACTCGAATGGAAACAGTTTAATGAAGAGTTAAACATACAATTGGATCAATCTTCAACAAAAATGAATCAATTCTTTGAAGAGGCGACATCTAAAACGGAAGAGCTTCTTATGATTTTAGATCAGCTCTCTAGTGCCTTACAAGAAGCTGAAGCTGCTATTCCAGATGGTTTAAATGGGGATCAACTAACTGCCTCATTTGAAGAAGAGTATATGAATGTTTTATCGGTTCTTAATAAAGTAAATGAAAAATTGAATATGGCCGCTTCTCTTTATCAAAGAGGTGAGGCAGCAAGTGAACAAGCATATAAAGGGGTAGTAGATTTAAATGAAGGTCTGCATGAACTAGTCAATGGATCAAATCTTCTGAGTGAGAGCTTAGTTGAAGCAAGTGATGGAGGAAACGAACTCTTTAGCGGTCTTCATACGTTACAAGATGGATCCATTGATTTAGCCCTTAATATGAATCAGCTTAAAGAAGCGCTGCTTGAGGTTGATCCAAATGAAAAACAAGAAAGCATGCTTGTGAGTCCAGTGCAGTCCAAGAATCAATCGCAGACTGAAGATTACTCATACGGTGTAGGTTTAAGCCCTTACTTTCTGTCCATTGGGTTATATGTTGGGGGGCTGACTTTATCGATCATTTATCCCTTTAGAGACCCATTAGGAGAGCATCAATCTGGATGGGAATGGTTTAGCGGAAAGCTAGGAGTTATCTATTCCGTTGGGGTTTTGCAGTCTTCGCTAGTTGCTGTATTTCTGCTATATGGGCTTAAGCTTGATGTAGCAAGCAAGATTGGCTTTTTTAGCTTTACCATCTTTACGAGTTTAGCGTTTCTCTCACTTATTTTCTTTTTGGTAAGTGTCCTTGATAATCCTGGCCGGTTTGCAGCGATCATTTTATTAATCCTGCAATTAGGCGGAAGTGCGGGAAGCTTTCCGGTTGAATTGTTAGCATCTCCCTTGCAAACTCTGCATGGCTGGCTGCCAATGACTTACTCTGTACTTGGATTTAGGTCGGTCATTTTTATGGGGGTGAATCCTTTGCTTTGGGACAGCGTTCGCTTTTTATGCATCTTATTAATGATTTGTACAGCAGGGGCTTTCGTTTATTTTATAGTTACACATCATAAGCGGAATAAAAAAGAATATCCTACAACTTCAGCAGCTGATAAAGAATGAATGTCTCAACTTTAATTGGGCACATTACAGGTATCAGATTCGTATTGGAGGCAAATGTATGAAGAATATCCAATTAACCGCATCAGAGATTGGTACTCTGTGGATGACCTATCAACAAAAAACGATGCTGCTAAGGATGATTGAACATTTTCTATTGCATACTGAAGATAAGAAATCCAAGAAAATAATGATGGGGCTCCATAAAGATATATCTACATTTACAATAAAAATTGAAAAATTATTTATCCAAGAAGGGCATTCTATTCCATTAGGATACACTGAGCAAGATGTTAATTTAGAAGCTCCTAAGTTATTTGATCAACATTTTGATATTATGTGTATGAAACTGATGAAGGCTATTAGTATGGGGATACATGTATTGCATGTAAATATGGCCTATAGAGAAGATTTATTAATCCTTTTTAGGGATCTTACCGCCCTGACTCAAAAATATTACAATCAATGCTCTATGTATTTAGCAGAGAAGGGCTTGCTTACAAGACCGCCTTATTTATCAAATGATCAAGGGATCCAATTTGTTCAAGATAAAGATTACTTCAGGGGAAACAAGCTGGTTGGGGATGAACGTGTGCTAAATGCCATTGAAGTGGCCCATCTGTATCATGCCATTGAAAATAACACCATTGGATTAACCTTAATGATTGGCTTTGCTCAATCTGCTAAAGAAAAAGATATTCAAGACTACTTTCTTAAAGGAAAAAAGTTAGCTAATCAAGTGGTTGATGACATTAGTCAAATCATGAAAAATGATGACATCCAATTTACAAAGCCACCAAACGGAGCGTTGACTTCATCTACTATTTCACCATTTTCAGATAAGCTTATGATGTATTGTACAAGCTTGTTATGCAGCTTTTCACTAGGGAGCAACGCATTTGGTACGGCATTTAGTCTTAGAAACGACCTGCCATTAAAGGTTGCATCACTTGGAAAGTCAATTTTTGATTTTGCCTCAGAAGGTGCTAAGTTAATGGCCAAGCATGGCTGGATGGAAGAGCCTCCGCAAATGATTGATCGCAGAGCTATTATAAAGTCAAAAAAATAAATCAAAAAACCAGCAGCATATCATGTTATGCCGCTGGTTTTTTCTATACGGAATTTGCTTTTTCTATTAGGGTAGAGATGTCTGCGTGATCATTTGGAGACTTGTCTATGTGATGCCAGACTACTTCATTATTTGAATCAAACAACCAAGCGCCGCCTTGAACTTCAACATCAGATTTCTTAATGGCTTCTTTAACAGCTTTTTTGTCTTGAGCATTTGAGGGAAGAGTAAAATTCCCTTTAAATAAGCTGGATACAGAATGAATGAATAGTTTCCATTTAGACAGGGATTGGTGACCTAGTTTGTTATACAAAGAAAGCGTTGAATCACCGTAAAAAGGAAATGGGTACGAAGAGAGTGTATCTTTGTATTTCGTAAGATACTCTTCGTCGTGTGGAGTGACAATGAATATCTCTACATTTCTCTTTTTGAATTGTTCGTAAGACTCACGCACCTGCGTGAGGAAATCTCTATAAATTGGTCAACCAAGGTGACGAACGAATAATACATAACAAGGACTTTCTTTGACCAACTCATGAAATGTAATGTCAGTCCCATCGGCCGCCTCAAGCTTTGTATTTAATTGATCTTCAGTCATTTTAGTAGTCATCATGCTTGACCTCCTTTTCTAGAGGATAAAAGTTTTAGCAAATAATAGCAACTAATCCCCCTTCAGCACATATTTTTGTTAAAGGAGAAGCGGATTGAGATATGGTCCTATAGTCATAAGAAATGATATGTGAGAAAATGAAATGAAAAATAAGGAATATACATGTGAAATATGGTGGTAATGGGCTACAGGGGGGTATTATGCAAAAATATCAAGAAAAATTTAAACAAAGGTTGAAACAACAGGTTGAAAAGTGGCAGCCAGGGGATACCATTTCAAGAGATCAGATCTATCGTTTTCTTCATTCTGTTAATGGTACTGCCGCTTCTATCGGACTGCCGGACTACTCACAAGCTGCTTCAGAAAAATTAACAGAACTTAATAAGGAACTGAAGGATAAATGGTCATTTGAAGAAGTAATGACCGGATATTTTTCCCCTTTTATAAAAGATATGACAGAGCAAGCAGAAGGTTTAAGGGAGTCAACTCTTGTTCCTGTTTCAACATTGGAAACGATCGAAGAACAGGATGCTAAAGCAGTTGTCTTAATGATTGATGAAGACCTAGACTTTCTTTCTGGGATGAAGAGCGGGTTAGAGCAGCGAGGTTTTATCGTTTTATTAGCTACATCTCCTGAAAAGGGTCTTGAAATGTTTCTTAATGAAAGACCTAACTGTGTGATTGTAGATTATGTACGCCCGTATGAACGAGGGTATGAGTCTGCTCAATCGCTATTATCGAAAGCGACCTCTGAATTTATCCCCGTTCTAATGATAAGCAGCAGTATGGATAAACATATCGAGTTAAATGCTTATAAATCGGGTGTAGCTGATTTTATAAAAAAACCAGTAAATAGTGAAGAGTTAGAAGTACGTATGAACAATCGTCTAAGATACCAAAAGGTTATTCAACAAACAATCATGACTGATGATTTAACAGGTGTCTATACTAGACGCTATCTTTCTACAGAAGGTAAAAAACAATTGAGTCAAGCACTACGATCCAAGCAAACATTAACTGCTGCTATGTTTGATTTAGATTTTTTTAAGAAGGTGAATGATACGTATGGCCACCCTGCTGGTGATAACGTACTAAAGTCTTTTGCAAATATTATTACTCAGTTAAAACGAGAGTATGATTTATTGTTTAGGTTAGGGGGCGAAGAATTTTTATTGCTTCTTCCAAATACAACACCTGCTGAAGCAAAGAAGGTGGTGGAGAGGATTCGCATTAAACTCCGACTAACAGAGTACCAAGAAGGCTCCTCCTCCTTTAATGTTACGTTCTCAAGCGGTATCGCAGGTTCTACAATCGAAACTAAAAATTTGGAAGAGTTAGTTGAACAGGCAGATCAAGCTTTATATATGGCTAAGCAAACAGGCAGAAATCAAACCGTTCTTTTTGAAAATAAGAATATGGTAGCTTCAAAACGTACAATCTATGTATCTATTATTGATGATGATGAAGTGTTACGAAGAATATTATTTGACCGGGTATGTGAGCTCGTTACGGATCAAGTAAATCTTGAAGTGACTGCCTATAAAAATGGTGAAGAATTTCTTTTAGCAGATTGGTATAAAACAAGGGAAAAACACCTAGTGATTCTTGACCGCATTATGCCTAAAATGGATGGTTTAGAAGTGTTATCTATCCTTCGCAGCAAGTACCCTGAACATGAAGTTATGGTGTTAATGCTGACGGGGCGCAAGCAGGAACAAGAAATTGTCAAAGCACTAGAATTAGGTGCTGATGATTATTTAACAAAACCATTTAAGGTTGATGAAGTGACTGCTAGAATTAAACGGCTTATTAAGCGCTCATTACTTTAGGTGAGGAGTTGGTCATCATATCTATTTCAACTATTTTCTCTGTGTTTATCCTGCTCCTTATCATCCATATTTTCACCCTCATCTATTTACTTTTCATTAAAGGAAAATGGATGAGGAAGCAAAAAAGAAAAGAGCACCTTAGGTTCACAGTAGATAAAGCAGTATCAACCTACTTGTTTAATGATTCGATATCACTTAATGAAGTAGGGCTGACACGACATTTAAAAGGACAATCGATTACGTATGAGCTCCTTGAAGAATCACTAGAGACGTACCAAAAATTAATTGATCATGAAGAAACAAGAGAAAAGGTTGTTGTATTAGCTGAACACTATTTAAGAGATTATTATAAGGACCAGCTGTTAAAAGGTAGATGGAGTAAGAGGATGAATACACTCTACTATATCGAGGACTTTAAGATGAGAAGTCTTGCCGATACAATTTGGATGCTCTTTCAAACGCATTCAAAATGGGATGAAGAAAAAGAACAAATCATCCGAACTCTTGCAGCTCTGCAAGACGTGAGGCTGTTTGGAATGTTAGTAGAGGAGCAGCCTGATTGGTCTGTGGGCTTATATAAAGAAATATTTAGAAGGATGGATAGAGATCAATTTAAATATAACGTTTCAGAACTAGATTCATTCGAGCACCCTGTCGGCCATGCGATGCTTGATGTGGCGAGGGAAGAACGGGATGAAGATCTGCTTCCGTTATTTGAAGATCTTCTTAGCAGTCACTCTCTTGAAGTAAGGATTAGAGCCTTAAAAGGTATATTAGCTTTAGAGAGAATAACTAAGGTTGAGCTCCTCACTTCCTTTGCTTCCTCAAGTGAATGGGTGGAGAGAATGTTATTTGCAAGAATAGCAGGGAAGTTAAAGCAGTCTCGCTATATCTCCATACTAAACGAATTAATGGGGGATTCAAATTGGTGGGTAAGACAAGGGGCTGCAGAGGCTTTATTCCATTATCGAGACGGCGTGCTTATTTTAGAGCATATTCACACTAATCACCCCGATCCATTTGCAAGAGATATGGCTAGACAATGGGTAGGAAGCAGGGACAGTGTGAGTGATGGAGGATGTTAGAAAAGGAGGGAGGGGAGTGTGATCGAATCATTAGAATCAGTCTTTTATGTAATCGGTATTCTGCTCATAAGTTATATGGCTTTCGCCTCACTTTTTTACACGGTGCTCTTGCTTCTCTCTGCAGGGATGCTTAGACGGGAGAGAGGATTAAATAAAGGAGAGCCATACGAAGATATCCTGCATTCGACAGACACAAAGCCTATTTCCATTCTTGTACCAGCTTTTAATGAAGAAGCAGGGGTCGTTGGCAGTATCCGTTCACTCCTCAGTATGAATTATCCCGAATATGAAATTATCGTGGTAAATGACGGGTCAACTGATGACACATTGAATCGTTTAATAGAAGCTTTTAGTATGAAGGAAACTGTGCAAATTTGCAGAAAACAGCTTGAAACGAAAGAAATTAAGGCCGTTTATAAATCAGAGCTATTCCATAATATTTATGTGGTTGATAAAGAAAATGGAGGAAAAGCTGATGCATTAAATGCGGGAATTAATGTTTCAAAATATCCGTATATATGTTCACTTGATGGAGATTCCATTTTAGAGGGCGATGCTTTATTAAAAGTAATGAAGCCGATTGTTGATTCAAATGAGAAGGTAATTGCTGCAGGAGGAAGCGTACGAATTGCTAATGGAAGTGAAATTGAACGCGGGCAGGTAGAAAAAATAAATCTTCCTACACACCCTTTAGCAATCATGCAGGTGATTGAATACTTACGTGCATTTTTAATGGGAAGAATCGGGTTGTCAAAATATAACTTGCTTCTTATTATTTCTGGAGCCTTCGGAGTCTTTAATAAAAGCTGGGTCATTAAAGCAGGCGGATATAAAGTAGGGACCGTAGGGGAAGATATGGAGCTGGTTGTCAGACTTCACCGTCAAATCAAAAAAGAAGGGGTTAAACGATCTATCCGCTATATTCCGGACCCCGTATGCTGGACAGAAGCACCAGAAAGCTTAACAATTCTTAGAAGGCAGCGAACTAGATGGCAAAGAGGATTATTTGAAACGCTCCGCCTTCATTGGAAGTTGATTTTTAATCCTAAATATAAACAAGTGGGTTTGATTTCTATGCCCTATTTCCTTTTAATAGAGCTGCTCGGAGCGGTTGTTGAATTTTTTGCCTACCTCTATATCATACTAGGTTTGTTTTTTGCTTTTGTACCTATTGATATAACCGTCCTTCTATTTTTACTTACATGGGTGTATGGTTCTTATTTATCCATGTGGGGTGTTTTGCTAGAAGAATGGAGTTCTCGCAGATATCCAAGAAAAAGAGATCTAATCATTCTATTTTTGTATGCTTCAAGCGAAGTATTTTGGTACCGGCCGTTAACTGTTTTCTGGAGGTTAGAAGGTATTTGGCAGGCGTTAAGGAAGCGCTCGGATTGGGGTGTTATGACTCGAAAAGGAGTATCTAAATAATAAATGTAAAAACAGGAGGGGAGCTTGGTTGAAAAAGATATTAATCGCTGATGATGAAGAAGTATTACGGATGTTAATTGTTGATACTTTAGAGGAAGATCATCTTCAATTAGATGAGGCAGAAGATGGTATTGAAGCCCTGTCTTTAATAAAGAAAGAACAGTATGATTTGCTTATCCTAGATTATATGATGCCTGAGAAATCAGGCATAGAAGTATTAATGGAGACAAGAAAGTTGACTATTCCTCAACCAAAAGTGTTAATGTTAACAGCTAAAAGCCAGCAAAAAGATCAGGATGAAATGTATAAAGAGGGTGCGAACTATTTTTTAGCAAAGCCGTTTAGCCCAATTGAACTGCTCTCGATCGTGGAGGATATGTTAAGTGACTAATTATTTCAAGAGGACACTCAATAGGCAATTCACTTTCTTATTACTTGTTGTATCTTTAGTTATTGTTCTAGTAGGTGGAGTTCTAGCTGTTTATGGTATGTCGATCCAATCAAGCTATCAGGCTGAAAGGGAGCGGAAATTAGAAAAACAGGAAATTGTATTTGAGATTGATTCACACGCTAAGCAGATGTTAATAAGGGCAAGGGGTTACTTTGCTTTTCAAAATAATGAAGAGTTAAATGCTCTCTACAGAGAAATAGATGCCCTGAATGTGTATATCGAGAGGTTTTCCTCTTTAGATCTCTCAGCAGAAGAGCTTGCTTTATTAACTGAAATTAAAACAACCATTCATTTATATCAGACGATTCACCTGCCTGAAGCTTTAAGCTTAGTAAGTAACAATGAGCTTGACCGCTTAAGTGCTTATGCCAACAGCGGAGCTAGTGATACAGTAAATCAGTTAATTGAGAACACATCTAATTATGTCTTAACAATCTCTGAAAAGGCGGCAGAAATAAGCAGCAGCTACACGCAAAAAGTAAGTATACTAGTCTCATTATTTGTTATTTTTTTAGGTGTTGTACTTCTCATTCTTTTCATCGTTCTGTACAAAATGATTAAACAAATTGGAAAGCCGATTCAAGATGTTACGGTTGCAGCAGCTGAGCTTGCAATCGGTAAAGATGTTTCTTTGAAAAGCCATCAAAGGGAAGATGAAATTGGAGTGTTATCTAGAACGTTTCTTGATATGGTGGAGATCATTCAACAAAAAGAAGATGAGATGACTCAGCAAAATATTGAATTGAAAACCCAGCAAGAAGAACTTGAACATAAGCAGGATCAGTTAATAAAGTCCCTTCATGAAACAGAAGAGATGCAAAACGTATTACTAAAATACAACTCACTCAACCATGCTATATCTGTCACTCTTAATAAAGAGGATTTATTTGATGAATTACTTACTCATTTAAGTGACATTTATCCTGTTGATAAGATGCTTTTATTCTTAACGGAGGAAACATTTTACCGTTCTAGAGGGATTTATGATAAGCACGTCACTCAGCTATTGAATCATTTCGATCAAGGGATTGGACTTATATTAAGAGAGAAAAATAACTATCATCTCGTGGAAAGAGAAGTGACCGATGTTGAGAGAGGGTTAGCAGAGGGAGTGCTGACTGCTTACGATCTCTACATTCCTATTTATTCTTCCGGCGGGGAACTACGGGCTGTTTTTGCAACCAATAGAGTCGGTAAACCTTTTTTGCAAACTGAGATCAATGAATTAAGCGGAGTTATGAATCATATGTCTATAGCTATTGAGAAAGTTCTTATGCACGAAGAAACAGAAAAAGAAAGACAGCTAAATCAAGATATCATAGATAATGTAAATGAAGCGATTCAGTTTGTAGACAATGAGGGGCATCTCTTACAGTTTAACCAGTCATTTTGTCAATTGATTGAATGTGAACAGAAGGCTCAATTAAAAGCGCCTTTTTCGATGTGGTTTCAGGCACTAGAACATGTGGTGGGTGGTAACGAGGCAGTAGCCAGTTTTTACAATGAGGCTTTAAAACAAGATAATAGCTCCGTGTTATCAATGAATTATGAGATTCACACCAAGCAAAAACGTATATTCAAAGTGTATGCCGAGCCTGTATACCATGGATATAATAAAGTAGGGACCATTTTTGTACACCGTGATATTACTAAGCAGCATGAAGTAGAGCAAATGAAATCAGAGCTTGTTAGTACAGTAAGCCATGAGCTGAGGACACCTTTATCTAGTATTTTAGGATTTACGGAATTAATGCTTCATCGCAAGCTGAAGCCTGAAAAACAAGAAAAATACTTAAAAACGATCCATAAAGAAGCCAACCGTTTAACGAATCTGATCAATGATTTCTTAGATTTACAACGGATGGAATCGGGCGGGCAGATGTATACAAACGAGAGTTTAGATATAAGGGATCTTATATCTGAAGTGTTAACAAGATTTGAGGCGTATTCAGAGAAGCATACGCTGCATTTTATCAACCTTGCAGAAAAGACGATCATACAAGGGGATAGTGAGAGGATCCAACAAGTCATTACAAACATTATTAGCAATGCCATTAAATTTTCCCCCAATGGCGGTGACATCACAACGACATTAGCTAGTAATTCCACCTCCCTCTTCGTATCTGTTAAGGATGATGGGCTTGGTATTCCAGAGAACGAGATGAAAAATTTATTTAGAAAGTTTTACAGAATCGATAACTCAGATCGAAAGAAAATTGGGGGAACAGGGCTTGGACTTCCTATTTGTAAAGAAATAGTCGAAGCTCATAACGGTACGATAAGCGTAGAATCAAAAGAAAATGAGGGAAGTACATTTATCATCGAGCTCCCTTTAAATGATTGTTCCCAAACGCTGAAGGCGGAAGGGGACAGCCCTAAAACTATATTGTTGTTAGAAGATGATCAGAGCCTGGCATTATTATTAGCTGAAGAATTAAAGAATTATGGGTTTAATGTTGAACATTTCTCAAACCCTGCCACAGCTATCACGTTTGTGGATACAATGGCTAGTCATCTTAACTCAACTCATTCGCCCCCTCTAGATGCAATGGTTGTAGATATTATGCTTGGAGATGAGCTGACGGGCTGGGACTTTATCCATAAGATAAAAGCAAATAATCTTTGGAGTGACTTACCTATTTTTATTTCTTCAGCACTAGATGAAACCGAGCAGCTTACAAGACACTCTGAGATTGAGAGCTATTTGACAAAACCCTACCCTCCTAGCGAACTATCAAAAACAATAATTAAAACTCTTAATCAAGATAAGACAAGGGGTGAAATACTTATACCTAAGAGAAAGAGTGAAATATAAGCAGAGGGGCTGGGACATGATTAATATGCTTTATTCTGGATACGAAGGAAGTACTGAATATAGCGACTGAAATATATGAAGACTGTGGGAGGAAAAAAAGGATACTGAAAATGGATCTACCTGCAGCGAGGTCAACTGAGCGAGCATGCTGTAAAGTGCTCCTTCATTGTATTTGTTCGTTGTTCAGTGATTTTAGCAAACGATGGCTTAGTTTATTATTTGAACTGAACCATAACTTAATCGCTCCACATAATAGGTACAAAAAGCAATAACTTAGCGGATGAACTATACGTAGACTTCTACGGGGCCTAGAGCAGGAGTGAGATCCCACAGGGCAATAGCCCGAGGAAGCTCACCAGCTCCCCGCGAAAAGCGCAGTATAGTTCAGAAGCGGCGAATCCGCTATATCCCATGTTTGAATCACTGTCATGTAAACAATATTTCCCCTTAATTTTTGCATAAAATCACTAGCTCCCCGCGAAAAGGAGTTTAGTTTAGAAACGGTATACATAAGACGCTTATGTAACGTTTGTACCATACAAGTTAAAGATACTATTCTAATAGGCTTTATTAGAAGGAAGAAAATTCTGAAAAGGTAATTGTAGGATGCAAATGAACTGTGGTATGATCACAGTAATCAGACTAATTTATCATGACAATTGTTTTGGTTTTTATGTGAATGACTATTCATTCATAATAAGGGGGAGTGGAAGAGTTGCTCGATTCAACAATCGTACTTAAAAAACGTAACAGGCTATTAACGAAGCTTATTTGGGCCTTATTTAGCTTAGGGTTGCTTAGTAATTTCATAAGCTCGGTTCCAATGGAAGGGATCATAGCTTATGCAGTGTGCGGGGCAGTTTTATCAACTGTGATCACTTTATTAACCTTTCAAGAAAAAGCACAAATGTATGTTCCATATGCTGTAACTGTTTCATTTTCTATTCTAACATTTGTACTCGGGACTACCTCACCAAAATTATCGAATTATCTTTTAGTATATGTCAGTTTAGCAATCGTCACTTTATATCATCAATATCATCTCATTGCTATTTCTGGATTGCTTGGGCTCGTATTAACCAACTATTTCTTCCTTAATCTAAATGAAGCTATGTTCAGTGGATTAGGCAGTGAAGTGTTAATTTCTCTAAATCTGTATGTATTGTTATTAACTCTTATTCTAATTGCACAGGCTAGGATTGGGACTAGTATGCAAAAAGATGTTGAAATGCAGGCAGAAGATGCGACGAAAGCTAAAGAAAAAGCTGAAAACTTATTACATAAAGTGGCACAATCTCAAGCTGTCATCACACAATTCAGCGGAAAAGTAAAAGACGATATTCATTCTACAAAAGCTGTATCTACACAGCTTTATCAGACATTTAAAGAAGTTTCCGGGGGAATAGAAGATCAAGCAATGAGTGTAAGTGAAATGAACGAATTAATAAAGGAGCAAGACCAATCAGTGACATATGTTTCAACATATGCTGAGACGGTTCATACAACCGCTCATGACAGTCTCAAAGAAACTGAGTCTGGTTATCAGCGTTTAAATGAATTAACCAAGGAAATGAATGATGTTCAGAAGATGGTAGAAAGTACGACAGTTAATATGAGTGACCTAACAGATAAAACGAAAAATATTGGTGCCATCTTAACGACGATCGATCAAATTGCCGAACAGACAAACTTACTAGCATTAAATGCTGCAATTGAAGCTGCCAGGGCCGGAGAACATGGGAGAGGATTTGCTGTTGTCGCTGATGAAGTAAGAAAGCTTGCCACACATTCACAGCAGTCTACAAAAGAAATCACCAATCTTTTATTTGATATTCAGAAAAAAACTGAATCCGTCTCATTAGAGGTAAACCTTAGTGAACAAGCAATCAACAGAGGAATGCTTGCGACCGAACAAACGGAAACGAGCTTACAGTTTCTTTTATCAAAAATGAAGCAAATGGCTGAAGCAGCTAGTGCATTTAATGAGCTGGTGAAAAAATTAAAATCATCATCTGCGATTATAACCGAGGAACTTGCAACAGTTACAAGCGGGACCGAGCAATCACATGCGATGGTTGAAGAAGTTTTTGCAAGTGTCGAGGAACAAAATGAGTATATCGCATCCATAACGGACCGCTTTAAAGAATTAGAAAAACTAACAAATGAATTATCTTCTTTAATAGATAGAACAGAATAACACTGATAAAAAGGCACATGAAGAAAAGGTTTCTACATGGGTCTTTTTTGCTTTATTTTGGTAAGTGTTGAATTGGAGTGATATTGTTTGAAAAAGAACCGTTTCAAGGTTATACTGTTTGTATAATATATGTACAATTTATTTTTAAGTTATGATTAGTGATTAAGAGAGGGTGGATACGATGGCAAGAAAAAAGATTTTCGTCATCGGTGCGGGCCCTGGCGGTTTGGCAGCAGCTATGCTCTTAGCCGGTAGAGGGTATCACGTAGAAGTATTTGAAAAACAATCTTATCTTGGGGGCAGAACCTCTTCTTTTACAAAAGATGGATATACGTTTGACAGAGGGCCTACATTTCTAAGCATGCCCTATATTTTAGAAGAGTTATTTGATGCAGTGGGACGTAGAATGAAAGACTATCTTTCTATGCTAGAAATTGATCCGATGTATGAATTGAAATTTGATACCCTCTCTGTCTTTCCTTCAAGAGATTCTTCGATCACAAAAGAGAGAATTGATCAAACTTTTCCAGGTGAGGGCGAAGGATATTTGCAGTTTATGAGGGAAACAGAGAAAAAAATGAATGCCTTAATGCCTGTTCTGCAAAATAGACATAGTTCTTTGCTTGATTATACGAGATGGAGAACAATTAAGGCGCTTCCAGAATTATCACTTGGCCAAAGCCTTTATCAAGTCTTATCTAAATACTTCAAGGATGAACGTCTTAAACTCGCATTCACATTCCAATCAAAATATTTAGGAATGTCACCGTGGGATTGTCCAGGGGCATTCAGCATACTATCTTATATGGAACATAAATACGGTGTATTCCATCCAACAGGGGGGTTAAATCAAATACCTAAAGCGATGGCTAAAGTCGTTCAGGAATTTGGCGGAAGCATCCACCTGAATACCGGAGTAGAAAAACTGATTACTAAAAATAAAAAAATTATCGGGATTGAAACAACTAGCGGGGATCGTCTTCAGTGCGATGATGTGGTGATTAATGCTGACTTCGCTAAAGCAATGACTACGATTGTAGAAGATCGTGACTTAAAACTTTATACAAAAAAGCGCTTGGAAAAAAAGAAATACTCTTGCTCTACTTTTATGATCTACGCAGGGGTAAAGAAAACATTTGATCTTCCTCACCATACAATCCTTTTTTCAAATGATTATAAAAAGAATGTGGAGGAAATTACCCATTCTAAAATCATTTCAGACGATCCATCAATATACATTCAAAATGCCAGTGTGACAGACGGCAAATTAGCAGAGAAAGGGAAATCTGCTATGTATCTATTAGCCCCTGTACCAAATAATTTTAGTTTAATCGATTGGGAAGAGAACAAACATGCTTTTAAGCAGCTTGTATACGAGCAGGTAGAAAAGAAGACAGGGTTTAAAGGGCTAAGGGAGAATCTTGAGGTAGAAGAGATTATTACACCGCTTGACTGGGAAGAAAAACATTATGTTTATAAAGGGGCGACGTTTAATTTAGCCCATAATTTAGGACAGATGATGTATTTCAGGCCTCATAATAAATTTCAGGAACTTGAGAATTGCTGGCTTGTAGGAGGCGGTACTCATCCAGGGAGCGGGCTGCCTACAATCTTTGAATCGGCAAGAATAACAGCTAACTTAATCTTTGATGCTGATAAGGAGGTGTTGGTGTCCACGTGAAGACAGCAATTATTGGCGGTGGTGTCGGAGGAATGCTCTCTGCTTTGTATGAAAGACAGCGAGGCAATGAAGTAGTCTTGTATGAAAAAGAATCCTCATTAGGTGGAAGGTTAAATTTTGTCTCCAAAGATGGTTTTAAAATCGATAAAGGTCCAACAATTGTTTTACTTCCAGAAATGATTTATTCCATCTTAGAAGAAGTAGGGATCCAAAAGGACGAGGTTGAGATGATTCGGATTGACCCTCTCTACAAACTACAATTTCCTGATGGGATGGAATTTTTCAAATGGAGTCATATCGAAAAACAACAACAAGAGATCAAAAAATGGTTTCCAGGAGAAGAAGAATCCTTTGTTCATTATTTAAATGAAATGAAATGGAGATTTGAAGAAGGAAAAGAAGCGTTTCTAGATCGAGACTTTGTGAGAAAACGAGATTTCTTTTCTCCTTCAAATGTACAGACATTATGGAAGCTAAAAGCATATCAAACAGTGAAAAAACAGGCAAGCCGGTATTTCATTAATCCGAGACTTGTAGAGGCTTTTTCGTTTCAAACCTTATATATAGGCGGGGCGCCAAACAAGTCTCCTGCGCTTTATTCATTAGTTCCGTTTAGTGAACACCATCATGGCATTTGGTATGTAAAAGGCGGATATGCAAGTCTCGTTTCACTTTTTGAGGAAAAGCTTCGTGCTAGAGGAGTTGAGATCAAGCTTTCTTCAGAAGTAAGTGAACTGATCATTGATGGTAAAAGATGTACAGGTGTACGTGCAGGGGATAACTTAGATAAGGTTGATCGAGTAATTGTAAATGGAGACTTTCCGCTTGCTGAGCGGTTAGTGACCAGTAAACAGAAATCGTATACCCCTTCATCAGGGTGTCTCCTGCTCTATTTTGGGCTCAATCGTACGTATAGTGAGTCCTCTGTTCATCAGTTTTTGATGACAGAAGACTTTGAAACTCATATGAATGAAGTATTTGAAAAGAAGACTTTGCCGGCTTCTCCCTCCATGTATGTATTTCATCCGTCTTTGATTGATGAATCGCTCGCTCCTAAGAATAAAGGGGTCATGTATGTGTTAATTCCAGTTCCATCTAACGGAAATGTGGATTGGGATTCAATTGATGACTATGTAGATGAGCGGATTAAGGAGCTAGAGGAAAGAGCATTTCCTAATTTAAGAGAAGCGATTGAATGGATGGAAGTCCGGACTCCAAAAGATGCGATGCAGGACGGTTTGTATGCGGGAGGAAGCTTTGGAATTGCTCCTACCCTTATGCAATCAGGAGTATTTAGACCTCAATTAAAACCCTTTCAATATGAAAATGTGTATGCCGTAGGAGCATCAACTCATCCAGGCGGGGGCATCCCAATTGTGATGCAAGGTGCTAAGCTGTTAAATGAGTATATTGAAACAGAAGAGTTGGTCCAATCATGGTGAAAAGGAGTGAGACGATGGATAGGATAGAACAAGCCTATAATGATTGTTACGAGGTCATTCGCCGTCATTCTAAAACATTTACAAAAGCCTTTGGTACACTTCCGAAAGAAAAACGAAATGCCGTATGGGCTGTATATGCTTTTTGCCGTGAAGTGGACGATATTGTTGATGAAGGTGACAACCCAAAAGAAGAGTTAACACATTTTGAAGAAACATTTGAGCTGTTTTTGCAAAGAAAGCTGCCGCTTGTAGAATCTAAATGGATTGCACTAGACGATGTATTTTCTCGTTTTGAAATGGATCAAGTAGCTTTCTATGATATGATTCGCGGACAGAGAATGGATTTAGAGAAAACAAAATATACGACATTAGAAGAGTTAGAACACTATTCTTATCACGTGGCTAGTACCGTTGGGCTGATGCTGCTTCCTATTCTTGCTCCTAAGAACCACGAATCTCTTAGAGCGGGTGGAGTTGCGCTCGGGCTTGCGATGCAATTAACGAACATTCTCCGTGATGTGCAGGAAGATTTAGATAGAGACCGTATCTATCTGCCATACGATTTAATGAAGAAGCATGGCTATTCTCTAGTCGATTTGCATATGGGAATCAATAATTCTTCTTTTGTGAAGGTTTTTGAAGAGGTCGCTGAAAGAGCAGAAATGCTGTATGAACAAGCCTTAGATACTATGGAAGGATACCCTCTTGATTCGAGACTCCAAGTAAAAGGGTCTGCCTTATTGTATCGAGCGATTCTCCAATCGATCCGCAAAAATAACTACAATGTTTTTAAGACCCGTCATTATGTGACGCAAGAAGAAAAAGATGCGATTTTGTTAGAGATGGAAGCATAACTTTTTCATTGCATTATCTGCTATACGCTAAGAAGGAGCTGTCAAAAGACAGCTCCTTAACCATGTTTATCTATGAGTACCTTCGCTATATTCTTGCCGCTTAATGTGACCATTGGAGACCCGCCTCCTGGATGAGTCGAGCCGCCGACAAAGTATAGGTTGCTCAAGTCTTTTGCTTTATTTGCTGGCCTTAAATATGCATCTTTTCGTTTATTAGATGCTGGCCCGTACAATGCCCCGCGATATGCATTAAATGTGGAAGCAATCCAATTAGGCTCTATTATTTTTTCTTCTAAAATATAGGGTCTGATCTCTACACCAAAAGCCTCAAGTTTATCATAGATTACTTCTTTATATGTTTCTAAATCTAGCGGATCCTTTTCATTTGTGATGGCTGGTGCATTCACTAAAATGAATAAATTATCTCCATCAGGTGAGACAGCAGGGTCCGTATAAGATGAATTACATATATACACTGTAGGATCTTTCGGGAGCTGTTTTTTGGTGAATAATTCATTGAATTCTTTTTCGTACGATTCGCTAAAATAAACCTGATGGTGAATAAGTGAATCAAGCCGTTTATTTAAAGAAACTAAGAGAACGAGCGCAGAAATTGAGGGCTCATAGGAATCTCTTTTTCGATCTTTAAAAGAAGGGCGGTACTTTTCTTTTACTAAGGAAGGATATACGGATAAAAGGTCCCCGTTCATAATCACTTCATCTACATCAATCATCTCATCAGTTGATAAAGCCATTGCTGTTACACGGCTGTCTTTCACTTCAAGATGATTCACTTCTGTGTCTTTCTTAATGTTCACACCAAGCTCCACTGCTCTTGTAGTTAGAGCTTCCGCAATGACAGGGTTTCCCCCTTTAACGTAATACACTCCCTCGATCAACTCTAAGTAAGCAATCATCGCAAATGTAGCAGGGGCAACATACGGAGAGGAGCCGATATAGGTTGCATATCGGTTAAACATTTGGATTACCTGCTCATTGGTAAAGTATTTTCTATGAAATGAATCAAGGGTTTGGTGCGGCCTTACTTGGATAAGTGCACGAGCAAGCTCTGGTGAAAGATAATCAGTCCAGCTGGTGAAGGTTCGATGAAAGAAGTAGCGCTCTGACAATCCGTATAAACGCTTGATTTCAGTTAAATAATTTGAATAACAAGACCGAGCATCTGGCTCAAATGAAGTGAGCTGACTGCTTACCTCAGATACATCAGTAGACAAATCTAGCGTTGTCCCATTTGTGAAATGATTTCTGGTGTGGGTTTTTAGTTGAATAAACTCAAGATAATCATCCGGGTTGACACCAGTCTCTTTAAAGATACTTTTAAACACATCAGGCATGGTTATGGTATTTGGACCAAAGTCAAATTGAGCACGACCTAACTGATGGCGCATCATCTTTCCACCTAAATGTTGATTCTTTTCTACTAAATGCACCTCAAAACCATGATAGGCAAGCAGTACTGCACTAGCTAAACCGCCCAGTCCCCCGCCAACAATCCCTACAACTTTCTTTTTCATGAATAACGCCGTCCTTTCCAAACAAATCCCTTCCCATTAAAGCTTAAGAACATAGATCGATATAATACTAATAACAGGCTTACTGCGGAGAGGGGCATGAAGAGCCACAGCCACTTTTCTTGATTCATGGAACGATCAATAAAGAATTTGATCATCCAAGTTAGAGTTAACGGTAACAAGTAATAAAATTGCAAAGTAAATAGACCGTATAAGGCAAGAGGGAGTGGCACAATAAACAACATAAAATAAAAAATAGAGAGAAAAACGGCTAGTATTACTGACCTGCCTATACCGGGAAAAATATTTTTTGAAAACCCTTCCCATACTTCTTTATTACTGTCGTACATATGGCATGTTACATCAGTTGTCACATTCGCAATGATTGCTTTGCTGCCGCTTTTTTTTACAGCGCGGGTAAGATGGACATCTTCGACAAGAGAATTTTGAACTGTCTGATGCCCGCCGGCTTTCTCATAGGCTGCACGGCTAAAGAACATGAAAGCACCATGGGCAGCAGTAAAAGCAGGCTTCATTGTATAGTTAGCCATAAAAAGCGGCAGGTGCATAAGTACAATCATATGCTGCATAGGAACAAGCAGTTTACTAAGAAAGCTTGTTGTAGGGAAAAACGGAAACCCTGTAAGCAATCCTGCTTTATGTTTCTCCAATAGCTGTAAAGCTTTATGAAGTGTGTTTGGCTTTATTCGAATGTCTGCATCAATAAAAACGAGAAATTCTCCCCGCGCTTTTGCTCCAAGTTGATAACATGCATGAACCTTTCCCACCCATCCTTTTGGAAGCGGTTTTCCGTCGATTATAGTTACGTTGGTAAGAGATTGACTGTATGTTTCTAGAAGAGGTCGAGTCTGATCAGTTGAACCGTCGTCTAGAAAAATAAATTCTACATTTGGGTACGTTACCTTCGATAAAGAAGAAAGTAAGTCACCTACATTGCGCTCTTCGTTTCTAAGCGGCACCAAAACAGAAAGCAAGGGGTAGGTGACACGTTTCTCACTTTTATCTGGAAGCTTCGGGATAAATAAGCGATTGATCGTGGCCCATATTAGTATGACGAAAAGAATGAAGCAGAGGATCAATATCATCATTTAATTCCTCCCTTTAAAGTGAATGTTTGCAGCCACTCACTGACTGTTTTTCCACTTTGCAAAAGAGGTTGGTACTCTGATGGATTCTCAAGAACCAACTCCTCCTTTTGCTCCTCAAGCTGCCTTGTAAGTGTTTTTTCTAATGAACATGTGATCTCTTTTCTATTTCTCCCTAGACCACCGTTATTCTCAATAGCAGTCCCGATATGAATATATAGCTCAGGTTTTTGCTCGTGTCTAAAGGTGTAGTAATAGGTGAGCGGAACGACTAATACATCTTTCTTATCTTTTAATAAGTAGCCGACACCAGATTTAAATTCAAGCGGCCGTTTTTCAAGATGTTGTTCAGCCCCTTGAGGGAAAAACCACAGGGCTTGTTTAGTTGTCAACTTGGTCCGGGAATAGTTTAACGAGTCTAGGAGAGAGCGAGAATCGGATGGGTTGACTGAAAAAGCACCTATTTTTCTAAAAAAGGAATAGGACTTCATCCCTTCCTCACTCATCATCGCAAACGATTCATGACGTAAGCACTCGTTGGATAAATAAAAGGAAACGAGACCATCCCACCAGCTGCTGTGATTGGCAATTAACAGAAGAGGTCTGTCAGTTTTAGGGAAGGTTCCCTTTAGATTGACTGAATAAAAGGATCTTTTTAGAAGCCAATGAGTGGTATAAAAATGAAACACTTTTGAAAACCAGACACTCTTCTTATCTTTAATCATCTAGACTCACCTTCTTCTTTCTGTAGTGAGAGGAGATAGCTCCATAAAATAATTATGGCAGGGATGGCAGTGACAATAATAGCCAGCCAAAGCTGTTCAGTTGCAGCGATGACCATAAACATGAAAATCATTAATCCAAATAGCCAGACCATACGTATCTTCCAATAAGGTGATTGATCAATGTGGTAAACCTTTTTATAAGAAAGCAGAAGATAAATAATAGCATGAAGTAAAAAAGCAAGCCAAAACCATCCTGCAAAATTTGAAAAAGGAATGTCATAATACAACCCGCCCTGATCCCATATCCAATATTCTTTAATATGGAAAGCCACTGGATCAATGATTAAGTCAATCACAACAGCGAATATACTGCCAGCTACAACGTAAGTCAGTCCCCTAATCCAAGTATTAGAAATGACTTTTGTCAGTTGTTTGCTGATGCCATGGGTTGTTGCTATAACCATCAACCAAGCAAAGCCGATCGTTAAAGGAAGGTCGAATACGACAAGTCCAAAATCTGGATTGTAATAATAGTGTCCAAAAAACAGCCCGTAATGAACTCCTGCGCCTTCAACAAGAAGTGTAATCAAAAAGATAGCAGCACTGATCACACTCCCAAGAGCCGCACCATAATTTCGGATAAAGTAAACGACTCCAAGAGTTCCGGATAAGATGAGAAACACTGCATTAGCCCACTCAAGAGCAGGGGGCAGAATATCAAAGGTTAATAGAATGACTCCGTTTATGTACCAAAAAATAAATAAACCGAATAGTATACGGTCGAATGTGTGTGACATGACTTTATCCTCCTTATCTACTATGATCATTATAAAGTGATTTAGATAATTGTACAAATATTGTACAACGCGTTAAAATGTACAGCATGTTAAATTACACAATTTGTTATTTAAATAGAACGGAGGCATTATCATGAGAAATGAAGTCGTCATTGTAACAGGAGCAGGACAGGGTATAGGGAAAGTGATTGCATTAGAGTATATAAAAAGGGGAGCGACCGTAATTGCTTGTGATCTCAATCAAGAGGCAGTTGAAAAAACGGCTCGAGAAATAGATGAAAAAGACAAACACCTTTATTATCCTATGGCATGTGATGTCAGGTCTGAAGATCAAATACAAGAATTGACCGGCCATGTGAAACAACAATTTGAGCGCATTGATGTTCTAATTAATAATGCAGGTGTTTCTTCGTTTAAATCTCCCTTTGAATTAGATGTAAGCGAATGGGATGATGTGATTCACACGAATTTACGAAGTGTGTTTATTTTTACAAAAGAAGCAGCAAAGGTAATGCAGGAAACTCAGTATGGAGCGATTGTCAATATCGCCTCTACAAGAGCAATGATGTCTGAACCAAATTCTGAGGCTTACGCTGCTTCAAAAGGGGGTATCATCTCCCTAACACATGCTTTTGCGGCGAGTCTTCAAGATTCAGGGATCCGTGTAAATGCTATCAGCCCTGGATGGATTCATACAGGAGATGCAGGGGAACTAAGAGAGGTTGATCACAACCAGCATTTTTCAAAAAGAGTCGGCGTACCAGAAGATATTGCGCGTGCATGCCTGTTTTTAACTCAAAAAGAGAATTCGTTCATCACTGGTGAGAATGTCGTTATTGACGGTGGCATGACTCGGAAAATGATTTATGAACATTAAAACAATAGTGGGAACTTCAAAAGGGTTATTCATTTTCGAGTGATAGAAGCCTCATGATTTTTCTCATTAGTGAGAAGCTAATGGAAAAGGAGTGTTGCTATATGACAAATAAATCGTATCCAACTAGTCAGCCAGCCCAGCATCAAAATCGCCAGCCAGGCTTTGAGGAGGAAATGAACCCAAAACCTGTGTATGACCGGACGGAATACAAGGGGAGCGGGAAGCTTGAAGGTAAAGTAGCTCTCATTACAGGAGGAGACAGCGGAATTGGACGAGCGGTTGCTGTAGCATTCGCTAGAGAGGGAGCAGACCTTGTAATTGGGTATTTAGATGAACATGAAGATGCCCAGATTACCAAAGGATTAGTCGAAAAAGAAGGGAAGCAATGTTTATTATTCACTGGAGATATTGGGGAGGAAAGCATTGCTAAGCAGCTTGTTCAAAAAACGATCGAAACCTATAATAAGCTAGATATTCTAGTAAATAATGCAGCAGAGCAGCATCCTCAAACATCACTTGAAGCGATCACTGCAGAGCAGTTAGAGAGAACATTTAAAACAAATATTTTCTCCTTTTTCCATGTAACAAAAGTAGCACTGCCTCACTTGAAATCTGGTGCGAGTATTATTAACACAGCATCTATTACGGCATATCAAGGAAATGATCAATTAATCGATTACTCCTCAACAAAAGGGGCGATCGTCAGCTTTACCCGTTCTTTATCAGAATCATTAATTAAACGAGGCATACGAGTAAATGGGGTAGCGCCTGGTCCTATTTGGACGCCGCTTATCCCAGCAAGCTTTGATGCGAGCCACGTCGCTTCTTTTGGGCAAAACTCCCCTTTAGGACGTGCCGGGCAGCCGGAAGAATTGGCACCTTCCTATGTTTATCTAGCATCTGATGATTCCTCTTATGTCAGCGGACAGATGCTTCATGTAAACGGCGGGACCATTGTAAACGGTTAAAGGTGTTGCCATCATAGAGTCACATCCGCTAAACTAATAAATACGAGGAGTGATGACATGAGACCTTTACAAATTTCAGCCGAGACTGCACAGAAATTATCTAAATCATTGAATGTGCCGATTGAACAAATTATGCATATGCCTCAGCATATTCTAATTGCAAAACTGGCTGAGCTTGAGAAAAAAAATGATAGCACAGAAAAATAAAAAGACGTATCCGCACTGAACGGCGGATACGTCTTTCATTTTATTAAGAGGCTACTTGTTGTTTTGTTTTCGTTAAAGCAGGCTCTGTGACTTCTTGTGCCGATGCTTGTTTATACGCACAATATACAAAGAAAACGGCAACTAGTACATATCCTATAGCATAATCTGGGGCAGCATTAACAGCAAGAGCCGGTGCATGCATAAATCCGACAAAAGATAAGAAGGCAGCAATCAGAGAGAAAATGGTTGCTTGTTTAAAATTCCGATCAATAATAGCAACCGTCATAGCCCCAAGTAAAATAGCTGTAAACATAGCTCCTTGTCCGAGTGGAACGATCCCCTCAGAAATCCCAGCAACGACTTCACCTGCTCCGTTATTAAATCGTGTCATAACATAGTTAGCGAAATACGGCAGCATTGCGATCGCCACAGCAGGATAGTATTTCTTATCATTAGATTGAAAGGCTGTTGTGACCATTGATAAGCCGACAAATACAAGAATTGGTGCGATCGCAGCTAATGGAATGATCGCGGCTAATGCAGCAATCACACCTGTTACAGCTGCTGCACCAAAAACAACGGCATTTAATATACTGTACCCTCGTCCGGCTCCCATTTGTTTTGAGCCGACTGTTGCAATATAAACAGTTGTAGGAAACAATCCTCCAAAAATGGCACCAAGCATCGTCCCTGTGCCGTCCACAGCTTGGCATTCACGAACATCATAAGAATCACCTGCAGCTGCCATCGCATCGACGTTATTCATCGTTTCAATCGCATTATAAAGTGTGATAGGCAGTAATACGGCAAGTAATCCAATAAGTGCTCCAAATAAATAAGTCATTCCTTCAAATGCAGCTAGTGAAGGGACGATTGGGTAAAATCCCATGTTTGAGATACCTTCAGCAATACTTCCAGGAGATTGATACCCTAAGGCAAAAGCTAGAGCAGTACCGATGATTACGGCGAATAATGATGCAGGGATATTGAATGGCATTGCGACTTTACCAACTACACCAACTAAAATAATAGCTAATGCAACAAGACCTACAACCGGAATGGAGAACGTATTAAATAACATTTCACCAGCAATAAATGTGATTGCCACACCCGCAAGAGCTCCTAACATGGCTGCGCGCGGCAGGTGGTCACGGACCCAGTTTCCAGATAAGCTGACTACAGCTTCAATCAAACCACTTAAAAAGGCTGCGGCAACAGCAATTTTCCAAGCAAGTTCAGGGTCACCTGTAAGAGCGTTAGCAGGCGCAAGAACCCCAAATAAAAAGACAAACATAACAGGAGTGCTGATCCCATAAGACAGGGCGGTTACATCAGTTCGGTTTTCTTTAACGGCCAAGCGCTTTGCCATGTACGCATAATATAAATTTCCGGCCATAACAGCAACAGCAGCACCAGGAATAACTTTTCCAAACACAATACTAGCAGGGAATCCCATACCAAGCATAGTGACCGCTATAATCACAAAGTTTGCTAAGTTATTTTGGAATAAGGCAAAAAATGCATCTGTATCCTCTCTTTTATAAAGGGGATAATGAATAGGTTTAGTCGTCATGATGCAGCCTCCTTATGAGTGAGATGAAACGAGTTCATCAACAAATGTAATTTTACCTTCATTTAAATCGTGCAGGCGTGCTAGCGATTCGACGCGATACCCAGCATCATCAAGATTTTTTCTTCCTTCTTGGAATGATTTTTCAATCACAATTCCAATACCTGCAACACTAGCACCTGCTTGTTCAACGATCTCTATTAATCCAAATGCCGCCTGGCCATTAGCAAGGAAATCGTCAATGATTAACACACGATCTCCTCCTTGGATGAAATCCTTGGAGACAGATATATCATTTGATTCTTGTTTCGTAAAAGAATAAACCGTGCTTACAAGGAGGTTATCCGTTAACGTTAATGACTTTTTCTTGCGGGCAAAGATCAACGGTGCTTGAAGTTCTGTTGCTGCCATAAAGCTTGGTGCAATACCTGATGATTCAATGGTTAAAACTTTAGTAATCCCATCATTCTTAAAACGTGCAGCAAATTCCTTGCCGACCAATGCCATTAGCTCCGTGTCAATTTGATGGTTTAAAAAAGTATCAACCTTTAACACATCATTTGATAATACTTTTCCTCTTTCTCGTATTGCATTTTTTAGCTCTTGCATACGATCCCCTCCTTAATAATGAAAAAACCCGAATATCAAGGCACCTGTAGACTACAAGTGATACCTTGACATTCGGGTTTTTTGTCAAAAGAAAAGTTAGGCAATGTATATTGCTAAATAAGCAGTAATATACATAAAACACCTGTTCAATTGAACTATTATTTGATCCGATTGTCATCATCACTCATAGTCAAGCCATTTACGGCAGCTTGGTAGAAACTTGTGAGCCATATCCTCACGATTATACGAGTTTGTTTTATATTGTTTGTGTATAGGGGTTAGTATAGAGTATCATGTCTATTTTTTAAAGAGTTTTTTGAAAAAAACGAATAAAAAACTTAAATTTAGAAAATTCATTCGTTTTTTAGAGTGCTCAAAATCTTTTAATTGATGGTCCTTAATGAACATAAATCTTAGCTGAGATCGGGATCCGAGCTGATATTCGTGCGATGGAATATGGTGCATTTTTAGACAGTATCACGAATGCAGAGCATGATATGATGATTGGTGCTTGGGGAACGGTGACAGCTGATGCTGATTACGGACTTTATCCGATGTTTCATTCATCTAACTTCGGTATGACTGGCAACCGTACGTTCTATGCAAATGATGAAGTAGATGAGCTGCTTGTATTAGGCCGCCAAGAAACTGATGAGGGCGAGCGATTAAACATTTACAAACGTGCACAGGAAATTATTATCGAAGAAGCTCCTCTAGTGCCTCTTTATCATACAGAGCATCTAGCTGGTCTTCGTGATGAGGTAGAAGGTTTTTGGATTCATCCAAGCAGCTTATATTACCTCCGTGATGTGACGATTCAATAGTATAAAACCATAGTATAAAACCATAGCATAACTCCATAATTTAACGACTATGTAAATCCACTAACCCCCCAGTTTATAAACTGGGGGGTTATATGCGTTCACAATAAGGAGGGGGTTCTTAAAGTTTAATTAGCATACGTAAGCGGAACCGACAATGACTAATAAGATGAATAATACGACAATTAACGTAAACCCACCTTGATAAGAGTAACCCATAGCTGTCAACTCCTTTCTGCTCTGTTCCATACATACTATGTCAATTAGCTGATATTGGTTGGGCTAATCATCATTTTTTAGGTGAAAATCATAAATCCAGGCATGAGATGTTTTCTTGTTTGAGAAATGGTAAACAAGGGAATAGTACAAACAACGCTTCCCCTAAGCGAGATCATTTGACAAGGTCTATTGTTCATATTAAAATGTGTTAGCGAAATGAATATGGCAGGATTGTAACTGATTAGATCAGGCAAGACCTTGAGAAACGAATGGGGAGCACTAAGCTATCTTTATGCGTTTTTTTAGGTCTTTTTCTATTTCCTGAAAAAAAGCATCATTTCCAGTCATGTAATTAGTAATTATGAAATTAATTGAGAGGTGTATTTAACATGTTAAAAAAATTATTCGGACTAGATAAGAAGGAAGCAGCACCAGTTCAACCAACTCAAGAAATTGTTCACTCTCCAATGACGGGGAAATATGTTGCTATTGAAAATGTTCCAGACCCAACTTTTGCAGAGAAAATGATGGGTGACGGTGTTGCCGTGGAACCTGCTAATGGAACAGTTGTTGCTCCTGTATCAGGAGAAATCATGCAGGTTTTCCCGACAAAACATGCGATTGGAATCAAAACGCCAGGCGGAGCAGAGATCTTACTTCACATTGGTCTTGAAACGGTCAATATGAAAGGTGAAGGTTTCACAGCTCATGTTAAAGAAGGAGATAAAGTGAAAGTAGGAGATCCTTTAGTTGACTTTGACCTTGCACTTGTAAAAGAAAAAGCGGCAAGCATCATTACGCCAATTGTTGTTACAAATCAAGACGACCTAGATAGCGTCATCAAAGAAACAGCAACCGATGTGGTTGCAGGTGAAACTCCTCTTCTTACATTAAAGATGAAGGGCTAATCTTAAATTAATAGTTGAATGAGAAAAGTGAAGCCGTCAAACAGCTTCACTTTTTTTACATCTGCTCCCCTCATTTACCTGCAATGCCAAAGCATTCACTTTCGCTTTTCGTGTCTAGCTACAGTTCATTGGCCTGCTAGATAAAACGGTGAATCAAATAAAGTCAAAAAGCGACTTCATATTGCTTCTCCTCATTTACCTGCAATGCCAAAGCATTCACTTTCGCTTTTCGTTTCATTTCGTTACAATGGTAGGGTGTTATTCGGATGATATATTGTTGATGGCGGATTAATTAGGGAGCATGATGATGAGGATTAATAAAGTGTTAAATAATAATGTAGTGGTCGTAAAAGAGGGGCAAGAAGAAATTATTGTTATGGGCTCTGGATTAGCTTTTGGTAAGCGGAAGAATGATTTAATTAACCCTGAGAAAATTGAGAAAGTGTTTGTCATGAAAGATAAGAATGAATATGAAAAATTTACTCAAATGCTCAATATGCTGCCTGAAGCACATATTTCTTTAGCTGAGCAAATCATTTCGTATGCCGAGAAGAAGTTAAAAGCCAGTCTAAATGAGCATGTTCATGTGGCTTTAGCCGATCATCTTTCGTTTGCCATTGAACGTATAAAACAGGGATTCAGCCTACATAATAAATTATTACACGAAATTAAAGCACTGTACCCTGCTGAATTTGAAATTGGTAAATGGGCTGTCGACTTGGTTTTCGAAAAAACGGGTGTTCGATTACCGGAAGATGAAGCAGGACATTTAGCTCTTCACATTCATACAGCCAAGATGAATGCCTCTACCATGAATGAAGTGATGAATACAACCGTTATCCTTCATGAGCTCATTTCATTAATTGAAAATACACTGCAAGTCAAAGTTGAAGAAGACTCGATATCATATCAACGATTAATGACTCACTTAAATTTCGCTTTGAAACGAGTAGTAGAAAATGAACCGTTTCAAGATGTAGACCCAGACATGCATGCGCTTGTAAAGGAGAAATACAACAGATCCTATCAAACGGCCTTGCTGCTGAGAGATCATGTAAAGGATCGTTTGGAACAGGACCTTCCCTCATCAGAACTTGTTTATTTAACATTACACATTCAACGAATTGATAAAAAAGAACGAAGTTAAAGAAAAAATAAGGTGTGATTGAATATGAAAGGGATTATATCCTTAGGTGAAGCATTAATTGATTTTATTCCATTAGACAAAGAGAATATCACTTATCAAAAAAGTCCTGGCGGTGCTCCGGCAAATGTGGCTGTTGCAGCAGCTAAATTAGGTGCGAAATCCACCTTTGTTGGTAAAGTTGGGCAAGATGTATTGGGAGAGTTCCTCAAAGAAACGTTGCAAAGCCACGGGGTAGATGTTACTTCTATGATCTTAACTGAGGAAGCAAGAACTGGAGTCGTTTTTGTAACGTTAGATGAATCGGGTGAGCGTAATTTCAGCTTTTATATTGATCCTAGTGCAGATCGTTTTCTTTCAATAGATAACTTAGATTCCGAGTTATTTACAGGACATAATGTTCTTCATTATGGGTCCATTTCAATGATTTCCGAGCCGAGCAGAAGTGCTACTCTACAAGCAGTAAAAATGGCTAAGGAGCAAAATATGATTGTGTCATATGACCCTAACTTAAGATTAGGGTTATGGCCGTCAGAAAAGGACGCGAGAGAAACGATTAGTTCAATGTTAAAAGAAGCAAGCATTGTGAAAATCTCAGACGAGGAACTTACATTTTTGACTGGTGAAATAGAACTTGAAGCAGGTATAAAAAAGCTTTCAAAGTACAACATTCCAGTGTTGCTTGTTACTTATGGCAGCAAGGGGAGTTATGTACATGTTGATAATGAAACGATTCATGTGCCGGCAATGAAAGTTGAAACAGTTGACACTACAGGAGCAGGGGATGCTTTTGTTTCAGGAATCTTATATCAACTGAGCGAAAGAAATACGGCTCTAGGAGAGATTGCTCTTGATCAGTGGAAGGAAATTGTTGAGTTTGCTTCGGTATCAGGGGCGCTTGCGGCTTCTACAAGAGGGGCAATGACTGCCCTTCCTACGCTTGATGAAGTGAAAGCTACATTACAAAAGTAGAGTGTGTGTCAGGTAATCTTAATGTATTTTTATGGGAAATAAGCCGATCGTAGCGTTGGCTGACCTAATTTTATAAGACAAAAGAAGGAGCTGTTCAACCTAGAACAGCTCTTTTTATACGAAATGTACTCTAGAAACATATAATTTAATGGAATTGTTAGAAAATCGAACAAATTAGTGAACTTACTCTTGTTTTCTATTTCTATTTTTGTATAATGATAAATAGTTGGTAGAAAAGTTCGAAAATTGTTAATACTATTAAGGATTAAATAATAACATTCATTAGATGAGTGTTTTAGAAGGTACACTGATAATGGGGGGATCTACATGAAAGATTCGAACATTCCTATCACCATTTCAAAACGTGCCTATGACTTTATAAAAAAGCACGGAGGTACAGTAAGCATTTCATTATTTCACGGAAATTCTTCCTGCTGTACAGGGGGGATTACTGAACTTATTTTATCTTATAAGGCACCTTTTGATAGAAATAAGTTTCAGAAAATTCAGCATAATGAAATTGAGTTGTTAATTGAACCGAACCTTCCTCTAAAAGATACAGGTTTAAAAATTGATCTATCTACATTCGGCTGGATCAAACAACTACAAGCAACAGGACTCGAGAGATTTTAAAGGGGAGTAAGGTGAAGGGAATGAACAAGACTAAAGTCAGCACAAAGGAAATGAAAGAATTTATTAATGATATGGCTAATCAATATACGATGCAGTTTAATGTGTACCGGGAGGAAAGAATAGGCGATACACTGCTTGATTTTTATGCTGAATTTAAAAGGCGTGATGAGAAATATCTAATGAGTAAGTCAATTAAGGTATGGAGTGTTGAAAATCAGCAATATGCATTTGTCAAACATCAAGAACAAGCCATCACTCCAACAGATATAAAGAAGTTCGCCAAAGATATTGATGCTAGAATCAAAGAATTTGTACCATCTAAACGTGAACATATGTCGACATTTTTTATTGGATTTATTGTAACCAATCAACCAATAGATAAAGCTGTTTTGAAGGAGGTGAGGAAGGCACGGAAGCTGCAGTTTTTAAAGTTTGGTTTACATGGCTGGGCAGATCGCTACATTGCGATTGTTGACCTTACAGAGAGAAAAGTATTCGTAAACAACAAAGGGAGAGAATTTGTAAAGGGATTTCAGGATGCCTTATTGAAGGGGGAAGCTAGGGTATGAACTTTTTAACATTAATGATGATCTCAGGGGTCATTTTCTTACTTGCTTATCGTATTTATGGTCGTTTTCTAGAAAAAGAATTAAAAGTGGATCCAAACCGTGTCACTCCAGCAGTAGAAGTAAATGACGGGGTAGAATATGTTCCTGCAAAGAAGCCGGTATTGCTAGGACATCACTTTGCAACCATTGCTGGTGGAGGTCCGATTACAGGCCCTATTACAGCAGTAGCATTTGGCTGGCTGCCTGCGGTATTATGGATTATCATTGGTAGTATTTTCATTGGCGGGGTACATGATTATACTTCACTTCAAGCTTCTATCCGCCATAAAGCAAAGTCAATTGGTGCGGTGATTAAAGAATATATGGGTGGACGAGGTCAGGTATTATTTCTTACATTCTCTATTGCTACATTAATTTTAGTTGTCGGTGTATTTATGATTCTTGTAGCAAATACGTTTGTATCCGTTCCTGAAGCTGCTACAGCGTCGATTTTATTTTTAGGTGTTGCTATTATTTTTGGATTCTTTGTAAACCAGCTTCGTGTCAATTTAGCGATTGCAAGCGTGTTTGGTGTTATTGCCATGTTATTATCGATTTGGGTAGGAATTAACTTCCCAATCCATTTAAGTGCACCGACATGGTCGCTCATTTTACTAGGCTATGCTTATGCAGCTTCTGTTATGCCTGTATGGCTGCTTCTTCAGCCGCGTGATTATTTAAATGCCTTCTTATTATATGGGTTAATTATTGGAGCAGTAGTGGGGATCTTAATTGCCGCTCCATCTATTCAATTACCAGCTTACACTGGTTTCCGTCATGAGACGATGGGCTTTTTATTCCCAATCTTGTTTATTACGATTGCATGTGGAGCTATTTCAGGTTTCCATTCATTAGTATCATCAGGTACAACGGCAAAACAGCTTGATAATGAGAAAAATGGTAAATTTATTGCTTACGGCGGTATGCTCCTTGAAGGTTTCTTAGCGATTATTGCTATTGGCTCTGTTGCTTATTTATCACAAGCAGACTTTGCAGCAAGAATGGATGCATTAGGCGGACCGATTGGAACATTTGCTGCGGGTATCGGATACTTCATGTCATTTTGGGGAATCAGCGAAACGGTTGCCGTTACATTTGCTGCCCTGACTGCATCTGCTTTCTTACTAACAACACTAGATTCTGCTACGCGCCTTATGCGCTATGCAGTCCAAGAAATCACTGAAGACCGTGCGCCAAAAGCGTTCCAAAATTCACATGTGGCTACAGCATCTGGTCTTGTCTTTGCAGCTGCACTAGCTCTATCAGGAACGTGGAGTCAAATTTGGCCGCTGTTCGGCTCAGCTAATCAAATGCTTGGTGCGCTTGCTCTGCTTGCAGTAGCTGTCTGGCTTAAAAAGACTGGAGCTCGTACCTTCTATGTCGTTATACCGATGTACTTCATGTTCTTTGTCACAGTAGCAGCACTTGGGGTATTAATGTATAACAACTTTATCGCAAGCAATTGGCTGTTATTTGTTTCAGCATTCATCTTATTTATTCTATGTATCTTCCTAGCCATTGAAGGTTGGAGAGCATTAGGAGAGAAAGAAGAACAAGATCGTACGGTTAAAATGTAAATAAAGAAACAAAAAAGGCGGCTCATAAGAGCTGCCTTTTTTGTTAGATCCCAAAGCTTGGGAAGACATATGGAGTGTCTGGTTCTGGAACTTCGTTAATCGTATCGAGCTGGATTAAAGGTATGTGAAAATCATTGTACATTGTTTTGTCAATCGTACCTACTACGTTGACCCATGTATCGTTTTCAAATGCAGTTGCTTCAGTCGTTTCAATCATCGTTCCATAAACCGATGCATCGGCAACACAGCAAGTCATTCCAAACCGGGCAACGACTAATTGATTATCATCAAAATCAGGTTCCCTGTACACAAATCCTACTATATGAATTTCTTTCCCGACAAAGCGGTCTAAGTGTAAATCTAGGACAGTCATAATATCTAAATAATTTTCTTCTGTAACTACAATCCGTTCTTCTGCAAGTAACTCTTGTGCCATTTCGTCGTAATAGGAGTTAAACCCTTCCTCAGTATAAAATTCTTCTGTGCTGAATTCGTCACTGGAGCTTGTTTCTGACTCGAGACTTTCCATATAACCATCAGGATCATTTAAATAGGCTTCAGCTCGAGAAGTCTGTGATCCTTCTTCTGACACTTGAGCTGTTGGTTTTGTTAGAATGCCTGAACCGTATTGGATCCCTCGGTTTTGCGCGACAGTTGAGTCTAATACTTTATCCGGCAGCACAAACCCTAAAACAATAGGTGCAATGAAAATAGAGTAAATAAGTAATTTAGTAACAGGAGAACCTTCCATACTGTGGTCGGTTCCGCAATCGCATAACAGCTCTTCCTCTTGGCCTTTTGATGTGCTTCTTATAATCTGAACGACACCGAGCAAGAGAAAAACGCCCGTAGCAAAGTAGATAAACGGCATCATATTTACGGCAATATAGTAACGTATGTTGCCAGTAATGATAAATGCCAATATTAATAAAGCAAAACCGATTAAAATAATTCCTCGAATATAGGCATGAAATCCTAAGTCTGTTTCTTTCTTCAAATCCTTTCACCTCATTTATTTTAAAAACTGAGTACTTTTTACAATATGAATAACTGAAGAGTCATCACTGCCGCAAAAACAGCCACTGTAACAACGATCATAAATGTAACAACAAAGCGAGCTTTAAAGAACGCAAATAACATAATTGTATTTTTTAGGTCCAACATAGGTCCGTATACTAAAAAGGCTATAAGTGATCCAGTAGTAAATGTATTTCCAAATGATGAAGCTACAAAAGCATCTGCCTCAGAGCATAATGAAAGCAAGAAGGCGAAAGCCATCATTACAGCCGTTGAAGACCATTCGTTGCTTCCAATTGTAAGAAGAAGCTCACGATCTAGGAACGTTTGAAATAACGAGGCAATAAATGCCCCAAGAATCAGATATTTTCCCATTAAGAAAAATTCGTCTGAAGCGTGATAGAGGGTTTGTTTAAACCGATTCATCTTGCGCCCAGGGCTTTCAATAGTAACAGGGGTAATGCCTACTAGCTCTTCTTTAGATAACTTTAGCTGATCACTATTTTTGAAGATGATATACAAGATGCCTCCGATAATTATAGCAAGTATGAACGCTAGTCCCATTCTTGCATATAAAACAGTTAAATCTGTTCTAAAGGCATAATAAGTCGATGCAGCTACAACCGGATTTAAGATTGGTGCCCCGACTAGAAAGACCACACCCACATGCAGGGGCATTCCTTTTTTGATGAGTCGTCTGACGATAGGAACGATGGCACATTCACAAATAGGGAAGATCGCTCCTAAAAAGGCAGCGGGCAGAAGGGCTGCATAAGCATTTTTCGGAAGGTAACGATGAATCCATTCTTCTTTTACATAGATTTGAATTAAAGCAGACACGAAGACTCCAAGTAAAATAAAGGGTACCGCTTCAATTACTATACTTAAGAAGATTGTATTAACCGTTAACCATGTATCAGGGACAGCGATAGAGGCTTCCGTATTTTTAAATGATTCAATATTGAAAAATAAAATTAAGAACAACAGCAGCAAGACAAAGCCGATCATGTCTTTCCCAAAACCTATTAATTTTTTACCTGCTTTCATTTCTTTTAAATCGACTCCTTTATTAGATGGTTCTATTTATTCTTATGTAAGTGACTTTGGCTTTAGTAGAAATAGAATAACTTTGCTAGAAAAAAGTTCCCTAGCTAGTTTATCACAAACAGCTTCACAACAGGGGAAACCGTTGCATTCGTAATAAAATTGAAAAAATATCGAAAGAAGTAGAAAAAAAGTGGTAGATTCATGGTGGTTTTCCTGTTAAACTACGGGAGTTGCCTGATGGATAATAGTAAAGGAAGGTGATTGAATATGGTTCAGGCTTTAATTATTTTTGTTGCCCAGCTTTTATTTGTACCAGTCTTAACCTTACGTACGATTATGATGGTTAAGGGGATGAAAGAGAAAGCTGCTGCTATGGGTATACTTGAGGGGATTATTTATGTTGGAGCACTTGGACTCGTGTTCAGTGATCTATCCAACTATTTAAATATGGCTTCGTATGCATTGGGCTTTGGTGTTGGACTTTATATCGGAGCAATTATTGAACAAAAGCTCGCGATTGGTTATGTAACAATTGAAGTCAACATTATGCAGCGTAATGAGGAATTAACAAATCGTTTAAGAGAGGTAGGATTCAGTGTTTCGACTGCTGAAGTAGAAGGAATGAATTCTTCTCGTTTTAGACTAGATTGCACAGCTCGGAGAGATCGTGAGCGAGAGTTTATTGAAATTGTAAATGCTTATGAGCCAAGTGCGTTTATCGTTTCCTTTGAACCGCGTAATTTTAAAGGCGGTTACATTACAAAAGCGATGAAAAAGCGTAAAGAAAAATTCTTGAAGAAGAAAATGAGTGCATAATATAAATGATAGAGGAAGACGTAAGGGGAACCTTATGTTTTTTTCTTTGTGTAAATAAGAATGATTTTGATTTGTGAGGTGATTTATGATATTTTTGTAGAAAAGGAGAGAAGGAGACAGGTCAATGAAACAAATTCCTGCATATGTGTTAACGGGATTCCTTGGCAGCGGAAAAACCACTGTCCTGCAGCGTATGATCCAATCAGCTAAAGATGACGGCTTAAGACCAATTATTGTCTTGAATGAGCTAGGTGAAACGAATGTAGAACGTCATTTATTTACTGATGTTGAAATGGTTGAATTATTGAATGGATGCATTTGCTGTACGATTCAAGAAGATATGAGAACCGAACTAGAGGAGCTTTTACGCTCAGACGATCCAGGAGATATATTATTTATAGAAGGGACAGGCATTGCTAATCCCCAAGAAATAATGGAAGCACTCACACACCCACATTTAGTTGAGGCCGTTCAATTACAGTCGATTATAAGTGTATTAGATACTAGTAAATTTCTCGAGTATCAAAGCCGGTTTCAAAGTTCTAAAGAAGTAAGACAGTTATTAAATCAACAGGTTGAGTTTGCCTCATTACTCTTATTTAATAAGATGGATTTAACAGACGGCCGTACGCTTAACAAAGTTAAAAAGAAAGTGGAAGTTTTGAAGCAGAAAAACACTCCTATTATTGAAACTGAGATGGGAAATGTAGCTCATACTGAGTTGTTCGCCTCAAGATTTAAGTGGGAATTAGAGGAGTCTGAAAAAAGTCAAAACAACCATCACCATCACCATCAACATACTTTCCAAGCTGTTCGAGTAAAAGATGTGCCGAATATAGAGAGGGTAGCTTTTGAGAAGTGGCTGAAGAAAAATGATGAGCTGATCATTCGAGCTAAAGGAGTGGTTCGCTTAACTGAAACACCAAGACTCTTTCACTTTCAATATGCATCCAAGACTTTGCAGTTAACGCCTGCTGAAAGGGAAGATGAACCTGTTATCATTTTGATTGGCACAGATTTTCATGAAGAGGAACTCTTGGATTCCATAAAAGCAGAAGTGTTAATGAAAGGGTGAGAAGAAGCGTAGTGATTGCACTACGCTTCTTTACGTTCTATACATGGACGGATTCGTTTTGGAGTGCTTGCAATCGATCTTTAAAATCTCCTCTAATAAGTCCTTTTTCGGTAATAATTCCGCTAATAAGCTCATTAGGTACAACATCAAAAGCAGGGTTAAATACCTTGGTGCCATCAGGTGCAAGCGCCACACCTTGAAGGTGAGTCACTTCCTCAGCAGCTCGTTCTTCAATAGGTATATCTTCCCCGGATACAGTGTTAAGGTCAATGGTTGAATAAGGTGCTGCTACATAAAAAGGAATATCATGAGCTTTAGCCAAGATGGCAAGACCGTATGTACCTATCTTATTTGCAGTATCTCCATTAGCGGCGATTCGGTCCGCTCCAACAATCACCGCAGTAATGTTTTTTGTTTTTAATACATGAGCAGCCATACTGTCAGTAATTAAGGTTACGTCAATACCTAGCTGCTGCAACTCCCAAGCAGTTAGTCTTGCACCTTGTAAAACGGGTCTTGTCTCACACGCATAAGCTTTTAATTCTATATCACTTTCTTTTGCGAGATAAAAGGGAGCCAGAGCTGTACCGTATTGCGCCGTTGCGATCCCTCCAGCGTTACAGATCGTTAGTACTGTATCTCCATCTTCCAAGAGCTCTAGACCAAATTCTCCAATTTTTCTACACGTATTCCTATCTTCCTCTTGGATCGCTAGTGCCTCTAATACACACCGCTCTTTAGCTTCCTCGACACTTTTAGCTTGAATAGCTGCTTCAATCACTCGGTCTGTGGCCCAGAATAAATTAACAGCAGTAGGGCGGCTTGTGGCAAGATAATCTCGTTTGGCCTGAAGCTCATTTAAAAAGAGTTCAAGTTGATTAGATTGCTTTCCTTCGCTCCATAAAATAAGTCCAAAAGCTGCGGCAATACCAATCGCAGGTGCACCTCTTACTTTAAGAAACGTGATGGCCTCCCAAACTTCCTCAATGGAAACGGCATCTATAAAGATCACTTTATGAGGTAATTGTCTTTGGTCTAGGATACGGAGTACGTTTGTTTCTTGATTCCACTCAACAGATTGAATGGTCATTTTAACACATCCTTTGTTTCTTGAATTAATTGATGAATCGTACGAAAATTTCGTCTTTTTAGGATAAAGGTGCTTCCTAATTCCAACGCATTTTTCTGAGCGCATAAACGCTTTTGACAATCTGAAATGTTATCAATATCAGCCACATGAGCAAGTCCAATAATCCTTCTAATTAATTCACAGCCAGCAAAGCCAACAGCATCTTCAAAAATGGTAGCTAGCATATAATCGACGTAGCCTTCTGTTTGTATAAAAGCTTCTACATGGTGGTTTTGACATAGCTTTTTATATTCTTCTTTAAATACCTCTACTGTTTCGGTGATGGTTTGATACAGGTCAGAATGCTGCTGTTCATCTATAGCCGTTTTTGAGATGGTATTTAATAGTATATTAGCAATAAATAAACCTAAATCAAAACCAGCAGGACCATAAAATGCAAATTCCGGATCAATCACTTTTGTTTCTTCTGCAGTAACAAACACACTCCCTGTGTGGAGATCCCCGTGAATGAGAGCTTCTGATTTTGTAAGAAATGTATATTTGAGTTTGGCAGCTTCTAGCTTAAGCTCTTCGTTTTTCCATAGTTCATTCACAGTATCTTTCAAATGATCTTCGAAGTCATTTGTATCATGATCAAAGAAAGGATCTGTGAACACGAGATCTTCTGTGATTTTACAAAGCTCAGGATTTGTAAATCTAACTGAGATTTCTTTTATCTCCTGCTGGCTTTCACCAAAAGGAGAGGAATGAAAGATCGTTTTTGCTAGATATATCCCAATATGCCTGCCAAGATTAGGGTAGGTCTCACCATCAATTAGTCCTTTTCTTAAAATAGTATAGTCAGATAAATCTTCCATGATAGTGATAGCTAAGTCATCATCAGTATGTATCACGTTAGGAACCAATGATGGGACAGTTTCTGCAGCTTTTTGCAAGGCTTCTGCTTCAATTTTTGCTCGTCTTAAAGTGAGGGGCCAGCTTTCCCCTACCACTTTTGCATAAGGTAGTGCTTGTTTGATAATGAGAGATTGTCCGCTTAGTGAGTCGCTCAAGTGAAATACATAATTAAGATTACCATCACCAATCTCTTTGCATAGAAGAAGAGAAGGTGCAGGGAAGAGGCCGAGCTTTTGATTAAGCTTTTCGATGTAGGCGATAGCCGTTTCTTCTGTTAATGGTTCATAACTTGTCGTGGCAATGCTTGTACTCATTAGATCATCTCCTAAAATAATAAAAATAAAAAACCTCTTTTCTGATCGAAAAGAGGTGGATGTATGATCGCATCTCTCTTATCTCTCAGACAAAGTCTGTTGGATGTAGCACCGTGCCATTGATTAGTTTAAATCATCAATTATAAAAGAAAGGTCGGTTGCTGGGCGTCATAGGGCCAATTCCCTCAGCCTACTCGTAATAAGAGTGGAATATGAAGTTTTTGGAAAAATGTAAGATCACTTGATGAAAACTATAAAACAAGTATCTGCAATTCGTCAATATTTTTTTGAAATAAATAATTTTCAAATCTGATTAAAATAATTATTGACAAGTTAAGTTAGTACCTGTCATGATAGTAACAATAAATTGATTGTTCAGTTTATTCTTCTGGAAATTTTTAGATTTAAGTGAGTTTAATTAGAATTTTATACAAATCTCTTATCAAGAGCAGGCGGAGGGACAAGCCCAGTGAAGCCCGGCAACCGGTTTGAAAAACACGGTGCTAATTCTTGCAGCGATTATTAGCTGATAGATAAGAGGGAGTTTAAACTATACAAACCTCTCCCTCTTTAGGAAGAGGTTTTTTTGTTTACTATTCATGCAGGAGGTCTAAAAATGACAGTTATCGCTCAGTATTTAGTTCATGATAAAAATGGTGAATTTGAAAAAAAAGCAGAAAAAATTGCAATAGGACTAACGGTTGGTTCGTGGACCGATCTGCCAGAACTTGAAAAAGCACAACTGCTTGCTCATAAAGGTGAGGTTGTTGAAGTGAGGGAAATAGAGGAATCAGCAGATGGGGTCAGAAGAGGGTTAATTAGTATTTCTTTTCCTGCTGCTAACTACAGCTTTGATCTGCCGGCTATTTTAACAACGACCTTTGGCAAACTATCTTTAGACGGCTCAATCAAACTGATCGATCTACATTTCAGCAATGAAATTCAACGCCATTTCAAAGGACCGCGTTTTGGTATTCAAGGGGTGAGAGAATTAACAGGTGCTTATGATCGTCCATTGGTGATGAGTATATTTAAGGCAGCTATTGGAAGGTCACTCGACTCGCTTCATGAGCAAATGCTTCATCAAGCGTTAGGCGGGGTTGATTTAGTGAAAGACGATGAAATTCTATTTGAAAATGAATTAACTCCCCTTGAACAAAGAGTTCCGGTTGGGCTTGCAGCGATTGCTGAAGCAGCAGAAGAAACTGGAAATCGACCTTTATATGCTGTGAATTTAACAGGAAAGACATTTGAGTTGAAAGAGCGGGCAAAAACAGCGATTGAACTCGGAGCACCGGCCTTACTGTTTAACGTATTTACATATGGACTCGATGTTCTTCAAGGGTTAAGAGAAGACCCGGAAATTGATGTGCCGATCTTAGCACATCCAGCCTTTTCAGGGGCTATAACCTCTTCTACTAGATACGGGGTGAGCAATCCATTACTTTTAGGGAAATTACTACGTATGGCTGGTGCAGACCTAGTCTTATTTCCGTCACCTTATGGCAGTGTAGCGATGCCTAAACAAGAAACATTACAAATCGCTCAAGCTTTGCGAACAGCAGATGAGCCATACGCGCAAGCATTTCCTGTCCCATCAGCAGGCATTCACCCAGGTATGACAGCGCAATTAATTGAAGATTTTGGAATTGATACTGTCATTAATGCAGGCGGAGGCATTCATGGTCATCCAGATGGAGCGAGCGCAGGCGGTGCGGCTTTTAGAGAAGCTATAGATGGTGTTCTTTCTGGCCGGACGTTAGAAGAGAAGGCTGAATCAAGTTTAAACTTGAGAAAGGCACTAGATACGTGGGGGCTCGTAAAAGTATGAAGAAACCGATTATTTTCTGTGACTTTGACGGGACCATTACAGAATCAGACAACATTATTGCTCTAATGAAGCAGTTTGCCCCTCCTGAATGGGAAGAGATCAAAGATCAGATTTTAAATCAAACCATTACGATACAAGAAGGGGTCGGGAAATTATTCTCCTATATTCCCTCTTCTAAAAAGCAAGACATGCTTGAATTTCTCAGGGAGAACGCACACTATCGGGAGGGTTTTGCTTCGCTGTTAACTTATGCGAATGACAATGATATCCCATTTTACGTAGTGAGCGGAGGCATTGATTTTTTTGTTTATCCAATGCTTGCAGAATTTGATGTGCCACTAGAGCAGATCTATTGTAATAAAGCCGATTTTTCAGGTGAGAAAATCCTGATTAAATGGCCGTATTCTTGTGATACGCATTGCACTAATGGGTGCGGCTGCTGCAAACCAAGTATTATACGATCATTCGATGAGACATTGCATGAGCGTATTGTCATTGGCGATTCAATAACTGATCTTGAAGCAGCAAAGTTAGCAGACTTAGTTTTTGCGCGAGGCTATCTAAAAGAAAAATGCGAGGAATTAAATATTACCTATCAGCCTTTTGAAGATTTTCATCAGATTATGAATTACTTAGAAGGGAGGAAGTTAGTTTGTCGATAGATGAGTGGAACGAATTAGCTGATATTAAAGATGAATTAGCTGCTCGTGATTGGTTTCCTGGAACAAGCGGCAACCTTTCTATAAAGGTAAATAATGAGCCATTATCTTTTTATGTGACAGCTAGCGGAGTAGATAAGCGTAAACGAACGGAAAAAGATTTTTTGTTAGTGGATCAATGGGGTCAATCTATCGAACAAACATCCTTAAAACCTTCTGCAGAAACGCTCCTTCATGCACAAGTATACCGGTTAACGAACGCTGGCTGCTCGCTGCATGTGCATACAGTTGATAATAATTTAATTTCAAATATGTACGGTGATACAGGAGCCGTAACGTTTAGAGGCAATGAACTAATTAAAGCATTCAATATTTGGGAAGAGGACGGGGAATTAACGATCCCTATTGTTCGTAATTGTGCAGATATCCCTACACTTAGCCAAGTTGTTGCTGATGTTATTAAACCAGAAACGAAAGCTGTTTTAATTAGAAATCACGGAATCACTGTCTGGGGGCGTGACGGCCTAGAAGCTAAAAAGCATCTGGAAGCACTTGAATTTTTGTTCAGCTTTCATGTGAAGCAGCTGCTTCTCACACAACAAGTACAAGCGATTAAGGGAGGAATGAACTATGGCAACATTGAGATTTCATGATACGAACGAGAGACTAGAAGGAGGAAAGGTAGAAACATATTTAAATGATCAAGGTGTTATCTATGAAAACTGGTCAACAGATAAACTACCGTCTCCCTTAGTTGAAAAGTATACATTATCAGAGGTTGAGAAAGAAAAAATTCTAGAAGTTTATGCAAATGAAATTGCTGATATTTCAGAGAGAAGAGGCTATCTAACTGCAGATGTAATTTCATTGTCTTCTGCTACGCCCAAGCTTGAAGATTTACTTAAAAACTTTAAGCAAGAACACCATCATACTGATGACGAAGTGCGATATATTGTGAGCGGACATGGGATATTTGCTATTGAGGGGAAAGATGGCCGTTTCTTTGATGTAGAGTTAGAACCGGGCGATTTAATTTCTGTACCTGAAAATTATCGTCACTATTTCACGCTGCAAGAAGATCGTCAAGTCGTAGCCATTCGCATTTTTAAAACAAAAGAAGGATGGGTGCCAGTATATGATCGAAAAGAGGAAGTAAAATAAAAAAGCTGGGACGGAAGTATTTAACTGAGAGCGAACAAAATGCCAATTCATCTGAAGCATAGTAGGAAGCGGAGTGTTGAATAAACTTTACTTCTTTGGGGTTATTGTTTGCAAGACTCATTAAATACTTTGTCCCCTTTTCTTTTTTTAATAGAGGCGCTGCGTGTAGCTTTCTTCAAGCTGCTGCTGAATTGTTTCTGTGTCACGCTTCAATGTCTTTGCATGACTTGATAAAATAGAGGCTGGATTTGGAAGTTCACTATCATACGAAGTTGAATCCCATAAGTTTGAACGAATAAAAGCTTTGGCACAGTGTATGAAGCACTCTTCTACCTCAACGACTATTCCTAAAATGGGGATTTTCCCTTTTACACTCATTGATTCTAATAAATTTTGATCATTCGTTACTCTAGCCTTCCCGTTGATTCGTAGAGTTTCATTAAGTCCAGGAATGATACATAACAAGCCTATCTGAGAGTTCTGAAGAATGTTTTTGATGGAATCAAGCCGCTTATTGCCTGGTCTCTCAGGAATAATCAATGTTTTTGAATCAAGGATGGATACAAAGCCCGGAGCATCTCCTCGTGGTGATGCGTCACATAAACCAGCTGCATTAGCTGTAGATATTACAACAAAGGGAGATTTAGAAAGAAACTCGCTCACATGTCGATCAATGTGATCAATAACTTTTCGCTGAGCTAAAAGACTAGGCTCCCCAAGCATATTTACAAGCTCATTTTCTGTATGAATAAAAGAACAATCAGACAACATCATAGATTAAAGCTCCTTTGGTTGATTTTACTATTTTTATCATACTAACTTCCTTGTCGTTCGTAAATGCTTTAATGCTTATTTCTGATGTTTATGAAAAACTGAATTAGGGAAAAGATTTATTGAGATAGTAAAAGGAGTGAATGAAATGAATATACTAGTAGTTGGAGCAAATGGAAATGTAGCAAAGCAAGCTATTAAAGAATTAAGCAAAAGTGATCATAAGGCAGTAGCGATGATTAGAGATGACAAACAGACAGAATCACTTATGGATGCAGGCGCAGACAGAGTGGTCATTGCTGATTTAGAGGAAAATATCGATCATGCCTTTGACGGGATAGATGCTGTCATCTTTGCAGCTGGTTCCGGAGGTCATACCGGGGCAGATAAAACGATTTTAATTGACATGTGGGGTGCGATGAAAGCAGTAGATGCTGCGAAAAAACATAAGGTCGACCGCTTTGTTCTGCTTAGCTCAATGGGGACTGTTGATCCTGATAAGAGTGATCGCATCAAACATTACCTTGTTGCTAAAAAAATAGCAGACGATCATCTAAAACAATCAGGTTTAAATTATACAATCGTACGACCAGGCACTCTCACAGATGATGAGGCTCTTGGAAAAATTAAACTAGAGCAGGAAATTGAAGTGCGCGATACCACGATCACTAGAGCGGATGTTGCTAAGGTTTTAGCTGAGGTTGTAGATCGGGTGAATACCTATGGTAAAACGTTTGAAATTTTAAATGGTGATACACCAATTAATGAAGCTCTAGATCGAGTGTAAAAAGGAATCTTTAGGTGAGTGAACAATATTTGTTCACTCACCTTTTTTATTTTTCCTCATACACATAGGGTGAGGTGAGGGCTATGACAGGAAGTGCATTTCTCTTTTATGAGATGCTTGGGCTGTTAGTTATTGGATTGATAGGCTTTACAGCGCGGAAGGTGAGAATTCTGCCAGTTGAAGCAAATAGGGTTTTGACCCAAGTGATTTTATACATTACTCTTCCTTCTTTGATCCTTTATGCTATGGACATTAACTTATCAACTGAAATCATGTTTGAACTCCTATGGTTAATAGGTTTATCGATATATGCTATGGCAGTTGCCATCTTAGTAGGAAGAGAAATGCGAAGGAGTGCGACATTACCTGAGAATAAGCAAGGTGTGTATGAAGGGTTAATTGTATTTGGAAATCAAGGGTTCATCGGATACGCTGTTACTTTTTATTTGTTTGGAGAAATAGGAGTGTTATATACAGCTGTTTTTATGATATTTTATCTATTTTTAATTTGGTCGTATGCCATCTACTTAGTGGCGAGAAACTATCAAAAAATTAACCTATCCTTATTATTCTGGAATCCTGGTATAATCGCAACTACTCTTGGATTGGTCATTATGCTATTGCCTTTCGGCTGGCCTTCTCCTGTATCCTCCTTGCTTTTAACACTAGGAGAATTAACAATGCCCTTATCAATGTTATTGATAGGCAGCTTATTAGCTGGTTTGACGGCGTCTGCTTGCCGGCAATTAATGACATCGAAGTATGTATGGCTTGCCGTGCTGGCAAAATTAGTTGTCATTCCTGTTTTTCTTTTACCTTTTATCTATTTGCCTGTTTCTATGACTGTTATCGGTGTAGCTATCCTTGTGACAGCAACACCCTCTGCACCAACCATTACAATGTATGCAGAGAAATATGGAGGCGATACTAAGTTTGCGGCAGTTATAGTGGCAGCGGGGACAATTCTTTGTGTGCTGACGATTCCGTTATTGTACAGCTTGATCATATGGCTTTCATAATATAGTTAGTTTTAGAAACGTTAGAACGAAGAAGGAGCTGTCCCAGCAGGGCAGCTCCTTTTAAATGTTTTCTATTCAAGTTCCATAATGAAGTTAGCATCAAAATAGAAAAAGATGAAGATGGCAGCAACAAAGCAATAAATCGCAAAGTAAATAAGTTTGCTACGTTTTAAGAACTCAATCAGCCATACAATACCTAGCCATGAAAAAATGAATGTAGCGATGAAAGCAACGACTAATGCCAGGACCCCTGTTTCAGCAACTAGTGTGCCGTCTGTAAAATCACCAATAGCTAACACTGTTGATCCTAGGATTACAGGAATAGATAAAAGGAACGAGTAGCGTACAGCCGTTTCTTTATTTAATCCTGCAAATAACCCTGTAATTAGAGTCGCTCCAGACCTTGATATTCCTGGAATAACAGCAAGTGTCTGTCCTAAACCTACGATAATTGCATCGATAAATGTCATGTCTTTTTCTGTTCGGTTTCCGTGTTTAACAAAACGTTCAATAATAATCAAGAAGATTCCCGTTGTAGCAAGAGCTAAGGCGATAAAAGGTGGTGTTTTTAAAACACTGCCAATCGAATCTTCTAGTAATACGCCTAACACACCTGTAATTCCAGTTGCTACGATAATATAGAGTGCAAATAAAAATTGCACACGGTTTTCTTTTGAACGATTCCCAAAAAATGAGAAGAATCCAATAATGACTTCAACGATATCTTTTCTGAAATAGATGACAACCGCTAAGATGGAAGCGAGGTGTAAAAAGATCTCAAATCCAAATCCTGGAAAAGAGTAATTAAAAACCATTTGTGTAATGATAATATGAGCCGTACTTGATATAGGAAGAAATTCAGTAATTCCCTGAACAATTCCAAAAATGATTGCTTCAATTATTGACATAGTAGGTTCCTTCCTTTTTATGAATAGTCATTTTTTATTGGGTAATAACTGCTTCATTCTAGCAAACTTTTCATTTTTAGAAAAGAGTATTTAGTAGAAATACATCGTACGTTCACTTTATTGTTTATTGCGGCTTCGTTTTTTAAATTCTATAATGTAGGGAGAAAATAGAGTAAGTGATTTTAGAATGGATGTGTAAAAATGAAACGGAAAAGAACCTTTTTGGTTTTAGCTATAGCGTGTATTTTAGCAGTTGTGACGGTTGTAACAATGGACAGGCAAGAGGTAGGTAATGAAGTTGGGATGGTTGCTGAAGATTTTGAACTGCCGACCTATCAAGGCGGTCAAGAATCATTTAATCAGTACGAGGGTCAAGTTGTAATCCTTAATATGTGGGCCTCATGGTGTGAGCCTTGCCGTGATGAAATGCCAGACTTTATGGAACTACAGCAAGATTATCATCAAGAGGGCTTAGACATAGTGACTGTAAATATGCAGACGTACGAACGAACGCTAAATGATGCCCCTGAATTTATAGAAGAAATGAATCTCACACTTCCTGTTTTTTTTGATGCAGATGGGCTTGTATCAGATCGTTACGGAATAAGAGTTCTGCCGACGACTTTTGTTATTGACCGTGAAGGTGTCATTGCCCATGTGATTCCTGGTGAAGTGAATTATGAAAGATTAGAAGAATTGATTAAACCCTTATTATAAGTGGATCTAGTGTAAGTCGAGCCTATGCTCGGCTTTTTGTGTTAAAGAAGAGGAATTAGTAATTTATGAATAATTTGGAAGGGAAACTTCATACTAAGAGCAAAGGAAAAGAACGGAGCTGAAGTGAGATGTTTGCAGAAGTGCGAGATCAGATCAAAGCTATTGTGTTTGAAGATAATCATATACAGATTTTGCAGACATCTCGCACACAACAAGCTGTTTTATATAAAGCGCTGACAAAAAAAGGCCGGATAGGAGATACGGTTTTATTAAATACCACAGCGAGCGAATTGAATCTAGGTACCGGAGGATATGATTTTGTTAAATCAGCGGGAGAGAATGCCCATGTGACTCCTTGTCTAAACAGGGATGACGGTCATATTCTGAAATTACGATATACTCCGATGCAGCATCAAGTCTTATCTGTAGAATCACAGGAAAGTCCATATCATTCAATGTTTCAAACCGCGTTTTCTCTAGAGAAGAAGCCTGTTTTAGTCGGTGAATTGCATAGTATGATTCCCATTCTCTACGCAGGTTCTAAAGTTTTACACAAAGGGGCTACTGTATGTATTATCATTGATGATCAAGCAGCTTTGCCTCTTACGCTGAGTGAACACATTAGAGCACTTGAAGGAGAAGAGACATTTGTAACCATTACGGTAGGTCAGGCTTTTGGAGGGACATATGAAGCAATTACCATCCAAACTGCTCTTCAATTTGCTCATGAACATCTAAAAGCTGACATTATTATGATAACTGTCGGCCCTGGAGTTGTAGGCACAGGAAGTTATTACGGATTTACAGGAATGTCTTTGGCGAATTGGTCTAATAATGTGGCGGCTTTAGGGGGGGTTCCTGTATGGATTCCGCGCTTGTCCTTTGCTGATAAAAGGAAGCGGCATAGAGGGATTAGTCATCATACATTAACGCCGCTAAAAGAAGCAGTCCTGACGAAGGTTATCTTGCCCCTGCCACTTTTAAATGGAGATAGGCTTGAAATGATTGAAAACCAGCTTTCTATGCTGCAAGAAGCAAAAGTGTACCCTGAAATAAAGTGGATCGAAGAACAGGAAGTACAACAAAAGACAGAGCAAGCTCTTCGTACGTTAGGAAAAGATATTAAGACTATGGGAAGAGGCTATCAGGAAGATCCTGTTTTTTTCTGGGCAGTGGTGGCAGCATTATGGACCAGTCTTAATTTAGGCCGTGAATGAACAGTCTTAACCCAGTCTTCTACGTACTCAAAATGCTGCATAGACTCTTTCAGCTTGGCATTAATTTCCCAAGCTTTACCTGCTAAAACGATTCCTTGATTGTGTACATAGACTTTCATATCTCACACATCCTCGAATGATAGATTATATGGTACACTTCTATGTAATAACTATGTCAAAAAGAACCTAGGAGTGAGATCGTTGAATCATCTTTACGAAAAAACAATCAAATCTAACTCGATATACAGCGGCAAGATCATTGACTTGCAAGTGGATGAAGTAGAACTGCCTAACGGAAAAACAAGTAAAAGAGAGATTATTAAACACCCAGGAGCTGTAGCTATTCTTCCTATTACAACAGAAGGAAAGTTGATTTTAGTTAGGCAATTTCGAAAAGCACTTGAAAAAACGATTATTGAAATACCAGCAGGCAAGTTGGACGCGGGGGAAGAGCCTGCTGATTGTGCGAAAAGAGAGCTCGCAGAAGAAACAGGTTATGTAACAGACAATCTTGACTTTTTACTTTCATTTTATACATCGCCTGGATTTGCTGATGAGCTCATTTATATGTATGCGGCTACTGGTCTTACAGCAGGGGAAGTAAGCCGGGATGAAGATGAATTTCTAGATGTGATTGAGGCAACACTTGAGGAAGCAGAAGAGATGGTGCGAGATGAACGGATTCATGATGCCAAAACAGCCTATGCCATTCAATATATGCGGTTAATGAAATATCTTGATAAATAAGAGGAGCGCTCCTGCTTTGAGAGTAGGAGCGCTTTTATTGTGTAATTAACATATCACCGAACTTGTTTACGATAGTGCTTGCTCTAGATCATAAATAATATCTTCAACGTTCTCTATTCCTACAGACAGACGAATTAGACCATCTGCAATCCCCATTTTTATCCGTTCTTCCCGAGGGACAACAGAGTGAGTCATAGAAGCAGGGTGCTGAATCAATGAGTCAACATCCCCTAGGCTGACAGCACATTTAAGTAATTCAAGTTTGTTCATCATGTTAAGTCCAGCTTCAAGTCCTTCTTTTAATTCAAAGCTGATAAGTCCGCCGAAACCGTCCATTTGTCTTTTTGCGAGTTCGTGTTGTGGGAAGCTTTTTAACCCAGGGTACATGACATTCGTCACTTTTGGGTGGGATTCTAGGAATTCGGCAACCTTTTGAGCATTTTCAGAGTGCCGGTCCATTCGTACACCTAATGTTTTTATTCCTCTGACAAGTAAAAAGGCATCAAATGGAGCAAGGATTCCGCCAATATCTTTTTGAGTTGTAAATTGAATATGCTCAAGAAATTCTTTTGTACCAACAGCGACACCAGCTACAAGGTCCCCATGTCCACCTAAATATTTTGTTGCACTATGGACAACCACATCACACCCATATTCTAGGGGACGCTGCAAGTAAGGAGACATAAATGTGTTATCTACTACTGTAGTCACATTATGCTCTTTTCCTATTTGACCTATAAGTGCTAAGTCAATAATTTGCATCGTTGGATTAATCGGGGTTTCAATATAGATAACTTTCGTATTTTCTTTTATTTCACGGAGGATGCTTTCTTTATCTCGCATGTCACATAATGTGTAATCCACATTAAACTTATCTTTTAAAATCGATAAAAAGCCAAATGTACAACCATAAAGACCTCGTGAGCATAAAATATGATCTCCGGAGCGCACAAGGCCTAGAAGCACAGCTGAAATAGCAGCCATACCAGACGCGAATGCTAATGCTTTTTCTCCTTTCTCAAGAGCTGCGATTTTTTCTTCTAATGCGGTAACTGTCGGGTTTCCAAGTCTTGAATATACATAACCTTCCTCTTCGCCGGCAAACCGCCTTCCGCCTGTCTCTGCACTAGGAAAGACGAAAGTAGACGTTTGGTGAATAGGTAGAGCAAGTGAACCGGTAAGAGGATCTGGTTTGTACCCTTTATGGACAGCTAATGTTTGAAAGCCTTGCTCTCGGTTGGATTCTTTTGATGACATGATATCCCTCTTCTCTTTTTGTAAACGTTTTCATAATGAACGAAAAAAATAGCACACGTAATGGATGCCCCTCATTATTACTATACTAAAAAAGAGCAAGTTTAAAAAGAAGAAAAAATCTATCATTTTATCTGCAGGCATAGATTGCAGCTTGTCTTCATAGAGTAGAGTAAGAGTGTACAGAGGAGGGATGCGGATGTTTAAGTATGGGGTAAGAGATATGATCTCATTTCACATCCAAGAAAATAGATCGATTTATTTATTCATAACTGTATTATTTTTAATCGGAATTATTTTTGGTGCCATCGTCGTTAATAGCTTGAGTTTGACACAAAAGCATGACTTATATATGTATTTGGGGCAATTTTTTGGACAGGTATCAGAGGGGAACCTAGCACAATCATCTGCTATTTTCAGTCAAAGCTTCGCTCATTATGCTAAATACTTTGGACTCATGTGGCTGCTTGGACTCTCAGTAATCGGGCTGCCGGTTATACTAATATTGTTATTTTTAAAGGGAGTCGTTGTTGGGTTTACGGTCGGCTTTCTTGTCAATCAAATGGGAATGTCAGGCTTTCTTCTTTCCTTTGTAGCAATCATGCCCCAAAATTTTATCCTTGTACCAGCTTTCTTAATAGCAGGTACCGCAAGTGTAGCTTTTTGTTTGAAAATGATCCGTCATCAATTTTTAAAAAAATCAAGTACGCCTTTCTTTCCGATTTTCATTAAGTATTCTGCATTAATACTATGTGTGGGGGCAGCGCTTGCTGCAGCGTCTGCTGTAGAGGCATATCTTTCACCTTTATTAATGAGGTTTGTACTAACTACTTTTTAATAATTATTATTAAATAAGAGTGTGTGATTAACTTTAAATAATAATCATTATTGATTGACGCTATTTTTTTAGATGATTATAATGATAGGAGGTTAAAGGCTTGGGAGGGACACACATACAATGGAGAAAAGACTAGAAAGAATTAAAAAGCATTTGCACTCACAAAGCTATAAATTAACACCGCAGCGTGAAGCAACCGTTCGTGTGTTACTTGAGCATGAAGAGGATCACTTGAGTGCAGAAGATGTATACCTCCTTGTCAAAGATAAAGCACCGGAAATTGGACTAGCTACGGTATACCGCACGCTAGAATTACTAGCTGAACTTAAAATTGTTGATAAAATTAATTTTGGTGATGGCGTATCGAGATTTGATCTCAGACAAGAAGGAGCCGCTCACTTTCACCATCATTTAGTATGTATAGAATGTGGTGCAGTAGACGAAATTCAAGAAGATTTACTTGGTGATGTGGAAGAGATCGTTGAGCGTGATTGGAACTTTAAAATTAAAGATCATCGTTTGACTTTCCATGGAATTTGTTATCGCTGTAACGATAAAGACGAAACAAGTGAAAATGAAACTTCTAATGAACCTTCTAATGAAGAATCAAATAACGAATAACTAAAGTGCCGTTCACGAGGTGAATGGGCACTTTTTATATTGTGCAGACACTTAATACAGGAACCTAATGCAAGCACCTAATCACTCGTTTGTTAAGACAGGTATAATCCTCACACTTTTTGGCATAGCTTGATAGTAACAGCTAATCCAAAATGGATTTAACTTTATCGAGGTGAGGATATGAAACAGTGGTTTTTGCTCGTTTTACAAAGTATTAAAGTTTTTCTGCTATTTATAGGATGCACAGTTCTCTTTTATTATGGTATCCTATGGGTGAGTGCTGAGTATGAAAGCTATCATCGATATGATGAACCAAAAGGAAAAGCGGTCAAAGTGATGAGTTATGAATCAAATGAGATAGAGATGACATGGGTCGATCGTTTAATGATGTACTATCATTTTGGTGAATAGTTTCTTAGTTTTGATTGACTTATTTGTGGTTCTCATTTTATAGACAATTCATCAAGGGCTTTAAATAAAGGAGAGGGTGTATATGCAAAAAGATGTAAGCGAATTCCTGCACTACATCCAGATTGAGAGAGGCCTTGCTGAGAATACGATTCAATCGTATCGCCGTGACCTGTTAAATTATGCGAAATTTTTACAGAACGTCATTGATATTCAAACGTTTAAGGATGTTACACGTCACATGATTGTAGATTACCTTTTCTTCTTAAAGGAGCAGGGACGAGCTGAAGCGACGATTGCCAGAACGATAGCGTCGATTCGTGCTTTTCATCAATTTTTGCTTAGAGAAAAATTAAGTGAGCAAGATCCTTCTGTTCACCTTGACATACCTAAAGCTTCAAAGCGCCTGCCAAAAGTGTTATCATTGGAAGAGGTAGAAGCGTTGTTAACGATTTCTGGACAAGATCATTTATCTATTCGCAACCGTGCAATGATGGAGACATTATATGCAACAGGCATGCGCGTCTCAGAATTGATTAATCTAAAGTTAACAGATACCCATCTATCAATGGGATTTGTGCGATGTATAGGAAAAGGGAATAAAGAAAGAATCATTCCTTTAGGTCAGCAAGCAACGAAAGCGCTTCAACTCTATTTAGAGCAAGCAAGGTCTACTATGCTGAAAAAGAATAGACATGAATATGTTTTTGTAAATCACTACGGGAGACCGCTGACAAGACAGGGGTTCTGGAAAATTGTAAAGAAGTTAGCTGAAGCTGCTAAGATTGAAAAAGAATTGACTCCACATACGCTTCGCCATTCATTTGCAACCCATTTACTTGAAAACGGGGCTGATCTCCGTGCCGTTCAAGAAATGCTCGGACATGTTGATATATCTACTACTCAAATTTATACTCATGTCACAAAAACACGAATGAAAGACGTCTATGCTCAATACCATCCTAGAGCATAATCGTTTTTTTTAATAAAAGAGGTCAGACTTCTGACATCTATGATTATTAGCAAAACTCACCAAGAAAAGGGAAGACTATGGTAGGAATGTAAAGGGGGCACTTTTAAATGAGCAATCAATTTAAGCGCGTATTTTTAATTGTGATGGATTCAGTAGGTATTGGAGAATCTCCTGATGCAGCAAGGTTTGGAGATGCAGGTTCTGATACATTAGGACATATTGCAGAAAAGATGAATGGACTAACAATGCCCAATATGGCAAACCTTGGTTTAAGTCATATTAAAGAAATAGATGGGGTAGAAAAAGTAGACAAGCCAATCGCTCATTACGGTAAAATGCAGGAAGCATCTAACGGAAAAGATACGATGACAGGTCATTGGGAAATTATGGGTCTTGATATCCAAGAACCATTTCAAGTCTTTCCAGAAGGTTTTCCGCCAGAATTAGTAGCAGAGCTTGAGCGCCAAACTGGCCGCAAAGTGATTGGTAATAAAGTAGCTTCCGGGACAGAAATTCTTGATGAACTAGCAGAAGAACATGTTAAAACCGGAGCGCTGATTGTCTATACTTCAGCAGATTCTGTCTTACAAATCGCCGCGCATGAAGAGATTGTGCCAATTGAAGAATTATATGATATTTGTGAGAAAGCAAGAAAGCTGACACTCGATCCTAAGTACATGGTTGGCCGAATTATTGCTCGTCCTTTTATTGGTACGCCAGGTTTATGGAAGCGTACAGCGAACCGTCATGACTACGCTTTGAAGCCTTTTGAGCGTACAGTTATGAATGAATTAAAGGATAGCGGATTAGATTCAATTGCTATCGGCAAAATTTCTGATATTTACGATGGCGAAGGAATTACAGAAGCGATTCGTACTGTGTCAAATGATGATGGGATGGAAAAATTGGTTGGGACGATGTCAAAAGATTTCACAGGAATCAGCTTTTTAAATTTAGTGGATTTTGATGCGTTGTATGGCCATCGCAGAGACCCGATCGGGTACGGCGAGGCACTAGAGCAGTTTGACCGTCAGCTAGAAGAGGTATTTGCTCAGTTAAGAGAGAATGATTTATTAATCATTACAGCTGACCACGGAAATGATCCTACTCATCCAGGCACAGATCATACACGTGAATATGTTCCATTGCTTGTGCACTATAAAGGGCAGACAGAAGCTAAAGATTTAGGGATTCGTCAAACATTTGCTGATATTGGAGCAACAATTGCTGATAACTTTAATGTGACTCTACCTAAACACGGAACAAGCTTTTTAGGCGATCTTTAATTAATAGGGGGATAAAAAATGGTAAACAAACAAGCATTACAAGAAGCAGCAGCGTATTTACAAGAGAAAATGGTTGAAACACCGTCCATTGGCTTAATTCTTGGATCAGGCCTTGGTGTTCTAGCTGAAGAAATCGAAAATCCTGTAAAGATTCCTTATAACGAAATTCCTAACTTCCCAGTTTCTACAGTGGCTGGACATGCTGGTCAACTAGTTATCGGTACACTTCAAGGTAAGCAAGTTGTAGCGATGCAAGGCCGCTTTCATTTCTATGAAGGGTACAGCATGGATGTTGTCACGTTCCCTGTTCGTGTAATGAAAGAGATCGGTGTCAAGCAGATTATTGTAACAAATGCTGCAGGCGGCGTGAACGAATCATTTGAAGCAGGAAACTTAATGATTATCACTGATCATATTAATAACATGAATGCAAATCCTCTAATTGGACCAAATGATGAAGCATTTGGTGTACGTTTTCCTGATATGTCAAATGCTTATTCAAAAGAATTAAGTGAACTTGCCAAAACACAAGCTTCTCAGTTGAATGTTGAACTGAAAGAAGGAGTGTATGTTGGTAATTCAGGTCCTTGCTATGAGACTCCAGCCGAAGTTCGCATGATCCGTAAAATGGGCGGCGATGCAGTCGGTATGTCAACGGTCCCTGAAGTTATTGTAGCCCGTCATGCTGGTCTTGAAGTACTAGGTATTTCATGTATCTCAAATATGGCAGCAGGTATCCTGCCACAGCCATTAACTCACGATGAGGTAATGGAAACGACAGAACGAGTCAAATCAGACTTCCTATCCCTAGTAAAAGCCATCGTAAAAGAAATGTAGGAAGAAAAGCGGAAGCGACTGGTCTGGCATGCGGAGAAATAAGGGGGAGCGATTTGAAGTCGCACTTTGACTTCAATCGAAGCACCGTTTTATCCAGCAGGACAAGGAGCTGCAGCTGGACAGAAAAGTGAAATGATTCGTTTAGATATGAGGAGGCTGGAGGTTCGACAAAAAGAAGCGCACTTTGCTTCGTTTGGCAAAGTGAAGGCGCCGATTATCTGAATCATGGAACTGGACAAGAAAAGCGGAAGCGACTCGATAAATACGAATATATAGCCTCATAAGAAAAGCTAGTATTTATATGAATTTTATATCATCTAAAGGAGCGATTTTAATGGAAAACATGTTAGAGAAAATTAAGCAGTCAGCTACATATTTAGAAGGGAAAATCGAGACAAAACCTCAAATTGGTCTAATCTTAGGCTCTGGTCTTGGTGAGCTTGCAGATGAGATTGAAGATGCTGTTAAGATTCCTTACTCTGATATTCCTAACTTCCCTGTATCTACTGTTGAAGGTCATGCAGGTCAGCTTGTTATTGGTAAGCTTCATGGGAAGGATGTCGTAGCAATGCAAGGCCGCTTCCATTATTATGAAGGCTACACGATGCAAGAGGTAACATTCCCTGTACGTGTAATGAAGCAAATTGGTGTTGAATTAATGGTTGTTACAAATGCTTGCGGCGGTATGAACAAGAACTTTGAACCAGGCGATCTAATGATTATTACGGATCAACTAAACTTTACAGGTGATAACCCGCTTATTGGTGCTAACTTCGAGGAGCTTGGACCACGCTTCCCTGATATGAGCAGTGCGTACACTACTGAGTATGTTGATTTTGTGGAAAAGACAGCTAATAACTTAGATATTAAAGTTCAAAAAGGTGTATATGCTGGCGTAACAGGACCTACTTACATGAGTGGTGCTGAGCTTGTTATGCTTCGCAACTTAGGCGGGGATGTAGTTGGAATGTCCACGGTTCCTGAAGTGATTGTAGCTAGTCACGCTAGTATGAAAGTAATTGGTATTTCATGTATTACGGATATGGCGATTGGAGAAGAACTGCAAGGAATCACTCATGAAGAAGTGGTAGAAGTAGCAAACCGTACGAAACCAAAGTTCATTAAGCTTGTAAAAGAAATTGTTTCTACAGTAGAAGTGTAAGAGCAGCACTCTAAGACGAGGGAGATGTTTGAGAAATGCGCATGGTAGATATTATTGAGAAAAAGCGTGATGGCTTAGAGTTATCGAAAGAAGAAATTCAGTTCGTTATTGAAGGCTATACAAAAGGAGATATACCGGAATATCAGATGTCAGCACTCGCAATGGCGATCTTTTTTAAAGATATGAGTACAGCAGAGCGTGCCGAGTTAACGATGTCAATGGTGAAATCAGGGGATCAAATTGATCTTTCTGCTGTAGATGGTATAAAAGTTGATAAGCACTCTACAGGCGGTGTTGGTGATAAAACGACGATTGCCTTAGCTCCATTAGTAGCGGCACTTGGTGTGCCCGTAGCTAAAATGTCTGGACGCGGCTTAGGCCACACAGGAGGAACGATTGATAAGCTAGAAGCGATTCCAGGCTTCAGTGTAGAAATTGAAACGGATAAATTTATTGAACTAGTCAACAAAAATAAGCTAGCGGTGGTTGGCCAAACGGGGAACTTAACACCGGCGGATAAGAAACTTTACGGGCTGCGCGATGTAACAGCAACCGTGAATTCTATTCCACTGATTGCAAGTTCAATTATGAGTAAGAAGATTGCATCTGGTGCAGATGCGATTGTTCTTGATGTGAAAACAGGTTCTGGGGCGTTCATGAAAGAGTTGGATCAATCAAAAGAGCTTGCTAAAGCGATGGTTGAGATCGGTAACAGCCTTGGCCGTAATACAATGGCGATCATTTCAGATATGAATCAGCCGTTAGGCTTAACAGTCGGTAATGCTCTTGAAGTGAAAGAAGCGATTGATATGCTGCGCGGTGAGGGCCCTGAAGACCTTCGTGAATTATGCTTGACGCTTGGAAGCCAGATGGTATACTTGGCAAATCAAGCGAGTTCCGTTCAGGAAGCTCGTCAAAAACTTGAAGAAGTGATTTCATCTGGTAAGGCTCTTGAAACATTAAAAACGTTTATTGAGGCTCAAAATGGTGATCCTTCGATTGTAGATGATCCAGAAAAGCTGCCAAAAGCTAAGCACTTAATAGAAGTTAAAGCGAAACAATCAGGTTCAGTTTCTGCCATTGTTGCGGACAAGATCGGTACAGCTGCTATGTTATTAGGGGCTGGACGAGCAACGAAGGAATCTGAAATTGATCTTGCTGTTGGACTTGTATTAAATAAAAAGATTGGTGATAAAGTAGAAGCAGGCGATTCTATTGTTACCCTTCATAGTAACAATGAAGATGTACAAAATGTCATTGACATGGTACTAAACGCATACTCAATTACAAGTGACAATGTGGAAAAACCAACATTAATTTATGATGAAATTCATTAAGACTAAAAACAGCCTTTTTACAAAAAGAGGCTGTTTTTTTATGTTTAAAATGGAACAAGAACGTTAATACATAAGTAAGTACCCAATTTAGTAGCAAAAAAGGAGAGTGTACGTCATGGCAGAAGTAATGTTTACAGCACAAGCAAAAGCAAAAAATGGAAGAAATGGACATGTAACCTCTAATAATGGTGTGATTGACCATAAGCTGGTTATGCCGACAGGAGGCAATTCTGATAAGGACGGAACCAATCCTGAGCAATTATTTGCAGCAGGGTATGCCGCTTGTTTCGACGGAGCACTTAATTTAATGGCCAAAAATTCAAATGAAGACATCGATTCTGAAATTGAAGCAGAAGTAAGTTTATTAAAGGATCCATCTGATGATGGCTTTAAAATTGGCGTCACGCTAAATGTAATGATCAAGGGTGTGTCTCAGGCTACAGCTGAAGAATTGACCCATAAAGCACATGAATTTTGTCCGTACTCTAAAGCGACGCGCGGCAATGTCGATGTTAATTTAAATGTAAAAGCAGAATAACTCAGCACCCTTCATCTTCTAGATGGAGGGCTTTTTAGTGGAGAACCTTAGATCTCAACTGAGCAAAAAGATACCATTATTTTCAAATTTAAGATACAATTGCAGATAAGAAAGAGCCCATTATGTTTTAGGAGTGACTATTTATGAATGGTGTTAGTCTTGTATTAGAAGGCGGAGGAATGAGAGCTGTTTATACTGCTGGGGTGCTTGAAGCGTTGATGAAAAACGAAGTCGAAATTCCTCATGTGATTGGAGTTTCTGCTGGAGCATGTAATGGGTCATCTTATGTGTCTAAGCAAATTGAGCGAAATCGCAAAGTGAATATTGATTATATCGATCGCCCGGAATATTTGAGTTTTAAAAACTTAGTAAAAACGAAATCAATTTTTGGATGGGATTTTATTTTTAATACGCTTCCAAATGAGCTTGAACCATTTGATTTTGACACGTTTAAAGATTCTCCTCAAACGTTCACTATTGTCACAACTAAACTAGACACAGGTAAGCCTTACTACTTCGACAAACATCTGCCCAAAGAAGATCTTTTGACTGTCTTGAAGGCATCTAGCAGTATCCCGTTGCTTGCACCTCCTGTTATATACAAAGATGATGTGTTCTTTGATGGCGGCGTAGCCGATCCTATTCCAATAAACCGTTCAATAGAAGAAGGACATCAAAAGCATGTGATCGTTTTAACTCAAAATAAAGGGTATCAGAAAACTCCTATGAAATTTACTCGTTTTGCAAAATGGCAATTCAGAAACAACCCAGCTTTTTTGCAGACCATGCTCACGCGTTATCAACGGTATAATCAAACGTTAAAACGAATCGAAGAGATGGAAGCAAGTGGTGAGGCGTATGTTATAAGGCCCAAAATGCCCGTCCGCGTCTCAAGATTAGAAAAGAACAAAGAAAGACTTGCAGCTCTTTATAATGAAGGTGTAGAGGATATGCAAAGTGAAATGAATAAATTTGAGCAGTGGTTAGCCAAGTAATGCAAAGCTAGGACAAATTGTTCTAGCTTTTTTATCTTCCTCTTTCTAGATAGACATCTCTATGATATTCTAAAATAATACAAATAAGAACAGATGTTTCTTTTTTGATTTTTATTAGAAAGAGAGCTTTATACATATGACAGGAAAAACACATGTAGCCGGAGGGCTTGCATTATGTATGGCAGCAGATACCTTTTTGCTGCCTCATAGCGGAACACCGCTTTATTATGTTGCGGGGATGGCTGGAGCGCTAATCCCTGATATATGCCATATCCACTCTAAAATTGGAAGGAGGCTTCCTCTTTTATCTAGAGCCATCTCATCTATATTCGGTCATCGGACGCTCACTCACAGTCTGCTTTTTTTAGGAATATGGGCATTGATTTTTCATATCTTTTTTGCAGAGTATACGATGATACGAGATGGATTAATTGTAGGTATGATTAGTCATATTATTTTAGATGCAAGTACAGTGAGGGGAGTACGATTATTCTATCCACTAGACTTTCGGGTTCGTCTTCCGTTCTACATTCGAACCGGTGGAGCTTTCGAGAGAGTCTTATTCTTAGCTTTGTCTCTTTATATTGTCATTTATTCACTCGATACTCTTAAAGGATGGCTGTAGTTTTACTTTATCTTTAACAATTCGTTCACTCTTCTTTCTTCGCTTTTGTGGTAAAGTAATTTTCATAGGTGAAAGAAGGGGGTACTAGGTTTGACTAAAAAAATAGAAAATATATTTATCGTTGCGTGGCTTACCTCATTTACTGCGATGCTTGGTTCCCTTTACTTCTCGGTAATACGTCAATTTGAGCCATGTTCGTTGTGCTGGTATCAACGTATATTGATGTACCCACTTGTGATTATTTTGCTTATTGGGATTATACGAAGAGATACAACAGCTGCTATTTATTCTTTCATTTTTTCGATTATAGGGATTCTTGTTTCCTCCTATCATTACGCAAACCAAAAGCTCCCTTTCTTGCAGGATGCTGTCCCTTCTTGCGGGAGAGTCCCATGCAGCGGGCAGTATATTAATTGGTTTGGTTTTGTAACGATACCGTTTTTAGCTTTAACAGCATTTACGATTATTGCTTTATGCAGCTTAATCATCATTCGCAATACTAAGGAGAGAGAGTAGATATGAAGAAGGTTCTTATTTTTGGTGGCATTATTGTCATATTATTTGGGTTATTAGCAGTCGTTAATTCTATGAAACAATCACAGCTAGCAGAGGGAAATCCATTTGGAAAAGAACGGATCGATCCAGCAACAGCAGAGTTAGTGAATGATCCAAACTATCAAAATGTCATCTTACCAGAAGAGCTTGAGGAGATCCTTGAAGATAATGGGGATGTAACGGTGTATTTTTATAGTTCTACTTGTCCTTATTGTAAGGAGGCCACACCTAGACTTGTACCGATCAGTGAAGAGCTAGGAGTAGATCTTGTTCAATATAACTTAACAGAGTTTGATGAGGGCTGGTCTGATCATAACATTGAATCCACTCCAACAATTGTCCAGTTTGAGAATGGTGAAGAGGTTGACAGAATTGTAGGCAGCGCCCCAGATGAAGAATATAGAGCTTTTTTCGAACGAAACGTCAATAATTAATAGTGCGACCGATCAGCTAATTGTTGATCGGTTTTTTTTATGTAAAGAAAAGTATGAATATATTGACAAATGAATGAATGATCAAATAAACTTATAAAACAAAGTTGTTTAGTTGGTTTTAAAAGAAGGGATGGATGAGGGTGCGTTTTAGTTATGTGAGTCATTTATATTGTCCGAAATGTTCTGCAGCCTATTCTGCAGATGAAAAAAATAATTTGTGTTCATGTGGTTCACCATTACTAGTGAGCTATGATTACAACTCATTAAAAGAAAAGTGGCAAAAAGAAGATTTACTACATAGAGAACCTAATTTATGGCGTTATCATGAATTGCTGCCAGTAAAAAAGAAAGAGAACATCGTTTCTTTAGGAGAAGGAATGACTCCATTACTATCTATGGGTAAGCTCGGTGAAGAGTATGGAATTACAACATTATTGATGAAAGATGAAGGGTTAATCCCAACCGGTTCGTTTAAAGCAAGAGGTTCAGCAGTTGGTGTTTCTAAAGCAAAAGAACTTGGTGTAGAAGAGCTTGCTATGCCTACAAACGGTAATGCAGGAGCAGCTTGGTCATTGTATGCTTCGAGAGCAGGAATTAAAAGCCATATCGTTATGCCAAAAGATGCCCCGATGATTACGAGACAAGAGGTTCATGTGGCTGGTGCTGATTTGAAAGTGATTGACGGTTTAATTAGTGACGCAGGTAAATTAGTAGGGGAAGCTGTAAGTGAATATGGCTGGTTTGATGTTTCAACATTAAAAGAGCCTTACCGGATTGAAGGTAAAAAAACAATGGGGCTTGAAATTGCAGAACAATTGAATTGGGAACTCCCTGATGTGATTTTGTACCCAACTGGAGGGGGAGTCGGCTTAATCGGAATATACAAAGCACTTAAGGAATTAGCCGAAATTGGTTGGATTGAAAAAGAAAAGCTTCCTAGGCTTGTAGCAGTTCAGGCAGAGGGATGTGCACCAATTGTTAAAGCATTTGAAGCAGGAGATAAAGATTCTGAATTTTGGAATGACTCTGTAACTGCAGCTTTTGGAATAAATGTGCCTAAAGCACTTGGTGACTTTCTAGTTCTTGAAGCGATCTATGAGACAAATGGTTGTGCAATTGCAGTGTCAGATGAACATATTTTACAAGAGCAGCATCATATTGCCGAAAGAGAAGGAGCATTTATTTGTCCGGAAGGGGCTGCAACATTTGCGGCTGCAAAAAAATTACGTCAAGATGGATGGATTAAAGAAAATGAAACCGTCATATGCTTAAACACAGGCATGGGAATCAAGTATCCCGAGACGGTTCCGATGAATGTGGCTGTCCGCTCAAAAACAGAACGATTATAGGGGGATGAAGATGAAAAAGCCATCATTGTTAACTCAAATTTTATTGGCATTTGTTCTGGCCATCATCGTCGGGTCAATCTTTGGTTCTTCTGCAGAAGTTGTCAGTCCCTTAGGTACCTTCTTTTTACGACTAATTCAATTTGTGATTGCACCGCTCATATTAGCGACCCTTGTTACAGGAATTGCAAGTCTTGGCAGCGGGAAAAAACTAGCTAGACTCGGCGCAAAAACAGTTGGATTCTTTTTAACTACCACATTAATTGCCGTATCATTAGGTCTTGCTATTGGCTTTTTGTTCTCTCCTGGGGAGGGGCTGAATATTGAACCGCCTGCAACAGGCTCAGTTGAGGTGAATGAAACAGAAGGTGTTGTCACCACTTTACTTAATATCATTCCAACCAACCCATTTGCAGCTCTTGCTGAACAAAATATTCTACAGATTATCTTTTTTGCAGCGGCTCTTGGAATTGGTATAACAATTGTAGGAGAGAAAGCAATCCCTGTACGTCGCTTCTTTGAAGGCTTTGCAGATGTATTATTAAAGATTACTGGTGCTATTATGAAGCTTGCTCCTATCGGTGTATTTGGTATTATGGCGCCTATAGTAGGTAATTATGGTTTAGCTGTGCTGCTTCCTTTAGGGAAGGTCATTTTAGCTGTCGCTGTGGCGTGTATTCTGCATGTTCTGATTGTCTACGGTTTAGCTGTGAAAACACTTGGTAAAACCAGCCTCCTTCATTTCTTCAAAGGGATGGCTCCTGCAGCACTCGTTGGATTTACAACATCAAGCAGTGCAGCGACGCTTCCTGTTACTTTGAAAAATGCACAAGAGAGGGTCGGCGTATCAAAGGAAACGAGCAGTTTTGTTCTGCCTCTTGGTGCCACAATTAATATGGACGGAGGGGCGATTTATCAAGGGATCGCAGTATTGTTTATTGCTCAATTTTATGGGATTGAGCTGACAGTGCTGCAGATCTTTACTGTTATGCTGACGGCTACTCTAGCATCTACCGGTGCGGCAGGGGTGCCAGGTGCGGGTTTGATTATGCTTGCGATGGTTTTAAGCTCTGCTGGACTTCCGATTGAAGGCATTGCTTTAGTAGCGGCGATTGATCGTATTCTAGATATGTTTAGAACAGGAACGAATATCTTAGGTGATGCAGCAGCTTCGGTTGTCATTGATCGTTCTGAGAATAAGAACAAACCTATTGAAGCAAATGAGCTTGCTTCATAGAAGAAACACCCTGTACCGTCTTAGGTACAGGGTGTTATTGTTTTAGGGCTATGGTATTTGCCTGTATAGTAGAGTCCTTCTTAAATATTGACTGTAGTTTTCACCCTTTTTGACAACCATACTGCCGTTTCATTGAATAGTCTATTTTCAAAAGCATGACTTGAAAAGGTATGGTCTCCTTTATCTATAAAAATACGATTTGCATCTATAGCGGCAGTAGCATAATCATCAGCATTGGATCTTGGAACTTCTTGGTCCTCATCACCGTGAATGATAAGTACAGAGCCGTTAAAAGTTGAAATAGAAGTTAGAGGATCATGACGCTTTAAGTCTTCAAAGAAAGATTTACTTAGTTCAAAGCCTTGGTAATCATAGACACCATTCTTCTTAGCAGACATAACCGCATCCTTCGTAGTAATGGATACAATATCATTATATGGTCTAGCAACAGGTGCCCAAAGAACAACTTGATTAAGTTGAGGGATTGTTGGTGAGGTTAATGCTGTAACTGCGCCCCCTAAACTATGACCTACAAGAGATATACGATTAGGGTCTACACCCTCTAGTTCCATAGTATATGAAATCACTGATTTTAGCTCGTCTACTTTCTTTGTTACACTAATATCTTTATAATGGCCATCACTTTCACCACAGCCGCTAAAATCAAATCTTACACAAATATAACCTAAAGAACTGAAGTAGCGTGCGGCTTTCACAAACATTCTGTGTTCACCAATTTTATTGCCCACAAACCCATGAATAAAGATGAGGGCAGGTGCTTCTTTCTCAAACAATTGTTCAGGTGTTTGTATTGCGGTCGATAAATTATACTCACCTGCAGAAATGGTAATATGTTTGCTTGCCATCCGTCTCACGCTCCTTTGTGTTATTTAGTTTATTATAAAGAGTACCACTCAAAATAACAATAAAAATCTAATTTTTCCGGGTGGTTTTGTCGGAATAATGAATAATTACTTAAAAGGTCTTTGCTGATAAGGCTGCCGAGGCTTGCACCATTTTATTGGTGCAAGTCTCTTTTATATAAGAATAAAAATAGTCTTTATCTAAATTTAGGTGGTTTTAGCATGTAAGAGATAGAAGGGAATACAAGGACTGTCTCTGTATTCTTAAAAGAACATCCTAAAGTACTTACAATCTATACTCCTGCCTCCTAAACCATAAAGGACATAATTTACATTCAAAGCAGGCAAGAGGTTTTGGCGGCTTTCCTTTCTGGAAGGCATTTTTAGTTTGATTATTTACCTAGTTATTATTGATTGAACATGTATAAAAAAGAAAACATTGGTAAAAATGGTGGGTAGCAAACTTAGGGACATCTTGTTTTTTGAGGCTTCCTTAAGAGGACTATGAAAATGATGAGATGGAGGTCGGATGGGATGCGGAAAGTCTTATCTACACTATTAGCTATCGTACTTGTATGTACGTTGGCAGCACCAATGGGATATGCAGCTGAAAAGCAGGCTAGTTTAGCAGAAAATGCTTCATCAGCTATTGTAATTGAGCGGGATACAGGAGAAGTGTTATTCGAGAAAAACAGCCACGATCAACTTCCCCCTGCTAGTATGACAAAAATTATGACTATGCTTTTAATTATGGAAGCCATTGATGAAGGTTCTCTTTCCTACGATGATAAAATTCGCACGAGTGAAAACGCGGCATCAATGGGTGGTTCTCAAGTGTTTTTAGAGCCAGGTGAAGAGATGACGGTTACTGATATGTTAAAAGCGATTGCTGTTGCCTCAGGTAATGATGCATCAGTAGCAATGGCTGAACACCTTGGAGGTACGGAAGAGGAATTTGTCTCAATGATGAATGATAAAGCAAAAGAATTGGGACTAGAAAATACAAACTTTATGAACTCTAACGGATTACCTGCAGAAAATCACTACACTACGGCGTATGATTTAGCGATGATCTCAAAAGAGCTGCTCAAGTATGAAGATATCACAAAATTCACCGGAATTTATGAAGATTACTTAAGACAGGATTCAGAAAATAAGTTTTGGCTCGTGAATACGAACAAGCTTGTAAAGTTTTATCCTGGAGTTGACGGCCTTAAAACAGGTTTTACAAGAGAAGCAATGTATTGTTTAACAGCAACAGCCCAAAAGAACGATATGCGTGTCATTTCTGTGATTATGGGAGCACCTACTCCGAAAGAAAGAAACGCTCAAATTACAGAGATGCTTGATTATTCTTTTAGTCAATTTAAAACACATAAACTGTATGAGAGAGACCATATTTTAGCTGAAGTGAAGGTTAGTAAAGGGGATAAAAATCAAATTCCTGTACAAACCTCTGAATCTGTTTCAATTTTAACGAAAAAAGGCGAATCGATTGATGACGTGACAGAGCGTATGGAAATTGATCAGCAATTGCATGCCCCGCTTGCTAAAGGAGATACAGTTGGAACCTTATATATCGAAAGAGCTGGAGAGGTTCTAAGTGAAACGCCGCTTGTTGCCGGTGATGATGTAATGGATGCTTCTTGGTGGAAGTTATTTAAAAACGTCTTATCAAAATTTAACGGCAAATAAATCACATAGTAGAAATTAATCGTATGGTGGAATTAGATCGTCTTATTAGGCGAATGAAGACTACTTTTTACGAATGTAAACTAGTTTTGTCATATGGCAGGTATAGGAGTGGAAAAAGGCGAAATCCTCTCTAGCAAAACAAACAGGGGGTCCTGTATGTGAGACTTAGAGGGAGTGATCGAATGAGTTTAGTGATGGATTTAGAGCGAAAAGGAAGTGTGCTGCTCGTTAGACTTGAAGGCGAGCTTGATCATCACACTGCTGAAAAATTACGTAAACAAGTAGAAGGTCACCTAACCGATGCGAGTGTCAAGCATATTGTTCTTAATCTTGAACAGCTGTCTTTTATGGATAGTTCAGGACTAGGAGTGATACTTGGACGCTACAAACAAGTAAAAGCAAATGGAGGAGAGATGGTCGTTTGCGCCATTTCACCAGCAGTTAAACGTTTGTTTGAGATGTCAGGATTGTTCAAGATCATCCGTCTTGAGGAAAATGAACAATTTGCATTAAAGACATTGGGGGTGGCCTAATATGCGTAATCAAATGGATTTAACCTTTTCTGCCTTAAGCGAAAATGAATCATTCGCACGTGTAACCGTTGGCGCTTTTATTGCTCAGCTTGACCCTACGATGGATGAGATGACAGAAATTAAAACGGTTGTTTCAGAAGCAGTTACTAACTCCATCATTCACGGGTACCATAATAAACCAGAAGGTATGGTCTTTATTCATGTCACTCTTGATAACGGAGTCATTGAATTAACGATTCGAGATGAAGGTATGGGAATTGAAGATATCGAAGAGGCAAGACAGCCTCTTTATACAACGAAGCCTGAGCTTGAGCGTTCTGGCATGGGCTTTACGATTATGGAGAACTTTATGGATGAAATTAAGGTCATCTCTGAGCCGATGATTGGTACGACGGTTTATTTGAAAAAGCATTTAACTAATAGCAAAGCGATTTGCAATTAAGGAGTTTTGCCTATGGATGTCGAGGTAAAACAAGTAAAGAAGAAGAAGGAAGCTCACTTTTCTGATAAAGAGGTCAAGGAGCTCATTGCCCGAAGTCAGGAAGGTGACCAACAAGCGCGTGATCTGATTGTAAACCGCAACACTAGACTCGTGTGGTCGGTTGTACAAAGGTTTATGAACCGTGGGTATGAAGCAGATGATTTATTTCAAATCGGATGTATAGGCTTAATTAAATCCGTTGATAAATTTGACCTTTCCTATGATGTGAAATTCTCAACGTATGCTGTTCCGATGATCATTGGAGAAATTCAACGCTTTTTACGAGATGATGGGACAGTGAAAGTAAGCAGGTCTATTAAAGAATTAGGAAATAAAATCCGCAAAATGAAAGATGAATTAACTAAGTCTCTAGGACGCGTGCCCACTGTTAATGAAATTGCTGAACAGCTTGAGATAACTCCTGAAGAAGTGGTATTCGCTGGTGAGGCAAGCAGATCGTTAACGTCTATACATGAAACAGTTTATGAGAATGACGGAGATCCGATCACTTTGCTTGACCAGATTGCTGATCAAACGGAAACCAAATGGTTTGATAAAATCGCTTTGAAAGAGGCCATCCGTGACCTCGATGAACGAGAGAGGCTGATCGTCTTTTTAAGGTATTATAAAGACCAAACGCAATCAGAAGTGGCGACAAGACTTGGTATTTCTCAAGTTCAAGTGTCTCGATTAGAAAAAAAGATTCTCGAACAAATGAAAGAAGTTATGGGAGAGCAAATATAGACTTGAGAAAGCAGCCTTTTAGGCTGCTTTTTTGTGTTCGAAAAGGACCTCGATGTTAAGGAGTGCGGATGCCCTCTGCACCTTGCATGTTTTCTTGCGATCTTTCTCATACTAAGTGATAACTCACATGACTAAGGGTGGTGAAAAAATGGGGGATGCTGAGGTATACATTCGAATGAAGCAACGGATAGAGGCGGATATGAATCAATCATTAACAATCGGGGATGTGGCTCATATCGTCACGAATGAACCAAGCTTGAACCAATTACTTCACATACCCATTTATCAAATCACAAAGCAAGATAAGAATCGGGTAGTTATTGATGTTATGCAAGTCATTTATGCAATCACTGCTAACGTGAAGTCTTTAACCATCCAAACCGTAGGTGCTGCACAGACGATTATCGAAGTAAATGTGCAAACGAAACCGTATAAAATTGTTTATGTCATACTGATCTGGTTTTTATTATTTGTGGGAGCAGCACTTGCTATTATGAATTTTCATGAAGATGTCAGCATGAGAGAAGTTCACGGTCAAATTTATTATTTAGTAACAGGCAAAACAATTGCGAACCCGCTTCTGCTTCAGATTCCGTATTCCATTGGTCTTGGACTCGGGATGATTCTATTTTTTAATCACATTTTTAAGAAAAGACTTAATGATGAACCAAGTCCGCTTGAAGTAGAAATGTTTAATTATCAGCAGAACTTGGATCAATACGTCATTATGGATGAATTACAAGGCCCCAGCAGCGGTGCAGATCAAAATGTATTAAAAGAGAGTGGTAGGTAGGAAAATGGTTATTGAAGCAGTAGCAGTTATGTTCATTGGTCTAGCAGGAGGGATTGCTGTTGGGAGTGGATTGGTTGCTTTTCTTACCGTATTAGGCATTGCTCCAAGGATGACTCAGTTAACGAAAACACATCGATCCATTCGAGCGTATGAAGGGGCGATTATTTTAGGGGCGCAAGCTGGGGTATGGGCTAGTTTTACTCCCGTTTCCCTGATGCTTTCAAGCATCTTTCTCATCCCTATTGGCCTTGCCTGTGGAATGTTTGTTGGGATGCTTGCGGCCGCTTTAACAGAAGTATTAAATGTCTTTCCCCTCCTTGCTAAAAGGATTGGCATGACGGACAAAATCGTTATTTTAATGATGGCTATCGTTCTTGGGAAGATAGCAGGCTCTCTTATTCAATGGTTGTATTTATAGGAGGTGAGGCAATGTGTTAACAGATGAACAAAAAAGATATCAAGCAAATATTGAATTATATCATTCAAAAAGACCGGTATTCTCAAACAGTTTGAAGGCGTTTATTGTTGGTGGCGCGATCTGTGCACTTGCGCAATGGATTAACAATGTTTATATGAATATCTTTGATTTGACTCAAAAAGAGGCGATGAGTCCGACCTTAGCAACGTTAATATTAGCTGCGGCTTTGCTAACAGGATTTGGAGTCTACGATAAGCTTGGTCAATTTGCAGGCGCAGGTTCGCTTGTTCCGGTGACCGGTTTTTCTAATGCAATGACGAGTGCGGCACTAGAACATAAAAGTGAAGGGCTGGTGTTTGGGATTGGGGCGAACATGTTCAAGTTAACAGGGGCCGTGATTGCTTTTGGAGTGTTATCAGCCTATGTAGTCGGACTCACTCGATTACTTGTTCAGATGCTTATTCAGTAAAGGAGCCACTTTTATGAGAGTAGGAAAAACGACTTGGCAGTTTAATCAACCAGTATACCTTCAGTCCACTGGTACAGCCGTTGGACCGTTAGAAGGTGAAGGGCCGCTTGGAGTTAACTTTGATAAGGTTTTTGATAGTCTATACTGCGATAAAGAGAATTGGGAGCTAGCTGAGAGGGCTTTAATGGAAGAGGCTGTTCGAATCAGTCTAGAAAAAATAAATATGAAACCAGAAGGGATAGATGTGATGCTGGCAGGTGATCTTCTAAATCAGATTGTCACCTCTAATTACGCAGCGAGACAGCTTAGCATCCCCTTTCTTGGAATGTTCAGCGCATGTGCAACGGTAATGGAAGCAGTAGCTGTAGGTGCTGTTCTGATAAACAGTAATTACGTCTCGAATGCTCTTGTTGCGGTAAGCAGTCATCATTCAACAGCTGAGAGACAATTTAGATATCCAACAGAATTTGGCGGACAGAAACCAGAGACAGCCAACTATACAGTAACGGGTTCAGGAGCAGCCGTTCTTAGTAATCAGCCGAGTCCGATTCGTGTAAGGCAGGCAACAATAGGACAAGTAGTAGATATGGGAGTGTCTAATCCTCTTGACATGGGATCCGCAATGGCTCCGGCTGCTGCCAAGACATTAATCAATCATTTTAAAGATACAAATAGAGATCCTTCCTACTATGATTTGATCGTGACTGGTGATTTATCACGTGTAGGAAGTTCGATTTTGCGCAAGCTAGTAGATGATGAAGGATATACCTTAGGGAATAATTACGAAGATTGCGGCGTGATGATCTATCACCAGGAACAGCCTGTTTTTGCAGGAGGCAGCGGAGCGGGGTGTCCTGCTGTTGTCACCTTTGGCTATCTAATGAAGGAGATGGAGAGAGGAATCATAAAACGCCTTTTAGTGGTCGCAACAGGCGCTTTATTAAGTCCTTTAATGATTCAGCAAAAAGAAACCATTCCTTGTATTGCCCATGCTGTGTCATTTGAGCTAGAGGAGGATAGCTGATGGAATATGTCATTGCATTTGTTGTTGGGGGGATTATTTGTATTATAGGGCAGCTTCTCCTTGATGTCGGGAAGTTATCTCCTACTCATACATTAAGCGCTTTGGTAGTACTCGGTGCATTGCTCGACGGCTTCCATTTATATGATCGATTAATTGACTTTGCAGGGGCCGGAGCCACGGTTCCGATCACAAGCTTTGGTCATTCACTCGTTCACGGCGCCATGGCAGAAGGTGAGAGGTTTGGGTTTCTTGGAGTAGGGATGGGGATTTTTGAAGTGACATCTGTTGGTATATCATCAGCTATTTTATTTAGCTTTTTAGTGGCGTTAGTTTTTAAGCCGAGGGGGTGAAGGTGTGGTAGAGAAAAAACAAAGGAAAGTCATATTGATTACCGATGGTGATGAACATGCAAAGCAAGCAGTAGAAAAGGTAGCTGTCGACATAGGAGGCAGGTGTATCAGTCATTCGTGGGGAAATCCTTCTCACGTATCTGGAGAAGAGCTTGTTGAAATGATTCTTAGCACACCTTCAGATCCCGTTTTAGTTATGTTTGATGATTGCGGTTATCAATATGAGGGTCCGGGGGAGAGAGCGATGCGAGTGGTGGCAACTGATCCAAATATTGAAGTTCTAGGAGCTATTGCTGTTGCTTCTTCGACTCATTCATGTGAATGGACAAAAGTAGATATAAGCATTGATCGATACGGAGAGCTGACCGAGTATGGTGTAGACAAAGATGGGGTCGCTGATATGGAAATAGGCAGAATCAATGGAGATACTGTCTACATCCTTGATCAGCTTGATATCCCTTTTATTGTCGGGATAGGTGATATAGGGAAGATGGCAGGACTAGATACGTTAAAGAAAGGCTGTCCGGTAACAAAACAAGCAGTTAATCTCATCTTAGAGAGGAGTGGCTACCGTGAGTCAAGAAAAGGAAAATCATGAAGAACATTTTAGCAGGGATTACACAAAAAATGAGACACGGCTAGCTGAGAGGCTGGGGCTAGGAGAATCATTTGATGTAGGAGTTAGAACGCTATCTATCCTTGATCGAAAGACAAGTATCTATTTTGTTAACGGATTAATTGATACTCTTTATGTAATTGAGTTAATGAAGGAATTGATGGATTTAGATGTTCGTCACCGCAAAACTCATAATATCAAAGAGGCGTTCAAAAACCATTTAACTCATGTACAAGTAGAAGAAACGCATTCAATGGACAACGCAATTACCCAAATGCTCTCCGGTCTTATTTTTATCCTTGTTGAAGGAGAAGAAGAAGCCTTTATCATTGATGTCAGACAATATCCAGGCAGAGGACCAGAAGAGCCTGATACAGAACGTGTAGTTCGTGGAGCAAGAGATGGATATACCGAAAATATTATTATTAATACTGCTCTAACCAGGCGTAGAATCCGTGATGAACGTCTTCGGAATGAAATCATGCAAGTCGGTGTCCGCTCTAAGACAGATATCTGTGTTTCATACATTGATGGCATTGCTGATCCTGTTCTTGTAGATATTATTAAGAAGGAACTTGAAGCGATCGAAATTGACGGCCTCACGATGGCAGATAAAATTGTCGAAGAATATATCGTAAAACAAGGGGCAAATCCATTTCCGCTCGTTCGTTATACAGAGCGTCCTGATGTGGCAGCCACTCACTTGCTTGAAGGTCATATCATCATCATTGTTGATGCTTCGCCAAGTGTTATTATTGCTCCGACCACATTGTTTCACCATGTACAGCATGCAGAGGAGTATCGCCAATCGCCAGCAGTAGGGACGTTTCTAAGATGGACTCGTTTCATAGGGATATTCTTCTCTTTGTTTATTCTGCCGTTTTGGCTCCTTCTCGTTATGCAGCCAAGTCTTTTGCCTGCTGCACTTGAATTTATCGGTCCTGAGGAAACGAATAATATTCCGATGGTGCTGCAAATATTATTTGCCGAAATGGGAATTGAGCTTTTGAGGATGGCGGCTATTCATACCCCATCTCCACTTGCAACGGCCCTAGGGTTAGTAGCCGCATTATTGATTGGTGAAATTGCTATCCAAGTTGGCTATTTTACGCCAGAAGTTATTTTATACGTGGCTCTAGGTGCGATTGGAATGTTCGCTACTCCTAGTTATGAGCTTGGAGTGGCTCTTAGAATCACAAGAATCTTACTCATTATTTTAGTAGCCTTCTTTAAGGTGCCTGGCCTTGTCATAGGTACGACGATCTTTGTTCTATTACTCGCCGGCCTCAAAACATTCAACAAGCCTTACTTGTGGCCGTTTATTCCGTTTGATCCGCCTGCTATTTGGCAGATACTTATTCGTTCTACTGTGCCTTCAGTTCGATGGCGTCCAAGTATCGTTAATCCGCAAGATCCGATTAAACAAAAACCTAGCGGAAGGTAAGGCTGAAGCGTTAAATACCTATATAAAAATGGCTTTCTCTCTCTTTTTAGGGTTGATGACTTCTTCTTTGTGTGCTAAAGTAGTTACAACAATTTAATGAACCTCATGAATAATGGGGTAGAGGCGCAAAACGAATGAGTACAATTGGGGAGCTGATGGCTGGCTTAGAACCAAATGGAAAGGTCAATTTGCCGAAGCGCTTATTTTGCCATGAAATAAGTGCTGGGTCGTTTGTGAACAATGAACGAACTGTCACTACATTCGTAGTGGAGGACTATTCTAGAAGTGAGGTTACTCTTGCGCAGATCAGGGCAGCTAGTGTAACAACATTAGCTGCTTTTTTTGTATAGACAGGAATAAAAGGAGAGAGATTCAATGTATATGCACGGTTCAAGTCTTATTAATGATAAAGGTCATCTAGAAATCGGCGGGGTTGATACAATTGAATTAGCAAATAAATACGGAACACCATTATTTGTGTACGATGTGGCATTAATTAAAGAGAGAGCTGAACAGTTTCAGGAGGCATTTAGGGAAGAAGGTGTAAATTATCAAGTAGCCTATGCATCTAAAGCTTTCAGCTGTATTGCAATGTTTCAACTTGCTGATGAACTTGGGTTGAGTTTAGATGTTGTATCAGGCGGTGAGCTCTATACAGCGATTCAAGCGGGTGTACCGATGGAACGTATTCACTTTCACGGCAACAACAAAAGCTTAGCAGAGCTTGAGATGGCTGTGGAATCAGGAATTGGCTGTGTCGTTGTTGATAATTTCTATGAGTTAAAACAATTAGGACATATTTGTGCTCGTCATGATGTGAAAATGGATATCTTGCTTCGTATTACACCAGGTGTAGAAGCACACACGCATGATTATATTTCTACAGGACAAGAAGATTCAAAATTTGGTTTTGACCTAGAAAGCGGCCAAGTAGACCAGGCGATTCAATTATCACTACTAGATCCACATATTAATCTGCTCGGCATTCATTCACATATCGGCTCACAAATATTCGAGACGAGCGGCTTTGTAATGGCTGTTGAAAAAATCTTTGAATTTATTGAGAAATGGCGTGAAGAATTAGGATTTACCCCAAGCGTTCTTAATTTAGGGGGCGGATTTGGCATTCGTTACATTGAAGGTGATACGCCGCTGCCTGTTGGTGAGTATGTGAGAAAAATGGTTCATGTTATTAAAGAAAAGGCAGCTGCTCATCAAATGGAGATCCCTGAAATTTGGATTGAACCAGGTCGTTCACTAGTTGGGGATGCAGGTACTACTTTATATTCGATAGGTTCAAGAAAAGAAATTCCAAATGTTCGTCATTACTTATCTGTTGATGGTGGAATGAGTGACAATCTCCGTCCTGCACTTTATCAAGCGGAGTATGAAGGGATTCTTGCAAATCGTGCGGACGAGGAAACGACAGAAACGTTCTCTATTGCAGGGAAATGCTGTGAAAGCGGAGATATGTTAATTTGGGATCTTCCACTCCCAAAAGCATCACATGAAGATGTGTTAGCCGTATTCTGTACAGGTGCGTACGGCTATTCAATGGCTAATAACTATAACCGCATTCCAAGACCACCAGTTGTATTTGTAGAAAAAGGAGAAGCACAATTAGTTATTCAAAGAGAATCATATGAAGATCTAGTTCGCCTTGATCTGCCATTAAAGCAAGTTATGAAACAAATGTAGGTTGGCGCAGGCACGGGCGGCTTGGAAGTAGTCTCGTCGCTTTGCTCCTGTGAGGCTGGCACTTAATGCTATTAAGACACCTCACTGCAGTAGTGGCTGATCTCCACTGCAGGTACTCTCTTTCCTCGGGCGGTCCGGGAGCCTCCTCGGGCTTTCGCCCTGTGGGGTCTCCCTGGTCACGCACATCCCGCTGGATGCTCGCACCTTCCGCTCCAATCAACGGAGGCAGGGTGTTGTAAAGTGCTTCCGATTAACAGCTGTTCAGTGATCTTAGCAGATGAACTCACAGAGGTCTGCCCTTTTATAACTTGAACTGAACCATAACTAAATGGCTCCACTTAATAATTGATCAATGCTATAAACCAGCGGATGAACTATGAGAAGACTCCTGTGTGGACTAGAGCAGGAGTGAGATCCCGCAGGGCGAAGGCCCGAGGAAGCCACCAGCTCCCCACGAAAAGCGAAGTATAGTTCAGAAGCGAATTATATATATGCACTTAATAACTCTTTTCGTATTTCTGTATCAGCCTTTTCTTTTCTTCACCAGCCGTTTCGATTTCACTTTCAGCTTGGAATCGTGTACAATAAGGTGAATCTTATCAATTGGAGGCTATACATATGAAAAAAGGTAGTATTGCATTTGAAAATGGCGAAAAGCTAATTATTGAATTTTATCCAGAAGCAGCACCAGGAACAGTAGCTAACTTTGAAAAATTAGCGAATGAAGGATATTATAACGGTCTTACATTCCACCGCGTTATCCCAGGTTTTGTTGCTCAAGGCGGATGCCCGACTGGTAACGGTACAGGAGGTCCTGGTTACACAATCAAATGTGAAACAGAAGGGAATCCTCACAAGCACGTACCGGGCGCACTTTCAATGGCACACGCAGGAAAAGATACAGGCGGAAGCCAGTTCTTTATCGTTCACGAATCTCAACCTCACCTAGACGGCGTACACACTGTATTTGGTCAAGTTGTAGAAGGATTAGATTCAGTGACTCGCATTAAACAAGGCGACGTAATGCAAGAAGTAAAAGTTTGGGAAGAGTAAATTTTTTCCTTTAGAGTCATCTTATGATGGCTCTTTTTTGTTCTTTAATGAAAAGGGTCACATTCGAATAACAAAAACCGGCAGATCAGTATGAACTGCCGGTTTATTTATGTTTTACACAATCGTTAATTCTTTTGGAGTTTTCGTGAGCGTAATATGTCCATCTTTTGTGATAAGAACATCATCTTCAATTCGAACGCCGCCTAAAACAGGATCATAAATGCCGGGTTCAATCGTATACACCATGCCTTCTTTTAGGATGCCATCATTTAGGTGGCTCATTGAAGGAAACTCATGTACATTAATCCCCATACCATGACCGATTCTATGCGGGAAACGATCACCGTAACCCGCTTCTGTAATCACGTCACGAGCTGTTTGATCTAGGTCTCCGATTCGTGTACCTGGTTTGCTGATTTCAAGAGAAGCTAGCTGTGCTTGTAAAACAGTGTTATAGAGCTTTCTTTTTTCATCGCTGATTGATCGAAAGGCAAAGGTACGTGTGATGTCTGAAGTGTAGCCGTCTAAGACAACACCGAGGTCAAATAATACAAAGTCGCCTTCTTGTAACATGCGGTCTCCTGGATTTCCGTGCGGAGCACCTGATTTTTCACCGAAAAGAACCATTGTTGAAAATGACATTTCGCGGATACCTTTTTTCTTTAATTCATATTCTATCTTTGCGAGTACTTCCATTTCTGTAATGCCTTCTTTAAGAGCATTTTTACCGATTTCTACACCATAATCTGCCATCTCGGCTGCTCTTTGAATGATCTCTATTTCAGATGCGTCCTTAACCACTCGCATAGAGTTTAACTGATCCTCTACAGGCAGCAATGCAGCATTAGGAAATAGGTGAAGAAGCTCATTCATGCGTGCAACGGTTAAAACATCTGTTTCGATTGCTGCTGTGGAAACAGTATCTAATTGACGACCTTTTAATAATTGCTGAATAAGTCCCCAAGGGCTTTCATGATCTTTATATCCAACAATTTGGTGCTCCCATCCAGCATCTTGAACTTGTGAGACTTCCATACTTGGTACGACCATAATTGGGCTGTGACCTTTGAAGACAAACAATCCCACAAGTCTCTCATGAGGGTCTGTATAGAAGTTAGTTAGGTAGAAAATGTTTTCTTTTGAAGTAATAAAAGCGACATCGGTCTTTTCTTCTTTTAGCCAGGTAGTGAGTTGATTGATACGATGTTTCACAAAAACGCCTCCTTAAGCAGATTCGAGTTTAGCTATGAATGACCTCTATAATGGGTTAAATGAGAAGCTGTCATTTTCACATAGGTATGTAGAAACGGAAAATAAATAAGAATTGCTTAATAATATGATAAATGATGCAGTATAGGCAAGCAATGATTTGCTTCTTTGTCAGTAGGTGTCAAGGCGGTAATTTATATTAATGAGAAAATAGAGTGTAGTAAATGTAGTGTGTCTTTAGGCAAGCTTTGTTGAATAAACTAGGTTAGTCATATAAATGAGGGGGATGCATTGTGGAAGATCAACTAACGTTAACCGTAAATGGGGAAGGGGAAGTTAGCGTAATGCCTGACCAAGCTGAAATCACGCTTGGTGTAGTGACAGAAGCAGAGACAGTAAGTGAGTCTCAGCAAGTGAATAATGATATTTTTACTGCTGTCATTTCCGCTCTAAATGAAATTGGAATTGAGGATAGTCAGATTCAAACAATCACTTATCGAATTGAACCTCGATATGACTTTGTAGAAGGGGTACAGCAATTTAGGGGATACGAAGTCACTCATATGATTAACATTAAGGTTGAGGATATTACACAAGCTGGAGCAGTAGTAGATACCGCAGTAGCGAACGGTGCCAATGTCATTCAATCGATCCAATTTACAGTAGCAGATTCAACGGACTTATACCGACAAGCACTTCAATTAGCGTTAGAAGATGCAAAAGGGAAAGCTATGGCAATGACAGAAACACTTAATGTCACGCTGAATGAAACGCCGCAGAAAATAATTGAGAGGTCAGGCGGTGCACCTGTCAGGATGTATGACGGGGCGGCGTTCAGTACACAAGCTACGCCGATCCAAGCTGGTACCATATCAGTCCGCGCATCTGTAGAAGCAGTATTTTCATATCAATAATAAAAAGAGCAAGTACCTTAGTTGGTATTTGCTCTTAATCTATTATTCGTTATATAACGTTTTCATCCACTCAACAATGCTCATATTTTGGGTGTACCGAAGGTCTTCGACGTTGTGATGGCCGATAAATTGCCCATCCTTAATGGCAATGACCTCATCTAGAATCATTTCTACCTCTTTAATTTCATGAGTTGTGATCAGAATAATCTGCTTTTCTAAATCTACAAAAGAGATCAACCCTTGCACAATTGAGTCGCGTACCATCGGATCAAGTCCAGAAAATGGTTCATCTAGTAAAATAACTGGCACATCTCTAGATAACGTTAGGATCAGCTTCAGCCTTCCTCGATTCCCTTTGGATAAATGTTTCAGTTTAGTATTTGTATCTAATTTCATAAATTCTCGTATTTCTTCTGCTTTTACTAAATTGAAATCTGGGAATTGTGAAGCGTAAAATTCAATCGTCTGACCCACATTATAAAAGCTGTAGTATTCATCAAGTTCTGATAAATAGGTTACATCTTTTGCGATGCGGCGGTCAGCTTTTTTACTATTCACAATGACAGAACCTTTTGAAGGCTGAATAAGTCCAGCAATGAGTTTCAATGTTGTAGATTTTCCGCTGCCATTTTCCCCGACTAACCCAATAATCTTCCCCTTATTTAATTCAATGTTAATATCTTTTAAAGCTGTTTTGGTCATATATTTTTTAGAAACATTGTTGAAGGTTATCATTGCTTAGGCTCCTCTCTAGAACTATTTAGAAAATCAGTTAAGCCTGACTCAATTTCCCTATCTGTGTAACCCATTTGGTGCATGCCTGTAACAAACCGAGAAATTTCTTCTTTTTTTAGTGAATTGCGCATAACGTCAAGAACCGTTTTGTCTTCTGTTACAAATGTACCTTGCCCGCGCTTTGTTTCCACAATATTCATCCCCTCAAGTTCTCTATATGTTCGCTGTACCGTGTTTGGATTGACGCTTGACTGGATACCCATTTCTCTTACAGATGGCAGCTTATCACCCGGAGCTAATTCTCCGCGTAAAATTTGACGCTGTATCCTTTCTGCGAGCTGAATGTATATTGGTTTTGACGCATGAAACGTATCAGTCATATCCTACACCTCAACTTTTCGATCCAGCATCCAACAAGCTATGAAGAATAAAGCTAGAGCCAAGATCGTTTCAAATAATAATGTACCGGTATAAAAAGAAAGTGAACCCATTTGAGTGGTGACATCAGTGCCTGTTTCTAAGCTTGTTTGAAAATCAATACTTTGTAGCATTTGCCCAAGTTCAATTTCTCCCCACTCGGTAAGTGCAGCATGGACAGACGTGTTTCCAAACCATCCAGTAAAACTAAACAAGGCGATAAAGCTGATCGCAGTCAAAACAAAACTTAAAAAACTATGGAAGACTCTTGATAGCAGCAAGAATATCATCCAGAAAAACATCACCCATACGACTGCAGATAAGGCAAACAAATATAATGTAGTGCCTCCATAAAATCCGAGTTCAGCGATTTGTGCGAATGTTATATAGGAGGAGAGTTCTCCCCACAGCTCAGACTGTGTTATGGCAATTAATCCAACTGCCGCAACAATAACGGTTGTAATTACCATAGAAATAATACCGGCAGCTAGTTTAGCTGAAAGCAAACCATAAGCAGGAAGAGGGTTATGAAGCCATAAATGTAATTTTTTATGTTCAGCCTGTAAGCTGAAGAACATATAATAAGCCAAATAAAAGGCTTGCAAACCTATGCCCAATACGACAACCCCGATTAATGCTTCCCACATAAAACCGTTACGCTGCCCAATAAATCCAGCAATCGCACAGATGATTAGAAAGCCTGCGACCGGCATGATAAAAGCGGGCACCCCTAAGCGGATTTCTTTTTTTAATAAATTTCCCCATACATTCATCAAGACCCCTCCAAATTTTTAATGTCTTAGTGTGTTAGTTAGATAGTACAATAAGACAAAAGTACAGTCAAGATCTTTTACAAAATGGACAAGCCCGTTTTTATTGTTGTTTCAAATTGTTATATAAGTAACAATAGAGGTAACATGAAAACGAAAGGTGCGGGTAGTATGATTCAACTATATAAAGGGGAAGGTTTTTGGAAGAGGCCTACTTCTTATAAACCAGGAAAGAGGCTGACGGAGAATGCGATTCACCAAATAGAGTATTTATTAGATGTAGAGTTGCCCCTTATGTATAAGAAGCTTATGAATGAGCAGAATGGCGGAGAATTAACCTACCGTTATCTTTTATTTGAGGACGGGGAAGCCGCCATCATCCCTTACTTTCAGGAGCTTGATGCAGAATGCGGGGTCGGTCTATCTAGTGTTTTCATAGAACAACTCCATTTACCTGAAAGACAAGTGTTACTAACTGGGACAATGGATACGTGGCTTTCACTAGATTATAGATACACAACCGTTCCTAAGGTTGTTTATTTTTCTGCCAATGAGGACGGCTCTTGGTCTGAAGAGGTAGCTGCGCAGTCGTTTGATGAATTTCTAGGTAAACTATTTTTAAAAGAGAATGATGATTAATTCAATTAACATTTTCAACGTAATAATGATAAACCTATTGAAGCCTAGTTGCTCGCTAATTGGAACTAGGCTTTAATAAATGATCGGGTGGATTTTGCAGTGTTATCAGGTGTAAGAAGGTTCTTCAACTCTTGTTCACTTTTTCTTGAGACGAGAATATATAAGGTGTCTTCATTTTCAATCTTGGTATTCCCAGTAGGGGTAATTAACTCTCCTTTCCTAATGATTGCATTGATCAAGACATCTTTTGGAAAGGGGATATCCTTTAACTGTTGACCTATGACCACTGTTTCCTCATTCACCTCATACTCTATAATTTCAGCATTTGCTTTCCCAATAGAGATTAATTCAAGCGTATGCATCGGAGTCACTTTTTTAGGTCCTGTTAAGGAGAGAGACTTTGCAAAAAAGTGGATGGTTGACCCTTGTATGAGCGTTGATGTTAGGACGATGAAAAAAATAAGATTGAAAAATAATTGACTGTTTTCTAATCCAGCAAGTAAGGGAAAGGTAGCAAGCACAATAGGAACAGCACCTCGTAATCCAGCCCAAGAGAGGAACGCTTTTTCTTTCCAATTCATGTTCAGGTTCCATGTGGATAAAAAGACAGCAGCAGGTCTGGCGATAAAGATAAGAATGGCGGATAGTAAGAGGCCGACAATGATAATCGTTCCATCAAGCAGATCACTTGGAAAGACGAGGAGACCTAAAATAACGAACATAGAGATTTGCATCATCCAAGCAAACCCTTCGTTAAACCTGAAAATAGAGTGTTTGTATGTTAGATCATGACTGCCAATGACAAGAGCGCTCACGTAAACAGCGAGAAGACCGCTTGCTCCTAAAAGAGCCGTGACGCTGTAGGTTAACAAGGCAAAAGCAAGAGCAAAAACTGGGTAGAGCCCGCTTGAATCGAGGTTTATGCGATTAATAGCAAGCGAAGCAGCCTTTCCAAATGTAAGACCAATAATAAGTCCTGCACCCATCTGCCAAAGAAAATTTGTGATCATGTAGGTTATAGAGGTTGCGTCATTTAAGATGAACTCGATAAACAGTAAGGTCAAAAAGACAGCCATTGGATCATTCGCACCAGACTCGGCTTCTAGTGTTGACCCGAGTCGCTCTTTAATATTTTGGCCTTTTAATACGGCAAAAACAGCTGCTGCATCTGTAGAACCTACGATCGCTCCAAATAACATTCCTTCAAACCAAGTCAAGCCGAGTATGTATTTGGCAGCAACAGCAATAATGCAGGAAGTAATAATTACACCGAGGGTAGCTAATGAAAGTGAGGGGAGCAGGACGGGTTTTACGGTAGACCACTTTGTTTGGAGGCCGCCCTCAAATAAAATAATGACCAAAGCAAACAGACCAAGTAATTGTGCAAGTTTTATATTTTCAAAATGAATAAAGCCTATTCCGTCACTCCCTGCAAGCATTCCAAGAAGGATGAACAGCACTAGCGCAGGTACACCAAAACGAGAGGAAAACTTAGCAGCCAGTACACCTGTAATGAGAAGCAGCGCACATAGCAGGATAAAGTAGTCGTTAGATGAGAGAGTCTCAATCAAGTTAGGTTTTCCCCCCTTTTTGTTCAAATCTATAGAATCAGTGGAATCCTTACTAAAGTATATGTAGACATTTGCCTATATGTTCGAAAATTCTAGCGAATGAGAAGTTGTTTTCTTAAATTCAAGATAATATAGTTGACGGTATGTGAGGAAACGAGATACAATGTCGGTAGTTGTAAAAAATTGAATGATGTTTCCTTCGGGGCGTGGTGAAATTCCCGACCGGCGGTGATGAAGCAAATGCTTCTTAGTCCGTGACCCGTTTTCGCTTCTATCGGCTGTGATCAATACGATGATTAGAGTATAGAGGTGATGTGTTTGCTGCATCTTGAAAACGGTGGACCTGGTGAAAATCCGGGACCGACAGTTAAAGTCTGGATGGGAGAAGGAACGAGAGCATGATTCTAAAAGTGATAGAAATTGAGACCGACTTTTGAGTCACATTTCTTAGACATGCCTTATTTAAGTCTATCTTTTTCAAAAGAAAGCACTTATTAAAGGGAGCAGTCTGCCTTTTTGAATACAGTTGAAATCCATTATGTTTGTAATGGTTAGTTCATGCTACTCTTCTTTAAATGACACCCCCGAATGATGATGAATCGTTCGGGGGTTTTTTGGATTTCCTTTGAAGGAACATCGGATGAGAGGGATGCATGATGAAGGATATAGACTACATGAAGCTGGCTCTAACGCTTGCAGAACAAACGCGTGGTCAAACATCTCCCAATCCGATGGTAGGATCTGTCGTCGTAAAAGACGGAGCGATTGTAGGAATGGGAGCTCATTTAAAGGCAGGGGAAGGTCATGCTGAAGTTAACGCATTAAAAATGGCCGGTGAAAAAGCCGAAGGAGCTACCATTTATGTGACGTTAGAACCGTGCAGTCACTATGGTAAAACTCCTCCCTGTGCTGATTTAATTATTGAAAAACAATTGAAACGCGTTGTGGTAGCCACAGTCGACCCAAACCCAGAAGTATCTGGACGTGGGATCAAACGACTTCGTGATTCAGGAATTACCGTAGATGTTGGGGTATGTGAGGCTGAAGCCATTGAATTAAATCGTATGTTTTTTCATTTTATTCAAACAAAGCGGCCTTTTGTAACTATGAAAACAGCATCTACCCTAGATGGAAAGACAGCCACTGTCACAGGTGAAAGTAAGTGGATTACAGGAGAGGAAGCGAGGCTTGATGTGCACCGCGATCGTCACATTCATGATGCAATCTTGGTTGGAATTGGTACAGTGCTGAGCGATAACCCAGCTTTGACGACACGTCTGCCGAATGGCGGGCGCAATCCGATTCGAATTATTTTAGACAGGCATCTGCGTCTGCCGGAGAGTTCACAAGTAGCTTGTGATCAAGCAGCGAAGACGTGGGTATTTACCACAGAACATGCTTCTAGTGAAAAAGAAGAAGCCCTTCGTATGCTTGGTGTGGATGTGATTAGATTACGTGACTACTCGATTCCCTCTATTTTAAAGGAATTAGGAAAACGACGAGTTATGACGCTCTATGTGGAAGGCGGCCAAGAAGTAAATGGAAGCTTCATTAAAGAAAGAGCGGTCAATCAAGTCATAACCTATGTGGCGCCTAAAATGATCGGAGGGAAGAATGCCCCGACTTCAGTTGGTGGAGAAGGAATTCCTTCTATTAATCAAGCACTTGAGCTTCAAGTGATTGATGTAGTACAAGTAGGACAAGATATTAAAATCACTTCTTTAGTAAAGGAGGGGTAAGATGTTTACTGGAATTATTGAAGAAATTGGCAGAATTGACCAAGTACGTCAAAGCGGCGAAGCTATTGTGATGAATATAGCTGCGAAAAAAGTTCTCAGTGATGTTGCTCTTGGAGACAGTATCGCAGTTAATGGAGTGTGTCTTACGGTTACCTCGTATACAAATCATTCATTTACAGTGGACCTAATGCCAGAAACGGTCCGTGCCACTAGTTTAAACGGGTTAGGCAGAGGCGCAAAAGTGAATCTTGAGAGGGCGATGAGTGCTGAAGGTAGATTTGGAGGCCATTTTGTATCTGGACATGTTGATGGAATCGGCAAAATCATCTCAAAAGAACCTAAAGATAATGCAGTCTATTATACAATTGAAGTGTCTGATGACTTAAGACACTACATGATTCATAAAGGTTCCGTTGCTGTAGATGGAACAAGCTTAACGATTTTTGGAGTAGATGAAAATTCCTTCACGATTTCAATTATTCCCCACACGATTGAAGAAACGATTATAGGATCAAAAGGTGTGGGAGATATTGTGAATATTGAGTGTGACATGATAGGAAAATATATAGAACAATTTATAACAAGGAAAAAGAGTCCACCCAGAAAGAGCAGTCAGCCGATAAAACAAACCTCCTTGAGTGAACAGTTTTTATCAGAGCATGGTTTTAAATAGCGAACGAGATTAGGATGGTGAATCAACATGACAGACAAAATGTTTGATCCAATTGAAGAAGCAATCTATGAATTAATGCAAGGAAAAGTCGTCATTGTATGTGATGATGAGGATCGGGAAAATGAAGGTGATTTTGTTGCCATTGCAGAGAAAACAACACCTGAGGTTATTAATTTCATGGTCACTCACGGACGCGGCTTAGTTTGTACACCAATTACTGAAGACCGTGCGAGGGAATTAGATTTAGTCCCAATGGTTGATCATAATACAGACCCTCACGGAACAGCTTTTACTGTCAGCATTGATCATCATACAACGACGACAGGAATTTCAGCTCATGAGCGTTCAGACACGGTGTTAGCACTTGTGGATGATCAAACGAAGAAACATCATTTTAAACGTCCTGGACATATTTTTCCGCTGATTGCTAAAAACGGTGGAGTTTTGCGCCGGGCTGGTCACACAGAGGCTGCTGTTGATTTAGCAAGATTATCTGGAGCAAAGCCTGCTGGTGTCATCTGTGAAATTATGAATGAAGATGGTTCAATGGCCAGAGTGCCTGAGCTTCGCAAGATTGCTGATGAACATGATCTTAAGATGATTACGATAAAAGATCTTATTTCCTATCGTCATCGTAAAGATAAGCTTGTTAAGCAAGAGGTTGAAATTAAACTTCCGACTGTTTTTGGTGATTTTCGCGCCATTGGCTATACAGATGTACTTGAAGGAAAAGAAAGTGTTGCTCTTGTAAAAGGTAAAATAAGAGAAGGAGAGCCAACCCTTGTCAGAGTTCATTCAGAGTGTTTAACAGGTGATGTGTTCGGCTCTAACCGCTGTGATTGTGGACCGCAATTACATGCAGCTCTAGCACAAATTGAGCAAGAAGGCTCTGGAATTCTGCTTTATATGCGTCAAGAAGGGCGTGGGATTGGCTTAATGAATAAGCTCAAAGCCTACAAGCTTCAAGAAGAGGGTTATGATACAGTTGAAGCAAATGAGAAGCTGGGTTTTGGGCCAGATCTTCGTGATTATGGTATTGGGGCGCAGATCTTAAGAGATTTAGGTGTCACTCAAATGAAACTTCTAACGAACAATCCAAGAAAAATTACGGGTCTGAAAGGATACGGATTAGAAGTGGTTGACCGTGTTCCGATTCAAATGCCGCATAATGTAGATAATGAGCGTTATCTGCGTACAAAAACAGAAAAGCTTGGCCACATGCTTCATTTTTAAACGTAAATAAAAGGTAAACGAGAAGCACTAGAAGCTTCTAGTGCTTCTCTCAAATTAATACATACATTAGGAGGAATTTAAACATGGGTAAAGTATATGAAGGTCATTTAGTAGCAACAGGGTTAAAAGTAGGGATCGTAGTTGGGCGATTTAACGAATTTATTACTAGCAAATTATTAGGCGGAGCTGAAGATGCTCTAAAGCGTCATGGTGTTGCTGAGGAAGATGTAGATGTAGCATGGGTTCCAGGTGCATTTGAAATTCCATTTGCTGCAAAGAAAATGGTCGAGAGCGGAAAGTATGATGCAGTTATTACACTAGGGACGGTTATACGCGGTGCGACTCCTCACTTTGATTACGTGTGTGGTGAAGTAGCGAAAGGTGTAGCTTCTCTATCTCTTTCATCAGGTAAACCGGTTATTTTCGGGGTGCTGACAACTGATACGATCGAGCAAGCTGTAGAACGTGCTGGTACAAAAGCAGGAAATAAAGGCTGGGAAGCGGCAGCGGCTGCAATTGAAATGGCAAATCTAGGTCGTTCGTTCGAATAATATTCCCATAAAATCAGCATAGCTGCCAAGCTACGCTGATTTTTTGTTTCTTTAGTCTTAAATTGCCTTTGATATATGAATTAAAGACGCAAAATGTGTATGAATATGGTAAAATGTATGGGGTGAAAGCGGATACGTTACATTAGGTTCATAGGAAGAGGAGAAATCATGCTCATACCATACAAAACATCTCAGAAGAAAATAGCGATGGGCTTACTATCGTATATGCCAAAAGAGAAGGATGTAAAGAAACTTATTAAAACGATCGAGCTTTATGAAACGAATGAAACATGGAAATTATTTTTTTGGAAGGTAGACGATGATATTGTAGGGATAGCTGGTCTTGAAATGGATGGAGATGAAGCCATTTTACACCACCTCAGCGTCAATCCTTCTTATCGTGAAGAGGGCTTAGGAACGAATATAATACACGCTTTAAAAGAAAGATTGAATGCAGATCTAAAACCATCAAAAGAAACAAAAGACTTTCTTTTAAACTATGAAGAAAAAACGAATTAACACGAAAAAAGTAGACAGATGATTTGTCTACTTTTTTTCATGTTTCATCAATTGGTTCTCACTTAACCTTCGTTCACGTTCTTTTATAACAGGGCTGCGATCTCTTAGCTTATGTTTGTGGATAAGCTGCTCCGAATCTAACGCGCTTGACGATCCCCATATGACTTTCCTCTCGTAAGCGAGCTTTTCGCATGCCGCTAGCAGTTTCTTATCATTTATAGGGATCATAAAATCAGTAAATGTACTACCAGCTTGCAAGGTTCTCTCTAAAATTAGTTGTTGTAATTGGCTGGTATCAATCCCAAGCTGTTCTATTGACTTCTTCTCTGCTTCAATAATTCTAAGAGCACTGCGGTACATCCGTTTTGCACCTGTCACATTTCCTCTCCGCTCATGATATAGGGCAACTGCTAGCTGTATTAACCCAACCCAGTGTAGTTTTCTCTTACCAGGAGGGTCTTCTTTCCAATGTTCTTCTAAAATTTCATGGCATTCAAAATAATCACGCGTGGCATGAAATTCAATCAGAAACTCTAAATAGGCGTTTGAATACATAAAAAAACTCCTTTGAGCAACACTCCATCTACTATATTTTCTATTTTATCAGGAACGCATGTGGTTTGTAAGCTAACTGTATTACCAAGTTTCTTAGCGACCTTCTCTAACCCTATATCTATTGCCTGTTACAGAGTGTTTCGAAGTATGGTATAATCTCATCTAGCGCAAAAAAATCAAGGCTAGTGGTGAATGTGAATTGAATTCAAAAGAAGTAAATCCTTATGAAATAAATCCTTATAATGTAAAGCTTGATACCTTTGAAGGGCCTCTTGATCTTCTGCTTCATTTAATTAATCAAGCAGAGGTTGATATTTATGATATTCCGGTAGCACCGATTACGGACCAATATATGAGTTATGTTCATGCTATGCAAGAGCTTCATCTTGATATTGCTAGCGAATATTTGGTTATGGCAGCAACTCTTCTAGCAATTAAAAGTAAAACGCTCCTACCAAAGCAAGAGGAATTGTTTGATGAAGAATTAATGATTGAAGACGAGGAAGATCCAAGAGATGAATTAATGAATCGATTAATTGAGTATCGTAAGTATAAAGAAGCCGCAACGGAACTTAAGGAAAAAGAAGAAAAGCGCAGCCTTGTACATACTAGACCGCCAGAGGATCTAGAGCCTTTAATTAGTGAGAATGATCGTCGAGATGTAGCTATTTCTGGTGTTTCATTATTTGATATGCTCGCAGCCTATCAAAAGTTAATGAAACGAAAATCATTAAAAGCACCACGTACGACAACGATTAGATCCCAGGAGTATTCAATTGAAGATCGAATGAATGAAGTCGTTTCCTATCTTACGGATCTTCCAACCAAATCTTGTTCGTTTCATGAATTGTTTACCGTACCTGAAAAAAGTCATATGGTTGTGACATTTCTAGCTGTATTAGAATTAATGAAAACAAAAACGATTCGTTGTGAGCAGGAAGGGAATTTTGCAGATATTACAATCTTTAAGCAGGAAGGAGGAAATCTATAATGACTAAAAATGAAATGAAGGCTATTGTCGAGGGCTTATTATTTGTAGCTGGTGATGAAGGAATGACGTATGAACAGCTTGCAGAAGTGATTGAAGTTGAAGTTGACACTGTAAAAGATGTGATGAGTGACCTGCAGGCATCAATGGAAGACACTGTGCGCGGGTTACAGATTGTAGAGGTTGGTGGTTCATTCCGTTTTCAAACACGGGCAGATCATGCACCTTTTATTAAGAAACTAGCTACGTCGCCGCTGCATTCAGGGCTTTCACAAGCAGCGCTAGAAACGTTAGCCATTGTTGCTTATAAACAGCCTATCACACGTGCTGAAATAGATGAGATTCGTGGTGTGAAGTCTGAACGAGCACTTCAATCGCTTACTTCAAAATTATTAATTAAGGAAGTGGGAAGAGTTGCAGGAACGGGGCGGCCTATATTATATGGGACAACCCCTCAATTTCTTGACCATTTTGGGTTAAAGCATTTAGATGAGCTTCCGCCGCTGCCTGAGGATATTGAAGATGATCCAATCGAAGATGAGGCTGATCTGTTCTTTAAGAATATGGAAGAAGGGCTTTAGTGATAAAGGTATGTCTGACTTTTAAGTGAGACATACCTTTTTTATATGGTCAAGTTCACATGGACATTCTCTAGTCATACGCTTTAACGATGAGTAAAAATTTAGGGGGGGCGGCTTATGGGATATAATGACCGGCTGTATGAATGGGCTGAGGACATAAAGCAGCTTTGGAATGAACAAGGGGAATTCATTGAAAGTCAGGTTGGGAAACAGAAAACAGTATCTTTTGTAAGCTCCTTAACGTCATTATTAAACTCAATGGAAGAGCAACAGCTGCTAAGAGATTCCGCTGACTATGAAAATGAGGCATGGGAAGTTTATGACGCTTGGCATAAGATGTTTAGTGATAAGAGATATGACGGGGGAGTACGCGCAGTTCCGATTGGCGGCCATACACTCCCGCCATTGCCGTATGCTTATAATGCACTAGAACCTTACATTGCAGAGGAAATTATGCGGCTGCACCATGATAAGCATCATCAAAGTTATGTAGATGGCCTGAATAAAGCTGAAAATGCCATGCAGGGGGCCAGAGAAACAGGTGACTTCTCTCTCATTAAACATTGGGAAAGAGAAGCTGCTTTTCACGGATCAGGTCATTACCTTCATTCAATCTTCTGGGAAATTATGAATCCTGATGGCGGGGGAGAACCAAGTGGAGAACTGTTAGAGCAAATCAATCACGATTTTGGTTCATTTGAACAGATGAAAAAACATTTTTCAGAAGCGGCAAACGCAGTGGAAGGTGGAGGGTGGGCCATATTGGTTTGGTCACCGAGGTCTCATCGCCTCGAGATCCTGCAAGCGGAAAAGCATCAAAACCTTTCTCAGCAAGATCAAATTCCGTTGCTTGTCTTAGATGTATGGGAGCATGCTTATTACCTGCAGTATAAAAATGAAAGGAAGCCATATATCGAAAATTGGTGGAACATTGTAAACTGGCCGGCTGTCGAAGAGCGGTATGCAACAGCGAAGCAAGTAAGATGGCAGCCTTATTAAAAGGGCTTGCAGGCAAAAAGAACGGATAGGGCAAAAGGGTTTACGTGTTTAAATGAAAGATAATGTGCACATAAAGCTGAGCTTACTCGCCGCTCCTAAACCGTCCGCGGAAAGTGCGTACCTGCAGCGGAGATCCACAACTACTCTAAGAAAACAAAATCAAGTGGGTATCTTAAACAAAATAGAGACTGGATTATAAATAAGCCAGTCTCTTATTTGTTCTATTCAGTTCCTTATGAGCATCAATTTTTATTCAACTAAAGATTCCTTTTGATTTAACAAATCTAAAAAATAAGGCTTTAGATCTCGGATTCTATACTTGTCAGGATATTTGTCAGTCCCTGTTACAATTAGAGCTGCTCTTGTATCATTTTCATGGAGCCCTCCATGCTCACCTCCACCATAATGAACAGGGGCACCTTCTGTCTTTAAAGTATAACCTGGCTTTGCTGTAATAATTAAAGAGCCTTCTTGACTTTTGAGGGCTGAATAAAGTTGTTCAAGAGCGTCAGGATATTCACCGTAGACAAGGGTATTAGATTGCTTATCTACACTCAAGTCTAATACTGATAAATCTCCACTAAGGTCCCAGCTTTGATCATAACGATCACGAAGATTCCCATTTTTCTTATAAGAAAGGGACGAATCTTTTGCTGCTTGTTTAACCATAATGTTCTCACCCTCTGCCCAAGCCAAGTGATCGATACGTTCATCAGTAAGCAGGTTTAAAATGTTTTGTTTGTTTATATTTTCGTTAGTGAAAAAGAGGTAGGCCATACGGTGATTATTAGCGATAATGACATCTCCATCCGTTGGTTCATCTAAGAGCTTTGCAATGGAATATGGCTCAAGCAGAGCTTCAAGTTCTATTGCAGTATGCTCGCCTTTGTCTCTCAGAGCTACTTGGCTATGATCCCCTAATAAGATGAAAATCGTATCATCTATGGCTTCTTCCCAGCTAGGATAACTGTTCAAAATAGTCTGCAGGTGATAATCTGCCTTTGAAAAGCCTTCAAGATTAAGTGGCCCATGGTGATGTGCTTCTTTGTCAAAGTCAGGAAGGAATGTCATGAGAAAATCAGGTTGTTGACCAGCTTTGATTAAGCTTTGGATAACTTCTGTTGAATATTGATCATTAAGGCCATATTGCTCATATACATGGTCTGGCAGGTTTTTATTTTTAAGAGCTTTTGGCTTAATGACCTGTCCAAATGCTAGTAAATCAGGCCCTTTTGTCTTAAAGGTCGATTCCGTATGAACGGTGTGTTTTACTAAAGGCGGGATCGTTAATTCGTGTTGAATCGGTCCTTTGTAAAGTAACATATTAACAGATCCTGTGGTTACTCCTGTATTTGCTAATTCATCATAAACAGTCGGAATGTCTTGATTTAAATGTGTATTATTTAAATGTTCTAATGCGTCCTCAAGAATTTGATTTGTACCAATTTTAAAGGTGCGAGGTATGGTAGCGCCATAATCGACCAATCTGTTCTCGTCTTTGTTATACCAAATTAATCCCGGTACATGATGTTCCTCTGGACCAACACCAGTAATCAATGAACTCTCAATTACAACGGACATGGATGGAAATGGAGAAATAAGATCATCAAATACTTTTCCGTGTTCTGTTAAAAAAGCAATCGCTGGAGTTCTTCCTTCCTGTATCCCGAGATTAATTAATTCAGGTGTCATAGAATCGACCATGATAACCATTATTTTCTTAGATGGATGGTCACTTGATTGAATAGAAGCGCCGCTTTTTTCTTCTTCTTTAGAAGTACAACCTGAACAAACAAGGCTAATTATTAGAATGAAAATAATCCATGCTCTCATTTTGATCCCTTCTTTCTATCGTACGTTTGAATCTCAAACCCCTCGCCCTCAAGCCATTCCGCGTACATAACAGCTTTGATTTCAGGGATTCCTCTTCTTAATAGTTCTTCTTTTAACCACTCTTCACTCATATTTAGCTGCTGTAAGCTTTCAGTAATTAACTCCCCGTCTAATATTAAAAGGATAGGCAGCGAAACAGATTTAGCGGGGATGTTTAAGTCTTTATTAATAGGTGTATCAAATTGCTGCTTTTTTAATACGCTGACCGACCCATTCGTTTCAAGCACCCCATATTGAACTTCACGTACAGAAAATACACTTTTCTCTCTTAAAAGATGCTGAAGCTGATTTAAGTCAAGCTTATTTTTTCTCAATTCTTCATATTGAATTTTTCCATTCGCAATGATTAATGCAGGTGTTCCTTCTAGATAGGCTCTGGTCCCTCTAAACTTTTGTGTGAGCATTTCGATAAAATAGATTAATGACCCCCAAAAAAAGATGGCGTAGATAACATACTGCAGGCCGATCTCTTTGTCATAAATAGCATTACCAACCAGCTCCCCAAGTACTAATGCTGAGATAAAGTCAAATGGAGTCAGCTGTGTAATCTGATTTTTGCCTAACACTTTAGTTAATATTAATAATGCAAAGAAACCGACTAAAAGCTCGGTAGTTAGCGATAGGAAATTTGTATGCACAGCGCTTCTCCTTTTAAGATGTAATCCTTTATAGTGTGATCAAAATGATGTTTTTTATCAAAGAGGAAAACAAAAGCTGCCATTGTAGGGGCAGCTTCAAATAAGTCATATGGAAAGGTGTTATTTTTCTGTGCGTTGGATGGTTATAAGTAGTTGATCAATCTGATGGAGAAGCTGAGTAGAAGCAGCGTGCAATGTTCCAAGCTCTGACGTTGGATCAGTAGGATTCCCCTTAAAAATAGTCTTAATCGATTGATCTTTTCCTGACCAGTATGTTTCTACATACTCTCTATAGTTCTTAAAAAGGATGGTGACAGCTTGTGCTTGTTCTGAATTAAAGCACTTTGCTAACTCCTGCTCCGTAAGACCGTGCTTGCGGGGAGTGCGTTCGATCTGCAATGGGTGCAGACTAGTTGTTTGTTTAGCTACGGTTTCTCTAATCTTATAACAAAGAAGGAGAAGATGGGTACGTTGCTCTTCTATCAGCTCCTCACGTTGCTTTACTTTCGCTTCTTTTGTTGAAGAGAGAAGCAAGTCATACATTTGTTTACTTATGTGGATGTGCTTATGCTGTCTTATAAGGAGAAAGACGAGCATTCCTGTATGTAAAATGGTCATCAGACAGAGCAAGATTAGGATCGTTTGCATAGAAAACTCCTTACGGAAAAATAGTTTACAGAAATTGTATCTAATAAGATGACGTAAATTATTTCATCCTAAAAGTGATGTTAAAGAGAAAGGGAGTGACATAATGACTGTTGCTAACAAAATGAAACAGACGATTTCTGGATTAAAAAGTGCACAAGCAAGCCTTGAAACATTTGCTCTTGAAACAGATAATCAGCAAGCGAAGCAATTATTTCAGCAGCTTGCTACACAAACACAAGGAATTGTTGACGGGTTAAACCCTCGTTTGCAAGAAATTGAACAAGAAGAGCCTCAATACAAACAGTAAGTTTTGGCAGCCTCGAAAAGTTTTGAGCTAAGTAATGTAATGAACGTTACTTAGCTCTTACATCATGTATTTTATCAGAAGATGAGGTGATATAAATGAAACGAATGTTAATTATATGTATTTTTCTTCTTATAGCGAGCGGATGCGGTCAAAGGGCACAGACGATTAATCCTCTACAAGTAGGTGAGGAAGCCGTTGTTCCTCAACATGAAGCAGATGAGGCAAAGCAGATTCTCTTATCTATGGAAGAGGTATTAGAAGTAGTTGGTGTATCCAATGAAAAGGATATTTATCTGGCCCCTCGTGTGAAACAATTCGATCGATTCCATTTGAATGATATTAGAAAACGTGGTCATGAAAACGTAAAAAAGCGTTTTCCAGATTACACAGTTCACGTATCTACAGATAAAAAGATTTTTATTGAACTTGGCAAGCTTGAGAAAGAATTGAAGCAACGCACTATAAGTAAAAAGAGATATGACGCCAAACTAAAAGATCTAGAAGAAAAAATGAAGGGTTAGGAGGGTAGCTTATGTCAAGCAGTAAAATGAAAAATGTGACGCCGACACAGCAGGCTTATCAACGTCTTGCCCAAAAGCACGAATTGAAGCGCCCGGTTCTTAAAAACTGTATTCGAGCTTTCTTTATTGGAGGATTAATTTGTTTTTTTGGACAAGGCGTACAAACGATGTATTATACCTTTTTTGATTTTACTGAGCGCACAGCAGGCAATCCGACCGTAGCCACGTTAATTTTTATCGCCGTCTTACTAACAGGTTTTGGAGTATATGACAGGTTCGCTCAATTTGCAGGAGCTGGTACAGCAGTGCCTGTGACAGGCTTTGCTAACTCAGTTGCATCAGCTGCTATTGAACATAGAACTGAAGGCTACGTTCTTGGTGTGGGCGGTAATATGTTTAAGCTGGCTGGTTCAGTTATCGTATTTGGGACGGTTGCAGCTTTCATTATTGCAATTATAAAAACCGTGCTGCTTCAGTGGGGAGGGCTGTGAGATGTTAAAGGGACATCAGTCTTGGGTGTTTGAAAATAAGCCAGTGATTACCTCAACTGGTGTTGTTGGAGGTCCGTTTGAAGCAAATGGTTTGCTATCTAACGACTTTGACCTCCTCCATGAGGACCTTTGGTTAGGGCAGGATTCTTACGAGAAAGCACAACGTGTCCTTCTAGAAGAATCCGTAACCAGGGCCATTGAAAAAGCTGAGCTAACAAATGGTGATATTCAATTTATGCTGGCAGGAGATCTGCTTAACCAATTAACCCCATCAAGTTTTGCATGCCGTATGCTTTGTATTCCTTACCTAGGCATGTTTGGAGCGTGTTCAACGTCAATGGAAGGGCTTGCGCTTGCTGCGTTTCTAGTGAATGGGGACGGGGCAAATCATGTAGTGACAGCAGCAACGAGTCATAATGCAGCAACCGAAAAGCAATTCCGTTATCCTACCGAGTATGGCGGACAAAAACCGCCAACTGCTCAGTGGACTGTTACCGCTTCCGGTGCTGCCATTATTTCAAGAGAAGGTTCAGGTCCGCACGTTACCTCGGCTACGATTGGCAAAGTTATTGATATGGGGTTGTCAGATCCATTTAATATGGGCGGTGCTATGGCTCCGGCAGCTGTTGATACGATTGAATCACATTTTCGTGATCTAGAACTGCCACATGATCATTATGACCTTATAGCAACAGGTGACTTAGGAAAGATTGGATTGCCGATTGCAAAAGAAATGCTTGAAGAGAGAGGCATCGCACTAGAGGATGGTGTGTTCCAAGATTGTGGGTTAATGATTTATCGAGAAGGACAGCCGGTTCTTGCCGGAGCAAGCGGACCGGGGTGTTCTGCTTCAGTAACGTACGGGCATTTACTTAACAGAATGAAACGAGGCGAAATTAAGCGTATGTTAATAGTGGCAACTGGAGCACTTCTTTCCCCGTTATCATTTCAACAAAAGGAAACGATCCCTTGTATCGCACATGCAGTCTCAATTGAAGCGGGGGGAATGTAACATGATCTTTATTTGGGCCTTTATTGTTGGCGGTATTATATGTGTGGTTGGACAGTTGTTAATGGATGTAGGGAAGCTGACTCCGGCACACACCATGAGTACTCTTGTTGTGACAGGGGCAGTTTTAGATGGATTTGGTCTCTATGAGCCTTTAATTGATTTTGCCGGAGCTGGTGCCACAGTTCCTATAACAAGCTTTGGGAATGCCTTAGTACACGGTGCGATGGCTGAAGCTGAACAAAATGGATTAATCGGTGTGATAACAGGAATATTTGAAGTGACAAGTGCCGGTATCTCTGCAGCCATCATTTTTGGATTCCTCGCATCACTCGTTTTTAAACCTAAAGGGTAGGTGATTTAGTATGTCAGTAGCAGCACAAGTAAAAGGCACTCTATTTTCGCTTAAGGGTATTGACGCTACCTTAACCAAATTAGCCTTGCAATCATCAGACGAAGAAGCAGAGAAAGTGTATCATCAAGCTTCTCTCAAAACAAGAACCATCATTCAAGAAATGGAGCAGCAGGTCATGTTTTTAGAGCGGGAAGAGCCGCAATATAAAGGGAATTAAGGAGGGATAAAATGCCAGGCTGGCTAGAAGTTGTCGCAAGAAGTATAGGCATCATCATTATTCTGTTTGCCTTTTTCAAAGGCTTTATCCGGAAGCCTATTGGTGAATGCTCAGCATTTGAATATGGCATAGTAGCTGGCATGAGCGTGATTGGTGCCATAGGAGCGTTTTCTCTTCAATCACCGATTGGATTAGTTCTTACTGCACTTTTTGTATGGGGGCTTTTGGCAATCGGATTAGCTTATGCTGTTGAAAAAAGCGCAAAGGTCCGTACATTTATTTACGGAAGAGGAATTCCATTGATTAAAGATGGGAAAATTCTTGAAGATAATATGACAAAACAACATGTAACAAGTGATGAACTATTAAGAAGATTACGCTCAAAAGATGTATTTCAAACGGCTGATGTAGAGTTTGCGGTGTTAGAATCTAATGGAGAGTTAAATGTATTATTAAAATCAGATAAGCAGCCGATCTCACCAAGCGCCTTGCAAATAAAGGTTGCACAAACAAAACAGCCAGAAACCGTCATTAAAGACGGAGAGATTTTGGATGAACCTTTAGCAACAAGAGGTCTTAACCGTGAATGGCTGGAGACGGAATTGAGTAAAATCGATGTTTCAGTCGAAAATGTATTTCTAGCTCAAGTTGATAAAGACGGGCAGTTAACAGTTGATTTATTTGATGATCAATTAACCGTTCCACAACCGACTGAGCTAGCTTTGCTTTCTGCAAGCTTAAAAAAAGTGCAAGCAGATCTCTCGTTATTTGCGCTAGATACGGAAAATATGCGTTCTAGAGAGCGCTATGAATGGTGTGAAAAAGAAGTAACTGAGTTGATAAATGATTTGAAACCATACACTTCTTAATGCTGAATTAATTCATGTTCTTCGTCTTTACGCGAATAAGCTAATTGCAGGTCCCCTTCATCATTTATCGTGCATAAAAAAATAGTATCGATTCGAATCACTCCCATCTTCTCTAAGCGGCGAAGGAGTGATTCTTTATTCATACCGAGCTCTTCAATCACTTCCTCACGAAACTCACCTTCAATAACAGTGGGATAAGAAATTCCAGAATATTTCTTTTTAATTCCAAGATCTTCAATGCTTGGCACAGCTTTATTTGGCTTCCGTTGTACGCTGATATCCCCGTTTGCTTCTATAATAGCCAATTTCACATCTCCAATATCAAACACATCTTTTTGCCTAAGCATCTGTAAGACATTATCAATGGAATAACGGATCGAAGCCACATTATCGACTAACATTTTCCCATCTTTTACAACGACGGTCGGCTCAAATGTAATCCACTTACCAAATGGGCGGTTTCTTATCACTTTTAATGCTACAACTTTTTGAAACAAAGCAATGGCAATGATTGCATAGGCAGTATGAATATGACTCACTGTAGGATCTGCAATATCCGCACCGGTTACAGACGCAAGTGTCACAATCACTAAAAAGTCAAATATAGGTACTTGCCCGATGGAACGTTTCCCCATCGTTAAGGTCATAAATAATAAGAGGGGGAGAATGGTGAATATCCGCCCGGTTACAAGCGCGAGTTCTTGAAACATCATCTTTTTTCTCCTCTCACAAACTGATATGAACGATTCTAGATAATATTTGTTAGTATGTTCCAGCTTCTGCATGATATGCGAGGAGTTAATCAAGTCATATATATGGTTGTCTTGCATAAACTTGTCTTACAGATAGATAGGTGTCATTCAGCATCATAAACACGAACAGGTGCATTTAAGATAATTCTTAGACGGGACGGGGATAATATATGATGAAAAAAACGGTGGTAATTGGACTTATTTTCTTTCTTCTTTCTTTTTCAATTGCTCCTCAAATTGAGGTTGAAGCTAGGAATTTCTCCGTTTCTGCTGAGGCAGCCATAATGATGGAGCAGGAATCAGGAAGAATCTTGTATGCGAAAAATGACCAGACTTCTTTGAGAATCGCGAGTATTACAAAAATCATGACAGCTTTACTCGCAATTGAATCAGGCAAGATGCAGGAGCAGGTGAAAATTTCAACGAATGCGGAGGGGACAGAAGGGTCTTCTATTTATTTACGAGCTGGAGAGTCTATGCTTTTAGAAGATTTGGTTTACGGCCTCATGTTACGAAGCGGAAATGATGCGGCGGTTGCAATAGCTGAACATGTCGGGGGCAGTTTAGAAGGGTTTGTCTATTTGATGAATGAAAAAGCAAGAGAACTTGGGATGAATCAAACACAGTTTCAAAATCCTCACGGGCTAGATGATCATGAAGACCATTATTCGTCTGCTTATGACATGGCATTATTAACTCGTTATGCCATGGAAAGCCCGCTTTATCAGGAAATTTCTTCCGCTAAAACCCACAGAGTAGACGGAGATCAGATTCGCGTTTGGCATAATAAAAATCGGTTGTTAACGGAGCTGTATGAATATTCAACAGGTGGGAAGACCGGATTTACGAAAAGAGCTAGAAGAACGCTTGTATCGACAGCCTCAAAAGATGATCTTGATTTAATCGTAGTTACTCTAAATGCGCCAAGCGATTGGCATGATCATATGAATCTATTTAACTGGGCATTTGATTCCTTTTCTCTTGAAACATTGGTAGAAGAGGGGATGTTTAAAGATATAAAAGATGAGTTTTACAAAGACCATGTGTTCAGTCCCTATACATTTGAATATCCGTTATTAGGTTCTGAAAAAGAAATGGTCCAACAAAAGGTTACTCTTTACCGTCCTCCCACAGAGGAAGAGCGTGATCAATACGTGCCGCCTCATCCTGTTGGAAAAGTAGACATTACATTGTCGGGAGAAAAAATTGGCCAGGTTCCACTGTATTATCACCCGCCAGAGGTTGTAGAGAAGCAAGGATTTTGGTCGCGTTTCCTTAGCATTTTCTCGCTCACGCTTGGGGTGAGAGGAATTGATTAATAAAATTTGGGTGGGCATGCTTGTGATCGGCATTGTCTTTGCGGGATTTAATGGAAAGATGGCTGAAGTGAATGAGGCCATTTTCGCTGGCGCTAAGGATGCTGTGGCAATATGCATCGGGTTAATAAGTATATTGGTATTTTGGCTTGGACTGATGAAAATTGCACAAGTCGCTGGGATGCTGAAGGGCTTAGCAAGGCTTATGCGCCCAATGGCTGCAAGATTATTTCCTGAAGTTCCTCCCAATCATCCGGCAATGGGCTATATCCTATCTAATATGACTGCAAATTTATTTGGCTTAGGAAATGCCGCCACTCCTATGGGAATTAAGGCGATGGAACAGCTTAAAGATTTAAATGAAGGCAGAGACTCTGCCAGCCGTTCCATGATTACCCTGCTTGCTATTAATACAGCGAGCATAACGTTGATTCCAACAACAGTCATCTCAATTAGAATGAGTTATGGCTCTGTTTCACCTACAGAAATCGTAGGGACGACTCTTTTAGCTACTACTTGTTCTACAGTCGGTGCTATTTTAATAGATCGGTATTTTTATTACCGGAGAGTAAGGAAGGGGAGAGCATAGGTGAGCATACTGACAGTCGTCTCCATCTGGTTTATCCCTGTTTTAATTGGTGTCATTTTAGTTTATGGAACCTACAAGCGAGTTCCGACTTATGAAACATTTGTGGAAGGTGCTAAAGAGGGATTTGGTATGGCTATATCCATTATTCCTTACCTTGTCGGAATGCTTGTGGCTATTTCAGTATTTCGGGCATCTGGTGCGATGGAGTTTTTAATTGAATTGATGAAACCATTTTTACAAATGGCAGGGGTCCCATCAGAAATTGTTCCTCTTGCAATGATCAGGCCGATTTCAGGTACAGGAGCATTAGGGATGACGAGTGACCTTATTGCAACCTATGGGCCAGATTCTTTTATTGGCAGACTCGCTTCGACCATGCAGGGAAGTACAGATACGACTTTATATGTACTGACTGTATATTTCGGAGCAGTCGGGATCAAGAAGATGGGGGATGCCCTTAAAGTCGGTTTGCTCGCTGATGTTGTCGGAATTATAGCATCTATTATTATCGTAACCATAGTATTTGGTGTATAGAGCCTGACTGTATTTACTAGTTAGGCTTTTTGTATGCAATAAATTTCCTTTTACTAGGTGATAATGGTGACAAAAGCTTGAACGACCCCCAACTGTTATCGCTTCTGCTTGAGAATTAACAGTTTGGGGAGTATGATGGTACATGAGGTGAATGAATAGAATGGAACGGTTACAAAAAGTGATAGCACAAGCAGGGATCACGTCAAGGCGGAAAGCAGAGACGATGATTACCGAAGGAAAAGTAAAAGTGAATGGACAAGTTGTACGGGAGTTAGGAGTTAAGGTCAATCCTAATAAAGACGAGATTGAAGTGGAAGGAGTTCCGATTGATAAAGAAGAACCGGTTTACTATTTAATGTATAAACCACAAGGTGTGATCTCTAGTGTCAAAGATGAAAAAGGACGTAAGGTCGTCACTGATTTCTTAGAGATTGAACAGCGAGTATTTCCAATCGGACGCTTGGATTATGATACATCTGGTCTTATTTTGTTAACAAATGATGGAGAGTTTGCTAATCAGCTGATGCATCCAAAGTTTAAAATTGACAAAGTGTATGTGGCAAAAGTAAAAGGCATCCCAGCTCGCGAAAGTTTGAAAAAGCTGCAGCATGGCGTGGTGCTTGAAGATGGAAAGACAGCTCCTGCAAAAGTTAAGCTGGTCTCAATGGATAAGAAAAAACAAACAGCTATAGTTCAATTGACGATTCATGAAGGCAGAAATAGACAGGTCCGTCGTATGTTTGAAGCAATCGGGCACCCGGTAATGAAGCTGAAACGCGAGCAATACAGCTTTTTAAATTTACGCAGTATGAACCCTGGAGATGTGCGTCCTCTTAAGCCGATTGAAGTGAAACATCTGCGAGAATTAGCTGTCACGAAACCGTCATAAACTTAAAATGTTGTGCGTGTGAACAACGCTATAATAGTGATAATCACTATTAATTAGTGTAGAAAAGGGGAGATAGACTAAAAATGAAACGTAAACGATTAATCATGCGAACTTCTATACTTGCAGTGATTGCGATTGCCCTTGCCTATACGTTTTACTCAAACTATATAGCTGACCACAGTGTAGCACGAGCAGGAAATGATGCGGTCAATTTCGCGTTAACTGATCTAGAGGGAGAGCGGATTGAACTTGATGAGTATAGGGGACAAGGGGTATTTCTAAACTTTTGGGGTACTTACTGCCCGCCTTGTGTAAAAGAAATGCCGATCATGGAAGATTTGTATGATGAGTACAAAGAACAAGGTGTTGAAATTATTGCTGTAAACGTGAATGAACCTGAATTGACGGTTAATCAATTTGTGAACCGCTTGAATCTTACTTTCCCGATTGCTATTGATAAGGGGATGAGAGTTAGTGATGCTTATGGCATTTCACCACTGCCCACGACAATATTAATTGATGAGCACGGGGAAATTGTAAAAGTTCATACTGGCGGAATGACTGATTCACAAGTAAGAGAGTTTTTAGAGCTTATTAAGCCAAGTACGAATAGTTAATTGAAATTAATCGAAGGGTAAATCGAACGGTAAATCGAGGTGTAAGGCATGAAGAAAGTTACCTGTGAATGCGGCCACCAGAATCCTCTTGGGACGGAGATTTGTGAATCCTGCGGTAAACCGATTGAGGAAAATTCAGAACCAAAGACGCTTCTAAATATGAGGTATGAAGGTGTAGCACGCCGTTCACAAACATATACAACAACGATTATCGACAAAATATGGATGTTCTTTTCATCTGTTAAAGTAGGAATTTGGCTGATTGTACTTACATTAGTAGCTTCGGCATTAGGGACATTATTTCCTCAAGAAATGTATATCCCGCCTACTGCCAACCCATCTATTTACTATGCAGAAGAATATGGGTATTTGGGTGAAATCTATTACTTATTAGGTTTTCATAATTTATACAGTTCATGGTGGTACATGCTTCTTGTCGCAGGGCTTGGTATTTCTCTTATTATTGCTAGTCTTGACCGAGTAGTTCCCCTGCACCGCGCATTGAAAACTCAGCGAGTAACAAGACATGCGAACTTCATGAAACGGCAGCGTGTATATGGAACATCAAGTATTTCTAAAGAAGAGGTTGACGAGACATTCAGTAAGGTCCGTGAACGCCTTGAAAATAATAAATATAAGGTCTCAGAAGAAAATGGAAACTTAGTGGCAGAAAAAGGCCGCTTTTCCCGCTGGGGTCCTTATGTGAATCATGTGGGACTTATTGTTTTCTTAATTGGCTGTATGCTGCGTTACTTCCCTGGAATGTACATTGATGAGCATGTATGGATCCGTGAGGGTGATCAAGTAGTTGTTCCGGGCACAGATGGCCAGTATTATATTGAAAACGAACAATTCTTATTAGAATTTTATGATGAGGACGATGAAACTTTCGGTGAAGCGATCCAACGCGGCGGCGGAGCCGTCGTCAGCAACTTCCAAACAGATGCCATTTTGTACGAGCGCCAGGATGCAGATACAGTTGGTGACTTAGGAGAACTAGTACCAGTTGCTGAACATGAAATCCGCGTTAACTTCCCGATGAGTCATAATGGATTTAATTTTTATCAGCTTGATTATAAGTTAAATGAATTAAAGACGATGAGTTTTACAGTTGAGAATAAAGAGACAGGGGAAACGCAGGGCCGTATGGACATAGATTTGTATAACCCGCAGTCAAGCTATGATTTAGGTGACGGGTATGAAGTGAAGATTCGTGATTATTTCCCTGACTATTTCCTAAATAATGATAATGTTCCATCAACCCGTTCAAAAATCCCTGATAATCCAGTCTTTATTTTCGAGATGATTACCCCTGAAACACCAGAGGGTGAAGTAAGCTTTGTAGGGATTCGTCAAAACTTAGAGCCGCTTGGTGAAAATCAATACAAGATGACGTTCTTAGATGTTGAAACGAATAATGTTACGGCTCTTGGAGTGAGAAAAGACCGAACGCTTCCACTTCTCATTGCAGGTGGTGTCATCTTTATGGTTGGATTGATTCAAGGGTCTTACTGGGCGCATCGAAGAATATGGATTCAACGAATTAACGGCGAAGTGTGGATTGCTGGTCATACGAATAAAAACTGGCTGACACTGCGTCGTGATATTGATGAAGCGATCAAAGAAACGAACTTAACTTCTCCAAAAGATCAGGTAGAAGAAAAAGAAGCGAGCTTAGAAAGTAAAGATAGTACATTTGAAAATGATCCTTTAGAGAAAGACCATATTGACAGTAATACAGATAATGAGAGTAAAAAATAAGATTTAAGACAAGCTAGGAGGGTAAAAAATGGCAGCAATAAGCGGTAATTTATTATACGTTGCCTTTTTCCTCTATCTTGCTGCGACCATTGCCTTTGCAGTCTCTGTAACAGGCAGAAAGTGGCGTAACAAGGCAGGAGAAATGAGTGGTAATAGATGGGGCTTTATCGGATTTCTTTCATCGATAGGAGCTTCCTTGTTTGCTACGGGATATTTTATCACCCGCTGGATGCATGCAGGACATGCTCCGGTAAGTAATATGTTTGAATATATGACATTCCTAGGCATCGCAATTGGGTATGCATTTGTGATCATTTACGCCATCTATCGCTCCAATGTACTTGGAATGTTTACAATGCCGATTGTTATGTTAATTGTGGCGTATGCTTCACTTTTCCCGCGTGAAGTAGAGCCGCTTATTCCGGCTCTGCAAAGTAACTGGCTGACGATTCATGTTATTACAGTTGCAATTGGCCAAGGGATTTTATCAATTGGTATGGCAGCTGGATTAGTCTACTTAGTCCGGACGCTTGATTTTACTAAAACAAACAAACGAACTCGTGCATTTGAATTCGTTATGTATTCTTTAATTAGTTTGGTTGGTTTCATTTTAATCGGCTATTTATTTAGTGCGATGAATTATGAGGCAACATTTAATTATGTTAATGAACAAGATGTAGAAGCACAGATGGTCTACAATCTTCCTGCTCTGATCGGTCCACATGAAGGAGAGCTGGTCACTGAAAATCGAATGGAACCATTTTTTAATGCACCGGCAATCATTAGAGCAAATGATTTGAACACAGTGATTTGGTCATTAATTGCAGGTTTAGTATTATATGTTGCTCTGCGCCTTATATTACGCAAACGAATTGGCGGGGCCATCCAGCCGCTTCTTAAAGGCGTAAGCCCGCAAGCGGTTGATGAAGTTAGTTATCGTGCTATCGCGATTGGATTCCCGGTATTTGCTCTTGGAGGACTTATTTTCGCCATGATCTGGGCTCAAATTGCTTGGTCAAGGTTCTGGGGCTGGGACCCGAAAGAAGTGTGGGCTCTAGTTACCTTCTTATTCTATGCGGCGTACCTGCACTTACGTCTGTCAAGAGGCTGGCAAGGAGAACGTTCAGCTTGGTTATGCGTTATTGGATTTGCCATTATCATGTTTAACCTTGTTTTCGTTAACTTGGTCATTGCAGGCTTGCATTCATACGCATAAGCTGTTTAGACCCTCGTATAGTTGCGAGGGTCTTTCTTTCTATTTTATGATAAACACATGTTAGTTTATTTTTCAGTATTTGGCATGCTACACTTAATAGAATGAATTAACTTACCTATTTAGGAGGTTTTATACATATGGAAAAAGAAGCAAAGATTTTAGTCGTAGATGATGAGGATCGTATTCGCAGACTTTTGAAGATGTATTTAGAAAGAGAAAATTATGAGGTTGAAGAGGCTGAAAATGGTGAGAAGGCATTAAGCCTCGCACTTGAAATAGACTATGACCTTATTTTATTAGATATTATGATGCCTGGAATGGATGGAATTGAAGTATGTCAGGAACTCCGTAAAACAAAGGCGACTCCAGTGATGATGCTGACAGCAAAGGGAGAAGAAGCTAACCGCGTACAAGGGTTTGAAGTAGGTACGGATGACTACATCGTAAAGCCATTTAGTCCACGCGAAGTTGTTTTAAGAGTGAAAGCGCTCTTGCGCCGTTCGTCTACAACGAAATTCCTCCAGACTGATACGCAGACAAAGGATGTACTTGTCTTCCCGCATCTTACAATTGATAATGATGCACACCGTGTGTCTGTTAATGGAGATGAGATCAGTTTAACTCCAAAAGAGTATGAGCTGCTTCATTATTTAGCACAATCACCAGATAAAGTATTTTCACGAGAACAGCTGTTAAAAGATGTATGGAACTATGATTTCTTTGGAGATCTTCGTACGGTTGATACACATATTAAACGCTTACGTGAGAAATTAAATCGTATCTCCCCTGAAGCTGCAGCAATGATTTCTACTGTATGGGGCGTTGGATACAAGTTTGAGGCACAGAAAGAGTAATGTTGTGGCGAAGCGTTGTCGGTAAACTTTGGTTTACCATTCTATTGCTTGTGTCAGTGGTATTAACGATTCTTATGGTCTTGCTTTTGCAATCATTTGAACGTTTTCATGTAAATGAAGCAGAGTCGCAGCTTGTTAATCATGCGAACATGATAGCAGCTATATTTGATGGGTATGATGAACAAGATGATGCACTAAGAACCATTTCACAATACGGTTCATCCTTTGAAACCCACGCATTAATTTTTGTGGAAGGGACAAAGGTCTGGGGAACAAATAACAGTGCCAATGATGATATTTATGCTCAATTATTTATGACTAACCCGGTTTTAAGTGAAGTATTTAATGGTGAACAAGTGGTTGCAACAGAAGGTGATTTTCCTTTATCCGACAACGGTGAAGCGAGTCACACAGAAATGATGGTTGTCGGCGTACCTCTTCAGCCAACAGAGCTTGATAATAGTGCAGTATTTCTATATCAATCATTATCAGCCATTGAAGAGACGTCAAATGAAACGAAGCAGATTGTTTATTTTTCAGCCGGGATTGCTATTGTTTTAACAACCATTTTTGCATTCTTCCTCTCTTCTAGAATTACAGCTCCTCTTCGTAAAATGAGACAGGTCGCACTAGAAGTAGCTCAAGGCCAGTTTAAAACGAAGGTGCCGATTCTTACACATGATGAAATTGGACAGCTTGCTATGGCTTTCAATCGAATGGGAAGAGAATTAAACCGCAACATTCATGCTCTTAACCAAGAAAAAGAACAATTGTCTAGAATCTTAGTTAGTATGGCAGATGGAGTCATCACTCTTGACCGCAAAGGCCAAGTGATTGTGACGAATCCGCCAGCAGAGCGCTTTATGCAGTCTTGGTTTTATGAACAAGGGATTAATGACGATTCTTCTGTACTGCCTGAAGCGGTGGAACAATTATTTCAGCGTGTCGTATCTGTTGAAAAGGAACAAATGATTGAGATCGACGTGCAAGGAAGAAGCTGGGCTATTTTAATGACTCCGCTCTATGACCGGGAATATGTTAGAGGTGCGGTTGCGGTAATCCGCGACATGACAGAAGAAAGACGTCATGATAAACTGCGTAAGGATTTTATTGCAAATGTATCTCATGAACTTAGAACGCCGGTGTCGATGCTGCAAGGCTACAGCGAAGCGATTATTGATGATATTGCAGGCTCTGAAGAAGATAAGAAGGAATTTGCCAAGATCATTTATGATGAATCGCTAAGGATGGGTCGCCTTGTGAACGAGCTCTTAGATTTAGCACGTATGGAAGCTGGTCATATTGAGCTTCATATGGAAGCAGTAGAGCTTGGGGCATTTTCTGATCGGATCGTGAGGAAATTTCAAGGTTACGCAAAAGATGAAGGGGTTGCTCTCAGGCTTGATCATGTAGAAGACGGATACACCAACTCATTTGATCCTGACAGAATTGAACAAGTGTTAACGAACTTGATTCATAATGCCATCAGACATACGGGTGAAAATGGCAGAGTGACAGTGAAAGTTAGATCGAATGAATATGGTGTGAAGTTTGACGTAATTGATACAGGATCGGGAATTCCTGAAGAAGACCTTCCTTACGTGTTTGAGAGGTTTTACAAAGCAGATAAAGCACGTACGAGGGCAAGAGGTGGGACTGGTCTAGGCCTTGCGATAGCGAAGAATATTGTCGATGCCCATAAAGGTCAGATTTCTGTTCACAGCAAAATTGACGAGGGAACGACATTTTCCTTCTTTATTCCTGAAGCTGGTACGGAGAAAGAAGAACTGTCCCGATAAATCTTGTTTCATCTGAAACGTAAATAATAAGAAAAAAAGACAGCCGCTGCGGCTGTCTTTTTTGATTCAAATTTGTTAGCAGTCGTCAAATTTATTTCGATAATAAAAATAAATTGATTTACGTAATCGAAGCTGATACAATATGACAGGATAAATACTTAGGAGGCTAACTAATGTCCACGCGACAGCTTGAAAATAGAATCGGCTATCACATCGGTATACTCTCTCACCGAATTCAAAATCAATATAACCTTAAACTTGCAGACTATGATCTCACTGTAGCTCAATCAAGAGTCTTATATTTGCTTGTAACATATGGTTCTCAAACTCAGGTAGAGCTTCAAAAAAAGTTATATATAAAAGGTTCAACAATGAATGGGATTATCGAATCGTTGTTAAAGAAAGATTTGATTCAAAGAGTAACGAGCGAAATGGATAAACGGGCTAAGATTGTTCATATCTCTGATGAAGGCAAAAAGATAGAAGCACAGCTATGGGAAGAACTTAATCAACTAGAAAGCAGCTTGATGGAAGGATTTGATCCTGAAGAAAAGGAGCTTCTAATTACCTGGTTAAAAAGAATTGAAAACAATGTCCAATGCGAAAAACCGTCTAATTGATAGACTGTTTGAAAGGAAGAAACATATATGAAAGAAAAAATGAAAAGTGACAAGCTAGGTACAGAGTCTATACCTAAGCTTTTACGAGATTTATCCATCCCGGCAATGATTGGGATGTTTGTTATGGCTTTATATAATGTGGTTGATACTATCTTCATATCCTACGGTGTAGGAATCGAAGCGGTAGCAGGAGTAACGATCGCGTTTCCTGTGATGATGATTATTATGGCAGTGTCAGCTGCGATGGGAATCGGGGGAGCCTCAGTTATTTCCAGAAGACTCGGGGAAAAGCGGGGAGACGAAGCAAACCAGGTATTTGGAAATATTATCTCGATTATTTTGCTGATCAGCATAATCGGGGTTATTGCCTCTTTTACCTTCTTAGAGCCAATGCTTGTCTTATTTGGAGCAAGTCCTGATATTCTACCGTATGCTGTTGAATATATGTTCCCAATTATGCTTGGAACATTTTTCTTTTCATTCGCTTTTGCAACGAATAACATTGTAAGGTCTGAAGGAAATGCAAAATTTGCGATAAACACAATGATTATTCCAGCAGTGTTAAATATTATCTTAGACCCCATCTTTATTTTCGGGCTAAATATGGGCGTGCAAGGAGCGGCTGTTGCAACAGTTATCTCTCAAGCTGCCGTTACCGTTGTTATTTTACGCTATTATCTAACTGGTCAAAGTTCACTTTCCTTAGCGTGGGAAGACTTGAAAATTAAATGGAGCATCGTAAAAGAAGTCGTATCAGTGGGAATGCCGGCCTTTGTTCAGCAAGCCTCAGGAAGTATCATGATGATTGCTATTAATACGATGCTCATTCAATATGGCAGTGATCTCTATGTGGGGATCTTTGGGATCATTCAACGCATTCTTATGTTTGCAGTTATGCCGATCATTGGGGTCATGCAGGGCATGATGCCTATTGTAGGTTATAACTACGGAGCCAAGCAGTTTGAGAGGATGCGAGAAACGATATGGCTGACATTAAAAGTCGTTGTCATTTCATCTGTCGTCATCTTTTTATCCATGATGATTTTCCCTGCTTGGTTTATGAGAATCTTTACAGCAGATCCAGAAGTCATTGAAGCTGGTGCAAGTGCGATGCGGATTTTATTCTTAACCTTCTTTGTTGTCGGTGTGCAAGTGGTTGCCGGCGGACTGTATCAGGCGCTAGGGAAACCGAAGCCAGCGTTGATTTTGTCGCTTTCTAGACAAATCGTATTCTTAATTCCGCTCGTCTTAATTCTGCCTCGTTTCTTTGGAGTCAGCGGGGTGTGGATTGCGTTTCCGATTGCTGATGTGCTGTCATTTGTGTTAGCTTCTGTGCTTCTTTATAAAGATCGGGATACGATTTTAGTGAAGGGTAAAGAAGAGGAGGTAAAAGAAGATATTATTTCTTTAACACATTAAGATATAACTCTTAATAGCAAAAGAAAGGTGAGGCATATTAATCAATGCGACTCACCTTTCTTATAAATGAACCTTTATGAAGATGGCATCTCAAGAGCAAGTTTTGCTTTTTCGAGGTCATGACTGACTTGCTCGTCAACATCATAAGCATGATACATTTCCTGCTCAATCATATAGGTAGCCACTTCATGATGTAATTGTATCGTTTCATCTAATTGTTTCTTTAAAATTTTATGGATCTCAGGGCTTGCTGTTTCCGTAATAGCTACTGCATAGCTCCGGACAGCTGCTTTTGCAGTTACTAGGAGATCTGTTGCAATGACTTCATCATTAATTAAATCTTTATTATTGATTTTATCAAGAATACTAGACATATGCTTATTCTCCTTTCTCTACTTTTTCTAGAATACTACGCAATTCTTTAACAGCCTCTTGAGATGCAGTGGCATCTTTTTGTAGCAATTGTTTTAGTTTCTTGTCAGAAGCTAGCCCTTGCATCATTGAGGATTTTGCAGCACTAGCTGATTTAATCGTCAGCATTTCATGAACTTCTAACACTTCATGAGCTGCGTAGTTTGTTTTTGCCATCATTGTTGCCTCCTTGTTGTTTTGGAATGTAATGTATGAATTCCACTGTTTTATAAAATAAAACCTATTAATTTTTTATTGATAGACAAAATGTTTAAAAAATAGTGTCGAATACGTGGTGATCATGTATAATAAAGGTACTTATTAACAATCTCATATAGCACATCTAGGTCACTTTGTTATAGAAGTGATAATAGGGAAGTTGGTGTAAATCCAACGCGGTCCCGCCACTGTAAATGCTTGATTGCCTGCACATCCACTGTCAATTTGATGGGAAGGGGAAGTAATCGATAAGCATGAGTCAGGAGACCTGCCTAGGTGTTTCGTGTGAAACCTTCGAGGAAAAGGGGAAGCGGTCTAAAACGACTCTATTTTATTTCATTTCAAAAATAGAGTAAGATTAGTACTACTTTAATGTGTAAGCACTCCTCGGCATGGAGTGCTTTTTTTGTGTATATGCCGCCTGATTCAACAATATGTTCCACAGAAGAGCTAGAGAGAGAAAATAAGTAATACTACATATTTAGGAGAGGATTTTATGTTGAAAAAGTGGTATGCAATTCTTGCCGCACTTATGCTTGCTTTTGTTTTAACTGCTTGTGGGGAGACAACAGATACAGAGGAGAGTACTGAGCCTGTTGATACAGAAGAAGCAGGGGAGGAAGAAAATGCTGAAAGTGAGAACGAAGAAGCTGGAGATTTTCCTAGAACTGTAACTGATGCTTTGGGAGAAGAGATTGTAATTGAAGAGAAGCCTGAGAAAATCGTTTCTCTCATTCCTAGTATTACCGAGACATTGTTTAAAATTGAGCAAGGAGAATATGTGGTAGGCCGTACAGATTGGGACAACTATCCTGAAGAAGTCTTAGATATTGAAAGCGTAGGAGATATGAACTTTGATGTCGAGCGTGTGCTATCTCTTAGTCCTGATCTTGTTTTATCCCATGAATCAAATGCACATAGTTCAACTGAAGGATTAGATCAAATCCGTTCTGCTGGTATTCCGGTAGTTGTCATTAACGATGCAAGTTCCATTGATGCCGTATATGAGGCTATCACAATGATTGGAGAAGCATCTGGCGGAGATCAAGAAGCAGCTTCTACCATCGAAGAGATGAAAGAACGTTTTGCAGCTATTGAAGAAAAAGCATCAGAAATTAGTGAGGAAGAACAGGTAGATGTATGGGTTGAAGTGTCAGACGAGTTATATACAGCTGGCAGCGAAACGTTTATTGATGAAATGCTTACTCTAATTCGTGCTAATAATATTGCTGATACGGAGCAGGGGTGGCCGCAATTTACTGAAGAGGAAGTAGTCACTTTGAATCCACAAGTGATTATTACAACTTACGGGTATTACGTTGAAAACGCTGATGAGAAAATTAAAGAACGTGCCGCTTGGCAAGATGTAGATGCCGTTAAAAATGAGCGTATTTATGATGTGCAATCTGATGAAGTCACAAGGTCAGGTCCGCGTCTTGTAAAAGGAGTAGAGGAACTTGCGTCAGTCATTTATCCAGAGGTATTTGGCGAATAATCACTTTATTGCCTATACAGCAGTACTAATATTTTGTTTTACAGCGTTTATCATAAGCATCGGAAAGGGAAGTGTTGAACTTCCCTTTTCTACCGTTATACTTATCGTTTTACAAGAAGGATTACATATACCGCTCAATGCAGCCCTAGATCCTATGCATGTAAATATTGTGATGGAAATCAGACTTCCGAGGACGCTGCTCGCTATGATGGTCGGCGCTTGTTTAGCCGTTGCTGGAGCAGCCTTTCAAGGTTTTCTTAAAAATCCCCTTGCTGATCCTTATACATTAGGGGTTTCATCAGGGGCTGCAGTTGGTGCGGTGGTCGTATTATTTTTTGGCATCAGCTTGCCGATTATTGGACAGTTCACATTACCTTTTGTCAGTATTATTTCAGGCTTTTTAACTTTATTTTTAGTTATAGGGTTTGCTAGAATCGTTCAGCGTTCGATGTCGGCTGAGACGATTATTTTAGCAGGAATTATTTTCAGCTCGTTTTTGGGCGCGTTTATCTCCTTGATGATTTCATTAACAGGTGATGAGCTGCGGCAGATTATTAATTGGCTGATGGGCAGTGTGGCGATGCGAGGATGGCCCTATGTATACATGATTGTTCCTTGTTTTCTAATTGGATTTATTATGTTGTTTTTTAACCGGCATGAACTCAATGCACTAGCATTTGGTGAAGAAACAGCCCGTCAATTAGGTGTGAACTTAAAGGTGCGTAAATTGACCATATTACTTGGTGCTACAATCGTTACAGGAGGTGCAGTAGCTGTTTCAGGCACGATTGGATTCGTAGGTTTAGTCATTCCGCATCTGACGAGATTGCTTTGGGGAAGTGACCATAAGCATTTGATTCCGCTCTCAATGTTTGTGGGGGCAGGATTTTTAGCCTTAACGGATCTAACGGCTAGAACAGTTTTAGCGCCAACAGAGCTGCCAATCGGGGTTATAACGGCGATTATAGGCGGGCCTGTATTTGCGCTTATTTTGTTAAAACAACGCAAGATTGGAAGATAAAATGTCATTATGAAAGAGAAAGGAGGAACGTAATTGTTAAATGTAACTAACTTAACATTAAGCTACGGCGAAAAAATCGTGATTGAAAATGTGTCTTTCAACGTAAATAAAGGAGAGATTTTTGGGATAGTTGGTCCTAATGGCAGCGGTAAAACGACCCTTTTAAAAGCGATTAGCGGCAGTCAGGAGCCTGTACAGGGGAAGATTATTTTAAATGAAAGATCTCTCACAACCTATCACTCAAAAGAATTAGCCAAACTTATGGCAGTCCTGCCTCAGCAATCTGAGACGGCCTTTACGTATTCTGTATCGGATGTGGTGGCGCTTGGGAGGTATCCCTATCAAAAAGGATGGCTGCAAGGACTGACGAAAGAAGATCATCAAGTGATAGAGCAAGCTCTTCGTCAGACCGGAACGGAAGGATTTAAAGACATACCGCTTCAATCATTAAGCGGCGGGGAGCGCCAGCGTGTGCTTTTAGCGAGAGCTTTAGCTCAGGAACCAGATATTTTATTACTAGATGAGCCAACGAATCACCTTGATATCTCCTATCAAATGAGCTTATTGAATTCGCTTAAACAATGGTCTAGGGATCGCGGCTTAACGGTCATTGCCGTTCTCCATGATTTAAATATGGCAAGCTTATACTGTGATCGAGTCTTGTTATTAGATGAAGGTCAGACAATCGCATTAAACGATCCGAGAAATGTGATGAAAAAAGAGTCTCTGACTGATGTGTATAAAACAGCGCTTGAGTGCGGAGAACATCCGGCTCATCCTTCACCATTAATTACATTTGTTCCTGAAACAGCTGATCAAGAAAGTCTCTCACCTATCGATCAATTACAGATTGAACAGAATGCACAGTGGATAAAAATAACGAGTCCTAACAGATGGAAGGCGTTATCATCTGCTGTATTAGGGGCAGGGTTCAGCTGGCATAATACGTTTGTTAATCGTCATGTGCATAAAGATTATCAGTGTGATGATGTCATTTCCGAATTTAGACACTACCTTACTGAACGTGAAATGAGCGGTGAAGATGTGATGGGCATGATGACCGCGGCAATGTTAGAAGATGGAGTTATATTACGTGTGAATGAAAATGGATTAAATATGTTAGTCATGGTGACAGCAGGTACGTCAAATGCCGTCGATGCGACAAGAGCTTTTTCTCACCCGCAGATTGAAAGTAAGGTAGGTACTATAAATACTTGGGTATTTGTGGAAGGTAAGATGCCAGAGTCTGCATACGTTCAAGCGTTAATGACGGTAACGGAAGCTAAAAGTAAAGCGATGTTTGATGAAGGAATTAAAGATGAAATCACTCAAACGATTGCAACAGGAACGTCTACTGACAGTGTAATGATTGCAGCTAGTCAGGAAGGGGAGGAATTCCCATATGCCGGGACCATTACTCCAGTTGGAAAGTTAATGGCTAAGTTGGTATATGAGGCTACAAGAGAGGCGATTGTTAATAACAAAAAGAGGCGGGGAATATGATTTTATATCATTTGATGGCTCTAACTTTTGCTGTGATCATTGATCGTCTGATCGGCGACCCAAAATGGCTGCCGCACCCTGTCGTTGGGATGGGGAAAATCATCTCCTTCTTTGAAAAAAAATTGAATAATGGCAGCCATCGCCGTGTTAAAGGGTTTATGATGATGCTTATTTTACTCTCTATCAGCGGCGGTGTCCTCTTTATCATCGTTTATACTGCCTATTCCATTCATACCATGCTAGGAATTATGGTAGAGGCATGGTTTATTTCAACGACGATCGCTGCAAAAGGGTTAAAGCAAGCAGCGCTGGATGTGTGGCAGCCTCTCGTAAATAAGGATCTAAACGAAGCAAGGAAGTATCTATCATATATCGTAGGTCGTGATACTACGAATTTGAAGGAAGAAGAGATTACAAGAGCAACCATTGAAACGGTATCAGAAAATACGAGTGATGGGATTACTGCACCTTTATTTTATGCGCTGCTTGGAGGTGCTCCCCTTGCTATGATTTACAGAGCCGTTAATACAGGCGATTCAATGGTAGGGTATAAAAATGAGAGATATTCTGAGTTTGGGTATGCAGCGGCGAAATTGGATGATCTTTTTAATTTGATACCAAGCAGACTGACTGGATTGATTATGATTATGTTTAATCGTCCTGCGCTAAAACGCAGCCGAACAGAGTGTCTTAACGTGCTTTTAAGAGATGCGAAGAAGCACCCGAGCCCAAATAGCGGGTGGGGAGAAGCAGCAGCTGCGACACTAATGGGGATCCAGCTCGGCGGGAGAAATGTATATGGCGGACACGTGTCAGAGCGAGCTAGAATGGGAGACTCATTAATTAAACTTCTTCCAGAACATATACTTGCTGCTAATCGCTTGATGATACGCACAGTTTTCGGATTCACAATTTTATTATGGATGATTGGGGGTATGTGGTATGTCCTTACCTGACCACGGCGCCAACCCTAAGATCTTTACGAAAGCATTAGGAGTGGCTTATAAAGAAGGCTCAATCGATTTTAGTGTAAACACGAACCCATTAGGTATGAGCAATTATGCGAACCTTACTCAAAGTGATCTCAAAGAGGCAATAAGTGCCTATCCAGAACCTCATGCTGAACACTTAACAGAAGCTCTAGCGAAGCATCTAAAGGTTGATAAAAGCAGGCTGTTAGCAGGAAACGGAGCGGCAGAATTAATCTTTCATTTGGCCCATCTTTATCAAGGAAAAAAGGTGCTGTTGATAGAACCTGCGTTCAGTGAATATAGAGATGCATGTGAGGCTAATGGCTGTGAAATGGAATCGATCGTGTTAGAGGACCCCTGGAAAATAGATCTCAGACAATTAGAGGGGCGCCTAGATGAGGTTGACCTAATGTTTCTATGTGCGCCTAATAATCCGACAGGAACCACGTACGAGATAGAAGAAATCCGAGAAATCCTCAACTTGGCTGCACAACATAACACTATGGTTGTAATAGATGAAGCATTTTATGATTTCCAGGAGAGTAAGCAAACCATCATAGAGGAAATTCAACAATGTAATCATTTAATCATTTTACGATCGATGACTAAAATGTATGGAATTGCAGGTGTACGCCTCGGTTATATGGTTGCGTCTCCTTCAATCATCCAACAAATAAGAAATCTTCAGCCGCCTTGGAGTGTGAACGGACTTGCTCAGCGGATCGGACTTAACCTCCTGCAGGATTCATCATTTATAAATGAAACAGCTGTATACATAAAAAAAGAAAGGCTGCGGATGAAGACAGAGCTTCGGAAAATGGACTTTTGCGTGTCTGATTCTGTCGTTAATTTTTATTTGCTTAGTGAAAAAGATAAGCGGGATCTTAGACCGCTTATGATCTTTTTAATTGAACATAAAATTATTCCTAGACATACGTACTCTTTTAATGGGTTGAATGGACGTTATTTAAGGCTGGCTGTCAAGACGAAAGATGAAAATACCATTCTTTTATCTGTATTAAAAAAATGGCGGGATCAATCATGCTAATTTTTATAACAGGCGGAGTAAGAAGCGGAAAGAGCTCTTATGCGGAAAGACGTGCAGTAGATCTGTTTCATGAGGAGCTTTATCAAGTCAAACTGTTTAACAAAGAAAAGGGAGCATTATATTATCTTGCAACCGGCCTGGCAGATGATGATGAAATGAAGCAAAGAGTGGAAAAACATCAGCTTCAACGGAGTAAAACATCCCCGCACTGGAGGGTGATTGAACAGAGTACAAATGTTGGAGAGCGGCTGCCGTTATTTAAACCAACAGATGTTATTTTGATTGATTGTTTAACCACTTTACTGACTAACGAATTATTCAACGATTGGCAGGATGAACCGGATAAATGGAAGGATCCTTTCTACCGGAAAAAAATAGAAACCAAGCTTAAATCGTTTATCACTCATTTAGCTAGAGGAAAATTCACGGCTGTTCTAGTGTCAAATGAGGTAAGTCATGAGCTTTTTTTAGATGAATTACCCCTCGTTTATGCAAAGCTCTTAGGCACCTTGCACCAGCATGCAGTGTGCGAGTCAGATGAAGCGGTTCTAGTTGAGGCTGGAATTCCAATTATAAAGAAAGGCAGGGAGTGACATGAGAGGATTAATGATTCAAGGAACGGCGTCAGATGTAGGAAAGAGCATACTTTGTACAGCCCTTTGCCGAATTCTTTATAATAGAGGGATTAAAGTTGCGCCATTTAAATCGCAGAATATGTCTAATAACTCTTATGTTACAGCTTCTAATGAAGAAATCGGACGAGCACAGGGCATACAAGCAGAAGCAGCTAACGTTCAAGCGAGCGTATTTATGAATCCCATTTTATTAAAGCCGACGAGCGATCAAGAAGCTGAAATCGTTCTATTAGGTAAAAGACAACATACAGCAACAGGTGCCGATTATCGAGAAACATTTTATGAAAAAGGGTTAGAAGCCATTTCTTCCTCTTTAGCTGAACTAAAGAAAGAGTATGAATTTGTGGTAATAGAAGGGGCCGGAAGTCCAGTTGAGATGAACTTAAATGATAAAGAACTCGTTAATATGAAAGTCGCCGAGTTAGCCGATGTACCTGTCGTATTAGTCGCTGATATAGACCGCGGCGGTGTCTTTGCCTCTATTGCGGGAACACTTTCTTTATTAAGTAAAGAAGAAAGAAGCCGTGTAATCGGAGTAGTCATTAATAAGTTCCGAGGAGACCGTGCTTTATTTGAGAACGGCGAAAAATGGATTGAGGAGCATCTGAATATCCCTGTATTAGCTGTGATTCCGCATCTTGCGAATCTCCGAATTGAAGCTGAAGATTCGCTTGCACTGGATCAACTTAGAAAGCATCAATCACCACAGAGGGAGAGCATAGATATTGCTGTCATCGACCTCCCTTATGTATCGAATCATACCGACTTAGAACCTATTTTATCTGAAGAAGATGTGTCTCTACGTTTTGTCCAAAGAGGAGAAGAGTTAGGTTATCCTGATGCGGTCATTCTGCCCGGCACTAAAAGCACTATCGCTGCTTTAAGCTGGCTGCATGAAACAAACCTGTATAAAGCGATTCAAACGTATGCAAAAGATGGAGGCTATCTTGTCGGGATATGCGGCGGTTATCAATTAATGGGAGCGTCGATTGTTGATACGGCTGGGACGGATACTGGAATAGTTGGAAAAAAAGTAAACGGGCTTGGTCTTTCTCCGCTTGAAACCGAATTCAGGAAAGATAAAACGACGATTCAATCATCAGGAGAGTTACTGCATTACCGGGAGATAAACAACCCAACCATTAGCGGCTATGAGATTCATTTAGGAGAAACTTTCTACTTAACAGATGAAGTGTTACCTTTCCTTAGATTAAACGGAAAATATGAAGGCGTACACGGGGAATCGGGACGCATAATCGGGACGTATCTGCATCATCTCTATTTCCATGACGAATGGCGGAATACATGGTTAAATCAACTAAGAGATAAGAAAGGGTTTAACAAAAGAGAGGTTGTTTCCTATGAAAAACTCAGAGGACGGGCCTATGATCAGTTAGCTGATTCCGTTTTAAAGGAGTTAGATGTAAATAGCCTATTGAATCGAATAGAGACATGGGAGAAAAGTCAGCATGGAATCAATTAAAAATCTAGTAAAAGGTGCTTTGTTAGCTTTTCAATTACTAACTACCATACCTATACCTATGCAGCTTGGCTGGAATGAGAGGCTGGCTCGAATCTCAGTCTGTTTTTATCCTTTAACAGGGCTTGTCTTAGGGGGGTTACTAGGAGGACAGGCTTATCTGTTAGTCCAATACACCAATTTGTCATCCCTGATTATTGCAGCATGGCTGCTGACATTTACGTGTATCTATTCAGGTGCTCTGCACCTTGATGGTTGGGCAGATTTCAGTGATGCTGTGTTCTCTAGACAGTCTATAGATCGTAAGCTTGAAATCATGAAGGATTCAAGAGTTGGAGCATTTGGGGTCATTTCCTTGCTATTTTTATTAGGATGGAGATTTTTATTCATTTATGAAGTCATCGAAGCTTCATTATCGGTCTATTGGCTGATTCTTATTCCGTTTTTAACACGTATCATCATGGGCAGTCAGATATTACTTGGTTCATTTGCGAGAAATAATGGAATGGCAGCAGCTCTAAAGCCTGCTCAAACCACGTCGGTGAAGCTTGTATTTTTCAGCTGGGTTACAGCTGCACTTATAGCTTTTTTGACCCTTGATTTCACTTCGGTTTGGTTAGTATTATTGGCTCTTCTCTTTTTGATAGGCTGGTTGAGGTTCAGCTATAAACAAATTAATGGAATCACAGGTGATACGATTGGCGCGGGAACAGAAGGGAGTGAAACATTTTTGTGGGCGGTACTCTTTGTGTTGTACTCATTCGGCATGGTTTAACCAGCTATAACAAGGAAAAAAGGTATTTAGGCCACACGAATCTATCCCTTCTTGAAAAAGAACAGTCGCGATTAGACTCCCTCAAGTCATGGTGTGTGAAGATGAAGCTGGATCAACTCTATTCCAGTGATTTAAACAGATGTATTGAAACGTCTTCTCTTTTATTTCCCGACCAAAACCCTGTCCTGATGTCTTCTCTAAGAGAATATGACTTTGGGGATTGGGAAGGGAAGCAGTATAGAGATTTAGCTGATTTACCTCATTATCAGAACTGGATTGCGAATCCTCGAACCATTACTCCTCCTAATGGGGAGTGTTTTAAAGATTTTACGAATCGAATTGAACAAGGTTTTAATCAATTGTTAAACGAAGCATCAAGGAATAAGCATTCTACTGTTGGGTGTGTGACGCATGGCGGTGTAATTAGGTATTTATTGAGTGAATATGCACCGAATTTAATGCCGTTTAATGAGTGGACTGCTGATATAGGAAAAGCATACAAACTAACAGGAGATATCGTAGACGTTAGGAGGGGACAACGATTCAGTTTATTACAGGTAGTGCCTTCTGTGGTAAAAACAAATGGGTGAAAACTCAAATTTCCCATATCGAAGCGAGCGAATATTCAGAGATCACATGGTATAATGGATATACTAGCAATATAGAGGGTGAAGAGATAATCCGAAGTGAAGGCATTTCTATTATCTTCGGGCTTGAACACGTGATTGAACAGTTTTTAGAGCAAGATGTAGATCATTCTAGAGGTCTGTTTAGACAGTGGCTTCAAAGATTAATAGAATGGGAAGACAGCTCACCTAAAAATAAGCTTTACCTTATTGGCTGTGATATCGGAAAAGGAATTGTGCCAATTGATAGCAGACATAGAAGTTTGAGAGATCTTGTTGGGTGGTGTTATCAGGATATTGTAGAAAGAGCAGATCGTGTTGATGTTATTTGGTATGGCATCAATCAGCGGCTGAAATAAGAGGAGGAAAACGGATGAAACTTTATACGAGAACTGGTGATGAAGGAAAAACAAGTGTGATTGGCGGCAGACTATTTAAGGATGATATAAGAGTTGAAGCATACGGTACAACGGATGAATTAAACAGTTTTATCGGCCAGGCTGTTACTCAGCTTGACCAAGAGCTTTTTGCTGATATAGTAGGAGAACTTGAAAAAATTCAGCATGAGCTATTTGATTGCGGCGGGGACCTTGCAATGGTGAAAGTAAGCGACGACCGACCATATAAAGCTAAGCAAGAGATTGTTGATTTTCTAGAAGAGAGAATTGATGAGTATATTAAAGAAGCCCCAGAGCTTGAAAGGTTCATTTTACCAGGAGGCTCACCTGCTGCAGCAACACTGCATATATGCAGAACAGTCACAAGAAGAGCCGAGCGATTAACGACAAGACTGCAGCAAGAATCGCAGACAAACCCGATCGTTTTAAAGTATTTAAACCGCTTGTCTGATTATTTCTTTGCAGTTGCAAGAGTGGTCAATGCACGTCTTAATGTTCGTGATGTAGAGTACGAACGTAGTGCGCTCGTTTTTCGCAACGGAAAACGAAAAGAAGATAAGAGAGATACTAAGTAAGCAGGATAAGACACTAGGCTCAGCAGAGTTCCTAGTGTCTTTTTCTGTTTAGCCAGAAAAAAGAAAAGGGTAATCATACCGTGCCATGTTCTTACATAATGTAGCAATGGAGTGTATAGAGGAGTGTGAGAAGATGCGCAAAAGGTTATTGATTGCAGGATGTTTTTTGCTGTTAGGAGCATCTCCGGCTGTGGCAGAAGCACCATTGACTGCTGGGGATCATATTGGTTATCCGATGAATGCAGAAAGGGTTAAAACACCGCTTATTTGGCAGATTGAGCTTATCGATGAGCGGGATCAGTCTACTGAAGTGATTGAATTAAATGAGTTTGGATATCAACCTGGAAATACGGTTCAGCGCGATGAACTGGTCGTTTTTGCCAAACAGCTTGCTGAAGCAATTGATACTCCAATGCAAAACCCGACGATAAATAAAGACGGAGTCATAACACCGGGGCAAGCGAGGGTGATTTTGGCGGAGGAAGAGTTAATAGACACCTTATTACATGCCACATTTTTAGATAATCAGATCCCGCTTCCTATCTATGTAACGGAACCAACTGTATCAGAAGAACAACTTGAGGGAATTGATTTGTATGAGATCGGCGCATTTACTACTTATTTTAACCCAAATGTAGCTGGCCGTTCTGAAAATATTAGATTGTCTGCCGGGTCAATCCAAGATTTTGTCCTTGGTCCTGGAGATCAATTTTCTTTTAATCAAGTCGTTGGAGAACGAACGATTGAACGTGGCTATAAGGAAGCGAAAGAAATTGTGAATAAGGAATTTGTGATGGGAGTTGGCGGAGGCATCTGTCAGACATCTTCAACCTTATATAATGCAGTAGAAGAAGCTGGTCTAGAAATGGTTGAGCGGATTACGCATTCTAAAGACATAGGCTACGTTCCGGCCGGGCGTGATGCGACAGTATCTTGGGGAGGGCCAGACTTTAAATTTAAAAACCCGCACACTCATCCTGTGATCATACGCACAGAAGTTTCTCTTGAGCGAGGAGAGATCACGGTCAGTGTTCATTCCAATCAGCGTGTTACACCTTCAAGCTAAGCTCTTATGCTTAGCTTTTTTTGGTTTGGTTGGCAGACCATATTTGATTTTCCGCATAATTCACACCTAACCATTTCATACTAATACTAATTAGGTAGGAGGAGGTGGATAAGAGATGCTTGTTAGATGGATGAAACAACGGATGAAAAATCAACATCACCAGGAAACGGTCGAAGACGTATATACAATGCTCACTAAATCAAGTGACTTTTCTCAGTATGAACGCGAGCAAAATCAACGTACATATGAAATTAGTTATTTTCAGACGATGATTGATATTGATCGCTTGCATCGTGATATCTTACTCCACCTAGAAAAAGCAGAATCCAAAGATTTATCGTCACTAATTGAGCCTGTTCCTATACAAAATAAGCTCATCACTACGAAAGCTCAAGATGTTCGCGACAAAGTCATAGAAGGATTTATTGCTATTCGTGATAAGAATGATCCTTCTACTGTAGCTCTCATTGAAGCAGGGCTTGCAAGTGATCGTGAAGTAACAACCCCAGAGGTTGAGTTCAGCGTATCAGGACCCCAAGAAGCATTCATCGAATCAATTGATACAAATATTAACTTAATTCGAAAACGATTACCGCTTCCTCAGCTGCAAGTGAAGGAACTGACTTTAGGAAAGCTGACAAAAACGAGAGTAGCGGTTATGTACGTAGAAGGGCTAGTTGATGAAGCAAATTTAAATACGATGCTCCAGAGATTAAATGATCTCGAATATGATCAAGTGTTCGACTCTAGCAGTCTTGCTCAAATGATTACAGATAAAACAATGTCGATATTTCCTCAGCTCATTAATACTGAGCGTCCTGAGCGAGTATCTGCCGTGCTTGCTGAGGGAAAAGTAGCCTTTTTATGCGACGGTTCCCCTGAAGGTGTGTTTGGACCAGTTACGTTAGTTGAGTTCTTCTCTTCCTTAGAAGATTATTATCTTCCATGGCAGATTGCTTCTTCGGTACGTATGTTGCGATTTATTTCGGTAGCCTTTTCTATTTTAGCCACACCTATTTATGTAGCGGTATTAACATACCATTACGAATTAATTCCTAAAGATCTCTTAGCGACCATTATGGCATCAAGGAGTAATATTCCTTTCCCGCCGTTAATAGAGGCCATCTTTTTAGAGTTAACGATTGAGCTATTACGTGAAGCGGGGGCTAGACTTCCAACGAAAGTCGGTCAGACGATTGGTATCGTAGGAGGGATTGTCATCGGACAAGCCTCAGTGGAAGCGGGTTTAACGAGTAATGTTCTATTGATCATTGTCGCTCTAGCAGCACTTGCTTCATTTACGACACCGGTCTATCAAATGGGTAATACGATTCGTTTGATTCGTTTTCCGTTTATTGTTTCAGCGGCTTTATTAGGAGGAGTGGGTGTCGCTTTTTGCGGGTTATATACATTAGCTCATCTTCTTCATTTAACCTCGTTAGGAAGACCTTATTTGTCACCGCTCTTCCCGCCGAGAATAAAAGATTGGAAAGACGCATTTATCAGAATGCCATTTAACTATATGTCTGAGAGACCTGTTTACTTAAGGCCGAGAGATAAAGGGAGATTCAACTTTAAAAGAGCCATGGAAAAGCACGATATAGATGAATAACATATAGATGAATAAAAGGGTATGTAGTATGGGGGTGATAGTATGGACAAGCCGATCAAAGAACAGTATCTGGTGTCAGGCTTTTTAGTCTTCTTTTTGATTCACGGAATGCAGATTGGAATCGGTATTTTAGGGTTTCAGCGCGGTGTGGTCAAAGAGGCAGGGTATGATGCGTGGATTTCTGTCATTGGTGCAGGCATTTTTGTACACTTGATTATCTTTTGTATTTACTTATTAGCGAAGCGGTCAAAGGGAGACCTGATATTGATTCACCAGCAGCTGTTTGGTAAATGGATAGGGAATATTCTCAGTTTTTTTGTATGTATTTATTTTGTCTGCTTAGCCTCCATTGTCATGCGTGCTTATATTGAAATTATCCAAGTATGGATGTTTATTGACCTGCCGACTTGGGTGATGGCCTTGATTGGATTTGGCCTATTCTATTATGTCGTAGCTGGGGGCTTTCGTTCTGTTGTCGGCTTGACATTCTTAGGTGTCATTATTCCCATCCCTTTATTTTTAATTTTATTAATGCCGCTTGAGTTTGCCCATTTCATTAATTTAGTTCCAGTATTGAAGCATACCATAGTGGAACTTGCTTTAGGTGCAAAAGAAACGACATTAAGTTTTTTAGGCTTTGAGATATTGCTTTTATATTACCCTTTTCTAAAGAACAGGGAATTCACACAAAAGTGGGCACAGCTCGGAGCGTTTGCGACAACTTTTATCTATACCATCATCATGCTGATCAGTTTGGCTTTTTATTCGGAGGAACAATTAAATAAAACGATATGGGCGACACTCAGTCTCTTTAAAGTCGTACAGCTGCCTTTTCTTGAGAGGTTTGAATACATTGGGGTCGCTCTTTGGGTCTTGTTTATTGCTCCTAATATTGCTCTCGCACTGTGGGCAGCAAGCAGAGGGGCGAAACGGATTTTTCATATGAACCAGCGTGCCGCTTTGTTTATTTCATTAGTATTAGTGACATTTATTATGATCTCTTTGCCTACTCGTCAAGAAATCAGCATCTTTGCCGACTGGGTCAGTACGTTTGGCTTCTATTTTGTCTTTGCCTATATTCCATTACTTGTTATTATTCAAACGATTGTTATGAAAGTGAAAAAAGGGAGGGGAGATCATGAGAAAACGACTTCTATGTAACCTGTTTCTCTTGCTCTTCATCCTCTCAGGCTGTATTGAAACGAGAATTATTGATGAAATTGCCGTAATACGTACGGTCGCTTTTGATACGGACGGGGAACAAAATCTCTCAATGACAGTTAGTTTTCCTATTTTTCTTGAACAAGGACAGGAAAATATTCAAGAAAGAGATATTATTACAGCCGACGCTGAAACGGTAAAAGGGGCGAGGATCTTATTAACCGAGAAATCTCAGAAGCCTCTTGAATTTGGACAGCTGAATGTGGTGTTGATTGGGGAAGAGCTTGCCTCAAAAGGAGTAGAAGAGGCTATTGATTCTCTATACAGGGATGCTTCAGTAGGTAATCGAATTACATTGGCTTTAGTTAAAGGCAGGGCACAAGATATCATAGAAGCAAATTTAGGCGGGGGAGAACAGACAGGAGTTTATTTATCTGATCTAGTTCAGCAGAATATGGAGACAAACACAATCCCAGCAACGAACATGCACGAATTTCTGTTTAGTTTATATAATGACGCGAGGGACCCTTTCTTACCCGTTTTAGCTATTGAAAATGATCGAGTTGGAATAACCGGTACAGCTCTTTTTAAAGATGATAAATATATACGTACTCTTACTTTAGATGATTCATTCATCTTAAAATTAATGACGACACCGACGAAAAGAGTGTCAAGACAATTTTATGTACAAACAGGAGATCAACAAGCTGTTGTTGTACTAGAAAAGATTTTCAGCAACCGAAAACGCTCAATTGATAAAACAGGACCTTATCCAAGATATACCCTTGAGATTAAACTCAAGGCGGAAATCATTGATTATACAGGGGCGATGAATTTAGATGAAGATGACTTAATCGATGATATAGAAAGTCAGATTGAAGAGAAGATTTCTAAGCGAGCTCAAACCTTGTTAGAACAGTTTCGTGATGAAGGGGTGGATCCTGTTGCGGTAGGGGAGAAATATCGAAGTATTACCCGCGATTGGGTTCCTGAAAAATGGGAAGATCAGATTTACCAAACGATGGAATTTGAAGTGGAAACAAATGTCGAAATTCTAAGTTCCGGTGCGATCGAGTAACATCTAGCTCATAAAAAAAAGGCAGCATAAATTAAATAAAGCTGGCATAAACTAATAAAGGTTTGAACAAAATTAAGTATCATACAACACGGATTACTTTGTATGATGCTTTTTCATTCGTGTAAGGAGGAAGAAATGGTAGACATCATTAAGCGTTTTTGTATTGCAGTAGCATTGGGATTATGTATTGGGATTTTATTTCTAGGAACTCAGACAGCAAAAGCAGAAGAAAAAAGGGACTTACTAGAAGTGGAGGATCAAACATTTATCTGGCCTACCGTAGGTGAAATATCAGATACCTTTGGAACAAGAGAAGGGAAACATTTTGGAATTGATATTGCAGCGCTTGAAGGGACACCTGTTGTCTCAGCAGCGAACGGCGTAGTAAGTAAATCGTATGTTTCTGATACATATGGTGAAGTAGTCTTTATTGAACATGATAATGGTTTCGAAACGGTCTATGCTCATTTGCATGACCGGTTTGTTTCAGAGGGACAAGCTATAGAGGGTGGATCACAGCTTGGGACTGTCGGTAATACCGGAAGATCTCAAGGAAATCACTTGCATTTTGAAGTGCATGACGGAAGCTGGAATATTGATAAATCAGAAGCGATAGATCCTTTATTCGTCTTATCTGAAAAAGATTCGGACCGGTATGCAGCCTGGTCATTAGATTCTGCTTATGAAAATGATACAGAAGATTCTGAGGCTGTTTATGTTATGAGTAATCTACCTGGAATGGGAAAAGCGGGTGATCAAGAAAGAAATGTTGTAGGACAACCAGTGAAGATGGTTGAGAGCGGGGACACATTATGGTCGATCAGTCAGCTGTATGATACATCTATTGAAGAGTTAATGGAGTGGAACGGGTTATCTGATGAGTCTATTATAGTAGGTGACTTATTGATTGTTGATCAATAAAGAAGTGACAAGCGTGCTTACGTTAGGCACGCTTATTTATATATGAAGATTTACTTGAAGATTTACTTTATTAAGAGCTCTGTAAAAAGAGAAAAGCATATGATAGAATAATGTCTATGAAACTTGGAAAAGGTAGAAGGTTGTGGACATGAAGGAACGAGTTATAGTTAGTACTGAACTTTTTCAGTGGTTAAATCAACAAACGGATCTAACGTCCAATCAAGTGGATCTTGTAGATGGTTTTGTATTCATGCTTCAAAAAATGAATAAACACGGTTCTATTCGCTTAATAGGTAAACGTAAGGTACATCCAAGGTTTTGGAGGACTCACGATAAGACATTTGGATACAGGCTTATGGGAAAAAAGAAAAAAACACAGATTGCTCTTTTATATCAATTTTATGTAGATGTCGCTTTTGCGGAAGGACTTGTGTTTACAGAGGATGAATCAATACAGCTGACAGACCGGGGGAAGATCTATTTAAAAATGCACCGAGAAGACCAGCTAGAAACGCTATTTCAACATATTTGGTAATGTGTGAAGGTGTCAGAATTTTTGAGAATTTGATACATTTTGCTTTGGGGTTTGATACAATAAAAAGGACTATACATAACTTGTCTGGAGGCTGAAAATGAAGACTGATTATCATAATCACCTGGAAAAAGGTGAACTTACACTTGACTATTTGAAGCAGTTTACCGATCAAGCGAAAGCAAAGGATATCGAACATTTCGGTATTTCTGAACATGCTTATCATTTCTACCAAACAAAAGATATTTTAAGTAATCCATGGGTTGATGCTAGAAGATACTATGACATGGAGGATTATGTTTCTCTTTTTCATCAGGCATGGGATGCCAATATTGATGTGAAAATGTCCATTGAGATGGATTATACTCCCGGAAAGCACCAAGAAATGAAGCATTTTATTGAGCAATATGATTTTGATTACGTGATTGGAAGTATTCACTGGGTTGGAGACTTTGGCATTGACTTAGCTGAGTTTAGAGCCGAGTGGGATAAACGAGATTTATATGATACATATCGAGGGTATTACGACCAAGTTATTACATTAGCTGAGTCAAATTTATTTGATATCGTTGGGCATCTTGATTTGGTGAAGATATTTAAATATGTGCCAGAGGATGAATCGTTCCTGCTTGAGCAGTATGACAGAGCAACGACAGCTTTAGCTAATTCAAAAACATGCGTGGAAATTAGTACTGCGGGGCTTAGAAAGCCGGTAGGAGAGCTGTACCCGGACCCGCGTCTATTGAAGATGTGCTATGACAAGAAGATTCCTATTGTACTGAGCTCTGATGCACATGAACCTGACCATGTCGGGGCTGACTTTGACCAAGCCATTGATTTTGCAAAATCAGCTGGCTATACCTCACTTATGACATTTGAAAAAGGAAAACGAAAAGAAGTTCCTTTAGGATAAGCAAAACGAGATGGCAAGAAGCCATCTCGTTTTTTTGGTCCTTATATTCGTTCGAATCAGATTAGCCTTCGATCTTATCAGCAAACTGAATATCTTCAATTTTGCGTACCGCCTTTAAAACGTCTTCTTCTACTGTTTTATCAACGGTAATCATCATGATGGCTTCGCCGCCTTCTTGCTTACGACCTACTTGCATCGTCGCAATATTTACATCATGTTCGGCTAATAATTGACCAATGCGCCCGATTACCCCTGGTTTATCATTATGCTGGATATATAAAAGGTGGCCTTGTGGAACAAAATCAACATTAAAGCCATTGATGCTTACGATTCTTGCTCCGTATTCTTTGATATATGTTCCTTTAATGTCAAAATGACGGTCTTCACCGTGTACGACAGCATGAATTAAGTTAGAATAACCGAATGTATTTTCAACATGCTTCTCACCATAGGTAATGCCTCTTTCTTTAGCAATAAGAGCTGCATTGACATCATTTACGGCTGCATCTACGCGAGGCTGAAGGAAGCCTGCGATAAGGCTGCGTGTCGTAATTGATGTTTCAAGATCAGTAATATTTCCGCCGTAATACACTTCGATTTCTTGTACCGGTGTTTTCATAACTTGAGATAATAAGTTACCCATGCGCTTCGTTAAGTCATAATAAGGCTGGATTTTTTCATAAATCTCTTTAGATAAAGTAGGCAGGTTAATTGAATTAGTAGCCGGCTGCCCTTCTAAGAAACGGATCACTTCCTCAGAAACTTGTGAGGCTACATTTAACTGTGCTTCTTTTGTAGAAGCTGCAATATGCGGAGTTGCAATGACATTATCAAACTCAAGCAGTTCCTTATCCTGTGCAGGCTCTTCTTCAAATACATCCAGAGCGGCACCAGCAATATGACCGTTGGCTAAATAATGTTTGAGGGCTGATTCATCAATAATTCCGCCTCTGGCACAGTTGATTAAGAAGACACCTTGCTTTGTTTTGGCGATATTCTCCATACCTAGAATACCCTTTGTTTCTTTTGTAAGAGGCGTATGAACAGTGATGATATCTGATTGCGCAAGAACATCATCTAAGCTAGCAGGGGTCACACCGATTTTTTCAGCTCTTGCCTTTGTTAAAAATGGATCAAAAACAAGTAAAGACATTTCAAAAGCGCGAGCTCTCTTAGCAATTTGTGTACCAATACGGCCAAAACCAACGATTCCTAATGTTTTACCGCGAAGCTCAGAGCCTTGGAATGCTTTACGATTCCATTCACCCGCTTTAATAGATGCATTAGCTTGAGGAATTTTACGTAATAATGAGCTAATCATGGCAAATGTGTGTTCAGCTGTAGAAATCGTATTTCCATCTGGTGCATTTACGACAACCACCCCGTGTTTTGTGGCAGCGTCTAAATCAATATTATCAACGCCGACTCCCGCACGAGCGACAATTTTTAGATTAGGCATTTTTTGCAGTAGTTCTTCTGTCACTTTCGTAGCGCTTCTCACGAGCAGAGCGTCGAATTGTGTAAGATCTTCTACCTCATCAACATAGGCTTCTACGCAATGTACATTGGCATTTTCGAGCAAAGGAAGCAACCCTTCTTGACTCATCGCATCAGATACTAAAATGTGATATTTAGCTGTTCTCTCTGTAGTCTTTTCCTTTTCAATCACTGCTTGCTTGTTCATTCTCCACCACTCCCTTAAATTATCCTTATCTAAAAATGATTTATTTGAGCAACATGGTTAGACCATGAAAGCGCTACAACAAAAAGAACCTTCTGCCCACACGAATCGAATCGTGAGGGGCGGAAGGTTCTAACCGCGGTGCCACCCTCATTTATGTGTTAGATATAACACATCTCAGGGGAGAATTATCTCCAAAGATAACGGATCATCCGAGCTGATCTACTCCAGTAGGTTTCAATCAGCCAACTCAGAAGGGCTATCTGAAATGATCCATGTTAGTTCACACCAGCCACTAACTCTCTGTAAAATGGATTCCATTTCTTCATTCTTCATCAACGTTTTATATTTTATCATTCATTTTTATTAAGTCTAAGAAGTCTAATTGTTTGATAATTTATCATATTAAAATCTTTCTGTCAAACCTATTTTGAATGCGAGAGTACTTTTTGAGAGTGCACTTTCTTTTGGACAAAATACGATCAATAGATTCCTCTCCCAAAAGATTCCTCGTCTGCTTCTGATCCATCTAATTATTTCATATGGTAATAACAAGGGGTGATCAGATGGAATACACCGTAAAACAAGGCGATACACTGGCTAAAGTAGCCAATCAATTTGGCATTAGACCATTTGACTTATTGTTATTTAACTCACATCTTACTTCTGAAATCGACTATATCTATCCAGGCCAACTATTACATATTCCAGCCAGGACTGACAACCAAAATGCAGCTGGTAGTAGTTGGGAAGAATACGGACCAAGCGATCTTGAAAAAGATATTCCGTTCTTTCGTTCGATGGGTGCGCGGGTAGAAGTAATTGGTTACTCTGTAATGAAAAAACCAATTTATGCGATTGTTATTGGCAGTGGGAAGAAATCCATTTTTTATTCAGCAGGCTGGCATGCAAATGAGTGGCATACGACGAAATTTTTAGTGCAATTTTTAAAGGAATGCTTAGCAGCTGGTCATAAGAACAAAAAGATGTATGGGTATGATGTTGCAAAATGGTTAAAAGAGGTAAAGTTATTCGCCGTACCGCTTGTTAATCCTGACGGTATTGAACTTGTGATGCAAGGGATCTATGATAAGCATCCTCATTATAATGAAGTATTAAAAATAAATAAGGGGATGACTCGGTTTGAACATTGGTCAAGTAACATTAGAGGGGTGGATCTTAATCACCAGTGGCCTGCCGGGTGGGAGCGAGAAGCAGATGAGAGTCCGCAAATGCCGTGGAGCAGGCATTACAGCGGAACGGCCCCGCTCACTGAACCTGAGGCAAAGGCTGTACACAGACTAACGCTGCGCAATACGTTTAGTTATGTGTTGGCTTTTCACTCACAAGGACAAGTGATTTATTGGGGTTACAGAGGATACGAACCGAAAGAAAGTGAAGACATGGTCAAAAGATTGTCTTTAGCAAGCTCCTATACACCTGTTCATACGGCTGACAGTGATGGAGGGTATAAAGACTGGTTTATACAAGAAACTGGTAGGCCTGGCTTCACGATTGAGGTAGGAGTTGGAGTTAACCCCCTATCAAATCACAGCTATGCTGAAATATGGTCCAATGCCGTTATGCTGGCGTTAGAAGGACTCACTCTCCATACTCTTTATAATGAAAGAAGCAGGCTGCCTTAAAAGGCAGTCTGCTTTAAATGTAATAATGATCCTATTCAAATTTTAGTGCATCGCCATCAAATGATTCATCAGCGACTTTAATTGAATCTGTCGGACAACCTTCTTGAGCATCAATCATATCTTCTTCTAACTCTTCTGGAATTTCAGCCGTTCCTTGGTTATCATCAAGAATAACAAATGCAATGCCTTCATCGTCATAATCATAAATATCTGGAGCAGCGGCGCCACAAGCCCCACATGCGATACAAGTATCTTTGTCGACAATCGTATATTTAGCCATGATGTTCCCTCCATTTTGTTCTATTTATTAAATCCAACTCTAGAATAAGGTTGCAATAGCCTATGCATCTTCCTGATCTAGGGTGATTTGATTTTTGTACTTACCTATTGTAAAGCCGATTGATAAACTTTTCAACCAAATCATTCCTAAACTTTTTCATTTATAAAGTTTTTATGTTCGAATTTATAGTTTTATGATCGATTGAGTATGTTAAATGGTCGTGTTCAAATCATGCTCTTATCATTATTCCCGCAGGTGATGCAAATAGCCCCTAAAGAAAGCGGAAATTTGATACAATCATTATATATTAGAAACGTGCAGCTAATCCGTGAGTAAGGCCTGTGATAGGAGATGAAATGAAACCATGAAAATAAAGCATGTGATTGTTTTAACAGTGTTAAAAAGGTTCAAAGGAGAACGAACGATATATGGAGCCTATCACCTACTTCAGGGCAAAAAATCTGCACAAACGATTCAAGATGGACATTATTATAAACTGCTTCCGTATTTTGGTCTTTTCCCTAAGATAAAACGTGAAGAAATGGACACGATAGCAGCTGCTTGTATGGAGAGTGGGTATCTTAAGCCTTGTGATAAGGATTGTTATCTCGTTACGGAAAAGGGAGATATCGCGATTCGTGATACACAGGCAGAAACACCGATAATTAGACGCTTAAATGGATTTAAATATGGAAGGACAGGCATACTCTTTTGGCAGAGGTTTACGTTGTTTATCCAATCGTTGACACAGCTCCTATCACAGAGTGGATCTTTTATTCCAATCATTCAAGACCGCGCCATTCAAAAGTGGGTCAAGGCACGAATGCCAAACCAAAAAAACAAAAGGATGAATGTACTTCGACAATTACACATAGAGCTTAAGCAGCTATTAGAACGTTTTCCAGATCGTTATGCTCTGTTTATAGTTTTGCAACTGACAACAGAAAAGAAAGTCGGATATACCTCAGCCCAAGCTGCTCATACATGTGGGTTTAATGTGGAGGATGCTTGGATCATTCATCAAGCAATGCTTCATGAAATGCTTGAGGAAATGGAGAAGAATGAAAAAAAATTCCCAGTCTTACAAGTCTTTATTGAAAGAGATTCTAAATCAGCTGGTTGGACAAAGTCTGCTGACCAAACGGCTCGACTCATACAGCAAGGTCATACATTAGACCAAATTGCAACGAAACGAAAATTAAAAAGAAGTACGATAGAAGATCATATTATAGAAATTGCTCTTCAGCAGCCTGATTTTTCAATCAAGCCTTATGTGACTGAAGAAATTAAACATAAAATTTATGCGTTTATGAAGGAGAAAGGATCATCTGTAAAGTTACGGGACATTAAAGAAGCATTAGGTGATGAAGTATCTTACTTTATGATTCGCTTAGTTCTTGCAAGGAAGGAGGAATAATGATGGATCTAGAAAAAGAGCTGTACAGGTGGTTTGGTTATTCTACATTTAGAAGTGGTCAAAAAGAAATTGTAGCTGCCCTAATGGAAAATGAAGACGTATTAGCAGTTCTTCCCACGGGGATGGGGAAATCCATTTGTTATCAGCTTCCTGCTTTATTGAAGGAGGGGGTGACCATCATTGTATCTCCGCTTCTTTCTCTCATGGAGGATCAAGTGCAGCAGCTGCGCTCCATTGGAATTAAGCAAGTAGTAGCAATCAATAGCTTTATGAATCATCTTGAACGTGAAGAAGTATTTCGTTCTTTGTCTACCTATAAATTGATTTATACGTCACCTGAAATGCTCCAATCTGATTACGTCTTACATAAATTGAGAAAACTGCAGATCTCATTATTTATTGTTGATGAAGCACACTGTATTTCTCAGTGGGGACATGAATTTAGAAGTGATTATTTACGCTTAGCACAAGTAAGAGAGAAATTATCCAATCCACCTTGCTTAGCAATTACAGCCACAGCTACACCTTATGTACAAAAAGATATTTGCTCGTATTTACAAATGAGTCAACCTAAATCATTTATTCATTCTGTCAACCGGCCGAATATTGCGGTCCAAGTAGAACAATACTTATCAACAGAAGAGAAGATGGAACGGTTACTTGAGCTGACATCAAAACTAAAAGGACCTGGTATGGTTTATTTTTCGAGCAGGCTGTGGAGTGAGGCAGCAGCTAGAAAACTACAAGAACGAGGCATTCAAGGTGTCAATTTTTATCATGGCGGGATGACAAATGATGATCGGCTTTTAATCCAACAGCAATTCATGCAAGGGGAACTTTCAATTATATGCTGTACAAGTGCATTTGGCATGGGAATTAATAAAGATAATATCCGGTACGTCATCCATTTTCACTATCCAACTCAAATGGAATCATATGTACAAGAAATAGGACGTGCAGGGCGTGATGGGGAGAAAAGTATTGCGATTACCCTATTTAGTGAAGAGGACCGCGGGCTTGCAAGACTGCTTTCAAAGCGAGAACAATTAGATAACGAGCAAATAGTGCAGCTGCTTCTTGCACTCAGCCAAATGGAAGTAATGGATGAGAAGGCAGAGACTGAACTTTGTGCCAAGCTTGGGTGCAGCGAAACAGCATGGAAAAATGTAAAAGTTTCATTAGAGGAAATGAACGTTTTAAAGGGTACCATGGTTCAACGGTTCTCAATCGATGCTGTTTCTACCATGTTAGCTGATTCATTTTTAAAATATCAAATCAATAAACAAAAACATTTATCTCAGTTTGAGACCTGGATGCACAGTAAAACGTGCAGGCGAAATGGGGTGTTGGACTATTTTGAAGAAGAAGAAAAACAGATTCAAACAGAAAATTGCTGTGATATTTGTGGGTTAACGCTTGAAACGTATTATTTAAAAGAACAACTACATCATTATAATCAGCATGATGCGAAAAATTGGCAAGAGGAGCTGTCTATCAGGTTGTTCGGCAAGACAGGGGAATTATATGAATGAGAATGAACGAAAAATAGAGCATTTAAGTGATAAAGAAATTTTAGCTAGCTTATATGGCTCACAAGCGGCCATGCTCTTAATTGGTTTGACAGGGGCTTACTTTGTTTTTGATGATCTATCCATGTTCCTGCAGTTACTTTCATTTACTTGGTATGAAACGATCGTAATAGGGGGCAGCTTTGCTCTGATTGTCGTTGGTGTTGATCTTTTAATGTACCGCTTTATTCCTTATCGTCATCTTGACGATGGCGGGATAAATGAACGAGTTTTTAAAGGGCGCAGTGTACTTCATATGATTATTTTATGTATGGTCATTGCTGTAGTAGAAGAACTTTTATTTAGAGCGGTTTTACAAACAGCCTTCGGTTTAATTGCTGCAAGCATTATTTTTGCCCTTGTTCATGTGCGGTATTTAAAGAAACCAATCTTGTTTTCATTTGTATTGTTAGTTAGTTTTTCTCTGGGGCTTCTATTTGAATATACAAATAACCTTACTGTAACGATTTTTGCTCATTTTTTAATTGATTTTTTATTTGGGTTATTTTTAAGAAAAAAATCAAGAAAATAGGGAAATAAGATTCATTAAAAAAAGCAGTGGATGACCGATACTATAAGTGAGGTGAAACGGTATGAGTGAAGCACAGCGGGACTACAAGGACCAAGCAGAGCCTTTGAGAAAACAAATGTCAAGAGTTGAGAGTCGAACGGAGCGTAAGGAAGGAGAGCTTCCTTCTAGAAAAGACGTACATCGGCACAGGAAAAAGAAAAAACGCGGCATCCAGATGACATTTCCGCTTGTACGATTATTATTAATGACTTTTATTCTCATTGTTTTACTACTGATTTTTTCACCTTACTGGTTAAATCTTTAAGCAAATCGTTCTAGTTTTCTACCCTCTTCATATTTTCTAGTAAAGGGGGCCAAGCGTATGACAGGTATGAAACAATGGAATATACATCCTGATGCTCTTACAAATGTTAGTAAAGTGATGCTTGAAGAAATGATTGCACGAAAAGAAAAATGGGAAAAGCTGAATAAAGCCAAAAATCATTGGAGTTTATTTACGTTATTATCGCTTGGACTTTTTTTGCTGTTTGGTGCTCAAGTTTTAAGAGGGAGCAGCGGGCTTCATTTTAGTTCAAACTTTTTATCTATATTAGTAGGCAACACGATTCTCCTTTTGCTTATCCTTTTATTTATAGTAGGGATTGTGCAGGTTAAGTTATTATCGAAAAAAGCAACTAAAGCAGAAATCGAATTTGAAGCTTTGCGAGAAGAGTGTATTGAGCGCTCAAGTGAACTTTGGGAGAAAGATCAAAGCTGGCAGCATAGGGAATCTGTTTTTACTTATATGAAAACAGAACACGATATCAACCTATATCATAAATAATAAAAACCACTTCGTCATTCAGGGAGCAAGCTGAATGGCGGAGTGGTTTTATCTTTATCCTAGGCAGATAAATGTGGATGGCCAAAAAACATATGGTTCTCACGACAGTAAGATCTGCCGCTTACATAAATAAAATGGTCCGTATACATTTCAATTTTGCCAAAGGCAAGTGTTGTTCCTTGTCTTGAGCAATACACTTCAACTGGAAGGCCGATACGCTGGTTAAAAGCCAAGTCTTGGTTGGTTACGAGTGATTTGTCTGTCAGCTTAGTTAAAAACATACACTCACACCTTTCTTATTTATTAATGTAAGCGCTTTCTAAATCTCTGTGTCTTCAGTATAACGTAATTAATCTGAATATTCAATCTGTTAGTGAAGGAATCTTACAAAAGAATTTTGACAGAAAAGCTAAAAAATCGACGAAAAAAATTCATTCATTTTACCCATTTTTATTGTATTCAATGTTCGTGAGATTGTCACAAATCGATTCTAGATCAACAAACAAGCTATGTTACGATTAGTTTACAAATTATCAAAAAGAAACATCTTCATATGGGGAGTGTTGACTAATGACATTAGTACAATTAGTAGCTGTTTTAGGTTTCGGAATTATGGCAATGGTTCTTGCTGTAGTAATGGCAATTGGACTTCTTAAAGTTTCCGAGTACTCTGAGTAATTTTAGAGCAACTGAAGTAAGGCAATTTAACATGAGACCAAACTGGTATCCAATCGGGTATCAGTTTTTTATTTTTCTAAACTGTTATAATTTGAGAATATCCTATGAAAAATCGGAATATTTAGGATAATAGGTTTTCATTTCGCCCTACGAAATGTACAATAGATATGTGCAATGGAAAAGAAAAGGAGTGCTGATAGATGATTGATCAATTACATAAAACACTGGAAACGTATTATCCGGAAATGGTTGAATTAAGAAGAACGCTTCACCAACATCCTGAGCTCTCTTTTGAAGAGGAACAAACGCCAGCTATGATTGCGGATTACCTTGAGAAACTAGGGGTAGAAGTAAAAAGAAATGTAGGCGGACGAGGGGTTGTTGGCTACATTAGAGGGGCAAAGCCTGGAAAAACAGTAGCACTGCGTGCAGACTTTGATGCTCTTCCTATTCAAGAGGAAACAGGGCTTCCGTTTGCTTCCGAGACTCCTGGTGTGATGCATGCATGCGGTCACGATGGCCACACAGCTACCCTTTTAGTTGTTGCGAAAGTGTTAATGGAAAATCAACAAAACTTAGAAGGTACGGTCGTCCTTATTCATCAATTTGCTGAAGAGCTTGCCCCAGGTGGTGCTATTGCTATGATTAGTGATGGCTGCTTAGAAGGTGTAGATGCCATTTTTGGTACGCACTTATGGTCCACAATGCCGCTCGGAGAAATTGGATATAGAAGAGATGCCATCATGGCAGCAGCTGATCGTTTTGAGATTGATTTTAAAGGCAGAGGGGGACACGGGGCTTCCCCTCATGAAACGGTAGATGCCATTGCAGTTGGTACCTCAGTTGTTCAAAACCTGCAGCATATCGTGAGCAGAAATGTTGATCCATTAAAATCTGCTGTTTTAAGTGTCGGGTCTTTCCATGCTGGCGGAGCATTTAATGTTATTGCTGATAGTGCTAAGATTGTCGGGACGGTTAGAACGTTCGAAACTGATGTACAAGATATGATGATTGAACGTATGGAGCAGGTGACAAAGGGAGTATGTGACGCCATGGGAGCAACATATGATTTCTTGTACAAAAAAGGCTATCCAGCGGTTATTAATGACCCGTTTGAAACAGATCGCTTTGTCGGGACAGCTACGAAATTACAAGGGGAAGACCTTGTCAAAGAGATGGCGCCAGTTATGGGGGGAGAGGATTTTGCTTATTACTTGCAGCATGTTCCTGGTACATTCTTCTTTACTGGGGCAGGCAACGTAGAAAAAGGAATTGTTTATCCGCATCACCATCCGAAATTTGATTTTGATGAATCTGCTATGCTTGTTGCTGCGAAACTTTTATTGAGTGTTGCATTAGATTTCCTTTCTGATAAAAATCCTTCTCTACTAAAAACTCAATCAAAAGAAGCCGATGCAACCTCGTAAGTTATTGGTCTTTAAATGCGCTTATCTTAGGATGAGCGTGTTTTTTTATGAAACCTTTTAAATGTGACTGTCGTTTTATGGATGTCATGTTAAAAAATCTAACTAACCATAAATTGCTTACCAGCATTAAATGAAATAAAAACAGTGAGACCAACTTCGGGGGTAGTCGCAATGGAAGAACAATTGATCATGCGTGCAAAGAAAGGGGACGACGAAGCTTTCCAACGATTAATTGAAATGCATATAAAGACCGTTGAGAAGTTCGCGTTCCAGCTTGGAGCAAAGGAATCGAGTGTGGAGGATATCACACAAGAAGTGTTTATTAAAGTCTATCGATTCTTATCTAAGCATACGAGAGGTAAATTTACTACTTGGCTTTATACGATTACATTAAATGTAGTCAGGGACCAATATAGAACAGAGACAAGGCATTCTAAAAGAGTAAAGGCGATGCAGGATGAGGGGGAGGCATCGGTTTATGTAGAAACTTTTTATGACGATGAAACAAAAGCACTGCATGAACAAATTCAATCCCTAGATGAAAAATATAAAGTTCCTATCATTTTGCATTACTTTCATGACCTGACCTATGCAGAAATTGCAGATGTTTTAAAGGTATCGGAAGGGGCCATAAAAACGAGAATGATGCGAGCTAAAAAGCAATTAAAAGAAAAGCTTGAAAAAGTAGGTGAAAGACAATGAATGATCAACAGTTTGAAAATCAAATGAAAAAATTAAAAAAGCAATATGATCAAATACCTCAAAAGACTTCAAGTGATCATATCATGTCTCAAATTAAAAAGGGGAATCAGCCTCGCCGGGCTACCTTTTTTCCTCGTTGGCAAGTGGCGGCGTTAATGTTTTTAGCTGCTGGAATAGGTGCTATTCTCCTATCAGGCGGTTTTTTTACAGACCAGGGTAATCAAATAGCCATTAGTGATGAGGAAATCAACGAGGAATCTAACGGGGACGGCGAAGCGAATTTTTTAATCGAGGAAGAAGCTGCCGAAGAGGGTGGAACGGATAAAGACGAGGTCACAACCTATGAAGAACCTGCTGGAGAAAATGTGACAGCACCAAGGTCGTCATTTGAACGAATTGATATTGGTGAAACGAGAGAAGAAACAGTTATGCGAGAAGGACAAGAAGATACTATCGTAGTTAAAGAATTTACAGATACCGAACTTGGTTTTTCCTCCGTTGTAGACGAACAATTTGATGTAGAAATAAATTCTGACGAAGAAAAAGGAATTCAAATCGTAGCCAATTATGGCAATGGTCGGATAGAACCGGCATTTTTATCGATCACTCCAGTTGACGTGGGCAGTGTAGATGAAATTTCAGAAGAGTGGGATCTAGAAATGAGTCATAACGGATTTGCTTTAGAAGATAATGAAACAGATTGGGTCAATTCAAGGAATGACCAATTAAATGTGATGGAGGAGCGTTTCTACATTGGTGAATATGAATCTAAGCGATATGCATTACTATCTAACGATGATCATTACTATACCATCGAGATCTATACGTTTGGAGAATATTCCGAAGGCCTTCAAGTACGTGCAGGACAGGTGATAGAGCACTTTGAGTGGACCCCTTAAACGCAGGGGCAATAAGGTCACAAAAAATGCTCTCAATAATTGTTGATTTCCGCTGCAGGCACACGCTTTCCGCGGGTGCCTGCAGCGAGGTCAACGGAGGAAGGGTTTTGTTAAGCTGCTCTCTCATTAAAAGCAAACTTTCAGGCCTTAGAAAGTGAAGCGGGATGAAAGCAATTATACTTGAGCCTCAAGTGAACTAAATCATAACAAAAGTATCCCACATTAGCCCGAGGAAGCTCACTAGCTCCCCGCGAAAAGCGAGTTTATTTCAGAAGCGGCAATCCTCCTCTTACTTGCGTTTATTTTCAAGAGTTAAACTTCAGTTTATTTTTCCTCATATCTTTGTGTAAATCCCATACTATGTTTTTAAAAGAAGTAAAAGACATGAAGGAGAAATAGACGTGGATCCTTATTTTATCTTTAAGAAATGTCTACTTTTATTAACCGCATATGGCGGTATTTTAACCTCATTCAAGCTTTTTCCTCACCCTAGAGGGTTTGGGCTAGGGGAGCTGATCGGCGCTGTTCTTTTTTCTCCCTTTCAAATGCTTGCCGCCTCTTTGGCATTTGTTGCGGGATTTTTAGCCTATTCGCTGTTTGTTCAAGATTTACTAAAAACCCTCTTTCAAATGCCGCGTTATTCCGTGAATCACAACATACGCATTTTATTTCTTGTTTTAGCCTTTTTATCGATTGCACATCTTATGTACACCAGCTGGGTTCCTGCCCTCTGTGCTCTAATTTTGGCAAGCTTATATGGTATAATGGATGTTAATTTGCAAAAAGTTGATTAAGAAACACAAGATGTGAGAAAGTAGGAAAATGCATGTTTTACCTATACTTGTTCATAGCAGCAGGAGTGTTGCTGCTGTTTTATATGTTTATAGAAGCATTTCGTAATCGTTTAATACATCATCCTCTAACATTTGAGGAGCTGCCAGAAGGACTTAATTCTTTTCGTATCTTTTTTATTTCTGATATCCATAAAAGGCGGGTGTCAGAAAGACTAATAAACAAACTTACAAAGCCGGTTGATATAGTCATTATCGGAGGCGATCTGCTAGAGGCAGGAGTAAAACAAGAAAGACTTGAAGAAAATTTACGCCAGTTAACAAAACTAGCTCCTGTTTATTTTGTTTGGGGAAATAATGACGAGGAAGTAAATAAACAGAGGCTAGAAACGACTCTCCTTCGTCATGGAGTGACGATTTTAAGCCAATCACGCGAAATAATCACTAAATCAGAATCGAGGATCCAATTAATTGGTATTGATGAAGAGTATGAGCAGCTAGATCAAAGAGAGATTAATAATGAAATGTTCACTGTGTTAATCAGTCATTACCCAGACATTATAAGAGAAGCATCCTCTATGCTCTCTCCTGAACTTTCTTTAAGTGGACATACCCACGGGGGGCAGATCCGACTAATCAGGTTTGGTATAGCTGAGCTGGGCGGTATGAAAAGAGAAAACGGAGGGTGGCATTTAATTAGTAATGGATACGGGACTACTAAACTGCCGCTTAGGCTTGGAGCGCCTCAACAAACACATATAATTGAAATAAAGAAATAGGATGAAAGAAAATAAATAAATGATATAACTTACAATTTAAATGAACACATTATACAAATGATTGTACAAAGTTTACACAGAGGGCTTCATTCGCTATACTAAGCTAAAAAGCACCACTTTAAGGCAAAGGTTGTATTCAAAGTGTATTCAATGATCGCATGAAAAGTATGGAGTAAGATACGAAGGCAAGGTTCTCTAAAGCAAGTCTTACATCAAAGATCTAAAATACGGAGCTTGTGCAACTTGTATAGGGGGAGAGAATATGGCTTCTAATGAAGGGAAATACAATATAAAAGCAATTTCAACCATGTTAGGGATACAACCAGGAACGTTAAGAGCTTGGGAGCGAAGGTATCAAATTATTGAACCAATACGTAATTCGGCAGGCCATCGTTTGTATTCAGATGAACATGTTGCCATCTTGCGGTGGTTAATTGATAAAGTAAATAAAGGTTTTACAATCGGACAAGCTGTCGGATTATTTGAGAAAGGTAATATTGGGATGCCACAGCAAGAAAGCAGTGAGCATCAAGACTACTCAATACAATTATCAGATGAGATTCTTCAAGCTTTGCTTTCTTTTGAAGAAACAAAAGCACATCAGCTCCTAAACCAAGCGTTCAGCATGTTTAGTATTGATAAGGTGACCATTGATATCCTTGGAACGTTGCTTGTGAAAGTAGGGTATATGTGGGAGAATAATGAAATTTCGACTGCTCACGAGCATTTTGTCACTTCTTTTCTACGCACAAAAATCGGTAATATTTTTCACGGGCTGCCTGTTGATGGGTTCTTGCCGAAAGTAGTAGCAGTGTGTGGACCTAATGAAACTCATGAGCTTGGCTTGTTGATCTTTACTTTGTTTTTAAGACGTAAAGGATTTGAGGTCATTTATTTAGGGGCAGGTATACCAAATGATGATGTAGAAATGGTGTTGCGTGAAGTGAATGCTAAAATGTTTTTCACTTCTTGTACAATTTCTGCTAATGCTAGAGCGACAATAGAGTTAATTGAACATCTAAAAGAGGTGTTTCCACATTTAATTATTGGCACGGGCGGATATGCCTTTGATGAGTTAGAGGATGAAAAACAAGAAGTGTTAGAGCCGCATCTTGTCGGTAAGACGAAGACTGAATGGGAAAACTGGCTAAAAAACAACCTTAAATAAATAATTAGGTTTGTTTCACAGGCGTGTTTGCGAACCTTCTGTAACGTCCTCACATACCGTATAGCAAGACGATGTTTACGGCACGAGTCAGCCATTTTCAGGCTCTCGGAAAAGGGAGGGTTAACAATGCGTCTTGAGCGTTTAAATGTAGATAAATTTAAAGTATTCCTTACATTTGATGATATGCAGGAAAGAGGAATAACGAAAGAAGATTTATGGCAGGATGTTCCAAAAGTACATGATCTATTTCGAGATATGATGCTTGAAGCAGATGATGAATTAGGTTTTAAAGTAGATGGGCCGATTGCTGTAGAAGTGTATGCAATGCCGGCGCAAGGAATGGTTATCATTGTGTCAAAAGGGCTTCCAGATGAAGATTTTGATATTGATGGGTTTGAGGAAGGCTATATTGAAATGCAGGTAACATTAGATGAGAGTGATGAGATATTCTATACATTTAAAGAATTTGAAGATGTCATTGGCCTTTCTTCTAGGCTGTATCCATTTGGTGTGATAGGTGGACAGCTTTATTTCTTTGACGGTCAATACTATATGAAATTTGAAGATATGGACATTATTGACCAAGACGAAGAAGCTTTTATCGCATTACTATCTGAATTTGGGTATTCCTCGACCGTGTCTATACACAGAGTAAAAGAATACGGTAAGACATTAATGGAAAATGAAGCTGTCTATCAACTATATCATACATTTATCAAACGATAGAAAACTGGTGCCAAATGGTCATCGGTTTTCTTTTTTTGAGTGCAGCTCTGCTTTTTCGTTGAGGTACTTTTTCTTTCACAGTTTTCCTGTGCTTTTAATAAGCGTGGCCAAGGGTATTATGGTACAATAACCGAGACTAGTTCCGAAAATAAAGTAGGCGAATATACTAGTGGTACATAATGTGTAGTAGGAGTTGAGCCAAATGAAAATTGCTGTATTGTATGGTGGGATTTCAGCAGAGAGAGAAGTATCTTTATCCTCTGGTAAGGGCATTATTAATGCTCTTAAAGCAAATGGACATGAAGTGATCGGGATTGATTTTCACCCTGATAGATTAGAAGATTTATTAAACTTGGAAGTCGACTTAGTTTACATTGGTTTGCATGGCAGGTACGGTGAAGATGGCAAAGTGCAAGCTTTACTAGATATGCTGAACATTAACTATGTTGGTTCAGGTGTGCAAGGTTCTGCTCTAGCGATGGATAAAGCAAAGTCGAAGCTGTTCTTTGAGAGAGAAGGTACCAGAATAGCCAAACAGCACGTGCTTTATAAGCATTCATACGACCCTGAAACGACGGCAATTGAGATTCCGTTTCCTGTTGTAGTAAAGCCAAACCAAGAAGGCTCTACAATTGGAATTACGTTTGCTGAGAATGAAGAAGAATTGTTAAATGGTATTGAGGAAGCATTCAAACTAGATGAAACGGTACTGCTTGAAGAATTTATTAAGGGCAGAGAAGTGACGGTCGCTGTAATGGGGAATAAAGGGCGTGAGAAAGCTCTTCCTGTAGTAGAGATTGTACCAAAAAATAAGTATTATGATTACGAGGCAAAATATGCAGCGGGTATGAGCGAGCATATTGTTCCTGCACGTCTTACAAGTGAACAAACAGATTATGTTCAAAAGCATGCTGTATTGGCTCACCAAGCTCTAGGCTGCGACATTTATTCACGCGTTGACTTTATTGTACCCGATGATGGAGGAGCTCCAGTCATTTTAGAAGTAAATACTCTTCCTGGGATGACACCAACAAGCCTCTATCCGGATGCTGCTCGTGAAATTGGGTTATCCTATGATGAGATGATTGAAACATTCGTCCAACTATCTTTAAATAAATAAACATTAATAAAAGGCAGACTGATTTTAAATCAGTCTGTTTTAATTGCTTAAGATTTGGGTAAATAGTAGTAAGAATAGTGTGAATAGGACGGAAATATAAGTTATCTTGTTTTTTTTACTGAAAAGGTGGAAATATGACAGCTCTTTCATTATAGTAAGTAGTGATGAATGATAACGCGGTCATATGCGTAAAAAATAATACATCGAACACTGGCTAGAGGTGAAACAGATGGAAGGTAATGGTAAGCAAGCTGAAAATTTAGATGTGCTTGTTTCAACGCAGAAGGTAATTAAAAAGGCTTTGGACAAGCTTGGTTATCCTGATGAAATGTTTGAGTTAATGAAGGAACCAATCCGTATGTTAACGGTGCGTATTCCTATTAAAATGGATGATGGTTCGACAAAGATTTTTACAGGTTTCCGAGCTCAGCATAATGATGCAGTTGGACCGACAAAAGGTGGAGTACGTTTCCACCCAAATGTTACTGAAAAAGAAGTGAAAGCGTTATCTATCTGGATGAGTTTGAAAGCTGGAATAGTTGATCTTCCTTATGGCGGAGGAAAAGGTGGAATTATTTGTGACCCTCGTGATATGTCCTTCCGTGAATTAGAAAGATTAAGCCGCGGATATGTGCGGGCAATTAGTCAATTAGTAGGACCGACTAAGGATATTCCTGCTCCAGACGTATTTACTAATTCGCAGATTATGGCGTGGATGCTCGATGAATACAGCCGTATCCGTGAGTTTGATTCACCTGGATTTATTACAGGAAAGCCTCTTGTGTTAGGAGGATCACACGGACGTGAATCTGCAACAGCTAAAGGTGTAACCATTTGTATCCGTGAGGCTGCTAAGAAAAAAGGGATCGATATTGAAGGAGCAAAAGTAGTAATCCAAGGCTTTGGTAATGCAGGAAGTTTCCTCGCGAAGTTCATGCATGATGCCGGAGCAAAAGTAGTTGGTATTAGTGATGCTTATGGAGCCCTGCACGATCCTGAAGGGTTAGATATTGATTACTTGCTTGATCGTCGTGACAGTTTTGGTACGGTAACCAATCTGTTTAAAGAAACCATTACAAACCAAGAGCTGCTTGAATTAGAATGTGATATTTTAGTTCCAGCTGCTATTGAAAATCAAATTACAGAAGAAAATGCAGAGCGAATTAAAGCTTCAATTGTCGTAGAAGCTGCTAATGGTCCGACAACGATGGAAGCAACGCGTATTTTATCAGAACGTGATGTCCTGTTAGTTCCTGATGTATTAGCTAGTGCAGGCGGGGTAACTGTTTCTTACTTTGAGTGGGTTCAAAATAATCAAGGCTATTATTGGACGGAAGAAGAAGTAGAAGGTAAGCTTGAACATGTTATGGTTGGTTCTTTTGAAAACATTTACAACTTATCGAAGAGCCGAAAAGTAGATATGCGTCTAGCCGCATACATGATTGGTGTGCGTAAGATGGCCGAAGCCTCTCGTTTCCGTGGCTGGGTGTAATTTGATATACTATAAATAAGATTAACCTTGCCCTTGTGTCAATGATACAAGGGTTTTCGGGTTTCATTGTTGTGAGAGGTGAGTAGTTTGATCAAAGAAGACATCATTATTATAGGAGCAGGACCATGCGGGCTATCAGCTGCCGTTGCGTGCCAAGAAGCCGGATTTTCTCCACTTGTTATAGAGAAGGGTAATATCGTCAATGCGATCTATCGTTATCCAACTCATCAGACATTCTTTAGTACAAGTGAAAAGCTTGAGATCGGAGACGTTGCATTTGTAACTGAAGAGCGGAAGCCGAAGCGGAATCAAGCGTTAGTCTATTACCGTGATGTAGTGAAGCGTAAGAAGATTCGTGTCCAATCATATGAAGAGGTAAAATTGGTGACGAAACAAGATGACAGTGAGTTTCGCGTGAGTACATCAAAACGGGAATACGTTTGTCAAAAGCTGATTATCGCAACAGGTTATTATGACAGCCCTAATAAAATGAATATACCTGGTGAGGATAAGGAGCATGTGCATCATTATTTTAAAGAAGCCCATCCTTATTTTGATTTAGATGTGGTCGTAATCGGCGGGAAGAACTCTGCAGTAGATGCAGCTCTTGAACTCGAGAAAGCAGGGGCTAGAGTGTGTGCATTGTATCGTGGGAGCGAATATTCAACCAGTGTGAAGCCTTGGATCTTACCAGAATATGAATCACTTGTCCGCAATGAGAAAATAAATCTACATTTTAATGCAGAAGTTAAAGAGATAACAGATCATGAAGTATTATATACAATCGGTGATGAAGTATATTCAGTGAAGGCAGATGCTGTTTTCGCTATGACAGGTTACCATCCTGATCATTCTTTTCTAAGAAAAATAGGGGTGGAAGTAGAAGCAGGTTCCGGACGTCCTGCTTTAGATCCTGAAACGATGGAAACAAATGTTGAAGGAGTTTATATTGCTGGAGTGATTGCAGCTGGCAATAATGCAAATGAAATCTTTATCGAAAATGGTCGTCACCATGGACCGTTGATCGCTGAAGATTTAAAGAAAAAATTTTCAACATAAAAAAGCCCTTTAGGGCTTTTTTATGTTAGGAATATTTGTTGTAATTGTTCATTATCAGTAGTAAGTTCAAGAGCAACCATTAGCTTCAAGCGTGCTTTTTGTCCGTTTAGACCATTCGTAAAAATTACCCCAAGATCTTTAAGCGTTCTTCCGCCTCCGTCGTAACCATATGTATCCTGTACGACTCCGCTGTAACATCTTGATACTAATACAACAGGGATTTGTTTTTTTATTAAACGGTCTAATGCAGGCATGATGGCCGGTGGCACGTTCCCTTGTCCAAAAGCTTCAATAACCAGGCCGTTAATTCCTGCATCAGCTACTGCTTCAACAATATCAGCTTCCATCCCGGCATACGTTTTAAGCAGTGAGACTTTCTTTGTTAGGGAATCAACTGGGTGGCATTCCCTATGCGATAATGTATGATGGAAGTTTACCCCTCGTTTAGTGACAATTCCAATCGGGCCGTATTGAGGGCTTTGAAAGGTGGCAATGTTAGAACTATGTGTTTTCGTTACGTTTTTAGCTGTATGAATTTCATCATTTAAAACAACGAGCACACCTTTACCGTAGGCTTCGTCACTTGCTGCGGTTTTTACAGCAGAAATGAGGTTGTGAGGACCATCTGATCCTAGTTCATTGCTTGAGCGCATAGCGCCGGTTACCACAACTGGGTTTTCGATGTTTAAGACAAGGTCAAGTAAATAAGCCGTCTCTTCTAGCGTATCCGTACCATGTGTCACTACAATTCCATCGAGCGAATCATTTTGTACTCTTTCTTTTAATCGTTTGGCCAGATCGACCATTAGAGAAGGAGTCATATGAGGCGACGGAATGTTCAAGTAATCATCTACGACAACAGAGGCGATGCTTGAAAGGGATTCAATTGTGGAATATAATGGATTTACTAGATTGGGGGTAACCGCACCATGTTCATCCTCTTGCATAGCGATGGTTCCGCCAGTATGTAACACAAGTATCTTTTTCATCTTTCATGCTCCTTTTTATCGTTCGAGAATGACTCTCTTGATGTTATGTACGTATTTTACCATACTTTTCATACCTCACTCATTAGAATTACCATCTAATTTTGTATAAATACTATTTGTATGATTAATAAATGATTGCACAGTATAAGAAAGGTAGGCTCTACATTGTTTGCCCTATTAACAGCTGCTATTGCACCAGGAATGGCGTTACTATCTTATTTTTATTTGAGAAATGAATATGAATCAACTGTCAATGCCTTAGTGTTTAGAACCTTTATTATTGGACTTATCCTTGTTTTCCCTGTTATGGTGTTGCAGTACGCCTTTACAGCTGAGGGTTTATTACAGGCTGGTCTAAGTCAAGCATTTATTTTGTATGGATTTTTTGAGGAGTTTTTCAAATGGTTCATGCTCTATTTTTTTGCATATCAATATGGACAAATGAAACGTCGTTATGATGGAATTGTCTACGGTGTGTCTTTATCACTAGGGTTTGCATCGATGGAAAATGTGTTCTATATTCTAGCTCATGGACTAGAGACTGCGGTAGGTCGTGCGCTGCTTCCTGTATCAAGCCATGCATTATATGGGGTGATTATGGGCTATTATCTAGGCAGAGCCAAGATGGAGAACACCAAAAGAAAGCAGTTTCTATTACTATCCTTATTGATCCCGGTTATGCTTCATGGAGTCTATGATTTCATTTTGCTGACATTTGATATGTACTTTTTAATCGGACTGGTACCTTTTATGGTTGGCCTTTGGATCTTAGCGTTAAATAAGGTAAAATGGGCTAATAAGCTTGATCATTAAAATGTAGAAAGGGGAATGAAAGATGGTAGGAGAACGTTATCGAGTAATCATTCGTTGCCCGAAATGCGGGGAAAAATATATTCTACGTGGCAAAGAAAATGATCACGGTGAATATGAGACGGGCTTTAAACAATGTGTGTGCGGAAATAATGATGACCTTCACGTGGATGCAACACCTGAATCTTAAAAAACACTTGCAATTACCCGTGAGATAGTGTAACTTAGGTTCAACGTAGAAAGTTTATTTAGAAATTTCATAAAACATGAATTCTTATCAAGAGAGACGGAGGGAATGGCCCGATGAAGTCTCAGCAACCAGCCATTATTGGTCAGGTGCTAATTCCACCAAGCTGAAGCTTGGAAGATAAGAAGAGGCTAGCATTTAACAGACACCTTCTTCTTATTTATTTAAGGAAGGTGTCTTTTTTAGTTATCAGGAGGAATCGGGAGGAGAAACCATGACAAAAGAGAGATATAAAACAGAGGTTGTTCAGATTGGAAATAGAGGACGCGAGCATACTGGAGCTGTTAATACGCCTATTTACTTATCAACAGCCTACAGACATACTGGTATTGGAGAATCAACAGGTTATGATTATGCAAGAACGGGCAATCCGACACGTGAAGTTTTAGAAAATGCGATTGCGTCCCTTGAAGAAGGAGATCAAGGATTTGCATGCAGCTCTGGAATGGCTGCAATTCAAACAGTCTTTTCGTTATTTGAGTCGGGGGATGAAATTTTAGCATCTAAAGATTTATATGGCGGGACATATCGACTGTTTGAAGAAGGATGGAGCAGATGGGGCCTTCATTTCTCTTATGTTGACCCGAGGGACTTAGCTCAAGTAGAAGCGGCTGTCAATGAAAAAACAAAAGCACTGTTTATAGAGACTCCAACGAATCCTTTGATGCAAGAAGCCTGTATTAAGTCACTTGCAGCTATTTGTCAAAAACATCAGCTATTATTGATCGTTGATAACACGTTCTACACTCCTTTATTACAACAGCCGCTTGTAGAAGGTGCTGATATCGTTGTTCATAGTGCATCCAAATATCTAGGAGGGCACAATGACGTAATCGCAGGTCTCGTCGTCTCAAAAGGCAAAGAATTATCTGAGCGAATTGGATATTATCATAATGGAATTGGCGCAACACTCGGTGCTTTTGATTCATGGCTTTTAATTCGCGGGATGAAGACTCTAGCCCTCCGTATGGAAAAGCACGAAGAGAATGCGAAAGCTGTCGTTCAATATTTAGAAAAAAATGAGCATGTTACAGATGTATTATATCCAGGACGCGGCGGAATGGTATCGTTTCGTATTCAAGATGAGGAATGGGTGAATCCGCTCTTGCAGCAATTAAAACTGATTTCTTTTGCAGAGAGCCTAGGCGGTGTGGAAAGTTTAATGACCTATCCAGCAACCCAAACACATGCAGATATTCCAGAAGACGTGAGGGTTGAAAATGGCGTCTGTAATCGACTTCTTCGTTTTTCAGTAGGGATTGAGAGAGCAGAAGATCTTATAAATGATTTAGAGCAAGCCATTACGTATGCAGCTAAATCGAAATCAAATGTGTAAGGGGGTGTCCGCATGACTTTTATAGAAAAAATGAAAAATGAAGTATTAGTTGGAGACGGTGCAATGGGGACTCTTCTTTATGAACAAGGGATTTCCAAATGCTTTGAGGAGCTGAATCTATCAGACCCAAATAGAATTATAGATGCACATAAACAATATATCGAAGCAGGTGCTGTAATCATTCAAACGAATACGTACGCTGCCAATCGCTTAAAACTCGAGAAGTATGGACTTGGTGAAAAGGTTAAAATCATCAATCAAGAAGCAGTAAAGCTTGCAAAAGAAGCTGGCCCTAATGGCATATTTATTGTCGGAACAGTCGGTGGATTGCAAAATTTCCATCAAGAGGAATGGACGAAAGAAGAAGTTCTAGAGGCATTAGAAGAACAAATTGAGGCCTTGCTTGCATCAAATGTAGACGGTATATTGTTAGAAACTTTTTATGACTTAGATGAACTGCTAGGAGCAATTAATATCGTTCGGAACCAATCGGAGCTCCCTATAATTGCTAATGTTTCACTAGGTGAAATCGGGGTGCTTCATGGCGGGGTTTCTCTGAAAGAAGCAATTGGGGAGCTAGAGAAAGCAGGAGCAGATGTTGTAGGGGTAAACTGCAGAATGGGTCCAAGCCACATGCTTCGTTCATTAGAAGATGTGCCGCTGCCAAAGCGTGCGTATTTGTCCGTTTATCCAAATGCCAGCTTGCCTGAATATCAAGACGGAAGATTGTTTTATCATTCAAATCCTGAATATTTTGAGAGTATGGGTGAGCAGTTTGTGAATCAAGGGGTACGCCTTCTTGGCGGATGCTGTGGTACGACTCCCGAGCACATTAGAGCCTTTAGTCAAGTAGCAGAGCGTAGAACACCTGTGGAGGAGAAATGGGTTACGCCTTCTTTGGAAAAAGTTACAAAGAAAATAGAGTTTCCTCGCTCTCTAGTGCCGCTATCTGATATTGCTAAGAAAAGACGCTCAGTGATCGTTGAGCTCGATCCTCCTAAGAAATTAAGTACTGAAAAATTTATAAAGGGTGCAAAAGTTTTAAAAGAAGCAGGAGTGGATGCGGTGACTCTGGCGGATAATTCACTTGCTTCTCCGAGGATTGACAATATGGCTCTGGCCGCCCAAATAAAAGAAGATGTAAGGCCGCTTGTACATGTAACTTGCCGAGACCGTAATTTAATTGGGCTGCAGTCGCATTTGATGGGGCTGCATGCGCTCGGTATTAATGATGTGCTGGCTGTGACCGGAGATCCGACAAAAGTGGGGGATTTCCCGGGGGCTACTTCGGTGTATGATGTCACCTCTTTTCAACTTATTTCATTAATGAAACAATTAAATGAAGGCATATCTTTCTCAGGTAAAGATCTTGGACAGAAAGCTAATTTTTCTATTGCTGCTGCTTCTAACCCTAACGTTAGGCACTTGGATAAAGCAGTTCAGCGAATGGAGAAGAAAATAGAGAGTGGTGCTGACTTCTTTATGACGCAGCCTATGTACAGCGAGGAACAAATTGAAGCGTTCTATCATGAAACAAAACATTTAGATACACCAATTTATGTCGGGATCATGCCGCTGACAAGCTCAAGAAACGCTGAATTTCTTCACAATGAAGTGCCGGGTATTAAGCTTACAGATTCAATTCGCAGATCAATGGCTTCCTGTGAAACAAAAGATAGTGCTCAATTAGAAGGAATAAAGATTGCAAAATCATTAATTGATACAGCTACACAGTATTTTAACGGTATTTATTTAATTACACCGTTTCTGCGATATGAAATTACAGCTGAGTTAACAGCCTATATTGAGCAGAAATCAACGGCTAAATTAATGAATTAAACACTTTGAGCTGTATTTTACGAGATGTATGATAGGAATGTAAATTTTTGGACTTGTATGGATTTAAAAAGGAGAGTTAATCATGCCAAAATCATTATTAGAACAACAACTTAAAGAGAGAATCCTTGTACTAGATGGAGCTATGGGGACAATGCTTCAACAAGCAAACCTTACGGCAGAAGATTTTGGCGGCGAGGAATATGAAGGTTGTAATGAATACTTAAATGAAACAGCGCCTCATGTCATTGAAGGTATTCATCGTGCTTACTTTGAAGCAGGTGCGGACATTGTTGAAACAAATACATTTGGAGCAACAGATATTGTATTAGACGATTATGATTTAGGATTTAAAGCAGAAGAGCTTAACCGTGTAGCTGTAGAGATTGCAAAGAAAGCAGCTAAGGAATTTTCTGCTCCTGAAAAACCGAGATTTGTAGCAGGTGCGATGGGTCCGACAACCAAATCATTATCGGTAACAGGAGGCACCACCTTTGACGCTTTAATCAACTCTTATCATGAGCAAGCACGAGGGCTGCTCTCTGGTGGAGCCGATTTATTATTACTTGAAACAAGCCAGGATATGAGGAATGTAAAAGCTGCATACGTCGGTATTGAGCGTGCATTCTCTGAACTTGATGTAAAGGTGCCGATTATGGTGTCAGGCACGATTGAGCCAATGGGTACAACGCTTGCCGGCCAGACAATTGAAGCCTTTTATTTATCGCTTGAACATATGAAGCCGACTGTCGTTGGCTTAAATTGTGCAACGGGTCCTGAATTTATGCGGGACCATATTCGTTCCTTATCGGAGCTGTCTAATACGTTTGTAAGCTGTTACCCGAATGCAGGGCTTCCTGATGAAGAAGGACATTATCATGAATCGCCAAGCTCTCTATCGAAAAAATTAATGGGATTTGCTGAAAAAGGCTGGTTAAATATTGTCGGCGGCTGCTGCGGGACAACACCTGAACATATCCGAGCAATGGTCGAGGCTGTAGATGGATTTGCCCCGAGAAAGCTAGAAGAGAAACGTGGTCATGCTGTTTCTGGTATTGAGCCCCTTATTTATGATGACAGTATGCGTCCTCTATTCGTAGGTGAGCGAACGAACGTCATCGGGTCGAGGAAATTTAAACGGCTGATTGCTGAAGGGAAGTATGAAGAGGCATCAGAAATTGCTCGTGCACAGGTGAAGCGTGGTGCGCATGTAATCGATATCTGTCTAGCTGACCCTGATCGTGAAGAACTTGAAGATATGGAAGCCTTTTTGAGTCATGTTGTTAATAAGGTGAAAGTACCGTTAATGATCGATTCTACAGATGAGGCTGTTATTGAAAAATCTCTAACTTACTCTCAAGGAAAAGCGATTATCAATTCCATTAACTTAGAAGATGGGGAAGAGAGATTTGAAGCGATCGTTCCTTTAATAAAAAGATACGGCGCAGCAGTTGTTGTAGGAACCATTGATGAAGAGGGGATGGCTGTTTCAGCAAAACGAAAGCTTGAAGTGGCCAAGAGGTCTTATGATCTTCTAGTAAATAAGCATGGGCTAAAGCCATCCGATATTATCTTTGATCCGCTTGTTTTCCCCGTAGGAACGGGGGATGCGCAATATATCGGCTCTGCTGAAGCAACGGTTGAGGGAATTCGCTTGATAAAAGAGGAATTACCTGAATGCTTAACGATTCTTGGTGTAAGTAATGTCTCGTTTGGACTGCCCCCTGTAGGCAGGGAAGTTTTAAATGCTGTTTATCTTTATCACTGTACACAGGCCGGACTCGATTATGCGATTGTAAATACCGAAAAATTAGAACGCTATGCCTCGATTCCTGAGGAAGAAAAAGAAATGGCTAAAACGTTATTATTTAAAACAACGGATGAATCCTTAGCTGAATTTACAGCTTTTTATAGAGGGAAGAAACAAGAGAAAAAGGTTGAAGCGTCTTCAATGACATTAGAAGAGCGCTTGGCAGCTTACGTAGTAGAGGGAACGAAAGAAGGATTGTATAAAGATCTCGATCAAGCTCTTAAATCTTACTCGGATGCATTAGATATTATAAATGGTCCTTTAATGGATGGTATGGATGAGGTTGGCCGTTTATTTAATAATAATGAGCTGATCGTTGCTGAAGTGCTCCAAAGTGCTGAAGTCATGAAAGCGTCAGTTGCCCACCTTGAACCTCATATGGAGAAAAAAGCGGATGATGATGGTAAAGGTAAAATCTTGCTCGCTACTGTGAAGGGTGATGTGCATGACATCGGTAAGAACCTTGTTGAAATCATCCTGGGAAATAATGGTTTCAAAATTGTTAACTTAGGCATTAAAGTAACGTCAAATGAATTAATTGAAGCGATCAAAAAAGAGAATCCAAAAGCAGTAGGATTATCTGGTTTGCTTGTGAAATCGGCTCAGCAAATGGTATTAACGGCACAGGATCTTCGTCAACAAAATATTTCGATCCCTATTTTAGTGGGCGGGGCTGCTTTGACTCGTAAATTTACGGACACTAAAATTGCTGCTGAATATGACGGGCTTGTCCTCTATGCAAAAGATGCGATGAACGGGCTTGAACTAGCAAATAAATTAGTGAAGCCTGAAGATCAACAGAAACTAGCGCTTGAAATAAGTGAAAAACGCTCTTTAAAAGAACAAGTAAGACCTCAAAGGGAGGCAGCAGTACAAGTATTAGAGAAGCCGGTCCGCTCAAAAGTGGCGGCAGATGGTCCGTTATTTATTCCTGAGGATCTTGATGAACATATTTTGCGTGACTATGATTTAAGCCACCTCGAGCCGTATGTGAATTTACAGATGCTTCTTGGAAAACATTTAGGGCTGCAAGGGAAAGTAAGCCGCTTGCTTGAAGAGGGTGATTCACGCGCTGTTGAATTAAAAGAGAAAGTTGATGAATTGTTTAAACGTATTAAGAAAGAAGGCATCATTAAAGCAAACGGAATGTATCGATTCTTCCCTGCACAAGCAGACGGTAATGATGTCATTATTTATGATCCTAACGATAAGAAAACCGAAATTAATCGATTTAGTTTTCCAAGACAAAATCATGAGCCGTTTTTATGTTTGGCGGATTATCTTCGTCCAAAAGAAAGTGGTGAAATGGATTATGTAGGATTTTTATCAGTAACAGCTGGAAACGGAGTAAGGGATCTGGCTGAGGAAGCAAAAGAGAATGGTGATTATTTATTCAGCCACCTTATTCAAGCAGCTGCTCTAGAAATAGCAGAAGGCTTTGCTGAGCGGGTACACCAGCTGATGCGTGATAAATGGGGTTTCCCTGACTCGACTGATTTCACTATGGCAGAGAGGTTTGCTGCTAAGTATCAAGGGGTTCGTGTCTCGTTTGGATATCCTGCTTGTCCAAACTTAGAAGACCAAGAAAAGTTATTCGACTTGATTAAGCCTGAAAAAATTGGCGTTCAATTAACAGACGGTTTCATGATGGAACCGGAAGCATCTGTTACAGCGATGGTCTTTGCCCATCCAGAAGGTAGATATTTCAATGTATTAGCATAAAATGAGTATTCCCTTTTATTAAAAAAGCAGCCAGCTATACGTAGTCAACGTATGGCTGGTTTTTTGTCGTGGTTTTAACTTAACTCCCACTAAATGTGCGAACCTGCCATTAACGGGGCAAGGGAAGAAAAGTTAGGTTCATTCGTATAAAAAATGGGACTGTACAAACAATACGATTAGAGGAGATGAGAAACTACTACTCATCGAGCAAAGAATTTGTAACTTAAGGAGGGTAATAACAGCATGAAGAGTCATCAGTTCTACTCAAGATTTACTCTTGCTCTTTTAACCGTATGTGCAGCGCTTTTAGTGGCTACAAGCACACCAACACATGCATTTACAGATCAAGTCATTCAGCAAGGGGCAACGGGGGATGATGTCGTTGAACTACAGTCGCGTCTTCAGTACATTGGTTTTTATAATGGGAAAATTGATGGTGTATATGGCTGGGGTACGTATTGGGCTGTTAGAAACTATCAATATGAATTCGGGCTGGATATTGACGGTCTTGTAGGGCCAGAGATGAAAGAAATGTTAGCGAAATCAACAGAGTATAATGAGCAATTTGTTAAGCGGGCATTAAATGAAGGACGAAAATTTACTCATTACGGCGGCACGCCTAAAAAGATTCAAAAAGGTCCAAAAGGAAGCCGTGACAAACAAATGAGAAAAGGAAGAGGCGGCGAGGCACCAGCACCAGGCGGCGGTCAGACGGGCGAGGCACCAGCACCAGCACCAGGCGGCGGTCAGACGGGCGAGGCACCAGCACCAGCACCAGGCGGCGGTCAAACGGGCGAGACACCAGCACCAGCACCTGGTGAAGCGGCACCGGCTCCTGAAACACCTGAACAAGCACCTGTTCCTGAGGAAGAAACACCAGAAGATCAAAACAACGATGCAGATATTGAAAAAGCAACAAATGTACCGCCGGGTTATTCTGACAACGATTTGCAGCTAATGGCTCAAGCTGTTTACGGGGAAGCACGCGGGGAGCCTTATGTAGGGCAGGTAGCAGTTGCTGCTGTTATTATTAACCGAATTAATAGCCCTACATTTCCTAATACTGTTTCAGGAGTAATCTTTGAACCGCGTGCCTTTACAGCGGTAGCTGATGGTCAAATATGGATGACACCTGATGATACAGCAAGGCGCGCTGTTCTAGACGCGTTAAATGGGCAAGATCCTTCAGGTAATGCAATGTATTATTTCAATCCAGATACAGCTACATCAGGCTGGATTTGGTCTAGACCACAAATTAAAAAGATTGGGAAACATATCTTCTGTCATTAATCATTGGAGGTGAAAAAAATGATACGTAATATAATTATTGGGTTGCTTGCAGTCGCAGTGATTGCATTAGGGTACTGGGGTTTTCAAGAACAGGAACAAAAACAGGTGCTCTCTATTAATGCTGAAAATAACTATCAGCGTGCCTTCCATGATCTCACGTTTCATTTAGATCAAATTGAAGATGAGCTTGGAGCGACACTTGCAATGAACACACGTCGTCAGTTAACTCCTGCCCTTGCAGAGGTGTGGCGTATAACAAGCTTAGCTCAAGCCGAACTAGGCCAGCTTCCATTAAACTCCCTGCAGCTTGGAAAAACGGAAGAGTTCCTTTATAAAATTGGAAAGTTTTCTTATCAAACCTCTATTAGAGATCTTGATAAAGAGCCTTTAACAGATAAAGAATATGAGACGCTTAATAAGTTGTACGACCACTCTCATGAAATTAGAGAAGAAATGCGTGAAGCGCAAGCCTACGTCTTAAAAAACGGTCAAAGATGGCTAGATATTGATAAAGAGCTTCAAGCGGCTACAACTGAGGAACCATCTGATAACCTTGTTGTAAATAATTTTGAAGTAATGAATAAAAACATTGAGGGTTACAGTGAAGTTGAATGGGGCGCCGGGTTAACTTCTATTGAAGATTTAAATGGTGAGTTAAAGCGTGCATTATCTGGAAAGAAAAAAGTGTCTAAAGAAGAAGCCCAAGATATCGCGCGTAAGTATTTAGATCTAAGTGACCGTGCTGCTGTCCATGTAGCGGATACTGGTAAAGGGTTGGTATATCCGGCTTATAGTTTAGTGATTGATGACCCTGATCATGAAACAAATTATTATATGGATATGAGTGTTGAAGGCGGGCATCCTATTTGGTTTTTACAGGAACGCCAAATAGCCGAACCGAAAATCAGCTTAAATGATGCTTCAAATAAGGCACAAGAGTTCTTAAATGAAAATGACATGGAGAATATGCAGTTGATTGACAGCAAGCAATATGATTCTATTGGGATGTTTGAATTTGTCTACCTTGATAATAATGTACGGGTTTATACAGATGCAGTTATGACTGAAGTGGCGTTAGATGATGGAAGCATTATCAGTTATGAAGCGAAGGACTATTTAATCAATCACAAAGAGCGTGACATTAAAGAGCCTAAACTTACGCTAGAAGAAGCTGAAACAAGTGTGAATCCTAATGTTTCAGTCATGGAAGATCACCTTGCTATTATTGAAAATGACTTAGGTGATGAAGTATTATGCTATGAATTCATTGGAACGATTAAAGACGATACGTATCGAATCTTTATCAATGCTGATGACGGGGAAGAAGAAAAAGTAGACAGATTAGAGCGTGCTGAGCGTGTGTATGATTTCTCTTAATTAAATATCATCTAATTTATTAAAAAGAAGAAGCGGCAAATGCTTCTTCTTTTTTTTATTCCGTGAGATAATGAGTAAAAAGATATAGGACTGTCAGGTCATGGTGTCAGAGGAGGGTTTTGATGATTGAGATCGGAACAACGATTCAATTAGAAACGATAGAGGACTCAAAAGATAAGGAGAGCAAGAAGATGCGCTGCCGCTTAGTTGATAAAAGCAAAGGCTTGTGTATTATTGATTATCCTATAGATCAAAAAACAGAAAAACCCAGCTTCTTAATAGATGGGACAAAGTTAAAGGCTTCTTTTATAACAGAAGCAAATGTGGTGTATGAATTTAATACTGAGGTAATAGGTCGTGAAAAACGGAATATTCCTGTTTTATTTTTAATGGATCCAGGTAAAGACAAGTATTACCGTATTCAAAGAAGGAACTATGTAAGGGTTGAAGCGGCGAATGATGTAGCCGTTCATTCTATTGATGATGCGTTTAAGCCATTTACTTCAGTAACTGTTGACATTAGCGGGGGAGGATGTGCTGTATTACTGCCTGATGAAGTCGTTCTTTCAGTGGATACTCAAGTAGATATTACAATCGTTCTTCCTATGCAAAAAAGCGAAAATCAGTATGTACGAGCACGTTGCAGGGTCGTACGGAGTTACAAGCCTAGACCTGAGGCCAAAACTCGTGCTTCGTTGCAGTTTATTGACGTTAACCAAAAGGATCAGGATCAAATTGTTAGGTATTGTTTTGAACGACAAGTTGTCCTTAGACGCAAGAACCGCGACTAGCATGCAGAGACTAAATCACTAGCAAAAATATGCCGGCCTCAATTTGTCAATAATTCGAGCAAGCTAGTATTAGACCGAGATATACGAGTGTGATATGATGAAGGTATCTGAAAATTTACCGTTGAATAAAATGGAATAGCCGTTCTGTGCTAGCTGTTTTGGGAAGATTGTATGAGGTGTGGAATAGATGAATAATTTAATGAATATTGCTATTGACGGCCCTGCAGGAGCAGGTAAGAGTACGGTTGCGAAGCTAGTAGCTGAAAGACTCTCTTACTTATATATTGATACAGGTGCCATGTATCGAGCATTAACTTATGCAGCACTTGAAAAAAATGTTAACCTAGAAGATGAGGATGCTCTCGATCAATTACTTGAAGGAATCGATATTGATTTAAAGCATACAAAAAACGGGGTTCTCGTTTACGTAAATAAGGCAGATGTAACAGAATTAATTAGGACCGATGATGTGAATAAACACGTCTCTTTAGTGGCAAGTCATCCGTCTGTTCGAATTGAAATGGTGGAAAGACAGCGTACTCTCGCAAAAGGTACAGATGCGGTGTTAGATGGAAGGGATATAGGAACATACGTCCTTCCTGATGCGGAGTTAAAAGTATTCTTGACTGCTTCAGTAGAAGAGCGTGCAAGAAGAAGGCATGAAGAACAAGTGAAAAAAGGACTCCCATCTAATCTTGAAGAGCTAAAAAAAGATATAGCCAGACGAGACGAATTAGATTCAACTAGAGAATTTGCTCCATTAAAAAAAGCAAATGATGCGGTTGAAATTGATTCGACCTCTATGTCGATTGAAGAAGTTGCGGCCTCCATTATCAATTTAGCGAAGGAGCGTGCTTCTTAAATGGGTTTATATCAAATTGGTCAGCGTATTTGTAGAATGTACCTTTCAAGTAAGTACAAAGTTGAAGTGATTGGTGCCGAAAATCTTCCTGCTGATGGTGGTGTGCTGCTTTGCTGCAATCATATAAGTAATCTAGATCCACCTCTATTAGGCGCGTATATTAGTCGTCCTATCCGTTATATGGCCAAACAAGAGTTATTTGAAAAACCCATTTTAAAGTCGCTTCTGCCAAAACTCGGCGCCTTCCCTGTTAGGAGAGGAATGAGTGATAAGCAAGCCCTGCGTAAAGGGATGGATTTTCTCAAGCAAGGCGAAATGCTTGGCTTATTTCCTGAAGGAACGAGGAGCAAGGATGGCAAACTTGGGAAGGGCCTTGCAGGTGCCGGGTTCTTTGCTCTTAGAACGAATGCGGCAGTTGTCCCTTGTGCCATTGTAGGACCTTACAAAAAAGGACAGCCATTAAAATTAATTTATGGAAAGCCGATGGATTTTGAACAAATTCGGTTAGAGAAGCGTTCTGCTGATGATGCGACAGCGATCATTATGGATGAAATTGGTCAGCTTATTGAGCTGCATTCTAAGGAAGTTAAGTCTACTCTTACGTAGTTAAATACTTTCTCGCTATATGTGAGAGTTCAATTTATATAATACGTATACATACCGCTTTAGCGGAGATTGAAGGAGGCAAAAGTCATGGGTGAAGAAATGAACAATGAACAACTAGCAGAAATGAAGTCATTAGCTGTAGGGGATGTTGTTACTGGAAAGGTAACAAAAGTGGAAGACAAACAAGCATTGGTTGATGTTGGTTTTAAAGTGGAAGGCATTGTACCAATCAGCGAGCTTTCTAGTTTGCATGTCGAAAAAGTAAGTGATGTTCTTTCTGTAGATGATGAATTGAAAATGAAAATTCTTAAACTAGAAGACGATGAGCTGATTCTTTCAAAGCGTGCTGTACAAGCTGAAAAAGCATGGGATCAATTACGTAAGCAACAAGAAAAAGGCGAAATTATTACTGCTGAAGTAGCTGAGGTAGTAAAAGGCGGTTTAGTGGTAGATGTAGGCGTAAGAGGTTTCATTCCGGCTTCTTTAGTTGAACGTCATTTTGTAGAAGATTTTTCGGATTATAAAGGGCGCGAACTTCGTCTGAAAGTAGAAGAGCTGGATCAAGAAAATAATAAACTAATCTTATCGCAGCGGGCCGTACTAGATGCAGAGCTTGAAGAAAAGAAGAAAAATGTCCTTCAATCACTTAAATCGGGAGATACAGTTGAAGGAACTGTACAGCGTCTGACAAACTTTGGTGCATTTGTAGATGTGGGCGGAGTAGATGGACTTGTGCATATTTCTCAGCTTGCGCACCACCGTGTTGAAACGCCTTCTGATATTGTAAATGAAGGGGATAAGGTTAAGGTGAAAGTCTTATCTGTTGACCCAGACAGCGAGCGTGTATCACTGTCTATTAAAGATACACAGCCTGGACCGTGGGAAGAAGTAGCGGGGCAAATTTCAACTGGTGATGTCATTGAAGGAACAGTAAGACGTTTAGTGTCATTTGGTGCATTTGTTGAAGTAGCACCAGGAGTCGAAGGTCTGGTCCACATTTCTCAAATCGCCAACCGCCATATCGGCACACCGTCAGAAGTTTTAACTGAAGGTGAAAAGGTTGAAGTGAAAGTGTTAGATGTAAATCTTGATGATAAGCGTATTTCTTTAAGCATTCGTGAGCTTTTAAAAGACGATACGAATGATGGAGATTATGCCGCGTATGAGGCGAATAAAGAAGAAGAACCAAGCGGGTTTTCTCTTGGCGACATGATAGGAGATCAATTGAAAAAATACAAATCTTAATTGATTAGGTGATGTACATGAGTCGTGCAAAAAGAAAATTAGATCATATCGAACATGCTCTTTCTTCGGGGCAAGAGCGCACTCATGGCTTTGAACACATTCGTTTTGTCCACAATAGTATTCCTGATGCTTTTGTTGATGAAGTGGATTATTCCTCTGAAATCGGCGGACTTTCATTAAGTTCGCCGATTTTTATCAATGCCATGACCGGCGGCGGCGGCGAGCGGACGAAAATGATTAACCAGCAATTAGCCGAAGTCGCCTCTGAATGCGGAATTGGAATAGCTGTAGGGTCGCAAATGGCAGCCATACGAGATCCGGAAGAGAGAAAAAGCTATGAAATTGTCAGGCAGACCCATCCAAATGGAGTCGTATTCGCTAATTTAGGAAGTGAAGCAACGGCAGACCAAGCCAAAAGGGCTGTCGACATGCTTCAGGCTTCTGCTCTGCAAATTCATCTTAACGTAATTCAAGAACTTGTGATGCCAGAAGGAGACAGAGATTTTAGACATACGCTGACTCGTATTGAAAAAATCAAAGATGCGATTGATGTCCCGTTAATCATTAAAGAAGTAGGATACGGTATGAGCAGGGAGACGGCTGAAACATTAGCATCTATCGGAGTTCAAATGATTGATGTCGGCGGGTTCGGCGGAACGAATTTCTCTCGAATTGAAAATGCAAGAAGAGAACGTAAGCTAAGCTATTTTGATGATTGGGGCATAAATACAACCAGTTCTATTATAGAAGTGACAGAAGCTGCTAAGGGGATATCAGTAATTTCATCGGGAGGTCTTCAGTCTGCATTAGATGTAGTTAAATCGATTGCGCTAGGAGCCGATGCGACAGGCTTTGCAGGCTACTTCCTAAAAATATTAATGGAAGAAGGCCAAAATGCCCTTATCGAAGAGATCAATTTTATTCATAAAGATATTAAAATGTTGATGACTGCATTAGGCGCATCTTCACTTAGTGAGCTGAAAGAAGTCCCTTTAGTCATAGGCGGGAGCACAAAAGAATGGTGTGAGCAGCGGGGGATTCCCCTAGATCGATATCTTAAACGCTAAAAGGTTGAATGAGGAGAAAACCCTTATTCAACCTTTTTTGTCTTATGGCCGTTGATTTTCTCTAGCTTCTTCAGGGCTCTGGAGCTTGCTTGCTCCTTTATTGGATAAACTTTGATCACGATCTGATTCGACACGGTGAGAAGCTTTTAATTTGCGCTCTTGGCGATCACGTCCCATATACTCCCCTCCCTTCATATTGCAATTTTTAGTATGTCCACTTTCGTTTGTTTCATGTAGAACCTATTTCTTTTCACGTTTAGCTTTTGTTGGATTGTCGATACTAAAGCAAGGGAGGTGGGTTTAATGGAAGGTGTATATTTTTATTGGATAGGTTGGATCTATATTTGTATTGTCACATTTTTTTGGAATAAAACGTCTTTAAGAACGGCTTCTGCTATATTTTTATTTATTACATTAATAGTAAGTCCAATTTATATCCCAGTATTTTCAAGTGAGGTCAGTTTAGGCTTTTTATTTTTAATCGGTGTTTCTTATGGTTTTATTTCTCAAGTGAAAGTCATGAGATTGTTGCATATAGTGATTGCCGTACTAGCTGTAGCCGCGGCTTATGCCACGTTTCAATTAGTAGCCATTTACGATCCGGTTGTTCATTTAATTGATGGGAGGCTTATGTCAATGGCCATCGTGGTTTGTCTGTCTTGTATGCTGGCTGGGAAATGGAGCTTGAGAATACTCATTGCGGTAGTAGGGTTGCTGCACGGGGAACTTTTATATGGACTGGCTGCGATTAAGACGTTTACTTCCCATGCATTTGGCTCTTTTTATGTTTTAGATGTGCTGGCGCTCTCAACTGTTGTCATCGGGGGAGGATGGTTATTGCATATGCTTTCTGAAAATGTAGGTGAATGGATTAAGCAGCGAAAACAACAACCAATTCGGAATATGATTGCGCAAGAAGATCGCATTGAATAATAAATCGTTGTGATTTATTTCGTTATTAATATAATCAAAAAATGAAAATAGCGAGCAAAAAGGTTGATTGAAACGATTGTTTTGAACGATTGTTTTCAACCAAGGTCTCGACAATCTCATTGAGGTTTAGTAGAATGAACAGGTTACAGGCGGAGTCTATCTCCATCAATTAATCATTTTAACTAATACAAAAAAACGATGTATTTTACATAAGAAAGGTCGGGGGACAATTATGACGAAACCAGTCGTTGCCATAGTAGGGCGTCCTAATGTTGGAAAATCAACCATTTTTAACAGAATAGTAGGAGAAAGAGTAGCCATTGTCGAAGATATGCCAGGAGTAACTCGTGACCGCTTGTACAGTCACGGTGAATGGTTAGATCGTGAATTTAATCTGATTGATACAGGCGGGATTGAGCTTGCGGATGAACCATTATTGAATCAAATGCGCGAACAGGCAGAGCTTGCGATTGAAGAAGCAGATGTCATTGTTTTCATCGTAAATGGACGAGAAGGAATTACGAGTGCAGACCAAGAAGTCGCGAAGATCTTATTTAGATCTAAAAAGCCGGTTGTTTTAGGGGTTAATAAAGTAGATAACCCTGATATGCATGATTTATTATATGAGTTTTATTCTCTTGGTATCGGTAATCCGTTCCCTATTTCAGGGTCGCACGGTTTAGGGCTTGGTGATCTTCTCGATGAGGTATTAAAGCACTTCCCTGAAAAAGTAGAAGATGATTATGATCCTGATACGATTCGTATCTCACTTATCGGACGTCCCAATGTCGGTAAATCCTCGTTAGTAAATGCGATGCTCGGTGAGGAACGAGTGATAGTCAGTAATATTCCTGGTACCACAAGAGATGCTATTGATACATCTTTCACAAGAGATGGTCAAGATTACGTCTTAATTGATACTGCAGGGATGCGTAAACGTGGAAAGGTATATGAGAGTACAGAGAAATACAGCGTGCTGCGCTCATTAAAAGCCATTGAGCGTTCTAACGTCGTTTTAGTTGTTATTAATGCTGAAGAAGGCATTATTGAACAAGATAAAAAAATTGCAGGCTATGCACATGAGGCAGGACGAGCTGTAATTATCGTAGTCAATAAGTGGGATGCGATTGAGCGCGATGATAAAACAATGCAGAAATTTGAACAGAAAATTCGAGATGAATTTTTATTCTTATCTTATGCACCAATTTTATTTACATCAGCTAAAACAAAACAGCGCCTGCAACATGTGCTGCCTATGGTAAAGAAAGTTTCTCAAAATCATAACTTGCGTGTACCGACGAATGTTTTAAATGACTTAATTATGGATGCTGTAGCAATGAATCCTACTCCAACTGACAAAGGAAAGAGACTTCGTATTAATTATGTGACTCAAGTTGCAGTAGAGCCGCCAACTTTTGTTTTCTTTGTCAATGAGCCAGAGCTTCTTCACTTTTCTTATGAACGTTTCTTAGAAAATCGTCTGCGTGCGACATTTGAATTCGAGGGAACACCTATTAAAATTATTGCTAGAAAGAAAAATGACTAACTGGAAATGACTTATCATAGTTAGAACTGGGGGAGACTATGACTATATTGTTACTGCTCGTTGTTATTTTAATTGGTTATTTACTTGGTTCGATCAGTTTTAGTTATTTAATTGCTAAGAAGATTAAGAAAGTTGATATCAGACAGCATGGCAGCGGCAATGCCGGAGCAACGAACACTTTGCGTGTCTTAGGAATCGGTCCTGCCATTTCTGTGCTTGCTTTGGATATTGTCAAAGGGATTATTGCTGTATGGATTGGGATTTTGCTTGCCTCAGACCAAAGCGGTGTGTTTCCAGCTCTTGCAGGTTTAGCAGCTATTTTAGGGCATAACTGGCCTGTTTATTATGGCTTCAGAGGGGGAAAAGGGGTCGCTACGACCATCGGAGTTATTGCGACGCTTGTTTTCTTCCCTGCTTTATTTGCCGGAATTATTGCTATTATTAGTATTGTCTTAACGCGTTATGTTTCGCTAGGTTCGCTGTTATTTGCTCTTTTAACACCTGCTTTTGCCTACTTGCTGATGGAAACGTACCAAATCCCTCAGATGTACATTATCTTATCTATTCTAGTAGCGGTTCTTTCATTTTGGAGACATCGTACCAATATTCAACGCTTGCTGACAGGAACTGAGAGCAAGATTGGAAAGAAAAAAGAAGCTTCCTAGGAAGTAGAAATGGTCCAAAGGAGTTGATCATGTGGCAAATATCGCAGTAATGGGTGCAGGAAGCTGGGGAACGGCATTAAGTATGGTGTTAGCTGATAATCATCATGACGTTCGTTTGTGGGCAAGGCGAGAAGAACAAATTGCTGAAATTAATAACAATCATACAAATGAAGCTTACCTGCCAGGCATTCAGTTACCAAAACAAATCAAAGGATACTCTGACCTTTCTGAAACTGTAAAGAACGTAGAGGTGCTTTTGCTTGTCGTACCCACAAAAGCTGTACGTGACGCGATTCAAAGCCTTCGTAAAGTCCTGACTTCACCTGTTGTGATTGTTCATGCAAGTAAAGGAATTGAACCGGGCACGCATAAACGTATATCAGAAATGATTGAAGAAGAATTTGAGGGTTCAGATTTATTGAAAGATGTTGCTGTTTTATCAGGGCCAAGTCATGCAGAGGAAGTCAGTCTTCGTCAGCCTACTACGGTGACTGTATCTTCAAGTAATAACGATGCCTCACTTCTTATTCAAGATTTATTTATGAATCAGCATTTCAGAGTCTATACGAATCCTGATCTAATCGGGGTTGAAGTCGGAGGAGCGTTAAAAAATATTATTGCGCTTGTATGCGGATTAACAAATGGTCTTGGGATGGGTGATAATACTAAAGCCGCCATCATGACAAGAGGATTAGCAGAAATTACTCGACTTGGAGTTAAGCAGGGAGCCAACCCTTTAACGTTTGCGGGCCTCTCTGGACTCGGTGATTTGATCGTAACGTGTACGAGTGTTCACTCAAGAAACTGGAGAGCAGGTCAAATGATCGGGCAAGGGAAGTCGCTTGATGAAGTGCTAAGCAGTATGGGGATGGTAGTGGAAGGAATCAGAACCACACAGGCAGCCTTTGAATTAGCTAATGAATTAAAAGTAGAAATGCCGATTACCTCAGCATTATATGAGGTGTTATTTGAAGGTCTTCATCCGAAAGAAGCAACCGAGAAATTAATGGGTAGAATTAAAAAGCACGAAGTTGAACAAATTTCAGATTTTCTAAATCAAGATGAACTTTAAGACGTAAGCTCGCACTACCTACCCAAAGGTCAGGCACCAACCCTTCGTTCATGCATAGTATATGTCTATATTAAGAACGAAGGAGGACGTATGATGTTTCAAAAAAATGACCCTTCATTTATGGATCAGCTTCAAAAGAAAACAAGTGTGAGACCAGATGAATTAATGAAACTGGCAAACTCGGTCAGTCAAGCAAATTTACAAGATGAGAAAACGGTTCGTCAATTAATTTCGCAAGTATCAAAGCTTGCTAATACTCCAGTATCGAAAGAAAAGGAAGATCAGATTGTTCAGGCTATTGTGAAAAATAATATGCCTACTGATTTCGCTTCTCTTGCTAAAATGTTCAATAAAAAATAATGCAGTGTAAAAATAGGTGCAACAATAGGCGGATGCCAAACGCAAAAGCACTTATTCTGCATATAATTTATGGAACGAACATTAAAATAGGGCTGTTCAATAAGAAGGCTTTAGTTGAGTTAGAGAAGTGCGCCCCGCTTCTCTAACTTTTTTAATGGCTTAAAAGGAAGGGAAGTTAAGAGGGAAAATGATGCACTCTGTCTGTAACCGAATGGACAAGCATTATAAGAAATATAGGCTTGGATGATATGGTATAATAAATCGTGGTATTTTTAAAAGTGTAATTTTTAAAAAAGGATGATGGTAATGTCTGATGCAATGATGAATATGTGGATCTCGTTTTTTGCTCTCGCTTTAATGTTTATTTCTGCAGGGGCAGCGATCTTCAGTCGCGAAAAACTTAGAGGGGTCATTCAAAAAATAGTTCTTGCCTTCTCGTTTATTTGTTTATTAGTGTCTGGTTTGATTGTATTTCTAATCGTAATTGGCGGGCCGACTGCCACTTTATAAGCTGAGTTTCAAAGAATGAAAAGAGTAGGAGATTGATTGGATGAAATGGACGATAGTTTCAATCCTGATGATAAGTATGTTTCTAGCAGGATGTATGCTTCCGGATGAACAGAGAAGTGAAAATCAGCTGGCTTATCCAGATCAGCTGCAAGCCGTTGAACAGGCTGCAAAGCAATTTCAACAAGATACAGGAGTCCTTCCTATTCGAAACTTCGATGAAACGACTCCCCTCTATCAACGTTATGTAGTTGATTTTAACCAGCTTGTACCAAGATATTTGCAGCAGCCTCCAGGAACGGCTTTTGAAAATGGCGGAGTCTTTCAATATGTACTTGTTAATGTCGAAGAAGAACCAGAAGCAAAAGTCATCGATTTAAGAAGTCAACGTGAAATCCAGCAATTTCAACAGCGTATTAATGAATATATGCGGAAACATACGTATGCACCAGTATTAGAAATGGTGGATGTAGGGCTCTTTAAATTGGATCATGAAGCGTTAAATTACAGCGAAGCTCCTCATGTGAGAAGCCCGTATTACGATACGTATCTGCCGCTGTTATATACGAATGATGGAGAAATTGTGATTGATTATCGAATTGATCTTAATATGGCACTCAACGAATTCGAGCATGACTTTAAAGAAAACGAAGACATTCGCTCCATTTTAGTAGATAACTTTCCGATTGTACCTGTAAGGTCCGTTCCATATACACTCGATGAAAACGGAGAGCCTGCCTACAATATCCGGCAAGAATAAGGTAAATAAGTAAGTGCAATTAAAGTAAGGTCACATAAATCAATAAAAAGTTGGTCTAAAGCCCCTTATCCATTGATATACATGTCAAAGGAAGGGGCATTTTTTCTTTCTACCCCTTCTCGGTATATCTATCGAGACATCTTACTTCCTAGATCTATTTCATTGAAGGTTGTGTATGGCAGCTGCCGCTGAAATCATTCCTATTTTATTAAATCTTTCTAAGAAGGCTGATTTAGAAAATAAAATGCTTCTTTCCTGGTAGTTGTCATAAATAATGGACAACATCATACACATGATAGTGTCTAAGATTTACGGAAGTTTATGATGAAACTCAAATCTTTACTCGATCGGGAGGGGATCACGTGGAAAAGGTTGATATTTTTAAAGATATCGCAGAACGCACAGGCGGCGATATTTATCTAGGGGTCGTAGGTGCGGTTCGGACAGGGAAATCGACATTCATTAAGAAATTTATGGAGCTTGTCGTACTCCCGAATATCGAAAATGAATCGGAAAAGGCTCGTGCTCAAGATGAACTGCCGCAAAGTGCAGCAGGTAAAACAATCATGACGACAGAGCCGAAATTTGTACCTAACCAAGCGATTTCGATTCATGTAGATGAAGGGTTAGATGTTAATGTCCGCCTGGTGGACTGCGTTGGCTATGCTGTTCCTGGTGCTAAAGGATATGAGGACGAAAATGGTCCAAGGATGATCAATACTCCTTGGTATGAGGAGCCGATTCCATTTCAGGAAGCAGCTGAAATTGGAACAAGAAAAGTTATTCAAGAGCATTCTACTTTAGGAGTAGTGGTTACAACCGATGGTTCAATTGGGGAAATTCCTCGCTATGATTATATTGAATCAGAAACACGAGTCATTGAGGAATTAAAAGAAGTCGGAAAGCCATTTATTATGATTGTCAACAGTGTAAGACCGCATCATCCTGACACAGAAAATCTGCGTCGTCAGCTTTCAGAAGAACATGATATTCCAGTGCTTGCGATGAGTATTGAAAGCATGACAGATCATGATATTAACAATGTCTTAAGGGAAGTATTATTTGAATTCCCGGTACATGAAGTAAATGTTAATCTGCCGAGCTGGGTCATGGTATTAAAGGATGATCACTGGTTAAGACAAAGTTATGAAGAATCTGTTCAGGAAACAGTGAAAGATATTAGACGATTGCGGGATGTGGATCGTGTCGTCGGACAATTTACAGAATATGAATTTATTGATGATGCAAGGCTTGCAGGCATTGAGATGGGTCATGGGATTGCTGAGATTGATCTATATGCACCAGATGACTTATATGACCAAGTGTTAAAAGAGGTCGTTGGTGTGGAAATAAGAGGGAAAGATCACTTGCTCCAGCTCATGCAGGATTTTGCTCATGCTAAAGCTGAATACGATCAAGTAGCAGAGGCTCTAAGAATGGTGAAGCAGACAGGTTACGGCATTGCAGCCCCAGCCCTTTCTGATATGAGCTTAGATGAGCCTGAGATCATTCGTCAAGGGTCAAGATTCGGGGTTCGTTTGAAAGCCGTCGCTCCTTCTATTCATATGATTAAAGTAGATGTAGAGAGTGAGTTTGCCCCAATTATCGGAACTGAAAAGCAAAGTGAGGAGCTCGTCCGCTATTTAATGCAGGACTTTGAAGAGAACCCGCTTTCTATCTGGAACTCTGATATCTTTGGTCGTTCTCTTAACTCTATTGTACGAGAAGGAATATCAGCTAAGCTTTCCTTAATGCCTGAGAATGCCCGCTATAAATTGAAAGAAACACTGGAGCGTATTATTAATGAAGGCTCAGGCGGATTGATTGCCATTATCTTGTAATTGTATCCTGCCAAAAAAGCAAAAGGTTCCTCACTGCCTGAGGTTCCTTTTGCTTTTTCTTTTCTTAATGTGCTAAGCTTTATATAGTAAGCTATACGTACATACTGGTTATCATCAAATCGTTTGTTTATTGAAATAATGATTGTGTATAAAAGATTGAAATAAAAAATAACTAAAAGGTTTCTATGGACCAAATGAAAGATACGGCAAGGGTTTAAGGAGAGATATGGATGAGCAATGAAAATCAATTTTTTGTGATAAAAGCAAAAGAAAATGGTGTAAATGTGATAGGGCTTACAAGAGGGTCAGATACACGCTTTCATCATTCGGAGAAACTTGATAAGGGAGAGGTTATGATTGCTCAGTTTACTGAACATACTTCTGCCGTCAAAGTGCGGGGAAAAGCAGTGATTCAGACAAGCCACGGCACAATGGATACGGAAGAATAAAAGCAGGGAACCCTGCTTTTCTTTACTATCTATAAAGTTTTTCGTTCGTAGGATTATGTAAATTATGCTATAATAGATAGCGGTTTAAGTCAGATAAAAGCAAGTATTTTAGTCGTTTGTTGTGATTTTATGATGGATGCGATTTGGAGGAAGTAAAATGGTGAGGATCAGTCAGTTTAATGACAAAGTAAGAGAACTAAAAAAAAGCTTTAACAGTTTAACGAAGCATTCTTATTTAGAGCGCTATATTGAAGTGCCGGCTATTGATGAGGACAAGGTGCGCTTTTTATATGCGATGCTAAGTGAACATGCATCAAAAAAAGAAGCAAAAGCATATACATTGGCAGCTGTGCTGGCTCAAGCTGCACTTGATGTACATGAAGCGATCTCCCTCCATAAACTCCAAACAGATTCCGTACGAAAAAATCGTCAGCTTACAGTGCTCGCTGGTGATTATTACAGCAGTCTTTATTATTATTTACTAGCAGAAGAAAAGCAAATTCCTATGATTCGCATCTTCAGTCATTCGATTCAGGAAATAAATGAACATAAGATGAATATCTACGAGGCAGATGAGCTTACATACACTGATGCAAAAAGAAATGTAGAAAAAGCAGAATCGATTCTTATGCAAAATATAGCAAATCATTATAATCAAAATTACTGGAAGGAAATCTTTAATGATTTCTTCTTTTTAAAACGGTTGGTCTTAGAACGCAATGAGTTTATAAAAGGTAAGAACTTGCCCATTATGGAGACTTTATTTCAAGAAGCAAGGCACCCAGATTCAGTGCTTGCGTTATGTGAACAAAAAATAGAAGACTTAAAGGACAAGCTTTTAAATACAAGCAAGCGTCTTCAAAAATATGAGGGCTTTATTATTGAACATATTGATCAGTTAATCAATACAACGGACTACGATGAGTACGTAGCAGAAAAAGGGTGAGGGAAAATGACTCAAACGAAAGAAGAACGTGTTCACCAAGTGTTTGAATCGATCTACAAGCGATACGATATGATGAACTCAGTTATATCTTTTCAACGTCATAAGGCTTGGCGGAAAGATACGATGAAAAGAATGAAAGTACAGCCAGGAGATCATGCTCTGGATGTTTGCTGCGGGACAGCAGATTGGACGATTGCCCTGGGGGAAGCTGTAGGTCATAACGGTAAAGTCGAAGGACTTGATTTTAGCAAAAATATGTTATTAATCGGGGAAGAAAAGGTTAAGGAACATAAAATGAAGCACGTTTCCTTGCGTCATGGTAATGCTATGGAGCTGCCTTATGCTGATGAAACCTTTGATGTTGTCACAATCGGCTTTGGGTTAAGAAATGTACCCGACTACATGCAAGTATTAAAAGAGATGCACAGGGTCGTAAAAAAAGGAGGAAAAGTGGTTTGTTTAGAAACATCACAGCCTACAATTCCTGTCTTTAAAAACCTCTATTTCTTTTATTTCCGCAGGGTTATGCCTGTTTTTGGTAAAGTGTTTGCTAAAAGTTATGACGAATATTCATGGTTACAAGAGTCAACGATGTCGTTCCCAAATCGAGAGAAGCTGGCTGAGATGTTCCGTGAAGCTGGATTTGAACGTGTTGACGTGAAGCCTTACTCTGGAGGGGTAGCTTGTATGCACCTTGGGGTAAAGGGTAAAAATTAGTCAATTAGAATTGGAGCAGATATCGTGGTTAGAAAGTTGAAAATCATCTTAGAAATGATTAAGTTTGAACATACTGTGTTTGCATTGCCTTTTGCCTATTTTGGGGCAATGCTCGGAAGTTTTATTGTAAATGAAACATGGCCCACTCTTATGCAATGGGTCTGGATTACTGTTGCGATGGTTGGAGCAAGAAGTGCAGCGATGTCTCTTAACCGAGTGATTGACGAAAAGATTGACAAATACAATCCTAGAACAGCTGACCGTGCTATACCAGCTGGTCTGATTTCAAAAATTGAAGTCATGTTCTTCATTATAATTTCATTTGCCATGTTGATTTACGCTGCTTTTCAATTAAATCAATTAGCCGTTTATTTATTACCTTTAGCGGTATTTTTCCTTGTTATTTATTCCTATACAAAGCGATTTACATGGGCTTGTCACCTTATATTAGGTATTACAATCGCGCTCGCACCATTAGGTGGATGGGTCGCTGTAACCGGATCGGTTTCTTTTGAAGCATTTGTTCTATTTACAGCAGTAGCCCTGTGGACAACTGGATTTGATGTCATTTATGCGACTCAAGATGCTGATTATGATCGTGAGCGAGGACTATATTCCATTCCTAGCCGATTTGGTATTAGAAAAGCACTTATTCTTGCAAAACTTTTCCACGTCATTAGTTTTGCAGCCTTTTTCCTTTTATTCCTTATTACTCCTCTAAGCTGGCTTTATTTAATTGGGGTGATTATTGCTGGATTGATTATGATTTATGAGCATTCCTTAGTATCTGCAGATGATCTCTCAAAAGTCGGGGTAGCCTTTTTTACGATGAATGGAATTCTTAGCTTAGTCATGTTTATCTTTACAGTAGGAGATGTTTGGTTATGAGTGAGCGTATAGAAAAGATCATGACAGTAGGAATAACTGGAGCGAGCGGCGGTATGTACGGTGTTCGTCTAACACAAGAGCTGCTCCGTCAAGAATATAAGGTTCACCTCGTATTAACAGAAGCCGCTTGGCAAGTGTTTAAAGAGGAATTACTTTTAGATACAACGGATCGCCAAAAAGTAATTCATGAACTATTTGGTGATTTGCCTGGTGAGCTGCATACTCATGATCTTCATGACTATGCAGCTCCTATTGCAAGCGGTTCCTATCGAAGTGCCGGCATGGTTATTATTCCTTGTTCAATGGGTACTTTATCTGGTATGGCGCATGGGGCATCCGGAAATCTGCTTGAACGTACGGCAGATGTTATGCTGAAAGAAAAAAGAAAACTGGTTATTGTACCTAGAGAAACACCGTTGCATGACATTCACTTGGAGAATATGCTTAAACTTTCAAAGATGGGGGCTACGATCCTGCCGGCAATGCCTGGTTATTACCATTTACCTAAAACAATTGATGATTTGATTAATTTTCTTGTTGGAAAAGCATTAGATAGTCTCGGAGTGGAGCATACATTATTTACCCGCTGGGGGGAATAACATGTCTTTAGTTATCGGTGAAATTTCTTATACTAATATATTGCCTCTTTATTATGATTTAGACAGAGAGTATTTAGAGAGCCAAGGTTGTAAAATCAAACCACAAGTGCCTTCAGAATTAAACAGAGAAATGTCTGCTGGGCGAGTCGATGTTGGAGGAATTTCTTCTTTTGCCTATGCTGAAAATAAAAATCATTTCACGTTGTTTCCTAATCTGTCTGTATCAGCTCTGGGGAAGGTCGGGTCGATTTTTTTATTTTCTAAAGTGCCGATTCATCAGTTATCAGCAAAAAAGGTTGCTCTGACTTCCACGTCGGCAACCTCTACCCATTTGCTTAAAATCATACTTGAACGGTTTTATGAACAGTCCCCAAGATATACAACGATGAAGCCGAATATACATAAGATGCTCTCAGATCACGATGCTTGCTTGTTAATTGGTGATGAAGCGATAGTGGCTTCATTCAATAAAAGAGAAGAACTTTATCAATATGACCTTGGAGAGCTTTGGTATAAGCATACAGGGATGCCGATGACATTTGCAGTATTAGCGATAAGAAACGAAGCCATTGATCATAACAGCCACTTAGCTGGTACATTGTATAGATCATTTCTCGAAAGTAAAAAGCGAAGTGAAATGAGTCATTATCAGCCTATGATTAAAGATATTTTAAAGACCTATGGCGGCGATAAATCTTTTTGGGAAGACTACTTTAATAATTTAATATATGATTTTAGTAATAGAGAACAGCGAGGGTTAATGCTTTATTATCAGCTTGCTTATGATTTAGGATATTTAAGCGAACCTGTTGAATCAATACATGTTTGGAAAGCTGTAGGAAGCTGACCTTGCGTAGTAAGGTGGATAAGATGAAACTAGCCGATATTTATATGCAATTTCAATCAGATATAACAATTATCGAACAAGAGCTAGAAGCTTCTGTTCAAGCACGCCATGATGTCCTGAAAAACGCTTCAACCCATCTTTTAAAGGCAGGGGGAAAACGGATTCGTCCGGTTTTTGTGTTGCTTGCTGCTAAATTTGGTACATACGATATACATGTGTTGAAAAATATTGCTGTTCCCTTAGAACTTGTACATATGGCGTCTTTGGTTCATGATGATGTCATTGACGATGCTGAACTTAGACGGGGCAAACGTACGGTGAAATCTCAATGGGATAACAAAGTAGCGATGTATACAGGTAACTATATTTTTGCCAAGGCAGTCGAAGCATCTGCTTATTTTGATCACCCACGTGTTCATCAAGTGTTGTCTAATACGCTTGTTGAGATGTGTATTGGAGAAGTAGAACAGATCCGTGATCAATATAACTGGGGGCAGAACTTAAGAGTCTATTTAAGAAGAATTAAACGTAAGACTGCTTTGTTAATTGCCGTAAGCTGTGAGCTGGGTGCATTAGCTGCAGATGCAGACCCAGTCATTCAAAAGCATTTATATAACTTTGGATACAATGTGGGGATGTCTTTTCAAATTACAGATGATATCTTAGACTTTGTTGGTACAGAAAAGCAGTTAGGCAAACCTGCAGGTGGTGATTTAAGGCAGGGGAATGTCACGCTTCCTGCACTCTATGCCATGCATCATGATGAAGAGATTTCCCATTTAATTAAAAACATGCTTAAAAATGAATTTCCTGAAAATATTGATATGCAGCCCATCTTAAAAGCTGTTAAAGAATCAGGGGGGATCGATTATTCGATTAAGATGAGTGATCGCTTCCTCCATAGAGCCTATGATTCATTAGAAAGACTGCCTGATTGTGAAGCAAAGAATTATTTAAAAGAGATTGCGGCCTATATCGGAAAACGGAAATTTTAAAATAGAGAGCCTGAGTGCTCTCTTTATTTGTATATACAACTGGAAATGAATACGGTTTATTGAATATTTCTGTAAAATAATGATTGAGAGTGTTTAGAATGTTTGCTATAATAAACAAGGTTAGTCGATTAGTTAATTAATACATAGTTTATGATTATGAGAGCGAGGGTGTTTTAAATGGAACGTACATATTTAATGATTAAGCCTGATGGAGTACAACGTAATTTAATCGGAGAAGTTGTTTCGCGCTTTGAAAAGAAAGGGTTTACATTAGTGGGCGCTAAATTGATGACGGTTACAAAAGATCTTGCAGAGACTCATTATGCAGAACATAAAGAACGTCCTTTCTTCGGAGAGCTAGTTGATTTCATTACTTCAGGTCCAGTTTTCGCAATGGTTTGGGAAGGTGAAAATGTGATCTCGACTGCTCGTACAATGATGGGAGCAACAAACCCAGCTGAAGCTGCACCAGGAACAATCCGCGGTGATTATGGTGTACAAGTAGCTATGAATGTTATTCACGGTTCTGACTCTCCTGAGAGCGCGAAGCGTGAAATCGGAATCTTCTTTGAAGATGCAGAGTTAAACAACTATGAAAAAGTTGTAAATAAGTGGGTTTAAGGATGATGAATACCTGTTCAGCTGAGCAGGTATTTTTTTGTGTGTAAACGATCGGTTTAAATCAGCCGATATACCTAATGTGGAAAAAATGAAACCGATTGTTTAAGGTAAGGGGACCTGACAGATGACTGCAGACTATCAACAATTCATCATGCAAATTAAGAAAAAAACCGGTATAGATCTAGCACTTTACAAAGAAGCACAGATGAAAAGAAGGTTAGAATCCCTTCGAGATAAAAGAGGGTACTCTACCTTTTTGAGCTACTACCAAGCTCTTGCTGCTGATTCATCGTTATTTCATGAGTTTTTAGAGCGTATGACGATAAATGTCTCGGAATTTTACCGTAATAAAAAGCGATGGGAGGTGTTAGAAGAAAAGATTTTGCCAAGGCTGCTAGCTGAAAACAGTAAGCCGAAGCTATGGAGTGCAGCTTGTTCAACAGGTGAAGAACCATATACTTTAGCGATGATTATGGCCTCTTTTATGCCTTTGTCTGAGGTGTCCATACTAGCAACAGATTTAGATAAAGAAATTCTGAAAAGAGCTCAAGTTGGTTTCTACACGGACCGCTCATTAAAAGAAGTTCCTCCAGGAGTGCTTTCACGCTATTTTACGAAGGAGCTTATGGGCTACAAGGTTAGTGATCAAGTAAAAAGAGCGGTAACATTTAAACAGCAGAATCTTTTATCTGATTCATTTGGAACTCAGTACGATCTGATTATTTGCCGAAATGTCATGATTTATTTCACTGAAGAAGCAAAACATGAATTATATCAAAAATTCAGCCAAGCGTTGCGTCCTGGCGGTGTATTATTTGTAGGAAGCACTGAGCAGATTTTTCATGCTGATCAATATCATTTTGAAACAGAAGACACGTTTTTTTATAAGAAAAAAGGATAAACCGCTGTAATGGCTGGTTTATCCTTTTTGCATTTGGATCATGATTGATCTTCGCTCAATTGTTTCTTGATATAAGCATTTAACACCTTATCCTTCACTTCATTATAAGTAAGTCCTGATTTTGCGTTTAACTCTTTCACTTCATCAATATTTGTGCCGCTTTTTGTCGTTGACTTCTTCAATGGTGAGCGCCCCTTTTACTAAGAAATTCCTATTTTAGTATAACCATTACCTGCATTCATTTATTCGATATCTCTAAACTTGCTGTTTTTGAAGAAGTAAAACGTTAAAATTCCTTAGACGCAAGCAGGTCTTTTTGATACAATGACTAATTAATAACGAAATGTTCCGATTTTATCGAGACATGAAAAGAAAGTCATGTTATAATTTAACGCATAAAAGCGATAAAGAGAGTGGATTTGGAGGAGGAGACGAGATGAGATATATAACAGCAGGAGAGTCACATGGACCGCAATTAACAACGATTATTGAAGGGGTGCCTGCTCAGCTTGAATTAGTAGCAGAAGACATCAATGTTGACTTGAAAAGGCGTCAAGGCGGTTATGGAAGAGGACGCAGAATGCAGATTGAGAAAGACCAAGTTCAAATCCTAAGCGGAGTTCGACATGGAAGAACAACAGGTGCACCAATCGCACTAGTTGTAGAAAATAAGGATTGGACTCATTGGACAAAGGTGATGGGGGCAGAGCCTTTATCTGAAGAAGAAGAAAAAGAAGTGAAAAGACAGGTGAGCCGTCCGCGTCCAGGCCATGCAGACCTTAACGGAGCAATTAAATATGGGCATCGCGATATGAGAAATGTTTTAGAACGTTCTTCAGCTCGTGAAACGACTGTGCGTGTAGCAGCAGGGGCTGTTGCGAAGAAAATTTTACATACATTTGGTATTCAAGTAGGCGGCCATGTTCTTGAAATTGGCGGTGTTAAGGCAAGTGCTATTCAGTATGATACAATCGATGATCTTAGAGAACGCTCAGAGGCTTCTCCTGTTCGATGTTTAGATAAAGAAGCAGAAGCGAAAATGATTGAAGCCATTGATCAAGCGAAACAAGATGGGGATTCCATTGGCGGAATTGTAGAAGTAGTGATTGAAGGAGTTCCGATCGGTTTAGGCAGCCATGTTCATTATGATCGCAAGTTGGATGCGAAGTTAGCAGCAGCTATGATGAGCATTAATGCGTTTAAAGGGGTTGAGATCGGAATTGGTTTTGAAGCGGCCAGAAGACCAGGAAGCCAAGTGCATGATGAAATCACATGGAATGAAGAAGACGGCTATTCAAGACAAACAAATAACCTTGGTGGTTTTGAAGGCGGGATGACTACCGGCATGCCGATTGTGATTCGTGGAGTTATGAAGCCGATTCCGACGTTATATAAACCTCTGCAAAGTGTAGATATTGATACAAAAGAGCCTTTTGCAGCTAGTATTGAACGTTCTGACAGCTGTGCTGTCCCTGCTGCAAGTGTAGTGGCTGAATCGGTCATTGCTTGGGAAGTAGCGAATGCTTTGCTTGAAACCTTCGGTGCTGATCGTGTGGAAGCGATTTCTGAAAATATTGAGCGTCATAACGAGCATGCGAGGAAGTTTTAACAATGTCTGTTGTTCATATTTCTACTAAAAGCAAATCATATGAGGTGAGAATTGAACCTGGTCTGAGGCATACTTTATATAATCTCATGCATGCTCATAAGATGAGTGATGCTTCCTCATTCTTAATTATTACAGATGAGCATGTACATGATCTTTATATAAATGATGTTTTAGCTGGTTTCCCTAAGCAGTATCATGTTTATGTTGAGAAAGTAGCGAGCGGCGAATCATCTAAATCATTTGAGGTCTATCAAAAGCTGCAGGAACGAGCATTAGAGATCGGTCTTGATCGTAAGTCGGTGATTATTGCTTTAGGCGGCGGAGTGATAGGCGACCTTGCTGGATTTGTTGCTGCGACCTATATGAGAGGGGTTCGCTTTGTGCAAGTGCCGACCACCTTGCTTGCTCATGACAGCAGTGTAGGCGGAAAAGTGGCGATTAATTTGCCTGGTGCAAAAAATATTGTTGGAGCTTTCTTTCAGCCAGAGCTGGTTATCTATGACACAGAAATGCTTCACAGTCTGCCAGAGCGTGAATGGCGTTCTGGTTTCGCTGAAGTAGTGAAGCATGGGTTTATCAGAGACCGTGAATTTTTAGATTGGCTGAAGGGGCAGGTAACCTCTTTTGATCAATTTAACGATGAGTTTCTAAAAGAAATGCTTGTGCAATCAATCGGTGTAAAAGCTGATATTGTCTCAGCGGATGAAACAGAGCAAGGCATACGAGCTTATTTAAACTTCGGACATACGTTAGGTCACGCGATAGAAGCGGAGCTTGGCTACGGGGAATTATCTCATGGTGAAGCAGTGGCGGTTGGAATGATCTTTGCCCTGCGTTTATCTGAGCGCATCTTTCAAGTTGAGCTTCCCGTTAAAGAGACGATTTCGTGGCTTGAAACATTAGGCTACAGTACAAACGTACCTAAGGGACTATCGGCTGAACAGCTGCTTGCTTCAATGAAAAAAGATAAGAAGACGACAGGCGGACTGATCCGCATGGTCCTACTTGAAGAATGCGGCAAAGCCGTATTAAAGGACGTAGCGGATGAACCATTGCTTGATTCACTACATAAAGCTATAGAGGAGGGGTTTGATGATTCGTGGAATTAGAGGCGCAACCACTGTTGTTCGGGATGAAGAAGAAGAAATATTAGATGTGACAGAAGAACTGCTGCATGAAATGATTGCCCAAAACTCCTTTCAAGCAGAGGATGTGGCGCAGGTACTTATTACAGTAACGGAGGATTTATCAGCAGCCTTCCCTGCTAAGGCGCTACGCCGGTTTTCTGATTGGACGTATGTGCCGGTTGTTTGTGCAAGAGAAATTCCTGTTCCGGGAAGCTTAGAAAAATGTATTCGTCTCCTTGTCACGGTGAATACTTCTCTTGCTCAAGATAAAATAAATCATGTCTATCTTAGAGAAGCGACGAAGCTTCGCCCTGATCTTGCGAATGGGAACAAGCTAGCTAACTAATAAGTTAGTTATGGCGATATTCTCATAATATTCTGGCAAACTATACTCTTTTCCTTGACTAGAGGATAGCTACACGTTACACTTAAAAAAATGCGCATCTCATAGGAGTATGAGATGGCATAAGAGCTGAGAGGAGTCCGAATGTCGGGCTCATGTAGATGATGTATATTTAATTATTTGTTTTAGAGTTTAATAGTTGAGCAGAGAATGAGTTGAGCAGAGAAGAGCTGAGCTGAGTTGAGTTTATATAGGGATTAGTCTAACACCCTTTGACTCATCGGTCTTAGGGTGTTTTTGTTATACCCAAAAACCACTGTATCCTCTTTTATACCTCTTCTCATTCATTCCATTACCTAGGAGTGAGTGAATATGACCTACACAGATTTCACATCTTTTAAGCAAGCTGCAAAAACCTATGATACCGTACCTGTTGTGAAAAGGTATTTTGCAGATGGGCTGACGCCTATACAAATCGCCTATCAATTGCAAGATCAATTAACGTTTCTTCTAGAAAGTAAGGACGCAGCCTCGCCTTGGTCAAGATATTCCTTCATCGGTTTAAATCCGATGTATCAACTAGTAGAAGAAAACGGAATCTTCCATACGTACTCTGAGGATGGAAGCCAAATCGCCCGAAGTCAAACCTTTGAAGATGCTTTTGATCAAACACTGCAGCATTTAAATGTTAAGCCGCTTGATCTGCCCATTCCTTTTAAAGGAGGGGCAGTAGGTTATATGAGTTTTGAGGCGATTCAATCGATTGAGCCTTCTTTGAAAAGGGCACCTTTATCTAAACAAGATCATAACAACGAGCAGCCAGCCTTTCATTTCCTATTTTGTGAAACGTTAATTGCCTATGATCATACAAAAAAAGAATTAATGATCATCATTCATGTACCGACCAAACAGTCTACTTTTTTAAAAGAACGATATGATGCAGCATTTTCACAGATCGATGAATTATTTACCACATTAGAGCGATCTACTTCTGGTTTAATGGTGCCTGCAGCAATTGAGAATACCGAGGAAGTCTCCTTTGACGGGGTCCTGTCCTCTTACACAAAGCCTGATTTTATGAAAGATGTAGAGACGATCCAAGAATACATTAGGGCTGGTGATATTTTTCAAGCCGTATTGTCCCAACGTTTTGAGATGCCTGTCACATCAAGTGCGTTTGATATTTATAGAGTGCTGAGAATGGTTAATCCTTCGCCTTACTTATTCTATTTGAAAATTGGAGACGTTGAGGTGGTAGGAAGTTCCCCTGAGCGGCTTGTCCAAGTAGCCGATAAGCACGTTGAGATCCATCCTATAGCAGGAACCAGGCCAAGAGGCGCTGATGAAGAGTTAGACAATCAGCTGGCCAAAGAGCTGCTAGCAGATGAAAAAGAACGGGCTGAGCATTATATGCTCGTTGATCTCGCAAGAAATGATGTCGGAAGAGTTGCGGAGTACGGTTCAGTAAAAACACCAACGTTACTCGAGATTGGCCGCTTCTCTCATGTGATGCATATCATTTCAAAAGTAACAGGAGAGTTAAGAGAAGGGATCACACCATTAAACGCATTAATGTCAGCTTTTCCTGCTGGAACAGTTTCAGGAGCACCTAAAATTCGTGCCATTGAAATATTAAATGAGCTGGAACCCGTAAAAAGAGGAATTTATTCTGGAGCAATCGGCTATTTAAGCTATGACGGAAATATTGACTCTTGTATCGCGATCAGAACGATGATCATTAAAGATCAAAAAGCATATATTCAAGCCGGTGCCGGGGTTGTAGCGGATTCTATACCTGAAAAAGAATTTGAAGAAACGCAAAATAAAGCAAAGGCATTGCTTCGTGCGGTGCAGCTTGCTGAGAAGATGTTTGGAGAAGGGGCGGTGGTGAACCATGTTTAAGCAGCTATTACGTAAATGTATGGAAGGTGTCACTTTATCCGAGACGGAAGCGCAATTTGTAATGGATGAGATCATGGGTGGAAAAGCGACCCCAAGCCAAATTGCAAGCCTCTTAACGGTCCTTAGATTTAGAGGGGAAACGGTAGAGGAAATGATCGGTTTCGCAAAATCGATGCGATCTCATTCCGTTACTATTCCACATACTCAACCAGGTGTTGTAGATACATGTGGAACAGGCGGAGATGACTTGTCTACATTTAATATTTCAACAGCTGTAGCTCTAGTTTTATCAGCTATGGGCGTACCTGTTGCTAAACATGGGAACCGAGCGGTATCTTCAAAAAGCGGCAGTGCTGATGTACTAGAGGAGCTCGGAATTGAGATTCAGAGTACACCAGAACTTGCAGCAGAGTCGTTAAAAAATAATCAATTATGTTTTCTATTTGCCCCTCTTTATCACCAATCGATGAAGCATGCGGTGGCACCTAGAAAAGAAATCGGATTCCGGACGATTTTTAATTTGCTCGGACCTATTACAAATCCTGCACGGGCAGAGCATCAGCTGGTTGGGGTTTATAACGAAGATTTTGCCTATAAAATGGCCCAAACATTAAAGGAATTAGGTACCACGCATACTGTTTTTGCTACAGGTGGAGAAGGATTAGACGAGTGCTCGATCACTAGAGAGACCACGCTTTATGATGTGATCGGTACAACGATTACAAAAATGACGATTACACCTGAGGATGTAGGCTTAACTAGAGGCAAGGTGGAAGATATTCAAGTCAATAATGCACAAGAGAGCGCTGAAGTGATAAACCAAGTTGTGCGCGGAACGGCGAACCAATCTGCACAAGATATTGTGACTCTTAATGCAGCGGTCGCCCTCTATGCTGCAGACCGGTGCGATTCAATTAGTGACGGGGTAGACGAAGTCAAAAAAGCGATTCAATCAGGTATCGTTGATAAACATGTCACATCACTGCAAACGGAACGGAGGCAATCACAACATGCTTAATCAAATTATTGAAACAAAACGAACGGAAATAAAAAACCTAGTACAGCCGTCTTTTGTAAATGTTCAAAAGAAATCACTGTATCAAGCATTATCAAAACCAAATCGTTCGATCGGGCTAATTGCTGAAGTGAAAAAAGCCTCTCCTTCTAAAGGCATCATAAAGGAAGATTTCAATCCTTTAGAAATTGCTCTAGGGTATGAAGTCGGAGGGGCAGATGCCCTTTCTGTGTTAACGGATCAACCCTATTTTAAAGGACACAGAGACTATCTATCTGCCATTAAGCAGCAAGTAAATCTGCCTGTTTTGCGTAAAGACTTTATTATCGATCCAGTGCAAATAGAAGAAAGTGTACGAATGGGTGCAGATGCGATTTTGTTGATTGCAGGTGTAGTGCCAAACATTGAGTTGAAAAAGTTATACGAGGAGGCAGTTGGTGCCGGTCTTGAATGTTTAGTTGAGGTGCATGCAAAAGAAGAGCTTGAGTCATTGCTTCACGAATTTACCCCTTCAATCATCGGGGTGAACAATCGAAATTTAAAAACATTTACAACCGACCTTTCTCAAACAGAAACGATCGGGAGCCTCGTTCCACGTGACAGTTTATTTGTAAGCGAAAGCGGAATTCATGTAACCGAAGATTTAGAAAGAGTGAAAAACGCAGGAGCACATGCCGTTTTAGTAGGAGAATCTCTGATGAGAGCTGAATCTCCTGCCGAAGGAATTGATTCTTTATATGGCGGTGAGCACATTGCGGCCACTCGTTAAAATCTGCGGAAATTATCATCAAGAAGATGTCGCTTCGGTATCAGCAACTGATGTCGATTATATGGGATTTGTTTTTGTAGCGAGCAAGAGGCAAGTGACGATCGGTCAAGTGAAAAGCTGGCTTGATGCACCCGGAATGAATCAAAAAATCGTTGCGTTGTTTGTGAATGAATCCATCTCCGTCATCAAAGAAGTGTACAATGCATTGCCGGTTGAAGTGATTCAATGCCACGGGACGGAATCGATTGAATATATAAAAGAGCTGCGAGCAGAACTTGATTGTGAAATATGGAAAGTGATTCATGCTGATGATCAAGCTCTTGCCGTGATGAGCAGCTTTGAAGGGCTAGTAGATGGCTATGTGGTTGATTGTAAAGTAAGCGGACAATGGGGGGGAACAGGACAGTCTTTTAACTGGGACCTTATTCCAAGCTTCTTAGAAGAAGGGAAACGACAGAGTGTGAAGGTGTTGATAGCTGGTGGAGTCGCGCCTCAAAACATTGATAAACTAGTAAGCTACCAGCCTGACGGGATTGATATTTCAAGCGGAGTAGAAACGAACGGACATAAAGATCAAAATAAGATTGAATACATCATAGAAAGGGTGTCACATCTTGCAAACAACAACGAGCGTGTATCCAGATAAAAGAGGACGTTTTGGAGAGTTTGGCGGGAAGTACGTTCCGGAAACATTAATGAGTGCAATTGAGGAATTAGAACAAGCTCTTGATGAGGCTATGGCCAGTGATGAGTTTGAAAAAGAATACGTAGACCATCTGCGTGAGTTTGCTGGCAGACCAACTGCATTAACCTATGCTAAAAATATTTCTGAAAAACTAGGCGGTGCGAAAATCTATCTAAAAAGAGAAGATTTAGTACATACCGGTGCTCATAAGTTAAATAATGCGATTGGTCAAGCACTGCTTGCAAAACGAATGGGGAAAACAAAGATTGTAGCAGAAACGGGAGCAGGCCAGCATGGTGTTGCCACAGCTACGATTGCTGCAAGATTCGGATTATCCTGTAAAGTTTTTATGGGAGCAGAGGATATGGAACGTCAAGCATTAAATGTATTCCGCATGGAGCTGCTTGGAGCAGAAGTCATTCCTGCTACATCCGGAAGCCAAACGTTAAAAGATGCGACAAATGAAGCAATCAGGTACTGGGTCACACATGCAGAAGATACCTTTTATTTGATTGGCTCGGTTGTTGGTCCGCATCCATATCCGAAGATGGTAAGAGATTTTCAGCGGATTATTGGAGACGAAGCGAAAGAGCAGTTTACCGCACGTGAGTCGAGACTTCCTGATGAGATTATTGCCTGCGTCGGCGGAGGGAGTAATGCGATTGGCACATTTTACCCTTTTATTGAAGATGATGTGCGATTAATCGGGGTTGAAGCTGCTGGAAAAGGAGTGGATACCGATCAACATGCAGCCACGATTACACACGGGAAAAAAGGGGTTATTCACGGTTCACTAACGTATCTGCTTCAAGATGAAGCAGGGCAGATCACCGAGCCTTATTCGATTTCTGCAGGACTTGATTATCCTGGTGTAGGTCCTGAGCATGCGCATTTAGCAAGCACTGGCCGTGTTCAGTACGAAGCTGTAACCGATCAACAAGCGCTCGATGCCCTTAGACTCTTATCTGTTGAGGAAGGGATTATTCCGGCTGTTGAATCAGCACACGCCCTGGCAAAGGCGTTTGAGCGTGCGGGAAAATTAACACCAAATGATACGATTTTAGTTTGTTTATCAGGCAGAGGAGATAAAGATGTTCATACATTAATGAAGCATTTTAAAGGAGGGGATGAGTCATGAACCAGCGGATGAATCAACTAAAAGAAAAAAATGACGGTCTCTTTATTCCCTTTATTACAGCAGGGGACCCAACTCCTGAAGCTACAATTGATATCGCGTTGATGTTAGAAGAAGCAGGTGCTGACTTACTGGAACTCGGGATTCCTTACTCTGACCCGCTAGCAGATGGTCCGACGATCCAAGAGGCATCTAAGCGAGCATTAGCTGGCGGAATGACACTTGAAGGGGCGATGAAGCTTGTTCCTCTTATGAGAGAGCGAGGGTTAACGATTCCAGTTGTTGTGTTTACGTACTTTAACCCGCTTCTGCAATTTGGGGAAAAGCGCTTTACGGAGTTGGCAGGGGATATGGGGATTGATGGTATTTTGGTTCCGGATCTGCCTTATGAAGAAAGTGACGATTTGAACACCCTTTGCAATAAGCAAGGTTTATCAATGATCTCACTTGTAGCACCTACATCCAATGCCAGAATTAAAAAAATTGCGAGCCGTGCAGAAGGGTTTTTATACTGTGTTTCTTCACTAGGCGTGACAGGTGAGAGAAAGAAAATTGATGATAGAGTATATGACTTTTTGGAAACAGTAAAACAAGCAAGCCCGGTTCCGGTAGCCGTAGGTTTTGGAATTTCATCTAATGAACAAGTCAAAGAAATGCAGCAGCATGCTGATGGTGTCATTGTAGGGAGTGCTCTTGTACGTGAGATCGCGAAGCATGAAGACTTACTGAAAGATGAAAAAAACAGAAAAGATGGACTATTTCAATTAAAAACGTTTGTCACCTCGCTCATTTCATCGTAACATAGAGAGATAAATACTTTCACAAGGTGGGGTGCTAAAGATGCAACCTAAAGCTCAGTTATTAGGCCTGCCATCGTATCAGCCAGGTAAGCCGATAGAAGAAGTAAAAAAAGAATTAGGACTCACAAAAATTGTTAAATTAGCTTCAAATGAAAATCCATTCGGGGCGTCACCGAAAGCTAGTGAAGCGATCAAGAAAGCTGCTGGCGAAACGGCTGTTTACCCAGACGGTTATGCAAGGCAATTACGTGAATCTGTAGCTAAGCAGCTGCAAGTTGATGAAAATCAGCTCATTTTTGGCAATGGCTCAGATGAAGTAATTCAGTTTTTATGCCGTACGTTTCTAGAGAAGGGGACAAACACGGTAACCGCTCATCCAACATTCTCACAATATAAGCTGAATGCAACGATTGAAGGAGCGGAAATTCGTGAGGTGGCACTAAAAGACGGAGTGCATGATCTTGATGCGATGCTTGATGCCATTGATGAAAACACTAAAATTGTCTGGGTATGTAATCCAAACAATCCAACAGGAACGTATGTAAAAGAGGAAGCTTTTGTTCGTTTTCTAGATCAAGTTCCTCCGCATGTGATCGTCGTTTCTGATGAAGCGTATTATGAGTATGTAACGGCCAGTGACTACCCAGAAACTGTCCCTCTTATAGATCGCTATAAGCAGCTCGTTGTTTTACGGACATTTTCTAAAGCTTATGGCCTTGCTGCATTGAGAGTTGGTTTTGGTGTAGCAAGTAAAGAATTGATTTCGTATTTAGAGCCGGTAAGACCGCCGTTTAATAATGTGACGTTTGGCCAAATAGCTGCTGTTAGTGCGATAGAGGATCAAGCTTTTATTGCCGAATGTGTAGAGAAAAACAACGAAGGCATGAAGCAGTTTGAAGAGTTTTGCCAGAAGCATCAGTTACGCTATTTCCCTTCACAAACAAACTTTTTGCTTATTGAAGTAGGGCTGGATGGAGATGAAGTATTCCAAGCACTTCTTCGTGAAGGGTTTATCGTCCGGTCTGGCAACCCATTAGGCTATCCGAATTCGATCCGTATTACAATTGGCAAGAAAGAAGATAACGCGGCATTATTTGAGGCGTTAGAACGCGTTCTAACACAAACATCACTGCCGCAGCATTCATAGTCAATGATCGTCTTTCCCATTGTATGGTTGATGTGCTTTTTTGCATTCATGCAACGGAAAGGCGGTTTTTGCTTATTTTTTTTATAGGAATAGAGAACATGAATACGGCTATTCCAGGTAGTGCTTTTTAAATAAGGAGAGAGAACTATGAAGCGAACCGCATTTATTATTGGATTAGGTTTAATCGGGGGATCGATTGCATTAGCGATTAGAAAAGAACATGACGTTCGAATCCTTGGGTATGACATACATGAAGAACAGCTAAAAATGGCTCAGTCATTAAAAGTCGTTGATGAGGCTTGTCATTCGATTGAAGAAGGTGTAAAGCAAGCTGACTTGATTGTTTTTGCTACCCCTGTTTCAATAACGACGGAGCTTTTAGCGGATTTAGTTCATTTTGAAATGAAATCCGGTGCTATTATTACCGATGTAGGCAGCACGAAACGAAAAATCTATAAACGAGCTGAATGCTTAAGTGAAAAAGGGATTACCTTTATTGGAGGTCATCCGATGGCAGGCTCTCATAAAAGCGGTGTAGAGGCTGCTAGAGCTCATCTTTTTGAAAATGCTTATTATATTATTACGCCTAGTCCAGATGCCGATGCGAGAGCTGTAATACAGCTGCAAAATTGGCTGAAAGGAACGAAGGCCACATTTATTGAAATGTCTGCCGATCAACATGACCATCTTGCAGGAGCGATCAGTCATTTTCCTCATATCGTCGCGGCCAGCCTTGTTCATCAAGTCGCTAAGTTAGAAGAAAAAGACCCGCTCGTCTCAAAGCTTGCAGCAGGGGGATTTAGAGATATTACTCGTATTGCCTCAGCAAGCCCTGTCATGTGGAGGGATATTTTACTGCAAAATAAAGATAGTCTTCTACACCTCCTAGAAGCGTGGATGGAGGAAATGGGAGAAGTTAAATCACTAATAGAAGAAGAAAATGAAGCCGATATCTATACATATTTTGAGGAAGCGAAAGCCTTTCGCGACGGACTGCCGGTCAAGAAAAAAGGAGCAATCCCGTCATTTTATGATTTATATGTTGATATCCCTGACCATCCCGGCGTGATTTCAGATGTGACAGGTATCCTGGCACAGCATAAAATCAGTATTACAAATATTCGTATTCTAGAAACAAGGGAAGACATCATGGGTGTTCTGAGGCTGACTTTCCGTTCAGAAGATGACTTAGAAGAAGCAAAGGTGCATTTAGGGCATCATATGTACGATACATACCGGATTTAAGGAGGAGCATATGACAACAAATACGATTAATGCAGTAAAACAAGGTCTAAATGGAACGATACGTGTACCAGGAGATAAGTCGATCTCTCATCGTGCGGTCATGTTTGGTGCGATCGCTGATGGGGTGACAACGGTAGAAGGTTTCTTAAATGGGGAAGATTGTTTAAGTACAATTGCTTGCTTTAAAAAGCTTGGGGTCAACATTACACAAGACGAGGAACGTGTGAAGATTGAAGGAAAGGGCTGGGATGGTTTAGTTGAACCATCAAACATTTTGGATGTAGGAAATTCAGGAACGACTACACGCTTAATGTTAGGCATCCTTGCCACAAGACCGTTTCATTCCGTAATGATTGGTGATGACTCGATTGCTAAGCGTCCGATGTCTAGAGTGGTAGATCCCCTTCGTGAAATGGGAGCAGAAATCGATGGACGTGCAAATGGTAATTTCACGCCTTTATCTGTCCGCGGCGGCAGCACAAAAGGAATTGATTTCACTTCAAAAGTAGCAAGTGCGCAAGTGAAATCGGCTATTCTTTTAGCTGGTCTGCAAAGCGCAGGGACCACATCTGTCACAGAGCCTGCCCTCTCGCGGGATCATACAGAAAGAATGCTTGAAGCGTATGGCGTTAAGGTTAAAAGGGAAGGTCTCAAGGTGAGTGTTAAAGGGGGACAATCTCTAAAGGCAAGCCACATTGTCGTTCCAGGAGACATCTCATCCGCAGCCTTTTTCCTTGTTGCAGGGGCCATTGTGCCAAATAGTCAGATCACATTGACTGGTGTAGGGCTCAATCCTACCCGCTCAGGCATCATTGATGTCCTTCAAAAGATGGGCGCTTCTCTTACCGTTTCTAATGAAAAGGTGGTAAGCGGTGAGCCGATTGCTGATTTAACGATTGAGACATCGAGTTTGAAGGGAATTGAGATTGGCGGAGATTTAATACCGAGACTGATTGATGAAATTCCAGTCATCGCTGTACTAGCTTCTCAAGCGGAAGGCAAAACAGTGATAAAAGATGCTGAAGAATTAAAGGTCAAAGAAACAAACCGAATCGATACAGTTGTCAGTGAACTGAAGAGATTAGGAGCATCGATTGAAGCAACGGAAGATGGAATGATTATTGAGGGCAGCGGGAGCCTTAAAGGTGCAACAGTTAACAGCTACGGAGATCATCGAATCGGAATGGCCATGGCGATTGCTGGTCTTATAACAGAAGGCCAAGTTGATATTGAAAGAAGTGAAGCGATTGCTGTTTCCTATCCTTCATTTTTTGAACATATTGACAGGTTAACAAAATAGAACTCGGAACCTTGTGATAAAAAATCACGAGGTTTTTATTTTTAACAAAAAAAAGTCCCTAATTCGAAAATGTAAGCGTTTTCGAATTAGGGTTTAGCAAAAGCTACATATAGTATGGATAGGAGTGGAGAGAAACCATACGCTACTTTTATTATAACCATTTGACCTATGAAGTCAACAGATAAATGAAAAAATTCCAAAAACTTTTTTAGGTTCTATGTTCAGGTTCTCATCTTTCCTTTCTTTTCATAGCTTGTCTATAAGGATAGGGAGGGGATCATGTTGTATTTACTCAATCATATTCACAAACATGATTGTCTAGAGAGGCCAGCTCGTTCGTATTTAATTAAAGAAGGAAAGATTACGTATATTAATACTTCAATGGCACGGTGGATCGGAAAAACATCAAATGGTACAGGGCTCACAATAGCCGAAGGAGCCATCTATACGATGACAAGCCCTTGTTCCTCAAAACAGTCTTTTTCAGCATTTAAAGAGCAACAGGTGAACCTTATTAAAAAAGGAGGCACAAGCTGCATTTCTTTTGCAGCCGTACAATATGAAAGAGAAATTGTAGCGGCTGTGAAAAAACAGAAGCATGCGATGGCGAACAGCACCCTTGATTATGTGCTTGGACTAGAGCTGCCGATCCATCTACTTAGACCGACCGTGGCGTCAATATGCAAGCGATTGCTTATTCCCGTTATAAAGGTCCATATTAATTCCGTTGAGCAGTTGTATCAGGTCCAATGGGAGCATATTTCTTATTTACAGCTCACTTATCCGTTAGTACTTATTCCTGTTTTTAAAACGACGGTTAAAGGAGAGCGCTCTCAGATGAAAGAGCTCTGGGATCAGTATTGTACACATTACCGATTGCAGACAGAAGATGATCCAGCGAATGAGAAGTGGAGCAAGACAGCTTTGCAAAAAATGGGTCTCTTTCCTGTCAAAGGGGAGCTGCTGGTGTCTAGTGATTTTGATTATCAGCTATTTAATAACTACGAGAGGAAGAGTAATCAACCTCCGAAAAAGCAAGGTTTTTTTCTTGATGGAAAGACAGATCTTGATTATGATAAAAGAGAGCCAGCAATAGTGGCTCTACGTGATCGTGCATTAAAAGTAAATCTAGACACTTGTTTTTACCCGGGATATGGCAGGCAGATAGAAGTGACTACACCTAGGCGTTTTCTAACCATTCATGCTGCTGCCCCGGTATCATCCGCTATACTCTAACAATATTGGATGCCGTCATTCATGTGGTGAGTCATATGGTCATTTTTTGATCATGAATTTTATCATATACAGGAGTGATGGCATTATTCACTTATTCGGTCGTTAAGGAAGGTTTTTATACCGTAGAACCCGAATGAAGTAGCAAGGTATAAGAATCAGGAGGAATCAACGATGGAATGGATAAAAAAAGCGCTTGAGCTAATCGAATCAGGTCAAGTAGAAGAAGGCCTCGCAGCACTTAGTAAATCTGAAAAATCAGCGGATCATGATCAAAAATTTGCAATAGCAGAGGTCTATTATGAACTTGGTCATTTAAAAGAGACAGAACGGATCGTTAACGAGTTATTAGCACTTTACCCCGATGAAGGCAGTCTGATTATCTTCGCAGCCGAAGTAATGATTGATGGGGATAAGGAAGATGAAGCTATTGAATGGCTGCTTGAGATCAAAGAAGATGATCCGACTTACCTTCAAGCACAATTATTGCTTGCTGATCTTTATCAGATGCAATCTTTAGATGAAGTAGCTGAACAAAAGCTTCTTCAAGCAGCTAAAGCAGCACCAGATGAAGTGATTATCTCTTATGGACTTGGGGAATTTTATTTAGAGCGTGGGGATTATAATAAAAGTATTCCTCATCTGAAAAAAGCTGTACACCGAGCTGAGGAGCTTCCAAATATCGAAGTGGATTTAAAAATGGCAGAAGCGTATAGTGCTAGCGGACAATTTGAAGAAGCGTTGGTTTATTATGAGAAAGGGTTAAAGGATCACCTTGAACCGCATGCCTTGTTCGGATATGGCTTTACCGCTTATCAAGTGGGGGATATGACTCTTGCGATCGAGCAATTAGAGGCATTAAAAGCACTTGATCCTGACTTCTCAAGTTTATATCCATATTTAGCAAAAGCACTCGAAGCTGAAAACCGGCTTGAAGAGGCAATGGATATTTTAAAAGATGGAATGTCTGTTGATGAGTACAACGAGGAACTTTATATAATGGCAGGTAAGCTTTCGTTTAAACGTCAGCATCCAGATGAAGGGGAATTGTATTTACGCAAAGTCATTGCTTTGAACCCTTCTAATTTAGAAGCTGTTCAAACGCTTGCAGCTTACTTAAAGCATACCGAACAATTTGATCAGCTTGTTGAGTTAATGACTCACACTAAATCTTACGGTGAAATCGATCCTCTTCTCACATGGTATGAAGGAGCGGCTTTAAGAGAGCTTGAAGAATATGATGAGGCACTTCGCTGTTATCAGGAAGTGAGTGATCATTTTAATGAAGATGAAGATTTCTTATATGAATACGCAAGCTTCCTCCTTGAAGAAGGGCAGCGCGAAAAAGCAGCGGCAGCTTTTAAGCAGTTACTTCACATTAATCCAGATCGATCTGATGTGACTGAAATGATCAATCAATTAGAATTAGATTAATTTAGGAAGAAACAAGGATTTAACGACTCAAACAGCGAATGATTAGTTATAAAGATAAACCTTTTGTAGGTGAACCTTAGATTAAAAGGTTAAAAATAATATGAAGTGTTTTCATACAATTGGTTTGTACCAATAGAACTGCTTATAAATCACGAAGGAGGATGGAGCATGGGCAGCATCATTCCAGTAGTGGAGAAAAAAGAGTTTCTTCGAGGCTTTTTGCAGCATTATGAGCTTAAGAGGCGTGAGTGTGCGTGGTTGTTAAATTACTTAATGAGTGATGATGAATTAATGGAGCGGGTTCACTTTGTAGAGCGGGCAGCATCTACACCGAAAGCTTTAGTGATCTCTGCAACGGGTGTCGATACCGTCCCGTTTTCATTTCACAAATTTAAACATATCACCACAGATGCTGAAAAAGCATTTCATGATATTCGTCTTAATCAAACAGAGGATATTTATATTGAACTCCATTTTGCCAACCCGAAGATGTACCCGCCCTATTTAGCGGTGCTTGAGGATAATCCATACTTGCCAGAGAATGAAGAAATTGCTCAGGTCCACCAACGTTTAGCAGAAGATTTACTTGATGCATCTATTAAAACTTTCCGCAAAAAGGATCTGCAAACGAAAATTGACGAGGCATTAGATAATAAGGATTACGAACGTTTTATCGAATTGTCTACAGAGCTAAAACAATTAGAGACATATTAAAAAGCTTCTTTATAAAAGAGGCTTGGACATAATGCAAGTGTATTAACGAGAAGAGAATAATATGCAGGCTAATGTAGAGATTTTGAGGTTCTAGGATTTCCGCGGTGCCATAAGCCAACAAGGAATATGAAGGCGGCTCATTCATTGTGAAATGAAGAGGCGTCTTTTTTTGTGTTAGTTAAAGCTCAACCTTGTTTCATCCTCGGTTGATTCGTGCAGACAGAAATTAAAACATGTGTTGGAGGAGAAACCGCCGCTCCTGAAATATACTACGCTTTCCGTGGTGAGCTAGTGAGCTTCCTCGGGCTGTTGCCCTGCGGGATCTCACTCCTGCTCTAGTCACCACTGGAGTCTCTGTATATTTCATCCGCTAGGTTAGTACGTTTTCTAATTATAATGTGGAGCAATTTAGTTGCGGTTCAGTTCAAGTTTTAAAAATGCAGACATCCTTGGGTTCATCTGCTGAGATCAGTGTTCTGTTTATAAAAATGGGAGCAGCTTAACATCCTTCCTCCGTTGATTGGAGCGGAAGGTACTCGACTCCTGCGGGATATGCGTGACCAGGGAGACCCCACAGGGCGAAAGTCCGAGGAGGCTCCCGGACTTTCGCCCGCGGAAGCGAGTGCCTTTAGCGGAGATCAACACCTATGGCAAGAGGATGTCTTTTCAGCTGCCTAATGTATGTGAACAACAAGACCGCATACGAGTGCAAAGACGGGAGGCTTCTGGTCCGTCTGCGGAAAGCAAGTGCGTGCAGTGGAAATTAACCACTCTGGCAGGGGGCTTTTTCAGGATGTTGTGCTATTTGATTTATAGCTCTATAAATAGTGATTGATTGTCTTATGACGTAGAAAAAGGTAGAATGACTAGGTAAACGAATTGGAAATAGAGGTGATTTTATGAAGTGGCAATCGAGTGAAATGGATAAGTACTTGCAATCAAAAGAATATGTTGATACGGCAATTGTGCCGCTTATCCCAATCTCTTGGCAGAAGGAAATCAAATCGACGGTGGCAATGGGAGAATTTATTTCTATCATCACCCAAGAGCTTGAAAGACAGTTCCAAGGGCGCGTCGTGTTATTCCCGGCTTTTACATACTTAGAAACAGAAAATGCCGAAGAGCGGACGCTGCGGCTTAAGCGCTGGTCTGAAGAACTGAAACTTGGCGGGATGGAGCATATCGTCTATGCAACCTCAGATGGATTTTGGAAAACGGTAGAAGAGGAACTGGGAGAATGGCTGATATGGCTTCCATCCATTCCGCTTGAACATCTATCATCAGAAAATAGACGTGAAGTGATTGGCGGGCAAATTAAACAGTTAGTCCCGATTATGACAAACAAGTGGCAAAATCGATAATCATGGCAAAATCGTGTCGTTTTACTTCTTGAAACAATTGACACCGCTAGGTCATTAAGCTATCATGGGTATGTCCTAGTATTATATGTGTTTAACTGTGCCCGTTATGGGTCTTATTTTATAGTGTAGGGGGGGAAAACTAGTGAGCGAAAAAGAGCACAAAGTTTCACGACGACAATTTTTAACGTACACGCTTACAGGTGTTGGCGGCTTCATGGCTGCGGGAATGCTGATGCCAATGGCACGCTTTGCCCTTGATCCTGCTTTGAAAGCTGGAACTGAATCTGAATATCAGCCTGTATGTTATCTTGAAGAATTGACAGAGGAACCACAAAAGTTTGCTTTCAGCTTTGAGCAGCAAGATGCGTGGTATGAATCGGAAGTAACACGTGAAGCGTATATCTTTATCCGTGGGGATGAGGTAACAGCGCTTTCACCAACATGTACGCATTTAGGCTGTACGGTATCATACGGTTCGAATGATGATCATCCTGAACGTTTCTATTGCCCATGTCACTTTGGTATGTTTGAAAAAGACGGTATCAATGTGCCTGGTACACCGCCTCAGCGTCCACTTGATGTGTATGATGTGATGGTAGAGGATGGAAAAGTATACTTAGGTCAAATTAATCAGCGAACATAAGGAGGGGCGTAATCGATGCTTCAAAAAATTTACGACTATGTTGATGAGCGTCTTGATATTACGCCTATGTGGCGCGATATTGCTGACCACGAAGTGCCTGAGCATGTTAACCCTGCTCACCATTTCTCTGCGTTCGTATACTGTTTTGGTGGATTAACTTTCTTCGTTACAGTCATTCAGATTTTATCAGGTATGTTCCTAACGATGTATTATGTACCAGATATTATCAACGCTTATCAATCAGTAGCTTACTTACAAAACGAAGTAGCTTTCGGTGTTATCGTACGTGGGATGCACCACTGGGGAGCTAGTTTGGTTATTGTTATGATGTTTTTACACACGTTGCGGGTATTCTTTACCGGTTCATATAAGAAGCCTCGTGAATTAAACTGGGTTGTCGGTGTACTTATTTTCTTCGTTATGCTTGGTTTAGGTTTCACAGGTTACTTATTACCATGGGATATGAAAGCATACTTTGCGACTGTTGTAGGTCTGCAAATTGCTGAGAGTGTTCCACTCATTGGTGGATTTGCGAAAACATTGCTTGCCGGCGGGGAAGTAATCGGGGCTGCTACACTAGCACGTTTCTTCGCGATTCACGTATTCTTCTTACCAGGTGCCTTACTTGGTTTACTAGCGGCTCACTTCTACATGATCCGTAAACAAGGTATTTCTGGTCCATTGTAAGATTTAATGGAGTGTTTGAAAGCTTAATAATGATTGATCTTTTAGACACCCTCTAACTGAAAAATAAAAAGGAGGGAACGAGATGGAACGTGGTAAAGGAATGCAGTTTGTCGGCGACTCTCGTGTCAAGGCAAACAACCGCAAACCGAATATTCCAAAAGACTACTCAGAGTATCCAGGTAAAACAGAAGCGTTCTGGCCGAACTTCCTCTTAAAAGAGTGGATGGTTGGTGCGGTCTTCTTAATGGGTTATCTTTGTTTAACTGTTGCTCACCCGGCTCCTCTAGAGCGTATGGCTGACCCAACAGATGCTGGATATATTCCATTACCTGACTGGTATTTCTTGTTCATGTATCAATTACTTAAATACCAATATGCTTCCGGGGACTTTAACGTAATCGGAGCAGTAGTAATTCCAGGTCTAGCGTTCGGTGCGTTATTAATCGCTCCGTGGTTAGATACTGGTAAAGAGCGTCGTCCATTAAAGCGTCCGATCGCTTCAGGTATGATGATGCTTGCAATCATTGCAACAATCTACTTAACTTGGGAATCTGTTGACCAGCATGACTGGGAAGCAGCTGCTGAGCAAGGTGCGATTGCTGAAGAAGGAGATATCGACACAGAGGCTGAGGGGTATGCTATTTACTCCGCTCAAGCTTCATGTATTGGATGTCACGGGGATACAATGGCCGGAGGATCAGGCGGTCCTTCACTTCTAGAAACAGAGAAATCTGCTGAAGAAGTTATGGATGTTATCGTTAATGGTCAAGGTGCAATGCCTGGCGGACTATTCGAAGGAACGGATGAGGAGCTAGAAATTCTTGCTGAATACATAGCTGCTCACGGAAACCCTGAAGAATAAAACATACGTTTTTAGGAAAGCTGACTGTTACAGTCAGCTTTTTTCTTACATATGATCTTTACTTAGAGATTTTTTCATCTTTTTATTAAAGAAATAGAGAAAGGACTACTAAAAGTGAAAACACAAATCCTTACTTTATTCGGTCACAGGCTTACAATCATTTTAATGTTGATTATTAATATACCTGGGACGATTTATGGGTATATGTGGTATGCCAATCAGCTTGAACGTACGCCTGCTCATTTTTTGCTGTTCGTACCTGACAGTCCAACGGCGAGTCTATTTTTTGTAATTGTCTTGATTGCTTTTCTAATGAAAAAGAACCTCCCTTTAATAGAAGCATTAGCAGCGGTGACGTTAATTAAATACGGGATTTGGGCTGTTGTGATGAATCTTGCCTCGTTTGCAGTGGGAGCGACTCCTCATTGGACAAATTATATGCTGATTGCTTCACATGCTGGGATGGCTCTTCAAGCAGTAATTTATGCCCCTTATTTTAGAATCAAGCCATGGCATCTAATTGTCGTTGCTCTCTGGACGCTTCACAATGATGTGATTGATTATGTGTATATGATGCATCCAGGTCTGCATCCTTATTTAATGCCATATATTACAGAAGTCGGCTACTTTACGTTCTGGCTGAGCGTGTTTTCCCTCTTTACGGTATATGTGCTCTGCATTAGAAACAAGACGTATAAGCTGAATATCCTTTAGAGAGACAATGAGTCTCTCTTTTTTTGTGGTCTACTCTTGTCCTAGTCTTCATAAGATGAAAAAAGAAGGAGGGACAAACATGCGTCAGGTCTTTATATTTATCTTTTGTATTTGTTTATATATGTCAACGGCAGGATATGGGTATGCAACGGAAGTGAATGGACAACATACATGGAAAGAGCTCAATCAAACGACAGATCACGTTTTGCAGCTAGTGAAGCAGGAGAAATTTGAAGAAGCGAAGCAGCTGCTTGATTACTTTTCCGACGGATTCATTCAGCTTGATTTTAAAGCAGAAGGATTTACGATGAATGAGATGCGTACGATCACGATGACGTTTGAACAATCGGTTGAAGCGGTGACTGCGGCAGAAAAGTCCCTTGATGAGAGAATTTATACGGTTACGACATTCAGGCTTGCAGTAGATGCGCTATCAAGTGAGCATCACCCTTTATGGCTTCAGTCTGAAGAAACGCTTCTAAATCAATTAGCTCTCATTAAACAAGATCACCAAAATGGACAGCCAGAGGCGATGCAGCATCGAATGAACACGTTCTTAAGGCATTATCAAATGATTCGTCCGGCATTAACGATTGATCTTGAACCGCATTTGCTGCAGCAAGTTGAATCACAGGTTACGTATCTTGATAACCTTCGAGTTGATGGCATAAACAGTGATAAGTTAACGGCACATATTGAAATGATGGAAGCGGATTTTGCTAAAGTATTTGAACGGGTAAAAGAAGACAGTGCCGATCCTTCCTTGCTATGGGTTATGATCACGATCGGCGGCATGATTGTGTTGTCCCTTTCGTATGTTGGAGTAAAGAAATACCGTGCGGAGAAGGGCAAAGTTCGAATGAAAGAATAATGTGTCAAAGCTGTGAAAATAATTTAAATTCGTTTCCCGCAAGCGGTTCGGATGGGTATTTTGTTTGACTTTGTTTGATGTTTTACTTAGACTTAATGGTAACTAGACTAACGCAGAGGTGAGACATACGAATGGGTTTTCTGATTTATTTTATTTTACTTCTGATCATTCCAATTTGGGCGCAGATGAAAGTAAAGAGTGCTTACAAAAAGTACTCTAAAGTTCAATCGTCTTCCGGGATGACTGGAGCACAGGTAGCAAGAAAAATTTTAGACGATAATGGTTTGTATGATGTCCGTATCGAAGAAGTACGAGGTCAACTGACAGACCATTACGATCCTCGTTCAAAGGTCGTACGCTTATCTAGCGAAAACTATCATGGCAATTCCGTTGCAGGAGCTGCCGTCGCTGCCCATGAGGTAGGTCATGCGATGCAGGATGCAGAGGATTATGCTTTCTTGCGTTTCCGTCATGCATTAGTTCCGATTGCTGGATTTGGATCAAACATTTCATTTTTCTTAATCCTAGCAGGTATCCTAATGGGTGCATCTAACCTGTTGCTGCTCGGGATCATCTTCATGGCTGCTGCTGTTTTATTCCAAGTGGTTACATTGCCAGTTGAATTTAACGCATCAAGCCGTGCGATGGAACAAGTGGTATCAGTTGGCGTGATTCGTAATGACGAAGAGCGCGAAACACGTAAAGTGTTAAATGCTGCTGCATTAACGTATGTAGCTGGTGCACTTGTTGCCCTTCTTGAGCTTGCTCGTTTTATTTTAATGTACATTGGAATGAACAACGACGATTAATAAAGGAAACCTCCGGGATTTAAAATATCCCGGAGGTTTTTTATATGCCGATTGGTTTTTTATTCTCATCTAAGGTGAAGCCTTCACCAATCACATCCTGGACGTCATTTACCGTTACAAAGGCATGCGGGTCAATTTTCTCTACTAAGGTTTTGAGACGAATTAATTCATTTCGTCCGACAACGCAGTAGAGTACTTCGCGCTCCGTTCTAGTAAAACTTCCCTGTCCTTTTAGTAACGTCGCCCCGCGGTCCATTTCCTTCATAATGGCATCCGCAATCTCGCTTGTTGAATCAGAAATAATAAAGCATGCTTTAGCAGAATATGCTCCTTGCTGGATGAAATCGATCACTTTCGCTGCCACAAATACAGCAAGCAGTGTGTACATAGCTTCTCGGTAATTTAAATAAATGAGAGAAGAGGCAATAACGACAGCATCGAACATAAACATTGTTTTCCCCATACTCCAGCCTAAATACTTAAACCCGAGCTTTGCGATAATATCAACTCCGCCTGTAGTCCCGCCGTATCTGAACACAATTCCAAGCCCGACTCCAATAAAAACACCTGCAAATAAAGCAGCGAGTGTCATATCATCATGCAGGGGAATATAAACAACAGTATATCGTTGAAAAATCTCTAAAAAGATCGAGACTCCGACGGTTCCGATGATTGTATAAATGAACGTCGTCTTACCTAGAATCTTCCACCCGATAAAAAAGAGCGGAATATTGAGCAGCAAATTAGAGATCGCCGGATTGAAAGCAAAAATAAAGTACAAAATTAAGGTGATCCCCGTAAATCCGCCATCTGCCAAGTTATTTTCCATATTAAAATAAACAAGTCCAAAAGATAAGATCGCACTTCCAAGTAAAATAAGGAGCACATTTTTAAATTTAACACGATAAGGCAATTAAAATCCTCCCTTCAGCTTTCTTCCTATATTTTGATGAAATCAATGCATGATTATTATATAGAAGCGAACAAAGAAGAGCAATGAAGCGAATAAGATTTGTCAAATCGTTCTAGATTCGCTAACATGGATAGTGGAAGACTGTGAGGTGGGAAAAATGGACAGAGAACAACGCCTGGAGGCTGGTCAAACAGACCGTAACTCTCATAAATCGATGAAAGACATGCAAGAAGAAGTTGATCAATTTATCGGACAGTTTAAAGAAGGCTACTTCAGCCCGCTTGCCATGCTTGCACGGATGACAGAAGAAGTAGGTGAGCTCTCACGTGAGGTCAATCATTATTACGGTGAGAAACCCAAAAAATCAGATGAAGAAGAAAAAACAATGGAACAAGAAATGGGTGACATTTTATTTGTGCTCATTTGTTTTGCAAATTCCTTACATATTGATTTAGAAGAAGCGTTTCATTTAGTGATGGATAAGTTCGAAAGCCGGGATAAAGACCGCTGGACAAAGATAGACGATTAAAGCTGAAACCAAAACCAACAAAATGACAACCTATTAAATAGAAAAAACGGAGTGGATAAAAAGATGAATAACACAAACGAAAATGTAAATATTGTGATTGCAGGACCGAGAGGAAACATGGGACGTGAAGCCGTTCGCATGGTGACTGATACAGATCATTTTACGTTAAAGGCCGTTGTCGATTCTAAGCATGATGGGATGAGAGTGGCTGATCTAGATGGTATGCCGGCCTTAGATATTCCGGTTTATACAGATATGGACCGCTGTTTTAGCGAGCATGAGGTGGATGTGTTAATTGATTTAACATCACCGGCATTTGGTCGTAAGCATATGGAAATCGCTTTTAATCACGGTGTTAGACCAGTTGTTGGGACAACAGGATTTTCTGATGAGGATATTGAAACACTTAGAACCATCGCAGAGAACAAAAACTTAGGTGCGATCATTGCTCCTAACTTTGCAATTGGTGCAATTCTAATGATGAAATTTTCACAAATGGCAGCTAAATTCCTTCCCGATGTTGAAATTATCGAACGTCATCACGACCGTAAATTGGATGCGCCGTCTGGTACAGCGATTAAAACGGCACAATTGATTTCTGAGGTGCGAGAAGCAAAAGTACAAGGGCACCCTGATGAACACGAGGAACTAAAAGGCGCACGCGGGGCTGATTTTGAAGGCATGAAAATTCATAGTGTCCGCCTTCCTGGCCTAGTTGCCCACCAAGAGGTGATTTTTGGAGGAGAAGGGCAGACCTTAACCATTCGTCATGACTCTATGAACAGAGCATCCTTTATGCCAGGTGTCAGACTAGCAGTTGAAACCGTTCTATCGATTGATACGCTAGTGTATGGCCTTGAAAACATTATCGAATAAGGAGTGAGGAAGATGAGGATTGCTTTAATTGCCCATGATAAAAAGAAAGATCAAATGGTACAGTTTGCGATTGCTTTTGAACAAATTTTATCTAAGCATGAACTTTACGGGACAGGTACAACTGGCACACGAATTATGGAAGCAACAGACTTATCTGTCACTCGTTTTAAATCTGGACCGCTTGGCGGCGATCAACAGATTGGTGCTCTTGTCGCTGAGAATAAATTTGATTTAATCGTCTTCTTCCGTGATCCTTTGACTGCACAGCCTCACGAACCAGATGTTTCTGCGCTAGTGCGATTATGTGATGTACAAAATGTTCCGCTGGCAACGAATCTTGGTACGGCAGAAGTGTTGATAAAAGGGTTAGAGCGCGGGGACCTGAAGTGGAGAGAAGTGTTCCACCAAAAGGGATCAGATCATGAGTAAGTTAGATCTATTAGCATTCGGAGCGCATCCTGATGACGTTGAAATCGGGATGGCCGGCACCATCGCTCTATATGCAAAACAAGGCTTTAAAATCGGGATCTGCAATTTGACAAGAGCGGAACTATCATCAAATGGCACTCCCGCCATTAGGCAAGAGGAAGCAGAGAGAGCGGCAGCTATTCTTGGTGTTTCAGAACGGTATCAGCTTGATTTGCCAGATAGAGGGCTTTCTTTTTATACGAGCGATCAGCTTAGGGAAGTGGTATCTCTCATAAGAAGAACAAAACCAAGGCTTGTCTTTGCACCTTATCCTATCGATCGGCACCCTGATCACGGCATGGCGAAAACGCTGATTCAAGAAGCGTTATTTAACAGCGGAATCAGAAACTATAAGTGTGCAGAAGGTCACCTGGCTCATAAAGTAGAAGAGTTTCACCTCTATATGATTAATGCGTACGTGAAACCGGATTTTATCATTGATGTATCTTCTGTCATAAAAGAAAAGCAAGAAGCGTTATCAGCTTATAGAAGTCAGTTTGAAAAAGGAACTGATTCAGTAGATACTCCTTTAACAAATGGATACATAACAAGAGTAGCTGCACGTGAACAGTTATATGGCAGTGAAGCCGGTGTGGAGTATGCAGAAGGCTTTAAAACAACGAAACCTCTGCTTGTCAAACAATTACTTGACGGATAATGAGTAAACTAGATTGAGTAAACAGAGATTAAACAAACGGAGAAAAAAAATATGAAACTAAAAATAGGAATCAGCTGTTACCCTACCGTAGGGGGGTCAGGCGTCATTGCGACTGAGCTTGGCAAGTTGCTTGCCGAAAGAGGACATGAAGTTCATTTTATTACGTCTAGTGTTCCTTTTCGCTTAGATCGAGTGTATCCGAATATTTACTATCATGAAGTCGAAGTGAACCAGTATTCTGTTTTTCAATACCCTCCTTACGACCTCACTCTAGCAAGTAAGATGGCTGAAGTAGCTAAACGACAAAAACTTGATTTGATTCATGTTCATTATGCGGTTCCCCACGCGATCTGCGCGATTTTAGCAAGACAAATGAGCGATCATGATTTTAAGATTGTGACGACACTTCATGGAACGGATATAACCGTCTTAGGGTACGATCCATCTTTGCGTGAATTGATTCGTTTTGGGATTGAACAATCAGATCGAGTAACAGCGGTATCAAATGATTTAGCCAAACAAACACATGAATTAGTCCATACGTCTAAACCGATTGACACCGTTTATAATTTTATTGATGAAAGAGTATACAGAAAGTCAGATGTCAGCGGGCTTCGTTCTCATTACGGAATAACGGATGAGGAGAAAGTATTAATCCACATTTCTAATTTTCGCGGAGTGAAGCGCGTTTGTGATGTGGTGAGAAGCTTTTCTCTGATTCAAAAAGAAGTACCTTCAAAGCTCATGCTGATCGGAAATGGTCCCGAACTAACGGTTGCGCGTGAACTTGTTAGAGATCTTGATTTAGAAGATCGTGTGTTGTTTTTAGGGAACCAAAAGCATATCGCCGAATTATTATCGATGAGTGATCTTAAATTATTACTAAGTGAAAAAGAAAGCTTCGGATTAGTCGCACTTGAAGCAATGGCCTGCGGGGTACCTGTCATCGGTACAAACATTGGCGGTATTCCTGAAGTTATCACAGACGGGGAGAACGGCTATCTATGTGAAGTTGGAAATGTTGAGTGCGTAGCGCAGGCAGCCATTCATCTATTAAAAGATGATAAGCTCCATGCACGTTTAGCTAGAGGTGCCGAAGAGACTGTACGTACAACGTTTCACTCGCACGGTATTGTCGAGCAGTATGAGGCGATTTATCGTGAGGTATTGGAGCAGGATATTGATGAAGACAGTTGAAGTAGAACGCCATAATCAGAAAATGATTGATGGGGCGGAGCCTGTCCTCTCTCAATTACACGAGCGGGGGTTTCTGGCTTATATAGTTGGAGGAGCCGTTCGTGATTTGTTATGCAAAAGGCCGATAACGGATATTGATATTGTCACTGAAGCTACTCCAGAAGAGATAAGTACGGTATTTTCCAAAACATTTTCAATGAACAATCAGCACCAAACCGTGATTGTTCGTCACTCAGGCTGCTTGTTTGAAGTGACTACCCAAAGAGGGAAAAGCATAGAAGAGGATCTCTTGATGAGGGATTTTACAATCAATAGCATAGCACTTGATAAGAAAGGGCAGTTATTCGATCCATTAGATGGACAATCTGATATTAAAAATCAGGTTATTCGCTCACATAATCCTGCAGCAAGAATGTCTGAGGATCCTCTTCGGATGCTAAGAGCCTATCGTTTTTCAAGTGATTTAGGGTTTAAGGTTGCAGAGAACCTTGGTGAGATCATTAGGTATCAAGCAGAAACGTTAAGCCGAGTAGCAATGGAGCGGATTTCTAAGGAATTTTATAAGCTCGTTTCTGGTCCATTTAAACATACAGCACTTAAAGAACTTGCATCATCAGGACTCTACAAACATTGCGGTCTTCCTCAATTAGATAAAAAGGCGATTGATTTTTTAAGAGAACTTCCTGTTTTAAAGAATGAAAAAGAAGAAGTAATTTGGACCTTCATTTGCCTAAGCATGAATCTAACGAGCGAAAGTCATTTGAAGGGGTTCTTATTTTCAAATCAATTAACAAAAGATGTACGAAATCGTCTGGCTGCTTTTTCTTATAGAAACAATCATTCATGGGAAGTTCTATCCCTTTATCGTGCGTCGATTGAAGTTGCATTAGATGTGGAGCGTGTGAGGGAGCTTACCAATGAATCCTATATAGCTAAAGAGAAGATTTTAACTATTTGGGAGCAGCTTCCTATTCAAACGAAAAATGATTTAGCGGTTACAGGTACTGATCTGCTTCGACATTTTAAGCGTGAAGCAGGTCCATGGCTGGGCGAAGCTCTTTTATGGGTAGAAGAACAGGTCGTAACAGGATACCTTCCTAACGAAAAAGATACGTTGTTACAAGCAATTGTTACAAGTAATACAGGAGAGGGGTGAGCAAATATGAAAGAACAATTATTGAAAATATTTCAAGATCACCAAGGCGAATATATTTCGGGCGAGAAAATTAGTCAAGAGCTTGGTTGTTCACGTACAGCAGTTTGGAAGCATATCGAAGAACTTAGAAAAAATGGCTATCAGCTTGATTCGGCACCACGAAAAGGGTACCGGATGGTGATGAGGGCAAATGGTATTCATACTCATGAAATTAAGCAGTATTTAACGACCAAGTTTTTAGGCCGTGAGCTCACTTATTTTGATGCAACAGAGTCAACTCAGCAAATTGCACATAAATTGGCTCAAGACGGGGCTGAAGAAGGACATGTTGTTGTAGCGAATGAGCAGACAAAAGGAAAAGGTCGGTTAGGAAGGGTTTGGCATTCAAGAAGCAACACAAGCATTTCAATGAGTATGATTTTAAGGCCGCCCCTTCCGCCTCAAAAAACACCGCAGTTAACATTGCTTGCCGCTGTCGCAGTTGTACAGGCAATCAAGAAAAATACAGGTCTGCAATGCGAAATCAAATGGCCGAATGATATTTTATTAAAGGGGAAAAAACTTGTAGGAATTTTAACAGAAATGCAAGCTGATCCTGATCTTGTTCATTCAGTTATTATCGGCATTGGTCTTAATGTCAACCAAACGTCAGAAGATTTCGGGGAGGACATTGCTCATCTTGCTACTTCATTGCACCTTGAAAAAGACGGTGCATCCGGTGAGCCTGTTGATCGAGCTCGTTTGATTGCAGATATCCTCTTGGAATTTGAAGAGCTGTACGAAGAATATTTAGAAAATGGATTTCAATCGATTCGTCCGTTATGGGAATCTTACTCCATTAGTGTAGGTACATATATTTATGCCAGGATGATAAAAGACGTCATTTACGGCTATGCGAAAGGCATTACAGATGACGGTGTACTGCTTGTGGAGGATGAATCCGGCAAAACTCATCATATCTATTCAGCTGATATTGAAATTGATCCCTCTAAGTAACAAATTTCTGCTATACTCAACATACGGGCTGTATCTTAGGAACAGCACCTTTAAAAGTGAAAGTAGAAAAAATTAGTTCTGCCTTGATCCCAAAAGGACTAGGACAGAGGGATTGATATGCAATATGTGTACATCGCTTGTTTTTCATAGCTTTGTGTGCATTATTTCCTGTGAGCAAAATCCTTCTTCCATAAATGGGAGAAGGATTTTTTTGTGGAAATTCATTGCTTAACATCCCTCCTCTATTAAAAAGGAGGAAGATGATGAAAACGACAGCAACATTTAAGAAAATGAAGCGGGAAAAAGAAAAAATAACGATGATGACGGCTTACGATGCTCCTTCTGCTAAGCATCTAGAACAAGCAGAAGTGGACATGATTTTAGTCGGAGACTCGCTTGGAATGGTGGTTCTAGGTTACGATTCAACGATTCCAGTGACTGTAGATGATATGGTTCTGCATACAAAAGCCGTAAAGCGCGGGGCAAGAAATACGTTTGTCGTTACTGATCTACCGTATTTATCCTATCATGCAGATCTCACTGAAACGTTTGCCAATGCAAAGCGCCTAATGCAAGAAGCTGGGGCAAATGCAATTAAGCTTGAAGGGGCAGGAGAAGTGATTGAGACGATCGCTAAATTAACGACCGCTGGAGTCCCGGTTGTGGGTCATTTAGGGTTAACACCTCAATCGGTGGCTGTGATGGGTGGATACAAGGTGCAAGGAAAAGAGCTAGAAGATGCCCGTGCTCTTAGAGAGGATGCTCATGCGCTAGAAGCTGCTGGTGCGTTTGCTTTGGTCCTTGAGTGTGTACCAGATTCACTTGCAGCCCTTATTTCAGAAGAACTATCGATTCCTGTGATTGGCATAGGTGCTGGTGTGGATACAGACGGACAGGTTCTTGTGTATCATGATGTAATTGGCTATGGTTCGGCTCATGTCCCAAAATTTGTGAAAACGTATGCAAATGTATCTGACGTTATTCAAGAAGCAGTGGACCGGTATGTGCATGATGTGAAGTCCAGACAGTTCCCTGAAGATACACATCGATTTACAATGAATGAAGAAGTGCTGGCAGGATTGTATGGTGGAAGAGAATGAGAGTTGTTAAGACAATTAATGCGTTAAGAGAAGAAATAACAGCTGTCAAACGTAAGCAGCAGTCCATTGGATTTGTTCCAACGATGGGTTATTTGCATGAAGGTCATATGAGCTTGATCGAAGAAGCTAGACGTCAACATGATATTGTCGTGCTGAGTATCTTTGTGAATCCGCTGCAGTTTGGACCGAATGAGGACTTAGAGCGTTACCCTAGAGATTTTGTCCGTGATGAAAACATAGCAAAAGAGCTCGGTGTGGATCTTTTATTTTATCCTGACACAAAGGAAATGTACCCGGCAGATCCATCAATGACCATTCACGTGACAGAAGGAGTGAATGTGTTATGCGGTAAAAGCCGTCCGGGTCATTTTGACGGGGTGACGACTGTTGTGATGAAGCTGTTCATGCTTGTTCAGCCTGATCAAGCTTATTTCGGGCAAAAGGATGCTCAGCAAGTCGCGATTATCACTAATATGGTGGATATGTTTAATATTCCGGTTGAAGTAATCCCATGTCCTACTGTCAGAGAAGAAGACGGCCTTGCTAAAAGTTCTCGAAATGTTTATTTAACAGACGAAGAGAGGCAAGAAGCACCTCTTATCTATCAGGTGCTTACACAGGCGCGCAGTCTCATAAAAGAAGGCGAGCTGAGTCCAAATGAGATCGTTCAATTTGTCAAAAAGGAATTAAACTCCCTACAGCATGCGGAAATGGACTATGTCGAATTGCTGACGTATCCGAAACTTATGCCTGTTACTGAAAAAGATAAGACGATCCTATTGGCTGTCGCCTATACATTTAAACATGCACGTTTAATCGATAATATTATTGTATCAAAAGGAGAATAAACCATGTACCGTACGATGATGAAAGCAAAAATTCACCGAGCTCGTGTGACAGAATCTAATTTGAATTATGTAGGAAGCATTACCATTGATGAGGACATTATGGATGCTGTGGATATTCTTGAAAATGAAAAAGTACAAATTGTTAATAATAATAATGGAGCCAGATTTGAAACTTATGTCATTAAAGGCCCTCGCGGCAGTAAAGTCATTTGCCTGAACGGTGCCGCGGCTAGACTCGTTCAAAAAGATGATGTCGTTATTATTTTATCTTATGTGATGGTGGAAGAATCAAAAGCTGCCACACATACGCCAAGAGTGGCGATAATGGATGAGACTAATCAAATTGTTGAAATGTTAGGGACAGAACCAGCTTCTACCGTTATGTAGATCGCATATTCCCCTCCTATTCGTTGAACACTGAGCAAGAGGAGTGACAACGAGAGGAGGGGTTTTTTTATGAGTGAATTTATTCACCAGTGGGATCAGCTGTATACGGCCGCGCATAAAAACTGGCATTTATTTTCAGCTAAAGAAAAAGAAGAGCAGCTGCATTTCCTAGAAGAAGCAGCGCAGTCATTATTAGAATCATGGAGTGACATGGAGGAAAAATTAATTGACCTCAAACAAAAAAAAGAGGGTGCAGCAGAAGTTCCAAGTTATGAAAGCCGAGGAACAAGCTTTTTCACATTAGAAATGTTTGAACAAGCAAGCGCGGCATTTTTAACTGAAGAGGCAAGCGGTGAAGCGAATGATGTGAGACTGCTTTATTTAGGATACTCCTTTTTATATACAGAGGCATACACAAAGGCGATTGAAACGTTTTTGTATTTGATTCAATCAAAAGCACCTGCTGTCATTTCACATTTTGCGTATGTAGGTTTAGGGTGTCTGTACACTCAGCTTGAGGATTTTGACCAAGCTATTTACTCCTTTGAAAAAGCGAATGAACTTACAACGAGTATAGATGTTGTGTATAATTTAGGAGTATGTCATTATGTGAAGAAAGAGTATAGTCAGGCCGCTCATTATTTTAAAGAAACGATTAAAGAATTAGAAGAAGACGGTGAAGCTTATTTCTTCTTAGGGTGCTGCTTGATTGAATCGGGATATAAAAGAGAAGCTTGGAACTGTTTTTTAAGTGCCTTATGCTTACTTTACACAGATGAGGCTCTTCTTGCTTTTGCTAAAGTGAGTGAGTGGCATGGTCATCATCAAATGGCGATTCACTGTTATAAGCGTCTCGAATCGTTAGGCAGACGTACAATTGAAACAAGGCATGGGCTAGCGTGGAATTATGCTCTTATCGAGGAGTATGAACATGCGATTGAATTATTTACAGAACTTAACCAATCAGGAAATGATGATGAGTCGATCGCTCAATCAGTTCGCTGGCTGATTGCACACTGGCCGCATGCACAATCAGAGGAACTATCAACTCACTTTCAACTTAATTGAAATAATTCGATTGAATCGCCTTAATTGAAATAAAGCAAAATGAATAAACCAAAATGAAAAAACAATTAGAGATGTGAGATGTTAGGTAAGGTTAGAGGTGAAACATGAACGATCGCTTTATAGTCGTAGATGTAGAAACAACAGGTCATTCAGTAGCAAAGGGTGATCGCATCATTCAAATAGGAGCAGTGGTCATCGAAAACGGGGAAATCATAGAACGTTTTGCTTCTTTTGTTAATCCAGAAGTGGAGATTCCTCCTTTTATCGAGGAATTAACAGGTATTAATCAAGCGATGGTTGAACATGCACCAACGTTTAAGGAATTGGCTGTAGAGCTGCTTCCTTTATTTGAAAATGTTGGATTTGTGGCGCATAATGTTCCGTTTGATTTATCCTTTTTAAAAAATCAATTTGAATTAATTGGTGAGAAGTTCCCAAAAATGAAATGCTACGACACAGTGGAACTGTCTCGAATGTTATTGCCTAAAGAAGAAAGTTATAAGCTCGGACATTTAGCGTTCAGCTTAGGGCTTTCGCATGATCGTCCTCATCAAGCCGATAGTGATGCGGAAGTAACAGCAGAAATTTTTCTATATTTATTAAATAAACTAAAAGGTCTTCCTCTCTTAACCCTTGAGCAGCTCATTCCTATTGTCAGGTATTTTAGAAGCAGCTTAGAGCCGATGATTTCAGCTTTTATTCAAGAGAAGGTCATGTTGGGCGTGAATGATGCGCAAGAGTTTGACTGCTATCGTCAGCTTGCCCTAAAAAAGCAGCCTGAGCATGATAATGAACCAGCACCTGAATCATTTAAAGGCACGTTTAGTGAATTTAGGTCTGAACTTTTTTCTGCGGATAAAGGACTTAAAGAAGCTTTTACAAAATATGAAACAAGAGAAGGTCAAGTAAGGATGATGGACAAGGTTGACCATGCGTTTCATCATAATGAGCATGTGTTAATTGAAGCAGGAACGGGAACAGGAAAATCCCTTGCTTATTTACTGCCGGCTGTATTGTATGCACATGAGACAGATCAGGCGGTCGTCATCTCGACCCAAACCATCCCGCTTCAAGATCAGCTGCTCATGCGTGATTTGCCGCTGCTTGAGCGCCTACTTCCATTTCCAGTAGACGTAGCTTTACTAAAAGGGCGCAGTCACTACCTTTGTTTACGTAAGTTTGAGCAGTCTCTTAGAACGATCTCTGATGATACGTATGATGTCAGGCTGATGAAGGCTCAAATTCTTGTTTGGCTGACTGAGACGGATTACGGGGATGTAGAGGAGCTTAACTTATCATCTGGCGGCAGAGGATTTTGGTTTGAAGTGCAAAGCGATGCGAAGTCTGACTTAGGAAAGTTCAGTCCGTGGTTTTCGCGATGCTTCTATCACCGGGCTAGAAGAAGAGCGAGAGAGGCTCACCTTGTTATTACCAATCATGCTCTGCTCTTAACTGACCTTGTTCATGACCAAGCTTTACTGCCAAGTTATTCCCATGCGGTTATAGATGAAGCCCATCATTTAGTAGAAGCTGCAAGCGAACATTTAGGGATGAAAGCAGATTATGTGACCTTTTCTTATTTACTTCAGCGAATAGGACTCGATCACGACCATGGCATTCAACCGCATCTATGCCGAATTTCAGAGGAATACGGAATAAGCAGCAAACAACTTCATGATGAATTAATAATTTCACTTACCGCAATTAAAGATGAAATAGATGAATTGTTTCGAATGCTGAATGACTATGTAACATATAAAAGAAAGACTGGCGCCTCAGATATAGGGCGTATAAGTTACAGATATAGGAGCTTTGATGAATCTGGAAGTTCATGGAATGCCATTTTAGAATGTACGATGCGTGTTCATATGTTCGCTAAAGATATCCGAATTCGTTTTGATACATTAATAAAGCAATTTCTTGATATAAAGGATCAGATAAGCTATGTTGACCATGGGCTAGTGACCGATTCGCAACGACTAGTAGATGCATTAATGGAAGAAGAGCAGTACTTGTACGAGTTATTACTCGAAGCAGACCCGGAATTTGTTTATTGGATTGAAATAGAACCTAGAGGAGCTAGGAATGCTACATTTATTTACAGTAAACCAATCCAAGTAGCCGACAGACTGGCAGATCAGTTTTTTGCAAAGAAAAAAAGCGTTGTATTAACATCGGCTACCTTATCAATAAACGGATCGTTTGATTATCAGCTCGAACAGCTTGGATTAGAAGATTTCGGTGCGAAAGTGTATACGATTGAATCGCCTTTTTCTTATAAAGATCAAGCGAGACTGTTGATTCCAAAAGATATGCCTGCAATTAAAGAGGTAGGAGAAAAGCAATTTGCCATGGATGCAGCAATCAAAGTATGGCGGATTGCTGAGAGAAAGCGGGGTAAAATGCTTGTTTTATTTACCTCCTATGAGATGTTAAAGATGGTGTATGACTATATTAAAGATTTAAGTGAGTATGAACCGATGCCTTTAATTGGTCAGGGGATCACCAGCGGATCTCGCGCTAAACTGATTAAAAGCTTCAAACAGGCTGAGGAAGCCATTCTTTTTGGGACGAGCAGTTTCTGGGAAGGGATTGACTTACCGGGAGATGAACTAACAAGTCTTGTGATCGTTCGCCTGCCGTTCTCGCCGCCTGATCAACCTTTGCTGCAAGCACAGCTTGAACGGGCAAAAGAAGCGGGGAAAAGCCCTTTTATGGATGTATCTTTGCCGCAAGCTATTATTCGATTTAAACAAGGGTTCGGCCGTTTAATTCGTACGAAAGAAGACAAAGGATGCGTATTCGTGCTGGACCGCCGAATTTCAACGACAAGATATGGAAGTCAATTTATTAAATCACTGCCTGATGTTCCAGTAGACGAGCATAAACTCGAAGTGTTACTCGATCGTTACGAAGATTTCTTATAGCGCCTGCACACAGGTAATACATCGGCTTTTGAGCATTTTTACACAGTTTAAGTCAATTGAACAAGCACCTTATATCTTCTCCCTGACCTTCGCATACTATTCAGGCGGAGTTTAGTTACAGCCATTTAATTTTGTCGTTTTTAGTATACTGATGGTGGAGGTAGATCAAGGTGCATAAATGGAAAGTGCTTATAGCTGCAATAATCTTGGTAGTGGTTTTTGGGTCAAGTCCGTTGTTCATTAGGGCTTCTTCTGATATAGATATTCGAACCATTCTTAAAGAGGAAGAAGATGACGTGTCGATTTTATTCTTTGATCTTCCAGAAGGGGAATCGGCGCTTTTTCATACGAATGATGAATTTACTGTGTTAATAGGGACGGGCAGTGAAGCGTCATTTGATGAACTGTCCGAGAGATTAACGCGTTTAGGCATTACAGTCATTAACCAGCTTATATTGCCCAAGTTAGAGGATACATATATGGGCGGAGTGAGCAGGCTGCTTGATGAGAGGAAGGTAGAACAAATCATCGTTCCTGATCAAGGGTTAAAATGGTTCTCTGAGTCTTATCAAGAGTATAAAATTGATATCATCAGCTGGGAGGAAGAAGGACTATATCAGCCTCATCCAGCCTTACAATTTTCTGTCATGAAAAGTACGAGCTCTATGATGCCTGCTTTAAACTTAGATGTAGATATTGGCTGCGGGCACCGATTATTTTTAGCGAATGAAGCCTCCCTTGAATTAGAAAAAGAATGGATGACTAAAGACTTATCAACGGTGAATGTGTTAAAGGTAGCCGAGTATGGGACGGAGAAAGGGACGGGGGAAGATTTCCTTGTCTCATCAGATCCTGAGGTAGCGGTTATTTTTAATTTGCATGATCATACCGTTAGTGCCAGTGTTCGTGAGAGACTGCAGGAAACATGGATCGACACATACGAGACAAAACAGCATGGCACAATTCTAATCAAAGTAAATGAAACTGATTATGAGCTGTTAACAATACGCTTTTAAAAAAATAATCGTAAGACATTTCCAGTGAAAAGGAAGGTGGGTGAGATCATGTCGATTTTAATACATACTGTTTCGATTAGAACCGACGAGAAAAGTTCTAATTGGATTGAAGATGGCTATATCATCATAAATGAGGGAGTATTTAAGAAAATTGCAGACGGTAAACCGAGTGAAAAAGAATTAACTGAGGCAGGTGAAGTGATTAACGGCCGCGGTAAGTGGGTGTGTCCGGGGTTAGTCAATACCCACGGGCATGCCGGAATGTCCCTTTTGCGGGGATATTCAGATGACCTGCCGCTTGATCAGTGGCTAAAAGAAAAAATGTGGCCTTTTGAGGGGAAGCTGGACCTGGAGGCAACAAAAGCAGCACGTGGCTTAGCAATGGTTGAGATGATTCGATCCGGAACAACGACATTTCTTGAGATGTATCACTTATTTATGCATGAATTTGCCCAAGATATAACCGATGCAGGCATGCGCGCAACATTAATGCGCTCAATGATTGGTTTGTGTTCTAAAGAGGAACAGAAAGAAAAGCTTTTAGAGGCAGTTGAATTTGCAAAGACGTGGCACAAAGGAGCAGATTCTCGCATCCAAACGATGCTTGCTCCTCATGCTCCCTACACCTGCCCGCCGGAATTTATCGAAATGATTGTTGAAGAAGCTATAAAGCTGGATCTTCCAATACATATGCATTTGGCAGAGACGAGAAAAGAGGTCCGAGAACATATTCAACAGTATCATCATCACCCGCTTGAACACTTAGAGAAGCTGGGCTTCTTAAATGAGGCTAGATGGTTATTTGCCCACGGCGTACATCTAAACGAGGAACATATCGACCTATTAGCCGAATATAAAGCCGGTATCAGCCACAACCCGATTTCTAATTTGAAGCTGGGGTCAGGTGTAGCACCTATTGCAGAAATGCTGCAAAAAGGGGTGGAAATAGGGATTGGCACCGATAGTGTTGCTTCAAATAACACACTTGATATGATCGAAGAAATGAGAATGGCTGCATTTATTCATAAAGGAATTGCCGAGGATCCAATTTTAATACCTGCTGAGGTGGCGATTAAGATGGCGACTAAAAACGGGGCACAATTATTGGAGCATGATAAGACAGGCGAAATTAAAACAGGATATAAAGCTGATTTTATGATCATCGATTCACATGGAGCCCACATGCAGCCTGCGTCTAACCGTGATTCGCATATCGTGTATGCAGCAAAAAGCTCAGATATCACGGATGTATACGTGGATGGCTTGCCTTTAATGAGAAACAAAGAGCTGCTAACGTTAGATGAAGAAAAGATTAAATTTGAAGCGAATGAGCATTATCAAAGGGTTAGATCATACATTTAAAATCCTGCACTATTTGAGCGCAGGATCGTGAGGTGTGAACTAGATAAAATTGTATTTTTGTTTTCTAGCTTTCGTGTTATTCTTTGGTTGTCTGCTTTTTTTCGAAAAAGGCAGGGAATTCAGTTTGACGAATCGAAATGGGAAACAGCTGATGCCAATCAAGTCCGCTGCGTCCAACAAAAGAAATGCTTTCCTTTTGCTTTTGAAATGAAGAGGCGGTCTTTGATGGTTGGTGCATCATCTATGCGCCCCCTTTCTTTAGCTTACTTATAGTATGGCAGAACAGAACATGCTTATGACTAGTAAAAGTTGAGCAAAAAGGATGTCATTTGAGAAAAAGGATTTAAAAATTGGAGGAGAAAGAATGGATAAAAAAATGGAAGTATTATCCACGGTCAGAGTGCAAAAAGCGAGTGATTTATACAAAATTGTCGATTCTCTCAATCGCACGCTGAAAGAACAGGATTTAATGTTTGGTTTATCATTAGATGATAAAAATGAAGAGCAAATGGTGTTCACAATTTATAGAACGTAGGCAAGCTTAATGAAATAGGTGAATTTTAATGAAAAAGATTATATTTACGGGACTGGTTGTAGGCTTTTTAGCTCTTGTTGGTACAAGTGCATATGCCTATCACATTATCCGCGCACCGCTCGTTGAAAGCTACAATGAAGCGAAAGATTTGGCGCTCTCTAATCAGCATCTTCAAACAGTTGAAGGAGCCCACTACTACCATGGTACAGAAGCATATTATGTTTTGACCGGTACTAATGATGACAATGACGAAATGATCGTTTTTGTTGGTGATGACCTAGAAACTGTTCATGAGCTGAAACGAGCGGATGGAATTTCTTATGATCAAGCGATGGAGATTGCCCAACGCGAATTACCAGATAGGAAAATTGAGAAAATTCGTCTCGGCTATACACGAGGGGTTCCTGTGTATGAAGTGATGTACAATGACCAAAATGCTCGAACAGGGTATTATTATCTAACGTTTGAAGACGGGTCCTTTCTAAAAAGATACAGCATTCGAAATATAAATAGATAATATATTAAAGATAAATAAATTTCTTTAATCGTTTGTCTTTTCTGAATCTACACTTGATTCAACTGAGTGTACACACTATAGTTATATATAGTCATGATAAGGGAGTTGACATTAAGAACATGAAATTAGCACAAAGAGTTTCTGCATTAACACCATCGACAACACTAGCCATTACTGCAAAAGCAAAAGAACTAAAAGAACAAGGACATGATGTCATTGGTCTAGGAGCGGGTGAGCCTGACTTTAATACGCCACAGTACATAATCGATGCAGCGGTTCGCTCCATGGAAGAAGGGCACACAAAATATACGCCATCAGGCGGTCTGCCTGCTTTAAAAAAAGCTGTTATTGAAAAGTTTAAAGAAGACCAAGGCTTAGATTATGCACCGAGTGAAATTATTGTAGGAACTGGTGCTAAACATATTCTTTACACGTTGTTCCAGGCACTTTTAGACGAAGCGGATGAAGTTATTATTCCTACACCTTATTGGGTGAGCTATCCTGAACAAGTGAAACTTGCAGGCGGTGAACCAGTCTATGTAGAGGGACTTGAAAGTAATGATTTTAAAATAACGGCAGAGCAGTTAGAAGCAGTTATTACACCGAAAACAAAAGCGGTTATTATTAACTCTCCATCAAACCCAACAGGCTCTCTTTATTCAAAAGAGGAATTAAAGCAGCTTGGAGATGTTTGCTTAAAGCATGACATTCTAATTGTATCTGATGAAATTTATGAGAAGCTTGTTTATGGTGAAGTAACTCATACATCGATTGCTGAAGTTTCTGATGAGTTGAAGAGACAAACGGTTGTTGTAAATGGGGTTTCTAAATCACATTCTATGACAGGGTGGAGAATTGGCTATGCAGCAGGTCCTGCAGAACTTATTAAAGCGATGACGAACCTAGCAAGCCATAGCACATCAAATCCTACAACAAGTGCACAATACGGTGCGATCGCGGCTTACACAGAGGATGATGGTTCTGTAGAAGTGATGCGTTCTGCTTTTGAAGACCGTTTAAACAAAGTGTATGAAAAGCTTGTTGCCATCCCTGGAGTGTCTTGTGTGAAACCTAAAGGAGCATTTTACCTCTTTCCAAATGTAAGCGAGGCGGCTAAGTTAAATGGGTATGACGATGTCGATAAGTGGGTAGAAGCCTTATTAGCAGAAGAAAAAGTAGCATTAGTTCCTGGTTCTGGCTTTGGAGCACCACATAATGTCCGCTTATCGTATGCGACCTCACTTGAAGCTTTAGAAGAAGCATTAATTCGTATTGAGCGATTTGTTCGCGCAAAAACAAAATAAACGCAGTTCTTCATTCGGCCCTCTTGTATTCAAAGCAAGAGGGCTTAACTTTTACATATGAAGTACAGCTTACGGTCGCTTAGTCGTTGACTTCAAATTTCTAAGAAGGGTATAATGAGGATTGATGTCTCAATAGCATTTGTTAGTGATGGAGGGAATAATGTGAAAACAACAATCGCCAAGGTTGGAAATTATGTCGAGCAAGAAGTAACAATCGGTGCTTGGCTGGCTAATAAACGTTCAAGCGGTAAGATTGCTTTTTTACAACTGCGTGATGGAACTGGTTTTATTCAAGGTGTTGTCGTCAAAGCGGAAGTAGGAGAAGAAGCATTTCAAGCTGCTAAGAACTTAACGCAGGAAAGCTCATTATATGTAACGGGAACGGTACGCGCTGATGATCGTGCTCCGTCTGGTTATGAATTAACAGTCACGAAAGTAGAAGTGATTCACGAAGCTACTGATTACCCAATTACGCCAAAAGAGCATGGCACAGAATTTTTAATGGACCACCGCCATCTATGGCTTCGTTCAAAGCGCCAGCATGCAGTAATGAAGGTGCGTAATGAAATTATTCGTGCTACATATGAATTCTTCAATCAAAATGATTTTGCAAAAGTCGATCCGCCGATTTTAACAGGAAGCGCTCCTGAGGGTACAACGGAATTGTTTGCAACGAAATATTTTGATGAAGATGCTTATTTATCTCAAAGCGGTCAATTATATATGGAAGCTGCCGCTATGGCACTTGGACGTGTCTTTTCATTTGGCCCGACATTCCGAGCTGAAAAATCAAAAACACGTCGTCATCTGATTGAATTTTGGATGATTGAGCCTGAGATGGCATTTGTTGAATTTGATGAAAGTCTTGAAATTCAAGAACAATATGTTTCATACTTAGCTAAGTCAGTACTGGAAAACTGCCAGCTTGAGCTTAAGACATTAGGACGAGATACAGAAAAACTTGAAAAAGTACAAGCTCCTTTCCCACGTATCTCTTATGATGATGCGATTACGTTCTTACATGAAAAAGGATTTGATGATATTAAATGGGGAGATGACTTTGGCGCACCGCATGAAACGGCCATTGCAGAACATTATGATAAGCCAGTGTTCATCACGCATTACCCGACATCGTTGAAACCTTTCTACATGCAGCCAGATGCGAATCGCGAGGATGTCGTTTTGTGTGCAGACTTGATCGCTCCTGAAGGATACGGTGAAATTATCGGAGGATCAGAGCGTATTCACTCATATGAATTACTAGAACAGCGTATTAACGAGCACAACTTGTCACTTGATACGTATCAATGGTATTTAGATTTACGTAAATACGGTTCCGTTCCACATTCAGGATTTGGTCTTGGATTAGAGCGTACGGTAGCGTGGCTCTCTGGAGTAGAACACGTTCGTGAGTCGATTCCATTCCCGCGTTTGTTAAATCGTTTGTATCCTTAATGGGCAAAACCAAAAAAAGTCTCTTTAGGTGGTTACCTAAATAGAGGCTTTTTTTGGTTTTATGCGCTTAACTATTTTCCATGGCGAGTTCTTAGCACTCTAGAAGATCAGGAATGATTAGGCAACGACGGAGCAGGTAATGCGTGTTATAATAATGGGCAGAGGTGTTTTTATGAATCAGAATTTTTTACTGCAATGGATGAAGCAAAAGCAGGTCATTATTCCTGCCTTGCTTATTGAGCATTATTCAAAGCTTGGTCTAAATGAGCAAGAATTTGCTGGAATTATTCACGTACAAGCTTTTATTGAACAAGGAGAACCTTTTCCAACTCCCGATCGACTAAGCGAGCGTATGAGTCTGACAACGGCTGAATGCGCCAAGCTGATGGGCGGACTTGTTAAGAAAGGGTTTTTATCATTAGATAAGCATTGGGATAACGAAGGGATCTTATTTGAATTTTATTCATTAGAGCCTTTATACGAAAAGTTATGCACATTCCTTCAATCAAAAGAAATTGAGGGTCAAGAAAAAAGAGAAGAAGAAACAGCAGGTAACCTATATCAAGTTTTTGAAAAAGAATTCTGCCGGCCATTATCACCTATTGAAGCGGAAACGTTATCGATGTGGATTGATCAAGACCAGCATTCCTCAGAACTAATAATCGGGGCCCTCAGAGAAGCAGTCATATCAGGGAAGCTGAATTTTAGGTATATTGATCGGATTTTATTTGAATGGAAACGAAATGGAGTCAAAACGGTGGCTCAAGCAAGAGCTCACGGAGAAAAGTTCAGAGCGCACCAAAAACCGAAGAAAACCGAAAAAGAACGTGTAAGAGCAGACGCGTACCCAAGCTTTAATTGGCTAGAAAAATAGATCTAAATAACAAATAAGGTAGGAATAGAATCGTGTTATCAAAAAAGCAAACAATAGAAGTGTTAGATATTATTGCAGAAATGTATCCAGATGCAGAATGTGAATTAACCCATTCTAATCCGTTTGAATTGTTAATTGCGGTTGTACTATCAGCTCAATGTACAGATGCTCTTGTTAATAAAGTGACACCAGGTTTATTTGCTAAATACAAGCAGCCTGAAGATTATATTGCTGCTCCTCTTGAAGAGCTTGAAGAAGATATTCGCAGAATCGGTTTATTTAGAAGTAAAGCAAAAAATATAAAAAAATTATCACAATCACTAGTTGAACAATATAATGGAGAAGTACCTAAAGATAGAGATGAACTAGTGAAGCTGGCAGGCGTGGGCCGTAAAACTGCGAATGTCGTTACATCTGTCGCATTTGGAGTTCCTGCTATTGCAGTAGATACTCATGTAGAAAGAGTATCAAAACGGCTAGGAATATGCAGATGGAAAGATAATGTCAATGTAGTAGAACAGACGTTAATGAAGAAAATCCCAATCGAATTATGGTCTGATTCACATCACAGACTTATTTTCTTTGGTCGTTATCATTGTAAGGCTCAATCACCTAAATGTGAAACCTGTCCGTTACTAGACAGGTGCCGAGAAGGGAAAAAGAGAATGAAAGCAAAAGGACTGCTCTAATGAAGTACTCACTTCCTTCCAATTTTAGGTGCGAGCCGTTTTATAATCGTTCTCAAAGTATAGTCATCTGTTCGGATGATAAACCATTTGAGCGAAGGCTCTTATCGAGTTATTTTTACTATGACATTACAGAAGAAGAGAGACCGTGGGAAAATCCCGCTTCCTTTTTACCCCAGATGTTTGTATTATGGAGAGAAAGAGAAGCAGAGTTACGATCTTTCTTTCAAAAGAGAGACGGAAAAAACGGCAGAATGCTAATGATCGCGATGACTGCAGTGTTTATAGATGCCTTATTTTGGCTCAACAAAAAGAAGGTTGGTCAGCTTCAGGATATTGAAGCTGCAGCAGCTCGGTTAAAGCATAAACCCGTTAATATTGAAGAAAGACTTCGCTTTATTTTAATCAAACCAGAAAGTTATCACAGCTTTACTCAACTGCGAGCATTAATGAATGAGCTTGAAAAACTAACTGCACGAAGTAAAGCCATGGGGGAATTGTAACTCCGTGGCCATGTGTGCAACAAACCTTCAGAATACATAAAAAAGTAAGGGATTACATGGAGTGGGGGAGAAATGGATGAGAGTAGATGTCAGCCAACGCGTATTAACGGAGCCTGAAATTCAACGACAAGCAATGATCAAAGATAAAGAGGTTGATGAACGATTTGAGGTGGCATTTTGCGGGCATTTTTCTGCCGGAAAATCAACAATTTTAAATCAATTATTAGGTGCTGAAGTGCTGCCTACAAGTCCAATCCCAACCAGTGCTAATATTATCGGCATTAAAAATGGGGAGCTTGGACTTTTAGTTGAACGGATGGATGATACCGAAAAAGAGTGGACGGGCGAAATTCCATGGGAAAGTGTCAGAGAATGGGGGATGAATGGATCTGATATCCGCCATATGACTATTTTCGCACCGCTTCCTTTTATGCACCCTCAAAGCGTCGTTTATGATACGCCGGGGGTGGATTCTACAGATCCAACCCATCAAGCCGTTACCATGGAAGCCCTGTACACAACAGACTTGATCGTCTATGTGATGGATTATAATCATATTCAATCTGAAACCAACTTATATTTTTTAAAGCAGTTAACAGATGAAAACAAACCGCTTTACATTGTGATCAATCAAGTGGATAAACATGATGAGTCAGAGTTGTCTTTCGATTCTTTTAAGCAGTCGGTGTTAGACGGATTTAAAGAATGGGGCATCGAGCCTCTCGATTTATATTTTACGAGCATGAAAGTACATGATCATCCATTAAATCAATTCACTGAATTTAAACAAAAAATTAAAGCGATCTTGCACTACAGTCATGAGTTAATTCCAGCTTCAAAAAAGCGATTAAACGAAAGCTTTTATTTGAGTGTAGCTTCTAGAATAGAAGATGAGAAGCAAGAAAAAATGGAAGAGGTTATTGAGGAGCTTTCTGAAAATGGCTTTGATAAAGAAGATTTAGGGCGGAAGCAATCTATTCAAGAAGAATTAAAAGAAAATGTTCAGGCCGAAAAAATGATCCGTGAAACGTTTGAAGACGAGTGGGCAAAACTGACAAAAGATGTCACCTTGTTTCCTTACGAAACAACTGAGCTAAGCCGTGAATGGATTGAGTCGATGCAGCCTCAATTTAAAGTTGGCTTGTTTTTCGCTAAGAAGAAAACAGAAGAAGAAAGAGAGCTTCGTTTAAAGAAATTAATCGAAAGCACGCAAGATAAGGTAAAAGGTCAGCTCGAGTTTCATGTGCACCGTCTTTTCGAAAAGTATGACCGTACTCATTTATCAAATAAAGAAGCGTTTGAAGATGCAATTCGTCAGGTGCATGTAAACGTGGAACCAGAGCACTTTGAAAAAGCACTTAAAACGGGTCCTCATGACCGTGAGTATGTGTTTACGTTTACCAAAGATCGTACCGCTTATTTTGTAAAGGAGTTAAAAAGACTTGCTGAAGCAGTGATTGAAACCTATATTTCGGGGCTAAGAAGTCATTGGGAAGGTGAAAGGCTGCAATTAGAAGCAGAATTAACTCGCTTTAAAGAAATTGAAACATTTACAACCCAACTAGACGATATTGAAGCAGAATTTAACATGGAAAAAGAAGAGTACTTTGAGCTTGCAGCCTCATACTCCGATCAAGGTCACTATGAAAGTCAGCTTGAGGCAATGAGTGAACGTGAGGTTCCGCAAGATGTAGACCAATCAGTCTTTCACCATGTTTCCTTACCTGAAGAAAGTGTCATTGAAACAAACTGGGATGAGGATGCTAGTGAGAAAAGAGCTCGTTTTGATGAGGAAGAAGCGAACAGCTGGCTAACAAAGCTTACTACGATTACACAATCGCATGAAGCACCTGAAATAGTGGATCGTGAAAAGCGAAAGCTCTTAGATCGAGTGAAAAGATATCACAACCGTTCCTTCATCATCTCATTATTTGGAGCATTTAGTGCGGGTAAATCAAGCTTTGCTAATGCTTTATTAGGCGATGCCATATTACCGGTTTCCCCGCATCCTACGACAGCTACTGTTACCACCGTTAAGCAGTCAAACAGTGAACATAAAAACTTGAGTGCAAGCGTCGAGATAAAAACGCCCGAGCAGCTGAATCAAGAGATTAAATCGGTAGCGAAGCAGTTAGATGAATCACTGACTCTTGACAGCTTAGTAAAATGGCGTCCTAAAGATACACAACAAACAACAAGCTGGCAAAGAACATATGTCTCTTATTTATTAACATTAAAAGAAAGCTTAAAAAAGACTGAGTGGACGCTAGGAGAGACGTTATCTGTTTCCCATGAACAGCTCACGCAATACGTGGCAGATGAAAAGTATGCCTGTTTGATTCACCATGTGACAATATACTATGACTGCCCGTTGACAAAAGAGGGGATCGTTTTAGTCGATACGCCTGGAGTAAACTCCATTCACGGTCGTCATACAAATGTAGCTTTTACTCAATTAAGAGAGTCTGATGCGATTTTTTATGTTACGTATTATAATCATGCGTTCTCGAAGTCAGATCAGCATTTCCTTACACAAATGGCTAAAGTCAATGATCGCTTCAGTACGGATAAATTGTATTTTATTTTAAATGCAGCAGACCTTGCGAGCAGTCCGGCAGAGTTAAACGGAGTTAGAAAGCACATTCATGATCAGCTTGTAAATATTGGTATTGATCAACCTCGACTATATCCTTTATCAAGTAAGAAAGGGTTAGAGGCGAAACGCAGCACCTCTTCTCATGATGAAATGTTTGAACGGTTTGAGAATGCATTTTATACAGAGACGATTCAAGAATTAAAGCAGTTAAGCTACTCATTAATTCAAGAAGAAACAAGAACTTATACAGAGCAGTTAAATGAAACGCTGAATTATATGAATGCGAGCAAGGAAGAGCGTCTAGCTAAACAAGAAAAGAAAAAAGCGCAAGTCACTAAGTGGAAGAAACATGTGGAGGACGTTGAACCGATCTCAGCAAAAAGAAGAACGACCCAAGAAATTAACGAGCTATTCCTATATCTGCGTGAACGCGTTCAATATGTATTAAATGATCAGTACACAGATGCAGTTAATGTAGTCACTGTTACTGGCAAATCCAAAAAAGCTCAACATCAAAGCCTTGCTGCTGCTATCAAAGAGTGGAGAAACTCAGGTGAATACTTCTTAGTACAAGAATTAGGAGCAACGATATTGCGAGTAGAAACCTCTATGAAGCAGGCTCTAATTACGTGGATGAGAGAGACTGAGGAGTCCATTAGAAATGAATTTACGCATTTTATGTTAGATGCTGAAGAGTTGAACGTACAATTTGATCATCAAAGAGAACATCATATTTTCACTATAAATCCTAATGACTATCTTTCATTTTTATCTTCGTTAAAGAGCTTTTTTGAAGAAGGGGGAAGTCGTAAGCTAAAAGACCAGCTCGTATCTGACGGTACAGAAATGGCTAAAGCGTATTTGAGTCAGCTAGAAAAAGAAGTAGACAGTGAAGCAGTAGATCTTTTTGATACTCTTGAAGAAGAGATGAAAAAACAAATTTTAGACAGTCTTGACCGTGAGTATGAACGGTTAACTGTTGATATGTCAGAGCAAGAAAAGCAAGTGATTGAGACAGAGTGGAAAGAGCTGGAGGCTATCGTTTGATTGTGAATAGCTATTCGTTACCATTATCTCAAGAGAGTAATCTTGTAAAGGTACGTTAAATCGATCGGCATAAGTAGGATGTTTGCCGCTCCTGAAATATACTTCGCTTTCCGCAGGAAGCTGCTGAGCCTCCTCGTGCTCTTGCACTGTAGGGTCTCAGCCCTGCTTTACATCCTGCAGGAGCATTCCTGTCAGATGAGTTTTAACCTATTGAAAAGAAAAGGATCCTCCGATATGATGCTTGTGTCTCAAAACAAACATTAAAAAAGGAGGATCCTCACATGAAGGATAATCGAACGAAACGAATTAATCAAGTTCAAGAAAGCACTCTTGTCATTGGAATTGATATCGCAAAGGAGAACCACTATGCCTGCGCGATTGATAGCCGCGGTCGAGAATTAGCTAAAGTGTGGAGGATTCATCAATCTAGAGAAGGCTTTATCCAGTTTGAAGAGTACATTCACATGTTAATGAACCAACATCAAAAGACAGATGTTCTGATTGGTTTTGAGGCAACCGGTCATTACTGGATGAACCTAGCTCATTTCTTAAAGGCAATTGACTTTCCATTCGTCTTAGTGAACCCACTACACGTGAAAAATTCGAAGGAAATGGATGATAACCTTCAAACAAAGAATGATGCCAAAGATGCCCGAGTCATTGCGAAATTACTTCCAAACGGCTACTTTAGTGTACCAAGAGACATGACCCCGGTAGATCATTCTTTGCGTCAAGGATCAGCCATTCGAGAACGTCTACGAAAAGACATTGGGGCAGTAAAAAATAGAATACAGCGTTGGATTGCCCTTTATTTTCCGGAATTTCGACAAGCCTTTAAGAATTTTGGAAAACAAGAACTGACGGTTCTAAAGCTTACTCCCCTTCCAGAAGATATCAAAGAAGCCTCTGCAGAGGAGTTAGTCATCAAACAGAAAGAGGCTGGAGCTAAGTACGCGGGTAAACCTAAAATGGCGAAGCTCATTAATTTGGCCCGTCATTCGATTGGACTAACAGAAGGAGCGCAAATGGCGCGGTTAGAAATCCAAAGCTTGGTTCATCAATTAGAGCTATTAGATGCTCAACTCGAAGAAGTCACGACTCAAATGGTTGAACAGGCAAGATACTTACCGGAGTTTGAATACCTTGTTTCTGTTAAAGGAATTAGTGAAAACACGGTCAGTGAGCTGTTAGCTGAGACGGGTTCTCTTCAGAACTACGAACACCCACGCCAAATTATTAAACTAGCGGGGTTAACATTAAGAGAGAATAGCTCAGGGAACCATCAAGGAACCAAGAGAATTTCTAAGCGTGGCAGAAGAAGATTAAGGGCACTTCTTTACAAAGCCATCCTTCCGCTGATTCATAATAATGAGGCGTTCAACAGCGTGTATACCTATTATCACTCGCGCCAGTATAACCCATTGAAGAAGAAAGAAGCGATGGTCGTATTATGCAGAAAGCTCATTCAAGTGTTTCATGGACTGAGTAGGAATCAAGCAAGCTTCAATCCTGAAAGGATGTTAGCGGACCTCTCCTATATCACAGAGAGTAGAGCAGCGTAAGTGTTAAGCTTTCTTCGTTTTAACAACATATGCACAGAGACTCGGCAAGCGTAGACTTAAGACCGCCTAGGATAGGTGAGTCCATGCAGGAGTAGAAGCCGAGCTCTGCGTCAGGAAAGACCCAACGAAGGAATGTAGGCACTTGATGCCAGGAGATATGGGAGGGTACGTCCCCTGAAGCAGCAGAGATCACTCGTGCAAATACCATTTGAATTGGTAGTAGTTTACAAACTGCCAACGCCACGCGTAAGCATAACAGCCATATCCTTCTTAATCTTCCGTAATGTGTATATGGATATCGGAGTATAGTCTTAAAAAATTTTTTTTAGTAGTGTTAAAAACCAAAGAAACCCCCGTCAGATTAACTTTTCCTGAGGGAGTCTACGTATATTTCATCCGCTAGTTATTGCTTTGGCTTTCTTTTTGTGGAGTGATTTAGTAATGATTCACCTCATTTAAAGAACAATAAAAATTTTACCCCTGAGCAGCACCGCACACTCTTGTGTGGTGCTGTTCTTTTGTATCCGTATATCTGTAATAACTCATTAAAGAAGGGATCTAATCATAAGAAAGGACACCCAACCATTGATAATGGTGGGTGTCCTTTTCTGTTGCTTATTCGTCTTCTTCTTCTCTTGTCGAACTGCTGTTTGTTTCAACTTCTTCATCATCACCTGGTTCTTCAGGAGCAGGTGGGGTTTCTTCGTTCCCGGAACCATCGTTGTTATTCCCATTTCCATTGCCGTTTCCATTTCCGTTATTGCCATTGTTTCCGTTGTTATTTCCGTTATTGTTTCCTTCGTCTTCCTGATTGTTATCTTCTTCGTTTTCACCATCAGGATTTTGAGGCTCTTCTGTTTCTTCTTCCTCAATCGGTTCTTCCTCTAATTCCTCTTCCTCTTCCTCTTCAGCGCCGTTAATTGTCACTTCAGCACTTGCAGGATCACTGCGTAAGCTTGAATTATCGTTAGACACGGCAGTTACTGTGAATCGGTACGTAGCACCTGGTTCGACATCTGATAAAATAAATTGCATATCAGATCCTTGTGCGACCGTTTGCGGGCTTGAACCGTTCACACTGAGTTGCAGATCAAATGTAACTGCATCACGTTGATTGCTCGGATAATCCCAGCTGACAATGACTTGATTTGAGCCTTCATCATAGCCTGCAGTCATATTTGATGGAGCTTGCAGGCGAATGAACTCCTCTGATACTCGAGTCGGCTCATTTCCTCGAACGAATAGTTCTTCTACAATTTCACTCCGTGGAGTAAATTCACTAGGAAGAAGTCCGGTAGAACGCTCAACTCCAATCCGCACCACTGAGTTAGGCTGTGTGAAGTCTGGTGTTTCTACGTTGCTTGACACCTCTTCCATAACTGCTTTGAAAATACGCTGTGCTAAGCGGCGGTCTTCTTGGGATTGAAGATAATTTCCTTCATCATACTTTGTAAAACCAGCCCATACGGCTGCGGTATAGTTCGTTGTGTAGCCAGAGAACCATACATCAGGAACCCCGTCACGCGGGATGTTGTGCTTAGTACGTGTGTCTTGTGCAAAGTTTGTGGTTCCTGTTTTACCTGCCATTGGAAGGCCAGGGATATTTGCTGTTGTTCCTGTCCCATCAGTTACGGCCGTTTTCAACATATCTGTCACCATATATGCTGTGTAATCACTCATCGCTGCAGTTGGCTCAGGAGATGTATTGATCTCTCGGCCGTCAGGGAAAACAATTTTGCGCACTGTATGCGGCTTATTGTACGTCCCATTATTACCGAACGCTGCATACGCTCCTGCTAGATCCATTGTGGAAAATCCAGTATTAAAACCACCTAATCCATATGATTCTGGCATTGGGTCTTGATCAATTGGAATTCCTAGGCCTTGAGCAAAGTTAGCCGCACGATCCACTCCAACTTCCTGCAACGCTTTAACTGCTGGAACATTACGTGAGCGAGCCAGCGCACGTCGCATAGACATGGCACCTTCGTATGTACCGCCAAAGTTGCCAAATTCTGTTCCATTACTGTACGTGTGCGCCTCATCTACTAGAACTTTTGCTGTTGACCATTGCAGGTATTCAATAGCCGGGCCGTAATCAAGGATCGGCTTAATTGTAGAGCCGGGCTGTCTCTCAATTTCTGTGGCATAGTTCAAGCCGCGCTGAATACCTGTATCTTCTAGGCCGCTTCCTATAGCTCGGATTTCACCAGTTTTTGTATCAAGCAGGGTAATCCCTGCTTGGAAAAATTCATTATCAGGATAATTTGCAATAAAGTCGTTTGTTTGAAGTACCCGTTCTACATGCTCTTGTGCTTCAACATCTAAAGTTGTGTAAACTCGTAATCCTGAATGGTATAAATCGTGAATCGAAATCCCATCCATAGCTTCAATTTCAGAAACGATCTGATTGTAGAAGGCTTCATATGGATAGGCTTCACGCTTTCCCGAAGGATTTAGTTGGTCTTCAATTGGAATAGCTTTAGCTTGAGCTGCTTCCTCACTTGTGACTTTGCCGTGCTGCTCCATTAAAGAAATAACTAAGTTTCTGCGGCTTTCTGCAGCTTCAGGGTTTTGAGTGGGATCATAGAAGCTTGGACGTCTTGGGATCCCTGCTAATAATGCAGCATCTGCTAAAGTTAAATCTTGAATCGATTTATTGAAGTAGCTTTGAGATGCAGCCTCAACACCCCAGCCTCCAGAGCCGAGATAGATTTGGTTCATGTACATTTCAAGAATTTGATCTTTTGAATATTTTTGTTCAAGTTTAACAGCTAAATACTGTTCTTGGACTTTTCGTGTTAATTGCTTCTGCTCATTTAAGAATAAATTCTTAACAAGCTGCTGGGTAATGGTACTAGCTCCTTCAGCTCCGAAACCGTCTGTTACATTGGCTGCAAGGGCTCCAAACATACGTCTGACATCAATACCAAAATGATCATAAAAGCGAATATCTTCTACGGCAATAAAGGCATCTTCTAGTACTTGTGGTGCATCTTGAATACTAATATTGATTCTTCGTTCTGAGGAATCAAGCTGTGAAACAAATTCATCATTTTTATCATGAATGATTAATGCTTGGGATAACTGCAAACGTTCTTCATCAAGCGGCGGGGCCCCTTGAATCATGACAAATGCTGTAATTCCTCCGCCAAGAATCGCTAGAATCCCTAGCGTCATAATCGCAATTACAATTTTTTTAAACAAACCTTTTCTAGGCTTTTTATCTTTTTTCTTTGTTTGACGTGCTTGACGACGGCCAGCTCGTGTGTTTTGTTCTTCTGACATCGCAATCTTCCTTTCTATGCATGTTAACCTTATGCATGCTAACCTTATGCAACTTAACTTTTTTTACTTAAACCAGTATTGCACTCGCTGCTTTTTACGAGAAGTAAACTTCATCAACGATTGGCAGGTAATCAATGCGTGGATGATATCCTATTTTAATCAAATGTCCATATCTTTCAACATCGGACTTTCGTATTGATTTTCTTGAATCAGCCATTTGTTCATAAAATTGAATTAAATGCGTGGCATCTAGTAAATACACTTCATCTGTAGTTGAAAAGCGTAATAATATGAAACAGATGCCTTGTTGTATTAACACTTCTTTCATATGTTTCACTTGGTGATCGTGAAAATTTTTCAAAGGAAATGACGTTTTGTTTTTTGTTTCCTTTGCTTCAAAATCAATATATCTACCTTTGTATACGCCGTTATAGTCAGTAGTAGAGGCTTGCTTAAAATATGCTTCCTTTATGACAGCTGCACTTCTTTTTGGATAATCTACTTTTACGATCTGAACGGGAGTAGGTTTCTTATGAATGACAGCTTTACCTGTCTCTAGATACCATTCATTTGTTGTATTTATATCCTCCTCTAAAGTCATCCCTCGATTACTGTAGGTTATTTCGTTCGTTTTCTTTGGCAGCTTCCTGCTCTTTGGCGAAGTCTCAAATCGTTTTCCATTTGGATACCTGATTGTCATCTTCATCACAACCTTTGTTCATCATCATGTAAGAACATGCATGGAATCAAAAATATGGTAAAAGCTAGTAGGGAGATTCCATCACACAATCTTACCATATCTTCTAATGAACTGGGTAGATAGTAATTTTGGATGTTATGTGACAAATAAAATGTACAATACCAAGATGAAAAGATCCTATGAAATCGAAAGCAGGATAAAAAATTTATGACTATATCTCCGAATGAACTTCAATTAATAAAGAAGACTGTTGAAAAGCATAACAAAGATAATATTAGCCGAACAAAAGCTTATGAACGCTTTTATGAGAGAAACCCAGAGATCAGATGGGCAATGCTTGCGGGAATTGTTTCTAGGAATGCCGGCTGGAATATGACGGATTTATCGAGTAAATGGTTTCAAGGTATTCTTGACAAAAACTCTCGTGCTACTATTTTTGCCATGTACGAGCGAGCAAATTGGATCATTTTTCAAGACGCTTACCCACAACTTCTACTATATGAATGGGCGAAGAAAAAACAACTACCCGTTTTTGAACAATTAAAGACATTTCACGTTTCCGAATTTATGAGACAGGAATGGGAATTTTTTTGGGAAGCAAGGGATGAAGTGAGGTTATGTACTTCCTTAATTATTAATGAGCAACAATTATTAGAGTTAGAAGTAATGAGCAGCGGTCTTTTTCAAAAAAATGTGTTCCATACATTGCGCTATCAATTGGAGGAATATGCGCATTTCAGCTATGTTCTTCTGCCCACGATGAACGGATCCATTTATGGTCAGTATGTCCGGAACTTTACTCATGTTAATCAACGAATTGAACTGGGAAAAAGGCTGGCGATGATTTTATTTCACCCTGTAGTTCATAAAGATATCTTACAATTCACGCGAAAAGTTGAACATACTGGTTCAAGAAGAGACTATGAGCGAGTATGTGATATCACATCACCTAATACAAGCCCTATGCTGCGCGTTTTACATCCGGTCTATCATCATAAGCCTCCTAAAGGATTAGATTGGTTTTACTCCCGGAAGCCGCTAACTCCTTTATTTAAGCGGGTAAAAGAAACAAGACCTGAGGAAATCAGGGAATGGGTCCATACGAAGAGGGTAGAACTTTATTGGATTTATAAGTGGGGACAAAAATTTATGCATAAATAAAAGCCGAGTTCGCTTATGGGAGCTCGGCTTTTGTCTTGCTTACTCGGCAGGACGATTAGGTCCTCCTAATTTTTTATCTCCAGTATAACCAGAATCTTTTTGGTGTTCTCTTTTTGGTGCTTGGTCTTTTTGGTTCAGTTTTTTATTCGTGTTATTTTGCTGCATGTTAATCCCTCCTTAAAAATAGTATGCCTATGATAAATAATTAGATGTACAGCCCGCATAAAGTTTTACACGTATCGTCAAAATTAGACGGCTATAATCTCGACGTGTATTTTTTTAACCTTCTTTGCCGAATGGATTCTAGTTTTGTCATCATGCAGGTTTAGAGAAGATAAAGAACGAATTTTCAACTTAGAACATTAAACGGGAGGGGACGTCTTATGGAAATGACGATGAAAACAAAAGAGGTTTCAGAGCAGTTAGGGGTAAATCCGACAACCATCCAACGCTGGATGAAGTTTTTTAATATTCACTGTGAAACAAATGAACATGGTCACTACTTTTTTACCGATGAACAGCTTGTTGTATTAAAAACAATCCAAGCGCAGCTTCAAGAAGGCAAAAAAATGAAAGAAGTGGACTTAAGTGAATACTCATCGATCATTTCTAAGAGTCCATCAACGGATACAAATATCAGAAAGCAAACTAAAGCAGTAAGCGTCCGTGCTGGGGTATATGAAGAAAAGCTTGAGAATGTGCTGAAACGAGTAGAGGATCTTGAGGCTGAACTTTCTAAAAAAGCAGATGAAGTGGTAAGTTATCAATTATTAAAGCACCGTTCGGAAATTGAGAATATGATGAAAATGCTTCAAAAGCTAGAGGCTAGGATTGATAAAATGGAGGAAAAAGTGACACCAGAAGAGGAAGTGGAATTGCCGGTTGCAGCTGGGGCAGAACCGAAAAGAAAGTGGAGGTCGTTTAAGCAGATGTTTTCCTTTTAACCCTTATCGTCATTTGCTATGATAAGGGAGAGGTGAAGAAGAATGCTTTCCAAAGAAAATTTAGATTTAAAAACATACAACGAAAAGCTTCTTCGTCTAAATGAAGAAGCAGAATCTTATTATATAAATCAGGTTCGAAAAGAAGGATATGAACCTGATTTTTTTGGTGTGGTAAAGCCATTCGCTGATCGCGTTAAAGAGACAAGCGAAAATTGGAAGCCGCTTGCAGAAGCTTTTGTATTGAAAACAAAGCCTAAGCATTTATATCCGATCCAAATCACTCACACGTTCGATAACTTAGAAGTGGTGGCGATTAAATCCTTTTATCCAAAAACAGGGTTGAAAAAGCAAATTGAAACCTTTAAATCGGTTGCTTTTGTCCTCAATCAGTTAAATCAATTGCTCGATGAAGAACAGGATACAACCCATCATTAAAAAAACGGTAAGGAGCTGGATACAGATGAATCAAAACCTGCCATTTATAAAAACAGCTAAAGAGGTCAAAAACTTATTAGAGAATGGGGCTTCGCTCCGTTTAATTGATTGCAGAACAAAGCTTGGTGACCCAAGTGATGGTCTCAGCAGGTATGAAGAAAGTCATCTTCCTAATGCGGCTTACTTAGACCTTGAAGGGGATCTGACTGGCGAGAAAGGAGAGCATGGCGGCAGACATCCATTGCCAACGCCTGAAGCACTAGAGGAGTTGTTCAGCCACTTAGGAATTGACCAAGAAACAATGGTCGTTGCGTATGATGATGAGGGCGGTGCATTTGCTTCTAGACTGTGGTGGATGTTATCTTATGTCGGACATGAAAACGTCTATGTATTAAATGGCGGATTTAAAGAGTGGACGGAGCACGGCTTTCCTGTTACAAAAGAAATACCTGTTTTCACAAAGAAGGACTTTTCTGCAAATGTACAGCCGCATATGACGATTTCAAAAGAAGAAGTAGCCGCATCACTTAATGAGGCGATTCTGATTGACTCTAGGGAGCTTGCTAGGTATCAAGGGATTTCAGAGCCTGTTGATAAAAAAGCGGGCCGGATTCCAGGGGCGGTTCATGGCTTCTGGAAGGAAAACTTAGATGAATCTGGAATGTGGAAAGATGAACATCGTTTAAGAGAACGTTTTGCTGATCTGCATTTTGATGAAGAAATTATCGTCTACTGTGGTTCTGGCGTCACGGCTTGCCCGAATATTCTAGCTCTAAAGGGCTTAGGTTATCAAAACGTAAAACTATACCCAGGCAGCTGGAGTGATTGGATCACCTATCCGGATGCCCCGATAGAAAAAGAACCGCAATCATAAATTGCGGTTCTTTTTTAATTTGCTGGCTGTTCAATTTTGCGGTGTGGAAGCTGCCACTGATAGTGGACGGATAACATTCTAAGTACAACCATTACAATAAATACCAGCCACAGCCCGATTGTTCCGGTTACTAAATTAAGACCGATCGCGAGACCCGCAATCAATGTCCAGCCAATATAAATTTCTTTTCGCAAGAATAATGGTTTTCTGCCTGCTAATACATCTCTAATCATGCCGCCCCCTGTTCCTGTGAGCGCTGCAGCGACAAGAACGGCACTAAGCGGATGTCCCATTTCTGTGGCATACATGGCCCCTTGAATGGCAAAAGCAGCAAGGCCCATCGCATCAAACAGGATACCGAACTTCAGCCATCTGTTAATCCAAAGGGAAGGGAAAATAAAAGCAACAGTCATAACAATAATAGCAATTGTGAATAAAGTCCCTTGATCCCAAAGTGCTGACACTGGCACCCCGATAAGCAGGTTTCGAATTGCACCGCCGCCAAAAGCGGTGACAAGGCCGAGGATATATACACCCATTAAGTCGTAATCTTCCTCCATTGCGACAATGACGCCACTCAGTGCAAAGGCGACGGTCCCAATAACATTTAACACATCAAACGTCATAGTAATGCCCCCATAATAAAGCTCCTTTGTGTGAATTCTCGGTGTAGTATGCATGTCTTTATTGCATCACATAAATCAAGGGTTTGGTTCATTACCGAACCAAACCCTTAAATCAAACTTTCGTGCGTTCTTATTAGCCGTTATCACGGAATGATAGAAAGATCATGAAAGCAAGAGTTACAATTGAAAGTGCAGTTAGCGCCCCAGTGATTAAACCAGATGGTTCAGCATGTGCTGCATCTTCTGCAGCACCGCCGCCTGCTGCTAAAATAGCTTGCGCTCCCATGAATAATGATGTTAATAAGATCGTTGTCATTAGTGCTAGTTTTTTAAACATATTCGACCCTCCTCTAATAGATAAACCATAGTAGAAACACATATATCGATCTATGTATGACAAATAGGTCATACTCGTTCGTCCACTTTATTATAGTGGCGCTCTAAAAAATAATCAACAAGCAATCGCTTACCAAAGCTGTATGCAAAGGATGAATGTTACTGAGGGTGCTGAAAGAAATAGAAAGATGATTGTTCGCTACATATAGGGGTTCGCAAAAATAAGAGCATATGGTAAGATGATGAAGATATTAATGTATGTATGTGCGTTTTAAAGAGTTGTTTAAATGTTATTGAATGTGTTATATAAACACAATCTTTTAGAGGAATTAGGCTATACCTTAGCAAAACGAAAGCAAACGAGGGGATTACACACATGGGAACCTTACACATTGAAGATATCATCATTGCCAATCAACAATTAAAGGATGTCGTTACACACACGCCGCTTCAAAAAAATCAAGTGTTATCTGAACGCTATCAATGTAATGTCTATTTGAAACGTGAAGACTTGCAAGTTGTTCGTTCATTTAAAATCCGAGGTGCTTTCCACCAAATATCAAGCTTGCCTGTAGAAGAATTAAACAATGGGGTCGTATGTGCGAGTGCTGGTAATCATGCTCAAGGTGTTGCTTATTCTTGCCATACCCTAAAGATCACTGGCAAGATCTTTATGCCTTCAACTACACCTAGGCAGAAAGTAGATCAAGTGAAATTCTTTGGTAAGGAATATGTGGAAGTTATTTTAATTGGTGATACATTTGACGATTCTTTTAATGAAGCAATGAAATATTGCGAAGAGCATCAAATGGCATTTATTCACCCCTTTGACCAAGAAAAAATTGTAGCCGGTCAAGGAACAGTAGGTATGGAAATTATGAATGATATTGAAGAAAATATAGACTACTTATTTTCATCTATTGGCGGCGGCGGATTAATCAGCGGAACTGGAACATATATTAAGAGTATTTCACCACGCACAAAGATCATCGGATGTGAGCCTTCAGGCGCACCGGCGATGAAAGAATCGATCGAACAAGGAAAAGTTATTGAACTTGAAAAGATTGATAAATTTGTGGACGGTGCCGCTGTAAAAAAAGTAGGTGATCTTCCATTTGAGATTTGTCAAAAGATCCTTGATGATATCGTGTTAGTACCTGAAGGGAAAATTTGTACAACCATCCTGGAGTTGTACAACCAGAATGCGATTGTCGCAGAACCTGCAGGGGCTATGCCGATCTCTGCCCTCGACTTCTATAAAGATGAAATTAAAGGGAAAACGGTTGTTTGTGTTGTTAGTGGAGGTAACAACGATATTGGACGTATGCAGGAAATGAGGGAACGTTCGTTGATCTATGAAGGGCTGCAACATTATTTTATTGTTCAATTCCCACAGCGTGCCGGGGCATTAAGAGAATTTATCTCAGATGTGCTTGGGCCGGATGATGATATTACACGTTTTGAGTATACAAAGAAAAATAATAAGGCAAATGGACCTGTCCTGATTGGAATCGAACTTAAATGTGATGAAGATTACGATCACTTAATAGATCGATTGGAGAAAAAAGGATTCGGTTATCATGAAATCAACAAAAATGAAAGTTTATTCAACTTATTAATTTGATGTCCTTTTATAAATAGCTCGTTCTCATTGCGAACGAGCTTTCTTTTAATCTAAAACTAGTTCAAAAGGTGTGAGTATAATGGCGTTAAATCAAGAGGGGATTTTGCTTGATTCGGGAACGAATGAGCTTGAAGTCATAGTGTTTAATGTTGGCAATGGTACGTATGGGATAAATGTGATGAAAGTTCGTGAGATTGTTCAGGCGCAAACCGTAACCCATATTCCTAATAGTCACCCGCATATTGAAGGAATGATTCGTCTGCGTGATGAGGTGTTAACAGTTGTTAACTTAAAAGAAGTATTAGGGTGTGTGAGCGAGGGAGACGACAGTCAAGATAAGTTTATCGTTTCTGAGTTAAATAAAATGAAAGTTGCTTTCCGTGTCAGCGGCGTTTCGAGAATTCATCGTATTTCTTGGGAACAAATTGAAAAGCCGACTGAATTATCTCAAGGGCTCCAAAGTGCAACAACAGGGGTCATTAAACTTGACGGACAAATGATTCTGCTTCTTGACTTTGAGAAAATTGTAGTAGATATTAATCCATCAAAAGGAATCAATGTGGAACAAGTTAGAAAGCTCGGGAGAAGAGAGCGCAGTCATAAAAAGATTGTCGTAGCGGAAGATTCAGCTATGTTGCGTAAGCTGCTTCATCAGACTTTAGCTGAGGCGGGGTATGAACAAGTAACCTTCTTTGAAAATGGGAAAGAGGCGCTTGATTATCTTGAATATCTTCAAACGTCAGATGAGCATACGGTTGAAGAAGAGGTACAGCTCGTTATAACAGATCTTGAGATGCCGAAAATGGATGGACTCCATTTAACAAGACGGATAAAAGAAGATGATGATTTTAAACGAATTCCCGTTATTATCTTTTCCTCTTTAATTACGGATGACTTATATCATAAGGGGATTACAGTTGGTGCAGACAGGCAGGTTAGTAAACCTGAAATCGTAAAATTAATAGAAGAGATTGATCTTTTAATATAGAACAAAACCTCCCCTAATGTAGTGGGAGGTTTCTTCGTGTACCTATAAAAATGTATAAAAAATGTATAGAGAAAAAGACAAAGACGTATGTAAAACTAATAAATAAGGTTATCTGATAATTCTGATGAATAAAAATTCAATGAGATACATTGACGGTTTCCTCAAATTGGATTAAGGTTAAATAAGATAATAGAGATGATTACAACATTATACATAGGGATGGATTTGATGATGAGAATAAATAGAGAGAAATAAAATCCATTCTAGATAAGAGAGAAAGTGTGGATAGGAGAGTGTTTGGTAGTGGAGAGGTATAAAGGTATAGGCCTTGTTTTGGCAGGGCTGTTATTGACTTCTTTTGGTCTGCGGTTTTTAGCAATGCATGATTTGACGTTCGGCGGTACGGCAGGACTTGCTACAGTGTTAACATATATGAGTCCGTGGAGCTGGGGTTTATTATTTTTCTTAGTGAATTTACCTTTCTTTATCATTTCATGGACGAAGCTAGGTAAATGGTTTACTTTATCAAGTTTACTTTCCATCACTGCTATTTCAGTGATCAGAGATCTCCTTGATGTGATGCCTTTTTTCAATGTTCCTTTATGGCTTGCAACGGCATTAGCTGGGATTTTCATTGGGATAGGTGTAACACTTGTCTTGAATAATGGTTCATCTCTTGGGGGCATTCATATTTTAGCTCTGTATATGGATCAAAAATGGGGAATTAATCGAGGGGTTACAATTTTTGTTAGTGATTTCTTAATTATTTTATTTGCTGCCATGTTAGTAGGCTTCCAACAAGCCTTGTTATCTGTTCTTGTAATTTTTGTGGCAAGTACCATTATCGGGCGTTACAAGAAGTCCCCGATTCCAAAAGAAGCAGAAAATGGCGAAGGCGCTTATGTATCTATGCCTGCTAAAAGCATTCATGAATAATCAGGTAACGAACAATCCTTCAGGGTTGTTCGTTTTTTAGTGAATTAGTTAAAGAGAAAATGCTATACTTCAACTAATACATACTGGCGGAGGGGTACTATGGAATTTCATTTTTTAGGAACTGGTTCAGGAGTTCCAGCTATTGAGAGAAATGTAAGTGCGATGGCGATACGTTTTTTGCAGCAAAAAGGCACTCAATGGTTGTTTGACTGCGGAGAAGCAACTCAGCATCAATTATTGCATTCACCCATCACTTTAACAAAAATTGACCGGATTTTTATCACACATCTACACGGCGATCATATTTTTGGCCTGCCTGGATTAATGGGTTCAAGGTCTTTTCAGGGTGCGCTGAATCCTCTAATCATTTATGGACCGAGAGGCTTAGCTCCGTTTATTGAGACGTCTCTAGCTGTATCAAAAACTCATCTCCGGTATCCATATGAAGTGATTGAGCTTGAAGAAGGCTTGATGTTTGAAACGGAACATCTTTCAGTGGAAGCATTGGCACTAAATCATGTGATGCCTAGCTTTGCGTTTAAGCTGACCGAAAAAGATAAGCCAGGTACATTGGATATTAAGAAACTAGAAGAGTACAATATCCCAAAAGGTCCACATTATCAATTGTTAAAAGAGGGAAAAACGATCACTTTAGAAGATGGTCGCAAAATCAATGGACAGGAGTTTGTCGGTCCCCCAAAAAATGGCCGGATTGTGGTGATTGCAGGAGATACAAGGCCTACTAAAGAAATGATTAAATTCAGCAGGGATGCAGATATTTTGATTCATGAGGCCACATTTAGAGCGGATAAAGCAGATCATGCTGTTCAATTTGGTCACAGCACAACACTAGAAGCGGCCTCCCTTGCAAAAGAAGCAAAAGTTAAGACTCTGCTGCTCACTCATATCAGCTCAAGGTATACAGGTGAGGAAGAGGCGTTTCTCAATGAGGCTAAAACGATTTTTGAAAACACGCATCTTGCTCATGATTTGATGGTGTATACGCTGAGTTCATGAATAAATTCGTAAACAAAAAGGCATAGTAACATCATTCACTATACCAATTTACTGGGGGAGTTAATGATGGCTAACCGTGAACAAATGGAATCATGTATGGAGAAAGCAGAATCAGTGATTGAACAAGTTCAAAAAGTGTTTGATGATGCTAGACGCGTTCAACCCGGAACAGATGAAGAGTATACAAATGCTCAAATGATGTTAGAGGAAATGAGCGGGGAGCTTGATGATGTGCTAAGAGCGGCGACTCCAGAACAGCGTGAGGCACTTAATCGTAAACAGCAGCAGATCAGACAGCTGCAAAATAATATGATCCTAAAACGTTAAAAGCTTACATGCTTTTTTGGTGCCTGCTAACTATAAGCAAGAAAGGGCTGTCTTTGAAGATTCATAAAGATCTTCAAGGGCAGCTTTTTGCTTTTTGAAGCGCTTCTCTTTTTCGTGCGTAAGCAAACATTATTTGCTACAATAGAAATGTCAGGAGTGAGCATGATGGAGAGTATTACGGAACAAGAATTAAATGAACGTCTTAAAAGTAAGGAAGAGCTGCAATTTGTGTTTGTGACAACCCCTCTTTGCGGAACGTGTAAATTGGCTAGGAGAATGCTTATGATCCTTGAGGAGTCTGCGCCTGCATTTAAACCGCTAGAATTGAATGTCAATACCGCGGCAGGCTTTGCAAACAGGTGGAAAATTAAAAGTGTTCCCGTATTGCTCGTTTTCAAAAAAGGCTTAGGTGTAGAAAGAATCTATGCTTTTCACTCCATTGCTCATTTGTATGAAATGTTAAAACCATATGTAGGCAAAGAGGGCATACATAATCTAGGTGAAGATAAAAAGGGGAGATAGTAGTTATGTCAATGCATTATGAAGAATATATGAAGCAGGTAGTACTGCCAATGAGAAAAGAACTGACGGATGCCGGTTTTCGTGAATTAACAACAGCTGAGGAAGTAGATCAATATATGAAGGGTGCTGCGGGTACAACGCTTGTTGTTATTAACTCTGTGTGCGGGTGTGCAGCAGGACTTGCAAGACCTGCTGCGATTACATCGTTATCACATGATCACACGCCAGATCATTTGGTGACAGTATTTGCTGGACAAGATAAGGAAGCAACTGCTGTTATGCGTTCTTATTTCAGCGATATTCCTCCATCTTCTCCATCAATGGCAATTTTGAAAGGGTCTGAGGTCGTTCACTTTATCCCTCGTGAGCAAATTGAAGGAGCAGCACCTGAATCGATTATTCGAAATTTAGCTCTTGCATACAACGAACATTGCCAGTCATAAATGACACTTGTTTGTTAAGGTTAACCTAGATGTAGGTTATCCAAATAAAAAGAAGCCTCCTCACCTTAGTATAAGGCGAAGAGGCTTTCCTCGTTTTAGTAACAATCAATTTTGGACAAATCAAAAGGAGCATCTATTATGAACTCAACAGCCCCTGATTTTACACTGCCAGCATTAAACGGTACAGAGTCTCTTACATTAGGCTCATTAAAGGGAAAAGTTGTCCTACTAACTTTCTTTACAACTTGGTGCCCTGATTCGAAAAAAGACATTTTAGAAAAACAGGCGCTTTTTCAATCGATGAATCGAGACGATGTCAAAATGATTTTTGTTCATGTAACAGGACGAGATTCATCTGTTGATCTAAGTAAGTGGCAAGAAGAGATGCAGCTTACTCTGCCTGTTTATATGGATCTTGGTACAAAAACGTATGATGCCTACCGTTGTATGGGGGTTCCAACGACGGTGTTGATCGATAAAGACCAGTCCATTAAAGGCCTATACAATGATAAAGCTCGTATGATAGACATTATAAAAGGCCTTGGCGGCCTTTTATAATGTGGGGCTAATTATGGTTTTACCCCGTAAAAGACTACCCGGCCCATCGTTTCAATATTAGGATAACCGCCTTGATGATAAAGCTCTACGACATGCTCTCTGTTATAAGGAACTCTGTGAATCTGCATCGTGTGACGTCCTTCTTCAAGGTCGGCAATGATATAAGATGCGAGAGGATGGCCGTCAAATGGCAATCCGACACTACCTGGGTTAATAACATTTTTGCCGTGGAAAGAACGAACAAACGGTAAATGGATATGGCCATATGCATAGACGTCTGCTTCATCCTTTTGCATTAATTGGTGCTCAATTTTAGTTGTTTCATCTGGATATACATTTTCAAATAAGCTAGTAGGTGTAGCATGAAACGCATGAATTAATTGATCTTGACCGCGGTCTACAATCATTTCACTAGGAAGTTCGCTTAGATACGTTAGGTCCTCATCATTTAATCGTTTCAATGTCCAGTCGCGTTCTTTATTTAGGCCATCAAGTGCTTCTTTTGGCACTTCACCTTCATTAAAGCCGCGCACAAGCCACTCATCTGCATTTCCCTTTACAACGGATGCATCAAGTGAACGAATTAAATTAAGGCATCTTTTAGGTTCAGGTCCTCTAAAAGAGAGGTCTCCTAAAACAACAATGTGATCGACATCTTTTTTGTTTAAATCGGTAATAACTGCTTCTAGTGCTGTTGCATTGCCATGAATATCTGAAAGAAAAGCAAATCGCATGATGAAACCTCCTTTTTATAGTAGTATAACAGAGGTTTGTTCCTATTTAACATAACAATTTGGTAAATCTGAAGATTCATTCAGTAAATTGAGACAAAGGGTCTATCGGTGGAATCCCTTATCAAGCTGTGATAAGATCAAAAAAAAGGTACACAGGAGGTATGAGCATGCATATTTTATCAATTGAACCAACTCCAAGTCCTAATACGATGAAATTAACATTAAGCGAAAGCTTAGGACAAGGGTCACGTAATAGTTATAACGAAAAAAACAAGGGCGAGGCACCTGAATACATACAAGAATTATTTAACATAGAAGGAGTTAAAAGTGTGTATCATGTAGCTGATTTCCTAGCCATTGACCGCCATCCTAAGGTGGATTGGAAAGTCATTCTTCCAAAGGTTCGCGAAGTGTTTGGGGAAGATGCAGATGAGGCACGTCAACAGGAAAACAAAGCGCAAGATACATTTGGTGAAGTGTATGTAAGTCTTCAAGTATTCAAAGGCATTCCGATGCAGGTGAAACTGACTAACGGAGAAGAAGAAAAGCGGGCAGGACTGCCTGATCGTTTTAATGAAGCAATCAGCAAAGCTCAAAAACCTGAGGACAATGTAGTGATGGAGCGAAAATGGGTGGATCAAGGGATCCGCTACGGTGAACTTGATGATGTAGCTAAAGAAGTAGTAGATGAGGTTTCAGCGGCTTATTCAGACTCTCGCTTAAATGGGCTGGTTCTTATTGCAAATGGTGAGGCAGGAAAGAATACAGAGCAGGCTGAAAGCCGATTTATTAAAGTGACAAAAGAAATGCTTGAAGCTTCAGATTGGCGAGAGCGTTATGCGGCTCTTGAGAGAATGGATCCAAAAGAAGAGGATATTCCTGTGTTAGAGCTTGCCTTACGTGATGAGAAAGCATCGATCAGACGATTGGCTACTGTTTATTTAGGAATGATTGAAAAGCCGGTTGTCCTTCCATTATTGTATCAAGCTTTAGAGGATTCTTCAGTCACTGTTCGTCGTACAGCTGGTGATTGTTTGAGTGATATTGGTGATGCTGATGCAGCTGGGGCGATGGAGAAGGCCTTAAAAGATAAAAATAAGTTAGTCCGCTGGCGTGCTGCAATGTTTTTATATGAAGTGGGTGACGAGTCCAGCCTTCCTGCATTAAAGGAAGCTGCTGATGATCCTGAATTTGAAGTGGCGATGCAGGTGAAAATGGCAATTGAACGAATTGAAGGCGGAGAAGAAGCAAAAGGTTCTGTATGGAAGCAGATGACTGATTCAATTTCTAGTGAAAGGGAGTAGCGGCTGATGAATAAAGAAGAGATCATACAGGAACTTGAAAAAAGAGAAATGGAAGATATTCTTGAACTGATTGAAGATGCGGAAAAGGGTTATTTAGAGGAGCTTGAAATTGTTCCTTCTGTTGGACTTCTTTATGATAGAGAGTTAAACGAGGCCATTATCTCTTTATTGAAAGAGCAAGGGGTAGAGATTATTTACGTCACTGAAGAAGAGTAAGCATAAAGAGTTAAAAGTTACGAGGAGTAACCTTTTAAGGAGGAGTGAACGTGCGCGCTGCACCATCAACCTTTTTACCTGAAAAAGCACGTTCTGTATGGAGGCTGCAAGCATTCTTTGAAAGTCTGCTTGTAGCTTTATTTCCGATTGCATATGGTGTGCTGATTTATTTTTTTGATTTTCCACTATGGATTTTATACAGCTTAATCGGGTTTTATCTTATCTTTGTCCTAATCACTGTATTTATTTTACCTCCTATTCGCTGGAGGCGCTTTACGTATGATGTATTAGAGGGTGAGGTAGATATACAATTTGGAGTATTGATTGTTAGGAGACAGTTAATCCCAATGACACGGGTTCAGCATGTTGATACCGAGCAAGGTCCTCTGCTTAGAAGATATAAAATGGCGGATGTTACGATTACAACTGCAGCAACAAGTCATCGAATTCCTACTCTTTCAGTTGAAGTGGCAGATGAATTAAGAGACAGAATCGCTAGACTTGCGGCGGTGGCTTATGATGAGTGAATTTAAACGGCTTCATCCAGCGAGTATCATTTTGATGTTCTTACAAGGGTTAAAGGGCATTATTTTACCAGTCATTATTACGTTATTCTTTAGCAGCTCACAAGGGGAGTCTTTTATACGGTTTGAATATATCTGGCTTGTTTTCATTGTCATTTTATTCATATCGAGCATCCTCTCTTATATCAGCTTTAAATATAAGCTTGAAGATGGAGAGTTATTTGTACAAAAAGGCATCTTTATTAAGAAAAAGAGATACATACAACAAAAAAGAGTTCAAAGTATCGATATCACAGCGGGACTGCTTCAGCGGATATTTGGACTGGTTAAAGTAAATGTAGAAACAGCAGGGAGCGGCGGTGAACCTGAAGTTCAATTAAATGCCATTAAAAAACAGGAAGCATCGTTAATTAGTGAAGCATTAAAAGCTGGTAAGCAGAACTTGAAACCATTTGATGCAGGTATAGCAGATCATGATTCAAACGATCGTCATGAGCCCGATGCATTAAATGGCAGTGAGTTTAATCCAGACAGTAATGAGCGGTTAGATGAATCATCGCAAGAGCTAAAACCTTCTGTTAAATGGAATTTATCAACTCAGCACCTGCTTATTGCAGCTCTTACTTCTAGCGGGATCGGTTTAACGATCTCAGCTGTAGGGGCGTTATTCAGTCAGGTAGAGCAGGTTATCCCTTCAACCCTCTATGAACGGACATTTGGATTTTTAGTTGGGTCTGGTATATGGTTTATCACAGCCATTATCTTTTTCATTGTGTTTATTTCATGGATTATATCTTTTATCAATACTGTTTTAAAGTACGGTAATTTTTCGGTTGTCAAACAAAACGATGACTTAATCATCAAACGCGGCCTGATTGAAACACGGCAATTAACGATTAACACAGATCGTGTAACTGCTGTAAGGTATGTGGCAAATATCTTCCGACAGCCGTTTGGCTATACAGCCGTTTATGTTGAAAGTGCAGGTGGAGGGACAGGAGAGGAGCAAGGCTCAACGGTTCTTTTGCCCCTACTAAAGAAAAAAGACGCACACAAAGTTTTAGAAGAACTGCTGCCTGAATATGCAGCAGAGCCAGTCTTTAAGCGGGTGCCGCAAAGAGCCTTAATTAGATATTTAGTGCAGAACACGTTTATTCCGATTGCAGCGACAGCGGCACTTTTTTACTTCTATCCCGAATTTGCCTACTACGGCCTGATAGCTGTAGCACTCATGAGTGTGATAGGGTATGCCCAGTATCGTGATGCAGCGGCTGGTTCACTTTGTGGACAATTATATGTTCGCTATAGAAAACTAAGTCAAGTGATTGTGATATCGAAACATAGGAAAATTCAATCATTAGAGCGGCATGTGTCATTGCTTCAAGGAAGAAGAGATTTAGCTACAATAAAGTTAGCAGTGCAGTCTAGTTTTAGCTGGAAGTTATTTCGTGTGGAACATGTAGATGTCAATGATGCGGATCAACTGCTTTATTGGTATTCAAATAAAAACCAACGTGGGCGCTCTGACTGAGCGCTTACGTTGGTTTATTTGATATATTTGATACATACGTCACAACGGAGCGTTTTCCGTTATCAGAAGTAAATTCATACCGGTCAAACACATGGTCACTCGCATCTTCATTAAGTGTACGTTCGTAATGATGCTGGACAATAATTTGCCCTGTGTGTGTTCGGTAGGTTAAAAAGTTTACACCCTTAAATGATTTTTGACCGTTAGATTGCAGCAGCTGAAGCAATAAGCTGTTATGGCAATCGATTAAATCTTTATGATCTATATGATAATCTTTTAATGTCGCTTCAAATAGGTCAAGTGATGAAGGATCTAATTCGTTCTGTAAAATAAAATAAGGATCAAATTGCTTTTTGTCGATATAAATTGTTTCCCCTTCTGATGGACGATATTCCTCACCGTCATGACTCCTGAATATCCCTTCACCTACGTAATAGCCGAGCATATCTTTTTTCTTCCCGCTCCATTTAAATTCAAATGGACAGTCTGCTAAATCAAGTGTTGTCTCGTGCTCATCAATTAACAAGTACCTTGATCCGCTCTCATAGAAAACATAGGGGATGTGCTCGTGATTCTCATTGGCTGCAGAGTGTAGCAGCCTGTCGAGATTCTCATTTTTTAAGTAAACTAATAGTTGATTTTCTTCTACCTGCAGCTCTTTTTGTTCTTTGAAAATGGCAGCTAGACGATCGGCTATGACATTTGCATGAGAATGATCATATGATTCCGGAAGTTTAGCTAAAGAGAGAGGAGCTAATTTATTCCCTGCAAATTCTACGATTTCATTTTCTTTATAAACAGGTGTAGAAATAACCTCAGAAACTGTTGGTTCTCCTAGCTTAACGATATACTTTATTTTCAGTTTTCCCCGCCAAGGCTTTTTCGGCTCTGTTATTATTTCAAGTAATTCACCAATAAAGTGACCGTGCGGGTCGTCTTTTATGAGCAGGAGTTGATTCATATAACGTTTGGCTTGTATTCTATCCATGGTAAAAACCTCGCTTTGCAATAAACCTCATCGTATGTGGAATCAGGTTTGCTTTGATAAATAATCGATGATCCCCATTGAACATACTTTCAGGTCTAGGCGAATGTGTTCATAAGCTGGGTGGTCACGTTCTACGCCTTTTTTGTCTAAGTCATGTTGAACGGCTTCTAAAATGGATGCAGCTAATTCATTTACACCTAAGCCATCTTTAACAGCTTCTTTTCCTTTTTGTACAAAGACGGGGAGCCATTTTTCAATATGTGTATAGACCAGCTCAGGGTGTAAAGCCATGCTGTAATGACCAAAGTAAATCTGTTCAACATCGAACGTTTGAATTCTCTTCATTGATTGAATCGTCGCTTCTGGGTCAAATTGATTAGGGGATGTAGAAGGAAGAATCAGTTCCACACCGTCCTTTGATAAAGGCTCATATCTAACACCGAGCGTATCACCCGTAAATATGCCTTTTGTTTTTGATTCATAAATACTAATATGATGAGCTGCATGTCCTGGGGTATGTAAAAAAGTTAATGTACACGTATCACTTAATGGGAGAGTATCACCATCTTCAACCGTGAGCAGCTTCTCCTCTGCAATAGGAAGAATCGGATCAAATAATCGGTCAAAATCTTCTTTATACACAGCTTTAGCGCCCATGATTAAGCGAGAAGGATCATGAAGATGTCTTTTTCCTTTTGGATGCACAATCACTTTCGCATTAGGACAATGTTGAATGAGCAGGCCAGCTCCACCTGCGTGATCAAGGTGAATATGTGTAAGGATAATATATTCAACATCTTCTAGTTTTAAATCTAGCGCCCTAAATCCATCAATAATATGTTTAACTGATGGGCTTGGACCTGTTTCAATAATAGTCAGCATATCCTCATTAAGTATGTAGCTTCCAGTCCTTTCTGGCATACTCATATCAAAGCCGTCAATAATTGAAATAGAAGGTGTTAAGGATACTGGTGCATTCATTTCATTTCCCCCTTTTTATTGAAATTAACTATTGAATTTAGCTTTACATTACATATAAGACCCTTACTAGTAGTGTAAGGGTCTTATATCGATTTAACAAGTATTAAAGCAAGGTGATACGAAGGTCTGCTTGTTCTAAGATTTACGATCTTGCTCATAGCGGAGCTTTTGAAGTCTTAGCAGGTGGTTCATATGTTCCCTTCGTTTTTCTTCGAGCTGCTCATAAAAAGTAATAAGAGTTAATTCCATTTGTGATAAAGAAACAAAGACATCTTCTTTATGGTCTAGCTGATTTTTCATTGATAGAGACAAAAAGGTATTCAAGAGGTTGGGAATATCTTCCTTAAGCATTCTTCGTACTGTATGCTTTTCTTCATAATCCAAGAGATCAAAATCTTCCTGTAATTTTTCAACTTGCTTAATAATGCGGGTTAATCGGTTTTCAATTAACGGGTCTACAGAAAATTTTTTTACTGTATCTAAATATCGAATGGCTTCTTGTCTTATAAGGCTGATATCCTGCTGTTTATTGAATGCAGGAGCTTTTAACGAATTCACTTCAGCTAATGTTAAAGCAGATGACGTCCCATTTGTATAAGCCTCGTCTAATCGGTGAATCCGATAGAATAACCCATTAAATAGAGTGGATTCCGCAACTTGTCTGACATGTGCCCGTCCATTTTTTAAATAATGAATACTCGCTTCTCGAATGACACCTACTCCATTTTTAGCCTTCATATATTTTCGGTAGCATGTGATTGTGATCCGTTTATGAATCGCAGAATTGGTGTATTTAGTATCGTTCATTTTCAAAGTGATCTGCTTGTGAGTCAATTTGATTTTAATGACAAACTCTTTATGCTTACGTTTAATGACGCGCTGCTTATTTTGACCATCTGCTTTCTCAATCATTCTCTCAATGAGTGATTCAGCTTCATGAATCAGCTTTTGACTGGCTGCATCTTTTAGCAGATGTTCCTCAACAGGACGTTTATGAGCGGGAGTCAAAAAACGAAAGAAAGGGGATTGCAGCAATGTACGACTCAATACGATCACCTCCAGATAAAAAATATCTTTTTATTCACTATTTATCTAATAATTTTGTCTGCATCTCTTTATTAAGAGTATCCATTTCTTCAATAAATTGTTTGCCGCTCGTAACAATTCGTTCATTGGACTGTTCCGTTAATTCAATCGCTTCAAACACATTGTTATATGCTTTTTTAAACGCTTCGATCGCAATAGCAGGTTCCTCTAGTGTCTTCAATGTAGCTTCTGTATTCTGTTTTAACATTTCTGCATTAGATAAAAGCATCGATTCAGTTGCTTCATTCACGTTACGAACAGCACTAATGACTTTTTGTTGATTATTTAAGGCAAGCTGAATGGAAGCCGTGACGGTAATAATATTTTTTGTCATGGTAATGGCATTGAAAATAGCTTCTTCAAGCTTATCATTATTTTCAATAATCAAATCGACTGAGGCAAGTGATTGCTGTAATACCATAACGGCTTGGGACATGTTTTTTACTCGAGAGACCACTTTTAGCTGTCCTTTTTTCAATGCATTTGGATTATCTTTCCACTTCTCAGAAGTCATTTCTTCTTCAAGCATGGCGTGCAGCCTGTTACCCGCATCAATTTGTTGATTTAGGTTTGTAATTCGCTGTTTGGCTACATCTTTTAATTGCTGCAGCATTAATGTATCTTCTTGCAGTTTGTCCTTCCCGCTAAGCAGCCCTTCAATGACTTGTTCGACTTGAGCTTCAACCGTTTGATATTTTCTAGCATATTGTTCGATCGGGCTTCTTCTTAACAGTTTATTCGTCCACTTTTTTAGCGGACTGTCTTTTAAGTAATCAGGCTCAAGCTGGCTGACCATTTCTTTTAATTGATGCAGTTGATTAGGCAGCTGATTTGATTGGTCGTTCATCATTTCTTTAACAGGACGCTTTAGTGCTTCAAGTGATTCTCCTGCCTCTTTTTGTTCTTCCTCACCTAAAGTATTTAATGAAGCAAGCAGTGAATCGATATCTTCCGATTGTCTATATTTATTAATCAGTTCCACTTCTTTATTTTGTTGTTCCTGTCTATTATCTTGAGTCATCATTGATCTCCTCCGTCGTGTGAAAAATAGAGTTTATTTATAGTACATACGATTATCCGCATCGTTAGGTTTCGGTTGATTATCCTTCTATTATGTATCAAATAATTTTGAAAGACAATGAATGTGATATGGATTATAATAAGTGCTTTAGGAAGTTAAAGAAATTAAGATTACGGCGCGTTGTCAGTTTCTAGTAGCAATTTGTCTGGTTCAAGATATACTTGAACATTTCGAAAGGTGGAATATATTAATGTGTTTAGTAGCGATCTCATATAAGCAAAATAAAGAGTTTCCATTGATAATGCTGGCAAACCGTGATGAATTTTATGACCGGCCGAGCAAACGCGTTCATTTTTGGGAAGATCATCCTGACATTTATGCAGGGAGAGATGTAGAGCGCGGGGGGACTTGGCTTGGCGTAACAAAGAGTGGACGATTAGCCTGCGTAACAAATATTAGAGAACCTCTAAATGAAACGGAGGACCATGAATTTATTTCTAGGGGAGAACTAGTAAGGGGATTTCTATCATCAACGACACCCGCTAAAGAATATGTTGAAAGCATTCGACAACAAAAAGATGATTTTCAAGGCTTTAATTTGATTGCAGGTACAATTGATGACGTATATTACTACTCAAATCGCTTACATGCCGTACAAAAGCTTATTCCAGGAAACTATTATGTAAGCAACAGCACATTAAATGTCACCTGGCCAAAAATAGATACATTAAAAACAGCCGTTGAAACTGAAATTATGAATGAAACCGCTTATCCCGCTTTAATAGATAAGGGTCTTCACATTTTGCAATCAACAATGACCTACCCTGATCATGCGCTGCCTGACACAGGAGTAGGTCTAGAGTTAGAGCGATTACTCTCGCCTGTATTTATACAAAGCGAAACGTACGGGACAAGAGTATCGACCATCGTTCTATTTGATAAAGACGGCAAACGCTTTATAGCTGAACAAGGTTATGGGGAGAATGGGGTTCAAGAAGAAAGAATTGAAAAAATTATACACAGAAACGCTTGAAAACACGTCACGACGTGTTTTCTTTTTTGTAGAACGGGAAAAGGATTTTATACTTTTATAGTAAAGTGATAAGTAGTAAAGAACAATTGTATATTTATTCATTGAATGCACTTTATATTCATTATAATCGGAAAAATATTTGAACATTTTTTGAAAAAGAATGAAAAAAACCTTTAAAGTAAGCGTTTTCATCAAAAGATCTACCTATTTAAAATTTGCCGAAATGTCAGAAAAATGATATGATCCTGTATATTAGCTCGAATGGTTTATGGGGAGAGTTGATTGAATTTACTTTTTGGAGAAAGGTTGGGTGCTAATGCAGAACGCTAGATATCCTAAAAAACAAGGCCTATATGATCCTCAATTTGAACGTGATAATTGCGGGATCGGCTTTTTAGCACATATGAAAGGTCAAAAATCTCATCAAGTTGTAGAAGATGCCCTTCATATTCTCAGAAATTTAGAGCATCGCGGTGGTCAAGGCGATGAGGTCAATACTGGAGACGGTGCAGGAATATTGCTTCAAATTCCACATCGCTTCTTTCAAAAAGTGTGTTTAGCTGAAGGGATGACTCTTCCTAATGAAGGGTACTACGGAGTTGGGATGTTGTTTTTGCCACAAGATGAACAATTACGTGAGCAGTGTGAAAGAAACGTTGAAGAAAAGGTTCAAGAAGAGGGATTAACGTTTCTAGGCTGGCGTACAGTTCCTGTTGATGACACCATGCTTGGCAATGCGGCAAAAACAGCCATGCCATATATTCGTCAATTATTTATAAAAAGAGAAGAAAATTGTACGGATAACCTTCAATTTGAACGTAAACTATATGTAGTTAGAAAGCGCGCTGAAAAAGAACTTGCCAAGCAAATCCCAATTGATCAATCGTTCTATTTTGCAAGCCTTTCAAGTCGTACCATCGTTTATAAAGGAATGCTTACAACAGAGCAGGTAAATCAATTTTATTTAGATCTTTGTGATCATGATTTTGAAACCGCCATTGCTCTTGTTCATTCTCGTTTCTCAACAAATACATTCCCAAGCTGGGAGCGTGCTCATCCTAACCGTTATATGATTCATAATGGGGAAATCAATACTTTAAAGGGTAATGTAAACTGGATGCATGCTAGAGAGGCTATGTTTGAGTCGGATGTATTTGGAGCGGACATTAATAAGATCCGTCCGATTGTCGACCAAAGCGGAAGTGATTCTTCCATGTTCGATAATACATTGGAGTTTTTATCGCTATCTGGAAGAAGAATGTCTCATGCTGCGATGATGATGATTCCTGAACCATGGCAGAATGATCCCCATATGTCTCCTGAGAAGAAGGCGTTTTATCAATTCCACAGCACATTAATGGAGCCATGGGATGGACCTACTGCGATCTCGTTTACAGACGGTACGCAGATTGGCGCATGTCTTGATCGTAACGGGCTTCGTCCTGCTCGTTATTATGTAACCAAAGATGATTATGTGTTAATGTCCTCTGAGGTCGGGGTGTTAGATATTGATCCAGAGAATGTATTGTACAAAGAGCGTCTTCACCCAGGTCAAATGCTCTTAGTCGATACAAAAGAAGGGCGCATTATTCCTGATGAAGAAATTAAACATGAAATTGCTGCTGAATTCCCATACAGCGATTGGGTGAGTGAAAATTACATCCAACTAGAGGATGTGTTGGAAACTTCTCATGTACAAGGTTCGCAATTTTCCAATTTATTAGAGCGTCAGCTTGCTTTTGGCTACACGTATGAAGAATTATCTAAAGTGATTTCTCCTATGGTAACAGAGGGTGTTGATCCAGTTGGTTCTATGGGATACGATTCGCCTCTCGCTGTATTATCGAAGAAATCACAGCTTTTATATAACTATTTTAAGCAGCTGTTCGCACAAGTTACGAATCCAGCTATTGATGCAATCCGTGAAGAAATTGTGACTTCTTATGGTACGACCATAGGTGCAGAGCGTAACTTATTAAATCCAGAGCCAAAAAGCAGCAGACATATTCATCTGCCGTATCCAATTTTAAATAATGAAGAACTTGCTAAGCTGCGTCATAACAAATTAGAAGGGTTCAAAGCTTGTACGCTGCCGATATTATTTAAAGCAGATCATGCGCCAAATCGCTTAGAAGAAGCGCTTAATGATTTATTTGCCCAAGCTGACCAAGCAATTGAAGATGGACACACCCTTCTTATATTAAGTGACCGCAATATGGACACCGAACATGCAGCTATACCAGCATTACTTGCTGTGTCTGGTTTGCATCATCATTTAATCCGTCAAGGAACTCGTACAAAGGTGAGTATCTTGCTTGAATCTGGTGAACCACGTGAAGTTCATCATCATGCAGTGTTGCTTGGGTACGGGGCAGAAGCCATCAACCCGTATCTTGTATTCGATTCGATTGATGAGCGTATTCAAGAAGGTCTGCTTGAAGGATATTCATATATTGAAGCTGTAAACCGTTATGTCTTGGCAGCAACTAAAGGGATCATGAAGGTCCTCTCAAAAATGGGGATTTCTACGATCCAAAGTTACCGAGGGGCGCAAATCTTTGAAGCTGTTGGGATTGATTCAAACGTTATTGACCGCTATTTCACATGGACAACATCAAGAATTGGCGGGATTACACTTGAAGTGATCGCAAAAGAAGTTTTAATGAGACATGACCGTGCGTATTCCACTCAAGAAGGCGTCGATCGTACTCTTGATGCGGGTGATGATTTGCAATGGAGAAGAAATGGGGAGCCTCATCAATACAATCCTCATACAATTCATATGCTCCAGCATGCATGCCGTAACGGTAACTATGATTTATTTAAAAAGTACTCTGCGGCCATTAATGAGCAGACAAATGAGCAAACAACACTCCGTGGATTGCTTAAACTTAAAGCTGCGACTCCTATTCCACTTGATGAAGTGGAGCCGGCAGAAGAGATTGTTAAACGTTTCAGAACGGGTGCTATGTCATTTGGATCGATCTCTAAAGAGGCACATGAAACACTTGCTATCGTGATGAACCGCATTGGTGCAAAAAGTAATACAGGTGAAGGCGGAGAAGATCCGAAGAGATTTACAGAAGATGAAAATGGCGATCTGAAAAGAAGTGCTATTAAGCAGGTGGCATCAGGCCGTTTTGGCGTAACGAGCCACTATTTAGTAAATGCTGATGAGATTCAAATCAAAGTTGCACAAGGAGCGAAACCTGGTGAAGGCGGCCAGCTTCCAGGAAACAAAGTGTACCCTTGGGTGGCAGAAGTACGTGGTTCAACTCCTGGGGTTGGATTAATTTCACCGCCGCCGCATCATGATATTTATTCAATTGAAGATTTGGCTGAGTTAATTCATGATTTGAAAAATGCGAATCCTCAGGCAAAAATCAGCGTTAAGCTTGTAGCAGGTACTGGTGTTGGTACGATTGCTGCCGGTGTTGCTAAAGGGCGTGCTGATGGTATTGTCATCAGCGGGTATGACGGCGGTACGGGTGCTGCTGCAAGAACAAGTATTAAACATACGGGTCTTCCTTGGGAGATTGGCTTGGCTGAAACTCATCAAACACTCGTATTAAATAATTTACGTGACCGTGTAACGCTTGAGACAGATGGGAAATTAATGACTGGTAAAGACGTCGTCGTTGCAGCACTTCTTGGTGCAGAGGAGTTTGCATTCTCTACGGCTCCGCTTGTTGTATTAGGCTGTATCGTCATGCGCGTCTGTCACCTTGATACATGTCCAGTCGGAATTGCCACTCAAAATCCTGAACTTAGAAAGAAATACATGGGAGAGCCGGAACACGTCGTTCACTTTATGAAATTTATTGCAGAAGAAATCCGTGAACTAATGGCAGAGCTTGGAGTTAAGAGGATTGATGAGCTGATCGGCCGTACGGATTTACTTGAAATGAATGAAGAAGTGGATAACTGGAAAGCAAAACATATCGATCTAACTGGGCTGTTGTTCCAGCCTCGTTCAGGTGATCCATCACGTCATTATTGTACGAAAGCTCAAGATCATCAGTTAGAACTTTCTCTTGATGCTCGTGAATTGCTTAAAGCAAGTGAGCCTGCTTTATACGAGGGCAAGCCAGTACGCGGGTCTTACCCAATTAAAAATGTGGATCGTGTTGTTGGTACGATTGTTGGTAGTGAGATCAGCAAACGTTACGGAGCTGAAGGCTTGCCGGAAGATACGATTCAATTTGACTTTACTGGTTCAGCGGGTCAAAGTTTTGGAGCTTTTGTACCAAAAGGCATGACCTTGACGCTTGAAGGAGATGCCAATGATTATATTGGAAAAGGACTCTCAGGCGGAAAACTTGTTGTGTATCCTCCAAAGGTAGCTTCTTATAAAGCAGAAGAAAATATAATTGTTGGTAATACGGCCTTTTACGGAGCGACATCTGGTGAGGCGTTCATTCGTGGAATTGCGGGAGAACGATTTGCTGTACGTAACTCTGGTGTAAATGTAGTCGTTGAAGGTGTAGGTGACCATGGACTTGAATATATGACCGGCGGTATGGTCATCAACCTAGGTACAGTTGGTAAAAACTTTGCTGCTGGTATGTCTGGAGGAGTCGCTTTTGTTCTTGATGAAGAAGGTACGTTCCCAACAAACTGCAACCTAGAAATGGTCCATCTTGAGACTCTTGCTTCTGTAGAAGATGTGGTACTCGTTAAATCGATGCTTGAGAAACATCTAGCTTATACAGGCAGTACACAAGCTGAGAAAGTTTTAGCCAATTGGGATCAATATGCGGCAAACTTTGTAAAAGTTATACCAAAAGATTATAAACGAATGCTTGAAGCAATAGAGCGGGTGAAGCAAGAAGGATTGTCACACCGCGATGCGATTATGGTTGCATTCGATGAGAACAAACGTGATAAATCAAGAGTAAGTGGAAAATAAGCAATTCCAAAATTGAAAGGTAGCGAAAGAATAGAGCGTTAGACAACGCTCTATTTCCTCCTATCCTTTCATTAAACTGAAATGTAATAGATGGTGAGATGATTTATAAATAGACATTGAGCGTAGTTTGGAGTGATTTTTATGGGGAAGCCAACAGGTTTTATTGAGTATAAGAGAGAGAATCCACTAAAAAAAGATCCTTTTGAACGAACAAAGAACTGGCAGGAATTTCAACTGCTTATGCCCGAAGCTAAATTAAGACAGCAAGGTGCACGCTGTATGGACTGTGGAGTGCCTTTTTGTCAGGCTGGCACCTCTGTTCCTGGCTCAGCTGATATCGGCTGTCCGGTTTATAATTTAATTCCTGAATGGAATGACTTAGTTTATCGCGGTAAATGGCGTGAAGCGCTGGATCGCCTGCATAAAACGAATAACTTTCCTGAGTTCACTGGACGAGTGTGTCCTGCTCCGTGTGAAGGCTCTTGTACAGTAGCAATCTCTGATGACCCTGTAACAATTAAGAGCATAGAATACCATATTGTTGAACGAGGCTTCCAAGAAGGCTGGATCACAGCGAACCCTCCAAAAACAAGAACAGGTAAAAAAGTGGCTGTTGTAGGTTCTGGGCCTGCTGGTTTAGCGGCTGCTGCTCAGTTAAATAAAGCAGGGCACTTGGTTACAGTATTTGAGAGAGAAGACCGCATTGGCGGACTTTTGACATATGGAATTCCTGATGTGAAACTTGCATACCAAATTGTAGACCGACGCGTGAGAATTCTTGAAGAAGAAGGAATTGAGTTTAAGCCTAACACAACGGTTGGTCAAGATATCACATCAGAACAGCTTGAGAGTGAGTTTGACGCGGTAATTTTATGTACTGGAGCTACGAAACCGCGTGAGGTAGAAGTAGAAGGCCGTGATCTAAAAGGTATTCATTATGCTATGGACTTTTTAACGGCTAATACAAAAAGCTTATTAAACTCTGATCATAAAGACGGAGAATTTATTTCTGCAAAAGATCAGCATGTGATTGTTATTGGCGGCGGTGATACGGGCGCAGACTGTATTACAACATCAGTCAGACATGGTGCAGCATCCATTACGCAGTTTGATATTAACCGTCAAAAGGGTGCAGATCGTACAGCTGATAATCCTTGGCCGCTGTTTCCATATGTACATCAAATTGAGGACGGGCATAAGGAAGCATTTGCCGTTTACGGGGAAGACCCGCGTGCTTATCAGCTTATGACCACAAAATTTGTTGGTGATGAAGAAGGAAATGTACGTGAACTTCATACGATTGCCGTGGAAACGACGATTGGTGAAGACGGGGTGAAAGTGCGTACACCGATTGAAGGTTCTGAGAAGGTTTGGAAGGCAGATTTAGTTTTATTAGCTGTCGGATTTACAGGACCTGAACAAGAGCTCATTGATCAAATGAAACTTGAAACAACTAAAAGGCAGACTTTAAAAGCTGATTACGGAAAATACGCGACGAATAAAGAGGGCGTATTTGCAGCTGGAGATAATCGCCGAGGTCAAAGTCTTGTTGTATGGGCGATTCATGAAGGCCGTGAAGCTGCAAGAGAGTGTGATCGTTTCTTAATGGGAAGCTCGAACTTGCCATAAGAGTGAATCGTTAAGGATATGTGTCAGGGCGGCCTTTAAGGTCTCCCATAATGACACATATTTTTTATGGAAAATATCGTAGCGTTTTCATAGGTTTCATGAGAAAATAAAGTAGAGTGAAAATTATAATTATAAAATGAAAACTATGAAAGGGCGTGTGTACGATGATGCCATGGATGAAAAGGGGTCTCGTTATCTCATCTGCCCTCCTGACCTTAGGTATATTTGTTCCACCAAATGAATATGTCAAAGAAGTGCAAGCACAAGCACCCGCAAAGTCTATAGGAGAGAGTAGTGAGAAACCACTCGTTTATAAAGTTAATGAGACAAGCTATGAGCTGTATCATGACGTCTTACCTTTAAGTACCGATCATTATATTCACAGAGATTCCTCCTCACAAGAAGTATTTACTGAATATGTTATGAATTATATGTACGATCAAAGCATGATGAAGTTTGGTTCTGCGATAGCAGGTAAGATCGAAGAACCATTTAAGCAAGAAATCCTTCCAAAATTAAAAGATATTCTGATTGATACAACAAGCGATTTAACAAAAGAAGAGTGGGAACAAGTCACTCTCTCTAAACATCCTGCAGCAGGGCTCGGAGAGAAAATTGTCCATTTGTATAATCAAGAGAGCGGAGAAGATCTGCTTCGTTTTCATGTAAGACGAGATCATCCGCCTAAACAAGGTTACTTATTTAATTTTCATTACCATACCTACCTAGATCAATTTGAGAAACACCATGACCTGGGTAGCATTTATTGGGGAAAGGACAGTCCGCCTCAATGGATGTCTGTAAACCGTGTCTAATTAGATGCGGTTTTTTTGTATTTTGTGTGACGACCCACTGACATCTATCCAAGTTAATGATAATATAGACCTATGAATATATAAGTGCATTCTGATGTCTTAACTAATATTGTTGATAAAGAATGAGTATAAAGATAGAAAAGAGTGGTGTTATGAGCAAGCAGATCGTAATGGTTGTCATGTCCGCTGTTATGTTTATAACAGTCTGGGCAATCGTTATTTTTCAATTTAATGCAAAAACGAGTGAACCCATTGAAATAAAAGAACCGTTAGACCTCGCGGTGATGGATAGTGAAACCACTTCTGATCGAGTGATTCCGCTGCCTGATTCTATTACAGATGAAAGTCATTCCTTGGTCGATGAAAGTATTGATCCATCATTAGAAGTGATAGAAGAAGGGTCATCAGAAGAATTTGTTCAAGAAAATCAGGGGTTAGTTACAGAGTCTGGTGTGCTGATCGATTTAAGATTATATGATTTCAGTGATATATCTACTGCTGATGGCATACCTATTGAAGGTATTTTATCAAAATTAAACTTAGAATAACGGTCGATTAACATAGGAAATTTGTTTGAAAAGCTGTGTTTTACATGAATTCATTAGATTTTCAAGAATTCCCTCTCATCTTTTACATAGTTTTGGTACGATAGTATGGTAGCCAACGTGTGAAACTTGGGGGGATTTTTTTATGGAAGTGATTTTATGGAAATGAAGAAAGAAACAAAATCTAGTCCGCTATGGCTTAAATGGGCGCTCAGAGTGGTGCTAGGATATGCCGCTTTGCTTGCTCTTATTTTAGCGATAACGATTATCGTAATCCTTGTAACGTTTACATTAATTGTTATTGACGGGGTAACGGAATCGAGCCGATTAGGTCAATTCTCTGAACAATATTTAGTCCCAGTATCAGAGTTCATGTGGAATCTCTTTACATGGTTAGTTCCTGGGCTTTAGGTGGTGATATAATGGAAGAAGGCCTGATCTTAGTCCTTTTTGCCATGCTGTTTTTTCTTTTAACTGGTGTTTTCGGCGGGATTGGTATTTATCAAGCTCTTCATAATCAAAAGAAAAAAGCAACGTGGTTTTTAATTATTGGATTTATTTGTATTATTACGTTTATTATTTTTACCTTTTTAGGAGCCATGCATTAAGCAGGAGGTGAGTTCTGTTGTCTATTGTTCAAGCAAAGTATAAAACAGGTGTTTATATTGGAGAAGTAGTAGAGATGCGAGAATCAGAACAAAGAGGGCTTATTAAAGTGCTGGCTGTTTTGAAGCACCCTACTCAAGGCGATCTGCACAATCCTAAACAGACAGAAGGAGTCTTCTTTCATCAACGTAAGGCTTTAGCCGAGTTTGAGAAGACATGGGTGCCGCTAGCAACAATTAAACCATATGAAGGGAATGTCCCTTCATATTCAGATTCTCTTCGCAGTGCGCTAGAGGAGAAGATCGATGAACTTACGCATAAACAGTCAGAGTTTAGTAATCAATCTTTAAAACATCTTCAAGAACTAAAAGACGAGTATGGGTTATAATACTCGTCTTTTATTGTTCTTCTTGGCCTGCACTCCATAACCTGGTGCTTAAATCTAGAAGAAATAAATCATCTGCATTATCAAGCGAACAACCTGTTAGTGCTTCAATTTTTCTTAAACGGTATAAGAGAGACTGCCGATGGAGGTTAAGTGCCCTTGCAGTCTGGCTGACATTCCCTTTATGGGAATGATAAGTCATAAACGTATGCAAAAGATCGATATTCCGCTCTTTAGAATAGTGAATCAATGAATCGAGTAAATGATTCGTAAACTCCGTAAGAACCGTTACCTCACTCATGGCTTCAATTAACCGGTCGATTTTAGTATCTGTAAACAGATTTCTGCTTCCTCGCCCATTTCGTTTTTTTCCTAAAGTCAGGGCTTTCTTTGCTTCTTGATAACATTCTTGAAATAAATGATAGCCGTACTGCTTACTGATTCCCCAACTGAACTGAATAGATGGATAGAGAAAAGAAAGACGCTCTTCAAATTCATTAATAAAGCGCATGGCGCACTCTGCCGCTTGATCAAAAATGACTTCTAAAAAAATAATTAATTCATCTTGCTGATAGGTAATCATCGCTTTTAAAGCTTGTTTTTTGGCGATTTTCTCAGCCTCTTCTTCAATTTGCCGGATTTGGTAATGAAGCCAGTGATCATACGACATTTGAAGTTTATCCTCTTGTTCAAAACGTTGTTTGAAATATTCAGGAGTGGCAACAAGAGAGACATATGGCAAGTTCAGTCTGTAACCTAATGATTTAGCGCGTGAAGATAAGGTGTCACTAGAATGAACCCCGCCGCTAGCAAGCTCCCAAACAAAATCATCCCGAAGCAGCCATTCGGTTTCTTTGACAGCCGTCTCATGTAAAAAGAAGAGGGCAATCGCCGTAGATACATGCTTAAGAAGCTTGCCCCATTCCTCATATTCAGTGCTGGCAAAAGGTTTTGGGCCAAAACCCCCTACAATGATATAGCCTTTCAACTGATTTGCTGATTCAACTCCGAGGACTAGTGCATAGTCTTCCTCGTATTGAAACCATTCTATCGTGCTTGAATGATTGAATATGATTCCATTCTCGGTAAGCTGTTTATGAAGATATTGATTGAAGTGGGTTATTAAAGAAGAAGTGACTTGTTTGCTTGATCCATATAGACTCCCTCGGTTATCTGTGATAAGAACAGGTGCTTTTAGCGTATTGGCAACATATTCACAAACATCCTGCAGCTTTTTTCCTTTTAAAATAAAGTCTAGTAAGGTTTCTTGTAAGGATTCTATTTGATGATAATGCTGCCTCTTTTTCGTATCAAGTAAATGGAGTGCTTCTTTAATCACATCTGAGAATCTAATATCCCATTCCATTTCAAGCAGAATAAAATCTTCTTTATTTGCTTTTTTAATGATCTTCTCTGGAATCTGTTTAACAAACTTTCCGACAGCGATAGCCAGCCCGCTCGCTTTAGAGTCAATAATGTCACAGACGAAATCAAATAGTTGCTCATCATCCAAGCAGCCTACTGCTGTAGTGAGGATTAATTCATTTGGACGTACAAACTGCTCTACAGGGGCCTCAAGTGCTTGGATCCATTCCACTTTTTTTGTCTGTAAGTCAACGGACGTATGATGAACAGCATCTTTTAAAAGTGGTAATGATAACACTTCATCCATCGTGAGCTTCATCTAATCCCCCCTTTCTTCTTATTGTAAAAGAAAGGAATTCAACGCCGCAATCATTTTCAGAACATTTGTATAATTTATCTAGGGATGCTGGTGTTTTTTCATACAGTTTTGCGAATGATTTTATTTGGCTTACTCGCGTAGGATGGATGTATAGATGAAAGGGGCTGATCGTCAATGAAACAACACACTCCAAAGGATGGAACAAAAAGCGTATGGTCAGGTGAAAAAGCCGCTCTAGTGCACGGGGCATCTCAAGTACCTGTTGTAAACAGTGTAGCCTTTACGTATGACGATATAGATGAGTGGTATGAGGTCGCAATAGGAAAAAGGGCTGGCCACATATATGGTCGAAACACAAATCCTACAGTTCAAGCGTTTGAGGAAAAACTTCGCATATTAGAAAATGCAGAAGCTTGTACTAGTTTTTCAACTGGAATGGCTGCCATCTCTAATTCCCTTTTAACCTTTCTCAAACCTGGTGACCGCATTGTCTCTTTAAAAGACACGTACGGCGGGACAAATAAAATCTTTAGTGAATTCCTTCCTCGGTTAAATATTGAGGTGACGTTAGTGAATACAGGTGATCACGATGAAATGGAAGAAGAAATTGCTAAGGGATGCACACTCGTCTATTTAGAAACCCCGACTAACCCAACGGTTAAGATTACTGATCTTGCGCGTATTATAAAGGCTGCAAAAAAAGTAGGTGCATTGACATTTGTTGATAATACATTTGCAACGCCTATTAACCAGAAACCGCTTGCTCTTGGTGCTGATCTAGTTTTACACAGTGCTACTAAATTTTTAGGAGGGCATGCTGATGCGCTAGGAGGGGCGGCACTTGGCAGCAAGCGTCTAGTTGAACAAATTTATCATTATCGTGAAATTAACGGAGCGACAATGGACCCGAATGCTGCCTATCTTTTGCTGCGAGGAATGAAAACCTTAAAGCTAAGGGTAGAACAGCAGCAGAAAAATGCCCAGCAAGTAGCCGAGTTTTTGAAGAATCATGATAAAGTGCAAGAGGTTTATTATCCAGGATTAGAAGATCATCTTCATCATGAGATTGCAAAACAACAGATGACCGGGTTTGGCGGGATGCTAAGCTTTGCTCTAAAAGGTGAACTAGATGCTGTAAGAGCGTTTCTGCCGAAGCTGAAATTTGCCAATAAAGCAGCTAATCTTGGGGCCGTTGAAACAACTGTAGGGCCTGCTAGAACAACAAGCCATGTTGAAAACACTCCGGAAGAGAGAGCGGCATTAGGAATTCCTGAAGGGCTCGTAAGATATTCTGCAGGGATTGAGGATATTTCTGATTTAATAGAGGATCTCAAAGGAGCACTTGATGCCATTGAATAGGAGGAAAGTATTCCATAAAGGCAGGTGATTTTAGGTGATCCAAAAAATAGCTCTTATTGGTTTTGGAGGCGTCGGGCAGGGAGTTGTTAAGCTCCTTAAAGAGAAAGAGTCCTCCCTTTTGAAAAAGTATGATCGTCAATTTAAAGTTGTCTCGATAGCTGATTTGTATAAAGGGGCTATCCATCATGATGAGGGTCTTGACCTAGATCGTGTAATTGAGTCCATTGAAAAAGACGGCACTCTTGATCATTATCCAGATCACAGAGGTTTAGTGCGAGGCCTCTCAAGTGAAGAAACAATTAAGCAAACAAATGCCGACACGATTGTAGAGATGACCTTTACCAATATTGAAACAGGAGAGCCGGCGATTGCCCATTGCGAACTTGCCTTTACCCACAATAAAAATGTGGTGATGACCAATAAAGGGCCAGTCGCTTTAAAGAAAAAAGATTTAGAGGTGATGGCTCGGGAACACGGAGTTAAGTTTTTCTATGAAGGTTCTGTCATGAGCGGTACACCGGCGATCAGGATGCCTAAGCTGACTCTTATGGGAAATGACTTTATCCGTGTGCGGGGAATTCTAAACGGAACAACCAACTATATGCTGACCCAAATGGAGGGCGGGATGAGTTATAAGGAGGCTTTAGAGAAAGCTAAAGCTCTTGGATATGCTGAGGCAGATCCAACTAGCGATGTGAGAGGGTATGATGTGCTTTATAAAGTAATGATCTTAGCGTCGGAGTTATTTGACCAAACCCTAACAAAAGATGAGGTGCCTTGCATCGGCATTACTGAAATAACAGAAGAAGATATTGAGTTGGCCAATAAAGAAGGGAAGCGTTGGAAGTTAATTGGTACGGTTGAAAGGACAGATGAGGAAGTTGAAGCATCCGTAAAGCCTGTAAAGCTTGATTTGACAGACCCGCTCGCATCGATTGAAGGGGCATTGAATGCCATTACTTATGAGTGTGATATTTCCGGTGACATTACGCTGGTAGGTGCAGGAGCTGGTATTCGGGAAACCGCCTTTGCTGTGTTAGTTGATTTACTCCATATTGAATGAATATATTGAATGAATATAAATGATTTCATTTAAGGTCTAATAATACAAACATCAACTAAGCTATCTTTATTCGTATAGAAGGAGGGGGATGTGATGAGAGAACAAATGGTTATTGAAAGAATGCTGCTCGGGGGCAGGTGGGTAGAACGACAAGAATATTTGCAAGTCATGGACCCTGGCTCTAATACTTGTATTGCTACCGTTCCAAAAGCAACGAAAAAAGATGTCAAACGAGCGATCGAACTTGCAAAAAAAGGGGCCGGCATTTCAAAAAACTTACCTGTTTATAAAAGACAATCTATCTTAATGGGTGCTGCAGAATATATTAATGAACATCAAGACCAGTTTGTTAGAACGATTGTTTTAGAGAGTAGTAAAACGGTGAAAGAAGCAGAGAAAGAAGTTAGAAGGTGTATAGAGACTATAAGGCTGAGTGCTGAAGAGGCCCGTCGTTTAAACGGTGAGACGATCCCCTTTTCTCAAATGAAAGGCCATGAATCACGTATCGGTTATATTACGCATCAGCCAGTAGGTATTGTAGCGGCCATCACACCGTTTAATGATCCGCTCAATTTAGTAGCACATAAAGTCGGGCCTGCGATTGCTTGTGGAAATGCAGTGATTTTAAAACCCTCAAGTGAAACGCCTTTAAGTGCTTTGCGTCTTGCTGAAGCGTTTCTAGCAGCTGGATTACCTGATGGCATCCTTTCAGTCCTGACAGGCAGCGGCAAGGAAATAGGGGATGAACTAGTATCTAATGAAGATGTAAGATTTGTATCATTTACAGGCGGCTATGAAACAGGGGTGGGGATCACTCAAAAAGCTGGCGTGAAAAAAATGGCCATGGAGCTTGGTTCAAATGCTCCAACCATCGTTCTTCAAGATGCTGATCTTAAGGAAGCTGTAGAGGCATGTGTCGATGGAGCTTTTGGTGTGGCTGGTCAGAACTGTATCGGTGTACAGAGGGTCTATGTAGAGAACATGGTGTATGAACGATTTACAAGTCAATTTGTAGAAAAAACGAAGCAGTTAAAAGTTGGTGAAAAGAAGGATCCTGCAACCGATATCGGTCCTATGATCTCTGAGAAAGAAGCAAGGCGCGTTGAAGCGTGGATTAAAGAGGCTGTAACAAATGGTGCTAATCTGCTTTGCGGGGGAAAGCGTTACGGAGCGTATGTAACACCTGCTGTTCTCGTTAATGTTGGCAAAGAGGAGAAAATCATTCAAGAAGAAGTGTTTGGTCCAGTTGTGTCCATCCTGCCGGTATCATCTCTTGAAGAAGCAGTAAATTTAGCAAATGACAGTTGTTATGGACTTCAGGCTGGTTTATTTACATCCAATATCGATGCTGCTTTTTATGCGATCGAAGAACTCGAAGTAGGTGGTGTGATAATTAACGATAGCAGTGATGTACGAATAGATGGGATGCCTTTTGGAGGTGTAAAACGCTCAGGACTGGGGCGAGAAGGAATTAAATATGCCATGGAAGCAATGACAGAGGAGAAAGTGGTAGCCTTTCGAGTGAACAATTCGATGAAAAAAACAGATTAAAATCAATGGATCACTGAAAAAGGCATCATTATTTATGTGAAATGAAGCTTGTAATAGGATAGGGGTGGGGATATGTTTTCTGTGAAAGAATATGAAGAGCGTTTGAAGAAAACAAAGATGAAAATGGTAGAGTCTGGGATCGATGTTTTATTAATCTCAAACCCCTCTAATATGTATTATTTAACCAATTACAATGCGTGGAGCTTCTATGTTCATCAAATGATGATCGTTACTCTTGAAGACTCTCAGCCCATTTGGATAGGTAGACATATGGACGCTACAAGTGTAGCAAAAACAACGTGGCTGGATGAAAATCATATTATTTCCTATCCAGATTATTATGTCCAGTCTACAGAGAGGCACCCGATGGACTTTGTAGTGAAGATCATTGATGAAATCGGCCATAGCAAACGAAAAATTGGACTTGAAATGGATGCGCATTATTTTACAGCTCTATGTTTTCAACGTTTATTAAATGGACTTCCTAATGCGGAGTTTAAGGATGCTACTGTTCTTGTAAACCGGGTGAGATTAATTAAGTCTGACCAAGAAATATCATATATGAGAAAGGCAGCAAGTATTGTAGAGAGGGCGATGCAGGCTGCTTATGACAGTCTCGGTGCAGGGGTTAGAGAGTGTGATGTGGCAGCAGCGATCTATCAAGCACAGATCAGCGGGCTTGATGAATATGGGGGAGATTATCCTTCGATTGTTCCTATGCTGCCGACTAACGATAACACATCCTGTCCGCATTTAACATTTAGTGAACGCAGGTACAAGAAAGGGGATTTTTTAACAATAGAAATTGCTGGTGTGTATAAACGATATCACGCACCCCTTGCAAGAACCCTTGCGCTAGGAGAAGCTCCTCATCATGTAAAGGAACTCTCAAAAGTGGTCCAGGAAGGAATTGAAAAAACGCTTGAGGTGATTGTACCGGGAATAACCGCTGAAGAAGTGGAGAGAACCTGGAGTGAGGCTATTGCTAAGTATGGTTATCAAAAGAGCTCACGCCTTGGCTATTCTATTGGAGCAAGTTTTCCTCCGGACTGGGGAGAGCATACTGTCAGTTTCCGAACAGGGGATAAATCGATTTTGAAACCGAATATGACATTCCACTTAATGCCTGGTATTTGGTATGAATCCTACGGAGTTGAGATTACAGAATCAATCTTAATTACTAAAAAAGGTGTGGAAGCACTGACTCAGTTTTCACGTGATTTATATGAAAAGCCAATTATTGAAACAGCATTATAAATAGTGTCAAAATAAATAAAGTGAGGCACTAGGGGTTCCTAGTGCTTCTTTCGTAATGCGAAAAAAATCAATGACGTTTTGATTGTCAGGTGGTAAGATACAATAATAAAGAAATAGAAAAAGCTAAAATAGAAAAAAGCTAAAATAGAAAAAAGCTTTAATAGAAAATGAAGGGTAGGCGTGTGGAGTGGAGAGGCGAGCCTTGTTCCTTACATATGGATTAATGTTTTTAGTTATGGTGTCATGGGGATTAAATGTAGTCATGTTAAAGGTGTTAGTAGAAGCGTTCCCGCCGCAGACGATGACAGCATTTAGGATAATGACTGCAGGAGTGGTAACAGTATTAATTGTACTTTTTGGACGCTCATTCAGGACTCTTACAAAAAGTGAATGGATGTATATGCTGCTTGGGATGTTGTTTGGAGTTATTTTACACCATACGTTCCTTGCACAAGGGTTAACGATGATTCATGCGTCTAATGCTGTCTTAATTTTAGCTTTGCTTCCTCTTACTACAGCCCTTTTTGCTGTATGGTTTCTAGGGGAGAGATTAACAAAGTGGCGCCTTTTGGGAATTGCCCTTGCGTTAATCGGGGTGTTGTTTATTCAGGGCGGAGCAGGGGTATTATCGGTTTCCCTTGGTGAAATTTATTTATTTATTGCTATGGTCGTTCAAGCGATCAGTTTTATTTTTATTAAAAAAGCTACAGCTACACTAGATTCAAAGCAAGTAACTGGTATGATGCTGATCATTGGTTCTGCCGGCCTGTTTATCGTGAGCTTGATTGTAGAACCGCAAGGGGTTGCATCAATGGCAGGGGCACAGCCCTTTGTGTATGGGGTGTTTTTCTTTTCTGCCGTTGTAGCAACAGCCATTGGTCATTTTGTTTTTAATGCAGCCATTCAAAAAATTGGCGCTGGTCAGACAGCGATATTTAATAATTTTGTCCCGTTTTTTGGGCTTGTCTTTTCAGCCATCTTTCTCCAGGAAACGATACATATGTATCAATTAATTGGTTTTCTCTTTATTGTAGCCGGTGTGTTATTTGGTACGGGATATGCTGAGAGATATTGGGTCAGAAAAGTTCCTATTCATGAAAAAAGCATGTAGCCTTTGGGCTGCATGCTTTTTAATATTTATATCGTTGGCATTACCTTTAGCTCACAAAAAAGTTCATAGTAGGTTTAATGATACGTACAAGCTCTTGTTTTTGTTCAGCCGTTAGTGGAATAAGAGGCAATCTGACAGATCCTGTTTGAACGCCGTTTAATTCAAGGGCTGCTTTCACAGCTGTCGGATTAGGGGCCATAAACAATGTGTTCATAACAGGTAGAAGCTGGCGGTGCTCTTTTGCTGCTGCTTGAACTTGTCCGGCTAAATAATTTTTAACCATTTGCTGCATTTGGCCTCCGACGATATGGGAGGCAACTGAGACGACACCTGTTCCACCAATTGCAAGAATTGGAAGTGTCAGGCTGTCATCACCGCTGTAAACAGAGAATCCTTCAGGTGCATGCTCAATGATTTCAGCAATGGCATCTAAGTCTCCGCTTGCTTCTTTAGTTGAGACAATATTTGGAACCTCCGCAAGGCGAAGAGTTGTTTCGACACTAAGCGTAACTGCACTGCGGCCAGGAATATTGTAGAGCATAACCGGCAGCTTTGTTGCTTCTGCAATCACTTTAAAATGTTGGTACAAGCCTTCTTGAGAAGGTTTATTATAATATGGTGCAACGAGCATAATTCCATCTACACCAATTTCTTCTGCTTGTTTTGTTAATTCAATTGAAGCTTTCGTATTATTCGAACCTGTTCCAGCAATCACTGGAACTTGTCCGCCAGCTTCTTCTACCACCGTTTTAAATAATACTAGTTTCTCTTCTGTTGACAGGGTAGGTGATTCTCCTGTTGTTCCCCCGACAACCAATGCATCGGAACCATTCTCAATGAGATATCTCACTAGTTTCTTTGTAGAGTCAACGCAAAATTCCCCTTGTTGATTAAATGGCGTTACCATTGCAGTAAGTATTCGTCCAAAATTCATTCTATTCACCCTCAATTCGTAATAATATCTTTCAAGTATGAGCGGGCTATGTGCCAAGGCACAAAAAAACAACAATGAGGGAGTCTCATTGTTGCATGGACATGTTGTGGCTGCACAATCATTCCAATGCGTGAGATAGCCCTCCATGCAGACAGTGCTGCATGACAGTCCTGTATTTGTTAAATACAGTCCCAGCGTAGAAAGAATGAGCATTTGTACGCTTCGGCAAATCCCCCTTTTAAAATGCATCAATGGAGCTCATTCTCCTCCGCATCTTTACTCATGACATTTGCGCCTCTACCCTCACTTCAGTATGTGAAGTAAAGATTATTGATTTTGTGAGTTAACCTTATCAAAACTTAAGGGGGATTGCAATGGATTTAATGAAAAATTTTCACTTTAGACACCTTTCATATCTGTCTCTGGATTTTGTTTAAATTGTACTTGGTTTAAAAGGTCATCAAGTTCTTGGCTGCATTTAACTGTTTGTGGAGACGTGAATCCGTATTTTTTTGCTAGCTTAAACATTTGTCTGCGCTTTAATTCAATTTTTATAGTTAGCATACCCTTCAACTCCAATTTTAAACTTTCGAAAGAAGACGGACTATTTTATTTTTTCTGAAGGGTCTTGTTGAAGTCATGTCTTTTTTCACACAAAGATTATTATACCCATTGCAGGAAAGTTGAAAAGTCATTCTTGCAAAGTAGTCATAATAAGTCGTTATTAGAAAAGGTTCGACAAACATCGCAAGAAGAAAAATGGGATTTATAGGATAACAAATGGATTGTTGTCTCATTTGGTAACAACAATTGAACTGATTTGGGTGTTTTTTTGTTTCTTCAGCGAAAAGTTTGCAAACACTAAGGCAAAGGAGGGAAAAGAATGAAAAGGATTGTCGTAACGATGCTCTTGTTAATCATCATGAGTGGATGCTCTATAGAACAAAAAGCTACATTAGGAGCGAACTCACATCGTGATCAGGGATACAGCGGGTATGGTGTAGAGCGGGCGAGGAGTTTCGAAGGGCCTTTAATGGATATGATGGTTCCGGATGCTGCCCCGAAAGGCTTAACCGATTCAACAGCGAGGCTTACTACCCATTATGACTATGTTTCAGGCAACCGGGATTTAGGGATGAAGCATGAGGGTGTTAATCATATGGGCCGTAGAATTGAAAACAGCAGGCCTGGGATTTTAAGAGATAAGGTGAGATATTCTAATCGTACAAAACGGGATATGATTAGCGGTCAATCGATTTTAACTAAACAGCAAGGCCAAGATGATTTAAAGCAGACACTTGAAAACCTTGAAGAGGTAAATAAAGTATATATGCTATCAGATGATCAAACATTGGTCATAGGTGTTGCAGCAGATAACCAAAATCTTAAATCCCTGCAGGATATGATTGAAGGGATGGCAGAGAGCTATTACCCGAAACACGAAATTATAGTGACAAGCGATCGCCAGTTTCTAAGGAGAATGGAGCGATTGTCTCATCAATAAGGCATGCATCCGCATGCCTTATTTTTTTTCATCACAGGTTCCAAGAGAACTTAGTGAAACCCGTAGTCTTCTGATAAAGACATAAATTCACGTTCCATTGATTTATGGGAAATCATAATATTTTCATAATGGACACGGGCATTCAAGGCTTGTCTTGGGTCGACTGGTTCTCTCATGTCATCTATGACCCGCTCAAGGTCTGTTAATTCAGTGATAAACCCTATATGAATTTGGTGAAAGCCTTCAAATTCATGAGGGATACGTATGTTATGGAAGCGTTCACTGTTCTGTTTTATCGAATGGATCGTTGATAAAACAGAATGAAGTGAGTCTGCTTGAAATGAATCCTCTTGGAAAGTCGGAGCCAGGTCTTCTAATTGATTGATCGTTTGCTCTAGGTATACGCCTGCTTCTTTTGCATAAGTTAGGAGTTCCGTGTCAGCACGGCGGATAGCGTGATTCTGGTCTGTATTATTTGAAAAACGTTGAGCCCCAAACGTTCCTTTTGTCTGAGATTGCTTAATATCCTCCATCAGATCAGCGCTGTTATCTTGCATACACCCTGCAAAAAGAATGCTTATACCAGCAAGGATTAAAAACATTTGTTTTTTCATAATCATCACCCCATATCGTCTAATGCTATTAGTATTTAGGGAAACAGGAAAAATTATGCATGAGGACATCTCCTATCTACATACGGTAGACAAAAGAGCAAAACTCGAACTTTGACTACCGGGAGGGATGTGTAGTGGTTGTCTTTTTAGTTGTCTTCTTTTTTACAATTTTCTTTGGGGTCATGATGCTTGGAAATCATATGTCTCATTTAATTGAGCGAACCACTTCAGAAAACGCAGATCAGATGCTTTATGATCTTAATCAAGAACTTGATGACCAGCTAAAATCTTAAAAATCATGCAGAGGAACTCAAGTTCTTCTGTTTTTTTATTTATCTATACTTTTGTAACCGCTCACAAAAGATCCTAAATTTGCGGCTCGTTCTTCACTTGATTAAAATAAGAAGAAAAGGGTAACAGAATAGAAATTGGAGTGGTAAAAATGAAAATGATCGCAATTGATATGGATGGAACATTATTAGATGATGAACGCAAGGTAACAGTTGAGAATGTTAAGGCGATAAAAGAGGCACAAAAACGCGGAATTGAAGTAGTGATTGCCACAGGCCGAGATGATAAAGAAGCAAGAATCCCTTTAGATGAAGCAAAACTTACCTGTCCGGTTATCAGTGTAAACGGAGCAGAAGTTCAATCTGCTGATGGAAAAGTCTTAGATGTTTATTCCCTTGATAATGAAACCGTAAAAAAGGCTTCAGAAATTTTACATAGACATGAAGTGTATTTCGAATTATATACAAATAAAGGTGCTTTTACAGATGATTATGAAAAAGGAATTGAAACAGTCATCGATGTATTACTGTCTTCTGGGTCTACAGACAGCTTAGATCATATGAGAGAAATTGCGGAAGAAAGATATGAAACAGGTGCTGTGTCGCATATTGAGAATTATCAAGCACTATTCGATGATCCAACGATCTCATTTTATAAGCTACTGGCTTTTACGAAAGATGACCAAAAGCGAACTAAGGCTAAACATGAATTAGAGGAGATGGACCATTTAGCCATCAGCTCTTCAGCTTCTGATAACCTTGAAATCACTCATTGTGAGGCACAAAAAGGCAGAGCAGTTAAACGATATGCGGCTGGTCTCGATATTCCAATGGAGGAAGTTATGGTGATTGGTGACAACGGTAATGACCTTTCTATGTTTAAAGTAGCTGGCCATGCAGTAGCTATGGGTAATGCGATTGAAGAAGTAAAGAGCCTTGCTCAAGAAGTGACAGACACGAATGATAATAGTGGCGTCGCTAAAGCCATTTATAACATTTTATCTTAATCGTTATAAAAGTAGAGATAGGAGTGAGCCTATGCGTTCGTTCGCTAAGCCAAGAGTGGTGGTTAGTAAATGTCTCGAGTTTGAGGCATGCCGGTATAACGGGGAAAAAATCCCAGATAAGTTAATTGAGAAATTATCTCCATATGTCGAATTTATACCTGTTTGTCCAGAAGTTGAAATTGGACTAGGTACTCCAAGAGAAGTCATCCGTCTTGTAGCAAGCGGAGATGAAGCAAGACTTAAACAACCTGAAACAGGTCGTGATCTTACCGAACAAATGGAGGAGTATTCAAATGACTTTTTGAGTGAACTTGAAGAGGTTGATGGATTTATACTCAAAACAAGAAGCCCTAGCTGCGGTTTATATGATGCGAAAGTGTACAGCGGCCTTGAAAAATCTCCTGTTGTAAGAACAGAAGCCGGCTTGTTTGCTAACAAAGTAAAAGAGCATTTTCCAAAAGCAGCTAAAGAAGATGAAGGAAGGTTAAAGAATTTTATTGTTCGTGAACACTTTTTAACAAGATTGTTTACAGTTGCTGAATTCAAAGAAGTAAGGAAGAGTCATTCGATTTCAAAACTGATGCAGTTTCAAGCAAAAAATAAATATTTGTTCATGGCTTGTAATCAAGACTCTATGAGGAGACTTGGGAGGATTGTAGCGAACCATGAAAAACTTGAAGATGGAGAAGTATTTGACCTCTATGAAGAAGAGCTTGATGAGTTATTTAACCGCATGCCAAAACCAAGTGACCACATTAATGTATGTCAACATGTTTTCGGCTATTTTTCTAAGCATTTAACAAAAGCTGAAAAAGACCATTTCCTGCAAGCTCTTGATCAGTTTAAAGACCAAAAAATTCCTCTCAGCAGTCTATTAACTATGCTCCGTTCCTGGAGTTATCGATTTGAAAATGATTATTTACTGTCCCAAAACTATTTTAGCCCATATCCTGAGGCTCTTGTGGCGATTTCTGATTCAGGAAAGGGAAGAAGCTTATCATGAGTATGTAACTTATCAAAGGCATTCGGCTATTGCTGTCGGATGCTTTTTTGCGTTAGGTCTATATTAGTGACAGCTGTCATACATTTGTAATAATACAACACGAAAAAAGTTGTTGACTATTATAGTACAGTTGCATATACTATGAGTAAGAGAAAAGATTGAACATTCGAACAAAAAATAGAAAGGGTGTTGAAAATGGAAAAAATCAAAACGAATTCGGAGCGTAAACCAGTTGAGGTAAAAGAAGAACCGACAATTCTTGAAATGATCAATGACTATTACAGCCGTAACTAGTTATTAAACAAAACATAACAAAACCACTTATTAAATTAAGTGGTTTTGTTATGTAACAGACATAGGCTAATTACATAAATATAGGTAAATACTAAGCTGCTTCTTTCACGTTCAGGAACACTAGACTTGCAAAATAGAATAAAATCAGGTATAGTTTAGTTAACAGTTTAATTCTTCATCAATATCAAGCGCATTTCAATCAGCTGGCGCGGTCATCGGAGCCGCAAGGATGAAAGAGAGGCAGGGCTTTTATTGTTTGGAAGAATAGAACGGGATCTTTTATACCTTCTATATTATTATTGGTAAATCATGAGTAACACAAGCAGAGGTTTAGTATTCACATGTTATAAGGGATATTCACTCGGTTTAGTGACTGATGTTCCTTATAATATGTGAATTTTTATTTACCAAGGATTGTAAATACGATTGGCATATTAAGAAATTATTAAGAATGGGGTTTTAAGCATGACACAAACTGGTACAGTAAAATGGTTTAATGCAGAAAAAGGATTCGGTTTTATCGAAGTTGAAGGCGGAAACGATGTATTCGTACACTTCAGCGCTATCACTGGTGAAGGATTTAAATCTCTTGACGAAGGTCAAGCTGTTGAGTTCGAAATCGTTGAAGGCGATCGCGGACCTCAAGCTGCTAACGTTGTAAAACGCTAAGCTGCACATATACAGGTACTGCCCTTATGGGTAGTGCCTTTTTTGTTTTTATGCTGAATTTTTAATTCTTCCTTCTTAGTCTACTAGCTTACAGGTTTAAATGCAGTGCTCTTGTGGAATAGTTACATAAGATTATTTCTAAAATGAACGTATAAATGGAGGAGATAAGATGAAACAAGAGGTTGAACCAAACTTATTAGAAATGAGAAAGAAAATTAATATGATGAAAGATGACAGGCACCAATATAAAAGAGAAGCTTTTATTGAGGTGTATGAAGAATACATTGAAATGCTAGAAGCTCAAATTGAAAAAATGAACCGCTTCTAATACAAATACCCCTGATCAGTCAGATGAAGATCAGGGGTATTTTATATTTTTACGTATTAAAAACTTCATAGTTAAATAGGTGCTGGTAAAAAGAACTAGAATATAACATGATCTTCCTTTATACTTATTTTAATAAGAACATAAAGGGGGAGTTTATGTGATGAAAGACTTAGTTAAACAAGTGCAAAAAGAGCTGAGCCAAGAAGGTAGAAAAGACGCTGTGTTATCTAAGGAAGTGTGTGACAAGATGAATAAGGCCGGTATTCCGTTTATCGGATATTGCGGAAATTAATAAAAAAACATGGACCGAAGCCGGTCCATGTTTTTTTGCTTCTTATGGGTAGTGAATTGGCGAAGCTGGTCCAAGGTCGATCCCTAGAAGCATCCACACAATTAACATAAGAGCCCATACGATTGAGAAGACAATTGAGTATGGCAGCATTACTGAAATCAACGTACCAATCCCCATTTTTTTATCATACTTTTGAGCGAAGGCAATAATAATTGCAAAGTATGTCATCAATGGAGAAATGATATTTGTTGTTGAGTCGGCAATACGATATGCCATTTGAGTTAATTCTGGTGAATATCCAAGCTGCATCATGATTGGTATGAATACCGGAGCCATAATTGCCCACTTGGCTGATGCGCTTCCGATAAACAGGTTGATAAAACCAGCTACGATCATAAAAGCAATGACGAGCGGAATACCGGTGAATTGAACACTTTGTAAGAATTCAGCACCATATACTCCAAGTACGAGGCCCATGTTTGTTTCGTTAAAGAAAGCAACAAATTGACCTGCGGTAAATGCGAGTACAATAAACATCCCCATTGAAGCCATTGTATCTGACATTTGGTTTGCAACATCTTTATCGTTTTTAATCGTTTTCGTCATAACTCCGTAAACAATACCTGGAATTAAGAACACAAATAAGATGACAGGACCTAATGAACGCATAAATGGCGAGTTTACAACTGGGTTAGGACCATCTCCGCGAAGCGGGCCCCATTCTGGCACAATTAATAAAGCCATTACAGCGATTGTTGCCAACATAGAAATACCAGACCACAGTAATGCTTTCTTCTCATTAGAGCTTAAGTAGTCAATCTTTTCAGCTTCGTCAGATTCTGTCTTTTTATATGACCCTAAGCGAGGTTCAACTAGCTTCTCTGTAACGAATGTACCAGCGATTGTTAATACAAATACTGAAACCATAATGAAGTAATAGTTCATGGCAATATTAATCGTTTCAGCGTAAGCTGGATCAAATGTTGCAGCGGCTTGTCTTGTTAATTCCCCAAGCATTGGATCTGTTGCCGATAAGAACAAGTTAGCACTGAATCCAGCAGAAACCCCAGCAAAAGCAGCTGCAAGACCCGCCAGCGGGTGTCTTCCTAAAGCGATGAATAATAATGCACCAAGCGGCGGTAAGACAACATAACCTGCATCAGATGCCACACTTGACATAATTCCAGCAAATACAAGTGCTGCTGTAATTAAACGCTTTGGCACGGATGTTACAAGTCCTCTTAGTGCTGCACTGATTAATCCGCTGCGCTCAGCGACCCCGATCCCGATCATCGTCGCAAGTACGACCCCGAGTGGAGCGAAATTGATAAAGTTACTTACCATATTAGTGACAATATAATGTATGCCCTCTGATGAAAGTAAGTTTGTAATAGTTACTTCTACACCAGGTTCAGCTGGGCTCTCTACGCTTATATTCAAGCTTGAGAGAATAGCAGAAGCGAAAACAACCAGCACCGCAAGGATCGCAAACAGCGTAATTGGGTGAGGCAGTTTGTTACCGGTGACTTCAATAAAAGTTAAAAATTTATTAAAGGCACCTTGCTTTTTACCTTTTTCCATGAGTTAGAAAAGCTCCCCTCTAATATGTAATTTTCTGACGATTAGCATCTTAGATTAGACACGTCATTCATTCTACATCACAAATAAGAGGAGATGAAACAAGAATTCTAAAAGACCGAAAAAATGAATCATAAGTCCTATAAATATTCTAAAATAGTATTTGAATAATCTGATAAAGGGGATTTTATCGGAAAACTCATAAAAATCTAACGCATAAACGCTTTAAATAGCTGAAGTAACCGACATCGGTGTTAAATTCAAGAGTCTCGCTTTATACCATCATTATTATTTTTAAAAAGTATTTACAGGAAAATAAAAAACCCCACCGAAGTGGGGTTGTATCTAGGCGATTCTAGATTATGCTTTTTGAACGTTAGCAGCTTGCTCGCCACGGTTACCTTCAACGATTTCAAATGTTACTGCTTGACCTTCTTCAAGAGTTTTGAAACCATCAATTTGGATCGCTGAGAAGTGAACGAATACATCGTCTCCACCTTCGCGCTCGATGAAACCGAAACCTTTTTCTGCGTTAAACCATTTTACTGTACCTTCTAACATTGTATTTCCTCCTAGAAGTGCCATACGCACTAATTGTATTACTATTCTCGTCATTAATAATGTTCAAGAGGAAATCAACATCAGTTTCTTTCTTCTAGCACCTTAAGAACGATCAAAAATAAGTACCTTAACTTTACCATAAGAATGGTTTTTCAAGCAAGGTCTTTTTAGCAGAAAGCTGGAAATTATCAATTGGAAAAGGAATTTTGTGATTTTTCTTGAAATTAACGTTAACGTAAATGATAAGCTCAAAGTAGAGATTCGAAGGGTTGTGCTGTGCATGTACAAGATTAGGGGGCTCGCAGAAGAGTTTCAGGTGACGACAAGAACAATCAGGTATTATGAAGAGCTGAATTTACTTACCCCTAAACGATCAAGCGGGAATCAGCGTATCTATACAAAAAAAGATCATGTACGTCTGAGGCTAATTCTTAGAGGAAAAAGATATGGATTTACATTAGAGGAAATTAAAGAAATGATTGGGTTGTTTGAAGAGGATTCAACCGGGACAAAGCAATTGTCACGAACTATTTTATATGGAGAAAAAAAGATTAAAGAAATTGAGTGCAGGATGAGTGAGCTTGAACAATTAAAAAGTGAAATGACAGACATGTTAACAGATCTAAAAGCAAGGTTGTGCCAGAAAGGTTTATCTCAAAAATGAAGCGTCCAGGGGGAGCGAACATGAACTTTTATCAGAATGATCCGGTACTAAAAAAAATTTTAAAGACACATTTGGATTCACGAATGTTTAATTGGGCTGATAAGCAGCTTGAATCATTTGGTGAAATGTGCGGGACCGTAATTGATGAGCGAGCAAAGCATACAGACCGTGAAGGGCAGCCTAAACTGGTGAAATACAATCAGTTTGGGGAAGACATATCTCATATTTGGGTGAACGAAGGCTATAAGCAAACGGTAAGAGAGACATATCAAACTGGAATTGTTGGGTATGTTCATAAAAAAATACCTGAGCTGAATACAAAAGGAAATTACATGTATTCATATGCACAAGGCTATCTCCTCTCACAATCTGAGCCTGGTTTCTACTGTCCTGTGACCCTCTCAATGGCAACTGCTCTTCTGTTAGAGAAGTACGCAAACGAAGATGTGAAGGAACGTTTTTTACCACATGTATTATCAACGGGTGAAACAGAATTGTATGAAGGGGCAACGTTTCTAACTGAAAGACAAGGCGGCTCTGATGTAGGAGCTAATGAAGTGGCTGCAGTAAAGAACGGGGACCATTATTTGATCAGCGGGGAAAAATATTTTGCTTCAAATGCGGGGGTGTGCGGCGTTGCCATGGTGCTTGCAAGAGGTGATGGAAGCTCATCAGGTACAAAGGGGTTAAGCTTATTTGCTGTACCTTGGAGATTAGAGGGTGGGGAATTAAATGGAATAAGCATCCGCCGTTTAAAAGATAAGCTTGGAGTAAGGGCTGTTCCGTCAGCGGAAGTGGAATTTACCAATGCTAAGGCTTATTTAGTAGGAGATGAATCTAAGGGTATTTATTACATGATGGAAGCGCTTAATTTATCTCGTATTTGTAATGCGGTCGCTTCAATTGGCATTATGAGACGTGCGTATCAAGAGGCCCTTCGTTATGCTTTTAAGCGTGAAGCATTTAAGAAACAGTTAATTGATTACCCAATGGTGCAGGAAAGTCTGCTTGCCTTATGTGTTAAACATGAAATAGAAACTGTCGCTATCTTTGATTTAATAAAGGAATATGACCTGCTTATGAATGATGATCAAAAGGATCAAAAGGATCATGAACAGGCAGCATATGTCCGGCTGTTGATTGCCATCTTGAAGAAAGAAACAGCTGAACAAGCAATTCATTTTTCACATGAGGCGATAGAACTGCTTGGTGGAAATGGGTATATAGAAGATTTTGTGACACCGAAGCTGTTAAGGGACGCACAGGTCCTGACGGTATGGGAGGGAACGGCTAATATATTGGGACTTGAGTTGTTACGTCTCATGAAGAAAACGCATGTCCATAAGCAATTCAGTAAGCGTATAAAAGCGTTTGTGGAAAGTGATTTGAAGCAGTTTGAGCAGGAGAAAGAGATCTTGTCTAAAGAGCTGCATGCACTAAATCGCATGACCACATATATTGAGCGAGCGGATGAAGAGACACAAACGTATTACGCTAAAAAAATCGCTGTGAAGATGGTTGGGATTTTTGAAGCGAAAACGGCCATCCAGTGGGCAAATAATGGTTCAGAGCGTGAAAGGGTTCTATTAAAACGCTATATGCAGCAGACATTTCAACATGATTGTTCATTTGAAGATGCAGCAAGCTTAAAAGAGGATTTCGATAAAGTGGTCCTGCAGCACGCGTATTAGCCAAGACCGCTCCAATGGATGCAGCTATCGATTGGAGCGGTCTTATTTCTATTTCCATATATTCAACTAGAACCATTGATTTATTAGGCATTTTTCGTCTATTATTAAAGGTGCGTTGTTTTTACGTTAAGAAATAAAAACAGAAATTGTTCGGATGAAGTAGGAGAGACGGCTAATGACAATTAAACGAAATGACCCATGTGTATGCGGCAGCGGCAAGAAGTACAAGAAATGCTGCATGAATAAAGAAACGGTAAAGGTAGTCGCTGAACAACAGCGTGAGCACTATATTGCGAAACGTAAACAAGTGATTGAAAAATTACGTATGTATGTGAAAGAAACATTTACGGTAAAAGAACGTTTTATGCTTGAAAAAGAATTTGATGAACGTTCAAACCATGCTGTTCCAAAGGAATTAAAAGCTTCATTTACAGAGCTGTGGCTGTTGTTTTTCAACAAAAGTTCAAAAGGCCGGTTAATCACGGCATTTTTAGAAGAACGCAAGGATCTTCTTACTGCTGAAGAATATGAGATGATCCAAAAATGGAGCACGTTAACACCGCGTCTTGTTCAAGCAGTTGATCGTAAAGAAAGCAAAGTCACGTTTAAAGATCGTTTAAATGACGATGTATATACAATGACGCTGACAGATGAGGGTGAGCGATCTTTTGCCCCTTGGTATGGAACATTTAGTCTAATCGAAGATCTTAATCAAGAATCTATTTTTTACGGTGTGAGAATGTTTGAAGGACCGTTAAATCTTGAAGAAGCAGCTACTTATGTAAAAGAGAGAGCAAAACAGACAAAAGAAACAGTTGACACGTTGTTAGTGAATGAATTTCCAGAAATATTGTCTGCCTTCATTAAAGGTCAGCAAAATGAAGACTCTAATAAAATGAAAATTGTCAAACAATTCAAGGCACAATGGAAAGTCGAAAATGAGAATGAACTTATAACATACCTAGAAAAACAGCCTTCTATTTATTTAGAGAACTGGTCAGAGAAGGAAAAAATGGCTAGTTTCATTCTTGACTGGTATCGTTATACAGACTCAGAAATGTCTGGTGATGTTCTGACGACTGAAGTAAAAAGCACGCTTAAAGTCCAGGATAACATCGTAGAAGTGGAAGCATTCGATTCTGATTCAATGAACGAGGTCAAAAATAGCTTAAATGGACTTACTTCTGTCTCGTTTATGAATGAGGGCACGAAAGAATGGGAGATTCCATATCATGCCGAAATGAAAAATATGCTTGTGCAAATTAATCCAGAACTTCCAAAGCATTTTTCGCTTTTTGCTCAAAATAATATTGAAGCTCAGCTTGATAAGCCATATTCAACTGAAGAAAAACGTACGATAAAAGAACTTGTTCGTGCTGATGAAATTGAAAAAGTAGAAGGATGGCTGCGTCAATCTGAATACAATGTATACATCGCTCAAAAAAATAAACTTGGACAAGTAGAAGTAACAGCAGACTATAACACGCTTAGAGAAGAGCTGAATCTGCCTATGTCCCCATTTGTAACGGGTGGTCGTAAGAGGGTTACAAAGCAAGAACATATCCCAACAGATTTAGATCAGTCTGAAGCTGCGGACGGGGCAAAAGCCAAACAAGAAGGTCAAGCTTTGGATGATGCTTATGATGAGAAAACAGCGTTAGATCTCTATCTTGAGCTAGAAACGTTCAAAGAAGAAAAGACGAACGGAAAGTCTGATGCGACAGTACGAAAGTATTCAAATAGTGTAGAGATCTTTGCTGGCTTATTGAATGCAATGGATATAAAAACGTGGAGTGAGCTTACTAAAGAAAAATGGGAAGCTCTATTATGTTTTAGATTAAAAGAAACCTATTCTACTTTGAGCAAAACGCAGAGTAAGGACTTTGTCAGCGTCCTAAGAGCTTTTGTTAAATGGCAGGATAAAAAAGAGGGCACGTCTGTTATTGAATGGGTAACACCATTATTAAAAGAAGTCGAATCCATGTATGTGAAACAGCCGGCAGCAGCTCGCTAATCGTCAGCCGTACATCAAAGGGTGTACGGCTATTCAATATATTTATCATAATATTATTATGTAAACTAAAAAGAAAGCTTTTAAAATATCGCTTTCTAAATCAATTAAATTCCCATACGTTTTCTTTGATTATTAGGCTTTTTCGTCAGCTGACTTGTAAGCGGCTTTGTTTGGTGTGAATTCAGCTGGCGGCCGGTTCCTTGAGATGATTGCTGCTTTTTACGTGCTAGCTGCTGTTTCATCGCTTCTTGTAAATTAATCTTCTTCTTCTCGTTCATTCTTTACTTCCCTCCTGTCGTACTCTAAATGGAATAACTTTATCATTATATAGCAAGCCGCATAGCTTGTCATATGTTTTTTGCTGGATTGAAAGAGGGAATTTACAGGTTTTGTCTCTTCTTTTAAAGGTAATAGGTACTCATGCAGATCAAATGTGATAAGCAGGGTACATATATCATGAGTCTATCCGAGGAGGAGTGTTAGATGGAGCAGTTTATGGAAACGGTCAAAGAAGTCGTCTTTGCTGTGCTTCCTATTACCTTAGTTATTGTCATTTTGCAGTTTACTCTTATATGGCTGCCGACTGAGGTTTTTATACAGTTTCTTATCGGCGTAGTGATGGTCAGTGTCGGTTTGATTCTTTTTTTAGTTGGAGTGCATGTAGGACTTCTTCCGGTAGGAGAAATGATCGGGTCCACTTTGCCTAAATCAAAAAAGATATGGCTGATTATTGCAGTCGGCTTTATTTTGGGGTTTGTCGTCACGGTGGCAGAACCTGATGTTCGTGTCCTTGCGCAGCAAATAGATAATGTCTCAGGAGGGGAGATCTCTCAGATGGTGCTGATTTCTTCGGTAGCCTTAGGGGTAGGCATATTTGTTGCTCTTGCTATGGCAAGAATTATTTTTAAGATTCGGTTGAAGTGGCTGTTATTAGGCGGATACAGTGTCGTTTTTCTCCTAGCAACGATAACCCCTAATACATTTATCCCCATCTCTTTTGATGCTGGCGGGGTGACTACAGGGCCAATGACGGTTCCATTCATCTTAGCCCTTGGAGTAGGTGTGGCCTCTGTTCTTAGAAGCAAGTCTTCATCAAGCGACAGTTTTGGTCTTGTTGCTCTGGCATCAATTGGTCCAATCATTTCGGTACAGATTTTAGGGGTGATTTACGGGTGAATATTACAATCTTTGAAGGCTTTACAGAGGTGTTGGTAGAAGTATTTTTCGCCCTATTGCCGCTGCTCGTATTCTTTTTAGTTTTTCAGTTTTTCTTTTTAAAACTTGAAAAAGAAAAGATCATAAATATTGGAAAGGGAATGGTTTTATCCTTTTTTGGTTTAGCCTTATTCTTGCAAGGGGTTCATGTTGGCTTTTTTCCTGCAGGAGAGTTGATGGGAGAAGTGCTTGGCGGCCTTTCTTACAACTGGATTTTAATTCCAATCGGGTTTGTTTTAGGGTTTGTAGCAACCTTTGCTGAACCTGCTGTACGAATTTTAAATGAGCAAGTAGAAAAGGTTTCAGGTGGCTATATTTCAGAACGTGTGATGCTCTACACCCTATCTATTGGTGTCGGTGTGTCAATTGCTTTATCGATGCTTAGAATTCTTGTAGGTTTCTCGTTATGGTACTACATCATTCCAGGCTATATCTTGGCCGTTATTTTATTGTTTTTATCAAGTAATACGTTCTCTGCCATTGCATTTGATTCAGGCGGAGTGGCAACTGGACCGATGACGGTTACGTTTATTTTAGCGATTGCGGTTGGGGTTGCGTCAGTTACAGAAGGCCGAGACCCGCTCATGGACGGCTTTGGGATGATCGCTTTAGTTGCCCTAGCCCCTATTCTGTCCGTTCTTATATTAGGAGTATTATTTGAGAGGCAGGGGAGGGAGTCGAATGAAACTTAGACGTGAGCACCAGCTATTTGTAAGCATTGTAAAGAAACATCAGGCAAAAAAACTGGTGTTGGCAGCGAAAAAAGCAGGAGCAGAAGGGGCAACGATCCTATATGCCAAAGGCAGCGGAATACGTGAGAAAAAAACGTTTTTAGGTATACCGGTTCACTATGAAAAAGAGGTCATTCTAACAATAGCGAAAAAAAATGTCATGGAGCAAATTATTTACCATGTAACGTTGGCAGGCAACCTGAATCAAAGCGGAAAGGGTATAGGCTTTGTTTTGGATTTAAAACAATTAACCGGGATTGCCCATTTATTAGAAGATCCAGCAGATGCAGAAGATACTTTAATAGAGGAGGATGAGGGTGTAATGCCAAAAGAAGACATTCCTTTTGATTTGATTGTAACAATTGTGAAAAAAGGAGATGCAGGTAAAGTTATTGACTCCTCATTAGAAGCTGGAGCAGAAGGGGGCACAGTACTCGGAGCCCGTGGTTCAGGTATACATGAAAAAGCATCATTTTTAAATATACCGATCGAACCAGAAAAGGAAGTGGTTCTGACGTTAATACACAGAAAGAAAACAAAAGAAGTACTTCATGCCATTGAATTAGGAGTTGGGCTTAATCAATCGGGTAAGGGGATCGCTTTTGTACTAGATGTTGACCGTGTTGTAGGAATTAACCATGTCATAGACGAATTGAAACAAATAGATGAATAAAAAGAGGAAACGATTTGATAGAAACGAGAGCAAAAAACCTGCTCTCGTTTCTTTTGTGGTGTTGTATATGATTGCTTTATTAATTTAGTTGAACCCCATTAATTAACAAATTCTTCAAAATTGCTTTCGTTTCATTAACTTTCGATTTATCCCCTTGCACTAGATATTCATGAAGCTCGGATAAGTAATAGTCAATTTCATGATATTGAACGACTTTCTTTGTCCTTACTTCTCGTTCTTTCAGCTCTTTGACCTGTTTCGTATAATCAATGACCCTGTCTAAAATATCAAGTACTTCAACTGAGAGAATGTCTACACTGATTAATTCCATATACCGTTTATGACGCACGAATGTTAATTTGTTTTTTAAGTCGGTATTATGAATGGTTAAAATCATCTTCCCGCGGTCAAATCCCCAAAAAACCCCATAACTACGTTCATTCACTTCTTGAACAATGTCATTTAATTGACTTTTCTTCACTTGGATAGATAAATTGTTAAACTGCTCTCTTGGAAATTGTGACATCTCTCTCACCTCGTTTAGCTAAAAGGTAATGTATAAGCTCAGGTCATATTACAACCATGATCCGCTCTTACCTGGCGGGTTGTTTTTCGAAATTAATTCATCTTATGCACGCGGAGGATAAATTATTAAAGGAATCTAAAAGCGATCTCAAGAACTATAGATAGATACGCAGATGAATGGTTGAAGAAAGGTTTATAGAAGAGATATAACTACTAAAATATTCTGACAAGTTGTATACTATTAGACAAGACTAGCTGAAGGAGTGAAGAGAGTTTATGAAATTTCTAGTTGTCGGTGCGGGTGCTGTCGGTGGTTATTTTGGAGGGCGACTGTTAGAAAAAGGGGAAGATGTGACCTTTTTAGTCCGCTACAAAAGGCAAGAGCAGCTCTTAGATCATGGATTAATGTTAGAAAGCGTGAACGGGAATTTTAAAACTCAGCCAAAAATGGTTGTGGAAGGTGAGGAAGGCGAGTTTGACGTCGTATTGATTGGAACTAAGGCCTATCATCTTGAGCAGGCAGTAGAGGCAGTTAAACCATTTGTACATAAGAACACAGTAATCATTCCGATGCTTAATGGAATTTCCCACGTAGATATGCTTAAAAAGGCGTTCAGCGAGGAGCAGGTAATCGGCGGCTTATGTTTTATTGAGTCTACGGTGACTGAAGACGGAATCATTAAGCAGACGAGCAGTGCTCATCATTTCACGTTTGGTGAATTAAACGGTGAATATACCGATCGGGTTAAACGCATTGAAGACGCCTTTGAAGGGGCAAATGCCAAGGTGAAAGTGAGTGATAACATCCTCCAAGAAATGTGGCATAAATACTTATTTATTACGACAATGTCAGGAGTCACAACACTTTACGGGCAGCCGGTAGGTCCGATTCGTGAGCTTAAAGAAGGCAGTGAGATCGTTAAGGGCTTATTTAATGAGATTGCAGCTATCATGCGAGCGGAAGGTGCACCTATTGCTGATGATATTGAGAGGGTTCAATATGAAAGATTTATGGAGATAGAAGGAGCGATGAAATCTTCCATGCAGCGTGATATGGAAAAGCATGCAGCGGTAGAAGCAGATCACCTTCAAGGTTACCTTCTAACAAAAGCTTGCCGCCATCAATTAGAAACACCTATCTTAAAGAACATTTATGTAAATTTAAAACTATATGAAAACGACCGTTAAATACAAGGCTGATCTTCTCTTTTGGGGATCAGCTTTTTTCGTTGATAAATGTAGAAAAACAAACAAACATTCGCTACAATGTAACTAACAGAAATCGAGGTGGACCGGATGTTTAAACAATCTTTGCAAGACCTATTACATGATTTAAAACATAGTGAGGAATTAAGGGAGCGAATTCGTCATTGGGAAGAAATTGAAGCTGTTGAGGCGGTAACAAAGCCTTTTCCTTCGTTTATAGATGAGAGGATTCAAATGTCTCTTCGTAAACGGGGAATCGGCGAGTTATATTCTCATCAGTATGAGGCGATCAACCTCGCACATCAAGGTGAGAATATTACAGCAGTCACACCAACTGCTTCAGGTAAAACACTTTGTTACAACATTCCTGTTTTGCAAGAAATCATCAACGATAATGAGAGTCGTGCACTTTATATCTTTCCAACGAAAGCATTAGCACAGGATCAGAAAAGTGAAATGAATGAACTGATTGAAGAGATGGGCGTGGATGTAAAATGCTTTACGTATGACGGGGATACAGCCCCAACCATTCGTCAGGCTGTGCGCAAGGCCGGTCATGTTGTCATTACAAACCCAGATATGCTTCATTCTGCTATTTTGCCTCACCATACAAAATGGGTCGCATTTTTTGAAAACTTAAAGTATGTCATTATTGATGAGCTGCATACATATCGCGGCGTCTTTGGAAGTCATGTAGCAAACGTCATTAGAAGACTTAAACGAATTGCTGCTTATTATGGATGCTACCCTACCTTTATTTGTACCTCAGCAACGATTGCCAATCCAAAAGAGCTTGCTGAAGAACTTACAGGTGTACCGATGCGGTTAGTGGATAAGAACGGAGCACCTAGGGGTAAGAAGCATTTTATTTTTTATAACCCTCCGATTGTAAACGAAGCGTTAAATATTAGAAAAAGTGCTACAGCAGAAGTGAATGATTTAGCTGCGAAGTTTTTGAAAAATAAGATCCAAACCATCGTATTCGCTAAGAGCCGTGTCCGAGTTGAGATTATTTTAAGCCATTTACAAGAGCTCATAAAAAAGAACCTAGGGCCAGATACCATTAGAGGCTACCGCGGCGGCTATCTTCCTAAGCAGCGTCGTGAAATAGAGCGTGGACTTCGCCAAGGAAATATCATTGGAGTTGTCAGTACGAATGCCTTAGAGCTTGGCGTGGATATAGGCCAGCTTCAGGTGTGTATTATGACCGGATATCCCGGCTCAATTGCGAGTGCTTGGCAGCAAGCAGGCAGAGCAGGCCGGAGACAAAATGAATCGGTGATTATCATGGTGGCAGGTTCAACCCCTATAGATCAATATGTGATTCAACACCCGGATTACTTTTTTGAGCGTTCACCCGAATCGGCCAGAATTAACCCTGATAATTTAGTGATTTTAGTTGATCACTTAAAGTGTGCCTCATACGAACTTCCATTTAAAAAAGGAGAGACGTTTGACGGAGTGGAGGTTGAGGAAGTATTAGAATTTCTTACTGAAGAGCAGGTTCTTCACCACCGTGCAGATAAATGGTATTGGATGAACGATGCCTTTCCTGCCCATGGGATAAGCCTGCGTTCTGCCTCACAAGAAAATGTCATCATTATAGACCAGTCAGATGTTGCACATCCGACAGTCATCGGAGAAATGGACCGCTTTAGTGCCATGACTCTATTACATGATGAGGCCATTTACCTTCATCAAGGAATCCAGTATCAAGTGGAGTATTTAGATTGGGATGAAAAGAAAGCATTCGTCCGAGAAGTAGCGGTTGAATACTTTACAGATGCCAATCTTGCGGTGCAGTTAAAAGTTCTCGAAGAAGATGAAAAGAAGAGAAAAGAGTATGCAGAGGTATCTTTTGGAGATGTAATGGTGAATGCAAAAGCGACTATCTTCAAAAAGATTAAACTTTCAACCTTTGAAAATATTGGCTCTGGTCCGATTCATCTTCCTGAAGAAGAGCTCCATACAAATGCGATGTGGTTAAGTTTTTCTAACGAGTTAGTCGAAGAATACAGTGAAGGTGCTTTTGATCAGGCTTTAATTGGTCTTGCGCACCTGTTTCAACATGTCGCGCCGGTATTTGTCATGTGTGATCGCAGCGATTTACATGTTATTCCACAGATGAAGGCTGATCATTCAGAGGCTCCGACTATATTTATATATGACCGTTACCCTGGGGGGATTGGACTTTCAAAGGAAGTCTATAAAAATATTGATGTTATTTTAGAACAAGTGGTCGACCTTGTAAGGTCATGTTCATGTGAAAATGGCTGTCCTGCATGTGTCGGAGCCGAGGGCGAAGCTGGAACAAATGTAAAATCAACGGTACTAAGACTTGTTTCCATCCTGCGGCAGCTAAAGGTGAGGGGGAATTTTGATGGCATTAAAAAGTAAATTGGGTCGTCTTAAAAAACATATGAAAATCGAGCCTGAGCGTCCTTCCTCTTTTGAACAAGCTGATCAGGATTGTAATGAGCATCCTAGCAAAACAGAAGACATGCATAAAGAGATTCCTTTTTTGAACAAGTGGACTGATCAGCAAACTGAGCCTAAATGGTTTGAAGAGCATTATACGATGGTTAGAGAAGTCCGTTATCCTATCGATACAAAACACGGACATTATCTCTTTGCCGAGCTTTCGTCCATCATTGATCAATGGCAATCCTATGACGCCGCACACCCTTTATCTTCTCATCCGCTCTCTGCAAAAGGAAAACGGATGGATGAACTGTTATTTTTTGATACAGAGACAACGGGACTTTCAAGCGGGGCAGGCAATCGGATCTTTCTGCTTGGTTTTGGACAAGTAACCGATAAAGAAGTCATTATTAAGCAATATTTTCTCCCAGGACCAGAAGCAGAAGTGAGTTTTTATCATCATTTCTTAACAGATGTAAGCAACATGAAAAATCTAGTTACGTATAATGGAAAAGCTTTTGATTGGCCGCAAGTGAAAACACGCCATACGTTTGTCAGAGATCAGGTTCCTAAATTGCCGAAATTCGGGCATTATGATCTGCTACATGCGTCAAGACGTCTTTGGAAAGAGATTCTGCCCTCTTGTAAACTTTCAGTCGTAGAAAATGAGATCCTTGGGTTTATTAGAGTAGAAGATACTCCTGGATACCTGGCTCCAATGCTTTATTTTGACTTTTTACAAGAGCAGGATCCAGATTTTGTAACAGGCATTATTAAGCATCACGAATGGGATATGCTTTCGCTGATTACACTCTACATTCATCTCTCCAAAAGTCTATTTAAAGCTGAGAAAAAGGAAGAATCGCTGCACACAATTGAAAAACATGAGATCGCCCGTTGGTTTGACTATATCGGTGAAAAAGAAAAGGCGCTAGAATTATATGAAGACATCATATCAAGCGATAGACCTGCTGAGAAAGACATATTATTCAAAACGATGCATCAAGCAGCAAAACTTTTGAAACAGAATAAAGACTTTGAAAGTGCAAAATCGTATTTCTATCGGCTCCTAGAACATCAAGCATATGCCATTGATAGTGCAATTGAGCTCTCAAAGATCCTAGAGCATAAGGACAAAAATATTAACAAAGCATTCGAACTTGCTGAAAATGGGTATGAGCATTTCCACGCTACGCTACATCAACGAACGACTAAGGAAAATAAGCGGTTAGAGGCAGAGCTGTTAAAGCGCATTGAACGTCTGCAAAAGAAATTAGTAATCTAAACTGCACATTTCCTGGGCAAGCGCATAAACTCTTATCAATCAACAAAATGTGACAAAAATGTGAACCTAGTCATTTTTTCTTATTTCTTCAGAAAAATCAATTGTCAGACTATCTAAAAGGAAGTAAAATATGTACTGGAATTGAAATGTACTGCATTTGAATATGGTAGTTCTGGATTTGATTTGAAGAAAAGAGTGATAAAAGAATGAGTAAGGCGTTGTTAATTTTATTTTTTCTAATGATTGGTGTAACAGTGTTTGTAATGAGTGAGATTCGTGATGAGACATCAAGTTCTCTCTATAGTGCGGAGTTAATCAGCACCAGCCCAATCACGCCCAATGTCGAGATAAGTGCGTATAATTAGGTGAAACAACTAGTACACCTGCATACGTTTTTACATAGGTTAATATTGACTCACCATTAAAAGGAGGAAGTTAACCTATGAAAAAACATTATAATCATTGTCAGCCGACTTGCACGAAAGTGATGCCTGCGGTTGTACACCCGACAAAGTGTAATATGACTCAAAAGACTTGTGAATATATCGTACCGGAAATTCACCCAAGTCATACAACGCATGTGACTAACCATGTATATAAGCATGTTCACAGCTTCCCGCACACAGATTCTTTCCAAGAGACGATCTCTAACCAGCAGTTCGTTGCAAATGGTCCCGGACCGCAAGTAGCAGGTGCAATGATGCCGCCTCGTCCGCCAATGGGAACACAAGGTTTTGGCCCAATGGCCGGAGCGAACATGGGGCCGATGGCCGGAGCGAACATGGGGCCAATGGCCGGAGCGAACATGGGGCCAATGGCCGGAGCGAACATGGGGCCAATGGCCGGAGCAAACATGGCACCAATGGCCGGAGCAAACATGGGTCCGCAAGCAGGAGCAAATATGGCTCCAATGGGTTTTGGGCCAATGAGCGGCGGGAAAGGTAAAGGAAACGGAAATTGCGGTTGTAGCTACCGTTAATCTTCACATGTTATAGTAGGGTCTAAGCCATCTTTTGGCTTGGCCCTTATTTCTTTGGTAAGAGGTGAAAACGGTGAAAGTATTGGCTGTATCCGGTTATAAAGGACATGAACTCGGCATTTTTGATCAAAAGCATCAAGGTATTACATATATAAAAAAAGCATTAGAACAAAAACTTCGTTCGTATATAGATGAAGGGCTAGAATGGGTGGTGATCAGCGGCCAGCTTGGTGTTGAGCTTTGGGCTGCTGAAGTAGTTTTAGCATTGAAGAGCGAGTTTTCGGACTTGAAGTTATCGGTGTTGACCCCATTTTATAATCAAGAAGAACGATGGAGTGAAGAAACTCAAAACTACTATAAAAACATTGTAAATCAAGCGGATTTTGTTGACAGTATTACGAAACGGCCTTATGATAATCCCGCGCAGCTTCGCTTGAAAAATGAGTTTATTATAGAAAAATCGGATGCCCTCTTATTATTAGTAGATGAAGAAAAGCCAGGTTCACCTATGTATTATTTAGAGCCAGCTAAACAAAAAGCATTAACTACTCATTATCCAATCCACTATATTACTCCCATGGATCTTGATTTTCTTATTCAAGATGAACAAATGAATAACGCAGATTATTGGTAGGGAGATGGATGAGTGCAATAATTCAAATTGACAAGATAGAGAACTTTTGAAAAAATAGAAAGAAATAACCTAAGTTGGTTTATAAGTGTAGGGGTGATTTGTGATGAATAATCCAGAGGTTCGACTGTCAGCTAAAGAGATTTTAGATAAAGAATTTAAAACGAGTATGCGCGGCTACAATCCTGATGAGGTAGACAAGTTTCTTGATTCAGTTATACAAGATTATGAAGCGTTTCAAAAGAAAGTAGCAGCTCTTGAACAAGAGAATCAAAAATTGCGCCGTGAGATGAAACAGCTTCAGGAAAGACCGCAGCGTCAAACGGCAGCTCCGACTGCAGGAAGTACGAACTATGATATTCTGCAGCGCCTTTCAAACCTAGAGAAAAAAGTATTCGGCAGCAAGCTGTACGAATAGAAAGTAGTAACTAGAATAAGGGGAGAGGTCATTGATTGACGTCTATATTGATGGTGCAAGTGCAGGGGATCCTGGTCCATCGGGGGCAGGAATCTTTATAAATTACAAAGACGGCAGTGTCGGACACTATTCAATTCCTCTTGGCCATATGTCAAATCATGAAGCGGAATATGAGGCATTGCTGCACGCCCTTAAAATTTGCAAAGAGAAAGGGTTTAAGCAAGTATCTTTTCGTACTGATTCACAGTTGATTGATCAAGCCGTTGAGAAGCGTTATGTTAAAAATAAGCGCTATAATCAGTATTTAGAAGAAGCGCTTGTCTATATTGATGAATTTGATTTATTTTTTATGAAATGGGTACCAAGTAAACAAAATAAAGATGCAGATCAATTAGCAAGAAGAGCAATTCAACAAGCAAAGTAAAATTTACCATTGATTTCATTCAACATAAAACGTATAATTAGATTTGTCGCTTATGACGGAATTAACTGTTCAGGTGATCGCTGCACGTTTACGTGTAGAGGAAAGTCCATGCTCGCACTGGCTGAGATGCCAGTAGTGTTCGTGCCTAGCCAATTCATAAGCTAGGGTAGTCTGGCATTATGCTGGGCTAACGGCAGGTGACGCACCTAAGTCTTTAGATATGGTGTGATAGCCTTGAAAGTGCCACAGTGACGGAGTCCATGTGGAAACATATGGAGTGGAACGAGGTAAACCCCGCGAGCGAGAAACCCAAAATATGGTAGGGGCATTTTCTGAACCGGAAATGAACGGGTCAGATGAACAAGATCGTAGGTCTTGTAGATAGATGGTTACCACCGGAGTACGAGGTTCATCACCGCTTGTAGTACTAAGGTACAGAACATGGCTTATCGAACAGTTAATAGATGACTTGAATAAGCGCGTTGAGAAATCCCCTCTACAGGGGTTTTTTTCATTTACATAAGTTTTTCAGGTATTTGTCAGCTTGATCATAAATTGTTTATAATAAGGTAACTGTATACATAAGGAGATACGTACAATGAGTAAAGTAACATTAATTGCGACAGCAACGATGGGTCTTGAAGCACTTGTTGCTAGAGAAGTGAAAGACCTCGGTTATACTGATGTGAAAGTAGAAAATGGAAGAGTAGAATTTACCGCCGATATCTCTGCGATTCCACGTGCTAATTTATGGCTGCGTACAGCAGATCGTGTGAAATTAAAAGTCGGTGAATTTAAGGCGTTCACTTTTGATGAGCTGTTTGAAAAAACAAAGGCATTGCCATGGGCAGATCTTATTCCTGTTCATGCAGAATTCCCTGTTATCGGGAAATCTGTGAAATCAAAATTATTTAGTGTATCTGATTGTCAGGCTATTGTTAAAAAAGCAGTCGTTGAAAGTATGAAAAAAAGATACAAGCGCGGCTGGTTTGATGAGGACGGTCCATTTTACCGAATCGAAGTGGCGTTATTAAAAGATGTCGTGACTTTAACGATCGACACGAGCGGCACTGGTCTTCACAAAAGAGGCTATCGTTACTTGCACAACCAAGCACCTCTTAAAGAGACATTAGCAGCAGCTATGGTTATGTTAACGACATGGAGACCTGATCGTCCTTTTGCTGATCCTTTTTGCGGGTCCGGAACGCTTCCGATTGAGGCCGCTATGATTGGTCAAAATATTGCACCAGGCTTTAACCGTGATTTTGTTTCAGAAGATTGGCATTGGATCGGTAAAGAGATATGGAATACGGCTAGACAAGAGGTAGAAGATTCAGCTAATTATGATCAGCCGTTAGATATTATGGGATCAGATATCGACCATCGCAGTGTGGAGTTAGCCCAAAATAATGCGATGGAAGCAGGTTTTGGTGAGTTGATTTCATTTAAGCAGATGCAAGTGAGCGATTTCCGTCATAGGGGAGAATACGGGATTTTAGTAGGTAACCCTCCATACGGTGAGCGTTTAGGAGAGCGGGCAGAAGTGGAAGAGATGTACCGTGGAATGGGGAAAGCTTTCGAGCTTTTAGATACATGGTCTGTTTACATGCTTACGTCCCATGAAGAGTTTGAAACGTTTTATGGTAAAAAGGCAAATAAAAAACGGAAGCTTTATAACGGGAATATTAAAACGGATTATTATCAATTTTTTGGGCCTCGTCCACCTCGTAAGGAAGAAACAAACTAATCAACGAAGTAAAGCTGTTCATAATGAGCAGCTTTTTAAAAAAAATATTTACTATAATATTATTATGTAAACAACTAATAACTCAATGAATATTTAATCCCAAAATGGTGCATAGTATGTAAGGAGAACATCGAAACGAGGGATGAGAATGAGTGAGCCGTATAATGAGTTAAAGCAAGTAGAAATGGCGATTAAGTCTGCACAGCGTATGGTCGGTCAAGCGACAATGAGTATGGACCCTGATCAGCTTCAAGCAGCAACCGATGCTGTAAATCAAGCGAAAGAACAATACAAAAAAGCGGCTTCCCATCAAACAGGCGTAGACGCTGCTTTCTTTGAATTTTCAGAAGAGCTGCTTGAGAAGGCAGATACACAATTAAATGAAGCAAAAAAATAACCGAGCTCCATTGAGCCGGTTATTTTTTTATTTGTTCGTCTTCTAAATCTGGATGATCGGTCTGCTCGAATTTAGGACTGTAAAAATCGAGGTATCCAAAATCTTCATTGTAATCGATTGTCATGCCGTCCAAATACCAAAAATCGTCTTCATTGACAAAAAAGGTGACTCCGTTTTTGTTTAAGGTGTAAGATGTTTTTTGTGGTGAATCTTTAATGACCCCAACTGAGAAGCCGCCTGAACCAACTCCACCGACTCGAACAAACAAACGAAGAGTATCTCCTTTTTGTAAAGGAATCTCATTTATATAAAAAGTGCTTGCGCTGTCTGTTAATTTCAAATCCATTTAATGTACCCCCTTCAATCCTTTCCACAATATCATAAAATTCGACAAGTTCCTAGAAAAAACGTTGCTAAGAAGCAGGAAATTTGATTCGGATGACGAATTAATGAAAGGAACAAATTTTGAAATTTAAACTTACATAATTAAATGTAAAAGACTTACATAATTGAAAGGTGGATAAAAGATGAGTGAACGTATCAAAAAAGTAGAACGAGATTTTTTAGCATATACCAAAAAGATGGAGGATTACGGACAGGCTTTATCTCTCCTAGCTTGGGATGCTAGAACAGGTGCTCCGAAAAAAGGAATTCAGCAGCGTTCAGAAGTGATCGGCACGCTGTCATCAGAGTTGTTTCAATTATCAACATCAGAGGAGATGGCAAGCTTCTTAGGTGAATTACGGGAAGAGGGTGCAAAAGAGCATCTATCAGAAATTACTCTTAAAAGTGTAGAGCAGTGTCATAAAGAATTTGAGCGGAACTTAAAAATCCCAAAAGATGAGTATAAGGAATATGTAATGCTTCAATCGCAGTCAGAATCAATCTGGGAGGAAGCTAAGGATAAAGCTGATTTTGAGATGTTCAAACCGAACTTAGAGAAGCTTGTAGAGTTTAAGAAGCGTTTTGTCGGTTACTTAGGACATAACGGCAACCCATACAATACATTATTAGATGATTATGAACCAGGTGTATTTGTTGATACGATCGATAAAGTGTTTGGCGAGCTTCGCGATCAGCTGATTCCTCTTGTCAAAGGAGTCACTGAATCAAGCCATCAGCCAAAGACAGACTTTTTATTTAAAAGCTTTCCTCGTGAAGCTCAACAAGCGTTAAGTAAAGATATTTTAAAGGAAATCGGATATGACTTTGGGGCAGGACGTTTAGATGAAACGGTTCACCCGTTTGCTATAGGTATCAATCCGAATGATGTACGTGTGACAACAAAATATAATGAATCTGATTTCCGCGTCGCATTATTTGGCACGATTCACGAGGGCGGTCATGCGCTGTATGAACAAAATATTTCGCAAGATTTGATCGGTACACCTCTTTGTGACGGCACGTCGATGGGAATTCATGAATCACAGTCATTGTTCTGGGAAAAGTTTGTCGGAAAGAACTTCGGCTTCTGGGAGCGCAATTATGACTTGCTGAAAAAGCATTCATCAGGCCAGTTTGATGATGTGCCGCTTGAAGATTTCTACTTTGCCGTTAATCAATCTAAGCGATCATTAATCCGCATAGAAAGTGACGAGCTGACTTATTGCCTGCACATTATTCTTCGTTATGAGCTTGAGAAAGCATTAATGCAGGGGGATATTGAAGTGCGTGATCTGCCTGGTCTGTGGAATGAGAAGATGGAAGAGTATTTAGGGATCAGACCGAGTCATGATGGTGAAGGAGTGCTTCAGGATGTGCATTGGTCATTTGGTGCATTCGGATACTTCCCATCATATGCATTAGGATATATTTATTCAGCACAATTAAAAGAAGCGTTAGTGAGTGATCTTCCTCAATTTGATGAGCTGATCCGTACAGGAGAGTATGCACCGATTCAGAGCTGGATGACTGAGAATGTCCATCAGTTTGGAAAAATGAAAAAGCCAGCCGATATTATTAAAGATACAACAGGCGGCGGCATTGACTCCAAACCGCTTGTTCGCTACTTAGAAGAAAAATATCGTCGCTTGTATAAATTTTAAGCAAGAGAGCTGCAGGAATGCAGCTCTCTTTATTTACTTAAATATATATAATTTCACTTACCGTATTAAATGATGATATATAGGACAGGTAACTAAACAAAGAACAACCAAATTGAATAGAATATAGCAAGTTATCCTATACTTGTGCTAGAGGTGATCATGTAGATGGATATTGTGATTTTCGAACCGAGAAAAGAGCCATTTAAAACAAAAATAAACAATAAACAAGAGATTGAACAAATACTTGGCGGTCCATACAGTGAGTTTATATACAAATCAAATGGAGAAGAGTATGCAGCTTTTTGTCATAAAGAAGGCTGGAGAAAGCATCGAGATGAAGTGGCAGCCGTATATGGAACCGTTATTCTTGCAGCAGGAAGCAGCCGACTAGAAGATGAGGATAAACATTTTTTATTTAACAATGGGATGGATATTGAGAAGTGGGAAATCGCTCATTAAAAATTAGAGAGGTTACTATATTTATATAGGTTGTTATATTCAAAAAGGGTGAGGGCAATCTGAGGTAGATACAGAACAAGGAGCTGACTAATCAGCTCCTTGTTTTTGGTGAGAAGATTTTTTAACTAAGAGAAAAGGTACATATAACAGTCCATACATAAAGAGAGCAATGAACTCAAGCTGAAAAATATACCATGGGTAAGGACCGAGGAAATCAAGAATGCTTGGTCCTTCTGGTTTGTGAGCTAAAAACATATAATTTGCACCAGTTAGAACGTTAATAAAAAAGACGAGAAGTGCAATTACATTTAAGGCAGCAAATGATTTTAAAGCTGATTTCCAAGTGATTCGGTATTTTTCAACCCAGACCATGTAGAGAATGGCTAGAATAATCGCGGTATGAGCGATGAAAAAATGAAAAAAACGATAATGAGGAAACGTATAAAATAAATCTGGTGTAATAATGGCCTGCAGCGCGCCAGCTAGCCCAAAGAAATAGACGATTTCAAATATAAATGACTGACGCGTAATCAGCATATAAATACAAATAAATAAACTGATCGTACAAAGTTGTGCAGGCAGATGAAATCTCACATCCCAAATTCCGGATAGGACTGTCCAGGCGAGAAAACTCACTTCTGATAAAATCAGCAAACTTATCAGTGCATACCTGCCGAATGATTGCATGTACGGTTTATGGCGGTGTAGATAGAGCAGAACCAATAGAATAAGTAAGATACCAATAGAAAGCAGATGGGCTGTTGACAAAAAAAGAGGGGCCTCTGCATACTGCCCTGGAGCAAAAATTGTATCTATAAAACATCACCTCAAGTATTAGGTTGTTCGCTTTAGTTTACTATAAGTAAATAATGTTTATTTATGAAATTGAGAGTCTTGTGATCGCTTCTTTTCTAGCATCGTCTTGAACATGGGCATAAACTTGTGTAGTGGCAACCGATTCGTGGCCGAGAAGACTTTGAACGGTTAAGACATCGACTCCTTTTGCCACAAGTGCTGTAGCAAAGCTGTGGCGTAGTTTATGCGCAGTGATCGTTTTATGTTGGAGAGACGGTGCATATTGTTTTGCTCGGTGTAATTGACGCTGAATCATCTTTTGCAATGCGCTGACTGTTACCTGCTTCGTATATTCTTGGCTTTGAAAATCGTACCCAATAAACAGGTGGTCTTCACTTTGCTTAGGTCGCGATTTAATTGGCAGGGAGTCAAGATAGTAAGTTAATACGTCAATTGTTTCATAGGAGAGCGGAATGCTGCGCTCTTTATTTCCTTTCCCTTGTACTTTAAGAATGTTCTCTTCTTTATCAAAATCCTTCATCTTTACATTGGCTAACTCCGAAATTCGTAAGCCTGAACTAATTAATAAATAAATAACGGCATAATCACGCGCTAATAGTTTTTCTGCATACTTTTTTTGTCTGAATGATAGACTGCTAGTGTCTTTAACTGCTTTTAACAATAACTGAGCTTCGTTGATTGTCAAGAAAACAGGATCTCGCTTCCCGACCTTTGGACGCTCGACACCAAGAACTGGATTCGTCGTCGTTTCACCTTTTTTAACAAGGTAATCAAATAACGATTGCAAGGCAGAGATTTTTCGGTTAATCGTTCTCGGTTCATTTTCTACCTCAAGAGAGAGATAGGTAATGTAGTGTTCAATCGCTGCTTTTTCAATTTGTAAGAAATCTTTTAATGTGACAGCTGCTGGCTGGAAAGAGGGATCTTCTGAGACTCTTTTTACATAATGGAAAAAATAATGATAATCATAAATATATCTTTGGATCGTCTGCTTAGAATAACCGAGTGATACACGGCTTATGAGATATTGCTGGATAAATAGAGGAAGCTGATCTATTTTTCTATATTGCTGTTTAATTGCCTCTGGCAGGAAATCTGTTTTTAAATCAGTCTTTTTATGTAAATCATTTAATTTTGCAAAGAATGACACAGTATTCACCTCATTAGTAGTTTAACGTAAAATATACGTTCTGTGAAATGTTGATTTCATGGAACGTAGATAATTAGTTTGGAAGATACTTCTAAGAGTAATTGACAATCACCTGAATAAATTGTTAACTTAATATATAAATAGGTTAACAAAAAGATCGAGACCTGGATTGAAGGTGATAAAATGCAACATGAGCATATATATTTCAGCGTCAGAATGAGAGCAGCACAAGGTGGATCTCATGAACAAGGAGGCAAGCATATCTCAGGCGGGGAAAAGATTGTTCCGTATCATGACCTCTCATCATGTATGGCAGAATTAGCTGAAAAAGGCCTGAATCATTCGCGTGGCAAGCCTGACTTTATGAACATTCAATTTGAACAAATCGAAGAAGCGGTTAAATATGTGTCACCCTTGCCTGTTGGTACCCATGTTGTATCTTCAGTAGCTGACGGGCAAGCGACTGCTCGCTCATTACTAACTGAAGCTGGGATTAAGCCTCAGGTAATTGAAGAAGCCTATTATGTGTTATCAGAGCTAACTGAATTACGAGGGGCTCTTTTCATTGATGCTGCTACTGGTCAAAGGTTGGATGACCCTATAAAAAATGGAGTCAGAGTAACAAGGATGGATTGGCCTTTGGATGACTTTAGCTGCTGGTTAAACGAACACCAACTGTCGCCTAATATACGAATGAAAGAAGCTTTGGCCTTAGCAACAAAAGTCACTCAACACCCTGCAACCATTGCTGAATTATGCTGGTCAGATGATCCTGATTATATTACTGGATATGTGGCGAGTCAGAAGTTTGGGTATCAGCGAATATCTCAGCTAAAAGAATTGGGCGAAGAGAAAGGCTGCCGTATTTTTTTTGTGGATCAAACGAAAATGAAAAACTTGGATGCCTATATAAATTATTTAACGACACAGCCAGTGCTGATTCGTTGGAAGCAGGAGGTGATGGCTGATGAGTCTCGATCAATGGCTGGCCGAGCGGCTGAGTAATACAAAGGACGCAGGTTTATACCGGACCCTACGTAAAATGGAACAAGCACCGGGTCGCACGAATATCATTGATGGACGAAAGCAGCTTGTTTTTTCATCTAATAATTATTTAGGGCTAGCAGCAGACTTGAGAGTTGTAGAGGCTGCAAAGCTGGCGATAGAAGGGTTCGGTACAGGCAGTTCTGGTTCTAGATTAACGACTGGCAATGCATCGTGGCATGAAAAATTGGAAGGGAAACTCGCCTCTTTTAAGCAAACAGAGGCAGCATTATTATTTTCAAGCGGTTACTTAGCGAATATTGGTGTTCTATCATCTATCCCTCAAGAAGGGGATATTATTTTAAGTGACGAGTTAAATCATGCAAGTCTGATCGATGGCTGCAGATTATCAAAAGCAGATAAAAAGATCTACCCTCATCTACATATGGAAATGCTCGAAACTCTATTAAAAGAGAGTATGCATTACAATCATCGATTTATTGTAACAGACGGCGTGTTTAGTATGGATGGAACGATTGCTCCTCTTGATAAGATCAGGCAACTGGCTGATACGTATGATGCTTATCTCGTTGTGGATGATGCTCATGGAACAGGTGTAACCGGAGAGACAGGCATAGGAACATGTGAACGTTTTGGGGTTGCCTGTGATGTAATCATTGGCACATTAAGCAAGGCTGTCGGATGTGAAGGAGGCTTTGCAGCTGGTTCGCGAACCCTTATTGATTTTCTCAGAAATCATGCGCGAAGCTTTATCTTTCAAACGTCGATCCCCCAATCGAGCTGTGCTGCGGCTTACACGGCATTAGCAATCATTGAATCTGATAAAAGCCGTTTGCAACAATTAAAGAAGCTTTCAAATCACATTCGCAAAGAATTAGTAGAAATGGACTTTTATATCCGCGGGGAAGAAACGCCTATCATCCCTGTCATCATAGGGGATACCCACAAAGCTACTCAATTCGCAGAAAAGCTCCAAGCAAAAGGCATATTCGCACCAGCCATACGACCTCCTACTGTAGCGGAAGGGGAAGCACGAATCCGTGTGACAGTGACTGCTGATCATACAGAAGAAGATATTAACTACTTGCTGCATAGTTTCTATTTAATAGGAAGAGAAATGTGTATCATCCAAGATGCAAAGATAGGATCATCTAAAGGAGAGGGTCATGATGAATACCGTTAGCCAAACGAAAGCAAAACAGATTCGTCTTAAAAGAGATGACTTATTTAAAGATCCGTATGGCTTGTATAAACGATTACGCGAGAGAGGTCCGATTTATAAAGGAAGTATACTGAAGCAGCCCGGATGGTTTGTAACAGGATACAAAGAAACAGCCTACATCCTAAAAGATTCATCTTTTTTTACTCGCATTCCTTTACCTGAAGCGACAGAAAAATACAGCCACCTAAAACAAATTCAAAGCAAGATGATGCTTTATATGAACAAGGAAGATCACCGCAAGCTGCGGCTTCTTGTGAACAAAGGGTTCACACCCAAGCAAATAGCGGGATTCAGACCTTTAATAGAAGAGGTCGTTGATTCTCTTTTAGACGAACTTATTGTAAAAGAAGAATTTGATGTTGTATCTGAATTCGCCTTTCCGCTTACGAGCTTGGTCATTGCGACCATTTTAGGCGTGCCGGAAGAAGACCGAGACCGATTTAGAGCCTGGGCAGCTTTATTACTTCAATCAATAGATTTTTCACGTTCTCATAAAACATTAGAAGCAAGTGATCAATTGGCAGAAGAGCTGAGCGAGTACTTCTCCTCATTAATCGCCCAAAAAAGAGCGGAGCCGGGCGACGATCTTATTAGTATGCTGATTAAAGAAAATGATTGTACGGAAAATGAATTAATCTCTACATTTATATTGCTTGTCATTGCTGGTCACGAAACAACAGTCAATTTAATTAGCAACACCATTTACACCTTTCTAAAGCACCCTGAACAATGGAAGATGTTAAATGAAAACCCTACTTTGGCTGGCTCTGCAATTGAAGAAGTACTAAGGTTCGAAAGTCCAACACAGCTAACGGCCAGAGTGGCGATGAAGGATACAGAAGTGGCAGGCAAACACATCACATGCGGAGAGCAGCTATATCTTATGCTCGGGGCAGCGAACCGAGATCCTGATGTATTTGATGAGCCTGATGAATTCCTCATTACAAGAAAAAAGGTTCCGCATCTCTCTTTTGGATTAGGTGCTCATTTTTGTCTAGGTTCCACACTTGCCAGGTTAGAAGCACAGATTGCCCTCTCTCGGTTTAGTAAACGTGTTCACACGTACAACCAAACAAAGACTGAAATCAAGTGGCGGCCGCTGACAGGATTTCGGGCCCTTGAAAAACTAAGAATCACAGTACAAACGTCTAATTAGTTCTCTTTGTCTATTGATTAGCTAAATGGTAGAATCAAAGACAATGGAGGGGATTAAGATGAGTAATTATGATCTGAATATTTCAACAATTTTAATAATTAGCCCTATGTATGATGAATTAAAAAGATTGATAGAAAAAGAGAATCTAGAGCAGAGCTTTCGATTTAAACCTGAAGCTGAAGTTGCTGACGAAGATTTAGATTGGGCAGATGCCATCGCTTGCTTTAACACCAAAACTGATTATAACTACAGTAAAGTGAAATGGGTTCATTCACTTGGAGCTGGTGTCGATCGTTTCTTACATAATAAAACCTGGGACCCGCAAGTATTACTGACAAGAACGATTTGTTCGTTTGGCCAAAGAATCGCAGAATATACGCTTAGCTATGTATTACAAGACATGCAGCGCCATCATTTATTTCAAAAGGATGGCAGGGAGAAACGATGGAAGCCGCGCACACCTGGTTTATTAAAAAATGCAAAAGCAGTTATCTACGGTACAGGTGAAATTGGACAAGTAACAGCGAAGGTGCTCTCACAGTTTGGCATGGATGTGTACGGGGTTTCACGAAGCGGCAGGGAAAAAGACTTTTTCAAAAAAGTATTCACTATCGATCAACAAGAACATACAGGTCAAAGCGAATGGAAGGATGCAGATTACATCATTAACACCCTGCCACTTACCGTTGAGACGGAAGCTCTATTCAATGACCGATTCTTCTCACAATTTACAGAAGCCGGCTTTATCAATGTTGGGCGCGGGGCCTCGGTAGACGAAGAAGCACTTATTGAAGCATTAGATGAGGATAGGCTGCGTTTTGCCGTCCTTGATGTATTTAAAGAAGAACCGCTTCCTTCCGGGCACCCTTTTTGGGAGCATCCTAACATTACGGTTACTCCTCATATCTCTGCTGTGACAACGGCTGATGAGGCTGTAGCTTGTTTTATTGATACGTTACGTAACATAGAACGAAACGAGAAGCTTGTTAATCAAGTGGATATTGAAAAAGGATATTAATAGCAGCTTTAATATATTGGCATAAAAATTGCATTAAAAATAAGGGCAGGATTCGTTGTCGTATTGTCGAATGAATCTATGAAAAAAGAAAGTGTTAATATAGCGTTTCACAACATGAAGGAGGACAAGAGTTATGAGAGAAGTAGTAATCGTAAGTGCTGCGCGTACGCCGGTCGGAACATTTGGAGGGGCATTATCAAGTGTGCCTGCAGTCGATCTAGGTGCCGTTGCGGCAAAGGAAGCAATTAAGCGTGCAAATATCCAGCCGGAGGACATTGATGAAGTACTAATTGGTAACATTTTATCAGCTGGTCTTGGGCAGAACGTTGCTCGTCAAGTAGCAATCTATGCTGGTCTTCCGGAAACAACACCAGCCCTAGCAATTAATAAATTATGTGGATCTGGTCTTCGTACCGTTAGTATGGGAGCACAGTTTATCGCTTTAGGCGATGCTGATGTGATCTTGGCTGGCGGTGTAGAAAACATGAGCCAAGCGCCTTACGTAATGCCAAACGCTCGTTGGGGCCAGCGTATGGGTGATGGCAAATTAGTTGATACGATGATCTACGATGCTTTAACTGATAAATTTAATAACATTCACATGGGAGTTACAGCAGAAAATATTGCTGAGAGATGGGAACTTACACGTGAGATGCAAGATGAATTCGCACTTCGCAGTCAAAATCGTGCTGAAAAAGCACAAAAAGAAGGCGTATTTGCAGAAGAGATCGTCCCTGTACCTGTACCGCAGCGTAAGGGCGAGCCAGTAATGGTCGATACAGATGAGCATCCTAAACACGGCTTAACTCTTGAAAAGCTTGCTAAGCTGCGTCCTGCATTCAAAAAAGACGGCACCGTAACAGCTGGTAATGCATCTGGTATCAACGATGGTGCTGCAATGGTAGTACTAATGGCTAAAGAAAAAGCAGAAGAGCTAGGCATTGAGCCATTAGCAACGATTAAATCTTACGGTAACGCGGCTCTTGATCCAAAGATCATGGGTTATGGTCCAGTACCTGCAACGAAAAAAGCATTAGCTAAAGCTGGTCTTTCAGTTGAAGATCTTGACCTTGTAGAAGCAAACGAAGCATTTGCCGCACAATCACTTGCAGTAGTTAAAGACTTAGGTCTTGATCCTGAGAAAGTGAACGTAAACGGCGGTGCGATTGCTTTAGGTCACCCGGTAGGAGCTTCAGGTACACGCGTACTTGTGAGCCTTCTGCACGAAATGAAGCGCCGCGATGCTAAGCGCGGTCTTGCAACGCTATGTATCGGCGGCGGACAAGGAACAGCATTAATTGTAGAACGTCCATAATTGATCTGCCATAAAGAGAGCCCATCATGGAGCTCTCTTTTTTGTGCTATACTATTGGGTATGATGCTAGATCTTACATGATTGTTAGTAAGGGATGAGGGATTGCTTTATGAACATGAAAGATTTTGTAGGTGCGATTGAGAGATCTTATGAGCAGATGGAAGCTATTATTCGCTCTCTTCCATTTGGTACGATTCTCACTGATTTAGATCAAACAATTCTCTTTCATAATGAAACGGTACAAAAAATATTTAAACGTCCTGCCGACAGAATCAATGGCGAAGTGTTAACGACGTACGTCGACCCGAATTTATTAGACGGAATAGCGGAAGGAACCAATATTCATATTGATTTTCGTGGTCACACATTTGTATTGAGAAAAGAACATACGACAATTAATGATCAGCTTTACTACGTCTACTTATTTTCCTCCGTTAAAGGATTAGAAGAAATTCTTTCAGCTAGCAGTGAAAAAACCGAGCTGTTAGAAACAGTTATGGAGTTTGCGTTTGACGGCGTGGTTATGGTTGATAAAGATGGTTACATCACAATGCTGAGCAAGGAATATGCTGAGTTTCTTAATGTGCGGGTTGAAGATGTGATCGGTAAACATGCAACCGATGTCATTGAAAATACACGGATGCATATCGTTGCAAAAACGGGAAAGCCTGAAGTAGCTGACTTGCAGCGAATTAAAGGTGATTACATGATTGCAACCCGTGTACCGATCATAAAAAACGGTGAAATTACAGGTGCTGTGGGACGTGTGTTGTTTCAAAATGTAGGCGGTTTTAATTCTTTATATAAACGAGTCAAGCTGATGGAGACTGAGCTGAAGAAATATAAAGGTGAATTTCGCGAACAAAATAAGGCTACCTATACGTTTCATCATATAGTAGGCGATAGTGATTCGATTATAAAGGCGAAGCACCAAGCGGAACGAGCCGCGAATAGTGACTCGAATGTTCTGCTGCTCGGGGAGAGCGGTACAGGAAAAGAGCTCTTTGCCCATGCGATTCATAATGCCGGAAGTCGAGCGCCTGGGTCATTTGTAAAAGTAAACTGCGCTGCGATCCCCCCTGACCTTCTTGAATCTGAATTATTCGGGTATGAAGAAGGATCCTTCACTGGTGCGAAAAAAGGCGGAAAGAAAGGGAAGTTTGAAGCAGCCGATGGAGGAACGATTTTCTTAGATGAAATAGGTGAGCTTCCGCTTCATATGCAAGTGAAGTTTTTAAGAGTGCTTCAAGAAAAAGAAGTAGAGCGAGTCGGATCAACGACGAGCAAACCGATTGATGTGCGTGTAATCGCGGCGACCAATCGAAATTTAGAAGAAATGGTGGATAAAGGTGAATTTAGATTAGATTTATTTTACCGGCTGAATGTAGTTGCGATCCACATCCCTCCTCTTAGAGATAGAGAAAAGGATCTCGGACAATTATGCCTCCACTTCATTGAAAAATTAAATCCGATTATGAAGAAGAAAGTAGATGGCATCTCAAAAGATGCGCAGCGCCTTCTTCATCAATATAAATGGCCCGGAAATATTCGGGAGCTTGAAAATGTGATTGAGAGAGCATTAAATATGTTAGACAATGGAACGGTTATTAAGTCAGAGCATCTTCCGGCAAAGCTGACAGATACGCCTAGTAATCATTCGGTTGAATCGTTGGCTGTTTCGATTGAGAAGGCAGAAAAAACAGCCCTTATGAATGCTTTAAAACAAACAAAAGGCAACCGCTCAAAAGCTGCCTCCCTTCTTGGAATAAGCCGGTCTACCTTTTATGAAAAGTTAACGAAATATCAACTATAGACTGCACCTTGGAAATATTCCAAGGTGTTTTTTTATTATTATACTGAGAAAATGTAACCTGTATTTACCAAGTGTTCGGATAACAAGACACTATAAAGCGTTTTCAGAAAAGATGTCCGGAAAACAATACGTTGATATTGGAGGTGTGTTCGGAAAATCAGACAAAAAGGGCAATAGTGACTGCTTTACTGAACACTTGCTTCACTCCATCTTTATGTAAGCCTTATCATTCCGTCTTTTTTTATAAAAATAAAAGTTGGCACACCTCTTGCATATACAACTTGCGTACTTTTCTTTATGTAAGGTAGAGAAAGCGTATTCATAGATGTTGTAGGAGGGAAAGGTATGATTAATAAGGTAAAAACTGCAGAAGAAGCCGTTCAAATGATTAAAGACGGTTCAACGGTTGCAACAGGAGGGTTCGTTGGGAATGGACACCCTGAAGCACTCACTTCTGCTCTTGAAGAGCGTTTCGTTAAAGAGCAAAAGCCTCAAGACTTAACGTTAATGTATGCAGCAGGACAAGGTGACGGGAAAGAAAAAGGATTGAATCACCTTGGACATGAAAAGCTTGTATCTCGTGTCGTGGGAGGACATTGGGGACTTGCACCGAAACTGCAAAAGCTGGCAATTGATAACAAAATTAAAGCGTATAATTTTCCGCAAGGAGTTATTTCACATTTATTCCGTGATATTGCAGCAGGCAAGCCTGGTACGTTAACACATGTCGGTCTAAAGACATTTGTTGACCCGAGAAATCAAGGCGGTAAATTAAATGAAAGTACAACAGAAGATCTTGTTTCTCTTATGGACGTTGGCGGAGAAGAATATTTATTCTACAAAACCATTCCAGTTCATGTTGCGCTGATCCGCGGATCTTTTGCGGATGAGGCAGGAAACTTAACGCTTCATAAAGAAGCCGGAACACTTGAAATTCTATCCATGGCACAAGCGGCGAAAAACTCAGGCGGCATTGTCATTGCACAAGTTGAAAAAGTGGTCGCAAAAGGCAGCCTGGACCCACGTCTTGTTAAAGTGCCTGGTATTTTAGTAGACGCTGTTGTTGTAGCTGATGCTGAGCATCATATGCAAACTTTTGCTGAGCAGTACAATCCGTCATACTGCGGAGAAATTAAAGCAGTGAATCGTGACCTTCCTAAGTTGAAACTAGATGAGCGTAAAGTAATCGCACGTCGTTCTGCAATGGAACTTGAGCCTTATGCTGTAACAAATCTTGGAATCGGCATGCCTGAAGGTGTTTCCATGGTAGCAAATGAAGAAGGAGTCGATCATCTGATTAATCTAACGGTTGAATCAGGTCCAATCGGCGGAATTCCAGCTGGCGGAATGAGCTTTGGGGCTTCTATAAATCCAGAATGTATCGTTGATCAGCCTTATCAATTTGATTTCTACGATGGCGGCGGACTCGATGTTGCATTCCTTGGTCTAGCACAACTAGATGGCAGCGGAAACGTGAACGTTAGTAAGTTCGGGCCGAAAATTGCTGGAGCAGGTGGATTTATTAATATTACCCAAAATGCAAAACGTGTGGTATTCTGCGGCACATTCACAGCAGGCGGCTTAAAGGTAGACGTGAATGATGGCAAGCTTTCCATCAATAATGAAGGCAAAATCAAGAAATTCTTAGCTGATGTTGAGCACATCACATTCAGCGGAGAGTATGCAAATGAAACGGGCCAAACCGTCCTCTATATTACAGAACGTGCGGTATTTGAACTTGGAGAAAATGGTGTCGTCTTAACTGAGATTGCACCAGGTGTTGATCTACAGCGTGACATTTTAGATCAAATGGACTTTAAACCAATCGTATCTGAAAATCTTAAAACAATGGATGAACGTATTTTCCGTGATGAGAAGATGGGTCTTGAACTCACAAACGGAAAAGCTGTTCTTTCTAATTAAGTCTACTAAGGGGGAGAAAGAATGTTAGGTATCGTTTTAGGTCTTGTATTATTAATGTTTCTTGCATATCGAGGCTGGTCAATCATCTGGGTTGCACCAATCACAGCTGGTGTTGTAGCAATATTCGGCGGCCTTGATCTCTTAGATGCATATAAAAATACGTACATGGAAGGCTTCGTAAACTTTGCGAAATTATGGTTCCCTGTATTTATGCTTGGTGCAATTTTTGGTAAACTGATGGAGGATACTGGTGCAGCTAGTTCAGTAGCTTCGATGATTACTAAAGTTATTGGTAAACAACGTGCGATTTTAGGTGTAATTGTTGCTTGTGCAGTATTAACATACGGCGGGGTTAGTTTATTCGTTGTCGTATTTGCGGTATATCCTTTAGCGATTGCGCTATTCCGTGAAGCAAATATTACACGCCGCTTAATTCCTGGTACAGTAGCACTTGGTGCGTTTACGTTTACGATGACAGCTGTTCCTGGTACACCGCAAATTCAAAACCTTATTCCGACTGAGTACTACGGTACAACAGCAATGGCAGCGCCATTTATGGGAATCATTGCAGCTCTTGTTATGGGTGTCGGCGGATATGTTTATTTAACTTGGAGAGAAAAGCAGACACGCGCTGCAGGTGAAGTGTTCACTGAGCCTAAAGACCAAGAAATTAAGGAAATTGACGAAGCTAAGCTTCCAAATCCAATCTTGTCGTTCTTACCGCTGGTTGCTGTAATCTTCACATTGAATGTATTTAACTGGGATATCGTCGTTGCCCTTATCACAGGTATTCTGATGATTATTGTGTTCAACTTCAAGATGGTTTCTAAGTTTATCGACTCTGTCAACAAAGGCGCAAGTGGTTCTGTTATTGCCATTGTTAACACAAGTGCTGCTGTAGGATTTGGTGCGGTTGTAAGAGCCGTTCCTGGATTTGAGAAACTGACTGAATTTGTTATGGGGATTCAAGGCAGCCCGCTAATCTCACAAGCTGTAGCGATCAACATTCTTGCTGGTTCAACTGGGTCAGCATCAGGCGGAATGGGTATTGCTCTAGAAGCATTAGGTGACCGTTACATGGAGCTAGCGGCTCAAACAGGCATTGACCCTGAAGCCTTCCACCGTGTAGCATCAATTGCATCAGGTGGTTTAGATACGCTTCCGCATAACGGCGCTGTTTTGACATTGCTTACGATTACAGGAATGTCACACAAAGATTCATATAAAGATATTTTCGTCGTTGGTTGTGCGATTCCAGTATTAAGTGTTATTGTCGCAATCATCGTTGGTTCAATCGGTATTATTTAATCTAAAACTATCATTATAATCATTTCTAGGAGGAACAATTCATGAAATTACAAGATAAAGTAGCAGTTATTACAGGTGCAGGTCGTGGAATCGGTGAAGCAACAGCATTTAAATTTGCTAAAGAAGGCGCAAAAGTGGTTGTAGCTGATATGAACGAAGAGGAAATTAACGCAACGGTTGCAGCTGTAAAGGAAATGGGTGGAGAAGCGACTGGCTTTGTTGTGAATGTTACAAAGCGTGAAGAAGTGAAAAACTTAATGGCTCATGCGGTAGAGACATTCGGCCGTGTTGATGTTGTTGTAAATAATGCTGGGATTACAGCGGATGCACAACTTCTAAAAATGACAGATGAGCAGTGGGACCGTGTGATTGATGTAAACCTTAAAGGTGTATTCATGGTATCGCAAGAAGCAGCAGCGATCATGAAAGAGCAGCAAGGCGGCGTAATATTAAATGCTTCTTCTGTTGTTGGTTCATATGGTAACTTCGGTCAAACAAACTATGCTGCAACAAAATGGGGCGTTAACGGTATGACAAAAACATGGGCAAAAGAACTTGGCCGTTTCAATGTGCGTGTTAATGCAGTAGCTCCAGGGTTCATCTTAACGCCAATGACAGCTAAAATGCCTGAAAAAGTTTTAGATATGATGAAAGATAAGTCTGTTTTAAACGATTTAGGAACGCCGGAAGATATTGCAAATGGATATGCATTCCTTGCATCTGATGAAGCTCGTTTCATTACAGGAACGATCCTTAGCATCGACGGCGGGGTAGTCATCTAATTTCATAACGTATAGATAAAACAGCTGTTTAGTAAGCAGCTGTTTTATTTTTTCCAAAAATGAGTAAGAAAACCCTTTCATAATTCTGAATAGTTCGTCATAATAGAATGAGAGAGTGAGTGATGGAGATAAGATCGGAGTCAATTATGTAATAATTGATGGGGGTATGGTCTATGGAGAAGAAAACAGTAATCGTTACAGGCGGCAGTAATGGAATGGGTAAAGCAATGGCTAAGAAATTTGCAAGCCAAGGTGCATACGTTACGATCAGCGGACGTGATGAAGAACGTTTATTACAAGCTAAAAAGGAAATTGAGACCTTTGAGGGACAAGTCCTTCCTGTCGTAATGGATGTACGTGACCCGGAAAAAGTACAACATATGGTCGATGTGACAAAAGAAACATTCGGTCAAATTGATTATTTAGTAAATAATGCAGCAGGAAACTTCCTCGTACGAGCTGAAGAGCTCTCTGAGAATGGATGGAAGGCTGTCATTGATATTGTTTTAAATGGTACATGGTATTGTACACAAGCTGTAGGTAAGGAATGGATTGCTAATAAACAGCAAGGGTCAATCACTAATATCATTGCGACATACGCTTGGACAGCAGGCCCGGGTGTAGTGCACTCAGCAAGCGCAAAAGCAGGCGTTCTTGCAATGACACGTACGTTAGCAGTAGAATGGGGCAGCCAGTATGGCATTCGTTTAAATGCGATTGCTCCAGGTCCAATTGAGGATACGGGCGGCGCTGAGCGCTTAATTATGAATGAAGCAGCTCATAAAAAGGTGATCAACAGTATCCCTGCGAGAAGGTTTGGGAAAGTAGAAGAAGTAGCAGGCCTTGCATCGTTCTTATTTTCTGAGGAAGCGAAATACATTAACGGTGACTGTATCACAATCGATGGCGGCCAATGGTTAAACAGTGCCTCCTTTCAATCGTAATACTTAGAACATGCCAAGAGTTCTTATGGACTCTTGGTTTTTTCGTGTGGTTTTGAATGGTTTTGGGGAGACTATTTATAAAGAAAATGTTTAAACAATCAGCGAATCGGGTATGAACATAATCTGCTTGTAGAAATATACGTGAAAGGAATTGAAGGAATGATCACATTTGACAACGTCTCAAAACAATATGAAGACGGTACAAAAGCAGTCGACACCCTTAATTTTACCGTTAATAAAGGTGAATTTTTTGTTGTTATTGGACCAAGCGGCTGCGGTAAAACAACTACAATGAAGATGGTAAACCGGCTGATTGACCCAACAGATGGAACCATCCGTATTAATGATCAGAACATTAAAGAAGGAGATATACATACTTTGCGCTGGAACATCGGATATGTTCTCCAGCAAATTGCCCTTTTTCCCAATATGACTGTTGCTGAGAATATTTCTGTGGTTCCAGAAATGAAAAAGTGGTCAAAAGAAAAAATAAAGAACCGAGTAGATGAGCTTTTAAATCTAGTTGGACTTGAACCGGAGACATATCGTGATCGTATGACGAATGAACTCTCAGGGGGCCAGCAGCAGCGTGTCGGTGTAGCAAGAGCACTTGCTGCTGATCCAGATATTTTATTAATGGATGAACCATTTAGTGCCCTTGATCCAATCAGCCGCGAACAGCTGCAAGAGGATATCCAGCAATTGCAGCATAAGATTCAGAAAACGATCGTCTTTGTTACCCACGACATGGATGAAGCATTAAAGCTTGGTGACCGCATTTGTGTAATGAAAGAGGGCAAAATCATTCAAATAGGAACGCCTGCAGAGCTGATGGATACTCCAGCTGACCCATTTGTGACACAGTTTCTTGGCAATCGTCAAGTAGCTGCGGATAACAAAGCGAGCGAAAAGCTGACTGTCTCAGATGTGATGGACCGTAATGTTAATTTAGTTAATCATTCTGCTCTATCAGAAAAACATACGATCTCTCAGGGTGAGTCGATTGAGACTGCCTTTTTGAGGCTAAACGAAGGATCGGTTCCTTACCTCTTAGTAAAAGAGAACGAAGAAGTTGTCGGTACAGTAAGTTATGAGGATCTCGCTCGCAAATGGATGAAGGAGCGTGAGGCACAGTGAACACCTTAACAAATTTATATGACCTCTTCCTGGCAAGGCAAGATCTTTTATGGATTGCCTTATGGGAACATATTCAGCTCTCTTTAATCTCTCTTTTAATTGCTGTATTTATAGCGGTTCCGCTTGGCGTGCTTTTATCAAGAAAGCAGAAAATGGCTGAATTCATCATTGGGATCACAGCCGTTCTACAAACGATCCCTAGTCTTGCGTTGCTCGGATTTATGATCTTATTTGTCGGTATTGGGACAACACCAGCTATTATTGCTCTTACAGCGTATGCCTTGCTTCCTATTTTACGGAACACCTACACAGGAATCAGCGAGGTTGACCCTGCTATCCGGGAGGCTGCACGTGGAATGGGAATGAATTCCTACCGCAGGCTGATGCGCGTTGAAATGCCGATTGCCATGCCTACAGTGATGGCTGGTATTAGAACGTCTATGGTCCTTATTGTCGGTACAGCGACTCTTGCAGCTTTAATCGGTGCAGGAGGTTTAGGGGATTTAATTATGACGGGGATCCAGCGTGCAAATAATGAATACATCCTGCTCGGCGCAATACCAGCTGCCCTGCTCGCCTTGTTTTTTGATTTTGTGCTGCGGATAACTGAAAGCCGTTCAAAAGGATCATCCTTCATGCCGATTGTAACAGTCGTCTCACTTGCCTTATTAATTGTCGTTATCCCTCCAATCGTTTCTAGCCAAGGAGGCGGTGATGCAGGTACAATACTTACTGTTGGTGGTAAAGAAGGAGCAGAGCCGATTATTATCGGTAATATGTATAAATTATTAATTGAAGATCAAACAGATATGACGGTTGATGTTCAAGGAAATTTGGGCGGTACTGACTTTGTCTACAATGCCTTGCGTGTGGGAGACATCGATATGTACCTCGAATTCTCCGGAACGGTAGTCGGCGACCTCTTAAATATTGAGGACTTTAGCTATGATGAGCGAGAGGCATATGAGCAGGCTCGTGATGGCATCTATGAAGCAGAACAGCTTGTTTTCTTAGAGCCGATGGACTATCATAATACGTATGCGATTGCTGTTACAAATGAATTTGCCGAAGAATCAGGGGTTGAAACGATTTCTGACTTAGCGCCATATCAAGATGAGCTGTCGGCAGGGTTTACGTTCGAATTTGTCGATCGTCATGACGGTTATCCTGGCCTGCAAGAGAAGTACGGCATCTCATTCTCCAGCGTTCAATCAATGGAAGCAGCTCTTCGCTCTCGTGCGCTTGTGTCAGGAGATGTGGATGTGATTGATGCGTATTCAACAGATGCTTACTTAGTTGAATATGATTTGGTTGTATTAGAGGATGACGAACAATTGTTCCCTCCATACCAAGGAGCACCATTACTTCGTGAAGAAACACTTGAAGAACATCCAGAACTTAAGGAGATTCTGAATCAACTAGCTGGTATGATTACGGAAGAAGAAATTCAACAAATGAATTATCGTGTCGATTATGATGATGAAAACCCTGAAGATGTTGCAAGAGAATTTCTTCAAGAAAAAGGGTTCATTCAATAAGGTAAGAATAAATAAGAGAAAGCGGCAGCTCACATGAGGCTGCCGCTTTTAAAGTGGAATAAAATGTTCACTCTTATCTGTATGAATCGCCAGCTGCTGCCATTTATCATTCAGATAGCGTTTATCAAGATCAAGGATTTCATCTGGATGCAGTCCTGCGCGAATATAGGCCGCAAAATCCCATACAGATTCTTTAATTTCCTCTGAATTATTAATGGCGATCGCTTTAAGAGATTCAATTAATGCATTGAGTACTGAGAGGTCTTCACAGCCATACTGTCTGATCTGATAGAAACAGCGATATAGGTAGTCATTAAAGCTGCGCTCCTGAAAGATCACACGCAGATTTCCGTTCGAATCATTATAATAAGTTCTATGCAGGTTTTTTCTTGATAGAACTGTTAATACTCTCGCTAGTGCACGCACTCCGCTGACTGCCGTATTGGGGTCATTTATCCCTGATGATAAGGCACGCAACGTGATTTCTACTAATTTTGTGAGGCCAAAGTCAATATCCTGAATAGTTGCCCGCTCCCCGCCAAGAAGAATATGTTTTGCGTACAAGGTATGTTTTTCCTTTGGCAAGGCTCCATATAATTCAAATAATACGCCGCCTTGCTCGATATAATTGCCAAGTCCCGCTTCTACTTTAAGAATAATATTATCCGCTTCTGATTGGTCTGTTAATCCTTTCACATCAATGATCTGCACATATCCATTTGCCTGTGCAAAGATATAATGCGGGTTATGAAGAATCAGCTCTTCGCTTTCCCAATCCCGCCACGGCTCATCTTGCTCAACTGTTTGATTGTCCTCGTAATAATGTTCAATCGATTGAATCGTATTTTCAGTGATTTTGTGAATTAAATTGCTCACTTGAATCCATTTTCCGACATGATGCACGAAATAAACAAAGAAGCCGACACAGACAAACGCGTACGCTACGGCAATCGTTGGTGAAATAAACATTTCTGTTGGGTGATTAGCTCTTAATATAAGTAATAGTAAAAGGGAGAAAAGAAATCCACCAATAAACACACCTAGTATTCGCTGCGTATGAACATCTGTCATAAAGTTTTGCATCGTGCGCGGTGAAAATTGGGATAAATATGTTGTTAAGACGACCATAATTGTCGAAAAGGAGATCGTTGTCATTGTAAGCAAGGAAGAAGAGATCGTACTTAACAGAGTTTGAGCTAGGGAGATATCGGTTATAAGAAATGCAGGGAGCTTGGTGAGCAGAGTGCTGTGTGTGATAACATATTGATCAGCCAAGTAGCTTATCACCGCTAAGACAATCGAAACAACACTGTAGACTGCAGGGATAAACCAAAATTGATTTCGCAGTTTTATTAATAGCGAATGCACATTTCCTCCCCCTCTTAACCCGTTTTATGTAGTATGTACGAAAAGGTTATCTCTTATTTTGGCAGGAATATGAGCAGCAGATCTTGAAGAAAGTAAAGGAGTCTATATACGATTTTAAGATAAAAAGGAGTGCATAACGATGGGAATTCAAAATCCAACAGACGAGAAAATCAAGGAGGTGCTACATACGAGTAAGCGTATTGCTGTTGTAGGATTATCAGGAAACCCAGACCGAACGTCTTACATGGTATCTGAAGCGATGCAAAATGCAGGCTATACGATTATTCCAGTCAACCCTACTGTAAATGAAGTCCTTGGGGAGAAAGCAGTGGCAAGCCTGAAAGAAATTGACGGTGAAGTTGATATTGTGAATGTATTTAGAAGAAGTGAATTTTTACCCGAAGTCGCTCGTGATACGGTTGAAATCGGTGCAAAAACGTTCTGGGCGCAGCTAGGGGTTGCAAATCAAGAAGCGTATGATTATTTAAAAGATAATGGTGTGGAAACCATTATGGACCGCTGCATTAAAGTAGAGCACGCTAAATTTAAATAAGCCTAAATAAAAACGTGCCTTATTGTCTAGGCACGTTTTTATTCGTTTGATTGAGAGTAGTAGATGAGGTTATCGGTCCATTTTCCAAACTCATGTATGAATCCTTTTCTTATACACTCGTACTGCATGCCTGCTTTTTCAGCCAGGGCGATGGAGGCGTTATTATCTACATTGATATGTGCTTCAATCCGGTGATAATTTAATTCCGTATGAGCGAGACGCAGCACTTCCTTTACGGCTTCCGTACCATAGCCTTTCCCCCAGTGCTGATTATGGATCGTATAGCCGAATCTGCCCCAATGAAAGTTTTCTCTCATTAACGTTGATACATCGATCACACCTAAGTGAGTATGGTCGCTCTTATTAAACACACCAAATACATATAATGAATCCTCTTTGGCCATCCCTTGATGCCGGTTGACCAAGTCATAAAACCATTGTTCTGTGCACATACTCATATCAACCTGCCCCTCATCATAGAGGTGCACAGAAGGCTTCCGGCTTGAGTATTGGTTAAACCAATTCACATAATCATGGTACTGATAAGGTCTTACGATCAAACGTTCGGTAAACCCTGATAGTTGAAAAGTCTGCACGCATTAGTCTCCTCTTCATTTGTTATTTCAATTATTATAACATGTGAGATCAATGGCCAATCGTCAATCTTTCGTCAAAATCCGCTATGACTTTTTTCATAGAAAAAGCAGGAATCCCTAAAAGAGGTTGCGAATACTGAAATAACAGCTACAATAGTAAAGGCAATGGTGAACGTGCATTAAACCACTAAATGAACACAAGTTAAAGACCGAATAGAAACATGTGTTCGTTTGTGCTACAATACAAGTAGCATGTTGAAAGGAGTACCAATCTTGGCTAAGAAACAACATCTTGATTATAACGATGACGCAATACAAGTATTAGAAGGATTAGAGGCGGTTAGAAAACGCCCAGGTATGTATATAGGAAGCACGGATGGACGAGGACTGCATCATCTCGTTTATGAAATCGTAGATAATGCAGTAGATGAAGCTCTTGCAGGATTCGGATCATACATAAAAGTTACGATTCACCGTGACAACAGTATTTCAGTCACAGATGAAGGCCGGGGTATGCCTGTTGGAATGCATAAATTAGGCAAGCCAACTCCAGAGATCATTTTAACTGTATTACACGCAGGAGGTAAATTCGGTCAAGGAGGCTATGCAACGAGCGGCGGATTGCATGGCGTAGGGGCGTCTGTTGTAAATGCCTTGTCCGAATGGCTTGTTGTTGAAATCAAACGCGATGGAACGGTATATAAGCAGCGTTTTGAAAACGGCGGTAAGGCAGTGACAACCCTAGAAAAACAGGGGACGACTAGAAAATCTGGTACAACAATTCATTTTAAACCAGACCCATCGATTTTCAGCGTGACCACATATAACTTTGAAACGTTATCAGAGCGGCTGCGCGAGGCTGCATTCCTTTTAAAAGGGTTAAAAATTGAGCTTTGTGACATGCGCAGTGACCAAGAGAACGAGATTTTCCATTATGATAATGGGATCGAAGCGTTTGTTGAATATTTAAATGAGGATAAAGAAACGCTGCATCCTGTTGTATCGTTTTCAGGCGAACACCAAGAGATTGAAGTAGAGCTTGCGTTTCAATTTAACGATGGCTATACAGAGAGTGTCTTATCGTTTGTTAATAATGTCCGCACAAAAGACGGCGGTACGCATGAATTAGGTGCCAAAGCTGCGATGACACGAGCAGTGAATGAATATGCTCGTAAGGTGAAGCTTCTAAAAGAAAAAGAGAAGAACTTGGATGGATCTGATATCCGTGAAGGCTTTACGGCTATTGTGTCTGTTCGAGTGCCTGAAGCAAAGCTGCAGTTTGAAGGACAAACAAAAAGCAAGCTAGGGACACCTGAAGCACGTTCGGCTGTAGATGGGCTTGTTTCAGAAAAGCTCTCCTATTTCTTTGAAGAGAATCCTGATATCAGCACGATGCTGATCAAAAAGGCGGTAAAAGCAGCTCAAGCGAGAGAAGCAGCAAGAAAAGCCCGTGAGGATGCGCGTAACGGCAAGAAGAGCAAGCGAAAGGATGTCCTCCTAAGCGGGAAATTAACACCAGCTCAATCGAAAAATCCTAAACGCAACGAATTATACCTCGTTGAGGGTGATTCTGCCGGTGGTTCTGCTAAACAAGGACGTGATCGTAAATTCCAAGCGGTGCTGCCTCTTCGCGGGAAAGTGATTAATACGGAGAAAGCTAAGCTTGAAGATATTATGAAAAACGAGGAGATCCGCACGATCATTCATACGATCGGAGCGGGTGTAGGGGCAGACTTTGACCTCGAGGATGTGAATTACGATAAAATCGTTATCATGACCGATGCTGATACGGATGGCGCGCATATTCAAGTGCTCCTCTTAACATTCTTCTATCGCTATATGCGCCCGCTTGTTGAAGCAGGTAAAGTATATATTGCGCTTCCACCTCTTTACAAAGTAAGCAGAGGAACAGGCAAAAAAGAAGTTATTGAGTATGCATGGGATGAACGGGAGCTTGATACAGCAATTAAGAAGGTCGGACGCGGATATATGCTGCAGCGCTATAAAGGTCTCGGTGAGATGAATGCGACTCAGCTATGGGAGACAACGATGGACCCTGAAACACGTACGTTGATCCGTGTTAAAATTGATGATGCTGCTAGAGCAGAAAGAAGAGTAACTACGTTGATGGGTGATAAAGTTGAACCTCGCCGTAAATGGATCGAAACACATGTTGCCTTCGGTCTTGAGGAAGAAACAAACATCTTAGAAAATGAAAACTTAGCAGTAGTTGAGGAGGAATAAGCGTGTCACAAACAGAGCGTTACTTAGACCTTCCTTTAGAAGACGTTATTGGTGATAGGTTCGGTCGTTATAGTAAATACATTATACAAGAGCGTGCCCTTCCGGATGCTCGTGACGGGTTAAAGCCTGTGCAGCGTCGTATTTTATATGCGATGTATCGTGATGGAAACACAGCGGATAAACCGTTTCGTAAATCAGCGAAAACGGTCGGTAATGTGATCGGTAACTATCATCCGCACGGTGATTCGTCTGTGTATGATGCGATGATTCGGATGAGTCAGGAATGGAAGGTTCGTAACCTTCTTGTCGATATGCACGGAAACAACGGCTCGATTGACGGCGACCCTCCTGCAGCGATGCGTTATACAGAAGCAAGACTATCTAAAATCTCAGCAGAGCTCCTGCGTGATATTGATAAAGAAACAGTTGACTATATTCCTAACTTTGACGATTCAGAAGATGAGCCGGTCGTTTTGCCGGCAATGTTTCCGAATCTCTTAGTAAACGGATCAACTGGAATCTCAGCGGGGTATGCAACAGATATCCCGCCGCATCATCTTAGTGAAATTATCGATGGTGTGATTATGCAAATGGAAAAGCCGCAAACGACGCTTGAGGACTTAATGACGGTCATTAAAGGACCTGATTTCCCAACAGGCGGGATTGTTCAAGGGATTGACGGGATTAAGCAGGCTTATCGTACAGGTAAAGGGAAAGTGATTGTCCGTGCGAAAACGGAAGTTGAAGAGCTGCGCGGCGGACGCCAGCAAATCACGATCACTGAAATTCCTTATGAAGTCGTTAAAGCCAATCTCGTAAAGAAGATGGACGAGCTGCGTTTTGATAAAAAAGTAGATGGAATTGCTGAAGTGCGTGATGATACAGACCGTACAGGCTTACGTATTGTTGTCGAGCTTAAAAAAGAAGCAGATGCTAAGGCGATCCTTCATTACCTGTTCAAAAATACTGACTTACAAGTGACGTATAATTTTAATATGGTAGCAATCCATAACAAGACACCTAAGCTAATGGGACTGCAGCCTCTGATTCAAGCGTATATTGACCACCAGAAGGAAGTTGCGACTCGTCGTGCCCAATATGACTTGAAAAAGGCAAAAGACCGTCAGCATATCGTAAAAGGCTTAATTAAAGCGATCTCAATTTTAGATGAGGTTATTGCGACGATCCGTTCATCTAAAGATAAGAAAGACGCGAAAGAGAATTTAATTCGTGAATACGACTTCTCAGAAGCACAAGCAGAAGCGATCGTAACATTGCAGCTATATCGTTTAACTAATACGGATATTACAACCCTAGAAGAAGAAGCAGCAGAGCTTGAGCGCCGTATTCATGAGTTAGAAGCCATTTTAGGCAGCGAGAAAAAGCTGATCACGGTTATTAAAAAAGGTCTTCAATCTGTGAAAAAGCAGTTTGCAGACCCAAGACGTACAGTGATTAAAGAAGAAATTGAAGAAATAAAGATTAATATGGATGTTCTAGTGGCCTCTGAAGATGTAATGGTTACCGTTACAGAAGAAGGTTATGTGAAACGAACGAGCATCCGCTCTTATACTGCTTCAAACGGTGAGCCGCCAGGGATGAAAGAGGGAGACAGGCTTTTAGACCGGTTTGAAATGAATACAACAGATACACTGCTCTTATTCACTAAACTTGGCAGCTATTTGTATGTACCAGTTCATCATCTGCCTGATATCCGCTGGAAAGACAACGGGCAGCATATTGCTAACTTAGTTAGTGTTGATCGTGACGACTGTATTTTGAGAGCGATGCCAGTCAAAGAATTCAGTGAGTCCGAGTCACTCTTATTTATTACGAAAAATGGAATGGCCAAACGGTCTCAGTTATCTCTTTATCAAGCACAGCGTTTTTCAAAGCCGCTTATGGCGTTAAAGTTAAAGGCTGATGATGAAGTGGTATCTGTGATGCGTACGGACGGGAAGAAAGAATTATTTATAGCGACTCATCTAGGATACGGGTTATGGTTTGATGAAGAAGAAATTAGCCTCGTTGGTCAGAGGGCAGCAGGTGTAAAAGCGATTAATCTAAAAGATGATGATAAAGTCGTAGATGCTTTCACTTTCGAACCAGAAGACAAAGTTGATCTATTTATTGTTACACATCGCGGCGCTGTAAAGAAAATGCCTTTAAGTGAGTTTGATAAATCATCACGTGCAAAACGTGGATTAGTGATGTTGCGAGAGTTAAAGTCGAATGCACATCGAGTCATTGGATGCAGACGTGTTTCAAAAGAAACATTAATTGAAATACTTACTGAAAAAGGCCAGCAAGAAACAATCGATCCGTCCGCTTACCGAATGAGTGATCGTTACTCAAATGGATCCTTTGCCATTGATTCAGCACAAGCAGGCTCTGTAACGGAAGTGAGACAAACGAAACGTGAAGCAAGTGAATAAATAAAAGCTGAACCGATTAGGGTTCAGCTTTTTTATGTTTCTTTAGCCCATCCATTTTTGATAAATTGGGTAATCGAGCGGACCACGCCGATATCATTTAAAATCATTAGGAACACGAGTAACACAGGTCCAAATAACAGCCCAAGCGCACCGAAGAGCTGCAGACCGACAAAAAGAGAAATAAGCACCGCTACAGGGTTTAAATCGAGATTAGAGGATAAAATTTTAGGTTCAATGAGCTGCCTTACAATCACAATAATGCCATATAAAATCGTCAACCCGATTGCTAAGGAAAAGTCTCCGACGATAAATAAGTATACAAACCAAGGAATCAGGATCGTTCCTGTACCTAAATAAGGCAAGAGCTCAGCAATTCCAATTACCACTGCGAGCGTCACAACATGCTCTACGCGAAGGATAGAGAGTCCAACGAGCACAATTAAGCCAGTAATCATCATTAAAATAAATTGAGCCTTCAAAAACCCGAATAATCGAGTTCGAACGGCAGCTCCAAAGTCTCTAATAAGCAGTAAAAAGGAAGGTGCGAGGGCTTCACGTGTCTTTTCTCTATAAAAGGTCCACTGTTTCCCCATAAAGTAAATACTCAAGATGATAAAGACAAAAGCAACTAAGAATGTTGGAACACCCATCAGAATATGGGTGATTCGATCAACAAGGGTTTGGCCTGCTTGTCCGAGCAAACTACCAACTTGAGATCCCAACTGAACGATACTTTGACGGAGGGCTTCTTGCTCCTCGTAGCTGAATGTATCAAAGATGCCTAAAATTTGCTGCCAGAAAGGGAATATGACTTGATTAAAAAATTGCTGCAAAGAAATGGAAGACGTCTCAATCCAGCCTGGGATTTGTTGAAAAAAGTTACGCAAGCTGTAACCAATGAGAAAAATGGCACCGGTTATAACAGAACTGACTAAAATAATGCTTCCTAATAAGCCGAAAAAACTCGCAAATCCAGAGCTGAATTTAAGCTTTTCTCTCATAAAACGAACCCACGGCTGAAGAAACCATGCGATCGCAGCAGCAATCCAAAATGGATAGGTTAACGAAAAGAAATTAATTAATAACCAGCCAAATACAATAAGTGCAATAGCAATAATAACTGTACGAAGAATCATTAAGCCATGTTCACGTGTCATAAATACGTTCCTTTCGAAAAAAGAGGTCATAACTGCATGTGAATTTGGTAACATATACCATAATTTTAAGTGTAAGATAGATCCGTGTCAATTTGCGGCAGATGATTGTTAAGTATTTAATATAGATATATATGCAGCATGCAATAAAAATAGAACAAGTAAAGAAAAACAGGAGTATTACAAAGAATAGACAATAAATTGATTATGTAAACTTGTTGTCGGTTTAATAGAGGGTGTATGAGAACTGGAGTGGTTTTAATTAATATAGAATGAGGGTTGGAGAACTTAATGAGAGTATCGATAAAGCATAAATCAGTTAATGATAAAAATATGGCGTATCATTAACTGTATAATAAATATTAGAATTGATAGTAACTTGATTAAGCAACAATGATTAAATTATTTATAGATGAAATGATAAATAAACAACCAGATAGCAATTAAGTTAGATAATCAGTCATTTCATCTAAATTTTCTTTTCTGTCTCAAAACTTAAAGTATACTTTTGATATGATACGTATTTTAGATTGTTTTTATGATGTCCTATAAGGTATATTATGTCTACTTCTAACTAAAAAGAAAAACCTAATTAATATTACATACCTCTACTCTTTATAAAAATCTCAAAGCTAAATGCTTTATATTTTCTATCTAGCCAAATTGATTTATTTGTATATATCCATTCTCCGAACCTCTTCACATCATCTTTCCCCGAAACGTAAACCCTATAATAGCTGCTGGTTTGAACCACTTTAGAATTAAAGTTAAAGTCATTTAGGATCTGACAAAGTTTAACCATAAATGCTTTAGAACCACCTACAAAACATATATAATATTTAGTTTTGTATAAGTGTCCATCCCCATCGAATAACCCTCGTATAAAATGGCTGATATATTGGTCTGGAATGTACGGAAATTCAATAGTTTTATATTTATTAGACTGTATTCCATGAAGGTCCATTGAGTCATTTTTCATAATCTTGCTGTGAATATATAACGTATGAACGTTCGTTCTCTTATCAGTATAGATTTTATGAGTTGAAGCAAGTTCATTGCGTATGTCTTCAAGTATAGCTTTATCATTTTGAGAAAAAGAAATAGTCTGCAGTTCGCCCGATACACATCCATCTGCCACAAAAAATCCTAGTAAATATGCCATCTTCTCTGACCAATACTTAAAATAGTCTTCATTTAGAGTATGCTTTCGTTCCAGCTGCCGCGGGGTCGCATTTCAACGTTCATCTTGTTTAATATTCTTGTGATTGATCAACTCGTCACTCCTGCTGCTGCGCCAATTTCCTCTGAGCTTTGCCCACTTAAATAACGTTCAGCAATCTCATCATAAGTTAGTTTACAGTACCTGCTGCTCCCCTCCATAACATCCCTCCCTTTTGTTATAATTCTATTATAGTACATACGTTCGGTATGGTAGGGTTAAGTATATGTAAAATTATGTAACCAACACATTAATAAACAGCTTGTTGAAATCATCAACAAGCTATCCGATACTCTATTTTGCTAAAAACTTTCCTATCATTGAATTAACCAGCTCTGACTTCTCAAGATGCACCCAATGCGTCCCATCAATCATAATAAGCTCTGCATTATCACATAAAGCTGCACTATCTTTCGCTAATTGCGAGGTTAAAAAGGTATCTTTCTGACCCCATAATACTTTCACTGGCATTTGAAGAGCTGATGGTTTGTTGAGAGGCGTTCTTGTCATCGCTCGGTACCAATTCAGCATCGTTGTAAGGGCATTTGGCTGCTGCCATGCTTGCATGTACTTTGATAATTCCTGGTCAGTGAATGTGTCAGGAAGACTTGTTTGCATTAATACCTTTTTTACCGATTCATAATCGTTTTGACTTAGAAGAGTTTCCGGCAGCTTAGGAAGTTGAAAAAACATCATATACATGCTGCGCAAAAGCTGTAGTGGATCCTTTAAAATGGTTGATTTAAACACAGCAGGATGCGGACTATTAATAACCATTAGTTTATCAACATAATCAGGTTTGGTGGAGGCTAAGTGCCAAGCGACAATCCCTCCCCAGTCATGACCGATAATAGTTGCTTTTTTATAGCCGAGGTAATCAATAATCCCAGTAATATCATCTCTTAAATGATCGATCGTATATTCTTTAATCTCAAGGGGTTTTTCACTTAAGTTATAGCCGCGCTGATCGGGTATTACTACACGATAACCAGCTTGAACAAGTGGTTCAACTTGATTTCGCCACCCATACCAAAATTCAGGGAACCCATGTAATAAAATGACTAGCGGTCCATCCTCCGGTCCCGCTACAGCTGTGTGAAGCTTTATGCCATTAGTCTCAATAATAACAAAATCCACCTTCTCCATCTCAATCTCCTCCTTACCTTTGCCTATATTTCTATTCTCTATTAATTATCTGCTTAAACCTTTAATACAAGTGAAAAACACAAAAGCCATAGCGTATGCCATGCACTTTTGTGTTTGAATGTTTAAGCTTTAAATTGGTCATCTGGATGAAGATTATTTTGCATAAGTGCTTGAGTTTGATTAATCGCTTCTGGTGTTGCATGAAGCGTTTCATACCACCCTTTATCATTCAGCACTTCATATAAATGAGCATGTTGATCATTTGCTGCTTGTAAGCATTCCTCATAGACTTGACGGAGATCAGTGTGGCTCGTTTCAAGCATAGTAGAGACTAAGCTTCGGCATCGGCCTTTCTCAAGCTCAAGACAAAGCTGCAGCATTTCACGATCTGTGAGTCCTCGATGTTCTATGTTGTTAGGCATATCATGTACCCCCTGCTGTTATTGGAGTTTAGCTTGATTTAAATAAGTAGAGATCTGAATGATATTTTTTTGATGAGATTCTGCCATATGTTCGATAAGTGATCTTAATTCATCGTCGTTACAATGAGCAGCACACCAATTCATTGTTTTTGCTGTGATTTCTTCAGCTCTAATTTCATCTTCAATTAGAGCGAGCTCTTTAGTTGTAAACATCATGATTCCTCCCTATATCCGCGTAACCTTATCGTTCGTTAAAGTGCTTACCCTTATACGATGTAACTTATTTTTAGGTCTGTATAGTGTCTGTTACTTAATTCCAAATCCTTGTTGTATCTAATGGCACAAAGACTTCTTTTGTAGCTATTGCTTTGTGAATTAAAGGCTTTTTAAATTGTTCTTCTAATTCTCTTTTAAATTTGTCTTTTCTCGTTTCTTTTGTGCTCATGTAGTCTTTCTCATTCATATAACGTATCCTCACTTTCAAATGAATGTAGGAGTTAAGTTTAATGAAGTAAATCGTTCTTTTTTACGTATTTACCGTAGTCAGGAACATATACCTCTTTAAAATCGTGAACGAGTTTATCCAGATTTTCTTTTAATTCTAAACCTGACATAGGTGCACCATGCCCGGTAATCGCTGCTTCTGGTTGCAGCTGATGCAGCTTTTGAACAGATCGGTAAGCCTCGCTCCAGTCGGTGGTAAAGTAACGCGGCGGCCCGTTTATTTCTTTATGCTGAGTAAGCGTTTTATATAGTGAATCTTGTTTCACTGTGACGAATGCATCGCCAACAATTAACGTGCGGTCATTTTCTCTAAAAAGGGACACATGGCCGGGTGAATGCCCTGGTGTATGCACCCATTTAAAATCCTCTAAAAATGGTATTGTTCCATCTGCAGGGTAAGGTTTTAAATGACTTTCAATGTTAATTGGATCGTTTGGGAACAGCGGAGAGAGTTTTGCGAGCATTCCTCCTTCTACTGTTGGATCTGCTTCTGGATATTGTTGTTCACCATTTAAAAAAGGATGCTCTAAAGCATGAGCATACACAGATACATCCCAATGCTGTAAAAGCTCAATAATCGATCCTACATGGTCAAAATGTCCGTGTGTTAAGAGAATAGCTTTAGGCCGGCAGCCAGAACCGTACACGCGTTCACAGGCTTTAATAATAGCGTGCGCAGAATTAGGCATTCCGGCATCTACTAAAACAAATTCGTTTTCATCAGGGTGGCCAATAAAGACTAAGTTAACGATCTTATTTGTATAACTGAACACATCAGGTACTACTTGAATACATACATCGTCTGCAATCGATGTAGCCGGAAGCGGTTTATAGTCGTCGCCATATGACATTTGTTTATCCATATTTTTAACCTCATTTAGAAAAATATTTAAAAACTCCTCTTAGTGTGTCTCCTGCATATAAAAATATCCTAATTATTTACAAGTGAAAAATCATAGAAAAAGCATCCTTCCTCATATTAAGAAAGAACGCTTCAAGTGTTTCTACTCAGTCTCTTATCCACGACCTTGCTATTTTTTCTTCATCCTTAGCAAAGTGGCGCATATCCATTTCTGTCATTTTGTCAGCTAGTTTTGATATATATTCAGTAAGGTTCCCATCACTCACTATTGCATATTTCTCAATATCTGATAAATGCTCTTTCGTAAAGGCAAGACGATCATCTATGGCTGATAATTCGACTCCGGCCATCTCGTTTAAACGCACAAGAATCTTAATTTTACCATATTGGTTGATCACTGTTTTTAATTCATCAAGTACTTCCTTATTCTCTTCCTCCGTTAAGGTATCATCCACTTCATACTCAATAATGTTCTCTGTGCTTGTAGACAGTTTACGAATCATATACATTCCCTCCAAACTTGTTTTTGTTGTTATTCCCTTTGCTCATAGTGGATAAACTTGGAGGAAATAGCAGGTTATATTTCATGTTTAACTCTTAGTTCATGCGGGAATTGTATGCATATCGATAAAATTGAGGAGTGTTAATAATGGATAGAAACGCGCAAAAACAACATATACCAGAAGTAATGGAAAAAGGGATGCAGCATGCTCATGGGATTACTCATGAAGAGTATGTAAATGATTTAGACAAGAAGATCGAAGTTGAAAAAGCACGTGAGGAAGATTATCGCAAGAATAAGGAACTTCAGAAACAATTAAATAACAATATTCCAAAATAGATAAAAAAAGACAATCTTTAGCGGGATTGTCTTTTTTGACTATTATCTACCTCTTGTAAAAAAAGATTTAAGGTTTCAGTATATAAAGATGGCTGCTCCCTATGAACGAGGTGGTTAGCAAAAGGGATGATAGCAAGTTGTATGCTTGAATTCAGCTTTCTGAACGTTATGGCTGCTTCTATTTCATCGGATAACCCGTCACCAGCAATGCATAATGTCGGACAGGCGAGGCTTGCTACATTGCTCGTTTCGTGAAACGGATACCAATTCGGTGCTGTCCATGATTTAAATAAAGCACGCCAATCATTATTTACATGTATAGTATTTAAATAAGACACTGTTTCTGGATCGTTTGAAAGCGATGTAAGATTTTCTTCTTCTTCTTTCAGCTGATCTTCCCGATTTTGCTTTTTCTCAGGAAAGATCCCTGTAAATGTTAAGCTTCTAACTCTCTCAGGAAATTGGTTTGCAAAAATAAGCGCGGTCAACCCGCCTAGAGACACACCAGCTACATGGCACGATTTTATTTCTAGATAATCTAACGTTTCTATTATGTCTTCAGCACAATAATCGAAATAATCACCGGATAACCTACCTGACTGCCCATGTCCTCTAAGGTCTGGCCTAATAACCTTATAATTACGTTGTGAGAAGTAAACCGACTGCTCATCGTATTCTGTTTCGCCCGTCATCCCCCCAGAATGCAGCAATAACAGAGGGAGTCCCTCACCACAAATTGTTGTATGTAAGATCATCGTTCTCGCTCCTTTTTAATAGCAGGCTCCCAGATTCGGTCAACTGTTTTCAATTCCTTCTTACAAAAGGTCAATTTAAAAATGTCCGGCATGTCAAGCGTCTTCCAAAATGAAAAATCGTATGATGTATCAAAATAATTCATCATTAATACCATGATGTTTCCGTGGGTTCCAATAACAATGTGTTTACCTTCATATGTATCCAATATTTCATTTAAGCTTGAGATGCCTCTTTTCTGGGCATCTAGATTGGACTCTCCTCCGGGCCAAGAGAATGCTTCATCTCCCCATACTCTTTGAATAGCATGAGAAAAATCTTCAGCTGGTGTGGTCGTTAAAACTCGTTCACGGAAGTTATCCACCATGCCAATGCTTTGCCCCGTAAATTCAGCAATCCCATTAATCGTTTGTATAGCCCGTTTATAAGGACTTGATAGGACAATATCAATTTTCTCTCCCTTTAAAACGTTCGTGACTTTCTTCGCATCCTCCATTCCTTGCTTTGATAAAGGACGACCTAACTCGTCTGTGGAATAGGTGGAATGAGCGTGGCGGACAAAATAGATGGTAGTCATAAAAGCCTCCCTTTTAAATGATCTCTTATGAATTTTACCATCAAAATGATCTCTTATGAATTTTACCATCAAAAGGTAATTTTCGGCATGAAAAACCGCTGCTTATAATAAAAAAGCGGTGGGTACTTCACTATGACTCTTGCCGGCCAAAAATATATAACCATTGCACAGTTATGCGAGGAAACAGGGTTATCAAAGGGGTTTATTAGCAATGTTGAAACTTACAATGCGCTCCCCTTCTATTTAAACATTAAGTACTTTTGCTGACTTTATAGCTGTACCGCTACCTTATATTCTGATACAGAAATACATGATTTGTCGTAAAGCAAAAAGGAGATAAGAAAGGGTATTCTTATCTCCTTTAGCGTTGTCAATGAATAATCTCACTAAGTGCTTGATCTAGCGTAGGATAGGTGAATGTAAAACCAGCCTGCTCTAGTCGCTCAGGAATGACCCATCTGCTCTTTAGGACGAGTTCGGTTTCAGTTCTGATAAGGACAGAGCCAGCTTCTAGCATCCATTTAGGGGCAGGCAGACCAATCGGCGCATTAAGTTTCGTGCGTAATTGTTTCATCAACTCGTGATTGGTCACAGGCTCAGGTGCAGAACAGTTAAATACCCCGCTTAAATCTTCTCGCTCTCGTAAAAACTCTACAATCTGAAATAAATCGTCTAGGTGAATCCAGCTGAACATTTGATCGCCTGTCCCTTGCACACCGCCGAGGCCAAATTTTACAAGGTTCAAGTAAGGACTCATGACTCCTCCGCCTTTTCCAAGAACGATCGCAATACGTAAGGCAATTTGACGTGTATGCGGCAGCTGATAGGCGAAGAAAGTGTCTTCCCAAGTCGTGGCGACATCAACTGAGAACCCGGTGCCGATTTCTCCGTCTGCCTCTGTCATCGCGCGGTCCTCTGCATGGCGGTAAATAGTTGCTGTACTCGAGTTAATCCACAATTTAGGAGGGGTTTCACATGAAAGTACGGCTTTGCCTAATGCTTTTGTAGTTTCTGTACGAGACTGCATAATAGCCTTTTTATTTGCCTCGTTGTAACGGCAATTGACGGACTTCCCTGCTAAATTAATAAGCAACTCAGCGCCATCTATAGCTTCTAGCATTCGTTCTGTATCCGTCCAAGAAATATGTTCATTTTGTCTAGAAATAATATGTACGTCATAATCAAGCTCTTTATAAAGTTTGGTAAAATGCTGCCCGATAAATCCTGTACCACCGGCTAAAACAACTTTCTTTTTCAAATGAATTCTCTCCCATCAATGGCGATTTCCAAATAAGGTGGATGACCTGATGTGACTCCCATTATAAACCAATTGTAACGTTTCCGAAATATAAATGAAAAAAGCTTGCTAGAATCATAGAATCTAACAAGCTAAGAAAGAATAATCAAGTTTAATGCGGCTATGAATACAATGATCATTGCAAGCCTTTTAATCAGGTGATTTGGAAGCTTCTCAAACCACTTCATACCAAGTGAAGTACCAATGCAAACACCAATAATACCGATGAATATATAGATCATCATGTTGGAGTTGAAATCTCCATTTATCCCATGCAATGTAATCGTAGATAGGCTGGTAATGATCGTCATCAGCTGCAAATTAGCTTGATACTTATGTTTCTCGTTAAGATAGATCATTAAGAAATAGAAGACAAAAAATGGTCCGCCAACAGCGAAGATCCCGCCTATAAATCCACCTGAAAAACCTAATGATATCGGAATGAGGGGATGAATTCTCTGATCAGGAGCTGTATTCTTTTTATTTAGAAGAAGGAAAATCACCATTCCAATTAAGAAAAAGCCTAAAACTTTCTTTAAACTATCCATTTCTCCGTATGTACTTAAGAAGAAAAAAGAGAAAACTCGACCAATCATGGCCGAGGCGATCAAAATACCTATTCCTTTTAAATCAATCGAACGATACACTTTGAAAATAATGCTTAATGCGGCGACTAATAAAAGCGTAACCACGATTAACGTACTTTCTTTAATGCTTAAGAAAAGGGGCAGAAACCCCATGACGACAAGTCCGAAGCCAAATCCGCTTGCTCCTTGAATAAAGCCTCCAACTAGAATAATAAGGAAAATAATGAGTAATTCAAAAAACATAGACACCGATCCTTGCTCGTTTGATTATCGTTATTACATAAATGTTGTTTCGACGTTTCTTGGAATCTCTTTTAAAGGTTTACCTTCTTTGTAGTATAGATCTGGATTTAAAATGACAAAGAATACATGCACATTCGCATACCCGTAATCCGTTAATTTTTGATTAATCATTGAAGCTAAAGAATCGTGGGTTTCTTGGTCCCGCTGAAACATAAAGATCTCGACCGAAGAAGGTGTTTCTGTAATCTGTACAACAGAAATAACTTCAATCTTCACCGTTTCTTTCGGCAGGTTTGCAATCAATGACATCTGATCTATTAAATAAGGTGCTGCGTGTCTTACAATATCGCTGTCAATTCCTTTAAAACGTAAAAATGGCATCATGCCTCTTCCTTTCAAACAGGATTACTAAACAAGTTGAGAGTTGCTAGCTTGTCTGCTCTACTATAATTACCTGGGTACGTAATAATATATCTAGATAATTGTATCATAGTTTGTCAGATCATGTCCCAAAAAAAGACACTTCCCAAACAGGAAGTGCAGCGTACCTATTAATGATGATCAGGATACAATGTGTGTAGAAAATCTACGGATTGTTTAATTAAAGCTTTTAGCACATTCGTATCTATATCAGCTACTTTATTGATGTAAACACATGCTTTACCGGATGTATGCTTGCCGAATGATTCTAATAGCTTTTCGCGGTCTGGATCTCCTGTTGCAAAGTATAAACTTATTTTTGCCTTGCGTGGAGAGAATCCAACAAGGGGTGCGTCGCCTTCATGACCTGTTTTATATGTATAATGATAAGAGCCGAATCCAATAATACTAGAGCCCCACATCTTAGCCTCATAGCCTGTCGTTTCTGTGAAAAGATCTAATAATTGATACGCGTCTTCACGTTTCTTAGGACTTTCTACTTTTTCAATGAATGCTAAAACACTTGCATCATTTTCTTTCGTTTTAAGTTCATAAGCCACTCGCTGCACCCCCGTCGTATATATTGTACTGATCATATCATGATTTTCAGTGATGAAGAAATAAGCGATGTCTATTGGACACCGCTACATCTGTTATCAGTATATTTTAAGATATTATTCTTCTACTCCTTTACTATTCCTGCTTCAACCTTGCTCTCCTGCTGTTCTCGCTTTTTCTTTAATGCCACTAAAGACATCATTTCGTGTGCAACTGCTGAAGCCATGACCGCAGTGACTTCCCCGCTATCATAGGTTGGGAGTACTTCAACTAAATCGAATCCGACTATATTCAACCCATTTAATTTACGAACGCATTCGAGTGCTTCGTAATTGGTCGCACCGCATACTTCAGGAGTGCCTGTTCCAGGAGCATAGGCTGGATCGACAAAATCAATATCAAAAGATACAAATAGCGGCGCATCACCTACTCGTTTATGCACTCTTTCCATTGTTTCTGCGTAACCGATTTGGCGGAACTCTTGCATGGTTATAACTTCAAAACCTAGATGGCGTGTATCATTCATATCTTCTGGACCGTATAACGAACCGCGCATTCCAACCATGATTGAATGTTCAACATCAATCAGCCCTTCTTCTACAGCGCGTCTAAACGGTGTCCCATGCATGTATTTTTCTCCGTAATAGTGTTCCCAAGTATCGGCATGGGCATCAAACAATACTAGAGCAACTGGTCCATATTTTTCTGCAAAGGCACGGAGATGGCCGAGGCTGATAGAGTGATCGCCGCCAAGTATAATTGGTGTGATATTATGATGAAGGATTGGTCGAAGCTCATCTTGAATTGCTTCATATGTGCGATGTACATTGCCTGGCACCACATTCACATCTCCGTAGTCGACTCCTGATGCATAATCAAAAATATTAATATCTTGATCTGGATTGTATGGTCTAAGCAACACAGAAAAATCTCGGATGTGCTGCGGGCCTAATCTTTGCCCTGTACGGAATGATGCAGCCGTGTCAAAAGGAACGCCTAAAATTACAAAGTCTACATTTTCTGTCGTTTTAATTGCCTCAAGTCTCATAAATGTACGGACTCCGCAAAAACGAGGTGACTGAGATGAATCTTTTGGTTGGTACATAGGTTTAGTCATCGAATAACCTCCTGCTATCACTAAAAAGTTTGATAGTTTCTTTAATTGCAAGACCTGTGCCAGTTTCATTTCATTGTAAAACGTACAAGAAAAGCCCATTTAATTCAACAATGAATTAAATGGGCTAAATTTAAGTTGTTTATGAATTAAGATGCATTTTTGAATTAAGATTGTATTTATGGAGCTTTCTCACAACGGTTGATTGGCTTAATCCAAGAAGTTCAGCCATTTCATACGTCGTTTTGCATTGTTTTATAGCATGTTCAAGCCAATGTTTTTCTACTTGCGCCATTGCTTCTTTATAGGTGGAGGCGTTGATTGCCTCATTGGATTGACTGGCTGTAGACTCCTCAATTGAGTTATGCTGCTGTTTGTGGATCAGCAGCGGCAAATCACTTATTTCAATCCGGTCCTTCTCTGAGGTAAGCACCAATCGTTCCATTGTATTTTCTAATTCACGCACATTTCCTGGCCAGTGATAGGCTAGTAATTCATCGAGCGCTAGTGCTTGAAGATGCTTATGTACATTGTATTTTTGATTAAAGCTATGGAGGTAGTGCTGGATTAATAGTAGAATATCATCTTTTCTTTTGCGCAGCGGCGGGATTTCGATCGGGATGACATGAAGTCTGTAGTATAGATCTTGCCTGAATGAACCGCTTCTGGCCATTTCTTCTAAGTTTTGATTAGTTGAGGCAATCAGTCTGAAGTCAATTTTATGTGGTTTTAATCCGCCTACTCGTGTCACAGTCTTTTCTTGCAGCACTTTTAAGAGTTTGGCTTGCATAGATAAAGGCAATTCCCCGATTTCATCTAGAAATAATGTACCGCCGTCTGCTAATTCGATCATGCCGGGCTTGCCTTTTTTATGTGCTCCGGTAAATGAACCCGATTCATACCCAAACATTTCTGATTCAAATAACGCTTCTGGTATGGCGCTGCAATTTACTTCGATGAAAGGCTTTGAAGCTCGGCTGCTGCCATTATGGAGCGCCCTCGCAAATACATTTTTCCCAACGCCTGATTCCCCTAAAAATACGACTGTCGCTTCTGAATCAGATACTCTTTTAACAAGCTCCCACACCCGCTTGATTGCTTTACTTTTTAAGATGACATCACGATCTTGTTCTTCTTTTTCAAGCAGCTCTTCTATCTGTGATTCATACAGCCCCATTCTCTCCTGCAGCGTATGATAATTTTCTCTCAGCTCTTCAATTTCAGTTAAATCGTATGAAAAACTGATGACACGAATGAGTTCTCCGTTCTCATTAAACACCGGCATTCCTGTTGCAAGCACCGTTCGTTCTCCTTTTGTATGCTGAAGCACCTGGCATTCTTTTTTTTCATTTAGTACCCTTACTGTTATTGAAGGTGAGAAAATGTCTTCTTTTTCAAGATCATATACAGAGCGGCCTAGGATCTGGTTAAACTCTACGCCATATATATCAAGACAATTAGGGCTAGCCTTCAGGACGTTACCTTCTCCATCCGTGATGACAATATTGTCCTTTGACCCTTTTAAAATCGCCTGTAACTCTATCTCAACGAAGTTATTTCCTGAATCCATAGAAAACCGTCCCTTCTAGGAGTATGTTACCATCAAATATATCATTTTTTGTGCTGGATTGCGCTGGTTAAGACTGTTATTGCGTCTGTTCAGGCAAGATTTATGTGGCCTCTAGTCGGAATTGGATTTATTGCTGATAGAATTAACTTCTTTCAGAGATTAATTGCGTTAGTTGCCTCGTAATTGCGCCGATCTTTACACAAACAAAAAATGGCGGGCATCTACGCCCACCATACCTTGCTTAATAGTTATGATTAAAAACGATCAATTTTTGCTCGGTCATTTCTTCGATCGCATATTTTACGCCTTCGCGGCCAACGCCACTTTCTTTGACACCGCCATAAGGCATATGGTCGACTCTGAAGGTTGGAATATCATTAATCATCACACCGCCGACATGGATCTTTTTCGTCGCTGCAAAAGCGGTATGAATGTTTTCTGTATAAATACCAGCTTGCAGACCGTATTTAGAATTGTTAACCTCATCGATCGCCTCATCAATGGATGTCACTTTGTTAATATGAACGATCGGTGCAAACACTTCCTGGCACGATACTTTCAATTCATTTCCTGCATGGAGAAGGACGGTAGGGTAGAGAATATTTCCTTCAGCTTCTCCACCGCAAGCAACTTCTGCTCCGTTTTGCTTCGCTTCCTCAATCCAGCTTAGGGCACGCTTGACATCTTTCGGGCTGATAAGAGCTGATACGTCCGTTTGGTCATCTAATGCGTCACCGACGGTTAACTTCTTAGTCTCTTGAACAAACTTTTCAACAAACTCCTCATATACTTCATCCACTACATAGATACGCTGCAAGGAAATGCATACCTGGCCTTGGAAAGCAAAGGCTCCAGAAACGGCACGAGAGATGATTTTATCTATATCTACGTTTTTATCAATAATGACAGCTGCATTTGAGCCTAGCTCGAGCGTGACCTTCTTAAGCCCCGCCTTATTACGAATGCCTATTCCTACTTCAGGGCTTCCGGTGAAGGAGATCTTTTTCACACGGTCATCTGTAACAAGTTTTTCACCAACTAAAGCTCCGCTCCCCGTAACAATATTTAATGCCCCTTTCGGAAGACCTGCTTCTTCAAAAAGGTTTGCTAGAAACAGCGAAGATAGCGGCGTCTGACCTGCAGGCTTAAGGACCACTGCGTTTCCGGATGCAATCGCTGGACCTACTTTATGGGCAACAAGGTTCATTGGGAAGTTAAAGGGAGTAATGGCTCCGACAACCCCAAGTGGTTCACGTACCGTATAGGCTGTTCTCCCTTCTCCGCCTTCTTGAGCATCTAGCGGCAAAGTTTCACCGTGGATCCGTTTCGCTTCCTCAGCAGAGAATTTGTAGGTCGCAATCGTTCTTGCCACTTCAGCACGAGCTGTTTTAATCGGCTTTGCCGCTTCTCGGGCAATTAATTGAGCTGCCTCTTCTTTGCGCTCTTCTAATTTCGCTGCAGCTTTTTCTAAGATAGCTGCTCGTTTGTGACTAGCGAGTTCAGCCATTTCTTTGCTCGCTTTTTCAGCTGCTTCAATGGCATTCTCTACTTGTTCTTCATTAGCTGCTGCAATCTCTGCAATCTTTTCGCCTGTATAAGGAGAAGATAATTCTGTATAGGAATGTCCTTCCACCCATTGACCATTTATATATAGATGCTTTTTCACCTGGATCCCTCGCTTTTTTGATTATTGTTTAATGGCTGTCTCTACTGCTTTGATTGCCTCATGTAATATGCTCATCATGTCATTGATCTGCTCTTTTGTGATGATTAATGGAGGAGAGAAAACAAGAGTATCCTGTCCGTTAAAGACAACAGAACGCAGAATCAATCCACGCTTTGCGGCTTCTGTAACAACCATAGGTGCTAGAGGCTGCGGAAATCTCTCTTCTTTTTCTTTATCTTTCATAAACTCAATCGCACCCATTAAGCCAAGGGCGCGGACATCACCAATACTTTCAAAAGAAGCCTGCAAGTTTATAAATCCATTTAGCAACTCTTCACCCATTTGGCTTGAATTAGCGATCAAATTCTCACGCTCAATGATTTCAAGGTTCCGAAGAGCAACTGCACATGCTACTGGATGCCCGCTGTACGTATATCCGTGAAGAAGGGTGCCAGTTGAGAGCTTTGTAAAGTCTTCATGCATACGGCTTGAGATCATCACTCCGCCAAGCTGGGCATAACCGCTTGTGACTCCCTTTGCAAAACACATCATATCAGGGGCTACATCATAATGATCCATTCCAAAATACGTACCTGTGCGCCCGAACCCTGTAATGACTTCATCTGTAATAAATAAAATTCCGTACTCATCACAGATCTCTCTCACCGCTTTGAAATATTCTTTTGTTGCGATATGAAGACCGCCTGCTCCTTGAACCGGCTCTGAAATAAAGGCAGCAACCGTCTCTGGCCCCTCTGACTCAATTACTTGTCTTAATGATTCAGGGGACATATGATCGGCATAATGAAAGTCTGGAGCTAGGGAGTTTGTAAAGTCACGAAAAGCTTGAATTCCTGTGGCACTTGTTGCTCCCATAGCCACACCATGATAGGAATGTGTCCGTGAAATGATTTTTTTACGCTTAGGCTCGCCTTTTAATATCCAGTAATGTCTTGCCAGCTTGTAGGCCGTATCATTTGATTCTGAGCCCCCAGAGGTGAAAAAGGTTGCAGTTAGATCTCCTGGAGCAATTTCTGCAAGCTTTGCCGAAAGCCTGATAGCTGGTTCGTTACTGAATGTCGCAAAAGAGGAACTAAACGCTAATGTCGACATTTGTTTACTTGCTACCTCACTTATTTCATTGCGTCCATGACCGATATTGACATTCCATAAAGAAGACATTCCATCAATGACTTTTTGGCCGGACATATCAGTTAAATAAATTCCCTCGCCTTTTGTGAATATAAAAGCAGGACCATGCTCTTGCTGTGCGCCAATCGGTGAAGTAGGGTGTAAATAATGTTTCTTATCTAATTCACGAAGCTCTTCAATTTTACTTGTTTGTTGTGACATCACAAACACTCCCCTTTATATGCTTTTCTTTTGATACAAAGATATATTGCAAACTTTGTGCCAATATTAAATGCTTGATAAATCAATAGTTTATGCCGGTTGATTTATTTTTAGATCGATAAATATGAAATTTGATTAAAATATTAATCGAACGAGTATATTTGATTTATTGTTAAATTAATTGATGCAAAAAAAAGACAAGTTGAACACTTGTCTCCTACCTCCTATCATTCAAATCAATCTCTTTAATCAAACGTGCAGGATTGCCACCTACAATCACATTGTCAGGAACATCTTTTGTGACAACCGCGCCGGCTGCGATCACCGCATTGTCACCAATCGTAATTCCGGGATTGATGATCGCACCGCCGCCAATCCATACGTTATCTCCAATTGTGACAGGCTTACCGTACTCTGGACCTTTGATTCGTTCAAATGGATTGATCGGATGAGTGGCTGTGTAGATATGTACTCCTGGTGCAAGCATGCAGTTGTTGCCGAAACGAACTTTACATACATCCAAGATGACACAGTCAAAATTAGCGAAAAAGTGGTTGCCAACGTGAATATTATAGCCGTAATCACATCTGAAATTAGGTTCCATATAGACTTCTTCGCCAGTCGAGCCAAATAAGTTTTTGATTGCTTGGATGCGCTTTTCGTACTGAGACTCAGTCGTTTCGTTAAATACTCGAGTTAAAAACCTGGTCTGCTCACGATCCCGCATGAGTTCCGGGTCCCAAGGTTCATAAAGTTCACCGTCTATCATCTTTTGTTTCTCCGTTTTCATCCTATACCCCTCCGTTAGTTCTCTACTGTTATGCTCCTGCTGATTCCTTCACTTACATTAACTTCTTTTCCTCCCTTACTATAATGAAAAGCAGGTACTGGAATCAATTCATTCACTCCTGCGGCAGCATAAGAGTGTTTTCAGCCAAGAAAAAGCCTAGTGTGCAAAAGATACACTCAAAGTATAAAAAATAACCTATTGTGAAATGGTAGAACAATGGTTTGTTCTCCTATTCATTGGAAGAACCATGTGTTTCCATATATGTATGCTGTTTTATTCACATAAGATGAGTCCAATTTTGCACACACGCATGTTCATGATTCGGACTTCCAAAAAGATTTGATTCGTTTAAGATAAAGGTAAGCAAGACATCAGTTACCTACTCTTTAAAGCTAGCTAGCAAAATTAGAAAAGGTGATGGATTCATGGCACTAGATCAACGAAGTACTCAATTGCTTCAACTGTTATTAAAAAAAGAAGCTCCTGTTTCGATTCTTGAACTTAGTAAAAGTTTAAGGGTCTCAAGAAGAACTATTTATTACAATCTTGAGAAAGTAAATGATTGGCTTAAGGACAATAAACTTGATCAAGTTCAACAAGTGAAATCAGTAGGGATATTTATTACTACCTCTACGAAGAAAAAGATTCCAGAGCTTTTGAAGCTAAATAGCGATATTCAGTATGAGTATACAGCTCATGAGCGGCAAAAATTGATTTTAATCTTACTTTTTACCAGCCATGAACCTATTTATGTGAAAGACCTGATAACGGTAACTAAAGCTAGCAGGAATTCTTGCTTAAATGATTTGAAAGCGATTAAACAGCAGTCTAAGCAATATCGTCTTGAGATCAATTATGAGCGAAGTAGCGGTTACTATATCCATGGGCCGGAGTTTGAGCTTCGAAAATGGTTTGTGAATGCTTTTACCTTTCAAAAAGACAATGACTTTTCAACAGAATTGATGTCTCTTTGGAAGGAAGCAAATCCGAGTTTATTAGAAACAGTTGAACATAATGTTCAGTTGCTGCAGGTACTTCAAAACGATTTAGATGTGCAGTTAAACCCAGAATCTATTGAAGAGCTAACATGGCATATAGCATTTTTCTTAGAGAGAATGAAGCTAGGGGAATATGTCTTTTTAACAAAAGATGAAAAACAGGCTTTAGAGAATAATCGTGCTTACAAAGGAGCAGAACTTCTTAGTCAAGAACTATTCAACTCGAACCAATTATCGGTCCCTGAGGATGAAATTTATTATTTGACCATCTTCTTGTTGAGTTTACGATCACTCTCTGACAGTCCAATGAGTACTGTAAATGGGCTTGAAGATGTCGTAAGAAAAATGGTGATTGATTTTCAAAGGTATGCATGTATTGAGTTTGAGCACTTCAGAGCGGTTGAAGAGAATCTTTTAATTCATATCAGGCCAGCCTTTTATCGGTTAAAATATGGGATTTCGGCTAAGAACCCTCTAACGAAATCGATAAAAGAGAAATATGGAGATGTCTTTGAACTTACAAAAAAAGTCCTTCCTCATTTAGAACGCTTTGTAGGCGCTGCCATTAATGATGATGAAGCAGCTTACATCACGATGCATTTTGGGGGATGGATGAGAAAAGAAGGAAGTCAGCCAGCTGCACGGAAACATGCGTTGATTGTATGTTCAAGCGGTATTGGAACTTCTCAGATTTTGAAAAGTCAGTTAGAAACCTTATTTTCAACACTTGATTTTGAGGTAGTGACCTCAATAGAAGAATCCAAAACGAAAGCCGACCTGATTTTTACGACAGTTTCACTGCAGAAGCAAATGCTGCCTACATTTCATGTAAATGCGATTCTTAATGATGTTGAAAAAGAGAGACTTCTAACAAATGTAAATCGATTGTTACACCAAAAAGAGTCTTCTTCTAGAACCGGACAATTAAACGAGATTCTACAAGCTATTGAAAAGCATGCTGATATTCACAATGAGAAGCAATTATTAGAAGAGATTGAATACATTCTCTCTAATAAGCAATTAAAAATAAAGGAGCTTTATAAACCGATGCTAAACGAAATTATAGACAAGTCGTCGATTCAGATTGTAGATAACGTTAGCAGCTGGCAAGAGGCTGTGGAGATGGCTTCTGCCCCGTTGCTAGATAACAATTCAATCAGTCAAAGTTATGTTGATGCAATGATTTCAAACATTGTTGAACTAGGACCATATGTCATCATTGCACCGCAAGTAGCAATCCCGCATGCTAGACCGGAAAAAGGAGTGAATAGGTTAAGCATGAGCCTTCTTAAACTGAATGAGCCTATTGCTTTCTCAGAAGAAGAAAGGCACCAAGCGTCACTTCTCTTCGTCTTAGCTGCAACAGATAACGAAACCCATTTAAAAGCATTATCTCAATTAACAACGATGTTATCTGAAGAAGAAAATATTGAGAAGCTGCGTCAAAGTGAAGATGTTACTGATATTCAAGTTTTAATTGATAAATATTCAAATTAATTAATTATTGGAGGAATGTAAAATGAAAATTTTAGTTGTATGTGGAAATGGATTAGGAAGCAGTTTTATCGTGGAAATGAACGTAAAGAAAGCACTAGGCGAGTTAGGAATTGATGCAGAAGTATCACACACAGACTTAGCTACTTCAAAAACAGAAGCAGCAGATTACTACATTGGATCTCAAGATATTATCTCAAACCTAGATGATGGCAACCGTCACATTATTCCACTTGTTAACTTGTTAAATCAGCAAGAATTGAAGGAAGCTTTACAAAAACATATTGTTACGGAGGGATAATTATGGCTGAATTAATCATGAATGACATCCTGGGAACTCCCGCCATTCTAGTAGGGTTATTTGCCCTGCTAGGCCTTCTGCTCCAAAAAAAGAGCTCAGCTGATACCGTTTCAGGTACATTAAAAACAATTATGGGATTCGTTATTATTGGAGTAGGTGCAGGAGTCCTTATTTCCTCTCTTGACTTCTTTTCACAAATGTTTGAAAGGGCTTTTAATATTCGAGGAGTTATTCCGAATAATGAAGCCGTAGTAGCAGTTGCTCAGCAAGCATTTGGTACAGAAACAGCAATGATAATGTTATTTGGTATGGTGGCTAATATCGTAATTGCACGTCTTACGCCTTTTAAATATATCTTCCTTACAGGTCATCACACACTCTTTATGGCTTGTATGATTGCTGTGATTTTAAGTACAGGCGGCATGAGCGGAGTACCATTAGTTATCACTGGATCGATTATTTTAGGTTCATTAATGGTCTTCTTCCCGGCAATCTTGCAGCCATATATGCGACAAATTACTGGGAATGATGATATTGCCCTTGGTCACTTCGGCTCTGTCGGATACTTTGTCTCAGGTACGATCGGAAAGTATTTCGGAAATAAAGAAAAAACAACTGAAGATATTAAAGTACCAAAATCTCTTGGGTTCTTGCGTGATACCTCTGTAGCGGTTTCACTAACAATGGCGATCTTATTCATTGTCGTAGCATTATTCGCAGGTTCTACTTACATTGAGACGGAGCTAAGTGAAGGAATGAACTTCATTATCTTCTCTATCATGCAAGGTATAACCTTTGCAGCTGGTGTGTATGTGGTTCTTGCTGGGGTACGTATGTTACTCGCTGAAATCGTTCCTGCATTTAAAGGGATTGCTGATAAAATTGTTCCAAATGCAAAACCTGCTTTAGATGCACCTGTTGTCTTTCCGTTTGCACCTAATGCAGTAATTATCGGTTTCCTCTTTAGTTTTCTTGCAGGACTCGGAAGTATGTTCATCTTACCAGTATTCGGTCTTGCTTTAATCGTGCCTGGCTTAGTCCCTCACTTCTTTACGGGAGCCGCTGCAGGAGTATTCGGTAATGCAATGGGCGGCCGTCGCGGTGCGATCTTAGGAGCGGTCACAAACGGTATTCTAATTAGTTTCTTACCTGCCCTCTTACTGCCAGTCCTTGGTTCGATAGGATTTGAAGGAACAACATTCGGTGATTCTGATTTCGGAGTTGTAGGAATTCTACTAGGTTGGTTAATGAGTTTGTTTAATTAATATTTAATAACAGTAAAAAAATCGGGCTGTCCCAATAGGTCATTAAAGACCTTAGGGGCAGCCCGATTGTGGTTAAAAAGCTGCTAACTTACTTGCAGCTAAATGCAATGGATTTTGGACTTTGCCGTACTCTGAAGCGTGGGGACGATCGTCATCATCCTCATATCCATAATCAATCATACGGTTGCGGTTTAAGCATAATTTTGTAAATTGCGGTCTAAGCATATCAAACAGTGTAAAGCGCTCTTTTAATTCTGGAAAACGATTCTGATAGTCAATGATCGTGTTTCTGAGCGAAACCCAGAATTGCTCTTCATCCATGTACTCATACGTATCTAATATATCAGCGAGATACCTGAAGTGGCAGACGAACAGCCCGGTAAATACAAACTGGCAAAGCCCTTCTCTTCCCTCGCTGCGTAGAACGGGTTTCAATTCATTTGGCAAATGCTCAAGTTCAGGCAGAGGCTCATCACTGACATTTACATCATCAACAAAGTCTTTCATCGCTAAGCGGTGCGGGATATGATTTTTTAACACAACCACCGTATTTTGACCGTGCGGCGAGAAAACCGTTCCATACTTGTAGAGGAAATGAAGGAGCGGCTGCACGATCACATCAAATAATGTTTTCATCCACTCTTCGGTTGTTAAGCCGGATCGTTCGATTAGGGCTGCTACGAACGGCTTCTTCTTATCGTCTATATAAAGAAGGGATGCTAATGTAACGGCATGCTCGTTTTCATCTAAGAAACTGTATATACTCTCCCTCCAGATCGTTCCGAGCATTTCGTGATATTGATAAGGAGCACCAGTTAACTTGGAAAAGTAAGGATGCTCATAATTCATACTGGCTATTTCTCCAGGCAAAATAATACGGCATTCTTTGTTTAGAAATTCATCTTTATCTCGTATGCCGTGAATGTACTCTGTAATCGTAGGCGCAACTACAGTCCGCTCACCTGGTAAGCCGCGGTACACAAGTGTGTTTAGTATGCTCATTGGCAGTTTTACGTGATGCTTATGCTTGGCACTACGGTTCACAAAAGTACGAATTGATTGCTGAGGTAGATAATGATCATCGCTTTTTCCTAAATAAATGATATGTTTATAAGCAATTTCTGATGCGAAATAATAAACAATCATCTCATTCCACTGCCATTCATGAACCGGGATCAAATAATACTTACTTGCATCCACTCCCTCAGATTCTATCATCTGTACAAAGTGTTGATAGTTATCCTCACCTAGCTCCCCTTTAATCATCGATTCATAATCTACAGTAGAGACGGAATGAAACGTTGCGTGATCTCGGTGAGCAGCAATCCATGAGAGCTGTACTTCCTTTTTTTGTTCCGGAGCATAGGAAAGATAGTCAGTGTAATTAAAACCTATACGCCCTTTATTATAGGTAATCCAAGGATGGCCTTCCATTTCCCCTTCAAGTTCTGCGTAATCAAGATCTACCAACTCCTCAGCTGTAGTCTATTTTTTCTTTTGCAAGATGTGAGCATCAGCTAAAAGAGTGTTATGATATTCTTTAATTAAGTGGCCCGTTGTGACGGGGTTCATTCCGACGTCATGCTGGATATCTAGAATAAATTGAATAGGATCTTTTGCATGAATCCATTCACCGTCTTTTAGGAACGTTATAGATTCTGGAAAAACATGATAGCTGTCCATTAATCGCTTCTTCGCTTTAAATTGATATTGCGCTTTTTTACCGTTATCCTTTGTTAAAGAAAGCTGATACAGAGCGGCACCCGCTTCCTCACTAACCACAGTGGGGTGAATCATATCCTCATACATAAATTCGGTAATCATTTTAGTGAGAAGCTGTCTTCCTGCTTCGGTCCATACTTCTTCAGTTACTATATCCTGTATACGAGTTTGAGTATTCATTTTTCCACTCTCCTTATAAAAATTATGCTGCTTTGTTTTTTTCTGTTTTAGTACTCATATTAAATGTGAATAACGCAACCATTACGGCTGTTACACATAGAATGCCAGCACCAGTAAGTGGTGAAGCTAGAGTGAATGCAGCGGCTGTACTAGAAGCTGCGAGCGGTGCAATGAGAAGTCCGGCATTCTGAAACATTGAAGCTGCAGCGTACACTTGAACATGATTTGTGCTTCGATTAAAGATAGTCAGCTCTAGTGCGGCTTGTGAGATAATTAAACAAAAGCCGTACACTATTCGACTCGCCCAAAGCCAGATAAGTTGATCTGTCAAGCCTTGCACAATAAGAGTAAATGCTAATACTGCGAGTGTTACGGTAAAGATCAGCGGTGCCCGGTGTTTGCACCATCCCTTTTGTATGAAAGGAAAAGCAAAGATTGCCATTGCACTTGGCATCATAAACAATAAGCTGCCCTCAAAGCTAGATAGCTGAAATTCATTCATAGTGTAAAGAGTGAAATAGGGACGGATCATGTTGTTTGCTGTGTGAAAGAGCAGCAAAATCACACCTATGCCCGCTAGTATAAATCCATGCTTTCGGGTAAAGCCCTGCTTAACCTTTGGAAGGCTGGTCGTATGTGTATTTAAATATCTTAATGTGACAAAGGCAGTGAACCATAATAAAAGTTCAATGGCTGCTAAACCGATGAACAAGTATAAGGGTTGTTCGAGCGCAATGATCCAAGCCCCAGTCAACGTGCCGGTGATCACTGCTGCATGAAATACCATGTGATACATACCAACGACTCGAGTGCGCTTTTTTTCTTCATTTAATTGAATTAATAACGGATAAATAAGAATCAAGCTGCTCTTTCCTATTAATAATAAAACGGTGAATATCATGAATTGAATCTCATGCTGTGATATAGCCATGCATAAAAGCATCACAGCTGAGATCCATTGCCCAGTATAAATGAGGTGCTTTACTTCAAAACGCTTAGACAAAATCCCCCATATTGGGACGGAAATGACGACTGTCAATCTAGCAATGAAGATATACAGGGCCGTAAATTCCAAGTCTTCTACTCCAAACACCTTAGAGAAAAATTGCGGATAAAAAGGTGATAAAATGACATCAGCTAAGATGAAATAGAAGATTAATAGAAAGAGCACAGCTTGCTGGACTTTAGTTGAAGTCACGAATGAACTCCAAAATGCTGAAAAACATTTCGCTTGCGAACAGGGTACACTTCCTTTTGTGCCAGCTTGTTAATGATCACAGCATTACGATAAGCTCCTAACCCTAAGTCAGGTGCACCAACCCCATGTGTATGCATTTCTCCGTTTTGGACAAATAATCTGTTATCGGTCAATTCTTTTAATTTCAATTCATAGTCTTGTGTAATTTGGTAGCGAGCTTCCTGATCCCAATTAATGATCGACTCTACATTCTTAATAAAAGGAGGGATCGGGTGTGAGTATCCCGTCGCTGCTATGATAACCTCGCTTTTATGTTTGAACATCTCATTTTGTTCCCATTGATTGCAATAAACTGTATATCCGTTTTCCGTTTTCTCTACTTCAGTTACTTCCGTTTTAGCAAGCAAGCGGACATCCGGTTTATCCCCGCCGATTGAATGTTCATACAGCAGGTCGTAAATATCTGATATTGTCTGAGCACTGATCCCTTTATACAGCAGGTCTTACTTTGGCAGCTGCGCATCTTTTACTGTTTGAGGCAATCTATAGAAATAATTTATATATTCCGGTGAAAAATGTTCAAGACCAAGCTTTGAGTATTCCATTGGGTGAAATCCTTTTGATCGTGTGAACCAATCAAGCTTGTACTGATAATTAGGCTGCTCCTTTAATAATTCTAGAAATACCTCTGCTGCACTTTGACCTGAGCCAATGACAGTTATTGAATTGGCTTCTCTAAAGCGCTCACGGTGATGTAAAAATTGTGCAGAGTGAAACAAGTCCTTCCCTTCTTGTGCCTTTAAGCTTGCTGGCATGACTGGAGAGCTCCCAACACCCAGTACCACGTCTTTCGCGTAAAAAGTAATATTTTTCCCCGTTTTCATTTGTCTCGTTTCTATTTTGAAGAGCTGCTGTGTATTATCATGTTCAATTGATTCTACACGCGTTTCAAATTGACAATTGGAAAGCTGTTTAGAAACCCATTTACAATAATGGTTGTACTCTCTTCGTGGGATGTGAAATCTCTCAAGAAAATAAAATTTATAGAGCCTGTCCATTTCATGCAAATAATTAAGGAAGCTGTAGTGGCTTTTTGGGTTCACCATGGTAACCACATCTGCTAAAAATGGGACTTGTAAGGTTGTCTCTTCTATCAAAAGGCCGCCATGCCATTCAAATTCTGGTTTTTGTTCTAGGAATATTGTGTTAAGTTCTGTCCCTTCCTCAATAAGCGCTGCTAAGCCTAAGTTAAAGGGACCAAGGCCTATACCTATTACGTCATACACATTGTCCGTTTCTAAATGGAACATCCTTCCACCTCCTGTAAAATACCTCTCGCTCACAAACCATTAAAAGTCCTTTTTTATCAGGCAAATCAATCTCTTTTATAGGTTTAAATCCGCATTTTTTAAAAACATGGATCATCTTTTTATTGCGTATATCTGGCTCAGCTACGATTCTCATCGTTTGTTCCTCGGTAAATTGATAGGCTGTCATTGCGCGCAGTAAAGGCAAGGATAATCCTTTACCTAGATAACATTCAGGGCCGATTAATAAATGGATGCCTTGGTCTGTTTCGTCTGCGTCATAATAATTGGCAATCACATCATCACTAGCCCAGTAACTTTCCCAATAGCTCATTGGGATACCATCAAGTTCGCCAATATATAAAGTCTGGTGTGTATCCGCTAAAAGCTTTTTTAAATGTATTTGATATTGGGCGTACGGAAAGTTCTTCTGCCAAAAAGGAATGACATGAGGCTTGTGATGCCACTCATGCAAACGAGCAGCGTCTTTATCAAACTCAACTTTTCGAAACGTGATGAGATGGTCAAACTCTTCTACTCGGGTATTCACTTGTTATAAGCTCCTTTCTGACAAGAGGATTATCAATTTCGACGTAAACAGACTGAGTTTCTAGTGAACCGGTCAATTCATCCATATCATGAAAGCGAGTAAGTAAATTCGCTTTGCAAGGAAGTGTTTTTTCATATAATAAACTTTCAATAAGCATGGAAGAACTTTTAGCAGGAATCTCTATCTCTAAAATCGCTTCTCGTAATGTCTCTAAAAGAATACTTTCATCTATTAACCGAGCCACTCCGAAAGCGTTGATTAAACCGAGAATATTATTAAAATAAAAATAATAACGCAGCCTCTCATCAGCTATAGCATCCGAGCAAACGGTATTACTCTTTTCACTAATGCCAGGAAGCACTTGGCTTAACTTTTCATAGAAGGATTCCGAAAAGTAGTAGCCTTGATTATCACGATAATAAAACCGGTCAGGATACCCATCTTTTAAATGGATGACACTGTTCTGTTGATGGGCTTCTAATGCAATGCCATGATTTAAGTAAAGCCAAAAAATAGGTTTAAGGGACCTATGGAGATAACGAGTAAACCAATCTACGCTGACTGCTTCAACAGAACGCCCTTCCTTCTCAGCCAAACGTTGAATAATAGCAGCAAGTCTCGAAGGAGGTCCGCTGATTGTATCTTGGCAAAGCGCGGCAATTGGTGTGGCATTCCTAGCTTCTTCTTTATTAAATGGATTTTCTCGTAATATGACCTCAAAGCCTGATTCTTTTCCCCCCTCTAGTTTTACGGTTATGAAGGCCGGATCTTTAATTATTTCAAAATCAGGAAATCTTTCTGCTAGATCTCTTCCTATTTCTGTGTCTAGTAAGTGCTTTACTTCAACTCCTCGTTCTAACTCCATGTTTTTATTGGCGCGAACTGAATTGGTAATCTTTATATTTAAAGAGAATTTAAACATATAATCCTCGTTGGGATGATAGACTGTTCGAACGGAGGAAGTCGGTTGATATGCTGCCCCCTGCTTACCTAGATTTTCAATCAATCCGTCATTAATGGCTTGCTGTACCTTTGGTTTTCTCATTAAATAATCAGCCTGCCATGGGTGAACAGGTATTAATGAATACTCATCTTTCTTGCAGTATTTCTCTTTAAAGTCACTTGAAGTATCTGAATGATCTATAAGCTTCTGCTTTATTAACTGAGTAGTTGTATGCTGCATGGCTGAGCGTTCATATACGAGCGAGTGATGAACACGGAAATAGTTCAGTTGAAACGATCCGCTTAACTCTGGAGAATATTGGGCTGTATCCCACTCGCTGATCCCTTGGCGGCTTTTAGGTGTTGGATGCAATAAATGGCCTAATAATAATGCTTGTTCTGCATCAATAAAATCCATATCGAAAGCAGTTAGTTCATCGGCTTCCTCTAATCTTTCTCGTACAAACATCTCAATATTTTGACAACTTACAATGACTCTCATCATGAGTTCATCTTGAACGCTTGTTGCCCCCCCGCCAGATTCAAGGGTTAATTCTTTAATGACAAGACTTACAAGAGTCAGATAATCAAGCTCAAGCAGGTTGGTCCGCTCCGCATTTTGTGCATAATATAGCGGAAACGAAAAAAGATGTCTCCCGGTGAGCGACCAGTATTTAAGCGGAATAAATAAATCAATATTTTGATAAGCGAGCTTGGTTTGTATTACCTGGCTCACTTCACTATGTTCAATGAGGTGATCATCTGTTAATTCGGTAAATTGACATTTATCAATTAAAGACCCCTTTCCTGTTTCGCGCAGGTAGCAGTTCAAAAAACTTTGAATCGTAGCTTTTTCAGCTATTTGTTTAGCGATCATTGTTTCTACCCCTTTCTTCTACTAGTTGTTTCATTTGATTAATGATTTCTTTGATATCTTCAATTGTTGTCAACGGGTTTAATAGGGTGAATTTCAAGTAAATAGATTCGTTCACTCGGGTTTTTGCTATGACTGCAGCTCCTGATTCAAATAACTTTGTACGTATAAATGCATTTGTATCATTAAGCCAAGCAGTATCCCCTCTATGCTCTTTGGGAAAGTAACGATATACAACTGCATTTATTTCAGGCTGATGAATAATTTCAAAGTTAGGATCCTCTTCTAATAAAGCAGCTGTATGCTGGGCCAGATCTATTGTGTAATCAACCATTTGAGCAAATGTGTCTTTTCCTAACACTTGTAGAGATGCAAATAATTTAAGTGCATCAAATCGTCTTGTTGTTTGGATAGATTTGGTTACAAGATTAGGTATGCCATCATCTTCATCTTCTTCAGGATTTAAATAATCGGCATGAAGTTTAAGGTAGTTGAAATTCTCCTCATTCTTTAATAAAAAAGCCCCGCAGCTGATTGGTTGATAAAATAATTTGTGAAAATCAACCGTGATCGAATCAGCTTCCTTAATTCCTTCTAATTTGTGGCTGTGTTGTTTGCTAAGCATCAATGCCCCGCCATATGCAGCATCAACATGAAGCCAAACATTATATTGTTCCGCAACTCGTGCTATATCGTTAAGAGGATCAATGCTGCCGAAGTCTGTTGTACCAGCAGTTGCGATGATTGCAAATGGAATAAGATCTTCTTTTTCTGCTTGGCCCAGCTTCTTTTTCAGTTTATCTAAAGACATTCGGTGATGCTGATCAGTCTCTACAGGAATCACTGCTTGTTCACCTAAACCAAGCAAGAAGGCTGATTGACGTACAGTAAAATGGGCATCAGCCGAGCAGAAAATTCTCATTCTCCCAGCTTCTTTTGGAAGTCCATTTTGTTGGGTATCCCAATGAAACTCTTTATGTAAAAAATGATCCCGTGCAAGTAATAAGCCCATTAAGTTGGATTGGGTACCCCCGCTTGTGAAAACACCGTTAGCTGTTTTATCTTCATAAAAGAGGTCACGCAGCCACTTCACCATTTTTTCTTCTACGACCGTAGCAGATGTACTTTGATCCCATGAATCCATTGATTGATTGGATGCGCTAATCAGCACCTCTGCTGCTAGAGCGGATGTTAACGGCGGGCAATGCAAATGTGCCAAACATCTTGAATTCGTCACTTGAATGGAGTGCGCAGTAACGGCTTCCCCGATTTTCTCGATTACTTTACCTATTGAGAGACCTCTTTCTGGTACGACATCCGGGAAAGCTAATTCTAAGCCTTGTTTTATGGAAGCTTGAGAAAGTCCGGTGTATGGATGAGGTTGACTAGTTACTATTTGTGAAAACACGTCTTTTGCTGTTTGGATCGCTGCATGATATTCAGACATACCTTCAATATCCTGTTGCGGAAAAAAACGTTTAAAGTGGTTATTGTTTATTAATGTCGTTTTGAATTCCTCAAGCTGAGTCAATCCCATTTCTATCCCTCCTAGTATTTTAAACACCAAAAGATAATGAAAATCATTATCAATAACTCTTGTTGGTTATGTTAGTTTAAGTGATAATCATTGTCAATTGAAAATGGAAATTCAGTAAAATGGTCACCCATTTAGATAAGCACTTTTATCATTTCCACTTATGCTTATCATTACAGTCCTTAATTCATAAAAAAGAACGTGTGTTGACTACTCAACACACGCTCTTCCTAAGCACTTGCACTCTTTTTTTGTTTCAGCTTACGGTACAGGTATAGGCACACCCAGCTGCCAATCAAGGCAATTGGAACAATGAGAAACCGGTAAGGACTGCTCGGTTGAAGCCATTCAATATTCGTATACGGCCCCAAAAACAATAAAATCAATAAAATGACAAAACCAGCTGCTGCACGAATTACATAATCAATCATTAGAAACCTCGCTTATACATTCTTTATTTTATGTAAGTGTATCATTAAAGATAAGCTTATATAAACAATATTTCTTAATGATTTATCGTTTTTTCACCATAAACTCCTCTGGGTTTAAACCAGTAGATTCTATCGAAATAGCCGTCATTCCGTTATCTGTCCTAGTTTCATGCCACTCGCCTTTCTCTAAAAACACTGCATCGCCTTTTTGAATAAAATGTTTTTCATGTTCGGTACGAATCCAACCATCCCCTTCTACAATCAGAAGAAGTTGCGGTACAGCGGCTTGGTGATAGCCAATGAGCCCGCCATTATCCAAATGCATACAGCCAATTTGCACAAGAGAATCAAGCTTTGCGATTCTTGTCATAATGAAATTTGAGTTATAGTATGTTACTTTCAGTCCAGCTGCTTTGTCAAAACGGAATTGCTGCAAATAAATCCCCCCTGATTATTGCAATACAAACACATATACAAGCATGGTTGAAAGACCTATTACCCATAGGGCGCTGGTAATTACATATTGTTTAGACCTCTCCAAGTACTTCCATTCCATGAAAGCATCAAAAGCATTTGATAGGATTAAATAACTAAAGAGATACCAAAAGAATAGCTCGCCAAATTCATCAAGGCTTACTACTGGAATTAATCCAATAATAAATACAATGAGCATGCCAAGTTTCACCCAGTTATAAATCTTTTTCCCACTAGTTTTACTGACATATCGATGTTTTACACCAAGCTTCTTACGCAATACTATCTCTACTAAAAAAATGATGAATGCAACAATAATTAAATATAAAAAAATTTCATGAGTTATTTAGTTTTTCATTGATTTGCTTTAAGTGATGTTGATCATGTTTAACAAAAATCTTCACGAAGCTCTCAGGGGAGAATTGACGCTTGCCTCCACCGATTGTAAAGCGAACATCCGGCTCTAGCTCTGATAAACGTTGAACAAGCTCTTCACGTACATTAGAAAAACGGTCAATAATCGATCGAACGGATTCATTTTCAAGCAATTTTAATCCTTCGCTGTTATGTGAATCATGGTCAGGGAATGCGACTAAATCAGCCCCTTCTGCCATTTGTGGCACCATTTTCTGAAGAATGAAATGATCCCAGTAATACATATGTGCGACGATTTCCCTAACCGCCCACTTGTCTTTGCCAATAGGTTCAGTAAGTGAACTAGCAGGGTAAACAGCTAAGCTCTTAATAGGTTCTATCGTTTGGTGATAGGAGATTAAGGTTTTGTTCATGAGTTAGCTCCTTTCAAAATATTCATCTCTCGTCATGCCATAATACACGACATCATAATATGTACCAGCCCTTGCTAAATGCTGCTTTAAGACCCCTTCTCTCTCAAGTCCGATTTTCTCCATCACTTTCCACGAAGCTGGGTTTATCGTATATGCAGCAGCATAGATCCGGTTAAGACCAGTCTCTTCAAATCCATATGTTAAAAGAGCTTTGGCAGCTTCTGTACCATAGCCTTTGCCCCAATATGGCACGCCAATCCAATAGCCTAATTCTCCTCTATTATGGGTGAGGTTGATATTAATGTTTATCAGGCCAATTAGCTGAGTGGAAGATTTCTCAATAACAGATAGAAGGATGATCTCGCCCTTCTTTTCTTTTTCGGCAACCATTTTAATAAAGTCTTTTGCACCGCCTTTTGGGTAGGGGTGCGGGACATTTGATGTCGTTTTAGCTAGCTCGTAATCGCTCGCTAACTCTTCGATACGCCAGGCATCCTCTAATACTACTGGACGCAATCGTAATCTGCTCGTTTCTATCATCTATTTGCCTCCTAATTAACTCATTTTCTTTAGTATAATTCTTCGATACACGGCGTTTAGCATAACGAGTTGATCTTTATTATTCACATGCATGCCGCCCCTCATCTAGCTCCTTTTTAATCGCTTCTGCAACTTTAATTAAATATTGATTGGGGTGCGGGACAAAGTCTGTTTTCCCTATGCTTTCGTTTTCTTTCCCCTTTTTTGTTACATGTTGAATCTCCAAGGTGCTTTTTAATCCTAGACAGAAATCATAGAAATCAATAAAAGCAGCTTTAACAATCTCTGAAACTTCTTCCTGTTGTAAAGTGAAATGGTCATTGGTCTTTAAAATATATAAATGAACATGTGCAAATTCACGGTCAATAAATGGCTCTGATATGATACAGTCTTTTATCACACCAAGAGAGATCAATCTATCCATAGTCAATTCAATTCCTAATTCTTCATGGACTTCACGCACGCCATCTTCTATTGTTTCATTGGCTGAAATATGACCGGCAGCCGTTATGTCAAACAGACTTGGGAAATCTTTTTTATAATCACTTCTACGCTGAAGATAAATATAATAATGGTCTCCATCCCTGCCTGCCATCCAGCAATGGAACGTTTCATGCCAGAGACCTTTTTTATGTATATCAGCACGCGAGGCGATACCGACTGGTTTTCTTTGTTCATTAACGATTGTTATATGCTCTGTATCCATTATTTGAACTCCTAGTTTATTTACTTTTAATTAATTCTATAATGGTATTGATAACAAACTCTGGCTCATCTTGATGAATGTAGTGGGAAGAGTTCGCGGCAATCATGAACTTACTTCGGGTTGAGATTGCTGCCATTTCTCTTTGTAAATCATGCCAAAACTCCTGTGTTTCCTCTGTGTAATGTGTTTTATTGCCTGCTGAAAGAATGGTTACAGGGATATCAAGAACAGTAAGATTTTTTTCTAGCTGAGCGAGACTTGCTGCAAACTCATCATAAGTCCCTTCAAGCGTAAATTGTTTCTTATACGCTTGCTGAAATTCAGCAGGCATTGATGGCAGAAATCGCTTTTGATAATCAACTGGTGTTGAGTCAATAAGAATCAGCCCATATACATCATGAGGGTATGAACAAGCGAAAAGGCTCATATTTACCCCGCCAAATGAATGCCCGACTAATAGGTACGGTGGCTTTATATCAGCTTTTTCCAAAAGGTCTTTTAACTCATTAATCATCTGTAAGCTCGTTCTAGGATATGTAGTAGATTCACTTTTCCCTAGACCTGCCCGATCATACATAAATACCGATGTTCTAATCTCTAATTCTGCTGAAAGGCTATCCCATGTGGATGAATCGTCACCGTAACCCGCATCCATAATGATGGTTAAATCACTGTCAGGCACATCTGTTCTTTTCGTATAAAAAGTAGTACCTGCTGTCTTTATGTACATTTCCTTAAACATAGTTCCCCTCACAATAAAACCAATATATGTATAGTATACCTTTCTCTGCTATTCTTTTAAATCCTTCATTGATACGACCTTTAATTCGACGTTTTTCAACTAATTTAAAAGCCGCCATAATGGATTGGCAGCTTTTAAAAGCATTATCTATATCCGCTCGCATCAGCTGGCTTCCCTGCTTCCTGTACCTCAACTAAATACCTGAAACAATCAGGTTGAGAGCCATCGATATCGGTAAAGTTATACTTTTTAGCGAGTTCTCCGCTTGAAAAGGATTGACCGTTAAGCTTCTCTTTTTCTTGATCCAATGCAAGTGCACAAACGGCTCGTCCGATATATCTCGGTGATTCTGAAATGACAAAGTGGGGCTCCTCAGCTGCAGCATCCATCCAGTTTTCCTCTCCTACATTGAAAAGTTCAAGCATCAACTCAGAACGCAGCCATCCCGGGGTGAGTGAGACAGCAGTACTACCGTGTGCACCGAGTTCATGGGCGAGGGATTTTGCAATTCGATTGACTGATATTTTTGCTAAATCATAATACATCGATAGGCGGTAATTCTCTTTATTATAATGTTCAGTGCCATCTGTGACTTCAACAACCAAGCCACCTTTATGTTTAATAAGAAGCGGGAGCGCATAATGATTGGTTATGAGATGAGTATCAATTGCGAGCCTCAGAAGACGCAATCCTTTTTCTAAAGAATGCTCCCAAATCGGTGTATTCCACTCAACCAAATGCTCCCCTCCCCATATATCGTTTACCAGAATATCAAGTCTTCCGTGCTCCTTTTCTATCTTTTTGATTAAAGCGTCTACTTGTTGAGGAATAAGATGATCAACCTGCACAGCAATACCGACTCCTCCTAGCTTATGAACAAGTTCTGCTGTTTCTTCAATTGTCTCTGGTCTGTCATATTCTGAGCGTTCCTTTCTTGTTGTCCTGCCTGTGATGTATACGGTCGCACCAGCTGCTCCAAGTTCCATAGCGATCCCGCGTCCAGCTCCTCTTGTCCCTCCTGCAACTAAAGCAACTTTGCCTTTTAAATGTCTCATTTGCAATCTCCTCCTTCTTGAACTATCTTAAGTATACCTATTAATATTGACACCTTATGTCATATTTAAAATCAATTTATGTATTCAGCGAAAGAAGGTTGTTATTGTGCGAGCTGATCGTTTACTATCTATTTTATTCTCTCTACAACAGAATGAAAAAATGACCACAAAAGAACTAGCAACGCAATTAGAAGTGACAGAAAGAACGATCCATCGTGATATGGACGCATTAAGTGCAGCAGGGATTCCTGTGTTTGCAGAAAGAGGAAAGTATGGCGGATGGAAAGTACTCGAGGAATATAAGAAGGCTTTTTCAGGATTAAAAGAGAGTGAACTTAACACACTATTCCTCTCCCCTTCTTCTCACTTGCTTACTGATTTAGGAATCGAACAAGAATGGAGTGAAGCGAGAAAAAAGCTCTTGGCAACATATCCAGCAAAGAAAAAACAAGAATTAACACGCAGCTGGGATCGCATCCATATTGATTCAAGTACCTGGAGAAAAAGAAATGCTATGACGAAAGAAGATGGGCTTAAGGAATTGCAGCAGGCTGTCTGGAATGACGTAAACGTAGAGATTGACTATGAAAAAGCTGATGGCAAACGAAGCACTAGAGTTATTTCTCCGCTCGGATTAGTGGCCAAAGGAAGCACATGGTATGTGGTGGCAGTATCGAATGGGCAGCTGAGGAATTTTAAGGTTTCAAGAATTCATTCTGTTACCCTGTTAAGTGAATCATTTGACCGGCCTGTAGATTTTAATCTTGCTGAGTATTGGCATGAATCTAAACAGAAATTCATCGAGAACTTGCCTAAATATAAGGTGGATATATTCATATCACCTTCTATTGTGAAGCGTTTAACGTTTACTGGACGATTTGTCCAAATCATTAAGATAGATGAGCTGAATGAAGACGGCTGGTTTCCTGCTATACTTTCCTTTGATACAAAAGAAGAAGCAACTCAGTATGTGCTTGGTTTTGGTGGTCATGTACGAATTAATCAACCAGAGGAATTGAAAAAGGAAGTAACACAAATAGCAGCTGCTGTGCTTCGAATGTATGAAAAAGCAAAACAGGAGTGAAATAAGTTCATTCCTGTTCGCTATGTTACCAATTTAAATTAACATTTACTTATAACCATCTTCAGCTTATACTCTCCTTCCTCAAGCAGGTTTGCATCATAAAGATCATTCATATCTACAAATCTTGTCTCTTTAGTGTAGGTTGCTAAGGTATCTACCCAAGTCTTATGACTAAATAGGCCAAGCAGGTGAACGTCATGATGAATGCTGAGCTTCCCGTTTTCACGAAGTAAATAGATCATGGTTGCTTCGTAGGTGTTGTCTGAATTAATATGATTGTTTTCGAGGATGGTAACGTGGATATCCTCTTTTTCAGCCGTATAGGAGAAGTTATTATTTTGAAAGTCTTCTTTTGTATGAATGATGAAAAACATCAACCCGCCTGGCTTTACATGCTTAGATGCTGTTTGGATTGCAGCATGTAAATCTTCAACTGTATTCATATACATAATTGAATCAGGAATCGCCACAATATCAAATTGACGATTAAGATCGACTGTACGCATATCTCCATGTAGGTATGTGATTTCAGGATTGTTTTCTTTTGCTACGTTTAGCATTTCTTCACTTATATCTACACCAGTTACCTCAAAATGCTTTTTAAATTGGGAGTCATGCCCACCTGCACCGCAGCCTAAGTGCAGCATTGTTTTCAACTCTCTAGCAGCATGATCCTTAAGAACTTTTACATAACGTTCTACTTCTTCTGCATACTCTTCTGGAGGGGCAATAATAGGTTCTATCCAAGCTAAATTCTCGTAGATATTCATTTAAATACTCCTTTCAAACAATAACACACGAATAGAGCTGAACGTAAACCAGCTCTATTCGTATAATTATAGCATTCATCATAACCTATCACTTCTTACTCATGCCATTCAAGTGACTCAATAAACATATTTAATCGTTGTGTGTACACTCCCCCGTTATAATCCTCCCGGTCGGCATGCTTATGTTTGTAATACCAGCCGTCTGCCCCTTCAAATAGAGTAATATAGCCGTCGATATGAGTTTCAGGGTTAAAAGCTTCCTCCATCCCGCTGTAATAGCCATAATGGTAAGGAGTGCCTCCCCCTAAATCTTCATAATAGGAAAGGTCAATATCAAAGGATCCGAACATTGTTTGCATGCTGCGCTGAAATGGAAAATCTGCTTTTAACTTACCGAATGCATAAAAGCTGTTTTCAGATACACCATCTTCGGTAAAGCGCCACTCAGTAAAGTGCTCATGCTCGATTTGCTCAATATTTGTCCCGCGAGGAAGATAGCTTGTCAGCTCGAGATCCTCATTTATATATAATTCAACTTCGACATCCTCTACCCCTATGGCACCTACATCTAAGCTTACTATCTTTTCTAACGGGCGCTCGTACTCTGGGTGCAGCTCTTCTTCTGAACCGAAATGAGTGTGAGGTGCCTGGACCCTCAGATGTGAGAACAAGATCCAAGAAACAAACCAGTTTTCTTTATTATATAAAGGCATCTCTGCGGTATAAATCATTTGCTGCCCGAACAAGTCTTCTGTGACGTACAGTTCTGTTAATAATTCATTTTCTTGATCTACGAAAGCGTACATTTTTGTCTTTTCTCGGTCAAATGAAAAAACGTCATTGTATGGGAGAGGAAAATCATGATTCATTCGAATCTCACTAATCACCCTTTCAACAGGTACTTCTGTTACTTCTGAATAAGGGATCTCACTGATTACTCTATCTACCTCCTCTTTAAATTGTTGATCAGTGACCCTTTCGTTAAAGACAATCATATTCAATTTTTCCCCGTCAGGTCCACTAATTAGAATGGAATCTGCCACATCTTCTTTTGTTTCTTCAGTTGTCCATCGAGGTGGCAGGTAGAGTTGAAATGTTTCATTGTATACAGATCTAAAGTTAAATCTATTAATTTCTTCAAACTCCGCAAAAGAAGTTCTATTCAGTATTCGATAAATTAAATTTTCATTTTCTTCAATTTCCCCTGCCTCAATCGTCTCTCCTGCACCTATTAATCCTACTTCCGTAACATCAGGCAATGGCTCGTTACTAACTTCTAACAGGAAAATAGCATTTACTAATAAAATACCTGCAATTCCAGCTGCACTCAATGTAGCTAGAGCCCCCAAAAGATGTCTTCGCTTCCTTTGATGGTAGTGTGATCGTTGAGGTGAGGAACCGTTATTAGGTAATCCTGCTTTGAAGGCCTTTAAGCTTTTATGTCGTGCAGTTTCTGGTAACTGCATGGTTTGTTTTTCTTTGAGAAGTCGTCTTAATTCTTCTTCACTGTACGGTTTATTATTCATCTGCTGCTCACCTCCAAAGAAATCTCTTCAGCTAAGGCCAATCTAGCTCTACGCTGCATTGACTTTACAGCTAAAGAGCTTTTACCCATAATGTCAGCGGTTTCCTTTATAGAGAAGTCTTCGACAAAACGTAAATGCAGGACCGTCTGATAGTGTGTAGGCAGTTTATCCATTTTTTTAAGTACTTCATTGATATGTAAATGTCTTATCACAGTTGTTTCAGCTGATTCATTTTCCCCAGCGAGCGCTGTTAATGTATCAGTCTCCATTGTTATCGAATTCCGTTTCGCAGGTTTTTTACGGTAGTAGTCTATAACCATATTTCTAGCAATTTTAAATAACCAGGTTTTAAATGATGATCGGCCTTCAAAGCGCTCTAATTGTCTTGCAGCCTTGAAAAATACGTCTTGCAGTAATTCTTCTGAGTCATGATAGCTGTTTGTCTGTATATAAATATAATGAAATAACCGGTCGACATAGCGGTTATGCAGCTCATTCACAGCTTCTTCATCACCTGATAGAATTTCACGAATAAGGTCGTGATCATTCATAATGCTAACCCCCCTCTTCCCTTTGTAAGTATAGACGGTATAAAAAGGTAAAAGGTGCGTTAATATGAAATTTATTCAAGCAATATAGTTTTAAAATCATGCACTTACCGTTTTAACAAGGAAAAGATACTAAAATTTGTTTTAATATCTTTTACATTTGTTCATATTCTATTATAATTATAGCTAAAAAGAGAGGTATTTCTTTTATGCCGCACATAAATAAACTTGCAAGTCATATTAAAGAAAATGCATCACAGCTTGCCGAACAGGTTGTTGATGAGGTACTTGCTAAAATAGATTTAATTATTTCAAAAGAAGAGACAGATCTAGCCGTCTGTATGTATACAACTTTTATGAACTTCATTGGTGACACGCTGCACACACGTGAAAAGGGCGTGCCGGCTGAACTCATTGAATGGAGTAAAAGCAATGCGTGGGCGATTGTAGAAGCGGGAGGAAAAGTTTCTGATATCATCGTTCGTTACCCTCCGACGCGTGAAGTTTTTGCTGAGTTGGTAGAAACGTTAAGTGCTCAATTTGAGTTATCTACTCATGACGCACTATATGTTTTAACACGAATTAATGAAATGCTTGATATTAGTTTAGATGAAACGGTCATCGCTTTTGAGAAGTTATCTGATCAGTACAAAGATAAAATGCAAAAAGAAGTAAAAGAATTATCGGCTCCAGTTGTACCTCTGCAAGACGGGGTAGCTGTACTTCCGTTAATGGGCAGCATCACAAAAGAAAGAGCAGATTATATCCAAGAAAAAGTAGTACCTAAAATACCTCAGCTGAATATAGAATGTCTAATCATAGATTTCTCGGGTATATCTACGATTGATGAAACGACAGCTAATCATATTCATCAAATTGGTGATGTGCTAAGGCTGTTAGGCATAAGGATCATTACATCAGGTATAAGTCCGCAATTAGCTTTAACCTCTGTTAAAGGCGGACTAGATATGGCAAGAGTCAGATCCTATTCGAGTGTACAACAGGCTCTTGAACATATTTAAAAAACTGCATTCCCTTGGATGGGGATGCAGTTTTTGCATTGTTAATCTATCAATCATTTAATACCTTATCCATTACTTCTTTGGTTCTCGGTCCAAAGATTCCATCATTAGCTAAAGATGGAAAGCGTTCTTGGAATTTAATAACAGCATCTCTCGTTTGTGGGCCGTATACACCATCCACCGCCACATGGTAGCTCATATCCTTTAAGCCGCGCTGTAATGTCTTTACTGCTTCTCCACGGCTGCCCACTTTCAATACTTCATTAGAAAATCCCCAAGTATTAAATTCTAATGATAATGCTTTGTGAGTGGCGGGGCCGTAAATACCATCATTTTTTAATTCAGACTTTGTTTTTTGGAAAGCTAGGACAGCTGTTTTCGTATTCGGACCAAAGATTCCATCTTCAGTTAGCTCTGCACCCATTTCTCTGTTTAACGCACGCTGCATAATTTTAACGTTTTCTCCGCGTGACCCTTCCTTTAAAGTACCTGATTGAGAAAGGTCAAAAATGTAAGGTACGCTTGCTGCTTGTGCTCCCACACCAGATGGAACACCTGCGGCTAATATTGTGGCTGTTACGATGGCTGCAGAAATCTTTTGCCATTTTTTCATATACAATCATCTCCCATACGTTATTTAATTAATTCACATATGAGACGCGTAAAGAACACTATAAGTTTCAAAAAATAGAAATTATTTAGAAAAATTTACAAATGTGAGGAGGGTGAAAAAATTATAGTTGATAGTCCCTTGGCGTGCCCCACTTTTCGAATGCTTGATATGCGGGATCTTCTGAATCAAATTGAATCCAAATCGGTGCATCATACAAATCTGGATGCGCTTCGAAAAAAGGCGTATCTCCATATACGATGGCTTCTAATGCAAGTGGTAACTCTCGCCTGAAGATTTCATCTCTTATTGTATTAAGTTCTGGTCCGAAATTACCGACATAAACGTATACATGGAGGTAATACGAGTCATTGTAAGATACCCATTCCCCAAGCACTTCATCACGCATTTCAGTTATTTCATCAAACGCAAACTCCTCACCAATTGTTAAAAACAATTCTCCAGTGAAGTCTGAATGAGTCAAAGTGTAGCGCCGGGGTATAATTGGTTCTGTTGGTGTGACTCCTTCTCTGTAATTCACTGTTAATTTATCAGGATCTAACCTTGCCATTTCAACTCCCCCAATCAAAATGATTACACATTAGATTACTATATTCTTTGGATGAATTGTGTGTGTGCGCAATGTAGTATAATGGATAAGGTATACAGTATATTTGAAGGGAATGAACGATGCGCAGATATCAGTATTTTTAACTCACATCAATAAACATTCAGGAGGTAAAAGTATTGATTAAGACAGAATTAGTAACAGAAAGATTATGTTTAAGAAAGATGGATGAAGGTGATGCAGGATCTCTATTTGAGATATGGTCCGATCCAGAGGTAACCAAATACATGGATATTTCATCTTTTACAGAGGTAAAGCAAGCTGAAGAAATGATCTTATTATTGAATCAACTTGCAGATGAAAATCAAGCGATACGTTATTCAATGATTGAATCAGCTTCTAATAAAATCATAGGTTCGTGTGGGTTTAATGTGATTGATCTAGAGAATGAGAAAGTAGAAATTGGTTATGAGCTATCTACATTTTATTGGGGAAAAGGGTTTGCAACAGAGGCTTTAACCGCACTGTTGTCATATGCCTTTGAAACATTGTCCATTCATCGAGTAGAAGCAAAGGTACAGCCTGCTAATCTACCTTCAATTAAATTACTTAATAAGCTGCAATTCAGCTACGAAGGCACGTTAAGGCAAAGCGAAAAAGCTCGAGGATCTTTTGTTGATTTAGCTATGTATTCTAGATTAAGAACGGACTGACCGATTTGTTTTTACTAAAAGTGACAGCAAGTATGTCGATACATGCCTATCTGCAATTGTATATTTTCAAGGCGTTTATGTGTTTATTACGAGCTTTTTTGCGTTGGATCATTGTTTATATGTGTCGATTGCAGAATGAATTGCGCCAGTCTCAATGTATTGCGTCAATTCAACCACGTTATGCGTCGGTGTAGTAATGAATTGTATCTCTTTAAAAGTTCATTGCGTCACTCTAATTAAGCTCAAAAAGGAACTGCATCCACCTTTGCAGTTCCTTTTAACAAGTTATTTAATTGGTATCTCCACGCTCAAATCATACTCTTTCATAAAATGCATTCCTTCGATGTGAAGTGCATCAGCATCTCCAGCTGTTTTGAATACAAGTGTCCGCAACTTCCACTCGTGCCCGTTTTCATCTGCCGTATACGTTTGATTAAGGGTGGTCGATAAAGGAATTGATGCCTCTTCAGAAATGAGGGTTACTCCGTCTAATAATATATCATCTTCTGTAGCTATGATTAGATGAAGCTCGTCTTCTGCTCGATTTATTTCTTTAATCCGCAGACGTTTACCATTCAAATCAATCGTTTCACCTACAAATGAATCCAAATCAACTCTCTGATTCAAACCATCATATCCTACAAATCTTTTCATTTTCAGTTCCAATGTTTCAAGATTTTCTGGTAATGCATCATATCGAATATCAAAGGTATAGCCACGTATGTGAGAGCGGCTGCTGCTTCCGGAGCGTATAACAGGTTTGCCGTTTGCTATTAGTTCGAGCCCCGCGAAATCCTGATTCAATCTTCCATAATTATCTACATTCAATTTCCCTTCAATAAACGTACTAGTCGGGGTGGCTGTTATTGATGTAAAGGTTATTTGACCTTGGTCCACTTTAAATGTTTCATTGATCGGCTGCTTGAGTTGTGTTTGCATCGCTAGATTAGGGTTATACGGAAATGTTATCTTCTTCTCGATTAAAGGTGAATCTTCAATATATTCATGTAAAGTAAGTGTCAGATTTTTCGCAAAGCCGCTGACTGGATCAAATCTCATCAGTCCTTTTATTTCTGTATGATTCTCATTAAATGTGGAAGTTCCGCTGCTTGCATTTGAATTGGTTAGAAAGCCGCTGATATGATGAAGATGAAGCGTGTGAATGGACTCCTCATCTAATCCCTCTTCATTTAAAACGGTGTAATACATTATGAGTTGGTTCGCATCAGTCATCACACCATCAATCGTCAGGATAGAGCCGTCCTCTAAAACGATTTGTTCATCAACATTTTGCCCCATTCCTGCTTCATTTAACTGATTCAATGTGCCAGAATTAAGGTCGTCAAACCCTAAAAACTTCTTTCCGTAATAAGCAAAACCATTAAACTGATAACCTACAAGTACTATAAAAAAGAGTGCTGCAGCTGAGAGTCTCCACATCAGCTTCAAAGGGTTTGCTTTTTTAGGAGGTATGGTAGATAGAGCATCTCGCAGCCTTCCTTCTAATTCAGGCGGCGCTGTGGTAGATTGTAACTCTATTTTTCTCTCTGATAATTGTTTTTCTAATTCATTCATTCACTGCACCCCCTGCTTGCCTTCTGAGTTTTTTTAACCCCTCTGCCACTCTTGATTTGACGGTACCTACTGGAGCATTTGTGATCGTTGCAATCGTTTGATAATCCAGATCATGAAAGTACTTTAGTTCAATTGCTTCTCTTTGATGTTCATTGATATGGCTTAATAATTCTTGAATATCAAGCTGCTGTTCAATTTGGAAATAGGAATGTTGAATTTCTGCAGCTTGATCCTCTGCCTCTTGCCAATCATCTATCAATACCATTTTCTTTCTCTTTGTTAGTGATGTTTTACAATGATTAACTAATATGGTTTTACTCCAACTGTAGAAAGTCTCGTTTTTCTGAAGTTGTTCAATCTTCTCATAAAGAATAACAATCATTTCTTCCATTGCATCCATTGCATCATGCTCATTCCCCATATAAGAGTATGCGAGGCGGTAGAAATCATCTTTTCTGGCCATGATTAATTGAACTAATGCTTCCTTATTACCTTTTTTTGCTTTTGCTACAAGTTTCTTAACATTCATTCCTTCACCTCTCTCAATACTATGACTCGCACAGCAGGTAAAAAGTTCATTTTTTTCTAAAAAATTTCAATATAAAAAGCCCTTCATACGTGAAGGGCTGATCATTATTCGATTTCTTCCCACACAATTTCGATTCCCCATTTTGAAGCGAGCTTTTCTAACTCTTTTTCATAATGAAGATAGCTTTCGTCAGCCGCAACAAACAATTCATCTGAATCCTCATTGCCTAAAAGCCAGCTCTCATTTGCTTCTATTAATAGCTTAAATGCTTGCGGCAGCATCGCATGTACGTTAAGAAGCTCTTCATTTGAATAGTTGTTTCGTAGTTCCTCTGATTGAGAGACTAATTGTTCGAGTGAGAGGATCAGCTTCTCTTCAGTGAAAAGAGCTAATTCTTCTGGATCATCAATGTCCATTTCCTCTTGTATCAGCATCAGATATTCATCTGTAATTCCTTCTGTTTCTTCTAAATAGGTGGTCATCAGAGCAGTTTTGCCAAAGAATGTTTGATAAAGAACATATCCTCCAATTAAAACCATGATAACCGTCCCAATGCTGAATGTTACCTTTTTGTTCAACTTGCTATCCCCTAACTACGTAAAGTGATTACTGCTTCACTCATTATAATGTGTCAGGAAGAATTTGTAATAGGGTGAATGGCCTATTTATTGTAAGTTACAGTAAACGTTCAAACAGCTTCGGAGACCGAAAGACTAAACCGTTGGTATCAACACTTAATGTTTGTTCGAATCTTTTCCCACATTGATAGTGGAAATATCGTAAGCATCCATCTTGGTATAGGAATTTATAGGATTGTGGAATTTTTTTGATTTCAAGAGTAGGAAGGGAAATATAAACGACATCGATAAAGTAGTGATCACTTAATTTCCAGCTTAAGCGATTTATAGGCAAGGAATTAGAAAAGGGAGAGTTTGAAATGTCTATATCAATGGCACCTTTTAGCTTTTGTATAGAATTACCAGCTACATTAAACCAATTACCTTCACCGTCTGTACTTAGAATTAATTTATAGTAGTCATCCACACAGATCTCAACATTCCTTGTAATCCATTTTTCATCAAATTTAATAAAATAGTTGACCACATGGGCTTGTGCAGGGGATGTTGTTTCATAGATCATTGTGCCTTGGGCAGTTAACTCCGCATCTTCAGATGTTAATAAACAGCATTCAAAACCAAATTGTTTTACGTGCTTCCACATCACTTTTTCCATGGTTAGTCTCCTCTCAATTTTAAAACATACTTTGGAGAACTAAAACCGCTAATAGTATTAAGGAAGGGAGATGCTGGTATGAAGCTGATCTGCTAGGCTCTATCACTATTCCTACAAACGTTAACGATTAAAGGTGTTATATCTTTTTACATGTGCTAAATTCTACTTCTTTCCTACATATTCTACCAAAAGTAACAATATACCTTTTTTAAAAATGAATTTTTCTTATCTGTTTTTCTCAATTAGATGCTGGATTGTCTGCAAATGACTGCCATCACTAGTTATTTCATATTGATCAAAATGACTATCATTCATATAATAAGTAGTAGTCTTTGTCTGATATTGTCTATCCCCTAATTCATTTGTGATCACAAAAGTGATTGAGTATTTCAGAGGGTGCTCGTTATGGCGGGCTTCTTTTAATGTCATTTGATTTAAATCAGATAAGATTTTCTCGATTACATCCTTTTCTAATACGGTAAGGCTCACTTCTTTATCATGATTGTCACCGGCCGTATCATAGGCGGCAAGTTCAATTTTTTCAATCGTAGAATTCTGGTTCATATGATTTGAAAATTCAGAAGTGAAGCTAGTGTAAGGAGCTTGAATGACAATAATTATTCCGCTTAAGACTATGAGCCCTACTATTGTAGCTAATAGATATCGACTCTTAATAAACAAGCTGAATAAGGCAGTTAAACCCAAAACAGCTGCAGCTGCTAATATAAATGGAAATAGAGTCCAAGTGAGGTCAAAGAACAGATTCATAAGTCACACCTCCTATTTTATTAAAACTTTCAGCTCAAAAAAGACGACAAACGTGTATGGTTGTCGTCTACATTTCTCTTTAATTTTATAGGATATGCATGCACCTTTCAAATATTTCCTGATTCATTTTTGTTAGATATCAAAATACTTTTATTAAACATTTTCAGATCGCTTTTTCTCTAAAAAATATTCAACCCATGGACGAACGGCGGTATATATGCCGGCGGTTAATAACCAGATAAATGCAAGATAGGTCCAGCCTTGAAAGAATTGCAGGCTATAATTATAACCTGTTACAAACATCACTCCCGGAAAAGCAAATATGAGTATAAATGTTAACGCTAAAGCCCAGCGAGTACACAGCTTTGCATCTTTAATCAGCTGCTTATCATTCATTTCTTACACAACCTCCTTCTTAGCAACCACAATTAATTCTTCTTGTTCATCATCAAAGCTTTTGAAAGAATCTTTCATTGCTTCAAAGTCAAATTGTTCATTAGACATAAGCGCATGGCCGATTGAAATGACACCGCTGACGATAAAGACAGTCAGGTTGCCGAACAGCATAGAATGAAGATGGCCAAGTGATTCAACATTTATTGCACCATGCATAACATATGCAGAAACATTCCAGACAGTCACTCCAGAGACCATACCGAGTAATGCCCCCCAGAAGCAGCCATTATTCGTTGCTCGCTTCCACAATAGGCCGATCGTTAATGGAATGACCGCACCACTAACAAAGATCCCCATTGCCATATAGACGAAACCAAGGCCTATACCGATACTAAATAGCAATATAGAAAAGAAACCCATCGCTAAACCGAAACTTAACGTAACGATGCGAGATACTTTTAAAGTCTTTGCACTGCTTGCTAACGGGTTTATTGATTTACGGTAAATATCTGTGACAATAATATTCGTAATGGCTGTTAATTCAGCAGCTCCTGTTGACATGACAGCCATAAACAGCATCACTAAAAATAAAATTGAGCCAACCGTTCCCAGTACATGAGCTGCCATTAATGGTGCTGATGCATCCGGGTCCCCTACATTTAAACCTAAGCCGGCAGCGGTTACACCGAGGAATGTAGCGATAGCAAAAGGAATGGAAAACCAAGCAATCCCACCGTAAATGTATGCTTTAGAAGCGGCACTGTCCTTACTTGCAATGGCTCGCTGCCAGTAAGATTGATCAACAAATACGGTTCCGAAGTTTCCTATAATGTTGATCATTCCAAATAATAAACCTGGAATCGACGCCATTGTCAGCATTTGCTGTGATTCAGGAAGAGAACGTAACCCCTCATATACGGTTTGAACACCGAATTGCATATAAACTGCAGCAGCAAAAATCGTTAAGATAACAAAAATCATGACTGTGTTTAAATAATCGGCAATAAATGAAGCTTTCAAGCCGCCAATCATTGTATAGATGGTGAAGGTTAAAGGAATTAAAAAGGCCGCTATGTAAATATTCATTCCAGTTAATGAGTTAAGAGCGATAGCCCCTCCTAAAATAACCATGGATGTTACAATTATGTTGGTCATTAAGGCAAAAACCATCATTAATTTATGATTATTCTTGTCAAAACGTTTTCCGATAAATTCAAGAAACGTGTGAGCTTTAGGTGCTTTCCGTTTTAAGTGAATCGCAACGATTGCAAATAACAATACTTGAATACAAGCACCAGCTGCATACCAATAAGGACCGCTTATTCCGTATTGAAAACCTGTCGATGATGACATCATTAATGTGGCTGCCCATGTCCAAGCGGCAATAATAGATGCGCTTGCCAGTCCTACACCAACATTCCTGCCTGCCGTGCTGAATTGTTCCGCTGTCATAGCAGTCTTTCGTCTGCGCTGCATTACAATGGTCAAGATGGTAAAAAAACTGCCAAAAATGAATAAAATCAAATACCCCGTGGACGTTGATAACATAAACTCTCCTCCAATTTTTTTAATCGTCATACCGCTCTTTAAAATGTCTGATAATTTAAAATACTTCTAATGGAGTTTAGTATACGAATGATTGGAAGTTAATTCAAATGGTGTGTCAGGTTTCATAACATGGTTTTTTTGGTGCTAATAAAAATAACGGTGCTAGAATTCAGCACCGTTACGTTTCATAAATCCTTATTCAATTATGACTCCCTGAAATCGAAAAACTTGTTGTATGGATCCAAAAATATTCCTATGTATACACTTCTAGGACAAATAATCTTTAAAACGATCCATGTTCATATAGAAAACAACAGATAATATAAGGAAAAAGATCGGAGAACCTAAAAGCACAAGAAAAAAGATATTTAACCCCGAAGGAAGCCCCACACCTTGAGACATAAAGGAAAGAAGGATATTTTCCCCAACAAGCACAATGATACAAATGAGCATGGTTGTTAGAAAAGCAGCAAATACCGATTGAATCAATTTCATGTAAAACGCCCTTTCAAGTTAAACAGGGACATACATCCAATATTCTATAAAAACAAACATTATATGTCCTTATTCATCATTACTTTAACCTTAACAAAAAAACATAAAATACAATAGAGGTTTTACTTACCGCTCTTTAATCTCTTAAGACATTACATAAATAAAACCCTAAAGCACGCTGGGGATTTAACCTGTTTAGCGTGTAAGGGTTTAATTGATTTGAGGAGCTTTGTAGCAGAAATATAAAGGTGTATGCTTTCGAAGTTTCTTAGACTGCGGCTCTTTTACTTTAAGTCATCTTTATGAATTCCACGTATTTCAAGTTCCTCTTCTAATAAGGAGATAAATGTATGATCAAGACCTTTTTTCAGGGACATATGATGTGCTTCTAATAAGAAGTCATCACTGAAATTTTCAAAAAACCTTCTTGAATACTCTTCATTATTAAACATGTATGTTAGCTCCAACTCCCTTGTAACCCTAGATATACTGAAGATTCTTGGTGCTTGGCCATTTTATGATATGTTCAAATAATTGTACGAGTTCTTGCAGGTGATGAATTCCGTTCTCTATTTCCTTATAAGCTGCTGTTCTATAGGTGCTCCAAGCAATGGTTTTAGCTTGATTGTAAACAAATGAAGCAGCGGAAGCTCCTTCTATTCGTTTGATATACTCTTTTTCTTCTAATATAAGCACATATCTTTTTACTGTAGGGGTAGTGGTATGAAATCCATACAGCCTTTTAATTTTCTTTTCAATTTCCGTGATCTTTAACGGAATTTCTTCATTTTTAAAGATCAGTAAAATATAAAAAGGAATAACATGAGCATAATTAAGATATTGAGACATAAATGCATAATTCGTAAGCTTACTCACCCTGGCACGTTTTGATTCGAGTAAAGGCTTGAGGGTATGAATATGCCTTTTCACTTCTTCGGTCCAATCAGTGGCCTGAGTTATAAGATAATTACGGCCTAAGGGAGTTAGTCGATAGGATTGATTTCCTGATGAACTCCCATAGGCTGGTTCTATGTACCCTTGATTTAATAACGATATATAACAGGACTTTTCAATTTTAGGTGAAGGCGGCTGTAGAAATGTGGATGAACTACTTTGATACAAATTTACGTAAAAAGTGGATCCAAAGGCGACTTTAGCAAGGATAAAGTATCTTTGAAGCCTTCTTATTTGTAAATTTTCCATATACTTGACCCCTCTCCTAATTTAATCATTAAATGACAGTAATGATGATTATACCTTAGGAAGCTTACTATTTATCTACCCAAATTCAAGTGAAGTAAACCCATTAAAACCATCTTTTTCCAAATCTATTCGAATTTTCAGTTTATAGATGTATCTTATATAAGCATATCAACCATGTCTATACAATTGGTGTCCATTTCAGCTCCGAAATTCGACCTCTCAAACAACGTTTACTCCTTTTTATACGGCTTTTCCCCCATTCCAGCTAATAACGATAATTGTCCTGATTCTTATTGTTCTATCCATTTAAATGAAGTAATTTAGCTGATATTGGGGATACTAAGGGTAGGAATGGAGGGAATTAAAGTGAAGAATGATAAAGAGCTTAGGTTAACTTCTTCAGAGTTAATGAACTTGTGGACACAATATTTAAATGATTCAGCTGCCTCTCAAGTTCTGCATTATTACTTGGAACATGTAGAGGATGAAGAAGTAAAGAAAGTACTTAAAAAGGCGTTAAACAGCACCACATTACACGTAGAATTTATTGAAAAGCTATATAAAAAAGAAGGTATTGCTAAGCCTATAGGTTTTTCTGAAAACGATTTAGTAATGGGTGCACCTAGATTGTTTTCAGATACGTTTTATATTTATTACCTTCTACATCTATCCACATTAGGAATGGCTGCTGGCGGGGTTGTCATAAGCACTTCTAGCCGTACAGACATTGTAGAATTTTTCAGAAAAGTAACTCGGGATGCAGAGGATCTTCACTGTTTAATTAAAGAAGTGACAAAAGCAAAAGGTATACATAACAGACCCCCTTACATTCCGTATCCTAAAGAAGCTGTGATGGTAGAGGATCAAGATTATCTAGGAAGCATGTTCGGTAAACAAAGGCCTCTTAATACAGTTGAATTAACTCACATCTTTACGAATATACAAACGAATACAATAGGTAAGACTTTAATGGTTGGGTTCTCACAGGTTTGTCATTCTGATAAATTACGCAGCTATATTTTACGTGGGAAAGACATTGCTAATAAGCAGGTAGCCATTTTTAGAAAGCTGCTTGAAACAAATGATATTCCTGTTCCAAGTCCATGGGATTCTGCTGTAACTGAATCAACAGTTGCCCCTTTCTCTGATAAACTAATGCTGTTTCACATTACGGCGATGTCCGCTGCAGGTATAGGTAATTACGGGGCAGCCATGGCTGCTAGTCCTAGAAAAGATATTGGCCTCAAATACGCTAGGTTATTAATGGAAATCTCTCTTTATGCTGAGGACGGTGCCAATTTAATGATTGAAAATGGCTGGTTAGAACAACCCCCACAAGTACCAGACCGCAATGAATTGGCTAATAAGTCAAAAGGGTATGAATAAAAAAGTAGAAGCGGTTGCCTGGAACTTGTTCTTTCCGGGTCTTGCTCAAATCACAGTGACAAAAAGGTTAGGAAAAGGAGTCTTTTTCTTTTTACTTGCCCTGCTTATTAATATTAACGCTAGAATTAATGAAATCGTCATTCTAAGTCTTAAAGGTGAGACTCAAAGGGCTGTTGGGGTGACCGACTATCAGTGGCTCTTGTTTTACTCCTGCTTATATTTTTTTGCTTTGTGGGATGGGTATCGCGAATGCGGGGGAATAAATGAACAGTATGCTTTTATTCCTTTTGTATTTTCGGGGTATATGACGACGATCGGTATTGTTTTTTCTCCAAGTATACATCTATCAGGCTTTTTATTAGGTCCGTTATGGCTGCCTGTTATTGTTGCGGTCATTAGTTTTTTGATAGGAATATTGCTGCGCACTATTTTATTGAAGTTACTTAAAAAACGGCCGGGTTAAATTCCCGGCCGGCACTATGTAATGTTCTGTCCTTCTATTGCTCAAAATTCTTCTTTTCATATGTAAGGATAAAATAGTCAAATCTCATAGCGATATAGATCAGTACCATTGCACTTATTCCTTGCCACATCCCGCCAAAAAATAAGCCAATGAGAGCGCCTATTAGAATATAAGAGGTTAATTGTTTACCTAGCATCAAGAGCCTCCTCTTTCCACAAGCCTAATGCTCTTTAAGAAATTTAATTGCTTCCTCAAGTGAGTCTGAATAAAAAACTAAATGGCGTGGGCTTGTCATAACTTTTGTGGCAATCAGATCATATTCTGCAAAAGAAATAAGATTAAAGAAATGCTTGAATCTATGTTTTTTCTCTAATGCTTTCTCCTTTGCTTTAATTTCATTATGGCTAATCCTAAATAATAGATAGCTGGGCTTGGTGTAAGAGTTGAGGTTCATCTTCTCTTCAAGTTCGATTAAATACTCTTTATCGCTTGTACTTCTCGTTAAATTACACGAAAAACCTACTTTATCAACATGATCATCAATTTTATTCATGATTTGGTCGTAATCTTCATCTGACATTTCCTGATCAGTCATAATAGCTAAACTGTACCAGATTTCCGGTTCTTTATTCGTATTCTTTCGCTTTCTAAACATAGTAAGGGTACTTCCTCTCATAAAAGACTGCATTTAACAACTTCTGTTTTTGTACCAAGCTAATGCTTTTTTCTCGAGTTCTTTAATAAACCCGTCTTTCCCCTTTATGTACTGATTAATATTATATGGATATAGTTGAGCTAGTACTTGCTTTTGCTTCATGTATCGGCTGGCATCTTCTGCATGATGTATAAGGTAATCTCGGAAAGCCAGATGTCTGAAGATGTGTGGGTCACCTGTTTGAAAGGTATGGATATGATGCGTTCGATCATCTACGCCTTTCATAAAGAACCTTCTTCCAGGAATTCCGTTTTCCCCGCAAGCTATGTACTCTAGCTTTGCAAATAAATCATTATATTGATCTGTCTCATTAATATCAACTACTTCCACAAGAATATCGATAACAGGTTTAGCTGCCATTTCAGGTATAGCGGTGCTGCCAATATGGCTGACTCTAATACATTGTTCACCGAGTATTTGTTGAATGTTTTCACGTTCACGATAAAAGGCATCCGGCCAGTCCTTTTGATAAGGTACTACTTGTACTTTTCTCATTTCCCTTACCAATCCCTCCATTCAAACAAGATTACATAAATCATCCCGGTCAATAAATAAGTGGTTAAAAGAGTGATGAGCAATTGAATGAGTTCATTAGTTATACCATTTGTAAGTACGTTTAATATAGCAGTGAAAACAAAATAGAGCACTGTGTATAGGACGATGCTTTGGAATTTGGTCGCTGTCTTCCTTTCAATTGTCCTGGCAATCATTAGATTGATATGAAACACGTGAGACATTGCTTTACCTGCTTTCTAAAAAATGATCAATATAAGCATTCACATCTCTTGGGTTATCTAAGTTCGTAGCATGATGAGCATGTTTTATTACTTTTAATGTAGATTTTGGAATCATTCGATTCATGTGCACTTGCTGGTGCCGTACCAGGATATCGTATTCGCCGTATAAAATTAAGGCAGGACATAGGATCTTCTCTAGATCTTTACTAGAATCCATTCGAGTAACAGCATCCCAAATCTTCACCCAATTTTTTCGTGGAAGCATACTGACCGTTTCTTTTATAAAAACTTTATTGTCTGGATTGTACGTTGAAAAAAAGCGCGCTTGCAATCTGGCAAAAATACTCATAGATAGATAACGATTTGATACTAGGTTCATTGGATAGAGCCACTTCTCGACCCAATTGAACTGACTCGTAAACGGGGCACCAATTAAAATGATTGAATCAACTCGCTGGGGATACCTAATAGCAGTTTGGATCGAAATATGTCCTCCCATAGAAAGCCCGCATAAGGTTGCTTTTTCTATCCCTAAATGATCTAGTAAACCGATCAAATCACGTGATAAATCCTCTGTATCAATTCTTCCAGGCGGAAGGGTAGATTCCCCATGCCCTCGGACGTCCCATACGATTACTTGATAATGGTTTGAGAAATACTCTACTTGAGGATCCCAGAGTTTATGGTTCCAGGAAGCCCCGTGCGTAAAAACGATCGGCTCACCTTCTCCATGAACTTCATAATACAGCTCAACATTATTTACGTTACAAGCAGGCATCTGTATCTCCTCCCTTAATGTTGTATGCGACTATAATCTTCTCCAGGTTTCTTTATTCTACTTTAGTGACAAAATAAATTAGAAATCAGTTCCTACATCCAAAAAGCAAAATAACACCAGACTATGACGAGGACGGCGCTTAGTAAGATCGTCCACCATTTCTCACTGCGAATATATGCCTCTATTCCGTTCACTAGTGACATAACGATTAAAACATAGAAGACAAGATTGGCGTAAATGCCTTCAAAGCTATTCATGAAGCCTAGAATGAGTGCAGCGATGGTTGCAAACAGTAATAATGTATGGATAATTGCAAAAGGAGTACTAACAGGATCTTTTTGATCTTTAAATAACTGTCCCATTTTATCATCTCTTTCTATTTAAGCAGTTAATTAACTCAGGGAAATGAGTCAGTTGGGTGCTTCATTGTATTTTTTAAATGTGCAATTATTCGTATTTATTTCATTATTGTTTTATGTCGATAATGATTGCGTCAGTTAGCGCTTATTGCGCCTGTTCAAACAATAATAGTGTAAATGTCCTCTTCAATTGTATCTTCTTTTTCATTTATTGCGCCGGTCCACACTCATGAATGATTCAATCTCGGTTATCAAAGTACCCTATACAATCCTCTTCACTATGTTTTGTTTCGTCCGTAGTCATTTCTCCATAATGACGGGGAGCGATCAACGTTTCCTTCTGGCAAAATTGAACAACGTTTTTTCCTTTTTTCGTGAATCCATATAAATATTCAAGCTGAGGCTCGTCTGCAAACACAACTTTGTAATGACCATGATAGACATCATTATTTATAGGATGTTTTGGCTGTAGATATGCTTGCTCGATAATATCTTCCTCTGGATAACCGAGTTCTACTAAATGCTGAGGGATATGCTTGTTTACAAGGTATTTGTGATAAGGGTTTCCGTTATTTAAGATGTAAAATAAGCTGATAGGTATTAGAATCACGGCCGCTGCCAACAGACTAAACATGATTAATAAAATTCTCTTGACCATCAATCTTCCTCACTCAACCCATCCACATACTTTTTGCCTTCGACTAGAGATAGACCTAATTCATCCCTGGCTAATTTAACCGCTTCTACCCTTTGTCCTTTCTTAAGTAGTTCACGAATCTCATCATCAACTGGCAAACCTGTTACACCAACTTGATCCGAGATTTGATCTAACTTATATTCTATTTTTTTAAGCCGCCTATCCGTGGTGCTAATTGATAATAAAATGAAGCTTAAAATGAATAAGATAATATAGTCCATGAAATCGCCTCCTTATCACCATCCCAAAAAGTAAACACCGCTTCCGTATACACTTAAGCCTATGGCACCCATAACAACTATTCCACTGAGCCCTCGATTTTTCTCCCACATTAAGAATCCTTGTCCGACAAGGTAGCCTGTGATAAACCAAGTGCCGATTAAACTAATAAAGGGTCTGCTAATGACAGTGCCAATAAACATGAGCAAGGTCCCCATTACTCCTAAACCGGCAACTACCACAATCATTGGCTTAGTCTTTAATTCACTTTTCAACTCTGATTTTTCATCAGGAGTCATTTTATCGGGTTCAGACGTAAAGATATATACTAGGACCCAAATAATAAATATGATAAAGAGTAAATCTCCCATAAATGCTGCCTCACTTCCTGCTTCCACAAACGAGGGTGTAATACCAATCTCTTAAAAATACCAATTACTTGTCATTCTACCATAATCACACCAAATCAATTCTAAAGAAAACATAAAGGATGGAATGGATGCAAAACATCTTTTCAAAAAAAGAGCAGCCGCATATTTCGCAGCTGCACGACTCGCCCTTCTTAGCCCTAAATTTTTGTGAATCTGTTCATATATATTCCCCTGATTCGCTTTATGCTTCAACTATATCCCAGAATTAGAGCTGTTTTTCACAAATCAAGCAAATTTAGGCTTTTCCTGCTAAATCCATTGCTTAGGGTACTGCCTATCTTTGAAAAAATTATTGTATAGGACGGAAATGATAATCAGTACAATCGAGGTAACGGCTATGGTGACTAAGAAGCCCCAGCCTGCTTGTGTGTTAATAGCAACCATACCGCTTGCCGCTGCCGGAGGATGCACAAGCTTCATGACTATCATTAAAAATAATATCACGGCCAATGTGATCCCAATTGTTAAATGATTTCTACCAAAGATATCCCAGATTGATAGTGCGGTTATTGAGGCTATTAAATGACCGCCGAATATTTGTCTTGGCTGCGAAAACGGACCTGCATGAGCTGCAAAAACAAGTAAGCAGCTAGCTCCCATTGGCCCTAAAATCATCGGGTACCCTAAGAGCATTGCAATTCCACTAATAACAAGGATAGCAATAAAACTGCCTGCTGCACTAACCATGCTATCTTTAATAGGAACACTAGAGGTTCTAACTTGATCGCCTTTCATTTTGCTAAAGTAATGATAAAGCGTTGTGTAAGCAGTTTGAGTTTGCTCTTTCTTTATGTCTCTCTCCACATCTCTCTCCCCTTTTAATACTGTAAATCAATAAATATGTCCTTAAACAGTGTATAGGATATAGCAAGAGGATGTAACCCAATAAATATACTTTAAGTGTTGTTTTCTTTCTTTAGTGAATTAAGTTTATCCTCGATCCGCTGCAGCTGTTTGTTTCGTTTGATTGATTGTCTTATAAAGAATATCACCACTGCTGGAATGGCAATCAATGTGATTAGAGCAATGAATTGATATAAGATGGTTCCCCAGTCCATATTTTCCCTCCCCCTGTATTTAACGTTAATCTTTTGGCAGTTTTCTTTCTACGAGTTTCCACATAACCCAGCCAAATAAGAGTCCGCCAATTAGAAATGCAAATAAAATAGAAGCGAAATCGATGATCCATCCATTTGTTATATACATTGAAAGATTCATTCCATGTTCAATAAAGTTCATAAATAAATAGAAAAGAACAGCTGTAGTAATTCCCCAGCTCAACACACCTTCTGTCAAAATAAAATGCCATTTCCCCTTATTTTTAATTTCTTCTAAAGTTTTCTTTTGCCTAAACAATCATTTCACCGCCAACTGCTTTAATTCATATCCCCAATATAAACGGGAGACTGTATTCCCTGTACGTATAGATAGAAGCATTCTTCATTCATTTGATTTTTAGTAAGTAACACACTTCCTTTTTGGATAATGATGACCTTAGCAGAGCTTCGTATATTCATGTCAGTCTCCTTTAAACAAATCAAGATGATCCCAGCCGTATACGAGATCAATTATCTTTTCGCCTCTAATCTCTCCTTCTACTCGATCTATCAGCTTGCCGCCAATCGCTTCATAAAAGTAGCGTGATGGATTACCTTCTAAGACAAGACAAAGCATAGATTGATAGCCGGAACATATCATTTCATCTACCACTTGACGCACTAGGTGCACACCTATTCCCTGCCCTTGATAATCCTTTAAAAGATAGATGATATGTAGTTCTCCATCATAACCTTCATAATTTCCGCTTCGCTCTTTTCCTCCAGCAGCAAAGCCAATCACTTCACTGTTATCATTTTCTGCAACAAACACATGGCCTGTTGGGATTTGCTTAATCCAAGACTTCTCGCGTTCTTCATAAGAGAGACCTGCTAATAATTTATCAGAAAATAATCCTTTGTAAGTCGTTCGCCAACTGGCTACATGGACTTTTGCAATGCCTGCTGCATCAGCTACGTTCGCTTTTCGTATATTCAACAGTCCCACCCCCTTCTATATTTTACCACTTCAAATAAGGTAATCCTACTTTAAATGTTCTTCAGCATTTCCCCTAGTTTACGAATACCAGCCTCTATTTCTTCGTATGCGGCAAAGCCGTAAGAAAGTCTAATGTATTGTGTTGAGTGCTTGTCATAAATATTTCCAGGGTTGATGAGGATTCCTGCAGTTAGTGCTTTTTCAAAAAGGTGTTTATTTTGAATAGGCGGCAGGAACTTTAACCAGATGAAAAAGCCCCCTTTTGGTACTTCCCATTCTGCCACGGTGCTAAGATGTTTGGATAGAGCGTTTAAAGTCATATCCCTTCGAACCTTAAGTTCTTGTCTTACTTTGGCTAAATGGAGTTCGTAATTCTCGCTCTTAAGCCATTCAGCTGCTACGTGCTGGGAGAGTGAGCTTGAGCCGTAATCCGTTTGCATTTTTAAATCGGCTAAGCGGTCAATCACAGATTCTGGTCCGACAACCCAGCCGATCCTAAGTCCAGGTGCAAGTGTTTTTGATAAGCTGCCTACATACAGAACATTTCCATATGTATCACTTGCTTTCAGCGGTTTAGGCGGCTTTTCATCGATCCATAAATCACCGTATACATCATCCTCAATGATTGGTATTTGCTCGTCCTCACATAGCTGCATTAAATGTTCACGTCTTCTTTCGCTCATTACATAGCCGGTTGGATTATGAAAAGTCGGGATGGTATATAAAACAGAATGTGCTTTTGTGTTATGCAGATCTTTCATACCTTTAGGAATAGGGCCTTCTAAGTCTGCAGGTATAGTTGCTAATTTCATCCCGCCTGATTGAAAGATCGAGAGGGATAGTACATAAGAAGGCCTTTCAACGTAAACAGTTGAGCCCTTATTTAATAGTCCAATTGATATTAGCTGCAATGCCTGGAGGGCGCCGGATACAATTAATACAGACGATGGTGATGCTTGAATCCCTTTTGATTTAAGCTGATGGCATATTGTCTCTCGTAACTTTAGATTTCCTTTAGGTTCCTCATAACCCAGTGAATAAAAAGTTGAGGAGACGTTCTGCACTATATTCTGAAACGCTGCTTTAGGAAATAAATCAGGGGAAAGCTCGCTTTTTCCTAGTTGAATAAGTTCTTCTTTTGCCTCTAATTCATTGATCATTTTGACCGTTTTCATACTTTCCTTATGCATACCTAGCGTTATATTGCCGCTCCAATTAATCGGTTTATCTACTTTCATAAGAGACCAAGTATTATTGGCGACAATCGTTCCTTTGCCTACGTGTGACACTAGCAACCCGTCAGCTTTTAATTCTTCAATCGCAGTGATAATGGTGCTTCTATTAACTTGAAAAAGCTTAGCTAACTCACGCTGGCTCGGAATTTGGCTGCCGATGGTCCATTCGCCGCCTGTAATTTTTGCGGTGATTAAATTCATCACCTGCTTATATTTTGATTGCTTCACTTGGTACCCTCCTTACATTCAAATTGGTTGGGTTTTTATTTTCTGACTGGTTGGAGACATTGTACCATCTGCCTTCTACAATAGAAATCAATGAGACAGATTGGTTGGTAATTTAAGGGGGATATATATGAATCGAAAGGCTGTTATTATGGCGTCTATTACCATTTTAATATGGGGTTCAACATTTGCGGCGATTCGTGCGAGCTTACAGGGAGGATATGATGCGGGACATTTAGTGTTAGTGCGTTACCTCATTGCTTCAAGCTTATTTTTACTCTATGCTTTGTGGCCAAAGGTAAGCTTTAAGCTTCCCCACACACGTGACCTCCTACGTATTGTTGTACTAGGCTGGGTCGGTATCAGCCTCTATCATATCGGGGTCACTTTTGGGATGGAGACCGTTTCAGCAGGGACAGCTGGAATGTTGATTGGTGCAGCCCCTATATTTACTGCATTAATTGCTTTAATCGGATTGAAAGAAAGGCCGAATGCTGCAGGCTGGTTTGGTCTAATCGTTGGATTTACAGGGATCTTACTCATTACATTAGGTACATCAAGCGAGGGGTTTTCAATTTCTACGGGCGCATTTTTTGTATTAATGGCTGCAGTGGCGACTTCAATCTTCTTTGTATTCCAAAAGCCGCTATTAATGCGCTACAGTCCGATTGAATTAACAGCCTATTTTACTTGGGCAGGAACGATTCCCTTTTTCCTTTTTGCACCAGGGCTTGTCACTTCTCTTCAACAAGCTAGTCTTGAAGCACATCTAGCAGCTTTATTTGTAGGGATTTTTCCGGCGGGCATCGCTTATGTAACATGGGCCATTGCGTTATCCAATGGGAATGCTGGTGCTGTAACCAGCATGATGTATGCCGAACCTGTGATTGCGGTTATTGTTGCATGGCTTTGGCTGAGTGAATGGCCAGCTGCCCTTTCTCTAATCGGGGGCGCGGTGGCATTGTCAGGTGTATTGATTGTACAGCTTTTAGGAAGCAGGCCCAGACAGACAAAACAGAAAGCTGCTTAAATAAGAAAAGTCCGAGTAGAACTCTACTCGGATTTAGTCCTGCTTCTTTTTATTAACAAGAATAGAAGAATAGCTGAAATGATAGTAATGAGTACAAATATCGGGATATAAAAGGGATTTCCGTTCACAGCTGCTGCCTCTTGGTTCTCTGCTGTAGCTGGTTCAAACTCTTCTCCAAGAGAGGAATCTTTATAATCAGTTTCTGAATCAACTTGAGTGACCGGACTGCATGGGCTGTTAATATAATTGTGATCGTCGACACTTAAGTAAATCAGATAGGTCTGATCCTTTTGGAATTCATAGCCCCAAGTATAGTCCACGTCCATCTCCATTTTAGAAGGAACTTGTTGCTTCCAGCTCTTAACCACTTCTACTTCAACCGGATACATATAATCATTTGGTTTTTTATTAATATTAGTAACTGTCCCGATAATAGCAAGATCAAAATAATTGATTACAGGCTCTTCAAACTCAATACAACTAAGGGCATGAGTTGAATTGGGCGATAAAACAGTTAGCATTACGATCAAGAAGGTTAGCGGAATGAGTTTTTTTATCATTAGATCCCTCTTCCCCATCGTTGATTAATTGGTTGATTTTGAATTACTTGATTTCTTGAATCATCTCTACTCGATTACCAAATGGATCTCTAAACTCAAAGCGTTCAAAGCCAGGAATCGGCACGGAGTCAAAAATCTCAATCTTGTTCTCTGATAAACGATCTCTCCAAAAAGAAATATCCTCTACCTGATAGGCCACATGGGCTTTCGTTGATAGTCTGTCAAAGCCTTCTTCTGTTCCTACATGTACTTGGAGGCTGCCAGCTTCAAGCCAAAAACCGCCTCTACCTTTCAGTGAATCAGGTTTCTCCACTTCTTTAAGCCCTAAAATATCGCAGTAAAAGGATTTCCCTTCTTCCTCTGCTCCTTTAGGTATCGTTATCTGAACGTGATCTACCCCTAAAATCATATACATTCCTCCTGCTTGATTAGTAATCTTACTTTTATTATAGCAGAAAATTCCAATATTCTTAGGGTTGCTAGATAAATAGGTTTTAGGCAGCTGCTAATTGATCCAAAGCTAGCTATTTAAGGAGTAATAGAGTAAATACATGTATCCGTCAGCTTGCTGCCGTCTGCGGACCTATCTTCGTTCTTTAAAATGCCTTCTAAGTTCAACCCTAGTTTCTCAGGAATCGCACGACTTTTTACATTCGTTGATTCACAGCGGATTTCTATACGGTTAAATTTCATTTGATTAATACCAATTTTTATTAACTCTTGAACGGTTTCGATCATATATCCATTGCCGCTATACTTTGTGTTTATCCAATAACCTATTTCACATTTAGGAATACGCCAATCGACGTTCTCAAAGCTTGCCACTCCAATAAATTCTTTTCTTTCTTTCGTTAAAATAAGATAACGAAAATAATCTTTTTCAATAAATTTTTGATAAGCAGTCTGCCAGGATTTCTCGGTTTCATCCTCAGTAGGTATATTCTGAACAAATGGCAGCCAAGGCTTTAATTCTTGAATAGATTCGATTATTGCTTGATGAATAATAAGGCCATCACCTTCTTTTAAAGGGGCACGTAAACATAATCTTTCCGTTTGAAATGATTTAGGTGCTTTTCTTGGTAAGGTATTCATTGTTTTTCATCCTATTCTTAGTCTTTATACAGTTGTACACTTATCTAATGAACATATAACGTCACTACATTGATTAAAGTTACAAAGTCTACCAACATTTATTCTTATAATGAAATAAGCCAAACCTATGACGGTTTGACTTCTCCCTAACTTTAGCTATTAGATTTTTTTCATATGCTCTAACACATATTCGATCTCTTCTTTTGTTGTGTACTTTCCTAAGCTAAATCTTATCGCTCCCATTCCCTCTTCTTCTCTTACTCCCATTTCGCTTAACACGGGTGAAAGGGTTACTTCTCCTGCATGACAGGCAGAGCCTGTTGATGCGGCAACTTGTGACAGCTGTGCTAATACCTCTTGTCCGATACGACCGATCATATTAATATTCAGTGTGTTTGGCAGGCGGTGGTCAGGGTGGCCGTTTAATGAGATCTTCTCTTGAAAATGTTCCTTTAATTCTCCCCAGAAATAGTCTCGCAGCTGCTTGATTTCTTCGTTTTGCTGCAAGTTTTCTTTTGCTAACCTGCACGCTTCCCCTAAAGCTGCTGCAAAAATGACATTTTCCGTACCAGCGCGCAACCCTCGTTCATGCCCGGCACCATGCATAAAATTGCTCAGTTTAACTCCCTCACGTATGTATAGCGCTCCAATTCCTTTAGGGGCATAAAGTTTATGTCCTGCGAAGGTTAAGAGATCTACATGTAAGTCATCTACGTCGATCTCAACTTTTCCAAGAGATTGTGACGCGTCAGTATGAAATAGAATTCCTCGTTCTTTAGCCAGCTTTCCTATTTCTTTGATCGGTTGAATGGTTCCAACCTCGTTATTTGAGTGCATAACCGAAATGAGAATGGTATCCTCTGTTATTGCGTGTTCAATTTCATCAGGATCTACACGGCCATACTCATCGACTCCAACCTGGGTGATTTTTGCCCCATTCTGTGATAAGTAGCGGCAAGGCTCTATAACAGCAGGATGTTCAATGCTTGTTGTAATAATATGGTTACCTTGATCTTTGTAATGATCATAAACTCCTTTTAACGCATGGTTGTTAGATTCTGTGCCTCCGCTTGTGAATATGAGCTCTTCAGGGTTCGCACCGATTAGGTCTGCCATTTGTGTTCTCGAGTGTTCAACTGCTCGCTTTGCATTTCTGCTAAACCCATGCAATGCGGATGGGTTTCCGAAATCATTTTCTAATAAGGGCAGCATGACCTGGCGTACTTCAGGTGCAATCGGCGTACTTGCATTGTAATCTAAATAGACTTGCCTCATGATCTAACATCCTTTCAACGTATTATCGACTCATGCTTTTATGAAGGCTGCTCGCTTTTCTTAACCGTTTATACAAGTAGTCTGGATTAGATGCTAAGATGACTCCGGTTAAAATCGCAGCTCCGCCGATCACCTGATTCAGTGTTAATGTTTCTGCGCCGATTATAACCGCAATAATGGCTGTAAACAAAACAATCAGGTGCAGAAAATTTGATGATTTAGCCGGACCGACTTGAATAATTCCCTCGTTCCAACACACAAACGACACAATGCTTGGAAAAATAGCGAGATAAACAACACCTAAGATCACCTCTAGCGGCAGTTCTGCAATGGCTGCCGGTGCGTAGGTTCGTTCAAATAAGAAAAAAGGAAAGAGCCCGATTATACCGATGTACATTGTAACGAGAAATGTCGGGCGCTTCGGCAGCCCGACGCTGAATTTTTTCATGACAACCGAATAAATTGACCAGCAAAAAACACCGACTAACACGATAAGGTCTCCCGGGTTAAAGGTCAAGCTGAGCAAGCGCTCAAAACTACCTTGTGAGATCACAATGATCACCCCAACAAGTGAGACCATCACTCCGGCAAATTGAACCGCTGAAAAACGTTCTTTTAGAAAGAATACAGATAAAATAACGATTAATAACGGTGACAGCGAATTAACGAGTGATGCATTGATGGAGGTGGTGTATTGAATGGCTATGTAAATTAATGAATTAAAGCCAGCGACTCCTGTGAACGCCATTAACGTAAGTACTTTCCAATTTGCTAAAAGCACTGTCTTATGTTGTCTGAGCTCTTTATAAACGAATGGCAAAAAGAATAGACTTGCTAATGTCCATCTTATTAAAGATAGCTGCAGCGGGGGTACGTATTCTACGATTAAACGGCTGAAAACAAAATTAGTCCCCCAGAAAAATGTTGCTAATACTAATAAGAAATAAGGATATCGCTGAATAGTTGAAAGGATCGTACTCACCTTAAAGCCCCCTCTAGCACATTAACTGATAAAAGTATTTTAATAAGGATAACATATTTCGGGTATCTAGTGTTTGAATATTCTAACGGATTCAAAAAAAGAGGCTAAGATATCATTAGAGTGTTTGACTCAGGATAGGACCGAAATACGAATCTAGCGGATAAGATATAGAGAGCCTCCCTCTTCTCTCCTCCATCAGACTATAATTTAAGTGAGAATTTAACAAATAAAAAGAGATGAACGTCAATCTTATTGTTCATCTCTTTTTATTCATTTATTTATTAATAAGTCTTGATAATGCTTGTGATAAAGACGAAAAAGACTTCACTTCATTAAATCGAATGCCTAGTTGAACGGCTGTTTGGGCAATTTCTGGACGCATGCCTGACAAGCTTGTCTCTGTACCGATCAATTCAAGGCCGCTGATGACATGGAAGATTTGATTGGCTACCATTGTATCAATAATTGGTACACCAGACAGATCAATGACAAGATGTTCCACTTGTAAGTCATTACATTGCTTCAGTGTTTTATCGAATATGATTTTGGCTCGGTATGTATCAATATCCCCAACTAATGGCAGAATAGCAATTTGGTCTTTAATCAGAATTACAGGTGAGCTAAGCTCTGTAATCATTTCTTGCTGTGACTGTAGTAGGCGTCCTTGCTCTTGTAAATGACGCTTACTGAATTCTTGAATAATCGATTTAAACGCATTGCGGATCACTTGATTCCACTCATTCACTTCCGCGTGAGAGGGCTTGTTATCTAGATACTCGACATAATCTTGAATTAAGTCATGGTATATAATCTTTACATTTAAAAATCCGCCAATGATTTGGTCTAATGGTGTATTAAGGTGAGATTGGTCTTTCGCAATTTCATCTAACCAATCATTAAATTTCGCATGTGTACTCGTGGTATTTCCATTAAATAATTCACAAAAATTAACATGGAATTGATGATTTTGTTCTTTTAATTGATTAATCTCACTCTCATTTTTCAAACTGTATACGCCTTCTAATGAATGATCTAGATTTGCATACCATTTTTCCGTTAAATCCCAAGTTCTCTCTTTAAAAAATTCATACATGCTAAGCATTCCTATTACCCCTTTTTTTTATCATTAATTCTATTTTGCTATGAAGGTTTAAAATAAGCAAGCTTTTATCTATTACCTGTTTATTAACATGTGTAAACTTAAAAACAAATGGTGTTAATGTATAGTAGTATGAACAAATATAGGTTTTAGTAGAAAAGGAGAACAAATGATAAGAATAGTAAGTTTTGGGTGTAGCTTAATCCCAGCTGCCTTTTTGTTTCATTTTTATGAGTATAGCCAGCACCTTAGGCAAGAGGATGCCAACTTCTTGTTTATAGCTTCATTACTGTTTGTAGCAATTGCAGGTATTCTATCAACTAAAATAGACGTGAGGTTCTTACTAGCAGCTAATCTAGTTCACTTAGTTATCTCAGTTGTACTAGCGATGTCCTTCTTACCAGCTGAAACGAGCTGGTTTAACCCAGTTGGCAGGGATATTGCAGTCGCATTGACTGCAATACTATTTATAGTGGGAATATGGATCATACGGTATGTAAGTTTGAGTCTTCAATCTTCGAGAAAGAAAACCAACGCTTAAAGCAGATGCTTAGGCGTTGGTTTTGATTTATTCGTTATCATTCATTTTCATTAGGCGTAAGCTGTTTAGTGTAACTAATAGCGTCGCTCCCATATCTGCAAAAATAGCCATCCACAATGTCAGCCAGCCGGGTATGATTAAAAGTAGAGCAAATGCCTTAATAGCAAGAGAAAAAGTAATGTTTTGCTTAATAATCGTGAGTGCCTTGCGGCTTAATAGAATCGTATAAGGAAGTTTGCTAAGGTCATCTGACATAAGAGCGATATCGGCTGTTTCAAGGGCAGTATCCGTTCCGGCACCGCCCATCGCTACTCCGACAGTAGAAGCAGCAAGGGCCGGTGCATCATTAACCCCGTCACCAACCATTGCAACACGCTGGTGCTTATCGTTAAGCCCTTTTATATAGGTTAACTTATCTTCTGGCAGGAGATCTGCTTCAATGTTCTTAACACCTACCTGCTTGCCGATTGCCTCTGCTGTTCTTCTATTATCGCCCGTCAGCATCATTGTATCGATACCTATTTGATTAAGCTTTTGAATGACCTCTTTAGATGATTCTCTTACTTCGTCTGCCACAGCTATTAAGGAGAGAATCTCGTTTTTTGTCCCTACGACCATCACTGTTTTACCTTCGTTTTGCAGCTGGATAATGAGGTCGTGTATAGTTGATTCGATTTCTTTATGAAGATCCTGAAATAAGGCAGGGCTTCCTACGTAATACTGTACACCATCTACTTGAGCTTTAAGTCCTTTACCTGTAAGGGATTGGAATTCTTCAACCTGCACCGAGTGAAAGTCTAACCCGGAATCCTCTGCTTTACGCATAATAGCTGAAGCAAGCGGGTGCTGGGAGCCTTTTTCTATTGCTGCGGTAATTTTTAACGTCTCTGCTTCTTCACCTTTTAATGTAACGATCTCTGTGACATTTGGTACACCTTTAGTTAATGTCCCGGTTTTATCAAAAGCAATCGCACGTAATGCACCTGCTTCTTCTAAATAAACACCGCCTTTGATTAATACTCCGCTACGGGCAGCATTCCCAATCGCTGTAACGACTGCAATCGGGGTGGAGACAACAAGGGCACAAGGACATCCGACGACCAATGTGGCAAGACCAAGGTAAATCCATTCGCTCCACTCTCCACCGAGCATCATTGGTGGAATGACAATGATAAGTGCCGCGAGTATAATGATTGCCGGAGTATAGTATTTGGCAAATTTATCAACAAATGCTTGAGATGGTGCTTTTTCCGCTTGAGCTTCTTCTACTAAATGAATAATTTTAGCGATCGTCGTGTCTTCTACCCGCTTCGTCACTCTCACTTCAAGCAGACCTTCTTCATTTAATGTCCCAGCAAACACTTCATCATCCACCGATCGCATCACCGGAACACTCTCTCCCGTAATGGCTGCTTGGTTTATGGTAGATATGCCTTTTACGACAACTCCGTCCATCGCAAGTTTCTGGCCAGGCTTAACAATCATAATGTCACCGATCTCGATTTCATCTACATTGACCAACATTTCTTGCTCCCTGCGGCGAATGAGTGCTTCATTAGGTGCAATATCCATGAGTGAGGCAATGGATTGTCTTGCTTTATCCATTGAATATCGCTCAAGCGCCTCGCTAATGGCAAATAAAATGACAACAACAGCGCCTTCAATCCACTCTCCGATGAAGGCTGCGCCAATGATGGCAATTGTCATCAATGTGCTCATATCAAACTTCAATCGAATTAAGTTATTCAGGCCTTTAATAAACAATGTATATCCGCCAATTAAGATAGAGAGGATAATCAACATCAAAGGCAGTGAGCTTCCTTCTTCGACTATATAATTAGAAAGAAAACTCATCAGTAATAAAGCAATGGCAATATACACTTTAATCGTCGTTTTCTGCTTCCAAAACGGTATGTGAGGAGCGGCTTTTTCGTGTTCATTTCTAAGCTGGAGGTTTTCAAACGCTCCTGCTTTCTCAAGTTCTTTCATACTGACTGCTCCTGTAACCGTGATCTTTGAGGCTCCGAAGTTCACTTGTGCATCAGACACACCATCCAGATGCTTCACATTTTCTTCGAACGTTTTGGCACACCCTGCACAAGAAAATCCTTGAACACGATAGGTCTTACTTTCTTCCTCTGAGATTCTGGCTCGTGCTTCAGTCATGTGCCTTCCCTTCTTTCTTATGTTCTAAAGCAATTAATAGTAACTGTTTAATGTGATGGTCATCTAGTGAGTAAAAAGCAAGCTTCCCTTCTTTACGGTACTTTACAACGCCTTGCTTATGGAGAGTCCGCAAATGATGAGAGGCTGTTGCTACGGAGGAACCAATAATGTTGGCTATGTCGCATACGCATAACTCCTCTTCTTCACACAAAGAGTATGTGATCTTTGCCCGGTTCACGTCAACTATCGCCTTAAAAAGCTGCGCGACCCCGCCTAGCTCTTCCTTTTCTAATCCCTTTTTTAGACGTGTTACCTTTTCTGCATCATAGCTATATATCTCGCATGAATCGTTACTGCTCGCATTCATTCCTCCCATTCAATCAAATGTTTGTTTGAATATAGTATAGCAGGAAGAGGTTTGTTTAATCAAATGAATATTTGAATGAAATATTTCTTTTTACTCTTGTTGACATATACACCTCTATAGGATTATAGTTATATATATAACTATATAACCTTATCGTCCTTACTTGGTTATTGAGGTAAAACAAGGTGGTGATGGCTGTTGAGTCAATTTAATGAAAAGAAACCAATCTTTTTGCAAATCAAAGAAAAAATAGAGGATCAAATTTTCAAAGAACAATTAAAAGAGCATGATCAAATCCCTTCTACTACGCAAATGGTTCAATTTTATAAAGTGAACCACATCACGATTTCTAAAGGAATTAACCTGCTCGTCGATGAGGAGATTATCTATAAAAAACGAGGTGTTGGAATGTTTGTAGCTGCAGGTGCTAAAGAAAAGCTGGTACAAAAACGGAAAGATGTATTTATTGAAAACTTTGCTCAGCCTATGGTCGAAGAAGCTGATAAGTTGGGGCTGAGCGAGCAAGAACTAGATGATATTATCAAAAAATTAAAGGAGCGTGATACGAATGACCTTTAAATTAGAGCTGAACAATGTTTCGCTAAAATACAAACAATTTGAAGCATTAAGAAATATCTCCTTTTCGATTAATCAGGAAGGGATTTACGGTTTAGTCGGTCGGAATGGGGCTGGTAAAACCACTCTTCTCTCCCTCCTCGCCTCTTTTGTAGAGCCTTCATCAGGTACAATTACTATAGATGGTGAGAACCCATTTGAAAGTTCACGCATCATGCCACATGTAAATTTTATTTTTGAAGCGGACTATAAAGAGGAATATGATACGCCTTTGGACTATTTTGAATTCCATAAACGTTATCGTCCTGCCTTTGACATGACTTATGCAAAAGAACTTGCCGCAAAATTTAAGCTGCCACTTGATAAAGCAATTTATAAACTATCAGACGGAAAACAATCTGCTCTAAATGTCATCCTTGGGCTTGCAAGCAGATCAAAAATTACGATATTTGATGAGGCCTATCGAGGAATGGACGCCCCTACACGTGAGTTGTTTTATAAGGAAGTCTTAAATGAACAAGAGAGGCATCCGCGAATTATGATCCTCTCTACTCATTTAGTTTCGGAGATGGAATATTTATTTGATCACGTTTTTATCATTGAGGATGGAAAAATGGTAATTGATGAACCGTATGATGAGGTAATAAGCCGTGGGGTTACCTTTACTGGTGAGGCCGCAATAGTTGATACGCTCACTCGTGAATTGAACCGCATTCATGCTGAGCAGCTTGGGGGCACTAAGTCAGTGATGGTGTATGGTGAAGTAAGTGAAAATCTTTTAGTAGAAGCTGGACAATCAGGTGTGGAAATCAGCACAGTTACTCTTCAAAACTTATTTATCCATTTAACAGGCGAGGAGGATTAAAATGGGGATTGATAAAAATTCTAGATATAAGAAAGTTACATTAGATTTCTATTTGATGCAAATGAAATGGGTGGCTTGGTTTATCCCAAGTGTATTAGTGGTCTATTTACTACTTGGACGCTTTCTCAGAGATAGTGTGGACCTAGATCTAGCGTTTCATGCTTTTATGTATCAACCATCTAAGATCTTTATGCTTGTCTGTGGGATTATGGCCTGTTTTGCTTTCTTTAATTTCTATGTTAGAAATGGCGTGACGAGAAAGGATGTGTTTTTGGGTACATCAATCGCTGCGGCTCTTTTAGCTGTAAGCATTATCATCATCTCAACTTTACTATCAGCTGTTTTGATGCTCATAGGTTCATTGACAGCTTTTTCACCTGGAACAGGACAATTAGATTCTTTAGGTACAGATCTCAACTTGCTAACATTTATCCTATCTACTAGCTTGATCATCTTATCCTATTATATAGGAGGTTGGATCATCTCCGTTGGATTCTATAAATTCGGCTGGCTTATAGGAATGGCGTTTATTGCGGTTGGGGTTATGTTTCTCGCACTAACTGATTTATTCTGGGAAAGAGAGATTGCTCATCCCATCGCAAATTCAATCAATCTCACCTTTCCAGAGCTACCCATTTTTACGTCGCTTATTGGGACGATAGTGATCATTGCAGCTGGTCTTTGGCTCATTCGCCAATTGACAAAGCGAGTAAGGGTTAAATTACAGTGATATAAAACAGCCTGAGGGTGCTCAGGCTGTTTTTTCTAGTGCGCCCAGCATGGGTGCAATCTATAGGGTGAAAGTCCCGAACTGTGAAGGCAGAAGTAACAGTAGCTTAACGCAAGGGTGCCTGTGGTGACGCAGGATCTGAAGGAAGCGAGCGGCAAACTTCCGGTCTGAGGAACACGAACTTCATATAAGGCTAGGTATCATTGGATGAGTCTGCTAGACAAGACGAAGCCCTTTCTGCCAAAGGTGATACAGAGTAAATGAAGCAGATAGATGGAAGGAAAGATTGTACTCTTACCTGGGGAGGTCTGACTGAAAAGCCGAGCACACTCGGTAACCTATTTAGCGATAAATAGCTGAACAGTCAGAAGTCAGCAGAGGTCATAGTACTCGACTAGCTTAAGATAGTCGAGGAAGGACCGAACATTTAGGAAGAATGTGCGACTAGGCGTTCATTGTTTATGATGATACAGACAATCCAAATTGGACTTACTTAAAGGAGGAAACGGTGAATCCCGTGGGGGACTTTAAGAGGGTGGAATAAACAATGGCACAAATAGAACGGACATTCACGTGAGAGGATGTATCGAAATGATGAAACAACTGTTGTCACGGGACAATCTGATTTCGGCTCTTAAAAGGGTCGAAAAGAATAAGGGTAAACATGGTGTAGATGAAATGCCTGTAAAATCCCTACGAGCGCATCTTCTACTTAACTGGGACGAAATCCGAAATTCAATTAAAGACGGAACCTACGAGCCTATGCCAGTCAGACGGGTCGAAATCCCGAAACCGAATGGTGGCATAAGGTTACTAGGCATTCCATCTCAATGGAAGAGCGCATTGAGAAGATCAATAAATATCTCGTTGGATGGTGTGGATATTTTGCCTTGGCGGATACGCCAACTCCCTTTAAACGGCTTGATGAATCACTGAGAAGAAGACTTCGGATGTGTCTATGGAAGCAATGGAAATCACCTAAAACCAAAACAAAAAGGCTTATCTCACTTGGAGTTCCCAAGGAGAAAGCCTATGAATGGGGTAATTCCCGCAAGAAATATTGGCGCATCTCGAACAGTCCTGTTTTAAACACAACGCTTAACCTAGAGTTTTGGCGAAAGAAAAAGCTAAAAAGTCTAGTAGATAGATACAACCACTTACGTCATACCTAAGTGAACCGCCGTATACGGATCCGTACGTACGGTGGTGTGAGAGGTCGGAGGCTAGTCGCCTCCTCCTACTCGATTAATTAGATAATCATGAGCAAACACAATAGAAAAGCCATTCCAGAGAGCGGAGTCATAATCACTCTCTCTTTTTTACTTTTTGAAATAAGGTTTGCAAAAGTATTCACTCCTAGAAAAATCGTGAACACCCAAACTAATACATTTGTTGGCAAACTAAAAATGGCGTTAGTGAGCACACCCCCATGTACTAAGAATACATAACCCATAAATAAAAGAATTAAAACATTGAAAGCACTAACTATTCTAAGCGGGACAGGCAAGACTTTATAATAACCGCCCATGGCTGCTTCTCTTAGAGGGAAACCTAAGGAAAGTAGTACTTGGAAAATAGCGATGATAAAAAATAAAATCGTAACAAGTATGGTTGCGGAAATAGTTAGATCGATGGTTTACGCCTCCTTAAATAGATATTTCATATTCTATTTTACACTTTGACATATCACTTTTCTATTCTTTTCCATTTTTGATTAGAATTTTTGAATAAATGCTTTCTTAAGAAATGACGACCTTTTAACTGACTATATAAATGTACTATTAATTATCTTCTCTATAAGGATTAATATGAATCATGACTTTTTTTACATTTTGATGGGTGTTTAAAAGGTTTGATTTCACTTTTTTTGAAATCGAATGACCGTCTTCTACACTTATATGCGGTTCGACACTTACTTTAAGATCAATGACAACGTAATGCCCGTGGTTTCTTGCTAGCAGTTCATCAACTCGTTTTACGCCTTTTACACTTAAGATCGTTTCCATGAACGGCTTTGTTTTCTCTTTATCTAATACTTGTTCCATCATAATTAAGCTTGATTCTTTTCCTAACGAGAACCCTACTTTAATTACGAGCAAAGAGACGAAAATACCAGCTAACGGATCTAAATAAAGAAGTGCCGCGTTATTACTGTATGTACCAATGATCGATCCAAGCACCCCGATAAATGCAGCAATAGATGATAAGGCGTCTGAGCGGTGATGCCATGCTTCTGCTAATAACACAGGACTGTCGATCTTTTTAGCAAGTCTATATTTATATTGAAACATCACTTCTTTTACACCGATCGAAAATAGAATGACAATCAGTGCGATCCAGCCAGGTGAAGAACTTGGGGCTTCTCCTAAAAATCCTTTTGCTGAGGAAAAAGCAATTTCTACCCCTACGATGATTAATAAAATGGCCACAATAATGGTTGCGATGTTCTCAGCTTTCCCGTGACCGTATGGATGATCTTCATCTGGAGGCTTTTGTGCTGTCCGAAGGCCAAACAAAGCTGCAAATGATCCTGCAATATCGGATGCTGAGTGAGCAGCATCTGCAATCAGTGCACGGCTACCTGTAAGCCAGCCAGCAACCCCTTTTATAATAGCTAATAACGCATTTACAATAATACCAATCCAAGTAGCAGTTTCTGCTTGTTTAAAATTACTGCTCATACTACCACCTCTATAATTCTTTCTCTCGTTCAAACGTGCTAGTATATCCTACCAAACGACATTTGTGTGGGTCTATAGCAATCTTTTTGTTAAAGAGAACACTTATTATAGAAAGCTAACACTTCTAAACTTGTCCAAAAAAGTTGCCTTAACACAAAACCTCCTAAAGCATCTCGCTCTAGGAGGCATATATTACTTATAAAATAAATAAGCAATCGGCGCAGCAATTAAAATTGATAGAATGGTTCGCTGTACCCAAAGGACCAGCAGTTTAGGAATACTTATTGGAATATCAGTTGAAAGAATACAAGGAATTAAAGCTGAGAATAAGAGAATAGATGAAAAGAGCAGCAGCTACTGCTCTTTTCGTTGCATAAAACCAGTTAAAAAGGAAAGCATCACATGGACCCCTGTTTTGACGGTTGCTTGTGCTACATCTTTTGTCGGGTCAAGGCATACGATGTCCATCGCACATACTTTTTGTGAAGCGCCGGCTATTTGAACGGCTTCTAGTAATTCGTGTACATACATCCCGCCTGGGGTCGCAGCAGGGGCACCTGGTCCTGCGCTAATATCTAATACATCCATATCAACCGTGAAATAGATTTTATCGACCTTCGCTTCAAGCTTGCTGAGGGCTTCACCGATTACTTGTTCCATCCCCTTCTGACGTGCTTCTTTCATCGTCATATAATTCACACCAGCTTCATCAGCATACGTTTTGAGCGAACGTGCGTTAAAGAAGCCGTGCAAACCAATATTGTATACATCCTCCCCGCGAACTACCTGATTCTCAAGCAGGTTTCGGATCGGCGTACCGTTTGAAGGACCGTTATCTGTAAGGTCTCGCAGGTCAAAATGAGTATCGAGCTGCAGAATGCCCACTCGCTCTTTCGGATGGATATCTTTATAGCCTTTGATGAGCTGTGCCGTAATCGAATGATCGCCTCCGATCATGATGGGAAGAGAATTTGGATGATTTGACTGTATGGCTTTCATCGCGTCGCGGATATTTTGATGACAGATTGAAATGTCAGTTACATGCTCCCTCACATCACCCAGATCAACGACTCTAAGTTCTGATAAATCGAGCTCTTCATCTAAGTTATACGTAGTAAATGACTTCCACGCTCTTCTAAATGCCTCAGGATTCTCGCTTGCACTTGATGCAGAGATCGAGGAGCGTGAAAGAGGAACTCCTAATATGACAGCATCATAAGCTCCCCATTCTTCTTGATGATGTGCATCAATGGGCTCTATCCATTGGTGCACTTTTGGTTCTGATACGTTTTCTCCCCTAGTCCAACTGAATGGCGGTGGATTTAAGAGCGGGTATGGATAGCTGCTCATACCAGCCTTCCCCCATTTACCACGACCTTGCCGCCTTTAATAACCGTTTCGGTATGGTTGACGCCGTAATGGTATTGAAGCTGCATGTAATTAGGAACATCAAGAATGACAACATCCGCCTTCTTCCCAACTTCAATACTTCCAACTTCATGACCGCGGTTAATGGCATGTGCCGCATTAATCGTTGTTGCTGTAATGACTTCTGCCGGTGTCATCCCCATTTTCAAGCATCCGAGATTCATAATGAGCGGCAAGGAAACCGTTGGCGATGACCCTGGGTTACAATCTGTAGAGAGTGCAACAGGAACACCGGTATCAATCATTTTGCGTCCATTTGCTGAATCGGCCATTAAAAAGAAGGCTGTACCAGGCAGGAGAACACCGATGACTCCTTTATCAGCCATCATTTTCATCCCTTCATCAGATGCTTTCAAAAGATGATCGGCAGACACTGCCCCGACTTCTGCTGCTGTTTCCGCACCGCCGTAAGGTTCAATTTCATCCGCATGAATCTTAGGCTTCAGTCCATGCTTGAGACCAGCTTCTAAAATGCGTTTTGATTGCTCAGGCGTAAACACCCCATGTTCACAAAACACATCATTAAATTCAGCTAGCCCTGCTTCAGCGACTTTAGGGATCATTTCATTAATCACAATATCGACAAATTGATCTGGATTTTCTTTATAATCACCAGGCACCGCATGAGCTCCCATAAAGGTGGAAACGATATCGATACAATGTGAGTTATTTAGTTTTTTGGCTACTTCAAGCTGCTTCATTTCATGTTCAAGTGATAACCCGTAGCCGCTCTTTGCTTCGACTGTAGTCACACCATGCATTAAAAATTTATCCAAGCGTCGTTTGCTTTCAGTGAAAAGCTGCTCTTGACCTGCTTCTCTTGTGGCGCGCGTTGTAGCATGAATGCCGCCTCCTGCATTCATAATCTCCATATAAGAGGACCCTTCTAGGCGCATGTTAAATTCATTTTCACGGCTGCCAGCAAAAACAAGGTGAGTGTGCGGGTCTACAAAACCAGGTGCGACCACTTTTCCGCGAGCATCGATTACTTCAGCTTCATCCAAACGATTTTGATAGTCTGCTAGGATCTCTTCGTCTGTTCCTACCGCATGAATGTTACCGTCCTCAATCCACACACTTCCGCCTTTAATAATATGAAGCTCTTCCATTCTTTCTTTTGTAAGAGGCGCATCTGAGCCTCCTTTTAACGTAATCACTTCATTTGCATGTCTTATAAATATAGCTTTACTCATGTTATCTCTCCTCTTAGTTCTCGTCTTTTAGCATCGGCATATTGATACCCTTCTCACGTGCTGTTTTCTTAGCAAGGTCATATCCTGCATCTGCATGCCTGACGACACCCATCCCAGGGTCAGTTGTCAGAACGCGTTCAATGCGAGCTTCAGCTTCCTTCGTACCATCTGCTACGATAACGACGCCCGCATGCAGAGAATACCCCATTCCTACTCCGCCTCCGTGATGAACAGAAACCCATGTTGCACCGCCGACAGCATTAACCATCGCATTTAAAATCGGCCAGTCAGAGACTACATCTGACCCATCCTTCATTCCCTCTGTTTCACGGTTAGGTGAGGCAACCGAACCTGAATCAAGGTGGTCACGCCCAATAACGACTGGTGCTTTTAACTCGCCGCTTGCGACCATGTCGTTTAAAATCTTTCCGAATCGTGCACGCTCTCCGTAACCTAACCAGCAAATACGAGACGGCAGCCCTTGAAATTGAATTTTGTCCTGCGCCATGCGGATCCAGTTACAAAGATGTTCATTATCACCGAACTCACGAAGAATCGCTTGATCTGTTTTGTAAATATCTTCAGGGTCTCCGGATAACGCTACCCAGCGGAACGGCCCTTTCCCTTCACAGAACTGTGGGCGGATATACGCCGGTACAAAACCAGGGAAATCAAATGCATTTTCTACCCCTTCATCTTTAGCTACCTGACGGATGTTATTACCATAATCAAATGTCACAGACCCGCGGTTCATCATCTCAAGCATCGCTCGAACATGCTGTGCCATTGACGATTTTGAACGCTTCACGTATTCTTGCTCATCCGTTGCCCGTAGTTCTGCCGCTTCTTCTAATGACATTTGAGATGGAATATAGCCGTTTAATGGATCATGAGCAGAAGTTTGGTCGGTTAACACATCTGGAATAAACCCTCTGTTAATCATCTCTGGAAGCAGATCAGCTGCGTTGCCTAACAACCCAATTGATAATGCCTTGCCATCACGCTTAGCTTCCTCAGCTAGTTTGATTGCTTCATCTAAAGTTACAGCTTTTACATCGGTGTAACGAGTCTCAATACGGCGGTCAATTCGTGTCTCGTCTACTTCAATGGCAATACAAACGCCACCGTTCATTGTTACAGCTAACGGTTGAGCCCCGCCCATGCCGCCAAGACCGGCAGTTACCGTAATCGTTCCTTGGAGAGTATTATTAAATGTCTGCTTAGCAAGCTCGGCAAAAGTTTCATATGTCCCTTGAACAATTCCTTGCGAGCCGATGTAGATCCAGCTTCCCGCTGTCATTTGCCCGTACATCATTAAGCCTTTCTTATCTAACTCGTGGAAGGTCTCCCAGTTTGCATACGCTGGTACGATGTTTGAATTAGCAAGTAATACACGCGGAGCATCCGTATGTGTTTTAAAAACGACAACGGGTTTACCCGACTGCACAAGCAAGGTCTCGTCAGCCTCTAACTTCTTCAAACTGTCAACGATCGCATCAAAGCTTTCCCAATTACGAGCAGCCTTTCCGATCCCTCCATAAACAACAAGATCTTTCGGACGTTCCGCTACATCCGCATCTAAGTTATTCATCAACATACGCAATACCGCTTCTTGCTGCCAGCCTTTTGTGTTGAGCTTGGTTCCTGTATAACGTTTAACTTTACCGTTTGTAACCGTATTCATTTTTACCTACCCCCTAGATGTATTAATTTAATTGTATACAGATTATTCTTGAAGTTATTTATAGATTCGTGCTGATTTTATGATTTGTTGCATAAGTTTTTGGTATTGGTGTCTCATTTATGAATGATTTATAGTTTCCTATCTTTTAATATAAATAGAACAAGGAGATTAATATTGGTATTTCTAACTAAATTGGATGAGCTATAGATATAGTAGATTAAATATAAAAGGAGCTTCCGTGTGAGGAAGCTCCTTTACTCTCCTGAATTATTACACTGGGGTTTTCAACCGATCTATAAATTGAACCGCGGTAATAACAGCAGAACCTAAGGCAAATAGTACACCGCCAATAATGATAATGGCGTTTGTATAGCTTTTCGTAACCGTCTCAAAAAGATGAGTATCGGCCATTCCGCCTTGTGAGTTTAGCCAAGAATGTGATAGCCCGAGGCCAATGTTAACACTGAATAATAATATAATTAAACCTGACGCGCCAACTATAGCACCGAATGTCATAAGACTCTTAAATGTTTCTTTATCCATGCGATCCTCACTTCTCCTTATAAGGACTATCCTGCTTTCGTTCAAGCTCGTTCACTCGCTGCTGCAGCTGTTTCATATCTTCATTTACTTTAGCCCTGCGCTTTGAATAGGAAGAGTTTATACGTATGAACAGCAAGACTATTATAATCAATACAATGTAAAATAAATTCGAAAAGAAGAAATCCAGCATTTGGTCACCTCATTGGTATGAAAACTGTATGGTATTACATTATTAGCAATTGCTCTTTTATATTTATAATACCAATTTATTCCACTTTGCATCAGTACTTTTTTACAACAAGTCCTGCGATAACCGGACCATATCCCTGCACTGAATCCCATCTTCATAAATCTCTTCCTCGTAATGTCTGATGAAAAAGTCCACATCTACTCCTATCATTCGAAACCCGCATTTTTGATAAAGTGCGATCTGGCCAATACTTGAATTACCGGTTCCTACTTCAATTGTTTTAAATCCCTGCTTTTTAGCTGAATCTACAGCAAACTCTACTAATTTCCTGCCAATACCCCGGCCCTGCATGTTATTACATACAGCTACATTCACTAGCTCAACTGTGTCAGGTCTTGTAGGCAATAATACCAACACACCAATTATTTCACCGGACTCCTCAGCAATAAAACATTCCCCTCGCTAAACGTAGTCAGCTATTAATTTTTCAGAGGGGTCTGCGAGCAACAGCAGGTCCATAGGTGGGTTCTCAATCGCATTTAACAATCTAACTTCCATTCTTCAATACTCCTTTTATCGATTTTTACGCTGATTTCATACCTCTCAACAACTCTCTTTTCTCCTTTACAAGATTCAATTTCGAAAACAGAATCGAATATAAGATAGTGAAGGCAATGTAAGCTGCTCCTACAAGTAAACTCAATTCTCTAGGAGTGAAAACTTCTAAAAGAAATCCGGCGGACGCCATTGATAAGCTGAGCGCTGTATTTGATATAGCTTGCATAAAGCCGAAAATGGTCCCTTGCTTTCGACGGGGAATCACTTTCATCATCACCGTATCGATACAAATGTTACTTAAGCCACCTACATATGTGATGAATATGATTACGTATATAGCTGTGGAAAAAGATGGAACTATACTCAATAATAAATGTCCAAGGCCTTCAAAGGCAATAAAAAGAACAGTTAGTGCTAATAAGGATCGCTTTAGAAAGCTAGAGCACATTGAGCTGAAAATAAAACCTAACCCTAAAGCTGCATATAGAAAGCCTACTCCAAGCTCCCCCATTTCAAATACTTCAAGAGCATAGATACTGACAAGGACATTGTCGATGCCATTTGCGAGTGGCATAGTTACAGCAATAAAAAAGAACGTGATTAGGGCAGCTGATGACCATAATTTCCTTCTTGATAAAAACAAAGGCTCATTTCCTTTTTCATTATGGGTATCAAAAGGGGTGTTAACTTTCGCTATGAGCAAAGCTGACAACAAAAAGGTGATCCCATTTAAAACAAACGAAGTTGACAGTCCGAAATAATAAGCGATGACTCCGCCTGATGCTGCCCCTATTACTAAAACAAATCCAACCATTGCTTGTTCTAAGGAATTAATATCTATGAGCCGATCTTGCTTGACTAAGAAGGGTATCGCAGACATTCTAGTAGGTACATACAAAGCTTCTAAGCTTGCAAGTACAAAGGTTATTAAATAGATTAACCAAACATTCGAAGAGTCTTGAACAAGAAGTAAGGATAAAACCACTGGAATTCGAAAGAGATCTACGGTAAATAACAACTTTTTTTTGGAAAAACGATCTGCGAGCATCCCTCCTAACGGTGCAAGGATAAGAAAAGGAATCATTCGAATGGCAAGAACCAAACCGATGGCCATTCCTGAACCTGTCAATTGATATAAAAGCCCAAATATGGCGATCTGGCTTATTCTGCTGCCTATCCCATTAATCATCCCCGCCCAAAACAGAAATTGATAATTTGTTTCTTTTCTCCACGATTTAAACAATGACAATGTCTCCCCTCCTTTCAATCGAAAAAAAAGTGGCGTTGTTTTCAGAATCTAAACGATTAGATGATTATCTAATTAGATTATAATCGAATGAGTTTTATTAAACAATGAATCTTTAACTTAATATTTGCGACTACCTTATTATGTATAATATGACATTCTTTGTTACTAGAAATAACCCGTGACTTAAAGTCTATTTCTTGCCATTTTAAAATAAATAAATCTTTTGAATTCTTTTCTCCCTTATACTAATAAGTGTTTATACATTAACTAGATAAGGAGTGATTAAATGAAGAATCGTAAGAGTATACTTATTTCCCTGTTAGCTGTATTGCTTGCATTCTCCGGCTTTTTGCCGAGTATGGCTGATGCCAAATCTTTGAATGAGCCAGTGTCAAAAGGAGATTTTGTACAGGAATTAGTAACGAATCTCGGGATTGATTTACAAGATGGAGAGGTTCCTTTTACAGATGTTAATGATGAATTAAAACCTTATTTCGAAGCGGCTATCCGCACGAACATTGTATCTGAGGATGAGGTAAGTGAATCGCCATTTGGTGTTAATGAAAAAGTAACTCGTGAACAGGCGTATGTATTCTTAATTCGCGCACTTAATTTACGAGATTCGTATTCTCAAGAATTACTTGAGTCTTATAGAGACTTCAACGCAATCGACTCTTCTTATTACGCGGAGCTTGCAGCTGCAGAAGCATTAGGTCTTATTGATGCAACGAATGTATTGCAGCCGAAAAAGCCTTTAAATCAAAAGGAAATGAAAAACATCTTTGACAGCTTAGAAAATGAGCTTGATTTTGTGAGTGTGATTCATACGAATGATATGCATGGCAGAATCATGCATAACTCGGAAAATGGTGAATTAGGATTAGCAAAAATCAGCGAGCTGACAAACCAGGCCCGCAACGAGAATCCGACTCTTCTAGTTGATTTAGGAGATACGTTCCACGGTACAAATTACGTTGACTTTAACAAAGGCTTAGCGGCTGTTGAAGCGATGAATGCCATGAGTTATGATGCAATGGTTCCGGGAAATCACGACTTTAACTACGGACAAGACTATCTTCTCGAATTGAAAGATAAACTAGACTTCCCTCTAGTAAGTGCCAATATTCTAAAGGATCGTAACCCTTATCTAGATGGTTATACAATGATTGAGAAAGACGGAAAGAGAATCGCTCTTGTTGGTTTAACAGCCACAGACACAGCGGAGAAAACGAATCCTGCAGGTATTGAAGGCATTACGTTTGAAGATGAAGTTACGGCAGCAAAAGAAGCTGTGGCCGAACTTGAAGGACAGGTAGACACCATCCTTGCTATTTCTCATTCAGGTTTAGAAACGGATCGTTCGATCGCAAATGAAGTTGAGGGTATCGATGTGATATTTGGCGGACACAGCCACGATACATTAGAAACGCCAGTTAAATACGAGCATGGTTATGTGACTCAGGCATTTGAATACGGCAAAGCACTAGGTCATACAAACCTTATTTTCCATGAGGATCAGTTAGTCGGTGTGAATGGATTCTTGTATAGAGATGGTGCTGAGAAAACAGAAGATCCAGAGATCTCTTCCATTCTTCAATCTTATAAAGTAGAAGTAGATCGTGAAATGGATGAGGTGATTGCCTCAACAAATGTACGTTTAGACGGAGAACGAGCGAATGTTCGCACGAAGGAGACAAACCTTGGCAACCTTCTTACAGATGCAATGCGCAATGAACTCGAAACAGATATCGCCGTAACAAATGGCGGCGGCATTCGTGCGTCCATTCCAGCAGGTGAAGTGACTAGGAATCATGTGTTCACTACCCTTCCTTTCGATAACACCTTGGTAAGAACGATGCTAACAGGTGAAGAAATTTTAGCTGCTCTTGAACATTCTGTACGAGTCTATCCAGAGGAAAATGGTGGATTCCTTCATGTGTCAGGATTAACGTTTACGTTTAATCCAGCACAGCCTGCAGGAAGTCGTGTCGAGGAAGTGTTTGTAAATGGGGAAGAACTTAATGTAAGTGAGTCGTATTCGGTAGCGACAAATAACTTTACAGCAGCAGGCGGAGATGGGTTTAATATGTTCAGCATAGAGAACATTGAATTTGACAGCGGAGAATTACTAAGTACGATCTTGATTGACTCACTTCAGTCACGTCAAGACATTCCAGACGTTGAAGGCAGGATTCAAGTAAAGTAAAAGGTTAGACGCAAAACGCACAGAAGTTTTCTGCTTCTGTGCGTTATTCTTTTACCCTGATTTATCAACTTTCTTCTCTATTCGATCAAGCTGCTTTTTGATTTCTTCTAGTTCTGAATCCGGCTTTGGGGGCTTAAGAGAACCTAGCCACTTTATAATTAAAACTATGAGAATGATAAGTAAAATAGGAATAAGTAAGGCCATTAGAATATCTACTAATTGGGTCACACTTCCCCCTCCTTTGTATGTAATCTGGCACGTGTTATTGCAACAAAAGAACAATAATGATAATAACTAAAACGATCGCATACAGCCACACCATCCCTTTAACGATCAAAGCGGCCCAATATTTCTCTTTCAGGCTGAAATAAAAAACAATCGAAAAAAGAAGAAGCTAGACACTGCTCGCGGGTATTCCCCTCTTATGATAAATGAAGTGGAGTTTACAACGACAAATAGGCTAAATTAGATGAGGTAGACCCAGTGCTTTTTCTCTTTTTTTTTCGCTCATATGTAAATTCAACCATTTGCTATCCCCTCTTGTTCTCAGTTTATCTCTCATTATAACTTAACTGAAGTAGTCCCTCTTTTAAATACCTTTCTCATTTTATAAGCATAATTTAACAAAATGAATCAAAACCTACCATAAACGGATGTAGTAGGTGATTAGGTTATGACCTTTTCTCGGGTGCAGCTTCTTTTTGTACTTATCTTATTTATCGGAATTTCAAACCATGTGTTAATTGTTCCTCACTTGCTTGGCGCTGCTAAACGAGATGCTTGGGTTTGTGTGCTCATTTCCTATGTGATATTGCTTGCATGGGGTGGGCTTATTACTTATATTCTTTCTAAAAATAAACAACGGCTGCCCCTTTTCCTGTGGCTAAAAGAACGGACCGGGCGACACATCCCTTCTGTCCTTATGACCCTTTTTTTCTTGTATATCGTGGTGATAGGATTCATATCATTCTTTGATTTAATTGCCTCAGTCAAAATTTATTTTATGCCTATGACCCCGACCTGGGTGGTTGTAATCCCTTTTCTTGTATTAAGCGTATGGGCTGCGTTAAAGGGCTTAAAAATGATTGTTTACACTTCAATTATATTGCTGCCCCTTGTATGGATACTTGGTCATTTTGTAGCATTTACCACGATAGAGAGCAAAAGATATTCCTTTTTGTTCCCGATTTTTGCAGATGAGCAAGCTTCTATTATTCAAGGAGTAGTCATTATTTTGGGCGGCAGTGTCGATTTACTTGTTCTTTTTTTATTGCATCATTATTTCAACAAACCTGTGTCTTATGGTTTTATCGTTTTGCTTATTACCATTTTGGCGGGTTTAATTATTGGACCGACGATGGGGGCTTTAGCGGCTTTTGGTCCTAATGTGGCTGCTGATTTACGTTTCCCTGCTTTTGAGCAGTGGCGTCTAGTAACAATTGGCGATCATGTATCTCATGTCGATGCACTAGCAGTTCTTCAACTTTTATGCGGTACGATTATCCGCATCTCTTTGTGTTTATATCTATTGCCTGATTTACTAAGGATCAACTCGTCTAAACTTAGGTACAGCCTCATCATTATTCCGGCGTTGGGTTTTGGCACTCTAATGGTGATGCACATTAGTGATATTTGGATGCAGACCACGTTAAAGATGTACTTTTATCCCTTTGCTTTCCTATTTGGAATAGTAATGACATGGGTCCTGTTGATCATAAGTTTCTTGCCTAAAAAGAAAGGATTAACAACATGATGAGAAACCAAAAGGCTGTAACAGATAAGAATATTCTAGAGCAAGCCTTAAAGGAAGGCCAGCTTAAAGAAGAGGACCTCAAAGCGATATTCGAAGGTAGTGCTGATGTTATGTTTATCCCTTCAGAACCAAGCGAAGCTGTTCTTGCATTTTATTGTGAAGGGATGACAGATACGTCTCAGTACAATGAATACTTTAACGATCTTCTTACTTATATCACAGAGGATTGCCCGAAAAACTTGAAGAGCGACCTCCCTCCTATTCGTAAACTAACAGCGTTTACTGACATGATGAGGAGTGTATTTTCTGGTTACTTGCTTTTTTATAAGTATGGCGATACATGCTTTTATGCAGTAGATATTGCTAAGCTGCCGCAAAGAACACCGGAAGAATCAAAAACGGAAATCTCTTTAAAAGGCCCAAGAGACGGGTTCACTGAAGATCTTCCTGTAAATATTTCGCTCATTCGTAAAAGGCTAAAAACAGAAACTCTCAATAATGAAACATTTGAGCTTGGTTCGTTAAGTCACACTAAAGTTTCCTTGCTCTACCTAAAAGGAAAAGCAAATACTAAGGCTCTTGATGAAATACGCAGCCGTTTAGAAAAGCTTGAAACAGAGAGGGTTACGAGCAGCGGGCAGTTAGAGCAATGGCTTTCTGATCGTACGTTTTCTCTTTTTCCACATTTTGATTACATTACGCGACCGGATTTTGCCATTGAATGCATGCTGCGCGGACGTTTTGTGCTTGTAGTTGATGGGAACCCGAGTGTATTGATTGGTCCAACGAACTTATTTCTGTTATTAAAGTCACCAGAGGATGTTCACTTTCCTTATTTCATTGTAGCTTTTCAGCGGCTATTAAGAATTATAGGCTTGTTAACGGCTATTTTCCTTCCTGCAGCTTATATAGCCATTACGAATGTCAATGTAGATCAGCTGCCATTTGCCTTGCTCGCAACGATCGTGGTGTCACGCGAAGGCCTTCCGTTGTCCTTGCCAATTGAAGCTTTACTCATATTAATATTGTTTGAACTTCTTAGGGAAGCGGGCATTCGAATGCCGACCGCTGTTGGGCAGACCATTTCAATTGTAGGTGGCTTAATTATTGGAGATGCAGCCATTCGTGCAGGACTTACTTCTCCTACCCTGCTTGTTGTGGTCGCTGTAGCAGCAGTAGCAACCTATACTCTTGTCAATCAATCATTAACGGGAACAGTGACGATCTTGCGTATCTATTCGTTGCTGCTTGCCACATATTTTGGTGTGTACGGATTTGTTCTTAGTTTTTTGAGTATCCTGATGTATCTCAGTCAACTAGAATCATTTAAGCTTTCTTACCTTGAGCCTGTAGTATCTCTTAATTATAAAGAGTTTTTAGCTGCCTTTTTAATAAACCCATTTAATCGAAAGAGGTTCACTGCGCCTATGGTATCTAAAAGGAGGAAGTAGCTATGTATAAAGCGTGTGGTAAATGGTTTTGTATCCTTCTTGTTATAGCGATCTTCCTTTCTGGGTGCAGGACGGACATGAAAGAAATTCAGAATTTGAATTATGCTACTGCCATTGGTGTCGATTATAAAGATGACAAATATTTTATTTATCTTCAGGTGATTGGCCTTAACTCTGTCGCAAAAACGGAAGGGGAAACTGGAAGTGCTCAAACCTCTGTATCAAAGGCAGAAGGACACACCTTTATCGATGCTTTTTTTGATGTGTATCAAACTGGTCAAGAAATGTTTATCTGGTCGCATATTACATCTATTGTCTTAAGTGAGTCCGTATTAAATCAGGGTATTGGGAATGTATTTGATGGGTTAACTCGGTACTACGAATTTAGGTTGACTCCTTGGGTGTTTGGCACCAAAGAGCCTATTGATGAAGTATTGTCGACACTAGGATTTTTTGATCAATCTGTACTTGAAACTACACTCCATAACCCAGAAAGCAGTCAAAGACAAAATTCTACGATAAGGCCGATAAAATTGCAGGAATTGGCCAGAGACGTATTTGAACCAGCACTGACAACCTATATACCCTATCTTTCTATTTCAGAAGAAGAATGGACTAATAATATGGAGCCTGAATCGAAGTTAAAGTTAGAAGGAGCTTTCTTTTTGAGAGGTGACAGCTATAAAGGTTCATATTCTCTTGAAGAATTGAGAGGATTGCGTTGGATTGCACCTGAAACCAAGCGTGCGTCGATTTTGGTACCGGATAAAATGAAGCCGGATTTTTTGACAGTGGTTGACCGGATTAGATTTGATGTTAAAGTGAAAGAATTGTCCGAGCCCTCCTTTACAGCTTCTTTTGATATGGAAGGGACGATTGGAAATCAGTTAAATGGAAATAACGAACTTATTATGATGCAGAAAGACGCAAGAAATAGCATCAAAAAAGAAATTGAAGACTTGTACAAGCTAGGGGTAAAAGATAATGTAGATTTTTTTAATTTAGAGCATCTTCTTTACCGTAATCACAACACATTATGGAAACAGTCGGGAAAGACGCTGGTATTAGACGATAACACTCTAACAAATGTAGACCTAAAAATAAAATTACGACATACGGGAGCATTTAAAAATAAAATTGTGGATGAGGCTGATTAGAAAAAAAGACCCTGCCAGCTATACAGGGTCTCCACCATTATACTTTGCGTAAGCGATACACATGTCTCATTTCAACTAGCTCATCGACGTGCTCTTTATAAGCTTTATAATGTTCGGATACGATATGAGCTTGGATAGCCTTATCACTTTCCCATACCTCATAAAATGTAAATGTACCTGGATCATCGAGGGATTGATGAAGGTCATATGTGATACATCCCTCTTCTTTACGTGAAGGGTGGACCATTTGCTCTAATACTTTATTTAAATTATCTTTCATTCCTGGCTTAGAAGTTAGGACAGCCATAATGACAATAGGATCCATACTTATCCACTCCCACTCGTTTTTGGTGTATGACATCAATGTACCCTTTATGCCCCGCTTCTAAAACTCGTAGGAGTGCAATTCTCCATTAATTTAAACTTTGCATTAAAATACGTCTGGTGTGAATAACCGGTAAGACTTGAGATCTCTTCCAAGGAGAGGTCAGTCTCAAGCAGCATCCGTTTCGCTTCCCTAATTCGAATTTCATGCAGTGTTTCTCTAAATGTTTTGCCACATTCAGCTTTAAACTTGCGGCTCAGCGTGCTCTTATTCATACGGAGAGCCTCTGCACATTGCTCAAGGCTCCACTGTGGATCCCAGTAATTTGATTCCATTAACTCTCTAGCTTTTTCAATAAAGGTGCGCCTGTTATCTGTGATTTCATGACTTTCTTCAAGAAGCTCAGTTGTAAAGGTAAGCAGCTGCTGAACAATCTGATAGATAACTGGCTGGTGAATGATGTCTTGAAACACTCTGTGATAAAAAGATTCTATCGGTCCCGATGCAATCTGATAGGACTTCATATGCCGCCTGATTTGTGCTAAGACACTGGTTAAACGAATTCGAATAATCTCAGGGTCAGGGTAAGGCTGTTTAAACGTTAAAAACTCTTTCCAAAGCCATTCACGAATAGAGGCTAGATCACGTTTTTCAAGCATTTCAATCCATTGTCTCTGCTCAAGAGGTGTTAAAAAAGGATCTAATTCTTGGGCTGTATTCGTAGATGTATCGTCGATAATAATATCATAGCCTTCATAAAAGATACGGCTCGAAAGTTCAACTGATTGTTGATACAACTGTTTAATCGAGCTGTTTTTATCGCTGGATTTTACAACAATTGCAAGTGGTTCATCCATCTTCTTCTTCCAATCAGTCAAAAAAGCTCGATACTCTTCTTGTGTATGTATTCGTTCCCCGGTCTCTTGCACGCACAAAATAAGATTAGACAACGCAAACACATAGGGCTGCCCTGTAAATGAGAATCGCTTAACGGCCTCATGCACGAGTGTTAGATTATTTGGATCTGGGGTTAAAAAGGCAGCCATTGTTATATATTGGTCCGGGATGTGCTCTTGCATGAATAGATCGGGGTAATCAATGCCCTTATCAGCTTTATAGTCAATTATGTTTACAGAATCTTCCTGGTTTCTTACGCAGAAACGTATCTGCTGAAGGTGCTTCATTAAGTCTTCTGGTGCAAAAGGCCGGAATAATACATCCTCTGCACGAAATTGCAGTGCTCTATATGCAATTTGAAACATGCGTTCAGATGATAGAAACAGCCAGCGTACGTTTCTTAAGCTCATAAGACGATCAAAATATTCTCCTTCTTCCCGGTAGCGGTCCATATCTAAGATAACCAGATCTACTCTTTCTATTTCTATTGTCTCTTTTACGTCTTGAACTTTTTTCAGCAAGGTAAGGGTTACTCCGGTAAAGTGACTCTCAATCATCCACCGAATTCCTTGGGCTTCTAGTTCGTCTTTCGCTACTAAATAAACGTGCATCGTATACACCTTCTAACTATATTAAGAGGCTGGTTTAACTTATGGGAATCAGAACATTACAGAATTGAAAAGTTGGTAAACATGGTAGGTAGTTGAGTCCCCCGCTCCTGAAATATGCTTCGCTTTCCGCGGTGAGCTGCTGAGCTTCCTCGGGCTTTAGCCCTGTGGGATCTCAGCCCTGCTCTAGGCACCGCTGGAGTCTACGCATATTTCATCCGCTGAGTTATTGCTTTTCCCCGAATCGAGTAGATTGATGTAGTTCATAGGCTCAGTTCTATTCACTAAGTGCTACTTATATTGAGGGAGCACTTTACAACATTCTCGCTCTGTTGATTGCAGCGGAAATCAACAACAACTTTAGGGGACTTTTTCGTAACATACTGTAGCTCCCACAGTATGTTTCATTCAGTTGATAAGTCTTTCATTCAGTTTTTTGAGCCAAAAACTCTCGGACCCGCAGTTCATGCGGGTCGAGTTGATATTTACAAAATCATCGCCGCTGCGAGACCAAATAGAAACAGTGGTATATTAAAATGGATAAATGTCGGAACACATGTATCCCAAATATGATTATGTCTGCCGTCTGCATTCAGTCCTGCAGTTGGTCCGAGTGTACTATCTGATGCAGGAGAGCCGGCATCGCCAATTGCCCCTGCTGTTCCGATTAAAGCAGCAGTTGCTAGCGGAGAGAAACCTAAAGCCAGGCAAAGCGGAACGAATAATGCAGCCAAGATCGGTATCGTCCCAAAGGAAGAGCCAATCCCCATTGTGATAAACATCCCGACAAATAGCATTAGGATGGCAGCAAGCAGCATGCTGTTACCGAGGTAAGCTGACGAGGATTCTACTAACGACTCCACTGCCCCAGTTTCTTTTAAAATGGTCGCATAACCTGAAGCAATCAGCATAACAAAAGCGATCATTCCCATCATCTTAATCCCGTCATTAACAAACTGATCTCCGTATTTGAAAGGCACTACTCTAAAAGCAAACATCAATACAATACCGGTTAATGCCCCTAAGATTAATGATTCAAACGTAAGCTGTACAATTAATGTAGCTATGATCGCAATCAGTGTAAATAGATGCTTCGTGGTAAATGATACATTTTCCTGCTCATATGTCGCAGCAATTTCAGAATCAGTCTCTGTATTAGGAGTGATGACTCGATCTTTTTTGTATGTAACGAAAATGGCAATGAGCAACCCTGCTACCATTCCAAGTCCAGGTAACAGCATAGCGAGCGGAATCTGGCTCGTAGCAATTTCCATTCCGTTTGCTTGCATTTCCCCTGATATAATCCCATGAAAGATCAGACCGTAACCTGCTGGAATCATTACATAAGGTGCTTTTAAACCGAACGTTAAAGAGGTTGCCACCCCTCTGCGATCTAATTTCATCTTATCAAACAAATGTAAAAGCGGCGGGATAAGAATTGGAATAAACGCAATGTGAACCGGTACGACATTTTGTGAAAGAGAAGCCACGCCTGCTATAGCAAGCAACATAAAGGCTTTCTTCCCTTTTAACGAGTTGATTAATAAACGAACTAAGAAACCTGTAATGCCGGTGTGTCCAATCATGACGGCGAAGGCACCAAGTAAAATATAGCTCAAGGCGGTGCTTGCCTGACCACCCATCCCCGATATGAGCATATCAATAGATGAAACCACCCCAAGCCCTGATACGAGCCCTGCAGTGAGTGCAGCGAATAAGATCGCCAGCACTACATTCACCCTAAGTAAACTGAGTACAACCATGACGATAACTGATATAACGACTGCATTGAACAAATGTCCTGCCCCCTTTTAGTTACCTTATCTAAATCTAATGAAGCAGCACTCACCTAGAGAAACCTAGGTGAATGACACCTTATGCTTTTGTACGGCTGTGATCCTTTGAAGACTGCCCTGCAGGTAAACTAGCTCCTTTTAACCATGAAGTCACGGCTTCAATATCATTAGAAAAAATGCGATCCTTAGCAATAAATGGAGCGACCTCTCTTGCTTCTTTTAAAAATTGCTTTGTAGCTTGAGCCATTAAATCAGTGCCGCGGATCTCAGCAGCCTGCATCGCGCAAATTGTCTCAATTGCTAGGACACGGCGGGCGTTGGTGATCACCTGATGAGCATGGCGTGAACCGATCGTTCCCATGCTGACATGGTCCTCTTGATTCGCTGATGACGGGATGGAATCTACACTCGCCGGATGCGCAAGCGTCTTATTTTCAGAAACAAGTGAGGCCGCAGCATACTGCATAATCATTGCCCCTGATTGCAGGCCAGGCTCTGGACTTAAAAATGGCGGCAAATCATTTAATTGAGGATTAACCAGCCGCTCAATCCGGCGTTCTGAAATATTAGCAAGCTCAGCCATTGCAATTGCTAAGAAATCCATCGCAAACGCAATCGGCTGTCCGTGAAAATTGCCGCCTGAAAGTACTTTTTCGCCGTTATTAAATATAAGCGGATTATCCGTTGCAGCATTCATTTCAATCTCAAGCTTTTCTTTTACATAATTTAACGCCTGCCAAGTCGCCCCGTGCACCTGCGGGATACAGCGGATCGAATAGGCATCCTGCACGCGAAGCTCGCCTTGTCTTGTTGTCAATTGGCTGTCAGCTAAGTGATCGCGGATTCGTCTAGCTACCTCTACCTGTTCCCTATAACCGCGAGCGAGATGGATGTCCTCATCAAAGGCATCAATAATTCCTCTCAACCCCTCAATTGTCATGGCGGCAATGTACTCTGATTGATAGGCCAGTTTCTCTGCTTCTAAATAGGCTACCACTCCCATTGCGGTCATCGCCTGAGTACCGTTAATTAAAGCGAGACCTTCTTTAGCAGTTAACGTAATAGGAAAGAGCCCTTCTTTTGTTAAGGCTGTTAGAGCAGGCACTTTCTCTCCTTTATAAAACACGTCTCCTTCGCCAATTAGAGCTAACGCTAAATGCGAGAGCGGCGCTAGATCCCCGCTTGCGCCAAGGGAGCCTTGCTGGGGAATGACTGGATGAATTTTCGCGTTTACTAAATCAAGCAATCTCTCTATGACAACAGGTCTGACGCCTGAAAATCCCTTAAGTAACGCATTTGCGCGAAGCAAAAGCATGGCTCGTGATAAAACTTCTGGAAATGGCTCCCCTATTCCGCATGCATGAGACCGAATAAGGTTAAGCTGCAAGGTCTCGACATCTTCCTTGCCGATATATACATCACTAAACTTTCCAAATCCAGTCGTAATTCCATAAACAATTCGTTCATCTTCCACTATCTTCTCAACCGCTTTTCGGCTTTCTTCTACTTTTCTAAGACTCTCATCTGAAAATCCTACTTTAACCTCATCAAATAACACACGATTTACTTCTTCAAATGTTAATGTCTGTCCGTTTAACAACACCATGTTCTTCTCCCCTGTCTTTTTACTTTAGGTAAGTAAAGGATCAATAGAAAAGGGGGCTATATCAAAGCAATCTCTTGAAAAGATTCCTAAGATATAGCCCCCTATTTGCTAAAATACTATGGGCATATTATATGTGGTTTACTCCAAGGCCGATCGCCTCATGCTCGGACCCCTTAACAGGCGCTCCAATCGTTCCGTACAGTGAAACGGCAATCCAATCTCCTTCTTGCGCGTTTTCATACGGATTTCCCCGAAGCACAGCAAATGTCAGTCCAACGGTTCTGTGCACCGAACCTAACTGCACCTGCCCTCGCGTGACACCATGCAAGGCTTCCATAATCGCATGATACAACGCATGCGACTCACGGTATAAATCTGGTTGTATAATCCCATTTTTCTTCGCTGCTGTTTCAATGGCAGCAACGACTTTGTGTGCTTCCATTGATCCTACTTTCCCTTTACAGCCAATCCAATCCAGCTGCCGAAGCCTCTCTAATTCCCCTTCTGACTCATCTGAAAGAAGGAGTAAAACGGCATGACGGCCAATACGTCGTTCCTTGTTCAAAGCCATACAAACAACTCTTTCACTTATCAACTTGGCGCTCGCCATCTAATATCTACTAAAGTTAGTGTAAGCGCTTTAATTGCCACTGTCAACAGAAATTTCTAATTATACTGTCTATTCAGGATAATTGGGCGTGTGGATGCGTAGGGTGTTGTATAAGGTATTATTTCTTTATCAAGCCTAGTTGTTCTTGTATAATGAGCCAAGAGAGATAAAGGATTGGGAGGTGGATAAATTGAGAAGTAAATATGATGTAGTCGAAATGATCGTCCCTTTTTTGAGAAGCGACCAGTATAACTTTATCAGGTATCAAATCGGCACTCTCGTTCATGCTCATACGACGGTTAAAGATGCTGGAGTGTTGCATGCATTGAAAGGCAATGCTTTAGATAAAATTACAGAAATGCTAAAAGATGCGACTCCTGGTCAACTGGAGCTGCTCGAACAGGTCATAACTGCAGAAGATTTTGCTAATGCAGAATTTGAGCTTAGAGAATTGAAGCGATATGTGATCCCCTTTCCTCATTTAACGGATAAAACGATCGCAAAGCTATTTCCTAAAGCTAAGAAACTAAAAGCCCCTTCTCTTGATGAGGTCGACTACAGAGAGCTCTCTTATTTTGGCTGGTATGACATTCGTTCGGAACGCAAATTTTTAATTGTCCGTGATCAAGAGGTGTTAAAAGGGATTCAAGGAACTTTTACGGAGAGCAAAAAAGGAATATGTTCCATTTGCAACGGTCATGAGGAGCTTGGACTATTCATGGCAAACGTAAAAACAAGCCAGAAACAATACACAAATAGAGGCAATTATATTTGTAAAGACAGTGAAAAATGCAACCGCAATATGACGAGTTTGGATAAGCTAGAAACGTTTATTGATCTTTATAGAGTGTGATGATGGGTTAGGAGCCTTGCCTTGCGAGAGCTTGGAATTGTATGTTTTCAGTCGAATTATGCGTCTATTCGTGTGATCATTGCGTTTGTTAAACGAGTAATAGTGTCGGTTGCAAGGTAGAATTGCGACATTCGACTGCTATTGCGTCAATTCAGCGGGTATATGCGTCAGTCTACTATGGGATTGTATTGATTCATCGGTTTATTGCGCCCTTTCAGCATTAACATGAGAAAAGAGCTGCCCCGCAGGACAGCTCTTTTCTCATTACTTCGCTTTTTCCTCTCGCTCCTCGGCTGCTTCTTCTTCAAGCTCTCTCATCTCTTGATGAGTCTGCGGGAATCCGTTAGCGACCCAGTCGTCTTTGTGGGCTTTGTCGAGCTGAGTCAAGCCTTCTTCCTCTGCTGCAATGGGTGCGTCGGAACTTTCCTCTTTGTCTGCTTCCCATGTATCTTTATCTTTAATTGTGTTTTCAGGTGTATCTCCTAATTCTGTTTCTAGTTCGTTCATCAGTTGGTCGCTTGCTTCATTTGCATTCGACTCATTTGCTTGTCCATTTTTCTTTTTTCTGAGGGCGGTTGTTGCTAGTACTGCGCCTCCAGCTGATAGTACGGAACCTAAGATGATACCTTTTGTAGATGTTTTCATCATAACCCCTCCACTAATTAAATGTATTTGATTTTTATATTCTCTTAGGTTCCCTGTATCTCCTTCTATTAATGTTTCAATTATATTAAAAGTTGATGACAAGACTCGACATTCTATTCGCAAATGTCCTTCTCAAACCAGCCAAATGCAAGCTCTGCCTCTGCTGGGCCGCCATCTAAGGTACGTAAAAAAAAGAACAAATGCCCCGCATGGAGGGAAAATATATTTCCCGTCTTCATCACTAGCTAAAGTACTCATCGGCGGAACTATTCGTTTAAACGCATTGACCCCCTTTTTTGGATTGCCTTTTACTAGTTCTGCTGAAGCAATTTTTACTTCTGGGTCTACTAGAGGTGTGCGAGCAGTATTAGCGGGAGTTATTAGATTTGAGATAGATGGCCTCCCTGACAGTTTTGGGTTAAACCATATTTCTGCAACGATCGGCTGACTTGAATAATTGGTAATGGTAAACGCATTGACGAATAAATCGATATCTGAGCGAGTTGGATTAAACAAACCTCCCCATGCATGCTTCCCTTTTTGTAAACGAAGGATTTCTGTCTGCCCGACATAATACCTGCCTTTTAATGATTGGTACAGCGGGTTTGGTATATTAACAGACTTATTAAAGCTGTCATAGTGATCAAATGACAATAGAATCACTCTCCTTTTTAAACAATATGTTTGAAAAATGGAGGGTGTCTGGACTATCTTCTTATTAACAAACGAAAAAGAAGCCGTACAAGAAAATAAACGGCTTCTAGCTGAACATTATCCAAAATAAAAAACTAAAACGAGCATTGAGAGCAGTCCAAAAATGAAGGCATAAGTTGCAACGGTTTCGTTACCGTCACCATGACTTTCTGGGATCAGCTCTTTGTACACAATAAATAACATCGCACCAGCTGCAAATGCGAGCCCATAAGGAAGTAAAAATTCTACTCTAGAGGCAAGTAAATAACCAATAATGGCTGTTACGACTTCCATTAAACCCGTAGCAGTGGCTATAAGGAAAGCTTTGATGCGGCTGATCTTTTGATTCACAAGGTATAGCGCAACGAGCAGTCCCTCAGGAGCATTTTGCAGTCCAACAGCGAGTGCAATCAGGGGTCCTAAAGCTTCGTTATCACTTGCATAGCTCACACCTACCGCCAATCCTTCTGGCAAGTTATGAAGAATGATGGCTGAAATGACAAGCATTGCTTTTCGGTCGATTTCAATTCGTTGTGCTTTATGCTCAAGGTCAATATGCGGCACATTTTTCTCTAAGATCATGAGGGCCACCGTACCAAGCAGCACTCCAATAACGACCGTCCAAACTGAACTTGAATATTCCATTGCCTCAGGTATTAATTCAAATGTTGCGGCTGCCACCATAATACCAGCAGCAAAAGCAAGTAATATATCACGCTTTCGATGATTTAAATCACGAAAAAATAAGATTGGGATCGCTCCTGCACCTGTTGCAAGTGAGGCCAGTAAGCTTCCAATTAGTAAAGATTCCATGGATGTTCCTTTCTATTTAACGAATACATATTTAACGAATACATATTTAACGAATACATATTTAAGGGAATACAAATGTTTGAAAAAATGACGTAAGCTTATTATAATTCACTTTATCTTCAGAATCTAGGAAATTAGCCGTATTGGAGGTTTAAACAATAATAAGTAAGGAAAAGGTATAGTTCATAGTTCACAAGCAATGAATACATAAAGCATGTGAAATGCATGATTAACTACTTATAATTTATACTTAATAGATACTAAAACATTATTGGAGGCACGAATGTGAAAACAAAACGGATTGTTGATATAGAAGATCTAGAAAAAGCCTTTCATATACGAGAAAAAGTATTTGTGGCTGAGCAAGGTGTTCCGCTAGAAGATGAATTTGATGAATATGATCATCTTGATGGAGACTGTGATCATATTTTAGCTTTTTACGATGGAATGGCTGTTGGAACGGGAAGAATCCGAGTTGTTGATGGAATTGGGAAGCTAGAAAGAATCTGTGTACTTGAGCCTTTTCGTGCCTTTGGTTTAGGCAAGTTAATCATTCAAGCGCTTGAAGAACTTGCAGAGGGAAAAAAATTGGCGAAAGTGAAACTGCATGGTCAAACTCAAGCAGAAGGATTTTATCACAAGTTAGGATATGAAACAGCTTCAGATGAATTTATGGAAGACGGTATTCCCCATGTAGTGATGACGAAGAGATTATAGGTGATGGCAAGTATTGCTGGGAATTGGTTCAATCATCTAGTGAAGTAACACAATAATGCTGATGAAAGACTCATAAAATCATCTCAAAAGAGACCATTACATCCAACGCCCTTCCTCAAAATAATAAGAAAAAGGCTGAATGGACAAGCATTCAGCCTTTTTCTCTTCCACTTACTACTCAGCCGGAATCAATACAGCGTCAATCACGTGAATCACGCCGTTTGATGCTTCGATGTCTGCAGTAGTGACATTCGCATTATTCACGCGTGTTGGGTTTAGGGAAATGGTCACTTCTTTACCAGCAAGTGTTTTTACTTTCATTCCGTCTTTCAAATCACTAGATAATACTTTTCCTGGTATTACGTGGTACTGAAGGATCGTTGCTAGGTCTTCACGAGCTAGAAGTTGATCAGCTGTCACCCCAAGTTCCTTTAACAGCTTGTCGAATGCTTCATCTGTTGGAGCAAATACAGTGAAAGGACCTTCTCCTTTAAGTGCATCAACAAGACCCGCTTTCTCAAGAGCGGCCGCTAATGTGTTAAACTCACCTGCAGCCACTGCAGTTTCCACGATATCCTTTGCCTCTGTCTGTTCTGCAGCCAATGCGTTAGCTGTAAACGAGACAACCATCATAAATGCAAGTAATACAAATGCAAATTTTGTTTTTTTCATTTGTAAAGCCTCCTATGGTCATTGGGTTATTGTTGTAACTCGAAAATAGTATTTGCTGTATTTACCATTTAATCCGAATTTGAGGTAAATTTTTTTTCTTCGAGTGAAATTGACGCAATAATCCTTTGACTGAGTATAATTCCAGATTCCTTTGACGCATAAATCTTTTCAATAAACGCAATAACTGCAAATTGACGCATTTTAGCTGTCTACCTACACAATTAGAGGTTCGATCCACGCAATTACTCTCCAAACCGAGTGCATAAAAAACTTGTAAATATACAATTGATCAGTGCAAGCTAAAGAGCACAAAAAATCGCGCACAGAGTTTCCACTCCGTGCACGGCTTATACGTTACCCTCTTCTAAACAAATCCATCAGACGGGTCCAAAAATTCTCTTCTTTTTCTTCCGCATCTTCCTTTACTTCTTGTTCTTCTTTTTTAATGGCTTCAGTCTTTATGACAAATTGTACTGTATTTACATTCTCGTTTTTATCAGAGACAAAGGACACGGCTTCGAAGTCTGATTTATCATATTCTGAGATCATCGCATCAATTTCTTCTTGCATTTGCTCTGGTAAATTACTCGTTGCATCATACAACTTAGTCGTGCCAGAACGCAGCTCGCCTGTGCCATTTTCAAGTTCGTTTGTACCACCGGAAAGCTCACCAATTCCTGAATGAATTTCATTATAGGAGCTTGATAATTCACCTACGCCATTCGTATAGCTGACAAGACCTGAGTGAAATTCGCTGTAATTCGCTGATAATTCCGCGAGTCCTTGCTGCAGCTGAGTAAGTGAATCCATGCTGTCCATATTGGCTAAAGATGAACTGAGGCCATTAGCAATGGACTTAAGCGTGTCACCCATTTCTTTTGTTGCCGAACTTACCTCATTTAATGTAGAATCCACAGCTGCAAATGCCGCAGCTACAGCAGTATACGTGCCTTTCGCTTTTTGAGCAGCTGCATACGTGTCCACTAATTTCTCTACAACTGCGGGATCTGCTCCGCTTTCATACAGGCTTTGAATGTCAGATTCACTGATTTGGTGATCAGGAATTGCTGTCATTGCCTCATCTAATGATTCATAGGCAAGCGTATAATTTTCCCTTAAGGTACTTAATCCAACAGATGTTTCATGCAATCCCTCTGCAATTTGTGTTAATCCTTGTGGCAGGCTGTTTAAGTCGCCTAAATCCATGGTATCTGTTACTTGGAGAGAGCGGCTGATCTCTGATAAAGCTTGATCAATTGCTTTTGAGCCATTGACTAATTCACCAGAGGAACCAGCCAGCTCGCTCATGCCATTCCTAAATTGACCAGAGCCATCATATAGACTTGCAACTCCGCTGTTCAGCTCTGAAATTCCGTTTTTTAATTCCCCGACGCCGTTATCAATCTCTTTAATTGCGTCTGATAAGGAGTTGAATTCACTTGTAATCTCCTCGATATCAGGTGAATCGATTGACATTGTAGAAGGAACCGCAGCAATTTCAATTCCATCGCTTTCAAAGTCAACAACATCTGCAGAAAGAGATAGCTTCTCTTCTTGTTCAGGCATGACAGTAAAGGTCACTTGCTTATTTTTCCCAGCATTCGCAATCATGCCTTCTTCTGTTTCGATGTTGCTATATACGCCTTCTTCTAGCAGCATCGAAATTTGCAGCAGATAGTTTTCAAAAAATGCAGGATCTACGTCGTCGTTTGCTTGTGTTTCAATGTTTATTTCTAAGCTGCCGTCTGCTCCAGCAAGCTCGTCAGGCGATACTTCTTTTCCGTCTAGAAAATAAGTGACGGTTATATCCCATGGCAGCTGCATCGTGCCATCCACATTCCCTTGATAATAAAACGGCCCTTTTTCTGCCTCCACTTGAACATGATCTTCCATTTGCTCAAGCTCCGTTAGATCAGTAAGGTTTTTCAAGCTGTTATAGTTACCGTAATCCATAATCGTCCCAGCTTTTGATACATTTAACGTATTCACAATATACATTTGATCCAGGCTGCCATCAGCCAGTAAATTGGCATAGATGACTTCCTCTTTTGAAGCGAGCTCTCCTTCGGTAGGAGTGTTTGATGCAGCCTGAGCAGCAATCGTTTGAGGCGCTGCATCTACTAAAAAAGATGGAGCGACAAGCAACACAGCTAGTGCAGCAACAGGCAGTCGTTTCATTTTCATCATCATTTCCCCTTATAAAAATTCGCTTTTAATGTCGTTTTGCTGATCACCTTATCAAGTACATAAAGCATCGCTGGCAGGAAGAACAGGACGAGTACGAACGCTAAAAGCGCCCCTCTTCCAAGCAGGAGTCCGATTGATTGCACGACAGGATTTGTTGATGTAATCCATAAAATAAATCCAATACTTGATAAAATCGATGCAGATATTGAAATCGAGAATGTTTTCTCATCTAACGTTTTAATAATCGCTTGCATCGCCGGTATTTCTCTGCGGTGTTCTTTATATGTTTCTGAAAAAAGAATCGCATAATCCACAGTGGCTGCGAGCTGGACGGTGCTTATAATCAGATACCCAATAAAATCAAATGAGGTATTCGTAAAATAAGGGACAGATAAGTTAATCCATACGGCTGCTTGAATCGTCACAAGCAAAATGATTGGCAGCGTCAACGATTTAAAGGTGATCAACAGCACAATCGCAATCGTAACAACTGTCATCGTGTTTACAAAGGTATTATCCTTTTGAACCGTATTCTTAATATCATACAACGTCACACTCTCACCGAGGCTTAACGTTGTATCTCCATAATAGGAAGCAGCAGTTCTTTGAACGGCTTCTACGATCCCAAACGGAATGTCTCCCTCTTTTTCAGTATCTGTATTAATAATGATTCGGCTGTAATTCTCTGAGAAGAACTCTTCTGTGATCGACTCGTCTAAGTATTCAGGAGGAATTCCTGCTCCGACGGTATTCACATATGAAATAATATTAGTCACATGATTCATCTCTTCTAACTCACTGACAAGCTCTTCTTCTTTTACTAAATCACCAGTAGGCACTAGTAAAACAATCGGCGTTGATTCTCCAAATGTCTCTTGAATGGCAATCAAGTCAGCTCCAGTGCGGGTTGATTCCGGCTGCTCTCCTAGTCCATATGTGAAAGCAGTGTTGCTTTGAGCTAAGAAACTAGGAACTAAGATTGCTAGAATGAGAATGAGTGTAGGGAATCTTACCTTCATAACCCGCCTGCCTAATCCTTCAAAGCTAGGAACAAAATTCTTGTGCTTTGTTTTGTCCATCCATTTATAGAATAGAAGCGTTAATGCTGGTAAGAATACCATCACGCTTATAAAGCTTAGCAGGATTCCTTTCACAAGGCTTAATCCAAGGTCCGCACCGAGCTCAAAGCTCATTAACATTAAGGCCATAAAGCCGAAAAATGTGGTCGCAGCACTTGCTGAAATCGGTGAAAAGGAATCTTTCATCGCAAGCTGCATCGCTTCTTCAGGGTTATTTGTTTTCTTTCGGTATTCTTGAAAGCTGTGAAGAAGGAAAATCGCATAATCCAGTGATACGGCTAGCTGAAGGATCGGCGCTACAGATTGAGTAACAAACGAAACTTCTCCGATAAAAATGTTCGTCCCTAAGTTAATCAGAACGGATACGCCAATCGCCGTTAAGAAAAACAACGGTTCTACCCATGATGTCGTTGATATCACGAGAATAAAAATAATAATAGGAATAAGCAGAGCTGAAGCATACATCGTTTCAGTTCCTGCCATTTTTTGTGAGGTGGCTGTATTGACCGCTTCACCGGCCATAGCCCCGTCTTCCCCGATTAATTCATAAATCTCATCAGTGATGCGTACCTCCTCACCTGCACGAATACTGAGTTGAAATAGTGCTTTATTGTCTACGTAATAAGACTCTACTGTATCAATGTCAGCGACTTCAATCGGCGTTTTCAAGTCAATCGCATCATCTAGCCACATCACATCAGTTACGCCGTCAATGGAAGCTAACTGTTCTTTCACTAGAAGAGCTTCTTGTAATGTGACGTTATCAACCATCACTCTTGTATCGGGTACAGAAGAAGAAAATTCATTTTCCATTACTTCAATGGCCCTTGTGGACTGTGCTTCATCAGGCAGGTAATCAACCATATTGTAATTGACAGACACAAAAAATTGCGCTGCTACAGAGATCACCGCAAGAAGCATAAATACAATCACAATGGACTTTTTATTTTTAATTATTCGTGCTGCTAAACCTATGATCATGCACCCTTTCTTGTCATTACACCATTTACACTTTATCATTATATAAACACCGTGTTGCTTATACAACAAACAGTTCTTTATGATCCGTACTTTCCCCAACACATTCACAATAACTGTTGGATAACTTTTGACAAAAGGGTGAATCAACGTGAACGCAAAATTAGATCGACGTAAAAAATATACACGTATGGTATTAAAAGAAAGCTTAATTAACCTATTAAAGGAAAAGCAAATTTCATCCATCACTGTGAAAGAATTATGTGAACTCGCTGATATCAACCGCTCGACGTTCTACTCGCATTATGCCGACCCGTATGACCTGCTTACAAAAATAGAAGAAGAAATATTAGTGGATATGTACCAAACACTCTCAAGCTACAATTTTAATAAAGAGGATGAAGCTCTGCAGATGACCGAGAAAATACTCGAATATGTAGCGGATAACCGGAATGTGTGCCAGACGCTTCTGAGTGAGCATGGCGACCCTCAATTTCAACATAAAGTCATGAAGGTGACCTATGATTTTACAATGAAAAATTGGATGGAGATCCACAATGCCGATGAGAAAGTATCAGAATACCTCAGCCTCTATGTGATCAGCGGCAGCTTGCATGTCTTGAAGAACTGGCTTGATAATGGCATGGATAAAACGCCAAGAGAAATGGCCGAGCTGATTCATTCATTTACTAGTTACGGGCTTGGTGCGATTAAATAAAGGGTATGTGGGCGGGTATTATCGGTGCAAGCGACGCAATTACTCTGCGAAAGCAGATAATTCTGTTAGAGAGTGACGCATATCGTCCTCCAATCAGCGCATTAAAAGCAGAGTGACGTAATCCTTCTATCCATAGGCACATAAAACAGCCGGACCCGCACAATTACTACTTTCACCAACGCATAAACGGCTTGAAATTATACAATTCCTTTTATTCAAACAGACCAAAGGCACCCCGTTTGACAAGGTGCCTAACTATGCAGAAGGAATTGAATGAATAATCATTCAATTCATGGGGTGGTTAACTCTTTACTGTCACCTTATTTTGACTTATAACAGACCGGACAATATGAATCGAATGCCATTCTCCGCGTGAAAAACGAGTAATAGGATAGGTTTTAGGAAATAGCTCATGATTGATCTCTTCTACACTCTTACCTTCCTCATGAAGCTTTAAGATAGTGCTCTCTAAATTAAGCAAATACTCTAATTTTCTAGTAAGTGCAACCCGGCCTTCCCTCAAGTAGCCGGCATGACTGCAAAACACATCTTCAAAGTCATACGTTAACACTCTCTTAAGAGACGCAATAATATCAGGCACATGTTCTTCGCGCAGAACGACTTTCGTTTTTTCCTGACAATAAAGGTCCCCAGTAAAAAGCTGTCCTGTTTCGGTGTTTAAAAATGCGAAATGGTCTGCTGCATGGCCTGGTGTGTTAATTACTTGCCACAATACTCGGCTTGATTGAAAGGAATCAGTGATTGGCTGTGCTGTAAATGGCCTCCGTTTGCCCCAAAATAACTGGCGGTAGAGCGGGTAATCGGCTTTCTTTTTACAAGATGCAATCATTAAGTTGTTCATATAGATAGGAACACTAAGTTCATTTTGCAGAAAAGAGGCGCATCCAGAGTGATCTTCGTGATAATGAGTGAGGATCGCTTGATCAATCTTCAATTCTTTAAAAAAAGGGATAAAATGCTTTTCAAGAGATCTTGCTCCTGCATCAATTAAGATCCCATCTATGAAAAAGCTATGAACATTCAGATGGACTCCCTTAATTGAGATTGAACCGTTCCCCATGAGCACTCCGTTTACAGTCTTCACCTCAAAGTGTTTCTTCCCCAGCATACACGCTCGACTCCCCTCTCAAGTTGGTTGTAACAGTAGTTTACCACAATTTAACAAGAGTGCCGATTTATTATTTGAAAATTAAAAAAGATTCAACGGGAATCTCCTGTTGAATCTTGGGATAAATCTTAATAATGATTATGCTCTTCTTCAGCAGCCAGCGCATCTTCTTTCGTTTTGTGCACTGTGCCAAATGGATGCTCAGGCGGGGCATAAATGGAGTACAATTTAAGAGGCTCATCCCCTGTATTGATAAGGTTATGATAGTAGCCTGCAGGAACGAAGATCGCGTAATCATCCTCTACTTCCTGCTGCAAATACAGGTTCTCAGGAGAGTCACCCATCTGAACAATCCCTTGCCCCTCTTCAATGCGAAGGAATTGATCAAGGTTTGGATGTGTTTCAAGACCGATATCATCTCCGACATCAATACTCATTAACGTTAGCTGAAAATGTTCTCCAGTCCATAGGGCTGTTCTAAAATTGGTGTTCTCTTTTGTCGCTTCCTCAATGTCTACAACAAACGGCTGGCCGCCGTAGTCCTCTGCCCGATGTTCGAAGTCATAGCGCAATGAATCAAGACGAGCAGCATTTTCTTGTTCGCCATTTAATGCCCATAATAGTGTTTGCTGTACATCCGGGTGCTGCGGGACCATGCATGAGCGGTGGTACTCATTTAACCCTTCGATTTCTAATTCATACGCCTTCTGCAGTCCTTCTTGGTAGCTATTAACAGAAACAGGTTCAACATCATATACAGGATGGCTGCCAGTAAGATTTGTATACAGATTAGTAAATTGTGATAAGTACGCCTTCTTTCCTTCGAGGGCGTAAAGAAGGTTATCTCTGTGCTCTTGATTAGGAGCCGCATTCGCTAATTGTGTATAAAGCTGAACTGCCTTGGCCTCCCTTTTCATGCCCTCAAGCAAGGCATCCGCAGCCGCTTGTTGATCATTCTCGAAGCTGTTTCTAGGCATATGATACGACTGGTTTACATATGGGTTTGAATTAGGGTAATAAGGATTAGTTCCTTGTCTTCCATAATGCAAATTGGTCATCCCCTTTATCTAAAGTTATCAAAATCATCATATGCCTAAGGAGAGATAACGTACGTAATTTGATGGAAATTCTTTTGCGGGGTATATGGGATAAGGTGCAGAGCTGTTGCGCCGAATGCGATTGTATCTTTTGAAGCTTTTTATGCGTGAGTCACTCAAATTATTGCGCTGATTCACCTTATAATGGCGTCGGTTACAGGGATTATTGCGTCCGTTCATCATAATTGCGCCGGTTCAATTGAGATATGCGTCGGTTGCAAGCACATATGTATTCATTCAGCCGACTATTGCGCCCATTTCCTTCCCTTCACCGCCCAATTATTCACACAAAAAAGCTGCCCTCACTGAAGGCAGCTGTTCCATATTAAATCTCAATAATAATCGGGATAATCATCGGCTTACGCTTTGTTTTTGAGAAGAGGAACTCCCCAACTGACTTTTTGATCTGCTGTTTAATCGCTTTCCACTCCATTTTGTTCTCTTCGCGAAGCTCAGCAAGACTTTGCTTAATACGGTGATTCACTTCGTTCATCAGCGCTTCAGATTCTTTTACATACACGAATCCACGTGAGATCGTATCTGGATCTGAGATTAATTCTTTTTTGGTTTTGCTCATGGTCAGCACAACAACGAGCATCCCGTCCTCAGAAAGCTGTTTGCGGTCTCTCAGAATTAAATTCCCAACATCACCGACACCCATTCCGTCCACATATGTATGTCCTGCGTGGACTTTTCTTGTTTGACGGGCTTCTTGATTTTTGATATCAACCACATCTCCATTTTTTAAAATGAATGTATGGCCTTCTTGTACCCCGACTGATTCAGCTAACTGTTGATGCTTGTACAACATCCGGTATTCCCCGTGTATAGGGATGAAATATTTTGGCCGCATGAAGCTGAGCATTAATTTTAAGTCTTCTTGATAACCGTGGCCAGAGACATGCATTCCCGTTGTGACGCCTGATCCATAGATGACATTTGCACCTAAAGCAAATAAGTTATCGACAATCGTCGTCACGCTGCGCTCGTTTCCTGGGATCGGACCCGCTGCTAAAATTACTGTATCCCCGTGAAGGACATCGACCCCTCTAAAATTGCCAGTTGAGAGCCGGGAAAGAGCTGCCATCGGCTCCCCTTGGCTCCCGGTACAGAGAATGGCCACTTTTTCTGGAGGAAAGTCATTAATTTGCTTTTGATCAATCAACATCTCGTCAGGGACCGCTAAGTACCCTCTTTCTATCGCCACTCCCACCACATTCACCATACTGCGGCCAATCAGAGCTAATTTCCTGTTGGTTAGTATAGCAGCTTGGACAACTTGCTGCACGCGGCTGACATTTGAGGCAAACGTAGACACAAAGACTTTACCCTCTGCATCCATGAAGGCCTTTTCTAAATGATGCCCTACCATTTGCTCGGACGGCGTTAAGCCGGGTCTTTCGGCATTCGTACTTTCAGATAGTAAAAGCAGGACCCCCTTTTTGCCGATCTCGGCCATTCTGTGAATGTCTGAATGCTGCTGGTTTACAGGAGTCAGATCAAATTTAAAGTCTCCAGTATGAACAATGGTTCCTTCTGGAGTTCGGAAAACAATCCCAAGACAGTCAGGTATACTGTGATTCACCTTGAAAAATTCGATTTTAATTTCCTCAAACGTTATCACTGAATCAGCTAGAATTTCAATTAATTCCGTTTCTCGTAAAATCTTATGCTCTGTTAATTTTAATTCGATCAAGCCCAATGTAAAACGTGTCGCATAAACAGGGACATTTAATTTCTTTAAAAAGAAAGGAATGCCTCCGATATGATCTTCATGTCCATGAGTGACAATGAGGGCTTTAACTCTTTCTTGGTTCTCAATTAAATATTGAATATCAGGAATGATTAAATCAATCCCAAGCAGCGTTTCATCGGGGAACTTATTACCACAGTCCACTACAACGATCTCCTGCCCATATTCAATCACATACATGTTCTTGCCTACTTCATGGAGTCCGCCTAATGCATAGACAGACAATTGATCTCCGTTCATTTCCACTCTCATTCCTCCAAGCATACAATTCATTTTGCAGATAGTATGCCATTTGCATGGAGAATCTATGAGTATTATGAAGCGGGAACATTAGAATAACCCGTAAAAATCCGTCATGAGCATAGAAATGACAAGAATCGACGTAAATAGCACGAAGCTCGTGGTTAAAAGATAGCGATTGCGTTCCTCCGAATATTTATATTCCATCACGGCGCGGGTAGTTTCCGTTAAAAAAAGCATAAAAAATAATAAAATAGCTGGATCGAAAATTCTGATCATCTCGACAGAGTCTCTAGTTACATTTACAATCAGCGCAATGATCATGAACACCAAAAATATAACCCGTATCATCCTATCAATCAATTTGTGCCGTTTGTTGACATAGACAGCTTTATTGAAAAACCCTCTTTTTTCAACCTTCAGCAGTCTTCGCATCCCTTCGTTAAATAAGAAAAGCACTAGTGCTGTTAACAAAATAAATAGGAAAAATTTCTCCCAAAAGTATGGATCAATCATTTCGTATGGATACAATGTTATTCAATCCTTTCTGTATCAGTTACTTTGAATAGATAGTAACGGTTTAGGGACAATAGGAAATGACTTTCATTCAAAGGTGGTAGATCCTATGTATTTCTATAGAGAAGATTTAATCAACATGATTGTTCCTGATAAACCAGATCCACATGCAGCAAAAGTCCTGCAAGAAGCGCTTGGCGGTCAGTTTGGTGAAATGAGAACGATGATGCAATTTTCATTTCAAAGCGCAAACTTTAGAGGCAAAGCGAAGCAGTACCGTGATTTAATTAGAGGCGTTTTCTTAGAAGAACTGAGTCATATTGAGCTTGTTCAATCAACCATTAACCAGCTGTTAAATGAATCAGGCGGCGATATGCCAGGAAACCAAGCGCAAGACGGGGCCCCGTTAGATGATGTCATCCAAGCTGGAGCAAATCCTCATCATTATATCATTGGAGCTAAAGCATCGCTTCCTGTTGATGCAGGCGGTAACCCTTGGAACGGCTCTTGGGTGTATGACCATGGAAACTTAGTAGCAAACCTTTTAAATAATGTGGTACTTGAATCCACTGGGGTTTTGCAAAAATCTAGAATTTATGAGATGAGCGATAATAAGACATTACGTGAGACGATCGCTTTTCTGATTGTACGGGATAACGCCCATCAAAATGCCTTTGCTAAAGCGCTAGAAACATTAGGTGTTGATTGGGGTAAGCTCTTCCCTGTTCCAAATTATGATCTTAATAAATATCCTGAGTGCCGCAAATATGTCGAGATGGGATTCCATAATGCTCAGTTTAACTTCCGTTTGGATGAAACTCGCATGGGAGAAATCTTCCAAGGAACATCTCCAAGCAGAAATGACGGTGAATTGGCTGTTACCCCGCCGCCTAAAGGGCATCCTGTTCCAGAAATGCCTGATATGCCAAATGAACACGCACCAGGTTTAACGGATTTAAATAATTAATGTAACATGTATGAGCACCCATGCTTAAGTGGGTGCCTTTCGCTTATTTTCAACCTGCTAAACCAGAACTGCCAGCATGATCATCAGCATAAACAAAAAAGAAATTGGTCCAACCTTTCGTATGTATTTAAGATTGATGCCTCTTATTTTTCTATGAATTCATCGGAAAAGCTCCCACCATGTGAGAGCTTCTTTTTTCTACCAGAAGAAAAGGTTACAGAAACATCTACGTCTATGGCAGCAGCGGCAGCAGCACTTTTTGCAGCAATGGTGATGGTGATGGCGACGGTCGTCACGCCTATCATCACGACGATCATCGCGTCTATCACAACGATGGTCACGCCTGTCATCACGACGATCATCACGCCTATCATCACGACGGTCGTCACGTCTATCATGGCATCTACAGTCATGGTAGTAACACATATCTACACCTCCTAAAAGTGAGATACTATATTATATAAACTCATATAATAGATGTATCCGCTAGTGCTAGAGGTGTAAATGAAATGTGCTGATTCCCATAATGGTTCGTCTAGTAGTTAAACTATCATTTCGGTTTCAGCCGTTGAAATAAGCTGCATTATTCTTCTTTCATCGGTTGTTTTTTATCGAAGGTAGTCTTCTTTGTGAAAACGGAATTGTTAAGCCTTTGTTTTAATGAACTTTCTCAGTTTACCATCAATAAGTGGAAAGTTTAAGAATAAATGTGCTATTTTAACTTCTTATTCTATGTTAAAATCATCGATACCTTCTATTTTTATCGATGGCGAGGATTTGGTTTCATTAAAACTTTATGTAATCTTGAGCAAATGAAACCGCTCAAGAATGAAGTGTTATTCATTACAAATGACCTGGCAATTACCTGCATCATCACAGACAATATCGCAGTGAATCGTCTCCCCACCCTCCGCATAACAAACGAGTATACAAAATGGTCCATTACAAACTAGTTCACAATTATCAGGAATGTCTGCAATTGGGATGGTTCTAATGTTTAAAAGAGACTTAAACTGTTTTACTAGTTCACGAATCGTCTTTTTACAGCAGCAGCTCTTTCTTTTCTTAGACATGACTCTATCACCTCCTCTCTCTTAACCTATGCATCGCACAAGAGAAAGGTATAGATGTTTTAAAGAAGGATAAACAAAACGGGCTGCCATCTTTCTTACATTTACTAGTAATAGACGAAAGAGACCTAATCATAGTAGATTTGGTCTCTTTTTAGAGATGATTATAGGTAATCTGAAAAATTTAAAAGACGCAACAGTGATCCTGTTGCGTCATATCTATCTTATATTTCTTTCGTCCAATTTTCTGCTTCCTCTTCACGCATTTGCTTTTCTGTTTCTGGAGGATAGACGGTTCTAAATTTATGAGAATTTTTTGGTATGATTTCGACCATTTTCTCAATCATTCCCTCAGGGTCAAACTGATCTTCTACACCTTTATCCTTTTCTTTCATCTCATCAAATGGCGAGTAATGGATGCCTTCACGCAGCCAGTCCCATTTCGCTTCAACCGCACGATCATTAAATCCTGTCGCAAACGGTCCTGGATTAATGGTAGCTACTTGAACACCAAAATAGTCCATTTCCTTTTGTAATGATTTAGCCACCGCTTCAAGTGCATGCTTGGTTGATGCATAAAGCCCTGCATAAGGACCCGCCATCGATCCGGCCATGGAGGACATAAAGATGATCTTTCCTTTTCCTTTCTTTACAAACTTTTTCGCTGCTATTTGGGCAGTTTCAAGCGTACTAAATACATTTACCTCAAACATTTCACGAAAAATAGACATTGGCACTTCGCCTAGAGGTCCCCCTTGATTAATTGCTGCATTGGCAACAAAGATATCGAAGTCTCGGCTAGCCATCTTCCCTCTTTCTTCTGGGCAAGTAATGTCCATTTTGAATACATCGAGCTCCACTCCTGCAGCTTTAGCAGCCTCTCTAAGGGAAGTGACTTGGGAATCGATCTCTACCCCTGCCATGACTTTGTGCCCGACTTTCGCAAGACCGATAGCGGTTCCTTTGCCAAGTCCTGTGCCAGCTCCTGTGATAAGAATTGATTTTGTCATATGTACCGCCTCCTTGAAATAGATGCTAATACCCATCTATTCCCTGGTAAAGAGGAGATAAACGTATAATCAGATTCGTTAGGTAATCATTAATTCGTTCTACTTTTCTTGTTTAAGAACCATACGTTCACTTCACCTGCATCACCTAATGTTAGGGGAACTTGATCTACGGAGGCGTTGTCATCTTGCTCCGAAAATCCCGCAATGATAAACTGTCCTTCCTTAACGGTGTCTATGTTGTCTAAGGAAGCTTCACCTAATTGTAATTCTTCTAATACAAACCAGCTTCCGCCTTGTTTCTGGACAGTAGATACGTTGATGGTCTCATTTGCTGAATAAGCGATAGCGATTGTCTCTTCATTAAGTGCAGCTTGAGAAAGAACGCTATCTGGTTGAGTAGGTAACGCGTCCTCCGGTGTTTCGCCTGCTTGCATACAACCAGCTAACATAATAGAAAACACACAGGTTACAAAGATCGTTTTGAGTTTCATTTGAATCACGTCCCAACATCATTTGTTGTTACTATATTCCCCAGACAGCACTCCCATATGTATAAGGTCATGCCATTTGCCTTCACGGAATAGAACTTCTCGGCTCACACCTTCTTCTTTGAAACCGAGCTTTTTATATAAATGAATAGCCTTTTCATTCATTGAATAAACCTTAAGTGAGATACGATGTAGATTTAACTCATAAAAGGCATAGTCAAGCAATACAGTGAGAGCTTCTTTAGCGTAACCTTTGCCCCAAAAATCTTTATTGCCAATGTCAATAATGCATTCAGCGTTTCTATTTTTCATATCAAGATGAACTAAAGAAGTGATACCTAGAGCCTCTCCACTGGAAATGTCAACAATCATATAACTTTTAGAATCAACAGAACCGATAAGAATATGTTGAACAAAGTTCCTAGTTTCTTCTAGTGTATAGCTATCTATATAAGGGCTCGTTGTTTTCATTACCTCCAAGTCATTCCGCCAACTGTGATATAACTCAACATCATCTTCTGTTACTTTTCTGAGGTGAATTCGTTTTGAACGCAACATGCTATTCCTCCACTCTTTTAGGTATTATTGAACTTCCCTTAACAAATGAAATACTTAGGATCGTAAGCCAAACAAAGAAAAGAATCCCAATGACCTCTGTTACATCGTGCATCACTTGGGTGCCTTGCATTAAGAAAAACCATGCAATGAAATAACTTACGATTAGTAAACCTCCAACAATATAACCAAATAACCTAAACCGATATGAAAAACCTATGTTTTTAATACCTTGAGAATGTAAAATGATCCATATCCCAATCAAAAAATTAGCTAATATGTAGATGCTTGTCGATAAACCACCTTCCATCATAGACCACTCTATGAGAAGGGCTGCAAATTGTTTAGTGGTTTCATCGACTGCTTGACTGTATAACTTAATGGCATAACTAACAGCAGCGGCTTGTAGAATGAATGATAAGGCATACAGGATAAACCCAGCACTGCCACATATAAAAGCGATAAGATTGTTCATTTGAAAAGAACGAGTCCCGCTGCATAAGTGGTAGATTCCGATTGGTATGACTGCACTAATTAAAAGAATAATAGCCTTCGAGCCATGGTCAAAGCCAAAATATCCTGGAAACTGACTGTAATAGTCAAGCACAGAGATGGAAAGTCTAGAGTCTTGTTCAATAGTAATAGGATTCTGTATCTGAAAAATAAGGTTTACTACCATCCACGTAACGAATCCTGCTACGTGGAATAATCCGATCCAACCAATAATCCTCAATGATGCTCACCTCTTCAATATGTATGAAATAATCTCACTTTCCTTATATTAGCAGATTAGAATGACGGTTTGGGAATTTATACCTGGTTTTGCTTGGTTTTATATGATTTGAAAGTCATTAATTAAAATAGAGAACAATTTATAGTAAAAGGAGAGGTGCAAATGTACAGAATAACTGTAATATCAGTGCATATCCTTATTATTTTGTTTGCTGCCATGATCGGTATAGCAGGAATCTACAATCCCTCAGCTTCTGATCCTAACCGTACGTTTGAAACGTGGATCGCTGCCATTCTTATATTTGATGTATTTGTTATCCTATCCGCCTATATTCTTTTAAACGTAAAGAAAGGATGGTTATTTGCACTGTTTGTGTTCAGTTTATTAGGGTTGTTTTATGTCCTGCCTGCTATTTCGTTGTTTGTAGAAGGTTTATGACTGGGTAATCGATTCTCTTCGTAAGTTCAAGCCCGTTTAGTTCAAATAAAAAAGCTTGGAATAATCCAAGCAAGACGATCAAACTTTCAACATATTCTGTTCATCGAATTCCCACATTTCACCGTAAGCGACTTCCCAATAGTAGCCGTCTAGGTCTTGAAAATAACCACCGTACCCTCCCCAATCCGTTGGTGCTGCTTCTTTTATTACACTTGCACCAGCTTGTCTAACTTGGGTTAGTACCTTGTCTACTTCATCTTTTGATTTGGTATTGTACGCAAAAGTAATCCCCCGAAATCCACCTTGATTGATGGCAGGAGGTTGTTCTTTATTAATATCTTGTGCAAGATGTTCAATTGGATAAAGTGATATTTTTGAGCCTTCATTTCTGAAAAATACAATATCAGGGCTATCAGGATCGCCTACTACTGTGGTCTCGAAACCAATTTCTTTATAGAAGTCATGCGCTTTGGAAATATCTTTTGTCCCTAAAGTAATCAGGTTAACTCGGTTCATCTTTTACACTCCTCATATAATCAATGTAATTACCAAACTTCTTTCGCCCTGTCTAGGTTGTTCACTGTGATCAGATTACGCTGCATCTGCGGTGGACATTTTAAATTATGTTCCTTAATTTTTACATTAATCAGCTCAAGGTCACTTGCACTCCTGCATGTATGAATTAAAGCTGATATCTCCTTTTGAAGCTTTAACCAATGAGGCACATACCCTGCATCTTTTGCGATCTCCTGAAACTGCTGAAAGGTATCACGTTTCATATAGTCTGAGGATAAAGGCTGCCCCTTACCCTTTAAAGTATCCTTCTCGCCTTTCTCTTCTAATATGTCACCAATAAGGTCGTTATATGGTCGATCCATCACAATCCTCCCTTCATAAAATCACTATAAAAATATATTTCGATAATCCATTGAAAAAAGCCTTCTTAAAAAGAAGACTTCAAGGATTGTTCATAAACGATTATAAGAGGGCTGCTTGAATCACTAATGAAACATAGAAGAACGTAGCGCCTAAGGTGACGAAAAAACCAAATAGGAAGTGTTTATAATAAAACTGTATAAATACGCCAATCAACCAAACTAGAAATGGAATCATAAAATAGAGTCGATAGGTAGGTTCATTCGTTTCAGCTATACCAGGCCCGCTCATCCATAGGGAAAATAATAAAACAAAAGCACCCGAAAAGATCAGCCAGATGATATTTAAACCTCTTTTCACTTCCCCACCTCCCTTATATATGTTGTCTAAAATTCTATGTAGGTGCTGCTTGACTCATTCTTGAGATGATCATCCCCTAAAGTTGGGTTTGGTCTATGCATATATGCAATTCGTTTATCGAAAGAATGACTATAAGATCTTCATATCAAAGTCTTCCACTATATAATCTTCTGAATTTATAATGGCTGTATAGTTACTGTAAATCGTAAACTCAATATGCGGCCCTCTTAAATAAATAATAAATATCTTATCAGGCTCTTTGCCTGCAGCTTGCTTTGTGTTCTTTAAAGTCATACTCGAGAAATGATCGAACAGTTCTTGTTTCTTATCGCTGTCTTCAACTTCAATTCGTTCATTTGCGTCCAGTTCCCAAATTTCGATGGATTCTACATCGCCCTTATCAAATTCAATTAACTCGTCGAGTGTTGTTGTTGTGCTGCAGCCTGCTAACAATGAAATAACCACACACGTGTATAAGAAGCACTTAATTTTCAATAACATCCCACCCAAACAGCCCATTCTATTTATTACTTCAGTCTATAATCTCTAAATCAAATAATTCCATTTCGGTATTATCTAAAACCTTATGTAGGTGCTGCTTAACTAATTCGTTGACTTCCTCCTGCCTGAATTGCTGTTCATTTAGAAAGAATTCTAGATTTGCTGCTTCGTTTTCCAGCTCATTTTGCAGCTTAGGAATGATTATATCCATTAAATAATAACCTAAAGAAAAAAATTGAAATTCATATTCTATATCAGTTGTTTTTGAATGAATTTGCTGTAAATATCTAATCGACTCAACATCTAATATAACGGGCTTCACAAGTATATTAGTAGAGTAATCGTCCGTTAGCTGCATTGGAATTACTTCTTCATAGGGAAATTCAGTAAAAAGGATTAAGTCATCATCAGTCGTCAGAAGAACAGGATTTTCGTAGGAATGCTCTAAGATTTCATTTGAACCAGTAATGACGGTCATATGATCATGCAGCCAAGCTTGTGAATATTGATTTGAAATGAACATGTGTGCAGGGATCATAATGATTAGGAAGACGATAGAGACCATCCATTTGTTTAGTTCAATTTTAAATAATTTAAAAAATAATACAGTCAACATTGTACAAAGCAGGGTGAATATTGTTTTAGAGGGTATGTTTAATAGGGTATATACCCACTCTGGAATAATGATAGTCAACGCTTTTCTCCTTCTACAAAAGTAATGACTCTATCATCATAGCACATTACCCTTCCATAATTAAGGTTTATATACACTAAATACCATATGGAAGTGAAGATTCGCCCTTACTGACTCCCCACGCATAGTTGCTGTCATTTCAATTGTATCTTTTCCCCTCGTTTATGCGCCGGTAGGAAAGGTAATTGCTCTCTTCTTTCGTGTAATAGTGTCGGTTGGGAGCTTAATTGCGTTAATCCCTTCCTATTGCGTCCCTTCAAGCTGGATATGAGCCGGTGCTGAGAACTATTGTATAGATTGAACCAATAATTGCGCCGGTTGACCTTACTCCCACCGCCTTCCCTTCTCACATCCACACAAAAAAAGAAGCTGCCCACAGGACAACTCCTCTTCCCTTATATCGCAGCCATTTGGCCGGGTTCGGTTGAGTTATGATTAATATTTAAATGAACTTGGCGTACTCGCTTCTCTTCTGCTTTTTCAATACGCAAGTTTAAGTTCTGATAATGGAATTCTTCGCCTTCTTTAGGAATGCGCTGAAATTCTTCAATCAGCCAGCCCCCTACTGTATGATGAGTAGTCACTGGAGGTGCGATATCAACAAGCTCAGCAAAATCATCAATCGAGTAATCAGCATCCACCACATAGCTCGACGGACCGATTTGTCGGACTTGGTTAATACTGACATCATGCTCATCCCAAATTTCCCCTACAATTTCTTCAAGAAGATCTTCGAGTGTGACAAGACCTGAGGTTCCTCCAAATTCATCAATAACAATCGCCATATGCACCTTTTTCTTTTGAAGTTCAGGTAATAACGATGAAATTTTCATAGATTCTACAACAAATAAAGGAGGTCTCATTAATGAGCGCACATTAAGTGTTTCCCCTTCTTCGATATACGCCGTAAGAAAGTCACGCTCTGAAAGGATGCCGACCACATTATCAATGGTGCCTTCATACACAGGGATTCTTGAATAATGCTCGGTCAAAAATACATGTTTAATCAACGCAATATCTTGATCCACCTCAATCGCAATCATATCTGGACGAGGCTTCAAGATTTCTTGAACGATAATGTCATCAAATTCGAGTGAACGGTGCACCATTTCTTTCTCGCTTTTACCGATGACCCCTTCGTCTTCACTTATTTGAACGAGCATTTTAATTTCTTCTTCTGTGACAGATGGAGTCTGATCTTTATTTTTTACAAAGAGTGAGATCACATTCTTAATTTGCAGAAACACCCAAGTGACTGGATAGAACACTTGAATGAGCAAAAATAAGAACCCTGATGTCTTAAGCGCATAGCCTTCTGCGTACTCTTTAGCCAATGATTTAGGGATAATCTCACCAAAAATCAACACTAAAATCGTAACAACAAATGTACTAATAAACACTCCAAGACTTGGACCAAACAATTGGATCGCAATTTGTGAAGATAGCGTTGCAGCCGCAATATTCACCAGGTTATTGCCGACCAAAAGTGTTGAGAGCGTCTTATCAAAATTCTCAGCTATCTGGACTGCCTTTCGTGCCCCTCTCCTTCCCTCATCCTCATAATGTTTCAAACGGATTTTATTTACACTCGAAAATGCCGTTTCCGCTGAGGAGAAAAAAGCGGATAACCCTAACAATATGATAAAAAACGCAATCAAACTCGACGGAACATCGTCCATCTATACATCACACTCCATAGTAGTATTACTTCTATTTTATTACGAATTCTGAATTTTCACCACTGTTTTTTTGTTCTCAGCAACACTCAACAGCTTCGCAGCCATCCACCCTAAAATGATGGCTCCGATACTTAATAGATGGTCTTCGGTGAAACCCGGAAAGATAACGACAATTGATCCTGTGATAAAGCCAATCATGATCGCATACGTTTCAAGTTTAAAGCGTTCAAATAAAAACGTAATTAATTTACTCGTTAATACTAACCCAATTCCAATCCCTGCCCCTACAGTAAGAATGACTGGGATATTGAAGGAAGATAATGCGTTAACGACTGTCGGATAAACCCCGAATAGCAGGAAAATAAACGATCCACTCACGCCAGGGAGAATCATTGCTGAGCTTGCGAGCCACCCTGCAAAGAATAATAGGATATAATCACTAAAGCTTAAACTAGTCATCACCTCTGCCAGTTCATTGCTTTTAAAGAAAAACGTTGAAGCAACAAGAAGCGCACCAATAGCTAACAATCCATAATGTCTGTTAGTAAAGCTCCTTTTATAATCAATCTCCTTTAATAAGGAAGGAATGATCCCAATGACTAGACCAAGAAAAAAGAAAAATGTCGGCTGCGGGTATTCCGCAAGCAGCCATTCAATTAGATGACTAATCGTCAGTAAGGCAATCACGATCCCCGTTCCTAGCGGGATTAAAAACATCAAATGCTTCTTCCAATCCTTTGTAAATAAGCCGTTGATTGCAGCGACAAGGTTTTGATAAATGCCTAGCACTAAGGCGATTGTTCCACCGCTGACACCAGGAATCAGGTCAGACACACCCATCGTCATGCCTTTAAAGATATTTCTCCATTCAAACAAAATCGTTTTCTCCTTTATAAATAATGATAAATATTATCATAATCGATAGGCTTCAATCAGACAACTAATTTGCCTATTTGTCCATAATTGTTCAAACCTGTGGAGAATGATGAAAGACTGCAGCAGCGTATGAAGTCCCACTCGACACAAACCCGAAGAAGCTCACTAGCTCCCCACGGAAAGCGAAGTATATTCAGGAGCGGCGAGTACGCTCTTACCTCTCGCTTTTGACAGCTTTTCTGTTTGATCCCTCCATTAGAATAGCTTTACAGTAAATCAAAGCCGACCCATTAGTGAGCCGGCTAAAAAATGATGAGAATTATTCATACCTTAACGCATCGACAGGCTGCAGGTTTGAAGCCTTTAATGATGGTAAGATCCCAAATACAATCCCTACTAACATGGAAAAAATCAATGACCCAACAATAGCTGGAATCGAGATCATAAATGGCATATTAATAATCGTTGAAATGATCTTTGCAATACCGATCCCGCCGGCAATTCCTAAAATGCCGCCAATGCTTGTTAACACAATTGCTTCTGTTAGAAATTGCAGGAGGATGATATGACGTTTTGCACCAAGGGCCTTCTTAATTCCTATCTCTCGAGTTCGCTCTGTCACAGAAACAAGCATAATATTCATCACACCAATTCCGCCGACAAGCAGCGAGATACTTGCAATTCCCCCTAATAATAGAGCAAATGCCATGTTAAATGCGGCGATCTCTTCTGCAATGGCTTCTAAGTCCATGACATTATACATCGCCGTTTCCATATCTGCAGAAGACAAATCGCTATTTAGCAAATCTGCTGCAATCATCCCCGCTTCCTGGATATGTTTAGAAGACGTTGCTTGCACAGCAATCTGAGTCGGGGCATCAAATCCTTCGATAAACGGCCAAACCCCACGTGGAAAGTACATTTTTGGCTCAGTCCAACCCCCGTAAAACATGCTTTCCTCTGTCGTCTCTGTGAATATTCCTACTACGCGAAACGGGATCCCTTTGACTTCTATAAATTCACCAAGCGGGCTCTTATCTGGGAATAATTCTGTTTGAACATCTTCATTAATCATGACAACTTGGGCTGTTCCAGTTAGCTCATTTTCGCTGAGAGGTCTGCCTTCTACCATGGTGACAGGAAAAAGATCAAAGTAGGCTTGATCCACTCCAATTGCTCTTGGGTAGGAAAACTGCGTTAAATGAAAGGCAGGTGCATTCCATGATTCATGATACAAAGAAATTCCATTTACTATATCGAGGCTCTCGATTTGTGCAACGGTTTCTTCTTTTACTGGGGGAGCAGAAAGGTAGGATGAGGTATTATAATACCCTTCGCCTATCATACTCTGCTCCTCATACACGACGTTTATCGTATTATTTCCCATCCCAACTAAGTTGCTTTTAAGTGCCTCGCTCTGGCCTTCAATCATGGACACAATCGCAATGATTGCCGCAATCCCAATGATGACACCAAGCATAGTTAGTGTGGAGCGCAGCTTATGAGCGAAAATGGATTGAAACGATATTCGAATATTCTCAAGCACTTGGGATCGCTCCCTTCTCACTTACTAGTAATTCGCCGTCACGGATATAAACGACTCGATCCGCTTGATCAGCGACTTCTTGGTCGTGCGTAATCATAATGATCGTAACGCCTTCTTCATTTAACTCTTTAAATAGCTGCAGGATTTGTGCGCTGGACTTTGAATCAAGTGCTCCAGTTGGCTCATCGGCTAAGATAAATTTAGGCTCGTTCACTAAGGCTCGAGCAATCGCTACCCGCTGCTTCTGGCCGCCTGACAGACGAGTTGGCAGGAAAGAGACTCGATCACTCAAGCCGACCTTACTCAGCACTTCTAACGCCTTTTCTCTTCTTTCTTTCTTCTTTACTTTGCTGTAAATCATCGGAAGCTCAACATTTTGCAGAGCACTCAGCCTTGGCAGAAGGTGAAAGGTTTGAAACACAAAGCCAATTTGCTGGTTGCGAATATCAGCTAGCGCTCCTTCTCGACTTGCTAACACATCTGTTCCATCAAGTTGATAGATACCTGTTGATGGTTTATCAAGGCATCCTAAAATATTCATTAACGTCGATTTACCAGAACCAGACGGGCCCATAATGGCAACAAATTCCCCAGACTCAACAGTAAAATCGATATTTTTGAGAATCGTTACATCCTCTTTTCCTAGCTTGAAGGTTTTATAGATTTTACTCAAATGAATCATGGTAGATCGTAACCTTCTTTCCTTCAGTTACAGATGGATCTGGGTAGACTAAATAATCATCTAAAGAGATCCCGCTAACAATTTCGATTGTATAATCCTCTTCAAATTCAGCCCCTGTTTCTACGACTTGTTTCGTTGCTTCCTCTTCTTCATTAACTAGCCATACATAAGGTGCATCATCTTCAAATACCACAAAATCACGCATCACTCTTATGGCATCAGCCTCGCTGCTTGAATCTTCTGAGACAGGTTCTACATTCACATGAAAGCCGATTTCTAACCCGTCATGCTCCTCAATAAGCACGGTAAAAGGATAATTAGATGATTGGGGGTTAGACTCGCCGTAATAATCCATCATCGGATCCCCTTGGTCATTACCTACAGGCAGCTTCCCAATTTCAATAATTTTACCTAGCCATTCTTCCTCGCCGCCAGCTTTTTTGGTGATTTTCACCATTTGGTCAACGTCAATAGAATCTAATAAAAATTCATTGATCTGACTTTTAATTAGGTAAGAGCCTGTAGAAACGATTTGAATAAATGGACCGGGCACCTGTTCCATGCTAGCACCGTTCACCACATCTTCATTGATGGACTGCACAATTCCTTGGCTTTTGCTTACGACTGTTGTTGAATTTTCTTCCTCTTCCATACTAGCAATTTGCTTTTGCAGCTGAGCAGCTTCAAGGTTGCTCATGCGCAGGTCAAATGAAATTTGGTCAAGTTCTTCTTGGATTAGTTCTTTTTCCTCTTTATCCTGTGTTTCTTTAAGGCTTTTCTCTATTTTTTTCTTTTTCTTATCTGTTTGGTTGATCTGAAGATAAGACATCTCAAGCTGCATTTTTAGCTGCTCTAGTTCAAGGGTGGAAGAATCAAGCGGTTCATAGACAAAAAGTTCGGTTCCTTCATCAATCAAATCTCCTTCTTTTACGAAAATCTCTTCAATCTTCCCTTTTTCTGGTTCATAGTATATTTTTTCATGCTTTTCAGGCTCTACTTTTCCTGAAAAGGCGGATGAAGAATAGTCGTCATAATAAGTCATATTCGCTACTTGTTCCACCCACGGTTCATCTAGCATCGCATTGACTTCTCGATCAGTGGAAAAATATAAGCCACCTCCAATCGCAGCAGTTAAAGATACTGATAATGCGCAAATTCCTACAATTAATTTTGTCTTCTTTCTCATCATATGACCCCTGTTCTATTAGAAAATATTTCAAATTACTAGAAATATTATCTAGTATATATTAATAATTTACAATATATTTTTTGAAATGATATAGAACGACAAAAAAACCAAACAAGTTTCCCCTGTCTGGTTCTCATAATTTATCCTACTGGCACCTTGCAGCTTATCCTGCCGGGCTGACCTTTACCTTCTTCACCCTTCGATCTTCGCTGTCTGTAATGGTTAATTTCAATCCGTCATAAATTATTTCTTCATCTATAGTCGGTACATAATGAAACCTTTCCGTTAACCAGCCTCCTAGTGTATGATTTCGACTGTCAGGGAGCTCCACTTCAAGCATTCTTGCAAACTGATCAAGAGGATAGTCACCAAAAAACTCATACTCATTCGGGCCTAGCTCTGTAACATCTTTAATCTTTTCATCATGTTCATCCCAAATCTCGCCGACGAGTTCCTCGAGTATATCTTCAAGAGTAATGATGCCAGAAGTGCCGCCGAATTCATCAATCACAATCGCCATATGAGCACGGTCCTTTTGCAGCATCGGAAGGAGCTTCGCAATTCTTAACGTCTCAACGACAAAATACGGCTTTCGCATAATTGTCCTAATATCGGTTTCTCCATGTGTTACAAGGGCCGTGAGAAAATCTCGTTCAGATAAAATACCAATAATGTTATCAATCGTGTCCTCGTACACCGGAACCCTTGAAAAACGCTCCTTTATTAGAAGGGCAGTAATCTCTTCGATCTCAGAATTAACGTCTATGGCAACGAGCTCTGTTCTTGGTGTTTGAATTTCTACAACTTTAATATCGTTAAAATCAAGCGTATTGTGAAGCAGTTCCTTTTCATTTGGATCAAGGACACCTTCAGCATGACTTATGGTGAATATTTCTTTTAATTCTTCTTCCGTTACTGATGGCTCGGCCTCTGATTTTGCAACGTAACGGGTAGTGACCTCCTTTAATTTTACCAATAGCCATGTTACAGGTGTAAACAGCTTCATTAAAGCAAGTAAAATAACGGATATTTTCAGAGCAAAGGATTCCGCATTTTCTTTGGCTAATGATTTTGGCAGTACTTCTCCAAATACTAAAATAAGAATAGTCATCACAATCGTTGAAATCAATAGTCCAGTGTTGCCGCCAACAATCGCGGTAGCCACTTGAGCTGAAATCGTCGCAGCAGCGATATTGACTAAGTTATTACCGATTAAGATCGTTGAAAGCGCATGATCAAAATGCTGTGCAATATGATAAGCTTTGGCCCCGCCGCTTCTGTTTTCATCAGCATAACTTTTCAGCCTCATTTTATTCGCACTTGAGTAGGCTGTCTCAGCTGATGAGAAGAAGGCTGATAGGATGAGTAAGAAAAATAAGATAAGGACTAGGTGTAATGGGATTTCAGACAAGGTAAACCTCTCCCGTGTTAAAAAGTAGTAAGGTTATTTTGTCCCAATGAGGAAATGATCATGAATAAAAAAAGCATGCGTAAGAAGAATCCTCCTTAAACATGCTTTGTTACAGTTATTCTACTTCCGTTGTAATCTGCCAGCTCACGCCGAATTTATCAGTTACTTGTCCATATGACGGACTCCAAAACGTTTCCTGAAGCTCCATCGTAACATTACCGCCATCACTTAATTTGCTGAACACATCTTTTGATTTTTCAACATCAGTTAAAATCATCGCAATCGTTACTTGTGATCCTAATTCGTAAGGCTGCCCTGGGAACGTATCAGATATCATTAATCTCGTGTCCCCAACTTGTAAGGCTGCATGCATGACACGATCCTTTGCTTCTTCAGGCAATGAATATTCTGGATTAGGGGGCATGTCACCAAATGTCTGCACACCAATAAGTTCAGCATCAAACGCATGCTTGTAAAATTCTACTGCCTCATGACCATTTCCATTTGTTACAATGTACGGAGCTAATGCTTTAATCATGTGGACACCTCTTTATCATAGTATGTAAATCCGGAACATTTGTTCTGTTTAGTTTACCATATTTTAATCAATAAATGTATTCATTTTTACCGCCAATAGATCGTTTCATTCCCCCATACATATAGGAACCTGCCTCTCATAAATATAGGTCCATAAATTCGCTTGCCTTCTTTATCAATCATGTTTATTTTATCGCTGGGTGAGAAAGTTTTCTTGTTCAGTTTATAACGAGTTAATATTTGCCGATCTGTTTCTGCGATGAGGCCATATTCATCAAACATAAACTGATCAAAACCATCCGACCCTTTAACTTGATAGTGTAAAGCCTCTTGTCCGTTTGTTAAATGAACGAGATGTAAATCATCATAATAATGAAAGAAAACATTAGATGAATTAGTCACATTTAAACCGCAGCAGTCGGCCATATTATACCCTTGTGCTTCCCATACCTTTTCACCTGAAATAGAGAAGGATGCTAAACCACTGTGCCCAATCGGATCCTCCCAGCCGAAATTGCCGAAAATCCCTTCATCAAAATAACTAACCCAAATCGTATCATTCTCATCTATTTGCACAGTATTAATCCCGTCACCAAGTATAAAGGCATCAATCAGCTGTCCGTTCATATTGTATCTTCTTGCATTTCGTTCAACCCTGTCCCCAGCATTTTCGCAGCGTGATTGAACAAGCAAAATGGATCCGTCCTGAAAATGATCGATTCCAGTTGGTATGAGGGGAACATTCTTTAATTCTACCGTCTTCATTAATCCATCTTTAATGGTACGAATGATCCAAGTGTTTTTCGTAACTGGTCTCTTAAAATAGTCCAATTCAAGGACATCACTCTCAATTAAAAGCAACGTCCCATCTACTGTCACGTTGCCGCTGATAAAGTGTAACGAAGATTTGAAATCCATATTGTTATGTAACTGTAGCTTCTCTATTTTAATCACCTCAAAGCTATCAAATTATTTCAAAGTGTACTGTTTGCTTTAATGCTGAGCCATCACTTATTAATTTTATTGAGGCTTTATTCGTTTTTCACTGAATTAAGCTTCACTTCGATCATCTCAGGCCGATTAAATAGTCTGAGTGGAATAATACTATTCCCAAGGCCTCTGTTTACGATCATCGTGGTTTCATTCAACGTGTATGTTCCATCTGTATAATTTGGCAGCATCCCTTGACTTGGTGCGACTAGACCTCCTATAAATGGTAATCTTAGTTGTCCGCCATGAGCGTGGCCAGAAAACACTAAATCAATCGGGTAAGCTGCATAAAAAGTCAGCCACTCCGGTCTGTGTGAGAGGAGAATGGTAAAAGCATTCTCATCAGGAGCATTTGATAATGCTTGCTCAATTCCTCTTGTTAAGACTTCTTTTTCTTCGTGTGGGGATATTGCCGGGTCATCAACTCCTAATATTTGAATTGAATGAGTTCCCTGGGTAATCTCAGCTGCCGTGTTTCTCATCACTATTACGCCAAGGTCTCCAAGCTTCTCCTCAAGCGATGAAAAAGTCCCTGCCCACCACTCGTGATTTCCTGTCACAAAGTAGACAGGTGCACGCCTTACTAATTCCTGCATCAGTAAAAGACTTGCTTCTTCATCATAGTTTTTTGAGTCGATTAAGTCCCCTGTAAATACGATAAGGTCAGGCTTGGACTCATCGACTTTATCAAGCAAGCGCCTCTGACCTTTGCCAAATGATTTATTGTGAAGATCGGATAATTGAACGATTGTATACCCGTGAAATTCGGCAGGGATCTTGTCAGAGTCTATATGTATATCAGTTGTGGTAATGGAATTATTTTGAAACTGAAAAAAGAAGAGGATTAGTAGTGCCGTTAAAATGCTAATAGTAAGTCTCTTTATGATACGTTTTGTCAAGGGTTCACCTCAAATCAGACCAATCAAATCAGACCAATATTTGTTAAAAGTATAGTCTTTAATCAAGCGCAGCACAATAGTTTTTTTGTAACCTAACGCATGCTTTATGCGGCCGATTTAATTGTATTTTTTCATCCTGTTTATGCGTCAGTAAGAATGATAATTGAGCGCATTGCGTGAGCTATTGCGCCGGTTGTAGGCTGAATTGTGTCGATTGATTGTAATTGCGCCAGTTCAAGCAGGATATGCGTATGGATCGGGGGGGATTGTATACATTCGGCAGGTCATTGCGTCGTTGCACTAACAAGAAAAAACTGCCCCACGTCAGTACAGGGCAGTTCATGAAACGCTGGCAGCTTGAATTAGTGATTTCGTATAAGGATGGCGTGCCTCATCATAAAGTTCATCCCGTTTAAAGGTGTCAACCATTTCCCCGTTCTTTAACACAATGATTCTTGAGCATAAGTAATACACAGCACGAACATCATGGGAAATAAATAAGATTGACATATTGTGTTGATTTTGAAGTGCTTTTAGCAAGTCTAAAATCTGTTTTTGGACCGTGACATCAAGGCTGGCTGTCGGTTCATCACATACGAGTAAAGAAGGTTCTAAGCTGATAGCGCGTGCAATGCCGACTCGCTGTTTCTGTCCTCCGCTTAACTGATCAGGATACATCAGAGCCATTTCTTCTTTAAGCCCGACCATTTTCAAGAGGTCTCTTACGATTTGCTGCTCTCTTCTTTTTTTCGAAAAAGAAGAAACATCAGAATAAGAAGGATTGATATCAGGATAATTACTTAAAGGTTCCATAATTGACTGCTCTACTCGCAGTCTCGGATTAAGCGCACTCGTTGCATCTTGAAAAATCATTTGAACTTTTTTGCGGTAAGACGATATTAATTTGCGCTTCTTTTGATTTAAACTCTCACCGTCTAAAGTGATTGTACCGCTGGTAGCTGGCTCTATTCCAGTGATTATTTTTGCTAATGTACTTTTACCACTGCCGCTTTCTCCAAGGATTCCAATACTTTCCCCCTCTTGAATGGTAAAGGATATTTCTTTTAGAGCATGGACATTTTTATTATAGGTTCTTGAAATATTCCCTATCTCTACGTAGCTCATAAATTCCCCACACTCCTTATGTTGTGCTCAGTCTCACTTGGAGGAAGGGGCAAAATAGATGAATTCAGTTGTTTTGTATAATGGTGCTGTGGTGACTCTTTGATCTTACTTGATGGCCCTTCTTCAATAACTGTTCCTTCATTCATAATATAAATATAATCAGCTCTTTTGTAGGCCTGCGTCAGATCATGTGTTATATAAAGGACAGCACAGTTTGTTTGTTTTTGAACTCGTTCTAGATAATCTAAGACGATTTCGCCGCTGATCATATCAAGGGCAGAAGTAGCTTCATCACATATTAGTAATGAGGGTTTTAGCAGCATCATACATGCAATGGCTGCTCGTTGGATTTGACCTCCGCTCAGTTGAAAAGGGTAACTATGATAGACTCTTTTAGCAGGTAGATTCATCTGATCCAAAACGAAAAGCACCTGATCCTTTGCCCTTTTTCGACTGATTTTCTCATGACTTCTAAGGGTTTCTGCCATTTGACTGCCTACTTTAAGGTATGGTGTGAAGCTCCCGCGATAATCTTGGTGTATTAGGGCAATCTCTTTTCCTAGGAGGCCTCGCTTTTCTTTTACTGTCATTTCAGACATTGATTCTCCTTTAAACATTATCTTTCCAGACCTCTGAATAAGTCCTTCTGGAAGCAATCCCATAATTGATTTTGCAGTTAAACTTTTGCCGCTTCCGCTTTCTCCTATTAAGGCCGCTGTTTCTCCTCTGTTAAGACATACATTTATCTTATTCAATAAAGTCTGTTTATTTGAAACACCTACGAGCAGGTTTTCTATTTCAAGTAAAGCTGTGCTCATCCTTTCTCCCTCCTAGAAACCTGATTGATTCCATCTCCTAATAAGTTGAAACATAACACGGTAAACATAATGGCAAGCCCTGGATATACCATTAATGCAGGATGTACTTGAAAATAAGCACGTCCATCATTTAGCATGGCGCCCCATTCAGGAATAGGTGGTTGAGCTCCAATACCGATATAGGATAAAGCTGAAATCATTAAAATGACTTTACCAACATCAATAGCAGCCATAGAGACAAGGTCAGAGGATATATGAGGGATAATGTGCATTCGAATGATTTTAATTGTTCCTGAATTTGCTGCCTTCGCAGCAGTGATGAAATCCTTCTCTTTTTCTGCTAAAACTAACCCTCTTACTACACGGGTGTATGTAATCCATTTCACTAATATTAGAGCAATGACGATATTAGTTAAGCTAGGCCCGAGTATACCAGCTAAAGCGATCGCTAAAATAAAGTCAGGAAAAATTAAAATTCCATCAACAATTCTCATGAAAAATTGATCGATTCGACCACCAACATATCCTGATATCAAGCCTAAAGGTACGCCAATAGTAAGAGATATAAGAATCGTAGCCAATCCTAAACCAATAGTAATTTTCGCACCATACAGCATTCTCGATAAGACATCTCGTCCCAATTGGTCTGTTCCAAGCCAGTGTACCATTGAGGAGGATTGAAGACGGTTAGTCATATCAATAGTGAAAGGATCATGTGGGACGAAGAAGGAACCTAATATGGTTATCGTTAGCAAGATTAAACTCAAGCCAATTCCTATGAATAGACCTAAGTTCCGTTTGATTGATGTCCGTGGTCTGTTCAGAAGTGCCTCCATTACAGTCCCTCCTTTCCATACCTAATTTGTGGATTTAAAACGGTATATATTATATCTACAATTAAATTAGCTGTGACAACTAAGATTCCTATGACTAGAATATAGCCTTGAATGACCGGATAATCTCTTTGCATGACAGCTTGCACAATCAACTCACCCATCCCTGGCCAAGAAAATAACACTTCGACGACAGTAATTCCGCCTAAAAGACTGCCAATACTAAGGCCAAGCAATGTGACAATCGAAATAAGACTCCCCCTTAACACATGTACAATGAGGATTCTGCTTCTTCTAACGCCTCTTGCTTCGGCTGCTTCAATATAGGGGCTTTTGAGTGTGTGGATTAGTCGTTCTCTAAGCAGGCGAATATACATGGGTGCCATCGCAATACCTAATGTGATGGAAGGTAAAATATAATGAGAAAATGTTCCACGACCCATAACGGGAAGAATCCCCAGATGAAGAGAAAATAACTGGATTAACAGAAATCCAAGCCAAAAGCTTGGCATGGATGCACCTGCTAGAGCGATTAATCTGCTTAGCCTATCTGGCCATTTGTTTTCATAGATGGCACCAAGCATTCCTAAAGGTAAAGCAATTATAAATAACATGACTATCCCCCCTGCTGCAAGGCCAATTGTTGCTGGGAGTCTGGAGGTGATCATATCCATGACAGGGCGATTTGTAATTAATGAATCGCCTAAATCACCCCGTATCGCATTTGAGAGCCATTCTCGGTATTGAACAAGGATAGGTTGGTTAAATCCATAAGCCTCTCTTAATTGTTGCTCTTCTTCCAGGGTGACACCAACATCATCCACTTTTAAAATGGTCCTTATCGGATCTCCTGGAGTGATCTTCATTAAAAGGAACGTAACGAAAGAAAGCACTAAAATCATAATGATAAATTGCAGCAGCCTTGAGCTTACTACTTTTACTATTTGTTTCCACCAAGTCACATCTTCACTTCCTCTCCACAAAAACAGAAACAGTGAAAGTGCTTATTTCACACTTTCACTGCAAACGTTTATTCAACATCCAACGTGTTTGTAATTAAATAATACTCTTCAGAACCCGGCTTCCAGTTCTTAACACGTTCATTGACTCCTACAATAATATGAGGATGAAGGAGGAATGAGTGAGGAACTTCTTCCTGAATTACACTAACAGCTTGTTTCTTCAATTCATTACGAGTTTCTGGGTCAGCCGTTCTATTAATCTGTTGAGTTAGTTCGTTTAGCTTTTCAATATTGATCTGCCCAGGGTTTAGTCCACCATTCGGCAAGTATGCTACATTTAAGAAGTAACCCCCATCTCCTCGTGGTGCAGTAAGATTACTGTAAGTTGCAATGTCCCATTCATCTTGTTTTTCAAATAAATAGCTGTCAATATCTTCAATCGTTACAATATCAACCTTCACCCCTATATTAGCAGCTTCAGCCTGGAAGTACTGTGCCATTAATGGAAGCTCTGGTCTGCCTTGATACGTTGCAATGGTAAAGGAGAGTTCTTTTCCGTCTTTTTCAAGATTTCCTTGATCATTTTTAGTATATCCTGCCTCTTCTAACAGAGCTTCTGCTTGTTCTGGATTATAGTTAACTGTTAAGCTATCTCCTGCAAATGGAAAGTCAGGGTTAAATGGTCCACTGGCAGCTGTTGCATGTTCATTCATAATTTCTTCTACCATTACATCTCGGTTCACGATAAGGTCCAATGCTTTTCTGACTCTGTTATCTTGCAGCGGTTCAGATAATTGATTATAGAGCAGGAAATGTACTCGTAAGCTAGGCACGGATTCAACCCAATGCTCATTGCTTGATTCAATCGGATCCAGTGCTTCAGGAGGTAGATGGTAGGCGATATCTGCTTCACCAGACTGAAGACTTAATGCTCGTACATTAGCATCAGAATTAAATTTCACAGTTACTTCATCGAGCTTTGCTGGTGTAGCCCAGTACTCTTCATATTTATTAAGGTTGATTTCACTTTCTGATAGAAAACTTTCTATCTTAAAAGGACCAGTAGCAATTGGTTGTTCACTGATGTTATCAGCATCTGTCTTAATAATCGATGCATTTGTATGTACTAACTCACTAACAAAAGCTGGATAAGGTTCTTCATTTGTAAATGTAACTTCCATACCATCCGCTTCAATCGATTCAATTTTAAGCGCAGAAGCAACAGCGGCGTTTACTTCTACAGCACGTTCAAATGAAGCTTTCACAGCGTCTGCATCAACAGGTGTGCCGTCATGAAACGTAACTCCCTCTCTAATCTTGAATTTCCATGTCTTCTCATCTACCTGTTCGTACTCTTCAGCGAGCCACGGCTGGATCTCTAAATTTTCATCAATTTTTACTAGAGTTTCTGCAATCCCTGCACGAACTCCCATGAAATCTTGATGAGGATCAATGGATGAAGAGGCAAAGCTAAAAAGCATTGTTAAAGATTTTCGTTCCTCTGAATTTGTATCTGTGCTCGCATCATGTTCATTTGAGGATGTCTCCTCTCCCCCGCACGCAGATAAAAGTAATGACATAAAGGACAGGAATAAGATTGAATGTAAACATTTAAGGCCCATATAGATCTCCCTTTCACAAACTAAAATCGTAATAATTTCGATTTACATTGTATATGAATCCCTTCCTTTTGTATATATTTACTTTAGATTAATTTAAGCAGCTCTCACTACCTTTTTTCCTTTATTTCTTCTTGTTAATGAGGATGGTTTCCTGTGGAAATTGACCATTTTAATCCTTGTCATCAAATATTTTACTGTGTGTTGCCCCTTTTTGGTTAAGGTACTTCCCTCTGTATGGAACGCCTTCCTCTGTGACTTCTGCAAATACCAGCTGGCATATTCTTCTGCCGGGTATGAGTTCAATCGGCAATCGATTAGCATTGTATAATTCCAATGTGATTTGACCGCTAAACCCTGGGTCCACCCACCCTGCATTCTGAATAAACAACCCAAGTCTCCCTATTGAGCTTCTCCCTTCCACAAAAGCAGTTAACGTATTAGGCAGGTGGATTGTTTCGAGCGTGGTTGCAAGTAAAAAGGTTTGAGGTGGTAAAATGAGCTTGTTATCCTCAGGAATTATTTCGCGATACGATACGAGTTTTGTTAAAGACAATGTGTTCTCTTTATATTCATCAATTGTTAAAAAATGTGTTCCAAGACGCAAATCCAATGAAGCCGGCTGAATATGCTCTTTTTCAAAAGGGTCAATGCCCAATTCATTAGTCTCAATTTTTGTTTGGATTGTTTTGCTTGATAAAATCATTATGTCCCCACTTTCTTATGCGTTTTGAAGCTTCCATCGGAATGGATCTTCTAACTCGTCCCAGTCTGACATCAATTCGCTATCGGTTAGCAGGCACCTGTCTAATTCTTGAGTGATCTCATTTTCATCTAAATTTGTACCAATAAAAACAAGCTTTGTATGACGATCTCCGAATTCAGGGTCCCACTCATTCAGTAAATGAGGGTTCTCTTTAATGATCTGTTTTTTCTCTGCTTCAGGAAGGCTTGCTACCCAATATGACACCGGTTCAAATTGAACAGCGGGTCCTGCTTGTGACATAAGAATAGCAAGGTTATTTCTTGAGGCGCACCATGCGATTCCTTTAGCTCTTACAACATTTTCAGGCAAATTGTGGATCATATTATATAGTCGGACTGAATGAAAAGGCAATCTCCTGCTATAAACAAAGGATGAAATATTATACTCCTCTGTTTCAGGGGTATGAGCTTTGTGACCAGCTGTAAGCTCTTTAATCCATCCGGCAGATTGATTCGCTTTTTCAAAGTTAAATAGTTTTGTATTAAGTACTTCCTTAGGGTCGACTTTCGCCTGCATGGTTTTAATTAATTTTGCATCGGGTTGTAATGTGCGTAAAACCTTCTCTAATTTCTCCAGTTCATCCTCATCTACCAAATCACATTTATTTAGCAGGAGTACATCACAGAACTCTATCTGATCAATGAGTAGGTCAGCAATTTCTCGTATATCATCTTCCCCTAGAGATTCTTTTCGATCTAGAAGTGTTTCTCCAGAGCGAAAATCGTGCCAGAAACGGTTTGCGTCCACTACAGTAACCATAGTGTCCAGACGGTAAAATTCAGTCAGGTCAATATTAAGCTCTTCGTCAATATAAGAAAAAGTTTGTGCAACTGGTACTGGTTCACTAATGCCTGTAGATTCAATGACAATATAGTCAATATTTCCTGTTAGTGCCAGTTTCTTTACTTCGATTAACAGATCTTCCCGCAGTGTACAGCAGATGCAGCCATTTGACATTTCTACTAGCTTTTCATCTGTACGAGATAACTCGCCACCCTGTTTGACTAACTCTGCATCGATATTCACTTCACTCATGTCATTAACAATAACAGCGATTTTCAGCCCATCTCTATTCTGTAATAGATGGTTTAATAAAGTCGTTTTTCCTGATCCAAGATAGCCGCTTAAGACCGTTACTGGGATAATATTATTCATAATAGCCTCCTCTTATGTAAATCGTAATAATTATTATTTTCATAATATCTTGTCTGAGTTCTTCTGTCAAAACTCTAATTTAGGATACTAAACGTGATATTTACATCCTTTACCTCATAAAAAATACCAGCACAGTGTGTGCTGGTATTTTTCCATTTATGATTTTGGCATGCCATGTACTGATTTAACTTCTAAATATTCCTCGATGCCAAAGTCGCCCCATTCGCGGCCGATGCCTGACTCCTTGTAGCCGCCAAATGGTCCGTTAAAGTCTGTTTCGGCATTATTAACGACAATACGGCCGGCTCTAATACTAGAAGCAACGTAACTGAGCTGAACAGGGTCTTGTCCGACTACATAGCCTGCTAACCCGTATTTTGTATCATTGGCCTTCTCGATTGCATCTTCTACGTCACTATACGTAATGATTACAGATACTGGGCCAAAAATTTCTTCCTGTGCAATAACGGAATCGTTTGACACATCAGTGAAAAATGTTGGTTTCGCATAATAGCCAGTTGGTAATCCTTCAGGCTTTCCTGCTCCGCCGACAAGCAGTTTCGCTTCTTTTTCACCTTTTTCAATGTAAGATTGCACGGTCTCCCACTGATCCTTTGAGACGAGCGGGCCAGTTGCGACTCCTTCTTTACGAGGATCTCCGACTGGATAATTCGGAAGCAATTCAACGACCTTCTGTTCGAATTCCTCTTTCATAGATTCCGGAATCAATACTCTCGTCCCCGCTGAACAAACTTGTCCAGTATTTTTTGTGATATGGGAGATAGCAGTCTTCGCTGCCTCTTCCACATTTGCATCATCGAGCACGACAACAGGTGATTTGCCACCAAGCTCAAGTGCCACTTTCTTTTTCGTTTCCGCTGCTTTTTGCATGATCGTTTCTCCAACACCGCCAGAACCAGTGAAGGAAACGAAATCAATGTCAGGATGTGAGCTGATTCCATTTCCGATGACAGAACCTGAGCCATTTACAAGGTTAAATGCACCTTTTGGCAAGCCTGCTTCATGGATGATTTCAGCGACAATGATCGCAGCAAATGGTGTTTTTGATGCCGGTTTTAAAATGACCGGACTTCCTGCTGCAATGGCACTAGCAATTTTTGTGGAGAGTTGATTGGTCGGGAAGTTCCAAGGTGTGATCAGACCACTTACTCCAATCGATTCTTTTAAGAGGGTGTGTCCGCCTCTATCTTCTGAAAAAGAGTAGTCAGAAAGGGATTCGATAGCCTGTTTAAAGTGCCCGACCCCCATCGGATAATGAACCTCTTCAGAGACAGATAACGGAGCACCAAGCTCATCGGTCATCACCTCAATAAGCTCCTCTTTTCTCGCTTCATAGCCCTGAACGATCTTCTCTAACCATTCGATACGCTCTTCTTTTGTCGAACGTGAAAATGCTGGGAATACCGATCTTGCAGCTTTTACCGCTTTATCTAAATCTTCTTCCGTACCTGAACTGATTTTACCCATCACTTCCTCTGTTGCTGGATTAATGACTTCAATAACCCGAGAGCCAGTCGACTCTATCCATTCACCATTAATATAATGCTTCAGTTGATTTCGCATGGGAAAAACTCCTTTTTAGTATGTTGATGTTAAATTAAACTTCTAAAATACGTGTACAGCATGTATATTCCCAGCATGTTTGTTTTTTAAACAAATAACAAATGTACGTTAGTGGAAAATTGCCGCTCCTGAAATATGCTTCGCTTTCCGCGGTGAGCTGCTGAGATTCCTCGGGCTTTGGCCCTGTGGGATCTCAGCCTTGCTCTAGGCACCGCTCGAGTCTCCGCATATTTCATCTGCTAGGTTATGTGCTTTTTCAAGAAATGTTGTGAGATTGAGTAGGAAGTAAGCGCAGTTCTAATAACTATTGCTTTAATCTGCCTCAGCGTCTGTTAGGTTTAGAAGCTACTTATAATGAGTGAGCACTTTACAACATCTTTCCTCTGTTGATTGGAGCGGAAGGGACTCGACTCCTGCGGGATGTGCGTGGCCAGCGGGTACCCCACAGGAGCGTGCGACAAGGAGGCTTCCGGACCGCCCGCGGAAAGCGAGTCCCTGCAGCGGAGATCAACCATTATGGCAGGGGAGTTCATTTTTACATGGCTAGTAGGTATCCTGCTAGATCGTAGCGAGGAGGACACTCCCGGAATGACCGCAGTAGCGTGTGCCTGCAGCGGAAATCAACACCTAATGTTAGAAGAAATATTTTCATTGGTTTCACTGAATCCTATTACTCACAACACAAAAAAAGACAGGGACGCATCCCTGTCTCTCTCATCTCTATTTATGCATGAAAATTCGTTCCGTCAGTCGTTGCGTTAATAATTCCTGCACGAATGACAAAGTCACCGAAGTGTTCGCCTTCTTGGCGTTCGTTTGCATAACGTGGAAGGATCACTCCAAGCTCACGCAGGATTTCCTCTTCCCCGATATTCTCACGGTACATTTTGCTTAAACGGCTGCCATCAAAGGCTGCTCCAAGATACATATTGTATTTGCCTGGCGCTTTTCCGATAAAACCGATTTCGCCTAATGCGTGGCGGGCACAGCCGTTCGGACAGCCTGTCATACGAATTGTGATTTCTTCGTCACGAAGCCCGTTTTCATCAATGATTGCATCTATCTTATCAATTAAAACTGGTAAATAACGCTCTGCTTCTGCCATTGCAAGGCCGCATGTAGGAAGCGACACACAGGCAATCGAGCTGCGGCGTAGAGCAGAATGGTTCTTCCCGTCTGTTAACCCATATTGATCGATAAGTGCCATAATCTGCTTCTTATTCTGAGTGGATACATTAGCGATGATTAAGTTTTGGTTCGCTGTAAGGCGGATATCACCTGTATGAACCTTAGCAATTTCGCGCACAGCCGTCTTTAATTTATACTCATCTGTATCAACAATTCGGCCGCCTTCTACAAACATCGTATAATGCCACTTGCCGCGAACACCCTTCACCCAGCCGTAGCGGTCGCCATTGCTGTCAAATTGGAAAGGCTTTGCTTCCTCAAGACTCCAGCCAAGGCGGTTTTCCAGCTCCTCTTTCACATTCTCAAGACCAAGACGATCTACTGTGTATTTGAAGCGGGCATTCTTACGTTCAGAACGATTACCGTAATCACGTTGAATCGTAATGATTTTTTCAGCAACATCAACAATTTGATCTGGTTTGACGAATCCAATCACTTTAGCAAGCTGCGGATACGTCTCCTTATCACCATGAGACATCCCCATACCGCCGCCGATCGCAACGTTAAATCCAATCAGTTTCCCATCTTCAATGATGGCAATGTAGCCAAGATCCTGAGAATACACATCAACATCATTTGACGGAGGGACAGCAATCCCTATTTTAAATTTACGCGGAAGATACAGCGGGCCATACATGGGCTCGACTTCTTCTGCCTCAGGTGTAGAAGCTACTTTTTCTTCATCCAACCAAATTTCGTGATACGCTCTTGTGCGCGGCAATAAGTCATCACTTATTTTTTTGCCCCACTCATACACTTCCGTATGGATTTGAGATTGGTCTGGGTTAGAAACGCTCATCACGTTACGGTTAACATCCCCGCACGCCGCAATGGTATCAAGCATCGATGCATGGATCTCTTGGATCGTTTTCTTCATGTTCCATTTTAAGATCCCATGCATTTGAAATGTTTGACGTGTTGTCAGCTTTAGTGTGCCGTTTCCGTATTTATCTGCAAGCTCATCCATCACAAGCCACTGTTCGGGTGTTGACACGCCCCCTGCCATGCGGACACGAAGCATGAACTGATAAGCTGGTTCAAGCTTCTGTTTTTGACGTTCGTTACGCAGGTCACGGTCATCTTGCAGGTAGCTTCCGTGGTGCTTCATCAGGCGGTTATCATCATCTGGAATGCCCGCGCTGATACGGTCAAGCATTACTTCCTTTAACGTACCACGCAGCAAATTACTCTCCTGTTTAATTCGCTCCACATCACTTGGAGGGCCGTCTGGCGCTTTTAATTTCTCGTTAGCCATGTTGTCTGTTCTCCTTCCGATCCAAAATCAATATACATCACGTTGATAACGTTTTTGCTGCTGCATATCAGCAACGTATTGTTCCGCTTGTTCACGGCTCATTTGGCCTTCTTTTTCAATAATGTCGATCAGAGTCATATGTACATCATGGGCCATATGCTTCTCATCTCCGCAAATGTAAACAACCGCACCTTGCTCAAGCCACGCATATAATTCCTTACTCGCTTCAAGCATGCGGTGCTGCACGTACACTTTCTCTTCTGTATCACGTGAGAAGGCGACATCCATTTTTGTAAGTACGCCGTCTTTTAACCATTGCTGCCATTCGGTTTGATAAAGGAAGTCTGTAACGAAATGTTGGTCGCCAAAGAATAACCAAGACTTACCTTCCGCCCCTTGTTCTTCACGCTCTTGAATAAATGAACGGAATGGTGCAATCCCCGTACCCGGTCCGACCATAATAATCGGTGTATCAGGATTTTCAGGGAGCTTAAAGTTTTCGTTATGTTGAATGTAAATAGGAAGCGTATCACCTGGCTCTAGACGTTCTGAACATAAAATCGAGCAAACCCCGCTTCTGTCACGTCCATGTGATTGATAACGAACAGCGCCGATTGTTAAATGAACTTCATCAGGGTTGGCTGATAAGCTGCTTGCAATCGAATAGAGACGGGCTGGCATTTTTCGTAAGATGGAGATAAAGTCTTGTGCAGATCCACTCCATGGACCATACGTTTGAACTAAATCAAGCAAATCACGGCCTTCAATAAATTCTTTTAGTTTCTCATTACCTGTTGATAAAAGCTCCGTCAGGTCTTGATTAGCAGATAGCTTTGCTGCCTGCTCAAGAAGCGGCTTTGTTAACACGGTAATTTCAAATTGAGAAGTGAGCGCTTCTTTAAGCGGACGAACATCCCCTTGTTTATTGACCGTTACAATTTCTTCTGGATCCCAGTTCATTTCTTTGATGAGTAAATCTACTAATACAGGATCATTCTCAGGATAGATTCCTAGACTATCTCCTGGTGCATACGTAAGTCCTGATCCTTCAAGCGATAATTCAAGATGACGCGTTTCCTTATTAGAGCCGCGGCCATTCAAATTAAGATTTTCTAATACTTCCGCTTTAAATGGATTCTTTCTTGAATATGCTGATTCACCACTAGCAGGTGCAGCTGCTGCTTGCGTTGGTGCACTGATTGCGCCCTGTGCTTCACTTAAACCGCTGATGACTCCATCAAGCCATTCTGCTGCTGGGTCATCATAGTCAAGGTCACAATCGACACGCGGATGTATTCGTGTGCCGCCTAGCTCTTCTAAGCGTTGGTCAAATTCTTTACCTGTCTGACAGAAAAATTCATAAGAACTGTCACCTAGTGCTAAGACAGAGAAACGTAGATCGTCCAGCTTTGGAGCTCTTCTGCCGTGAAGGAATTCATGGAATGTCAGTGCACTATCCGGAGGCTCTCCCTCACCATGTGTACTCACAACGATCAAAAGATTTTGAATTTTTTTCAGCTGATTCGGCTTAAAATCATTCATTGATGCTACGTTTACTTGGAAGCCTTTTTCTTCAAGAGTCTTCCCTGCCTGTTTTGCGAGACCTTGAGAATTACCCGTTTGCGAACCGAAAAGAATGGTTACTTCTTTGGAAACGGGCTGCGGCGCACTTTCTGTAGAAGCTTGAGCTGCCGGAGCTTCTGGTGTAACCGTGGCTGCAGCAGATTGAGATGCAGCTAAATAGCCCATCAACCAAATTTTTTGCGACTCTGTTAACGTTGGCAGAAGTTGATTAAGGAGATCCGCCTGCTCCTGACTAAAAGGACTGTTAACTACCTGAAGTTGCAACGATATCCACCTCACAAATATGAACTTATCATCAGTCACTATATTGATAGAGACTACCTTTCATTCGTCTTTTCATTAACTGAAAATAAAAATAATGGTTGAATTAATGGTAAACTCATAAATCCTATAAGTCAAGTATGATTTAACACAATACAGAATGAAAGTGCATTCAATTTGAACCTCTTTTGGCTAATATATTAGGCGTGTGAGTAATGTGTGTCACTTCAAATAGGAGTTTCAATCTCATTTAAACCAAACCCTCCAATAAGCCACCACCCTTTCCTTTTTTGCTAAGATGGTTGCTGTGTTTAATTTAAGGAGGGATAAAATGACTAGATTTCCTGATGAGATCATATCTTTATCAACGATTTTAACCAAATTGCATAAAGCGTATGAGAAAGAAGCCGACAAGCTTGAAAATTATCAAGATGAATATAAGGACTTGAAACAATATATGGTCGATTATCGAAATGAAATGGATTCTATGGAGGCGTTTAGTCATCAACGCTCTCTTACGACAATTGATAAAACTGGAGTGATGGTTGAAAAAAAGCTAAATCAGCTAGGGAAACTGATTGACTCTCCATACTTTGGCCGTATTGATTTTATTTATGACGGAGAATCTGAGGAGGATACTGAAATCTTCTATATAGGAAAGTTTTCGTTTACAGATGAAGATGGATCTGTATGTATTTATGATTGGCGCGCCCCAGTCTCAGGGATGTATTATGAGTACGAGCTTGGTCCTGCCTCGTATCAGTCATTAAATGGATTGATTTCAGGTGAACTCACAAGAAAGCGTCAATTTAAGATTACAAACAGTGAGCTTGAGTATGTCCTAGAAAGCTCCACTAATATTCACGATAATATTTTGCAAAAGGAATTAAGTACAACTGCTGATGATCGTATGAAAACAATTATCGCAACCATTCAACAAGAACAAAATAAGATCGTACGAAATGAGAAAGCACATACGCTCGTTATTCAAGGCGTGGCAGGCTCCGGCAAAACGTCTATTGCTCTTCACCGCATCGCCTATTTACTATACAAAAATAAAGAAACACTCTCCTCTGATCGGGTGATGATTGTTTCTCCTAATAAAGTGTTTGCCGATTATATTTCAACTGTCCTGCCCGAGCTTGGTGAGGAACCAATTAAAGAGAATACGATTGAGGATATTGCCCGTTCAATCATGCCAGCTAAATTCTCCTTCACCACAAAATACGATCAAACCAAACGGCTGATCGAACCTCATGCCCCATCGTTTGCAGAGCGGATTTCGTTTAAGTCATCAATAGAGTTTTTCAGCCTTTTTAAAGACTACTTAACACAACTGGATACAGAAATATTCGAACCGACAATGGTTACAATCCAAGAGATGGAGTTCACGCAGGACTATCTTAGCCGACGTTTTAAAAGCTATAGCCGTTATCCAGTCAAAAAACGAATTGAGTATATAGCAAGGGATATCCTCGAAGTTATAAAATCAAAAAGAATGGGCGAAATGAAGCCTCCCTCATTGGGAGAAGTAACTAAGAGGCTAAAAAAGCGACTTCGCTTTAATGATCCTATGCAGCTGTATAAGTCCTTCTATGTACATTTAAACCGAACTGAACTCTTTATCATGAAAAAAAATCAGTTAGAATTTGCAGATGTGTATCCATACCTGTATTGTATTGATTATCTAGAAGGCATCGATACTTTTGATGCGGTTGATCATCTTGTTGTCGATGAAATGCAGGATTATGCGCCGGTAGAATATATGGTGCTGCAAAAGGTATTCCCGTGCAAGAGAACGATTCTTGGAGACTTCAGTCAATCACTGAACCCTTTCGCCTTGCATACGGAGAAAACCTTTAAGCCGATTTTTTCAGAGCCTGAGTTTGTTGAACTAAAGAAAAGTTATCGTTCCAGCTATGAAATTATCGAATTTACGAGACAGTTCCTCCCTGAGAATGCTATTGAAGCAGTCAAACGTCATGGAGATAAGCCAAGGATCATCACGTATCACAGTGACTACGAGCAGGTAGAGGAATTAATAGCCTCTCTTCATCAATTTGAACAGAGCAAATTTAAAACTTGTGGAATTATTTGCAAAACAGAAGCTATGGTGCAAACGTTAGATGGAGTTTTGTGTGAGAAATTTACGTTCACACGCCTAGATGAGGAAAGCTCTAGCTTTACAGAAGGAATTACACTTACTACCGTTCAGCTGGCTAAAGGACTTGAATTTGATCAAGTAGTTGTTCCTTTTGTGAGTGGCAGTGCATACAGAAATGAGTTTGAAAAAGGATTGTTGTACGTGGCTTGCACCCGTGCTATGCATCAACTCATCGTTATGCAAGATGCAGACGATCCGTCGCAATTGATAATAGAGAATCAAAATTAAACCAAAAGCAGGTGGTTGGGGTGTATCGAACAAAAGAAATGGCACAATTAGTGAGCGTGCACCCTAACACTGTGCGGATTTATGAAGACTGGGGCTATATCTCCCCTGTTCCTAGAAAAGAAAATGGATATCGGATCTATTCAGATGTCCACTTGCTGCAAATGAAGATTGCCCGATTATTGTTTACATGTGAAATTGTGCAAGGAGATATGAGAAATCGAGCAAGACAAATCGTATATGCATCGGGTAAAGAAGATTTCCAAGGCGCTCTGCAGTTAACAACCCAATATATCTCGCATTTGGAAACCGAGTATCACCATGCTGTAAAAGCGGCCGATGTAGTTGAGAAATGGCTGAGGAAAGAGTCCGTACAAGGTAATCAAACGTACTCCAGAAAAGAAGTGGCCAAGCTTTTAAGTGTCACATCTGAGGCATTACGAAATTGGGAACGTAACGGTCTAATTTCAGTCCCGCGGCTTGAGAACGGATTTAGAGTATACGGAGAAAAGGAAGTGGAACAGCTGCGTGTTATTCGCAGTTTGAGACAAGCTCATTATTCCCTCAATGCCATTTTAAGGCTGTTTAGTACGATTAAGCATCGAGGTTCTACAGTTATTGAGATCCTTGATACACCATCAGAAAGCGAGGATATCGTTTCTGTGACAGATCGATTAATCACCTCTTTAACACTGGCTATAACATATGCTGATGATGCCAAAAAATTATTAGTTGGTTATCTGAAAATGGATAAGACGACTGCCAAAAGACTTAAATAGAGTAACAAAATAGGCATTTTACACATGTTTTAAACGACCGCATACATTAATAGAAACCAATAAAAGAGGAGTGAATGTTATCTTGAGAAATGGATATTTTAGGCAAGCTGGTCCTTCTTTCACTTCACAGCCACACTATTATTCCTATCATTCTTCTTATACATTCCAACCTAACTACGCGCCTTTATCACAGAATTATGCTTACCAAACCTCTCCTTATGTACCTAATCAAATAAACCAAACTAGTGTGTCCAACATAGCGGTATCGCGAAATCAAACGGACCATACCTCTTCTAATGTTCCTCATCCCGGGCCTCATCAGAATTGGATTTATCAACCAAGTGATACGTATTTTTTCTTGGGGGACCATAACGCGAGCTACTACATTTTTCCGTATGAAGCTGATCCCACTACCGAAATTGTCATCAGAGGGCGATATCCCTATGCACGCTATTTCACCTTTAATGTAGCAAATATTCCAACTCATCGTTTAGTTGATGCAATAGTTGGGAGGGATTTAATTCCTGACCCAGGCAGTACGAACCCCTTTTTTCCAGGTGGGAATTGGGATGCAACAAATCGTAACTATACGTTGAAAATCCGTTTTACTGAACCTCCTGAGGGCTCGAATCTTTTTGTTCCTGATGCGGGTAATAATGTGATTTACGCAGGGACTCTTGAAAGTGGTGCACCAAATAGAACCGGGTTTATTATATTAAGAATTTACGTTCCGAGTATAGGCTATGATAAAACAGGAGGTGTCGATCTTCCTTTTATCACTTATGCACAAAATAGCAGTCTCCCCTCTGCAGCATTTCAAACCACAACTCCGCCGCATCAGCTGGATTTTGATGACTTTAGGTATCTAAATGAAGTTGCCAATATGAATACAAGAAATAACATAGAGAACAACTTTAGACAGAACGTCGATTTAACATGGAAGCGTTTTGGGCCAGAGTTTCTTCAGCCTGAAGGAAATACAATCTATACCATTTCCACCCTAATTGACAGGGACCCTAATAAGTTGTTATATATTCGCTGGAAAGCTCCTACGTTCCCGGATACGTATCATAATTTCGGGATCTCAGGCGATGAAGATATGCAATATTGGAGCATGAATTTTGTCACACCAGTTGGTATGTTGGGACTATATACTATTTCAGATTATCAGACAATTATTGATAATGAGGGGTATGTTAATTTAGTTATAAGCTTTGGAGCCCAACGACCATCATCTGTCACCTCCGAGAATGGTTATACTTGGGTTGACGCTAGCCAGCTTCCTTTAGTCCCTCTTTTTCTAATTTACAGAAATAATCAAATATCTGAGGACTTCATTCAATATACAGCGGCGGATATTGCTCCGGGCGAAATCGTGACACCTCAAGACATGGGAGAATATTATCAATCTGGTATATACTTAGATCCTATGGATTTTGAGCAGGCATAATAAAGAGTGTTGGCATAGCTTATGCCAACACTCTTTTTAGTTACTACCTTTATTCTTATTTATGGCTATTAGGTTTTACTTAAAAAACACTTTATCTACATTGTACTTCGCCTTGAGTTCATTAATAATATATGTCTCATAGATTTCTCTATGAACAGGGTCTTCAATAATGCACACATCAATTTTAGCAACTTCATCTCTATGTACTTTGATTGGCGATACCGTATCTTCAAAATGTTTTTTGATTCGTTGTCTTAACTTCCTTGCTTTACCTACGAATAATAACTCTTTCTTGTCATTATAAAACATAAAAATACCACCCTTATCTCTAGGGATCAGGTGGAAATCAGTAAATCCATAGATATTACTAAGCTCTGGATTATCTTGTTTGGTAATCGTCACATTCGATGTTGGAATTGTTATATTAATCACAAAAGTTCACTTCCTTTAAATTAGTGCTATAAATTCTAGTATCGTTCATTTTAAATAAATTGTAAGTATCATTAGGTATTCTAGGCATTGTGTGGTATGCTTCATCTAACCATTTTACCACTTGTAACATGTATGCCCCGAGGCTGACTAAACGTAAAATGCCGGATCCTTCAAAAGGAGAGGCATTTAGTAGTCAGCCTTTTTTGTATGGTTTGCGCCGATAAAAAAAGGACTCTAATCTAGAGTCCTTTCTCAATTATGCTTTGTTTACATTAACAGCTTGAAGTCCACGTTGACCTTGCTCTGTTTCGAATGTAACTTTTTGACCTTCATCTAAAGATTTAAATCCTTCGCCTTGGATAGCTGAGAAATGTACGAATACATCATCTCCACCTTCAATTTCGATGAAACCGAATCCTTTTTCTGCGTTGAACCATTTTACTGTACCTTGTTCCATGTGTGTTTCCTCCTGCGGTGGCTTAATTCCACCATTTATTACTATAGATGTTCAGTTATCAAAGGCGAAAAGCTTAACCACTTATTCATTCCTAAAATCGAACAAAAATAATTCTCCTTAAGAGTAACAGATAAAATTCCATAACGCAAATCGAGTTTAAGTTGACTCAATAATCGTTCTAGAAAGTTAATCGTTATCATACACCTTTGTAATTGATATTAAGAGACAAGTAATAATAAAGCTATATATCCAATTGCTCCTAAGGAGAACGCCAATGTACTGCTTTCTCGATCTTCAGGCAGTTCCTCTTTGAGAACATTTAATATGATGGCACCTGATAGAAAGGCAAAAAATAAGGCTAACACTGATTCGGGGATTTCTGTTAAGACACCGATTGCCCATCCCAACAATACAGCTAAAGCTAGCAGCCATCTACCAACACGATTATAGATATCCTTATGATGAGTACGTAAGCCATAATCAACAACAATAAAATGCAGGGCCATAGCTATAACATATAAAATTAAACTTAACAGCCCTTCTGAATCTCTATGAATGAGTAAATATCCAATAAGTCCGTTATAAAAGGCAAAGGAACTAATATGCAGCCAGAAGATTCTTCTCGTTGGTTGATCTTCTCCTGTTTCTTCCTGGTTTTGTTTCTGAGATTCTTTGGCCGTTTTTTCTAAGGCATAAAATAATATAAGGCCAAGCATTGCGAGTAAGTAGGCATGATGTTCTAGATAAGAAAGCAAAAAGCCATGATGTTCTATTAGCTCTTGATGTTCCTTTAATTCAGGCAGGATATGAATAAATACATACCCAACAGAAACACCACCACCTAACGAAAGGAACCGGCTTCTCGGAATGATTTGGATAAAGCGCATATTCTTAGCGAAGATGTGCATACTTGCAAGTATTATGGCAAAGGCAAACGCTGTGATCTGCATACAGACTCCTCCTCTGTCTGCCTTTTCCCTATTTCACTTTAAAGTATTCTAGGTTACTATTATTATTTTAAGCTGCGTATTTTCAAGCTGTTTCCGTGAAATAACTGACCCGGCGATAGACGGAGGTTTCTTTTTAGGGAGTTCTCTAAGCAGAAACGGTTAATTTGCAGGCACGTTTTCCAATTCTTCAATAAAGCTATTAAGCCATTCCACATGAATCGGTCCATTTATCACCTTATAATAATTCCCGTCATAATGATGTATGCGGTCCTCATAAATAGAAGCCATTATAGAAGGCCTATTGTTAGAGTTGATAGACACATGAAAACCCTCCATAGCTTTTAAATCTCTGTCCCAATCAGCAGCACTCATTTTCTTTACTCTATATTGGCTTAAAAACTCTGTGAGTTCCTCTGCGTAAGCCGGGTTAGTAGTATGTAACTCGAAATTAATGTCCAACGAATGAAATTTTGATGGATTATAGCTAAGAACATCATCTAAGTTTTTCTCTCTATAATCATTTAATAGATTAATAGTTATAAAGATTATTAATGCTACAAGTCCAATGCTTATGTACTTTTTCTTTTTCATTTATGGGTGTAACCTCCCTATTAAACAAGCAATCACTCTAACTCATTAAAATCCTCTACCATTTCGCAAAATCTTTCCTTCTCTTCTAAATGAGGAAAGTGATTGCTTGTTTCAAATACATACAGTTTAGAATTTGGAAGAAGGTTATGTATCTCTTCTGAATAAACAAAAGGACATTGCGAATCATACCTTCCGCAGAAAACTATCGTTGGCGTGTTGGTATGTGAAATATGATCGCGAATATCATAAGTTGGCAGTTCGTTATTGATATAATAATCTAAACGCTTTTGAACAACCTTACCGCTGCTTGGTTTTGAAAAATATTCATCAAAGAGTCTTGGCTCATACAACGACATTTCCGTCCATTCGCGTCCAGCTTGTATTCGTTGTTCCTTTGTTGAATCACTAGATTTAAGTATGGATAATAACTCTTTTACCGTCTCGTTTAGAGGATTTTTAAAACTATAAATACTACTCTTATGCTCCATATATTCTTTCGTAGCGGTTGCTCCACCGACCATTAACCGTTTTAAAGAACTGGAGTGTTTTGCAGCATAGACCAAACCCAGCATCCCTCCTGTTGAATGCCCTGCAAAACTCCATCTCTCAAATCCTAATGCTCTTCTTATGGCTTCTAAATCTTTTGAGGTTGCACTCAAACTCAGTTCGTCACCATTTTTAACACGAGGAGAATTACCAGCTTCCTTTAAATTGACAAGAAAAACGCTAAAAGAATTAACAAACATATCTGCAAAATAATTTCCACGTTCGTTAAACTCGCTGTACAAGTGAGTAACACATAACGGCTCCCCGCTCCCTGCTACGAATACTTCAAACTCTCCTCTTTCGGTATTAATTAGCTTTTGCTCCCACATATCTTCTCCCCCCAGTTATATATATTTATCTATTCAATATTCTTTTTTCTATATTTTAACATCAAGCACCTTTTTAAGAAAAATAAAAAAGCATCCCTTGTTTAAGGTATGCCCCTTTAGTTAGGGTTGAAATTCATACTAATTCTTCAAACATCCTTCTTATCCTCTTCTTGACTCGAGCGACTAGTAAAATAAGCTTTCAACCCTTCATAAAGATAAATACCTAAATCTTCAGGGATATAACTATTAAACTCATGCTGATGGGCTTCCAAGAATGTCTCGTCCTGTAGTAAGGTAAACAAGGTTCTTGTTGTAGGAGTAACCAGGTTATTGATTGCTTTTAACATTTCTGAATTGTTCACCGTTTCATTATAGACTAATAACTTTCTTGTGATAGAAAGCAATTCTATAGTTGCTTTATCTCTCTCTAGGTTAAGTTTGGGATCTTTCAGAGACTCTATTTCAGCTAATATGCATGGGTTATCATGAAAATGTTTCTCTAATGCATGAATTTGTTTCTTTTCTCTCCTGAATACATCGAGCATGATAAACGTGAATTCATCTAATTCCTTGTCAGAGATGGAATTTTTCCCGTACAGTTCCTTCATTCTTTGTATCGTTTGTAAAGTCTCATTTAGTTCTTCCATTTTTTGATTAATCATTTGTTCTTGTAAATCTAATAGTTCTTTAGTTTTCAATGTGTCTTTAGATAAATGAGTTTTTATTTCTTCTAGGGATAAACCTAATTGTTTAAAGATGCTGATTTTTTGATACAATTCCCATTCTTTACGCGTGTATACTTTCTGTCCTTTATCATTGCGATTTGTCGGTTTAAGAAGTTCAATTTTATCATAATACCTTAACGTTCTAATTGTTGTATTTACGAGCTTTGCAAAGTGTCCAATTGTGACTTCCATGTTATTTCACCCTCGCTACAAATAATGTATTTGTATTATCTAAATAACTTCACACCACATTTAACTTTTTTTATTTTAAGTATTGCCTAAGACGTTACGTCACACCTTATGCTGATTATATATTAGCAGAAAGGATTTTGATCTATGGACACACAAAAATTATTATTTAAAAATCGTCAGTTCTTATTTATTTTTATAGGAGGATTCTTAGCCCTTATAGGGTTTAGCTCATTTTTTACGACTACTACGTGGTTTGCAATTACGGAGCTAGGTTCTGCTAGTTCCCTCGGGATTGTCCTTGTTTCTATTACTGTTCCTCGGATTCTAATGATGGCTTTTGGCGGGATCATCGCTGATAAATTTAAAAAAACGTCCATTATGTTTACCACAAGCTTTATTCAAGGGTGCATTCTTGTATTAATATTTGTATTAACCTATACGTCTAGCTTATCAATCTCACATTTGGTTGTATTGGGTATGATTTTTGGGACATTGGATGCTTTTTCAGGACCTGCAGGGGCATCATTGATTCCAAAGATAGTGAATAAAAATCAAATTCAACAAGCAAATGCAATAATTCAAGGTATGGGTCAAATTGGTTTTGTAGTAGGACCTATCGTATCCGGAAGTGTCATGGAGTATTTTGGAGTTAGTGCAGGATATTTAGTCGCAGCAATGATTGTTCTTTTATCAGCATTATTGATGTTCCCTCCATTTTTCAAAGAAGGTGCTGTGGTAAATACAGTGAAACAGAGTCCTTTAAAAGATCTTAAAGAAGGTTTTTCTTATGTAAAGGCGAGTAAATTTCTAGTAACGGGTATTTTGATTTTAGTGACTTTAAACTTTTTTGCTTTCGGTGCTATCACAATTGCCATACCCATATTAGTGGAGGCCTATGGCGGTACACCTATTAACTTAAGTTTCATTGAAGTCGGCATGGGTCTAGGAATGCTTACGAGTACTGCGGTGTTAGGTTTAGTAAAAATAAGAAGGCGTGGATTGACCTCAATTATGGGGTTAATTGCAGTACTAGTTATAAGCGTAGGTTTTAGTCAAGTTCCCAATCTCTATGTACTTACCATCCTGGCATTCATGATCGGCTTTACCATGACATTTGTAGCTATCCCGTTTTTCACATCAGCACAAGAAAATACAGATCCAAGAATTATGGGAAGAGTGATGAGTGTGATCTTCTTAGCAATGAATGGGTTTGATCCCCTTGCATATGCAGGTGTTACTTTACTTGTTACAAGAGGTTTAGATATACAGAATATTGTCTTATGCTTTTCATTGATTGGATTAATGATTGCCCTTTTGGTTCTATGGAGAGGAAAGACATTTAGGAGTGAGCAAGTACAGCAGTAATAGTTGAAAAGGGTATAATTCTTTCCAATACTACAACTGACTAAGGGCATTGCTGTTAGAAGATTTTTCAGTGACTAGAATAAAGAGCCCTCTTAATATGATACGGGGTGTCAAATCTTACTCAGAATTGACAACCCGTTTTACTTCTTCATTACACCTTTGGATTTTATGGCCTAGCAAAGAAAATGATCAAAGCAGATAAAACGACCGGATTAGCTTTCGAAACGATGGGCGTTATCACCAATTGCGCTCATCTATTTACTTTATAAGATGGTTCAATCTAACATCTAATTCGTGAAACTTACCACTTGCTATCATTGAGTTTATCAAAAGAAAAATATGCCATAAAAACGACTTCATTCGAGCAATCGCTTTTGACTTTTCAGTTTGTGAATTAAGGTGTATTTCCTTCAATTTCACTTGCAGTGAAAGTTGTAGCTGCTGATGTCGATACAGTAAAAGGACCACCTTCACTACAAAATCGTAAAGCTGTTAATGTATACGTTACTACTCCAAGTGGAGGATTTTCATCCAGAAATGTAATACTTGTTATTCTATTAAAACAAAATCCGTCAGTAATCTGAAGCGTATCTATAGCTTCAAAAATTGGATCTCCGTTACGCAAAATTCTAAATATAGGACCAAACAAACCAGTTTCATCTTCTAAATCAATTCGCCAAGGAATTGTAGCTTGTAATAATACCCTGTCTGTAAGGTCATCAATAAATAATCTCACTGTTCCAAGAGTTACAGGGTCTGCAGGTGGTTCTGTGATAGTTATCGGGGCCGGAGTTACACTCCCGTCAAATTCTGTTAGCAACCCCCGTTCCCCATTAGCTTTCGTTGGGGGTATATTGATCACTGGATTAACATTGATTGTTGGATTAGACGTGTTGGTATTACTAGGATTGTTCCTTATTTTATTCTCCTTCTTAATCGGACAACAACATGGGGATGAACAACAAGATTTACAATATGGTTTTACACCCATTAGCTATAACCTCCTAAAATAATATTCCTTATCAGTTTATTAGCTATTCATCTCCATGTATCAGCAGTTGCAGGAGGTTATATGTGGATTCTTTTATGGGGTAATTTAATTTGGAATTATGGATTTAGAAATAAAAAAGCAATAAGTACACTCTAACTTGGCTGTACTTATTGCTTTTCTTTATTCAGATCCCTTTTTAAAAAATACTTTGGGTGTTGTTCAAATAGTAATAGAAAATTCAACCAGCATCTCTTTTGAATGTGATTTACCCTACACAATTTATTGACCTATTAATGGGTAAGTGATGCTTTCTTCTGTAGTATGATTAATCAAACGGATCTCTTCTGCATGAAAATCAAGTGCAGCGAGCTGCATCGCTCTTTCAAACACAATTAGATCTTCTTCTGTTACGATTTCTTCTTCCGCTGCGTATCTAACTGTAGCACTGCCGTTCTCCATAGAGGAGTTGACGATCTCCATTCCCTCTACAATTGCAGAAGAATAAAACGCATCTTCACGATCTACCGAATTCATCGTCTCTACCGTCTCAGGAAAGGATAAAGACTCACCTCTCTCATGCTCCACTTGCTCTCCTAACTCTCCGCCCGCTAGAAACAACGTCTCCTTTAATTCTTCATCGTAGACTGTATAATAGCCACGAGTTAGACCTCTTTCGTTTTGAACTATGATGGGCTCGTCAATGCCCCGTTCAGCCACAATAATGTCTTCTTCTCCCTCAGAATTAAAAAATAATACTTCTTCTATCCCATATAAATCACTAATTGCAAACAGCGAGTCGTAAAACAAAACAGATTGCGCAGAAGTTGCTGATAATTCATTTCCGTCTTCATTAAAGTGTAAATGAAGTTTCGGCCAATCTACAGAGATATCAGCGTAAGTGCTTAGAATATCTTGTTCAGAAAGGTCTCCCTCATTAAGAGAGATTTCTATAGTATCTTCACGTGACAGTTTTTGATCTTCATCGCGTTTAATTGAAAATGCTGTGTAGAATCGAACGATACCATCAACTTCTGCTTCAATATACTGTGAACCAATTAAATATGTTGGAGTCTCAACCGTTCTTGTATAAGCATCTATATCATTCTCATCCGCTTCAGGTAAAGCCTCTTCATTTTTATCAATCACGTTATTGTCGTCATTTGTTTTTAATTCTTCTTTGTTATCTTGATTATTCTCACCAGCAGCACCTTCTTCCGTCGGCTCGGCATTCATTTCTTCTAAATCATTATCTGAATTTTGACATCCAACGATTAGTAACGCTGCAGAAAGAATTCCAACTATTTCAGTTATTTTTTTCATGAGAAACGCCCCCTTTATAATTATTTGTATACCCTTCATGACTGAATACAATAGTATAAATTATAAAGATCGACGTTTTACTGCACCTACCCTGCTTATTTGGATTGAACATACGTATTAAACCCCTTTATTCTTCCGCTCTGCGTAATAATTCCAACAATAAAATGTGAGCCAAAAAGTAATGATTACTATAAGAGGGTAATAAGGCTTTAATTGAGTAGGAATAAAGTAAAATAGTATTATAGTAGTTATTAGAAATGGCGGCATGAGAATCCAATAACGTTTGTTCTTAAAGTGTTTAATTATATGCCTCTCCTTTGTCAGCTGTTCTATGATAATGATAATTACGTGTCGTTAATTCGTATGTACCTTTCTTGAAACCATCCCGTTAGCCACTGCACCTATTAACCCAGCAATCACTAAAACATACGCAACAAACAATGGTGTGGAAGAGAGTGATTCCGTAAGAATTCTAAACATACCGACGGCAAAAATGAGTAAACTACAAACAAGTGTAATCAATACTTTAGTTTTACCATTCAACTAATTACCTCCCTTTGTATAAAAAATCAGTTCTTCCGTTTTGAATTAGCACCAACCAAGCCTCCAACTACACCGCCTATTAATGCAATAACAATTGCTGCCCATGTCCAAAAGCTCAAATCAAGCACCTCTCTTTATGTATGAAGTCTGCTTTGTAATTGTTCTAGTGAATACTGAGCGAGCTCTTTCACATCCTTATTTTTACTTAGATAAAGCTCCTGCAAGACTTCATCTAAGTAGTCATCCTCTAAAATGCCTTTATTACCACCTTCAGCACAGCACATTAAAAAGAGAAGTAAATAAAAATGAACTTTAGGCTTCTCATGCTGCCTCATTTTTTCAACCATATAACGGATCAATTCGTCCGTTGTGGAGAGCACTTTCGTTAATAGACGGTCAATATCTTTAGGTGTGCCATTCTTTATCACGTCGTCTATTTGAGTGTAATAGTCTTTTATTTCTTGATCAGAAAGTTCAGATTCAGGAATAGCAACCTCTTCTTCTTCACTGTAATCAATTAATCCATTAATAAAGCTCTCAAAATCATGTGCCAGCTGTAATTCTTGCTCTTGTTCCACATCAATATACATTACAGCAGGCTCCGACTTGGTATTTCGGTAATCAAGGGCAATCCAGGCATGTCCATCGCCAGAAATAAGCACTATGTTCTCAGGCAAGTCCCATTCTTGAATAAGATAGCTGCTATCTAGTATTCCTTTCTCCGTACCGATTCCAATACCAAATAAGTGATCAACTTGAACATGGTTAGAGGCCCAAGATGTTGGGACATCTGTCGGGTGGGCATTAAAATTGAGATAGCCGCCATTTTGCTGCTTTAAGAGCTTTTTATATGAATCTGGTAGCTTGATTTCTAAATCAGCTTCTGCTTTTTTAATCATTTCCTCTGTTAATGGTTCTAATTTACCGCAATCATTATCTGCTTGCCAAATAGGTTTCATATTTTATTCCTCCACGAATAGTTGAGCTTAAGATATCTGCTGCTACATTCAGGTGTTTTAATTCTTTTTAGACATGGATTCCTTAATCTCATTCACTTTTTCATCAATCTCGTCCAATCTATTTTTTGTGTAATTCATAAAAAGAGCGACTCTTGATAGGAGAAAGATGATAAGTATTAAGAATACAAGATTAATCATTGCATCAAAGATATCAATGTTAAGCGCCCCCCTTCTTACCTGTATTTACTTACAGATTTATTAGCATAGCTTCTCGCCATGGTGGACCGAGAAAAACGAATTCTGTATTTTCCTTTAAGCTCTTCCTTTACTTTTTCCGTCAACTGCTCCCCTTGTTTATTATGTTCTTCTTCCATCTCAACACCATTAGGAATTAATCTATCTACATCCAAATCGATCCATTCGCCGTATTTTCCTGCCCATTCCATTAAATCGTTCTTTAATTCATTTGATAGGGGGAATTCTTCTAAGTCTAAATTATGACCACAGACATCACACCAAATAGGATCTGCCCCGACATCACCTTCTACTTTTAAATCAAAGGTACCATTTTGCTCACACAAACAATTCATCAATAACTCGCTCCTCTAAAGTGAATTCCTGATTCTAATAAGTTCGGTTTATAGCTTGCGAAACCTCCACGCTTATTTTTCAACAAAACTACCTAGCACCACATACCCTAAAATAATTCCTGTGATGGCCCATGATTCAATATGCATAATTTCGAGGGTGAACGGCAGAAATTGTAACGGGATAAAATGGGCAAGCAGCGGCACGAAAGTAACATAACACAACGGGATGCCTACAATAAGCAGCTTTATCCAATTGACTTTCCACTCTTTCCTTCCTTTGCGTTCTTTAATGAACCTTGGTAGACGTAGAAGAACTCCTAGAAATATAGGAAATAATGTTGAATATAGAAACAACGGCCAAATCTCAAAGTTTCTTGAGGCTTCCAATCTTAAATGATGCTGAAAGGTTAAGCCGCCCCATAAAACCACCCCGATCAATAGCATCCAGCCTAGATACTTCCACGCATCTTTCATCGTACTCCCCCTTATCTATGTGCTTTATGTAGTATATAAACCAGACGAGTTAACTATGTTTAATCTGACTATGTTCGATGTAGTGCCGTTAATTTGCATTCTGTTTATCCAGCTCCTCGAGCATCCAAGCAACAAACGCAAATGAAAAAATTATCATCAGGATCATCGTAAAAGAAACTGTTTCTTCGGTAATGAGGAGATATAGTATGTATCCAACTAGAGCCATTATATGAAGCTTGTACTTTTTAAACAAATTGGGCATCCTTAAGCATTTTCGCAAGGTACTAGACCTCTTCACAATCATATGTAATCAAAAATGGATACAACGGTACGAGCAGCAGTGTGAAGATGACAGCTCCTAACATAGACCAGAAAATAGATTCCAGACTACTAAAGAGCAAAAATCCAAAACCAGATATACTTAATGAAGTGAGTACACTCATAATTACTCTAGAATAAATGGAGATCTCATTGTTGAAATGACACGTCTCACATTTAAATTTATTTAAAAACATCGACTTAAAGCGATCTTTAAAGCTTGCTTTTGAGTGGCATTTACAGCATGCATATAGATTCATTGCTTACCTCTCCTTCCTTCCTCACACAATAAACTTAGTAAACCAAGCGACATAATAAGCACCAGGAATGAATAGCACCTGGGCAAGCAGCGTGCCTAATAGTCGAGATGTGACCATCATGATGGAGATGGTTTTCAGAGATAAGTAACTCCCTTTTTTATTCACCACCTGATCGGCCAGTACTGAAATCTTTGGATCAATGAAAATGACCAGAAAAATCGTAGCAATGCCATTGATAAGACCAGAAGCCATAATAGCTGTTGATGCTCGCTCTGGTGCAAGTAAAGACGCATATAACGCTGACAGCACACCTATGGTATAAACCGAGGTTACGATCATGTTGATAAGAAACAATTTTATTGGGAAGTCTCTCAACTTCATTCCCCTAAGATATGCAAGCCGCGGCATCCGGATATGTCGAATGCCTCTTTTCATCACTCGCCACTTGAGGCCTTGTTGAACAAGTGCTGGAACGGAACCATTTAGTCTTGATAAATGAATGATAGAGCGTGAGAAGATAGCTATAAATGTTGGCAGTAATAATATGCCGACGATCGTTCCAACGGTTGAAGCCCCAATAATGACTCTATACTGGCTCTCAACAAGCGTTAGAGCTTGATCTGGAGGAGCAGTATCAATTAAGCTTCCGGTAAACGGCTGCTGCATCATGTTTGCTAGTCGGGAAACGATGACCATCACATTAAATAAAGCGAGGCCTGATGCAATCAACCGAACTCTTGCGCCAGATATACGAACCGAATATGCTAAGGTCTCGATACAATGAATGCTTAAGATAAATAGTGCAATTAATATAACTTTGTCTGTAATGATGTCCATAGATGGTTCCTTTCAAGCAAATCTTGTAATCTTCTATATTTTAACACTTATTTACCAATTAGTGCCTTTTCTTTTATTCCACTCACACAGAATGACGAATCACCTCTTTATCCTCTCCACCATCACTCCTAAAGTAACTTTGACTCTTCTGCTTCATTACCGAACTTAAAGTAACCACTGTTAACATGAAAAATCCCAAGGACGCAATTAACCCTACAGGTCGTATGGATGTGAATTCCGCCGCAATCCCAATCGTAAGTGTCAAGATAACAATGAAAACAGCTTCTATGATCCCTAGAATACTACCGAACCTTCCCATCATCTCTACTGGGACATGGTTTTGATAAAAGGTTAAAAAGCCGGTATTGGAAAACGTAATTGCAGCCCCTATTAAAAAGCAGCCAACTGCAGCATGGTAAAAATGAGTTGAGCTATATAAAGCGAAGTAGCCAATAGCAGCAGCGGGAGTTCCGAATCCAATTAAAAACTTCACACGTAACGACTTCGCAAAAATCGAATTTATGATCGAGCCTGTAATGATTCCTGCGCCAAAAACAGCTAAGAAAAATCCATACGCAGTATCCGTCATCAGCAACACCCCTTTTGCAAAAGCCGCTTCTAATGAGTCGATCGCTGTCATAAAAATCGTCACCCCGCAGCCCAACAAGTAGATCTTAGCTACATAGGAAGATGATCTACAAAAGGTAGCTACTGTTTTCATATCATTTTTAATCATTGACCATGTGACCTTTGGTGAACTGCCTTGACCTAACAAAGGATCAACATTTGGTAACAAACGAATGATAAAGGCAGATCCAACTAATGCAGCTGCATTGACATAGATTGCCGTATAAGGTGTACCGACGATAAATAGAACGCCTGCCACAGATGGTCCGATGATTGTTCCGCTTGATTGAATAAAGCTTCGCAGTGCATTAAATCGCTGACGGTCTTCTTTTGGTATCAGCTTTGTCATGTAAACCATTGATGCAGGCTCAAAAATTGCGCTGGCCATATGGATAATAAAAGCCAGAACGTACACATAGAGTAAGGAGGGTACAAATGGAATGAGGAAAATTCCAATCGCCCTAAATACGTCGAGATAGATCATTAACGTGCGAGTATTCATCCGGTCAATATAGCTTCCTGCCCACGCATTCGAGCAAACAGCTGCGATTGGGCCAAGAATATAGAGGAGCGCCATCGCAAGGGGCGACTCTGTTTCATGTAATACAATGAGGTTGATCGCAATGAGATACACCCAGCCTCCAATGGTTGAAATACCTATACCGCTTAGTAGTAATAGTGGATCTTTCCATTTCAGCACCGACACCATTCCCTTCAATAAATGTTGAAAAACAACAAAAAAATCCCACCCCCAAAACCTAATCGTTTTGGGGGCGAGATTATGTCGCGGTGCCACCCCATTCACTTCTTCATCACTAAAGAAGCCTTATCAAGTACGGCATGGCTAGATTCCGCCTGCGATACCCTATCTCTGTAACGGGAGAACCCGATGCCGCATCATTATGGGTTACATAAATCCGGAGCACAGCTCAAAGCCTTGGTTCAACTCACACTCTTATCCCTCATTCTCAGCTACAGAGGTCTCTGTTGATAATGTAATGAGCCTACTCTTCTTTTCATCGCTTTTGATATGGAATTAGATCTTATCATATGGGAGTATCTTACTTTTGTAAATGCTTTATTTTTACTTTAGTTATACAACATACTTATATAGAAAGTTACTGAAATGATATTGTATTTATAGAATATTCAGTATACACTTTTGATAGGCCCTCTAATTAAGTTCACTCCTTGAAATTTCTCACACTATCTATCGATTACATAACTAAAAGAATTTTAGGAGAGGATCCACTATGGAAATATATAGCATGGGTAAGGAAGCAAATATTTATATTCAAGAGAACGTTGAAGAATTTAAAGAAATGCTGCTCTCAGAAGCGGTGAATGTATCAAGTAAGATCAGTGATATTTTAAAGACAGGCAACATTGATTTATTAAAAAATGCTCAACGACTAACCCGTTATGTCTTAGAGCAAGAAGATGATGAATTAATCTCTTTTGCTAATCAAGAAGGAGAAGCATGGGCCTCGCACTCTTTAACATTGTCATTAAAATTAGAATGGGTACAGGCTATTAGAAGAACGATCTGGAAGTTTGTTAATGATTTAGATTCGACGAAAAGATTTACAGACTCGCGTAATGATTTCTTTGAATTAGAGAAGATGATCAATGACAGGGTAGATCAGTTTCTTAACAACTTTTTCTTAAGGTATTCATGTTATAAAGATGAGATGCTGAATAAACAAAGACAAATAGTAGAGCATTTGTCGGTACCGATTATTCCTGTGCAAGAACATGTATCCGTCTTACCTCTTATAGGAAGCGTCGATTCGTATCGAATTCAAATTATTGAGGAGAAAGTGTTACACGAAATCGCTGAAGCGCGGATTCAAACACTTATTCTAGACCTTTCCGGAATAGCAGTAATGGAGAAAAATGTGATCGATCAATTAGATCAGATCTTAGCAGGTGCTTCTATGATGGGATGTAAGGCCGTTCTTACAGGATTACGACCAGACCTTGTAAAGAATATGGTGAAAGCAGGAATTCGTTTTGAAAATGATACAGACATTAGAGGAACGCTGCAAGAAACGTTAAAAGACTACCTATGAAATCAGCATGAACATAATAAATTCGCACTGTTCCCACATAACGCCGAGTAAATGAAAACACCGGACCATTGAGATGTGGATTCGGTGTTTTTTTATGGTGCTTATGTCCATTATGCAAGGAAAGTACCTTAAACATGGGGTATAGCAGACTCGCCGCTGCTGAACTATGCTTCGCTTTCCGTGTGGAGCTGGTGAGCTTCCTCGGGCTTGGGCCCTGTTGGATCTCACCCCTGCTCTAGTCCACACAGGAATCTACGCATATTTCATCCGCTAAGTTATTTGATTCGTTAAGATCACTGAACTGCATCTTATAATGCGGGAGCACTTTACAACATTTTCGCTACGTTGATTGGAGCGGAAGGTACGAGACTCCAGCGGGATTAGCGTTGACCATGGGAGACCCCACAGCAGCTAAAGCGACGAGGAGGCTCCCGGTCCGCCCGCGGAAAGCGAGTACCTGCAGCACAAATCAACAACTAAAGTTAGGAGACCCATACCCCGCCCTTTTTGATCTTTTAGAGAATTTGCATCAACCGCGCAAAATCTTCTCCATCGCCTTGCCTTTCGCTAATTCATCAATCAGTTTATCCATATAACGGATCTCCTGCATCGTTGGCTCTTCAATGTTTTCTACTCGAATGCCGCAGACTACTCCTTTGATCAGTTTCCGAGATGGGTTCATCTCAGGAGCTTCTGCTAAGAATGTTTCAAAGTCGGTCTCTTTCTCGATATGTGCCTCTAGTTCTTCCTGGCTGTACCCTGTTAACCAGCGGATGATTTCATCGACTTCTTCTTTCATACGGTCTTTTTTCTCGGCTTTTGCCACATAGCAAGGGTATACCTTTGCGAAGCTCATCGTATAGATCTTATGTTTAGTCGTCATCGTTTTCTCCTTTTTCTCTTTTCTTCATTATAAATTGGATGGCAGGATGGTTCAATTAAAGATCTCCTGTGGTGGAAAGGGATATTTCCTTTAAACTATTCCTTCATATTCCTATAGATGTTTTATGTCCTCTGTTAAGTACACAAAAAAATGGTTTCCTGATTTGGAAGCCATTTTTATAGGTGACCATATACTGTTACCAATTCGTTTTTCTCTTTTACGTAAAGAAGATAAACAACTACTAATCACTGTCTCAATAGATGAAAAATCTATTAAAGATAGATGTGAGAATGATTGTTTTTCTTCTAGAAATAATGACTTAAATAATAAATTGTATACCTAAAACAATGAAAGCCCTACCTCTCTTTCATCCTTACGGCTCCTTGTCCGTGCCAGTGTGAATCAGGATTGCAAAAATCAAGTGACTATTTTATCGAGTTATTTGATGAAGCTTCAAACGATCGTTAGAGAAAGTTAAATATTAAAAATGGGTTAGATTGTAGAAATAACAAAAGAGGTTAATGCTCTAAAGGTGGGTTGGAGAAGTTGAATGTCTTTGAAAGGATTTACTTCTAATAATAAACATATTCACCAAAAAATCAGGATGTTTCCGGGTGATGTAAGACGTTATTTTTAATTAACCTTAACAGAAACTTTTAATTTGATTTTCAGTAATCCCTTTAATGAATCCCAGTTCACTAATCAAAAATTCATGTGCGTTATCTAACATTTTTTTCTCGCTTGTATTAAGTGTTTTTTCTTTCTTCATTTGCATTAAATCACGAACAACTTCAGCACATTCTTGTAATTTACCTGTTTTTATTTTGTCCGTGTTCACTTTATACCTTTGTTTCCACGACAGTAAGCTATCTGATTCTCCATGTTGAAAAATGTGAATGATGTTTTTTAATGCAATTATGTCAGTAACAGGTCGTATATTTGAACTCAATATTTTACCTGTAGGAATCATGACTTGCATATTACCGATTGACATTTTTATAACATAATACTGTTGTTTTTTTCCTGAGATTTCCTTTTCTTCTATGGCTTTAATTATACCTGCTCCGTGCATTGGATAAACAATATTGTCGCCAATTTGAAACAAATAATCCACCTCCATATATGGTAACCTTCTTAACCTTAACATATATGTTGTTTTTTATCAAATTTTTAATAATATCATAAATTCACTTTTAACGTCAACTACTTTTTCTTGATTCCATCACAGCCCCTTCATACTCAACAACCACTCGGTCACCAACCGCAAACGTGTCTTCTTCATTCACAGACAAATTCACGCTCACCTTGTCACCAGAACTTAAGATCTCTCCCTCTTCAATCACAAAAATCGCACGGTCATTATGGATGCTTTCGATCATCCCTGTAAAAGCAGCATTTTGCATTTGATCCTCATTACTGAAAGCTGCAAGCAGACAGCTGGTAAGCACAATCAAAGTGTTATACATGAAGTTACCCCTAGTTTCTTTACTATAATACGATCGAAGCCGGAATAAATGTTTCAATTCATACAAACATTCCCAACACTTTGTTGTGCTAGACTCAGAGAATAGTTGTTCTCTTAAGGAGGCTTTGAAAATAGATCATAACATCAATCGTGAAAGCAGAGTGTTTATGGTAAACTTAATATGTAGATACTGGAAATCCTTTTATTTCATCTATGTCCATCTTGGGTTTCCTGTAGATTTTATTGGTTGTAAGGGAGTAATGGAATAATTATTTAGGAGGATTCGTTGTGAAATCTCGGCATGATCGAATACTGCTTTATATTGTGTGCCTCCTCTTCCCTTTCATAGGTGTGCTTTTAGCTCTTATTTGGTTAGGTGAGAAGGACTTGGAGAAGAAAAAGATGGGGAAAATCTGCTTACTTATGGCGTTAGCCTCCTTCCCTTTTTATATCGTATTTACGAATATCATAAGCATTTCTACATAATCGTATCGGTATATTCAACTTGAAAAGCGGTGGTCTCTTAAAGACCACCGCTCAATCTTTATTCTGATAAAGACTTAATACATTCCTCAGACTCATTTCTCGGATTATTTACATACGTTGAAACCTCGTGAGCAGTCATATATTGAGCTGGGTATGGTTTAATAATATCTTTTACTATTTCTTTATCTTCTATGGAAGGATCTAACCACACTTTTCTTTCCTCATCCCCTAGAATGACTGGCATTCTATCGTGTATGTCTCTCATAAATTCATTCGGTGCTGTTGTTAAAATCGTGCAGGAAACGATCTCCTCATCCCCTGATTTCCATCGATCCCATAGACCGGCAAAGGTGAAGATCCTGTCGTTTACAGTGATTCGATAGGGCTGCTTCGTTTCATCTGTTCTCTTCCATTCATAGAATCCATCTGTCACAATTAAACAACGCCTTCTTTTCAGCAAGCGTTTAAAAGCAGGCTTCTCATCCACTGTTTCACCGCGGGCATTAATCATTTTATACCCTATCTTTGGGTCTTTCGCCCACACAGGGACAAGACCCCACTTTAAATATCCAGCCTTCCTCTTCTTTCCATCTGAAATCACGCTTAAGACAGGCTGGCTTGGAGCGATATTGAATCTTGGCTCATAGTCATCTAAATGAACATTAAGCTGCTTTTCAATTTGTTCTTTAGTTGCGGTTAACGTAAACCTGCCACACATGAAATCACCTCTTTGAACTATTATACCTAGTGTGAATTCAGTAAGTATTTCGGTTATTCCTGTTCTTTTCAATCAAATGCTGCACACCATATAAGAGGTAGGCTTTGTAATGAATATAGAAAAAGAATTGCACGTAGTTTAGTCTTTTTAACTTGATGATTTTAATTTTCTTTAAAAAAGGCATGAATAAAAAGCTGAAAGCTGCGTTAGCCAGAGCGTTAAGTAAAACAAACTTCTTAAAATTCCCGTATGAAAATTTATGAATCCAGACAGCAATTGGGATATAGGGGCCTATGTCAAAGGGCAGTTCGTCTTTTATAAATGATCTCGGTTTATCATAAAACTCCCACCATCCTCGCATGTGTCCATAGATATGGCTGATCATTTCTAAAGTGGCTATGATAAAGCTGGAAGCAAAAAACCTTTTGAAATGCCTTTTGCCAATAAACAGTAATGAAAGCCATGGAACTAGTATAATGATTAGATTAAAAAGGATATGTCGTCTAGAAGTTTTCATAAATGGATACACCTCGCATAGAAACAGTGCTCTTAGAGTACCCAAATGCGACATATACAATCCTATTCATAAACAATATAACGAAGATCTAATCTTCTGTGAATGTTTTAGGTGCTTGGTGTTTAATTTTAATTAATCAATTTGATTGAAATCGTATGAACCTGCAAAGGGTAAGATTCCATCACAGCCCCGTCATACTCAACAACCACTCGGTCACCAACCGCAAACGTGTCTTCTTCATTTAAAGACAAGTTCACGCTCACCTTATCACCAGAGCTTAAGATCTCTCCTTCTTCAATCGCAATAATCGCACTGTCATTATGGATGCTTTCGATCGTACCGGTAAATGAAGCTTCTCCTGTTAACTCATGCTCACCACTATTGCATGCTGTGATGATTACTACTGTGAGAATAAAGCTCAGTAAAATGAATCGTTTAGTGATGAAAACCACCAGCCCCTTTTCTGAATTAATTATAAGACGTTTACCTTTTACTTTCCGTTTCAAATTGTTCAATTTTCACAAGAACTTTGTTTTACTAAATTAAGTTTAAAAGTATGACGGGTATGGATTTATCTACTTAGAACCTTGGCTTTTTCTTGATGATTCCATTTTAACCCATGCTTTCTTTAACTCACCACTAAAGTTTTAATAAACAATGAGTAACTTTACAATGCTTCCTTGGTGTTATGAATCATTCTTGGCAAGGGGTAATAGGCAAATCACCGGGTTCAAGTTCGACGGAAGTAAAAAAGTTATTACTATTATCAGTACACTGGATAGCAATAGTATAAAAATCATTCTCTTCATTTCTACTAAATAAAGTGAGATTAAAAACTGCTCTACATGACTCTCCATTAACTAGTAGGAATCCAATACCCGAAGCAGCTAATGCTATTCCGTCTTCTATTGAAAAACATGTGGGAGCGGAGACAAATGATGAAAATAACTCTGTTGTTTCGCCACCACTTAACGAAACGTTACGAAAACGAACGTAACTTGCAAGTTCATTGCAATTTGGACAAATGCTTGCTTGTAAAAATATCCCTGGTACGGAACTCTCTACAGTAGCAGAACATTCACACTCACCATTCACAGGAATCGGTGTAGCAGTTGATGTTATATTGATGACTGGATTAACATTGATTGTTGGATTTGCTGTGTTTGTATTAGAAGGGTTATTCTCAATTTCATTCTTATTTTTTATGGGACAACAACATGATACACACTTGCAATAATTACATCTCTGCCTATCAGACATAAGTTATAGCCTCCTAAACTCTTAAGATATTATTAGCTTATGCCGGCATCAGTATGATGTTTAGGTATTGGCAGGAGATTAATAGTGGAATTAGTATAAAGAAATCAATATAAATGTTGACCTGCTAATGTAAATGGGTTCATAAAAGGTACTTATTGTAAGAGGCACGCAATATTTAATTTAGAAATCAACAAAAAAGCTCATGCCTAGATGAGCTTTTCATTGACCATACTATTTCTCCTTAAACGATAAGCCTGCTTCCACTAATGAAGCTCTCATCGTTGGCAGTGATGCTGGGCCAACGCCGTGGAGTTTCAGGATTTCTTTTTCTGTGTAGGTTGAAAGCTTCTCCAATGTATCAATTCCTTCGTGAACTAAAGCGCTTCTTGCTGGTGAACTTAGCTTCGAAAGGAAGCCGTTGTCTGATGCCACTATAGATCCCTCCTCGTCTACTATTTGCTCTTCAAGTCTCTGTGATGTATGTATGTCTCTTCTTCATTATACAAAGAAATAAGAACAGACTCTACTTACCTTTTTACTGCGCGCTCAGGGTTTGCAGGCCCTTCATGTTCTAGTGCATCAAAAACAAAAGAAAACGATAATTGATCGTACACAATTCCCTGATGGCCAATTAAATTGAATCTGTAATAGTCTTGGATGGTGATATTTGATACCTGCTTTTCAGGGCCATCTAGGAATGCCGATGTATAAGGAATCACAACTTGATCCGTTTTTGTAGAGATGACAGTATAGGAGACATTTCCAGGGGTCTCGTTCCCTTTATTCAATTCCTCTAAGAACTCAGATCCAACGAGCTGCTGCTGGCACGCTAAACACGAGGTAATATCTGCTGCTCCTGAATTGATCTGTTCTAATCCAAAAAATCCGGTTGTTCCATGGTTAGAAGGGACAAAAGCAATCAGATTCTCCACAAATTTATCTCCGCCCAAAAACTTTAAGTAGTATCTCGGCATCATCCCGCCTTGGCTATGACCTATAATATCGACTTTGTCAGCCCCGGTTAATTGCAAAACATTATCTACAAACTCATTCAATTCTATAGCTGACTCTTTAATATCACCTGTTGATGGTCCAGAGTGAGTTAAACCGTAATTCATTGCATAGACACAGTATCCTTTTTTAGCAAGCTCGGGTGAGAGAGTCAGCCAATTTTGAGCACTTCTTTCAAATGTACCTGGAACAAGAATAACTGGGTTAGGCTTGTCTGAAGCTGGTTCACAATTTGGCAGGTTTGCTCCAGGCGGCGGTGTTCCTTGTTCAAGCAAGAATGCCTCTCCAGCCTTAAAATGATCGGGCAAAACGAAAAAGAAAGCGATTGCAATAATGAATTGAAACGAATATTTAACCATCTAACATTCCCCTTTTCCATCATTTAAGCTGCTCGTTCACACAAAAAAGCTCACAAAATGACTGCCAGGCAGTATTTCAATGAGCTTCTCAACATCTCCGCGCAAACGATTAACTTAACATTAAATATACAGAATATTTAGAATGGTGTCAAAGTAATTTATTCCCATGTACTATTTACTAGAAATGTGAGCCGGAATTTAAAACCCTACTTCCCCTTATTCATAAAAAATCCAATTAAAACCGTAATAAACCCAGCAGCAATAAGAAGCTGCACCGCATTCGTCGGGCCAGCATCCCAGCTTGAAGTGTTCTGTATAAATAAACCTAAAAGCATGATCGAAATCCCTAGCAGCATTACTTTTATCGGGTCTTTCATAAAATGTCCCCCTATTCTCTTTCTACTAGCTCACAAAGCATTTTCGTCGTATTGGCATTCGTCATATAGGTCTCTTCAAAATTAGGTAAATAGGTAAGAACACTTTCTTCACCTTCATCACCAAGCCATACATAGCCGCCGTGCATCGGCAATCCATTAGCATAGGTAACGACGATTTCATAATCAGGGTAGGTAGTAATCTCAACTGGCCGCTCCCTTGTGTTTTTCATGATCTCTCGAAAGGACTGAATGGCTGCTTCGTCTGTATACGTATAAAGAATGTCATCATCTGGATTCATGACACCTCCTCTTGGGTAGGAAACATCCATTTGGACGATAGGCTCTTCAAGCAACACCATCGACTCGCCGCGGTTCAGGCAGCCGGTTAATAGTAGGGCTATTAGTAAAGTGATGATTGCAGCTGATTTTTTCATGTATGGTTCCTCTTTTTGTTAATTTAGTTATCTATTGATTCATAAGCGATTATAAATTCATCAATTATATAATCAGTCACTTGCTAACCTACAATAAATTGAATAGATTGGTAAGTATAATTGTAAAATAATCCGGATACGAGATGCAAAAATGTTTCAGTTAATGTAAAACAAGGCGAATTAAATATCGCAATGTTCATAGTTAATACCGATCAATTTGTTTCACAAGATGACATTCCAATGTCTGATGTTATATTAGAAGCTTCAGATATTGAGTTTATGCTTGAAGAAGTAAAACAGTATGGCGAAAATTTAGGTACGTGGTAAAAACAAATCCCCTTCACTTTCTGTAGTGTAAGGGGATTTATTTATTTACTATATAGTTTCTACAAGATTAGACTTACTAGTAATCAACCATTTATTTAGCTCTTCTGCAATCAATTCTGCTCTTTTCTCAAAGAATGTTTCATAGTCATCTTTAAGAACACCAAACTCATTTAAATCTCCTATTAAATGATCTTTCATCGTTTCTCTTATTTTACTGTTTTGCTCAACAAAATCCTTCATGTATTCGGACGGCGCTTTTGCTCTGATTATATTCTTATTTAAGAAATCATCTACAATTGTAATATTTACGATATGATTGATATAGAACATATCCTCACCTTTTTTTTGAAGATATGCTTTAGGGAAAAAATGATGATAGTTCTTACTATTTGCCTGCTTCAAGAAACTGTTATTGATACGAACGACTGAATTGTCACTAAATGATTTTGGCTCATGATATGCCATCAAGCAAAGGATAGATTTAATAAAGCTTCTATTGACACTGAAATGACCATTATTAATAATTAAATCCTTTGTTACATTCAATTTTAAATCATATTTAGGCAGCTCGCCTTTTAAGATAACGTCAATTCGCTTAATATCTTGACCTAATCTAGTTTCTAATGCGCTTGAATACCTTTCTGATAGAGATACTCTCCAAAAGAAATCATCTAATAGTTCACGCATATATCCGGTTGGCTTGTTTTTATGGTGGTAAAAGAAATATGCGAATGTCACCACTAAGCCGTTATATGGTAAGAGTCTTGATACCGGAATTCTGTAATAGTTTCTAAAGTATTCAATAGCTCTTTCAATAGCGTCTACTGCTTTATCCCAAACGTAAATAAAATCAGCTTTTTCTAATCGTAAAATATGCTGCCTAGAACATTCTTTAACTAGAATTGTAGAAACTACTTGTAGAACGGTACTTTCTGGAATGGTCTCATATTCGACCTGTTCCAGCCTAGTCAACAAATCATCATATTTCTCTGACAGGTCAAAGTTCTTAGAAGCATCGTATGTTTTAGCTACCATAATTTCAAAAACAGTTAAGCTTTTACCGCCCACATTCAGACGTGTAAATACTTCAGTTGCCACATCAATTGTAGCATCTCTTAATAAAATCGTGGAGAAGCGGTATGTGTTCATTCTATTTTTGTAATCAGTTAGCTTACTGTGATAACTCTTCGGATACTCAATGAGAACTGAAATATCACCTTCGAGTAAATTACGTAAAGAGATCACTTCTTTAGGGTTACGATCCTCTATATCTGTAACGACAAGCTGGTCGTCTTCATCAGCTACTAAATCTATATACAGCTCAGCAAAATTATCTTTTCTAGTTTCTCGTTGTACCAATAGCCCTTTAAGTGTTGCATAAAGGCTTGTCATTCTTTGCTGGCCATCCAATACATATTGAGCTTTAGAGCCTAATGGGGTAGGCGGCAATTCTGCCCCGCCAATGTTTTTTATTGATCGCAGTTCTTCTCCTGACTCCCAGAGTATGAATGTTCCGATCGGATAGCCTTTTAGAATACTATCAATCAATTTAGCAGATTGATTAATTGTCCATACAAAATCACGCTGAAATTGCGGAATTTTAATAATCCCTTTGTCTATGTCACTAATTAACGTACTAAACGTCATAGACTGAGGTTCTGGTTGATACATTACACTTCCTCCACATCATTACTTGTTTTTTGCTTTCATTTCAAAATGTCTATGTAATCGATATTCACAAATCTCTTTTGTCCATTCAAATAGAGTTTCCTTATGTTCATGAAGCACGTCAAACGTCATTTTGAAACGATCTCCGTCAAATTCGACTAAGCCCTTAGATTTTCCAGCCCACATAGTCATTGGCATAGTTGCAATCAATTTAGCAACCTTCTTTTCATTGTATTCCCACATAGCTCTAGTATTTTTGGCTGAGAAGTCTATTTTTTTTCGGTATTCTTCTGCCATAAAAAAGGAATGGAAATAAGGAGCTGCCTCACTTGGAGTAATTGCTTTAAACCAATCATCTTTACCACGGGTAAGCATATAAGACAAAACAACCATCTTATAGCTCTTATTCATATCGGTAGTTTCAACTTCTTTTAACCAATCTAAATACAGCTCGTATGTTTCAATTTGTTCCTTGTCTAAAGCATTAGCTTCTTTTAGAAAAGCATAAAATGAGCCAAACTCAACCCTATATTGATTGCCATCGAAGCTCCCTTGTAAGTGTAACTTTTTATAAGTTGGTCTTCTACCTATTTCTCTAACCACATTATGGAAAGATGCTATCATCTGTTCTCGACGAGGTTTTCTTTTTAACTGTAATTGATTTAAAAGGTCTATTACCTTTGTTTCTAAATCAAACGAGCATAGATCCGGCACAGATGGAATGGAAGCTGATTTCTTAGCTGACTTCGTATCCTCTTCTTCTTGTCTAAACACTCTTAACTTTACGTCTGCATTACGATAATTTCCTATAAGATCAATAATCACGCATGCTTCTTTATCGTCGGCCAAACGTAATCCTCTTCCAACTTGCTGGATGAATACACTCAGTGATTCAGTAGGACGAACAAAGAGTAATGTATCAACAGTCGGAATATCGATACCTTCATTGAAAAGATCTACTGTTAGGATGATTTCAAGCTCACCTGTTTCAAGTTTACGGATTGCCCCTTTTCGATCAGTGGAAGATGTTTTTGAGTTTAAGCTGATACAAGACACACCTTTTTGTTGAAAGCACTCTGCTAAATAGTTAGATTGCTTAATAGAAGAACAGAATACAAGCGTTCTAGTTTGTTTGTACTTAAGCCATGCATCATAAATATTGTTAAAAACATCATCACTTAACTGCTTATTTAAAAGCTCACTTTCATCATATCGTGTTCCCAACCATGTTATGGATGAATAGTCGATTTCATCATATACACCGTGATAACGGAAAGGAGTGAAGAAGGACATAGGTTAGCCCCATCTCTGCCATCTTTTTGACCCACTCCGGACAAGATATTGATCCACTTATGACAGAAGTGATCCACAACCATATAAATAGTGAATCCAAAAGTATTATTGGTGTAATCTTTCCGTATGAGTATTGAGCCAGAATGAGCCAGTAAGTGCCGGGGAGAGAGACAATAGTAGATTGATATAAAGCCATTGAAACCTGAAACATTCCAATGGCTGTTTGACTTATTTAAAGCTTTTACCGTCTAGTTCTTGATTAATTATCTCAAGAGACCAACGAACGAGTTCATCGTAGTCTAATTCCTCTTCACCTTTCCAAATACATGGAGGTAGGAGTTTTTCTTCCACTTTCCGCATTACTTCATCAGGTAAATACATGTGTAAAAAATACTTCGCTATACGGATTTCAACTTCTTCTGGGATCATTTTGATACCGCCAATCCGTGACGTTCTCTCATGGAGACTTCACCGTCAATAAGTATGGTGTAGGAATCGTGCACAATTCTGTCTAGAATGGCATCTGCCAGTGTACCTTCACCAATTTTATCGTGCCATCCTCTAGGATCAAATTGAGAACAAAAGATAGTTGATCCTTGCTGGTGGCGTGCTTCTACGATTTCAAGAAGATCTCTTGCCTCAGTCTCTTTTAACGGAGTTAATAGCCACTCATCTAAGATGAGTAGGTTTACATTCTTGTATTTTTTCATCACCTTTCTATAAGTTCCTTCTCCTCTTGCGATTGCTAATTCATCCAAGAGGTCTGGTAATCGAATATATTTCACTTTATACAACTGACGACATGCAGCTATGCCAAATGCACAAGATAAATAGGTTTTTCCATTTCCAGAAGCACCCATTAATATAATATTGTGATGTTCTTCAATATAATTACAGGTTGCTAATCGTAAAATTTGCGCTTTATCAAGCTTTCTATCCGGATGATATTCAATATCCTCGATACATGCCTGTGTATCACGTAATTCAGCCGACTTGATCAGGCGATCAAGTTTATTGTTTTGTCTTCTGGACCATTCGATATCAACGAGTAACCCAAATCGTTCCTCGAAAGATAGTTCTTGGTATTCTGAATTTCTCAATTGTTCTCTTAATGTTTCTGCCATTGCAGTCATTCTCATTTCATTTAATTTTGTTAAAGTGTTATCAATTGTCATTATTATTCCCTCCGTAATAATCAGCGCCACGAGTAAACCCGTAAACGTTATCATTTTTTTGTGTGCTCAACTGTTTGCTTGTATCCTCTACTGGTAATTTGTCATGTCCTGTTTTTAGGATGGTTTGAATGCTTTTTAGTTTGGGTCTTGGCGTATAGGACAACACTCTTTCACATGCCTTCTCTATGCGTTCGATAGAGTATTTATCTGCTAGTTTCATTAATGCATAGGCAGATTTCAGGCCCTGCTTTTCAGTCGGATAAGATTCTAAGATTCTTTCAATGGTTAATAAGGTGGCAGGGCCAGTTGTAGCACCCCACTCTAATATAAATTCCTTATCAAATGATGCATACTTTCTATGGTCTCTAGGCATATGATCAGGAATAGTACTGAAATCTCCACCTGACTTATTTGATCTTTTATGCGAAGCAATTCGTATATTCTTATAAAATACTTCAATGATATTCCTCGTTACTCGAACGTCTACCACATATTTGATATAATCATAGGGAACAGAGTAATAGTTATGATCCACTTTTATATGATAGTCAGGCTGGACAACGGTCTTTGCCCAGCTTGCGATCTCATAAGGTGAATGAGGCAGGGGAATCAATGCAAATCTTTCTTCCTCTAAAAATGCTTCCTGCCTATTCCCTTTTCTCTTTTGGAAAGGTTTTGTATTCACTACATCTAGTTTTTCTTTTATCGCTTTGTTTAGTTCAATCAAAGAAAAGAACTTTTCATTGCGAAGAGAAGCGATGATCCAAGTTGAGATATGACCAACATTACCTTCTACACTTGGTTTGTCCTTGGGATGACGTACACGTGCTGGGATAATAGTAGTCTGGTAAAACTCAGCCATTTCCTGATAGCTTTGATTAATAATAGGATCGGTACGGGAAGACTTTGTCACTCCTGTCTTTAAGTTATCGGGAACAATAATCCTCGTGACTCCCCCATAAAATTCAAAAGCATGAATATGGGCTGTAATCCAACTCTCTACATCCATGGATAAGAATCCTTCTACATACGCATATTGACTACATGGCAATGCAGAAACAAAAATATAAACAGGAGCTTCTTCTCCTGTTAGATTGTTCGTGATATGCATAGTTTGACCTGCCCAGTCCACTTCCATTTGTTCCCCAGGCTTTCTTTTGATGCGCATTGTTGCTTTGGTTTTCCTTGCATAGTCGTTGTAAAATCTACAAAACTGACGATAACTGTACGGAATTTCATCGTTTGCCCTGCACTGTAAAGAGTACTCGTCCCATAAAAGGGAGAGTGTTACCCCAGTTTTAGCCAATTCCTTATGAATATACTCGCCATCAGGCTTTCGACGATGGTCTGACGGCACCTTTTTCTCAGGGAATAAAATCATTTGTAGGTCTTGATCTGTCATGTCCTTTTCTATTGGCCACTGAATGTTCTTCTCTTCCGCTCGCCGAATTACTTCTCTAATTGTGTTTCTAGAATGGCCACAGCTCGAAGCTATCCCCCTTTGTGTGACTTCCTGCGCATGAAGCCTTAAGATTTCTCGATACTTAACCACAAAAAAACCTCCTATATAATAAATTTGCACAAATGTGCTCCTTCATTATATAGGAGGGTGGGTCAGTCATGTCTTAATTGGATCAAATTCATGTCCGAGGCGGATCAAAAAGATGGCACAACTGGTTCAATCGGATGGCTGTAATCAAGGAGCCAGCCAGCCTTTTTCAATGGCTGTCAGAAAGTCTATTTTATAAGCCACGTTTCCATCACAAATAGCATAGACATCTTTACCATCCATGCGATCAGGAGTTGCGGTCAATCCTAATAAAAATGAATAAGAAAAATATTCAAGAACATGCTGGTAAGACCTTGCAGCTGCATGATGAAATTCATCAATGATAATTAAATCAAAGGCATCTTTATCGAATTCTTCAACTTGTTTCTGGTTTGCTATTGAAAAGATTGATGCAAATACAAAATCCGCGTCCCTTTCTTTCTCTCTGGCATTGAAAATACCACATGTTCGATCAGGCATCACATGATTAAATGTCTTCTTTGCTTGATATAAGATCTCTTCTCGATGTGCAATAAAGAGCACCCTCTTAAAACGACGTGCAAAGAAGGCGGAAAGATATGTTTTTCCTAACCCCGTAGCCATAACAACTAATGATTTATCATATCCATCATCCAAGGTTCTCTCTAATTCTTCTAGAGCTTCGAGCTGAGCTTGCCTTGGCTTTAGCACTTGATAAGGTTCTGGAGGGTCATGAAGTATAGGTGTATGTTCCTCCTTCTGACCAAACATTAATTCTTTTTCATCATCTGCGTCCCATTCATCAAACCAATTATCTCGTGAATGATTTTGTAATAAATACATTTCTTCATACGCTTTGATTGTTACGTCATTCACTGGAATCGTATGTTCACTTAAGAATAGTTTCATAAATTCGTGTATGGCTTCTTCATAAATGATGTGGTCATCTTTTGATGGAATGGAAACATTCCACTCAACCCCTGATGTTAAAGCGGATTTTGACATATTAGAAGAGCCGATAATTACATGACCTGTCTTATCCTCAAATTGAAATAAATAAGCTTTGGGATGAAACGATCGCCCATTGTTTTTCCATAACCTGACCTCAATACGTTCATCAAGGTTAAATAGAGTGCGCAGAGCATCAGGATGGGTGATATACATGTAATCACCTGTACACACTTTCACTTCTGCGCCTCTATCTAGTGCTTGTTTTAAAGGGCTTTTTAACAAATCTACACCTGATTTCATTAGGAAAGCTGTTACTATGTAAATGGAAGAAGCTTTTTCAATTGATTCTTTTATTTCATCAATTAATAGTTCTGTTACTAGACGCATCCTTACTCATCCTCTACATCAACTAAAAAGATTCGTTCGTTAAAACCTCCGCGCTCGTTTTGCTTTTTCTTTCTCACGGTTTCAATCTCTCCCGGTCTAATATTGTGAATCGCACCAAGCGCATAGACGACTTCTAATAGATCGGCCATTTCTTCGATAATATCTTTCTTCGTACCAGCTTCAAGCAATTCCCCCATCTCTTCTCTCAGTTTTACTTTAAGCTGCCCTTCATAGTCTGCTTTATTTAAAATATCCGTACGAAATTCTTTTCCAGTCTTCTCTATAATCTCAGGGATTCTATCTCTTACTAGTTTGTTATATACAGGCATGGCACTCACCTTTACTGTTTAATAGGATTGTTTTGCTGGAATAACCCCTCTAACTCCGCCACGAGGATTCTCCATATCTCCATTGTACCTTGGAATAACGTGGATGTGGGCATGAAAAATTGTCTGGCCAGCAGCCTCACCACAGTTCATGCCGATGTTAAAACCATCTGGAGAATATGTGTCATTCAGGAACGCTCTGGCAGTATGCACGAGCTCAAATAAAGCGGCCTGTTCTGTGCTCGTTGCTTCAAAGTAATCAGCTACGTGGCGCTTAGGGATGATAAGGATATGCCCTTCGGTAACAGGGTATCGATCGTAAATCGCGTAAGCGTGTTTGTTTTCAAATAAATAATCTTTGATGGTGCAGAATGGACATTGGTTGTTTTGCATAATGGTACTCCTTTCTTGTGCTTGAAATTTTACTCAAAATGAAAAACTACAAACTTGAAGGCTTGTAGTTTTCTGCAAACAGTTTCATGAATACAATTTATTCTTCAGTATTTAATCTACTAATACCTATTCGGTTATAATAAGTAGCAGATAGATTCAATAGTTTTTATCTACTCTTCTATTAAATAATGATATAGGGACGTTTCCACCGTCTCTTTTAACTTGAATTGAATACGAACCACTGGTAAGTCATTTCCTGGCATAGTTGTTTGCTCGATGGTCGGTCTATCCGGGGTAACTTCTCCTAAATAATAAAAATCTGTTCCTTCTGCATTGTCTTTCTTCACAAATAGATGCATAGTAAGGTTATTATCTTCAGAGTTGATGATCTTTTTTACTTCATCAGACTGTAAGGTACGATTACTTCGTGTGTACCATTGAAACACATCTTGACTTAAGAATGCATCACCATAATTAATGCTTGATCCTTCTTCTTCCTGTTTATGGTACGTTACAAAAATAGGACATGTTCCATGTTTTGCTTTGTACCCATACATTGTTGAACTTTCATCATTCAACCAATTGAGTAGTTTACACGCATCTTTACGAGAATATTTCTGGTGAAGTGTAAGTGCAGTAGAGCTATCATATTGCTTACTCTTATGTTCAGCTACTTGTAAAATGTTCTTAACCTGTTCATAAAAATGTGGGTTATTTTGCAGCGATTCCATAAAATTTCGGTTCCATTTATATCGATTCATCTCATATTCTACTATAGGCTTGTCCCCGTATTTTTTTATAGTTGCTGAAGTATAAAAAGAAAGATCAAGCACACGTGAACAGATAGTAATGTATTTTTATCAGTTAGATAGCCACTATCTTTCCATCTCCTTAGGATGGTACTCTCCTCCACTATTCCTTCAGCCAATAATACCTGTAATAATGAGATCTCATGCTTTCGTTTTCCGTTGAGAATTTCCTGGGACAGCATTGTTAAAACCGTTTGTTCGTATGAAGTAAGCATTGGTACTTTCTCCTTCAGTTTAACAAGAAATTGATAATAATTTTTATGTTCTGTAACGATCACAATAGGGTCAAGGGAGTTGGTAGTATAAAAATCAAGCAAAGAAGGTACACGTCCTAGCCGTTTTTTCAATTCGATATAAGCTTCCCTTAAAATCTTCATGGATGTTAACTTAGAATCACTAATAGACTTAAATATTTGCTTCTTGGCAATTTCCTCGAAATTTATTGATGATACCCCTTTTATATAACATGTATCCTTGGTATTTTTTCTAATTGAATCTTTATTTTGCGAACGATCACCAGATAATGCTACTGGAATGAGGTAATTATTTTTGTAATTACCAATAAAATCAATAATAGTTACGAATTCTTTGGAATTGTGTTTGCGTAGACCTCTACCAAGCTGTTGAATAAAAATAATACTTGACTGTGTTTGTCTTAACATAACCACTTGGTTTATGCTCGGGATGTCTACTCCTTCATTAAAAATATCAACAGTAATAATGTAATCTAATTCTCCACTTTCTAATTCATTAACTCTACGTAACCGTTCATCAGGAGAATGATTTCCAAGTAATGCAACTGTTTTAAGCCCGTGTTCATTCAACGCCACCGTCAATTTTACTGCCTCTTCTTTTCGACTACAGAACATTAAACCACGGACATGATCGCCTGAATGACCATAATAATTAATTTTCTCAAGAATATGTTGAACACGTTCTTCGGTTATTAACTTAGACAAAGTAGCTGTTTCATCTATTAGTTTTCCTTCATACTCGTATTCAGTGACTCCAAAATAATGAAACGGACAAAGCATATCTTCTTCTAATGCTTCTTGTAAACGGATCTCATATGCAATGTTGTAATCAAAAAGTTCGTATATATTAAAGTCATCAGTCCGTTCTGGGGTCGCTGTCATTCCCATCATGAAAGTTGGTTGAAAATAATCCATTACTTTTAAATAAGTATTTGCCCCTGCTTTATGTACTTCATCAATTAAAATGTAATCGAAATCTTCAGGTGTAAATGTTAATAATACATCCTCTTTTGAGAGTGTCTGAATTGTTGCAAAGAGGTATTTAGCATTTGTCTCCTTTTTATTACCAGATAGGATGCCGTAGTCTTTGTCAGGGCCGCCGAGTATAAGTTGGTAATCATCTTTGGCTTTATGTAATATCTGCTCTCTATGAACAATAAATAACATTTTGTTGGGAGCAAAACGTCTAACGTCAAAAGCAGATAAAAACGTTTTTCCTGTACCAGTGGCTGATACAATAAGAGCTTTCTTATTCCCCGCTACTCGAACAGCTTCAATATTTTCAAGTGCAGCTTCTTGCATTTTATTCGGTTTGATAGAAAGCGCATCTTCAATAGAGTTAATTCTATAATCTAAGGGCATTTCTATAATGCTATCTTTGTTTCTAAATTGCTCGCTCTTAAAAATACGTTCATACTCAGTAATCCAAAGTAAACTTAAGGGAATCGAATCCTCCCAAACATCTTCAAACTGTTGAGTAAAGTGGCGAATGATCTCACCATTTTCGAGCGAATCCAATTTAACGTTCCATTCGTAGTTTGCTTTAAGTGCCTGAGCGGTTAAGTTCGAACTGCCTACAATGAGTGAGAAATGAGTAGAGTGTTTAAAAATATACCCTTTTGAATGAAACCCTTTTAGATTTGTTAATCGTACATCTAAATTAGGTATCTTTAATAATTCTTTAAATACTTTTGGTTGGTTAAATTGGAGGAAAGTAGAGGTTAAGATTCTTCCCCTAACATTTCTTTGGTGCAGGTCCCAAAGAATAGACTTTAATGTTGCTAGTCCACTTTCAGTTATAAACGCAACAGAGAAGAAGAAGTCTTCACACTGTGAAAGCTCCTCTTGGATTGTTGATAGGATCGTTTCTTTTGCATTAGTATTATTCACAAGTAATTTTGGCTTGTGTTTAGAAGATCGACCCTGTGAATGATCAATAAACCCTTTATAGATTGATTCTTGCAAATTAGTTAATATATTATTATCCATCTGATCACCATTCTGTTCTTTTTATACCTAAAATTGTAAATGTAATAGATTCAAATGTAAATAAAAAAGCTACTCTTATAGGAGTAGCTATTAAACATATAATGACTCAATCTTTTCGATCGCTGGTATATCAGCAGGAGCCCATTCTAATTGATGCAATTCATTTGGAGTTAACCACTTCATATCTATATGCTCCGTTAATACTGGTTTCTCCTCTATTAAATTACAGCGAAAGGTCGTTAAGTGTACCACACCAAAATCATACTCATAGATGGTATATTCAATTTGTTCATGCACATCTATTTTACACTTCATTTCTTCTAATAACTCACGCTTTAAAGCATCTGCAGGACTCTCACCCTTTTCAATTTTTCCACCTGGAAACTCCCAAAGGTGAGGAAGAGCTTTCTCACCTCCCCTTTTTGCACAGAGAATTTTATTGTCTTCAAATATTACTGCTCCTACTACGTGTATGTTTTTTTTCAATGTTGTAACTCCTCTCTGGTTGCTTGATGTTTATTTTATAGTATAGCATTTTCGCTATTTTCTGTAATATATTCAATCATCACGTTCACTTGTATCTTTCCTGATCACTTTCAGCTATATGTTCATGGAAAAAATCATTTGGTTCATAAGATTTACTAACCTTATCGTATCTGCTCAAAAGGTAATTAGCTAAGTTATCATCTGTACAATAAACAAAACAACCTTTCTGCCCTCTTGTCATTAGAGTTCGATATGTATTTCGTATAATTTCATCAGCTATTTTGGTCGCTTTCTCAGGGTCTTCTATTATCATCTTTTTTAATCCTCTAAGTGAAGAATCTGTTTTTGCTCTCGCTTTATGATCTGTAATAACTTCCCCATTAACATATTTTAAATCATTTCCTATAATGACGCCGACGTAATCAAATTCAAGTCCTTGGCAGGTATGAATACATCCTGCTTCTTTTACTGAGGTCGAATCAATCGCCCATGTAGCTGAATTGTCCAAGTTCCAGCTCATATTATAATTAAATTCTTCTAATTTAATATCGTGGTAGTTTGAGTCGCTTTTTCCTTCTTTATTCCAATTCCAACAATAGCCCGCAACTATACGAGACTTGTTATTAGTTTTATTTAATAATTCAATTTCATCTCTAAGTTCATTTGGATTGTTATATACCCTAAAATCATAATGGCCACCCATATAATTAGTGTTAGCTGTTTCACGAATTCCAAGAACATCATCCAGCCAAGCTAGATAACCATTCGAGCCATTACATCGAAATTGAGATTCAAGTTCCATCACTTCAATATTTGCATTTTTATCAATAGCATGCTTTTTTATTTCAGTGAGACTCCCGGCATCTTTTAAAGTCACTCTCTGATTTTCATCAATAAAAAAGATAGAGAATTTAGAACAATTAATAATTTCTTTGATTTGATTTTCTCCAAGATGTTGAAACATCCCTGACTTCTCATTTAATCTGTGAGCTTCATCTACGATTAGAGTATCAAATTCATTTTCTGGCGCTTCTATATAACTACCAGAACTTTTAAATAAGTTATCGATATGTCCTTTTCTAAAGTCTTGTTTTAATTTATTTGCATAGATATTTCTTGGAGCAGCGTTTTTGGTCACGTATTGGCACACTTTGTTTTGGTTTGTTAACTCAACTAATAGATTAATAGCAAGCACTGATTTTCCAGTTCCAGGGCCACCTCTCACAATTAATACTTGTTTTTCTCCCGTCCTAATTGCCGTATTAGCCATATGTATAGCTTGCTCATAGACTACTTTTTGTTCATCAATCATTATGAACTCCTTGTTACCCTTAAGCATGTTATTTAAAGAGTCTTGCAATGATTTTGAAGGTCTGATTCGTCCATTTTCGATCTCATAGAGGTTTTCTTTATTGTCCCCGAACTGAATATAACGTTTTATGAAATCTCTTAAATGAGCGGCTTCTCCTTTTACAAAGACAGGAGCTTGTTCAATATAATAATGATAGGCGGGACTAGTTAAGGGATCTTTATTTCCTTGGTTAATATAATTATGTAAATAGGCACAAGGATAAAAGGATATCTCTCTTTTTTGCGCATTTTCGTTATAATCTTTAATTAATGCAGCATAAGACCAAGCTTGATAAGAAGGATGCGGTGTTTCTCGAATTCCACGGTTAATTACTGTTTTGACAATAGCTTCTTTTCCTTCAATTGATTCCACTTCTTCCCACTGTTTTAGTTCAACAATAATAATAGAATTTCGCTTTTCTTTTTTTCCTGAAATTAGAAAATCAACTCTTTTAGATGTATGTGGTATTTTAAATTCAATAGCAATACCAGCATTATCAGGGATTTCAGGATCACTTAAAATTCTGTACATATATTGCATTGAATTATCCCAGGAACGAACTTCTCGTTCATTAATACGACCAATTTTAGAATTGTAATTTTTCACAATGTTGTTAACAAGCTCATCCTGATAGACATCAATCAGAAATTCATTTTTAGTAGCTTCATAGACTATCATACCAATCACATCCGGTTCTAATATTGGTTAAATATATTGGTACTATTATACTGCACTTCGTCATTAATTTTTTATTGTGTTCTTCTAAATCAAAAAATTTACAATTGAAATGCTTACCTCTGAATAATCTAAATTGTCATTATTAATGCTAAATTTCTTCTAGCATTATGATTTAAGCTGTTATACCTCGATCAAAAAAAAGAGACATACCACGTTGTCTCTTAATTTAATGTTTATAATTACTTAACCTGCTGCCACCTCGTCATATGCTTTTTCTTGATCAGTCTCTTTAGCTATTTGTAAAGATTTTCTAAATTCTTCAGCGACAGCAAGTTTGGTGAATTCAACTGTATTGTTATGGTTTTCTTTAACTACTCTTGCTATCTCATTAATATCAACTTTGAAGAATTCTTTTCTATGATTCACTTTATTAACTCTATATTTTTCAAACTCCTTGTGCAATAAACTTTCTAGTTTGGGGGCATCTTCAGAAAAGACCATTGCATGAACATCGAAATAGAATGGAACAGATGCGTTACCTAATTCATTTATACGCTCCATAGGCTCTAAACGTCTTGTCATCCCTATTTTAAACATGTTTTCTCCAAAAGAACCAATATTAGAGATAATATAAACATATCCAGCTTTAGCATTTTGTGCTCGATAATCCACCTGCTCTTTTTCTTTTTGAATTTCGCTCATCTTCTCTTCAATTTCAGATATCTTTACCTCAATTTCTAGCTTCAATTCATCACTTGCTTTTTCTAGTTGCTGTTTATATTTTTCTAGCGCTTGATTAAAGTGTTTTTCGTCCTTTTCTAGCTTCTTTCTTTCTCGATCAATTTCAGCTTGTATACGCTTCTCTTCCCTCATTTGTTCTTTAAGAATTCGTTGCTCTTCTTTTTCTTCTTCTTTCTTTACTTGGTACTCATAAGCTAAATAAAGCTCTTCAATTTTCAGAGCTAGATAATCGAGTTTTATTTCTACCCCATTACGTTTGTTCAATCTATTTATCTGTTCTCTAGCCTTCTTAATTTGCTTTTCGACAGTATCAATATTGTTAAATTTAACCTTTGAAATAGCAATATCGCATTCTTGATTAAAAGCTCTCACAGCAATTTTCACATTGTCTTTACGCAGAGCCTCACCTTTCTTCTCACTACCATCAACCTGCCATCTCTTTGAATTCGTTGCAGTATCATCTTTGGCCATTTGCTTTTGTTTATCACGAATAATATCTAGCTGCTCTTTATATTTCTCGCTATTTTCAAATCCATACTTTGGCTCATAGAAACCAAACGTTTGGTACAAATGTTCTTCTTCATAGGAAACTAATTCAGACTTAATTAATTGCAGTTGTTCTTCTTCTTTGCTGATATCCATTTTCACTTTTTCCTTTTGAACAATTAAGTTATCATTTTCTTTCTCTAGGTCTATAGTTAACTGCTTAACCTTTGCTAAATCATCTAACCCCTGTTCTTTCCACTCTTTATTTCTCTTTTTGTTATCAATGATTTGAAGAGCTAGCAAGATCAAACCTATAAAAAAAGGAAGAATAAAATAAGATAGTGCAAACCAGATAGAAATGAACCAAGTTGATAAATACCATTTCTGTTTAAGCATGTAACATACCTCCTAGTAGCTTATCAATTCCTAGTATACACCAGTTGGTATATATTGTAATCATTCATTTTGTTGTATAGGCGAGTCTAACATAATAGGTTATTTTCTTTGGGCATTACCTATTTTTCATCTGGGGTATTTTGCTAGGTTTTCTAATTCACCTGTTGAATAATAGACGACAAGTGCCAGGCACTTGTCGTCGTATCTCTCTAAGCCAGCTCAAGACCAACCTGGCAAGCAGGAATATCACCGTTGACCGGGAGTAGCGTCTGTGGAGCCATATCGTCACGCAGTTTCTTGATCGGTACTCAGCTCCAATTGGGTATACAATATAGTCATTCCCTATCTTGTACTTAAATGAATGGAAAGGTTGGCAATCTCCTGCTCCCAAATATGCTTGAACCACTCGTTCAACATGCTTCATACTAGATAATCAAACGGAAATTCAACACTTTCTAAACTAACGAAATTCGACTTTGAATGAAATACTGTCAGCCTGTTCCCAATAATAATACTGTCCTTGGATGCTCTTATTCGAAAGAGCCTCATCCATCAAAATATTAGGCTCTTTAGCTAAGACTCTTTCAATTTTAGCCAATGCCTCATTTATATCTCCAATTATTCATCAAACAAAGCAGTGATCTCCTCTAGGTCCACTGTTGGGTCCGGGATTAAAACCCCACGTTCAATGGCGGAGAGCATCCGTTCTTCCTTGACCATTAACCGTTGATAAATGCGTTCATCAATCGTACTGCGTTCACCAGCCTGGCCTTGTAGCATCAAAAAGTAATACTGTGTATAATCATCTTCCTTTAATCCTAGACGATGAATACGATCACGGGATTGAAGAAGGTGGGTCAGGTTAAATGAGTACTCGAGATAAATAGCATCGTGACAAGTATGATGCAGCGAGACCGATTCCCCCAGTGTGTGCGGGTTCGTTATGAGAATATCGATTTCCCTATTCAGGAATTGTTCGATAATAGCGTCACGTTCTTCTTGAAGCGTATTTCCATAAATCACTTCTGCATTGATGCCTTTTTGTCGTAAATCGTCTTTAAGGGTGAGCATCGTATCAACAAAAATGCACCAGATAATCGATTGCTTTTCTTCCTTGTAGAGTGAGTGTGCCAGATTAATGGCTTTATCGTATTTTGACGTTTTCGGAACACTACGAATCAACTCTATTTCTTCCTTTGTAAACTGAATCTGATCCAAATCGTTCGTGCCCCTATGGTCCTCATTGTTATGAACGTCCTCCCCGTACATTTCAATGTAATCAATACTGTTTAGTAAAAGCAGCGGGTTGACCGATGCCTGAATCAGACGAATATAGAGATGAAAAATGGAGTGTCCGTATTTTAGATACAGCAGGTTTAAAAGCTGCTGCTCCTGTTCATCAGCGGTGACATAAAGCAATTCGTTTTCATTGGCCGGCGGCACCTGTAGCTGGTCCTTGGTCGTACGCCAGAAAAAGGGATACAGCATATCATTGATCCGTTCAACCATCACAGCATTAGGACTTTTCAATTGATCCTTTCTGAAATTAAAGTACATACGATACTCATCATCATATAAGATTTTTAACAGGTTATAGATATCTTCATACGAGTTGGGAATCGGTGTACCTGTGAGGGCAAACTTAAACTTTGCCCTCTTTGTCACCGCCTTTACCGATTGCGCTCGTGAACTTTGAATGCCTTTAATTTTATGCACTTCATCCAAAATAACCATCGTCCGCTCATCAATGACATTGCTTAGCACATCCTCATACTTTCCAACAGATTCATAATTGACCAGAATAACATTACACTTCCCGGATTCGGTTATAAATTCCGTCGGTGAATATTTACGGCGCTGCACATCAAGTACGCGCAGCAGTTTGTTTTCTTTAAAGTTTTCATAAAACTCCTTCTTCCACGCTAAAAAGGAATTCTTTGGTCCGATCATAACGATTTTATCAACCAGGTCAACTTCCGGTGCTGTTAAATATGAGTAAACGAGATAAGACATTGTCGTCTTACCGGCCCCGGGCACGGAAAAGTTTGAAGCCCGCTGCATTTCAAACATATAGAAACCGCACCAAAGCTGTACTTCCCGTGGTGGTCGAGCAAGCGCCTTTGTGGCTGTTTCTTTAAACGCGTTGAACCGTTCAGCAACAACCGGGTTCAAATCTTCCTGATAAAACTTGATGGCTTTGCCGTAATCTGCTCTTTCTTTAATAAAGTACGTCTTTTGAGAGATGAATTGCTGTAGCGCTTCGGTTACCACCACTTCAAAATTCTTTCGTTTTGCAAACTTTCTTAAATGATTAATAATATCCTGTAGGTCAAGGTGCGTCAGATCTTTTTGGAAGTGTGGGAAATCGCTTTCTAAGTAGGCCAGTAATTTTGACTGAAAGACCCGTTCTGTTCCCAGGATCATATAGGATGTTACATTATTGTGGACGACTAATTCGCCTTCCACGTGATCTAAAATAAGCGAATTGGGTGATAAAAAAGTAGAATTCACAATGATTTTCCCCTTATCATATTGAATTAGTTTCTGTCTAACAATCTCATCGATTTCTTTTACAAAAACGAATCCGTTGCTTGAGCCGGTACTCCATAGCTTTTTAAACTCAGCAATAGCCCTTGAAATCCGTTGCTGATCAAAGGGGGCGCTTTTCCACGAGGCTGTGACATCAAACGCCTCATAGTTTCTTGCTAGGGCTGCAAGTGTTTCGTTATTCGAGCCACTAAAGTAAATGCAATTCCCGTCTGCATCATGGCAAATACCATATTTACTGTGAAACAGGCCATTGTGCGTAAACCCTATCTTAAACTCAATCATGCCTCGCGCAATTAAGTGGGTAAAATTATGGACGTTCCTCTGATCTTCCAGGCTGAGTTGCTTAAAGTCCTCGATTGACAGTTTTGGAGCCAAGGATTTCTTGATCTCGTAGCCGTTTTTGAGTATATCATAATCACCCTTGCTGATCTCATGAGAAATGATAAAACGCATTTTTCCGTTTTGACGAATCATACCTTCAATGCCCTTTGCGTAGGCAGCCAGTGCTTTGAAGCTAAAATAGGCACTTACGCGGTCGTATGTGACCGATTTTTCCAGAACAGGAACGTAAAAAGCGTTTTTAATATCCACTTCATCTGAAAAATAAGACGGCTGCAGCTGAAGTGTCTTATACACGTAAGGCCTCTGCGATTTTTTTCATTTCTGCCTCAAGCTTGTTGTAATGAGTAAGAAATTCCTGTTCGGTTTCATCGTCCATATGTTTTAACTGAACCATATCCAGTTTCTCCATATCTTTAATAACTTTGTTCATGATGGTTACCGGCTTAGTCTGCACATCTTTCTGTCTGCCGCTCTCAATATACTGTTGGCCTTTTTGAACGACTTCTTGCTGCGCCTCGTCATTCTCCTTACTCACTTCGCTGAGTGTGTCTAGGTTAACCTGTTCATACTCATGAAGTGCCTCGTAAATGTCTTCAACCTGATCTTCAAGGTCATCCAAAAAGTTTTCCTTTTCATCGGAACTCATGACATGTCTGCCGATATCTCGCATGTTTCGGGACAGATCATGGGTTTTTTGCATTCGTCCTGCAAGTGCCACCGTAAACAAGGTATCGCGGATGCGCATATACTCCTGCACATCTTGTTTGTCGTCCTTGTTCTCAAGTATTGTAATGACATCTATTCCTTTTATCTGACCTTCAATAATCGTCAGAATATCCTGCAGGATTGTATCGAATTCCCAATCACGTGCAATGTAATACTGCTTTTCTGCGTTAATGAACTCAAGAAATTGATTCATAAGTACTGCACGTTTGACCATTTTCTTCACATCACTTACCGATTTGTTAACGTAGTTGCTGTACTCTTCGATTGAAAATAGCTCGTTTTCAATAATATCCTGATAGATGTCTACTAAGTTATCAATCGGATTATAGTCGATCGGCTTTTCTTTTCCGTGTTGCAACTGCAGCTCAAGTTTTTTTATGTCTTTAGCGTCTATGCCTACTGATTGATCGAGTAAAATTGCATTAAAAAATATATCGCCCTTCCCCTCTGCTTTTAGCTTGCGCAGCGCAGTAAAGCGGCGGTTTCCATCAATGATCCGGCCGTCATTAAGAATGACACCCGGTTCAAGCTGGCCGAGGAGGCTTATGTTCTTCTTCGTTTTCTCCAGCGCATTTGGATTGGATTGGTAGATAAACTTTTCCAATAATTTATTGTACGCCTCAATATCATTTTTTTGTAATTCTTCCCCACTTGATAAATACTGACTAATATATGTCGAAATCCGACCGTTTTTTTCATTGTAATGGCACAGTTCGAGGGGGATGGTTAACACTTTGTAGGACTCTTCTGTATTTTTTATCTTAAGCCGGCGACTTTCCCCGGTTTCCTTAATAGATATTCCAATGTATTCTTTTAGGTTTTGCATTTTCATTACCTCTCTCCACTGTAGATAGTTTCGTAGAATCGTTCTTTGTTCTGGTATACCTTATTCATTTCTCTTGAGTAATAAAACGTTGTGTTCTGTATGGTACGAATCAGTTTATCTTTATTAAGATCAATGCTAAATTCCCACTTCAGCCTTGTCTTCAGAACGTCAAGGTCAAGTGGCTCGCTTTCCTTACTGAAAAACCATTCGAGAAATTCCTTTAATGTAAATTCCTCACCTGTTTTTGAGAAGATCGTACAGTTTTTCGTATTCAGCGCCCGAAGCTTTGGATGAGTCCAGATGATCCGCTCGTAAAAAACCTCTTCAAATCCATAGTTTTCCAGCTCATGCTCGAACCCTTCCTCCTTTATAGAGTAATAGGTGAAATAAGGTGCTTCGGAGTAATGGTAAGCTGCCTCCCTGTATGCAGCCAATTCGTCCTTAGAGATTCCTGCCCCTTCAATCTTTCTACTAGTCATATACATATCCGGCGCCACTTTTACAACTTCCAGTTTTTTCTCCAAATTGTATAGTGCACTCAAAAAGTGATTCGTTTTAAAGTGGTGTGATCGCGTATTACGGAACATATCGTTTTTCAGAATAAGTCTAGTAAAATACTGATCAATCGAGTTGTATTTCCGGTTCAGGACGAACATCCCCTTTAAACTATAATTTAGTTTCATTAGGGCCTGATTGTTAACAAACTTCTCTTTAAAATCCTGAATATGCTCAAAGCCAAGTTTGATAAACTCCTGAACAGTATAAAGATCGTTTTTCAGAAGTGAATCAACTAGGGAATACTCTGCTTCACTGACCTCTTTATAGCTCACTTTAATAAAATGATCGTGTATATAGGGCAAGTAGTCATTGCTGTACAGGAGGCTGTGTAACGAATCCTTCCGTAAACCATAGTTATTCTTCACATAATCCAAAAATTCTTCAATTGAGATCGGGGCCAATTCGTAAAACAGACTTATTAAGAATTCCTTTTTACTCGTCTGCACACAAAACTCAGGCATTTTCGTAAAGGTCACGCCTTCTACTTCAATGTATCTTTTGTATAAATTGTGAAGCTCATGGCCTGAATCGATATTTAACTCAACCATTAAAGCTTCGTTTTCATTGAATATCTTCGCCATGTGATATACACCGGGGTCCAGATCAAGAAGTTCTTTTAAGTGATTCATCATTTCTGGGTCAACTTTGTCCACATCATAAAATCGAAAACTGTTCCTTTTTGTACGGATGATCTTGCGGGACCGATCAATCAATCCCATTGCACTTCGTTCTGTATAGTAAAGGGACGGATCCAGACGGTGCTCCGTTATATACTCGTTAGCTACCTCATTAAAATCCTCATTGCTAACTGCTGTTTGCCCAAAGTGAAACATCAGGTGTTCAAAGAAAGCTACTTTGTTATTGTAGGGAACAACCTTATTTTCATAATTGATATAGCAATTGAAATGAGCTAAAACGAGTTCTTGCTGCTCTGCTGTCAAGGAAAGTTTATCCAATAAATCTAATACACTTCTTTCTCCTTGATCCAACTTTATGTTTAGCAGCTGGTACACTTCTGGTATTTCCCCATACACTGCTGAAAACAGTTCCTCATCCCATTCGTATACCTCAAAAACGTCCTTATAAAAATTGAGCTCCTCAAGTTCAGGTAGTCTGTTGAGCAGCTTCGCTTCCCTTTGGCGGATACGTTCACGGGACAAATTCAAACTATCACCGATCTGTTGAAGAGACTCCCCCTTCATGCGGCGGATCAATATCTCTTTATCTTTAAAATCTTCTGCAAGTAATTGTTTTATCGTTTTTACATTTCTTTTGAAGCCAAGATCTGGGATAAACGTCAAGTAGTTTTCCATCGTTTTCTTGTGCAAAAATAGCTCTATGCTCTCTACTTCTATTTCTGTTTCCGGTATGTTAAGCCTTACACTTAACTCCTTAGCCAGAGTATCCTTGGTGACATAATGGCGTGGTTGCAGCTGTTCGCAATACTCATGTAAGTAAAAGTGATAGGTCTTTGCAGTAACATCGGATTGAAATAACTCTTCACACAATCTATATGCTTCTATAATGCGTTCAAAAATGACTTTCTTGTTCTTGCGACCGATCCGTTCAAAAAAAATATCGTATGTCATAGAATCAATTTGATCGTATGTAATGTTATGATCCGCTAGTAAGCGAATACTTGACGGTGACAATCCTGCAGCACTCAATTTATAAACAGATTGTTCATATGCCTCAATACTTAAAAAAGCTATGGCATTCATTACTTTTCTCGTCATTGCCTTTTTAGCAGTCTTTAATTGGGCAACCTTGTTAGACTCGGTTAAAAAGTCGTTAACTACAAAATCATACTCTACGAGGTGATCAATCATTTTTTTTGAAACATTGAATTCTAATAAACTATACAATGTATACGAATTAAACAAATACTGTAACTTGCTTTGTGGAAGCATTTATGAATCTCCTCGCATTAAATTTAAGACGCTTACTCTATCCACAATACACAAGGACTAAGTGTATTCGTGTACCTTTCTACTATATTTTACATAAATATAGGCCGCAAGTCACTATGTTTGCAAAAGTTGATTGCCTTTTTCAGGAGAAACCATGTGTCTTGAGTTTTATTTAACGGTGTATCAGTCTGATGCCGTATTTCACTAAGCATTGTACAACTTTAGGTTTGATATTTGTAGCTAGTAAGCCCACTTATTATCTCATCATATAAAAATGAAAACCCTTGAAGTAGTTTTCAAGGGTTTTCAAAGTTTTAATCAAATATTAATTTTGTAACATTTTCAACATGTCTTGAGTAGTGATCGCAGACATTCAGCGCTTCCACCTCAGAATAGGCCTACTGTAGTGAATTATTGTACTTGTTTGATTATATTTCTTGCTAAAATATTGAAAACAAAGGCAGTTCCTGAGGATTTCCTCTATTAAAGATACTAATAATTTTTTATATAAATTGTAATTCTTTCTTAATTTCCGGCTCAGAAATTTTCTCAGTTTTATAATGTGTGATTTGCACTTCTAACAAATTACTAATTAACTTTTCTTCCTTTAATGAATCTAAATAAAACCTAAAAACTCTCTTTAATTTATTTGACATATTCATATTATATTTCTTTTTAAAAACTAAAGCTCGTAACAAATTAAGCTCTACATGCGGGTTTTTCTCTAAGCTAATATCTAATTCTGCCTTTATTAGAGAATCCCGTAATAAATCTGCATACAAGCTATTAGAATTAAAGTTATATACTACACCATCTATATTTAGATAAACAGATTTTGCTAAGTTTTCTTCACTTGGTTTTAATTCAGTATTTTTAAATGCCCAAGTATTATTTAAGTCCCAAATATCAAAATCTATTCCAGAAACTTTAATTTTATATCCACCAAATCTATTTTTTTTATATTCATAATTTTTTATAATTTTGTTAAATTCTAATTCATCTTTAAACTTTACAGCAATATCAAAATCTCTGGGATACTGTTCATTTTTGATAAAAATATCACGAACAGCTCCTCCAAAAAATAATAGTTCTCCTGTTTCAGATAACCTTTCAACGAATTCTAGAGTTTCTGAGTATTTTCCAAGCAAACTTAATAAATCATTTTTTATATTGTTTTCAAGTTTACTCATCTCCAACTCTCCTTTACGGTAGCTTTATTCCCAATAGTTCTTGGTGTAAATTAACAGCATAACCATCAGTCATACCAGAAATAAAGTCAGTAACTAATAATAATCTATTGTATAATGTTAATTCTGAAAAGTCCACTTCAAGTTTTCCTTCATTAGAAAACCGCTGAATGTGTCTGAAATTTTCTGATATAATATGAACTAATTTTTCATGCTTGGTTTTTGAGCTTTCTAATTTGTTAACATTAGTAACCGCTTCTACAAATAACGATAATAGATCAGATAATACTCTATCCCCAACTAATTCTAATGTTAAAACTTCCTTATTTGGATATACATATTTAAAAGCTAAATTTCTTAATTCATCAGCTAACTCTTTTGCAGATGAATGAGTTAATAAATCTCCTTTAAAACTACCACTCATTATTTGATCATAATTGGATTTAAAACACTCTACTACTGCAAAAATCATAATACCTTGAATAGAAACTTTAAAATTTTGTACATCTATAAGGCTTTTATTAGGAACTTTATTTTTAATTGCTTGTTGCCTGTACTCCTCTAGATTTTTAAATGCAGAATCATATTTATCGCTAAATTTTTCCTTTATTTTTAAATATTCTTCCTCCCAATTAAAAACACCTTTTTTAACTGCATCTTCTATATCTGCAGTTAAATAAGCTATATCATCTGCAGCCTCTAATATGAAGGTAGCAGGATGTCTACATTTTCCAATTCCCACCTTCTCAGATATTTTTTCAAATAAATCATTCTCAGCATAGAAATAACCGAATTTTTTCTTTCCTTTTTTAATTACATTTTCATCATTTGATGCCCATGGATATTTCATTAACGTTGCTAACGTTCCGTATGTGAAATTAGCACCAAATGGGTCATTTAAAAATTGTAACTTAGATAAAATCCTTATTGCCTGTGAATTTCCCTCAAAATACATAAAGTCATTTTTTTGTTGCTCATTAAGTTCCCCAAACCTTTCTTGTGCAATTATGAAAGAATCTTTATCAAACCAATTTTCAAACCACTTTCTAATAATATCTTCACCATAATGGCCAAAAGGTGGGTTTCCTAAGTCATGTACCAAGCATGATACCTCAACTAGAGAAGCTAATTCTTTTGCTCTATAAAAGTTTTCGAATATCCCTTCTTCTATTAGCCAACTACCTATATTCCAAGCTAAAGATCGTCCTAAAGAGGCTACTTCAAGTGAATGAGTGAGTCTAGTACGAATAAAATCATTATTTTGTAATGGAAATACTTGAGCTTTATCCTGAAGTCTTCTTAATGAAGAGGAATATATAATTCTTTCATAATCTTTATCAAACTCATTTCTATGTGGTAAGCTTTTACCTAACGATTCTCTTTGTCTATCTGTGTTTAAAAGTTGATCCCACTCTAGCAAATTAATCGCTCCTTCCTTTTTAACATTATTTTATATTAATTCCCTTATATTTGAAACCTCAAATTATATGAACCACTTGACACTATTCAAAACGCTCGTTTCTCCTTCTTTCCTCGTTTAACTCCTTCTCACGTTCTTGTCTGATTGAACCCTCTAATACTACCTGTTGTTTGGCCGCCCAATTTGTCACAGACTCATCCTGATGTTCCTTTAACTCATAAATTAAAGGCAAGCGTCTTTCCATTTCTGCTGCTAGAGACCCGCTCCAGGACCTTGGAAAAAAAGAATACTTAAAAATATCTAATATTTTGATAGGTTCATTGGACATATCAATGATCTTCATTGCTAAAGGCGTCCACTGTAAAATATTATCCCTTTTACAAGTGCAATAAGGCATAATTATTCTCGCTAATGATAAGTATCTTGTTTTAGGATTAGCTTCGCACCATTCAATAATAACTTCCTCATTAATTTTAGAAATTGGATTCGCCCTGGTACGTATCTCATCAAGAAATAGCCTATCTATTTCTCTACCTTCATTACTTTCTAGAAATGTCTCAAGAAAAGCTATTGGTTGGGTGGCTGCTAGTGCTTCTAATACTTGAATATAGTCCCAAGAGTAAATATCATAATTATTAAAACCCTTTATTAACTTTTCGCCTAGGTTTTTCGCATTCTCTTTGGCAGCATTAGGAACAAAACTAGCTTTAATAATACTTGATAGTTCATAATCACTTCTGTCGTTTCTGGAAGTCTTTCTTTGAAATTCATACATAGAAAGCAACTTTTGACCTAATCCAATTATTGTTTTATTATGTTGCTCATTCTTTTTTTGTCCATGAATTCTCATATGAAGTATTTTATTTGCTACTTCTAAACCATTAGATTGGGAAGAGATTAATTTTATCATTTTATAAAAGTCACCATCATTAATAGTTTCGTGCACTCTTCCATATGCTAAATTACTATATTGCCAAATATGTGAGGAACCACTTTCAAGAGATTCAATTAACCTTTGCACACCACTTTCATCAATTTCAATACTTGTCTGTAACAAAGGAAATACTTCCGCTGTAATTTTGTTCGTCAAAGCATCATCTAAAATTCTGTTACAATGATTGGGGTTATTCTTTGATAGTGCACTTAAAAAACCACGAATTACTTGATAGTTTATAGTTGTTCTTTCTAGAGTAGTTAATTGGCTTATAAATTCCTCCCAGATTAAGTCAGAGCTCAATGATCCCTCTGCCAATCCTTGTCCAAAATTAAACATTACCCAATTTTTACAGCATAATATATCAGGCAATAATTCCTTTAAGATCTCTTGATTGGATCCAACTTCGATACCTAAAGATTTTGCATTTTCCTCAATTTTAATATCTTCATCATCACTATTTTTTCCATCAAAGGTATCGACTAAAGCAAAAGAATCTTCAGATAAAATATAAAGTCTTACATGTTCAATTAAACTTGTTGGTTTTAGAATTTTATCTAATTCATCTAAGCGAGATTCAATACTTGAATCCAAAGCTTCTTGGTTCCGTTTCTTAATAGATTTAACAGCTACCCATGCTTCACCCCAAAAACCTTTTTCAGATATTTTATTTGCACAAAGTTCAAGTTCATCATACAAACGTGTTTTAAGCCATAACCTACCAAATTTCCTCCCGAGAATTACTTTTACTTTATTTGAAACTGGACTTTGATTCATAATAAGTTTTAAAGAATATTGGATAAAAACCTTATACCAATGCTGTATTTCCTTCATAGTAGTAGGTTGAAGTCCATAATCTCTAGAGTGCGCTCCAAACTCAAAATAATGATCGGAAATAAAATTATCAGTTTTAAGTGCAGCCCCTAACAATAAAAGACCAAGTTCCATCTCGTCATGAAATTTAGATGTTACCAATTTGTCAATTACATTCAGTCTTTGTTCAGGAGTAGCTTTTGTACCGGATAAGTAAATATGGAATAGTGTCTTCAACATTTTTCTAATTGAGTTAACATTTTCATTTGGCCTTTCAGATAGTGCAAACCGGCAAAGTAAACTAGCAGATTTCTCAAAGTAATTTTTATCATAAGCAATAGAGCAAAGAAGCCTGGTGAACTCAATATACTTTGGGTTATCACGAGAAAAGAAGATATTTACTTCTTCTAAAAGTAGAACTTTTTCAATAGAAGAAAGAACTAATTCTGGATTTACTGGAGCAATGTTTTTGAGAAGACTAATACCAAGCTCATTTAAATTACTAACACTGCCCAAAAGCCCTCCTTCTTTCAGCCATCTATTTGAAATTTCTTTTGCTTCCTCAGAATCGTGTAGAAAGCTTAACCTTCTTGAGAAAGATTTTAATAATCTTTCATTTTCTCCATTTTCAAAAGTGTTACAGATAATATTAATAGGTATATTTTCAAGAGCCCTTTGTGCAAGCTTATTTGCTATTGCATGAGGCAGAACTGCTCTCCATATGCTTCTCTTTTGCACAAGATCACGACGTATCAGTTCACTCACATTTTCATATATTGGCTGTGTTGACATTCCAACTAATGACCCTAATATACTTAGCTCATTACTATCTGTTTCATTTATTGAACTATCAAATGAGTAAACCAATGAACAAACTTCAGCAGCTTGTAATAAACGAAAATTGGGTTCATTTCTTTGTTCAAACAATCTATTAAAAAGAACATTATCTCTTAACCCAGCAAGATTCTCTCCTCTTTTAACAGTATTGGCTAAAGCTATCGCAATACGTGCATTTCCTCCTGAAAATTCTGCTATAGTCCTAGCATTTACTTCACTTAAATGAGAAAAGCGCAACTCCAAAATATGACTAATTAACTCTTTAGATGCTGGCGCTAAGCGAAAAACTTCAGTTTCTTCAGGTTGGTCCTCCCGAACATCATATTCAACAGTAACGATGCTTAATAAACTATTAGGTTCTCCCCCTACTGCTACTAAACGATTATGTAAGTCTGGTGGGCAATTATCGACAATAAGAGTAGCATGACTATTTAAATTTACTAAACGCTGAGCAAGGGTACATGGATCAGGATCAGGGCCATCACTTATATCTGTATAGAAAACAGTAGAAGGATTTAATGGGTTGTTACCAATTCTATTATCAAACAAGGCATGTACTAATCTAGTTTTTCCAACACCTGAGAGGCCGACTAAACGAATATTCGACTTTGGCCTTTCTAATATTGACCTTAGTTTATTTAGCCCTTCTAAAGCAGACAACCCGTCGTAGTGGGAATTACCACTACTATATAGACGTATTTGTTCATCTAGGATGTATTCTTCTTTAAGACCCCCGGGAGAACGAGTCCAATTACCAAAAGTCCTCCACCCCTGGATTGGCCTTCCGATTTTTTCCCTTACCCAGATACTTAGAGCTGGAAAGTTTCGCACCCATCCAGCTATTCGTTCCCGATCGTAAAAATCAACCTTAAAATTAGACGTATTTGAAATGTTTTCAACCACTTCCTGCATTGCATCTTTTCTATCTTTTAGAGCAGAGTCAGCAGTTGACCCTTGACTACTTACAATAATATATGCACCATTTAAAGCTATTAAATTCTTAATAACTTGTTTCGGCTCACCATTTACCATCATCTCTTTAAAAATAGCACTACGAGGCATATCTGGCTTTTTAACCTGATAACCTGTATTAGACCGAGGAATAAACCCGTCACTATGAACTGAGGACGTTAATTCAACTCGTACATCAATCCCTCCGTCTTTCGCGTTTTGGTGACCACCCCATGTAACACCTGCTGTTGGTAATTTCATAGAACGAAGATCGGCCTCACAAAGTAGTCCGATAAGCGACCTTAAATCACTGTCACTCAATTCACTAATATCTTTACCCTCAATTTCAAACATTTATATTTGCCACCCTTTTCTAAATGTGTATATTCTATTCTTATACTTTATTATCTTTTATTTAGAGCCCTCTTACATTTATTCTACTAAACTACACAATTTCTTCCAACAAGTAATAAATTTATAGTTTACTTCTGCTATCAGAAGAGCCCTTAAGTAGACTACCCAAATGAGGTTGTCAAACATTCTAAAAAAATCCCATATAGAAAAGCAAAATAATAAAAAATTTCCTCTCCCTCCAAGGGGTTAGTTATTATTCTGTCTATAAACATCAGTGACTAGGATATGTTAATCTTGATAGATTTAATTATAATTTTGGTTCTTTCACTATATGAGACTAAATCCCTTCGGATAAAAAAGAGACTTCCTCCGGGGGAAATTCCAGCATCAAACTTTCTCTTTGAATGTTGATGGCTTATTAAAAGCCTCAAAATCGTCCCTTATACTTTCTAATAGGATGAGCAAAAATCACAATAATACATCTTCTTACTATATTTTCATTCCATTATTGAAAAGAGACATTACTGCTATTTTCTTATCGTCAACATGTCTATATAAAATGAACAATAAAAAAGCCCTAAAATTGGAAGAAGAATCATCTATGTATAATTGGTATATCTGCAACTCTAATATTACTGAAGCTGTTGTAGATTCAAAAAACGAAGGGAAGGTCTACTCTTGTAGTAAATGCTTCATACTAAATCTGTAGCCTTTTAAGTTTGATGGAAAGCTTGTTTATTAGTCTATGTTTAGCATACGTGAAATTCAACATGACGCCTCAGGCGCCTTTTATATGTTCTTATAACAATAAACAGTTTAACAAACTCCTTTTATTTGGTTACCTAGTCTTTATTTACAGCAATCTCAATCCAATTGCAATTCCGTTCCCACACACCTAAAATGCTTAAACATCCGATACTCCCCTCCTCCACTCCAAAGGTATCCTCCATCTATTGTTTTAATAAACTCAATCTCAGGGTTTAATTTTGCTAATTTCCTACGAAGCCTTGATATAATCTGTCTTAATGCTGCTTCTGGATCTTTGGATTGTTGTGAAAGTCTGGAGATGATGTCTTGTTTCGATACTCCAGAGGGATTTTTCATTAAATACTCTAGGATCGCTGCGTTTTTTATTGGTATTGATACACTTCTTCCTAGGTATGAAACTTCTGTATCGTTCAGGCTTATCTGGTTGAATATAAACATCGGCAGATCGATGTCTGAGTGCTTTTCGTATTCTTCCTCTGAAATGTTGCTGTATTCTACTCCATTTAAAATCATTTGGTATGGCTTTTTTTCATCATTTGGCTCAATGCCGTTTCTTATTTCATCTAGAAGCAGCTTTAGCTCCTCGTTTTGTTCTAGTTGTTTATAAGGCATATCAGCAATTTGATCGAGTGAGGCTTGCGTGATGATTTTACTGTTTTTTAGTATGTAGTAATGAGCTTTTACCATTTGTTCTGCGGTTAACTTCTTTCTTGTTAAGTTAGGATTCGAATGGGCTGCCTGGTAGAAAGAATCTAGCGATTTTGTCCATTCTTCTTCGTAAAAGTATAGGAATCCAAGTCTGTAGTTCGCGCGTGCATTATCAGGCTCTAACATAATAATTTGATGAAACACTTTGATTGCTCTCTCATATGATCGATCTTGTATCTTCAAATACTCACCATGTAGAATGGACAAATAAGCTCTAACTTCTATATACCCACTATTCTTTTTATCTAGTTTTGATAAAGCAAGAAATAAGCTTAAGCCTTCTTTTATCCATTTGGGATTGGTTTCATCCTCCCTATCCCACCAGTCTGCTTCTATATCTAATAATTCGTCCAAGGTATATTCCGAATATCTTCCCATCCGTTGATCCCCACTCTTTTTTTTTTAAGTACTAATTCTATTTTACTATAACCATCCCCTCCTTTCGTTGTGACAGTGTTGTCACAAGGTTCTTGCTACACTTATCTCAACATAGCAGAAGGAGCTGGTAAATATGAGAAAAGAAACATTGTTTGCACGTCATGGGTTTATGGAGTCAGATTTGGAGGTTAACGTCATTGGTGGGCGTAGCAAGGTCGGTACATTCCTGAAACAGGCGCTAAATTATGTGGGGCAAACTGGGGACCCAATCCCTGAGGCTAAATGGATGGAAGCACTTCTCCATGCATCAACACAGGTAGAAAGGGTTGGCCGTGAAATGTCGGTTGATCCACGGGAACAAGAGCTGCCTCTAGCCGAGCTGGATCCTTATATTCGCGGGATTGTTCGTTGGCTGAATGAACTAGGGTTGCACACAAGTTTTTGCTGTGACGGTCATAACAAAAGGCCTGCTCATGTCTCTTTCATTCGTTTGCTAAAGAAAGAAGAAATTAGATTATTGAAAGCTTGTGCCACTAAAGATGTACGAATTAAAATTGAAGGCAAGAAAGCGACCTTCTTGTATCGAGCTGGAGAAGTTCAAAAGCTGCTTGATGTTTCAGAACATTTCTTTGCTTTAGTTAAAGACCCTGCAAATATCATTCACTTAGAGGCGGATGGCTTCAAGTCTAAAGTAATGGACCTCCTCTCTATTTCAGGGGCAAGCGGTAATGAAAGAAAGATTAGAAATCACCTGCGCCAGCAATTAAATAAAATCACCGACTATACGTATATGGACCGTGCCGGCAATCTTCTTGCTTACCTTAATTGCGGTGAGGGTCCAACCGTTTTACTCTCAGCTCATATGGATACAGTTGAAGAGTTTAGTGAAGATCGGTATATCATTGAAGAAGGAACAGTGCTCTCCAGTTCAGATGGAGTCCTAGGAGCAGATGACCGGGCTGGGATTGCCGTTGTTTTAGAGGTCTTATCCCGCATTTCTAAAACAAACTTTAATGGTACGTTAAAAGTCGCATTCACCGTTAAAGAAGAAATTGGCTGCGTTGGTGCTAGAGAGATTGACCAAGAGTTTATCTCTGATATCGATGCTGCGATTGTCGTTGACCGTAGAGGAACAAGAGATATTGTCACATCAAACTATTCCACTTCTTTTTGCCCGGATGAGTACGGGGAGCTTTTTGAGAAAGCAGGTCAGTCATTAGGTATGGAAGATTGGAAAGTAACTGTTGGAGGCTCAAGTGATGCTCGAGTATTTGCTGAGTATAGCATTCCCTCTGTGAACTTATCTGCAGGCTACTTGCATGAGCACACTGACTTTGAAACTCTTGATTATAAGGCAGCGTATGAAACGATGATATTAGTTGAGGGTGTGCTGCACCAGCAGTTGATAGGAGTTAGGGGTGACGTGCAGACTGGTGAGGAAGTATAAAGAGTAGTTTTCTGAATTAAATAGAAAAGGCTAACTTCATTATTGAAGTTAGCCTTTTACGTCTTTTAGCACAGATATAATACATGGTACTGGTTATAAACTATTTTCTAATGCATTTTCTTTTTATGATTGCTTAAGGTTTTACCAGCTTTACTTTTTTGTGTTTTGGAAGTTTTAGGGTCTGACAATATTTTTCCTGCTTTTCCTACTTTACCTCCTGAATGTTTTGCCACATTTTCTACCTCCCTTCTCCTTTTATATACTATTCTTCACTACGACCCAAACCTCATCGTATTATCTACCTTCCTCCGATACACTCGCTGTCTTCTCTCACTCTGCATCTCTTGTTTGTGCTCGAGTCTCATGAGGGCTTTTTCGGCTAGGCTGTAAACTCTTCTTAAGTTGTCGAGGTCTTGGATGATGATTGGGTGCATGTGGCAGACATTGTTTCGTGTGACTTTGGTGTGAGTGAGGTGTTGGAGTTGGACTTGGGTTAATGGGATGAGGTTGTTTAGGATGATGATATTGACTAAGTTGGAGTACGATGGGTCTTGTTTTATTTTAAGCGGGAGGGTCAGGACGATGATTTTCTTTAGGATGTGTTCTAGATCATAAAGCAGCTGATAGGCTCGGACGGAATGTTCTTTTTGTGGTTTCATAGGTTATTTATCCTTTCTTCATGCTTGCTTATTCAATTCTTATTGGCCGCAAGTAAGGGTCGTTGGATTTGGTGGATGAGATTTTTAATGTTGTTGTGGCTGATTTTGAGTTTTTGAGCAGGCAGTTGAATGGTTTATATGAAGTTTTTAGGAATGGAGTATGTGATGGTTGAGTCTTTAATTTGCTTTGCTTCTTAGGGGTCTTGGGTGAAGAGTCGAGTCGTTGATTGTGTGAGTGTTCGCTTTTTTTCTTGGAGAGTTTTGTGAAGGAATCTGTTTGTCATTCATTTCCTATCTTCATCATACATGAAATCTCTACAAATAACAGCATTTTTTTAGCTCATTAATAATGGACTGGTGAATAATCGATCTGCCTCATCACCTGCTCTATTTTATATGGTCTATATGTGAGTCTTAAAATGCAATAGGAAGTGCGCTGGATTTGGCGTTCGATGGTTGCGTAGGTGGCATCGATTGTTAACTGTATGGAGTTGCGGAAAGTAATGATTGTTTTCGCAGGGTGGTCAGGGTCCGGCATAAAAGTGCGGATGTGGTGATAGAAAAGCCAGGAGCATTCGAGCTTTGTGGGTGAATGGGTTGGGAAGGTGTAGATCTGATCCATCGTATCAATCGGGATCGGCACTTTACTTTGAGCTCTTGTGATTTCACTTACTGCCGTTCTGCGTCCGTCATAGGTGGCGCCGCCTTCAATGCAAGCTCGCTTGATAATCGACATGCTTGATTCGGCTACATAATAGATTTGATGATTCTCATAGACAATCGTTTCATAGTCGGTGTGATAGGCAGGCATAATAGCAAGGGTGTGGCGGTTAATATCATAATGCGGCAGGATAGATGGTTTCATGGGGGAACGCTCCTTTTAGGTTCATTGGTAGGATTGTGACGGTTTCCTTGTCACGTAGTAGATGTATTGGGGGATGTGGTGTTTGGTCAGGAGAAAATAGATGAGGGCACCTATTTTCTCTACTTCTTGCTTTCGTCTATTCGCTGCTGGATTGGTGCTCGTAAGGCTTCGTATACTTCATTGGGAGTTTCATTTAAGAGATTGCCAGGTTCATCATGTTCAAACGATGCAGCGAGCTTCATGATAATGTCTAGAGAGATATTTCGTTTTCCATTTTCAATTTCACTTATGTAGGTCTCTGTTAAATCAGATCTCCAAGCTAACTCTGCTATCGTTAGTCCGGCTCGATTTCTTTTTGTACGGATGATCACTCCAAACGATTCACTTAACGCATCTTTTCCTTGTTTTCCCACAGATATGCTCCTTTTTGAACATTATCTGTTTGCAGGAAATAACACACCATTAACGATCGTTGAAGTTTTACCTAATATATGGAATTTAACGAAAGTATTTTTTATTTTATTGCTTAATAAGTCTAATTCCGCTTAGCTTCGTTCATTTTACGGGGATATAACCACTTTACTCCTCTTAAAAGGGAGATAGATCATTTATGAAAAAATAGCTATAATGAGTATATATGTGAATTTTTTGAAATTGTTTACGAATTTGTTCTACATAAAACAAAGGAGAGAATAAATGGTATGAGAAGTGTATAAGAAAGAAAACCATGTTCAGTTTAAATCGTACCTGCTATATATCGTGTTTGGATTGGCTGCGGGTATGATAACTAGATTATCAGATTTCTTTCCAAATGATGACTTATGGAGTTTAAGTTCCATAGCAACATTATTTGGCTTTTGGATGGTAACCGTAACACTAGTTATCTATTTCAGTTCTTCCAATATAAATGCGGCCATTAATGTTTTTGTATACCTTACTGCTATGAATTTTAGTTTTTACTTTTTGAATTATGTACTCGGCTTTTTTGTTCCAATGTTTGATAATGAAGGATTCCAATGGAGTTTATTTATTTTCTTTACTATGTTTGCCTTAGTATGCAGTGTTATTAGTTATGTACTTTACTTTTGGAATAAAGAAAACAAATGGAGTAATGTGTTATATGCATTACCGGTAAGTGGGTTAGCTGCTGAAACCATTGGTGTGAGTATCTATTTATACAACAATCATACATTTTTGTTCCAACTTATTTTTAATTCGGTTAGTTTAATCATATTGGGCTATTGGTTCTATAGAAAGGCAAATAATAAATGGATCTACATAGCAACCATTGGCATGATCACTTTAATAGGTTATTTTCTCGTTTACTATCCTTTTCTATAATTTTACTGAAAATATATCAAAGAGAAGCAGCTGAATTATTCAGCTGCTCAGGCTGTTGAGAAAGTCTTCTCAACAGCCTATTTTTATACTTTAAACCAATTATTCAGATAGATATAATATATATAGAAAAAATGTGCTGAGGTGATGACATTGTTACGTCCGATTCGTGAAAAACAAATTGAATTAGAGATGGTATCTATTGATCAACTGGTTCCTGAAGATCATCTTTTACGGAAAATTGATGCGACGATTGATTTTAATTTCATCTATGACCGTGTGAAGTCTTTTTATTCCGAAGATAATGGGCGTCCTCCCATTGACCCTGTCATGCTATTCAAAATGATGCTCGTTGGATACCTTTTTGGCATCCGCTCTGAAAGACAGTTGGAGAAAGAGATTCAAACTAATGTAGCTTACCGCTGGTTCCTAGGTTTAAACTTGACGGACTCTGTTCCTCACCATTCTACAATTAGCTTTAATCGCCATAAACGCTTTAAAGGGACGAAGATCTTTCAAGACATCTTCGATGAAGTAGTTCTTTTGGCAATGGAACACCGTATGGTTGGTGGTCGATTACTTTTTACAGACTCGACTCATTTAAAAGCGAATGCAAACAAGCGTAAATTTGTAAAAGAAACCGTTCAAGTTGACACAAGAGAATACATAGAGGAGTTAAATCAAGCAATCGAAGACGATCGCAAAGCTCATGGAAAAAAGCCATTACCCAAAAAGGAGAAGGAGGTGGAGGAAAAAGAGATTAAAGTGAGTACAACGGATAAAGATAGCGGATATATGTTTAGAGATGGAAAGCCTGAAGGGTTCTTCTATTTAGATCACCGTACGACCGACCACAAATACAATATTATTACAGATGTCTATGTTACTCCTGGCAATGTTCATGACTCTCGCCCTTACTTGGAACGATTAGATCGGCAATGTACTCGATTCGATTTTAAACTAGAGGCTGTTGGACTTGATGCAGGGTATTTAACCATGCCTATTTGTCATGGACTTGACCAAAGAGGCATTATGGGTGTCATTGCTCACCGAAGATTTTCGACCGTAAAAGGACTACTACCTAAATGGAAGTTTACGTTTGATCATGAAACAGACACTTACATTTGTCCTCAGTCACAAGTTTTAACCTACGCAACGACAAATCGTGAAGGATATCGGCAATACCATTCCAACCCAGAGATCTGTAAAGATTGCCCGTCGCTTTCTCAATGTACTAAATCTAAAAATCATAAGAAGGTTATCACCCGTCATGTATGGGAGGATAAGAAAGAGAAAGTTCGAGAGAATCGCCTCTCACCCGAAGGAAAGACCATTTACAAAATGAGAAAAGAAACAATAGAGCGAAGCTTTGCGGATTCAAAACAACTCCACGGGCTTCGCTACTGCCGGTTACGCAGCTTAGAGGGTGCGAGCGAACAAGCGCTAATGACTGCGACAGCGCAGAACATAAAGAAGATCGCAAACCACCTCACTAGAGGGTGAGGTGGCTTGCGATCCTCTTTAGACTCTTGTTCCATTTGTATTTTTAGATGTCTAACTAAATAAATGAGAAACCCGCCTTCTAAATAAGGGGGGTTTCTCAACAATCTGAGCAGCTGAATTATTCAGCTGCTATTTTTAATTTGACCTGAATAACATAAGGAAAATGAGATAATAAAAGATCATTTATCTATTCTTTAGTTCGGTTCTTCATATCCAACGTAATTGAGAACATCATTAACTTCGTATGCAATATAGGCAACTCCATCTTCATCTAGCACTACAAAGGCGGGGAGTTCTTCAACTCCGAATATTTCAGTTTCCTTTCCTTCTGTTGCACCTCCTGTATAAGGAATGTTGTTGATGTTAATGTTAGTCCATCCGATTTCATGTATGTTATCTTGAAAGTTTCTATAAACCTGAAGTTGGCGTTCCCCTTCTGCTTTCGAATCATCCTCGGTTGCGGTTACATGGAAATCGTACAACGCATAGATGTTATAAGGATTTTCATCTTCTGGTCCAGGTTTAAACTCGTTTATGAAATTTATTTTTTCTTCTTCAGTCATGACGACCTCATCAACACTTTCTTCTACGTTTTCAATAACTTCAGTTTCTTCGCTATTAAAAGTTCCTTTGACTTCTTCACCATTGGAACTACCTCCGTTACAACTCACAAGAATAAGGGTTCCCGCAACAATAACACTAAAGAATTTCAAATTAATTCCTCCCTCTATTTTTCTAACACTCAGAGTTTACTATAACTATTTACTGATGTTAAATAATCTCTGTGGAGTCTAATTGACAACATAAAAAATTACAACTCCGTAGATCGGGAGATGAAATCTAATGATACCATGTATAAATCTTCTATATATTAATAGCAATATTAATAGCAACAATTTTTATGAAAACAGTCTAATGATAAAAGGTTAACCCAGTGGTTCTTCACCAAATCTTTCCCATAGAATAGGGTATAAATGTTCCAAATCATCTTCCTCCCAATCAAATTCTATGTCAGCAACAGGCTGTAACCCCTTTTTTTCTAGAGATTCTAGTAGCTCATCATAAATATCGTCATCCCATTCACTATCACCTGTCTTTATAAATGTGTAGGCATCTAATCCAACCGAGAGCAATTCTTCATTTTGTGGAAACGCTTCATCATCAAGGTTATCTGCATTTATGTATTCTGCTAAAAATTCTGGGTCTTTCATTACCTTGTTATAAACTTCTTCACCCTGTCCAATTAGCCATGCTCTAAAATAATCAAAAGCATCGTCAGAACAGCCACCCATCAATACATAAGCGGCTCCCCATAAACGAGATCTATAACTAGCATTCATCAATTTTTGAAATAAAAATTCAAATTCTAATACCTCCTCTAGTTCTTTTTGAGAAAGTACCTCTGTTAACCATTCCGCTTGATCATCAAATTCTCTGGACTTTTTAAATAAACTCCAAAACTCTTTCTTTTCCAATAGATTAACCCCCCATTCCACTAAATATAGGATGGCGAACAGTGCCTGGCACTGTTCGCTATTTCATTCACCTTCCAAAATAGTCTTTACCTGACTCTTTCGGAATAATCCTTCTACTTTCAGGTTGACCTTCCCACTTTAATATTGGTTTTCTAATTTCAATGATTTCTTCCACCTCATCAAACGAGATCTCTTTTTTGAAAACAAAAGGTTCATGAATTTCAAAATCGAATTGTTTAGCCTGCTCTGGATTAAAACTTATAAGCTTGACAGTGATATCATCAGGAGATACCGCAGTGAACAACTGAAACTCTTCCCCTTTGAATACCACTACTACCTCAATTTCAAAAGCTAATTCAACGTCTTCTTCGCTTAGCTCCTTTATAAAGAGATCGTTATGTTCATTTCCCATAATATCAATAGATTGCTTAAACCCTTCTTCTTTTATATTACTTCTCAACCTAAGACTACCATCGCGAATATTCAAGGGATAAACTTTATCCTTATAGATTGCAAACGTATTCATATATTTATCTCACTATATCGTTGGGGAGTTTCTTTAAGTTATTGATAACTAGCTCATTTCTTGCCATCTATCTATGTAATAATTATATCTCTTCATTAATCAATTTTAATAAAAACTCTCCAAAATTTTCAGCGGTTGTTTCATATGTTTGGCTATCTAAAGCTACTCCAGGTATAAAAGAAACAACTTTAGGTTCTCCGATACTATCAAGTTGATTAAAATCTAAACAAAATAATTCATCACTCCCAGTGTCATAAATAACTAACAGATTTGCTGGTAAATTACTTTCACGTCTTTCTGTTAAGGTAAACCATATAGCATCTGGCACTGAAGAATTTTCAAATTCATCATTTAAAATTCCATATATTTCTTGAGCTCCGAAATTACCCGCTCCAAATGTTTTTAAATAATCTAAGTAGGCCCCAGTGAATTTTAATCCTATCTTATCTTCCGCTGCTCTTATTAATTCAAGTGAAGCACCGCCAGTGAAATCAGCTAAGTCTTTCTCTTTTAGAATGCTCTGTCTGGCTACTTTATAAGAGTCCATTCCTCTACTCCTCCCATGACTGATGTTCTTTAGTTAGCCTTTTTCTAGGCCTCAGTAAATTCATTTCCCTCCTGAAACAGTGGTCCATGATTTTACTGCGATTTGGCTGCAGTTATTAAATTAGCTTAACAATTCTCTCTCCATAAAAATAACATCTTAAGAAACTCCTCAGTTTCCATTGTGCTATTATGAGGTTCCTCAATACGATAGTGATGCTCAACTATTGTCACTTCTTTCTTAATAATGACACTCGTAGCATTCAAAGTAATTTCAAAGTCTATATATCGTGAGTTTATAACATTCTGTATGTACCCAATATACTCATCAACTTCATCCACTGTTGAAATGTCTTCAATGAAATCAGCGAATAGACTTAATTTTTCCGGTAGTACAATTCTTGTATTACCAAGTCGATCCTTATTAAATTCATAGTAATATTTCATATGACTTATCACCTTCTATATTTCTCAACAGAAAAAAGGACTAAAGAAAACACACAATAGGAAAAAATCTGCCTGCTAAGCTAATACTTAGAGACAGATTTAGAAAATATAAGATGTAATCAGAGTGGTTGAAAAACACTTTGATTTATAGTGAGGTATTTAATTCCCTTTAGATATTGTCAATTGCCTCTTGAAAACTATCTGTTAAATACTCATCAAAGGTTGTATACCTGAAAAGTTCTCTTTTACTTATATCGTCCCATCTAACAACATTAAAATTCTCTAATGTGTCTAAACAGTATACAAATTCACCAACATTCTCAATGACAATATACTTTTTAGGTAAACCTAACTCTCTATACTGTTGTGTTTTCTCAACCACAGATGCATAGTCTACTCCTTTAATACCCAATATATCAACTCCACAAATGCCACCTGAGCCATAATGTTTAACAAATTTCCTATAGTCTCTTGGGAATTTAACTTTTAAAACTTCTTCCGCCTTTTCAATAGCTTCATCTGAAACTTTTCCAATAAAATCTCCATCTTCTATATATTCATTAATCATTTCTTCAATTTTTGGGTTCATTGGTTAATCACCTATTAAACTATTTCATTCATAAAAGCACTTGTTGTGCAAGTTGCCATACAAGTTCTATTATTTGGAATTTAAGTGACATAATGGCTGGTGCCTACGAACAGCAATTATAACAGAGCTGTCTCAAGTGCATGAGAGATCATAGAATCAAAACTCTCGTAAGATTGGATAACAGTCCCAGAAGGTTTATCGAGTTCTAAATAAGCAATGTCTTCATTTAATTCATTATCAAGTAGACCTTTATCAACACCATAAATTACTAATCCATTAAAGTCTAATCCATTTATAGTTTTTAAAAATCTCTCATACGAATCAGGTAATACCATATTCCCGAAATTCAGCTGAATCCCTTGATTCATTTTTATTATTTCTGTATGCGATGCTCGCTTCTTAAGTGAACTTCCGTATTTCTTTTCAATCTTTTCAATTTCTGCTAACAATTCTTTCCATGGAGGCATAACTTAATTAATCTGTAATTAAATCTAAGTAATATTGATCATTAATTTCTATCTTACTTAAAAACTCTTTAAGAGAGTCTGCAATTTTAATGTCATAATAATAAATTGGATTCGTGTCGCTTTTATTTAATTCTATAGACATTAAAGCTGATTCACTACCTTCAAAAAATATTAGTTTATCATTTTCAAATGCATCATATATTTCAATGTCAGGATAGAACTCAAAATCATTAACTCTTAAACGGAAATCTCTTATTGAGTAAGGGTCCATAATACGATTAATATTATACTCTGACCCTTTAATAAAACCGTAACCAATCTCATTAAGAAAGTTGACTAACTCTCTTGGGAATATTAAATTAAGTTCCTTTTCAACCTCCTTAATTTCATCTTTAGACACTGAATAGAATGTGTTTTCTTCGTTTACCATAATAAAATCATAATTCATTATTGTTTAACTCCTTTAAAAAGTATATTTGCTGGCGACCCTGATCCATGAATTCCAGCTTGATGCTCAGTAGGGAATTTTGCTGGGTGCATATTCCACCATTCGTGTTCTCCTCCAAAAGTATTTTCAATTATATGATGAGCATCATATTTGTCTCCTTTTCTCCGAATAATTCTACCTGTTTTTTCTGAAATTACATTTTCGTTATACACTGGCCACTGTTGTCCTGTGTTTACTTCCCAATCTTTGATAACTTTGTTTTTTACTCTATCAAAAACTACCCTGTGCTTTGCTGTTTCAACTGGAGACATTTTTTTATATTCTTTATTTCTTAAAGCAGCCTTCAAATTCTCTATTTGATTTTTGGGTAATTCTCTTCCTGTTCTGCCTTCCATATCTCTTATATATTTTTTTATTGTCTCAGAATCTACCCTTTTACCACTCCGTACCCCAGCTCCTTGCTCAACCTTAATCAAGTTCGCTTGGTTTATCTCACCTAGCTGGTTTCTCATCCCGTTTGTATTGATGACGTTGTGTGGGATTCCAGCTAGGGCTGGTTGTAAGCCTGCGTTTGGTGTCATATTATGAACGGCTGCTCCGGCTCTATTCATTGACTGCTGCGCTAGCTCTCGGATGTGGGTAAGTCCTCTTGCATTTGTCGCTGCATTTGCAGTTTGATTTAAGCTATTTTGTGCGGCTAGTTGTAATTGTAATTGATGGTGGGATGAATAACCAGGCTTGTCTCCTAGCTGACCGAGACGTCCGGCTTGTGAGACTTTGCTTAATCCTTTATCACCAAGAACTGAACCGCCTATGATGGCTGATGTATAGCCGATCCATTCTCCTCTTGTTGAAGCCGTTCCGTTTATCACATTCTCATCAAATGAGATCCATAAAGCGTGGCCGATATCAAGCAGCAAGCTTGGTTCATCCGCTACATCGGTAATAAAATCAACGGTTTCATTCAGTACTTCCACCGGCTCTGTCACTAGACGCTTAATCCCATCTACTGTATCTGTGAAAGCCTTCGCAATTCCCTGCCATGCCCCTTTAAAAAATCCGCCGGTGTCTTCAGCTTCTGCGGTGGCATTTGCTGCTGCAACAGGCTTTGCGCAGGAAGGATTATACCATTGATTAAAGGTAATAGGATCCTGCCAATCCGTATGTAAGGAGTTTAGCTGATTCGTATGTAGCAAGTTAGGCGACATATTCCTTTGAGCCAGCTTATTCATTAAAAGCATATGAGAGGAATGATTGATTAATCAGATTGAAAATACTCTTAAAATTATCTGAAAAATGCTTAGACTATATTTAGCCTAAGCACGAGTGAAAGATCGAGTTAACCCTAGTAATCAGTAATAACCTTCCCTATGTGAATCTCATAACCTTTTTCTTCAGAATAAATTTGTGCAATAATAGTAGAAGATTTGTCCGCTATTGATAATTCATTAGATATTGATATCTTCAAGAGTTCAGAAATGCCTTTAATTAAATCTTCAACTTTAACATTAGCCCAAACAGGATATGAAGTGTTAGGAATGATTACAGAGAACTCTTTTTTGTTCTTGAGAAAATCTAATGAGTTAACAATCCATTCACTAACCTCGTCTTTGTTCTTATTTGCATTAGTAAAGGCGGGCTTAGAATCAAGCTTACGGAACAATTGTAATTGATTTTCAACTGAAATTAACCAGTCTGAGTCAAACTCCTCAAAATTTAGTAATTCAAAATTAGTAAGAGCGCTCATTGTCTTTTTCGCTTCAATTATAGCTTTTTTTCTAATTATCTTTTCATTCGGAATTGACATATTTTATACCTCGTTATTTTTTATAATATATATGATGATCTTTATTTGACCCGTAAATATTAGAGTACCTTTCTTTTTTGAAATCATAATTAAAAGGGTTTGCACCATCTTTAGGTTTTCCTGCGTGTGTATGCATTCTGCCATCATTTATATGTTCGACTATAACTCGTTTACCTTGAGGAGTTTCATACTCAAAATAACGTCCATGATGGGTAGGGTTTGAGCTGAACTCATAATTTTTAAAGTTTCCGCCTTTCATATTAATGTTATCTCCTACCTGCCATTGGCGAAGAGGTTGTTGTGATCTAGGAACTCCTGCTAAGTCTTTAGCTGCTTGCAGGGCTTCTTTTCTATTGAAATTTTCTTTCCCTGTAAAACCAACACTTTTTACCCCTCGAGTTCCCCTTACCCCAGCCTTTACAAACCCTCCACCTAGTACAGCTGCGATCATTAATGTTTGTTCCCAATCTTCTAGTTCCCTTTTTGTGATTGGGTCGACACCATGTGTAGCTTCGTATCCAGCTTTTACGTTTCCTAGAATGGGGGTGAAATCGAGAATTGCGGAGCTTATTTCTCTAGAATTTTCATTTACCACTCTAGCTGTTGTCTTTGCACCATCAACGATTTTGTTACCTGCTGATTTCGCGCTATCAATAATTTTATTGCTTGCTTTTTCCCACCAAGGGGGCTGATCCTGAACCACTGTTGATTGATTAATTGTGTCAGGTCTTGGACAGCTTGGATTTACCCATTTGTCAAAGCCTAAAGATTGTTGCATTCCAGTGTTCCTTAAATAAGTAGGTTGATTCATTTGGTTGATGATCTGATAATGTTGGTGTTGCTTGTTTGATAGGTTTGGTTTTAACATAGTATAGCTTGCTTGGTACGACAATGAATTCAAAGAAAAATTTACTATATCAGACCCTTGCCGTTGAAACATGCTACTTAGATTTTGTGTATAGCTTTTCATAATGTTTACATTTGCTTCAACTGAACCTAGTGCTGCCGACTGCTCATAATCAAATTGATGCAGCTGCTCACGCGTTTGGTCTTTTTCTTGCTTGGCTTTTTGTACATATTGCCTGACTTCATCGTCTTGCAGCGGCTTTAGGTAGACGATATCTTGTACTTTTTGCATAGTCGCATTCGTTTGGTTGGTGAGTGCGGTTGTGACGAGCTCAACCTGCTTTAGGCCGTTTTCGACTTCTTGTTCAAGGAAGCTCTCTTGAATTCTTCCGTTTGATGCTGGTTCAAGTGCTTGCAGCGAGGATTTCATTTGCATAAGAAGGTGCTCATATTGTGCGAGGGTCCCGGTTAAGTAATGAATAAACGGAAGATGGCACACCTGATAGAAACGACGAATGGCTGTCCCTCCCTCTCCTTTTAAGGAGTCACTTAAACGGACGATACCCATTACGGATGTTTCAATTTGTTTAAGCTGTTCTTGCTGGTGCTCGATCTTTGTTTTTATTTCATCTATTCCACTATGTAAGCCAGACACGTCTAATGTTTTCATACATCACCTCTATTACGCCAAAAAGGAATACTTTACCTATTATCTTAGTACATTCGACATCTGGATAAAATAGGAATAAATGAGGATATTGGTAGAAGTTCACCCTCGGGTGATTACAGTTTCCGTCATAAAAAATATAAACATACTTATATATTTTTTGATTTTCTTGCTTTAAATTTATTTTACTATTTAGCAAATTCCTTAATTATATCAATACTTAGGAGTCAAAATCTATTAGAAAAACTTCTTATAATCCCGAGCGAATGACATGGATTATTTTTACAAAAATACTTGCCAATTTTAATTTTTCGATGTAATAATAGAAAAAAATGTTAATAAATAGTTTGTTTTCATTTAAAAAACGAACAATATCATTTTTTTTAAGAGGAACGTACACATTTTAGGTTTTGAACGCTAGGAGTGATGTGGATCTTAACTAGAGCGAGTGTGAAGCAAACTTATTTAATACTCAGCTATAATCCAGTACGAATTATCAACTTAAAAAACTAATTATTAAGGAGCTAAATTAATGATTAAAGAAAAGGTAGCAGTATTATTTACTGGAGGACGAGATTCATCATTAGTAGCATGTCTAGAAGCTCTGCAAGGGAAAGAAGTACATTTATTGACATGTAATAGCGGAATTGGAATTAAGAGCGAGTTGTCAGAAGTGAGAGTAGAAGAATTAAAAAAAAGATTTCCAGAAAACATTGTGGGTCGTACCATCTTGCCAACTTATGGTCTGTTTCGAAGTATAGCCATCTCTAATCTAGAAGAAGACTTTAAGCGCTGGGGAGTTAATCTCGTTTTATTAGGTGACAAACTAGCTATTCATGCTGCTGCAACAGTTTATTGTATAGAAAATGGAATTACACGGCTTGTAGATGGATGTGTCGGCTACCAAAAAGATTTAGCTGAACAGAAGGATGTCTCTATTGAAATATTAAGTTCTTTTGAAAAAGAATATGGAATTACCTATGAATGTCCTATTTACCATTTTGGCAGTCAAGATGATGTAAAGTACGCTTTACTAACAATTGGCTTATCTTCAAAGTCGTTAGAGGGTGTATCTGTTTTTGGAGATGCATTTAGTGAACCAACTGATCAAATGGTTCAAGAATACATGAATGACAAGCTCCCGCTTTGTCATAACCATGTTAGCTTTATGACAGACACTATTAATGTTGTAGAAAACGTTAAATATAAACAATCATCCTTAGTATAGGGCTCAGGAGCTGTCGAGTTATGATTCGAAAAATTGGAGCTGCCATTGTAAAAAACAATCAGTTATTAGTTGTAAGCAAAAAAGAATCTCCAGACTTTTATATGCTTCCAGGTGGCAAGCTTGAGGATGGGGAGACCGAACTAGAAGCACTGCAAAGGGAATTAAAAGAAGAATTGCAATTAAGTATGTCAACCCATGTATTACTTGGTAGTTTTTATACCAAATCTATGTTTGGAACTGAGCCTATGCTTTTAACAGTATACAAAGTTGAGACGGCTGGAGATCCCCGACCAGACAATGAAATAGGAAAATACAAATGGATTTCGATTCACACCAAAGAATCTACTCATTTAGGCTCTGGAATTACTAAGTTTACATTACCTGTTTTACGTAAGGAAATAAAGTTATGAGCAATAAAAATGTTAAAGCTGGGGCATGGGCTGCACTTATAGCAGGTGTTGTTTTTGGAGTAAATTCAAATATTGTAAAAGTGGCAAATAATACAGGTTTAACCACGTTAGATCTACTTATTTATCAATTTGGATTTGCTATCCTTTACTTTTTTATTAGGTATTTATTTGTCAATAAGAAGCATAACGATTTGCCTTCTAGAGTGTTAATAATGAATCCCTTCAATTGGATTGCAGGCATTACAACTGTATTGACGGGCTTATTTTATTATAATTCTATTCAATTAACTGATCCAAGTATCGCCTCATTAGGATTATTTCAATACCCTTGGATCCTTTTTCTATTTGGCATTGTGTTTGCTAAAGAAAAAGTAGTCCATAAACATATAATAGCAATTTTATGTTTATGGTTAGGTACTATATTGTTAATTGGCGGAACTTTAGAGAATATGACTCTAGCAGGTATGCTCTATGGAATTGCAGCAGGTGTATCTTTTGCAACATATCTATTCAGCTTACAAAAGATAACAAACCATTCATTTACAAAAGTATTTATCTTCCTTATTGCTGCGATCATCGTGTTGTTTTTTTGTTTAGGGCAATATGATCAATTAAATCTCTTTACATTTGACGCATTATTATTTGGAGTTGTTACAGCGATCTTAGGTCAAATTCTAGTGTTCGAACTTTTATCATACGCAGCAAAAAATGTTAGCTCTGTACTAATGGCTACTTTAACTACTACTGAACTTCCGGTAGCTATGTTATTAACATGGTTTATCTGGGGTCCTATGCCTAACTTCATAAGAATTACTGGTTTATCTATCATGGTTACAGCAATTTTATGGCTTAAATTTGAACAGTCAAAACCAACGACAGTTTCTTTAAAGAAAGAAGTAAGTTAGAAACGAATGAGTAAAGGAGATAGCTAATGATAAAGGATATTAAATTAGTGCTGTTTGATTTAGATAATACACTTCTTTCTTTTAGCGAGTATTGGACCGAAGCTACTCACACTATTTTTTATCTTTCTGATTTCACAAAAGACTTACCATTTGATGAATTTTTCTCGTATTATCGTCAATATGATCAATACTTTTGGGAGTTACATCACGAGGGGCGTATTTCTTTAGATGAAGTTAGACAACAACGTCTTATCAAAACGCTTGATGAATTTGATCAAAAGATTAGCACGGAAGAAGCTGATTGTTACTTTAATGAGTTCTTTCATCAATTAATTCATTTAGTGAAGCCAGATCAGGCCTTGCATAAGTATCTACTTGAGTTAAAGAAATCGTATCAAATCGGGATTATTACTAATGGAAAAGTTGAGGAACAACGAGCAAAGATCCAAAAAATGAATCTTCATAACGTTTTAAGTGAAGAAGAAATATTTATTTCAGAAGAAATGGGTATAGAAAAACCTCATGAAGAAGCTTTTCACATTCCGTTAGTAAAGTATGGAGTCGCTCCCTCTCAAGCTGTTTATATTGGTGATTCTTGGAATAATGATATAGTTGGGGCTATTGATGCTGGTATGTCAGCTATTTGGATTAACCCGCAGAATATGGAAGCCCCAACCAATCATAAACCTCTATTTATAACCGAGAATATGCTTACTCTTAAAGAAGAATGGCCTTTACAATTTAAAGAAGTGAAATTGGCTTCTAAATAAAAACACATACCTAAGAAGTAAGAAGTGATTGTATACAATCACTTCTTTATTTTAATCCTAAAGCGTTCCGGTATAAGAGGAAATCAAAAGCTATTCCCTTAAATCACATTTTCATCAAACAAGGTTCATAGAAATAATACCAAAAAATGCAATTCCCCTGATAATGTCTAATGATACCAATAATTCATGATGGACTACAGGTTTTGATATCAATAATTTATGTATATCACATTCTCCCCCTTCTTCTTCTTTCCTTTCTTGTTTAAGATTAATACAGGTAGCATTAAGTTGCTTTTACCACCCTAATCCTTTAGGAGTAGCGGCCTGTTTAGGAAGATATATTTGAACAAATCCTCACTTCAATTTGTTTTCTTTTCCTGTAAAAAGCTTAAGGCATCCTTAACAGTGGAAAAAGTAATGAGATTTTTTAAGTTGAAGCCCAGTTTAACTGCTTCCGTGGCTAATTGGGGCCTTACCCCTGTTAAAATGCACTCAACTCCTATTAAGTTTAGTACATTATTAAATTTAAAAAGAGAATCAACTACTAAGTTATCAAGTTGATAAATTCCTGAAAAATCTATAATTAAACAGGTTACTCTCTGCTCTTGAACCTTGACTGGTACCAATTCTAAGAGGTGAGTTGCCCTCTCCTGATTGATGGCTCCTACCAGAGGAAGAATAGCAATGCCTTCTGAAATTGGTACAATATTAGAAGCTATCTCGTTTATTTCTTTACTCATTTCATTTTGTACTGCTTCAAGATGTTTTCTTTCAGTGAGATCCCGTACATAAGTTTGAATAGCTTTTGTTTCACCTATCATAATAGGGTGACAATATAACTCAACTTCTACTGAAGTTCCATCCATCTTATATATTGTTTCCTCAATAAGCTCTGCGGGTTCACTATAAGCTCCCGATATTCTTTTTATAATGGCGGGTTTAGAGGTTTCTTTAAATATATCGACAGGGCTTGCCCCAATTACCTCCTCCCTCGAAGCTCTAAAAAAATATTCTGCTGCTTCGTTAATATAGATAATCTTAAATTGTGAATGAACAATTAGCGGATCTAGTGCATATTCAATGACTTCCTTGTAATCAATACCTTCAATACTCTCACTCATACCATTCGCCCCCTTCACAAAGGGTAAACTAAACAGTCGTTATATACAAGGATTCGCATTTCGAGGGTTAGTAAAAGTTTATCTTTAACTCTTCTTTAACCAGTCACCTTGCTCCCTCTAAATCACTATGTAACATCCCGTAAACAAAGCTATCTGTCCATTCATTCTTGTTCCAGAAATCCTTTATGAAATGTAATGTTAGTCGTTCACTGCTAAAGTCCATAAAACCCCTCCCACATACTCGAGCCTCTGACCCATACTCATGCACTTTCTATTATTTTGAAATTCTTCTACCCTTTTGGTAAACTACCAATATTGACTAGATTGACAGGAGGTTTGTTTTGTCTCAACAAATGGCCTATTTTCCGTTTATTTATTTTATCATTCTTACTCTCTTTCAAGCGGTCTTCCGTGATGAGATTACTTGGTTTGATAATGTAATGGTGGCTATTATTATGTATATTATCATCAAATTTGTTCATTGGTGCATGGTGCCGTGTGACTGGAGTAAGAAGAAATCATAATGCGTGTGAGGTGTAATGTGAAAAGTAAATATGTACGTACCATTCTAGGGTTAAGCTATTTAATTATTGTTTTATTGTTGAATTGGATTTTCGACTTGAGCTTAAGCTTGCTGACCATTCTATTTGCTGGCTTTTTAGCTATGTTATGGGTGGTTGATATTTTGGACTATTTCAAGCGCAGCAGGAAGATTAAGGAGACTTGATTACGTCATAAGGAGGTTCTCTTGTGTTTAAACAACCTCTCCTCTATTCCATTATTTATGTTTTATTGTTTTGCTCGTATCAATTTTTGTTGCGCGATGAGATCACTTGGATGATGAATATATTCACAGGGATCTGGATGTTTTTATTTTTACATTTTATCAAGTGGTGTAGGGTTCCGTATGATTGGAATAAACATAAAAAATAACTAAGAAGGTGCGGGGCCAGAGGTATTTCATCGAGGTTTAATAGAGTGATTGATACACAGATATTTATTTTATTCTACAACTGCTTCGTTTAATAAGATTTCTGAACTGCTGGTTCTAATTTGGGGAGCAGCAAACGACATTCTCGCTCAGTTGATTGTAGCGGAAGGCACTGACTCCAGCGGGATGTGCGTGGCCAGGGGAGATCCCACAGGGCGAAAGCCCGAGGAAGCTCCCGGATCGCCCGCGGAATGCGTGTGCCTGCAGTGGAAATCAACCTATACCATAGGGAAAAACATTCGTTTATTGGGCATTGATGGAGAGGGGAATGGTGGTTTCAGCTACTGCAACTACAAATAGGATAGATTCAAATGTAAAACTAATAAACCCCTCATTTCCGCTCGTTTTTCTCTTGAATCTCCATTAAAGGAACTTGGAACTTCTTATCTTCTTTTAATAATTCTGATACAGTGACAAATTGATAGCCCTTCTTTTGAAGCTCTGGGAGGATGATTGCCAGTGCTTTGACCGTTTGAGATCGATCCCCGCCATAATCATGGAATAGAATGATGTCGCCATTGGTAATATTTTTGAGCACTTTGTTTACAATCGCCTCAACCCCAGGATTTCTCCAATCATACGTATCTTGATGCCACGACCACATGACCGCAATATAATCATTTTCGCGAATGTTATGGACAATCTCATCATTGTAGAGTCCGAGTGGAGGCCTGAAGAGATTTGGTCTTGCTCCAGTCACATTAAAAATTGCTTGTTCTGCATCTTTTATTTCTTTATCGAGCTCACTTTGCGAAAGAGTGCTTAAATTCGGGTGAGTATTCGTATGGTTCGCAATTTCATTTCCCTCTTTAATAATCCTTTTTGCCACTTCAGGTGCTTCTTCTACTCGATTTCCGACCACAAAAAACGTGGCTGATGCGTTATGTTCTGCTAACAGGTCTAAAATGGTATTTGTATAACGAGTGTCCGGACCGTCATCAAATGTGAGAGCGACCATTTTATGTTTCGTTTTGATTTCCCACACGACATCCCCTTTTTCTTCATAATAAGACCGGTCACTTTGATGTGCAGCAAATGTCTGGTGATTCGAAGCAAATAGTATGATTATTACGAGTAGCATTACTCTCGTTACGTTCCCCATATTGAAGCTCCTTTTACAGTTGATTGGGAATAGTATTTGAATGATCTGCTATAGGCATGCGCTACACCATATAAAAAAGCATGAAATCGTCTGTGATTTCATACTTAACCTTATGCGTCTTTAAGTTTTCTTTTTTATGCTTTCAATATTTGTACCGTGAAATCCGTAAAGTCTTTTAAGTGCTTCTCAATGATTTCCTTCATAATAATCAAGTTTAATGATTGATAATCATGGACGGCTATATTTCTGAAACCAACCATGGCCTGTAGTCTTTTAGATACATTAGCATCAATCACTTTATGTTGTTCTAACAAATCGAAAGCATCTCTGCTTGTCTGAGGCAGTCCCAACCTTTTGTCTGATACAATATGCATCGCTAAATCAATGGAAGCTTCACATGCCCTCTGAATATTTAAGATCATTGAATCTTGCTTTGTATAATCTTGAAGCGTGGCTGGATCATTGTCGTATACCTCTTGGATACGCTGAATACAGCGTTCAATGGCAGCAACCTTATTTAAAATAATATCATTTCTCATAAATGGAGCCACTCTCCTCAATTCTATCTACAATTTCTTTGCGCTCTTCATTAAGTTTTGCATACATACTTAATGCTAACATTTGCTGATATTTAAAAAAGTTTTCATCCTCAGCATAAACCAAAGATCCAGTCGTATAGATTTGTGCTAGAAAGACTGTCGAGGCGTTCCGGGCGTTAATTAGATCGATCTCTTTATTTAAAATACGGGCTAATTCTTGTGCAAGGATAAAATTTTCATAAGGAGATGGAGACATGGAGTCATTTGGATAATAAGCAATATCAATGTCACTATCATCACGTTGATTTCCTTTTGCATATGAACCAAATATAAGTATAAATGAAGGATCAAGTTTATCAATTAAGAAATCCTTGATGATTTCATTCGTCTTATTTTCCATAGCTATCTCCCTCCATTTATTTATATTTACTTAATTATAGCAAATTCTAAGCCGTTTAGCTGTTCATTCATTATTAAGGTTAATGAAAAAGTACATATATCCCTTTCATTTGTGAAAACTAACCTTGTCATTTATCCGTTAAGGGGTGTAAATTGTGGAAAAAGTAATGGATCAAGAGCAGCGGACATTATATGAAAAGATACAAGCTACAAAAACTGAACTTTCACAAGTGGAGATGGATTACTGGAATCTTTATTCATCCTTTACAACGTTTGAATTTTGGGTGATTTTTCTGTTGTTTTTTGTAGCGCCTTTAGTTGTATTGTATTTTGTGATTGATCGGAGAAGAATGTTTTTGTTGGGCTTTTACGGGTTTAACATCCATGTATGGTTTGGTTATATAGACACTGCAGGGGACAGAATGGGTTTTTTGGGGATACCCCTTTGAGATGATTCCCTTCTTATCTGGCAACATCTCATTAGAAGCAGCTCTTGTGCCTATCTTATTTATGCTCGTTTATCAATGGACGTTAAATCACAAGAAGAATTTCTATGTATACTCTCTTCTATTATCTGCACTCTTATCATTCATTGTTAAGCCGCTTTTAACCATGCACTTATTTTTTGAGCTGCATAATGGGACAACGTATGTGCACTTGTTTATTTTATATGTGATCATTTTCTTATTTTCAAAATTGATTACGAACGTGTTTATTAAGATGCACCGGAACGCAAAACTTGAGAGTGAATTGGTGGAGGAATAAAAGCGGGTGATCTAATCTGACACAAAAAAGCATCAGAGAAGGATTCCTCTGATACTTTTTCATTTTATTCAATTTCCGTCTTCCATTTTCGGTTTCCTGAACCGTACCTGCCTAATTCTTTGTTTGAAATATAGGTATGGAAGAAAAATTCAAATACACCGACTACAGGAGCGGCAATAATAGCTGTTATGGCCATCGTTCCAATGGAATATCCATATGGTATACCCATTAGCCAAACAACGATAAATGCTAAACCTACGTCTGACCCGGTGGCAATCTTATTATTCGTTTTAGGCAAAATGATTAAGTCGCCTGCTATATAAGACCCTATCCCTAACACAAGGGTAATAAACAGGACATATTCAAATGCCATTCCAAGCCCGAGACCAAGTATCAAGTACAGGATAACCAGTGTTGCAGCTGCTTTGATGAGCAACGCTTTGACATGTTCCATTATGATCTCCTCCTTGTATTTTTCTGTGCTTACAGTTCTTTACACTGAGAGAAGAAGATTGAAACATTATGCTACTAATTGGTTCAAATAGACTATTATGGAAGTGACAGTCATGTTTATTTTTTAAACTTTAATTCTTAAAGCCGGAAAGTAAGTTCAATTTCTATTTATATTTCTATATCTATTGTATAGTATGGTTGTACAGTGCAGTAAAGATCAGCTAAAATCGACTTATTCTCCTTTAGCTAAAGAATAAGCGAAACCGCTGCTTCCTTTTCCTCTTGTATATTTATTTGTTTAAATAGTTTGCTTGTCTTTTAGGAAGCACTACCAGTTTAATGCCTGGAAAATTAAATCTTGAATCAATAAAAAGTCTCTGCTACATCGTACAAATAAAAAACCTCAAAAATAAACAGATAAAAACATGACAAACATTAAAATTTGTTTAAAGTAAATAAGTTTTGGGAGGGCATCATGAATACACAATCATTAAATGAATTAGCGGATCAAATCATTCTTCATGCTTCTAGTATTGCAGAACACGCTTTACACCTAAGGGCCCTTGAAGACCCTGAGTATACAGACAAAACCGCGGAACAACAAACAGAAGCGATAAACACTTCTGCGGATTTTGTCAAACTACTGGGAGAAGGATTAAAAACACAAGATGACAGGTTTAACATCAATATCATCCAATGGGGGAAACAGGTAGGAGAATTAGCGATCCAACATGGACGGTCCCTTGAACAAGCTTTATCAGGAACTCATTTCTTTCGGACGGCTATTTGGTCATTCATTGAGGATCAGACAAAAACAAAGCAGTTGTCCGTAGATCAGATTTTCACAATCGCTAAATCCCTTGACCCCTTATTAGATAAAGCGGTTTACGGGTTCAGTCAAGCGTATGTAGAAAATCACCGGAAACTATCTGAGGTTTTCAGTATGGCTTTAGATGAATTATCTGTTCCTATTGTTCCTATATTTGATGATGTCGCCCTGCTTCCACTCGTAGGTGATATCGATACAAAGAGAGCACAGATGATTATAGATCAATCCATGCAACGCGCCAGAGAATTAGAAATATCCAAACTGATTTTGGATTTATCTGGAGTTAGTTTTGTGGATACTATGGTGGCAAACCATATTTTTAAATTAGCAGATGCTCTATCCTTATTAGGAGTTAAAACCATCATCACAGGTATTAGTCCGGCCATTGCCCAAACCAGTGTGCAGTTAGACATAAAACTAGACAGACTTGTTACCTGCGCCACGTTAAAACAGGCGCTTGCAAATATAGGATACGGGTTACTACACGAAACCTGATAACCCGCCATATATATTATGCGGGAATACATCTAAAAGCGTTCTCCACTTCCCTAAAGTGGAAAACGCTTTTTATAGAGGTTTCGAGTCGAAGAAATTTTCCGTAATAAAGCCAGAACTGTTTTGTTTTGTTTTTCTTTTCCCATCCCTCATCACTAAAAATCGGTATATGATAAAACATCTCCATATCGGTCATTAATTTGCCAAACAGCAAGGACTTTATATCATCTTCCTCTTCAGAATGAAGTATTTCTTCATATTTATTTTGAATCGAGATAACTTCATCTAGCATCCCCTTTAAATAAATGTAATCGCATCTTGTAATCATTCCACTTCATATTAGGATCCATATTCTTAAATTAGTACACGATATTTTTATTTTCATCTTGTATTAAATCCTTGTTCCACAATGTCGCCTAAAAATGAATATCGTTGCTGCACAGTATCTATCTACTAGAATAAGACGATCACATTTAATGCAATCGTCTCTTGAATGGTATAACCCATTAACAGTTTCTTCACCATGCTCTACCTTGTTTCATCTACTAGTGTGTCTGCCAAAACGATTAAACGGCCTAAAGCTTAGGCCGCTTAACATTATTTTTCACTGTCCACATGACATGGTTCAGTTCATTTTTATAATCGTTTTTTTTTTGAATTCTGTTACATTACTCTGATACTTCCATAGATGCCTGGATTTCCGGGCTGATTTCCGTGTGCGGATAGTTAATTTGTTCATCAAATTCTACCCAGTCAAGATTTGCCATCATCAGCAGGTAGCGTTTACCGCTAGCAGGGTCGCTGATAATGATATGGTCTCGGCCAGCTGTTTCAATACGGCCTTGGTATACCATTGCATTCCATTCGCTGTTTCCTTGGTAAGTAAAGTAGAAAGTACCGATCTTCCCTTTGTTGTAGCGCAGGATATTTTCAATAAACGATTCTTCCACTCTGCCCATCAAAAGCTGCTGCCCAGTTCCCATCGGAACCACTGGCGTTGAGTACGCAGGTCCAGAAGGCATTCCCCCCTGAAAGCCAGTAAACTGTTGCGGGGCTTCGTTCCCCGTCATTGCAGCTGGTTGAAAACCAGTTTGATTGCTCATTTGATGAAAATTAGAGTTTCCGTAATTCATGTGAATTCCATCTCCTTTTTGATTTATCTATAAAACTCTGGGCAGTAGCCCGGTACACCGACATAGAAGCAATGATTCCTGTATGCATGATCGAACTGCGTCATCGGGGATCTTGGCATTGTAGGGGTACAAGGATCTCGGTATGCTTGCCCCGGACTCGGATTAAAAAACCATAAATTCATTCGGGCTCGTGGGTTCCGATGACCTTGCAACAAATTTCTAGCCCTCTGGAGGTCCTCTTCAGTTGGACGCTGTGTATACAAGGTTCCATTTAAAACAGGCTCGAAGTGAGGAATTCCCGTTCCCGGTATCGTTTGATAAATAGCATGACGGATATTACGTAAATTGGTGAAGTCCGGCTCACAGTCTGCCTCAACCCGATTGGCCACAACTGTTCCAACCATTTCCATTCCTTCGGGGCCTTCACCAATCGCCTCCGACATCATGAGCCTTGCTAAAGCATTCACATCATTTTCAGTATGTTTGATTCGCCTACCCATTTTCTCACCTCTTTTGCTTATACAGTAGCCTATTACTTTTAGGCAGTTTTCGTAGCTTGCCTTACCGCCCAATCCTTGAAAATTGCATATGAAAAGAGTAAATGATTCATGGTATTCCATAAAAAAAGCATCAGAGTGCTAGCTCTGATGCTTTTTAGCCTTTTAATTATCAGCTTGCCATTTAGGACTGCCTGAGCGGTTCATACCGACTTCTTTGTTTGCAATATAGGCGTGGAAATAGAATTCAAATGCTCCCATTACAGCAGCTGCGACTAGGGCTGTTATGACCATGGCTCCGCCTGAAAAACCAAACGCCATTCCCATCAGCCAAATAACTACAAAAGCTAACACGCCATCTGATGCCGTGGCAACCTTATTATTTGTTTTAGGTAAAATCACTAAGTCTCCTGCGATATAAGATACTACACCTAACACAAGGGTAATAAGCAGGACATTTTCAAACGCCATTCCAAGTCCCAGCCCGAGTACCAAGTACAAGAGAATGAGTGTTGCAGCTCCTTTGATGAGTAACGTTTTGACATGATCCATCTTTATCTCCTCCTTGTATTTTTTTGTACTTACTGTTCTTTACACTGAGAGATGAATGTTAAAACCTTTTAAAATAAATTGAGACAAATGGTCTAATATGACAATTGAGCATTCTTGATAAGAAAATAGATCAGAACCGTTGTTACTAAAGCTCACTCTGGATAAATAGCATTTAAAATTCACATCATATAGAGCAGGAGGTGAGATCATTATGGCTAATCAGCAAAACCAAAGTCAAAATCAAAACCAACAACAAAACAACCAAAACCAGCAGCAAAATCATCAAGTTGCACAAAGCATCAAAAATACGGCAGGTTCTGCGTTTGAAACAATGCATAATGCATTAGAAGCAACAGAAAACATTGCAATGAGTGCTGTGGATGGAACAATAAATGCAGTTAGTAAAATGACGGGGCAAAATAAGAACCAACATAACAACAAACGCAATAAACATTAAAAATAGGAAAACGCCTTTTACTGGCGTTTTCCATTAAGATGATCATTAACCATATAAGCCCCCGCAGTGTTGTGTACTGCAGGGGCTCACTTTACTTTTTAAAATAATGAAAACAAACCTAAGGCATCTAAAAATACTACGATGATCGCAAAAGGCGTCACATATTTTAGAAGGAAATACCACGTCATAAACAGCTTAGAAGCAACCGATGAACCTTGCTTCAATTCATTTAAGAGCGTTGTTTTGCTTAATTTAAGCGGGACAAAAATAGAAATTAACAGCGCCCCGAGCGGCATCAAAATATTACTCGCTAATTGATCGGCTGCATCAAAGAATGTAAGGCCGAAAATCTCGACATCTGCCATGACTCCAAAAGATAGGCAGGCAGGAATTCCACATACAAAAGCAGCTATACCCATGATCCAGCTCGCTTTTTGACGTTTACTCATCTCTTTTTTCACACGACTTGCCACAATAATCTCAAGTAATGAGAAGGCTGATGTAAGTGCTGCGATTAAGAATAAGACAAGAAAAGCAATTAAAAATAATTGTCCAAACATCATTTGCTCGAAGATGGCTGGCAGAACAACAAAAATGAGCTGCGGCCCTTCACTTGGCTCTAGTCCGAACGTAAACACTCCAGGGAAAATGATTAACCCAGCGAGAAGTGCTACAAAGATATTCATGATTCCAATCGAACCTGCAGCTAGCGGTAAGCTCTGCGTTTTCGGAACGTATGAACTGTACGTGACCATAATTGAGATCCCCAGTGATAAAGCAAATAAAGCTTGTCCTAATGCAAATAAGATCGTTTCTGATGTGATGCTTGAGAAGTCAGGAAGCAGTAAGAATTGCACCCCTTCCATTGCCCCGTCTAAGCTGAGTGATCTAACAGCAATAATGAGTAACAAAACAAATAAAGCCGGCATCATGACTTTACTTGCACGCTCAATACCTTGCTGAATTCCTTTTGCGACAACAATGATTGTTAACAAAATAAATACTAATTGCGCTCCTAATGTCGTCCATGGGTTCGCAATAATCTCACCCATCTCCACACCGAGCTGATCCACACTTAAGCCGGATAACTGCCCCGTGATTGCATTCATTAAATAAATTAAGATCCAGCCGCCGATTACACTGTAAAAGGTAAGAATAATAAAGCAAGTGATGACACCAATCCAGCCTGTTGCAACCCAAGCTGACTTTGGAGCGAGTTCTTTATAAGTAGAAATCGCATCTTTACCTGTTTTGCGGCCAAGAATGAATTCTCCAATTAACAGCGGAAGTCCAATGAGAAGCGTAAATAAAATAAATAATAAGAAAAAGGCGCCTCCTCCACTTGTCCCTGCTACATAAGGGAACTTCCAGATGGCTCCTAGTCCGATTGCTGTGCCAGCCGTCGCATAAATAAATCCTAGCTTTGACGACCATTGTTCGTTTTGCGTTTCCAACCCTTTCAACTCCTACTTTTATACTTTACTGCGTTCCAACAGAAAAAATTTCAACCTCATAATAGTAACAAAGCTTTACTTACAGAACAACCGGAAATTTCTTACCATTCTAACTTTTATTTATAAAGACAAAAAAGCGGCCGCTATAAGCAGCAACCGCTTCCTTACTCTTCCCAAAATAATTCATCTAACGTTTTATGGAGTGTCTTGCATATAGCAAGGCATAATTGCAGCGTCGGGTTGTATTTACCAGCCTCTATCAGGCCGATCGTCTGCCTTGTGACACCGACTTTCTTTGCCAGTTCAGCTTGTGATAAATCATGTTCTGTTCGTGCGATTTTTAGCCGTACATTCTTCATCGCCTACTTTACCTCTTCTTCATCAAGTAACTTTTGATTCACTTGATCACTTCGTTTCTTCGCCGCATTGTGAGTAACAACACTAAACGCTATGAAAAATGGGGCGTAAATGAATAGAGAAACGATGAAGACGAGAATGAAATTATAGATCGCTTGCTGGCTGGTATCGGCAAAGTTGATGGCACTGTTTGTTGCAAAAATAAGAGCCAAAACAAGTCCTAATGCTAGACCCCAGTAAAAGTTCTTTTTGTTTCTTGTTACTTTGCTGTTGCTGTCGTGAATTTCTACCTCCTCTGAATAAATACCAAGCGAGGCTGAGCGAATCAGGTAATAGGTGGATGCGCCTAGCAAAATCAGAACCTCAGTTAGGACAACATTTAGCGATGTTCCGATTGTAATAAATTTGAATATGACTGAGGCCAGGGTGATGAGCATGACAAGGTAATAAATCTCGCGGTAAATCTTGTTTTGGATCGTTGTGATTCGTTCATCAACAGGCTTTTTGTTCCATAGTGCCATAGTGAACACCTCCAGATTTTGTATATCCTTATTATACACTATAGTTTACATTATGCAATTTATATATTACATTGTGACAATTATATTTTACGTTATTAAGTTAAAAGAAGTTCTATGTTTTTTAAATGGGTATAGTTTCATTGGTTTAAGTAAATATTAAAAGTTGAATTAAACCCCATAGAGATAGGAATGATATGATTGTTTAACCAAAATGTTGTTAAAGGATTAATGTACAGCACAATTATGTCTTCAATTTTTAGTGTCATTGTTATTGGATTGACAGTTTTTCATCATTTAAAAATAACAAGGATACTGGAATCAATTAAAAACAGATAAATAACTTTTTTGTTTTGACTAATTAAGGGTTATAGTCTCTATCCTTTATGACATAACTTTTCATCAAAAGAAGGAGAAAGCCATCCTGTTAATAACAGAATGGCTTTCTATTTTGTCATATACTCAACCAAGAGATCTCTTCTAATTTAATCAATGTTCCAATCAACCGTGAAGTTGCCGCTTACTTTGTAGCCGGTGACAACTACCTTGTAGGTCCCTGTTTCTTCTACGTTTAATTGTAATAAGAATGGATCGTCATTTATATGTTCCATTCCGACATATTGGTTTTTATCATTCCGAATATGGAAGCCATGTCCTGCGCCATTTGCATTGTTAAATTCGTAAGTGACGGTAAATACCTCTCCTTCTTCTAAGTGAATCGGGATTTCATGTCTGCCATTCAAATAATCGAAAGATGCTGCGTAGGATGAGTCGGTTCTCTCTTCTGTCCACCCGCTTTTCGATGTAAAGTCGATCGTCAAAAGGATGCAGATGAATAATGGAATGAGGATAGCGAATAGATAGCGAAATGATTTTACTTGCTCGGCAGCCCTCGTACTTAAGTAAAAAATGAACGCGCTCCCTGCTCCGATCACTCCAACAAAGATCGTAAACGGATCTAAACCCCATATTTGAAACACGCCAAACCCGGCAACGGCATAAAGGCTGGCTTTAAAAGTGTCCTCTGAAACGTTTAACTTGCGTTTTAATTTCGGTAATTTATGAACGATCAAATCGATAACAATCGAACTTAACACTCCATATATATATATAAGGAACCATATGTTTGGACTAGAAAGCTCCTCTACTAATTGATAGAGATTAAAGCCTGTAGAGAATACGAGCAAAATAACAAATAAGATAAATAATAGCAATCCAGCACCAGCTAATTTAGACGTTATGTATTTGAAGATTTTTAGCGTGAGGTTGGTCAGCATCCATCAGAAGCCTCCTTTGCAGAGTTAGTATCTTCACGTTTAGGAAGCGTTTAGATCAGGGAAATATAATACACAATCAGCCCCGCGAGTGCCAATATAACAGTACCTACAAAGAGTCTTTTTTTCTCAAAATGGACAAACCCCATGGAAAGGAGGGCAAGTAAACTAACGAAAAGCAGGTAAGCTGGCTCTTCTGACTCGGTTAATTGAGTAGGGAGATAAAGAAGGATAATAATAGAAAATGGAACGAGCATCTTTAGAAAATTCTCCTGCTTTTTCTTCTCACCTTTATGCCTGACAAAGAGATAGGTTATGAGTACTACGGCAACCATTATCATACTGTAGCTTATTCCAGACATCCTTTGATCCCCCCTACCTATTTAGCATGTTTTCAAATCTATTTAAAGAAATATTAACTTTAACTAACCTGCCTCTTTAGCGTAACATTAAGTTCCTTTTTGATAAATAAAAACATCCCTTGTTGAAGGAATGCTTCCGTTTGTTTAATATACTTTAATTAGATTCGTTGGTTGACTAATCTTTTCCACTAATGAGAAAAGTCTCTAATTCATCAACCTCGTATGTTCGAAAAATAACACCCTGATGATTAAAAACAAATATTTCTGGTAATCTATCTAATACAAAAATCTTGTTATATTTATCTTCCTGTGTGGAATTTTCATCTAAAATCGTAAAACCATGTGAGGTTACTTTATCCCCCCATAGAGAATGCTCATCAAATATATTAAGAATGCTACGTTGATATTCTTTTGAAGGTGTTTTTTTTACAAATACTCTAACACTCAATTTATTTTCTTCCTCAGGTTTTAACCTTTCAACTACTTTTCTTTCTTCTATTGAACAACCTACAAATAAAAATGAACAACCTACAAATAAAAAAATGATAACAACCAACCCTAAAATCTTGTTCAAATATAACCCCCCCTTGTATTTCGTTATTTAAAAAATCCACATTATAAACAGAGAACTATTACTCCGATTATGCATTTGATTATGCGGACTCTTATTATGCTATTCGATGTTTTATGACTGAGTCACTTGACATCTGTTCGCTTACAGCTTTTGATAGAGTGAACGACTAAAAAGGAGAATAGCCAATATGACTCAAAAACCCCAACATATCGTAAGTATAATGGACTTCCAACTAACAGAACACCAATCGATCTTTGTACAATTTAATGGATACGACGCCATAATAGAAAAGAAGTTTACTGGAGAGGTCAAATTCCTCGGAGGTAGACCGTACGGAGACATCATTCATCCCGAACGATCCAGCCTATCAAGTGAATGTAGGGAATACGTAAGGATGGTATTGTTGGATAAGTATGAGAGGGGCGAGTTTAGTTAGGGTTGAAATTCTTATAGAACTTCGAACCTCAAAGTGATAGTCTTTGAGGTTTATTGTCGTTCAAAACACCATCTCGAGCGTGTAACATCTATATGAGTTTTCAAACAGACCTCTATCTATTGGCAGAGGCTGTTTATTGTTGGTTCCAGCTAACGACGTACTCAATGTTTTCATTTAGTCTCTCTAACCCAGGTTCGTCTATGACCCAAATCCCGCTGATACCTAGCTCATCACAAGCCAATTCAAATTGGCACATCGCAATGCCCATATCTAACAGCTGCATTTGATAGCCTAATGCCTTACTGTAATTCGGTGTATGTTCGATGTAGAAATGACAAGTCTCTCGGTTTTCTGAGAGAACGAGTCGCCACGGTTGTTTATTGGAGGCGGAAGGTCCTAATCTAACCATTTCTATAGGGATTTCTAATGAGCCCGCGTTATCGCGTTGTAATGGAGCGGCGAAAGTCTCATCATAAAACAATTTCTCCCACGGCTTCTTATTATCGGCCCTCACGACAAAACGCAAGGCCTTATCAAAGACACGCTGCTTTTCTTTTGGAAACCCGAGTGGTGTCACGCATGGAATGAATTCGTCTTCATACAACTGTATTTCTTTTTCAAATGAGTTTCGGGTAAACGTCCCGCCCATCCAACACGTACCTATGCCGAACTGTGTTGCAAATAAAGTCATTCGATGAAAAATGTAAGCATACTCAATCAGTGGATACTTAGCATTCACTGATGAACCAACTAAATACGCTTTAGGATGCTTAATAAATCCATACGTTCCAAGCTTGATTCCTTTGTCTGTCACATTTTTTTGAACCAATACGAGATCAATCCGGCCTCTTGCACCGAAAGGTCCGATCAAGTTGCTTTCATCATTTAAATACGCCGTTAATTTATTGATGTCTCCTGCTGAAAGGTCATTATCATCAAACGTTCGAATCGACTGGCGTCTGCGCATGGTGTCAATGATTGAAGTAGAGAAAGACATGATGCACCTCCATAAAAGCAGATTTTTATTTCTTCAGTTGTCCATAAAACTCTAAACCTGCTCAATTAGTTTAAGTGAAATCTTTAACAATATTTACATTCATTTTACCATGAAATATCCAACTCCTCCGAAAAATTCATTTGCTTACTAGCGCTCAAAATAATCTGTTTTAGCACGTAGGTTAATAAGACGCATAAATTAATACGCTGCCTTCGATATTGTTGGAAACTGGTACACGAATTCGTATGCTAAAGCTGTTAAAGCATCGCTATAGCAACAAAAAAGAGGACAACTATTCGTGTGTGAATGATGTCCTCAATTGGTTTGTTATTTCATTTTTTCTCTCTATTAACAGTGAACATTACTGTCTAAGCTAGTATTCTATGTCGTATCATTCACTTGCTAGCATGTGAACCGCTGTCTCATGCATTTCTTTTAAGCCGGATACTTCAGCGTACTCGGCAACGGTAATGCCGCTTGTCGTTAATAGCTCGGTGATATGCTCCTCCATTTTTGACCACGTTCTGCCCCCTGCATTGTCATAGGCCGCGATGATCTTTTGGAGCCCCTCTTTTCCAAACAGCAGTTGATGCGACATAAAGTCGATCGATACATCTCCTATCCCAACTTCGGTCCAGTCAATAAAGCCTGTTACACGTTGATTTGCATCTATTAAAATATGTCCAGGGTGCATGTCACCATGTCTCACTCCCACATGCTTTGGCCACAATGAATCTTCACTGAGCCACGTCTGCCATCTATCCCATAGGTTTGAATTCACTTCATACGTTTCTTTTACTTTCTCCATACGTTGTTTCATTGACAATCTTAACTCGCTTGCTTCAATCATCTCGATGCCCGTTTTCTTAAATGGAGCCTCAGGTAAATTGTGCAGATTTGCTAGTGATTTCCCTAGTGTCTCATAATAGTTTGCAGGTACATTCTTTTCATCAAAGCTCCAAACATATGCTTGTAACTCCATATCAATGGTCGCTGCTGGTACTCCATTAAGCTGTTTATAGGCAATCAGATCATTTGAGTAAATTGACCAGTCTGGGACTTGAAAGCTTGCCTCTTTTTGCATGATGTTTAACGCTTGTTTCTCTTTCTCGGCATGTCTCATCGATTCCGGTCTTCTTGGCACTCTAAGAATCCATTTATCCCCTTTTTCATCCTCGGCATGTGCGACCTGAAAATCTACACCTGATTCATTGATTTTTATCGAGGCTTCTAAAATATCTAATCCGTTCTGCTCGGCTAATTGTTTGAGTTTACGTGTATTCATGTTGATTTCCTCCTAGTGGTTTTAGTGATAAAGGATCTGGCCATAAAAAAACACAGACTGGCTTCTGGGCTCCTGTCTGTGTGTTAGAGTAAACGAGGCGATCTCAAATAGACGTCTCAACTATCTAAGCATACGAAAAAAAGACAGATAGGTATCTGCCTTCTTCACGTCAAAAATGTACATTTGTCCGTAAAGGATTATTAAAAATGTGCAGACTACTCCCGTTTACTCTGTTTGATTTATTAAAACAGAGCCTTTGAACTATGAAATTACTTCGTGTTCAAAGTTTCTTGGCGTAATCTTCCTGCATGCATCATTTTTAACAACCCTCCTCTCATTAGTTACTATCTACTATACGTTAGTAGTGCAATTATTTCAACGTTAAATTCTAACGGATCCGCGGAATCCTCGTGCGCCAAAATAAGAATCAGCTCCATTATGATAGACAAAAATCGTGTCATAACGGCGGTCACAGAATAAGGCTCCGCCAAGATCTCTGATATGGCTAGGCGTCATAACCCAGCTGGATGTCTTTTTATCAAATTCTCCTAAAGTCTGCAGGTAGCGGTATTCCTCTTCTGTTAAAAGATCAATCCCTAGTTCCGCAGCCAAATCAATCGCACTTGTTTCTGGCTTGTATTTTTTTCGTGATTCCAAGGCTTCACGGTCATAGCACACACTTCTGCGGCCTTTCGGGCTTTCTTTTGAACAGTCATAAAAGATGTATTCGTCTGCTTCCGCATCATAAGCAACAACATCTGGCTCGCCTTCTGTTTCTTCCATTTGAAACAGTGTCCAAAGTTTATCCGGGTGAGCGTCGATTTTCGCTTGGACTGCATCCCATTCCATTCCTTCATGGCGGTTCATATGTTTCTCGAAGCGTTTTTTTAATTTTGTTAGTAATTCCTCACGTTGTTCAGCAGTTAATTCCTTGTGTATTGTAGTCATTAAGAGAGCTCCTTATCTTTGGCTATTTGTCGTTAGTCATAATGTAACATGAAACGATTTCATCTACACTGTTTCTGTTAAGATTATTTGTTTTGGTTCGTCTTTTATAAAGGTACTCTCGTTAATCTCGTTGATTTTTGGAAGGTTTCGCGTTTGCTTGTCGACAAGCCAGATAAGTCCGACACATAGAACAACAATACCGCTTAATGCAATCACATACTGGCTGCCAATATACACCCCTAGCACCCCGCCGGCCATAGAGCCGAGTGGCAGTGCAATGCCTGAGACACTATAGGCAGCAGAGAACACGCGTCCCAAGAGGTTTTTTGGAATTCCTTTTTGCAGCACAGTGTTAATGAGAATGTTAGTAATCCCGCCTGGCAGCCATGCTAAGCCATAAAGAGTGACCACAAGCCACGTCCACGGACTGAAAATGGCAACCGACCATAGAATCCCGCTCACCATGAACGCATAGGCATACACCTTTCCCAATCCAAACCGCTCAAGCTTCAAGTACGGGGTCAAAAGAGCACCGGTAAGGCTCCCGGCAGCTTGCGCCATAAGTAGAAATCCATATATCTCTACCCCGCCTTTATAGTCACTGAATGCGGGCAGTACGACGAAGGTTGCGCCACCGACAAGATTGATCCCGATGACACCAATCAGCAGTTTAGATAAGGTTTTGTTGAAAAGGACACTTACTCCTTCTTTTAACTCACTTGCGTACGTTCGCATAAAGGTTGGCAGGCTTTTACTTTCCTTGCTCGTGTTCTTAGGAGCTGCTGGTACCCTTAAGAATGAAAATAAAATGGCTCCAATCAAAAACATTACCGAATCTAACACGTAAATCGATACGGCACCAATAGCCACAATCAACACACCAGCAATCGCATTACAGCCAATTTCGATCCCTTGATAGGCCACGGTAAAATAAGAATTTGCTTTTGTTAAGTCGTCATTTTCAACAAGGGACGGTAGTGCGGCCATCTGGGCTGGATACACAAACATATTCAGCGTTGTTAGGATTGGAGAAATGATTAATACGAGCGTCACAGTGAGAAATCCATAGTAGGAAGCGACAGGTATGATGAGTAATAGAAGTGCTTGTGTGAGCTGTGTCGTGATGAGGAGTTTTCTAATAGGAAGACGGTCAATAATCGGCCCTGCGAGAAGCTGAATCATTCTAGGGAGAATCGTTAAAAAACCAGCAAGGCCGGTATAAAATGTCGAGCCTCCTAGATCATATACGAGCCACATCGCGGCAACAGCATATAAGCTGTCACCTACATTCGTTAATATCCGGCCAAAAAACATGCAGGCAAAGTTGCGATTTAAGAACAGTTTCATTCTTCTTCCCCCTTTGGTTCAGTTGAGACGATTTTCACGCCGACACTGAACTCTTCTGTTTTCTCGTCTGCTTGAGTGTGGGAAGATTTCTCGACCCATGATTCCAAAAACTCTAAAAATTCTTCCTGAAGATTTTTACGCTGCTTGGCAGTCAGTTCTAAACGAATACTGATGAGCGAGGAATCACGTGAATTAAATCCCTCTTGTAAAACGGGATCCATTGCGCCTCCTGGTGAATTAAACCGGCTGGCTACGGCTTGATAGTACTTCTCCACCACTCCGCCAAATGGCTTTTCTTTCACTAATTCCACGAGGCCGCCTTCATGAAGCTTCTTCAGGTGATAATGCACATTTCCTGGCGAGTGTCCAAGCTGAGTTGCCACTTGCTTCGAGGTTTTCGGATCATCTAACAGCTGCTTCATGATTTTTACACGGAGCGCGTTTCCTAATAATTTCGCCTGTTCCACTGAGATGTCGAGTGATTTTTTTGGGTTTGACATAATCCGTTCTCCTCTCAATCTAATAAATTAGATCATCAATCTGTAAAATTAGATTATCATATGCAGGTGGAGAGTTGCAAGTGATTTTTGGAATAAACAGTAAAATGGGCAGCTGGCATAGTGCCGGCCTCCCTCTTTTATGATGAGAGGCTGTTAATTGTATTATTGCGGCAAGTAATTGAGTTGGTTGCTCGAGTTATTGCGCAGCTTTTCGGCTTAATTGAGTTGGTTGAGCGACTAATTGCGTCAGTCGGCTGTAATTGCGTCAGTTGCATTGGGATATGCGCCCGTTCAGTGAGGAATTGTATAGACTTTTGATATAATTGCGTCCCCCTACCTGCTCTAACTCCCTCAATGGTCTCAGGCTTTATTAGTACGCTTTTAGTCGGTTCTTACTTACTTTATCTGTCATAGATTTTTCACATGATTCCGTTCCAATTTTTAGTATGGTAGTTGCTGGGAGTATTAACAGAGAAAAGGAGAGAGAGAATGATGAAAAGGAAATCTATTTACTTATTAGTCGCTGCAAGTTTGGCATTAGCGGCTTGCGCAGAACAAACAGAAACCGCGCCTGTAGAAACCCCACCAATCACAGACTCGACGGAACCTAGTGATGAAACTCAGGAGGAATCTACTGAGGAACTTACGGAATGGTCTTATGAAGGGGAATCTGGACCTGAGCATTGGGGTCATTTACACGCTTCTTATTCGGCATGTGTTGATGGCAGTGAACAATCACCGATTAATATTGATTTGGCTGAAATGGAGGCAAATCAACAAATAGAGGAGATTGATATTCAATACGAGCCTGCTTCTTTTTCACTCGTTAACAATGGTCACACGATTCAAAAGAATGCAGTTGATGAGAATAATGCGATCACGTTAGATGGACAAGAATATCAGTTAGTTCAATTTCATTTCCACACTCCAAGTGAACACCAATTTAACGGAGAGCATTATGACATGGAGCTGCATCTTGTACATCAAGATATTAATGGCAATCTAGCAGTCTTAGGTGTGATGATTGAAGAAGGTGCGGAAAACGAAGAGCTCGCGCCTGCATGGGGAGAGCTGCCGGAAGAGGAAACAGAAAATGAGGTTGCATTAGAGGAGCCTATCAACCTTCAAAATCTCTTGCCTGATGACCAATCCTCCTTCCATTACAACGGATCACTAACTACCCCGCCATGTACGGAAGAAGTAAAATGGATTGTATTCAAAGAGCCAATTCAAAAATCAGCGGAACAAATTCAAGCATTCCAAGAGATTTATGAAGAGAACCACCGCCCGGTTCAGCCTTTGAATGAACGAGGGTAAACTATTAAATAAGGTATTATATTTAAATCATTAAACGAGAAAGAAACCGACCTTCTTTTATTTAAAAGGTCGGTTTAATTAGTTTTATGCGCTTATTCTTGTACTCGAATTTTCGTTTTTGTTTCCAAAGAATTTATTGTCCAATGCAAGCAGTTTGCTGCCACTAATAACAAGGGCAGCTGCCATTGCCAATAAAGCTATGTCTAATTCATAACCTGCTGCTGCTTCTGCACCCATGAAACCGAGTGGTAATTTGACCATAAAGATCGCCCCTAGCATGATGAATCCAATCAATGCAGAAATTATTCTTGTGCCAACTCCTAGGATTAAGGCAATTCCACCAACAAGCTCAATGCTCGCAACAACATAACCGAAAAAGCCCATAATACCGATACTTTCAAACCACCCTGCTACGTTACCAAGCCCCATTTGAAACTTATCAATCCCGTGAATTAAAAATGTCACTCCTAATACGACACGAATTATTAATAGACTTACTTCAAATTTTTGTGCCACTGTTCATTCTCCTCTATGTTTCTTAATTTCGTTTAAATAGAATTTTACTTATCGAATCTAGCTTTTATCCAAATGTTTTTACTATTTTCATTCCAACTTCAATAGGTAGGGAGCCTTCTATTGTTTTGCTATCAACCGAATGCGATTTCCTGAAGGGTCTACAGTTACAGTAGAACCCTCGTCTTCTATTACGGTTGCTCCGATTTCTTTTAACTGTGTAATAATTTGATTTCTCTTTTCCTCACTTGAGAGCATAAGATCAAATGATTCGAGTCCTACACTATTTAGCGGCGGTGTCGGAGCCCCTACCCCAGCCCACGTATTTAACCCGATATGATGATGGTACTGTCCATCTGCAATGAAAAGCGCCTGACTGCCGAATCGATTGACAACCTCAAAACCAAGACCCTTGATATAAAACTCTTCAGTCTTTCTTAGTTCTGATACATGTAGATGGATATGGCCCATGACTGTACCTGCCGGAAGGCCTTTCCATGGCTGCTGTTTATGCGTTGTTAAAAGATCAGGGAAATTCAACGGATCAACTGCCATTTGTACCTCTCCATTGCTCCAGCTCCACTCGGATGGGTCTCTGTCTACATAGATCTCAATACCGTTTCCATCTGGATCAGATAAATAAAGAGCCTCACTTACAAGATGGTCAGAAGAACCTAACTGTACGTCATGTCTCACAAAATGATGGACAATCTGAGCTAAATCCTCTCGCTTTGGCAGAAGGAGAGCAAAGTGATATAAGCCCGTCGTTCTTGCTTGTTTTGGAACGACTTGGTCTGGTTGTTCTACTGATAATAATGCTGTTGTTCCATCCGCTGTGAATACGGCGGATCTGGGCGTTTGGTTTAGCACTTTAAACCCAATCACTTCTTTATAAAAAGCAATAGAACGGTCTAAATCTTGTACTTTAAGGTTTACTTGACCTACATATGTAGTAGGCTCACGATGAAAATTCATTATAGTTACCTCCTGAAAATCCGAATAGATTTACACGTTTTATAATCAACTTACTTTATGTAAGTTAGTATATAATTGTAATTATATGACGTCAAGTAACTTTTTGATATAAAATAATTTTATTATTTCTCGTAGCAGTTTATAATATGTGAAGTGAGGAGTTGATTGAATTGGATAAGTCGATTTGTCCTAGATTTGAAAAAGCTATGGGTTTAATGAGTCAAAGATGGACAGGTTTAATCATTTACCAGCTTCTAACTGGTCCACAGCGTTTTTGCAGTATTGAATCGGCAATCGGTGTCAGTGGAAGAGTCCTCTCAGAAAGGTTAAAGGACCTTGAAAACGAAGGAATTGTAAAACGTGAAGTGTTTCCAGAAACTCCCGTTCGAATCGAATATTCTTTAACTAAAAAAGGAATTTCACTTGAGCCTCTCATGCGAGAAATGGAAAGATGGTCACAAGACTGGTTAGAAGCATAATGTGGGAGATATATTTCTTAGAGTAAAGTTGAACATAAAAAATAACCGTCTAATGAGGCGGTTATTTTTTACTGGTGAAAGCGACGAAAAAATGAGAGGAACGAATTAAGTTTCAGTCTTTCTTTTTATTTTTAAGATACAACCATCTTAAAATCTACAGGGGTAAGTAGAATAAGATTTATCATTATTGTTATCAACGGGAGTAGAATAGCTAGAGCGTTGCAGGTGAGTGCAGCAACAGCCAATGCTCTTCCCCGCTGTGCAGTGTAATGAATTTCTCTCAAACTTAGAAAAGCAAGAATAAAACCGATACTAGCTATGGCGATGCCCGCTAAACTAAAATAACCGATAAACAATGCGGTAACCCCAAAAGTAAGTGATACGATAGATTTTGTGTTCAGGTTAATATCTTTAGATTGTGTGATGGATGGGTTATTCAATGTTTTCTTCCTTTCTTATTCCCTGCCATAGTATGAATGATGTTTTTTTATAGTTTTTTCTCCAGATCGAACATCTGTTGGAACCCTAATTCTTCATACATATTTTTTGCAAGCGAACTTGACCATAGCCTTGCCCTATTTGCTCCGTTTTCTTTCAACCATAAGCAAATTTCATCAATTAAATCCTTAGCTAAGCCCTGCTTTCGATGTGCTTTATTTGTATATACCGATATAATCCATCCAAATAACGTTGGTTCTTCTGCAAGAGGATAGGCATACTCAGTACGTATTAATCCACCTGCGCATGCTATGATGCGATCCTCTTTATCAACTGCTACTCTAAAGGCTAAATGTCCTGCTTTATATTCGTTTATAAATAATTCTTTAACTTGATAGACTCTTTCATTATCAGGTTCTGGCGTACCATCGTTATCAGCCATCTCATTTGCCATTAAACACCAATACTCGGACATAATCGGTAATTCGTCAGCTGTGGCCCAACGTGTCTTATACAAAAAATCACCTCTCTTCACGTTATTCCTCCTCACTTTGTTATGTAGATCCAGAACAGCATTTCTTCTACCTAGCTCCCCACCAAAACAAACACATTCCCATCTGGTGCCTGCATCACTGCGACGTGTCCGCTTAACGAATTAGGAAAAGGTGTCCGAATCCACTTTATTTCAGGATTTGTTTTTAGAGTTTCATATGTATGTTGAACGTCCTCACAAACGATCTCGATTTCAGAAAAGTTAAGGTTGGGGTTGTTCTTCAACACGAGCTCAGACTCCCCATCAGGAAACCTCATACCGACGAGCATCCATTGTTCTTCGTCTTGATATGCTTCCCACGCTTTTGTTAACCCTAATGATTGATAGAAAGCGATGGATTCCTTAATATCCTCTGTAAAAATCGCAATGCATTCAAGTTTTTTCCACATGACTTTTAAATCCTTTCTTATAGGGAGCCTAATCTATTTAGCAGATAATGATTGCTTATATTCGTCTACCGATCTTTTATTTTTTACGATGAGTATTTTATCTTGTAATGGAGCATATTTCTTGAAAAATTCTGGCTTTGCAACATCCTCAAAGTGCTTGTTCCATTTAAACATATTAAACAAGATTTCTTTGGTTGGTTTATAATTTGAAGATTCAATTTTTAGTTTCTGTAACAAATATCTCCTCATGATTCTAAACAATCTAGCGTGGTTAGCTGTATCTAAAAATATAATCAAATCGGCATTACGAAAACTAGTGTCAACCCATTCTTTCGTATGTACTCCCTCAATAATCCACTGGTCTGATTGAACGAGGGTATGTAATAAGGCTGCACATTCTTCCTCTGTTCGCCTTCTATCTCCTGAAGTTCTTCTCTCCCAAGAAACATTATCTAATTCTATATGTGGGAGATTTAATATTGCGGATAATTCTCTTGCTAAAGTGGTTTTACCGCTTCCGACTGAGCCAATAATATGTATTTTGTTCATTGTTTCAAGCCTCATTTATATTTGTAGAAACGTTTTAAAACTTATAAGAAAGTTAAATCGTGTTTATTAAGTGTGATGCCGTCTTCTTTAGCCCACTTTTCAAACGAGGTCCATAAGCAAGCCGTGCTTTGTTTTATTTTTGAGGCAGTGGTTTCTAGTGTTAATAATTCATGCATGTGCTCTTCATAACCATCAGGCAAATCGTTTAAATGGAAACTTTCTTTATACATCGTTCTGCTAGATACATATCTATGTTTGTTGCTTAAGCCGACACACAGGGCGGCCCAATAAGCAATCTGCCTGGCTTCATTTGTCATTGCCATTTCATCCCCTTCAGTAAGTGGGAATACTTTATATACATGCTCATACATATCTGCGATAGCCTCTGTTAACAAAAGCTTGAAGTTCGTTTCGCCTTCTGTCTTTTCAGCTATATTACGTAACTCTTTATACAACTCAGTTGGGTCATATACTATTTTAGAGGTGAATAGAGTATCACTTTTCACCGGCCATTCATAATCAATTTTGCTTGCTTCGGATAACATTTTTTCTCGCGAGCTCATGCTGATTCCAATGTACATTCCTTGAAAAAAGAAGGGGAACCACCCGTTTTCATAGTTATTGAGTACCACTCTTAACTCTAAATCCGAAAAAGGCGTGTTCATCCCCTTGGCTGTTGATCCCTCAATGGCAAGTGATAGTAGATCTTTCTTGTATTTTGTTTTGAAATGGTCGAGGATGTTGTCTGTCATTTTCAGTCTATCTTCAGCAGAGAACGTTTTGGGCTGCCAATTGATCATTTAATTAGACTCCTTTTTAATACTTTCAAGAGATTTATTGTTAAAAGCCTAGGTTTTAAATTCTCATTCTGCTTTTGCAAACACAACTTATTTTCTCATAATATTCATTAAAAACGTAATCACTTCTGATACATGTATAGGTTTGCTAAAGAAATTTGCATCCTTCTATCCCACCTCTTACTTGCCTGTCAATAAGGCTGTCTTCTCGCCATTCCTGCTAAGTCTTACCATTATTACTTTACCATAATTCTCCTTATTTATGGTTTTATTTACTAATATTCCTCTAGAAGTTAACTTCAAAAAGCTTAACGACAGACATCTAGTCGTTAAGCTCAGCCACCCTTATTTCTTACGGTATAAATACATCGTCAAAGGTGCGAATATAGCCATTATTAGCACAGAGACAAAGAGCACCCAGCCAATTTGTTCAAGTGTAGCCGTCCCATGCATCAATCCACGAACAGCAGTCACTAGAAGTGAGATCGGGTTTACATCAACAAACTTTTCCAACCAGCCTGGCAGCGTCTCTGGATCTACGAATACATTACTGACGAACGTGAGCGGAAAGAGTACCATCATGCTGACCATCATCAATGATTTCTCAGAGCGCATGATAAGTCCCAATGTCGTCCAGATCCATGATAAACTAAAGCAGAAAAATAACATTAACGCGACTGCTTGAATGATCCCAATAAACCCGCCATCCGGTCTGAAGCCAAGCAGAAAACCAAGTCCGATCATAATGGCCGAGGCAATTGAGTAACGAACAGTATCAACGAGTAATGCACCTACTAATGCAGAAGGAAGCCAAATCGGTAACGTGCGGAATCGATCAAAAATCCCCTTTCTAATATCATTGTTTAAGTCAATCCCGGTGTACATCGTAATTTGCGCTACAGTCATGACAAGAATACCGGGAAGGAGGAATTGTAAATATTCACTCGTCGATCCCGCAATCGCCCCTCCAAATAAATACGTAAACATTAATAGAAAGATAATCGGAAAGACAGTCACATCAAATAGCTGCTCAGGAATATGCTTAATCCGAAGCATAGCCCTTTTGGCAAATGTGAGAGATGAAGATAAGGCACTCGGCCGATCTGGGCGTTTACTTGAGGCAATCGCATCAAGTAGTTTTGCATCTGCTCCGTTTTGTTCTTTCGTCTCTGATTGATTATTCATTATCTTGCTTCCTCACTTTCTTTCGCTTCCTCCACAGACTGATCTGTTAACGTTAGAAACACCTCATCTAGACTAGGCTGACCGAGTGAGAAATTATGTACAGCTATTTTCTCCTTCGCTAATTCACCAAGGGCCTCAGCTGCTAATGAAGCATCGGCGACTTGAGCGGTGAGAGAAGCAACATCGCCAGCGGGGGAAACCGTCACTTGCAGTTTTTGTGCCAGAACACTAATAGCCCTTGGACGATCTTCTGGATTAAGAAGTGATACATTCAACGTTCCTGTACCTACTGAAGCCTTTAAATCGTTACTCGTTCCTTCGGCAATAATCTTTCCTTTATTTATCACAGCAATTCGATCCGCTAATTGATCGGCTTCCTCTAAATATTGAGTCGTTAATAACACTGTCGTGCCAGCATTCACTAAAGCACGAACGATATCCCACACTTGGTTGCGGCTCCGTGGATCTAATCCAGTCGTCGGCTCATCCAGAAATAACAGCTCTGGTGTCACAACGATACTCGCTGCAATATCAATACGACGGCGCATGCCGCCAGAATATGTCTTTACTTGTCTTTTTGATGCTTCTTCGAGGCCAAAGGCACTAAGTAATTCATTTGCACGTCCTTTTGCCTCTTTTTTTGAATAACCCATTAATCTGGCTATCATCACTAGATTCTCAACGCCGGTTAAATCCTCGTCAATTGAGGCATATTGACCCGTCAGGCTAATACGGCTTTTGATGGCCTCTGTTTCTTGAACCAAATCATGACCAAATATGCGAGCTGATCCCTCATCTGGCTGCAGCAATGTCGCAAGCATGCGAATGGTCGTCGTCTTCCCTGCCCCGTTAGGCCCTAAAAAGCCATATACTGTTCCTTTTTGAATGGATAAATCAACTCCATCCACTGCTCGGTGATCCCCAAAAACTTTGACAAGCCCTCTCGCTTCGACTGCTAAGTTACTGGATTGTTCGAGTTGTTGTTCTTTCATCTCATTCACCCTCTCAAATACTCATTCCTATTAAAACCATACTTGATTCATTCATGGAATAACATTTTCCAATTGAAAGCTCTCTATCTTACTCCACATTCATCAAATATGAGCGAGTATGCTCTAAAGCTTCTTCCTCCGTCACATAATCATTATTATACGCTAAACGATATTCTCCTCTTAAAGAAATGCTATGAATTGTAAAGGACATATCTTCTTGAATACCCACTTCTACCTCTTCAAGCTCAACCACTTTATCAGCTTCCGTAGAGGTCACTCCCTCCTTGCTATAAGAAAGCATAAAAGCTACTTCACCCTCATAGGGGCCATAAAGTTTTTTTGCATGATGTTGTTCTTCCCACGCTGCTGTATTGCTTGGGTTCTGAAAATAATCGATGATCTCACTTGTTCGTCCTTCTGCATACTGTACATCAATGCTTCTCACATGATCGGCTTCATCATATTGGACGTATACATAAGATACATCGAGCGCTTCAAATTTGGGGAGATACATCTTCTCACCAGTTTCTTCATAAATAAGATTCACTAACTCTTCCTGTGTCATCATTGGCTGCGTGGCAGAAGAACAAGCAGCAAGTAACAAGCAAAGACCACCTATAAAGAATGTCCTGACTGTTTTAAATTCCAATTTGAATTCCCCTTACTCTATGTAGTGTGCCGTGTTAATTATAACTAAAACTCATGTATTAGAACTATTGTTTAATAGGAAATTAATAAAAGCTATTCTTTCGTTACTGATCTTTTAAGTAAGAAAATAATAACGCCAGAGATAATCGCCATTCCCACAAAGGTAAACGCGTATAAAAAAGGTGGAATAACAACACCTCCAAACCCAACTTCACTTTGAAGATGATCTACTTTCTCCCATTGGCCGACTAGGTTCGGTTCATAGAACTTTGTTTGGAGATAACCAAATCCGAGTGTCCCCATCAAGTAAACGACATGAATAATGAGGGAAGCTATACATGCTTGTATGACTACTTTCATTTAACTGCACTTCCTTCCAATCGCTGTCTGTGTGTCGAATTCATCACGACTTTCTAATACCGAATCCAATTCATCCTCGTACCCTTCAGAATGAAGATAAAAAGGGAATTGAAAACATTTAATTGCTGTATAGGTCACTCGCATTTACTCTTCTTGTCCTTACATATATAATTTTGTTACTACTTAAACCATTAACCCTTCATTTCCTAAAGACTGTATATGAATAGTATACATAATCACCCGAGGTCTGGCACCTGGCCTCTATCCGACAATAAACGTATTAAAAATATCGAGTATCTAGCTTACAAGGCAGGTATTCTTATAGATGACAGGAGGGATTCACATGCTCAAGCGCATGAATGATGCTATCGACTATATCGAAGACCATTTAAACGAAGAGATCGATTCACAAAAACTAGAAAAAATCACTGGGACATCTATCTACCACTTTCGACGAATGTTCTCTTACTTATCAGGAATGAGTCTTGGTACGTACATTCGCAATAGAAGACTTTCAATGGCAATGTCTGACCTATTGCGTGAGAATGTTTCAGTAACTGAGACGGCGTTTAAATATGGTTACGAATCTGTTGATGGATTTACGCGAGCATTCAAAGAGTGGGTTGGTTTTACTCCCTCTGAAGTGAAGCAGCATGAATCGCATAAATTGCAAGCTTTTCCAAAGCTGTCCTTCCAATTAACTATTCAAGGAGGAATGAAGATGGAATACAAAATAGTGAAAAAGGATGCCTTTAAAATAGCAGGGGTTAAAAAGAGAGTCCCGATTCAGTTTGAGGGCGTAAACAAAGAAATTGAAAATCTCGCAGCAAGCATTACGGAGAAACAGTACGAGACAATGAATGGATTGAAGAATATGGAACCGTATCAAGTAGTGAACGCGTCCTATCAATTTGATGAAGGTCGTTCGGAAGAAAAAGGTTATTTAGAACATATGATCGGCGTCCCGACAACGAAAGAAGGACCATATGACTCACTTGAAAGTCTTGAAATCGCAAGCCATACTTGGGCGATCTTCTCTTCTAAAGGCCGCTTCCCTAAAACGATGCAGGACACTTGGGCAAAAATTGCATCCGAATGGCTTCCAAGCTCCGACTATGAGTTAGTCGATGCACCGGAACTATCTTATGTAGAAGATTATTCAAATTCAGAAAATGTGTATAGTGAAATTTGGATTGCTGTAAAGAAGAAGACTGCATTATAACTAATACAAACTAAGACGATGTCCGATTATGGCATCGTCTTTTGAAGTGGCAGAGATGTATTCAATGTTTTTAGTATTATGAAGAAATCGGAATTAGATAGTTTGAAAAAGCATTATAAAGAATAAAAAGGTAATTCCTCCAACTAGAAATAGCCCCCCAGCAAAATCATTCACATTCTGATTATCTAAGAAACCCTTCCTGTTAATAATTGCCATGCTTATATAGATTACAACGATCCCAATTATGGGTTCAACAGTATCTTTAAATAAATACTCGTAATCAATAAATAAATCGCTAATTTGTAAGGTAATCCCTAAAAGCACTATTCCTATAAAGAATTTCAAGTGATAATTCCTCTTATACCCCCCTACTGAAATCCCATTTTTGTTAAGAAATGTGATAACTAAGATGACAATTGCAATTGATAAAATCATATGTAAATAGTAGATTGAAGATCCACCTTTCACCTTCTTTGAATAATTAATTTAGAAAAACATTTTATATGACTATACGACAGCTCTGATTATATAAAAATAACCACCTACTCTAAAATTTCTCTAGTTCCTTGATTTACTCTCTCCTAAAAAAACATAGGAATGATGTACAATAATGATGTTGCTGCTAAAACGGTAAAAAAGATTAAGATGCAGTTAAGGATAAATTTCATTGGTGGCAAATATGTAGGGTTTTCTAATCGATCAACTTTCTCATTTAATTTCTGAAGCTCTTTTAATATCTCTTTATTAATCTCATCTGACACAGCTATCTCTCCATTCATGTGTAAATACTTTCCTAAATACTAGACCTTCCAGCTTATACTCTACTTGATCACTTTAACATTAATCCCCTTTTATGTAATTATAATCTTTGTCTATCCAAACAAAAAAACATTCTATAATGAATGCTTAATCGCCCTTGTAATAAAAAAGAGCTCCTTATAAAGAAGCGCGAATCTAATCCCGTGGCGTAACAATAGGACTGCTTAGGGTTTATGTGGCGAATGAAACAGCATTCTATTTAATTTTGGAATAAATAATGATAGAAAGATAGATCTAGAGAGACTAAATATAATAAAAGCAAACCATATACCATGGTTTAAAAAGACGGGAACTAATAACCAGATTACCAGTAAAAAGACAATGAGGGCATAAAAGATTGAATTTCTAATCGACTTGGCTTCTGTAGCCCCAGAAAATATTCCTTCAAGCTGCAATCCCCAAAATCCTACAATCGGAAATAAAACCATCCATATAAGAAAGGTATGGGCTGTAGCTCTTACCTCTGGAATAGTTGTAAATAAGGATAGAATTTCCGGACCTAACAGCCACATAACTAAAGCCATTATAACTGCCGAACTTATGCCCCATTGGGCTGATAACTTATATGCCCGTTTGTAGACTTCCTTATTATTTTCACCGATTGCTCGACCAACTAGAATACTTGAAGCATTAGCAAATCCACCAAATAGATAGGCCATTAAATAATGGATTTGCAAAAGAATTGCGTTAGCAGCCAATGTAACCTCGCCCATGCTCGCACCCATAGCTGTAAAGATTCCAGTCATAATCAGCAAACAAATCGTACGTAAAAATAAATCCCTGTTCACCTTTGCCATCTTAAGTAATGGATGCACGTCCATAATCTTTGAATAGGATATAGAAGAAAAGGTTATATCTTTTGTATAAAGGATGAGACCAATACCAAATAATACTGCACTAACTTCTGCTATGAGGGTGGCGGAGGCTACGCCCTGAACGCCCATATTTAGGCCTAAAACAAACACTAAATCCAAGATGATATTTAGCAGATTCATAAATAGTTGTGTAATTAATGATAGGCGTACTCTCCCCATCCCGATCAGCCAGCCGATAATCACATAGTTTGCTAGCGCAAAGGGTGCTCCCCAAATACGTATTGAGAAATAACTCTCTGCAAAGGCAGAGACCGTTTCGCTTCCTCCAAGAATAGATATAGTGATTTTAATGATTGGCTGTTGAAAAGTGATAAAGAAGAACCCAAAAAGAAGGGCTAGAATCATTGGGCGTATAAAAGACAACATCATCTCCTGATAATTATTGGCCCCGCTTGCTTGTGCGGTAAAGCCACTTGTACTTACACGTAAAAAACCTAAAAGCCAGTACATTGTATTGAAAATTACAGCACCAATCGCCACACCACCAATTGCAGCCGCATCCGGCATACGACCTATTACTGCTGTGTCTACTGCACCCAAGATAGGAGTAGAAATCCCTGAGATAATTAAAGGGATCGCCAATAGTAAATATTGACGCTGACTTACAGACTTAATTGTATAATCTTCTAAGGAATTACGTTTCGTTTGCATTCCATTCACCTTTCTTTTGTAATAAAAATAAACCCATCCAATAGTATAAATGGGTCCACTTAAGTCCTTATGTATCTCGGAAGATTTAAACTCATCTATTGAAAATAGTAATTATTTCGATTTATATAGTATCGTAATCATGCTGATATAGCAAAGGTTTTTGATAGATAGATAGAGACTTGGTAAGGGTAATTTGAGGTAAAATGCGGGAAATCTTTCTTAGATGGAAAGGTAATTACTTTTGAAGGTCTCTATAGCTCTAAAAAAGGCTTCCCCTATAAAGGTAAAGCCGCTTGTGTCTTAAAATAGGTGTATCCCCTTTAAATTTGAGCAGAGTGCTGAAGAGCTATAGATTTATACCCTTCTTATTAGTTAGTAGGCTTATGTAAAAAATAGTTTCTACATACTAACACGACACCTGCTACGAGTAGAATGAGACCTAAGAGATATGGAAACCACCCCATCATATCATTCATCATGGTAACAAACTTTCCAGGCGGACTACTCCAACTCGTAAGGTGGGGTAAGTATAAAGCAATGGCTAGATGCATTAATCCAAGCAATAGTGTGCCTGATAGGATGAATACAGAGCCTAATAGATAACCTTTTGTTTCGTTCAAATGTAACGCCCCTTTTGTATGGTGGTTTAAGTATGAATTCGTTAGTACTCTATTTCCACACATGATCAAGTTTATCAGAATAGAATTCGATTGCTTTTTTGTACAATTTAATTTCTGGATCTGAGGTTGTCTGCACTAAGCAGTTTAGCAATAGATCCACTGCTTTGCTATGTTCATTCAAATTATATAAGGTCATGGCATAAAAAGTTTGAAGTGCTTTATTATGAGGAAATTTAGATATTCCTTCTTTAAGTGTTTCTTTAGATTCATCATATAGTCCTAGTGTTCGATACGTACTGCCAAGCCTAAGGTATGCACCTTGAAGTTCATCTTTAGGTAACCCAAGTGTAATCGCTTTTTTATAATATGGAACAGCAAGTGACTCTTCTCCCAATATGTCATAACTCCAAGCACATTGATAATTTATCATTGCATGGTCTGGGTGTTGCCGTACAAGTTCTAAAAGGAGCATGTTTGACGCTTTATACTCGTGGTTTTGCCTATATGAGATAGCCTTCTTTATTTCTACGTCTACTGGTTGCAATAGAACCACCTGCCTTTATATGAAATTATCATCCTCAATCCATTTCACTAAGATTCTATTCAAGACATATCTTATCATTCTTAAATAGATAGTTCAGGAAAAGGATTGAATTAGCTTTTCATCATTAGTACGATAGCTTCATCATGATTCTAAAAGATTCTATGCTCCATGCTTAATACCCCATATTTAGCTTAAATTTATTAATATTCTTCATAGCTTTAATTGCAAGATGTATTGTTCGCCTAATGGTCCAATTTTTCGTGAGCCTGTGTCGTAAAATCCTGCTTTTATGTATAAATTCTGAGCTGCATAATTTTTGTGATTTACAGCTAAAACTACTTCATTATAGTGGGGGAATTCTTCATTAATAAAATTCTTTAGTAACAGCATTGCTTGTTTTGCGTACCCTTTTCCTTGTTGGTTTTCAGTAATTAAAAAAGCAGTAAGCAACATACTTCGTGGATTAGAACTATATTCTTTAACTCTATCAGTTGAATGGAGCAAGAAGAAACCAACCGGCTCTCCTTTATAATATATTCCTATCCGATATTGACCCTCTTTTACTTCTTTATAATTTTCAGGAAGCGAAGTATACATTTCTTGATCTTTCGGTAGGTGAAAAGTATAAAATCCTTCCATTCCTTTATCAGATATCAGTTTTAATTCAAGCACGTTTGTTTGCTGCAAACTTTTTCCTCCTTTAATGGGAATAAAACTCATGTATTCGTATAACTATCAACTGAATAACAAACCAAGTCGGGATTGCGAGGAGATGAATTAATTTAACCTTTTAGAAAATAGCTATATACATAATCTACCAACTAATTATACATGATGTATCTGAATTTAAAAAAGTATTTTTTATAGTAGATAAATTTAAAGAGAGAACTGAGTTATACAGTTCTCTCCTTTAGTGTAGCTTATAATTGTATCTTTTCACCCACTTATTGCGTGGCTTCCAAAGTTTATTGCGCGCCTCTTCGGCTTAATTGCGTTGGTTGAGCGAGTAATTGTGCCACTCTCTTTGAATTGCGTCAGTTGCGAGCGGATATGCGTTGGTCTAGCGCAGGATTGTATTAACTTTCACCATAATTGTGCCGGTTGCCTGTCCTGGCACTGCTCCCCTGCCCCGTGCCATGCACCCAACACCGCGCTCATCGTCCCCTAAGGCAACACGCTCGGCGTCAGTGTATACGCATTAGCCCCGCCTGGTGCGACGGCATTGAAAATCGTGTATTTCCGCTCTGGGAATTTGACTGCATACGTTGCCTGGCCTTCTAGTCCTTGAATGGTGACAACACTTGGGACAGGGACGCTGTATGCTGCGGCATTTGATGTGAGCGTATGGCTTTCACGGATGATTTGTCCGTCTACCATGATCTGTACTCGGTCCTCACTGTCACCGGTGAAGTCCCAGATCAGCATACGCGCCGTGCCCCCGTCAAAGTTGCCTACAGCAAAATCTTGTGAATTTAGTGCTACTTGGCTTGCATCATCTAGTACAAAGCCTGACTCCATTTCAGTCGATGTACGGTTTGCGATTTCATCTAATGCTGCTTCATCTGACATCGTACCTGAGGAGAAGGCCATGCCTGAGATCGTAAGGATTAACGCCAAGAGTCCGATTGCTGTTCGTGCCAGTTTGGCCGATGGGGTCAGTTCTCTTTTCTGACTAGATCCCTCCCGCTCTTCATTTATCAAGTTTTTCACTTGGCTCGCTTTATCTTGCTTCTTTTCGTTATGCATATATGGTCGCTTGTTCATCTACATCGCCCTCCTGTTTGCGAACAGAGATGAGGCTGGATGACGGTGAAACCACCATGACATCAGTACTCTTACTCCAATGAAGCTTACAATTGCTAGGAAGATCGCAAAGCCTTTTGAAGGGAAATTATGCTCTGCCCAACTATTCAAAAAGGTCGCTCCAAGCCCAAGGCCGATTAGCATAAATAGCCCCATTTGCAAGATTGGCCAGAGAATCGGCCACTTTGTATAAATCCAGCTTAAGGTCTCTATTCGGATTGATAAATAGAGGAAGAAGCTGCACAGACCGATCATGAACAGATAGACAGACCCGGTTGGTGTTCCGTATTGCAGCATCGTCCGTATATCATCAATGGCCAAAAACGGACCAATGAGGATACTTACAGCAATAAAGAAGAAAAACGGATAAAAGACCAGCCTTCCGCCGACACGTAATAAACGCATCATGCGATCTCCTCCCTTCTAGAGACATCTTCTTTTGTGATCGTAATTAATTCTTCAAGCTCTGCATCAGGGACATCCATCAGTCTGACGGAATGCTTGCGGATGGTCGCTTCCATTAAATTACGGACAAATCGCCCGTTGCCTCCGGATGCCTTTGCTGTTTCCATTTCACATTGCTCACGAATCGCCTCAAGAGCACCAGCCTCTATTTTGTAGCCTTTATGCGTGAACATCACGTTGGCAATTTTCACGAGCTCATCTGTTGAATAGTCAGGAAAGGCAATTTGATGTGGGAAACGTGATCTTAACCCAGAATTTGACTTCCAGAATTCCGTCATTTCCTTTTCATAGCCGGCAACAATGACCACGAGCTCTCCTTTTAAATCTTCCATTGCTTTTACGATCGTATCAATCGCTTCTTGCCCGAATTGATCACCAGCCAGGCTGTAGGCTTCATCAATAAATAAGACGCCGCCTCTTGCCTCATCGATGATTTGTTTCGTTTTTAAGGCCGTCTGTCCGACATATCCAGCTACGAGACCGCTGCGATCGGTTTCAATTAAGCGGTCTGTCGCTATGACACCGAGTTCATGCAAGCGTTTAGCCGCTATGCGGGCGATGGTCGTCTTCCCTGTTCCTGGGTTACCGGTAAATGACATATGCAGACTTTGCCCGCTGATCTCAGGCAGGTTCAACGCCTTGCGCCTTTCGTTCATTGCGACTTGAGCAAAAAGATTTTCCATAAAGGTTTTCACATTTTGCAAGCCAATAATGTCATTTAACTGCTCCTTAGCCTGATCCTTGTTTTCTGTTTCCGCGTGGATGTCGAAATCTTCTGCTTGCAGCTCGATCAGTGCTTCAGGTTCATTTGACTCTATTTCAGCAATACGCACTGACTGTCTTCGAATTGCTGCTTCTAATTCATTTCGAACCATCCGCCCATTTCCAGCCGCTTCACGATCGGCTGCTTGCTTCTTTCTAAAGGCCTCTTCAAGCTCTGTATCAAGCTCATGTGACAGCAGGAAACCACGGTGCTTGGTTAGGATATGAAGCATCTGTACAAGCTCCGTCGCCGTATAATCCGGAAAGTGAATATGCAGCGGAAAGCGCGAGTATAAGCCCGCATTGGTATCGAGTAATTTTTTCATATCGTCTTCATATCCTGCTAAAATGACAATCAAATTATCTTTATGAATTTCCATCAGCCGAACAATCTCGTTAATCGCTTCTTCCCCGTAGCCGCCGTGTCCGTCGACTAACGCATACGCCTCATCAATAAACAGCACACCGCCAAGGGCTGACTCGACGACACTCTTCGTTTTTTCTGCCGTTTGACCAGCATAACCGGAAACGAGCTCACTTCTTCCGACTTCAACAAGATGCCCTTTTTTCAACACACCAAGCTCCTTCATCATGCGAGAAAGGGTTCTGGCGATCGTTGTTTTACCTGTTCCTGGATTTCCGGAGAACACCATGTTTAACACCTGTTCTGTGCGGATGGTATGGCCCGCTTCTTTTCTGCGTTTATTCGCAAGAAGCTGTTTCTCAAGCGTGCGGATCACATTTTTCACCGAATCTAATCCGACATAAGCTGAGAGCTCTTCCTCAAGATCAAAATTGTGAGTATCCGTGATACCAAAGTCTTCCACTGTTAACAGTTGATAGTCGGCAGCTTCTTCCTCGTTTACTCTCACCGATTGCTTGCGGATGGCTTCTTCTAATACGTTACGAACTAGGCGGCCGTTGCCGCTGTCATTACGGCCAGGAATTTGTTTTCGTTCAAATAGTTCAATTAAAGGTTTCTTCGACTCTTGATCAAGCTGGTAATCACGCTTTTGCGCCATTAACTCAAGCATCGTATAAAGTTCGTCGGCTTGGTAATCTGAGAACTCAACTTGAAACGGGAAGCGTGAGCGCAGGCCAGGATTTGTTTTAAGAAAACCTTCCATTTCCTGCGTGTAACCTGCTAAGATAACGACTAAATCTTCACGGTGATCTTCCATCCCTTTTACCAATGTATCGATGGCTTCCTGCCCGAAGCTGTCATGCTGATTTCTTGAAAGAGCGTAGGCCTCATCAATAAAGAGCACCCCGCCTAGAGCTTCTTGGATTTTGCTCATCGTTTTTGGTCCAGTGTGACCAACATATTCTCCGACTAAATCCTGACGAGCGACCTCAACAAGCTGCCCTTTCGATAGAATACCCAGTCCTTTTAATATGTAGGAAATGAGTCTCGCAACCGTTGTTTTACCCGTACCAGGATTCCCAGAAAAGATCATATGAAGCGTCAGCGGAGTCGTTGATAAGCCCCTCTCTTTTCGCTTCATTTGCAGTTCAACCGTTTTCGTAAGTTCATGTACAAAAGTCTTCACTTCGGCTAATCCAATCAAGCTTTCGAGTTCATTAAATGCCTGCTCCACTGACGCTGCTTCTGCTTTTTCTAATGTGAGAAGCGGCTGTGCCTGACCTTCAATGTAAATCGCATGTTCAGCTGTGATGAGACGAGCCTGGTTATCTAATTGACCCCGGGCACGAGCTGCGACGAGACTGTCAATAAGCTGAATGCTGATCCATCTCTTTAAAGCACGGCCGTTTTCTTCAGCCTGCAAGGATAGCTCTGCTAATAGTTTTGCCACCGCATCATCATAGGTAATTTGTTTATTTGTGAGCTCGGCTACTTGTGACTGGGCTCGTTGCAGCATTAGATCTGCTATTTTTATGAGATGCTCGAGCTCTAACGGCTTTGTATGCAAGTGATCAGTGATATGTGACCGAATCGATTCTGGCAGATCTCGTTCTCTTTCAGCAATAAAGACGAGTCTATGATTTGCAGCATCAATCATGACGCCTGCTTCTGTTCGGAAATAGCCATTTTTCACTAATTGCTCTAAGTTAGTTAAAACCTGTGTATGTGCTTGGGTGATTCCTTTAAATACAATCGTTGAGCCCCCGTAGGAGAAGGCGCTTGAGAAATCTTTGACGAAATTAGAGTGTATATCTTTTTCACTGTAGAGGCTCACATCGAGTGTAATAACTTGCTGGTTGTTTAGCAGTTTATGATGATGAAGCATCTTAACGACTTCCGTCAATCCTTCCGTTTTACCTGTTCCGATCGGCCCTGTCACAGAGATCACTTGGGCCCTCCCGTCAAGGCTTCCCTCAAGTAAGTATTGCTTTTTAAACCATAAGACAAGATCTTTCATATACTCCTTTTGTCCATATACACGCTGGCCTGCAGATGTTTCAACTAGATGAAATAATTGATCAATTTCTTCTTTATAAAGTCTTTTTCGTGAAGACTTCTCTTTGCCTGACTTTGTTGTTGAAACGGGCAGGATTGTCTCGCTTTTATGCTGAGAAGGGGCTGGCCTCATTGCTTCTAGTCCGCTTGGTGTGTGTGCTGCATGTGTCCCCGGCACTCTTGCATGCGCCTGATTTTCTTTTGTGTTGCGTTTAAAATCTAATAACTGTAATTCTGGTAAGATGATCCGCGACCACTTTTTCCACATCATTCTTATCTCCTTAACCTGTTTTAACGAATCGGCTGGAATCCCTTCGTTTTTAAGAATTTCCATGCCGGATCATACCCAGCTACTGCAGCTTTGGCATCAATATGTTCAAACCGCTTAGACTCCATTAGAGCACGGGTAAATGTCACTTCTATTAATCTACTATTCTTGTGATGACCATCAGCTGGATCCATGCGCCTCTCCTCTACATGACAATGAACCGACGTGACATCTGGCAATGCATGCAGGCAGTCGCGCGCTGCTTTTAAGAGAAGAGAGCAAATGAATTGCTGATATAAATGATAGTAATTGGTTTTCGTATGTGCCTTTCTTGAAAGCTTTCCTGTCTTCGTTAAACTAAACGTCTCATCAGGAATCACATCATCGTTTACTAAAAACGTCAAGATCACTTCACTTTTATCAATCGGCACAAGCTCTACAGCGGCACCATATTCTTCTGCTGTTTGGAAAAGGTCGGTTTCATCGAGTAATTCCTTGTATACTTCTACTCCGCCAGCAGCAAGAGTTTGTGCTTTTTTGACACGGTTAAGCCAAGCGGCATAGCTCTCTTTATCCTTTAAGATGGCATGTTCCAGCTTTTCCTCAAGCTCAGCCATTTCCTTCGCTTCTTTTTTTAGCAGCCGCGAAAAAAAGGACGGCTTATATTGTTCAATTTCTCTTCGTGCATCCGTCTCGATTGGCCCCATTTCACCTATTGAAAATGGCGGTGTTTCACTTGCTTTTTCCTTCCAATTAATCGGTTCTGACACACGTAAATGGAGTTCTTGTAATGCTTTTATGTGTTGTTCGTATTCTTCTACAAGTTGAGAGGCTTCATTAGATTGATCCGTTGCTTTTTTACTCAAAGCCTGGCTTGAGTTCGTTTTCCTTCCTTTCGCAGAGGAATGAGACTTAGAGTAGGACATACCTGTTCCTGGTATTCCCGCAGTCGTTGTCCGTCTTCCGCTCGTGTTAATAGAGTGTCTGAACCCTTTTCCTCCTAAACTTAATCCAATTGATTTTTTACTGACATTTATTCTTACGCCTGGAGCGATTTTCTTACTTCGCCGAAATCTGAAGGCCATTGCAATGCTGCTCCCCTTTCAATAGAAATATCCACTATTTATGTACATTTTTATTATCACTTAATTTTAGCATAGATCTCTTTATTGAGATTCATTGATTACAATTATTGAAGAAAATTCCAAGGTCTTTAAATTTGTCTCCATCCAAGATTACTTTTCATATAAAATTGGTTTTACTGTATACATTTTGAAATGCTGATTCGTTGTATAAGTGTTGGGAGGATAAAGAAATGAAAAAAGAAGATGTGCTTGCCTCCTATCTTATCCAATTGGGAGAGGAAGTGTTTCGGTTGTTACTGGTGAGAGGTGCTGTGAAGGAAGACGCAGAGGATATTATTCAAAATACGTTTTATAAGGTGTACACCCTGCTCGATGATTTAACAGAAAGCAACTTGCGTCCTTGGTTTTTTCGGGTCGCTTTGAATGAACATATTGACTTGAAGAGGAAAAAGGAGAAACAAAATATTTACTTGAGTGATGACATTTATACAAAACTTGCTCATGCAGATCGTGAATTTGACGCGGTCTTGAATAAGGATGAGATCTTCTACCTTTTAAAAGAGGTCAAAAAAGAATACAAAGAAATTTTTTTGCTGAAGTATTATTATGATTTTTCTTATGATGAAATTGCTGAAATGTTAGGCGTGAAGACAGATACAGTGAAACAAAAGTTGTACCGCGCCAGAAAGTTCATTCACTCAAAGACCGGAGGAAAACGCTGATGGATCACTCACTAAAAAAAGCCTTAAAGAAAGCTAAGCGAAAACAAATCCTAAAAATTACGATGATTTCTATCCTTGTCTTCATGCTTTTACTGCTTGCCTTTTATCGAACGGGAAATTATTTCGCAGCAAAAAGTACAATGAGACTCCATGATGCACTAGTGATGCACCATACCATCTCTCAGCCGAACGTGCAAATGGATTCACGAGTGACGAGTAACCGCTCGATGTTCGGCGGAAATATTGTCACAAACCGCTCGAAAAATATAAATGGCTATGTTGTTCCTTGGAGTACTCTTACAAGTTCCTATGGCTGGATGAAAACGGAAATTGATTTTAATGAACTAATACCCGGATTTTACTGGTCTGATACAGGTTTTTACGAGTATGATAAGCAAACAAAACAGAAAGTAGCCACCTTTTATCACCCATTGATCGAAGACTACCATGACGGGGTGCAGAACCAATTAGCAGCTGTTTCAGAAATGGAAAACTATGTAGCTGAAGTTGCTGTATCTTTTGACCGCCCCTACACATTCGCGGAGGTAGAAGAGCGTATTCCAGATAACTTAAACATTGTGTGGATGTACATGGTTTCTGAAATTAGTGATGAAAGCATGGGGCCGGCTGGGATGCCTGTTTACGGATTTGCTCCTGGTTCGTCGCCTGATGATGCCTCCTATGCCTATTTTGTTGAGACACTAAAAGAGTATGATGACAAAGGATATAACGACGCGATCCAAGAGTTTTTAAGTAAAAACGAGGAAAAGCCATTGGATGATGTTGAGATACTTGGTGTCATGTTGACAGGGCAAGCAGAGAATTTTGCACAATTAGTTGGTGAAGGTTTTATACGCGGGGCATCTGTTGGAGTGACTGCGGAGATGGTTCCTTATATTACGCCGGAGAAGTAAGACTATTAAAAGAAGCCTAATCCCTGCTCACTAATGAGAGGAATTAGGCTTTTCTCTTTATTCTTCAGGAAGCAAGACTACCTTTCCTAGCTTTCCTGCTTTTTTAAAATAGGCTTGAGCTTCTCTAGCTTGTTCTAGAGGAAACGTGCAATCAATGACGGGTTTGATTTTGCCCGCAGATATAGCTTGAAGCATGCGTCTGAACTCATCTCTAGTACCCAATACAGAGCCGTAAAACGTAATATGTTTTAAGTAGAGTGTTCTAAAATCAAGTTCTGTCTTTTGACCGCCAGCAGAACCAGATATACAGAACTTCCCGCCTTTTTTCAGTACTTCGAGGGAAGTTGGGAATAATGCATCCCCTACTACATCTAACACGGCATCAATTGGTCCGCCATTTACTTCGATTATTTCTCGAGCAAGATTAGGTGATTTATAAGATAATACATGGGTTGCGCCTAGCTCCTTTAATTGTGCTTCCAAACGTAGGTCGCCAACAATTGCAATCACCTTAGCGCCAAAAACGTTAGCCGCAATTTGCACATTAAGAGATCCCACACCACCATTTGAGCCTGTAACCATCACAGTCTCGCCGGGTTGAGCTTGAATTTGTTCAACCATATGCCAAGCCGTCAACCCGCTAACTGAAAAAACGGCACTTTCGATATAATCGGCAAGCGGCATATCAAAGCATAGTTCAGCCGGCCATACGACGTATTCTGCATATCCCCCATCAAATTCTGAGCCGATAAAGGACATATCATCTGAAATATGTTCGAATCCTTCCTCTCCACTCGATTTAAACGGGAAAAGAACGACATTTTTATTGAGCATCGATTGATCTACAAGGCTGCCCGCCTTTACGACGGTACCGGTAATATCAGAGCCTGGGATGCGTGGAAACTCTACCCCTTCTGGACGCCATCCAGACTTAGAGCCAGTTCCGTAAGCTCCTTCCCTCATCCAGATTTCTGTATTATTTATGGCACAAGCCTTTATTTTAATGAGCACTTCATTGTCTTTCGGTTCAGGAATGGCCCTTTCAACCATTTCTAATTTATCTACATCACCATACCCTGTTACTTGTACAGCTTTCATATCTTTTCTCCTCTCTTCGTTTGATTAGTATAGAGTGTAATACTTTTCGTTTAAATATACAAAATGAATGAGATGAGTGCTGCAGGTAGTGGGCAGCAATAGCCTTTAATCAACGACAAAAAAGCAGCGCTTCTTGAAAAGTGCTGCTCATGCTTACTATACAATCGTCATCCTATACTAACTACCCTAAAAATAAAACTCCCAGTACAGCATGTTTACACATAGAATAACCGTAAAAATAATAGTCATGATCCAAAATCGTTTTTCACCTTTACTTAAACGTTGATTTTTTAGCCTAACACTTAAAAATACACTATTTATAAGAGCGATCACGATATAGATTAGGTTCAGAGTTAAAAAGGGCTTGAGAAAGTCATAGCTGACCATGGATGCTGTCTTGTAAACGATCCAAAGAACGTTTGTGAATATAAGCAGATTTAAAAGATTTTGAGTAAATAGCAATCGATGCAGAGGTTGTTTAGTCCATATCCCTCTAATAGCAGCAATTATCACATAGATGAATGAAAACAGTATAGCTGCTGCACAGAGAACGAGTCCACCCCACTCTAGCACATGTTTATAATAAGGCACGTAAAGGAGATCAGAATACGTATTAGATAACACGTTTCTCAGTTGTGGGTGCTCTGAATACACATCTAAGCTGTATAAGCTCGGGCTGTCCTCTGTTTTGTAGATGCCTGGTTCTAGCTGGGTATATTGTAAGCCATTAATAGCTAAATGATTCGTTTCACTTTGTGTCGTTTTCCCTCTTAAAAATAACCCGTACACCTTGCTGAATCCAGAGCTTGGAAGCCTGGCTGGCTCATACACACCACTCCACATAGATGACTCTTCAAGATTTCCGTTATATTCAACATGTACATATTCATCAAAAATCAGTTCAGGTATTCCCATTGTGAACGTACTTTCATTTTTAATGTTTGTTAACACGATCACTCCGGTACGTTCGTTTCGATCTACATAAAAAGAGGAGCTAAAGGCTTTAGAATTACCGCCGTGACCATACACATGCTGACTTTTGGATGGTAAATAAAAGAAGCCATTTGCGATCCTTGGGATAGTGGTACCCGGATAATATAATGTTGGTTCAAACAGTTGATCAAGTGTCTCTTTATTTTTAAATAGAGGGGTATTATCTTCAGCTAATAAAGCTTGCATTAACCTTTGTAAATCTGCAGCTGTCCCGGTCGCGCTGCCAACTGGATACATAGGGATTGAGTAAAAATTAGGTTCAATAAGCTGCAGTGCATATGTATATCCCTGCACCTCTCCCCTCGCCTCTTTTACCCATTCTTTATCGGCTAGTTCGGGGTCGATTGCTGTTTTTGTCATATAAAGAGGGTCGAAAATCTTCTGCTGCACGTATTCAAGGTAGTCTAAGCCGCTAACCTCTTCTACAATATAGGCCGCAAGACCACTCCCATAATTTGAGTATGCCACAACCTCACCAGGAGCAAAAGCTTGCTTGATATCTGCCTCTTCAAGTACTCCTCTTAAGGTGTGCCTTTTAGTTGGATTATGAATCATTAAATCTGTATAGCTGTCATCAAATCCGGCTGAATGATGCATTAAGTGACGCATCGTGACTGGTTCCTCATATGTTGTTTTGGTGCTGAAATCTTCTGGCAAGTAGGTTTTTATATCTGTGTCTAAATCGAGTTGTCCTTGCTCGACTAATTGCATAACACTGATCCAAATAAGAAGCTTGGATACAGATCCCCATTCAAATACCGTATTCTCAGTAACGGGGATTTGATTTTCTATATCAGCGTAACCCTTCATTTTGTAAATGACTTTATCTTCGTCTATTACAATTGTTGCTAACCCAGCGATGTCTTGTTCGTGTTCTTTTAAATACTCCTTAACTTTATTTTCTATGGAATCAGCTACATTTGCAGATAGAGTTACTGGAAGATAAGTAAATAAAACTAAGAATAATAGAATAAGGATGAATACGTTGGAGAGGTTATTGGTGTGATGATTCACTGTGGTTTGGCCCCTTTTCATCGATTGAACGATCGGTAGAAACTTGCTGTGTTCAGTTACATCAAATTCGGAATGAAGAGATATTGAAAGAGTAAATAGCCGATGAGTCCAACACCTGCGCCTGCTAAGATGAGTAGCAGTGGAGTTAATTTATCTCTCATAGTTTATCTCCTTTTATAAAGGGTTAGGTAAAGTTCAGCTTATTGGTTTGGTGAGAATGAGTTAATTGTATGTATTGAACTGATTATTGCTCTGCTTGCCGGTGCAATTGCGTTGGTGTTCGTCTTAAATGCTCCTGTTGAGAGTGTAAATGCGTCGATTCTCACTTATTGCGCCAGTATTGATACTATATGCGCGGATATAGTTTGTTATTGTATTCACTTATGTATTAATTGCGCCCGTTAATACCGGTCAGCTTCTTCACTCATCATTCATCATTATTATTTAGGTCTTTTTAAACCTATACAAGCAACCTAGGCTTATGCCTCACATAAGATAAACTAACGATTCTAAGTGAGGTGGTGGTGACATGAACAGGCAAATTCCTGCTACATTTGCTAACAATGATTCGGATAATTCGCTCCCATCTAACCAACCTGGTCCTTCACCACAAGATAATCCTTATAACGTTAGCTTGAGCCTGCGATTAGGATTAATAGCAGGGATTATTACGACCATTGGTGATGCTTTAGCTGTTTATTCAGCAAGAATTGCAATAGATGAGGAGGTCTCTAGTAATTTTGATAATCTTAAATCTCAACAGGAGCAGGACGAACGTTTTGCCAAATTAGAGAGCCAAATGGAGCAATTACAGCAACAATTAGCAAAGATGTCAGATCAGAATAAGAAGTAACATCTTACTTATAAACGACTTCAAACCTCTCACAAACAACGGGCATTTTATAGGTGAATTCTTTTTCAATTTGCTCAAATTCTTTTCTAAAAAACGTCTCATGCACTTCACGCCAATAAGCTAACGACCGGTCCCCTTCGCCTTCTAAATACGCATGTTCTTTTGTCACTTCATCAAATGGAATAACCTCGACTGACTTTGTTTGCACAATTGCTGCGGCATCTCCTTCTCCATTTAAAATGATATTCAGCTGACCCACTTGCGGCAAAGCCTCATTTTCGAGTTCATACAGCGTAAAGTTTGATGCCGTCGCTGTTTTCACTCCATCAACGACTAATAAGGCAAGCTCATCTGCCATTTCCTTGGAATCTCCAAAGGCCCAGGCTGAATATTTTTCTGGTGCATTGGGATTGTTTTTACGGAAGGTTTCCCATAGGTGATTAATAGACTGTTTGTTCATTTTATTTTCCTACTCTCTAAGTGTATTAAGGACTTCTGAAATCGTACGGTTTAACTCAAGGTGGGCATTAAAATGGATGGCTGCTAATACGATGAGCAGCAGGATAAAACCCGCTGTAATCCACTTTGAATATGTTTGCGGCTTAATAACTTTTGGATAAATCAAGTTAAAGGTTGCTACAAGTATTGCAAAGATGGCTACGTTCAATTCCCATAGTTGATTCGCTTCTGTAATTGGCAAAACAATGCGTAATGCTTCACTTGTTTCCACTTCGAACTGGTACACTTCTTTTGTTAGATATCCCTCTTCAATCGTTATCACACTCAAATCATCACTTAAGGAGTAAGCATACCCAACTGGATTAAGTTTGTTTGTTACAATAAGAACGACGGCAAGGACGATTACTGCTATGTAAATCGTTATGAGAACAGTTTTGGTGACACGATTCATATGAATCAGTCCCTTCCTTTCATCATTATGTGACGCTGTTACGTTTTTTCTTTTTCACTAATTTAAGATAAGAAATAATGGAATAGATCCCAATCACACAAAGAAAAAATATAACAACATTTATAATAATATGAAAGAAATTATCTGCTGGCAGGTATAAGAATAATAGAGTGGCAGGTACAAACAAACTGACCTCCCAGATGGTGATCCCTTTAAACAGTTGTATAACATCTTCTTGATCGTGCTTCATGATTCTATTCCTTCTATAGTAGATGATGTGTTATAGATTAATTCCCATTCGCTTCTCAACATCCCCATCTTAATCGCATCATAATATTCTCCGTTCACGGTTCTAGCCTGCCTGATTCGTGCTTCTTCTTTCATTCCGATCTTTTCGGCTGCTTTCATCATCCGCACATTTCCTGACCAAGTAGACATTCCTAAGCGATGTAAGTCTGTAGTGGTAAATAAATAATCAATCCAGAGACGATAGGCTTCTGTACCGTAGCCCCCATTCCAGTATTCCTTGTCATAGATGACGATTCCCGTTTCCAGCCAGTTTGTATGTTTATCTACCCAATAACAGCTGACAATGCCAATCAGCTTTTCATTAGTATGGATGGTTAGTGCGCTTGGAGTGTTTGGAATGATTTCATTAGTCTCTTGCCAATGCTGCTTAAATTCCATTTTTGATATTTCAGGCTCAGGTATGTAAGGTGCATTCCACTTTTTAGCGGCTTGTTCTTCTTCTACGTACTTCCAATAATACAGTTCATCTAGATCTTTTTCGGTTGCTTCTTTAAGAGTGACTAACTTGCCTGAAATGTTGATCATGATAACCCTCCAGCCATTCTCTATTAGTCTCCTATTTTATCGTAATAACCCACTTTTATCAAAGGTTAGAATAATATGGTATAATTATGCCAAGATAGGTGGTGTTGATTGATATGATGAAGTATATATGGGGGCTTGTCTCAGTCGTCGGAACAGTAATGATTTCTTCTCTTCTGCTTTTATTAGGATCACCTGTTCACTCTTTTGCGGTGTGGGTGTTCCCTCTAGGTGCCTTTATACTCGGCTTATTATCTTCACTTGGCTATTTCATTTATCTAAGAAAGAAAAGAAAGTGGCAGGTAGGTGATTTAGTATTTGTTAGTTTCACTTCACTTCTTACTTTTATCGCGATCTTTTTTATACACTATCACGCGACATTTATTTCTGATCATGGGTTTATTAATTATTTCGGCGATGGAACGCATATTAGTGATCCGAGTGTGGTTTTAATGGCCGGGCAGCAGGTAGATTTCTTCTCATTTATGAATAATCTTTATTCAGATCGAAACTTTCAACATCTAATACCTGTAGATCAAGTATTAATTGTTCCTGCCCTATGGGTGGAGGTTGCTGGATATGTAGCAGGAGCTTTAGCTATTCCGTTTTTGTTGTCAGCAAATGTTTATAAATGCAAAAGGTGTACGACAGGCTATTATTCTACTACTAAATTATTCGATGTTCTTCCTGAAGAATATGAAAAAGAGAGGGCAATTTTGCACCACTTATATCAATCAAACAGCTCTGATTTATCTAGTTATCTGATTGAAAAACAAATGTCATCAGACCTAAGACATTCAACTAATAAGGTGACAATATATAACATTACTTGTAACACCTGCAACACTAGACACTTAGCAGCAAGACACTATACAACTGAAAAAGATGCACCACCTTTAAAAGTTGAGCTAGAACAAATTTAGTATAGAGCGACAGCTGTTAATGGAGGGCTTTATCTACGTAACAAGTTGTCATGCATATACTACCCAAGGTTGCTTCCCTCTTCATTCTATGAATAACTCAACTAAAATGGGTTAGATCAACCGTGATACGTTTGTGTTGTTTATTTAAAATTTCCACGTTAGTTTGTGGGTCTTTAAAAAACCACTGTGGCACTATATAGGTTAAATCTGAAAGACGATCACCTTAGCAGTGATCGTCTGGTGATAGATAATTCATTTGACAGTATCGTAGTACAAATATGTCATTTTAAATGAGATAGCTCTTATTAAGCAAAAGAAAAACGTTCCTGCTTACGACAGAAACGCATGATTTTTTTAATATCAATATAGAAGCTTTATGAAACTTGCTTATCCTCCTTCGATGCAGTACCTTCCATAGCACCACCATTTTTGCCGATTAAGAGCAAGTATAGAACGATACCGGCTCCTATTCCCCATGCTGGACTTACAAAGGCAGTGATCATCCCAATCGCTAATGCATATCCACGTGAGATGTTATCATTTACCATCGACATCGCAACATAGGCACAGGCAAACCCTGTTAATAATAACGTAAGAGATAGAGCAACTGGTAATAACGGGACGATGAGCCCGATAATTGGCAATAAAAACCCTAATGGTAACGATAGTAAATACCAGCTGATGGTACCAGAGTAGATGGAATCTAATGCTTTTCGACCAGACTTGTAACGCTCCATAATAAATACTTGAATTCCCGTCCACATCGGCCCATGCAAGGGAATGAGCACCCCGCCTGTAAACATTTGACCAACGTTACGAATGGCTAACGCCCAGTGTGTCCGAGTGTGATTGACATCAACCTTTTCATCTTGTCTTGATTTAGATGCTTCCTTTAATAGCGAATCGGCTACAAGAAGGTCTCCAAAAACTAAAACATAAATCATTAGGGAAATGGGAACTGCAGATAGGATCAATGACCATGATGGCATGCCGACTCCCCATGGAGAAACCGTAGCCAGCAATTCACCAAATTGCGGGATGAAGAATCCCCACTCAATGGAAAATGTTAATTCCCCTGCAAATGTTCCAACAATCCCGGCTACGATAAAACCTACTAGCATCGCATTAGATGCCATCAATACTTTTGCCTTCGTATTTGGTAAACGTCCGAATGGTATTGAAAACATGAGTACTAATACAACAACCCATGAGGTGATCAGGGTAAAGGGTAATGTTTGTACTCGATTAATCTCCGACATAAATGCAGCTATGGCAGCACCAAGGATTATCCCTGCTTTTAAGGGCCCTGGGACTAGTTGATTAAACTTTTGTCCAAGGCCTGTTATCGCGAAGAAAATAAATAAGAACGAGACTACTAAAGTAATCGCTATCATCGCTTGCACGGCTTCAGATCCAGGTGATACACCACCTAAAAAGACTAATACTAAAGGGAGAGCTGGGGTGATCCAACCAGCAGCATAAGCATCTCCAAATAGTACCGTTTGCGACCATACCCAGAATAGTTGAATCGTTAAGATCGACCATGCTACTTCGAAAGGCACTTCAAAAAATTGCATCATGAGCGGTGCTAGAGCTCCCCCTGTAGCAAGCGATAAAAATGCCCCTTGAATGGCTTCAGGCCACGAAATCGCCACATGTACCCCAGGTAGCCGCATCGTAAAAGGTCCCCACTTAACACCTGGCTGAATTCCGCCGTATGTACGTTTTTTTCCCATATTTCAACCTCCCTAATGTCATCATTACTTTTGTTTAGATGAAAATAACACCCATAAGTAAACGCTTTCATTTTTATTTAAGTGATAAACTAACCGGTCAGTATGTTGATTTATATTTACTCTAAATCGATTTGTTTACGATGTCAACAAGAAGATTGAATTTTCTAATTTTTGTTCCGTTAATTCTAAAAATGAAAAATCCATTAAGGATCTAGCTTTTCTTAATGGATTTACGAACGATACAGACCTTTATGAACGAGCCTTGTTTATTTCCTCATCACGTAGCTTTCTTCTTAATAATTTCCCGACAGCTGATTTTGGTAGTTCATCGCGTACTTCTACAATGCTTGGAACTTTGTACGGAGCAAGTAATTTTCTTGCAAAAGCAATTACATCCTCTTCAGTCGCCTTTTCACCTGATTTTAAGTTAATAAAAGCTTTTACAGTTTCTCCTCTGTATTCATCTGGAACACCGACGACAATCACCTCTTGAATGGCAGGATGTTGATAAAGGATTTCCTCAATTTCGCGAGGATAGACATTGAATCCACTTGCAATAATCATATCCTTTTTGCGATCGACAATATAAAAGTACCCTTCCTCATCCATTCGCGCCAAGTCCCCTGTATAGAGCCATCCTTCTTTTAATGCGGCGTTTGTCTCCTCTTCTCTCTGCCAATAGCCTTTCATCACCTGTGGCCCTCTAACGAGTAACTCACCTACTTCACCTACAGGTACGTCAATCGGACCACGATCAGTCTCTTTAATTATTTTTGATTCTAACCCAGGAAGTGGTATACCGACGCTTCCCACTTTTCTATCTCGCGTTGGAGGATTAAAGTGAGTGGTTGGTGAGGCTTCAGACAGACCATAGCCCTCGCATAAATTGGAATTCGTTCTTTTTTCAAAAGTCTGTAGCTGCTCAATAGGCATAGCTGAGCCTCCGCTATTAAAATAGGATATTTGATCAAATCCGTATTCTTCTAATTTCGGATGACTATTTAATGCTACATACATGGTCGGCACACCCGAAAACTGGAAAGGCTTCTCTCGTTTAACCGTTTCGACGACTTCTTGGAGCTCGAAACGAGGTAAAATAATTTGATTACATCCACACTTGAATCCCAAAAAGACGTTACATGTTAAGCCGTAAATATGAAACATAGGTAAAACACTCATGATTTTCGGATTGTCTGGGTACTCAATAGGTTTAAACATAAACTCATAGATTTGTTCTATATTCGTCATTAAATTACGATGTGTAAGCATAACCCCTTTTGACACACCTGTTGTACCACCTGTATATTGAAGCATCGCAATATCTTCCACTGGATCAATCTCTACATGAGGTGGTTGTTCTGTTCCCAAGGATAAGAAGTCATTAAAAAAGAAATCATTCTCCTCTATTTCCGTTACTTCTGACCCCAAGCTTACAACGATGACATGTTTCAGATTTGTTTTCTTTTGAACTTGTTTGACGCGTGGATATAGTTGATCTAAAACAATCATGTATTCTGCCCCGGAGTCTTTGAGCACATGTTCAATCTCTCTTTCGATATACATCGGATTGACTTGAACTCCGATACCACCAAGTTTTGACACACTAAACAACGTAAAGAGATAGTGAGGAGTATTCGGAAGCATAACAGCGAAGCGATCTCCTTTTGTAAATCCTAAACTATGAAGAGATGCCGTATATTGCTTGGTGATTCCATCAACCTGCTCATAGGTAAAGGTTCGGTCATAGAAAGTTAAAGCGGTTTTGTTCTTGTATTTTTCAACCGTTTGGGTAAATAAATCATTTAACGAGAGATCCTTTACTTCAATCCTTTCTTCTACACTTTCATGATAAAGCGATAACCATGGCTTATCGTTGTAAATGGACATAGTGATCCTCCTTGTATTAAGTCGTTTCAAGATTACTGATCGTAAGCTTTCGTCCATTACGTGAAAGGTGCCTTCTAGTTGGATGATATCTTTTCTTGGTAATACTTATTTAAACGTTCTTTCATAAAATCTGGTAGTGGTTCAGTTGTTTGCGAATGAAAATCAAAATGGACCACAGCAGCCCGGCCTCTCGCTACAACTTCTTTAGCGGGATTAAACACTTCATGGACAATATGGAAGCTAGATGTACCGATTTTTTCAACCGACGTCTCTATCGAAAGAATTTCGTCAAAATAAACTTGTTTAATAAAGTCACATGAAGTTGATGCTAAAATGATATTCCAATTTTCGATTGTCATATCTGGATTGAGGGCTTTAAAAAATTCTACACGTGCTTCCTCCAAATAGATAAAGTAGCTGACATTGTTAAGATGACCTAAGGCATCCGTTTCACAGAAGCGCACTTTTACATTGGTTTCGAATTTCATTTCTGCCTCCTTAGTATAATGGTGTTCTGAACACTCACATTTATATCCTTTGCAACTAAAACATACCTACTAGTTGGTATGTTTTAGTTACGTACGTTCATTTCTCTTTCCTTTTTGTTATTCCCTTTCAATCAAGGTAGCAATTCCTTGCCCTCCACCTATGCAAGCGGTAATTAAGGCTGTTGCTTGATTTCTCCTTTGTAATTCATAGATTGCCTTTGTTAAAAGAATCGCTCCTGTCGCCCCTAATGGATGTCCGTGTGCAATCGCCCCACCATTAACATTTAATTTTTCAGGGTCAAATTCTAATTCGCGATCACAGGCGATAACCTGTGCTGCAAAAGCTTCATTTAATTCAATTAAATCGATCCTATTCAATTGAATTCCTGCTTTGTTTAACAGCTTTCTGGTCGCTGGTACTGGCCCGATCCCCATAATCGTAGGGTCGACACCACTCACCGCATAATCTCGTATGACCGCTAAAGGTTGTAAACCGCAAGCTTTTGCTTTTTCTCTAGACATGATCACAACAGCACTAGCAGCATCATTTAATCCAGAACTACTCCCTGCTGTTACAGTCCCATCCTTAAGAAATGCTGGGGATAGCTTTGTTAAAGCTTCGAGACTGGTCGAAGGTCGTGGATGCTCATCGGTATCAAATCTAATACTTTCCCCTCGTTTAACCGGGATCTCTACCGGAACAATTTGATCTTTAAAATAACCTTCTTGCATAGCTCTAGCCATTCTTTGTTGACTTCGCACAGAGAATTCATCTTGTTCTTCTCTGGAAATACGGTATTTTTTTGCAAGATTTTCGGCTGTAATCCCCATAGGCGGGTCGCCAATTTCTTTAGGTGATAGTTGAGAAGCACGGAATTTAGGAGGAACTGGTGAATAGGCTTTCGTTGGACGATCCATTAAGTAAGGTGCCCGACTCATGCTCTCGACCCCGCCGGCAATGAACACATCCCCATCACCTGCTTTAATCGCTTGGGCTGCAAGATTAATAGAATTGATACCAGATCCACATTGGCGGTCAATCGTTAGACCAGGGATTTCTAAGGACAAACCAGTTTGCAGAGCTGTTAAGCGAGCGATATTACCGCCACCACTTAAAACATTCCCCATAATCACGTCATCCACCATATCGGCTGAAACAGAAACCCGCTCAAGCGCTTCTTTAATCACAACCGCTCCGTATTGATGGGCCTCTAAACCTGCTAGTGCACCACCTTGTTTAGCTATTGCCGTTCGAACTGCTGAAACAATCACCGCATCTCTATTCGACATTCTCTTCCTCCTTTTATCAATTTTTGAGGTCTTCATCTTTACCTTTCTAGATAAGTGAAACAATTCCTTTAAATTTATATGCTCGTTCTATTTAAATAAAATCATTTCCCTCAAAAAATTTCTTATTCCAACAGTAACAACCTACCTCAGTTGGTGAGGTAGGTTGTTATTTCTATTGAATTACGTCTTACAAAAGGTTCGATAAGGACGATCTGATTGCGGGAGCAGTGTGGCCTACTCATCTCTAGGCTTATTTCTTCTGGTGGAAACGTTTCTTCATAACTTCAAATAATAAAGTTCATCTAGATCTTTAACGGTTGCTTCTTTAAGAGTGACTAATTTACCTGTTAATTTAATTTAAGAATCTTCCTCTCTTAGAACCTCATTTACTCGCTTCAACCAATTGTACTGCAGCTCTAATTGTTCATAATAATGCTCTTGAATCAATTGATTGATTTTATCATTGTACTCTTTGCGCTGATTCAACTCTTCACTTAATTCATTCATCCATCTTCCAATATGCTGCAGCACGTTTGATTTATCTGCATGCTCAATATAAGCGAGAGCTGGATAAAGGGTTCTTGCGTCTGTTTGCTGCTTTTCAAATACTGATACAATAGATGCTTGTAGATGTTTTTCCCCAGTAGGGGTGAGCTCATAGATGGTGCGGTTAGGACGATTATTCTCTTTCTCCGATTTCACTTCACGAATGCAATCTAATTTAGTTAACGTTCGGATCGCTTGGTATAGGTTGCCATCTGTAATCAGGATTAATTTATTCCATCCATCTTTATAAAGCGTTTGTTTGATTTCATATGGGTGATTCGGCTTCTTTTTAAGTGTAGCCAACACTAGAATTTGCATGGACATAAGAACATTCCCTTATTTAAATTATTGAGCAGAGAAACCTCCGTCAATTACAATTTCAGCTCCTGTAATATAGGATGACTCATCAGAAGATAAGAAAAGAACGGTATTAGCAATATCTTCTGGCTTCCCTAATCTCCCAAGTGGTGTTGCTTGAATAAGCTGGTTCAACATTTGACTTGATGATTGCAAGGCTTGGGTCATCGGTGTTTCAATCACTCCTGGGAAAATGGCATTTACTCGTACTCCTTGGCGGCCGTAGTGAGTAGCTGCTGCCTTAGATAGAGCTCTCACGGCTCCTTTTGAAGCGGAATATGCATTCAACCCGAGGCCGATTTGAGCTGTATAACTAGAGATGTTTACGATTGATCCTGATTTCTGTTTTTCCATAATAGGAGCCACATGCTTAATCCCTGCAAATGGACCAAAGCTGTTAATACGCATCATTATATCCCAATCATTAATTGATATGTCTTCCAACGGCTTCTCACTTGAGATTCCTGCATTATTTACTAATATATCTATTCTACCAAATTCATCCTCTACCGTCGAAGCGAGTGCTGACCAAGATTCTTCAGAAGATACATCAAGTACCTTCGCATGGACAAGATCCCATTTTGCCACTTCTTTTAAGGCTTCTTCATTGATATCAGCAGCAATTACCGTTGCACCTTCCTGTTGAAATAATCGTACAATCTCTTTTCCAATCCCTGATGCTCCACCTGTTACAATCGCTACTTTATCTTTTACTCTCATTTTTAATCCCCCTGGACGTCTTTTTTACTTTGTTCAAATTACTTTGTGCAAAGTATAAGTATAGTATACGTTAGCTCTACTAGATATTCAAAGGAATAGTCTTATACGATTAGCATGTTTTGCATAAAAAAGAGCTGATCCTTGTCAGCTCTTTTGAGGTTTGGTGATTGCACCTTTTGAGAGGTTAATTGTGTTGGTTAAGAGGGATATTTCTCTAGTCTACTGTTTTATTGCGTCGGTTGAATGTTTATATGCGCTTATGTGGCTCAATTGCTCCTATTCATTTTAAGGATGTGTCAGGTGAAAGTTTAATTGTCTCTACTTCCTGACCAATTGCGCCAATTACCTACCCCTTTATACGGTTTAATCTCACATTTATTGTATTTAATATAAATGTGATGATAAGCAGCACCGTAGCAGCAAGCACGACACCGCCAGCTGTATCATAAATGGCACTTATATCTTCAATTCTAACAAGATGATAGCTATACAGGATTTGACAAAAAAGGGCGATGGCACACGCGCTTAAACTCATGATTGAATAACTAGCCCAATTTTTATTTGGCTTTCTTTTATCACGCATAATACTGATTACGGGCAGGAACCACGCAGTCAGTCCAAGCACGAGGCTCCCTACATTCAACCAGTCTGCCATTACTTCTGTTCCTCAGGATAGACCAAATTGTGATCAACAAAGATTTTGCATTGAATTTTTACAGTTCCGCCAAGAGTTACTTTAATCGTTTTAATATCCCCGTTTGCTGCTTTTAACTGGCCTTGTAACGTTGACCTTAAAGCAAGACCTAGGTTCTGATCTTGTAATTTCCCATCTACATACAGCTTTTCCCCGTTAAACCAGCTATTTTCCACTCGTATTTGACGTCCTTCATACGTTGCTTCAAATATCTTTGTCACATTAATCACTCCTCTATTATGTTTCTCTCTACTTAGTTGTCACTTTTTTAATAAATGCTTCGACCATATGAATGGCTTCCTCGCGGGAATCATAATCGAGCAAATGGAAATTTATATCATAAACCATACCAGATTCTTGGAAACTTAGTCTATTAATATTATGGTTATCCTGTTCAATTAGCTGATGTTTTACAGATGTGCCAGCCAATTCAATGCTCTCTCCATTTAGTGGGAGGTTAGGATCAAATTCAGATATATGAATAACGATTGTAGCATCCTCTTCATTTAAATGATTGAGATAAAGAAAGTCCCCATTTTCTATCAAGAACTCACGCTCAGTTTCATTAATAAAAGGTTCATCTATAGCATCGTTAATGTACACAATCATTGCATTTTTGGGAGCAGTTAACTCATCATTCATCTCTTTGTCTGCAGTCCAGATCATTCCTAGAGGATAGCTGTACATATGAGGTAGATATACTTGTTGATCAAAATAAGAAGAAAGCTGTTCTTCATGTAAAAGAATCTGGGTAGCTGCCACGCCCATTGCGATCTGATCTTCATCTACATGAGCCACTGTATCTGGAGTCAAGCGAATCATTGCAACAAAAATGAACGTTGAAACTATTAACGCAGATACGACGAGAATAAGCAGACGGTTCGTACTTTTTAAAGGCTTCATTCAACTTCTCCTTTCTTTTAGTTTCAAATATGTACGATCACTCTTCAAATAACTTTAATAAAAATTGCTCCGTAATTTGTTCAAAATACAGACCATACGAATCGTTTGGCAAGTTGCTTGTAAATACAGCTGTAAAATCGAAATGAGGAATGACGATCAGTTTCTGTCCAAAGGCGCCAGACCCATAATAGCTATGAATTAATTCGCCTGAATCAAGTTGCAGCGTCTTGACCCACCACTGATACCCATAATCTCCAAAGCCTGCTTCATTTAATTCAGTTGTGGTGTGATAACTAGTTGAGGCGTCCACCCATTCTAAAGGGATGATCTGAACTCCATCCCACCTGCCTCCATTTAAAAATAAATAGCCGATTTTTGCGAGGTCAGCAGGAACCATTTCCATTTTATATCCACCTGTATAATAACCATTTGAATCAATATCCCAGAAATAATCCATTGTCCCAATGGCTAGCGGCGAAAACAAATGCTTATCAGCAAAATGCTTTGTTGACTGACCTGAAGCTCTTTCAAGTATGACAGACAATAAATGAGAGGCCCCTGTATTATAGTTAAATTGAGTTCCAGGATCATTTACCAGCTCACGAGAAATAATGAAATCCACCCAGTTATCACTAGACTCTAATGGGAACATGATATCATTCCATCGGGTTGTCTCCGGCCAATACAATCCATCTGTTAAAGTTAAAAAATGCTCAATTGTCCATTCATGTTTACGAATGTCTTCTTGCTCAAGTATTTCTGGGATGAAGTCTGAGGCTTTCTGATCGATTCCCTCAATATAGCCTTGGTCGATTGCTATGCCAATTAAGGAAGAGGTGATACTTTTTGCAATCGAATTGATAGGAGTTCTTGAATCATTAAAGGTGATCGATTTGTAATATTCTTCAGCTAGATAGCCGTCTTTGATTAACAGCATGCTGTACACATCTTCTTGACGGACTTTTTCTATTAATTCTTCTAGCACATCCTCGTTTAAACCAAGTTCAGCAGGAGATTTTATCTTCCAATTTTGCGTAGGATAATAATCTCTCTCTTTATCTAATTGCGTTCTTACTGCTTCAGCTGGTAAATCTTCTGAAGTTGGTAATGAGGAGGTTTGAGTTTCTATGCATCCAGCAAGGAACAAAGACAGTAATGTGTACACTAAAATATTATGTATTCGTTTCATCGTAGCTCCTTCCTTGAATATATTAAATTTTACTTTATTTCTAATTTATACCTTTACGTATTATTTGTTGTCGTGGTTTCAGGTTGGGCGTAATTCATTATCTTTCTTAAATTGAAAAAACAACAAAAAAGCTAAGAACATACCGCTCTCAGCTCTTCTACCCTTTAATTTAAATGAATGTTTTCTAAATAAAACTCCCCTGCTTCTCGTTCATCACTCGTTTCAAAAACAATTCCGTTTGTATCTAGAAATACATAATAAGGAGCTTCACCTATCGCTAATTCAGAGTATTCTAAGTTAAAGTTTTCAAGCGACATCATGGTTCCGAGTGTTAAGTTTGAATTTTGTTCATACCCTCTCATAAATTCAGGTATCCTATGCTCTGTATGTTCGTTTGGATAAATCACTACATAAGAGTACTTCCCGTCTTCTGCCGGAAGTAGCTGTGGATATGAAAACTGGCTAGTATTTACTTCGTTCTTACAACCTGAAACTAAACAAAGAACAATGATTAGAAGAATAAATTTATTATTCATAAACGTCTCCTTTATTATAGGACCAAGCTCAATTCATAAATTTACTTCTCAGCAGGTAAACCACTTCATACTTTTCAATCTCATGCATTCGTCCTTCCACATCATGATAAAATTCTGAAGAAAGTGAACTCATACCTGCTTCGTCCCATGAATAACATATACTACCTAGAACAAGCTCATCGTTTGTAATATCGATCTCTTAGTTAAGGGTATCCCACACTGTTTGCATCCCTTCTGAGTCTTTATTAGAAATGATGTCAGAAAGCGCAGAAGATCCTGTACTTCCATTACTGGAAATGCCTAAACGAAAAAAGGCTTCGTTAGACTCTACACTTGATTGATTAGTAGTAAAGAAAATAGAACCGTTCTCCTCAATCTCCGTTCTAATGTGACCTATTGGTTCATCAACCAACTTCCCAAATTCATATTTTTCAATCCACACATCTAGTTCGTTAAATTCACTGCCGGTAGTGAAGTCAAAAATAAATGTTTGATCCGTTGTTGCCGAAAGAATGGTTTTTTCTCTTTCGGTTAACTCTGCATTTACAATTGTATTTGAGGGTACGTCATTATTCCCACAAGCACTTAAAACAAAGGCTGCTAATAGAACTGTCGTTATTAACTTTTTCATTTTGATTCCTTTCTTATTCAAACTCTGCAGGATCATATCTATTCTTTATTTTAACATTAAATACCAACAAGGAATTAAAAGTTTTTACCTTACTTTAGGCTCTTAACCTTCCAACCTCATCATCGCTCCAAAATACTGTGAAGCTGTCGTAAATGTAATGAAGGCAATCAGTTCACTTATTTCTTCTTCTGTAAATAATTCTTCGAGTATTTGAAACTGCCGATCTGAGATTGTACCTTTTTGCTTTAAAAATACTTCAGATAGCGCAACTGCAACGGATGTTTTTTCATCGCTATGCACATCGTCTGGTTTTCCCTTTGCCTTACAATACTCACACCCGTTGCCCTGTGCTAATGTTCTTCTGACTTGTTCTTTTAGATCAGCAGAGATTAATGCATCCCGCTCTAATACATTACCTAAATTTGACCATGCATTCATCACTTCGGGGTTATGTCCCAATAGTCGTTGAAATGGTGTACTGCCTGTTTTTGATTCCGTTATCCTTGCCATTTAGATCTCCTCCTTGTATGATTCATTATAATAAGTTGATAATATAAATCACATTAAATAGTAAACGTATATTTAAGATTTACTTATATAATTTAATTAATTTAAGGAGAATAACGTTAAATGAAAATTGATGAGGTTGATCGAAGGATATTAGATGAATTAAAGCAGGACAGCCGGCTGTCGATGAGCGAGCTTGGAAGGAGGGTGAATCTCTCCTCTCCCTCAGTTACAGAACGCGTAAGGCAAATGGAATCGTTTGGTATTATTAAAGGCTATACCTTGACGATTAACTATGAGAAATTAGGACAGTCTATACAATGCATGGTTGAAGCGACGGTCAAAAATGGAGATTATAATGGATTTAAACGCTATATTCAGACCCTTTCGAATGTAGAATTCTGCTACCGTATCGCTGGCCCGGCTTGCTTTATGATGAAGCTGCATTTTCAAAGTTTTAAAGAAGCAGAACAATTTATAGAAGACGTAAATCCCTATGCACGTACTGTTACGCATTTTATTTTTTCAGAAGTGCCAACGGAGGTTAAGGTAAAAGATGAGTAATAAAAGAAGAGTCCACTTACTTAAGTGAACTCTTCTTTTACTTTTCTTCATATTCGCTTAGCTCTTTTCTTCTCCTCTTTTCTAACATGCATTTGCATTCCTGTGTATACACCGACAGCTATCACAACAACAGCCAATGCACCAAACCATATATACATGAATAAACTAAGCAGCAAACTTCCTACCATATCCATCAAGTATTCTCCTTTTCAAGAATATTTACTCCAGTTCATCGTCACTTATCCGTAAGATACTTTCTCCATAAAACCTACCATACCTGCTGGAATAACCGTTTGTAATGTTGAGATCCTTTAATAGACCGTTATGATCACGCGGAATCCAGCCATAGCTGAGGCTGCTCACATGAAAGTGAGTTGAGAAAAAATCATCCGTGCTTTTAGCGCCTTCAACTTCTAAATAAGTTTCAAGAAAAGTAATCCACTCTTTTGGCAAGCGTTCTACACCGTATGATGCCTCATCAAGGTTAGTTTCAATTTGATGCCGCAGCTGGACTCCAGGTGTATAAGTGTTCGTTTGGTAATAGTTACTTGATCGAAATCCCCTGCGATTTATGAGGTACAAATCGATTTGTGAAAGATCATTGGCTGGATCAAGATTCCAGGTAACATAGAAGGTGTTCGGGTCATTAGGATCAAGCTGCCATAAATAAGGATCTGCCCTTGTATTAAATCCTTTCATCTCCCAGTTACGTTTCTCCCATTTCCAAAAGCTAGTTCCGTAAATTTGGTCCTGTGCAAATGGGACAAACACATGTTTATCATCTAAGTAGATCGTATCTAGAATTTCGAGTGAGTCAAAACCATATTGTGGTTCATTGATGATGTCAATTAGTTCACCCTCTGATAAAAACTCCGACGGGTTTGAGAAATAATTGTAATAGACACTAGCTACAATGACCATAGTTATGATGCCACTAAGTGAGATCCATACTTTCTTCTTCATTCGATTCCCCCGCCCTTCAACACGGAGTCATCCGCTCGGAAATATCTCTGCTCATCGGGCAACTCAATTAAAATACCTTTCCCATCTCTCTCCACATATAGTATTGCAGGCAGTCCGCTTCCCCATTTCGTATATGTGCCCGTAAGCATGTATGGAAATTGCTCGTTTTGTTCTGATCGTTCTCCATAGGCTATTTCTTCGTACCAGCTCAAATCCATTAATGATGACTGCTCAAACAAAGGAAGTTGTTGCTCTAGTCTCTCCACATCTAATATGACCTCATCTGCCGAGGGATGGGTTGCCATCAATTCAGCATGTTCATAGTTAGCTATAAACGTTGTCAGATCATCTTTCGGGAAAACCAGATTATGTATTGCTAGTGATAAAATCATAATGACAATCGTTACATAATTACTCAGAAATCCAAGCCAGGCAAATGGGCGATACCTCTCCCATGCTCCGTTTTTTCTTGTTGAGGCATACCATAGCAGCAGCCATACACCGATAGGTAAAATAGGCAGACTGAGATCGGTGTGAAACATCGTGGTATTAATGTTAAAGCTGATAACCCCTGCAAATGCGGCAAGACATGCCTTCCAAAGCGTCAGTTCTTTTTCTTGCTTCTGATAAAAATAATAAATGAAATAAATAAAAATTCCCCACGATAAAACTGTACCAACTAGATCGATCACATTCATTGGTACGTGAAGTGAAAACTGCAAATATATTCCCTCCAACTAAGCAATAATGACTGTGCCAAAAAAAGACACAGTTACGATCGTAACATAGATTACTAAACGTTGGAATAAAAGGAAATAGATTTAAGGAAGTGATTTTAAGGATAGAAAGTAGAAGACCTTCTTTTAAAAATTGTAGAAAGTTTATTGAAGGGTTGTTTGGAATTTCTTAAGAGGAGTAGAAGTATAAAGCCAGAAATGAAACTCAAGCGAACGGGATTGGGCGGTCAATTCCTGCAGGATGAGAGAGAGATCATGCTGAAATCCACTGGCAAAGCCAATTAGTTCAGCGCACGCCTGCGGAAAAAGCGTACCCCCAATCCAGGGAGCGACAAGGATTGCTCAACATTAGTAGGAAGAAAGATTTACCTTAGTAGTAAAGCATATAAGTGGTATCCCTTTTATTTCATGCTCAATCCTTTTCTTTGATAGTACCTGATAACCAGTCGTACTTAATTTTCTCTTTGAAAACTAACTTTTTATTAATATACACTTTGCATTGCAAGCTTACTAAGCCGCCTAACTTCACCTTGATGTCCATCGGTTGATGATCAACTTCAATGAGTGCCTTAAGTGACTGGAAGGGGATGAGAAATGAATACCAAGACGTTCGCTTTCTAGAGTCAACAAGCGTATCGTTTATATATAACTGTTCTTCATTATATTGATTGACGATTTTTATGTGGTAGTCTTTATATGGGATTTCCCATGTTTTATGAAATTCTGTTTTTAATTCTTGCATTAAATCTACTAATGATTGCTCTTCTGCACTCTCTGCATTTTCTTCCATTTGAGTGTTCTGATTCCGAACTTTACTTTTTCGAATTTTTCTTTTTCTAATCATGCTAAATAACCATTCAACTAAGAATATGATTACAAACAAGGTTAAAAGCATGATTAAAAAATGATCAAATATAGTACCTTTTGTAATAATTGCATAGTTATAACCAATAACAAAGAAAATCACGACATACATTAAAAACTTAATCACGACAACGACTCCTGCCTTATTTAATTGTTAAAATAATAGATTGTACAACAATATCGTTCCATATATCAGAGTAGTTCCAATCACAATGAACAACCCGATCATGACAAATCCATAAAGAAACCCTTTTCCCATTGAAAATAGATCGAGAAACATATTTTTAAATCCATCTACGACTCTAAACATTCAAATCCTCCTTCTTATTTATTACGATTCACTGATCCCCATACCTAGCAGTAATAACGCAGCTATAACCACAAAAAAGCCATTACCCAGCAGGCTGAAGATAAATAATAGATGACGTTTCTTCAAATACCAAGAAACTGAAGCGGATGCGATTCCAAGAGCAGCAAGCACCCCATATGTTAAGATCACAAAATAAATATCAATAGTTGGTCCTCTATAAACATAATAGATCATGATGTTTGCAATAACAGGGATCAATGAGCATACATAAAGGATTGTACTTAATTGTGTTTTCTTCATTTAACAACCCTCCTTAAAAGGATAGGAACGGCAAAAAGTAAAGCGACAAATGACACTTTCACAAGTGATACTTGTTCAACCATCGGCGTGTGAGTCGATCGGTCTGATGAGAAAATCGACCACCAGCTTGGTTCTGGGTATAAGAAGGAGAGGATCACCCAAGAAACAAAGATAAAACCTACGAAAAAGGAATATATTTTCATACGTTTCCCCTCTTAAGGTCCGAATTCAATCAAACCCGTAAATAATGCAACGAAAAGAATAACTAAGTAGATCGGAAATGATAAAGATAGAATAATGGAAAAGATCAGTAACGGGCTGCGGCCATATTTTTTCAGCAAGATGCTTGTTAACGTAACCCCGATGAACATAAGAGAAATAGAAATCATATCCCCCCACGCATGACCTGTCATGGTGATTCTGGTAAAAGGAATGAAAACAATACTGAAGCAAAGAATGCCAATGATGAATGCAATAAGTTCAAGCCGTTTTTTGTTATGAATATAACTGCTATTATCCGCTTTTTCCATACATAACTCCCCTTTTCCTCTACGATGCTATTAATATAGCATAAATCCCCTTAAACGGTATCTAAATATGGTAAAATAAACCTGATTATTCCATCTTATTTTTGTGAGGGTTGGTTCATGCTTATTATGAAACAATTACAGTGCAGGTCTTACTTACAGATCATTCTTATTACAATTGGCATTTACCTTTTGTTAAATTGGTTTATCGTACTGCCCGTATTAGATACAGCGGCTGCACTATCTAGTAACGGTGAGTATGCTTTTGTTCTATTTACGTTTATGATTATGTTGCTTCATACATACAAACCTTTAAATCGTTTTCTTCTGATTAGTTTGCTTTTGTTTAGCTATGCCGGAGCTGCTTATGTATCTTCCTACTTTGGAAATCCGTCTTCGCTATTAAGCTTCATCCTACTCTACGCAGCCTTATTCGTGATGGGTTTGTTCTTTTATGTAAACAGCCAGTCCATCGAGAAGTCAAAAGAGAGTGTTTTACCCACTGTCTCCTCTTTTGTACTCTTTGTGATCGCTTTTTTTAGCCTTACTTCATTCGTAGTGACCTTTAATATGGACCTTATAAAGTTTCTACTCCCTCTATCAGTGTGGAGTATGGAACTTATTAGCCCAGTTTTACTCACTAGCGTTGGGATATTAATTATTGTTCTGCTGTTAATGAAAATATTGACTGGAGAATCTATATTTAATGTACTTAAGAAGAGCGGCCTATTAAGCCTGCGAAATGTGGCTGAAGGGTTTATGGTATTCTTGATTGTATTTTCATTAATTCACATTCAAATTTGGATGTATAGTTTATATAATGGTGTTTCATTAATTTCGACCTTTAGTTTGAATGAAGTCAGCTTTACTATGTGGACAGGCGGCCTTATTGCACAGATATTTGGAGTTGGAATCATGGAAGAGATCGTATTTCGTTTTATTATTTTCTGGTCTTTGTATTCACTTATTACATTGAAAAGAAAATCTGTCCGGATTTTATGGGCGCTGCTTATTACACAGATTTTATTCAGCCTTATACATTTTCCTATAGATTTTATAAGATACCCTGATATCAACTTTTTTTCAATAAGATTTAGTATACTTCTTTTTCTAGGAATGTTCTTGTCTGTTCTCTATTTATATACGAAGAATCTTTGGATTGCGGTCTTCATTCACGGATTACTTAATCTACCTATGCCTGTGATTCTTCCTTATAATGAAAGCCGCTTTTTTCAAGAAATGAATTTCTCCTCCATGGTTATTGTCTATTCTCTTCTGGTTGTAATAATTATGAAGGCAGCTAGGGGACGTTCGACAGTTAGTAAGAAGATATTTGAGAAAGCGTCATAGTTTTCGAGAACTATTTATATAAGGATGTTTTGTCATGCTAAATATAGTAACTGCTTTTATTGCTCCGCTTATTTTGTATTTAATGGTTATCCTACTTGGAACTTTCCAAATGATCTTAGAGGGACAGGTTCCAGAGAGTATCTTACATCCACTATTTGTGTATATTTATGCTTTCCCTGTTTATTTGACACTTGGGGTACCGGTTGCCTTTATGATTGAACGTTTCTTATCAAAAGGTCCAGTCTTCCTCTACTATGTAATGGTAGGAATAGTAGGTAGTATAATCCTTCCGTTCGGTTTTTCTGGGAATTACCGTTTTAGCTTTATGGATACCATGTTTTACATCACTGCAGCACTCGTTTTTTTTTTTAGTGCATACGTGCTTACACTCGATTGATCAAAAACTAGGTGAGAATGGTTAGATTAGTTTAAGAATAAAAGATGTAATGTGCTAACTAATCAACTAACTAAATTATATTTAACGAGGTGTTCATTTGAAAAACATAAATTCGATTGCTCTACTTTTATACTTCACTTCTTTGTGCGCCATTTTTTTTAGTGTTTATGCTCAGGTGCAGTTTGATACATCAAGTGACGGGTTGATATTGCTAGTAAGTGTAGGTAGTTTAGTGGGAGGAGTGCTTTTACTAGGCATAGCAGAAATGATTAGACTGCTTTCAAAGATTAGTCGGAAGCTTCATACAACCAAGTAATAAGTTAAATTTTGAGCAAAGCAAATCGTATTAGGAATGTATAATAAAAAAGCTCATAATTTGAGCTTTTTTATTTTATCATTCATTACTCTGTCTTTTCATTGACCAGCTCGTCAATTTTTTCTCTCATCTGCTCTCTATTTTCTTCATTTGCGTTATACAGTTCATCATACACTTCTTCGCCGATATCATACGCTGCTTGTTGTCTTTCGAGTAAAATATCCCATATTTCAATTGTATGAACTGGAGCGACTTTATCGATATCATTAAGATATTGAACTAGATCCACCATGTATAAACGTTCGTCCTGAGTTAAAAGGCGCCATTTTACTCGTTCATCCATAATTTCAACAGCTTGTTCGGTACGAGTTGCCTCAATTTCAACTCTAGCATCCGTTTGAAACATCATCCATGCTTTAGCTAGTTCGGCACTTCGGTCGAGTTCGGCGCTTAACTGCGCTTGATCATTTACGGTAGCAAATGCACTTCCTGAAGCTTGTGCCATCTCTCTTAACTGCTGCTGCTCGTTTGCAGGGACATCAAACCCGATGATTGAAATAAGCGGTGTCACATCCAGTTCACTCAAATCTTTAACGGCTTGCACAGGATCACCACCGCATGTGTCCATTCCGTCACTCACCACGAGCACCATATTTGTCGCATCTTTTGAAGCATTTCGATAATCGTCACTTGTTACCTCGATTGCCTTTGCAAGAGGTGTCCAGCCATTAGCCATGACCCCATCGATCGCATCTTGGAAGCTGCTCTCATCATAAGGTTGAAGGTCATACACACGGTCAATGCCTTCGCATGATTTTTCCGGACTTTCTCCTACGTGTCCATAGACTCGAAGCGCCACATTTGCTTGATCAGGCAGCTCCTCGACAAATCCTTGGATCGCTTCACGCGCCAGGGTCATCTTATCTACCCCATCGACTTCATCTCTCATGCTGCCGCTTGCATCTAGTAAAATCTCGACATTCAATTCCTTTTCTTCTGGACCTAACTCTCCCTCTTCATTTGGGGCTAAGAAACTTAATTGCTCCCAGCGATTCGCTAATAAGCGAGGGTCGGGATACGCTGGTGACGTTAACGTTGACAAGTGAATGATGTATGTACGAATTTCTTCTGATGTGGCTTCTTCTCTGAGGATAGGGAGTTCTGCCAGTACGTCTTGGAATTCTTCAGACTCTGAAGGATCAACAAGGGCAAATTCACCCACAGGGTATGTGAGCACATCCTCCATAGACTCTGGCACATAAGGGGCTTCAGGTTGATTAAATGAAAAATCGTTTGTTTCTTGAATACTTTTCTCTGACGATCCTTCTTCTAATGATTCACTCTCCTCGTTTGCCACATTTTCTACAGCTATATCTTGCACTTCGTCCGTTTGTGTTTCAGATGATTCCGTTGAGCAGGCTGCTAACATGCAGGCAGCTACCGTGATCCATACTATTTTCTTCATTCTATATTGTCCCTCCTATATCCCCGCCAACAGGGAACTACATACTGATTAGCAGTCACTTTCCACCGTAGATCATACCAAATCTTCATGCCAATCCGAATACATTCGACAAACTTCGATGAAAAGACGGGAGAATGCTCCTATCTATACAAAAAAATCCTAGATCAATAGTTTGAGGATGTTACATCGTTTTATTAAACCACCATGATACTAGAAAAAGACAGATCACTCCCCAACCAGTTACCGCGATTATCCATCTGACAACAGGTTCAGGATTCGAACTTTCTCTCTTATCTATTTTCTTTTTTATTAATATAAGAACCAGCCATCCGCCGAAAAAGAAAAGCAACATAAATGATAGTAATGGATCCATTGGTTATCCGCTCCTTTGTGAGTTTAAATGAGTTAGTTTTATCTTAGCACTTTAACATTAAATACCATATTGTTTTTATTGAAATTGTATTTTTAACTATCATTAAAAACCTCTCAGATTAAAGGTTTCTAAGAGGTTTCTTAATCGAATAGAAAATGTGTATAGATGAGTTTAGTAATAAAAAAATAAAGAACATACTTATTAAAAAAGCGAGATCAGGAGCAAAAGCTTTAACCGTATGCCAGGGTACACCAACCAACTCGGTGAGCATAGGAAATAAAGCAATAGCTATTAGTAATTGTAAAATACCTGCTATACGCCAGGTAAGGATGTTTTTTATTTCACCTTTTTTTAATTTTACCAAGCTATAGGTAAGCACGCATAAAAAGATAAGATTCAGAGCTGAGATAAGAACCGGAATGATTTGAAACGGAGGATTTACTGGCTCTGGTTGCTCTCCATTTAGAATACGAATAATTCCGTTCCTTAAATTAATCAAAGAAGCCTCCTCTAAAAAGTGATTCTTGTTTGTAAGGATGACTCCGCCCCATCCTGTATCAGGCAAGAAGAATAACTCTGAGCGTGAATTCGGTGTGGAACCAGAATGCCAGATCATCTCTTCAGGCGTATCAGGATTCGATACTCTAATGCCTAACCCATAAAATCGTTCTTCCCCTGTCTGTACATGTGGGTAATTGTATAATTCAATAAATTCTCCCCCTATAAGTTTGTGGTCAGTTTGCTGTAGAAAAGTTATATATTCAACCATATCGATGGTACTTGCGCTCATATAGCCGTATGGTGCCCCTCCGTGATCATACATGCGTTGACTTTTAACTGGTATGCCAAACCAAGATTGATAGCCTGATAAGTATCCATTTTTTGCAGCATTGTTGAAGTCAGCTGCGGCAGTATGCATTACTAGGGGCGCAAATACACTTTCAGCCATATACTCAGCAAAAGGTTGATTCGTCACTTCTTCAATAAGAGCTCCCAGAATGAGATAGTTGGCATTGCTATATTGATGTTTGTCTCCGGGAAGTGCAGTAAGTTGTACGTTGGCCAATCGTTTTACACGAGCTTTAATTGGATTGACTGTCGTTTCTTCCTGATCAGATAATGCTAGCCCATCATAGGTACTAATTCCGCTTGTATGGGTTAATGCTTGCTTGATTGTGATTTGGCGGGCTGCTTGGTCGTCTTGCATGGTAAACCAAGGAAGATGGAGGGTAATAGGGTCATTCAGATCAATCTCCCCGTCATCCACTAATTTCATCACGGCTAACCCCGTTAGTGATTTACTTATGGATCCTATGGTAAAAGGCGTCTCGGTAGTTACCTCTTCCTCTCTTTCCCCTGTTATTCCCCATGTTTTTGTATAGTAGATTCCTTCTTCATTCGTTAGAGCTATTGAGGCTCCGGGGATTCGATGTTCTTCTATGAATGTTTGAAGATAATCATCTAACGCATCTAACTCCTGTTCAGCAAATGCCTGCCCATTAAAAAATGCTAATAAACAAATAGCGAAGAACAGTACCCACCATATTCTGAACCGTACGTTCATCCATTTTCCCCCTTATATTCTCATCGTTATTTCATTAAACCATTTTATGTAAATTAGATCATCGTGCTGAGGTCGTTTCTCAGCTCCGTCTCTAGGAGGAGATTCTGAATATGAGGACCTTATGAAGGGTCTTTTGCAGAGTTATTTTTAAAGAGTTTTTATCTACCAATTATAGGGAAGAATAAGTATGGATAACGGAGGTGTTCACAGTGTTTATCGCATTAGTCTTTTTTTTATTTATGTCATTTTTCTTATCTGGCAGTGAAACGGCATTAACAGCAGTTAATAAAACAAGAGTCCAATCAAGAGCAGAAAATAATGATATAAAAGCTCAAAAGCTTTTAGAGTTAATTTCTAAACCAGATCAATTTATCACAGGCATCCTAATAGGTAATAATATTTCAAACATTATGCTCCCTACTCTTGTTACCATTATTGCTATTGAGTATGGAATTAATATTGGTATAGCTACTGGAATCTTAACCGTCGTACTCATTATTTTTGCAGAAGTACTGCCAAAATCGGTCGCTGCCACTTTTTCAACAAGAATTGCTTATCTCGTCGCTCCAGTCATTAGGGTATTAATAGTATTATTTAAACCACTCATTTATTTATTATCTAAATTTACAAATATCGTCATTAACATTCTTTCAAAGGGAAACAATGAAGAAAACGGATTTTCTAAAGAAGAAATCAAAACCATGGTTGACATTGCCTTAACGGAAGGAACTTTTGTTAAAGAGGAATCACAACGAATTAAGGGAGCAATTGATTTTTATACAAAGGATGTTCGAGATGCACTTAAAACCCCTCGAACAGAAATTGACGGACTTCCTTGCAATGTGACTTTCGAAGATGCGAGACAAATAGTCATGGAAAGTAATTATACCAGGTACCCAGTATATAAAGATAATATGGATAATATTGTTGGGGTGTTTCATTCTAAGCTTTTGCTTAAGTGGTCATTAAATCCTTCAATGGAAATAAAAGATTTTATGGATAACTCCCCTCTTTTTGTTACAGAATTTATATCCATCGAGAGAGTGTTCAAAATGATGCTGAAAGAAAAAAAGCACTTAGCTATTGTAATTGATGAATACGGCGGTACGACTGGGATCATTAGTCATGAAGATATTATTGAAGCAATGATAGGACAAGACATTGAGGATGAGACAGATGATGCAGGAGAAGTGTTAATACAGGAATTAACCGACACCCATATTACATGCAATGGTAAACTAACGATTCGTCGGTTTAATGAAATATTTAAAGCAAAAGTTCCAGAAGAATTTGATACAATCTCCGGATTTATTTACAAAGAACTCGGTCATATTCCTAATGAAGGTGAAACCTTTGAGTTCCATCATCTACATTTTGAAGTTAGAGAAATGAACGACAATAAGATAGTCCAAGTAAGAGTAACAAAAAAGCTTAAAACACAGCTTGAATAGTTCAAACGAAAAAGGTGCTATGGTGCTATCTAAAACAAATGATAGCACCTTTTTTCCAGAAAATTCATGAAAAACTGTTTAATAATTATAAGTTATATAGATAATCTCTCATCATTTTCACTGAAGTGAATCCAGTTTTATTTAAATTAGCTTGAATAATCATTCCCTTAATCCTGATAGCAGCGTTCATATGTATTCTTCATTAATATACTTTTACATGCCCACCCATTTTCGTGATAAATCTCTTTTTCAATGTTTAACGTGATACTTCGGTCTGATCCTGGATAGTCAGGTTCATCATTTATAATAGAAAGAGTTTTTTCATCCTTCCATTGCATTGAAAAATCACTTTTCGCATCAGCATAATAAACAATATTGGTCTTATTTTCTTCAAGATTAGTCTTTTCAACCCACACATTCACACCACCTACAGCCCCTCCATATGGTTCATAATATGCCTTTACACTGTATTTTTCAGAGGGAGAAATGATCGGTCCAGGTCCTTTTTGAGTATATTCATCATTTATTCGATCAAATGAAAAAAAGTAAACCCTATGTATGTAGATAGAGAAAAGCAAGACCACTCCTGTTAACGTTGCTATAAATAATTTCTTCGGAAAAGCCTTACTTTTAACTCTAGAATAAATGAATTGTGCAGTGAAAAGTAAAAATAAAGTAAACGTTGTTAGTAAAATGAAAATGGTGAATAAAATGAGCATGCTTGCCTCCTAAAAATATTAACTGAAGAATTAGTCTTTTTTGTGGATTCCATGTAACCACTCTTCAATCATTGGCAGAACGAAGTCGCGCTTCTCTATATGGAGCAAATGACCTGCATTATTAATTGCAACATATGATTTGTTTGGAAACTTCTTAAAATAATCTAAGTGATCTTGACATCCACAAATATGGTCTTGCTTCCCGACAATGATTAATACTTTATGGTTTGCCCCTGCAACCTTTGCTAGAGGCATTTCGGAAAATAAATAATGATTCTCTTTCCACTCAGTATTTATGACGTCTTTATTTATAAGCATTCTTCCAGGTTGAATTTCGTCTATAAATCGTTGTGCGTTTACACTGTTTTGATACGTGACTAAGGAGTGATACGCATTTTTTACATCTGCATTCCATTGCTTAATAATAGGTTCGTCTGTACGATCTGAAACCATTGTTTGCATTGGAAGATTTCTTTCTTTTAGGTGCAATACTGGCGCAAGGAGGCATAGACTTTTAACTTGATTTATTTTACGATCTAAAATTCCTTGTGCAATATATCCTCCAAAAGAGCAGCCAATCATCGAAAATTGTTGTTTATCCATCATCATATCAATAAATTCGAGTACATTTAGCAGCATTTCATCGGTTGTCTTTAGTTGATGAGAGGCGGTGCTTTCACCATGTCCTGGGAGATCTATATAAATTCGTTGAAAACCAGTACATCTCTTGAACAGTGGTTCTAACCATAGATACATAGAGCGATAGTCTGTACCTAAAGGATGGAGAATTAATATAGGAGTTCCTTCTCCTTCTATCTTATAGTGAATCGTACCCTTTGAAGCATGACAAATACCCATGAATTCATCTCCTTATTGCCTGCTCGATCGTAAATTCCACACTTCCTTAGTTAGCTATACCCCATATTATACATTTAGTGGTAATATAAAGGAATGAATGTTCAGTCAAAAGGAGAATCGTAATGAGTAATCGGATATATACAGCAACACAAATTTCAGCGGCTGGATTCTTCATTTTAATGCTCGTCAAAGACTTTTTCCCTGCTGTTCCAGTTAGTATGACAGTGGCTGCCTTAGGCGTAGTTTTTTCTATTTTGCTTAGTGTGGTTTTCCGGCCAAAAGGTAAACCTGTCTTTCAGTCTGCTAAGCAGGAATTGATGTTTATTATCGTAACAAGCGCTGGTTTTTTCGGTTTGTTAGCTTTGCTGCCTGTTTTTGGCGGTACATCAGAAAGAGGAATCAGTGTCACAAGCCCAATCCTCTGGGGAGTCTTTCTGATTAGCCTATTTACTGCATATAATCGATATAAAAAAGAAAAACAACAGTCTACTTTCCCGAGAGGAGCTCATCAAAATGAGTCGTAAGAAGATCACTGCTCTATGTATAGCGGGCTTGCTAACACTTTTTTCTGCAGGATGCTCAACTGGAGTGTTTCAATCTAATAACAATCCGACAATCAAAGCAGCGCCAAATTCTGATTATGTAAAGGCGTTTGAAGCGATGCATCTAGGAATCTTATTTGATTTTGAACTTTATGTTCCTGATGCTGATAAGAGATGGGTGAACCTTTGGGTGGAGAGATATCATATGGGTGAATTAGATCCTGAGCCGCTCACACACCTTTCATACGGCAGTCAACCTTCAGATAAATCAGAAGGTCCTTTAGGTTTTGGGTTAATCAATCCGAATACAGAAGATCCTCTTATCTTCCTTTACGCTCCGGGAGTCAGTATTATCCCATCATCAATTGAAGAGAAACTTCAAGCTGAGGCTGGGGTGGCGAGTACATGGGATTATGCCATATCTGAAGATAAAGCGAAAAATGTAGAGCTAGGTGAAACCGTTCTTTTAGCTGCCTATAGACAGTCTTCTAATGGCTCGATCTCTGGCTTTAATTTTGAAAATGAGGAAGATCTAGAACAGATGGTAAAAAAACATACGACGGTGTTGCTGCTGAAAATGAAGATTGAGGAAGATATAGAGTAAGCAGTACATTTACTTATGCATAATTCTTCCTCTTGTTGAAGACACTACTCTCATATATGAGAAGGAGGTTTTCAACATGTCCACTGGTAAAAGCCATAATCATAAGCGAAAAGGTCATCCGGGTGCCTTTCCTGAAGGCAGCGAAAACGTGCAGGCTAAAAATACGGATACTAAAACACCTGAAGAAGAAGGATACTTATCTACAAAAGAAGCATTTAAAAACCGTGTAACTGAGGAATAAGATTGGAAGCTGCGGCCTGAGATTGTAGGATTTCAGGCTGTTTATGCGTTGGTTCGTTAGGTTATTGCGCGGGTCCCTCGCGTAATAGTGCCGTTTGCTGAACCAGTTAAAAAAGTGCTGCCCACAATGGACAGCACTTTAATTATATAAATAACTGACAAGTATATTTAAACGAACTTAGCATTTTATGAGCGAATTTGCTAATTTTTAAACGAAATAAGCATTTTTATAAACAAACGGAGCAAATTTTTGGAAAACACTTCTTCCTAATCATCGGTACTACCCCCGTCTTTCTATCAAATTCATTCCTACTCCCATACATAAGACACCTATGAGCAACAAGAAGGAGATTGGTTCAGCGAGAGCGACGATTCCTCTGTCATAAAGAGCTGCACCTTTTAATGCTTCCATTCCATACAAAATCGGCATGCCTTTTGATAAGGTTAACAGAATATCATTTGATACCGCTTCGATTGGCCAATACGCTCCGCCAAGCATCGCCATCCCGCTTGCTACGATGGGTATAATCGCATTTAACTGCTGAGATGATTTGGAGAGTCCAATCAACAAGATTCCAACGGCAACAATGGTAAATGTGTAGCATGCAATGACAAACAGAATTGTACCTATTCGATCCCCTAAATCAAAACCAAATCCAAAGATAAACAGGATAAATATTAGGATGATTTGTAAATATCCGATCACAAAGCTGAATGCTAAGTGGCCAAGATACACCTGCCACTTTTTAATCGGTGATATGATTAAACGATCCCACGTTCCAAGCTGCTTTTCATCTACTACATTCATTAAACTATAGATAATCGTATAAATGACAAAGAATAAAGTCATTCCAACTAAAGCATGCACTTGCTCAAATTGATTAGAAGAAGACTGGTCCCCTCCTAATGTCGACGTTTTCACTTGTAACGCAGGCTCCTGCATGTATTCAATAACGTCTGATCGAAACTCCTTATTTTCAAGGGATGAATCTAACTGCTGCAAGCGTAGTTCTTCTCGGTAAACCTTTTGTAGATAAGTTTCAATTGCAAATTGTGAAGGATCTTCCGTTGCTACGACAATCCTGTAGTCATCTGGTAAAAGCTTAAGTGCCAGACTTTCTTCTCCTAATGATACAGATTGTTTAGCTGTATCTTCTTTTACCCAAACAAACTCATAAGCATCGGATTCATTTAAAGTCGTAATCCAAGCTTCTTTTTCTTCTTCAGTTAAAGAATCATCAGCAAAAGTAGAGATTGTTAGCTGGTGATCGCCCGATGAAAATCCTGCGATAAACACAACAAAGATGATCGTTAAGACAAAGAAAGAAAGCACTAACATAGGAGATCTTCTGAACCTTTGCCATTGTAGTAAAAAGACAGATTTCATCTTACACGGACCTCCTTTTTGGAAACACAAGAACACTGAGCGCTAATAACACAAAAGTGATTATTATAATCCGGAGTAAAAGCGGCCAAACAGCCACCATTCCAAGTCCTTGCATCCACTGCAAGTAAGCCGTTAATGCTGCCCCGTTCGGCGTCCAGTTTCCAATTTCGCGAACAATTTCAGGCATTCCTGTGGTTGGGAAAAAGCTTCCTCCTGCAAAGGCAAGGATCGTTACAAGTCCTCCAGCAAATACATATGACACACTGTCTGTATCCCATTTAGTTGAAAGAGCAGTTAATAATGCGGCAAATCCTCCAACACATAGAGAAAGCAAAAATGAAATCAATCCCATACCTGCCCAGAACTCCACTGATTCAAAGGAAAAGGATTGGAATAATAAGGATGACAAACTAAATAAAATAACAAGCTGCAAAAATGATATGACTGTGGCTGCGATTGCTTTTCCACTTAAATACGCCATTGGTGATGTACCTGCGAGCATAATTCGGTGAAAAACATGCTGCTTCTTTTCTACAAACGCCTTACTTGAAATGGTTGAGCCTACAAATAGAACAAACATGACTGCCATCCCAATCGTGTAATACTGAAAAGATGATATCGGTTCCTTTGCCGTAATGGATTCCACCCCTCCAACCTCGATCGGCTCTGCTTCACTGATTCCGGCGGCACCACTCTCCCCCGCTGCTTGTGCAACGGCTGTCTCAAAATTCAAGGTATCAACAAAGCTTTCCATCAAATTTTCAAGCACATTTGTTTTCATTGAGTATTCATTTAAAGTGATTTTTAATTCACTTCCGCTGTCTTGGTTTATTATTATTTTGTTTAAAATACGGTATGTGAAATTATCTGGTATAGTAATGATTGCATCAACGCTGCCTTCTTTTAATTGCTGTTTTGCAGCAGCTTCGCTTAGCTCGGTGATTTCGATTATTCCTTTCACTTCTTCACTTAAAAACATCTGATGAAGCATTGGAATCGGACTGACTTCAACAGCTGTTGCTCCTAACGTGTCTATTGCCTCATCAGGCAGTCCGCTCGCCTTAAGATCTTCAATAAACTGTGCGATCCCCTCTTCTTCATGATCATTTTGCACAATGGCTACGTTCATGTGCAAGGCTTCCATATCTCCGCCAAGCAGCCCTCTTAATGCAAAGCCGAGAATTGTTAAAAGGATAAACGGCATGGCAAGCAGGACAATTAATTCACTTCGATCGCGGATCAGCACGAGAATATCTTTTTTCAAAAATGTACCCATCATATCCCCCCTAGTCTCTTAGCTTTCTGCCCGTTAAGTGTAAGAAAACATCTTCTAAGGTTGGGACTTGGACGTTTACATTTAAAATATGCGCTTGATGTTTTTCTGCCTCTTGGAAAATCGTTGCTAAAAGCCTGCTTCCCTTAGGTACAATCAGCTTCAATCCTTTCTCCGTTTCAATCGTCTGCCGGATGCTGTCATGCGTTTTTAAATCGGCTGTGAGACTAGGGTATGGTTTATCGAGTTCTAGAATGATTGTTTCTTCACCAGATAGAATGCTTTTTAACTCTTCTTTTGTGCCGCTCGCCATGACCCTGCCGTGATCCATAATGTAGACGCGGTCACACAGCCTCTCCACTTCTTCCATGTAGTGACTAGTGTAGAGGACAGTCAGACCTTTCTCTTCATTTAGATGACGTACGGTTTCTAGAATATGACTGCGAGATTGAGGGTCGATCCCGACAGTCGGTTCATCCATAATAAGAATCTCTGGTTCATGCAGCATCGCAGCAGCCATATTAATCCTGCGCTGCATCCCGCCAGAATATGTTTTGACAATCTCCTTTTGTCTTCCTTCTAGTCCTACAATCTCAAGCACCTCTTGGATTCTCTTGTCTAAGGTTTTTCCTTTTAGCCCGTAGAGCCTTCCGAAGAACTTAAGGTTTTCATATGCCGTGAGCTCGGTGTATAACGCAATTTCCTGTGGTACGATGCCTAACACATTTCTCATTTTACTGGGATTCTTAATCACACTTTCCCCGTGCAAATACACCTCACCTGACGTTGGTTTGACTAATGTAGAAATCATGGAGATCGTCGTTGATTTTCCTGCCCCGTTCGGTCCTAGCAGGCCGACTGATTCCCCTTTATCTAAATACAGACTCACCCCGTCTACTGCAGGCTTTGTTTTAAATACTTTTTTCAATGCTTCTGTCTCAAGCATGCTTCATCCCTCCCACTCAAAACTTCAATCTATCAAACAGTATATAAACGAAAAGACAGTGCGCACACTGTCTTCAGTCATCACTTATGTATGAACCCATGACTTGAGTCACTTTTTCTACACGACATTGTGGCGGATCGCATAAATCGCCAGCTGTGTGCGGTCACGTAAGCTTAATTTATCAAGAATCGCACTAATATGATTTTTGATCGTGCCGACAGATAATGAAAGCTCTTCTGAGATCTCTTTATTGCTTAGCCCTTCGCCAACAAGCTTCATAATCGCTAACTCCCTTGGGGTAATAGCTGGGTCTACCGCGGCATCATTAGTTTTCTTCATTAATCGTGGCATCACTTTTGCTGCAACATGCTCCTCGATTGAGAGCCCGCCCGATAAACAGCTCCTGATCGCCCGGATTAACTCAACGGCATCAGCATCTTTCAGCATATAGCCGCGAGCCCCGTTACGCAGCGCCTCAAGTGCGTATTCATCGTCATTAAACGTCGTCAAGATTAATACCTTTCGCTCAGGCCAGCGAGAATGCATAATCCGTGCTGCTTCTAGTCCGTCCATTACAGGCATACGGATATCCAGAATGATTAGATCATAATGATGGCTCTCACATAAAGTGACTGCCTCTTTCCCGTTCACAGCCTCACCAGTCACCTTCAGCTCAGGATCTGTTTCAATCATCATTTTCAATCCTTGTCTGACCATTCCCTGATCCTCGGCTAATAAAATACGTACCATCCTACCCCTCCTTCCTATCTTGTATCGGCAATGTACCGCGTACAACAAACTGACGATTTCCTTGATAGATTTCAAGCTGTCCTGAAACATTCTCTACTCTCTCTCGCATCGATTTCAGTCCAAACCCTTCTGTGTAAGGCGTTTCTTCCTTTAATGGATTCGTGACTTCAAAGCGAAATACCTCCCCGGCAGGTGCTTCAAATGTGATCTTCACTTCACGCCCGCCGCTGTGGCGCATCATATTCGTCAGAGCTTCTTGAACTGCGCGATAAACGGTAATCATTTGCTCATTAGAAAGAGAGGCTGAGAAGGCACCTGGTTTTAATGAAAATTGAATGCGTAAAAAATTCTCCGCTTCTAACTTCCTGATTAAATTAATAATCGCAGATATCCCACCAACCTCATCTTGTTTTAATGTTTTAACCGCACTTCTTGTTTCATCCAAGCTTTCCTTTGCTAGTTCCTTTAGATTCAGCAAATCGGATGCTGTCTGCACGTCAGCTTTAAGCCTTGAGACTTCAATCTGCATCAAGAGGGCCGTTAATTTATGTCCAACTGAATCATGGATATCACGAGCAATCTGCGTACGTTCCTCCTGCCTTGCAAGGTGCTCGCTTGCAGCTACCTGTCGCTTTACTTTACGGTATTCACTTAAAAGAGCTTCATTTCGCGCAGTAACCTCTTTGTGACTGTTGTAATAATGATAGAAAGCAATGAAGCCCAACCCAGCCATGCTGAAATAAAGGATCAGAAACATTGCTGAAAAAGAAGGATGCCCAAGAAAGGCTGGGGTTAATGCAGCACACAAAAGGAGAACACCCACCCCTCCTGCATACCATTTATGTAGATGCAGCAGAGCCTTACCCCAAATAATTGAATAGATAAACAATGTAAATGGATTTGGGGCAGCAATTGGCTCAGGCCACAATGTAAGTGTAGTCACGATTGCTGCAGATACTAGGATGATTGTATAGATCGCTTCTCGCTTTTTAAATAAAGCAGATAAAAAGAATAAGGCGAAAAAGATCGCTGCCCCAATCAAGTGCAGCGGTGTGAGGGGTGTGTGCATCAAGGCCGCTGTCCAAGAAATGCCTAGTATAGCCAGCCATAACCAGTATGAAGGCATGGTGTCCCTCCTTTCTGATGTTGAATAGTTATGGTAGATGTCTTTTTTAACCAGTTAATTGTAGCAGAGATGGGGGTGTGAGGGGAAGGTTTGAAGTAACATGTATTGGGTGAACATCTAGTGTGGAGCACCCGAATGTTAGAGGATAATTCATATAACGGACTTTTTGAAGAGCTAGTAACAAAAGATAAAATTATCTCTCATGGCTCTTCGTTTTGGGATTCTAATGATCCAAGGGGCGACAAAAAAGATCCAAATAAATATAACGCAAATGTATTTTTCGGACTCATAGTTGATACTGATTCACATCGTTCAATAGTAATTAACTACTCAACAATTTGTTATAAAGAGGAACTAAGCTGCGATTTAAATAGTGATAAAGAATATGAGTTTGCTTTGAAATTAATGAAAAGTATTGAATTCCTTAACCCTTAAGCGAACTAAGAATCGCCTTCTATACCTTTATAACTACCCCACTCGCCCCCCCTACTCTTTTAATTAGTCCTTATGGATCAAATTGCAACTATAATCTGCTTAATGCGTTAAAGTAATTGTGATTATATGGTAAATTTTAATAAATGTTATTTTTCTATGAATACATGATTAGGTGTGATGTCGGTGCAAAAGCGAATTGTAATGATTAGTTTATTCTTTTTACTTGTGTTAGGAGGTTTTTTTGTAATGAAAGCCATGAATGGTGAAGCGACTGCTTTGAACGATTCATTTACGAAAGAATTCATTGTAGAGGAGTTTGTTGAGGAGGATTTTCATTTATTCGAATCTAAAACTGGTCAATATCGGATGTTGTTTCCGAATAAGTTTCAGATGATTAGTGAGCCGCCAGAGTATTATGGGAGACAGGGAGAAGGCTTTGAAATGTGGAGCGCTTTAATCTATGACGATACGAATAATGGGAATAGTTACGAAATTAGGGCAATGTTTAGGGAAACCGAAGAGGATTTATCTGAAACGCGCTTAAATATTTTACTAGAAGACCATGCTTTCAAAAATCATTATGTTGAGCTTAAGCAAGATGAAACGATCCTCTATCATGGGTCCTCTTACTGGGATGCTTCCGAACCAAGGGGGCATTTGAAAGATCCTAACCAATATGGTGCGAATCGATTTTTTGGACTTATAAGAGATCTAAATACAAATCGCATTATTGAATTCGTTTATTCTACTAATTGTTATAATGAAGAGCTCGGTTGTGAGGATGAAAGTGAAGACCAATATAATTTTGCTTTAAAGATAATGAAGAGTATAAAATTTTTAGATTAAGAGGTCTGTTATGAATAAACCATATTTTGATAACCGTACCCGAAACTATCTGACAAAATTACAGTACACAGATGATTTTACCGTGGATGATGTTAAGTCAATTGTTAAAGAACAAATGAATAATAACCTTAGTGATGTAGAGATAAATGTTTACCATAGTAAAGATCTAAATATTGGCTCAGAATCAGGGTTTGATGGTTCTGCTATACACATCTATAACAAAGATCAAAATATTAATGAGGTGTACTATATCTTTCGTGGTACAGCTAAATTTGAAGATATTTATTATAATGCTACCGGGATTGCAACTGCTTCAAATAATGTTCAAATTATGGATGCTGAAAATTTTTATAAAATTGTACAACATAAACTCCCTAAAACAAAACAACATCTATATGGAGATGGTCATTCATTAGGTGGACATTTAATAACAAGTTTAGCATTAAAAACTCAAGCTTTCTCTGATGTAAGAGGACTAAATGATGCACCTATTAACGTTTATCAATTGAGTAGATATGATTTAAATTTTGCAGAGTTTCTTAGAATTCATACCGGTGAAGTAAACCCAAACAAAATCAAAGAAGAAACCATCACAGCCCTTGCTCGTGATTTCTACAAGGAACAATCAAAAGTGATCAGCCACACTCGGGTTAAAGGTGATCCACTTTATTCGCAGAGCTTTCCTGGCAAATTGTACATTGGTGAACAGATTCATTATATTGGTGATTTAGAGACGAGGGATTTTCCGGACGTTGGTCAATACCCGTTATCTAACTTGGCTAAATACTCTCCTCATCTCACATTAGATAAGCTGCGGTATGAATCAAAGGTTGGTTCTTTATTTTGGTTGGTGCGAGAAACAGATCAACGCTTTGGGAGCGAAGGTGTGGAGTACGTCATGACGAATTGGCAGGATATTCTTCGCCGCTCAGCCGCTAGACCAGAGGGTCAATTAGCTTTAGGAGCTTCTGCTACGTATTTATTGTACACAGCTCAGCAAGCTCTGAGAAGTCCGGGTATCTTATACCAGTCTTATGAGGTTAAGTCCAATTGGCACCTTGTCCATAACCACACGTTAGATGCGCTTATTTCCTATTACAATGAACAACATGACACGAAGCAAACGATCTATCAAATCCAAGATGTGATATCTGGGGAGTATGTCCTCTTGAATAAACAGGACTTAAGAGAATTCGGGTTACGTTATGAGCATGCAATTGAACAAAAATATCTTATTCTGCAAGAACTGAGAACGTTCTTGCATCAAGAAATAGATGATTTGTATGATGAGGTCAAACGAGATTTGAATGCGAAAATGACCTCACTTGAATCCTCTCCTGGCTCAATCGTATCCACACCGAAACGATCCACAGGCGGTGTCCTGGGTGGAAGTTTCTCTGATTTTAGAACGTTAGATCGGATTGAGTTTGATCGTTCCTTTAAACCTATGGATGAAGCGATCACCAATCCTGTATACAATGTGATCAATCAAATCGAAAATGAGATTAATCATTTAGAATCCTTCGTATCGTCGTTTCAGGCGACTTATCTTGAAATGTTTGCAACAGATGAATCAATTGCCAGCTCAATCGGTCCTTATGCGAGGTGAATCTATATGGTCTTTAGACGTACTCATACCTTTACCAATCATTCAAGTTCGCTTATAGACCAAAAAGCGAACCGGCTTAGAGCCTTAATTGAGCGAAATGAAGAAGCAAATTATACGATTTATCAAGCAAAACAGCTGATTGAATCACAATCTGGTGAGTATATTGACTCCCTTTTAACCTTTTCCGATCAATATCAACGTATATCCACTCATACAAATCAAGAACATCTTTTATTCTCTGTGCCTGAATTTCAAATGAGGTCGCAGCATTTCTTTCAAAACGCACATAAGAGGCCATATTCGGTGTTTTATACGTACGGCTAAAAAAGGAATCTTCTAAGAAAGAGATTCCTTTTTACTGTTCTTCCTTTTCTATAACATCCGCTTTCCCTTCTGTTTCAACTACGGCAACTTCTTTTTTCACGTTTTCTTTTATATGCTGGACGTCTTTAATTTGCTGCTTCTTAATCGTGACTTCATTTAATTGGACTGGATGTTTGCTTATTTCTATTTCCTCTTCTTTCAATGGTATTCGTAACTCATCCTCACTTCCCGCTTCGATCACCATCTCTTCTCGTCTAATCGGAACAGTAATTGTTTTTTTGTCTTCAACTATTTCCTTGTGTATTTTCACTTCACCTGTTTGCACGCGTTCTTTTTTTATATCCAGTTCCTCTTCACGAAGCTGCATGGTTTGTGAGTCCTGATCCTGCTTACTTTCTGCTGAGGATTTATGCTTATACCATGTGCCGACGATCCCGCCAACAATAGCTCCTGAAATGGCTCCAGTCGCGACTGTAATATTCAAAAGTAAACTTAGGAGTCCTCCTAAAACTGCTCCACTGATGATAATCATACCCATTGACATGCCTCCTGCAACATATTTGACTATAGTTTAGCCTATTGAAGAAATTTATATCAAAAATCCCTACTTAACTTAAGCTAAGTAGGGAAAAAAAGAGAGTGACTAACTAATCCTCATTAATCACTTCTGCATCTCCATGTTTTTCAACTTCAGCCACTTCTTTATGAAGGACATCATGCACCTGCTCGGTTTCCTCAACTGAGCGTTTGTGAGCTGTTACTTCACCTGTGACGACAGTGTGTTTTTCTACATCTACTCTTTCAGCAGTTACAGGTATATGCATCGTCTCTTCTGCAGAAATAGGTTCTTCAGTTGGTTCATGGTCAACTGCTCTTTGTTCAATGATGACTTGATCATGTGATACAGGAACATTCACTTCTTTTTCTTCCTCAACAATTTGCTTGTGAAGCTCGACATCGCCTGTTTCCACACGGTGTTTATGAATATCCAATTCTTCTTCACGTAGATCTAAGTGTGCCTCGTTCGCAAATTCTGTATCTTGCCCTTCTTTACGAACTTCTCTTTGTTTTTTATTTTCTTCTTCCTCTGCAAATAAATCAAAAAATCCCATGCTGCATACCTCCCCAAAAATGTGTGAAGCAAACGTACATAAGTATTGTGACCTCTCGCGCAGGAACTATGCTTGGAAAAAAGTCCTTTGAGCGGTTGATACACCTATTGAAAAAATGGACTTTGTCACCTACATCCGGTTGGCTGTATACATATATTCCATATAGGAAACAATGGAGAGGACAAGCAAAGGGCAGGAGGGTTTTCGTTTGAGTAAATCAGAATCATCAAAGCAGATGGAACAAATGATGAATGAGATGAAACGCCGCAATGAAGAAGCAAAAAACAAAGCGAGCGAAGCATTAGGAAAATAAAAGCTGACACTATGTGCCAGCTTTTTCTATTCGCTTATCGGCTTGTCCTTCATTCTTTTCTAAGGCTTGAAGCGCTTGTTCTCGCACTTGTTTGTTTTTTAATTTACGCTTATTCAAATAATGGTTAGAAAGTTGTTTGGAGTATGGTTTCATAGTAGAGGCTTGTCTCATTTTAGCGCACCCCTTTCTATTGGGTAGTAGAGTGAGGTGAAAATTTATTTAACAGTTCGCAGCAGATCCACAACAGTTCTTGCGTTATGGTTACATTCAGCTTACCAGCTTCCTCTGAGGGGTTCAATTTATGTCGGTTCGATTGATCAAGATGAAGAGAAATAATCCATTCCGTCCCATCTTGAAGCGTTCTTTTCCACGAAATAAAATCAGTTAGAACAAGAGGGTTCTCCTGAGTTTTATCGATCGACATCACGTATTTATTTTTACCCTCGCTCATAGGTATAGAAACATCAAGCTCTGCTTTATTCAGCCCATAGGAATCAATAAATGTTAAGTGATCTTCATTCACTTTATATAAGGAATAGTTGACACCGAAGTCAAGATTATCTAAGTTGAATTGATCGGTAACGAGAAGGTTCAGCTTGGCTTTTAATTGAAATAGAAAGTCGATTAACAGATCATACTTTTCTCTAAATAAATCCGCCGAATCTTCTGTCTCTTCCAGTTGGACGAGAAGTGATTCAATCGCTTCATTTTTAAATTGGATCGCCTCTTCTAGCTTCTTCACTAAACTTTCATATCCGCCTTCACCGCTTGGCTCCTGGCTGTTTGCTTCTTCTATGTCTCTTATAATATCTGCACGCAGCCTGTCAATAAAATCTAATTCTTTGGCAAGTGCAATCAAGGAACGATATTCAATCTGACGTCTTCGTTCAAATACCTCAATATGAAACAGATCGCTTTCAACCCTGCTCATTTCATTTAAGGTAAGCGTTCGAATAAATAAAAACGTAATGACTATTGCAACGGCTATTAGAAGCATGAGTGAGCTTGGGGGCAGACTGATAATATGCTCAAAGGCACTTGTTGTTTCGTTTAGAAGATAGCTTGGAATAAGGATGAGCAGGATACTTAAGAAGCCTTGAAGAGATAACAGCAGCTGGACTTTTCGAAATAGCAGGATGAACGCATTTTTAGTAATAAGTGTCCAGGTCAGCTTCTGATGTGTTTTTGAATGTTCATAGAGAATATTTAGCAAGTCATTTAACTCTTTAGATAGGACAAATAACTTTGATTTGATTTTCTCTTCTCGCATCATGCCCCCCTTTTCTCACTATACCTTTTTGTAAATTATACCAAAAAGATTTGGTTTTTAGCACCTTACGGCTTGATTCAGTACTTTTTACCTCCTTTCTATCTTTTTGACAAATTACTTTTGCTCTAGTTGTTTTTGGGGTAAATAAGTGGAAGATCTTGTTTTAAGTTAGGAGTGTCAGGATGAGCAACGTGTATCGTTTAATTGGAATCTTTGCTGCCTCTATAGTGCTTGGCTTTGCGTTTAACTTATTCCTCTTGCCGCATGAAGTGTTAACGGGCGGTGTCACTGGTCTTGCGATGGTATTTGGCTTACTTACACCTATTAATGCGGGGATATGGATCTTTGTCTTAAATATTCCGATCTTCATTTTAGGCTGGCTTGGACTTGGTAAAACCTTTATTGCAAACAGCGTGTTTTCAGTAGTTGTAACGTCAATTTCTATGCTTTATATTCCAGTTGTCCAAGTAACGGAAGATGCTTTATTATCGTCGGTGTTTGGCGGCGTGATTGCAGGTGCTGCAATTGGATTTATCATTCGATTTTATGGTTCAACAGGCGGCTTTGATGTGATTGGACTAATACTTACGAAAAAGCGTGATGTTCCACTTGGCGCGTTAATTTTTGCTTTAAATAGTATTGTTGTGTTTATTTCAGGCTTTGTCTTTGCTTGGGATTTAGCCCTTTATACCATGGCATCCATCTATATAACAGGGCTCGTTATTGACCGTATTCATACACGCCATATCAAACTCAGCCTTGTGGTGGTGACGAGTCGGGAGGATGAGTTAAAAGAGGCACTGCTTAAAAATTTGTATCGCGGGATCACTGTGATGGAAGGCGAAGGTGCTTATTCAAAAGCGAAACTGCAAGTTCTCTATACGGTGATTTCACGCTATGAGTTAGCGATCATCAAGCCAATTATAAAAGAGGTCGATCCGAATGCGTTTGTCAGTATTAATGAGACAATGGAGGTGCTGGGGAATTTCAGGAGAGGATAAATAGTCGAGCGTTTTACACTAAAAGAGGTGCACGGTGCACCTCTTTTTTGGAACTATCTAGCTTAATTTTTTGGAATTTATACTGGGCATGTAATAGCCAACTTAAAACCTGTAGTGAGCGCGTAAATTTGTCTTTAACACCTTCCCGCTTGCATTCCTTGGCAAGCTCTCGATACGTTCAATTTCTTTTGGCAGCTTATATGGAGCAAGTCTTTTTTTGCAGAAGTGCAGAATCTCTTCTTCTTCCAAATCAACCCCTTCTTTTAACACAACAAAGGCTTTTGGCACCTCTCCTAATACTTCGTCTGGAACACCGACCACTGCGGCCTCAAGAAGCTCAGGTATTTCATACAATACCTCTTCCACTTCAACAGGATATACATTCTCCCCGCCGCGGATGATCATATCTTTTTTCCGGTCCACAATATAGAGAAGACCATCTTTATCCAAACGTCCAAGATCACCGCTGTAGAGCCAGCCATCTTTTATCGTCGCATTTGTGGCTTCTTCATTTTTTAAATAGCCTTTCATCACTTGAGGACCTTTGACAATAATTTCTCCTACTTCTCCAACAGGAACAGGTTCACCCATTTCATCGACAACACGAATTTCTGTTTGAGGTAGAGCTTCTCCTACAGAACCAACTTTACTAAGGGCATAATGGTCTTTTAAGGTCGAAGCTGCTGGGGAGTTCTCTGTTTGACCATATAAATTTTGTACTTTTATAGCAGGAAAGAGGGCTTTTACTTTCCTCACTAACTCATAAGGCATAGGTGCTGCCCCGTATGTGAATAACCGTAGATGAGATAAATCTAAAGTGGACATCTTAGGGGTATTAAGCAGGATGCTGTACATAGCTGGGACACCAAAGAAAATGGTTACCTTCTCCTTTTCCATCGTTTGAAGCGCTTGGTCAGGGGAGAAACCTTCTTCAATAATGATCGTTCCCCCTGCATAGATCACTGGTAAACTAAACACATTACTTGCTGCACAGTGAAAGAGAGGTGCGACAATATGCATCCGGTCCTCACTTGTAATGTCCATCGCTTCCATCCATATGTTTGTAGAGGCTTCGATATTGGCTGCTGATAGCATGACGCCTTTAGGTTTTCCTGTAGTCCCTGAAGTGTAAAAAACAACGGCCGTTTCCTCACCTTGGTTATCATTTTTTTGAACAGAGAGCGCGGGCCCTCTTAAAATATCAGCTAATGAATGCTCATCCTTGCCAACGATGATCAGGTCATTCATTTTGGAAGTCGTCTCTTCTAACTCATCTACAACAGGTTTATAGCGTTCATCATAAATAAGAGCTTTAGCTTCAGAGTGAGTAAAGATATAGTCGATCTCAGCGGCAGTCAATTTCGTATTAACAGGTAAAATGGTAAAACCGCCAATCTGACAAGCGTAATAGCATACTAGAAAATAATCGGTGTTTGGTAAATAAACAGCTATAAGATCTTCTTTTTGGTACCCTTTTGCTTGGAAGTATCCTGCTAAGTTTTTTGCTTGTTTATAAAACTCTGCGTACGTCGTCTCTCGGTTGTTGTACGTCGTAATCACTTTATTTGGGTTCTTCTCTGCGCATAAGGCTAATTTTTCTGATATGTTCATTATTTAACCCCTCTCCCTGTATGGTATAAAAGCTAATGGTTGAGCTACCGATTCTAAGATGCGTCGAATGGATATTATGGATTTTTTTAGTTCACTATAAATCTTCTATTTTTGCAGAGGTAATCCTTTATCCTCAGCCTCTTTTTTCCAAAACTTCGCCGTACAAATGCAAAGAACTTGAGGCTGCTCACCTCAAGTTCTTTAACTACCCTTTTAATAGAGCAAGTATTTACTACGAACCTTGCTAAATGATCGCAATCCTTTCTCCCATTGCTTTGTCATGTCTTCCACCGAGCGTCCTTCTTCAATCCCTTTACGAATCCAACTGTTTCCGATGAGATTATCAAAAAATGAGATGCCTGCGCTGTTTTCTGCACGGAACTCAAAGTCTTCTGGGTACAGATCATGGATCGTCTTCACGATATGAAGCCCTGTCTCGACTGGCTCAAATTGCTTTCGGTCAGTGATATGAAGTTGAATCCCATGTGATAGGCTGCCTGCGTGCTTAGAGAAGGTTGGTGTAAATGAAGCTGCTCTAAACGTGACACCCGGCAAGTTTAATTCATTTAATGTACTTGATAATTCATTTGCATCAATAAATGGGGCTCCAATGAATTCAAATGGTTTCGTTGTTCCACGGCCTTCTGATACATTCGTTCCTTCTATCAGAGCGGCACCTGGATACACGAGAACGGTATCTAATGTCGGCATATTCGGCGAAGGCAGCACAAATGGCAGCGGCGTCTCATCGTAGTACATCCCTCTCTTCCATCCATTCATTTCAACAACTGTCAATTCGGCTCCAATGTCGAATTCTTCATTGAAAAGGTGAGCAAGCTCTCCTACCGTCATCCCGTGACGAAGCGGGATCGGGTAATTTCCAACAAACGTTGCGTATTTCATATCAAGTACCGGACCCTCAACATCCACACCATTAAGCGGGTTTGGACGGTCGAGAACGATAAATGGAATGTCCTGCTCTTGGGCTGCTTCCATCGCATAGGCCATTGTGTAAATATAGGTATAGAATCGTGTACCTACATCCTGAATATCAAAAAGAAGTACATCAATATTTTCAAGCATTTCCGGTGTCGGTTTTCGTGTCGGACCATATAAACTGTATACTGGCAGACCTGTTTTATCATCAATATAGAACTCTACATAATCACCGGCCTGTGCATCTCCTCTTACCCCATGCTCCGGACCGTAAAGCGCCGTCAATTCTGTATCCGGGTCTTCATGCAAGAGGTCGACAATGCTTGTAAGCTCTTGGTTTACCCCTGTCGGATTGGTAATAAGACCTACTCGTTTACCTGCAATCAAGTCTTTTTCTTCTTCTACTAACACTTCTACCCCAAGAGCAAAGGCCTTCTCTTTTCCTTTTCCCTTGCCTTTCCCTTTTCCATTATCAGCAAACACGACTGATAGCGAACTTAACGTTAGCGTTGCAACAAGTAATAGAATCAACCATTTTTTCAACCTGATCCCTCCGTTTTATGCTTAATAGTTCAAATAGTGGCCAAAGTTATAAAGCACTCCATTTTCATCATCTTGAATAGTAACAGGTAGCTGCCCAGTCGGTTGATTTTCTCCAAAGATGGTCGCAGCTGTTGCCTGAAAGCTTGCTGCTCTAAATCCATATTGCGTAAGGTAGGCATCCACTTCCGGATAAGCCATAATGTCATACGGATTACGGATTCCTACTGCAACAACTGGTGCCTCTGTTTCATTTATGACCGTATGAACAAGCTGCATTTGAGGGCTGTTTGGCAGACGATCATTGACTCCGGCTGTTGCGGTACCGACAATAACAGTACTTGCAGCTTTTACTTTTTCAAGCTGCGCAGGAGTTAATGTAAAATCTGCCGCTACTTCAATGATTTCTGCTTGTTCATGATGCGATTTAATTGCAGCGCCTAATTCGTTAATATAGCTTCTGCCTACAACGACTAATGAATCACTTGCCTCAGGGCTTAGCGGCAGCACATCTTCATTTTTAATCAAAGTAATCGATTTGTCCGCTGCTTCTTTTTCGATTTCTTTATGTTCATTCGACCCTACCACTTGTTTGGCCTGCTCTATTTTTTCTTCCACCGATAAAGGCGTTTCTTCAAGGATTACACCTCGTTTTAGTTTTAAAGCGAGAATACGTTCTACTGATTCTTCAATCCGTTCAACTGTCAGCTTTCCTGCTTCAACTGCTTCTAACAAGCCATTTCTCACTTCACTCAGTCCGACAGGCATCAAAATAATATCAGATCCCGCTTGAACGGCACGCACAGCTGCATCTACTGGGCCGAAATGATCCGCTATCGCAAGCATATTGAGGGCATCTGTTGTAATCACTCCATCAAAGCCCATGTCCTCCCGCATAAGTTCAGTTAATACTTTATAGGAAAGGGTCGCTGGTATCGCAATTTCTTCTCCTGTTTTTTGAGAGATCACTTTTGTATCATCAATGTTTGGGAACGTGACATGAGCTGTCATGATCGCATCAATTCCAGCATCCATCGCTTGTTGAAACGGATACAGCTCTACCTCTCTTAAACGCTCGATATCATGCGGGACTTCTGGCAACCCTAAATGAGAATCCACAGCCGTATCACCATGACCTGGGAAATGTTTAGCTGTACCTGCTACTCCGCTTGATTGAAGACCGTGAGTGTAAGCTACACCCATGTCTGCGACAAGCTTCGGATCTTCTCCAAACGAACGCACACCAATGACCGGGTTATCAGGGTTGTTGTTCACATCCATCACAGGGGCAAAGTTCATATTAATCCCAAGTGAATGCAGCTCGCTTCCAATGACTCTACCAACATTTTCGGCAAGCTCAGGTGAGCGCGTTGCACCAAGTGCCATATTTCCTGGCATATCGGTTCCTGATTGCAGTCTTGTCACTATGCCGCCTTCTTGGTCAATCGTCATTAATAGACCAAACTTCTCACTTGCTGCTTGATAGTCCGCAACGAGCTTCGTTGTCTGCTCAGTTGTCACCACATTTTCACGGAATAAAATGACTCCGCCTAAATGATAGTCTTTCACTAATTGCTCGATCTCTGGAAGCATCTCTTCTACATTTGCTCCATTATATGTTCGGAAATCAGGCATAAGCAATTGACCAATCTTCTCTTCCATTGTCATTTGACTAATCGCATGATCGATCAGGTTGTAGCGGTTTCCGGATTCTTTTTCGATCTTAACTTTTGATGCTGGTTTTCCTTTTCCTTTGTTTGGCTCTGGTTTAACACTAAAGGCAATTCGGTCTGTATATTCACCATTTGTCACGCTAATAAATGTTTTACCATTTTGCCCAGTTAAGTGCACATTTCCATCCTGATTAACATCAGCCACATTTTTATTAGAAGACTTCCATTCCAACCCTTCTGTGACAAGAAGGAACTTCCCGTCTTGATAGACATTCAGGGCGTTTAACTGAAAGGCGTTTTCTAAATCATTTATATCTGCTTGCGGCATATTTTGATAGATGACAAGATCTTTAAGCGAGTTATCAGCGAGTACGGACCTTGGTTGAAAGCTTGTTAGGAGTAAGGCCGTGATTAACATACATACCAAACCGAGACTAATTAGTTGTTTCATTCTCATCCCCCATTACCATTATTTAAATAAGCTGCTCATTTACTTCATTTAATATAAACGCTTCTCCAGGTTGCAGCTGATCTAGTAAAGGCTCGTCCTGATTGATCACATGTCCTATCACATTTACGCCCGGCTGCGGGGCTAATGACGTTTTCGTTAGTTGAAGCTCCCCTTCATACCTGCCGTTTGTTCCATTATCAATTGTGATCGTGCCCCTTGGCCGCGCGTGGCAGCGCTCGGGTAAAACGTTTATGTTATTTTCTTGGACATAAATTCTCGCATTTTGTGACCTGATCACATCTCTTGCTGCATCCATTCTCTGAGTATGAGTTTGATTGACTATTGCTTTTACCTCTTCATTCATTGGGTAAAGATGTGTACGAAAGGTCAGTATGCCTTGATCATACCGTTTAAATGCATGAATGGTAGACTCAGATAGATCTGGATCTCCTATAAGTACTTTATCGATTTTTCCTAATCTCCAAAGCTCGATTGCCGCAGTAAAAGGAGAAGTATCGCGGTGCTTTTCTAATGTGGGCAACCCTTTGTATAGTGGTCCTCGTCTTTTAGCATCCCCAGGAACAAATGCTGCCATCATAATCCCGTAGTGACGCAGCTGTTCATTTTTTTGAATAAAGGCCTCTTTATCTAACCCTGTTTCAGGACGTGGATAATAGTTGTGCCAGGCTTCTACATTTTGTGTGACGAGCCCTTTTTTTATTAAGTTATGGATCGCTTCTGCAGTCAGGGTGCTGGCATTTAAGACGATTTTCATTTTTTGCGACAAGGAAACGATGATGTCTGAATCTATGCCGTAATCGATACGCAAGCCTGAAATGCCCCATTCGATTAGTTCATCTGCCTGTTCAAATGAATATCCTAAGTGGCCTAATGATGCAGGGGAGATGTCTGCAACCAAATCTAAAGATAAATCTGATGTTAATTGTGCCAGCTGCTGAAGCTGCTCTTTATACACTGTTGGATCGTCTTCTGGAATATGAAGAGAAGTAAAAACAGTTTGAAACCCAGCTTCTTTCATTTTCACTAAATAGTTTTTCAGTTCAGAATATGTCTGCTGTCCTAGATAGACAGAAAATCCTCGCATGTCTCTCACCTCCTTTTCGTAATGAAGGGCGTCTCATCTTGATTCATGAGACACCCATGTCGATTATTGCAAGTTTTTCGCCATTTCCTCTTTGTAGCCAAACAGGTACGTAAAGATGAAGCCAAATGTATAGGCAATCACAAGTCCTGAGAAGTAGAGTAAATATTTATTATCAGCAATCAGCGGGATAAGTGACAGCCCAGAGACCCCAATCCCAAGTGAAGCGGTTTGCATAACAGCTTGAAACGCTCCGCCAACAGCTGCTCCTAGACAGGCGGTGATAAATGGACGTCCGAGCGGCAGTGTGACCCCGTATAAGAGCGGCTCGCCAATCCCAAGGAAACCAACGGGAAGTGCACCTTTTACGGTATTTTTTAAGCGCTCGCTCTTCGTTTTGACGAATACGGCAATCGCAGCCCCGACTTGGCCTGCTCCGGCCATCGCTAAAATGGTTAACAGCGGTGTGACGCCAATGGTGTTAATAAATTCTAAGTGTACTGGTGTTAAGCCATGGTGCATTCCAACCATAACGAGTGGCAGGAAGGTTCCTGCTAAAATGGCCCCTGCAAATGCTCCGCCAACATCTAATACGGCGTGCAGGCCTGTCGTAATGCCATCTGATAAAAGACTTCCAATCGGCTGGAGTACTACAATTGTTAATATTCCGACAATTAATACCGTTAAAAATGGCGTTAAAATAATATCTAATGAAGACAGTACGCCTTTTCGAATGAATTTTTCTACGTTTGCCATCACCCAGCCGGCTAAAATGATCGCAAACAATCCCCCTTGGCCGGGTATGAGCTGTTCGCCGAAGAGAGTGATGTCGGCTAGAGCTGGGTTGATAATGAGAATACCAGCAATGGCCCCAAGTGCCGGTGTTCCGCCAAATTCCTTTGCTGTGTTCCAACCAACCAAAATGCCCAAGTATGTGAAAATCCCGCTCCCGATGACTAGTAAGATTTGTAGCCACGTTGTCTCAGGATCAACGCCGGCATTTCGGGCAAAGTTAGCTCCGCCGTTTATCAATCCTGATGCGACTAGTGCGGGAATAAGCGGAATAAAAATATTTCCGATTCGTTTTAAAAAGCTCTTGATCGGTGTTCGTTTCACTTGCTGCTTGTTTGATTGATTCTGCCCTTCGCCCTCATCCACACTGCCTAGCGAATGGCCTGTTATTTGACAAAGCTCCGCTGTTACTTTGTTAACCGTACCTGGACCGACGACAATTTGAAGCGTTTCATCATCAACTACACCCATGACGCCTGGAAGTTTCTTTAGCTCTTCCATTTGAACCTTTGAATGATCCCTTACATCTAGGCGTACCCTTGTCATACAATGAGTGATGCTCTTAATGTTTTCCTTGCCGCCAACGAGATCTGCTATCCCCTGTGCGATCATCGTTTCTTTTTTCATTGATTACTCCCCCTTTACGAAGTGATGGAAATCGCTTCTTTTACAAACCCTTGAGCCTTTTCTAGCCGGCTTTTCGCTTCTTCATAAGAAACGTCTGCTAAGATCATCACAATTGCAGGCTTTACTTGCTGTTTTGCTTTCTGAAAAGCGTCTTCTGCCGTCAACTCATTTACCCCAGTTGCTTGAACAATGATTTGAATCGCTCTTGCTACTAGCTTTTCATTCGTTGGCTGCACATCGACCATTAAATTATTGTATGCTTTTCCTAAGCCAATCATTGTGGCGGTCGAGATCATGTTTAGGACCAGCTTTTGGGCGGTCCCTGCTTTAAGCCGGGTAGATCCAGTAAGAACTTCACTGCCGGTTACGACTTCGATTGGACAATCGGCCCACTTGCTGATTTCTGCGTCTTGATTGCAAGAGATGCTGCCTGTATGCGCCCCTTTTTCTTTTGCATATTTAAGAGCACCAATCACATACGGTGTACGGCCGCTCGCAGCAATACCAACAACTACATCTTTTTCTGTCAGCTTGATTTCCGCTAAGTCAGCTCCGCCTAATTCTAGTGAATCTTCAGCTCCTTCAACCGCTTTTGTAAAAGCCTTCTCGCCTCCAGCAATGAGCCCAACGACCATAGCCGGGTCTGTTCCAAAAGTTGGCGGACACTCGACTGCATCTAATACACCTAATCGTCCGCTCGTACCGGCCCCTGCATAGATTACTCGCCCCCCATTTTTTAAAGCACTAATCGTTTGTTCTACTAATTTTGCAATTTCGGGGATTGCTTTTTTGACAGCAAGAGGCACTTCAGCATCCTCTGCATTCATAACCGTCAAAATCTCTTGAGAGGACATCTCATCCATTCTCATCGTTTTGTTATTTCTACCTTCCGTTGATAAATTGTCCAGCATACCTACCCAGCTCCTTGGATGAACAGCTAATGCGTCCGCTTAGCATGTTAAAATTAAAATTCTAAATTTATTTATCTTTCTCTGAAATTAAATTTCAACAAAGACATTAAAAATCCTCCTTTTTTCTTCAAACTTTTCATTTTCTTTTTTCACTAGCTTTTTCCCTCGAGAGGTCAAAGGCTTCAATGAGGTTCTCTCCAATCTCATGAAAAATACTGACATATAAGGCATCGACTACATTTTGATGTGCTGTTCTTGAAGCAATACTGCCAATTCGTTCTTCCGCTTCAAGATCTGGAATGCAAAGTGTAATATCAGACATTTTATATAACGGTGACTGGTTCAATGTGGTAATGGAGATCACTGTAATTCCTCTTTCTTTTGCGTATTGAGCAATATCAATGACTTCTTTCGTTTTTCCAGAAGAACTGAAGCAAAGGATGACATCTCCCTTTTTCATATAGGTAATAAAAGGGACCATATAATGATAATCGGATGAGGCAGCCGCGTGATAGCCTATACGCATCAGTTTGTACTGTCCATCAACCGCCGGAGGGTAGGAACCGCCGACTCCAAACAAAGCCACTTTTTTTGCTTGAACAAACGCATTCACGGCTTTTTCAAATTCTGAATGACTGAGGGTTTTTAACGTGAGGTCGAGTGCCATTTTATTCACATGAGTTACTTTTTGAAACAAGCTGTGCGGTGTGTCATTGGATTGAAGAAGCGACACACTGTTCACCGTCATCGGACCTTGTGAGAACTCTTTAGCTAACACCACCTTTAACATGCGAAAGCTGTCAAAACCAATTCGCTTACAAAAGCGGACAATACTCGCTTCGCTCGCATCAGCAGCTTCTGCTAATTGTTTGGTCGTCATCGTCGGAACAAATTCTCCGTACTCCAAAATATAATCAGCAACTTTCCGTTCTGCTGCTGTAAATTGATGTATATGCTTTTTTATTTTTAATATGATCATCGTCTCTTCCAAGGAAAGCACCTCCTGTTATCTATTATAAACAATTTATAGATACAATGTAGGAGTAAAAACGGAAGTTGTGAGCAAAAAGCTTTTGATTATAAGGGTTGTAGAATGATATGTTTATTTATTCAAAACCTAAAGTGACTCAAAGAAAAGTTATAGCAGACTAGCCGCTTCTGAAATATGCTTCGCTTTCCGCGGTGAGCTGCTGAGCTTCCTCGGGCTTTAGCCCTGTGGGATCTCAGCTCTGCTCTTGGCACCGCTGGAGTCTACGCATATTTCATCCGCTAGGTTAATGTTTTTTCAGCAATTAAGTGGAGGGATGAGGATGATTCCGGACCGCCTGTAGGAAACGACTATCGGAATGGCTGAAACCGCGTGTTGCAAGACATCAAACGCCTAAGGAAATCGTGATGGTTGATGAGCTGCCTTATACCGCAGTAGGTAAGCTTGATAAAAAGCAGCTGCGAAATTGGTAAAGTATTACAAGTTCAGCCTTAAGACGGAGGCATTTCTTTTCTCACTTTTGTAAAATTAAGTAAGAAATGAGGTGCTGTGTATGTATTCATTGGAACGAATGTTATTTGGTACGGGATTATTTTTGCAAGGTCTGATTACTGTACTTGTAATACCGCCCGTTGCTTTTGTTCACATGTATTATCCCGAATTACTTCCAACTCCACTCGAGCTATGGCTTGCATATGTGGTCCTCGGAGCCCATATTATCGGCTTTGTGATCGGATTACAGGCTTACAAACTGTTAAAAACCGAGCGAAGAAAGGCAGTGAAACGATTTTTGATCACTGCCCTAGTGATGCTCGTTTTAACAATGGGTGGAACCATTATTCAATCTACATTATTTATTATTGCAAGTATGATGATTTTGGTTAAAGAGCAAAAGGCTGCACATATTGAGAGCTGACCTAAAGGTGCGGCTCTTTTTGTTAAGTTTTTTTGGGGATGGCGGAACGTTGAGTGGCTTGAAACGGCGCAATTACTGGTAGACTAGATACAATTCAGCTGCATACAGGCGCAAAACGCTGCTGAACTGGCGCAATTAGCAGAAGGACCCACGCTATTGCGTCCTGAACTCACGTATAAATGCTCTCAACTGACGCAATCGCCACCGTCCCCGCCATTACCCGCTGAAGCTAATGCTCCATCAAAGCAAACCGCTACTCCACTCTCTCCACCTCTATCTTCTTCGCTGAATCGAGAAACTGATTGACCTGAGCCATCACATTTTCACGTTCGCCGTATGCTCCGACCTGCACGCCGTCGACAAGGAGGCGGTACACTTTCACAAGCCTCGGTCTTGGTGTGAGGCTTTCATTTATCAGCCTCAGATTAGGCATTTCCTGCAAACCGACGACATGGCCTGTAGCGATTGCTTTAATCACACTCGCTTCTTTTAACTTTTTTGAGTCTTCTACATGATCGATGAAGTAGCTCTCAGTCAGGACAGCAGCCATTTTCGTTAAGCGCAGCACAGCATAATTGGCTGTCTTTCTGCCGCGGTCACGAGCCTTAATTTTTCCCAAAATGCCTTGGTGGATGCAGGCTTGAAATTGGCCGGTGTGCTTTGCTGCATGCGGGTGGATAAAGCTTTCAAATCCTGTGCCGCCTCCTGCATTAATATGAACAGAGATGAAGTAATCAGCTCCCCAGCTATTAGCCAGCCGAGCTCTGTCTTCAAGGGAGACGAACATATCACTATCGCGGGTCATCCTGATGAGCACGTCATAATTTCTTAGCAGCACTTCACGTATTTCACGAGCAATCGTCAATGTTAAATCTTTCTCCACTAAGCCATTTGCCACTGCTCCCGGATCTCGTCCGCCATGTCCTGGGTCGATCATTATTTTGATTTTACTCATGCACACCACTCCCTTTTTCTTGTGAGAAATGACTTAAGCGGTGGTCAGGTCCGCTTATGGCAATCACTTTTGTTTTCTGCATCATCCGGGAAAAATTCCTGGCCCCAACCTTATCCTGCAATGCTTTTCCGCCTAAATTCGTTGTATAGATTGTATGCTTGCCTATCCGGCTGTCGATAATTTCAAACAGCTTTGATGTTGCCCAGCTAGATGGATCACGTCCGTGCTCAGCGCCGACATCATCCAGGACGACGCAATCAGCTTTTTCTAGCAGCTCTAAATAATTATCTTCTGAGAACTCACTGTGTTTGTTGTAGGTTGCTTTTAGTTTTGTTAGGAGTTTCGGTACAGAGATGAAGATCGAGGTGTATCCTGACTCTATCAATACTTTTAGAGCGGCTGATGATAAGTGGGATTTTCCAAGACCGTATGAGCCGGTTAATAGAAGGTTTCTTGGTTTATCTTTTGAATACGTATCACAAAACTCTCTCACTTGCTTGTATGCAGATTTTTGGCTTTCCGTACGTGGGACATAGCTGTCAAAACTTGATTCAAGTAAGTCTTGATTTAATAAGCTTTCACGATCGAATATCTGATAGATTCGCTTTCTCTCTAATTCTTTCCTTCTTTTAAGCACATTCTTTGCCAGTTCAATATCTTCACAGCGACAGCCATACGTTAACTCCTTCTCTGTTCCTTTCTCCGGTCCAAAGGGAATAAACACTCTTCTTACGGTAATCTTCTCATGGCAGCCCGTGCAAACCATCCTATTAATAATATTAGAATCCGAAGTCATAGCTTGAATAGTCGGCGGCAGATGAGTGCATGCTTTTTTCATGTTGACTCACCTCTTTCTTCTCCGCATGATAAGCAGCCATTTTTTGTTTCCACTTTTCTCGCTCTGCTCGGATTTCACCCACCGTTTGCAAGCCTTTGCCGCTCCAATCTTGCAGAATCTTTGAGACATAGCCCCAAGTTCTCACATTTTGCAGGAGTGACACTTTCATCGCTTCAATCACCACTCCACTCGGTTCTGTAAAGGTTGGATCATCCAGCCAAGCATTGATTGATTCAGAGATAAATGGTGAAAGTCTGCCAAATCCATTTTCTTCATAAAATCGAAATGGAGTGATATCTTTATTATTTTCTTTTATATTGTTTTCTTTAATTAATAGGGAACTAGGTTGTGCATTAGGTTGGGAAGCAGTTGATGCACTAGCTTGGGTACGATCTGGTGCATATAGTGCACGAGGTTGGTGATGAAGGTTAGTTGATAGGTCGGTCATCGCATATTGAGCAGCTTGACCGCTGCCTCTGCTTGTAAAGGTGAGATAGCCCTTTTCTTCCAGCTCTTTTCGAATGTTATAAAAGTGACGTACCTTCATTCCTGACTTCACGGCAATGACAGATACAGCAACAGTAAACGACTTCGGCCAGCCTGCTTTTTGCCATACTTGCATTAATGCATGCCATGTTGCAATGCCTGATGGGGTAAGCGGGTTTGTTTCTAGTTGGTTGTAGAAAGCTTGGATTTGTTGTTCGTAATTCATGGATTGCCTCCTTAGGGGTAATTGTAGATAAAAGGTTATTTACATTTGCTCGAGCCAGGCGGGCATGCCGTCGCGGTCTCTGACTATTCTTCTTTTCTCTTCTGCTAGTTTGGCAAGCAGTGTGCCGTAAAAGTACGAATAAATGGAAGACTGTATCTTTTGTTTTTTGTACTGTTGAATGACTTGCTTAAAGGTTTGAATAATAAGTGGAAGGTGGTTTTCAATCGAATCTGTGAATTTCATTCGTTTGAAGGAAGCTTCGGCAATCGACCAAAGTTTAAAAGAAAGATTCGGCTCCCAGTCAGTGAATGGGGCTGTTGCTTTAGTGAACTCTTGTGGAACGGATGGATGAACTGTTTTCTGAGAGACTGGATTTACTTTTTTGAGGAGTATGGGAGTTGTTAGTTGGATTGGTGATTTTTCTGAAGATGTAAACTGCTGAAAAATGTAAATGCTATGATGGTATCCGCCCGTTTCTCGGATCGTATGATGCATGGTGATGATCCCTAGTTTCCGAGCTTTCACGAGCATCCTCTCAAATGTTGACCGCGATACCGGGTTTCCACTTGCATGGGCCGCTGCAAGCATTTTGCACACGGTAGACACCGCGACACCGCGATGTGGAATACTTGTTCTGATTAATTGATTCAAGGCAATTCGCTCACTCGTGGTAAAGCATTCAGTATAAAATGCGAGATGCTGCCTGACCTCTTTTTTAAAGTGATCGTCTGTTTGAAAAGGACTTAACTGTTTGTAATTTTCTTTAGTAACGTTTTGCATTTGCTGCCTCCTTATAGTTGGTAGGCAAAGCATAACTGAGCATAATAAAAACCGCATGTAGATAAAATTGCAAAACATTGGTTCAGTACATAGGCAAAATGGATTTTTCGCCTAGGACAAAACGTTATTTTGAGGGGTAGATTGGGGGTCATTTTGGGAAAATGGGTGTTTTAATTTTTATAAACAAGAAGCCTTGGAAGAATGACACTTCCAAGGCTTTAAAATGATAGCTTATTATCTTAAGTAGGTCATCATCACAAGCAGCAGCGGGATGCTGATTAGGAAAAATACGATCGTACCTAGATTTCTTAGGTGTTTGAAGTAAATAAATGACTACTCCACCCCCAAGAATACCTAATGAAACGAACCCCGAAACGGTTGTTTGAAAGATGATATAGTTAAGAAATGCGAGAGGGATCAAAAATACTAATAGGATTCTGATCATTGTTGTCACCTCTTTATACGTACCAAAGTAAATAGACGATATGAAAAGCCGAAAAGAATTCTACCCTTGAATCGTTCCTCGCTTGTCTCGACTGTCAAATAGCAGGTGGATAAGACTTTCATAGTACGGTAGAAACTCCTCATTTTTGATCAACTTTAAAATCTCTTCCTTGCTTGCCCATTTCACGTTTTGAACTTCTTCATACTGTAAAGTGAGCGTATGTATTTCCACATCTTTTTGGATTAAATAAAAGTCATCAAATCCATACTCAAAATTTATTGTGAAGTGAGGTCGGATGTGCTTAAAATCCACTTTCAACCCAATCTCTTCATGTAATTCTCTTTCTGCAGCAGCTTGACTAGTATCCCCTGCTATAGCACTCCCTCCTGCAGTAAGATCCCACAGATTAGGCCAGCCTTCTTTAAAGGACTGCCTTTGTTGAATGAGCATTTGCTCATTTGAATTAAAAATGCATACATGAATAATTAAATGAAAATCTCCAGGTCCAAGCTCTTTGCCCCGGATCCATGTGCGCTCTCTTTTTTCCCTATTTATATCATAGACATCCCATAATTCCACAAGTGTACCTCCTGCTTTGAGTTTATATAGTTACAGATAAAGCCTATTAATCTTTATACAGTGAGCGCAACAAATGATGTTGATTAAAACCGTACTCAAACCGTTTACTTTGTACTGTTCCATTCGTTGTTTAAGGTTGATTTCTCTTAATTTCATGACTCCCCCTAATTAAATATTTCCTAAAATTAATATCCCTCTTCAGTTTAACATTAATTTCCTTTTCATTAACTTAAAAAACATACCTTGTATAAAGAGGGCAGCCGTTGAGACAAAAAAGGGAGACACCTATTCGTATATGAATGGTATCTCCTGTATGGTTGTTATTTGGTGTTTTCTCACCAGCAGCCGAAACTGTAAGCTTTGTTAGTATTAATCATTAATCACATTTCTTACTCATGTGTAATGGCGGCGGAATTAACCAGCCTTTTTCTTTGTTTAGCTTTAGCACTTTAGCACCGAACTGAGCTTTTGCTGTGTGGAATTGGCCATACATCATAGCGATATCTTCTCTGATCGATTGTCCCATCGCTTGACTGCATGCAACAAGGCCTGCTGCTGTGTCAGCTGACAATTTCGCTCCGATTTCTGGGTCCATAAAACGAGCTCCTGCTGGAATTGACTCCAGATCAGCACATGGACGTTCCGGTGAAGCTTGAGGAAGCCCTACTCCATTTGCTTTAAGCAGCTCTTCTAATTGCTTGTTCTCATTTTGTAACCCTTCAATACCTTCTTGAACAAGCTTTTGTAAGTCTTGATCGCCCGCATGATTTAGTAACGATTGGTAGCCAGCAATCATTCCGTTATTTGCAAGTACATTGCTCCATACCGTAAAAACTTCCCCGTAATGCATTGGCTCATCTTGCGGATTCCCACTTAGAATACCCATAACGACACTCCTCGCAAATTTTTGTAAGTTCATCATATACCTCGTTTCAGGTGAGGATTGACATGTTACAGGAGTTATCTTTTGCATGAGAGCAGTCCTTTATGCATTATTAACATAAGAATGGGGCATTATAAATAAGGTACTCCAGCTAAGAATCCAGCTTTTCTTGATCTTTTTTCCGATACATGGACCAGTTCATCCATGCCAAAATAATAAAACTTAATGCCATAATACCAAGCTGCAGCGGATCGCGGTTAAAACCAAATAAGAGGTTTATTGCTGCCGCGATAGGAATGAGTAATAAACAGATGATGGCGAGTACTTTATAAAATGTCCGATTTTCTTTTGTTGATGGATTCACGGTTTCACCTCGATTTAAGGAAGATTTTAGCAATGGTTTACAGTTAGGATTGTAACATATTTGTTTATCCTTCGCCTTACCTCGTTATTTTGCCGGTATCGGCCTATGTTTATATTAGCTGTTCATTTAATTGTATTTTTTTAAATCATTTATGCTCTGGTCTACTGCTTAATTGCGCGGGTTCAACAGATTTATGCGTCCGTTGCGGCTGCTATTGCGCCACTCGCTGCTAAATGCGTCTGTTCGCTTGTGATATGCGTCAGTGTGAGTCGCAATAGTATCTACTTTTACAGTAATTGCGCCCAGCTAGCTTCATCCACCGCACACAAACAGAAAAAGAAGCTGTCAACTAAGACAGCTCCCTTACATCAATCATTATTTGTCTTTATCTTTCTTGTCTTTCTTGTCTTTATCCTTCTTATCCTTCTTCTCTTTCTTATCCTTACCTTTACCTGGCTTATCCGTTACCGGCTCTTCATTTCCTGGTTCCTCTGTACCCGGCTCCTCTTCCATTGACCCGCCGTGTAAGGCATCTTGTGCGCCTTTTACTTCGAGGATGACATTATCGATAACAATGTCATGTGCTTCTCCGATTATTTCTCCTGCTACTTTTCCGACTAAGAAGCTCAGTGTAACTGAATCACTTGCCGGCATCTCAAATTCATGGCTGAATGTTTGCATCGTTTGATCTAATTGGACGATGTCTTCAAAATAACGATGATAATTTGGTGCCCCGTTGTCGACGACTAGTTCAATTTTTCGGTCCAAACTCGCTCTTGCGTCGAATTGTAAAACATAGGTTTCTCTTGCCTTAAGTTCCATCTCCTGCTGAGATAAGGAGATATCCCAAGGGTTTTCCCCTTCGTTAGTGATCGAAATAACTGCTTCCCCGTCACGTTCTTCAAAGCTCGCTTGTGACGGCCCGTCATAGACTCCTTGAACATGTTCATTCCAGTTTTCTAAACCGGATGAAAAATCACCATTAGCTAGCGGGAAGTACTTTTCTCTTTCACCTTTTACTTCTAATCTTACTTGATCAATCTTCACTTCGTGCGGGCCGATTGCTGCTGCGTCCCCTACTTTACCCATTAAATACTTTAGGTCGACAAGGTCTGTTTCCGTCATGTTAAATTCAAACGAATAGGTCTGGACCTCAGGCGTTAACGAAATCACCTCATCGACATATCGTTCATATGCACTATTTTCAAGCACGACTTCTAGTTCTCGTTCTACTGTAGAGGAGGCAACAAACTCTAGAATATACGTTTGATTCGCTAGCAGCTGCATTTGATTTTGCATTAATAGTACATGCCACGGCTCAAATCCTTCATTTTCGATCGATGCTGCTGCCATTCCCTCTTGATGCTTAATTTCAGCTATGGATGTACCTGCCTCATGATCTCCTTGAATATGTGTATCCCAGTAGTTCAGACCATTGACAAATGCACCATTTTTAAGCGGGAAGCTTTCATCAAACGTTAATCCGTCAAATATGTCAGTTAAACGTTCAAGTTTGATTGAATCGATTACTACATCATGAGCAGATCCGCCAAGATAAAACACTAATTGTCCTTCAACATCTGTCGTATCAGGCATTGTAAACGTCATGACGTGTTCATTCATTTCTATGGTAATGGTTTCAGTTCCTTCGAAATAACTGATTGTTCCGTCTTTACTAAGCAAGGCTGCTCCGATCTCTCTTGCTTCATCTGCTCTTGCTTCAAATGACAATTGATATTCATTGTTTGCTAGAAGGTTCATCCCGTTTTGTGTGAGAGTGATCGCATCAGTACTCGCTCCGCCATCTGAAATTTGTACATGAAGCTCACGTTGATCAGGATCAACCGATGCTTCTGCTTCGGCGCCATTTGTCTCGAAGTTCCAGAAGGTCATACGATCCATGCGGCCTAAATCAAAGTTTCCATTGTACACATGGTTTCCATTTCTTAATGGATTTTTAGGAGCATCTTCTTGGTATGGATCTTCGGCATCTACTTCCTCAAGCGTCACATTCCCTAACCAAACAGGATTTGTGTTGAGGCCCATATTAAATTCTAAACGCGAGAGAATATCTGTATCATGCTGCATTTGAAACACTAATTCATACGTTTTCACTTCATTAGACAGTGTATAATCACGATTTGGTGAGTAAGCAGTATAGCCGCGGTCAGGCCCCCCGCCAAGCTTTACATTCAGTGGACGGGCTGTCGTAGATTTAGCATCAAAGCTCAGCTTATACCAGCGTCCTTTGCCTAGTGTGACATTTTGAATCATCTGGACGGAATATGACTGGCTTCCGCCGCGTGCAATATCTACTTTGGCAAAACGATCTCCATTTAAATCTTCAATGGAAGCAGAAGCTTGTCCATTGAACTCTGATAAATACACTAAGTTCCAATAATCCTTATTCCACTTCTGGTCAAGCTCTGCACCCGTTGCAATCGTTGTTATCTCCTGTTCAAAGCTTGAATCATACACAAAATTGCCGTCTATTGCTTCTTTCGCATTTTCAGGCAGCTCTTCTGCCTCAAATACTGGCTCAACCGGCTCTCGGTAATCACGTCCTTCAAGCTCATATACTTTAACGTAATCAACCAGCATCTCACCTGGGAAATCAGTTGTCGCATCAGGGTTTCCGCCATACCAGCCGCCAATCGCTAAGTTTAGAATGAGATAAAACTCTTGATCAAACGGAGCAGGGTAGGCAAATGGTGCAGGGCTGCCTGCACCTTGTGAGCTCCAGTTATTCAGCGTTTGGTACAGTTCGCCGTTAACATACCAGCGGATCTCACCTGGCTCCCATTCCACCGCGTACACATTAAAGTCAGTTACATCTTGTCCTTCCGGAAAATGATAATCTTTTGCTGTGTATGTGTTATTCGGCCATTGTCCGCCGTAGTGGATTGCCCCGCCGATTTCATTAGGCCGTCCGCCGGCATTTTCCATAATATCAATTTCACCTGATGCAGCCCAGCCGCCATATACATCATCCTCTGGCATCATCCAAAATGCCGGCCAGTAGCCTTGTCCTTCTGGAAGGGCCATTTTCGCTTCGAATTTGCCATACTTTTGCGAAAATTTACCCTGTGTATGGATCTTTCCTGAGGTATAATTGTACGTTCCATGTTCATCTGAAACCGTTTCTTCCTTGCCCGTAAGAACAAGCTTGCCGTTTTCTACTCTTACATTATCTTGTTGATATGATTGCAGTTCTTCATTTCCCCATCCTGACACATATGTCCCATTTGAATCAACGAAGCCATTTCCTGTGTCATAGCTCCATTTGTCTAAATCTAAGTCTGTTCCTTCAAAATGATCCTCCCAAACAACTTTCCATTCGTCGCTTGACTTATCGTTCAAATCTTTCGTACCGTTTTGCTCTCCGGCAGCTTGTGCGTTGATGTTCATGCTAATAAGTGAAGCAGCCATAACTGTTCCTGCAAGTAAACGTAGTGATTTTTTCACCTGATTTTCCCCTCCCATTTTTTGTTGTTTCAAGCATTCCAACCAACAGCCACTCCTCACCTCCTTAAGAGATATACCGAAAGCGCTTTCAGATCTTGTTAAAAGAGGCAGAGAAGGAGTTGTCATTCCCTCTCTGTCCTTACTTTTCAGCTTAAATGAACGTTGATCTTGCTTACATCACGGCTGCGTACCGCTTGAGCAAGTTCTCCAGTCACTTCATTTGCACGTACTTCTTTTACTGCCCCATCTTTAAACGTAAGCTCAATGACAGATGGAGATACTGCGTCTTCACCGTACGTAGATTTCTTTGCGCTATTACTATACGTGACACGGATCTCGCCAAGGAAGTTGAACGTGACTTCTCCATTCTCATCAAACATCCAATCAGGCAGACGCGGAGATAACTCTAATGCCAGCTCGCCTTCTTTAACCGTAAATGGCGAGCCTCCTGTCATCATTACAAACCACATATTCATCAGTTCAATCGTTGAGCCGCTTAGACGTGACACAAATCCTTTGCCATGCAGCTCTTCATTTGGATTGGCACTGCTTGCGATAAATGAAGAGTTCTCTAAGATACTTCGGCCATACATTTCTGGATCTAAAAATGGAATGAGCGCTTGTTTCATGTCCTCATAAAACTCATCATATAGACCTGATTTAAGGGTTGCGAGCAAATACTTATATTCCATATGAAGGAAAATAGATTCATTTTCCAGCCAGCCAGGTGTAAATGATTTTACTCGGCCAAGTTCATTAGGCTCACTGTTAATGCTCATAGATGTTTTGTACATCTTTAGTTTACGGTCATAAATGGCTGACTGCTTCACTTCATCGTATAAGGCCTTAGCTGAATCACGGTCATCTGTTAGCTTTAACTGCTTTACAACTCCCTCTAAATATGGAGTGACTGCTTTAGGCGACCAATCAAACTCAAGACGCTCAAGCGATTCTTGTGTGAGCTCTTCCTTTGGTTCAAAGTAGAAATACGTCGGGCTGAATGGTTTCGCATATGACTCAACACGTTCGATTCCTGTGTCAACTCGTTTAGCCAACTGCTTCACATATTCTTTGATTTCTTTTACGGTGTAGGTAACTTCCTGACCGCTTATTCCTGCATACACGTTTTCACGATACGCTTCTCGGTGTGATGTGACTTGCTTCCAGTAGCGTTGTTCTGCTTCATCAGAGCCCTCTTCAACCTCTTTCATTTCACCTGCGACTTGTAGAAGGAACTCATTCACTTCAGCCGGCAGAGCAATCTCACCCTCACTTTCCACACTATCTAATAGCTTGAGCAGGCGTTTTAATTCATATAACTCAGACGTACTCGCCCCGATCATTCCAGGCAGTCCGTTTAATGAATCATTCCAGCCCGGCTTGTCCCCTTCCATCTCAATGCCTAACCCGAAAGGAGCCATTGTCGATGTTTTCACTAAAGCAAGTGTAATTAGTTTTGAATACAAGCTTGTACGATATATCTCTCCGCTTGCATCTTTGACCCAGAGGACGCCTTCATTTCGAGCCGCTTTTGCTGCTTTTTCCGCGATTTTCTCTACAGCTTCATATTGACGCAGACCGCTCTTTGCTAAACGATACTTCTCCCGGCGTGTTTTCACTCGTACAGGGCTGTCAAAGAATCGGTAGCCAGGCGTTAAGAAAAACTCGTCTGCTTTATCAGGATAAATAGCTAGATAACTATCAATTAAGTCTAAGTTATACGTCCAGTGATCGACCCAGTATCCTTCACCAAACTCTGCCTGCTGCAGCTCTTCTGATGCATGCATCACATAAGCAAGAAATGATTCAAACGGCTCGGATAAAGAAATGTTCTCATCTTCAACAAAATGCTTCAGCTCACCCGGTGTATAGCTTTTTTCAAGAAATGATTGGAGCTTGTCTTTGCCTGCTTCTACGTAGGCTGCTAGATTTAAGGTGCTGTTTACTTTAAGTCGTACTCCTTTAACAACAAGAGGATTATAGCCGTCAAGCTGAATCAGATTCATAAACAGTTGAACATTGTAATCTTTTACTCTTGGTTCAAGCAGCACATCACAGCGGCGGTTTTGATTGATATCGCGGTAATTCCCGTTCCCTTGAGAATAATAGGTTGGACTGATTGAGAAGAAGTTATAATCCCGCTCTAGGTCCCCGTGTTTTCTTGAGAATAAGTAGTACATTTTATGCTCGTTGTCACGTTCAACCACTAACGGGAATCCACCGCGCAAACCGTTGTCTAAATAGCTTTGCTTCACATACGCATCAAATAATGGCTGGCTCGTTTTCGTCGCCATTTTATTTGTAATCGAATCTGTAATTGTTTGGGCACGCGTCTTCATTTCACGAAGAGCTCTGATAGAAAGAATTTCTTTTACACCTGTATTTACAAGATCAAGGTTTTTTGCATATCCAATCACAGTGTATAGCTCGATCTGTTCATTTGTTTGCAGACTGGCTGATTCACAAGAGAATCCGCATGAAACTTTATTAGTCGTATGCTGCGGCTTGTCTTTTAAGGAGTGAAGCGGCTCTTTAATAAATGAACGCGGCACCTGCAGTGAGGTGTCACTCCCAAAGATCGCATCTTTATCAATAATCGGTTCTAGGTGTGTTTCCTCTGATGCTGGTGTACGTGAAAAGCTCGTATAGAAATGTCCGTGATGAATCTCTTTGACTTCAGCTGAATCTTCAATACTTCCTCTTAGTTGATAAAAAGGAATCTTATTTTCGATATTTTTGACATCGAACCAGCTTTTGATCGTATGGCCTAATTCTTTATAAGCTGCATGCGGCACACCGCTTGGAAAAATCGAAGGCAGACCGTCTACAATCTCAAACTCTCTTGCTGCATCTCCTAGATTCGTTAAAGTAACCGTTCTCACCAGGCCGGAAAAAGGCGCTTCAGGCAGGATGAAATATTCAACATTTAACTTAAATGCATGTTGATGATGGACGTATTCGAGTGCAAGCATATTCTCTTCGATTTTCATCGTTTCCTGCACATCATCCTCACCTGATGTGAGAGGAGAAAATGCTTCAATAAAGGTTTCCTTCCCAGCTTCTTTGACTTTAATAAAGGTTCTAAACCCTTGAATCTGCACCTGTTGATAGGATTTATCTGCAGGCATAAACTCAAGCATCGCATGATTTTTATCTTGGACACCAAAGCTTGCGATGCCTTGTCCGCGGTTCACATAGAATACCCACATTGGAATGCCGTCGACCCCTGCAATGCCGGGCAAGAAACTTGCAAACGGGGATATTTGCTGATAATTAGTGATCTCAAATCGTTTATGATCTTTTAATGTATACACGGTATCACCTTCTAAATATATCGTAGACTTTTACTAAAGCGCTTTCGGAGTATGCTATACGAATCCGTACAGACGAAAAAGTGAAAGAGTGTAGACCAATATTAAGAAATTGGTCTACAAGAGTTTCTTTCAATAAGAGTTACTGGAATTTTGATCGACATGTAATGCTTTTTCTTATCGTTAATTTGTTCTAACAACAAGCCGCAAGCAGTTTTTCCGATCAAGAATGTATCTTGTTTGATTGTAGTAAGCCCTGGCGTCATGTAACGAGCAATCTGGATATCATCAAAACCGATGACCGAGATGTCATTAGGGACGCTTAATCCTTGCTCTTGAATCGCAGTAATTGCACCTAGAGCCATTAAGTCCCCTGCCGCATAAACAGCTGTCGGTTTATCTTCTAACTTTAGTAAATTTTTCATTGCTTTCTTTCCACTTTCAAAAGTGAAGTACCCGCCATCTGCAATGTATTCATCTGGTATAGTAAGATTATGTTTGTTCATCGCTTGAATGTAGCCTTTTAACCTGTGGACGCCGACATATAAACTTTTGTGACCAGCAATATGAGCAATCTTTCTATGTCCAAGCTTATAAAGATGATCCACTGCTAGTTCACTTCCATGAATATTATCACTAAAAACGACACTTGCTCCTCTTGTATCAAGGTCAATGACGACAGAAGGAAGATCAGATTCCATTAATATATCAACATCTGGGGAATCCATGGTTGAACAAACGACCACAACTCCGTCTACGCCACGGTAGAGAAAATGATCTAAATACGATCTTTGCTCCGTGCCAATCTTGTTTGATGCAAACAAAAGATCGTATCCTTCTTTTTCGGCAGCCTTCTTGAAGCTTTCAATGACTGCATTAAAGAAAGGATGCTCAATCCCAATCCCAGAATCTTCGACAAATACAACGCCGATCGTCCAGGATTTTTTTGTTGATAGTGTTCTCGCACTAGAGCTCGGATAGTATCCCAGCTCTTCGACTGCTTCATTAATAATCCGCTTCGCTTTTTCACCAACATCAGTATAATTATTTAGCACTTTCGAAACCGTGCTGATTGAGTAGCCTGTTTTTTTCGCAATATCATAAATAGTAGCCATGTGTATCCCCCCTTTTCAGTTTTATTCTATTGTGAAATTTATAATTAAATAGTTGTTACGTCTGTCACCAACATAAATCTATTAACTAGCCCCCACATTGGTTGTTGATCTCCGCTGCAGGTACTCGCTTTCCGCGGGCGGTCCGGGAGCCTCCTCGGGCTTTCGCCCTGTGGGGTCTCCCTGGCCATGCACATCCCGCAGGAGTCTCGCACCTTCCGCTTCAATCAACGGAGGAAGGCTCTTGATAAACTGCTTCCTCATTATAAGCAGCTTCTAAAAACTTAAAGACTTTCGGTAGATGAAAGCAATTAAAATTAGAACTAAGCTCACTTCCGATATCATTCAACTATATTTTTGGAAAAAGCAATAACCTAGCGGATGAAATATACGGAGACTTCTGTGGGGCCTAGAGCAGGGGTGAGATCCCACAGGGCACAAGCCCGAGGAAGCTCACCGGCTCCCCACGAAAAGCGTAGTATATTTCAGGAGCGGCGAGTTCGCTAAAACACATACTTCCTTGGCTATTAGGAACATATCCACCAGCATTTTTTTCATCAAACCGCATTATACTTCTTAAAAACAGAATAATTCACATTCATCAGCACATAAGCAAACACACTAATCCCTATGACAAAGGACACTCTCGGGAAATTGACCACAATTAAAAAGTACGCAAGAAGCCAAACAAGCTGCGTAAGTGTCATTAATGGATGAGCAAAAACAAGTCCAAGTGATGCTTTAATATAAGAGAACGTTTTATATTCAAAATGCGCCATTACAGAAAATACATTTAAAAATGTCATTAGTACAATAGCTGCAATGGCCGCAATGACGAGGTAAACGAATAATTGTGTCGACTCACTGTAAAAATATCCAGCAAATGAAAAGTTTACATAAATAATATAAAACAATCCGATAAAGATTGCACCTACAATATTTGAACGTATAAATTCCGCTTTATAATATGTGAAATAACTTGAGAATAAATTGAACTGATTTCCTTTGATCCAGTCTCTTATGACTCGAAACAAAGCAAGGGTCGCCGGCATAAATCCAAATAAACCAAGCCCTGCTACAAAAAAGAACAGCCATAGGATATTCAGTGCAATAAACTTATAGACGACTTCGGTTATTTGAACGATTAACTTGCCCATTTGAAACCCTCCTTCTAATTAAGAATACTTATTGTGCGGTTTATTTCACTAGTTGCTAGTTCTATTACAGACCCTGGATATCTATTGGCCACGCACATACTGAAAAAGTCTCCCCTGCAGTAGTTGTTGATTTCCGCTGCAGGCACTCGCTTTCCGCGGGCGGTCCGGGAGCCTCCTCGGGCTTTCGCCCTGTGGGGTCTCCCCTGGCCACGCACATCCCGCAGGGCACAAGCCCGAGGAAGCTCAGCAGCTCACCGCGGAAAGCGAAGCATAATTCAGCAGCGGCGAGTCTGCAATACACCATGTTTGAGGCACTTTATGTGTGAATCTAAAACTACTTCTTTCCACAACATAATCTCCAAATAAACATACCTTAGCGGATGAACGATACGTAGACTCCTGTGTGGCCTAGAGCAGGAGTGAGATCCCGCAGGGCCAAAGCCCGAGGAAGCTCACTAGCTCCACACGGAAAGCGTAGTATCGTTCAGCAGCGGCAATTCCGCTCTAACCAATGTTGAAGGGAATTATCTTATATCAATCTTAAATAGACACCGCAAAGAGCTGATGGTGATCAGCTCTTTACTGCTCCTTCTGATAAACTTTGAATGAACAAACGGTTAAATAATAGGAAGACAATTAGTAATGGTACTGTTGCCCAGAACGTACCAGACATTATCATACCATAATCCATCTGTCTGGAATCATTTAATGCACGAAGCGCTACTTGCAACGTGTGCATTGATGGATCGCGAAGAACAACAAGCGGCCATAGGAAGTCATTCCACACATGCATGAATACGATAATTCCTAATGTCGCAAACGCCGGAAGTGTCATCGGTACAACAATATTCCAATAAATTCGGAAGTTCGAGCAGCCATCAATTTTTGCTGCTTCAATCATTTCAAACGGTACACTTTCTTTAATATACTGTCTCATCCAGAAGATACCGAATGCATTTATTAAACCAGGAATGATCAATGCTTTGAAGTCATTTAACCAGCCTAATGTTGTAATAATATAATATTGTGGAATTAACCCAAGCTGCGGCGGGACCATCATCGTAACAAGAATCATCACGAATAATACGTTTTTCCCTTTGAATTCTAATTTAGCAAAGGTATACCCAGCTAGGGAACATAAGAATAATGTTCCAATCGTAATTGTCGTTGAGACAAAGAATGAGTTCCACATCGCACCGAAGAAATCAATATTACTCGTTACCTTCTGAAAATTCTCAACTAAATGTGTACCTGGTGTAAATGGCGGCGGTACTGAATTGATGTCTCGGTTTAATCGTGTTGCCATAACGAACATATAATAAAAGGGAAACAGGGAAACTAAAGATCCAGTGATCAAAAACAGATAAACCAGAACCTTATTAAGTGAAAATTTCCCTTCTCCAACTTCTTTTTTAGCTGCCATGCCAATCCCTCCTAACTAATCTTTTTTGATCGGCCGATTCTGTTTGTAATCCATAGGTTAATTGCAGTTAACGTAATAATGATTAAGAATAAAACGATGGCTGCAGCTGATGCGGTTCCAAAGGAATTGTAAACAAACGCATCTCTCCATAAGTACGCAACCATTGTAATCCCCTCTTCACGTAAATTACGTCCTAAGAAAATTAATGGCTCTGTAAATAATTGAAAGCTTCCGATTGTTGCTGTGAACACAACAAACATCGTAATCGGCTTAAGCATAGGAAGAGTAATGAGACGAATTTGCTGGCTCAATGTAGCCCCGTCCATTTTTGCTGCTTCATATAATTCTTTTGGAATACTTTGCATCCCTGCTAAGAAAATAATCGTGTTATAACCAACCCATCTCCAGAATACCATCGTTGCAATGGCAATCTTTACAGGCCAGTATTCAGCATCCCAGCGAATAGGCCCTACATCAAAGAAGCTTAAAATATAGTTTGCAAATCCAAACGGCTGATTATTGAATACAACACCGAAGATGATCGCTACTGCTACAATGGATGTAATATACGGCAGGAAAATCATCGTTCTAAATGTGTTACGAAAACGAATCAATGTAGAATTAAGTGCAAAGGCTATTAAAATAGCAATGATAATCTGCGGTAAGGTTCCCATGATCCCAATAATGAACGTGTTTTTGATAGATGAATAAAACACTGGATCATTAAAGATAAATTCAAAGTTTTTAAATCCATTGAATGTCATTGGATTTAATCCATCCCACCTAAAGAAGGATAAATAAAAGCTGAATATCATTGGGAATAGCCCAAAGATCGCGAATAGAATGAAAAAAGGAGAAATAAATAAGTAGGCTGATAAAGCGGTACGTCGTTTTTCTGTCAGCCATTTGGCTTTTTTAGTTGTCTCCAATCGTATGTACCTCCCTGCAAAATAATTTGACTGCTGTTAGAATGGCTTGCTGGTTTTCGAGAGTGGCTTATATTGCCTATGGTCACTTAAAAGTTCATTTATAGGTGTAGAAGCCAGCCTCGAAACGATGAAATCCTAGTCCAACAAGCAAGATAACTGTCCATTTCATTGTGAGTGAGAGGGAATGCCTGGGTAGTCAGGCATCCCCATTCACTTAGTTATTGTCTGTCCAGAATACGCTCCATACGTACTAGCGCTGCTTCCCACTCTTCTTGTGGATCGCTGCCTGCTGCTACGTTATCAATCGCTTCTTTCACTTCGCCGTCAACTGGGTAGTAGTTTCTGCCTTTGTATACAGGTACAACCGCTTCTGCAGCTTCAGAGAAGATTTGAGCAACTGGAGCACCACCGAAATACGAATCTTCATACTCTAAGAATTCAGGCATTTCATATACAGCTGGGGCTGATGGGAATAAACCGTAATCTAAGAATGCTTTTAGCTGCTGTTCTGGAGCAGTAAGCCACTCAATAAATTTATACGCTTCTTCCGGATGCTCACTCTCAGCTGGAACTGTTAAGTAAGAACCGCCCCAGTTTCCCGCACCTTCAGGCATTGTCGTTAGAGACCATACGCCTTCTTCAGGGCTGTTATCTTTAATAACCCCTTGCATCCAAGCAGGAGCTAACATTGTTGCATAGCTTCCTTCATCCATTCCAGCGAACCATTCAGGCGTCCAAAGCGGAATATTTCCAATTAAATCTTGGTCAAGTAAACTAGCTACATAGTTATAAGCATCGCTGATTTGGTTATGCTCTTCTACGATTAGCTCATCGTCTGTGTTGAAGTATTGCTCCGTTGCTTGGTCACGTCTTGCATTGTATACAAGCTCCGCTCCATCAACCATTTGCTTTCCTGTTTTCTCTTGAATTTCTTTGGCTACATTTTCAAAGTCATCCCACGTTGCAACTAAATCAGATACAGCTTCTGGTGACGAATCAAAGCCTGCTTCTTCAAAGACATCTGTGCGGTAGAACATTACAGTTGGTCCAATGTCTGTTGGCAGTCCGAACAGGAAGTCGCCGTCTGCATTTTCACCATTTTGCCAAACCCAATCAAGGTAGTTCTCAGACACTTCTTCTGCTCCGAGATCGTATAGGTTTGTAAACGCATGTTCAGCATTACGGTATCTTTCGATTTGAGCTTCTTCGATCATCGTGATGTCAGGAGCACCCGTCCCAGCAGAGATCGATGTAAATAAGTTATCATGTAAATCATTCATATCACTGTTTTGTAGGTTAATTGTTACATTTGGATTCTCTTCTACATATTCTTCAATTAATTTATCGTAGCCTGTATTACCGAACTCCCAAAAAACTAACTCAATGTCACCATCGCCAATTGTTTCTGACGTTGTGTCATCTCCTGCGTTATCAGTGTCACCGCCATCGCCGTTCGTGTTTTCATTTCCTCCACAAGCAGCTAGAACGGATAGAGCTAATACAGTTGTTGCTGTTAATCTCAAGAATTTTTTCATTTTTATTGCTCCCCCTTATACCAGTTATTTTCTGTCTGAAACAGTGATGTTATTTACTTTACAACAATTCTCTACCCCTCACCCCCCTTAATGAAGTAAAAGTAATAAAGGAAAAGGCTGCAATCTTAAGCTCGAATTAGCTACTAAAGCGCTTTAGTTCATTGTAAAAAAATATATCACTTACACTTCAAAGAAATTATTCGCAACCGTTTGTTTGTACCAGTAAAAGCTGTCTTTTTTCGTACGTTCGAGCGTTCTGTAATTCACGTGAACGATTCCAAAGCGCATTGTATAGCCTTCTGCCCATTCAAAGTTATCTAATAGAGACCAAGTAAGATATCCTTTAATGTTCACACCAGATTCGATGCTGCGCTGCAAAGCTACTAAATGCTGCTTCAAATAATCTGTGCGGCGATCATCTTTCACTTCACCGTTTTCCACACCGTCATTAATGCAAGCACCATTTTCCGTGATATAGATCGGAACATTTCCGTAATTCTCATTAATATGTGTTAACACTTTATAGAAACCTTCAGGGTAGATGTTCCAGCCAATATCTGTTTTTAAGTAGCCTGCATCGACTTTTTCGTGGTCGAATAATCCTTCATTTTCTTTGTAGCGTCCGACCCCGCCAGAGTAATAATTAATTCCAAGAAAATCGATCGGCTGTGAGATGATCTCCATGTCGCCTTCTTCAATTTGCAGTACCGCTCCCTTTTCTTCAAACCATTTCACCATGAAATCTGGGTACGTTCCTTTGAATACCGGGTCAAAGAACCAATCCATAAAATAGCCATTCACTCGCTTACATGCATCAATATCTTCTTCTTTATTGCTGTATGGCTCATTCCATTCAACATTCGGAGCGTAACCAATCTGTCCTTTTATTCCAAGTTCTCTAAAGCGAATAACTGTTTTGCCGTGTGCCACAAGCAGGTGATGCGCCACATTCATTGCTAGCTGCAAATCATTATTACCAGGAGCATGAGCACCTACGTAATTGGATAAGAATGACACACACCAAGGTTCATTAAACGTAATCCAATGCTTAATTTTCCCTTCGAATTCTTTGAACATTAACTCTGCATACTGCAAGAAGGCTTCAATCGTTTCACGGTTATCCCAGCCGCCTTTATCTTGAAGTGCTTGCGGAAGATCCCAGTGATAAAGGGTACACATCGGCTCGATACCTTTCTCAAGCAGACGGTCTACTAAGTTATGATAATAATCTAAGCCCTCTTGGTTTACTTCTCCAGTGCCTTCTGGAAAAATTCTCGGCCATGCCACTGAGAAGCGGTAGAAATCAACCCCAAGGTCGTCCATAATCTCAATGTCTTCTTCATACTTGTGATAGCTGCCGCAAGCGACATCTCCGTTATCTCCGTTTACTACTTTGCCTGGAGTTTTTGAAAATGTATCCCAAATCGATGTTCCTCTGCCGCCCTCATTTGCGGCACCCTCTATTTGATAGGATGCTGTAGCGACTCCCCATTTCATATCTTTAGGAAATTGGATAATAGTCATGTATGATAACTCCCTCCATATCGTTTTGAATATTCTGTCTAGTAAAAGCGCTTTCGTATTTAGCGAAAAAAATAAATTGCTATATTCTACAAAACGTAAAAGTAATCTTGGATCTTCGCCTGCCTATCAGCAATGCGCGATCTCGTTTATGTAAAATTGTTTAAGAAAGCCCTTTCGTAAAGTTATTATATACTCTCCTTTTCTAGTATGCAATACTTTTTTCGAAACCGCTTTCCTAATTTTTTAGAACAATTTAAATAAGACGCTGCCCTTTTTCGGACAGCGCCGCTGCAACAACCCATATAGCAAAGAATTAAAATACTTGGTGACTCACTAAAATTCTTTTATTTAGCCCCTTCAAAATATGGCTGAACAATGACAAAGCCATTTCCTTCAAACGCCATTTGAATGGACTCGCCGCTTCCTCTGCCTAAGAAGGTCCGGTAGTTCATATCGGTCTTAAATTTCGGTTCGAGATGACCTGACCAGGCGACAGTTGCACTAGGGTCTGTAAATACAGGCTTTCCAGGTTCAACGAGTAAGGTCAGCGGCTCGTAATGGGTTGTAATCGCTACTTTCCCACGCCCCTCTAAACCTATATTAAATAACCCTCCGCTCATCATCCCTGCTACCTTGCGCATCATATGAATATCCCAGTCAACTGAAGGCTCAAATGCTAACACGTCGTCTCCATTGACAGTGATCTTATCTCCAAGCAAATCTAAAATCGTAATCTTCTTTCCCTGATCCGATAAATAAAGGATGCCGTTTCCTTTCGCTTTCATCAGCTCGTTGCCTTCATTAGTAAAGGCTTTTTTAAACATCCGGTTTGCCCCGTGCTCAAGCATCCCTTCACGTTCAAAGCGAATATCCCCTTCATAGGCAATCATTGAGCCCATTTTAGACCAAATTAAATCATCAAGCTCCACTCTTAATATGCGGTCCGTCTCTAATCCGAACGTATCGTATTGCTTCTCTTTGTTCATCGTCTTTTGAATAAATTCTTGGATCGAGTATTCGCTCACTCCTGCCTCACCTCTTATTCGTTATCTATCACCCTATGCCAAGATTCTACCATTATATGGTTTAAGTGGTAAAGGGAGATGAGTTGGAGTGCTGAGTGTCTTGAGACTGACGCAATTATTATTGGACTAGATACAATTGCGAGTGACACCGACGCTATTGTCCTCTCAATCGGTGCAATACTAGCAGACTGACGCAATTGCGTCTGGAACCGGCGCAATAAGCTGTGGAAACCGCGCATAATAGGTGTGAAAAGATACAATTGTAACTACACTATCTGCGCGAACCTAAAAAACCCGAATGAGAGAACACTCCTCTCTACTCGGGCCATTGTTTATTTCTTATTCAGGTTTATTAGGAATATCAGGATCTACCGTGAAATCAGGTTCAAAATCTTTATAGCGAACTTCAGCCATCATTCCTGCATTCGCATGATGGAATTCATGACAGTGGAACATCCATATCCCAGGATTTTTTGCTTCAAACACAATTTCATACGTTTCTCCTGGTCTGACATTTAATGTGTCTTTTACAATAGGCGACCCAGAAATAGGAGTGCCATCTTTTGAAATGACGTTGAAAAATTCACCATGCAAGTGCATAGGATGATCTACTTCTGTGTCGTTTTCAATAGTAAACTTTACAACATCGCCTTCTTCCACTTCATAGCTTTCATGGTTTGGAAACTGCTTATCATTGATTGTAAAGGTTTCCCCTCCATCATCTGTTCCTAGAATCATGTCATATTCTTTTGTTATTTCGCCGTAATCTACTTCTTTTGTTTCACCGTAAGAACTTATATCAAAGAAAGAGGAGCTTGCTTCTTCAGTTTCAAGATCATTATCTTCATAACCTTCATAAACAAGTGGAACGATTGCATCTAATCTCTCTTTATTTTCTTCTGCATAAATTTGAATGCCCCACGCACCAGGTTGATCCAACTCAATTTCTACATCAAATCGTTCAGCTGGAGCTATACGAAATGGGGTACCTTCAATCGCCTCTGGTTCGTTTACAGCCTGTCCATCATAATGAGTAATTTTATAAGAGTGTCCAGGTATAGATACAATTTGGGTAAAGAGGCCTGCGTTAACAAAACGAAGCTTTGCTTTTCCATCTTCCTGTACCTCAATCGCTTCAATTTCAGGCGCTGCCTTCCCGTTAATTAAAGGGGTATCATACATGCGGTTCATCATTTCTGCATGAGTCATACCACCCATGTTATGATTCTCCCCTTCCTCATCAGAGTTCATATTTCCATGATTCATGTGTCCATCATTCATATTTTCGTGATCCATTTCGTCCTCATTCATACTTCCATGGTCCATGTCTCCATCATTCATATTTCCGTGATCCGTGTCGTTCTCATTCATATTACCATGATCCATGTTTCCATGATTCATTCCCTCGTGGTCCATATCACCCATCCCCATAGAAGACCATTCATCTATAACAATAACTTCGTCTATATCATAGTCTTCTTCATCTTTGGGCTCTACGATAAAGACTCCGTATAGTCCTTTATCTACTTGTCTAGCTCCATCTTGATGAGAATGATACCAATAGGTTCCTGGAATGTCTGCTTCATACTCATAGGTAAATGTTTCCCCAGGCATAATTGCATTTTGCGTAATACCTGGCACCCCGTCCATTTCATTTGGAACCGGAAAGCCATGAAGATGAAGGGCAGTAGGTTCATCTAATTGATTTTCTACATTGACGATCACTTTATCTCCTTCTTGAACTCTAATCTCTTCACCAGGTAAACTGCCATTATATGTCCAAGCATCTTCCATTACCTCTTCATTGAACATCCAATGGGTTTCTTCTACAGTTAAATTAAATTCTTTGACCCCCTCATTATTTGATGATGTGTTGATCGTTTCTTTATCCTCTTGAGTGACCTCCTCATCTGATACCTGCAGGTCAACCGCTTCATTTGAGCAGCCTGCTATTACGACGGCAAAAGCTGTTGCAATCCCTGTCGCTTTTAAAGTCTTTTTCATTATTGGCGCTCCTTTCTTAAATCCTTACACTCCTAAAATAAACAAAAAATATTTAGAAAATATGAAGAAACGATAGATATCTTAAAATTTATTATTGAAATTAGACAACCCTTGTCCTCTCGCTACATTTCTAATTTGTGTAGCAGTATTAAACCATCTTTTTCTTTTACATGAATACGAAAACGGTCACCTTTACAAAAGCCCGCACGCTTGGTTATTTCAGACGGGATCCGAATAGAGCCATTTTCACTAACGACCATTTTATTATCAACTAAAGATCCTATATCTTTTTTAATAAAAATGCTTGTTGTCCCAGGTACCAGACCAACAGTAATCAATACTCCTGGTTCAATTAGTAATGTTCTTCGAACGGTATGAGGAAGAGTGATATCTTGTCTGCTATTGAGTTTACAGTAAAAGGAATTTCCTTCTGTTTTTTTCATTGTTTCATCCTCTGTTCTACGCATCTCTTATCCCTCATTTCTAACGATCATCCTAAAGAATAGATGATATGTATTTAGAAAGTATTAAGATCTTAAGAAATCGAAAAAAAGCTGGATCTACTGAAAAGCAGACCACAGCTTTTTTAATCATTCTCTCGTTTCTTAATAAAAAACTGTTAAGGGCGTAGTGACTTTTTTTATCCCGTCACCATCTCATTTAAGAGTTAGGAAGAATGTTCTCCATGTTCAGTCTCCGATTGAGGGTGATGATCATGGAAGTCTCCTCTCTCAAATGGATCTTCTCCGGTAATTGCACCATATGCAACCATTACGAGCGCAACATACACAAATCCTGCTAACGCCCAATTTCTTTTATTGTACATAAAAGGGGCCTCCTTTTATTTTGTAAACTTCACTTTCTGTAAACGTAGAGCATTTAATACAACCGATACGGAACTAAACGCCATTGCAGCACCTGCAACCCACGGAGCTAACAGGCCGACTGCAGCAATTGGGATGGCAGATGTGTTGTAAATAAAAGCAAAGAATAAGTTTTGCTTAATATTTTTCATCGTTTTGCGGCTCATATGAATCGCATCTGCTACACTATTTAAATCGCCTCGCATAAGTGTGATATCTGCCGCTTCAATCGCAACATCTGTCCCTGTTCCAATGGCCATTCCAATGTCAGCAACTGCAAGGGCAGGCGCGTCATTAATCCCGTCGCCAACCATCGCTACTTTCTTCCCTTGCTCTTGCAGCTTCTTAACCTCAGAACTTTTTTGTTCTGGAATGACTTCTGCTATGACGTGCGTGATCCCAACTTGGCTGGCAATAGCCTTGGCAGTACGTTCATTGTCACCGGTAAGCATAATCACTTCAAGCCCTAAATCATGCATTCTTTCAATTGCTTCTTTTGAGGTTTCTTTTACCGTATCAGCAACCGCGATAATCCCTGCAAATTGACCCTCCACAGCTATGAGCATCGCCGTTTTCCCTTGGTTTTCTAGTTCTTCCATTAAAGAATCTGCGTTCTTCATAGGGACAGAATGTTGTTTCATTAAGTTTCTTGTTCCAGCTAAAATCTCTTTATTATCGACAATAGCCCGGATTCCATAGCCTGGAATTGCCTCAAAGTCCGTTGAGTCATTTAGACTGATCCCTTTTTCTTTAATTCCTTTGACCATTGCCTGAGCTAAAGGGTGCTCTGAATGTTTTTCGGCAGAGCCGACATAATATAAAACGTCTTCTTCAGTGAAGCCCTCAGCAATTTCTACATCCGTTAATTCCGGCTGTCCTTTTGTGACGGTCCCCGTTTTATCTAAGACGACCGTTTGGATGTTCTGCGTATTTTCTAAGTGTTCGCCGCCTTTAAATAATAGTCCCATCTCAGCTGCACGGCCTGATCCCGCCATAATAGAAGTTGGAGTAGCTAGACCTAGTGCGCATGGGCAGGCAATAACTAAAATGGAAATCATCGGAATCAATGCTTGACGTAAATCTCCGGGCGCAACAATAAAATACCAAATAAGAAATGTAGCAATGGCAATAGCTACTACGACTGGAACAAAGATTCCTGACACTTTATCCACTAAACGCTGGATGTCAGCTTTAGATCCTTGCGCCTCTTCAACAACTTTTACGATTTGTGATAGAGCTGTATCTCTACCGACTTTTGTCGCCTTTACTTTAATCGATCCGTTCTTATTAATAGTCGCACCGATCACGGAATCTCCTATACTCTTATCAACCGGAATACTCTCACCTGTAATCATTGATTCGTCTATGGCAGATCGGCCTTCGATCAACTCTCCATCAACTGGAACTTTTTCACCTGGCTTGATGATAACTACATCCCCCACAATGACTTCTTCTGCAGGAATTTCCACTTCTTCTCCGTTCCGGATGACCCGTGCTGTTTTGGCTTGAAGGCCAAGCAATTTTTGAATGGCTTGGCTTGTACGGCCTTTGGCACGAACTTCAAACAGCTTACCTAGCACAATTAAGGTAATGATCACTGCAGCTGCTTCAAAGTAAAGCTCAGGCATCCCTTGACCTCCGGCTGCCATCCATTCCCACCCTAAATAGATACTGTAAAAATAAGCTGCACTCGTTCCAAGCGCCACTAGCACATCCATATTGGCACTTTTGTTTTTTAGAGCTTGATAAGCACCCTTATAAAATTGAGCACCTACAATAAATTGAACGGGTGTTGCGAGTGCTAATTGCACCCATGGATTCATGAACATACCTGGCATATACAAAAACGCCGTCATTTCAAAATGAGTAACCATCGTCCATAAGAGCGGTAATGTTAGAATGGCTGAGAAGATAAACTTCCCGTATTGCTTTTCAATTTCTTTTTCTTTATGGTCGACCGTCTCCCTTGCATCTTGCTTGGGAATGAGTGTGAATCCTAATTTTTTAATTGTTTCTACCATTTCATTCGGGTTAATAGCCCGGTTATCATATTCAACGGAAAGAGTTTCTAATGCAAAGTTAACATTGGCAGATGAAACGCCCTCTAGTTTATTCATTCTTTTCTCAATCCGATTTGCACAAGCCGCACATGTCATTCCTGATATATCAAATTCAGTCTTGTCATGAATGACCTGATACCCTAGTTTCTCGATTTTTGCTTCGAACTCTTTCTTATCAACGACAGAAGGGTCATACTTAATTGTTGTTTTCTCAAGGGCAAAGTTTACGTTAGCTTCTTTTACCCCTTCGACTCTAGATAACCCTTTTTCTATTTTATTGGCACAGGCTGCACATGTCATGCCAGATATAGTTAAGGAAACTTCTTTTTGTTCCAATGTAAATCCCACCTAACCTTATACCCAGTATAGGTATATTTTTTTGAAAAAATATCGTGCTTCACAAGTAAGCACGACATTTTCCTAAATAGGGATGCTTATGATACTACATCATATCCTTGGTCTTCGATTACTTCCTTGATCTTTCCAAGGTTTAATTCGTTTTCGTTATAAGATACTTCCACTTGACCTTTATCAAGGGCAACCTTTACAGATTCAACTCCTGATAATTCGCCAACACTTCCTTCTACTGAACTTACACAATGCCCGCAAGACATTCCTTTTACTGTGAGTGTTTCTTGTGCCATTTTGAACCCTCCAAGAAATAGTTTTTAATCACTTCAACCTCAATATACTATACTAGGGTATAGTATTCAAGAAATAAATAAAAAGTAAAGTATTAATTGCTTTTTTACATCTAGTATGAAGGCTTATTAGAGCATTTTCTTCATTACATCCATTAGTTCATCAATTGCCTTTTCACCGTTATCATTTTTAATAGCATTGGCTACACAATGACGAGTATGGTCCTCGACAAGTCCTAAAGATACTTTATTTATAGCAGCTTGGATAGCTGAAATTTGAGTCAATACATCTACACAATAGCGATCATTTTCAATCATATTATGGATTCCTCTAACTTGTCCTTCTATTCGTTTCAATCGGTTTAGCATTTGCTGTTTATTCGGCTGGACTGTTTTTTTTGCTTCCATAACCATCCTCCTTATACGTATACCCCGTAAGACTATCCTAACACAGCCTATTTAAAATTTCTAATACATCCTCCCCGCTGCGTATTCATATACGAAGAACCACCCTGTTTTTACTTTTTAAAAAAATTCGTTGACACTAAGAAACTCAAGACTTATAGTAAAATCATAAATGATAGTGATAATTGTTTTCAGTTAGATGGAGGGATTGGAGGCTACATAAAATGACTCGTCTTTATACAGAAGATTTACGAATCGGTTACGGTGAGAATGTCATTGTAAAGAATTTAAGTATAAACATACCAGATGGCAAAATCACAACCATTATCGGTCCCAATGGCTGCGGAAAGTCGACGCTGCTTAAAGCGATTACGCGTGTGATTTCCTCGCAATCTGGCAACGTCATACTAGACAGCGAGAGTATTTTCACGAAGGATACGAAGGCTCTTGCCAAGCAAATAGCGACCTTGCCGCAAACACCTGAGAGTGCAAGCGGATTAACGGTTGCAGAACTTGTTTCCTACGGTCGTTTCCCCTACCAGAAAGGATTTGGCCGTCTAAGTAAAAGAGATATCGAAGTCATTGACTGGGCTCTTAGTGTGACAGGAACGATGGAGTATAAATATCGTTCGGTAGATGCCTTATCAGGCGGACAGCGACAGCGGGTCTGGATCGCGATGGCCCTTGCACAGGAGACTGAGATTATCTTTCTTGATGAACCTACCACTTACCTTGATATGGCTCATCAGCTTGAAGTGCTTGAGCTGTTGCAGAGGCTTAATCATGAAGAAGGCCGTACGATTGTGATGGTGCTTCATGACTTGAATCAAGCTGCACGATTCGCTGATCATATCATTGCGCTAAAAGACGGTGGCATCATTCAATCTGGTACATGTGAAGACGTCATTAAAAATGATGTTCTCAAGCAAGTGTTTGGAATTGATGCTGTCATCGGACGCGACCCGAATACGAACAAACCAATGTGTATCACTTACAATTTACTTAAAGGAGAAAACCACCATGAAAAAACAACTGCTCATTCCCTTTCTTATGCTCTTAGTGCTAGTTCTTAGCGCTTGCGGCAGCACATCAGAAGACTCTGCTTCTTCAGCTGAAGAAGATACAAATACTGAAGAGACTGGTACAGTCACTTATCAGTCAGAAAACGGTCCGATTGAAGTTCCAGCTGATCCACAGCGTGTCGTTGTGTTATCTTCATTTAATGCAGGAAGCGTAATGGCTCTTGATGTCCCTATTGTCGGTGTTGATTCTTGGGCGAAAATGAACCCACGCTATGAGGAATATATTGGCGATGCAGCGGAAGTGACTGATGAGAGTTTAGAGCAAATTATTGAGCTTGACCCTGACCTCATTATTGCAGCACCAACAAACAACAACTTAGACAAACTGGGTGAAATTGCTCCAACTGTTACGTTTACGTACGGAGAGGTTGATTATTTAACACAGCATGTTGAAATTGGCAAGCTGTTAAATAAGGAAGAAGAAGCACAAGCTTGGGTGGATGACTTTAAAGAACGTGCTCATAAAGCAGGCCAAGAAGTGAAAGAAAAAATCGGAGAAGATGCGACGGTTACAGTTATAGAAAATTTTGATAAACAATTATATGTATTCGGAAATAACTGGGGCCGCGGTACGGAAATTCTTTATCAAGAAATGAAGCTTGAGATGCCTGAAAAAGTTCAAGAAATGGCTCAAAACGAAGGCTACTATGCTCTTTCTGTTGAAGTATTGCCAGAATATGCTGGTGATTATATGATCGTCAGTTCAGATGGTGTAGATACGGCCTATCAGGAAACAGAAACGTATAAGAACATCCCAGCCGTTGCAAATGATCGTGTATTTACAGCAAATGCATCTGAATTTTATTTTAATGACCCAATTACACTAGACTTCCAATTAGACTTTTTCACTGAAAGTTTTTTAAGCAGTAATTAATGGTTGTTTCAATGATTGATTTGGGAGGAATCTAAAGCGGATTCCTCCTCTTATTTTATTCTATTATTTCAAAAGAAGAGTTGAGATCTGATGGTACATACTAAACGATTAATTAAATCTAAATCCGTAGCATTTCTTGTAACTGCAGCAGTATTTATCGCCATTTTTATAAGCTCCGTCTTGTTTGGCGCAGCTGATGTGACGATTCAGGATGTGCGGGCGGCTATGTTTACACGTGATTCTGGTGAGAAGCTGTCGATGCTTCGTGAAATCCGCTTCCCACGTGCAGTTGGTGCAATGGCTGTTGGAGCTGCTCTTGCGGTTTCAGGTGCGATTATTCAAGGGTTAACGAGAAACCCATTAGCTGATCCCGGTCTTTTAGGAATTACAGCAGGTGCGAATGTTGCGCTCGCTATTACAATCGCCTTTATCCCTGCCGCTAATTATTTCGGGATGATGATTGCCTGTTTTATTGGTGCAGCTGTCGGAACTCTTATGGTCCTTGGCATAGGCGCCTCCCGCCGCGGCGGGTTCTCCCCTTTTCGGATCGTTTTAGCCGGGGCTGCCGTAACTGCTTTTTTAACAGCCATCGCTGAAGGGATCGGGATCTATTTTAAGATTTCTAAAGACGTCTCAATGTGGACGGCAGGCGGGTTAATCGGTACGTCTTGGGGACAGCTGGAAATAGTTACGCCCTTTATTTTGGGGGGAATTTTAATTGCGGTCCTTCTGTCTAAGCAGCTGACAATTTTAAGCTTAAGTGAAGAAGTGGCTGTAGGGCTTGGCCAGCATACGACCAAAGTAAAAGTGATGCTTTTTATCGTGATTGTGATTCTCGCAGGGGCTGCAGTCGCACTTGTTGGTAATATGGCGTTTATCGGCCTCATGATCCCGCATATCGTTCGAGCAGTAGTTGGAACAGATTATCGCAATGTATTGCCGATGTCCGTCTTATTTGGTGCCGGTTTTATGCTTCTTGCTGATCTTGTTGGACGTACAATCAGTGCACCTTATGAAACCCCTGTTGCTGCAATTGTTGCAATCATTGGGCTTCCATTTTTTCTCTTTATTGTTCGAAAAGAAGGGAAGGCATTTTTATGATTCATCCAAATATTATCAAAAAACAGCGCATTATTTTAATTGTCTTAACGGTTCTAATCATACTTACAGCGGCCATCGGAGCAAGCATAGGCCCCTCTCCCCTCTCTTTTAACCGCATCCTCCCTACTCTGTTTGGTCAGGGAGAATTTAAAGAGGAATTTATCTTATTTTCTGTGAGGCTGCCTAGAATTGTTGTAACTCTTCTTGCAGGTATGGCCCTTGCTTTATCCGGCGCAATCTTACAAGGCATTACACGAAATGATTTGGCTGACCCGGGTATTATCGGCATTAATTCTGGAGCCGGCGTTGGAGTAGCTGTCTTTTATTTATTTTTCCCGGTTAGTAATGGCAGCTTTGTCTTTTTGCTCCCTCTGATCGCCTTTGCCTCTGCGCTCATAACAGCAATAGCGATCTACTTATTCGCTTATAATCGTACAACAGGCCTTGCTCCTGTGCGGTTAGTGTTAACGGGTGTAGGGTTTTCGATGGCTTTATCAGGTGTGATGATTTTACTCTTTTCTTCTGTTGATCCATTTAAAGTAGATTTTATTGCCCGGTGGATGGCAGGAAATGTGTGGGGGGCCGATTGGCCATTTATTTGGGCGATCCTGCCTTGGCTTGTTATTTTAATTCCTTTTACGCTGTATAAAGCAAACCGACTGAACATTCTCGGGCTTGGGGAGCCGGCTGCGATTGGAGTTGGCATCCGTGTTGAGCGTGAACGATTTGTACTGTTGATCACAGCCGTAGCTCTTGCTGCATCAGCTGTTTCAGTTACCGGAGGCATTGCTTTTATCGGGCTAATGGCACCTCATATGGCTAAGGCGTTAGTTGGGCCTCGAAACCAGCTCTATATTCCTGTCGCAATCCTGCTTGGCGGCTGGCTCTTAGTGTTAGCTGATACGGTTGGACGCAATCTTGTCGAACCGGACGGAATTCCAACAGGCATCATGGTCGCGTTAATCGGTGCTCCTTATTTTATGTATTTGTTGATGAGAAAATAATAGATATTTATACGTTTACCTAATATAGCCCTAGTTATTTCATGGAGAGACAACCCTTGTTGAATAGTAAAAATTGAGATACAATATTTGAATCTATAAAGCAGGGATTGTATTAAATCTTAATCCCAGGAAAGGGTTGTATGAACGATGGAGAAAACAGATTCTCTACACACATTATTACAAAATCAGGATCATACGGACTCCATCCAAGCCTACTACACTTACACTGAGCGTAAAAAATATTTAAATCATGCTTTCCAATTTGTAAGTTTTGCAATAAAGAATGATTATAAAGTTGTATGTATAGAAGATGACTCTCTTTATCAAGATTTACTTTCTCAATTATCACTAGTATACTCTGATGACTTGCTTAAAAATATTACCTTTTATGACAGCAGCGAATTTTATCTTGCCTCAAATGTATTTAAAGGAGAGGACCACTCTTCAAAACTATTAAATGTAATGAAACCCATAGTAAGCGATGGGCACCATCTCATGATGTGGGGTCATATAAAATTTGCAAATGAAAAAGCCATTCTTCAACAACTCAAAAAGTTTAAAGATTATTGCGATCCATTTATTACAGAGCACCAAATATCAACAGTGTGTGCGATGAATGGGTTTAACACCCCTGCCTATATTCAAACGGAATTATTAAAAACACATAAATATTTTATGACAGATGATGAAATTACTAAATCAGGTATCTTTAAGATGGGGTATTATCACGTCGAAGAAGAGTTAGAGAAGAAACGTATACATATGATTGAACAACAGAACAGGCAACTCTCAATTGATAATGAAAAATTGAGTAACGCGTATGAACTGCTTAGTAGACAAAAAAAGGAATATCGCAAACTATTAACTGAGTTACCCATTGCTACATTTATTACCAAATCAGATTGTATAGTATATGCGAATGAAAAAGCTCTCATAGATTTAGAGCTCCCGAACTTTGAATTTATTCAAGATGTAAATGTATTTGAGATCATTCAATTTATTGATCATTCCATTAAAGAGCAATGGATACAAAGCCTTCAATCAAATCAAGATTTTCAACTGAAAGAAGTAGAACTAATCCTTTCTAATGGGCAGGTTAAAACGTTTGAGCTAAAGTCGATGCGTACTTGGTATCAAGGCGGCGAAGCCATTTTACATGTTCTAATTGATTTAACTCCATATAAAGTGTTAGAAAAAGAAATGATTCGTTCAGAAAAATTAAATATTGCCGGGCAGCTGGCGGCGGGGATTGCTCATGAAATTAAAAACCCCCTTACTGCTATCAAAGGCTTCTACAAATTGTTTAAACTTAATATGGGGAAAGAATTCTATTATAAAATAATTGATGATGAACTTAATCGGATTGAACAAATCGCTAATGAATTCTTAGCTTTATCTAAACCTCATTCAAATGTATTTGAAGTTCACTCGATTTCAAAAATCATTCAAGAAGTGAAAACTTTACTAGAAACAGAAGCGATTCTTAAAGGAAATGAAATTATAACGTCCTTACAGAAAAGTGACGAGCTTTTCATTTATTGCGAGGAAACAAAAATGAAACAAGTATTTGTTAACCTCATTAAGAATGCCATTGAAGCTACAACAAACGGACACATATTTATAACGACCAAACTACGAGGCGAGAATGTAGAAATCAGCATACAAGATCAAGGTTGCGGGATTTCAGAAACCACTTTAAAAAAAGTGGGAGAGCCTTTCTTTACAACGAAAGAAACAGGAACTGGCTTAGGTTTATTAATTTGCGATAAAATTATTGACACTCATAATGGTACTAGGAGCATTGAAAGTCAGGAAGGAGTAGGTACTAAGGTAACGATCCGTTTTCCGCGTGTTCCAAATCCCCTATCTCCCACTTCAGTTGAATCCTAACCACTGCAGCTTTAAAAAGTAACCTATTGTGTAGACACTTACAAAAGTCTCCCTATAGGTTACTTTTTGTATAATTAAATTACATTACGATAAAAACTTCGATAGAATAATTATGCGGTTGAAGAAAATATTGAGTGTAAGTGTTTTATCATATTCATTGCCTGTTTCCATACATTCATATTTGTGAATTCTTACCATCATCAAAAGGACTTTGATGCCTCGATGTGGAATAAGTAAGTAAGAACCGTGTCGAAAAGAACTAGAAAGGAAAGGGTGGATTTACAATCGCTATGGAAATGATGACTCCAATTCAAGCCTTATTAAACGAAAAAAATGGTACAGAACCTATCCATGTCTACTACACCTTCTCTGAGCGCGAAAAGTATATTAAAAACGCTCTCGACTTTCTTAGTTACGCATTAGACCGTGGCTATAAAGTTCTCTTCATTGAGGAAGAGTCCTTTTATGAGGAAATCATCTCCCATTTGCACATGATGTATCCTAATGATGTATTAGAGAATATCCTTCACCAAGAAAGCAAGCAATTTTACTTGTCTTCAAATAGATTTAATGCCGAGCAAAATTCTACTAAACTTTTAACTTTAATCTCCCCTCTACTTGAAGAAGGTCATCGTATCATGATCTGGGGTCAGGTGCTTTTACCAAGTCAAGATTCCATTCTCTCCCAATTAAGAACCTATGAGATCCAGTGTGATCAATTTATTGCGGAGCATTGGCTTACCACTGTTTGCGCATATAATGGCTTTATAACCCCTGCCTACATTCAAACCGACCTCCTTAAAACGCATAAATATTTTATGACTGATGATGAAGTAACGATCTCAGGCCTTTATCAGAGAGACTACTTGCAGTTAATAAACGAGCAAGATAAAGACCGGATGTCTAATATCGAACGTGAAAATAAACAACTTATTTTAGATAATGAAAAATTAAGTAAAGCCTATGAACTAATAGCAAGAAAGAAATTTGAATATTGGAAGCTTTTGCAAGAGCTGCCTATTTCAATCTTAATTACGAAAGAACATAAGGTCGTATTTGCAAATGAGAAAGCTCTCATAGACCTTGAACTGCCGAGTTTTGAAGAGATAAAAGGGGAAACAGTCTTTAACTTTATTGATCTAACAAACTATACTCTTAGAAAACAATGGATTGATACACTGGATGCCAATCAAGAATATGATCTAAAGGAAGTTGAATTAAAACTTGAAAATGGCAGTGTCAAAACCTTTAAGCTTAAATCAATCCGCACCTGGTATAAAAATGGGGAGGCCGTGCTGCATGTGTTTATTGACCTTACCCCTTACAAGATGCTCGAAAAGAAAATGATTCGTGCAGAAAAGTTAAACATTGCAGGTCAACTAGCTGCAGGAATTGCTCATGAGATAAAAAATCCGCTTACTTCTATTAAAGGGTTTTATAAATTGATCAAGCATGGCATGGGAAAAGAAAGCTATTACACGATTATTGATGATGAACTAGACCGAATCGAACAAATCGCGAATGAATTTTTAATTTTATCAAAACCTCATACCGATGTCTTCAAAGTTCATTCTATTTCGAGAATTATTGAGGAAGTGAAGACGCTTCTTGAAACGCAAGCGATTATAAAAGGAAATGATATCATTACGTCCTATCAATACGAAGAAGAATTGCTCATAACTTGTGAAGAAACGAAAATCAAACAAGTATTTGTGAACCTTATAAAAAATGCTATAGAAGCGACATCCAATGGTCATATTTATATTACCGTTAAAAAGCGGGACCAGTTTGTTGAGATCAGCGTGAAAGATGAGGGCTGCGGTATTTCTGATGATGCGTTAGCAAGAATATCCGAGCCTTTCTTTACGACAAAAGAAAAAGGCACGGGACTGGGCTTACTTATTTGCGACAAAATTATCGATAATCATAACGGGACAAGAAAGATTGTAAGTAAAGAAGGTATTGGAACGACATTTACCATTACCTTTCCGCTTACGAAAAGCCCACAGCCGTCTATTCCTGTTGATCCAGTGCTCTTAAGTGAGCAATCTATTTAACTTATCTATACTAGAAAAGGCTTATCCAATTGTGGATAAGCCTTATAAGTGATTAACTCACTTTTTTCTTCTTCAATTCAACAGTTGGATTCGCACCTAAATCCTTTAATTCTTGATTCAGTGCTTTGACTAGTCCGTACGTCATCAATAGAACAATGAACGTTAGCGGCAAGGCACTGACGATAATCGCTGTCTGCAGTCCTTGCAAGCCTCCTGACACCATCAGGACACATGTTGCAGCAACTAAAATAATGCCCCACGTGACTTTAACCTTATTAGACGGGTTAAGCTTTCCGCCGGTAGTCATCATACCAAGTACAAACGTTGCCGAATCAGCTGATGTCACAAAGAATGTGGTGATTAGGGCAATTGTTAAGAATGATAACAAAGCACCTAACGGCAGCTGCTGGTATACATAGAATAAAGCTGTCTCAAGAGACTGACTAGATACAGCGAGTCCCTGTGTCAACTCTAAGAACATTCCTGTGCCGCCAAAAACGGTAAACCACATTGCACATACAAGTGATGGAACCAAAATAACGGCTACGGTAAATTCTCTAATCGTTCTTCCTTTTGAGACTCTGGCAATAAACATACCGACAAACGGCGTCCATGAAATCCACCATGCCCAGTAAAAGACGGTCCAGCCTTGAGTCCAAGCTGCTTCATTTTCATCAAACGGAGATAAACGTAAGCCCATTTGCATTAAATTCTGCATGTAGCTTCCAAGACTCGTGGTAAACATATTCAGTAAAAATAAGGTTGGTCCTAAAATAAGCATCGCAGCAAATAATACAACTGCTATCGACATATTCGCATTACTTAAGTATTTAATTCCTTTAGAGATCCCTGTATTGGCTGAAACAATAAAGAGAACGGTGATAATCCCCATAATCAGCATTTGAATGCCGAATGTATTAGGTACTCCAAATAAATATTCAAGCCCGGCATTAATTTGTTGTGATCCAAGTCCAAGCGATGCCGCTACACCAAATAATGTAGCGAAAACGGCAGCAACATCAACCGCATGTCCAATTGGCCCTTTCACTTTATCACCTAATACGGGATACAGGGTAGCACTCATTAATCCTGGTGCGCCTTTTCTAAACTTTTGATAAGCCAGCGCCATGGCAACAACAGCATAGATTGCCCAAGCATGAAGGCCCCAATGCAGCCATGTATAACGCATACCCATAACAGCGGAAGCTTCTGTGCTTCCTTCTCCCATCGGAGGTGCAGAGAAGTGAGCAATTGGTTCTGATACTCCGTAAAATAACAGCCCTATTCCCATCCCTGCTGAAAACAGCATTGCAAACCAAGTAGGACGGCTGTATTCAGGTTTAGAATCAGGCGCTCCTAATTTGATCTTTCCATACTTACTAAAAATCATAAATGCTGCAAACAGCAGGAAGAACGTCGCAACAAGCTGATAAAACCAACCAAATGATTCAAGCACAAAGGCTTGAGCGATATTCATTGCCTCACCTAACTGTTCTGGAATTAACGCACCTATTAATACAAAAATGGCGGCAATTCCAACTGAAATCTTAAACACTATCCTGTCGTCTTTAATAGTCAACACTTCCTATTCAATTATTTTTTCCCTATCGTCATTGAAAACACTTTACTATTTAACCACAAACTTGATGTTGATTTAAAACGCCGTTCGTATGGATAAATCGTGATATGCAGGGATATACTATAGCAATCTAGTATTAGGATGGAGATCTTAACTATTCCGCTAGATTGGTAACAAATCCTTATGTTTCCTCAATAATTTTAGGATTTATTGGAAGAGTTTACAGCGGTGGCGCTTACATCATTCTAATTTTAATGAAAAAAGCAGTCCATACCCTGATGATATGGACTGCTTTTAGGCATTAAAATTTAGTATTCGTAAAGCCTCCATCAATTCTGATGACTTCACCGTTAATATATTCTGCTTTTGATGTTAGCAAAAATGTGACCAGTTCCGCTACTTCTTCTGGTGTTCCAAGCCGTTTTTGCGGGATGCCGCTTTCTGCACTTTCTTTCATTTTCGGATTCGCTTCAAAATAAGACTTCACCATTGGCGTTTCAGTAGGTCCTGGGGCAATCGCATTTACCCTGAGCCCATCTTTTGCATACTCTGCGACCAGACTCTTCGTTAAGCCGACGATCCCATGCTTTGTTGCTGAATAGGTGACGACCGTATCCTGCCCAATTACGCCAGCACTTGAAGCGGTATTGACAATCGAGCCGCCTCCATTTTTCAGCATCACTTCTGCGACATATCGAATGCCATACAAAGCACCTAGCAAGTTAATCCCGACAATCTGTTCAATTTCCTTAATATCTGTCTCAAGAAAATACGCTCCGCTTCCTGAGATTCCTGCATTATTGAAAAAATAATCAATCGTGCCAAAATACTCTATCGTCTCATCTACATATCTTTTCACATCTTCTGCTTTTGAGACATCTGCTTTAATAAAAATCGCATCCTGGCCGAGTTCTTTAACCGCTTCAACGGTTTGATTACCACCTTCATCACTTACATCGACAACTGCAATATTTACCCCTTCTTCAGCTAAACGAATCGCACAAGACTGACCTAATCCGCTGCCGCCACCAGTAATAACCGCTACTTTACTCACATACATTCCTCCTGTCATTTACTATGTACAAAATTGGACGACATTTTTCCTACTACCATACAATACCCTGTTTGGATAAAAAATATCATCGACTGAAAGAATTTTTCCCCTGACTTGATAAAGTCTGAATATGGTAAAATGAACACTACTACATCTTGAAAAGAGTTGTCATGTTGAATGAGTGTTATTGAAAAATTATATTCCATCATTATTTTAGCGGCGGTTATCCTTGGCTTAAGCCTAGGTCAAGTCGATCTGATACGTATTCATGCTGAGAGTCTTATTGTTCCTTTTTTATTAGCTATGCTCTACATCACCTTTTTACAAATACCGCTTGATCAATTGAAAAAAGCGTTCAAAAACATCAAATTCACCTCAACCTCACTCTTGCTGAATTTTGTCTGGACACCTGTTTTTGCTTGGTTATTAGCAATGATTTTTTTAAGTGATCATCCGGCGCTCTATATTGGTTTCATCATGCTGATGGTGACACCGTGCACAGATTGGTATTTAATTTTCACAGGCATTGCAAAAGGAAATGTTGCTCTATCCACTGCGATTCTGCCGTTGAACTTGGTGCTTCAAGTTGTGCTGCTGCCTATCTATTTAATACTGTTTGCTGGGTCGTCTGGTGTCGTTGAGTTCAGCTTTTTAGTAGAGAGCGTGTTAATCGTGTTGCTGCTTCCTCTTTTACTCGCTGTGTTAACCAATCTATTCTTAAAGAAACGTAAAGCACTGCAGGAATCGTTACTAAATAAGCTAAGCACGATACCTATCGTTTTATTAAGTCTTGCGATTATGGCGATGTTTGCAGCCCATGGCCAACTGCTGCTAGAGCACTTAGATTTACTATGGATTATTTTGCTTCCAATCTTGCTATTTTTCATCGTTAATTTCTTTATTTCTCAAAAAGCCGGCAAGCTCCTTAAGTTTTCATACAGGGATTGTGCGAGCTTGAGTATGACAACACTGGCTAGAAATTCACCTCTCGCTCTAGCCATTGCAATGACGGCTTTTCCTGACGAACCTTTTATTGCTCTCATACTCGTCATCGGTCCGCTGCTTGAGCTGCCGATTCTAGCGGTTTTCTCGCAAATATTACTATTATTATCTAAAAAAACGAAGACGGATTGAGAACGACTACTCTAACTAAGAAGTCGTTCTTTTATTTACGTTCAAAAAGTGTTTTAAACTGTTTTTGAATACAATGTCCTCTTTTATCTTGTTTTTCTTTAAATCTAATGCTTGGTCAGGCTTAATGCCGCTGATTCCGATCGTCATTCCCATAAATTTAAACTGGTTGATTAACTTTACAAACTGATTCATTCCCTCTTCGGTAATCTCTCCAACACCGCTAAAATCAATCAACAATTCATTATATGATTTTTCATACGCTCTATTTAGCAGAGAATGCGTATTTACCTTTATCAATCCAGCGTTTAAATCACCAAAGAACGAGATGACTGCTCTATGATCATCAATATCGAGAATCGGGGCTGATAATCTAAGTATTTTTGTTAATAAGGCATGCAGCTCTTCTTTTTGCTCAAGTAATTCAAAGTTTGTTGATGCTAACCGTTTTTGATGCTCTTTGACTAGCTGCTCTAATTTGGGAATCATGTGATTGGAAGGTGCGCAAAGTAAGAAGCCGGTATCTTCAAACCATTCGATTGAACATTCAAATAAAGCAAGTGGGTTTTTCGAGGTTTTTAATACTAATTCAATATTTAGCGCGTTGACCTGCAGAAGCTTACTTTTAAATAAACTATCTTGGTCTACAATTGCAGAAAGGTTCATGACGGTTCCAAACAGGTTAAATGCAGAATTGGATTGCTGTAGTACGTCGTAGGATCGATCAATTTTAAAATAAGGCAGAGGTAAGTTATTTGTCTCCGTCACTCTTGTCATCCTCTCTAAGGAATGCTTATTTTATTTAGGAAATGTTTACCATCCCTGATTGGTTATATACCCGAATATTAGGAATTAAATCCTATTTTATAAAACACCCTCACTTCAATTTGAAGTAAGGGTGTGTAAAGAAAGAATTCTATTAAACGAGCAGCGGTATAATCAATCCGGCTAAAAGAAGGATGAGCGCGCCGCCAAGTCTTGATGCAATTTGTGCAAAAGGCATTAACTGCATGCGTTTAGCTGCAGATAAAACGGCAACGTCTCCCGTACCGCCCATATTGACCATACATAAACCAGCTGAGATTGCAGACTCGATCGGATAGAATCCAACTAAACGACCAAGTAATGCTGCTCCTAACACTGCTCCGAAAACCACACCCGCAACAAGTAGAATATACTGCAGGCTTAGTGCGGCTAAGACTGAATCAAGATCCGTGAAGGCTACCCCAATTCCGAATAATAAAGCAAGCGTCCATGTTTTTGCCACAAATTGATACCACTGGCTTGCTCCTTCAACGACTGTTTCAGGAATAAGATCAAGTATTTTCACCAACGCGACTAACATAATCATTAACGCATATGGGTGAAGCGGAATAAATGCTCCTAGCAGATGCCCTAATGCAAAGAATAAAAGAGCAGCTAGAAGTCCGATACCCATTTTAGAAATATCAAAGCTTGACTGTTTTTCTTCAATTTTAAATCCTGGAATCAACTGACCATTTCCAGATAAAGACGGCATTTTATTTCCAAGCGAGTTTAACAGACTCGCAAAAACGATTGCAAAGACATTTCCGAGTGCGAGTGCCGGCACGAGAATTGAAATATAATAGCTCGGAGGATTCCCTAAAAACTCAGAATACACCTGCGCCATTGGGATTGCCCCAGCCCCCATGCCGCCGCCTAAGATTGGCAGGGCGATTACTAACACAGCATCTTGAACGGAAAACCCAATTAAGAAACCTACAATCCCGGCAATAACCATTGCACCGATGACCGCTCCAAAAATCGGTACAAAATAACGTACGCCTATTTTGACTAGCACTTTTGAATTCATTCCTAGGATACTTCCTGTAATTAACGCAGCTATATAGAAATCAAGAAATCCGCCTGTTGTCATAAATTCATCGACGCCTGTGATCACACTTTCAGGAAGGAGACCGGCATACACCATATATGCCGAACCAAAAATCGCAACAATCGCTCCCCCGCCTAAATACGACTTAATAATTGGCAGACGGTCACCAATCCAACCAAGCGCCTCTCCTAAAACCACCATTACTAGAAGACTTCCAATCATTCCTGTTGGCAGGTTTCCTGTATAAAGTGTCACTAGTGTAATCGCTAAAAAAACAGCAAACCAAACTAGCGGCAGGCCCATAATTTTGAGTTGGTCTTTTCTTTTCCTATCATACACTTTTAGTTCGTTTGCAGTTAATTCTTCTTTGTGAAGTTTCTTTGCTGATTCTCCCATCTCTTGCACTCCTCTCTACTCTATCTATGCTCTAGCTCGTTTTCACTACTTGTTTCCTTGTTTTTAAAGCTTCATCTGCTACTGATTTCGCAACAACATCAGCGACTTGCTCGTTAAGTGCATGCGGAATGACGTAATCAGGCGCAAGTTCTCCTTCTGGTATAACGTTCGCGATCGCATAGGCTGCAGCAATTTTCATCTCAATAGTAATGTCTGTTGCTCCTGAATCAATCGCCCCTCTGAAAATTCCTGGGAATGCGAGGAGATTATTAATTTGATTCGGATAATCTGAACGACCGGTGCCGATCACTTTTGCTCCTGCAGAAAGCGCCTCTTCAGGATATATTTCTGGGATTGGATTTGCCATAGCAAACACGATCGGATCAGCTGCCATCAATTTGACCTCTTCAGCTTTTAAAGCAGCGGGACCAGAGACACCGATAAAGACATCCGCCTCAACAATCGCATCCTTCAAGCGGCCTTTACAATCTTGTTTATTGGTGATAGCAGCCATCTCTTTTTGACTCGGATTTAGCCACGTTTCGTCTTTGTGAACAACCCCTTCTAAGCTGACAAGAGTCAGATCACGAAAGCCTGCCTCAAGCAGTAAATTAGCAATCGAGATGCCTGCTGCCCCTGCGCCGTTGATGACGACTTTAACCTGGCTCATATGCTTGCCAACGACTTTTAAACTGTTCAATAACCCTGCTAATACGACAATCGCTGTTCCGTGTTGATCGTCATGGAAAACAGGAATGTCCAGCTCCTCTTTCAACCGCTTTTCAATTTCAAAACAGCGCGGAGCTGAGATATCTTCTAAATTAATTCCGGCAAATGTTGGTTGCAGCGCTTTCACAATTGCCACAATTTCATCAACGTCTTTTGTATCCAAACAAATAGGGAAAGCATTAAGATCTGCAAACTTTTTAAACAGCATACATTTGCCTTCCATTACAGGCATCGCTGCTCCAGGTCCAATATCACCAAGACCCAAGACAGCGGTTCCATCAGTGACAACGGCTACTGAATTCCCTCTTGAAGTTAAGGTGTTCAACTGTTCAGGATTTTTCTCAATTTCCTTGCATACATCTCCTACTCCAGGTGTGTAAACCAGGCTGAGATCAGATTCAGTATGAATATCTACTTTGCTCACCATCTCTATTTTACCGTTATGTTCTCTATGTAATTGAATGGCTCTCTCACGAAGATTGCTTTCAGTCATCATGTTTTCCCCCTTGGTGTAATCGGTTTCAATAATCTTGAACCTAAGTCTATACTCATCACATCAAATCGAATAGTTTATGAAAGATAAGTAACCTTTTGTAATTAAAAAAAGCAGCCATAACGGCTGCTTATACTAAATCTTGAAAAGACGATTTCGTTAAATTTCTATTGACGTACACATAAAAAGGTCTTCCGATCGCTCCATACGTCATTCTCTCGGCCAGGGCTCCAATCTCTTTTAAATACTTAATGTATTTTCTGACAGAAACACGCGAGATTTGTACAGTTTCTGCTATTTCATCCGTTGTAAAGGGTTCATTTTCTTTATCGACAATGGCTGCTGCTATCACCTGAAGCGTATTCGGAGTAAGGCCTTTTGGCAGCGTCATATTCTTTTTCTCTTGTTGGTGAAGAATGCTTGCATCTAATTCTTCTTGCTTTAATGACTGCTGGGCCTTGAGCAGACTGTGCTTTTCACGATAGGTTGTTAATGCTTTATTAAAGCGTTCGAATTCAAACGGCTTAATAATGTAATCAACTGCCCCGTACCTGAGCGCCGTTTGAATACTATCCACATCGTCAGCAGCTGTAACTAGAATTACATCGACATTGTAAGCCGTCTCTTTACGAATATATTGCAGCAATTCAAGCCCATTTTTACCAGGCATATAAATGTCTAGTAAGAGCAATTGTATATCGTTTTCCTCTAACAGCTGCTTCGCCTCATCGAAGCATTTTGCCAAACCTGCCAGTTGAAAGCCTTTTATTTCTTCTACATATTGTTTATTAAACGATGCAACCATCATCATCTAAAATAAGTACGTTAATCACGGTCATTCTCCTCTGCATCATATGGTATATCAATCATAATCGTTGTTCCTGCACCTACGACTGTATCGATCGTCAAGTGACCAGAAAGGTGATCAATACTGTCTTTAACGTTGGCTAAGCCGTATCCGCGCCCTTCTCCTTTTGTAGAGTAGCCTTTAGTGAATATTTCTTTCAATTGTTCAGTCTTAATGCCCGGACCTGTATCCTTCACTTCTATGTGCAATTTGCCCCTTTTTACTGCAAGAGTCATTTCTACTTTTTTAAACGGCGACTCAGCAACAGCTTCAATCGCATTATTGATCACATTTCCGAGGATTGTAATCATCTCATGCACCATTTCTTGATCAGTTGATTTATGAATAGGTGTCTGACTTTTTATGGTCAGGGTAACACCGCATTCTTTCGCATAGCTTAATTTACCTAATAGAAAACCTGATAAGACAGGGTCTCGTACGTGCTGCACTTGGCTGATTTCATGACTTTTGTGATCGACTAATTTCAGGATAAACTCCTTTAACTGATCATACGTCCCAATCCGAAGCATCCCTAAGATCACATGCAGATTATTTTTCACCTCATGGGATTGTGAGCGAAGAGCTTCGACATACAGCTTTACACCAGTTAATTGCTGCGCGAGCTCTTTCACTTCTGTTTTATCACGTAATGTCGAGATCGCTCCAATTACTTTATCATCAACGATAAGCGGCGCACGATTCACAATGAAGGACATGTCATTAATAACAAGCTCATCTCCTAGCTCAGCCCTTCCTGTCTTAAGCACTCGTTCTAGTCCTGTCATAGGCAGGAACGAAGCAATATCAACTCCGATCGGATCTTCTTTTAGTCCGGCACGCTTTAACAACTTACGAGCAGATTTATTAACGAGCGTTATTTTCCCCTCTTCATCTACGGCAATAATCCCTTCATGTACCGATTCAAGCATCGCATTCCGCTCTCCTAAAATGCTTGCAATCTGTTTAGGTTCAAGGCCGTATAATGTTTTCTTTATGTATCTTGCCATGAAAAAAGCCCCGAGAACCCCAGCCAGCAAGCCAAACAGCGATCCTAGCAAAATATTTCTGTGGTTCTGGTTAATCATCTGATCAATATACTCAAGCGAGATCCCAACGACTACAGCCCCAATTTGTTCCCCCTCATCATCTAAAACGGGTGTAAAGGACCGAAGTGAAGTAGTTAGAGTTCCTTCGGAGATTGAGCTATACTCTTGATTTAAAAAGACCTCTTTCTCATCACCGCCTTCAAACGGTTGGCCGACCATCTCCTCATTTGGATGGGAATAACGGATACCGTTCATATCTAACACGACCACAAACAGCACCTCAGCAGAGCTTCGTACACGATTGGCATATACTTGTACGGCATCTGTTTCTTGGTTTTCTAACCCACTTATCACAATATCAGAATCAGCAACAATCCTAGCTGTCGTAAGAGCCTTCTCTTCTTCATAACGCATGCTGTTCTCATTAATCGACCTTGAGACTAAGAGGTCTGTGATAAACAAAGATAATAAAACGACCATACATACAAGCAGCAGAATCACGGTACGAAGCTTTACTTTTCTCATCAACATTCTAACCCTTCTCTCAAAACATCATTAGTTGATATTGTAACGGTTGTTTCTTTTTTTAGAAAGATTCAACTGCAAAAAGTTTCTTATCGTTAAAGTAATTGAAGCTAAACAACTCCCGGATATCAGAAGATCCCGAGAGTTTCTCACTTACTTTTTATGTCCGGCGATCAAGCCGCTCCTATGTCTCGTTGTCCCGCCTTTTGTATACGAGCTTGCACGAAGAATCGCTGTTGCCCCGTACTTTTCTCGAATTGAATCCATCACATAACCAAGCTCCCGCTTACGAGTCACTTCTTCCTCATCTACAAATAGAGATAACTGGCGCTCGGTATCCGGCTGTACTTTTGAAAGGGCCACATACACCTGCCTAACCGTTTCCCCGTGATAATGTTTGTTTAAAAGTTTTAAACAGGCATTGTAAATATCGAGCGTGCTGTTTGTCGGCTCATCAACTGTGAGCTGCCGGGAAAACCCTCCCCCGCCTTCGTTTTTACTATAGCCTAGACCAAGGCTGATCGTTCGGCCTGCTGCTCTTTTTTTCCTTGCACGGCGCACAACCTCCTCACACATTTCAAGAATAACCGTTTTAATTTCTTCGGTCCCGACATAATCTCTAAGTAAAATTTGACCGACGGAATAGCTTTTCGATTTAATTTTTGCTGGCTTATGAATGTCACTGACATCGATTCCCCACGCATGCTGATACAACTGCTGTCCCATCACTTTGCCGAATTTAAATTCAAGACGTTTAAGAGAGGAATTCGCAAGCTGTGCGACCGAGCGGATTCCCATATTCATTAATGTTTTCTCATAGCGGCGCCCAATCCCCCACATATCTGATAATGGCTGAATTCTCCACAGCTTCGTTTCAACGTCCTCATAATCCCAGTGGGCAAAATGATCCTCCTGCTTTTTAGCCTCGATGTCTAAAGCTACTTTAGATAAAAGCATATTGCAAGAAGATGAGCCGACAGCAAGCGTTAATCCGAAGCATGATTTAATCGACTGCTGCAGCATACGTGCAAATTCACGCTGATTCTCCCTTCCTTGATGAAGCTTTGAGGTAAGTTTAATAAACGCCTCATCAATCGAATACACAAAGATGTCCTCTGGCGGAACATATTGCTCCATATGTAATGTAATCTCGGTCGAAATTTTTAAAAACTCCTCCATTTCCGCGTTCACAACGACGATATCAGGATCTTTTGGAATCTCGAACAGCCTTGAACCAGTTTTGATGCCCATTTCTTTTAATTTAGGTGTCGCCGCAAGCACCACACTTCCGTTACGTTTTGTATCTCCAACGACAGCAAGCTTTGTTACAAACGGGTGCAGACCAAGCTTCACAGCCGACACACTCGCATAAAAACTCTTTAAATCACAGCATAAATAAGACTGTTTAGGGAATGCTTCATAATTGAACATCCTACTTCCCCCTTTTTCTCTCTTTAAGCTTATTATACACGAACAAACGTTCTTATAAACATAAAAATATTGGAGGGAGGGGTGCCGGATGCGATTGCGTGAGTGTGGGCGGGAAATGCGTGGATGCTGCGGTTGATTGCGCGGGTGTTTGGCTTTATTGCGTCTGTTGGAGCAACAAATGCGTCAGTTGGTATTTTATGCGCCGAGTGGACGAGTAATTGTATAGATTCATCTGCCAATTGCGTCGATGTCAGGCTTAATTGCGTCAGTTTCCTTATCGAGCTTCACACCATAAACTCCACAATAAAAAAAGCTGATACTACACTTAGTACCAGCCTCTCTACCACCTATTTACTTCACAATCATGACCGGACATTCCACTCGCTTCGCCACTTTATGGCTGACGCTTCCGAGCACCATTGTCTGAAGGTTATTTAATCCGCGGCTGCCAATAACCAAGCACCCATATTCACCTTTATTGGCAAAATCAACGATTGCAGGTCCTGGCTCACCGCGTAAAACGTGGATCGTGCACGAGATGCCTTCATCTTCAAAAAGCTCTGCAATTCCTCTAACTTTTTCTTTTCTTGCATAGTCCATTTCTTCTTTACTCGCATGGTGCAAGACGTCTTGTCTAGAAGATGAACCGCTTACAACATAGACAATATCAACTTTCCCCTCTTTAGGATCCAGTAATGTTCTTGCCTCTTTCGCAGCTCTGAATGAGTGCTCTGAACCATCTGCAGCCAATAGTATTTTGCGATACATGATTCATTCTCCTTTTATATTTATTAAAAGGTTGATTGCAATCTCTTACAATCAACCTCTCTTTATAAATGATTAATGTCCAGATGCTTTAGATAAGCCTCCGATACGTTCTTTTAACTGTTCGCTTTCGCTGTTAAGGCCAGCGTAGCTTACTTTAATATCATTTTGTTCAAACTTTGATTCAATCTTGTCAAACGCACCAATAGCTGAATCATCCCATAAATGAGCTTCTGACAAGTCAAGAACAACTTCCTTTATATCTTCTTTGTAATCAAATTTATTAATTAAATCTGTTACCGAAGCGAAGAAAATTTGCCCTCTGATGCGGTAGATCCTCTTAGCACTCGACTGTCCTCTAATTCCTTCGACATCTACTTTAGAAATTTTCGCAGCGAAGAAAATCGCACTTAGAAGTACACCAGCAAATACACCAATTGCTAAGTTATGCGTGATAACAACTGTTGCAACCGTTACGATCATAACGATGGCATCTGTACGCGGCACTTTATTAATGTGGCGGATTGAACCCCAATCAAACGTACTAATGGATACCATGAACATAACCCCGACTAAAGCAGCCATTGGAATTTGAACAACAAGGCCACCTAATACCAAGATCAAGAACATAAGCACTACACCTGCAACAAGTGCTGATAAACGCCCACGTCCGCCTGACTTCACGTTGATCACCGATTGACCAATCATGGCGCAACCAGCCATACCGCCGAAGAAACCAGCTACAATATTTGCAATCCCTTGTCCGCGGCTCTCTTTATTCTTATCACTTTCCGTATCTGTCATATCATCAACAATATTCGCCGTCAGTAATGATTCAAGGAGACCAACAATCGCTAATGCGAATGAATAAGGAAGGATAATCATGAGTGTTTCTAAATTAAACGGGATTTGCGGAATCAAGAACATCGGAAGTGCTTGCTGCAGCGCACCCATATCCCCTACTGTACGAACATCAATGTTCATAAAAATAACAAATGCTGTAATCGCTACAATTGCTGCTAGAGCTGATGGCACAGCCTTTGTTACACGCGGCAGCAAATAAATAATCGCAAGTGTCACAGCAACTAATGCATACATGACCCATGTCGCGTCTACAAATTGATCAAGCTGAGCCATAAAGATCAGGATGGCAAGGGCATTTACGAAGCCAACCATAACAGACCTAGGCACAAAACGCATAAATCTAGCAAGCTTGAAAATCCCAAAAATAATTTGAATGATTCCCGTTAAAATCGTAGCTGCAAGTAAGTATTGCAGCCCGTGCTCAGCAACAAGTGTAACCATAACTAGCGCCATAGCCCCTGTTGCAGCTGAGATCATACCAGGTCGTCCACCTACAAAGGCGATCACCACCGCAATACAAAAAGAGGCATACAGCCCAACCATCGGGTCCACTCCGGCAATGATGGAAAAGGCAATCGCCTCTGGGATTAATGCTAGTGCGACGACTAGTCCCGCTAGCACATCTCCCCGTACATTTCCAAACCATTCTTGCTTAATTGATTCGATATTCAATTCAGCACCTCTTTCTATTAAATTGTTAAACTTTTTTTACGACTTTCGACTCTCACGAAAGCCAAGGCCCGTTTTCAACAGAATGAATCATACCACAAAGTTACATAAAACCTAAAATCCGATGTAAGCGGGAACAAATATACTTTTTATCGTTCAAACATCCGATTTCGTCCATATTCTCTTCTTTTGAATGAATCACCTTTTAATTACTTTTGAATTAAACCATTTATAACTGAGTATAAATATCTCTAATGAATAGGCACAAAATCGAATTATATAGTATGATAAAAGGAAGGTTAGCTTTGATTCGGAGGGACTTATCGTATGGAGAAAGAGATTATGACGGTTACTCAGGTCGCTGAGTATTTACAATTAAGTGAAGTGTCTACGTATAAATTAGTTCAAGAAGGAAAGATTCCTGCTTTTAAGATCGGCAGACATTGGCGCGTAAAAAAAGAAGACTTGAATGAATTTATTGAACGATTGAAAAAAGGGGAACGGATTTAAAGAGCATAAAGATCTAACAAGGAGGATGGTAGCTACTTGTTAGGTCTTCTTTGTTTTGCAGTTAAAGAGAACAACATTCCCTAAAAAGAAGATTGCGTCAGTCTTGTTTTCAAATGTGCTGGTTTATGAGGTTAATGCGCGGGTGTTTCGCTTTATTCCATGGGTTCAAGCTTCTATTGAGTCAGTTGGCTTTTATTGCGCCCCTTCAAGGAATTATTGCGTCTCTATTATCATGAATTGTACTCACTCCTCTTTTAATTGCGTCACTTTCCGGGTATACTAAACACGAAATACGAACATACATTCTTATAAAAGGGAGGAAGTGATGTATTATGCAATATCGAGGTATGATTAAATGGACACAGCTGGCGATACCAGAACATATGGAGATGATCCGCACAGAACGGGAAAAACGCAATCTCCCGCAAAAACCAGAACTTGATCCGCAAGCAATGGAAGAACTGATGTACATAATAGAAGAAAAAATCGCCTTGCAGCAGCCAGCAAAAGTTACTTATTGGCAGCTGCATGAAGCGCATGTGGTTGAGGGATTTGTGAAGAAGCCTTCTTCGTCCAGGAAAGTAATTGACATAATCGAAGCTGGTGGAGGTAGGAAACGGGTAGAACAAATAAACATCCTTAAAATCGAGTAATTATATTTAAAGCCTAACTGAAAACTGGAATATTATGCTAAAATGAACCTATAACATATAAAATACCATTCATTATGGGGGATGCGGATGAAAAAGGCTATTGGAATTGGAATATTATTTATGCTATTTCTTATTCTCACTGCTTGCGGGAAAGATACGGTGAAGTTTAGCGGGCAAGGCGACCAGTGGGAGGCGACTTATACCGCTCATATTTATGAGGAGAATAGTGAACAGACTGAATTTTTGATTCGCTATTTAGGTGAAGACCCTCCTGCCACTCCAGTAGACTTTGAGATTGGAAGTATCTCAGGTAACGGGTGGGAATTAAACGAAAATGGCTCTCTATCAAGCAGTGGAAGCAGCTGCAGCGGCTGTGCGGTTACCACCCGTGATGACCGTATTGAATTTACGATTGAATGGGACGGTCAGACTGAGAGCTTTGTTCTCGAGAATGTAAATTAAACGTACAGTAACATAAAAAAAGTGCGATTCTAGATCCTGAGAATCGCACTTTTTTTATAAACATTACAGTTTCAATTTTAATCCCTCATGCGTGGCTTCAAATCCTAACCGTTCATAAAAGCGCAGGGCATCAGATCTTTCTTTATCTGTTGTCAGTTGTATCACATGACAGCCTCGTTGTTTTGCTCGATTGATTGCCCATATAATTAGCTCGCTGCCAACCCCTTGCCCCCGTACGGATGCGGCTGTTCTCACACCTTCTACCGTTGCCCTCCATCCTCCTTGATGCGTTAAATAAGGTGTAAACGTTAGTTGTTGCACACCTACGACAGTCTCCTCTTTGCAGGCAACGATTAACTCATTATTTGGATCAGACTTGATTGAATGGAAGGCGTTTATGTAACTTTCTGGGAGTGGTTGTTCATACTTTTCTCGTTTGCTGCCTAATACATCGTCAGCAAGCATATACACAATCGAATCCAAATCACCTTCTGTTGCTAGTCTAAAATGAATGTCCATTTTAATCTTCCCTCCTCAACTAAAATAATAGGAAGTTACTAATTACATTTCACTTCCATCAACCACTCTCTTCCCTCATTGATCTGCTTCACTTTTCTAAATCTACATTTCTCATAACACTTTATCGCTCTAACATTCGATACCGCTGGATCGACAATCACGGTATCCGCTCCAGTTTCCTCAATAACCTTCCTGACAAAAGAGGAAACCATTATGGTGCCTATCCCTTTATTAAACAAAGCAGGCTCGCCAATAAATTGATCCATCCCATACACCTTGAGACTATGACCGTATCCAAATTCATTATATTTCTCTTCAGCAAGCTTGTAATACTGCATAAAGCCAATCGGCGTGCCTTGCCACTCGACGATAAAAGGAGGTACTTTCACTTCTCCCTGCACACGCGGTTCGTACTTTTGCTTTACTTGCTCAAATGAAAAAGGGGCATTCACATCACCATAGTATTCTAATACCTCATTAGTACTTAGCCACTTTGCCATGATTGAAAAATTCTCTTGAGTCATTTTTCGGATATGAATATTATGATTTTCCATGTTCAGTTCTCCCTATAAAATGAGCTGAAACAGGCTTTAATTCAAGCTCCCTTGCCCAGACTGATAATTGGCCTATATGGTGAATGTCATGAGCAATGACGTGGTGAAGGATCTCATCTTTAGTATAAGATTGATTTTCCCAGGACACATTTACACGCTCATCTTTGTTTGCAAATAACCCTTCTTCCATAAACTCCATGATTTCAGCCCGGCAGTCATTAGAAAGCTTTTTCAATTGTTCCAGCGTATCGTATTGTTCAAATGGAATAACTTCATCCTCTTTGCCTTGAATGGCTCTAATCCAGCTGTATTCTACCTCAATAACATGAAACAGTGTATATAGTATACTGCCTGGTCCGCCAGTGCGCGGTTTGAGCATCTCTTCCCTTGATATCTGCCTGCACCATTCGAGCCATTCCTCTCTCACTTGCCAGATGTACTCAAAAAAAGATTGCATCAAATCACCTCATCCATTATTGCTTGTTTACCTATTGTTAAACCATTAAAATGATTATCCATCCAATGATGATCAATGGAAAAACGATAAAAAATACATTTAAGCCTTGCATGATTTTCAGTGAAACATGAACCTTTCCTTTGCTCGTGATTCTAATGTAATAAAAAGAAATCCAACCAAATACAGGCATCAAAAATGACCATACCCCGTAATTTGGTTCTGTTGCATCGATTAATTCTTCCACTAATAATAACAATAACAAGAGATTAACAGTCAACAGTGTAATCGATATCCATTTATTAAAGCGTACCGTTGTTTTCATAGAGAGGCACTCTCCTTTACCCTAGCTGCTTTTATCCTTTTAAAAAAGAGCTGCATGTAAGCAGCTCTTGAAAGCAAGCTTCAGTTATAGTTACTGATTCACCTGCTCGCGGTATTCCTCTAACATATAATCTCTTGCTTCAACCGCTTGTTTTTTCAAGCTGGCTAGATCAACATTCAATAATTTCCCCTCTTTCTTAACAGCTTCTCCTGCCACATATACAGAATCGACATTGGCTGTATTAGCCGTTTGTACGACAGTGCCGACAGGATCATTCACAGGGAAGATATTTAAATCCTTCGTACGGATCATGATTAGGTCCGCTTGTTTGCCTGGAGCTAAGGTGCCGATTTTATCTTCTAGCATAAGAGCTTTAGCGCCTTCAATGGTGGCACATTCTAAGATCGTTTCTGCTGATAAATTCAGCTCGGGACCTGGCATAATCCCTTTTTCTAGTTGAATTTGATTATATCTCGCTCGCTCTGCTTGAAGGGCAAATTTCATTTGTGCAAACATATCCCCGCCTGTTGAGGTGACGACATCGACTCCGAGTGCTGGTTTTACACCATTTTCAAGCGATAACCCTACAGCGGGATACCCATGTCCCATCATCATCTCAATTTCAGGTGTTACGGAAATACTTCCGCCTTTTTCTGCTAATAATTTTACCTCTTCAGGGCTGATCGCATTGGCGTGGACGAAGTTTAAATCTTTTCCTAATAAGTTCTCCTCATTTAACTTTTCAATCGAACGAGCTGTTGATCCCCATGTACCAAAACCAAGATGCATGCTGCATACGGCATCCAGCTCTCTTGCTAATTGAATTTCTTTTACACTAGTTTCCCAAGAACTAAACTCAGGGCCGCGAATGGCTAGACCCATTGTTAACAGCTGATCACGTGAAGAGAAATGGCGCGCTTTTATCCTGCGAGCATCCTCTGCATTATTAATGGTACTGTCAGCATTCCAGTATTCTGTGTCTCCCGGAGTGCCATGAGCAAAGACTGCTCTAATTCCAGAGTCTTTCAACCCTCTAATCATCTCTTCTGTGTGGTCAGGGGAAATAATCATTGTCCAATCAAGAAGAGTAGTAACCCCCGCATCTAATGCTTCTAGAGCACCAAGCCTGTTTGCTATATAATCATCTTCAGGTCTGCGCATGGATCCAAAGCCACCATAATAGATTCTACTCAAATACGTTTGCAGCGACCAATCTGCTCCTATGTTACGGATAAGCGACTCCCATGTGTGCCGGTGTGAATCGACCAACCCTGGCATCACGATCATGTCCGATGCATCAATCACTTCACAGTCTCCTGCTTCTATATTAGGTCTTACCTCAACAATGGTAGATCCTTCAACGAGAATATCAGCCTCCTCAAAGTTCCCTATTTTCTTATCTAACGTCAGTACCCTTCCGCCCTTAAATAACTTTTTCATCGATCTTCACCCTTTCTGCTAAAGTGGCAATTTCTCTAAACCCTTCCATTCTAGCATTCACAAATTGGAATAATCGAATCATTCGCTCAATTATAAGGGAACTAATAAACAGGAAATAAAATCCTAGCCGCATAAACGACAGCCGTGACCGTGATCATACTGAATACTGTCGAAACAAGCACCGTTTGGGCCGCATACTCAGGGTGATTATTGTACTCAAGTGCAAAAATCGAGCTGTTCCTTGACGTTGGAAACGCACTTGCGATAAACAACGCTTGAGCAATGATTCCATCAAGATTTAGAAGGAAAATAACGAGAAGTCCAATACATGGTGATAAGAGAAGCCTACCTGCTAAACTCATCAGTAAAGGCCTTGATAATCTGTAGAATTTTATAAAGGCACTTTGTGCACCGAGGGTAACAAGCGCAATAGCCAAGAAGGCATCAGCAATATTTTCAATGGGTGTGAAGAGAAAGGCTGGTATCGTAATAGAGAATCCTTTTAAAAGAACGGCGAGCAATAAAGCATAGATGACGGGGTTCTTTAGCAGGAAGCCAAGAGATTGAAGTCCTTTTTTCTCAGCCGACACAGCATTGAATAATCCATAGGTAAACGTAAAGATATTCTGAAAGATTAAGACGACTACTTGAACGGTTACGCCGATTGGGTGCTGCGCAAAAACGAGCTGACTGATCGGAAGGCCAAAATTCCCATTATTGCTCAACACTACACTGTTTTTAAAGGTAGACGTTAAGCGATGATCGAAACCTGCTGCTTTTGCAACGGCTGCACTTATAATAATGAGAATGCTATTTTGAATGACGAGAAACAGAAGAATAAGAGAAAGCGCCTCGCCACCCATTTCACCTTTATATACATTCACAAAGCAAACCGCCGGAATGAGCAGGTACGTATTTAACTTGGATAATGTCTTCATATCTAAAGTGAATTTCCGATGCAGGTATGCACCGATCGCTATTAATGAAAAGATCGGCACCATTACCTGAATAAGTATGGCGAAAAAAACATCCATTACACATCCCTCCTCTTAAGCTAGCTTATAGCTGAAAGGAAAGAGTGTAAAATTCAATCTATTTATTGAAAGGTATTCAAAAAAGGAATGACATTTTCACTTACTTAATAAAATCGATCCGTTCCACAAAACGGACGAATTCGGAGACTGATTTAAGTTTTAAAGTCTCTTCATGAAACAGCATCCACGTCTTCCGCACGATAGGCGCGCCGTTTTTATCCGTTAAATTCACACGGAACAAACCTTCTTCCTCTTCTATTAACGTGCTAGGAAGAATTCCGTACCCTAAGCCATTAATCACCATTTCCTTGCATGTGACTCCTTTGTCAACTTCCATTCCAATGAGCGGAGGGTGCGAATACGACCTGCTCCACCAGTTATCGATTATCTGCAAAAGAAGAGTATCCGTTTCATAATCAATTCTTGGATATGACGGCAAATTCTCAAGATTTATTTCCTCTTTTGAGACAATGCAAATGTTTTCTTCAAATAGTAGAAGCTTTGATTCCGGCCACTCATACTCACCGCGGACGATCCCAATCTGTACATCCCGGTGATACACTTGATTAAACACTTCTTGGCTCCATCCAGTCGTAACCTTATAGTTTACATTTGGAAAATGTTCTTGAAATAGCTTTAACATGTGAGGAAGTTTATGCGTCGCAATATAATTAGAAACCCCTAATCGCAGTGTCCCGCTTACCTCGTCTTCCATATTTAAGACCGTTTCTTTAATGCTTTGAAAACGAGCAATCATCTCTTCTGCGCATTTTGCCAAGTACTCACCTTGTGGCGTGAATTCCACTCCTCTTGCCCCTCGATTAATAATAGAAACATCATATTCTTTTTCCATTTGTTGAATTCTCTTCGTTAAGGTTGGTTGTGAAATATAGAGACTTTGAGCTGTTTTTGTAATGTTTTTCTTTGCAAAAAGCTCTTTTAAAATGAGCCAATCCCGTTCATCCATATGTATTCCCCCGTGCAGTAAACTACTCTTTTTTGCTATGATAAATCTTCTTTAACGTGTTATTGATGTTGTTTAAGCTCAGCAAAATAAAGCCAAGCATAACGAACGTCACAATTTCCCCAGTAAAAAAGGCAACGACCCCTAATACGATAAAATAAAAGCTATACCACCATTGATTCATCTTTCTAACATCCCTCTATTATCTTTATTTTTCTCTATGTACTCTCTTTTCAGAACTCCCATAATGATTTCATCTGAATATATTCCGTCAATAAACAGGGCTTCACGCAGGACCCCTCGTATGCTTTCAGTCCTCTTTTATTATGGGAATATACTTCTAGTTGAAGACGGTTTAAGTTCAGCTTATGAAAGGCATAGTCTAACGCTAATTGAACTGCCTCCCTCCCGTATCCTTTATTAAAGTACTTCGGGTCATGAAGTGCAATACTGAAGGCGGCCTTTTTATTACCTTCATCTATTTCCAAAATGGCTAAATCCCCGATACACTGATCATTAAGAAGGCAGATCGCAAAATCATGTCTCGTAGAGTCATCTGCCGCTTTGTCATAGAATTGAACGACATCTTCATATGTAAATTGCTTTTTGGTCCCTGTCATATATCTAATTTCCTTATTTTCTATCGCCTGGTAAAAGCTATGAAGATCTCGCTTTTCAAGTCTTCTAAGACAAACTAAATCTCCTTTCATATATAGACCTCCTCTTATCACTTATAGCGCTGAGTTTTTAATCAATTCCAACAAGCTGACTTCTTCTCTCTAACAAAATGGTATCCCGCCACACACCGTTCATCTTACCAATCCGCTCGCGTTTGCCAACTTCTCTAAACCCACACTTCTTATGTATGAAAAGGCTTGCTGTATTCTCAGGAAAAATACTTGATTGAAGGGTCCAAATATCTCTATTTTCACTAAGATCAACTAATGCGCTAAGTAATAAGCTTCCAAGACCTTTTCCGCTCCACTTGTGACTAACATACACACTAACTTCAGCCACACCTGCGTAGACACGGCGGTTCGATACCGGGCTTAGTGCAGCCCAACCTGCAAGCTCGCCGTCTATTCTTGCCACTAACCGGCATTCATTGTCATGACTTCTATCCCACTCCTCCCACGATGGCGCCTCTGTTTGAAAGGTGGCATTCCCATCAGCAATCCCCTCACAATATATACCTTTAACTTCGGTCCAATCATCCGGATTCATTTTATCTATGATCATGACGTATCACCTTTCGATCCATGTTGTCTAAAACCCGCATAAATGTAGTGGTATTTATAAAAAATCAATATTTCTTTTTCTTTGTTAAAACCAATCTTCTCTGCCACTCGAATAGACGGCTTGTTTTTAGGAACAATCAAGCTGATTAGTCGATCAACCTTTAATTGCTGAAACCCATAATCTCTGCATGCGATGGCTGCTTCAGTTGCATACCCTTTAGACCAATGCTTTTTATGAATATGATAGCCAAGCTCTATTCCCTTTTTCCCCTCGACTTGTTGGGTAACCAACCCGCAATCACCGATGACCTCACCCGTTTCCTTTAAGCAAACGGTCCACAAGCCATGCCCGTCCTTTTGATAACGTTGAAGATTTTTCTCCACCCAGCTTTTCGTTTTCTCATAACTGAATGGTGCTGGGTAATGCTGCATTGTTTCAGGATCAGAGAAGATCGTATGGAGAGCCGGAATATCTTCTTTAGTGAAAGGCCTTATTGTAAGTCTTTCTGTTTCAAGTTTGAGCACTTTTTCCCCTCCTATCATCGCTGCCTTCAAAAGGCATACCACATTCTTCCTTTCTTATTGGCAAACGATGAAGCATAAGATCAGCAGCGACCTTATGCTTCAATATTTTGTATGAATTGGACAACTCCATACTTGCTATCCTTATCAATACTGATGGCGTATATACGGTACTTACCTCAATATACTTTAATTAATACAAAGACTCAGGTGCCTCCGGCAGTATTACTGAAAGAATAATGTAAACCAGTAAATTAACCGGTAAAAAGATGAATAAGACTCTTACAACAAAAGAAGAGATTCCTAGATATTCTGCAATGCCTCCGCACACTCCTGTTAGTGCTCGATCATTTGATGATTTCATTAATGTATTTTTACGCATAATATCCCCCTCTTTTTATGTGTTATTTCTGGCTTACATCTCATTTTTCACGCTTTACATTCATTCCGTTTTAAATAAGCAGGAGGAGATGCTTCTCGGATAAACATAATAGCATCATAATGCTTTTGCGGTTGAACAATCATAGGAGATAGTCCTGAAAACCCTGATTCTAACAAGCGCCATCTTCTTCTCAACCACTTTTGATCTTTGTTTCCCGTTAGAGGGAGGAATAAATCCGCTTCTTTTGCCTCATAAAGAAGGGATTCTAAATGAGACTGCTTTTTCTTCATATGTATGCCTAGATTCACCCGTAATTGGGTGGCAAACGTTCCGCTCCCTGCATACAAACCAACCGCATAAATGTCTTCAGGATACTTCTTTTCAAGCCAATACCCAACTGATTTAATTCCTAATGCTTTTGCTAAGATCGGACGCTTCTTTCGTATATGAAAGTTATGAGCCCAAACAATAAGCTTCTCCTCTTTATAATAATGCTTCATCAGCCACTCTAGATTCTGAAACATATGTAACCCTCTTTGCACACCTGAGGCAACATACCCTTTTAAATTCACTTGCAGCCACTGCAGCCTATTCTGCATTCCCCGCTCAATAAGTAAAAGCATCTTCTGTATTTCAGGAGTTTTTTCTCTCATTTGTTTGATTGCTAGTAAATCTAGTAAGTCTTCATAATCTTGAATGCTTTTTTTCATTTTCCTTTTTAACGGCTTTGTGATCTTAAATAATAGTTCGTCTTGAAATTCAAAGTACTGTTCTTCAGCTTTTTTCATTGAGTGATATAATTCGTCATCTACGTGAGTTTTCACCCATTCTACCATGTATTCAGAGACTAAAGGGTATGTAGGCTGAGGGTCCATTCCGCTGAGTTTGATAGACTGGGCCCATTCTTCTTCAAACAATGGCTTCATTTCTTCATTATGGTAAATATCTAATAAGGTTTCTTGGATTTGTTTATCGGGGGATAGATTTGTTAAGAACTCTTTACACAGAGTGGCTTCAAGAAGTCCGCTTTCAAGTACGACGACGTTAAACCCGTGGTGTTGATGCAAGTAACGGATTAATTCCGTTTTAGTCGTAAAATAGTTTCCAATTCCGTGTGAGTTTTCACCAAGGAGGATGATTCGTTTATCTTTTACAAAGCGATCAATACAAGAAAAGTCATCGCTAGAATTGATTTCAAAAGCAGCTTTCTTCACTTGTTCGCGCCAGAGATTTCTTGAGCGTATACTGAAAGGACTCATCATTACCCTCCTCACACACTACGATTAGCTTTGTATCTATTTAGAAAAAGGTTTGTTGTATAAATTTGAATGATATGTGTAATCTTCCTACTCCTTATGGTTAATACTCTTGCTTACTGGGGTCGACAATTAGAACATTTTTAACCCCCGCGACACTTTCCGCTAGATACGTAGGATGACACGCCATTAACTCATCAAAGGATCCATAGCCATATGTCACAGCAATTGAGTCAATGCCTATTTGATTTGCCCCGATCAAATCATGCTCCCTATCACCGATCATCACAAATTCGTCTAGCTCACAATCAGGAAAGCAATCCAGTATAAATTGAATAATTTCTGCTTTTGAAGATCTTGAACCATCTAATTGACTTCCTACGATGAGTTCAAAATAATGATCTATCGCAAAATATTTAAGGATCTTTTCAGCAAAAACGGTTGGCTTAGAAGTGGCCACTACCAATTTAAACCGCTGATTATTTAAAGTATGTAATAAGTGAGGAATACCTTCATACAGCTCATTCTCATACATCCCCGCTCTCTTAAATCGTTCCCTGTAATAATTGATTGCGGTTTGAGTATGCCACTCGTCAAAACCGCAATATTCCGAAAATGAAACATGTAGTGGAGGACCAATAAATGATTCAAGCTTTTCTTCATCGGGAACAGCTTTATTCATTTTCTCTAAAGCATACTGAACGGATTTAGTAATTCCTGCTTTCGGATCTGACAGTGTGCCATCTAAATCGAATAAAACGACTTTATATGGATTCATAAGTACCTCCTATTTAAAGTTCACCCCTATATCTTACCATTATTTACTATCGAGAAAAGTAGAAATCAAAAGGATATTGATCACTTTGCTATATATGTTGTTGATTGTTGAGGACACGGGCAGCATCAATCTCTAAAAAGTAAGTCGCTTTGCTGAGGTCATCATAAAAGAACGGAACGAACTCTAATTCTTTAAATAGATAAATCTCGATTTCTTCATCCTCATTGCGATACGCTTCAAATATCCGGTGGTTTCCATTAATACAATAATACTTATTGTTAGTTAGATAATGACTCTGAATGATCATCACGGGATTTTTATGATTGGGTTTTATTTTAGCTGGGTCTTTATTGATGTTACCTGGATCAACAGCATCAATTATATTTTTCGGCGAGACTTTTATTGGCGACATGCCTTTTTCTTTAATTAAAGAAGTCGCCAGGTCAATATCTAAAGCATACTCAAAAATACCTGATGGATAGTCTGCATAGAGAGAAAATGTTTCCTTGCCAATCGGATGAACAACCGGATATACCTCGTTCATCTTTGATCTATTTAATAACTCTCTCCATTTAGAAGCAAGCTGCACACCGTAACGGGATGTCTTCTCCATCTCTTTTATTCGTGATTCAAAATGAATTGAAGGGTTAAATTCACGTGACTCTCGCTCAAAGACTTCAATCATATTTTGCAAGTCCATTCCCCCTTAATACTAGTGTAAGAAAGTTGGATTACTCCACTTTGTTTTCCATAATGACTTCACCTTGTTCTTTGTTAAAAAGGAACCTGCCCATCCCTTCTACACTTACTTCAAAAGGAAAGAAATGTGCTTCCTTATTTGTGAAGAACCAGCGCCTTGCCTCTTTTACGGTAATAAAGAGACCTTGCTCATCTCCTGCTGGTGTTAATGCCTCGCTATCCTCTCTCCAATTTGGTATGCCAGCTTCATTTAGCTTCCGTACAAATGGGATAACCTCATTAACAACAATTCCGATTTCACTTATGTTGAGAAGGTCTTCAGCTGAAAAGGGATGATTCACTTCTTTTTTTAAATTATGCCTGGCAATAAATTCAACAATGTTGCCTGATGGATCTTCAAAATAGACTGCATGTGCATTCCAGCTTTCAAAGAAGACTTCATCTTGACCGTCCTCTTTATTCAAAATAACTTTTGAGTTCAACCAAGACTTTGCTTCCTGAAACTTGTTGGAAGGAATATTTACAGCAAAGTGATAAACGGGGTTTTCCTTAGTATCTGCATGCTTAAACGTAACTGCACTACTACCTATTTGCACAACAAAGCTAGTACGCTCTTCTTTTAGTAAAGGAAGTTCGAGCACCTCTGAGTAGAAATGTTTTAACTCCCCTAAATTAGTTGTTAGTAATGTAAGATTAGTAAATTTCATTTTAGTCTGCCTCCGTTGCATTTATCAGGTGGGTTAGCATACTTATCATGCAGCCCTCTTTTTACAGCATATAATCTTTTAAGGCAACTAAACACCTCGGAAGGAAGTAAATTCTCTACAACTTTAGATGTAGAAAGATTACTAAGTAAGATGAACAAAAGCGATGTTTCCAATTTAAAACAACGCTTTACTCTAGGTTAATATGATAATTCAGTACACTTTATTAGCCATTCAGCTTCTGAAGCTGAGACATTTTCAGACAGCCTTGCAGCGGAAAGAATCGGAATCCACCTTAATATATCCTTCTTACCAAAACCGCTTTTTTGGCAATAAAGATGCAGGTACAATTCCGCTAATTCTTCAGAGAAAGGTTGATATAATAAGTAGGTTCTGCAAACATCAGCCAGGATGTCTCCAGAACTTGCATCTACCCAATCAATGATTGAAACACGATCATCCTCTGTGACTATTAAGTTAAATAAATGAAAATCTCCGTGACATAGTTTCTCTTCATATTTCATCCTTAATAGTTTTTGAAGCAGATAAGATCTTTTTTCCTGATGTAATTGATTCGCTGCTTTTATTTGCCTAGTTAATTTCGCTTCCATTGACTCAAGATTAACCGTATTCACACTATGTATCCTCTGTTGGACATCTATCGAAAGGTTGATATAGTCTTCTGCAAGCCCCATATTCTCCATTAGCAGCTCACCCATTGCTTTACCTTTTATATACTCCATCACAATGGCTTGCTTCTCATTAATCCGGGTAACATCAAAAACTTCAGGTACAAAGAGCCCCGCCTCGTAAGCATGCCTTTGCTTATTTGCTTCATAACCTGCTTCTGCAGGCGGCAAGTGATCCTTGAAAATCTTTATGATCCTTCCATCTATCAGATAGATTTCGGCTGTATTACCACTTGCAATCGGTGTACCTAATATCACTTAAATCCCCCTCTATTTCTTAAGGTTCCTTCTTTTTATGCCCGAATTCTTATGGTTTAAGATCAATCCGAGGATGACACGCGAAAAGAAAAATAAGGCCAACACGACAAAGACAATTACTAAACCTAATTCTTGATTACTGTAGTTTCTGAATGTATATAGTGCCATGGTAAATGCACTAATAAGTCATGAGAACAGAATCAGAGGATGAAAGTAACTGGACTTTACAATTGTCATATCTTTTTCTTTAAGGAATAGATCGCTTGTTCAGCCCCAAACCGAATGAGTATCTGCTCTTTTTTCATTCCTACTTTTTCTAACAGCCTGCATGATGCAGTGTTAGCTGTTTGTGTTTCAGCAATTATTTTCGTAAGATTCAGATCATTCAATACATGGGTAACAATGAGCTGGAGTATTTCTGTAGCATAGCCTCGCCCCCACCATCGAGGTAGCAGTTGATAAGATAATTCAATATTTACCCCATCATGATGAGGATCAAGAGAAGCCAATCCTATAAACTCGTCCGTTTGTTTTTCTCGAATAATCCAATAAAACGAGCCTTTTGGTGGATACTCTAATTCTTTTAACGACAACTCTATTGATTCACCTTGCGGAACTCCGCCTAAATACTTTCGCACTTCTTCACTTTTGTAAAGCTTTCTTATCTCTGTTATATCTGATCGTTGAAAACCTCGTATGATACATCTTTTAGATTCGAGCAATTAGTGTCATCCTCTAAAACATATTAAGCTAAGCTAAAATCAATAATGGATACCTGTGCAGCCGTCTCATAGCCTAAATCTTTATATAAACGTATTGCTGGAAGATTTTCTCCTAACACACCTAAATAAATATCAGAGGTTAACTCTATGCCTAGATGCGTTAATTCACTTGTCAGCATCTTGCCTAGACCTCTGCCTCTGTAATCTGGATGCGTATAAATATTTCCGAGTTCGACAAATGATCGGTCATAGAAATGAAATCCCCCGGCTGCAATGAATTGATTTTCTTCTTTCACACCATAAAACGGACAGCGAATTAATTCCTCGCTCATAAAGAACTTCATTCCTCCCTCATGTAAAAACCTAGTTACATTTTGGAAGTCCTCTTCAATCACACGTTTACTCATACTAGAGTCCAATAGGTTAGACTCGTCTACATGTTTCATTGACAGAAAAGTCTGTGGTGGATTTTTAAGGAGATTATGAGCTTCAAAGAGTTCAAGTTCCTTTGCACCAAGGATGGTTCCACAGATTATCTTATGATCTAACCCTGTGAACTCTCTAGTAAAAGTCATCAGCTCTGGTAAATAGACTTCGTTTACATTGCCACAGTAAAATGAAAAAGCAGGGAATGGGAAGTCACTTAAGTAGCCTAAAACAGCTGTCAAATGCCCCTCGACATATTGACCAATAAAGAATGCACTATCTCTTCGCTGTGTTAAATAACTGTAGAAAAGCAGGTTTTGCTCTTTATCTATTTGTTTTGTCAATTGATTAATCGTTTCTTCTGCAAGCAGCTCATGTGATACCATTCGTCTTTCATCTCCATTATTGATCTCGGTGTTTTTCCATCAGTTCACTTTTAAACTCTTCTGATTTTCCTTTTGGAATACTCAGGCTGCTCCACTCGCTTCCCTTAATTTGTTTGGCTATGTATACGATTTGCCCTACGTGATAGGAATAATGAGCTAGCTGCCTTTCGATTGCTTCTATAACAAGATGACCTTCCCCGCGGATGTATACCTTCTTTAACAAATCTTCTTCTTTTAAACTAGTAAGTGAATTGAGCATTACTCTCCAGCCATTATCCCAATATTCGATCAACTCAGCTTTTGAATAGGCAGCGATTTTAAATTCTTCATCGCGGTTACGCCATTTTTTCTCCCCATCTGTGATCAAAAAATCTGTCCATCTTGAAATCATATTCCCACTGATATGTTTGATGATCACCGCTATACTATTTGATTCTTTGTTTAACGACCAAAGTAATTCTTCTTTAGATAATTGCTGAAACGTTTTGTCACCGAGCTCTTTTACACTGTTAAAACGGGCTTTGACTACTCTTATATATTCTTCATTTATATTCATATAGTCCTCCTAGGTACAAAAAGACATCTTCTATCTCCGGGGCGATAACACTTCCATCATCCCTACAATATAATAGGCGTATTGCTGGGTATGAAGGGAATGCAGCTCCTGTTCTTTATCAAATCCAAATAACTCCTGTGGTGACTTTAGTGAATCTGCATAATGTAGATAGACGCTATAATCAACAAAGGAGGCAAAATACGTTGATTGAATTTCTTTAAATTGTTCCTCTGAAAGGGAGGCTGCGGTATATAAGTAGGTCTGATAGCTTCCGCTTTGTAAAACGTTACGTGTATCTGTTTTTAACATCACTTCTGTGTATTCTTCTTCGTTTAAATACTCTTTAGCCTGATCAATTAAGATAAGTTGTTCTTCTGATAATATTCCGTCGTTAAATGCTTTTTCCGTTTGTTCGTCACAGCCTGAAAAAAAACACATACTAACAGCCAACCCTACAAAGACGGCGATATATTTCAATACACCCATACCCTCACCTCCCTGACTAGTGATAACATTAATGAACTATAGAGTATGTTTTTCTTTCCTTCCTCTAATTATAAGAGCTCCTGAACATAGAATGGCGATACCTGCTAAATTCATAAAGATGTTTCCAAAGGTTCCAAAGCTATTAACAGTCAAACTCAATAAGAAAGCTCCAATTAAAATAATTGGTATGCCAAAAAGGAAGTTCACCACTCGCACTCTTCCCCCATCCTTTCATACGAGCTGCTAGATAAAAAGTTCCCAACTATTCCTCGTTTTATTATCTAGACTCAGCCTTTAATTCTCTTCTTCCCCCGTTTTCTCCTTTTAAAAGCAGTGATCCTGAAATCACCTGCATGATCGGTGGAATAACAGTAAAGCAGGAAGCAGCGGCTGCAAACATAAAGAGACTGCCAGACATTTTGCTGTTTTTATTTAATATGAATAAGCTCACTACAGTTAAGGCGGCAGAAAGGATAAGGGCTCCAATCGGCAGGTACATATATTGATTTATGTAGTGCAAAGTATTTGTTGCAAATTCATCTGGCTGGATTTGCAAGGTCCCGGATAAGGTATCACGCTGCACTTTAGGATCCATCTGATACAAGTCAATCACCACAGAACGTATACCTTGATGTTGATCTAACGGTCCAATCAAAAGCAAAAAAGCAGTTCCCCCAACTAACAGTCCTAACGAAATTACTGAGATAAAACGGATCATCATGTGTTTCTTATTCATCTCATCACCTAATTTACTGTTTATTTTTGTATGTATGAACTGTGAAACCTTGTACGAGAAATGTGATTAAAATAAGAATCTACATCAAATCACGGTACGTTTCAAACGAATAATTTATGAATGAGTGCGTGACTTCAATTAACAGCCACCCAATCGGCATAATTGGTAGAGCTGCCTTATAAGAATGATTCAAGATGTTCTGCCCTCTTTCACTTTTCCCTTCACTGCTTCTTATATAGGTATAAAAGACTTACAAAGCATAGAAAAAGAATGGTAATAATAACACCCCTGCAATCTTCATTTGTGCCCTCCAAGACTTTTCTTATGAATCTTCTTTAAAAAGGTCTTCTAGCATACGTTCTCTATTTTGCAAAAATGATTTCGTGATGAGATAATGATCAGTCGTCTCATACTCTACTCTTTCCATTCGATCTTGATCAAAGCTAAAGATGTCAGCTCCCGGATATCCTAATAAAATAGGTGAATGAGTGGCGATAATGAATTGAGCGTTTCCTGTTGAAGCTAAGTCATGAATGATTCTCAAAAATGTCAGCTGTCGTTGCGGCGACAATGCTGCCTCGGGCTCATCAAGTAAATAAATCGCTTTCCCATTAAAACGATTTAAAAATAAAGATAAGAATGATTCCCCGTGTGATTGCTCATGAAGAGACCTGCCTCCATATGCTTGAAAGCCCGTCGTATCTACTTCATCAATATGAGTGGCAAAATGATAAAACGATTCCGCGCGAAGAAAAAAGCCGTTCGTCGTTTTCGGCATCCAAGACAACCTGATATACTCCCCGAGCGCAGATTCTGAAGCATGCGTCTCATAAAGATTATTCCGGCTGCCGCCTGCAGTATTAAATTCACATTTATCCGCAATCGCTTCTAATAACGTCGATTTTCCAGACCCATTTTCACCCACAAAGAACGTCACACTCTTATTTACCGTTATGTCTTCAAGATTCTTAATTGCAGGAATTGTAAAAGGAAAAGCCGTGAAAGATGGAACATCTTCACGAAGCAAGGTTATTCTTTTTAAAAACATGTGCATCACCTTTAACTATTTAATTAAAATAAACCGCCGAAAAACTGTTGAATCTGGTTGCCCCATATATTTACGTAATACATCTTATTAAAGAAAATCGTCACACCTAATATAATCATGATTACGCCGCCAATTTTCATCAGCATGGCTGAGTATTTTGTAAGGAATAGTACTTTTCCAATTGCAAATCCCATCGCTATAAAAGGAACCGAAAAACCGAGGGAAAAAGCTGTTACATTGATAAATGCACCAGCTGGGTTGGCAACAGATGAATACATAATTGCGCTGAAAATCGGTCCAATACATGCCGTCCACCCTGCTGAGAAGATCAATCCGATTAAAAAAGTGTTTATGTATGAGACTTTTTTAGGACGATACTTTATGCGCCACTCAGACATCAGCAATTTCGGCTCAATCACACCAGCTAAAAAGAGCCCTACTAATACTAGAAAAATACCACCGAGCTGCTGGATTAACATTTGATTTTCAATAAACAGCCTGCCTAAAAGACTCGCTGAAAAGCCTAGCACATAATAGATAATTGAAAACCCTAAACAAAACAAACTTGAGTGCGCAAGGGTGATTTTCCAAAGTTTCTTATTTGTTTTCAATTCGTGCACCGAAACTCCAGTGATATAAGATATAAAAGATGGATACAAAGGCAGGGTACAGGGCGATAGGAAGGCTAAGACCCCTGCTGCAAACGCTAGATAAATCGTAATTTCTTCCATATTCCGCTTCCTCTCTTATGTCATCTTACAAGCTGATTAAATGATATCATCCAATTCAGTAAAAAAATGGAGAGGATATGGATATTTACTGACATCCTTTTACTTTATGTATGTATTGGACACATTTATTTTATAGTTCTCCATCTTTCCTATCAGTCTCATTTTGCTGCTTTAATAAGTTTATAATCTCTTCATTTTGCTCGTTCATCTTAGCTAGTTTCTTCTCAATTGCAAATAACGTTGCCATTAGTAAAGCAAAGGCTATAAGTGCAAAAATAAACATCTCTTCTCTCCTTTATGATTGAAAAAGAATCGGTCCGAGCTCGTCTCCTTCAACTGATAAATAAATATATAAAGTAAACAGGATAATTAATAGAGAGGAAACAACCGCTCCTAGCGAACTAATAGTCAGCCATAAGGAATCCGGATAAGCACTTCGAATCGCTTTCACTCCTGCACCTAGACTGACAGAACCTATTAAGAGACAGGTGGTAAAACCAACAACAGGACCTATATAAGAAAGACTTCCGCTTAAGAAAAGAACAAAAAAAGTCGCCTGCAATAATAAGCTTAGGATTACGAAATGGTATGTTTGCATGGTCAACATCCTTTTTTAAAGATAGATAATGTGCGTTAGTCCCATAAGCGTCGCAATGGAAATAAATGTCGCTGCGGCTGCTATATCATGATAATACCTTCTCTGACTCTTATTCTCTTTCCACTCTTCAAAAGCTCGAAATGTACTTAGAACAGCCGAAAACAAAGTGAACATTACACTGCTTAATAGACTAAAAAATGGCGACAAATCTACAGTTTCGGTAATAAGTATAAAAAATGTCATAATTATAAAGATCAATATTAAGAGCCCAAACAACCCAATCTCAATTGCAGTGTAAACTAATTTTCTTTCTACGGAAAAAATACTTATTTTGCTTCTTGGAATATTCCACTTTCGTTTAAAGATATATTCAGTAACGGTGATAAAACCAACTAATATACCCAGCGCACCAATAATTAAGACAATAAAAGCCGTATGCAACACTTCTCCCCCTTTGGACAAGTATGTACTAGCTACCTAGCAAAGCCCCTTGAATGGCCACAATTAAAACAAACAATGCCGCAATTAAGCTTAAGTAGCCTGTAGTACCTTTTATATTTTTTTGTAGTTCAATTACACCTGTTGTAAGAAGTGTTAGTCCGATAATGATCAGTAAATAATTTGTATATTCAACGTTTTGAGTGATAATTCCGTACCCGGCCAAACTAACCCCAGCAACAACCAACACAATCCTTAGTTTGTTAAGAATACAAATTCCCCTCCTATATCTATCATACAAAATCTTGTTTTATTTCTTTATTTTTTCATACTGAATGTCAATATCTTTAGCTATTTCAAGACTTGCACCTTCGTCATACACAATCCCATTTACATCTGCTCCAATCGATGCTTTTGAGTATCTTTTTAAAATAAGATCACCTTGTACTGGAGCCGTCAACTCTAATTTGGCACCTGGTAAAACCGTTAGATTGCCATTAATCTCTGCCATCACTTTTGTATCTGCTTCTATAATGACATCGCTGTTTCGTTTTTCAAAAAATAAGTTCATATAGCTTCAACTCCTATATCTTTCAACGGATACCCACACCTTAACATAGAAATGTGAAATAAGTATAAAATCTGTCGTTTTATCCATAATTTTCTTTTTATTCTTTGTTACACTAGGTAGAGAACATTTGAAAGCTACGTTAGGAGAGGTTTACATATGGATGGCTATCATCTTCCATCAATGATTGTCCAAGTATTTAATTTTATTATTTTGTTTACGATCATCTTTTTTATTATTCGATATTTGCTGAATGCGTCTAAACAACGTAAAGAGATGAATAGACGTTTGCAAGCTATTGAAGAAAAGCTGAATAATATGAAACATCGGTAGAAGGAGGGATCATGCATGAAATTACCTGCATGCTGGAGCTGCAAAAAACAGTTTAGCTACGGAAAGCTCTTGCTATTATGGGTAGGAAGTACTGTCTGCCCACGCTGCGGAGAAACGAATTATTTAACCGCGGAATCAAGAAAAAAAGGCGCTTGGTATACGCCTATTCTAATCATCATTATGGTTATTGGCTTAAATATGTTTGACATAGGATTTCCTGGAATTATACTTTACGGCCTGTTTTTCTTACTCATAGGATTATCTTTCAGTCCATTCACATTTCATTTTACAGATAAACAAGAACCGTTGTTTTAAATCCCATAGACGTTTCAAAGCAACTAAAATTATTTACCTTCCCTGAAGTAATTGTTGATCACCGCTGCAGGCACACGCTTTCCGCGGGCGGCCCGGGAGCCTCCTCGTCGCATCCGCTCATAACAGACATAAGTACACTGGAAAATGGGTCCCCTGCAGTAATCGTTGATATTGTTAAGCTGATTCCTCATATAAGCAGCTGTTCAGCGATTTTAGTAAAACGAAGTACCGCATGTAAGTTTTTATGATTTGAACAGAACCTAACTAAATCGGACCACATAATAGTTACAAAAAACAGTAAACAAGCGGATGAAATATGTGTAGACTTCTGCAGGGAGTAGAGCAGGAGTGAGATCCCACAGGGCAAAGCCCGAGGAAGCTCACTAGCTCCCCGCGAAAAGCGAAATATATTTCAGGAGCGGCGTCAAAGCTATAACCCTTGTTTGAGGCACTTAATGTTTAATAGCATTCTTTGTTTAGATGATAAAGCGATTATTTATCCCCCCTATTAACCCCATTCTTCTTTCAACAATGAATACATATACAAATCATCAAATTTCCCTTGCGTGTATTCATATTTACGTAGAAGGCCTTCTTTAACAAACCCATGTTTTTCTGCTAGTCGCTGCGAGGCAATATTGAGCGGTTCAATCAATGCCTCAATTCTTTCAAGCTGCATGTGATTAAAGCCTGTGCTAATTACAGCTTGAAATGCCTCACTTGCTATCCCAGTCCCCCAATACTCCCTGCTAAGCTCTGTTCCAATTTCTGCTCGAAAATGCTTTTTTGCTCTATTAAGGAACCCGCAGCTTCCGATTAGCTGATCCTCCCCTTTCAAGGTAATGCCCCATCTCATTCCTGAACCTTCTTTATGAATCGTCTCATACCAATCAATTTCACTTTTGGCATCTTCTAAAGATTTAAACCGCTCTAAGCCGATATGCCTTACTACTTCAGGATCAGACATATAGTTCAACATATCAGCTGCATCTTCATGCGTAACTTCACGTAACTTTAGTCGTTTTGTTTCGAGCACAGGAAAGACGCTCTTTTTTTGCTTCATTTAACCTCTCTCCTAATCATTATTTTTAGATTGTGCCGTCATCCACTCAGCAATCAGCTTATCATTGGTATGCTCACTTTTCGCCAATTGTTCAGCTACCCGCTCTTGACGTTCTGTTGGATGATTTTGACTCAGTTTGGCTTTTCCCTCCATTTCTGTGATTCTGATTCGGAACGCTTGAATTCCTTTTGTTAGTCCAGCTATATAATCAGCATCCACTTCATTAAGATTGTATGTACTATCAGGGCCTTCATATTTTTCTATCAATTCACAAAGAGATGCCAGCGTACTCTTTTCGTCATCGATTAATTCTACGCTGCCATACACATGGACAGATAGGTAATTCCACGTTGGAACAGCTGTTTCTGTTTCATACCAAGTTGGTGAAATATAACTATGCGGACCTTGGAATACCATGAGCACCGTTTGACCTTCAATGTCCTTCCATTGTGAGTTAGGACGTGCGAAATGACCGTATAAATAATGTCTTTCACGATCTAGAATCAGCGGTAAATGTGTAGCAGCAGGTCTTCCTTTATGCTGGCTGAACAGGGTGGCAAAGCCATTCTCGTTTATAATTTTCTCTATTACGGCTTGATCATTCAGCTTAAAAGCTTTTGGGATATACATGGGGATTCCCCTTTCTTTTTTACTGCTTATCTAATACCATTTATATTAACGTAATTTTCCAAAAATAAAAATAAGAAAGAGGTGGACTCCCCGGATGAAGATAGAAATTCTATTATTCTGCGCCTTTTCAGCAGTAATCGTCTTTATAACCGTGTTTTATATGGTAAAGGTATTAAAAATCGCATTATCAAAAGAAGAAATAAGCCGAAGAAAATTTATAATTCTCTCATGTGCGTTTGTAACTGGAGGAGTTTTTGTTGTTTTTAGTATTTATTATTTCGCTCAACCGGTGTTCCGGCTGTTATTATAAACGTTCAAGCAAAAAACGGATCAACATTCTCCATCCGCAAACGTTGATCCGTATTGTTATCCGAGATCTTTCCATATCCCATAAAAATAATAAATGTCTGGTAAAATAGTCGGTTCATCTTTTGCTTTAATCCCTCCTTCAATTCGAGATAAGACCTCTGTGATGGCCATCATATCATCACGTTCTACGCTGTATTGAACTCGTTTGGATATTTTCCTCCAAGCGCGTTCAGCTTTTTGATGCTCTTGATCTGCTTGCTCCCAATTTTCTGCTTTCACATTTTCTTCAACGTTTTGAATGTAGGATAGGAGATGATCATCGCTGCCAAGAGGCTCCTTTAACCATATGCCGCTGATCATAATGGAAAAAGATACGATCATAAAAAGAATAGGAATGGCATACAATAAAAACTTTCTCAAGGTACTCATTCCTCCTTTCTTAATAAGGTCCCTTATAATCACTAATGTTCATATCATCTGAAACGTCATCATCAAACTTATCAACATACAATTGATCATTCGGAAGAATCGCCGCATAAGAAACCTCTTCTAATGAAGAAATCTCGTGCAGTTTTAACTGACTCATTAACCAGTCTTTATCTTTTTTCCTTTGTTCTAAATTTTGTTCAATGATTCTTCCATCAATAATTAATTCTGTTGTAAGTTTTGCTGGTTTTGGCGGGAGATTAAGATCTCCCCTCTGGACCGGCTGATACTGTGATCTGGGTAAAACAGACACCGTGCCGTCAGGTTCTAACAGCGCCACTTCCACTTCTATAGGCGAGAATATATTTTTGGAGCGAAGCTGGAGCATCAATTCATCTTTCGTGATTCTTGCTTTCGCTAAGTTTTTCTCTAGCATATTCCCACGCTGCAGAAGCACAACAGGTTCAGAGTCTTGAACTTTTGAGAGAAAGCGGCTTTTTAAACCGATGTATTGCAAAACAATCGTTAGTACGAGGAATACGGTTAACGCAATCCAATGGACAAGTGCTTTTGAGGAAACATCGGTTGCGAGAGTCGCAGCGATTGAACCTATTGTAATCCCGTTTATGTAATCAAACATCGTAAGATTCCCTATGAGCTGCTTGCCGATTAACCTTGAATATAATAGGATCGTAAAAAAAGTTATGACTGCTCGCACAATCGTAACGAGAGATTCTTGCATCATCTACCATCAACCCCTGATAATAAGACATGTTCTTAATCTCCCCTTTAAAAGATACCTTATTCTCCCATACAAAAACCCCAGACAAAGTCTAGGGCGAATCTACATATTTGCAAAAGCTTCTTACAAACTTATTAAAAGCGAATGCGGTCCGAATATTGATCCATGAGATTTTGATTATACTCATCAGACCCATCAATGTTTCCGCTTTTAAATACAGGCGGTGTCTTGCCTGATTGAATCAGATTATCGACCGCACCTGCCATTAGCGCATTGATTAAGGCCAGTCCAATCACAGAGGACGTGGGGCCAAACGAGAGCTCCCCTCTATGCAGTACGCCATCGCCTGGTTTTGTATGATTGTTCAAAACAAGATCAACTGCATCCGCTAACAGCTTCCCGCTTTTATGCCTGGATGCTTGAGATCGATTATATAAGAGAGACGTTATGCCAATCACGTATGCCCCTTGCGCTTTTCCATAAAGGGCAAGATCAATCGGCACTGGATTCCTGCCAGAGGTGGAGGCAACAAGCAACACGTCCCCGCTTCTAATATCAAGCTGTACCTTTATCTCCTGAAAATAATCCTCACTTCGTTCCAGCTTCGAAGAATTAGCGGCTCCTTTATGCAGCATCAGTTCTTCGATAAAAATCGGCTGTACAGGTACAAGGCCGCCAGCGCGGTAAAACACTTCTTCTGAAAGCATATGAGAATGCCCACAGCCAAACACGTGTACAATCCCTCCACTTTTTATGGCGTGAGCGATGTTAGAAGCCGCTTTCTCGATAGACTCAGCTTCGGTTACTTCTACCTTTTTTAATAGTGCTTTAATCTGCTCAAAATAGTTCGTAATCAATAAAACCCCTCATTTAGCGTTTTAATTTAGATGTAAATTTATAACGGTCGGCCCGGTACGAAGAACGAACGATCTCAAATGGGGTGCCATTTTTTAAATACGTACATCTCTCAATTAAAAGGATCGGATCACCGTCATTTATTTTTAACAGTTCCACTTCTAGATCATTAGCAAGTGCTGACTCTATTACTTGCGTCGCTTCGCCGATCTCTAGCTGTAGTTTTTCTTCTATATATTGATATAATGACTGGTTAATAATTTCTTCTGTCAGCCCTTTAATCAGGTTGGCAGAGATATAACACGTTTCAAGAGCCATCGGAGTATTGTCAGCCATTCGTATTCGTTTGATTTCATATACAGGTGTATATTCAGAAATGTGCAATACGGCCGCAATATTAGCAGAAGCCGGGATTAATTCAAACGAGAGAAGTTTGCTGCTTGGAGTAAGTCCTCTTCCTTTCATATCTTCCGTGAAACTGGTCAATCCTTGCAGCGGCTGTTCAAATTTCTTTTCCGCAATAAATGTTCCGCTTCCTTTTTTACGATAAATCAAGCCGTCATTCACAAGGTTATTGATGGCTTGCCTGATTGTCATACGGCTCACATCAAACTGCTCCGCATATTCTCGCTCTGGCGGGAGAACGTCTCCTGGCTTTAATTCCCCTTTTTCAATTCGTTCTTTTATATATTCTTCAATCTGGCTGTAAATCGGCAGAGGTGAATTTTTATCTATCATCAAAATAAAACCAGTCTCCTTTCTGTTAACGAGTGATTCCTGTCGCCATGAGCGCTTCGTTGTCAGCAATAATTGTAACACGAGGGTGTGTTTTTAAAATAGAAGCAGGAAAGTCCTCGCTTGGTAATTGATCTGATAACAATCGTTCGAGCGCCTCACTTTTTGCCTCCCCTGAGACAAGGAGCAGAATTTCTTTACTTGCCATAATCGAGGCAATCCCCATTGTAATTGCATGTGTCGGCACATCATCAATTGACGGGAAAAAGCGTGCATTGGCTTCTCTTGTCGATTCAGCAAGCGCAACAACATGCGTTTCACTTTGAAAGGATGTACCTGGCTCATTAAATCCAATATGCCCGTTCGCACCGATTCCAAGAATCTGTAAATCAATAGAAGATTCCTTCACTTTTGCCTCGTACCGAACACATTCCTCCTCTTTATCCAATACATCTCCGTTTGGAATATGCGTATGATTTAAAGGAAGATCAATATGATTAAATAACACATCTTTCATATAAAAATGATAGCTGTTTGGATCTTTCGCCGAAAGCCCGATGTATTCATCAAGGTTAAACGTTGAAATCTGCTGATATGACGTCCCTTTTTGCTTGTGATCTTCAATGATATATTGATAGGTGCCCTTAGGCGTACTTCCAGTTGCTAAACCTAGCGTCATCTTACGGTTAGCTTTTACTTTATCTATAATATAACGAGCACTAGCCTTGCTCATTTCCTCATAATTATCTACTCTTACAATATTCATGATTCCACTCCTTCTTGGAAAGCAATATGTCCCTTACAAATGGTCAATACAACTTGATTATGCTTGTCTAAAAGCACAAGATCCGCATCTTTTCCAACGGTAATACTGCCTGTGTTATCCCAAATCCCTGTCTGTTTCGCTGGGTTCACCGCCGTCATTTTAGTTATGTCCCTTAGTGAGCAGCCAGTATAAGCGATCATATTTCTTACAGCCTCATCCATTTTCACAATACTTCCAGCGAGCGTCCCATCGGCTAATAATGCTTTGCCGTTTTCTACCTTTACTTCCTGTCCGCCTAAGTCATATGTTCCTTCTCCAAGCCCTTTCGCTCTCATGGCATCTGTAATTAAAATAATCTCATCCGCCCCTTTTGCTCTATAGGTACTCTTCACGACTGTCGGATGAATATGCACGCCATCCACAATCATTTCGACCATTAATTCTGAATGGGCTATTGCTGCACCCGCAACACCTGGCTCCCTGTGGTGCAAACCTCTCATGCCGTTATATAAATGGGTGACATGCGATAAGCCTTTATCAATCGCCTCCACAATGACCGGATAAGTGGCATCCGAATGTCCGATCGATACGACCACACTATTTTTCTGAACCTCTTCTACAAAAGCGAGTCCATTCGTTTCTTCTGGTGCCATCGTTACTACTTTAATTTGATGATTTGAACATTCTTGCCATTGATTAAAAAGCTCGATGTCAGGTTCTTTAATATGATGAAGGGGCTGTGCTCCTGCTCGTTTATCCGAAATGAAAGGCCCTTCTAGGTGTACACCTGCCATATCTGCACCAAGATTTGAGGCTTTTACCTCTTTATAGAAAGCCGTTTGTTTTAAAGCCTCTTCGATTAAATCTTCCGATTGGGTGATGGTTGTTGCTAAAAAGCTTGTCGTCCCTTCCCTTGGAAGATACTCAGCAATCACTTTTAACGACTCAACACTGTTATCCATCGTATCAGCCCCATTGGCCCCGTGAATATGAACATCAATAAAGCCAGGAAGCAGCGAATACTCATTGGTATAATCCAAAACCGTGTCCGTTTCAGCGCATTTAAACGCATCCATTGACCCAACCTCTGCAATTTTTCCGTCATGTATTTTGATAAACCCGTTTGTAGTCAGGTTCATCTCCTCATATATCTCTACATTTGTAATAAAAAGATTCTCTCTCATACCTACTCTCACATCCTTCTCCAAAACAAAACAACTTTTATTTGTCTATACCAATTATATATGATTTTCTTTGTTAATTCAATAAACGACTGTCATAAGTCTCAAAATAAAATAATAGGTATAGACATCTATACTTTTCTAATGCTACACTAATTTCATCTTTACTACCCTATTATTCGATAAGGAGATGAGGTACATGCTTGCGTTTTTACAAAAGATTGGTAAATCATTAATGCTGCCAATTGCTGTTTTACCCGCAGCTGCACTGTTGCTCAGGCTTGGGCAAGAGGACTTATTAAACATTCCATTTATGGCCGGAGCTGGAGCTGCTATTTTTGACAACCTGGCGTTGATCTTTGCGATGGGTGTGGCAATTGGATTTGCTCACGATAACAATGGATCAGCTGCTCTTGCAGGGGCGATCGGATATTTTGTCTTAGTGAATGGAACACAGGCAATTAACGACAACATTGAGATGGCTATTTTAGGAGGAATTATCTCAGGGATTATTGCTGGACTTTTATACAACCGCTTTCATAACATCCAGCTCCCGCAATGGCTCGGATTTTTCTCCGGCCGGAGGTTTGTCCCGATTGTTACTGCTGCGACAATGGTTATATTAGCTGGTATTTTCGGTGTCGTTTGGCCGCCGATTCAAGAAATGATTAACGGCCTTGGGCAATGGATCATCGATGCAGGTGCACTAGGTGCCGGAGTATATGGTTTCTTAAATCGTTTGCTTATTCCAATCGGACTGCATCATGTGTTAAACAGTTTAGTATGGTTTGTATTTGGAGAGTTTAACGGAGCAACAGGTGACTTGAATCGTTTCTTTGCAGGTGATCCTAGTGCCGGAATCTTTATGACTGGTTTCTTCCCTGTCATGATGTTCGGTCTTCCTGCAGCGTGTCTGGCGATTATTTTAACGGCTAAAAAAGAGAAGAAAAAGCAAGTGACAGGAATGTTCATTGGTCTTGCGCTTACTTCATTCTTAACAGGAATTACAGAGCCGATTGAATTCTCGTTCATGTTCTTATCTCCATTACTTTATGTGATTCACGCACTCTTAACAGGGGCTGCGATGTCGATCACCTACTTACTTGAAATACGGCATGGGTTTGGATTCTCAGCAGGCTTTCTAGATTATGCGTTGAACTTCTCCATAGCACAAAGGCCTCTCTTATTGTTAGGAGTCGGACTTGTGTACGGGGTCATCTATTTTGTCATCTTCTATGTATTAATCCGCGTATTAAACTTAAAAACACCGGGCCGTGAAGATGATGATGAGATCGTTGAAGAAGCAAGTGCCGAGCATGCAGCTGGCGACAAGTATCACACGATGGCTGTTCAATTCATTGATGCATTAGGCGGCAAAGAAAACATCACTTCCATTGATAACTGCGCGACACGCTTGCGTCTTGAGATTGCTGATTCTAGTTTGATTGATGAGAGTACCCTTAAGAAAAGTGGCGCCCGCGGGGTAATGAAAATGAGTAAATCAAGCATTCAAGTCATTGTTGGCACGGATGTTGAGTTTGTCAGTGATAAGATGAAACAGATGTTGAAAGATCGTTCATAGTACGAGAGAAAGAGCATGATGAGGATCATGCTCTTTTTTATGTTTCGTAAAGAGGTAACCGTATTTGTCCCTTTGTCACCGTTTATGCGTCGGTTGAGGATGTTAATGCGCGGGTCCCACCGGTTATAGCATTGCTTCAAGGCTTAATTGCGTCAGTTTACTCTAATTGCGCTGGTTCAGCGGGGATATGTGCCGGTGGAGAGCACAATTGTATTCACTTAATCGATTATAGCGCCACTTCATATGTGAGCTGATTAAAAGATACACTACCTTATTTATTTCGTCCTCTTTAATCTATTGTTATACTGAGTAGTAATAGATTGGAGGGCTCTGACATGGATATTCGATTACTAGATGCTGCGAATGCTTATGATTACAAATGCTTACGCCTACGAGCACTCAAACATCATCCGGAAGCGTTTAGTTCGAGTTATGAAGAAGAAAAGAAATGGTCGCTGAAGAAAACAGAAAAACGCCTTACACTCGATCATTTTATAACTTTTGGCGCGTACGTGGACGAACAACTCGTTGGAATGGTCACTTTACTCAAAGAGGAAAAACAAAAAATCATGCATCGGGGAACCATCGTTGCCATGTATGTCGCACCAGAGCAACGAAAGTCTGGCATAGGTAAGGCTTTAGTGAAGCAAGCGATTCTAACAGCAAAAAATGAATGTGAGATGGAACGAATCTATTTGACAGTGACCTCAACAAATCTCCCAGCAAAACGATTATATGAATCACTCGGGTTCACCCCATACGGTGTTGATCAACATGCTTTGAAAATTGATGACTGTTATTATGATGAGGATTTAATGGTTTTAGCTTTATAGTAAATAGCTGCTGCTATAGCCCGGCAGCATGTATTGTCTCTTTTGAAGCTGTATATTTGTTAGTTGGTGAGAGGATTGCGCGGGTTCATCCGGTTATTGTGTGGCTTCACTCACTAATTGCGTCAGTCTGCTCTATTTGTGCCGGTTCAGCAGCTATATGCGTCGATGTTAATCGGCATTACCCACATTCACGTTATAATTGCACCTCTTCACATTAACAAACAAGGAGCTGCCCCAAAAAGGGACAGCTCCTTCCTCTATCTATTTACTTAAATTCCCTAACACTGCACCTTTTTCAAAAAAGCGCTGAATCTTCTTCTCCACTGTCGCATCGGGAATAAGCGGCGGTGCGTGATGCGGTTTAATTCTTGCATCAATGATTAGATTGTCACAGCCCCAATGCTTGTGCTCTATCGAACTGTTTACTCCGTGCATATCATGAGATGGATTGCTGCGAGTAAATGTTGCCCATAAAAAATTGCTGAGAGAGGCGCTCATGAACTCACTGTCATCACACACAATAAATAGCGGACAACCTGAGAGGTCCCCTTTTTGCTTTAATGCAGCGGTCAGTTCGTTCATTTCCTGCTCGACCTTCGTATAGTCTTCAAACTTAGACGCTTGAAGAGCAACAACTCCCGGCATTACGAAGCGCGCGTTCATAAAGCCCTCAAGCTCGCTTGGAAGACTAGAAGCAAGGTCTCTTTTCTTATCTCCGCAAGCGGCAAACACAACTTTACTTCCTGTATTTAAGCCCGTTCCAGAATAATCGAGTGTATCAATCGTCGTATTCGTCTGGAAATGGATATCCCGGCGCAAATCCATCCGTTCTAGTATATACGATAGGAATTCTACTTCTTTATGAGTCGATAACGGCTTGTCCTCTTCTGCTGCGATAAACAGGTATTTAGCAAGACTAAGCTGACCCGTGCCGAGTACTCGATTGGCAATCGTCAAAAGCTCTGCCGGCTGCTTTACTTTTTGGTAAGGCGTATACCGTTCACTTCCGATTGCAAATAACAGCGGGTGAACGCCAGCAGCATCAACCGCATGTACTTCTTTAACCCCAGGAATCTCCTGCTTCACGGCATCTCCAGTCAGCTCATGGATTAAATCACCGAATGCTGTGTCCTCTTGTGGCGGACGTCCCACAACCGTAAACGGCCAAATGGCATTGTCCCTTGCATACACTTTATGCACAAGCATCAGCGGAAATTCATGGGTTAAGCTGTAGTAACCGAGATGGTCACCGAATGGTCCTTCAGGCTTTGTCTCTCCAGGATGAATTTCTCCGGTGATCACAAAATCAGCATCATGACTAATACAGTAGCCGTCTTCATAGCTGTAACGGAAGCGTCGTCCAGCAAGCATTCCAGCAAACGTCATCTCACTTAAGCCCTCAGGCAGCGGCATAACAGCAGATAAGGTATGAGATGGATGTCCACCGATAAAGATACTCACTTTTAACGGCTTGCCTTGTTTCACCGCTTTCGCTTGATGAACACCGATTCCGCGGTGGATTTGGTAATGAAGTCCAATTTCTTTATTTAGCTCATATTCATTACCGCTTAACTGGACACGGTACATGCCGAGATTAGCATTCATTATCCCTGGCTTTTCAGGGTCCTCTGAGTACACTTGCGGCAAAGTCACAAAGGCCCCGCCGTCATCCGGCCAATGATGAATCAGAGGAAGATCTGAAATCTTCACTTCTTTAAATGTGCTTGGTAGTGAAGATTTTTTTTGCGGAAGTGCTTTCGTTGCTGCAAGCCCTGAACCGACATGTTTAAATGGGCTTTTTAGTGCGCTCATGGGATCATTTCTAAGCCCAATGATTTCCTGTGTTTTTTCCCATGTCTTTCTAAAAATAAATTTACTGCGCTCAACTGTGCCAAATAAATTCGACACGGCTGGAAATTTTGAGCCTTTCACATCTTCAAACAAAATAGCAGGTCCATTTTCATTAAATACTTTCAAGTGAATGGCTGCCATTTCTAAATGAGGGTCAACCTCTTCTTTTATACGAATTAACTGCCCATTTTTTTCTAAGTCAACAATACATTCTTCAAGGTTTTGGTACATGATCTAAACTCCTATGTCTATGTCGTCATCACCCTCTATTATACCTCTTCACAGCTATTGTGTCTTGTGTGAGCTAGGAAGGTTCAAAGAGTTGAAACATCTTGTTGATAGGGAGTCATGATCGATTCACAGAACTCAATCAGCTTTTTTCTAACTTCTTGATTATCTGCATAATACGGATAATACTGAGATCCGGTTAGCTGCTTAACCTGCTTAAAGACAGATGGCTCCTCATCTGCACGCACCATCAGTTCAAGCTTATCGTTCATTAGTGACCCTGTTACATCCTTAAAGCGTGATGATGTACAAATATCCACATAGCATTTCGCCATTTTTTCAGGAGGCGGGAAGAATACATTTTGAGCTCTAGCTGCAAGCCTCCACTTAAGCGTGAATTTATCCAGGGTCTCTCGTGACATTCGTGCCCCGTTGATCTGCAATGCGTTTACTCTGATGCCCTCCTCTTTATACTTTTCAGCTAAATAGAAGGTTAACATCACTAGAGCCATTTTTGATTCACAGTATTGTTTATACACACTAAATGGCTCACTAGCACTCCACTCACCCTTTAAGTGCTCAAAATGAATGTGCTTTTTCGGATCAAAGAAGTGCTTAACGATATTGCTCGATGCATTTAAAATGACAGGCTTTTCTCCACGCTTTAAAACATCTCTCAATATTTCACTCATGTAAAACGGGCCGACCACATTCGTGGCAAATGTCAATTCTATATTATCGGAATTTAAACGATGCGGGGAACCATGATTAATATAAGCCGCATTATGTATCAAGATATCAAGTTTATTAAAACGTGCTTTATACTCTTTGCAAAATACTTTTATTGAGTTAAATGAGGACATATCCACCTGCATGAGGTGTATATGCCGGTTGTTTGTCGTTTGAATGATTTCCTCTTGTATCTGTTTACTTCTTTCCATATCTCTACAAGCCATTACGACCTCACAGCCAAGCTCTGCAAATTTATAAGCAGCAACTCGGCCAATACCTGAATTTGATCCCGTTATTACAACGACTTTGCTCATTTATACTCCCCCTTTTACTAGCATGCAGAAATCGTTTAGTCACCAACCCTCTTCAGCCACGCTCTGACCTTAGCTTTTGGATAATAGACTGTATTATTAATTATTAAATGAGGAATTTGGGGATGTTCTTTTATTAAATGTTTTGCATCCTCTTTTGAAATCCCCATAAAATAATGAATCTCGTTTTCTTTTATTAATCCATACTCTTCATCTTCCGTTAGTGAATCAAAAAAATTTGGCGAGTTTGGATTTTTGAAGTTTTTTAACCCCTCACCAATAAAATAACCAGCTGCTGCAATCCCCGCTCCAATAAAGATAAAATCCCAAACCATATGTACCTTCCTCCTAATCTCAATCTTATAACTTATTACACACAACTAAAGTTTAGCATATGATTTAGGCGTAATTTCTAAAGAAAAGATAAAGAGTGCAGTCTGCTTTTGTTTCCTTTCAAGCCGTATATGCGTCCTTTGAATGATTTAATGCGCCCTTTCACCTCTTAATCGAATCTTTTAAAGAGGGATTTGCGTCAATCCACACGTATTGCGTCAATCTAAATACTATATGTGCGGGTGTGAATGGTAATTGTATGCTTTCACGAAATCATTGCGCCCCTTTACTTTCCCTGCTGTAAATACTAAAAAACCCTTAACACTAAGTGTTAAGGGCATCACCATCTCAACTAAACAACGGCACCACATTCGTATAACGGTTAAATTCTCTTACTTCCTCCGGGTCTTTCATCAGCTTGACAGCATCTTGATAGCTATTCATTTTCTTTAGCATATCAATAAAGATCTCATTTGCTGCAGCTTGTTCCTGAAGAGATGCGAGCAATGTGGCATTAGCTAAGAGCCATTCGAATGTTTTGGTTTCATAGTTTTGTTTCATATTCCAAAATAGATAGAGATAGGTCACTTCTGAAACTTCTTCTTCATTCCTCAGAAGGTCCTCACATAATGAAATCGCTTGTTCTTTATCCATACCGATCATCCTTTATTATTCGCTCCCCTCATTATAGGTGAGATGTTAAGTGACATCTATGGATGAATAAAGGGAGTAGATTCAATGTTTTCCAGCTTACAAACAATGAAAAGATTACTAGTTAATCGGTTGGACTTCCTTCTCATAAATAATGCCAATTTTCTCTGCAGCCTTCTTTGATTTTTCACATGCCGCGTCCACTGTATCAGCCGTGCTTAAGCTGACAGCAAGACGTCTTCCTTTGAGGGCATTCGGTTTTCCAAAGATCCGTAATTGTGTGTTAGGAACCCTTAGAGCGTCTTCCATACCTGTCATTTGATACGTGTTACTTGCTTCTGTTGCTTTAATCGCATGGCTTGCGCCGTTTGAATGCAGTTCGATTTCAGTGATAGGCAGCCCTAAAATCGCACGAACATGAAGAGCAAATTCAGATAAATTCTGCGTGACTAATGTAACAAGGCCTGTATCATGAGGACGCGGTGACACTTCACTGAAGTATACTTTATCCTTTGTTAAGAATAATTCAACGCCAAACAATCCATATCCGCCTAGTTCATCAGTAATCTTTTTAGCAATTTGCTGTGATTCCTCGATTTGAGCAGCTGACATTTGGTGCGGCTGCCATGATTGTATGTAATCTCCACCCTTTTGCACATGGCCGATTGGTGCGCAATAAGAAGTCCCTGATACAGAGCGGACTGTTAACAAGGTAATTTCTGAATCAAAGTGAATGAATTCCTCAACAATGACTCGTGTGCTCTTCCCGCGGCCGCCTTCAATCGCTTCATTCCACGAGGATTCAACATCTTCAAATGTTTTGCAAAGCGTTTGTCCTTTTCCCGAAGAACTCATAAGCGGCTTAATCACGCATGGTGTACCAATTTCAGCAACCGCTTCTTTTAATTCTTCAAGAGAGTCAGCAAACGCATAATTCGCTGTTGGCAGACCTAGTTCTTCTCTTGCCAAACGTCTGATTCCTTCACGATCCATAGTAAGCTTCGTCGCTCTTGCAGTAGGAACCACGTTAAAGCCTTCTCCTTCAAGTTCAACCAATGCATCTGTTGCAATGGCCTCTACTTCTGGAACAATGAGATCTGGCTTTTCTAATTCAATCACTTTGCGCAGTTCCTCTGCATCAAGCATATTTACCACATGACATCTGTGAGCAACCTGCATCGCTGGTGCCCCCGCATAACGGTCAACAGCAATCGTTTCCACTCCGAGTCTTTGAGCCTCAATGATCATTTCTTTTCCTAATTCACCTGATCCTAATAGCAGCATTTTTTTGGCATTCACTGTATTTGGCACACCATACATATGTAACGACCCCTTTATCAAATGATTGGTTTTAACTAATGATAACGCGAATCAGATGATATAATCAAGGTATTTTACACCATTTACGAACGTTTATATATATTAGTTCATAAATAATTCGCTTTTATAACTTGCTAGATAAATGAAAAAGCTGCCCTCTACAGGACAGCTTCATTTGCAGGCTTTGTTAGTAAACTGACGACCACAAAGAAAATAAAGGATAATACGATTGGGAACACCACGGTATGCAAACCGAGTAAATTCGGCGCAAAGGTATGAATAAGAATATAGGATGCCACTCCAACAATCATCGAAGCGAGAGCACCGTGTTTGTTCCCTCTTTGCCAATACAGTCCCATAATAACAGGCCATATAAAGGCCGCTTCAAGTCCTCCGAATGCAAATAAATTTAACCAAATAAGCAAATCAGGCGGGCTTAACGCAAGCATAAACACTAAAATACCAAGAGCCGAGGTTGTTCCTATGGTAATTTTCTTTACCTCTTTATCAGCTGCATCGGGCTTAATGTAATTTAAATAGACATCCTTAACAACAGTGGAGCTGACTAAAAGAAGCAGGGAATCCACCGTTGACATGATCGCTGCCATTGGTGCTGCGAGTACGATGCCGGCAAGCCATGGCGGCAGCACCTCTAATGTAATAAGCGGCATGACACTGTCAGCCACTTCAATGCCTGGAAGAATCGGACGTGCAAATACACCGATCAAATGCATTCCGAGCATAATAAAACCGACAACAATTGTTCCAGTAATCAAGGCGCGGTGCATCGCCTTGGCATTTTTATAAGACATCGCACGAACGGTTACTTGCGGCAGAGCGACAACTCCTACTCCGACTAAAATCCAAAAAGATGAGACATAAGCAGGCGTCAATCCACCGTCATGCCCAAACGGGGTAACCAAATTCGGATTTTCAGCGACGAGCTCCTGCATAATGTTCGTAATCCCGCCCCCTGCAATAATCGTCCCAATTAATATGATCAATGTACCAAATACCATGACCACACCTTGAATCGTATCCGTTAAAGCAACAGCTCTAAAGCCCCCGATAATAACGTAAAATAGGACCGCAACGGCAAAAATAAATAAAGCCGACGTATAACTTAACCCAGTTAGCGACTCAATTAATCGCGCACCGCCAACCCACTGGGCAGTCATCGCTGAAAATAGAAAGATAATAATGCTGAAGGCAGAAAACAGCACGACCCACTTGCTTTGATACCTCTGCTTTAAAAAGTCAACAAGCGTAATCGCTTTGTATTTTCTAGCATAGATCGCAAACTTTTTCCCAAGCACCATTAAGACAAAATAACCTGTCGCCACTTGCGCCATTGCAAGTAGTACCCAGCCTAATCCTTGGGTATAAGCGATGCCAGGCCCGCCGATAAAGCTGCTAGCACTGCCGTATGTAGCAATCATGGTCATCGCTAATATAAAGCCGCCAAGCTCCCGGCTCCCTAGGAAATATTCTTGTAAAAAGGAGTCAGACCGCTTTAAAAACTTCGAAGACCAAAAACCAACGACAAAAATTGAAGCTAAAAAAATAATCAGTGGAATGATGACGGGCCAGTTCATTTAGACTCCCCCTCCTCATCCTCAAACGGAACCTCTTTGAAGAATCCCTTTACAGCAATAATGACGAGAACAACCATAACGAGAAATCCAACTACACAGCTGTAGAAAAACCATGCAGGCAGTCCGAATATATATGTATATTCACTCACTGGCTTAGAGCCAAGTCCATATGCAAAGCCGTACCACCATGCGAAGTTTATGATGACTAAAATGAGTCCAATCAGCGCCTCACGATGAGCAATTTTAAATCGTGGATCTTTTGGATCAATGTCCGGCTTATTTTTTTGCTCAAACGAACCTTTCATCGCTAAATCTCCTTTCTTTGTTTGTTCGTATTCTGCATCAGTCCATTATACAACGGAACACCCCGGCACTGGCGATTTTTTTCGAATGAAAATCTAGAGCCAGACTCATACTAGTTTGAGGGGTGATTACCATTAAAATGTCAAGTGCACTACTATCCATCATACTATTATTTTCTTTTATGCCGAGTGAAGAAACTCTAACGTTAACCCATGACGGTGAAACACTGATTACCATTCATCGCACTGAATTTGCAGATGGCATTCTTGGCAGAGCTGCTGTAGATGAGGATAAATACGCTGAGCTTGAGGATACCATTGCCACTCAGGTGTACATGGATCCTGTAAATGCCAAGCTTGATGAATTTGGCCAGATTATCCCTGAAGAAACTGGGATAACCTTAGACCGCAGAGCGTTTAGAGAGTTATTTTTTGAGTATTTTTACGGAAGCGAACGGGTCTCAACTGACGTGCCGACCTTTACTCTATTTGCAAAAGTAGATAAAGAACTGTTAAAAGAGATCCGCGCTGTTCAGATGGGTGCCTATGTTACCTATTTCAATTCACACAACAAGGAACGAGCCCATAATATTACCCTCGCAGCTGAAGCGATTAATAATTATGTTGTCTTTCCAAATGAACGCTTTTCCTTTAATAAAGCGGTGGGCAAGAGGACACCTGAGCGAGGTTACCTTCCAGCACCAGTCATTGTGCGCGGTGAATTAACGGAAGGAATCGGCGGCGGCATTTGTCAGGTTTCATCGACCTTGTTTAATGCCGTAGATAAAGCTGGCATGAACATCATTGAGCGTTATACGCATTCAAAACGTGTGACGTACGTGCCGCCAGGAAGAGATGCAACAGTCAGCTGGTATGGCCCTGACGTGCGCCTAATAAACTCCCGCCTGAAGTTGATGTAGATGAATAGAAAGGGAATTGTAAACGAAGCTGCCTCCAACACGAGACAGTTTCGTTTTTTTACTAATTGAGTGAATATCACACTACATTATCAAAAAGAACCGCAATGTTAATTGATTGCGGTTCTAATCATTCTCCATTCACTTAGAGGAGATTCTCTTTGTAAGCGGAATGTGGTTGTGAGTTCTCTTTCCTTTTTCCCTCTCTCAGACAACCTGTACGTAAATGGTATTTCCCGGTACAGAAGGTTATCTAAGCTAGGTGTGTGCTCTTTTGTGATTCGCATAATCTCTATCTGTTTTAATTCTTCCGTTCGGATGTCGGTTTTAGGTATATGAATTAATTTGGCCAAGTCTGAATCATTATGGTTGTATGCTGTTGCTAATAAATGTACGATGTTTTCAGGCGTTTGCTGCTTTACAAAAGGAACAACTAACCCTGCAGCCTTGTGTATCATTACTTGATGAGACAAGTCCAAATTCTTCGTTTTATGGGTTACACTCCCTGCAAAATGAATACAAAAATGACCTGGAAATCCATTTGCAAGGGCCCCGCCCCCATGCGGCATGCCATGCATAGAAGCAGCGATTTCACGGCCGTCATGTTGGATAAGAATCGCTCGACGCGCCCAGCTCCATTTTCCGCCATATATCTCTTTCATGATTTTTGTGTCTTCTAGTGTTAAAGGCTGCACATCCGCATGATTCGCTCCTGCTCTGCGTTGTCCTCGAAAGCTTAGTCCTGTTTCAAGGTCTAAAATCGTAAAACTCGTGTACCTTGGGATGAGCTTATCCACTTCTTCCCATTCCATCAATTCACCAAAATGCTTTTCTTCTAGCCCGTTAAAGAACGTCCTTAGCTTCTTCCATATCTCCTCTTTTTCAAATTGATATTTGGTCATAGTTGAGGGGTCATATAAATACCCTCTTTCATCAATTGAAAAAGCTTGTACACGATACCCTTGATCAACTAAAATCGAGCGGGTAGAGAAAGGGATTTCTTGGACCTTTTGAATGGGTCTTATGTTTTGCAGTGCTCGATTGACAAGAGAAGACCGAATCTCAAGCTCTGTTTGATGAACAGCATCACTCGATGACTTGACCACAAGCATGATTGGCGCAGCTTCCTCTTTTGCTAAGGCAGAATGGGGCATCATAATGGCCATGAATAGTAGTACACTTACTAAAAGTCGTGTCATTTTTTTCCCATCCTTTATTGAAGTTTAACCTGCTATTTAAGTTTAACTTGCATTCTTTAACTATTTGCAAAATAGCACCCCATCAATCAGGGTGTTATTGGAAATCAAAAAACCTCTAAACCAGAGGGCTTAGAGGTAAAATACTTACACTCGTTTATTAATCATAAAATTGTCTTCAAGCAAGAGCCAGTTTTGTGGAAAATCCCAGCCAAGCACCCAGTAAAATAAACCACGCAGCCCAAATTCTTTGACAAGATCGAATTTAGCCTGAATGCTTCTTGCATCATCAAACCACACTTCATGCTGGCGGCCCTCTTCATCAACATACCTGAAATAGGGAGATTGAGCGGTTTGGTCATATTCAATGGCTGCATTGTATGTGGCAGCAAGCCTGATCGCTTCTTGATGATCAATGGCTCTCGCACGTGATTGACCTGCGACAAATGGCAGAGTCCAATCATAGCCGTACAACGGAATGCCCATCATAATTTTATCATTAGGCATCTGAGAGGCGGCAAACTCAATCACTCGCCTTACCTGGTCAATTGGCGCAACAGCTCTAGGAGGTCCTCCTGTCCAACCCCATTCATAGGTCATTAAAAAGACAAAATCAGCGACCTCGCCATGCGTCCGGTAATCATGCCCTTCATATAAGACCCCTTCCATCCCCTCTTCCACTTGAGGTGCAAGCGCGCTCGATAAGTAAAATCCTTTTTCATCCAATCTTTCTTTTGCTTTCCTCATAAGATTGTTATAGGCTTCTCGATTTTCTGATCCTAAATATTCCAAATCAAAATCAAGCCCTAAGTAGCCTTTTTCCTCCATAATTGCGATCGCTTCGTCGAGCAGCCGGTCCTGCAGCTGTTCATCTTGCAAAATAGCTGTAGCAAGCTCTGTGCTGAAGCCACCATCTTCAATATTTGTAATGACCATAAGCGGAATCGCATTCTGACTGTATGCAGTATTTATAATCGCTTGATCATCAATCGGACGAAGCGTTCCATCGTAGTTCATTTCGTAACTAAATACCATCACAAATGTTAAATAGCGGGCCTTATCCCCTACAACATTTGCCGAATCTTCCCCTGTAATATTTAAATCAATATAACCACCCACATCAATCGCAGGCTTTTGACGGTATTCGGTCGGAATATACAACCTCTTCCACACATGCACGTCGCGTGTAGAATGAATTTGATTAACTTGAGTTATCAGCTCTGGCGGAATGTGATACCGTTGACTCACTTCCCAAATATTCTCACCAGGCTGCAGCCAGTGAAATCTCCCGACTGATGGAATGACCAACGCTTGCCCTACAACAAGCTGGTCGGCGTTTTCTAGCTGGTTTGCATCTACAATCATCTGATAAGGGATCTCATATTGTCTAGCGATTGACCAGACCGAATCTCCCGGTACCACCACATGAATTTGCAAATTCCCGCCCCCCTCTTATCTTATCTTTTCTGTGCCGTACTTTGCTCCTCTAAAAACGGTATTCATAAAATGAAATATAATGCCTGGACACTTTAAATATCTCTTGCAATTTTTTGTGTCATTTGACTAGGTCATGAATAGGCTAACGATGAGAGCAAAACAAGGAGGCTGAATTAACTATGTTACACATGAACAGAAACGCAATGAGAGATCACCATATGCAAAACGGTATGAATGGACAGATGATGCCGGGTATGATGAATGGTACTGGCCAGATGCAGATGCCAGGTATGAATGGGCAAATGCCGCCTGAAATGATGAATGGCAACGGACAGATGCAGATGCCAGGCATGAATGGACAAATGCCGCCTGAGATGATGAATGGAAATGGACAGATGGATCAACCTTCTCAAGAAGAAATGTATAATTTCTGTACTCAATTCATGCAGCATTTAGTACAATTTGGTACAAATGATGGAAGTATGTACGATGGAATCATTGAGGATGTCAATCAAGAAGGGGTTACGATGCTGATGCCTGCTGGTGATGATGATTATGATAACAACATGAACAACAATCAGCGTCAATATCCTTATGGCTATTATGGCCGTTACCCTAGAAGATTCCGCAGATTTAGACGTCAATTTTTCCCTTTCTTCTTATTAAGCAGTTTATTCTTCCCTTACTTTTATTAATAGAGAAAGCCGCAGCCTCGTGCAGCGGCTTTTTTCTATTCATGTTTCTGTCTTCTATAGTAAGGGTACGATATGAATGATACGTTAATGATACGTTAAAGGAAAAGAAAGGAAGGGTAGCAATGGAGAAAACCTTACATATCGATACGAACAGCCGAGATCAGATGATTGATATCACCTCGCAAATTGAACATTGGTTAAAAGATGTTGGAGCAGCAGATGGGATTGTGATCGCTTCTTCACTGCACACAACAGCAGGAATTACGGTTAATGAGAATGCGGATCCTGATGTGAAAACAGATTTCCTAAGAAGACTAGATGAAGTATATCCGTGGGAGCAGGAACTTGATCGTCATGCAGAAGGCAATACGGCCGCTCACTTAAAGACAAGCACTGTCGGCCACGCGCAAACCCTTATTATCTCAAATGGACAGCTTGTTCTTGGCACATGGCAAGGTGTGTATTTCTGTGAATTTGACGGCCCGAGAAAAAACCGGAAAATACATCTAAAGGTTATTTCCTCCTAAGAAAAGAGAGCTGCATTTTCGCAGCTCTCTTTCGGTGTTGGAAGCGACGCAATAATGAGGTGTACGAATACAAATATCTATAACACCTGCGCAATCAGCGCTCACATTGACACATAAATCGTCTGAATCTATACAATTGTTCCTAAGCCCCTGCCTCGGCAGCTTCATCCTTATGCGTTTTTCTTAGCTTTAGCCGTTGTCCGCTTCTTTGCAGCAGGCTTTTTCTTTTTCGTCTTATCAATCGATGCTTGCAGCGCAGACATTAAGTCAGTGACATTCGATTCTTTCGGCTTTTTATCTGTTGCTGTAACGGTCTTCTTGCCCGTTTTCTTCTCTTCTATAAGATCCATCAATGCGGTTCTGTACTCATCGTGGTATTTTTCAGGGTCAAACGTGGTCGTCAGCTGTTCAACTAACAACAAGGCCGTGTCTAATTCCTTCTTCACAATCTTCTGCCCCTCAGGCAAGTTTGGTACATCTTCTATTTTTCGGACCTCATCGGGAAAATGAATGGTCTCCATGATTAAGCCTTCTTTATAGACCCGAACAACAGCTAACTGCTCTTTTGAACGAATGATAATTTTTGCGATGCCGATTTTTCCTGATTCATTCAGCGCTTCTTTAAGTAGACTGTACGCTTTCGCACCTCCAGCATCAGGTGCCATGAAATAACTCTTTTCAAAGTAAATCGGATCAATTTCCTCTAACTTCACAAAGTCAATAATTTCTACCGCTTTTTCTTCTTGTTCTTTCTTTAATTGCTCAAGATCCTCTGCGTCAAGAACGACAAATTTATTTTTAGCGTATTCATAGGCTTTGACGATATCTTCTTGAGCCACTTCTTCCTCGCAATCAGGACATCTTTTTTGGTAAGTGATCGGTGTGTGACACTTTTTATGGAGCTGTCTTAATTTGATATCTTTATTTTCAGTTGCTGTATGCAGTTTCACTGGTATATTTACAAGTCCAAAACTAATGCTGCCCTTCCATACTGTATGCATTTTCTCACCTGCTTTTTTTCTTACTATGCAGAAGTTTGTCTCGAATTATGTATAGAAGGTTGGATTTATCAAACGCTACCTAGAAAAAAGAAAAGGCAGGTTTTACACTTGAAACCGATGCTTCTTCACTCCAATCCAACCATACCCCGAGGCGGCCAATGGCTCTACGAAGCAAAGTACGATGGTTATCGCTGCCTGTTGGTTTGGGAAAATGAAACGCCGCAGCTTTATAGCAGGAACGAAAAAGAATTAACAGCAAACTTTCCAGAAATCATTGAGTGGTGCCGCTCGAATTATGAGCAAGTTAAAGAATATCTGCCTCTTATATTAGACGGTGAGTTGGTTCACCTTACCAACTCCTATCAAAGTGAATTCACATTAGTGCAGCAGCGCGGCAAACTGCGGACAATAGAATCCATCACCCGACACAGCAGGCTTTACCCAATGAATTTTATCGCATTTGACCTCCTAAAAATCAGCGGCACATCTCTTATGGAGAATCCACTTTTCACACGAAAAAAACAGTTAGATAAGCTATGCAAAGTATTAGGCATAACAAAAGATACATCTCCTCTGCAGATCATCGAAACATTTAAGAAAGGAGAGGAACTCTTTGACTTTGTTACAGAACATAATGGCGAGGGTCTTGTAGCAAAGAAGAAGACGAGTACGTACCGATCTACCCGCTCAAAAGACTGGTTGAAAATTAAAAACTGGCGCTATGTTCAATTAATAGTGACCGCCTATGATAAAGGAAACGGATATTTTGAAGGCAGCGTTTTAAAAGATGGTGAGCTGACTGCTGTAACTCATTTTAAACACGGAATGAAGGATGAGGAGTACACGACTCTAACTGCATTATTTAAGGAAAATGGCGAAAAAAGAGGGAAAGAAACGTGGACCCTGCCACCATCTATCGTGGTGAATATAGCTTCTATCGGCTTTGATGGAAAACAGCTTCGTGAACCTCAGTTTGATTCATTTTTGATGGACGCAGAACCGGATGGTTGCACATGGAATTCTCTACAAAGACAGCTCCACCCTATCCCTAAACAAGTTGAAATCACTCATCCTGACAAGCCAGTTTGGCCATCTATTCATCTAGTGAAAGATGATTATCTTTTGTATTTGCAAAAAGCAGCTCCATTCTTCCTTCCCTTTTTACAAGACAGACTGTTAACTGTTATCCGGTTTCCACACGGAGCAGATGATGAGTCATTTTACCAGAAAAACACGCCTGATTATGCCCCATCGTTCATTCAAACGGCAGTCGATGAGGATATTGAATATATACTTTGCAATGACCTTAAAAGCTTATTGTGGCTTGGTAATCAATTAGCACTTGAGTTTCACATCCCGTATCAGACGATTCATCAAACCAAGCCTGCAGAATTAGTATTTGATCTTGATCCGCCCAGTGTAGATGAATTTGGACTAGCTGTTCAAGCAGCCTTACAGATGAAGGAGATCTTTGATCAGTTTCATCTCACCTCTTATGTGAAAACGTCAGGGAATAAAGGACTTCAGCTTTATCTCCCGCTGCCAGAGGAAGCATTTTCATATAAGCAAACTAGAGCATTTAGTGAGTTTGTCAGTATTTATTTATGCGAACAAAACCCTGAGATATTTACCATTGAGCGGCTGAAGAAAAATCGTGGCGGTCGTTTATACATTGATTACATTCAGCATGATGCTGGAAAAACAATCATTGCTCCGTACTCAACGAGAGGGCACAGACGAGGGCTTGTTGCCACTCCGCTTTATTGGGATGAGGTTGGTGACAAACTTACACCTGATGACTTTACGATTCCACGAGTAATCGAGCGGTTACGTTCGGAAGGTGATCCATTCCGCAGCATACGTGAAAATCTTGATGAGCAAGGAGAAGCGTTTGCGGCAGTGCTTGGAGAGTTGAAGAAGCTGGGGAAGAAATAATTAGTATTTAATAAAAGAGGCTGGGAACAGTATTTTAACTTGTATGAATTAGAATATTATAGATGCGGCCTATGGGATACCGCTCCTGAAATATACTACGCTTTTCGAGGGAAGCTGGTGAGCCTCCTCGTGCAAAAGCACTGTGGGGTCTCACCTTTGCTTTAGTTCCCTCAGAAGTCTACGTATATTTCATCCGCTCGGTTACTGCTTCTTGGAAATATTTAGTGACATGATAGAGTTGAAGGTCAGTTCAAATTTAAAATATTATTGTTGTTTCATTACTGTGTGTTTGAAAGGATTAGTAAAAAGCTAAATAAATGAGAGGGACCACTTATCAACCTACTCACTCCGTTGATTGGAGCGAAAGGCACCGACTCCTGCGGAATGAGCGTGGCCAGGGGAGATCCCACAGGAGCGTAGCGACGAGGAAGCTCCCGGACCGCCCGCGGAAAGCGTGTGCCTGCAGTGGAAATCAACAATTACTGCAGGGGGGACTTTTTCAGTGAGCATCTTAAGGCCCCATACACTCCACCCCAAAAACGATCATAAAAAAATAAACCGAGCATCCTTCACTCGGTTTATTTATATAGGTTTATCCAACCATTTCTCTTTCCACTTGCTTCATCTCATAGAAGTATCCTTTTTTCTCCATCAGTTCTTCATAACTTCCTGATTCTACGATTTCCCCGTGGTCCATCACAATGATTTGATCCATGTGTTCAAGACCTGTCAGGCGGTGGGTGATGAAAATCATTGTATCGTCCTTGGCTTGTTGAAAGAGATGCCTATAAATGTTCTTTTCTGTTAGAGCGTCGAGTGAAGAGGTCGGCTCATCTAACAGCCAGAGAGACTTTCCTTTTAGCATCGCTCTAGCAATGGCCAGACGCTGCTTCTCGCCGCCAGATAAGTTTTCTCCCTTTTCATATACCTGATCCTTTAGCTGAAACCCGCTTAGTTCCACTTTGTGCAAGAGTTCAATCAGCTCTTCATCTGATGCATCACCTTTAGCGATTAATAGATTATCTTTAATTGTGCCGTAAAAGAAATGATTTTCTTGAAGAACAACATTTGCATGTGTCCATATACTCTCGTCTGATACATCATTAATCGATGTTTCGTTAAAAGCAACCTCACCTGAGTCTGCTTTTTGTACCTTTAATAAAAGCTGCATCAAGGTTGATTTTCCAGAGCCGCTTGCACCGACAATCGCTGTTTTGGAGCCTCTTGGAAAGACCGCTGAAATGTTTCTTAATACCGGTCTAAAATCTCCCTCAAATGAAAATTGTAGACTTTTCACTTCAATGGATGGTGGGTCAGAAAGTGACAATGGCTTTATTGACTTTTCTTGCGCCTCATCCTTCACCACTTCATTTAATCTGCTGCTAGCTTTACGACTTTCCTCATAATGATTCGGAAAAACAGCCATCGGGGCTGCATTTTCAAATGCTGTTAACGAAATCATCACGAGCATCGCAAGGAACACTCCATCTAACTGTCCGCCGCTTACAAGATAGGCACCTAAAAGAAGGACGCCCCATGAAATCATAAGAGATGCAGCTTGATGAATTGTTTGATTGACCATTGCTACATTCCCTTCAATCTGCTGTTCCCTAACATAGGAGGCAGCTGATTTCTCAAGCAGACCTTGTTTCTCATTTAGCTTCTGATAAATTTTCAAGTCGCGGTACCCATGCATGAATTCCGTGGCATCGGTTGATAGCTTTGCTCGTTCCACTCGCACGGCGTTTTTCTTTTTCTTCAGGCTGACTGCAAAAAGAGCTGGGAGAATAATGCCTGTTAACAGCAAGCCAAATAAAAGCAATAAGGCAATATAGAATGAGTAGAACATTGAAAACATGATTGTTGCTAAAAAAACGAGCCCAAGCACAAGGGGCGGATAGAATACACGCAAGAAAAAGTTCTGCAGGCTTTCCACATCACCGACAACTCGCGCAAGCAGGTCACCGCTCCGGTATTTAGTAAATAAATTAGGGGCATGCGGTTCAAGTTTCTCATAAAAGGAAACTCTCAGGTCCCCTAGCATAGTAAATGTTGCTCGGTGTGAGAACAGCCGCTCGCCGTATCTGGCTGCTGCTCTTGATATACTGAACAACTTCAATAACGCAATCATGATGGATAATGCATAAAGCGGAGGGGCGAGGGCTGCTTTGGAGATTAAATATCCACTTGCAGAAAACAACCCAATGGCAGCAAGACCCGCTAAAAAGCCTAAAAGAACTGAATAGACAATGTCTCTTTTTTGTGAAAGCAATAAAGCCGCCACATTCGCTAATTCTTTCATCGAGTCTCCCCTCCTCGTTGAATCTGAACCATCTCACGGTACTCACGAGACGTTTGTAATAACTCTTCATGACGACCTTCTGCGATCTTTTCACCCTTTTCTAAGAGAATAATGCGATCTGCATGGCGTATCGTATGAAGACGGTGAGCTACTGTAATTACCGTTGATGTTTTAGAAAGCTCCTCGATTGACGCTTGCAGAATTCTCTCTGTTTTCAGATCCAGGCCGGTAGTAGGCTCATCAAATAGAATAATTTTAGGCTGCTTTAAGAACGCACGAGCGATTGCGAGACGCTGCTTCTCACCGCCAGAAAGTCCTCGTCCGGCTTCACCGACTTCTGTATCATAGCCATTTTCTAACTCGTTGATTAACTCAGTTAAGCCTGCCTTGTCACATGCCTCAACAATATCATTGCGAGTCACCTCACCACTTGTTCCAATCGCAATGTTCTCAGCAATAGTGCCAGCAAACAAGTAAGGGTTCTGCGAAATATAGGAAACCTGATCAAACCATTCTGACTCTTTATACTTTGATTGAGATAAACCGTCGATCAGAATCGCTCCCGCAGTGCGTGGCAACAGCCCCGCAATAGCATGGAGGAGTGTGGTTTTGCCCGAGCCGCTGCGTCCGATAATGGCTACTTTTTCATATGGTTTAATTGTTGTATTAATGTCCTGTAAAGTGAATTCTCCTTCGCCATATTTGACCTCGAACTGTTGCAGCTCAATTTGAGGCGGCACTTCATCACTCTTCATTTGAGCATCACCCCAGTTTACTTTCCCGCTTTCTTCCTTTAGTTCATCGGTAATTTTTTTAGCAGCCCCTAAACTGCCTCGCCCTGTATGAAAGGCACTGCCGAGGTCTTTTAGCGACATATAAAATTCCGGTGCCAAAACAAGGACAAAGAAGGCTGCATGAAACGTGATGCTCTCAAAAATGATTAAACGTAATCCTACTTCAAGAGCGATCAAGCCAATCCCCAGCATGGAGATAAATTCGAGCATTAATGAGGAGATGAAGGCAATTTTTAATACATCCATTGTCGCTTCGCGAAACCCCGTGCTGCTCTCTCGAATCGTCTCTTTTTGTTTTTTAGCCTGACCAAATAATTTTAATGTCGTCAACCCTTGGAGTGTATCTAAAAAACGTCCGGAAAATGCAGCAAGCTTATCCATTTGTTCTTCTGATTTTTGCTTTGTTTTTAATCCAATGATCACATAGAACAATGGAATAAATGGTGCTGTTATAATCATGATCAGCGCGGTATAGATATGCGCTTGAAAAACGGCAATCAAAATCATCAGCGGAATAACAGAGGTCTGGATGACCTGCGGGATATACTTGCTGAAATAACTATCCACCTCATCCACTGAATCCATCAGCACACTGACTTTTCTTCCAGACTGTCCTTTCATCGATGCTTGAAGCGGATTCGCTGCCAGCCTGTCAATTAATGTTTTTCTAAGCTTGGCTTTAGCTGATGCAGCCATTTTAACACCAAGTAATCCGTTTATATGAGTCAGGACCACTCTCCCAATAAGTGCCGCAAGAAGCCAGCCGAATAGTGGGATGAGTTCTGTAAATGCGCTGCCCTGTACAAATACTTCATCGACAATCGTGACAATGAAATAGGCTTGGGCAATCACTGTTGCACCAGTTAAAATCGCTGTGATAATAAGAGCAAGCCTAGTCATTTTATATGATTTTGCGATTTGCTTAAGTTCAGTCATCGTTTCATTCCCCTGTTTTTTAACTTGTATAGCTGGAGTTAGTGAAATGATTCACAATATCTTTATTGATGTCTATTATAAACAATCTATTAGTAAAATGCACTTAATCTGATTGAACGAAACGTGAACATTTTTATAGAAAAAACTGCCAGTACTAGACTGGCAGTTCGCTTATTTTTTCGCCGGGTGAACTTTTAATTGCTTGCCTTTAATCGTACGATGTTTCATTTCTTCAAGAACGAGCGGGCCTTTTCCATTTAAAACTTCAACATAGGTTTCTCTTTCTTGAATGGTAATAATCCCGATATCATCTGACTGTATGCCATTTATGGAAGAGAGAGTTCCTACAAAGTCAACCGCACGTAATTTCTTTTTCTTTCCCCCATTAAAATACAATTTCATAATATCTTGATTCAGTTTTTTTGCCTTATTTTCTTTTAGTTGAGGTTTCTTTTTCAATTTAATCTGAAACGCCTTCATAGCTTTCTTTACTTCTTCTTTTCCAGGACGTGGTACTCGTGTAATTTGCTCACCAATAAAATCCTCAATATCATCAATGTATCCATGTTCACTCGGAGTAACAAGGGTTCTCGCTTTTCCTTTTTTCCCTGCCCGGCCTGTCCGCCCAATCCGATGCACATAATTTTCTTTTTCGGCAGGTACATCATAGTTAATGACAAGGTCTATATCAGCGACATCAATCCCTCTGCCCGCTACCCCTGTTGCGACTAAATAACGAAAAGCACCTTCTTTAAACCGATCCATTACATCAAAACGGTCTTCCTGCTTCATTCCCCCATGTAATTTTTCTACAGGATATTGGCTTCTTAAAAGGGATTTTTCAAGCTTATCTACCTCTACTTGCGTTTGGCAGAAAATGATGCAGCTATCAGGATTTTCTGTAATTAATACCTTTTTTAAAACGTCTGTTTTCTCATCAGCCTCTACTTCAATTATAGCGTGGTTAATATTTGGCCGGCTTGCTTCCGTTGAGTTAATTTCGATATATTCAGGCAGACTCATATGACGCTTAGAAAGCTCCTCTACTCCATAAGGAAACGTAGCTGAAAATAACATTGTCACTCGATTAGCTGGTATCCGTGCGATAATGGCCTCCACTTGATCAATAAATCCCATATTCAGCATCTGATCTGCTTCATCAATAACCAAAAATCGAATATTTGTTGTATCCAGTGAATTCTTCTCGATATGGTCAAGAACTCGTCCTGGAGTGCCTGTGACAATATGATTTTTCTGCTTCAGCTCTATTTTTTGTCTTTCATAGGATTGCTTTCCATAAACCGCTGCTGCTTTCACCCTTTTAAATCGGCCGATATTGATGATTTCTTCTTTCACTTGGGCCGCTAATTCTCTTGTCGGTGTTAATACTAATGCTTGCGGTTTATTCTCCTCCCAAATGACCTTCTCACATAAAGGAATGGCATAAGCAGCTGTCTTTCCGCTTCCTGTTTGTGCTTTAACGATGACATCTTTTTCAGCTATAGCGACCGGTACAACTTTTTCCTGAACGTTCGTCAGCTTTTTATAATTCAAGAGGTCAAGCGCTTTTTGAACTTCTTTACTTATTTGAATTTCATTGTTTATTTGAATTCCCTTGCTTATTCGATTCTCCATAACATCCCTCATCTTTTCTTTTGTCCATATGATTAGGTTGCACTTTTATAGGCACCTAAATGTTTTTTATTTTTTTGTATAGAAAATAATCCTCTGGCTATAATAAGTTTTGAGGGCAGCAGTGCTCTCAACAACCATACCCCATCATTTTAACATGATGTTAGCTATACAAATTGGATGTTTTTCGATTATCCCTTTTATGAGGTGATTGCATTGTACAGTAACCAGAAATTTCAAGATTGTTTTTAACAAGAATGAAATGAGGTGTCTGTGGCAGATAATAATCGTTACGACCCCAGATTGTAAGTTGTTAGGGTAAGGTAAAAGGAGATGACCGCCAATGCGCTGGTCATCTCCTTTTTTAATTTATAAAAGCAAATATCCGATTAACGTGCCAACCCCTCCGTACAATATAGCAAATGGCATATTCCGCAACGTAATGCGATAAGGATTTTGCATCGTGTTCATCGAGGTCATCGTGACAGTGATCCCGTAAGCTCCAACTGTAGCTGTTGCTAGTGCACCTGTAATTAATACCATTCCGACGCTCATTGGATTAATGACTGAATATAAAGGCTGCATTACCTCAGCTAGTATGCCGATTGTAGCTACAGGATGGACTCCGATCATACTCATCAATAAGTAAGTACCTTGAATTAGCAGTAAAATGACTAAAGGTGTCTCAGAGGCAGCTAAAAACGGCTGCTGGATCATTCCTAGAAAAGGTGTTTCGTTTAAACTAGAAGAGAAAAAAGCAAGTGATAAGAACAACACAACAAAATTTTGCATGTGATTTGTTCGAAATTTCCACGTCCCCCATCCAATCGCAAGAAAACTCCGCATCCTGTTCATAACAAGAGCCCAGCAGAAACTAAATGGCAAGATGACAAGCGTAACAGATAAAATAAAGTTTAAGTTGTAGGCATTCCCTAATGTCACCACAATGAGCAAAAAGGCAGTTAATGCAATTACCAGTTTGGTGATTTTCCATGCAATGATGCCAGGTTCAATCGTTCGTTCGGGATGGTAGACAGCTGCTTCATAAGGTACCGACTTGAATCGCCTGGACCCCCATAACCAATCCACCATTAACACAATGAATGAACAAAGAATGAGCCAAGGAAGATAAGCTAGATAGCTGACACCTGTCGCATCCACTGTCATCGCCACCATAATCTCCATCGGACTCCAGCAGAGTGCAACGGCAAATGCTCGCAGCGTCGTTTGACTTATAAAAGAATCCTTGATTTTTTTCTTCATTTTAGCCATATTCTCTAGGAGCACTTCTTGAGAAATCGATAAGGCGGATAAATTAATGAACGAACATAAAGTGTACGTCGTAAACGAGCTTCTGACATACAGCTTCCCTAAGTCTGACACATTTGCTTTCATTAATTCATTAATACGACGGTCAAAACGTCCTGCACGAACGATGCTGTTCATCCAAGGTAACACGGTTAAAAAGGCGAGTAACGGCATAGTGGATGTAAAATACAGCGGGACTTGATAGAGCGGCAGTCCAGAATAGATATACATCCCCGTACCGACAGTAATAAAAATACTGCCTAAAATACGAAATAGTTTACTCGCCCCTAAAAAGGATATGAGAAGCATCGGAATGGCAAGGATTCCGATTACATAATGAATTGGTTCACTGCCTATAAACGTATTGGCTATATACATAAGTAAAATGACAGAATAAACAACATATAAATGTTGCTTCAAAAAATGATTCATTGGTTTCCCCTCTTACTCTCTTTTTTCCATTCCTCCACTTTACTCCTATTTAATAATAGAAGCAATGAGAATGTTTCGCATGTAGAAATATTCTAGTTCTTTTTTATTCAGCAACTATCATCCTAGAAAAAATATCCAACTACATACCTACTGCTCGTTAGGAAAATAGCATTAATTATTTCAATAACCGAAATAATTAGTATACTAATAAAGGTTTCTGCTTTAGTATATTGAATTGTGAAAAGGTGAAATAATCTAAAAATTATTGGAGGTTATTCGATTGAAAAAAATGAGACATGTTGTTCTTAAATCTACATTAGCAGGCGCTTTAGTATTATCGGCTGCAGCACCTGCAGTACTTGCACATGATGCACTAGATGAGTCTGGACTTCAAAAGGGTGAGCGTATCGTCTTCTCAAATGAAGAGTTAGCCACGCTAGGTGAGGCGAAAAATGAAGGGTCAGGCAAAGTGTCAAGCTTACAAGAAGCAGCATCTGTACAAATCGAGAAAATTAACGGAGGTGCTCAAAACAATACCGCTGATGTGTATGCCCATAAAGGATTTGCTTATTTAGGAACACATACAGCTGGCGGTGCGAACGGCGGGGTTCGTGTTTTTGATATGAAAGATCCTTCCAACCCTGTTGAAGTAGCTGCATTTGCTCACGATGACGTCCCTGGTACATGGCAGGAGAAAGTGATTGTTAAATCAGTGAATACACCAGAATTCAAAGGAGATCTTGCGGTTGTAAGTGTTCAGCAGCGGAACCGCAATGCCGACACTGCAGGAGGATTCTTGCTTTATGATGTAACCGATCCATACAGCCCAGAAAAACTTGGATTCTATGAAGTGTATGATAATACAGCAGGTACACATGAGCTTTATTTAGCGACTCAAGGAAATCGCGCCCTAGTATTCACTTCAAACCCGTATGCTGACTACTATAGTGGGGGCGAAGAAAAAGACTTCCAAATTATTGATGTCACTGATCCTGCAAACCCTGAAAAGTTGTGGGAGTTTGACCCTCGTGATCTTGCTGAAGTAGACGATTCCTTTAATGGATACCACTGGAACGCTCCGGACGGTAAAACTAGAGCAGTATTTAATCATTCAGTCATTACAGACAATAATGCACAATATGCATATGTGTCTATGTGGGATTTAGGAACGGTCATTTTCGATGTACGTGACCCTGAAAACCCTGTATACCTTGGGCGCACAGACTTCTCTTCTGAGCAGCAAGGTTCTGCTCACTCCGCTGCACTTGCTCGTGGCGGCAACGTCTTAATTGAAACAAGAGAAGTGTATGTTCCTGTACGCGCGGGCTATGAAGAGTCTTATGGTTATACTCGTATTTTCGATGTGAAGGATAAGACCAATCCAAAGCTTTTAAGTGAGTTCAAAACGGACTTAACGGAAAAAGTAGAAGATGGTACGACATTTGCTAATACTGTTCATGACCCTAAAGTACAAGGAAATACGCTTTACTTAAGCCACTATGCTGGCGGCGTGTACATGGTAGATATTTCAGACCCAGCTAACCCAGAGCAAATCGGTCAGTATGTACCAGATCAAGGCGATGTATGGGGCGTATTCGTTGACCGAAATTACGTACTAGCTTCTGATATGGGACAAGGATTAAAAGTTCTAGTTCGTGGAAATGGGCAGAATAATGGCGGTAATACACGTACTGAATAACTGTAAAAATAAATCCCGGTGGACAGCGACTAGCTGTGTCTACCGGGATTTTTTATGGCGAGATCATTTTTGTGTGATAATTATTTCGAGATACCAGCCGATTCAAAGGTAGCCATTTCACTCACCATTCTACATGCAGATTCAATAATTGAAAAAGCTACCGCAGCACCAGAACCTTCACCAAGCCTTAATCCCAAATTAACTAGCGGTTTCTTTTCGAGGGCTTCCACTGCTGTTAAGTGTCCTGGCTCAACCGACTGATGCCCGACAATCATGTACTCTGCACATACTGGTGCCATACGGACAGCAATCAGTGCTGCGACCGTGGAAATAAACCCATCTAAAATAATCGGAACGCGACGTTCAGCCGCAAACAGCATAGCTCCTGTCATGCCTGCAATCTCAAGACCCCCTAGCTTCCTCAAAATATCAATCGGATCTGCTGCATCCGCTTTTCTATTCTCGATTGACTGATTAATAATCTCTATTTTATGCTGCAGGCGTTCATTTGTGATACCCGTCCCATATCCAACTAAATCTTTAACGGGCTTGCCAGTCAATACAGCTAGGAGCGCACTGCTTGATGTTGTGTTGGCAATTCCCATTTCTCCAAGAATGATGCTCTCAATGCCTTCTTCAATGAGTTTTTCAGCCTGCCTTCTTCCGACCGCAATGGCTTCAACTGCTTCGTCGTATGTCATCGCATCTTCTTCAAAGAAATTACGAGTGCCGTTTCGTACCTTATCCGCAATTAACGCCTCATGCTCGATCTCTCCTGCTACACCAATATCTACAACCTTCAATGCAGCACCAATTTGTCTTGAAAATACATTAATCGCAGCTCCGCCGTTAAGAAAATTCATGACCATTTGCTCGGTCACTTCTTGCGGGAATGCAGAGACCCCTTCAGCGGCTATTCCATGGTCAGCCGCAAACACTAGAACGCCCGCAGGGGATACTTTAGGAAATGGATTATTTTTCATTTCGGCTAACTGAATCGCTAATTCTTCTAATCTTCCTAAGCTTCCTGGCGGTTTCGTTAAAGTGTTAATATAACCTGAAACCTGCTCGCCTAATTCTTTATTTAGTGCTGGGATTGTTGTTGGATGTATTGTATTCATGATATGCCCCTCTCCAATTGTATAAAAGACTCATATAATTGAAATATATCATAAAAGCGTTCTATTCAGCAGGAATTTCGATTATAAACGTTGTCCCCTCCCCCATTTTACTAGAAACGGAGATCAACCCGTGGTGGAGATGAATGATCTCTTTCGTAATGGCAAGACCTAAACCGCTGCCGCCAAGTTTAGTAGAACGAGAAGAATCTACTCGGTAAAACCTTTCCCAAATGCGATCAAGATCTTTTTCAGGTATGCCTGTGCCATTATCGCGTATTTCAATCATACACCTCTGAGTTTCCCGAGTTAGAGCAACATTAATTTCTCCCCCAGGTTGAGTATGACGAATCGCATTAGATAAAAGATTCATTACCGCCCTCTCAAACTGTCCTCTGTCAATAGCTACATACATATCATCATTAGCTGCATGAACCTTTAAATTTAGCTGTTTTGATTGGATGTCAAGCTTCAATTTTGTTTGTATTTGATCAAAAAAACCTTTCAGATCCGTTCTTTCAACATCCAAATGGAATGAACCCTCTTCATATTTCATTAAATGAAAGAGATCTTGAACTAAATGCTCCATCCGGGAGGCTTCTTGATAAATAATGTTTGATTGCTCTTTGACTACAGGTGGTTCAAGCTGCTGATCTTTTAATAACGCGGAATAGCCCTTTATGTAAGTTAAGGGGGTTCTAAGATCATGAGAGATATTCGTTAAAAATTGCTGCCTTTCATCTCGATACTCTTTTAAACTTATAGCCATAATTGAAATATCGGAAAGCAATATGGAGACCTCATCTTTACTAGTCGATATAGGTACGTCTACATCTAATCGACCCGAGGCAATCTCTCTAGTTAGTTCTTGAGCCTTCATAATAGGATTGGTCAGCCGCTTTGATAAATAGAAACTTACGATGACAGCTAAACACATGGCAAGGAAACCTATGCCTAATGTTAATAGAAAGATATGTTTTCTCGTCTTCTCGAAGCTTCCAGTATCTTGATCAATAAACAAATACCCTCTTTCTCCATCTATTGTCGCAAAGGAAGTGTAAGACCAAGCATGAGGGATATGTTCTTCCATTGTGTCGATAAATTCAGTTTTGCTGTTCTGATGAATCTTCTTTGATATCCATAATTGGTAATTAGCTAAGACCTCATCAGAAAAATACCTCGAACTGTTGATGACTTGTAGTGATTCATCAAAAATAATGAATGTATTTTCTTCTTGCCCTGCCTCCATCATCATGACATGCGCTAAGGTTGTCTCATCAGAGTGCGCGCCTATTATTTCGGCATGAGAAAGCAGCCGGTTTTCCACGTCTTCTTGAAGTTGATGTTTATAATAAGACTTAGAAAAATGATAAAAAGATAGACTCATTACGATGATGACAAAAACAATAGAGAAGAAAATAGCTATTAATAATTTTGTAGCCAGCTTCACCTAGTCCAGCTCCTCTAATGGCATTTTATACCCCACACCCCACACGGTTTCAATTAAGGGTCTTTCTATGCCAGCTTGTACTAACTTGTCTCGAATATGCTTGATATGGACATCTACATTTCGGTTGAAGCGTTCTTCTTCCTCTTCCCATTCAAGTGTTAGGAGTTGATCTCTGGTATATACTCTTCCTGGATATTGAAAGAACCTAGAGAATAATTGATATTCTTTGTTTGTAAACGGGATGACCTGTTCATTATATGTGAAAATTCTTTGAGATGGGTTCCTATTAATTCCGAACCTGCTAATAATTGTATCTTTCTCAAATAAGTGTTCTGTTCTTTTGATAACTGATTGAACTCTAGCCTTTAATTCTCTAGGCTCAAACGGTTTTGTGATAAAGTCATAAGCACCAAGCTCAAGACCCTTAACAACAGCTTCTGTATCATCCATAGCGGTAATTAAAATGACCGGAATTTCTTTTTGTAATTCATTTATGAGCTTCAAAAATTCAAAACCCGTCATCTCTGGCATCATAATATCTAATAAGATGAGGTGGATATCCTCCTTGTTTAAATAAAACTCTGCCTCAATGGCGCTTGATAACGTTCTAATATCATAGCTGCTTGATTGAATGCAGAGTTCAAGTAACTTTTGCATTTCCCTCTCATCATCAATAATTAATATTTTCTTCATCTATTCTCACCAATCTCTTCTTTACGTTTTTAGACATATTTATTAAGACAAACTAATACTAGTGTACAAACTACCTTTTGAATAAAGGGTTAATCGTTGTATTTACATAGTCCATAAATGTACATTTTGAAATAGAAGGGAGAATTCGTCATGCAGTGGTATTTACTATGTCTCCTCGTCCTTTTACTGGCCATCATTGGTTTTATTGTCTTTGTTTATAAATCTTATTTATCAAATATGCTCGGAATGTGCGCAGCTATGGCAATTGGTATGATGATAGGACTTTCATCGGGTGTTGTCCTTGGAATATTATTTTCAGATGCCTTTTTTGAGACGACCATCATCAGCATGTTTATCGGCGCTTTAATAGGCGTTTTATTTGGCTATCCATTCTCACTTATTGCTGTAATGGACGGATTTATCTCAGGTTTAATGGGAGGTATGATGGGCACTATGCTTGCCGTAATGGTGCCCACGCAGCATCACTTGCCACTCACTCAAGTCATGCTGCTGCTTTTAGTCGGCACCCTGTTTATTCTTTATTTAGCACTAGCTCAAGAAATAAAAAACAACACCCAAAAGACCTTATCTCTCAAGACTATCTGGTATTTCTTATTCATTTGCGCAAGCTTTATCTGTATTCATTTTATCGAAGTTCCAAGTCTCGCTCCAAATGAAGATCCCCATTCCAATCATCATCATGCTATAAAAACAACTGACCATTTAGATATCTTCTAAATGGTCAGCTTAATGTTCTACGGAAGAAATTTTCCATTTTCCGCTAATTGCGTCCAAGTGTCTCCAAAATCACTTGTATGATAGATCGCCTCTTGCATGGAACCTAAAATGATTTCATTATCTTGGCCTGGATGTTGACTAATATAAGAAATCATATCATTTTCTAAAGTGAAATCGAGGGACTCCCATGTTTGTCCAAAATCTTTACTAAAATATAACCCTTCTAATTCACCTACAAAGTAGGCCATTAATTCTTCGTTATCTCCGTTTAATGATTCAAGTGCAGTCGCTGTAGAATTGCTCTCCATTTCTTCCCAGGTCTGACCGTTATCTAATGACATATACACTCCCTCTTCAGTACCAGCAAGTACATGACTAGGAAACTGAGGATGTGACGTTAAACTGTACGTGTGACCAATTGGCTCTGGCAACCCTTCTGTTTCAACCTGTTCCCATGAATAACCACCATCTTCCGAGTGATAAAAGTGAGAGTTGTACGCATCTATAGCATAAACTTGGTTTGAGTCTCCTTTATTTGCATGAAGAAGATGAAAATCCACTTCTGGATAAAGAGCAATCGGTTCCCACGTTTCTCCTTGATCGGTACTTTTCATCACCCCAAGAGGATCTTCTAAATCTGACGAGTGACTCGGGTGACCACTTGAGAGCATTGTATTCTCATCCAGAATTGCAAGACCCATAAAATCATGTTTCTCTGCTTCTTTATTTACATCTATCCACTCCCCATCTGCATGCTTAATTAACCCGTGGTGAGTAGCAACATAAAAAGCATCTTCATGATGGGCATACTCCAGTCCATGGAGGTGAGAAAACTCTTCTACTTCACTTCCTGCAGTTTGACATCCCGCAAGGATACTTACTAAACCCGCTCCTAGTAACAACCATTTTTTCATTTTATTTCTCCTTTTGCTTAATGTTGACCATGACCGTCTCCATCAGCTGAGACAATCTCTAATTTTTCATCTAGTATTCCTTGTGTATTGAATGATATTGTATCAAAGGTACCTAGCAGATATCCATGATTATAAGGTCCTTCTGTTGGATCTTCCTGAAATTCAGGCTTTACTTGAGCCAAATAATTGTAAAGATCTTCAGTAAGTTCTCCTTCATCGAGCCAGATCATTGGAGCATGTTTGCCTAAATGGGCAAATGGGGCCGCTGCAATCGCGAGCTCTGGTGAGGCAGTCGATGCAAACACTAAGCCGTGTCCTGGTTCTGTGATCCCCCAGCCAAAACCAGTCTCTTCGTCTTTAAAAGAAGCCATTTCAATTGATTGACTGACCGCATTCTCACCTTCTATACGTTCAACATCACCATACTCTTCTAGTTCGCTTACTACCGATTGATTAATAACTTTTTCGGGTCCTAACACATATATTTTTGCCGAACCTTCTCTTTGTGCTAAGGCTTCTTTTGTTTCTTCTGGAATCGTGTCGCTATTCACATACAAAAGTGATTCATTCATATGAGAAATCCAATTCGCTGCAGTGAGCGTATATTCTTTTGCAGAGTCTTCCATCGAACCAATGATTACTGCCTCTTCTACAGTATCAATTGTTTTTGAAAACTCTTCTTCTACCATTTGTGCGAACGCCGCTGGGTTGTTCTCGTTAATCGTTTTCACTTCAAATGCAGTTAATTTACTTCGTTCAGACTCGCTAAGCTCCCCGACAGCTAATACTTCAATTCCTTCATTATTACCTTTTGGATTTAGACGGTTTAATTCATTTAATACATCATCATTTATTTCCTCATCATAATAAAGAATAGGGCCATCATTTGGATGATGTACTAAAGTTAAAGCAGCTAAAGAATACTGCCAATTATTAACTGGAGCTAAAATAACGGTGCCCGGTTGATTTTCCTCATGTGTAGAAGGCCAGATCATCTGAGATACATGAATAGACAATGTTATCGGATTATCTTCATTTAACCTTGTAATATTTTTTGTGTTTGATACGAGTAACTGTTCGGTTGCAGCCTCGTTAAATGAATGGGGTTCGTCTGCATAATCCGTTTTTCCACCTTGATTATTATGACTTTGATGGGCATCTTCAGTGGAGTCGTCACTGTCCATTTGATCATGATCCATATCATCGTGATCCATTCCCTCATTTTCCATTTCTTCGTTCATATTCTCATCCATCTCTTGTTCCATAGCAGGCTCATGGTCCGTATGCGTTTCCTCGCTGCAGCCTGCTACAAATATGGAAGCACCTAATAAGGCAGATGCTAGAAAAGTTGCTTTTTTCATTATTTTCATCCTCTCTAAGTAGTTGATTATAATGTACAAGATAAATATTAAAATTTAATTAAGAACGAAAAAAACACCTGAAGTTTTTCACTTCAGGTGCGTTCTGTTAGTCAAGATGATGCGTAATCATATTCAATTCATTAGCAGTTGTTGCAAGCTGATAGGCTGCATCATTAATCTCTTCAATAACATGAGCGATCTTCTTAATTTCTTGATCGACATTCCTGTTCTGTTCTTTCGTCGTTTCTGTTTGAGTGACAATACGGTCGAAAAATTCATTCGTACTAGATAAACCATTGGCACTATTTTTAACAAGTTCATCAATGGTCGACATATAGGACGATACAGAACCTATCCGTTCTTTTGTAGAGACGATTAAGCCAGACACTTCACTTACGGATGCTTTTGTCTGCTCAGCAAGCTTTCTGACTTCACTTGCTACAACTGAAAAGCCTTTACCCATTTCTCCTGCACGTGCTGCCTCAATCGCTGCATTTAGTGCAAGCAAATTCGTTTGATCAGCAATCGATTGGACAAGCCCTACAATATCATTAATTTTTTCTGAAACGTCTTTTAATAATTCCATTTCAGATGAAATTTTCTCCATGTATTGATCGACTTCTTTTACTTTTAAATACTGTTCTTGAAGCTTATCCTTTCCTTCTTTCGATAGGCTCTCCACTTGAGATGAGGCAGCTGTCCCCTCCGTGCTGTAACGATGCACATCCTCTGACTTTGCTTTCAACTCGTCAATCGACGCACTCGTTTCCTCTGAGATCGCTGCAAGCTCTTCAGCAGTCGTATTCACTTTCAACTGAAGCTCGTGGCGTTCTTCAAGATCTTTCTGACGGTTACGCTCATTTTCATTTTCATAAGCCTCAAGTACGAGCTGCTGCTCAATATTTAAAATTTTGGATACAGAGAGCATTGCATCCAGACATTCAGAAGTATCCACCGCATGCTCTTTGATCATCACTGCAATCGATGTATACAAATCTTGAAATGCACACATATACCATTTTGGTTCTAAACCAATCTTAACGTGAACATGAGCAATTCGATTTCGCTGCTCTACATACGCTGCATCCATTTTCCCAGCGAACATTTCCTCAATATGTCTGTTCAATGTTTTCTTTAACCGGTCTACTGAACTGTGATCTTCAATAATCGTTGTAAGTGCAGGATTTTGATAGAGATTTTTATAAAAATTATCGACAATCTCTTCAATATGCTCATGAATAAGCGGTTGGATTGCTTTAATTCGAACTAAATCTTCTTTTGTTAAATGAATCATTTTTAATTGGAGTGCCACTTCTGGTGATACATCTAGCACTACATCATCATAGGTAAGTGTATCCATTTCTTCTAATAATTCAGATTGCTTTTTACGTTGTTTAAATAACAGCTTCAACGTCATTCTCTCCCCTTATCACCCTTTTTTATATACATACCCTCATAAACATATAACAGACATTTTTCACAATACATTAGACCTAAACTTCATTCATCTTACACCATTCTTATCCATTTGGAAATAAGTCTTTTTATTATTTGCGGATTAATAGAGTATTTGGATAGAGCAGGGTTAACTAAAGGGGGTTAGAAGGGATTAACTGCCCTAACAGAAAGTGTGCCGGGTTATTGATGTGTAATTATTATGCAAAGTGATGTGGTTATAGCTTCAAAACTTTAAGTGCCTTAAACACGGTTTTTAGCATAGTTTTCGCTCCTGAAATATGCTTCGCTTTTCGCGGTGAGCTGCTGTGCTTCCTCGGGCTATACCCCTGTGGGATCTCAGCCCTGCTCTAGGCACCGCAGAAGTCTACGCATATTTCATCCGCTGGGGTGTTGCTTTATGTAATTATTGTGTGGAGAGATTTAGTTATGGAGAAGTTCAAATTATATTAAAGCAGACATCCTTGAGTTGATTGTAAGGATTACTTAACAGCTACTTAATAAAATGGGAGCATTATAAAACATCCTTCCTCCGTTGATTATAGCGGAAGGCACCGAATCCTGCGGGATGTGCGTGGCCAGGGGAGATCCCGCTGGAGTGTGACGACAAGGAAGCTCCCGGGCCGCCCGCGGAAAGCGTGTGCCTGCAGCGGAAATCAACAACTAATGCAGAAAGGAATTTTAGAACATCAAGTGCGTTGACTGGACCTAGTCATGAGTTTTGTTTTAGCGGCTTTCAAGACATTATTTCATCTGCATTCGAATGGCCCCGTCCAGCCTGATCACTTCCCCATTTAACATCGGGTTTGTGATAATATGCTGAACGAGATCGGCATACTCTTTCGGATGACCGAGTCTATTGGGGAATGGGGTCATTTGACCTAGTGATTGCTTAGCGGCCTCTGGAAGCGTAGCAAACATCGGCGTTTCAAATATTCCTGGTGCTACCGACATCACTCGGATGCCAAATGCGCTAAGCTCTCTAGCTAGCGGCAATGTCATGCTGACTACTCCACCTTTTGAGGCAGCATAGGCAGCTTGCCCAATTTGTCCGTCAAAAGCAGCAACAGATGCTGTATTAATAATGACTCCCCGCTCTCCTTCACGGTTCGGCTCATTCTCTTTCATCACTTCTGCTGCATGTTGAATCATTGAAAAAGTACCGATTAAATTCACCTGCATGACCTTTTGGAATGTTTCGACCCCGTGAAGCCCTCTCTTACCTAGCACTTTTTTGGCGATTCCTACGCCTGCGCAATTGATGAGACCGTGCAACGTTTGAAAATGGGAAACAGCATGAGCGACTGCACTTTTTGCATCTTCATCGTTTGTCACATCTGTTTTGACAAATGTGACTGCTTCTCCTAGTTCAGCTACTAAGTCTTCGCCTTTCGTCGAATCTAGGTCAGCAATCACCGCTTGACCTCCATTTAAAACGATCATCCGTACCGTCGCCTCGCCTAGGCCTGATGCGCCTCCTGACACTAGAAACGTTTTGTTCTTTACTCTCATTTTCTCACGCCCCCCTCTAAGTTAATCAATCGAGTTAATTCATCGAGTTAATCCATCGAAAAGATCAGTCTAGTCGTTCAATAATCGTCGCATTCGCCATGCCAAAACCTTCACATATAGCTTGAAGGCCGTAGCGTCCTCCTGTACGTTCAAGCTCATGGAGCAAAGTCGTCATCACACGTGCCCCGCTTGCTCCAAGCGGGTGGCCAAGAGCTATCGCACCACCGTTAGGGTTTAGTTTATTTAAGTCCGCCCCTACTTCCTTCGCCCAAATAAGCGGAACGGGAGCGAACGCTTCATTTACTTCATAAAGGTCCATGTCCTCAATCGTTAAGCCGGCTTTCTTTAATACTTTATGCGTAGCTGGGATTGGTCCGGTCAGCATAAGTGTTGGATCAGAGCCGACTACGCTCCGTGCTGTAATTTTACAGCGGGGTTTAAGACCTAAAGCGTCTGCTTTATCACGTGACATAAGTAGAATTGCTGCCGCCCCGTCGCTCATTTGACTTGCATTTCCCGCCGTAATGGTGCCACCCTCTTCTTTGAACACTGTTTTTAAAGATTGCAAAGCTTCTAATGTTGTATCTGCTCTTGGACCTTCATCTTTTGTCAGCTCAATAACTGATCCGTCTTCTGCCGTACAATGAATCGGCATCACTTCACGGTCGAAATGTCCAGCTTCCCAAGCACTTACTGCTTTTTTATGACTGTTTAACGAGAACTGATCCAATTCTTCTTTTGTTAATTCCCATTTTTCGGCCATCCGTTCACATGATACCCCTTGATGCAGGAGTTCATATTTGTCGCTTAGCTTTTTACTGTAAGAGCTTCCTTGAACATTTGAAAACATTGGAACCCGCGTCATATGCTCAACTCCGGCTGCAACGACGACATCCATATCACCGCTAGCAATCGCTTGCGCAGCAAAATGAACGGCTTGCTGGCTTGAGCCGCATTGACGGTCGATCGTCACACCAGGTACTTCAATGGGATAGCCTGCAATAAGCGCTGCGAGCCGTGCAATATCTGGTGCCTGCTCTCCTACTTGCGAGACACAGCCGGCAATTACATCTTCAATATCTGCGGGATCAATGTTCGTCCGCTCAACAAGCTCTTTTAAAGGCAGCGCCAATAGTTCATCTGCACGGAGGTTTGATAAGGCACCTTTTCTCTTTCCTAGCGGAGTTCTTACTGCTTCTACAATGACTACTTCTCTCATATTGATCGTTCCTTTCTTTTGTTAGGTTGGTTAGCTGGTAATGTGCGAATTCTTGCTCTCTCATCTGTAAGCATCTCAATCAGCCCTCGTTCATGTATAAGCGGAGAAGAAACTGCCTCGTTTATGGTCAGGACTGGGGACAAGCAGCAATCGACTTTCTTAGCAAATTGCGTCCATTCATCTAACGTCCTGCTTTTAAACAGAGCAGTGACTTCACTTGCAATTGAATGCACCTCATCCCGCCGGTCTTGTCCTCTATGTCTCCAGTGCGGCTGGTGAACAGCTGTACAAAAGTTACTCCAAAATTTCTCCTCAAGCGCCCCTATTGCCATATAGCGCTCGTCCTTCGTCTCATAAATGGAATAACATACATACTGACCGTTCAGTTCATCTACTCCGGCAGTACGTCCAGTTTCCCTGTAAATTAACTCATGGGCACCAAGCATTGAAAATAAGGCATCGACAAGACTGATATCTACATATTGCCCGTATCCATTCACACCGCGGCTGACTAGGGCCGCAAGAATTTGCTCAGAAGCATACATTCCGCCCATATAATCGGCAAATTGAATATGGGGATGAACAGGCTTCCCATTTTCATCAGATAACAAAGATAATATCCCGCTCTCTGCCATGTAATTAATATCATGGCTGCCAAATCCGCTTTGATGATCTGTATGCTGCCCGTAGCCAGAGATTGAACAATATATTAAGCCAGGATTCATTTTTTTCAGCCGTTCGTAATGAAGGCCGAATTTCTCCATCACACCAGGCCTGAATGACTCAATGACAACATCCGCATTCTTAATGAGCTGCAGGGCTCTTTCTTGATCTGCGGGGTCCTTTAAATTAAGGTGAATCGATTGTTTATTCCAGTTCGTTGCGGCATAAATAACTCCCACGCCTTCATGCATCGTGGACAGGTGCCGGGCAGGATCACCATGCGGAGGTTCTACTTTAATTACTTGTGCCCCCATGTTTCCAAGTCGTAAAGAAGCAAAAGGACCAGGGAGATAATTTGTGAAATCAATGATTTTTATTGAATCAAGCATTCCTTGTTTAGCCAGAATCATCTCTATAACCCCATTTTTTTCGCAATGATCGTTTTCATGATTTCATTTGTCCCTGCATAAATTGCTGATACAGGAATATCTCTAGAACGTCTTGCTACTTCATACTCTTCCATGTATCCATACCCTCCGTGCAGCTGGACACACGTACTGACTGTCTCTTTCGCAAGATCAGTGAGCCACCACTTTGCCATAGACACTTCTTTAACCACATCCTCGCCTCTCATATGCCGCTCTACTAAGGAGTGAAGGAAGGTACGGCCAATTTCCCCTTTTGTTGCTAGTTCAACTAAAGTAAATTGATTATGTTGAAACGATCCGACCGGTTTTCCAAATGCTTTTCTTTCCTTTACATACGTAAGAGTAGAATCAAGCGTCACTTCTGCTGCTGTAACAGCTGCGATCGCTACGATCAGCCTCTCCTGCTGCAGCTGCTCCATTAAGTAGTAGAAACCCTTCCCGGCCTCTCCTAATAGATTTTCCTTTGGTACACGGACATCTTCAAATGTGAGTTCAAGCGTGTCTTGAGATCTGAGTCCGACCTTATCGAGTTTTTTCCCTTTAATGAATCCTTCAGAATTTCCATCTACGACTAAAAGACTGATTCCTGCTCTAGCTGGCTCTGCTCTTGGATCTGTTTTACAAACGACGACAAACAGATCCCCGTGAAGGCCATTTGAAATAAACGTTTTAGAGCCATTTAATACATAGGAATCGCCATCTAATATTGCCGTTGTTTTAATTGCCTGCAGGTCAGAACCTGTCCCTGGTTCTGTCATCGCAACGGCTGTCACTGCCTCCCCTGTAGCACATTTAGGAAGCCACCGACCCTTTTGTTCTTCATTACCATAGTGCCATAAATAAGGAACAACCACATCATTATGCAATGGAACTCCTACTAGACTTGAACCAATGCGTTCTAGTTCTTCGATCAGGACAAAGGAGTAGCCAAAATCAGCTCCCATTCCGCCGTACTCTTCAGGAAGCCACGGACATAAAAGTCCTTCACCTCCAAGCTTGTACCAAATATCCCTAGGAATGAGTCCATCCTTCTCCCATTTTTCATAATGAGGTTTAATCTCTTTTTCTAGAAAACTCCGAACCGCTTTACGAAAAATCATATGCTCTTCTTTTAAAAAAGATGCTGTACCCATGCATATCCCCCTTTAAAACGCTTTCATTTCTACTTTATTAACTATCTTATCGCTATTACTTTATGCAACGCTCACCATTCTCATTAACATAATATTCTTACTACTATACTTTTACATTCGTCTAGTAAACAGGTTTTTCCTGCTTATTCAACAAAAATCCCCTATGAATGATAATTCATTCATGGGGGTTAAAGGTCTTTATGGCGAATAGACATCACGAACAATGGCAACTAGATACCACTCGCCCTCTTTTTCTTCAAATACAAACCGAAGCGCCTGCCAATCGAACTCAATGTCAGAAGGTGGTGAGTAATACTCTACATACTTTGCTTCAGGATACTCATCAGCAATCGTATTTATCATTCCCCCACTTTCTACAATGGAGTCGTTATAGGTCACTTCAGTGTAATCAACGGACGATACTCCTTGATGCATAAGGAGGTAATTTGTCACCCAATTATGGGCTGTCATTATAAATTGCTGATCGCCGTGATCATATCCCCATATATACTCCGTGTCATTACCGAGGTTGGCTGCCTCTTCTTTTGTAAAGGTTACATCATTATCTTCATCTGTTCCGATAGCGGCATAAAAGGAAAATGTTAAGCCTTTATCGGGATGAGTCATTTTAGAGAGACTCGGCCAATCTTGCTTTGAAAGTGTAAGAAGCGCAGTATCTGCTTTTTTCAGCAGTTTTTCTTTTTCCGTGAGCTCTGCATCACCCTCTGCTTCTTCTGGATCAGTCTCTACATTTTCAACAGATACTTCCTCTTGTAGTAAATCCTCCCTTTCATTTGCAGAATTTTGACATGCAGCCAAAACTAGTAATAACATCCCAATAAGCAGCAACATTTTCATTACTAGATCCCTCCATTCGCCTTAGTTCGTTTTTTCATATAAAAACGATGGACGTACTAAACTTCCTAACACTAGTAAACGAGCCAATTACTACCCTTTAGAGGCAGCAATTACCGCTATACTTACATAGTAAACCTTTTTATTATAGATTTATGAGACATTTCAAACGATTTACCTCACTCTTTTTATTGTCCGTTGCCCTAGTCTTTGGTTTTGGTGGAACAGATGCCGAAGCGTCTACCACACACACTGTTTCACAAGGAGATACAATGTGGAAAATTGCTGTCCGCTATCAAGTGGGTGTGACAGAAATTATCCAAGCAAACCCGCAAGTATCTAATCCTAATGTGATCTATCCTGGCCAGCGCCTAACGATCCCTAGCGCATCAAGCTTTGTATCAATGGAAGAAGAAGTCATTCGTCTTGTGAACCAAGAACGTGCGAAACACGGCTTAAATCCACTACAAAGCAACTGGGAATTATCACGTGTTGCTAGATTCAAGTCAGAGGATATGCGTGATAAAAACTACTTCAGCCATACATCACCAACATACGGAAGTCCGCATCAAATGATCCGTAATTTCGGGATTACATACCGCGCTTCGGGTGAAAACATCGCTGCTGGTCAAACTTCTGCACAGGCTGTGTTCAATGCTTGGATGAACAGCACAGGCCACCGTCAGAATATTCTTTCTTCAAACTATACACACATTGGTGTAGGTTATGCAAAAGGAGGTTCGTACGGTCACTATTGGACACAAATGTTCATTGGCCGCTAAAAGCGAGGGGATTCCCCTCGCTTTTTTTATTTGATCATCTCGCTTCTCATCGATACTAAAAAAGGCTAAGATCATAGGTAAGGAGTGATTACTATATGATTATGTGGCTTCTTCTATTTACTTGCCTTTTTTGGCTGATCATTTTAATAGATGCAGCGATTGGAATGAGAAAGATTGATCGATTAGAAGATGTAAGTGTGGAAATGCTCGATGACGCTCCCCTTATATCCATTATTATTGCTGCTAGAAATGAAGAAACAGGTATATCTGCTAGTCTCTATTCACAGCTAAAACAAAGCTATCCAGCACTGGAATGGATCGTCGTGAATGACCGTTCTACTGACCTTACCCGCGAGCATATTGAATCTATTCGTAAAACAGATGCGAGAATAACCCCTATCCATATAAAGGACCTTCCACAAGGCTGGCTTGGTAAAAATCATGCGCTGTATCAGGGGTACAAAAAAGCAAAAGGAGACTATCTTTTATTTACGGATGCGGATATTATCTATCAGCCTGATACGATTGAAAAGGCGATGAACTACGTGAAGAAAAACGATATCGATCATCTCACGCTCGCACCCAACATGAATGTGAAACGATTTTGGCCTAAGGCGTTTATTTCGTTTTTCTTATTTGGATTTTCCTTCTTTAAAAGACCGTGGATGGCCAATGTTGATGCAAGTAAATCAGCCATCGGGATTGGTGCCTTTAATTTAGTTTCAAAGGAGGCTTACGAATCAATCGGTGGTCATCAAGCAATAAAAGAGCGGCCTGACGATGATTTGATGCTTGGGGTCCTTTTGAAACAAAAAGGATATAAGCAGAGGATGGTCACGGCACTCAATCACCTCGAAGTAGAATGGTATGCGACTTTAAAAGAGGCATTTGTAGGCCTTGAGAAAAACACATTAGCAGGACTCTATTATCGATATTCCATGGTCGCTCTTGCAGTAAGCGGTGTGTTTATCACCCATGTTCTCCCATTCTTGACCTTATTTTCAAACTCTGAACTCGTCCGTATGTTATCTATTCTTAGTATCGTGTTGATTGCTGGTGTGTACATGCAGACCGTTCATAAGATGACTAAAGGGGCCCTTAAGTCTCTTCCCGTCCTCCCGGTTACTGCTCTTCTTTTTATTTACTGTATTGCCCGTGCTGCCTTTCTTACTGCCTATCGCGGCGGGATTGTATGGAGAGGAACGTTCTATTCGATCAAAGAGCTTCGTCAAAAAAACTAGCCGTGCGAGTAACGCATGGCTAGTTTAATTTACGTCTATAAAACTTTCGATCGACATGCACAATCGGAAATGACGAGGGCAAGTCTGACTTTGTGATCTCTTGAAAATGATTCTTCTCATAGAAACGATGTGCCGCCTTAAATTCGTTTGTCGTTCCAAGATAGATTACGTCAAATTCGTTCGCTTTTGCCCATTCAAGCGCATACTCTAAAAGCCTGGCTGCAATGTTGTAACGAGATCCTCTATATTCTTTTTTTACAAACATTTTTCTAAGGGCCAACACTCCTTCTTCTACTTTAAGAAAACTGACCGTCCCTACCACTTCATCTTCAATAGCAGCCGTCCAAAAATTCCCGCCTTTTTTGATGTAGTGGCTATGGATATCTAATAAATCTGGCTGGTCAGCCGCGGTAATTGAAACCCCGTATTCATCTTGCTGGATCGGCAGGATTAAATTTATAATTTGTTCTTTAATCTTTTCTTCGTATTCCTTGATGTCTACACTCATGTTCTATCTGCTCCCCTTACACATTTACTCTTTCTAAATTCTTACATTTTACTATGTAAGCTGCTGTTTTCATAGTCTTTTATAGGATTTTCATGCTATGTTCGTTATACTAGCAACATATACCTTTAAAAAAGGAGTCATTAAGATGAACAAAAAAGAGATAGAAGATAAGATTATTGGACAATATCAACAAGAAGAAAGCATGATGATCCTCGTCTTTGCACAGTGGTGTGTCAATCACGACCTAGACCCTGCTGACCTTTATAAGCGTGCTTACCCCAATCAAGGAGATAATCCAGCCCTTAAGCATGCCTTAGAATTAACAGTACCTAAAGAAGAAGCAGGTGAAATAAATGATCAGACCTTGCTTGGAGTACTCTCTTTATTCGGTAATGATGATTTAGCCTTTGTCGTTACGGAAGAAATGAATAACTTAAAGAAACGCAAATAGACAGCTATTTGCGTTTTTTGTCGAGTAAATGACATCCCTCCAACCTCATCTTCGGAATATAATAAGGAAGAAAACACCATTACATCAAGTGAAGGGGACTAAATCCATGAAGCTCAAACGCCTTCTCTATGTAAACATCCTCCTTATCACCTGCTTACTCATCTTTTCCCTGTATCAAATGTATGTCGTAACCTCAGTCAAAGCGGCACTGTACCATGTTCAAAATGAGCTGCAAAACACTCAGTCAGAACTGTCGTATTTACATTCCGAACTCTACACAATAAGAGAAGAAACTAAATGGCTGTCGTACACGGACTATACAGCAGCCTACCCTGAAACATATGGGCCTCCTGTTGCGATTACGATAAGCTGGTCTTTTTCAGAAAATGAATCTGAGTCCTCGGTCTTTTTAAGAAGCAGAGCCGTGGGTGAGTCTGAATGGCACACAGTAGATGCAATCCAATCAGATGAGCTCTTTTATGAAGCAAGCTTTGATGTCCTACCTAACCTAGAATATGAATACCAAGTTGTGTCAAAGGGAGCCATGACCAGAAGTTCTGATATTGACTATGTGCCTGCTGACCTTTACCGACCGCAGCCGTTAACCATGGAGTTTAGCTCTTATACTCATACAAATAATGATATCATCTCAGCTTACGAGGCAGCGTTCTCTTTACCTGCTAATCAGCCAGACTATTTTAAAGCAACTAAAGCCCAGGCCATTGTGACCGATAAAAACGGTGAGATTTCAAAGGTTCCGCTTACTAAGAATAAGAATGGAAACTTAGAACAATGGAAACTTCAAATTAGCGGGTTGCAAATAAGAGAGATTGAATTAGAGGTTACGTACGGAAATGGCAAAAAACATACACGGATGATTTATCCGTATGAAGACTATGAATTTGACCATTTTTATGATTGAAGCACCTACACTATTTAACAGCTTAATTGTAATCAAATGTTAAAATACGGTATTATATACAACCTAAATTTACTAGGGGGAAGTATTTTTGGAGGAGAAAAAACCAAGATTGTCTTTGACAGGCGCAATCGTTCTATTAAGTATTACGATATTATTTTCTTCATGTAATATATCAAGTGCAATTAGAGACACTCAACCAAACTACACAGGCAATGACACGTATTATTATGAATTAGATTATGAATTAAATAGATTCAACGAGAATTTTGAAGAACTCATCAAAACCCTTCAAGAGAATAATGAGTAAAGACGTAGCTGGAAAAGATACATCCTCTTCCTATAGTAGTAGTTGATTTCCGCTGCAGGCACACGCTTTCCGCGGGCGGTCCGGAAGCCTCCTCGTCGCTACGCTCCTGTGGGGTCTTCCCTGGCCACGCACATCCCGCTGGAGTCGGTGCCTTCCTCTCCAATCAACAGAGGAAGGATGTTGTGAAGGTCCTCCCTCTTTATAATGAGCTTTTAGGGACCTTAAAATCGGAGCGGGAGATGAATGTAAAAGTATATTTTAGCACTGAGCCCATTACCTACATTATTCACTTCATTCCTGGAAAAAGCAGAAAAACAGCGGATGAAATATACGTAGACTTCTGCAGGGAGTAGAGCAGGAGTGAGATCCCACAGGGCATAGCCCGAGGAAGCTCACCAGCTCCCCGCGAAAAGCGAAGTATATTTCAGGAGCGGCATGTCTAGACACTTCTATAATGTGTTGATCCCATATAAGTTAAAATACCTGCTCCCGAGCTCGTCTTAAAATGCTTATTTTCTCTCAGCTAATCCTCTAAGCGTTAAAAGAAATCATAAAAGTAAGGTATTGATTGTGGGATTAGTTGCTCTAGCTGATTTAGCTGTTCTTCTGTTGCATCAAGCAGACCGCTTGCTTTTAACTCAGCCGGACTCTTATAGCCAAAGCAAAGTGCTGCTAGCGATTGAATGGTTAATGTGACACCCTCTTTATTCGGCTTTTGTGATTTAACGCCTTTTTTATTGAATAGAAATGATTGATTATTCCACTCGGCAAATGAATCAGTAACATGGATAGTAAGCGGTTCTGCTAACTTAGTGTGACCCCACTCATAGTTTGCGATAAATTCTTCCACATCAACAATCCTCACCATAAAGTAAGGCTTCACTTCAGCTTTTACTCTTGGTTCGTCTATGGCAAAAAAGAGCGGTTCTCTCTCATGAGTAGTGAGGCTCACTTCCTCTACCATCGAATCATGCTGGCAGATAAAATTCCATAACCCTGTTCTTGCTTCCGCATCAAGAGCGATAAATTCTTCAACGTCCATCTTTGAGTCCTTCACTGTATAAAGAAGATAACCTTTTGGACTTTTTGCTTTATCGTAATACACAGCGATATTCATATCCTTTACAACCGTTTTCCACCAGTACGCCACTCGGATCAGCATACCTGAGAATTGGCTCGCATAGGTATTGTACACTTCAGTTAGGTCGGGATGCTCTTCCTCTGTGGTGAATCGTTTGATGCTCCCAGCAGTATTGCCGATCCTTTTAAGGTCACTCTTTTTGAGGGTGGTGATTAGACGATTTGTGAAAAGTTCCCACCCGTATGTTCGATAAAATGGCACAGAAAATGGATGAAGCATCGAGATCGTCATGCCTTTTTCTCGCATCTCACAAAGAGAATGATGCAGCAGCGCCTTCACATGACCGCTCCTGCGATATTCAGGGTAAGTCGCAACCCCGGCTACCCCTCCCATCTTCCACTTGTTACCTTGCAAATAAATATGATGAGGAAGAAGATGAAGCTTTGAGGCCAGCTTTTCCTCCTCATCAATTCCATATACAATATGATGTTGGTGCATCCGTTCCTTTAATTCCTCTATTCGTTCCTTTGATACTTTATATTGAAAGGCATATTCTGATAAATTAATAGCTTCTATATATTGCTCACTTTGTAAAATCTTAATGTTCATTCTAGATCCTCCGCTGGTTAAATTATGCCGTACCCTTACTGATTCGAGATGCAGCCTCTCAATTCCTCTTAGCTTTACCAAGTCCTGCCCTTGCAAGAATAGACAACATTCCGTTATAGTAAACTAGCACAACAGTAAAGGACGAAAGGATTTTTTACCATGACTGATATAAATAAAGAGTATAAAATGATTGTCCTAGATTTAGATGATACACTGCTTAGAGACGACCATACGATCTCCAGCCGTACGAAAGAAGCATTAATGCAGGCACAAAAAAACGGCATAAAAGTCGTACTTGCTTCAGGCAGACCAACATACGGAATGGTACCTGTTGCCAACGAATTAAAACTAGCTGATTACGGAAGCTTTATTCTATCGTTTAACGGAGCTAAAATCATTAACTCCAAAACGAATGAAGAAATGTACAGCAGCACATTATCTCCCAAACAACTCCACGAGTTGTATCATGTCAGCCAGCGTGAAAATGTCGGGATCCACACATATATGGAAAATGACATTGTTACGGAGGCTAATAACGAATATACGATGATTGAAGGCGAAATTACAGGAATGCCAGTAATTGAAGTCGAGCGTTTTGTTGATGCCGTTGATGAACCTTGTGTAAAAGCATTAATGGTCGGTCATCCCGATCGTTTAGTAGAGGTAGAAAAGAAGCTTCAAGAAGAGTTTCGCGGCCAGCTTAGTGTGATGCGCTCAAAGCCTTATTTTCTTGAATTTACAGAAGATGGTGTGACAAAAGGAGCGAGCTTACACAGCTTGATCACAAAGCTTGGAATTAAGCAAGAAGAGGTTATCGCAATGGGCGACAGCTACAATGATCAGACGATGATTGAGTTTGCAGGACTTGGTGTTGCAATGGGCAACGCCCCAGATGACATTAAAGAGATTGCCGATTATGTAACAGACACGAATATGAATGACGGTGTAGCCAAAGTGGTTGAAGAGTTTGTACTTAATAAGGTTACCCAATAAATAGGTTAATTATAGAGGCTGCCACAATTCATGCGGCCGGCCTCTTCATTCACCTAAAATTAGGCATTCCTTGTTTCCTTCATAATAGGATGATGTATAATAGAGGACGTATTAAGAAGAAACTTATTTTGGAAAGTGAGTGTTCACGATGGGTCGTAAATGGAACAATATTAAAGAGAAAAAAGCGGCAAAAGATAAAAATACGAGCCGAATCTATGCAAAATTCGGTCGTGAAATTTATGTGGTAGCTAGACAAGGCGAACCTGACCCTGAATTAAATCAGGCATTAAAATTCGTACTAGAACGTGCTAAAACGTACAATGTTCCAAAACATATTATTGAACGCGCAATTGAAAAAGCAAAAGGCGGCACAGAAGAAAACTATGATGAGCTTCGTTATGAAGGCTTTGGTCCGAGCGGCTCGATGATTATCGTTGATGCCTTAACAAATAATGTAAACCGTACCGTAGCAGAGGTTCGTGCAGCTTTCAGTAAGAACAGCGGAAACATGGGTGTGAGCGGCTCGGTTGCCTATATGTTTGATGAGACAGCTGTTATTGGTTTAGAAGGTAAAACGGCTGATGAAGCTCTTGAACTATTAATGGAAGCGGATGTGGATGTTCGTGACATCATTGAAGAAGACGAGTCAGTCATTACATATGCTGCGCCTGATCAATTCCACGCGGTACTTGAAGCGTTCAAGCAAGCAGGAGTTGAAGACTTTACTGTCACTGAGATTACGATGCTTCCGCAAAGTGAAGTAGAACTGACTGGTGATGATCTAGTTCAATTTGAGAAGATTATTGACACCTTAGAAGATTTAGAAGATGTACAGCAAGTCCATCATAATGTTGATTTAGGGGAATAACCAAAGAAAACTTACAGAAATAGAACTGCACCTCAATTGTTGGTCATTAATCAACAATTGGAGGTGCAGTTTTTTTAAAAGCTATAAGCTTCATCGTCTACTTTAATTGTTAGGTTTTTGGATACTGTAGCAGCTGCTATTCATGCTCTTTCCACAAACAATCGGTCATTTCAAACTCAGAAAATCTAGCTAAAAAGCTTGAACTTTCAGGGCTGCATGCATAAATACCAATGTTTACAGTTTCATTTCCAGAGAACAAATGAAAAATTCGCATTTGCTTAAAATCTATACCATCATACGAACACTCAATGCAAAAATCACTCTCTCGACGGCTTAATCTGTAATACATATGTTTTTGTTTTGAAGATATATCTATGGTTGCCCAATCGGAATATCCATTGTTCGTAACGACACTTCCAAGACGTTGAAACTGTTCATTTTCATATTCAATAGAAGCCTTGAACCAATTCTCACTATCTTGATAAATGATCACACCGCATTGGTCAAACCGCCCGTTATAATCAAAATCCGTGCGCACTACGAATGAAAAATACTTTTCTTCAACAGGTAACAGCAACGCAGGAGCATTATCATTTTGAAAACCATAGTATGTACGTTGCCAAAAATCCGTTTGTGGTTCTGTAGTAATTGCTACATTGTGATCTTGAATCTCAAACTTCTTAGGTTTAAAGATCCATTTATTATTATCACTTATAAAATTCATGCTGTACCTCCTAACAATATTAACACAAAGTAAATAATCACCTATTTTACTTGAATGTTAAGCGATCTTCAATTATTATTCATCATTCATTTATGTGTTACTAGATAGCAAACTACCTTGGTTCTATACGTAAAACAACAGCATATCTTGTGATGTGCTGTTGTTGGTTTAGATGAGAATAGATATCCAGATTTACTATAATTGTTAGAGCATGGTTTAATTATATATCAAGTTCTAAGCCAATCGGACAGTGGTCGCTTCCTAAAACCTCAGCATAGATCGATGCTTCGTTAATCTTTTCTTTTAGCTGAGTGGAGACAATAAAATAGTCGATCCGCCAGCCAATATTTCTTGCACGAACATCTCTCATATAAGACCACCAAGTAAAAGCATCTGTCCGCTCAGGGTACAAATAACGGAAACTATCAATGAAACCAGATTCTAAGAGAGTCGTCATCTTCCCTCGCTCTTCTAGAGTAAACCCTGAATTGCCGTGATTTGATCTGGCATTTTTCAAGTCAACCTCGGCGTGGGCAACATTTAGGTCTCCACAGTAGACAACGGGTTTATGCCGATCGAGATCTAGAAGATACTCTTTTAATGCATCCTCCCATTCCAGCCGCTCTGGCAAACGAGATAAATCACGTTTTGCATTAATCGTATACACATTAACTAAATAAAACGAATCAAACTCCAAAGTGATAATGCGGCCCTCATCCTCTGATTCTAGCTCACCTACTCCGTACCTGACGGAGATCGGCTTTTGTTTCGTGAATACAGCCGTGCCGGAATACCCCTTCTTCAATGCATAATTCCAAAATTGATGATAGCCGTCAAGCTCTAATTCAATCTGTCCCTCCTGCAGCTTCGTCTCTTGCAGGCAGAAGATATCTGCATTCTGCTCATGAAAAAAATCAAGAAATCCTTTTTTCACACAAGCTCGCAGGCCATTTACGTTCCATGAAATCAACTTCATTCCTACTCACAATCTCCCTTTCTATGCGATCGAATAAATCTTCCTTTTAAATCCTAGCATATTTTAAGACCGAATAGAATGAGAGTGACTTGCTCAGCCTTTCTCGTCGCCGCACCAACCAATGATCGTGTGCGCAATCACTTCGGCACAAGAGAAGACCTTTTCAAGTTCAATATATTCGTTAGGGAAATGTGCTTTCTCTGTTACACCTGGACCAAATACAACCGTTGGAATGCTGCCAATTTCAGTTAAGAGACCTCCATCTGTGCCCCATGGTGAGGCCTCAATCACAGGTGGAACACCGATTACTTCTTTATATTTATCCCCGAGTAACTGCATAAATGAATGATTTGGATCAAGTGAGCCAGGAAGCCATCTGGCCCCGAACCACTCAAGGGTTACTGGAAACTCTTCGAACCAAGGATCTTTCTCGGCAAGCCTTAGGATCCATTGCTTCATTTCTTCTTTCGCCTCCTCAATAGTCTCCTCAGGCGACACTCCAAATCTGCCTTCCACCGTCACTAGATCAGGTACAGAAGACGGCCAGTCTCCTCCATGAATTTTGCCTATATTGATTGGAATAGGAATAGGAATCGTTTGATATAACGGGTCCGTAATACGGTCGTTTCGAATCTTCTCCAGCTCTTTTATATGATTAATAACGGTCATGCTTTTTTCAATCGCGCTTACTCCTTCATACCTCGTCCCTCCGTGGGCAGATAAGCCTTTTACATGCAGCTTAAACCACATCGAGCCTTGCTGCTTAGGGAAAAACTTCATATTTGTAGGTTCCGGAATAATCGCTGCATCTGCTTTGTAGCCGCGCAAAAGAGCAGCAAGTGTCCCCGTCCCTCCACTCTCTTCTTCGATGACACTTTGAAAAATGACATCCCCTTTTAAAGAGATCTTCGCTTCTTGGATCGCCTGAATGGCTAGCAGGAGGGCAACATTGCCGCCTTTCATATCCGTCACACCACGCCCGTACATCTTCCCGTCTTTCACAACACCGCTGTATGGGTGGTCACTCCATTGCGTGACATCTCCTGCAGGAACTACATCAATATGTCCATTAAGGATAATGGACCTGCCGCCCCCCGTTCCCTTCAACACCCCGACTACATTCGGGCTGCCCCTGAACTCTGTTCTAGATGAGGCAAAATAACGATGGCTTGTAATTTCCTTTGCATCAGGTTCCCAAACATCTACTTCAAGTCCCATCTGCTGCAGGGTTTCAATGACGAGACTTTGAGCCCCTCGTTCATTCCCTTGAGTACTTTCTGCTTGAACAAAAACTCTAAGCAAATGAATGATCTCGTTCTTTTTTGAATCAATACTTTGTTTAATCACTTGAGCCTTATTGATAGATGGCTTCATGAATGTTCCTCCTTCCTCGGGTCAAGGACTTTAACCCTGTCAGCGATCGTAAGCTCTGCGCCTGTTGCAGCTATCACATCCTCTATCGTGCGGGGAGCGATAACCTCTTTTAATAGGAGTCCAGAAGATGTCACTTCAATCACTGCCATATCAGTAATAATCAATGATACACATCGCCTTGCGGTAAGCGGGAAGGAGCATTGCTTTACAATTTTCGGCTCACCGTCCTTATTCAAATGATTCATCAAAACAACAACCTTTTTTGCTTTTTGCGCAAGCTCCATCGCTCCGCCAATTCCTGGCACTCGTTTTCCAGGAACAATCCAATTGGCAAGGTCTCCGTCTTCGCTGACTTCAAGACCGCCAAGGAAGGTCATATCGAGATAGCCTGAACGAATAATTCCAAAAGCAATTGCGCTGTCAAAATAAGAAGCTCCGTGAACCGTCGTTACCGGATAGCCCGCCGCATTACATAAAGTAGGATCTTCTTCTCCTTTTCTTGGTGATGGCCCCATCCCAAGCACCCCGTTCTCTGCATGAAATAGAACCTCTACTTCCTGTGAAATATGATTTGGAATGAGCGAAGGGATGCCGATGCCAAGGTTAACGATCATGCCTGATTGTATTTCTTTAGCCGCACGATTGGCCATTTGATTTCTGATATCTACTCCCATACCCACTTCCAATCGACCCCCTCGGTCTTAATAATGAGGTCCACAAAAATACCAGGAGTTGTAATTTCCTCTGGCGCCAGCTCTCCTGGTTCTACAATCTCCTCTACTTCGGCTATTGTAAATGTACCAGCCATTGCGACGAGCGGATTTGTGTTGCGGGCACTCGTTTCATAAATAAGGTTGCCAAATGTATCTGCTTTTTTGGCATATACAATGGAAACATCTGCTGTTAAAGCTGTTTCAAGTAAGTATTCTTTATTATTTAAGGTGACTTTCTCTTTTCCTTCTTCAATCATGCTGCCAAGACCCACATCGGTTAAAAATGCTGGAATGCCGACACCGCCGGCTCTAATCCGTTCAGCTAACGTTCCTTGTGGAGAGAATTCAACTTCCAATTCGCCTTCTGTCATCAACTGACCTGCCACTGGATTGGAACCAATATGGGAGGCTATCAACTTTTTTGCTTGTTTATTTTTAATAATTTGTCCGATTCCAATATGCGGAAAGGCCGAATCATTCCCTATTAAGGTAAGATCCTTCACGCCTTTTTCTAACATTCCGCGAATAATGGTCGGCGGATTCCCGATCCCTCCGAATCCGCCAAACATCACAGTTGAGCCATCGTGAATCACAGACAGAGCATCTGATAAGGTACCTATTTTATTTAACGACCTTTTGGCCTCCATCTCCACTCCTCCCATCTTATCTCAGCTAGGCATTTCTAGTAGAATCTGCTCTATCGATTGTTTTAACCGGTGAACAATCTCATCTATTTCTTCTTTAGTAGTAATTAAAGGAGGGGCAATGATTACAGCATCACCGTCGCCTTTCGTCCGTGCTGTGCCGGCGGGATATATTAATAATCCATTGTTCTGTGCGGCTTTAACCAGCTTCTGTGTAAACCCTAATTGGCTGTCAAACGGCTTTTTTGACGAACGGTGCTGTACAAATTCAATGCCGACCATCATTCCCGCACCACGTACGTCTCCAATACATGCGAAGTAGTTAAACAGCGACTTTAATTTTGTTTTCAAATATGTCCCATTTTCTTTTGATCTCTCAATCAGACCATGCTTCCTTACATAGCGTAAAACCGCTAAGGCCGTTGCGGCAGATTGCGGATTGGCACTATATGTGTGTCCGCTCATGATGAAATTGGAGCCGTTTTTAATCGGCTCGAGAACCGTCTCCGTACATAAGGCCGCAGCTATCGGGGTGTAGCCAGCACTTAACCCCTTCCCTAATGCAATAATGTCAGGCAATACGTCCCAATGATTGATACCAAGAGGTGTACCGCATCTCGCAATTCCGGTCATCACTTCATCTGCGATAAACAAAATGTCATGCTCCCGGCAAATTTCCATGATGCGCTCGTAATAGCCCGGAGGCGGAACAATCGCTGCCCCAGCCGCTCCGATAATCGGCTCAGCGATAAAAGCAGCGATATGCTCTGCACCGTTTTTTTCAATTGCAGTAATAAGATCGTCTGCACATTTCAAATGACAAGCAGGATACGTTTCACCGAATGGACACCTGTAGCACGCGGGAGGGGCGACGACTGGATAATCGGCTAATAAGCTGTGAAACCGCTCGCGCCGCTTTTTATGACCAGACATGGACAGCGCTCCGATCGTAATGCCATGGTAACTGGTCCAGCGGGAGATGATTTTATTTTTTTGAGGCAGCCCTCTCTCTTGAAAATGCTGAATTGCTATTTTCATCGCTGTTTCTGTTGCCTCTGAGCCGCTGTTAACAAAAAAAGTATAATAATCCTCGTCTCCACCTGCCCATTCATTTAACTCACGCGCAAGCTCCTCTACAGCATCTGAGGTAAATTGAGACCGGTACACAAAAGAGACTTTCTTTGCCTGCTCATTCATCGCTTCAATAATCTCCGCGTTGCCGTGTCCAATGCTTGCAGTCACAGCACCTGAGGCGGCATCGATATAAGCTTTTCCGTCCTTATCATATAAATAGATGCCCTCACCGTGTGAAATGACTGGATAATTTTCATCTAACAACGGTTTAATGACAAGCGACTGATATTTTTTCACAAACCTCCCCACCCCTCCGCACACTCGTTGCTGCTGCCATTTTTAAAAACGGAAGTAATTACGTTTTAACAGTTTCGGCTCTGCCATAAGTGCTTTATAAGAGATACAGTTCGGTACATTTTTGATATTGATTAATACAAGGTGGTCTTCAAGTTCTTCAATTAATTGATCATCCTGATACATCATCCCGCACTCCGTACACTCAATGGTCGGAGTGTCGGTTATTTCAATCGCCCTTGTGCCGTCTGGAAGCTCCCAATACACACTAGATGTCGTTTCTTTTGCGCTCTCCTCCTCGCACCAAACACATTGCATCCGTTACGCCTCCTTCTCTTTACTCTCCGGTTGTTCTGGTGGCTCCTCTTTCGACGCATTCTTTTTTAATTCTGCTTGGTACTTCTTTTCTTTCAGCTGGTCACGCTTTTCACGTTTATCTTTTAAAGTTGTATGTTCAGCAGTTGACTGATATGCCACGCGACGCTCATAACGCTTTAATGATTTTGGTGTTAATGTTGGCTGACTGTCGTTTAACAGAGAAGCAACGCCCACATCTGTATGCTTTAGAGCCGTATCTGGATATACGCCGTTAAAGTACTCATCAGCTGTACCTGCTGTATAATTTTCCGGCTCTGGATAGGTTGTAATTACGCCTTCAAAGTTACGAAGCACCACTTTATCGGGACTTTGAGAGATCATATAATTTGGCTGCAAGGTGATTTTCCCGCCGCCATGCGGAGCATCGACAACAAAGGTTGGTACACTGTAGCCAGAGGTATGCCCCCTTAAGCCTTCAATAATTTCAAGTCCTTTTGATACCGGCGCTCTAAAATGCCCGATCCCTTCTGATAAGTCGCATTGATAAATGTAATACGGTCTTACTCTAATTTTCACAAGATCCTGGCATAGCTTTTTCATAATTGGCACACTGTCATTAATGCCAGCAAGAATAACAGCTTGGTTTCCAACAGGCACGCCTGAATTGACAAGCATTTCACAGGCATTCTTTGACTCTTCAGTAATCTCAATCGACGTATTAAAATGGGTGTTCAGCCAGACTGGGTGGTATTTCTTTAAAATATTGCACAAATTTTCAGTTATTCGCTGCGGGAATACAACCGGTGCACGGGTACCGATGCGAATGATTTCTACATGCGGAATAGCGCGCAAATTCTTTAAAATATATTCTAGAATCGTGTCATTAATTAATAGTCCGTCACCGCCAGAAATTAAAACATCACGAACCTCAGGTGTGTTTTTAATATAGTCAATCGCCCCGTCTAATTGCTTTTTCGGAACCCCCATCCCAATCTGTCCGGAGAACCTGCGGCGTGTACAGTAGCGGCAATACATCGAGCATTGATTGGTTACAAGGAATAACACTCGATCTGGATAGCGGTGCGTAAGGCCCGCAACAGGAGAATCCTCATCTTCTTCTAACGGATCTTCCATATCGTATTTCGTTTTGTAAATTTCTTCTCCAATCGGCACCGACTGCATTCGAATCGGACATCTCGGATCATCTGGATTCATTAAGGAAGCATAGTAAGGAGTAATATTTAAAGGAATCGTTTTTGTCGAAATACGCACGCCCTCTTCTTCTTCAGGCGTCAGATTGATTACTTGCTTTAAGTCATCTAACGTACGAATGGTGTTGGTGAGCTGCCAAATCCAGTCGTTCCACTGCTCATCTGTGACATCTTTCCATAAAGAAATCTCTTTCCAATGACGATCAGGTTTGTATAAATCCATCCACATATGATCTCCCCCTTTATCTACTCCCTAATAATAAAAGCAAGGAACGTGCCAATTGTTCCTCTTTTGCCTAAATTGGGCACCCAAGGCTGGTTTATCAACGTTTTTGGTTTTACCGAGACGTAAAAGAAATGGGCTGGGTCTTACTTGAATGAAAAAAACTGCCGATTTTCTGGCACTCTATAAGGAAAACCACCCCAAAAAAAGCTGCCTAATAATCAGCACTCGACTAATTATTGGCAGCTCGTTTTGTAACAGGTATTAATTTTGTGATAGATCCTTTACCCAAATATTCATATCCTCTAGATCCTCAAAAATGTAGCAATTATTCGTCAGCCTGCCCCCGTACGAATAGCTTAGCTGGAAAAAGGCATCATTGATCCCAAATGATTTTGCACGAGCAAGGGAGAAGGCACAGTAAATACCTTTTTCCCTCAGCTCCTCTTCTAGCTTTAAGAGCAGATGCTTCATCAACCCGTGTGCTCTATGCTCTGGCAAGGTTGCACAATCCGTAAGTTCAGCATGATGAAAGGTTTCATTTACATCAGCCGACGCGGCACTGATAATCGTTCCTTCATACTCGGTCACACAGAAAAGACTGCCGCCCGCCATCATTTTGCGGACATATTCTGGCTGATCCATCGGCGTGGGATATACAGGAAACACCGTTTTATATAGATGGGCCAATGCTTCTGCATCCACTTCTGTCGCTTTTCGCAATTGGTATAATAGTGGAAGATCATTTAGATGGGGCTTTACATATTTCTGTTGAACCGCTTTTAAAATATCTTGCTCTTCTTGCCAAGCTGAACTTGTTCTCCTTGCGTCTGTTGTATAAAAGGTCATCACATGCGCATCACTTCCATTAAAAAATCCTTCTAGCACACCTTCTAATTCAAACCCCTGCCTGAGAAATGCCTGCCATTGGCTAGCGGCAGATTGAACAATCACCTTTTCATAGTTCCCTGAATTGGCCTCTGTTAAAAGAAAGGCTGCGACGTCGTCTACATTGCCTCTAAACGATTCCACTCTAAGCCGCTTATTAAAATCATCTTTTGTAAGCTCCATTGTAAATGAAGGTTTTTGCACAGTTTCTGTCATGTTCTGCCCTCCTCGTACGTAATGTGTAATTTTTGCAGCTTGTATTGAAGTGTTTGTCTTGGTATCTCAAGCCGTTTGGCTGCTTGCAAGACATTTCCTTTTGCATCTTGAATCGCTTCTTTAATTAACGTTCGCTCGGTCTCCTCAAGCGTTTTACGCAATGAACGCTTTCTCTCTGGCTGCTCTCGTTTTACGCTTGAATGATTCATCAACTCTTGTTTTAGATAAGCTGGGAGATGGTCTAGCTGAATCGCATCTCCTTCTGTCATCATCATCGCGTATTCAACAACATGCTCAAGTTCTCGCACATTTCCGGGCCAGTAGTACCTGCTAGAAAGCTCTAATACATCTTCGTCAATATGAGTAACAAGCTTTTGAAACGTATAATTATATTTCTTTCTAAAATGCTCCATTAACAAGGGTATATCAGCTTTTCTTTCGCGTAAAGGTGGAATCTCAAGCAAGCATACATTCAATCTATAATAAAGATCCCGTCTAAGGATCCCTTTTTCCATACATACATGAGGATGCTCATTCAGTGCGACAACAAAGCGTACGTCCGTTTGATAGCTTTGTGAGCCTCCGAGTCTTCTAATCACTCCATCTTCTAATACACGCAATAATTTACTTTGAAAATCAAGCGGCATCGTATTTAATTCATCTAGAAATAAGGTCCCCCCATGTGCTAGTTCAATTAAACCCGCCCGGTCCACTGCTCCTGTGTAGGATCCCTTCTTCGTTCCAAATAACATACTCTCTAAAAGCGTGGATGGCAGTGAAGCGCAGTTTTGAGCAATCAGTGATTCCTTGGCTCTTTTTGAAGATTGATGAATGGAATGGACAACCAGTTCTTTCCCTGTCCCTGTTTCGCCATAGACCATAATAGGTGAAGAAGTGGCTGCCGCTTTTTTGGCTCGCTCAATCATTTTCAACATCTGCGCATCTTGTGTAATAAGATCATCCCATGTATAGGTGGCACCTGTGGTCAGACTTGGTTTTTGCTGACTCACCACACTTGACTGCAGGTCGATTAATTTTTGTGAGAGCTGTTTGACTGTAGAAAGGTCTTTGGCAATCTCGACCGCACCAATTAATTTTGTTCCAGAATAGATCGGAACCGTTGTATTCACGGTATCTATAAGCTTCCCCCGTATGTTTGTGAACGATTGATGCTGCTGATAGATAGGCTGGCCGCTTTCAATGACCTTGAGTAAGGTGCTGTTTTCTTTATTTAACGATGGAAAAATATCAAGCACATGTTTTCCGAGGGCATCATGTATGGAGATTCCATCATTCTGGGCTGCCCTGTCATTATAAAAAATCGTGATCCCACTTGCATCTACCACATGAATGGCTTCATCAATACTATGAATAATGGCTTCTAATAATTCTGGTCGTTTTATGGTTTCAATAAACATGAGCATCACCACTTTTAGGTTGTTTTCTTATGTATCTACTATATTCACGAGTGATGACAAAAAAACCTCTTCTACAGCGCTAGCCATTATTGGAAACAATAGATTCTAGTTCTTTTTCATTCGAGAAAGCCCTTTCCCACCTGCATTCATCATAAATATATTAGTATACTCATAATATAGGAATCTTTTATCTACTTATCCCAAACTTTTGAATCAAGCCTTGATAGATAACCTCACACTAATAGTTCTATCCTCCCTAATATTTCGATTCCCAAAACAGTCTTTCTTCCTTATTCACAGATTATTCACTTTTCTTTATTATTAAAATATAGTTATTTTTAGTAAGTTACCCACATTTCTTTAGAGGAGGAAAATGAATGAAAAAGATCACAAAGACAATGCTAGCATTATCCTTATCAGGTGTTATGACGTTTGGTGCACTGACAACGGCAGGCCTTCCTGTTGGAGCGGTGGGAAATGGTCCAAACTATAATGGGAATGAATCCATTCAAACTTCCATCCTTACTACATATGAAGAATTAGTTGATTACTTAGAGAAGCAAGAACAAAGACAACAAGCAATGGAGCTTGAAGTTATTGGTGAAACAGTTAAAGGCCGTGACATTTATATGGCCAAATATATTTCAAATGAAGAAAATCCTACCATCCTATTCTTAACCCAGCAGCATGGAAATGAGCAGTTAACGACTGAGGGCGCAATGGAATTCATTAAGCATTTAGGGACAGGCAAGACAAGCTCTGTTTTAGATAACGTAAACATTTTAATCATTCCAATGTTGAATGCGGACGGGGCTATGGGTGATGTAAACTTCTCTACCGATGATTATATTGCAAGTGGAGACCGCCACTTAACACGTACGAATGCAAATAATATTGATTTAAACCGTGAGCATAACAAGCCAATCGATGAAATGGAGCCAGAAGCTCGTGCTCTCTATGAAAACGTATTTGAAAAATATGAAATCGATTACTTAATTGACCTTCACCACCAAGGCACTCAAAGCGAGCGTGATGGAAAGCTTGTATCAGGTTCTATACTTTACCCTACAAATCCAAATGTAGATCCTGCTATTGTGGAGGATTCTAAGAAACTAGGCGCGGTTGTCTTCCATGAAATTGAATCAAAAGGCTGGGGACATCTTGGCAAGTATAATGGTGGCAGCGGCGACAATATCGGCCGTAACGGAATCGCATTGCGTTATGACATCGCTACACTATTATTTGAAATGCGCGGGATGAGTGATCATACGAATCCGACAGCTGTTCTTGGTCAAAAAAGTAACGGCTACTTAATCAGACAAACGGTTAATACACTAGATTCAACAGTAAAAGCCATTGCTGATGGTTCGATTGATACAGTCGACACAAGTTTCTGGGAGACACTTCCTTTCCAAACGACTAGACCATCTAATGAAGAATAGTCGTTTGTGTGTGATGTAGTCTAGGCTGGGATTGTATAATTTGAAGCGATTTATGCGTCTATCTGCAAGTTGATGGCGCACTTGTTTTGGGTTATTGCGTCCATTGCGAACATAATTGCGCTTATCTCAATCCATTGCGTCTGTTCACCCACTATATGCGTCATGCTTAAAAAGAATTGTATCAATTGCCAGGACAATTGCGTCACTTGACCAAATCCAAACAAAGAAGCTGCCCCCTCGGGACAGCTTCTTTTGCTTCTTCTTACTCATTTCCTCTTTTAATACGTGAAGCAATGTCAATTGTACGTTTTGCTTGGTATTTTACTGCTTCTTCTACGTCTTCTTTCATGTTTCCATCTTGGTCAACAGTTACACTTGTACCGTATGGATTCCCGCCTGATGCGAATGTTACTGGATCTGAGTAACCTGGTGATGCCACAATCGTTCCCCAGTGATGCATCGTAGTATAAAGTGCTAAGATCGTAGCCTCTTGTCCACCATGTGCATTTTGAGCCGAACTCATTGCACTTGCTACTTTATTAACAAGCTTCCCGTTAAACCAAAGTCCGCCAGTTGTATCAAGGAATTGTTTTACTTGGCCAGGAATGTTACCGAAGCGTGTAGGTACGCTGAAGATAAATGCATCTGCCCACTCTAGATCATCAAGCGTTACTTCAGGTACGTCCTTTGTTTCCTCTACATGAGCTTTCCACGCTGGATTTGAATCGATCGCTGCTTGGGGAGCAAGCTCAGGAATCTTAACTAGTTTCACTTCTGCTCCTTGTGCTTTTGCTCCCTCTTCTGCCCACTTCGCCATCTTGTAGTTAGTACCTGTTGAACTGTAATAAATGATTGCTACTTTTACGTTTGACATCGTTTCATTCTCCTTTTGGGTTGGTTTCCCGAATAATTTTTCTAAAAATCCCATCCATCTCACCTCAGCATATTTTATTTATGTGATCAGTCGGTAAACTGAGATAAGCAACCTTTACTTGCTTTACTGTTACCATTTTCCATCCATCTTACACACTATCTTAAATTCAAGATATTATTCTAAAATAAAATATCTTAAGACAAAGTGTTTTGAATTTAAGATATTAGTTGAATAATTAACCGACTTTGTCTGTCGGTGCGATTGTCTTGAATTTAAGATAATCTTACTCGCTATTGTATTCGCTGTCAACACTTTTGTGAGAAAAACCGTGCGATTATTTACGCACGGCTTCCAATATGGTTTATTTCCAGTTCAGTGATACAGGAAAAACTTCTTGAATACTTGCTTCATGTTTTTCTTTTTGAGCTCGATTCATCCAGATGTGGACAGCTCCCTTGTCTTCACTGCTGCGAATCAAACGGCCGATACCTTGACGAAGCCGCAGCAGCATGTACGGTGCATCTACTTCTTCAACAGGATCTAGCGCATGCATTCGCTTCGCTTTAAATACTGGGTCTTGTGGCGGGAATGGCAGGGATGAGATCAATACTTGTGTTAGTGACTGCCCAGGAACATCAAGTCCCTCCCATAAATGATACGAACATAAGACAGTTGTTTCATTGAATTGAAACTCTTTCACCGCTTCACTTATTTCCCCGTCACCTTCATAGATCATTTGAAACGACCAGTTTTGTTGTTCTGTAAAGCTCCTAAATCGGTTCATTTCTTCTACAGAAGAAAATAGGATGAGCGAGCGGCCGCCATTTTCAACAAGCTTACTGCCGATCTCTTCCCATTTTTTTTCTTCATCTTGATCAATATGGCCATAGATATTCATCTGTTCATCATAATCAAATGGTGATTCGACAGAGAACGAAAGAGACTCGTCAATTCCTAGACTGTTAGACATATATGAAAAATCTTTATTACGCGATAATGTCGCAGAAGAAAAAACGAACGGTATGTTTTGAGTAAAGACTTCTTTTTTCAAGATATCTTCAACCAGCCGCGGCATGATAACAAAGGAAGTCTCTGTTGCGTTCTCTTCAAGCCAGAAAATCCCCTCGTCTTCTTTTAACAAGATCGATAACCCGTAAGAGAAGAACTCTAAGTACTCTTCAATCATTTTAATATGATAATCTTCAAGCACAAATAACTCAGAATCAAAAACAAGCTGCTCTAAAATAATCTGCACCTGCTTATCCATTTTAGAAGCTAGAGCTTGCATTTCTTTTGTACGAGGCACCTCACGTCTTTGTGAGCCTTCTACCTGCTTAGCCGTTTCTCTAAGAACATCAAACCATTCATCATGAAGAGCAAGGAGCTCCTCAATCGCAAATAATGATTCCTCGCGTACATCCTGGCTCATGTAACCGGTAAGTACAGTTGTTAACGTCTCAGAATGGAAGCGGTACGTTAGTGCTTTTTGAGCCGCAAATTCTAATAAATGACCTTCATCAAACACGACACAGCTCGCCTCAGGCAATAGCGGCAGCTGTCCTTCACGTTTTCTTGACTCCTTCGTCCACACATGTTCCATATAAAAATCATGTGAACAAATGATCAAATCACCAGCATGACGGTAATATTCACGGTTTAACGTTTGCCCGCAGCGATGACGCCAATCACAGGTGGAACATTGCTGCAACGGATCCCATGCAATCTGCTCCCATTTATCATTTGGCACCCATGGATACTCTTTACGGTCACCATAGCTTCTAAATGCATTCATTGAGGTTGACTGATCATACACAAAGTTAGGAATCTCATCATGCACACGCAAAATATCCTCATCATCTGTTTGGTTAGAAAGCGGGTCGAGCTTCTTCATACAGACATATTGCTCACGCGCTTTTGCTAGGCGAACATCTACTTGAAGCCCTAACGCCTTTTGCAGCTTCTCGATGTCTCCGCCTTCTTTCACTAACTGCTCGATCAACGTCTCATCTGCACAGGAAATAATTGCAGGCTTACGCATATAGCGTGCGTAACAAATCGCATAAAGGAGGTAAACAAATGTCTTTCCAGTCCCTACTCCAGCCTCTGCAAAGATCGTTTTCTTCTGTTTAAACGCCTGCTCCACCTGAAAAGCCATAAATATCTGCTCATCACGCAGCTCATAGCCCTTTTCAGGCAAGATGTCATAAAAGACATCTCCGACATAATCACCTAATTGATCAAAGAAATTTTCTGTTTTTGATATTGTAAATGGTAATGGTTTAATCAAATCATAATCTCCTTACTATACAGTCTATCAGCCTTATCTAGTATGCTTTCTGTAAAAGTCCACTCCTTATCATAGCAGAACATACCTTCTGATGCGATATGTAATGTGAACTTTTACATAATAAAGAGACTACAGCTGCAGCCTCTCTCGTTCATCTCTAGAATAACTCTCTAACAAGCTCAAATAATGATTCGACGTCCGCCCCTTTATTTCCTCCGCCTTGAGCAAAATGTTGATTTCCACCGCCTCTTCCATCTAGATAAGGCAGTACCTTTTTCATCATCATATTCGCTTGAACAGAATTTACCGCCTTTCCGACAGCCATAACAAGTTGAGTTTTTTCAGCTGTTTCCGATACAAAAAAGACCACAGCTTGATCATTTTCTTCGACAACATCTTTCGCAAGCTGCTGGAGTTCCTTGATTGAACGGTTTTTGAAGCGTTTAAATAATCGCGATTGATTGCTCACTACTTCACAGCTATTCAATAATTCCGCTGCTTCATACTTTAATAACTCACTCTTTATCTGCTCAAGCTCTTTATCCGCCTCTTTTTGTTTTACGATAAGGCTTGTTGCTTTTTCAGGTAATTTAATGTACTGAGCATTTAGCGTTTGGGACAGTTTCTGCAGAATTTGGTTGTGCCGAGCGAACTGTTTAAACACCCGATTACCGCACAAAAAGCTAATACGGATATTATTTCGCTGTTTTTCCCAGCCAGTAATCGATAGCCCCTGCACCTCAAGCGTCTGTTTTGGATGGGTGCCCCCGCAGCCGTTGTAATCAAAATCAGGAATAATCACAAGCCTGATATCCCCTTTAACTGAGAGTGCTTTGCGAAGCGGATAACGATTAGCTTCTTCCTCACTCACCCATCTTGCCTCGATTACTCGGTTTTCTTGGATGATTTCATTTGCATAGTGGACCACTTTCTCCGCCTCGTCTATTGTCAGCTGGGGAATCTCTAAATCAATCGTTACTTCTTCTGTACCTAAATGAAATCCCACTGTTTGATAGCCAAACAGTTCAGCAAAAGCCGCTGATAGGATATGCTGGCCTGCATGCTGCTGCATATGGTCAAATCTCCTGCTCCAATCTATTTGACCGTGGACCGTTTGACCAGTTTCTAGTAAAGGCGATTGTACATAATGTCTTATTTCTCCCTCTACTTCTTCTACTAATGTTATTTCCACATCATCTAGCTGCCCCCTATCACAAGGCTGCCCCCCGCCAGTTGGATAAAAGACGGTTTGATCTAATACGAGGTAAGTACCTCGTTCGTCTGTATCTTTCTTTATTACCTTCGCTTCAAAATGGGTTAAATAAGCTGATTCATAATAAAGTTTTGTCTTCATGATAGACTCCTTTCATTCCTCTATTTCCATGGTGAAAATGTAAATTTCCCGGGTAAGCGCATATTTCGACGGATGCTGACGGCATCTGCATTCCATTTGTCAAATCATGTTATATACGTCTAAAAATCTAGCATTCGTAGGCTATTCATAGAGCCATTATGCCTGTTTTTCATTCTAGTAGCCACTAACCTATACCATTTTACCCCAAATACATAGAGTATAGTAACCCTGATGAAAAGGGAAATTAACTATATTAGGAGGAAATAAAAATGGGTAGATTTAATTCTTTTGATTCAGAATTCGAAGGTTGTGGATGCGGTCCTGTTTCACCTGAAAGACATCATCACCACCATAAGCCGAAGAAAGAAAAGAAGAAATGTGAAGGGTGTTTCTGTAAAGAATTTAAAGGCGAAACAAATGTTGCATTAGCAAAGTTAGTAATTGATGATAAGAACTTTGTTCTAGATGAAAGAGATCCGTTCTTCAGTAGTCCACCTTTAAATATTTGTCGAATTACACTCATTAGAATAAAAGATTGCTGTGCCACTTTTAGAATTATTTCACGTCCGGGTGGAAGCCCTTGTGAAGGCGACAACCCTAATATTCAAAATTACACTTTTACAACTGACTGTAAAAATATAGTGTTATATGAAGAGCTATAAAGTTAAAAAATCTGCCGGTTATACTGGCAGATTTTTTAACTTTAATTTAATGTCTTTGTCTTTTATTGAGGTACACACCACTTCAACAACAAACATCATTCAATTTAGGTAACATATAGTGAATAGTTTCTTGCTCATGGTACATAAAGTAGCATCTCTATAGAACTTACCATCTTCGTTAAAAAGAGTTTCAGCTCATATATATCTTCATATGTAATCTTACTATTTCTGAAAGGTGAGTAATTTTTTAGATACAGGATTAACTGTTGATTGTCTGAAATCTAGTAAAAACAGAGAATCCACCGCTGCATCTTGCCTGTTTTTACATTTACTAGCCACAAACCTATACCTTTTCACCTCTAAAACATAGAGTATAGTAACCTTAATGAAAAGGAAATAAAAAACATATATTAGGAGGAAATAATATGAATAACTTCAATTCCATTAAACCTAAACAATACGGATGTGGTTGCGGATCTAGAAATCAAGATGGGCACCCTCAGCATAAATCTAAGAAGAAAAAAGAAAAGAGATCGTGTGCCTGCTTATGTAACCAATTTGCGAAAGAAACTCCTGTTTACTTCACATCGTTAGTAATCAATGGAGCGATCTTTAGAGTCGGAGGAGGTGATCCAGTAGCAGGAGCTGGAACAATTGCTGAGATCATCTTAACTAATATAAACAAAAAAAATTGTTGTACTACTGTTAGAATCATATATGCAACTCTTCCTTCAACTTCTAGAACATACAGAGATATTCCATGTAACCAATTAGGACCTTATATTCTTCCATAATAGTAATACCAAATCACTTTGGGTATGTAGCCTAACGTGATTTTTTTTGTTAAATAGTTAAAACTATTCACCTCAAATCTTCAAGTTTATTTAGCTTCCGCGAGCATCAGCTCCTATAAAGCCGTATATGTAACCTTACCATTCCTCACGTTTTTCACAATCTGCGATAGAATGCGACAGTACATATAATGAAGCCTTACACGAGTTGAATCAAATGAACAATTCCTTTAGCATTATTACTTGTGAGATTAATTAATCAGCTTTTTTAAGCGAATATGACCAGATTTAAGCTTTATCAACTAACAACAGAATTAAATGGTTAACAGCCAAAAACGAAATGTGGAGATGATACTACGTGATACAACAGAATGTTGCTTTTATTGGTGCAGGATCGATGGCAGAAGCGATCTTTGCAGGATTGATTAAACAAAAAATGGTCCGAGCGGAGAATATCTATGTGACAAACCGCTCAAATCTTGACCGCCTGAACCATTTAAAGGAAACGTATGGTGTACAAACGAGTACGAATAAAGAAGAAATTTTAAAGAAAGCAGATGTTGTTATTCTTGCGATGAAACCTGTTGGTGTGAAGGATTCAATAGAAGAAATTCGTTCATTCACTTCAGAAAACCAACTATTCTTATCGGTTCTTGCAGGTATAACAACTGAATATATTTCAGAATTGCTTGGTCACGATGCGCCTGTGATTCGAATTATGCCAAACACGTCAGCTGCTGTTGGTTCATCTGCAACAATGATTGCAGCGGGCGATGGTGTGACAAAGGATCAGCTGACTATTGCAGAGGAACTATTTAAATCAGTCGGTATGGTTAAAACAGTGCCTGAACATGATATTGACAGCCTTACTGCGATCGCAGGCAGCGGTCCTGCTTATATGTACTATCTTGTTGAAGGGATGCAGCAATCTCTTGAGGAGCTTAACCTTGATCAAGATCTAGGAGAAGAAGTCATTTTACAGATGATGCAAGGGGCAATTGATTTAATGAAATCAACAGATAAGTCTCCTCGTGAACTATATCAAAATGTAAAAAGTCCAGGCGGTACAACAGAAGCTGGATTAAATGTTCTTGAAGACAATGATTATCAAGACATTATTATTGAATGTATTAAAGGAGCAGCAAAGCGCTCTCGCGATATTACGAAAGAATTATCAACTGTACGTGAGAAAACACTTAGCTAATTTTATAGATATACTGGAGTGAAGAAATTGACAGACAAAAAACGTATCGTAGTAAAAATTGGAAGCAGTTCATTGACTAGCCGTAACGGTGAGATCAGCCTACGTAAACTTGACCGTTTAGTCGATGAGATCGCACTTATTAAAGAAGAGGGTCATGAGGTCGTATTAGTTTCTTCAGGAGCTGTTGCAGCAGGTTACAGGAAGCTTGGCTTAATTGAGCGCCCTACTAAACTTGCAGAAAAAAAGCAGCCGCTTCAATCGGACAATGTCTATTAATGGAGGCATACTCTGAGCGCTTCATTTCTCACGGGTATATTGCCTCGCAAATTTTAATTACGCGCAGTGATTTCTCTGATCAAATGCGTTACATGAACGCACGTAACACGATTCAAGTCTTGCTTGAACGCGGCGTCGTTCCAATTGTTAATGAAAATGATACGATTACAATTAAACAGCTGAAATTCGGCGATAACGATACCTTGTCAGCAAAAGTAGCCGGCCTTGTCGAGGCTGATGAATTAATCATTCTTTCTGATATTGACGGGTTATATGATGACAATCCTAAAACGAATCCTGAAGCTACCCTATTAGAAGAAGTACGTGAAATCACTCCTGAAATTGAGGCTGCCGCCGGAGATTCTAACAGTGATGTAGGTACAGGTGGAATGAGCTCTAAGATCGATGCGGTGAAAATCTCTTTAGCTGCAGGCATTGAAACGTTTATCGGGGATGCGAACAAGTCGAATATTCTCTCAGATGCTGTGCATCATTCAGCTAGAGGAACATATTTCAAACCGGATGAAAAAGAAGACGGTCTTGATGTCACTCAGCACTGGATTGCATTTAACTCTGGCTCTAAAGGAGAAGTCATCATTGATGATGGCGCCAGAGTTGCGATCACAGAAGAACAAAGCCACCTCCTCCCTCAAGGCGTACGTGAAGTAAATGGAGACTTTGACTGCGGGGATGTTGTAGTTATACGCCACCTGAATGGCGAGGAAGTTGGCCGCGGCGTTATTAACTATTCGGCTGAACAACTGCGTAAAATTAAACGTCTGAAACTTAATGATATACCTGCTGATATAAAAGTGACGAAAAGTGAAGCAATTCGTCAAGATGAATTTGTTTGTGTTCCAAGTGTAACTATGTCCTAAAACCGATATAAGGAGAGGATCGAATTGACTACCATCACAAAACCGACTGTTAATGTAGGAGAACAAGCACAAAAGGCTCAAAAAGCGAGCAAATCACTCGCTGCCCTTTCAACAAAGCAAAAAGATGAAGCACTTTTAATTATTGCCGATGAACTTGAAGCCAATCATTCGTCTATCTTAGAAGAGAACGAGAAAGATTTAGAGCTTGGACGCGAAAAAGGTTATGAGCAAGCATTTATGGATCGCCTGCTCTTAACAAAAGAAAGAATTGAAGATTTCGCAAACGGCCTACGCGAGCTAGTTAAACTTAAAGATCCTGTAGGTGAAACCGTTTCTGAATGGACGCTTGAGAACGGGCTGAATGTTAAAAATGAGCGTGTTCCGCTAGGTGTGATCGGAATGATCTATGAAGCTCGTCCAAATGTAACGGTTGATGCAACAGGGCTTGCTCTAAAATCAGGAAATGCGATCGTGTTAAAAGGCGGTTCATCTGCCTTGAATTCTAATAAAGGAATTATCTCCGTTATCCATCGAGCACTTGAAAAAACAAGCATACCAGTTGATGCTGTTCAATTTATCGCGAGCACAGACCGCGAGGCAACCGAGCAGTTATTTACGATGAAAGAACATATTGATGTGCTTATTCCTCGTGGCGGCGGTTCATTAATTGATACGGTTGTACGTAAGGCAACGATTCCGGTGCTTGAGACAGGTGTTGGAAACGTGCATGTGTATGTCGATAAACAAGCAGACCTAAAAAAAGCGCTTGATATCATGATCAATGCGAAAACAGACCGCCCTGCTGTGTGTAACGCGCTTGAAACAGTAATTATTCACCGTGAGTTTTTCACAGCTCACAAAGAAACATTCATTTCAACATTTAAAGAATACAGTATTACGGTTCATGGTGAGCAAGAGGTCGTCAATACGATCCCTGGCGCTGTCCTTGCGAAAGAAAAGGATTGGGCTGAAGAATATTTAAGCCTTGATATTGCTCTGAAAATTGTCGATGACATTACAGAAGCCGTCAATCATATTGAGCAATATGGAACGAAACATTCTGAGGCTGTTGTAACAGAGGACCAAGCTGCAGCCGATCTATTCCTAAATCAAGTGGATGCAGCAGCAGTTTACCATAATGCTTCTACACGCTTTACTGACGGAAGTGCCCTAGGATACGGTGCAGAAATTGGGATCTCAACTCAAAAGCTTCACGCACGCGGACCTATGGGGCTCCCTGCTCTAACGACAACAAAGCTTAAAATTTCAGGTTCAGGACAAGTGAGATAAATATAGTTAAATGAGATAGAAGCAATTTTCAGCTTCTATCTCTTTATTTAGGTTTAGAACAATATAAATCAGGTTAATTAAGCAATCAAAGGCTCATTCTTTCATTGCTTTTTGTTATGAAATGAATTCACCCTTATAAAGTAAAGGGTTCTTAACCATACTAAGTTGCACACACTAAAGTAAGGAGCTGATATAAATGAACACAAATGTCGACCAATTTACGCAATGGCTTGATGAACATAACGGTCAAACTCTTTCTATTCAAAAAGGTGAACATGAGACAGGAAGCAAAGATGTATTAGATATTGATTTAATTTCACTTGAATTACAATCAGTTGAGGTTCGTTCAGCAAATCAGAACACTCAAGATGATTACCTGCCTAGCGAAGAAGTCATTTTATACGGTGAAGGCTACATACATGGAGATGAAACTCGCACCCCGCTCCCTGATAATTACTTTGAAATTCCTCTTGATGAATCATTCAAATTTCATTCAGATGGAAACGAGATTAAAATAGAGACAGAAAAAGCACTTTATCGGATAAGCACTAATTAATAGGAAATTAATGATAGGAAAATAAAAAATTGAGGCATGTCAGCCTCAACTTTTTCCTGCTTCTTTTCTTTTAATTAGTCCTCTTCTGTTTCTGCGGCGCCTTGTTGGCAATTGATGCAGTCATTAAAACATTGGTTAAACTGAAACGGATAAAGCGTCCTGCACACGTTAGAACAGAAGTTTGAGCAGCTGCCAGAGCTCCCTTCTGCCGGCGGCTGATATAGTGGAATTAAAGGCAGGCTTGCTACAACTCTTAATGCTTTGCGTAACTTTCTTCTGCTGATTGACATCTTTACACCCCCTTTACTTCCACCATATGTTCGAAATTTGTTAGTGCAAAGACTCTTGTCCTCCTTCTATTTAAAGGGGCGTAAAAATGGTTTTTTTCACATCATAAAAAAGCATAGAGCCACACGATCACTGTGGCCTCTATGCTTGCGTACTAATTATATAAAACTATCTCCCTACCCTCTTCAACACTTCCTCTAAATCATCAGGCTTCAAAAATTCTACTGGCGACACGCCTTTTTCAAACGTAAATGAATCTCCTTCTATGACAATCACGTATTTACCGTTTACTTTAGCAATATGCAGACATTCACCGAAATCTGATAGCATGGCACGCACATCGATATGGTCTAGCTTTAGCTTCAATTCAATCTCTGGTTGATGCTCAATGATCGGTGCAGAAGCTTCTACCACCTGATCGGGCGTCCATTTCTCCTGCATTTCACGTACAGGCGTATTGGACCATGCTTCAATAAACTCTTCTTCCTGCTCTCTTTCTGGACTTGCTTCTTGATACGTGTCGGCTATATGCTGCTGTGCCATTTCGATCATTTGATGCTTTACAAGTTCAGGCATTGATTTATTGTATTCCACAAATTTCAAGAAGTCTTCAAAATATCTTGCATGGGAGGATTGATGAACCTTCAGCTCCCACTCTTCGACCATTCCTTCTTCTGGCATATAAGGGTATTGAATGGATTTCATATTCTTTGTTGTAATCGCACGATTGACATGATGAATCAACGTTTTCTCATCCGTAATACTTGCTACCTTCTGTTCAAAATCACATTTTAAAACAAAGACAAAAGGGTCATCCATGTATTTATTCAATTTAGCTCTAATGACAAGCAAAGCACCGCCGCGGATCGCACTCGTATCCATATAAGCATGAACGAGCTGCTCACTATGGCGTTTAAAATCCTCAGATGTCTCGGCTAAACGAATCCGATTAAATTGGTTGTAATTAGGATTAGTATCCAGATCATAACCCGGTTCTACGACAAAGCGTCCAATTTTAGTCGGCACCTGCTCTGATTTCGGATTTTGTTCTACTTTTCGCTTCGCCACTTTCATTAATTCCCCATCTAAGAAATCTTTTAACGCATGGTTTTCATAAGACGTATGATCGAGTGTCTGATAATGCTTATATGTCTTGTTAGCTTGCTCTCCTTGTCCTTCCACATTGATCACAAAAAATGATAAGTACTGTATCGTAAAATCCATTAGATAAACTCCTTCACGTCAACTGACCAAGTATTCTTCCGTATTATAACAAACCATTTTAGACAATGTCATACTAAATTTGGTCATTTAAAAAAGGACGGATCCTATGTGTTGAACTCATCTAATAAGGGAATAAGGGAAACTATACACAGTATAGAAATGAGGGATGGAAATGTATAACAAAGCGATGCTGATCTATAACGGCTCTGCCGGAAGCAATGATATTAAAGCCTCCCTAGCTGAAGCAGTCGAAGGACTTGAGTCTTATATCAATGAATTAACCTTAATGAAAACACTAAAAAAAGGAGATGCGGAAACCTTTTGTTTAGAGCGTGCATCTCAATTTGATCTTATTATCATTATGGGCGGTGACGGGACAGTACACGAATGTGTAAATGGATTAATCAAGCTTAAGGAATCGCCCCCTATTTTTATTCTTCCAACAGGCACATGCAATGACTTTGCTAGATCCTTGAACATTCCACTTAAAATAGATGCAGCATGTGAAGCTTTTGAAGAGGCAAAAATGATCCAATCAGACATAGGTACAGTAAATGGCCGAGCCTTCTCTAATTTCTTTGGGATAGGACTTATCACAAAAGCATCTGAAGGGACAAATGATGATCTTAAACAAAGCATAGGAAAGTTCAGCTATTTTGTCAGCGCACTGCAGTCGATGCAGCAGGCAGATCCGTTTTCCTATAAGATGAAAACAAACGATGGCGTGTATGAAGACGAGGCAGTGATGATACTCGCGATGAACGGGCATTCTTTAGGGACAACCAGTTTATACCATGAAAAATCAAGCCTGACAGATGGTCTGCTAGACGTCTATTTAATCAAAGAAGCAGGGTTATCATTGTTGAAGAACCTATTTAGTAAAGCCACTTCTCCAACCTTCCCTGAGGAGATGGAAGGAATCGACTTTATCCAAACTGACTCCTTCGAATTACAAATCGAACAGAAGGAAGAAATCGATATGGACGGGGAAATTTACTTAGAAACACCGGCGGAAGTTCGATTGGAGCAAAAGTCATTACCATTTGTAACATTCCCGACAGACCAGTAGGGGTTTTTAGGAAGCTGAAAAATCCCCTCCTGCCATAACTGTTGATCTCCGCTTCAGGCGCACGCTTTCCGCGGGCGGTCCGGGAGCCTCCTCGTCGCTATACGCTCCTGTGGGGTCTCCCTGGTCACGCGCATCCCGCTGGAGTCGGCGCCTGCAGCTCCAATCAACGGAGCAAGAAGGTTGTATAGTGCTCCCTCATCGAACTTGTTCGTTGCTCAGTGATTTAGAAAACGAAAGGCGGTTTATAATTTGAACTGAACCTAACTAAATCGCTCTACTTCATAATTACAAAAAGCAGTAACCAAGCGGATGAACTATACGGAGACTTCTGCAGGGACTAGAGCAGGGGTGAGATCCCACAGGGCCCAAGCCCGAGGAAGCTCACCAGCTCCCTGCGAAAAGCGAAGTATAGTTCAGGAGCGGTGACTTTGCTGTAACCCATGTTTGAGGCACTTTATGTTAGAGAGGTAATGAGCGCCTACTAGAACAGGGCTGTATCTCACAGGCCAAAGCTCGAGGAAACTCACCAGCTCCCCACGGAAAGCAAAGCACTTTTCAGGAACGGCGACTATACTGTAACCCACATTCATACGACCATTCATTAAACCGCCCTATTTAGTCGGTTTATTTCTTTTCATGTGGTACTCTTACTGGTATACTTGAATGAGTAACAATGTTATTAACATGTTGGAGGTTTTAAAATGAGTATCCCGAAACCACTTGTACAGATTAATCAAGTGTTTCTTATCGTTTTTGTTCTATTAAGCTGGCTAGTAAACCCGCTTTTACTTCTCGTTCCTTTAATTGTTGGAATCATCGCTCTTGCTTTCAGACGCAACCTAATCATGCGCGCATTTACACCTTTCTTAAAAAAGCCTGCTCGAGAATACGTACAAGAGGATGCAGCTCAGCAGCGATTTAATCAGTGGATTGCGACGATTTGTTTAGCTGTGGCCTTTATCAGCTATAGCTTCGGCTTTCTAGTCATCATGTACATCATGTCTGGTATGGTTGTTCTAGCTGCTGCTCTTGCTCTTTCCGGATACTGTATTGGCTGTACGATCCGCTATCGTTATATGATGTGGAAATATAATAAAAAGAATAGTCATAGCAGCTGATAACGACAACAAAGCCTCATCTATTAGTTAGATGAGGCTCTGTTTATTATCTAGATACATAAGGATTACCCGTTTCCCAAAAACGCCAAGGGTAGTCCTTCGCTTCCCCGCTGTTATCAATTCCAATCCGAGGGCCCATCGAAATTTGACTTACTTCTTTTCCTTCAGCGATATAAAGCGGCGGTTGAAAAAATGGCTTGCCGTAATCTGCTTTGGTAATGTTGAGCGCCTTGGTTAATTTTCCAGGGCCGCTCGTCAAATCTTTGTCCCGTTTCGCTTTCTCTCGCCTTTTGTACATAAGATCAATCCCGCTAACTGGCTCTAAAGCCCTGATCAGTACACCTTCCGGCCGATCGACTCCACCACTTACGACATTAATTAAGCAATGAGTATGCATCACATGGGCATAACAGTGTCCGTTTTCACCAAACATTACTTCTGTTCGCTTTGTCCTCAAATTTTGATAACTATGTGCCGCTTGATCATCCGGCCCTCGGTAAGCTTCCGTTTCAACAATATAGCCTGAACAGATTCCTTCACTTGTTTCGTGCACAAGGAGTTTTCCTAAAAGAGCTTTAGCTAAGTCAAGAGTCGGTTGATCATAAAATTCACGCGGTAAAATGGTGTGAGGCATCCTCTCACCTCCTTAGATCTTAAAAGCCTAAGCCTGAATAAAACAGACTTAGGCAAAGGATTACTTCATCTTCACAATTGTTCTGCCTCGTACCTCACCTTTTAGAATGCTAGATAAGGTATCTGGCAGCTCATCTAGAGTGATTTCATTGACAATGCCTGCTGTTAAATGATTTGGCTTGTAATCAGATGCAAGTCTGTCCCAAATTTTCTTACGTACATCCATTGGACAGAAAACAGAATCGACACCGAGCCAGTTAATCCCTCTTAAGATAAACGGGAATACGGTCGTCTCTACTTTATTACCGCCAGTCAGTCCGCTTGTAGCTACAGAGCCCCCGTACTTCAGCGTACTTAAAATATGTTCAAGAGTTCTTCCTCCTACGGGATCAACTGCCGCAGCATACACTTCTTTTCGAAGCGGCTTTCTGTCTTCTGGCGTTAAATCTTCTCTATTTAAGATTTCAGCAGCACCTAGCTCACGTAAGTAGGCATGCTCACTTTCTTTCCCTGTACTAGCATGCACCTCATAGCCGTTTTTTGCTAAAATATCAACGGCTACACTGCCGACACCGCCTGTAGCACCTGTAACAAGAACAGGTCCAGCTTCAGGCGTGATACCCTGGTCTTCTAGCTTTTGGACAGATAAAGCTGCCGTGAATCCAGCTGTGCCAAGCACCATTGCTTCTTTTAGTGATAAACCGTCAGGCAAAGGAACAACCCAATCAGCTGGTACTCTAGCAATTTCACTAAAGCCGCCGTGATGAGACACGCCTATTTCATAACTAGTGGCGATGACCTCATCCCCCTCTTTAAAACGGTCGTCTTTTGATTCGATGACAGTACCTGATAGATCAATCCCTGGAATTAACGGATAGTTTCGGATAATCTGTTTTGGCAAAGTGGCTAGTCCATCTTTATAGTTTACGCTTGAATAAGCAACTTCAATCGTCACTTCTCCTTCACCTAAAAATTCTTCCGTTACCTGCTTGTGCTCAAGCTTTGTTTTTCCGTCTTCAAGATCAATGACAAACACATCAAATGTACGCATAGCTTATTCCACCTTTCGATTATATACACTAGATTATGTACAAACTTTTTATATTCACTTTATAAAGTAACATGTTACATGACTGTCTTCTATTCATCCGCATCCATAAATTTAGCAAGCTCAATGATCATGGCACCCATTCTCTCTCTTTCGGGTACAATGACTCTTGTCACTTGGGCATCAGTTAACGCTTCGGCAGTCACTTTACCTACTGCAACCGCTAAGACATTTTTATTAAATTGATTGAGCAGCGTCTCTTCTTTCTTGATAGATTCCGCATACTGAAACAATGCTCTCACTTGCAGAAATGTAGTAAAGCAGACAGCATCCACTTTTCCTTCAACTACTTCTTCATAAAGTGTTTTAACTTTTTCTTCATCAGGTGCTATATGACGATATGGCAAGACTTCAACAACTTCAGCTTCCTCGCTTTCAAAAAATGTACGAAGGTTTGGAGAAGGGATACCATGAAGCTGCACCGCCACTTTACTACCTTTAAATGAATTTGATTCCATTGCACGGATCAGTCCATTGGTCGTACCATCCTCGTCACTAATATCTGCTGTTAACCCAAGCTTTTTTAATGCATTTTTCGTTTTGTAGCCTCTTGCTGCAATCTTCGCATGACGTAATCGCTCGATTAATTCATCTTTCAAACCAATCTCTTCAGCTAACTCAACGAGCTTCTCTGTCCCTATACCCGTTGTAAGGACAAACCAATCTACTCCTTGATCAATCATTTCTTTTAGTTCTGAAACAATTTCCTCTTTTGCAACATACACCGTACCTTGCATCGGCCGAACGATCACATTCCCGCCCTGCTTTTCAATCAGCGTGCTCATCTCCTCGACTTTACGCGACGCAGTCAATGCAATTGTTTTACCTGCTAATGGTTTCCCCATGTCATCATCCTCCAACTAATTAAATCCGTTTCATCTCCTAGTAAACATATCTATATCGTAGACAAATAGAGGGATTTTGTAAAGATAGTCAGAATTATATAACGATTACTGTTCCTATAAAGCTTCTCCATTTTTGTGTGCATTTCCTTGTGATACAATCATAACTATGGTGGATAATGGTAAACCTAATAAAAAAGGAGTGATCGTATTGAGCACATATTCTTCTCGCAAAGAGGTACCAGAACACGAAAAATGGGATGTTTCCGATATTTACTCTTCTTTAGATGAATGGAGAGAAGATGTAGCAGTCATTGAGGAAATGACAGTAAAGCTTAAAGAGTTTGATGGAAAGATTGAGGATGGACATTCCTTGTACGATTTTTTATCCATGCAGGAAAAACTAAGCTTTCATTTATCTAAAGTAGTCGTCTATGCTAGGCTGCAAGTAGATGTTGATACTCGCGATAAGAAGGCTGAATCCATACTTGATGAAGCGACTCAACTAAGTGTAAAAGCAAGTACAGCAGTCTCTTTTTTCAGACCTTTCATCTTAAGTCTTGATAAGTCCACCCTTCAAGAATACATATCAGAAGTAGAAGGGCTGACTTATTTTGAAGACGATTTAATGGATCTGTTTCGCTATAAGCCCCATGTTTTAAGTAAAGAAAAAGAAGAGGTGTTAACTCAGCTCGGCGAAGCCCTGTCCTCTCCTAGTAAAACCTTTGGCATGATAAATAATGCAGATATTAAATTCGGTCTAGTGACAAAAGATGATGGCGAGAAAGTAGAATTAACGCGCGGCATGTATGAAAAGCTGCTTAAAAACGAAGACCGCAATAAGCGAAAAGAAGCCTATCATGCGTATTATAAGCCTTATGTGGAGCTGAATAATACGATTGCTTCAACCCTGTCATCAGCCATTAAAACAAATGTCACCGTCTCAAAAATGAAGAATTATCCGTCAGCGCTTGAAAAATCACTTTTTGCCGATCAAGTTCCAAAAGAAGTGTATGACAAGCTGATTGAAGCAACGAAAAACCATCTTGCCCCTTACCACCGCTATCAAAAGATTAGGAAAGAGATGCTCGGTGTGGATGAACTCCGTCAGTACGATTTATCCATTCCGCTAGTTAAAGGTGTAGATAAGGATATACCTTACAATGAAGCATATGATTTAATGCTTAAAGCCTTGGCTCCGCTTGGCGAGGAGTATGTAGAGACTTTAGCTGAATTTAAAGACAAACGCTACATTGATGTCCGTGAAACGCCAGGCAAACGTTCAGGCGCTTATAATATGGGGCTGTATGGGGTTCACCCATTCGTACTCCTTAACCATCAAGATAATTTAAACAGCTTATTTACACTCGCCCATGAAATGGGTCACGCAATGCACAGCTACCTGTCAGCGAAGCATCAGCCGCAAATCACAGCCGGCTATACGATCTTCGTCGCCGAAGTTGCATCAACAGTAAATGAAGTGTTACTCATTCATTACTTACTCAACCAATCGACAGACGATAAAACAAGAAAATATTTAGTGAATGACTTTATCGACAAGTTTAAAGGCACGTTCTTCACTCAAGTAATGTTTGCGAACTTCGAAAAGGATACTCACGAGTTAGCAGAAGCCGGCAAGCCGCTTACTGCTGAGGTGTTTAATGAGGTATATGAGCAGTTATTCCGTGAATACAACGGACCTGATATGGTATTTGATGAGGAAGTAAAATACGGCTGGTCTAGAATTCCGCATTTCTACCGCCCATTCTACGTGTATAAGTACGCTACAGGATTCGCAGCGGCTATTCAACTAGCCAACGGTCTCTTAGAAAATAAAGAAGGTGCAAAAGAAGCGTACCTTGAATTCCTGCAAAGCGGAAGTTCTGATTATCCGCTCGAGCTGCTTAAAAAGGCCGGTGTAGATTTGACGACATCTGAGCCAATCGAGAAAGCCTTAGCCTTCTTTACAGAGTTAGTCGATGAATTTGAAGGAAAATAGAAAAAGGTTTGCCCGATTTGGGCAAACCTTTTTTTGGTGAGACACGCATAGTTGAGATTGACGCAATTATGTGGTGAAGCGGCGCAATATGAACATGAACAGACGCAATCAGACGCTGCATTGACGCATTTCCTCTCAACCGGCGCATATAGCAGCCGAAGCGACGCATTTACAGACCGAACTGACGCTATATTGCCTTAAATCCGCTCAATAAAGCTCCACAATAAAGCAATCTCTTTACCACACTGCACCTCATACTACTTCTCTACTGCTTTTGTTAAAGCTTTAAACCCGGCACGCGTCAATTTGAAATCCTCATCAACATAGCCTGCTTTGCTTAAAGCCATGAGATCTTCCTCTGACATCGTCGCACGCTTTCTTTGCAAGTGCTCATTTAATAAATCAAGCGAATCAGCTTCAAGCAGCTCTTGATCGATTGATGTAGCAAGCTCCTTCATTGGATCGTGCTTCACAAAATAATTTTTTGTATCTAGCACCACTTGCTGGATCTTCTCACCAGCATTCATTAATTCTTGGCGTAGTCTTGAAATCTCATTATCTTTTTGTTTAATTTTAGAGCGGTATTTTTGCTTTTCTTCATCATCTAATGACGCTTTCGCAAACAGCTCTTCAAGAAGCTCAGTACGATCTAAATCAATTTTCTGCAGCTGTGTAGTCTTTTCTAAAATGTCCTCATCTGTATGTTCCTTAGTACGCTCTGCCGCAGCAGCCGACTGGACTTTCACTTTTGCTGCTTCCTGTTCAATATCAGTCACTGGAACTTTCTCCATAGGACGACTTTGGATAAATCGGTTCACTTGCAGTAATAACCCTACTAAAAACAACATCACAAATAACCTAAATGCAAACGCATTAAATAAGCCAACGATAAATAATAAAACAAATAAAAAGGCCGTAAACCATTCAAACGCTGAAGCTGGCTTTTTAATACTAGAGAATAACGATGGATAGGTCCGTTGATTCATTTAGATCCCCTTCTTTACATAAATCTTTTATCTTATCTAGCTATCCTACGAAAGCTATAGCCAATATCATAGCATATTTTCTTAAAAGTAACCGTGTAATAACTTGTGAGAACCGTAAAAAATGAGTGATTCCCTAGTACCTTTCACACAGAATCTCGCACTCTTTATAGGATTGAGAGCTATTTAATGTAAGTTTATGCTAGAATATTAAAGGATTTAGGCATTTTTTGCTGAACTACATAATTATACTACTTATAAAGGACTGAAGATTATGGCTGAAGACAAAAAAGTAACGTTAAAAATTAATGACAATGGCTCAATACGAGTGACCGGAGATGTTGAACTACTTGACGGTGAGGGAAAGCCTTTTCCTAAAAAACCTGCCTTCTCTCTCTGTATGTGCGGACAATCAAAGTCCCTTCCATTCTGTGACGGCTCTCACAAAACAAATGGCTACCAAAATAAGATCCGCGTACCAGAATAAGAAAAAAGGCTAAGCTCTCATCTTTGAGCTTAGCCTTTTTATTCGTATAGCTCTTTATAAGCAATCACTTTTAAAGCAAGTAATTCATCCTCTGTTAAACTCGATTCAAGCTCATTAATGATTTCTTGGTGGCTCGCCTTCCCTCTCTCAACCCGTGACTGCATCTCAAGCAGATCCGTAACACCGACTTTTCTTATGAGCACTCTAGTCGCTTCTTCTTTCGTTGTGAACGGGAGCGCAGCACGATCTGCCTGCCTAGCTTCTTCTACATAGCGTTGTAAGTCAGGATCGTTTTCGATATATGCCCTAACTTCTTCCAATTGCCCGCTGTTATGAAGTTCTGCCGATAGATCATCAGTGATCTTCTTTGAAGCAATATTAGTTCCAATATAGTAAACGCCATACCCGATTCCAGCTAGCAATAAAATGATTACGAGAAAAATGAGTATCCCTTTCTTCATTTGACCCTCCTGTTATCTATACTAATTACCTAGCTTACTTCCAATCGCTCAGGAAATCAATCCTGTATCCTTACTATTAAAGTACTACTCTTCTCTAAGCTTTCCTTTATTTTTTAGCAATCTAATCTTAAAAAGAAAAAAGGACCAACAAAAGTTGATCCTTAACCCCATAACTTCTCTTTATTCAAAGGAACATACACAGTATTACTTGTTATCGCCTTATGAATGAGAGGTTTCTTAAATTGTTCATCTAATTCCTTATGTACTTTTAAACGTCTTGATTCAGATTGAGCTGCATTCATTTCTTTGATTTCAGACTGTGTCATTTAGGTCATCTCCTTCAAAAAATGGTTGATAAAATAATTCAATATGTTGCTAGATATTCCCTTCTAAAAAAAGAATAAAACCTAAAAATTAATCAAAGAAAAAGAAAATTCAGATATATATTGAGGTAGAAAATTTAAGATTTTTTCACCCTATACACCAATGCCTAGTTTGTTTCATAAGATATCGTAGTTTGACAGATAGGAGGCTGCGATATGATTGAGCTTACGATGTCTCATTGGATGTATTTAGCTGGGACACTCTTAATCATTTTAACGATGTTATTTAGGCAAAATGTTGTCGTTCCGGCTATATTGATGACATTTTTAGTAGGATGGATCTTCAGCGGGTCATTATCTATCGGCTTGCAGACCATCTTCCAAGCCAGTTTGATTGCTGCTGGCGAGCTGTTTAATATCTTCTTAATTATTGCAATCATGACTGCTCTCTTGCATGCATTAAAAGATATAGGTGCCGATGAACAAATGATTACCCCATTTCAAAAAGTCATGGTCAATGGTCACATTTCGTTTTGGGTTATTGTTCTAGTTACCTATTCCATTTCATTGTTCTTCTGGCCAACTCCAGCGGTTCCGCTTGTAGGAGCTTTGCTCATTCCTGTGGCAATCCGTGCAGGCCTTCCGCCGATTGGTGCTGCCATCGCGATATCACTCGCGGGCCAAGGGATGGCTCTGTCATCGGATTACATTATTCAAATAGCGCCGATGCTTAGTGCTACAGCTGCTGGTGTTGATATTTCTCTAGTAGCAGACCGTGCGTTTGTTCTTTCCCTTGTAACAGGCGGTATTGCTATTACGACGGCCTACCTCTTGCTTAGAAAGTGGATTAAATCTCCATCAAAAAATCATTTAATTAAATGGGAGAAAATCACTTCAGCATCAACAGAAGAGTCCAACCAAACGAGAAAACCTGTCACAAAGAAAAGCATGGTTTTTGCCTTACTTGTACCAGCTTCTTTCTTATTCATCATTGTGTACATGGTCATGGCTAAGTTTTCAGATGTGATTCCATCGATTGAAGGTGGAACTGGCGCTGCATTAATCGGTGGAACAGCTGCCCTGCTATTACTCGCCTCTACCACTGCTGATAAGGCAAAAACCTCTCTTACAAAAGTAAGTGAACATTTAATTACTGGCTTTGTGTTTGCGTTTAAAGCGATGGGGCCCGTTATTCCCATTGCAGGATTCTTCTTTATCGGAAGCGGTGAACTAGCCGGTACGATTTTAGGAGTTGGAAGCGAGGCGTCTCCATCCTTCTTATTCGATCTTGTGCAAGCAGGACAACAACTCATACCAGAGAGCGCTTTCCTTGCCGGGTTTGCGATATTAATCATTGGAATGATTACAGGTCTTGATGGCTCAGGATTCTCAGGGCTTCCGTTAGTAGGTGCCTTATCAAGTGCAATCGGCCCAACGGTCGGTGTAGATACGGCTACCCTTGCTGCTATTGGTCAAATGGGATCGATCTGGGTCGGAGGAGGAACGCTCATTGCCTGGTCCTCTCTTGTGGCTGTTGCTGGATTTGCCAAGGTGCCAGTGATGGAACTAGTACGTAAAAGCTTCCTCCCTGTTATATTGGGGTTAATTGCTGCCACTTTGTTCGGGCTTTGGTTTTTCTAGTAACATGCTAAAAAAGGTCACCATTCTTCAACGAATGATGACCTTTTTTGAATTTACATTAAATTCTTATACACTTACTTCCCCTTCTACTGCGACAGTCTCATGCTGCCGGTTCTTTACTCTCAGACTTAAAATGAACCCTGCTCCTAGACACATCGATGAAAAGAGAAAGGCATATGTAAACCCGCCAAAGTCTTCAATCAGCCATCCCGCGATAACTGGTCCAATAAGCTGGCCTACCGCAAAGTAAAAGGTTGCATAACTAAAAGCGACAGGCATATCACTTGGCTTCACTTGATCAAGTGTTGCAGCTTGAACAAGGGTGAATAAACCGGTTAATGTACAGCTTATTAAAATGATATGTGCAGTGAAACCAATAAATGTTGGATAAAAAACAGGGATCATCATCGCAATCAATGTTATAGCCATTGTGAGATTTAATGATTTTTTCCTGCCTATTTTATCAGAAAGATGCCCCCACACCGGCCCCGTAAAAATCGATAGAAATCCATTTAGTGCCATGAATTGTCCTGCTGTTCTACTTGAGATCCCTGATTCTATCATAAAGCTCATAACAAACACCATTTGAATAATATAGGCAACGCCAACGACACCGTAAATAAGACTAACATTGATGACACCTTTGTCTCTATAAATCTCTCGTACATTCGCTGTTTTCTCATCTGCTGCTCCTCTTTTGGTTATGGGAGGATTTTCAATAAAGAAAGCGATAATAAATATAACGATGATTCCGCATAATGCAAACATTCCCCAAGCATATCTCCAGCCAAACACAGGAAACATCGTACTTATAAAAGGAATAATAATACCGGATAAAAGAATACCTATCCCAACACCGCTTGTCGTTAATCCTATCACTAACCCTCTCTTTAAAGGAAACCATGCTACCAACAATGATATCAGAGGTGTATAGGTGAATGCCGTCCCGATACCTAAGATGATCATAAAAACGAATGCAACCCAGTAGCCAGGTGTCATTGCAATCCCGATGAACCCCATGCTGACAAGGATAGTACCAAAGATGATGGTTCTTTTGCTTCCCCATTTTGATGCAGCAACCCCTGAGAACACAACCATACTCACATATCCAAAAGAGATCGCCGTTCCTAATATGCCTGCTTCTTTATACGTAATGACCAGCCCTTCCCTCATAAAAGGAAGAATAACTCCAAAAGAAAGCCTGGCAAAAGCAAGAACAACAATCGTAGTAAGCATTCCAATTATTGAATACATCCATATTCTCTTCGTATCCACCTCTGCACCTCCATGATTTTAATACCTACCAGTCAGTATGTTAGTTAGTATATTCAGTTTATTCCTCTTTCTTAACCAGTACAAGGTATTTCTTTCTATTCTCAAAATAAAAACACAAGGAACCGTCCTTTGTATTTTAATGAACTAATTCAGTTATGTAAAAAATCCCTTTGGAGTGAAAACGCATCAAGGGATTAAACGTTAATCTTTATCCATTTTTTGTTCAATGCGGTCAATTCTTTTCTCAAGCGAATCTAGAGAATCATGCAGTTTCTCAAGGGTTATAACCATCTTTTCTTGTGATTCATTCGACCTGTCTAAATGCTTCATCAAATCTATTTCTCTTTGTCTAGAATGCTCTCTATGTTCTTTGTTTTCTTTTCTCATTTCGCGAATCACATAGTAGCCTAACAGAATACAAAGAATAGCCCACACATATTGACTTGTAGCGATTTCATTCGCTATGTTAAAGTCCATTTTTCATCCTCCTTCTACTACTAATGGATGCATATCAAAGAGGAATTGTAACGGCATAATGTCAACGTTCCTTATTTTATTTTTCATAGTAACTGTGATGGAGCCATTCGATGGTTTCAAAATAGCTACTTAACAAAAAAAGTACTCAGCAGCTGCCGAGCACTTTTTTCTAGTTTTATAGCTGCTTTCACTCACTGTTCTCGTTTACAGCTTGGATAGCAGCTTGTAGATATGCTTTAAACGCTTCTTCCTTTTGATCGTCTACTTTCTCTTTGATCAAACGTTCAATTCGCTCGAAATTATCAATTAAATGCTGTTTGTCCATTCCATGTTTGACTAATATTCCATTTAACCAAAGCGCATAGTCGACAAAGATCTTTTCTTGTTTCATTTGATAAGCTGTTTCTAAGGAATGGAAGTGGTGTTGATTGTCCTCTCGGCACTTTCTCCGGCCAGCCTCTCCGTACTTTTCTTCAAGTTCAGGATAAGCTTGATAAATCTCTTCTGTAATGGCATCAATAATTGGATGGTATTCAGGATATGGAAAAGGTATCAATCAATCACCACCTCAAACTGCTTTACTTCTGGAATAACAGCAGCAAGCTCTTGGTCTGGATATTTCTTCTCAAGATCATGAATATGCTTAAACTCTGCACTGCGGACCCAGTTTAGATAATCTTTTTTTGAATCCCATTCAATTTCAACCGTAATTTCTCCATCCCGCTTTGCATTTTGAAGCAGCCTGAACCGTTGAAATCCCGAGGCTTTATCAACCAGGCCAGATCTATTTTTATAAATATCAATTACTTCATCTGCTTTTTCGTCTGGAACTTTAAACGTCGAATGGACGATAAACATAGTAAAAACTCCTAACCCATTCTTTATTTTTGGTTCATAGCCTTACATTCCTGAAGTAATGCTTTGAAAGCCTCTTTTGAGTTTTCAATCTGCTCAAGTGACACACTGTATGAGAGACGGAAATGTCCCTCCCGGCCAAAGCCAGATCCAGGTACAAGTAAGATATTGAACTTTTCAGCTGCAAGCTTACAGAAAGCTGTATCGTCAGCTAAAGGTGATTTTGGAAAAATGAAGAATCCACCTTTAGGTTCCACAAAATCAAAACCGGCATCTGTTAACACTTCAACCATCGCATTACGTCTTTCTTTATAACCTGCTTGCTCTTGTGTAAGAGTCGGCAATTGACTGATCATACGCTGCACTGTAACGGACGCATTTCCAAATCCTAATGTACGGTTTGCAAATACGAAGGCAGCCATATATTCACCTGCGTCTTCCATGCGGCTGTCTATTGCTAAATAGCCAAGACGTTCACCGGCTAGTCCAAGGTCTTTACTGAATGATGATACGTAAAATAATCGGTCAATTGCTTTAAATGGATTTGGCGCATCATAATCATAGATTAATTGACTGTATGGATCATCATAAAGGACGTGAATCATCGCTTCATGCTCTGTTTCTTTTTCACGAAGAAGACTGTTAAATGCTTCAAGATCTTCCTGAGTCAAAAGCTGTCCTGTTGGGTTATGCGGGTTGTTTAAGATAACCGCTTTCGTTCTGCCTGTAATATGTTCAGCTAATTTATCTAAATCAATAGTAAAGTCTTCAGCAAGAGGAACATACACTGCCTTACCCTTTGCATTATTTACATAGAACTTGTATTCGACAAAGAACGGCGTAAAAATAATCACTTCATCATCTTCGTTAAGAATACTTCTTAACGCCACATTTAATGCACCTGCTGCACCAGAAGTCATAATCACGGACTCATGGCTTACTCCAATGTCACCGTAACGATCCCCTAAATGTTCAGCTACCTTCTCTCGCGCCTCGACTAGACCTTGGTTAGGAATATAGCTGTGGCCTCCTGAAATAGGGTTATGCGCATAATTTTTTAGAGCTTCGAAATATTCTTTTGGAGGATCAATCACAGGATTCCCTAAGGAGAAATCATAAACCTTATCCGCCCCGTGGATTGCTTTTAAGCGCTGACCTTCTTCAAACATTTTACGAATCCATGAGCTTTGAGTTAAATTTTGCTTAATTTCTTGTGAAATCATTTTGCTTTCCTCCCAGTTCTTAATGATTCAGGTTACAGTTGAGTTGCGTACATCTAAATACTTGGATATGTATTACTCCATTATAACGTTATTATTCGACTTTTTCCATCTGTCATTTTATTCAAAATAAGTCTTCCTTCCTGCAGGAAAACAATAAAAAAAGGTTAATAGAGTAAGTACTCATTGCATATATTCACTTCTGTGCAGTTCATTATCATTTATACAAGGAGGTTATGCATGATTAAACACGTGTTGTTGATTCTTCTGCTTATTGTTATGTTAGTCAGCCCCATCCAAGTCCACGCTGGGTCGTTTGGCGACAAAGGGACTCCAGGCGTTCCGGGCCAGTGGTATATTGGAGAATCACCTGAGAGCATTAATCCGACAAAAGCGCCGCTTATATTTATCCATGGGCTAAACAGCTCCTCTCGCACATGGTGGGAAGGAAATGACATGTATCAAGTCGCTCTGCAAGATGGATATGAAACAGCTTTTGTTGACCTTCACGGAACGGAAGATATGTGGACAAACGGCGCACTGCTGGCTGCAAAGCTGGCTGAAATTCATCAGTATTTCGGCAAAGATCTTGTCCTAGTCACACATAGTAAAGGCGGGATTGATACTCAATCGGCCTTAGTTCATCATGGTGCTCATGCCTATGTATCCAATGTGATCACATTATCGACCCCGCATTATGGCTCGCAGCTGGCTGATTTAGCTTATAGCAGCTGGGCAGGATGGCTAGCCGGCATTATAGGTGGAAGAAATGCAGCAACGAACTCTCTCCAAACGGGATACATGGCATTTTTCAGGAGTGAAACCGACCATCACCCTAACGCCCGAATCAACCCTTTCTTTACACTGGCAGGAACAAGCTGGGGGTCATTTGGTTCATCCCTTTACTGGGGCGGTGTATATTTAAGCTCATACGGTCAAAATGATGGAGCCGTAACCGTCGCTAATTCTAGACTTCCATACTCAAGAGAACTTGCCGTCGGACGCTGGAATCATACAACAGTTAAAGAAGGTCATGCGACATTCACGACATTTAAGCCTTATCTTACATCTGAGAAATCGCTGTTTTCAATGACTGCAAACGAAGACATTCCAAGTAAGCAAGAAGCAAGCAGCCAAATTGTACGCGGAGGCCCTCTTCAAGCTTTCGGTAAAACGGATTCCTTTCATATTGAAGAAGACGTAACGTCCGTCACCATTGATTTCTTAAGTGATGAGCATTTTTCTGCTGCAACGTTGCACGGACCAAATGGTGAAGTTATTCCTGCTAATATCTCTTATTCAAATGACGAAATTTTTGAAGGCGCTTACCATCATTTATACAAGCTAAATCAGCCATCACCAGGAGAGTGGCATATTCAAACGAATCATGCAAAAGGCAGCGCCTATTTAGTAACAGCATCGATTGACAGCCCTTATGATAAAGCGGTTACACTTGAAATAACAGGCGCCGCTAAGCAGAAAATAGCTATTAAAGATAACCTCCAGCCTCCACCGTCCAAGAAAACAACCTATCGTGCAGAAGCAACCTATACAGATAAACACGGTAAACAGAAAAGCCGCAGCGTTCCAGTTACAATCAACTCAGCAGGCGAATTGTCCATTCCTCTAAAGAAAGAAGGCATCTATACGCTTACGATTGACATGGAAAGCGAAACGAAAAAAGGCTACCCTTTCGAGCGAACGTTGATAAAGAGCGTCTATGTTGACCAAAACGGGAAGCTATATGAGTAGAGGATGCTGCTAGTACCCGGTACCTGAAGCAATCATCTATTATATTTTTTCAGCCTCTTTATGGCGTCAGTCAGTAAGGGAATTGCGCGGATTGCTTGAAGGATAGCGCCAGTTGAGACAGTAATTGCGTCAATCTGCAGTTTGCGTCCATTCGCCTCTCAAACGAAAAAGCTGTCCACTTCTTAATAGCGGACAGCTCTCTTTATTCATTTAAATACTCTGCAAATCTTGTTTTCACTTTTTCAATTGGAACTGCCAGCCCTCTTGAAGGTTCTTCATCAAATAAACCAGGAACCGTTCTCGCATATACAACGCCAATGACTTCACCAGCTTCTGTCAGTACAGGACTTCCGCTGTGACCGCCATAGATTGGTGCAGAAATTCGTAAAATCTCAAAGCCTTCTTGTTGATCTAAGACTTCTCCTTCATTAACAATTTGCTGCTGGGTAAGCGGGTTTCCGATAACTAAAATTCGCTCATCGCGCTCAGCCCCTACATCACTTAATGGCAGATACGGCAGTCCATCCGCCTCAATTTCAAGCAGCGCTAGATCCAGCCCTTCATCAGAATCAACGATCTCAGCTACATACTGCTCACCAGAAGGTAACGTGACAGCTAACGGTCCACCGCCATCGACAACATGATCATTAGACACAATAAGTCCCTCGCTTGATACAATAAAACCAGTGCCGCGTGACTGTTGGTTCTGGATCAGAACGACTGATTCCATGCTGTTTTGTACCATCTCATCCTCTGAATATTGTTCCGTTCCACGAAGGAGCTTAAGGGAATCTAAACTAAACACATTCAGCCAGATGCTTAGCACATTGACTACTAATAATAAACTGATGCCTATAGCAATCGATCGAATGATAAATTGTTTTCTTTTGCGTTTCTGTTCAAGTATTTCCGGACCTTCCTCTTCTTCTTCATCAAATAAGAAATCTTCTAGCGGTGGTTCTCCATAAGGATCTTCCTCAGTATTATTTTCCATTATGTCTTCATCTAATTGATCTTTTTTTGTTTCATCTGAATCATCTCGGTGCCTAGACACTATCTCAATAATCCCCCTTACTCTAGCTTCTCTAAATCACTTGTATACACAATCTTCGTTTTAAAAATAGATTCCATTTGCTGGATAAAAACATCTTGATTTTGCGTGAATGTTGTCATCTGATCATAAATCGCAACCGTTTTAAAGCCTCGTGCATAGGCCCCGTACACAGTAAGGAAATTGCAAATATCGGTGCATACACCTACAACATATACTTCACCAACATCCGCTGCAAGTAATTCCTCTTCTAAATTCGTGTTAAAAAATGCGTCATATTCAGGCTTTGGAATATAGAGGACACTCTTATTTTCTTTGTTTTTATCGTACCACGTCCCGAGTTCACCGTACAATTCCTGCCCCTTCGTTCCGATAATATTATGCTTTGGCCATAGTTCAAAATGGGGATCATCTTCTGTATGGGCATCCATACAAACGGCCACTACGTCTCCCTTTTCAAGAAACAAATTTGCTGTACGGACAATATCAGGCACAATGGTCTGTGCAGGAGTACCGACAGTTAATCCGCCATCATCCGCTACAAAATCATAACTCATATCTACGATCAATAAAGCTTTTCTACTCATTTATCATCCAGCCCCTATTTTAATTGTTTGATTATAGCTTTTCCTCCCTAGGTTCGACAAAACTCAATTATAATCCTTTTTAAGCACACACATTAACGCGTTTTACTGTTATTACATTCGCTGATACATTATAATGAACGACATACTAGACTACATTTGGAGGACTGTTCAGTGAAACCAATAACAATTGAAGAAGTACAGCCTTTGATTAATCAATTTGCTAAGCAGCCCGTATACATACATCTTGAAACAACAAACGGGGCCTATGCGAGTCATTTTGATCAATCTTTTTTCTCAGCTAGTGCTTATATACGAAATGCAAATGTTACATACGAGCATGGAAAAATTATAGGCGAAGGTCCTTTTCGCGCCGGTCTTAAAATTGAAATCGGCTGGGTCTATGCAGAGGGATTGACTCACTTTGAATTAGATCAAGAAGGGCGTCTGCTGTTAGCTGGCCATGGTTTTGACGGAAAACTAGCCGTGGCGCTTGAAATCAGCAAAACACCATTCGAATAATCAGTAAAGGAGTGAATGTCCATGACTACAAGTAATGAAAGACATGTTCTTGTCATTTTTCCTCATCCAGACGATGAAGCGTTTGGAGTGTCAGGAACCATTGCGATGCACACATCTAGCGGAACGCCTGTTACATATGCTTGTTTAACACTAGGAGAAATGGGAAGAAATTTGGGGAATCCTCCTTTTGCCACACGTGAATCTCTGCCCCTTATCCGTAAAGATGAGCTGAAAAAGGCTGCGGAAGCTATTGGAATCACTGACCTTAGAATGATGGGGCTGCGTGATAAAACATTGGAGTTTGAAGATGATGATCAAATGGTTCAGTTGGTAAGTGACCTTATTAGGGAAAGTAATCCATCTCTTATTATCAGTTTCTATCCTGGATATTCCGTACACCCTGACCATGAAGCGACAGCTAGAGCTGTTGTACGTGCGGTTAAAAAGATGAAAAAAGAAGACCGTCCGACTCTTCACTGTGTCGCCTTCTCAAATGGACATGAAGAACATATTGGCAATGCAGATGTCGTTCACTCGATCAGCCCGTTTGCTAATCAAAAAATGGCTGCTTTAAGAGCACACATCTCACAAACTGCCTGGATGTTAAAAGACCTTGAAGAAACGTTAGTAAACGGAGATCAGCCAGATGCTGCAGTGAAATTTTTCACTGAACAATTTTGGACTGTGGATGTGGATCAATTAGAAGTGTAACTAAAAAAATCATTCTAAAAAAACATGCAGTCCAATTTGGCTGCATGTTTTTCTTTAGAATATCCACCAGATGAATACAATAATAACCGTAATGATTGGCAAGATAATTAAATAAACGAGGGACAGATTCGTAATACTGCGTTTGCTTCCATACTGTTCATCCTCTTGCTTTGTTAGTGCAAGAGTAATCACTAGAGCTGCGATACATGTGATGATAGCGATTATAAATAAGACCGTCATACTGTGGAACTCCTTTTTTATCAATTCATTCCATTTTATCATTAAATGACTTCTCCATCTAATGAAATCCCTTTCCTAAAAGAATTGCTCATTTATGCATAAGACATGTTAAAATATAAGAACTTTCATTTTAAAGGAGACGTTATTTTGACACAGCCTACCTTATTATTAATTGATGGTTTTAATTTACTGAGCAGAGGATATTTTGCTACGTCTTATGGCAGAAGTGATGATCAGCTTAGTAAAAATAGTGATGGTTTATATACAAACGCACTGCGTGTATTCTTTCAAAAATTAATGAATTTAATTCATGAACATGATGTCACGCATGCCGCAGTAGCATGGGATGTTAAGCGTGAAGATTCGGTTAGACGACAATATGCTCCGACTTACAAAGAAACACGTAATGATCTCCCTGCCCCGCTTATTGAGCAATATGAAACGTGTACTCGCATCTTAGAAGATATGGGAATATTGCAAGTAACGGTTCCGCCTTATGAAGCCGATGACGCAATCGGAGCTCTTTCCTGTCAATGGTCAAACAGAAACGATGGACGCTGCTTGATTTATAGTAATGACCGCGATCTTCTTCAGCTTTTAGATGAGCGCACGACTCAAATTATCGCAAGTAAAAAGGGAGAAATACTATACACTCATACCCATTTCGAAGAGGAATATGGCATTACACCGACACAGTGGATAGATGTAAAAGCTTTGCTTGGTGATAAGAGTGATAATATTCCGGGCTGTCCTGGGGTCGGAGAGAAGTCCGCTCTTCCGCTTATTCAGCAATATGGATCCGTTGAAGGTGTTTATAATCAATTAGAAACTGGAGAATTTGACCCTGCATATAAACGATATCAGAAGAAGCTGATTGCAGGTAGGGAGTCGGCCATCCTCAGTAAAAAACTGGCTACGATTATTTGCGAGATTCCAGACCTTGAAGACACTGATTTTACAACTTATACATTTGAAATGGACCATGAGCGTGTGGAATCTGTTTTCCAATCAGTTGAATTAAAGATCAAACTGCATACAACCTTATTATAATGTCTAAGCTATCAAATTGCTGGATAGCTTTTTTAAAAGTCATATAAAGGAGATGGCATCATGTGGCTGCGCAAACATTGGTGGAAGGTTTTATTAGCGACCATCCTTATATTAATAGCAATAATCTTTTGGTTCCTAAGACCATACACGGCAAGTGAAGAGGCCTTGTCACTCCTACAATCATCAGAACAAGTCGAAGTGAAAATGAATTCAAACTGGATTGAATTCTCTCCGCGCAAAACAGAGCTTGAAGCTAACGTGATTATGTATCCTGGCGGCCTTGTACAGCATGAGAGCTACGCCCCTCTTGCTTACTCGCTTGCAGAAGAAGGCTTCCGTACATTTGTGATAAAAATGCCGGTGAATTTAGCTGTTCTTGGTGGGAACAAAGCTCAGGGCTTGATCAAAGAGTTAGGCGATGAGCCGGTATTTATCGGCGGGCATTCACTCGGCGGGGTGATGGCCTCAAGATTTGCAGCTGACAATGAGGAAGTATTTAACGGGGTCTTTTTCCTAGCGTCTTATCCTGATGAAAAAGGAAGCCTTACAGATAAACAACTTTCCTCGATTTCATTTATTGCAACAAATGATTCTGTTTTAAATAAAGACCGCTACGATGAAGCCGAAGCATATCTCGCTTCTGAACACCTTGAAATCATAATCGAAGGCGGCAACCATGCACAATTTGGATCTTACGGAGCTCAAAAAGGCGACACCCCAGCGTCCATTTCTACAGAAGAACAACTTAAACAAGTACGTGATGCATTATCTAAGTGGATTACTCGTCAATACTAGTAAGAAAAAGCTGAGCTGAGCTCGGCTTTTTAATTTGAAAAAATGATTAAGTTCCTTTATAATACTGAACTTGTGTGAGCCAAATTAACTAAGAAATATTAAATATAAAAGGAGTGGTTCGGTGGTACTCGCAACTCTCACGACTGATGAAGTCAAAGAGCCAGAGGAGCTGCAAAAAGAATTAAATGATTTGGAGTTTCAAATGTTCCGGATGCAAGAAAATTTGAAACAAATTGCTAAACGGTGGCAGGTACTCGGCATCGAGCAGACCAAAGAAGAAAAATGGGTGATTGTGTACATCTTAGATGATGGAGCTCAGTGTAAAATTATGCTCAATGAATGTGACTCTGCCTTTAGAGGGGTCTGGGATTTTTCAATTCAAGCCACATATGCAGATGATCATACGATCCACATCGGTGATATAAAAGGGGAAGAAAACAAAGGATATGGTTCGATCTGCATGAATTACTTAAAAAACCATGCCATGGATCAAAATGTTCAATACATTACCGGTGATATCGCACAACGCGATTGGGGTCATCTTGACAGACTCATCCATTTTTATGAAAAGCATCATTTTGATGTAGAAGTAGATCATCAAGACAAATCTGGAGACCTTATATGGAATCCAGCTTCATAATGATCAGGTGAACAGTACTAACTCCCCGCTTACTGAATATGTTGATTTACGCTGCAGGCACACGCTTTCCGCGGGCGGTCCGGGAGCTTCCTCGTCACTACGCTCCTGTGGGATCTCCCCTGGCCACGCGCATCCCGCAGGAGTCGGTGCCTTCCGCTACAATCAACGAGCGTCAAAAGAAGTTGATATTTAAACGTATAAATAAGCAGTCTTTTTTCCAAATAATATAAGCATGCTAGCGGTTATAATAGGCGAATAGGAACGCTAGCGTATTCTTGCAATTATCACAACTTCTTTAATGCTTCACCTCAAAATACCCCCTGAGCACCTGGCTCAAATAATCAAGCGGAGTCGTTTCAACCTGTCCATATCCCCTTTGTGTATAAAGGTGAGTTGCATTCGGGAGCTCTCTTTTTAACTGTTTTCTTAATTTCTCGCCCGCCTCATCTGCATCAACTAAAATGTATACATCTTGATCTTCAAAAGGAAGGATTAATTGTTCAAGCTTTTCATCGCTCAGGGTCCCATACGTACAAACGATATCAATGGATTCATTTAATACTTTCTTCACTCGTTTGCGGTCATTCGTCCCTTCAACGATCAAAATTTTCTCCTCCATGCTTCTCACACTCCTCAGGGCTTGTGTTATATCTTATTGATATGAGCGTATTATCTATATACTACTTATATTACCCTTCGCAACACGGAATTTATCTCTTTTTACAGTACCATAGTCTTCCTTCTGCTGTCTTTATTCACCTCTATCTACCCTAAAAAAAGAACCATCCTGACTGAAATCAGAATGGTACGTCCCTTACTTATGGATGCACTGTTTCAAGCATAGCCAGCATGCTAGGAGCAACGCCTTCCTGTGCCTCTTTAGCAGGTAGAAAGACGGTCAATTGAAACAACTCCCCTTCTGCCTCTTTCGCCAAATGATAGATCGTCGTTCGCTCTCCACTAATCTCAACTGATTCCTTTAGGGCATATTGCAGGCCGCTCATTGGCAGGTCTTGAAGGTTTTCAATCTCTCCTTGGGCATGCTCTTCAATAGCACCCTTTAATTCCTCTGCCGAACCTTCATTCTTATGTGGGATAATACGTGTGAAAAAGTCTCCATCATTGTTGAAAACAAGGACATCTCTGCCTGGCTCTTCACTATGAAGCGTATACCCTTCTAGCACATAGATCCCATATCCAAGTTCGCTGCGGTTAAACTGAGCAACACGCGTTTCTGTCTGCCCTTCTATTTCAAACGTCAATTCTTTTTCGTCTGCTAATTCAATTTCCCCTTCACCATTCTCCGCTTCCCCTGGCGATTCCACGTCGTTTCCGTCTTCATGTTCACCGTCTGTTTCTTCCTCATCAATCACTTCCTCTTCATTTTCCTCAACAGGCTGCTCTTCTTGTGAATCTTCTACTTGTGAATCTTCTACCGGCTGATTACAAGCTGTGAGCATGACTAAAAAGGAAATAATGAATACCCCGAATAACTTTTTCATTTTTGTGCACCCCTTATATTCTTTATCAATAAGACGCCTGTTAGTGAGTATACGTTTCATCTAAAAAAAAAGAATTGCCCACTTTCGGCAATTCCTCCATTAAAATATAAATGATTTCTTTTTTCTCCTGCCCGTCAATGCATAGCTAATTCCACCTGTAATCAGCCCTAAAAGAGCGCCTCCAACAACTTCTTCAGGCTGATGACCTAAACGTTCTCTTAATTTCACAGAGCGTTTCTCACTTTGTTTCGCATGAGAGTCCCCAGCCATTCGTTCAAGGTCTGCATTCATTTCATTCACTTTAATCGTTAATTCACCTGTTTGGCGTCTAATTCCTTGTGCATCATACATCACAATTAAGCCAAATACAGTGGAAAGAGCAAAATCTACGGATGATACCCCGCGCTCTAGTGCTACATACGTGGCAAGAGCTGTGACCCCTGCAGAGTGAGAGCTTGGCATACCTCCCGTTTCTAACAACGTATCCCACTCCCACTGGTCCGTTTGCATTTTTTTAATAGGAACTTTAAGGCTTTGCGCAAGCCCGATTGTTAACAGCGCAGTCAGCATTGGCCGATTCATCTTCTTCACCTCACGCTTAGCGTTTGATGAGTGAAGTGATTTTATTCTTATGCAAATTAATAATTAAAGATATCTTGAGGGATGGTGAATGAATCGTTCAGATCAACATTGATACCGATATTTTCAAATGACAAGGTGATCTCATCTAGTTCTTCCACTTTTCTCTGATCAAGCAAAAGCTCAAAAGAATGTTCCGAGGAACCACTGCCCATATAAAGGTACTGAGGATCTAATTTTTCATTATCTGAGCTGAAGCTAAGGATATTAGCCCGTTCAAACTCCTCATTTTCTGACCATTGTGTATCTCCGTAATCAATTGATACATGCGATAAATCATAATGGTAAGGGGCGTCTTCATGCGGAATAAAACGGAAATCAATGGTGTAATGCTTATCCTGATTATAAGATACTTGCTTAATTAAAATGGTGCCATATTCCCCGCTGTAAATTTCTGCATCCTTGACACTTTCAAATAATTCTTTATTTGTTGGCAGTGTCACCGCAAAGCTTTCATTACTTATTAAACGGACCCAATCCAAGGTAAATGTAGGATCATTAACAGGTTCGCTGTAAGTATCATAACTGATTAAATAAGTATAATTATCTTTCTTCATCCCCACTGAACTGTTTGAATCTCCAGCTCCTGTTAAGTAGCCCCAAAGTGAATCAAGCATTAAGTCTGAGTGCTCCATAAACTTAAATTGCAGATCAAATGATTCAGGATGAGCTCTGATCGAATCAACTTTAACGGATAGATCTCCTATATCCATAACAGCTGAACCATTGATTTCATTATATGGAATGTCATCATATTGATAATCCACATCCAACGTAATGGATTCGATTTGATGAATGTTTCCTCCCGAATGGACCGTGGTTGGAGTTAATTTGATCTCATCAAGCTCTACAATTTCGATATCCGGTGAAAAATACGGCAGGTAAAACATGGCCACACCATAATACCGCCCGTCTTTATAAACATGGTTGAATCCCGTAAACTCATTGTCTGAGTACACTTCATTATAATATTCAAAATCATGATCATCGAACTCAATCCGGCTTGTTAGTTTAGGGAAATCATGTATGCGTTCTGTGTCATCTGCTAAATCCACACTGTAAAAGAGGAATGAATGATGACTTTTACGAACCCACACCTCTTCTATGCGAAGCGTATCATTCGTATCACCTAACTCCCACTCTGTATCATAGGTTCTCGTCAACCCCAACTCTCTTGCCTTCGTAATACCAGGTGCGGCCTTCTCCATGACTTCGGCTAAACCTTTTTCATTAACTTCATTTAAATAAGAATAAATTCTGTCCGTGACTTCTTCCTTATTGTTTTTGTCATCGGTACCAGCTGTTTCGTAACCAAGTGATTGGATATAAGCAAACAAGGTCAGGCCGGCTAATAAAACGAGGATAATGATCCATTTTTGTTTATTCATATCTCTGTCTATGCCTCTTCTATCAAACGGATACGCTGCTGCTTGATTTGCTCTTTTTCTGTTTGGATTTCTGTTTGAAACTCAATCAAGGAGTCAATTGCTTGATCAACCTTATATTTCATCTTTTCGGTTTGTTTGAGTGAATCATTGATTTTCCCATGGACCATCCAATCAACGATAAAGCCGTCAAAGAAGTAATCAGCGAACGTAAGCATGTCACCGATATGAATGGAATATGAAGCAAACTTTTGTACGTCTTTCATTTCTTCTTCAAAATGGCGGAGCTTTCGCTGAGCATGATGAATATCGCTTTTAGCATCATTGATCTTGCTATGCTTAATTGCTGTTGATACCATTCCTCCTCCAAATAAATCCCATGTTGACCAGCCCTTTGCACTGTTTAAAGAGGAGATTGCAATCGATAAGGCAGAACTGGCCTGATTACCTGCGCTGATTGCTTCTTTTAATTCGTTTAGAATCAACTTTTTGTTCGCTTCTTCTTCACTTAATTCATCCATTTCAACTGTTAATTTACTATTACTTGATTGAAGCTGCTTTTCTTTCTCATGCATGAGCTGCTCATATTTTTTAATAGGGTCGCCGAGATTGGTCAATTTTTGCTTGATCTCTTCTATTTCCCTCTCAAGGTCTGCTGCTGTCTCCTTAGCTTCTTCATACTTTAGCTGGGCAGCTGCCGCTTCTTGTTGCTCCTTTTCCATCTTTTCAAGCTTCTGACCGGTGATCGTATAAAATAGATTGGAAAACGATAATCCTTCTAATCGCTCAACATCTAGCTGTTCTTTCTTTATTTGTTTTTTCAATTGTATGATTTTCGCTTGTTCTCCCCTCAAATAATCTTTTGCCCGTTTTAGATGATCCTCCCATTTTTCCTTTTGACGCATGTTTTCTTTACATGTCTCTAATAATTTCTGATTCATTTGAATATTCCCCCTCACTCTCTTTACGATATCATATCAAAAAATGTTTCAATTTCCGTTTTTTTATATAGATGTAAATATTTTTAGTGAGTAATTATTTTTTGAAAACACTTAGTATTACAACTTTACTCTGTAGACGCTTTCACGTGTTGCAGTAAATGCTTTAATGAGATAGTATTTGATAGCACATTTGTATAATAGTTAGGAGTATGTCAATGGAAATCGTTCATCAGCTTTCACAGGTACAAGTTTTGAACCAGTTTTGGTTATTATTGTTTTTTATCGTTCCTATGGTGATTATCTCAAGGATGGTTGTTGCAGGATCTAGGTTTTCACCGATTTTAATTATCGTTATTTTCGGTTTGCTTTTAGGATTTTTGTTAGTTGAGGTGAATATTGCAACACCTGGTCTTCCAGAATTCCCGCTTGTTGATTTTATGGCGCGTACGACGATTATCGCTTTGATCGTTTCCTTCTTTGTAGGTGGTCAAGAATTACGTAAGATTCTTGGAAACAAAGAGATGGAAGTGAAGGATATTGTCGTCCCTATGAATGAAGAAGTGGTATTAGGTACAGGCCGTACTCATTTCATCTTCATCCTTCGTTCGTTCTTCTTATTAATTGGGATTGAAGGATTCATGAGAATGTTCTTGCAGCCAGGATCGCTTGATACAGTAGCTGGCTTTTACCCGCTTATTGCGTTTATCGGTTTGATTGCCTCTGTTATTTTAGTCGATAACAAAGCTCAAGTTGGCAATAAGCATATCTACATTCGTAAAGGGCTTCTTGAGACAGCTCTTATTATCATCGTTTTATTTATTTCATTTGCGATTGCCCAAGCAGTACAGCCTATCATTGCCCTGCCGCAAATTTTCTTTGCTATGATGATCTCAGCAGCGATCGGAGCTATTTTTTATAACTGGACATTTGGTCCGACCGTTCGTGCTTTACTATTTGCCGGTATTCCTGTTGTCCTTGCAGCGAACTTCATGGTCGGAGGTTCACGAATTGGGGATGCATTTGCCATTGAAGGTATGAATGCCGTTCTATTCTATGGCTTCTTTGGTCAATTGTTCTGGATGTTTGGCGGTATTGCCCTTGTGATGTTCATTGCTAAAACAGCTCATACACGCAACCTAGCACCAGGAATGGCAGGTTCATTGTCCCACTCAGGTCTGACAGGCGCTTGTACAGCTGGAGACTTTGGTAAGGTGGCGGCTCAACGTGCACCAATTATGATTAACATTCCGTTTTTCGGACATATTTTCGTATTCTCTGTTCTTGCGATTAGTGCAGAACAAGGCTCATTATGGTTCATTCCAACAGCCATTATCGTAACAATTGGTATTGTTTTAACAGCGCTGGCACTCAAAAATTTACGTAATGCACAAGGTGAAGATCGTAAAGAGGTGAAAGCGTTAATGCAGTTCTCATTTGGATGGCAGATCTGTGCAGTTTTCGGTGGTCTTGCCCTTCTAAGTATGAGTTCAATGTCATTTGAATACGGAGCAATGGCACAAACTTCAGCTATTTCTCACTTTGGTTTATTTGCAGCGATTCAAGGTGAAATGTTTGGGGTTGAATCTTCACTCCTTATTCCATTCATCTTCTCTATGCCGTTTCTAGTTCACCCTGTCGTGTTCTTTATGTTCGGTAAAGCAATGGAAAATAACGGAGAGATGCCTAAACTGCCGGTTTATATCATGGCAATCATAGGTTTGATCGGTATCAGTTTCGCTATTTTTGCTCTATAAATAAAATGAAAACAGGTCGTCCATTAGCGGATGACCTGTTTTTTATTAGGATACTTCTTTATATTCTTTTACTAATTGCTGCAGTTTCATCGCCAGTCCCATACTGCCGTCTACTTTTAATTTACCGCTCATAAAGGCCATCGTCGTATTTAAATCATCATTCAACATCTTTATGAATGATTCATCATTCATTTTAAGGGTGACATTAGGCTCTTCTGTGGCCTCTTCTATCATATATGCTTTTCCATCTTTAAATTGCACTTGAATGCTTCCTGACTCCTTTAAATCAAATTGAAATACGCGGTCTTTCTCCTCAGCAATATGTGCTGGTTCACGGTTCATTTTTTCTACTAATGCTCTTAGCTTCTCTTTAGCGTTCATTTTGAGTTCCCCCTTTTATTTGTTACTCTGACAAAGATTCGACAATGATTGCCGAACTCCTCCCTCAAATAAAAAAAGTTATAAATTCCTCTGCAATATTTTACACATTTTTGCATAATTCGCCTCTTGCTCGTACATTCTATAAGTAGGAGGCGGTTTTAATGGAGTTTATGAGGATCTTACAATACATCTGTTCATTTGGCGGGGCAAGTTGTTTAATATTCACTTATATTCAAATGGCTCGAAAGAAAGTAAAAAAGCCGCTTCAAAAATGAAGCGGCTTTCATATTGTTGAGAACTCTATATTTAAGCAAGTGCTTTTTCAATTTTCTTTTTTGTAATCGAGAAATGAGAATCAACCCATTTAACTTGTTTCTTGTCTAAAATAAATAGTTGTGGAGATTCATGCTTCACACCTAGTTCTTCTGAAATTAGATTAGATACAGGTCGTGACTCGATGACTTTAACCATAGCATACGTGTGAGCATTCTCGTTCGAGGAATTTATAAATGATTGAAATTCATCATATGCCTCTGCACTAATCGGACAAGTTGTACTATGCTTCAATAATAAAACAGGACCATCATCTGATTGCTTAAATAAGTCATGCCACTCTTGGTCTGTTGTTATTTCTTTCATGCTCATCACTCCTCTTTTTAGTTTGATTCAGAATAATACATTAATGCAATCGCACCAGGTCCGGTGTGAGTGCTGATAATCGGTGAAGTTGGGTAAATGGTGATATCAACTGACTCATTAATTGATTCAACGGATTGCTTTAATTTTGCAGCAAGTGCTTCTGCATCTGCATGAGCAATACCCACTTTTTTTACGACTCTTCCTTTTGTCTCATCAGCAAACGTCTTCGTTAGCGTCTGAATCATCTGCATATGAGTACGTACCTTTGTAACAGGTGTATACACTCCATCCGCTAAAGAAGCAATCGGTTTAATTTTTAGTAAAGAGCCGAGTAATGCCTTCCCACGTCCAATTCTTCCGCCTTTTTTTAAGTACTCTAATGTATCAACCATTATAAATAATGATGTACCCTCACGTACCTTATCAATGGCTTTAATAATCTCCTCTACAGACTTCCCTTCCTTTGCTAGTTCAGCCGCTTTAACTACTTGAAAGGCTAAAGCTTGAGAAATAAATCGTGAATTAACAACGGTTACATCAGCATTACTCATGTCTGCTGCAGTTTGTGCTGCATTCATCGTTCCACTCATACCATCTGTTATATGAATAGAGATGATCTTCACATCATCACCACTTGCTGCTAAACGGTTATAGGTTTCTTCAAATACCCCAACTGCAGGCTGTGAACTTTTTGGTAATTCCTCACTCGCTCTCAGTTTATCCATAAATTCAGAAGCTGTTATATCAACCCCGTCTAAAAACGTCTCTTCTCCAAATGTTATCGATAAGGGAACAACCTCTATTCCATGCTTTGCAGCTAGCTCTGCAGGTAAATCACAAGTTGAATCCGTAACAATTTTTATCGTCGTCATATTCACATTCTCCTTTATCTTCCCGTTCGCTTGTCCCATTCTCGAAATGGGCAAAAAACTTCTCTCTAGTCCCTATCATACCACATTTCTGACACCTTATCGGCTCTTAACCATGAATTATCTATGATCAATTAAGTGAATTTTTATTTAAATCACTTCTCTATTGTAAAGCGGATCTCTTGATACGTTATATGATCTCCGAGTGCTTCTTTTATCGGTCGAAGCCTATCTGTTCCGATTTGTTCAGCAGCCTTTTCAATTTCCTTTCGAACCTCTTCTTCCACATAAGTTGGCAGCTTAAGATCGATGCCCTCATCTTTTGATTTAAGAATGTGGTTTAATACCGTTTGTTCGCTCAGCCCTCGCTCTTTTGCAATATCCTCTACCTTCTGACCATCTTGAAACATCTTAATTGTGATGAGGTGGCTTCCTTTTGTTGCTTTCGTGCCTTTAGAACTTGAGCTTGATCTAGTTGCTGTTTCATTAATCATTGTTGTTTTTTGATCCTTAAACAAACTGAGTACATTCAAGAAAGTCTCACCATACCGCTCAAGTTTTTGTTCGCCCACTCCCTGTATCATGGATAATTCCTCTTTAGTTAATGGAATATATTGACTCATCTGCTTGAGCGTTTTATCAGAGAACACCATATAAGGAGGGATATTTTCTTTTGCTGCAAGATTTTTTCTGCAATCCCGTAATGCTTCAAATACTTCATCATTTTCTTCTGCCTCTTCTTTTTGCAAAGCAACAAATTGATGAACTTGCTTTTCCCCTTTAAGAACAGGCAGAGCTAAATCAGTCAGCTGAAGTGTTGGATACTGTGAACCAGTGGGTTTAATGTATTTCTCGGCTGTTAAATAGTCAATAAACTCTGCCACATACTTTGCCGTATACCCGCTCATAATGCCATAGGTCGGAAGAGTATGAAGCTGCAGTTGTTTTATTTTTTGATTTTCAGAGCCAGCTAATACTTGAGCCACCATCATTTTTCCGAAGCGTTCCCTCATTCGTTTTATACAAGAGAAAACCATTTGTGCCTCTTTCGTTCGGTCCACTTTTTCTCCTTCACGGACACATGATGAGCACCTGCCGCAATCCGCTTTAGACACATCCCCAAAATAGCTTAAGATGTACGTCATTAAGCAGCCTTCCGTATGAATATAAGACGTCATTTGTTGAAGCTTCTCATACTCTTGAGCTTTACGGTCTTCTGTCAGCTCAGATTGTTCAATTAAAAAGGATTGAACACGAATATCTTGAGGGCTGAACAAGAGTACACATTCACTATCTTCTCCGTCTCGTCCGGCACGACCAGCCTCTTGGTAATATGATTCGATTGTACGCGGCATATTGTAGTGGACAACGTACCTGACATTACTTTTATCAATCCCCATCCCAAACGCATTGGTCGCTACCATCACACTTACTTGATCATGCAAAAAAGCTTCTTGATGTCGTGCTCTTTCATTTTCATTCAGTCCACCGTGATACATTGCTGCCTGAATATCGGCCTCTTGTAACTTATGATACAGCTGTTCCACTTCTTTACGTGTATTTGCATAAATAATCCCGGCTTCGCTTTTATGGGTTTGTACATACTGTTTCACATAGCGCCATTTATCTATTCCCTTTAATACCTTTAACGTTAAATTCTCACGATTAAAACCGGTGACAACCGTATTCTCGTTTTGGATGTCTAGATGATTTTGGATGTCTTTTTGTACTGCCTCAGTGGCTGTAGCAGTTAAAGCTAAGACTGGCGGCCTTTGATTAAAATTGTTGAGCCACGCTGAAATCCCTAAATAGCTCGGTCTAAAATCATGCCCCCATTGAGACAAACAATGGGTTTCATCAATAGCTACTAATGAAAGCGGAATTGAAGCTAGCAGTTGTTGGAAGAATGGCTGCACTAAGCGTTCGGGCGCAACATACACCAGTTTATACTCACCTGTCTGAATAAGACTGATCCGTTCTTCTTCCTCTTCTCTTGTTAATGTACTATTTAAATATGTAGCTGCTATATTAAGCTGATGAAGGGCATCTACTTGATCTTTCATTAATGATATTAATGGCGAGATCACCAATGTTACTCCTTCAAGAGTAAGGGCTGGAATTTGATAACAAAGCGATTTCCCCCCGCCTGTAGGCATAATCCCAAGCGTATCTTTTTGGGCTAACACCTGTTCAATAATTTGTTGTTGACCATACCTAAAGGAATCATAGCCATAATACGTTTTTAGAATCTGTTCTGCCTCATGCATTTTCTCTATACTCAACAGCCTCTCCCCTTTTCAAATGGATGATAAAAATGAATATTATGGGCACATTATACGTAATAACCATACGTTAGAAAGGTGTGTTCCTGATGAACTTTACGTTAAAACAAAAGAATACCATCGGATTGATTATTGTTGCCTTGATTTATTTAGCTCCTGTCTTGATTATGATTGCAACAAGAGATACATTTCTTCATTCAGTCGAACGTTTCCCGCTTGACTTCTCATTATACTTTGCTGTTTTACTTGGGGCAATCATTGTCAATTACTCTTTAAAATCAATGAAATTTCTTGCTGTGGTGATGCTCGCAGCTGGTGCAGGCCTTGCTGTATATGCTTTTTATTACTTATTATAATCATTTTTCGAATCGCATTTTATGATGTTTTTTTGAGAAAACAGCTCTTTGGCTATCCTCTTGTTGTTAGGAATGGTATAATTCATACGATTACAGACATTGGAGGCATATAGCTACATGATTACAGTAACAAATGTTGGTCTACAATATGGGGACCGTAAACTATTTGAAGAAGTTAATATTAAATTTACACCTGGTAACTGTTACGGCTTAATTGGCGCGAACGGCGCAGGGAAATCAACGTTCTTGAAAATTTTATCTGGTGAAATTGAACCACAACAAGGCGACGTGCATATGAAGCCTGGCCAGCGTCTCGCTGTGTTAAAGCAGAACCACTTCGAATACGAAGAGTATGAAGTGCTTCAAACAGTTATTATGGGACATGCACGCCTTTACCAAGTGATGCAGGAGAAAGATGCTATTTACATGAAGGAAGATTTTTCTGATGAAGATGGCATTAAAGCAGCGGAGCTTGAAGGTGAATTTGCAGAGTTAAATGGTTGGGAAGCCGAGTCTGAAGCTGCGATCTTACTAAAAGGATTAGGCATTCAAGAAGATCTTCACTCAAAGAAAATGGCTGATCTAACAGGTAGTGAGAAAGTAAAAGTATTACTTGCTCAAACGTTATTTGGTGAGCCCGATGTCCTTTTACTAGATGAGCCGACTAACCACCTTGACTTACAAGCGATTCAGTGGCTGGAAGAGTTCTTAATTAACTTTGAGAATACGGTCATTGTTGTTTCCCATGACCGTCACTTCTTAAACAAAGTATGTACTCATATCGCAGACCTTGATTTTGGCAAGATTCAAATTTATGTAGGTAACTACGATTTCTGGTATGAGTCCAGTCAGTTAGCTCTTAAAATGGCTCAAGACCAAAATAAGAAAAAAGAAGAAAAGATTAAAGAGCTTCAAAACTTCGTAGCTAGATTCAGCGCGAATGCTTCTAAATCGAAACAAGCAACATCACGTAAAAAGCTGCTTGATAAGATCTCTTTAGACGATATTAAACCTTCTTCCCGTAAATATCCATATGTACACTTCCAACCGGAACGTGAAATCGGGAATGATTTGCTTCGTGTTGAAGGATTAACAAAAACAATTGATGGCGAAAAAGTTCTAAACAACGTCAGCTTTTCAATGAATAAAGACGATAAGATCGCTTTAGTTGGTACAAATGAAATTGCGAAAACCGTTTTATTCAAAATTTTAGCTGGTGAAATGGAGCCTGACAGCGGTTCGTATAAATGGGGTGTAACCACTTCTCAAGCTTACTTCCCTAAAGACAACTCCGAATACTTCGAAGGCTGTGACTTAAACCTTGTCAACTGGCTGCGCCAATACTCTCCGGAAGACGATAGTGAAACATTCTTACGCGGCTTCCTTGGAAGAATGTTATTCTCTGGTGAGGAAGTATTGAAAAAAGCAAGCGTGCTTTCAGGGGGAGAAAAAGTTCGTTGTATGCTCTCTAAAATGATGTTAAGCGGTGCAAATGTATTGCTGTTAGATGAGCCTACAAACCACTTAGATCTTGAATCAATTACAGCTGTAAATAATGGCTTAATTGCCTTCAAAGGCTCCATGATCTTCTCGAGTCATGACCATCAATTTAATGAATCCATTGCTAACCGTATTATTGAACTTACGGAAGATGGCTTGATTGATAAGCAAATGACTTACAATGAATTCCTTGAATACAAAAAGTAATAAGTTAAGCCGCTAGTTATTCACTAGCGGCTTTTTTAAATTGAACTATTTTGTTTTTAATTCAGTACGTGAAATTATAATTGAATCAGCCCGATTGCCTTCCTCACTTTAGCAATCGTTACCTGCGCTGATTCTTGCGTTTTTTTAGCCCCTTCTCGTAAAATGTCATCCACATCGATATCACTGTAGGCCAGAGCGCGCTTTTGCATCGGTTCTGTCAGCTCAATGATAGATTCACTAAGCATTTGCTTACACCTTACACATCCTATATTTGCATCGCTGCATCTCTTCTCTATATCTTTCCTCACTTCTTCATTGGAAAAATAGGAATGGAGATGATATACATTACAGCCATCTACTGTCGGGTGGCCGGGATCGCTTAGATGGGTACGTGTTGGATCAGAATAAGCTCTCTTCACTTTATTTTCGATTGTTTCTTTTGAATCTTGCAGAGAAATATAGGTTTTCGCCCCTAATGATTTACTCATTTTTCCTTTTCCGCCTAATGAGGGTACCCTCGCCTCTTTTTCAACCATTCCGTTTGGCAAAGTCAATATTTCTCCATACATAGAATTAAATTTGCGTGCGATATCTCTTGCGATTTCGATGTGCACAAGCTGATCTGCTCCAACAGGCACCTTATGAGCTCCGTGAATAAACATATCAGCTGCCATTAAGACCGGATACCCTACTAACCCATAACTAACGTGATCAGCATGCTGTTTTGCTTTTTCTTTAAATGTGGGACATCTTAACAGCTCACCAATATGCATAACCATACTCAAGTAAAGATGTAATTCACTTATCTCAGCAGCCAATGATGATTGGGCGTAAATCGTTGCCTGATTTGGGTCAAGGCCGGCTCCTAAATAACTTCTCACTGCATCACGTGTCCTTGGTTTTATTAATTCGGGCTTAGGATGTGTCGTTAACGCATGCAAATCAACTATAAAAAAGTAAGCCTCATATTCTTTTTGCAGCCTATGAATGTCCTTCATCGCTCCTATATAATTTCCAAGGTGGAGATCGCCTGTTGGTCTGATCCCTGATACTAATGTTTGTTTTTGAGTCATCACTATCTCTCCTTATTTGTTTTATTCATGTCGGAAAAAGTCTTTGCCACCACCAATCAGAATCCATGACGATCACCCCCTTTAATAAATAAAAAAAGCCCTCCACATCCTATACAAGGACGGGAGAACCCGTGGTACCACCTTTATTGGTTTATATGCACAACTTAATAAACCCGCTTACACCGTCTCATTTTTATGAAACAGCGTCCCCTGATAACGTCGGGACTAACACGATACAGCCTACTTGTTATGTTCAGCCTACAGCTCAAAAGTCCATTCCATACACAGCCAGCACTCGTTTCCACCTGCCACGAGCTCTCTTAAGAAGGCTTTATGTATGTACTCCTCTTTCTCATCGCTTTTTTTATGTACGTACATGTATCATCTTTTAAGAAAGTATATGCTACTATTGGCTGTTCTGCAATCTCTTTTACTAATTCTTACAAAATACATGTACCCTGCTTACAAGCTATATGAGTCGTGATATGATAATAGGAATGGATGTGTGGAGGGATGATGGATGAGCGTTAAACAAGCCTATCTTTATGCTGTCTTAGGCGCAGCTCTTTGGGGGATTATCGGTTTATTTGTGCAGCCCCTTTATTCATATGGCTTTACAGCTTGGGAAATAGTCGCAATACGAGCAATCTTTTCTGCGCTCTTGCTAGTGGGCTATTTGATTATTACAAATAGAAAGATGCTAAGGATTCACATTCGCGATCTGCCTTTATTTATTGGTACCGGTATTATCAGTATTGTATTCTTTAATTGGTGTTTCTTTACCGTGATTGATCAATCAAATCTATCGCTGGCAGTTGTCCTTTTATATACGGGCCCATTTTTTGTAACGCTTTTATCGCGGATATTTTTTAAAGAATGGTTAACACCGAATAAAGTAACAGCCCTAGTGCTGACAATTATAGGCTGTGCGTTTGTCGTTGGTCTTCTCCCAAGCTTTAACACAGTAATTACTCCGTATATACTGCTAGTTGGTATTGGATCTGGGTTCTTTTATGCCTTGTACAGCATATTTGCTAAAGTGAGTTCGAAACGATATTCTTCAATGACCATTACTACGTATTCGTTTATTTGTGCAGCTATGTTTATGATTCCTACATCAGGGTTATGGAACAAAGCTCATTTATTCGCTCAGATAGATGTAGTCGGTTATGGACTCGGGCTGGCCTTTTTCCCCACTGTTTTAGCTTACTTGCTTTATACACGTGGCTTAGCCGAGATCGAATCCAGCCGGGCTTCTATTTTATCTACAATTGAACCTGTGGTAGCAATCGGCATCGGATTTCTCATTTTCAAAGACCAATTATCACTGATTCAATGGTTCGGAGTAGCTCTTGTTCTCTTCTCTATCTTTTTAGTTTCAAAGCCGGATAAAGCACGCTCTATAAAAAAACAGACACCCAAGCATGCCGTGTAGGGTGTCTGTTTTCTTATGATTTGCGTTTTATATCAACATACTGCATAATCTCTTTACTGTTTCTATACTTCGGATTGTTCGTGCGCGTTGAATCTCTTAAATCAGAGGTGTACGTAATCTCGAAGTTCTGAAGCTTCTCAAGGTCTTTCATAAAATCAACTAATTCTTTTTGATCTCTCCCGCTGACTCTCACTCTCATTTTGCATTCCCCTTTCATACGTACGCTATCATAGATCAAAAGATGAAAATTGGCAACAAAAAAATACCTGATAAATCTTCAGGCATTTTCATTGATCATTAGGCTGCTGCTTTCTGTGACGTTCTCTCCTGTATTTAATAAAGGTATAAATGCCAAATAAGATCGCAATTCCTATTAATGTGTAAATTAATTGTTGAACAAATGAGGACCAGTCTTTAATCGAACGTCCGTAATGAAATCCAATCCAATAGTAAAGGTTCATCCAAACAAAAGCAGAACTAAATCCGATCGCCGCAAAACGTTGATAGGAAATAGCTGACAACCCTACACTAAATGGCACCGCATGCCTGATAAAAGGAAAAAAGTAACTAAACGATGCTGCCTTTAATCCATAACGATCAAGCAGCTCTTTTCCCTTTAATGCCCGCCTATACCAAATCGACCGTTCTTCTTTAATAGGAATGGATTTAGTACCTAAGAAATGACCAACGATATAAAGGGAGGTCCCGTGCACTAGAATGCTTGCATAAACGACAAACATAGCTGGGATAGGCTCTACATAAGCAGTGGTAGCAATCAGACCTCCACTCATCAGGAGGATTTCATTTGGGACTGGAAAAAAGAATAATCCGATTGAAAAAATCAGAAACAAGGCCATATAACCAAGACTTTGGATAAAAGAGATCATTTCAGTAAAAGCAACCATCATGGCCCCCTCTCATTTTTCCCTATATATCTAGTTTAGTAGAATGACCATATTGAAGCAATCAATACGTCTTTCTCAATCGAACATAAAAAAGACAGTGATCCCACTGTCTTAATTCTTAAAATACTCTTTGTAATACCCACCCATTTTACCAGTGTTATCAATGACAAAATAAAATTCATCCGTTTCATTTTTAAGCTCGTATGTTTTGCCTTTCGTTAAAGCACGATCGACCATGTATTTTTTTGCATCCGTATGTACACATTCCACTGTACGAATCGTTTGTTTATCCATCCACGTTTTGTGAAGCATAATATCCCCTCCTTTTTCTGCTTATTTCATTATAAATAGAATTGTTAGTTGAAGCAAATGATTTCAAAAACATGGCCTTGAGAGAATAGCTTTTGTGCTTTATTAGAATGCTAATAATAAGGCTCGTCCTACAGTGATTAAAATTTAAGTATTTTGCCTATTAATGATACGTTTTACCCAGCTTTATTTATATGGTAGGGTAATAAAGTTATTTTTATTTCGGATAGTTATATAGGAGGTTATATTTTTGAATAAACAAACAATTGATTGGCCGGTCTTTATCATTAGCGGCGGGGCTTTGATCTTATTCGTACTAGCTTCATTTATATCAGCTGAAGGAGTTGCCAATTATGTAGATGCTACATTCAATTGGTCTGCAGCCTATTTCGGTGCCTTTTGGCAAGTATTTATACTTCTAACGTTCTTGATTGCACTTGGGTTATTGTTTTCAAAGTACGGGTCTGTTCGTCTCGGAAGAAGTGAAAAACCAGAAACAAGTACATTTAAATGGATCTCCATGATAATGTGTACGTTACTCGCAGGCGGAGGAGTTTTTTGGGCTGCCGCTGAGCCGATCTATCATTTTCTAGAGACGCCGCCTATGTACGGTGATATTCCGCCTGGTCAGCAGGAGACAATCGTTCCAGCTCTTGCTCAATCTTTTCTTGATTGGGGATTCTCTGCTTGGGCGATTTTAGGTACATTAGGTGTAGTAGTACTTATGTATGGCTATTCTAAGGGATTGCCTTTTAAACCTCGAACTTTGCTTTACCCTCTAGTAGGTAAAAACATCATGAATAAAAACAATGTATTAGGTATTGCGGTAGATTCATTCTCCATTATTGCCGTAGCTGCTGGTACCATTGGTCCGATCGGTTTTCTTGGATTACAAGCAGCATATGGGTTAGATTCCTTATTTGGCATTCCAAATACATTTCTCACTCAGTTATTGATTATTTTTGGATTAGTTGCGATTGCAGGGATCTCTGCAGTAACCGGGATTCATCAGGGAATTCAATGGCTAAGCCGATTTAATATAATCTTTACTCTCGTCCTCGTCGTCATTGTATTATTAGTAGGACCAGCTGGCTTTATTATTGATTCATTTGTTGGAACATACGGTGTTTACCTGCGCGATTATTTTGAACTGAGTTTATATCGAGGTGATACAGGCTGGTTATCATTTTGGACGATTTTCTTTTGGGGATGGTTTATCGGGTATGGTCCAATGATGGCTATTTTTATCAGCCGTATCTCTCACGGCCGTACGATTAGAGAACTATTTATTGCCGTAATTGTTATTGCCCCTCTTGTGACGAACTTTTGGTTCACTGTTGTAGGAGGCTCCGGAATCTTCTTTGAACTCCAAAATCCTGGTTCAGTCAGCGAACCGCTTTATGAAGCCGGGCTGCCCGCTTCCATGATTGCTATTGTCACTCAATTGCCGTTTGGTTTTTGGATCGCTGCTGCGTTTTTATTAGTAACCATTGTGTTTGTTGCGACTACTACAGATTCGATGTCTTATACCATTTCAATGACAGTAACAGGAAGCAGTACACCAGCTAAATCGATTCGATTGTTTTGGGCGCTTTCAATGGGTGCTGTAGCTGCAGTGCTATTATATTTAGGAGAAGGCAGTATTAATGCTCTTCAATCCTTTATTGTCTTTACTGCAGTCCCTGTCTCATTGATCATGCTCCCTACGTTGTGGCTTGCTCCTAAAGTTGCGAAGAAAATGGCTAAAGATCAAGGAATTCTATAGCAAAATAAAGCAGCCTATCAATGAGATAGGCTGCTTTTTGTATTATCCTTCAAGTAAAAGTTGTTCTGGGTCTTCAAGAAGTTCCTTCACTTTTACAAGGAAGCTAACTGCTTCTTTACCATCAACGATACGGTGATCATAAGATAAAGCAATGTACATCATTGGGCGATTTTCAAAGTTTTCTTGATCAATCGCAACCGGACGCCATTGTACCTTATGCATGCCAAGGATACCAACTTGTGGTGCATTTAGGATTGGTGTAGACCATAATGAACCGAATACACCGCCGTTTGTAATAGTGAACGTTCCGCCTTGTAAGTCAGAAATCGCAAGCTTATTGTCACGAGCTTTCTTACCAAGTGAACCGATCTCACGCTCGATACCAGCGAATCCTAGACGATCTGCATCACGTACGACAGGGACAACTAAGCCCTCATCAGTAGATACTGCAACACCGATGTCGTAGTACTTCTTCATTAGGATTTCATCGCCTTGAATTTCAGCGTTTAGTAATGGGAACTCTTTAAGAGCACCAATAACTGCTTTTGTGAAGAATGACATAAAACCAAGTTTCACACCATTTTTCTCAAGGAAGCCATCTTTACGGCGTTTACGTAAATCCATAACAGCCGACATATCCACTTCATTAAACGTAGTCAGCATCGCAGCTGTTTGTTGAGATTCAACAAGACGTTTTGCAATCGTCTGGCGGCGGCGTGACATTTTAATACGCTCTACAGGCTTGCCTGGCTGGTCTGCAGCTGCTGCTTGCGGCTTCTTAGCAGGTGCTTCCGATTTTGCTTGCGGCGCGGCCTTTGGTTGTGACTGATGAGATTCCACATCTTGTTTGCGGATTCGTCCTGTCGGATCATTTGTTGCCACTTCTTTTAAGTCAATTCCTTTTTCACGAGCAAGCTTACGAGCAGCAGGTGAAGCTAGAGGACGATCTGTAGATGACGTCTCTTCTTGAGTTTCTTCGGCAGCTTCTGCTTTTGGAGCTTCTGCTTTTGGCTCTTCTTTAGGCTCTTCCTTAGCAGCTGGTGCTTCAGTTGATGCAGAAGCATCTCCTGATTCATCGATCACAGCGATAACTTCTCCTACTTCAACTGTATCACCTGGCTCTTTTTTAAACTCTTTAATCACACCAGAGTGTTCTGCAGTAATTTCTACGTTAACCTTATCCGTTTCAAGTTCAGCAATATATTCCCCTTGGTTTACTTGCTCACCAACTTGTTTTAACCATTGTGCAATCGTTCCTTCAGTAATCGATTCAGCTAGTTCTGGTACTTTAATTTCAATCACGGCGATGGCCTCCTTATTATTTGCGAGTCAATGATTCTGTGATGATACGATCTTGTTCTTTCTTATGTGCAACCGGGTCACCTTCAGCAGGACTTGAACGATGAGTACGTCCAATGTATGAAACCGATGCCTCGCTAGGTGTAATCTCACGGATGCGTGACTCGATAAATGGCCAAGCACCCATATTCTTAGGCTCCTCTTGAACCCAAACAATCTCTTTTAAGTTTGAGTATCTAGCAAATAATTCGCGAATTTGCTTTTTCGGGAACGGATACAGCTCTTCAACACGTGCAATGTGAAGCCAATCCCAGTTTTCGTCAGATTTCTTCACACGGTCTGCAAGGTCAATCGCTACTTTACCGCTGCAAAGGACAATACGTTCTACTTTATCTGCAGCTTCACCTAAGCCAGCTTGTTCAAACACAGGCTTGAATTCTCCTTCAGTAAATTCAGCATGCGTGGAAGCAACAACTTGATTACGAAGCAGACTTTTTGGTGTCATAATAATTAACGGACGAACCGAATCTTTTTCAAGGATAGCCGCTTGACGACGTAAAATGTGGAAATATTGCGCTGCTGATGTACAGTTAGCAATTGTCCAGTTATTTTCAGCCGCAAGTACTAAGAAACGTTCAACACGGCCGCTTGAGTGCTCAGGTCCTTGCCCTTCATATCCGTGTGGCAAAAGACATACAAGTCCTGATTTTTGGCCCCACTTAGCACGCCCTGCAGATACCCATTGATCAAACATTACTTGAGCACCGTTAGCGAAATCTCCAAATTGAGCTTCCCATAGAACAAGAGTCTCAGGTGCAAATACGTTGTAGCCATACTCAAAGCCGACTACAGCCATTTCAGAAAGCGGGCTGTTATGAACAGAGAACGACGCGTTCGCATCATCAAATTCTTTAAGCGGCGTATGTGTTTCGTTCGTTTCACGGTCATGCAGCACTAAGTGACGATGTGCAAATGTACCACGTTCTGAATCCTGACCTGAAAGACGAATTGGAGTACCATCATGTAAAATTGAAGCAAATGCAAGTGTTTCAGCTAATGCCCAGTCAATTTTACCTTCCCCTTCAAACGATTGAAGACGACGCTTAAGAATTTTCTCAAGCTTTTCATTTGGTTTAAATTGTTCCGGCCACGTCAGCAATTGTTCATTAATAGACTTTAGTGTATTAAATTCAACTGAAGTCTTCACTTTTGGAAGTCCGCTTACAATGAAATCAGGTGTAACGATTTCTTTTGCTTTATTAGACTTATTGCCTGCAACCGCATCATATTGTGATTGAAGGTACTCTTGGGCTTCTTTATCTAGCTGCTCGCCGTATCCTGACTCAATTTCACCGCTAGCGACTAGTTGGTCTGCATACAGCACACGTACCGTTTTGTGCGCTCTGATTTTTTGATAAAGTCCTGGTTGAGTAACAGCCGGCTCATCCATTTCATTGTGACCGAAGCGACGATATCCGATTAAGTCAATCAAGAAATCCTTTTTGAAACGCTTTCGATATTGAAATGCAAGATGCATAGCAGCAAGACAGGCTTCAGGATCGTCTGCATTGACATGAACGATCGGAATTTCAAACCCTTTAGCTGGGTCACTTGCATATGTAGTAGAACGTGAATCATACGTTTCAGTAGTGAACCCAATATTATTGTTAGCAATAATATGAAGTGATCCACCCGTTTGATAACCTGTTAGACGAGAGAGGTTTAGAGTTTCAGTAACAATCCCTTGTCCTGGGAAAGCAGCGTCTCCGTGGATTAAGATTGAATATGCTTTTGAAACCGTTTGCTCTGGATCGCCTTTTTTCGTACGTACTTCTTGAGCTGCACGTGCATAACCTTCTACAATTGGACTCACGAATTCAAGGTGAGACGGGTTGTTTGCAAGTGAAACCGTTGCTTCTACTGTATTCTCTTCTTTAATTTGACGATCAGCACCTAAGTGATACTTCACATCTCCTGTCCAACCGTAGTTAATGCCAGTTGATCCTTCTGAAGGCACTAAATCTTTGTTAGGAGCATGTAAAAACTCAGAGAAGATCATTTTGTAAGGCTTGCTTAGTGTGTGCGCTAATACATTCAAACGTCCGCGGTGCGCCATACCAATCATGACATGCTCTGTTCCTTCATGGACAGATTCACGAACAACCTCATCAAGCATCGGCACCATAATATCAAGCCCTTCGATAGAGAAGCGCTTTTGTCCAACAAACGTACGATGAATAAATTTCTCAAATCCTTCAACTTGTGTTAAACGCTTAAGTAATGCAACTTTTTGTTGTTTTGATAGATTCGGCAAGTAGATACCGGATTCCACCATCTTATTTAACCATTGACGCTCTTCCTCATCATGTACATGACCAAATTCGAATGCAATTGTCTTTGTATAAACATTTTTTAAGTGTTTGATTGCATCTAAACCGTCCTTAACATGTGAAGGGGCATCTGGACAAATTAAATCAACTGGTACTTGTTTCAGATCTGCTTCGGTTAAACCGTAGCGAGAAAGTTCAATTAACTCTTCATTCTTCTTATCCTTATGAATCGGGTGAACGTCGGCTGCTAAATGGCCCTTCGTTCTAATCATGTCGGCAAGCTTTGTTGCTCCGACAAACTTCCTCATCATGTCCGCTCCTGCAGCTTGGTTTGCTGAAGGGGCATTTGTCGCTTGAACAGGTTCAGTTTGAGTAGAAGAAGGCGGTGGACCCCATTGTTCAAATAATTCGCGTAGGTCTTCCTCTACAGCTTCTGGGTCTTTAGTGAATTCTTCATACAACTCAATTGCGACGCCAAGGTTCGGACCATGAAATCCTTGCCATGGCTCTTCCGGTTTGTGCTCCTTGCTGGACATGTGACAAAAACCTCCTAGTAACTTTTAAGTCGGACACTAGTTGACTCTAGTGAGAGACTGGAAATTATAACGCTTTCATTCCCATTTTAACATGATTGTCACATTTGCTCAAAGGTTATCTGCAACATTCATAGATTTGTTTACTCTTGTCTGATAAACTCGGAACGAATATAGTTAAATGTATTGGGAAGTATCAATTCGCTATACTGCTTTCCTTCACTAAAAAGTGTAAAACTTTTTATTCAGAAAATCTAGTTATTTCGAAAGATTTATTGCTTTTTTTCAATATTTTTTATAAAAGGACGTTTTCAGATGATAAATTTTGACAAAAAGAACCGCCAGCTGCTTACAGATGCCTGTTTTTCTTGCAGTGAACCTCATTTCAGGAGGCCTATTGCAGATCTTCCACAAGTTGGATGCTGCTCCTATAGTCCCGTTTTTACGTTATTTGAATTGGCAAAAATGGCACAATCCAATCCTGCTTTCTACTTCAACCTGCTAAAGGACGAGCATGCTGTGATTTTTGATTACACAATTTGTGTACATGCTTTTGTCCACCCAGCGTTTTTCGAAGTTTCTAAACATACATCATTATCATCATTAGAATTTGACGACTTAAAAACATCTTATTCTGTCTGCCGTTATTTTGAAGACGGCAAAGGCTGCACACTGCCTCCCTCATTTAAAAATGCTGTGTGCCGCTCTTTTATATGTACCACTGTTGAAGAATCTTTGACAACCTCTGAACAAGAAGAATTAGCTAGTCATGTGAAGGACATTCACGTAGAATCTTGGTTATTCAATAAAGAACACCAAGCTGTCTTAGCTGCGGAAGGATACACACTTAAAGATCATTCACAGGAAATCTTTACTTACTTGAAATCCATTTCAACCAACTAGCACCAAAGCCTATTCAATAAATTGGATAGGCTTTTATTGTTGACGCATTTGTAACAATCCTTTACCATGTTCATATCCTATTAAACCACTAAGAATTAGAGGTGTTTATAAATGAATTTACAAACAAAAGCGGAGCCGCTAGATTCTCGCTCGCTTGAACACCCTGCACTCCCGCCCGTGCAGACCATCTTTTTGGCAGCGGGAATCACAGCAGCTATTTTGTTAAGTATTGCAACTTTTACGATTGCAGATGCTAACCTGCTGATCCAGCTTTGGATCGGTTTATTACTCGGATATACTTTATTTCATGCTCGCTTTGGTTTCACGTCTGCTTTTCGCAGACTGATGTCCGTTGGTAATGGCGAAGGGCTAAGAGCTCATATGCTGATGCTTGCTGTAGCCTCTTCCTTATTCGCTCCGATATTAGCTTATGGAGCAAGTTTTTATGGGCATGATCCAACTGGGTTTGTATCACCAGTCGGTACGAGTTTATTAGTCGGTGCCTTTATCTTTGGAATCGGCATGCAGCTGGGAGGCGGCTGTGCCTCTGGTACTCTCTACTCGGTTGGAGGCGGACGCTCTTCGATGTTTATTACGCTATTTGGCTTTATTGCAGGTTCCGTTATCGGGGCTGCTCATTTTGATTTTTGGATGAACGAAACACCAACGCTTCCTGCTATTTCATTAGCTACAGATACTGGACTCGGATACGGCGGTGCTTGGCTTTTACAATTAGTGATTTTTGCGGGCATCATTTTTCTAACGTATTATATTCAACGTAAGAAAAATCCGCCTAAAATGGCATTAGTACCATCCGCACAAGGTATGAAACGTATTTTCCGAGGCTCATGGCCGCTCCTCATCGCAGGTGTAGTACTCGCCGTACTAAATGCGGTAACACTTTTAGTCAGAGGTCAGCCATGGGGAATCACAAGTGCTTTTGCTTTATGGGGATCAAAAGCTGCTCAATTTATCGGCATTGATGTGGCAAGCTGGGGCTATTGGTCCGGTGAGCGTGCACAAGAGTTAAACCAATCGGTCTTTCTTGATTCAACAAGTGTCATGAATTTCGGAATTATGGCTGGTGCCTTTATTGCCGCAGCAGCTGGCGGCGTGTTTGTACTAAAGAAAATTCCTCCCAAAGTGATGATCGCTTCTCTCATAGGAGGAATTATGATGGGATACGGTGCACGTCTTGCATTTGGCTGTAACATTGGAGCATACTTCAGCGGTGTGGCATCATTCAGTTTACATGGCTGGGTTTGGGCTGTTATGGCTTTAGCCGGCACATACGTTGCTCTTTACCTGCGCCCGCTGTTTGGCCTTTCTATTCCAAAACCCACTGATTCAAGTTGTTAATCTCGCTCATTATATCTTAATAATAGAAAAGGGAAGACAGCCTGGCTGTCTTCCCTTTTCTATTTCGTCCAATTTTCATTAAACCACTTTTCCAGCTGACTTTTTTCATTTTCAGTAAATTGAAAGAGCGGAGAGTCACAGCCTTCTTCTCGCAGCACTATTTGAAGGATGTTCCCTTCATGATTTGTAATAATAAGAGCTTCAGGTTCTATAAGATTTTCCGGAATTCCACTCCCCTCAAACTTGATGACATGATGAAGCCAGTTTTGCATCTCATAAGTCTCTACAAGGGTCATTGAGGAAAACGCTGCTTCTGTATACGTTTCAAACGTCAAATCAATCATGATTACTATTCTCCAATCTTACATTCTTTCTTTACGAACATGTCAGTTTTATAGTTTATACACCACAGAATAGGGTGCTGCAGAAAGCTGCAGCACCCAGACGACCTTAAAAAGAATTTTTAATTGTTAATTCCTCAAGAGGTTTTCTTGAAGATCGGTGAGCTGGGATTGCTGCTTTACCAAGCGTAATCAGCATAACCGGAGTGAAACGATCTGGAATATTAAATGCTTTAATGAACGCTTCTTCATTAAAGCCACCCATAGGGCATGTATCATATCCTTTTGCTTTGGCTGCAAGCATTAATTGCATGGCAGCTAGAGATGCGTTTGTTAAAGCTAGTTCACGCGGATAGGCTGGGTCTTTCTCGTATGCTCGATTAATTTGACTGACTAACGTATCTTTAATCTGTTCAGTCATGAAGCCTTTTTCTACAGCTTCACCGTATACATTTTCAGCTTCTTTATTAGCTTCTACATCTCCTAATACTGCAATCGTTACACAGCTTTCTACCACTTGCTTTTGGTTATAGGCGATAGGCAGCAATTCCTCTTTTTTCTTCGCGTCCTCAATGACAAGGAAGCGCCAGTGCTGTAAATTCCAAGAAGAAGGAGCCAATGCCGCCGCTTCTAAAATAGCCGTTAGATCCTCTTCTGGCATCTTGTAATCAGCCTCATATTTTCTTACTGAGTGTCGCTCTTCTATCGTTTGAAATAATCCTAGATCCTCTTGATGTGAAGTACCATGCATGTAAAACTCTCCTTTTCTTGCCATAATACTTTTATTTTAGCGAAACTAAGGTTGAACGTAAAATGATATGCATACCTTTTTTGCAGTTGAGTCTAATGACCTGTACCGTTCACTCGTGTAATACAGGCTGTCAAAACGTATTATATGCTGTCTCCTTTAACAATGTAACGGCTGCATCATTGCTTATTTATTAGATTACTCATCCCGCGCTACATTCATACTCCTGCACTTATGTTAAGGATTATAAAGTGAGTGGCTTATTTTATTTACAATATGGTTACACTACACCTATATACCACCTTAACCTTCTTACTTAAGGAGATGATGACTATGGAATACAGCCTGCAAAGTTTAGAGTGTGCAGACCCTTGTACAGTCACTGTAGACCCTGATAATCAGATCTATACACTGAAAACCTTTGACACGAGCGGCAGAGTGTTTAATGAACCGATGGAACTTGTAGCATGGATCAAAAAGAATTGGAGTCCTTCTCAATTTAGGGAGCCAAAAGAGTATCAAGCACTCCTCAACGCAATCAAACAAGAATTGCATTAATTGAAGAGTTTACTTTTTAAACACCATCATGTACCATCCGCCTTCTTTCACTACAGGGGTTGTTTTTTTGAATTTAAATCCTGCTGCTTTTGCATATTGTTTTAACTCACGCTCAGATGGAACGGGATACATGTTTTCATGCGCGGACATAAAGCTGTTAAATGCTGATGCAAATGCTTGTCCGTGCTTTGATTGAACAAGCGGGGAAATCACAATCAACGTCCCTTTTCTCCCAGCAATTTCACTAGACTTTTTAAACAGCTCTGCACGATCCTCTTTTGAAAAGTAATAGAGCAGATTATTCATCATCACAAGATCAAACTCTTCATCTGATTCATATTGCTTGATATCGCCTGCAACAATGTCGATATTACTGTTTTCAGTCTCCTCTTTTGCTTTCTTTGCTACACCTTCGTCCGCTTCAAGCCCCTTTAATCTTAACTTAGGCTTTTTCACATGAAGACGCTTCAAATATCCTCCGTATGCACACCCTACATCAAATACTGATTTTATTTTTTCTTTCTTTACTACCTCTAAAACTTTAGGGAAAGCGATGGTTTCAAGCAGTGCTGAAGTCTGCGCAACCGTATCTCCATAATCCGTTTCAAAAAAATTCACTTCTTTCCCTTGCATCAAATCCCTATATGACAACATCGTAGGGATATGTAACTCCATCATCTCTTTAATTAAAATCCCTACTGAGGAGTCACTATCCTTAGATACATATTTTACAAGCGACCTTTTTGGCTTTATTATCCCTTTGCGCTTTTGCTTTAAATGCCCTAAAACAATGCCTACATCAACCCAGCGCTGCAGCAGGTCTTGATTTAGTTCATTATTTATTGCTACTTCTTCAACAGTCGCCCCTTTTTTAAAATGGTTAAATAAGTCTAGACTGTAGCCAAGGTGTGCATGCCAAGTCGGTAAAAATGGTTCGTTTCGTTTCATCCACTTTCTAGCATTCCATAGCTTTTTGTATTCTGTCAGCTGCATGCTCTTCACCTCTTCTTTTTATATCTCCAGGGAAAATCATCTTTTTTATTGAACATATGTTTATTCAGCACTTTCTCTGATAACTCTCTTTTCCCAAAGCCAAATGCTGATAAACCATCTGTAAGCCCAAACTTCCACAATCCAATTCCAGCAATATTCATCATTTGTTTATCATGAAGACGCTTGTTGAGAGCTAGCCGTTTGATTGCTAACACTCGCAGCTTTTGCGGAATGTGTCCGCGCAAATTATAGATCAGTGCAGATTGATGCGAAAGCCATGACAAATACTCCACTCTCTCACCACGAACGTCTTCGAACCATTTTAATAGCTCATAATCTGATGGTCGCCTCACTTCATACATCCAAGAAATAAGATCTCCTAACACATAGGCATCTTGAATCGCTAAATTCATCCCTTCACCAGCCATTGGGTGAACGCTGTGTGCGGCATCACCAATAATAACCACATTACCTTCAGTGTAATGTGTGACAGTGTGCCTGATCGGTACCATCAGTTGAATATCTTTCCAAGATTTTATTTGATTCACATAGCCTTCAAGCTCAGGTTTCAGTTGAATATAAGCTTCATAAAATGCTTCTAACCCTTGTTTTTTCATTTGTTTATATTCATCGCCCCTGATTAATAAAACAGACCGAACTTCCCCGTCTGGGAGCGGAAAAAGTCCAAGAAAACGCTCATGATTACCAATCATCTCTCCATCGACTAAAGAAGGAGGTGAGGGAAAGGTTACGGTTAGAAATTGGTGGGTGTATGTGGATTGTTTTAACGGTATATCAACAGATTTTCTCACTTTAGAGCCTCTGCCTTCAGCCCCAATAATTATATTTGCCTCAATCACCGACTCCAGGCCTTCTCTTTTTATGACGACTTCATTCGTGCCTTCTTTCCTAAGGAATGCCGCGGGTTGAAGCAGATGAAAATGCGGATAACGACTCGCCTCATTTAAGAGAATTTCTTTTAATGTGTTATGTGGGATCATGGCTGCCGTATTATTCTCGATCGGCAGTCTAGAATAATCCATCACCACTTCAAGTAGTTGTCGATTCTTCTCATCCACTTCTTTAGTTACAATTTTTTGAAGAGGATTAATTTCTTTGTTGATTTGTGTCGAAATTTCAAGCTCTTCAAAGATTGATAAGGTTTTTGGCTGAAGCAGCTCACCTTTATACACATTCCCCATGCCCTTTTGCTTCTCAACTACAGTGACATCAATTTGATGTTTAGCAAGCTTTAGGGCAAGAGTGAGTCCTGCAACTCCTCCACCGGCAATAAACACTTCTGTCTTTGTCTTCTTCGACATATTCCAATCACCACCTGTCAGTCACCACTTGTATCATCCTTTATTCCCATCCTTATCGTACTTGAAACAAGAACCCTGCAAGCTTCGAGCTACTTTGTGAAAAGTTGTCGAAAATTGTTTTCTGACTGGTTGTTTTTGTTTATAATAAATAAAGCTATAAATTTCGGTTTATTAAATAGATTACAAGTTAATTACATCAGCTCATATTACAGATCCTTAGCAGCTGATACATGATACGATTTTCTTAAAAAAGGATGGCTGCATGTGAAGAAATTCTTTACGTTTTTATTTTTTATGACATTCATCATTTTAATCATTGGTGTATGGTCCTTTGAGAAGAATGATCAAGTAAGACAGCTTACCTATAAGACGCTGATCGGACAACATCATATACCAGAAGAATATGTCCCTATTTATCAAGATGCAGCAGATGAATATGATGTCCCGTGGGAACTTTTAGCATCCGTACATCGGGTGGAGACCATTTTTTCAACAATGGATCCCCTCATCAGCCCTGTGGGGGCAGTTGGTCACTTTCAGTTCATGCCTAGAACATGGGTCGGCTGGAGTTACCCCGGAGGAGATCTTGGGCAGATTGAGGATGAAATAGACATTACAGATGTAGCCCTGATTGAAGAACATCGCGGATATGGCGTCGATGCGACAGGTAACGGGGTAGCAGATCCTTTTGATATGTATGATGCGGCTTATTCTGCTGCGAGGTATTTAGCTGATCACGGTGCAAGTGACGGCGAGTATGAAGAGGCATTATTTGCTTATAATCAAAGTCAAGAGTATGTTAATCAAGTAATGGGTTACTTCAATTCTTACAAACAGCATTACGAGTTAGTATCATTGCCATTTGCATATGGCAAAAAATAAGCATGGAGCGTTTGCTCCATGCTTATTTTAATCCAGTCATATATGTATTCAGTCGCGCTTATATTTCAATTTGGATTTGTTCTCAAACTCGATTTCTATTTCAATTTTTTTAACGTTTGATGTCTCTACTTCAAGTTTGGCTAACAGCTGCTCTGCTAGGGCATCAGTTAGTGAGTCATTTTCAACATATAACTCAGCAAGTAAAGCTTCCGTATATTGTACAGCATCGTTCCCTTTTATTTCGTGCTTACTTTTCCCCTTGCCTTTTTGCTTCATTTTGACTTTGGCTTTAGGTTTATCTTTTTTGACTTCATATTCGATTTCTACCTCTCCGCCATCTTCAAATTCCACATCAAGTTCAAATCCCTTTACACCTGATGCTAAAACGCTCATACTTTCTGCCTCTTCACTTTTTTCATCCGGTGTTTCTTCTAAATCTTTAGTTGTTGACGTACTTTCTTGTGGTGATTCCTCTGCTTCAATGGTTTCATCCTCATGATGTTGAGGTTCTTCCCATTGTTCTAGATCACTTTCTTCAATCACTTGCTGGTCACCAAACTCATCTTGCTCAGCTGATTCACCTTGCTCATCTCCTCTAGCAATCTCGCTTACTGCTACTGCATCCTCCGTTTCAAAAGTAACAGCATCGGAAGTATCTGTATTGACAGAGTCGGAATCAACAGAATCATTTCCTGCGCCTTGGTTACACCCCGCAAGGACAAATAAAGAGATAAATAAAATGACGATGTATGAATGCTTCAACTAATTCACCTCATTGTATTGGTTACATATTCCGTAGCCACTTTATCACAGTTTAAAGTCTTATTCTAGAGGCATGAGTCATAAGCTGTCATATACCATGTCCAAGGAGTTGTATAAATGGGCTTTCTCTTTTTAGTGTTGCTTGCCTTATTAGTCAGTATAGATGGATTTGTGATCGGCTTTATGTTCGGGCTTAAACGAATTAAAATCCCATTAATCGTTCTAATTTTTATCTCTATCTTCTCAGCTATTGTCATTTTTCTTTCAATGGGTGTCGGCCGCCTGCTTGGAGAGGTCATCCCATCCTCAATGATTCAAACACTTGCAGCGATTTTAATGATTGGTGTAGGGGTGTATAACCTGTTTAATGAACTTCCTCTATACCGTCAATCGTATTTCGTCATTATCGCATTATTAATTAATGTCGACAGTGTCGGTTATGGTATACAGGCTGGATTTGCAGAGAGACCATTTTGGTTCGCCCCGCTCGCAGGAACGATTCTTTTTCTTGCGCTTATATTCGGAATTATAAGAGGATACGAAACGAAAAATCCATTTATCTTGAAATATATTGCCTCACTTCCCGGCCTTTTGTTTATTTGTTTAGGAGTGATGAAGCTGATGTTTTAATGTACTTTCCAATCTTTATATCATTCTTTGAAAGTGACCAAAAGTTTGCTCTTTCATATATATGTATCAATGCCTATACTCAAACAAAGGAGCAGTGCTATGATGGAGCATAATAAAGAAAAATGTATGAAAGAAAAAGGATTATCAAGTGAACCTGTACTTATTCAATCAGTTATATGTGCAAAGGAAGTAAAACTGGTTGCACATACAAAAACAGAGCTGAAAGTTGATGGCTGCAGCCAAATCCAATTTGTACCTGATTTGATGACCACTGAAATCCAAGGAACTTTGCTTCATGACCTTATTATCTTACAAGGATTTATTAAAGGAAGTATTATAGTGAATAACCAATGTATTAAAAAAATCACGCTGCCGTTTCAAGAAGAAATTAAATGTGATGATGTCTGCCCTGGTGACACTCTTAAACAAACAATCCCTACTTTAAAAGGGGTTGTTCCTCCACAGATTATTCCTTGTGAAGAAGGCAGCTACTCTTATGTTGTATTTAAAGTAATATTAGGTTTACAAATTACCGTTATTAGAGAAAAAATCGGAACAGTTGCCGTGACTATTATAGGGGATGTGGACGAAAACCGTTGTAACCTTACGAGCACCCCGCCACAAATTATTTGCTATCAAGAGACACCTAAACATGAGAAGCCTAAAAAACCAAAAGAACCAAAAAAGAAAAAAGAAGAAAGTAAATGCACAAAGGAAAAATTCAAGGAGGAAACTTCATGTTTTTACAGTCATAAAAAGAAAAAATTTGATTATTAACGAATCATCTTAGCTCATTTCACCATGGTTTAAATTACCAATTTTATCTAATTGGTTTCAATGTCTAGAGCAAGCCTCCCCTCCTTTTAATAGGATGTAGAGATTCATTTAGTAGAGCTAAAGTGAATCAAAAACTATCAAACTATTAAGGAGAGGATCAAATGGATTTTCATTGTAATCAACACAATCATTTAGGGGATTTTTGCTGTGGGAAAGAAAAATACCACAAGCCTGCACAGCCAAGCATTGAGTGCTTGAAGGTGAATTCTGTTATTTGTACGAAGTCAGTTCAGAAGGTAGCGGAGTTACGTGTACCCACTGTTGAGTTAGGGATTGGTGATGATATCGATTTAGCTTTAATTTCTTTTTCGAATGTAACAGCTAATCCAAACGGCATTGTCATGCGTGGAACGTTAATTGATGGAAAAGTTGTTAACTCTGGATATGTACCAGTTACAGCTAATATTAATATTGCCGGAGTAGCACTCCCAATTGAAGTTTCTCTTAATTTGCCTTTCCAAGAGGAAACAGAATGCCCGGGAGCTTGTGTGGGAGATGACTTACAAGAAACCGTTCCAGTTATCGAAGCAGTTTTAGAACCAGTCATTACACCAGGCATCACAGTGGCAGGGGCTGTATCTTTAGCTACTATCACGTTCAAAGTCATCATCAGAACTCAAATCACCGTTTCTCGTGAGAAGCTCGTTCAAGCTGGTGTAACTGTTCTAGGTGATATTAACCCTGACCGTTGTACAACTTTACAGCCAACTCTGCCGACTTCAAGAACTGTGACGTTCTACAATGGCAATAACGGCTAAAATCTACTAATGACGAAAAAGGCTTGCTAGTTGCAAGCCTCTTTTCTATGCATTATTATGATTCTTCCTCTTTTAGATAGGAATGATTTTTGACTCTATATACAATAAATAAATAAGCAAGTGATACAATAAGCATCGCTGTACCGACGAATTGATAAATAAATCGGATCGAAGGTTGGTTAGCTATCATTCCAATCCCGTCTAATATGATAGGTGAAGCGAATTGACCAAGAAATAAGAGACTCGTTACGAGAGCCATCGCCTGAACAACTTGGATTCTAGGTACCTCTCTTGTTACTCGGTCAAACACTATCGGCATGATGATTCCAAAGCCAAACCCCATACACGCAACACCAGCAGCTAAAAATGCCAAATGAGATGAGAAACCAACCAACAGAAAGCCTGCAGCCATTAAAAAGAGCTGGATCGGGATCACATATGCGTTCAATAATTGGTTCACTTTATTTAACACTATACCGGCAACTAACCCAGTGGCTGTAGCAATCGCAATGATGATTCCTGCCATTTGTGAAGACCCGATGCCTTCCTCATGGATAAATAATGCCATGTTGGCAGGGATTGAATAAAAAGCTAGTATTAAAAAGAACAAGCCTCCCCCTAACATATAGACTTTCTTAGGCAAGGGAGACAGCGTCGTGCCGATAGGAATTGTTTCAGGACTGCGTTTAGGAAGAAAGCAAACAACAATCAGTGCAACGACCAAAGCGACCAAATACACGCTGAACGTAACACGCCAGCTTATGGCTGCAAGCAGCCCTGAAGATAAAAATAAGATAATGCCGCCTAGGTTATTAGATGCACTTACCTGTCCCATCACAGCTGTTCTTTCTCTGCCGTCAAAGAAATCAGAAACGAGCGACGTTGAAATTGGCATTAAAAAGCCGACTCCAATCCCTAAGACAGCACGGCAGACAAGCAACCACTCAATCGAAGCCGCAAGCCCTCCGCCAGCCACATAAAAGCTAATCCCAATCAATACAATGGTTTTCTTAGCTATCTTTTTTGTTAAGTAACTCGAAATAAATGTGAACGGAATAATAAATAATGATGGTAAAGTAAGGATGAGTTTAATCGTCGTTTCACTTGAATTTGGAAAAGCCGCTTGAATATCTGCAAGTGCAGGCGAGACGGCAGCACCAGCCATAACGGTCAGTATCGAAATGGAGAGAATGGCGGCTTTGATAAGATGTTTATTCATTCTTTTCCTTCTTTCTACCATTTAAACTATCTGTTACATGCTGTACGATTTAGCACAATGTATATACATGATTAACAGCCACTAATCTATTATATAACCTCATAATTGATTTCAGCAGTAAAAACGCTCAATTCGAGTCTTCCAAAAAAAGTACATCCGCTAAAATAGCGGATGTATTAGTTCATTACGTATGTGGCAATCGCTTTTTGAACATCAAAAATGCTTTTATCTTTTTTAAATTGTTTCTTGATCGGCTCTGCCGTACTTGAGACCCAGATTTTCAGTTCTGCATCAAGATCAAACGTACCTGCCGTCTCTACGCTGAAGTGCGTTATGCTTTTATAAGGAATCGAGTGATACTCAATCTTTTTCCCTGTAACACCTTGTTTATCAACTAAGATCAATCTGGCATTTGTAAAAATAAACAGGTCTCGAATGAGTTTGTAGCCTCTCTCGATTTTTTCTCCATCAATGAGAATCACTTCTAACTCTTTCTCTACTTCGGCAAGGTTAATTTCTGATGCATTGCCCATTAAACCGTCAAGTAAGCCCATAATTGATCCCTCCTGCAAATTGTGACTACCCATTCTATTCAATAGATGTATTCAACAAGGATTGCGCTATTCCTTTAACGGTTATCAATCGTCTCCGGGTATAAGTCATGATTCATTAAACGGTATTCAGCCATTTTCTCATACTTTGTTCCTGGCTTGCCGTAGTTTGTATAAGGGTCAATTGAAATACCGCCGCGCGGAGTAAATTTACCCCACACTTCAATATAGCGTGGATCCATTAATTCGATTAAATCATTCATAATAATATTCATACAGTCTTCATGAAAATCTCCATGATTTCTAAAGCTGAATAAATAAAGCTTTAACGATTTACTCTCTACCATCTTTTCACCAGGAATATAGCTGATATAAATCGTTGCAAAATCTGGCTGCCCTGTTTTCGGACAAAGAGAAGTAAATTCCGGACAATTAAATTTAACAAAATAATCTCTATTTGGATGCTGGTTATCAAACACTTCTAGAATCTTCGGATTGTATTCAAAATCATATGTTGTCCCTTGATTTCCAAGCAGTGTTACACCTTGCAAATCTTCATCTTTACGTCCACCCATATTCAAATCCTCCTTAGACGCCTCGTTTATTTCCCCATACCAACGTATGGAGCTGCGGTAATACTTTTACGTCATTTAATGTTTCTGATGCTACAGCTTGATCAATTAACCACTCATAACGATCTAATAAATGAGAGATTAATGAATCATTTTCAACAGACTCTACTTCATCATTCCCAACTTGAAGATACATTGGAATCTCCGGGTACCTCTCATGGATATGCTTGGCATATTCCAGATCTTCTTCGGTAAAAACAACAACTTTCAAACTGACATGCTGGTCTTTAAGCCGGTCGATATAATAGTCGAGCTTATCAAAGTCTGTTTCCATTTTTGAACTAGGCGGTTTCGGGGAGATCGTTACATCACTAACCTCCATCATCCACTCCTGCCAAAGAGATCCTTGCGTTTCAACCGCAGTTTTAATTCCCAAGCTCTTCAAAAAAGACACGAGCTTTCCAATTCCTTGATGAATAGCCGGATTTCCCCCAGAAATAGTTACATGAGAAAATCTGTCTCCACCAATTTCTTTTAATTGCTTAATAATCTCCTCTGCGGTCATTAGATTACTTTTACCGGTACCGTCCCATGTAAACGCAGAATCGCACCACGAACAACGGTAATCACAGCCGCCCGTTCTGACAAACATTGTTTTTTGACCGATAACCATCCCCTCACCTTGAATGGTCGGTCCGAAAATCTCCATTACCGGGATCTTTTTCATGCTAGTTCCTCTGGTTTCGGACGATAGACGACATAGCTTGTCGGAGTTTCTCGCACGAGTACTTGAATACATTTCGGTTGATTTGAAAGCGTGTCTAGGTGAGATTGAATCGTTTCCCAAATCTGCATAGCAACTACTTCGGTCGTAGGGTCAAGATCTTCATACTCTTTATGCTCATTTAATAAGGAGTGATCATACCTTTTATGAACTAACGTTTTAATGTTTTTAAAGTTGATAAGAAAGCCTGTTGAATCAAGCTCATCTCCAGCAATTGTTACATTAATAAAATACGTATGTCCGTGTATGTTTTGGCATGCCCCTGCTGATTCGTCATTAATAAAATGAGCTGCAGCGAGATGCATATCTTTATTTAATTCAAACCGATAAGAATGCGGGACTTGAGGATAGAACTGCTGAATCATGATTCTTCACCCGCCTCAGTCGATGCCAAGTAATCATCTAAGCCTTTTTTACGCAGTACACACGCCGGACATTCCCCGCAGCCATCACCAATGATGCCATTATAGCAAGTAAGTGTTTTCTCTCTGACAAATGAAAGAGCCCCTAGATCATCAGCAAGCTTCCATGTTTGTTCTTTATTTAACCACATCAATGGCGTGTGAATCACAAACTGATCATCCATTGATAAGTTCAAGGTTACATTTAATGATTTCACAAAAATATCTCGGCAGTCTGGATAGCCGCTGAAATCCGTCTCACATACTCCTGTAATAATATGTTTAGCACCGATTTGCTTACCGTAAATCGCCGCAAATGATAAAAATAAGAGGTTACGCCCTTCGACAAAAGTAGATGGCAGCTCACCATCATCGCCTGCTTCTACTTCAATATCAGCTCTAGTCAGGGCATTAGGTGACAACTGGTTCAAAAGCCCCATATCTAACACATGAAAGGAAACACCTAATTCGTCAGCGATTTTCCTTGCACATTCAATCTCTTTGGAGTGCCTTTGCCCATAATCAAACGTTACAGTAGCTACTTCCTTAAATTCTTTCAATGCCCAAAACAGGCACGTTGTACTGTCTTGGCCGCCGCTGAATACAACGACTGCTTTATCTTGTTTCATGACTCTAGTTCCCCCTTCACAGTTGAAGAAGAACGAGCATTCGTTAAACTCCTCGCAGCATTAAACTGCGACTGCTAAAAACCGTATGTCTCACAAAGAGTATACGGTCCGTTCTCATGTTCATAAAGTACCCGATTTAGGGTCATTCTATAGATGATGAACGAAAGAAAACGACATCTCATTGATGCTGTTTTCATTTATAGTTTTTTATAGAGGGAGTTTGCGAACCTCTTTCACGTAATCGTGAATCTTCTTTATTCTACTTTTTACTTTTTTGCGTTTACTATCGTACCATAAAAACCAAAATAGTGCTTATTCTTTTAACTTAAGTACCGTTTCTTTCCTTTGAGTCATAATGTTGGTAAAATAGTGAAGAATAAAATAATAATACATAAAAGAAATGAGGATGACTCTATGACAACTTTTCAAGACAATTTAGAGAAGTATGCTGAACTTGCTGTTAAAGTCGGCATTAATATCCAGCCAAATCAAACGTTAATTGTTCGTACACCGCTAACAGCTGTTGATTATGTACGACTTGTCGCAAAAAAAGCATATGAAGCTGGCGCTAAGCATGTACAAGTCATTTGGGATGATGAACAGATTACAAAGACTAAATATGAACTAGCTCCTGATGAGGCATTTAACGAATTCCCTGAATGGCTTGCAAAAGGATATGAAGAACTTGCAGAGAGCGGTGCAGCTTTCTTAAGCATCACGGGTTCTAACCCTGACCTACTGAAAGATGCGGATCCTGAGCGTGTATCGAATGCTGCTAAAGCAAGCGGGAAAGCGATGGCCGGATTCCGTTCGTATGTAATGGCTGATAAAATCAGCTGGTCAATTGTAGCCGTACCTTCTGTGGAATGGGCAGAAAAAGTTTTTCCAGATACGAAAGGTGAAGAAGCTGTTCAGAAGCTTTGGGATGCAATCTTTGCAGCTACTCGCATTCACAATGAAGACCCAGTAGCCGATTGGAAATCACATCTTGCTAATTTAGATGAAAAGATGGTCGCTTTAAATGAGAAGCATTATGAAGCGCTTCACTATACTGCTGAAGGAACAGACCTTACGATCGAACTTCCTGAATCGCACCTATGGGTAAGCGGAGGAAGCACAAATAAAGATGGTGTAGATTTTGTTGCCAATATGCCTACTGAAGAAGTGTTTACTTCAGCTAAGAAAACAGGCGTCAATGGTACGGTATCAAGTACAAAGCCGCTTAACTACGGCGGAACGATTATTGATAACTTTTCACTTACATTTAAAGATGGAAAAGTGGTCGACTTCAAAGCAGAACAAGGGGAAGCAACATTACAGCGTTTGCTAGACTCTGATGAGGGTGCCCGCTATATTGGTGAAGTGGCTCTTGTCCCTCATAAGTCACCTATTTCTGATACGAATATTTTATTCTACAATACGTTATTTGATGAAAACGCATCAAATCACTTAGCAATCGGCAGTGCTTACGCATTCTGTATTGAAGGCGGAAAAGAGATGTCTAAGGAAGAGCTTGAGAAAAACGACTTAAACACGAGCAATACTCACGTTGATTTTATGATCGGTTCGAGTGATATGAATATTGACGGCATTAAAAAAGACGGTACACGCGAACCCGTCTTCCGCGACGGAAACTGGGCGTTTTAAAATAAAACTTCTACAGTGGAAATCAACAATTAGCGTTACGATGAAGCTTTTAATACCTCAAATAACAAAAGCTGATGAGATGATCTCATCAGCTTTTTTCTAAATTTCTTCTTTTACTGTTACCTTTACCTTAGCATCAGCGGCTTGTCCTTTTCTTTTCTTGTTTGCTTTTCTTAAGTAATACATAAGAGCGACGCCGCGTACAAATCCTTTTAGGTTCTTCTGTCTGCCGACTTCAGCTCCAGTCCTTACTTCATCCATTTTTGCACCGGTATAATCAGCTAATGTTTCAGTGAGATGATGCGTTGCTTGCCCTGCATCTTCTACCACATCAAACAGTGGATCAAGCTTGCTTACTTTATGGTTAACATCCATTAACGTTTCGTTCGCATTGTACAAGACTAATTTTGTTTCACTTGTAATATCATCCAAGCTTTTTTCTGCTTGTGAAATCGTTTTTGCCGTATTATCCAATGTTTCTGTAAGTTTTTTAAGTACCGGGATTAGTAATGCGACTAATACCGCAAAACCAATAGCTAAAATTAATACTCCAATTCCTAACCAATCCATATGTATCACCTCGTCATTTAGTTTATCCTTTATGGCTGCTCACGATACTGATCGACCATCTCTAAAAATTCAGCTACCCATTCTCCTACAATTGGAAGTGAGATCATTTGAGTTAAAATGAAAATGAATAACCCAATAAAAATAGCGGTTCCTATTGTCAATCCAACACCTCTAGCAATCCCTGCTAAAAGATTGGTTTTAATCACTTCTTTTTTGTCGGTGAAGTGATAGGCCATATCCTTTAAACGACCATTTGTTGTCATGTCTTCGAGTTTATCTAATAATTTTTCAAAGCGTTCATTTTCATCATGACGCTTTTCATCGGATCGATGCTTAGGAGGCAGCTTTCGTTGTTCCTGTTCTTTGCGTAACCCCATTCGGTATCCTCCCTTCTTGCATATTCGTTCAATAATACGCTTATTAAATACATACCCAGCTATTTCTGCTCATAAACCAAAAACTCCCTGCCTAAGTACATTGGCAGGGAGTTCTTCTTACGCCCATTTACGATCTTGAGTAAATGAAACGGTCAACCACTTTGTATAATGAATATCCTTCATTTTTAGATTAATTTCTTCTCTGATCTCATCATGCTCTCGTACCGTTTGAGCTTTAGAAGATGGATCTAAAATAAAGTCAATCTCAATATATAATTTTTCCCCTACTTTCGATGTGCGGGTGACTGATTCTACGAAACGATATTTCATCTCCGTTTCTTCCACTAGTTTTAATATGTGAGTTTGCAAAGGTTGTGCAGGGGACATTTCTAACACTTCTCGAATGTTATCTCTAATCATCACATATGGAAGCTTCAAGCAATATAGGGACACTAAAAGTACCATCAGCGGATCAATATAAGCCACATATGCTGCATACTGAGTATAAGATACAATCGTTGCCCCTAAGAAACCTACAAGGACAGCCCCACTTAACAATGTATCCATTAACCACTGCTTTTGTTCAGCTTCAATAAATCCTGATTGACTTGTTTTCTTTTTTTGTGACAAGAAATACAAGACAACAGCACAGCCGACGGTTGAAAGAATAGAGTACACGAGCGCATACCCGGGATCTACAGCTCTCCCCCCTGTAAATAGGTCATATCCTGATGATGCGAGTGCCACTATACACAACACTAAAATGATACTATATTTAACAATAATAATAATCGGCTCAAGCACTTCTTTTCCAAATGGGAAACGTTTTTCATCCTGCTTTTTAATGTATGCTGCACCGAGTAAAGACATTAGAGATAAGACAACACTTATAAAAGAATAAGCCCCGTCAAATAAAATCATCTGTGAGTTGATGATTAAGCCCCAAACTACTCCAATAACAGCAAAAAGCAGCGCACCATAAACCGATATCATTAATACGCGTTTTTCACTCATGTTAGCACCTCATTAATAATTTATGACTGAACGTCAGTCATTTTTAGTCCACAAAAAGCCAATGAATGCATCAGCTTATTGCTCGTTCGATAAAATCATATAATTCTTTTTTGTACAAAGTTAATTCTTCTGCACTCTTTTTTGCATCTGTGAAAAAGTACGTTTCTGCAGATTGTTCAATCAACCCGATAATAAAACTCGCCAAATGAGTGATCGAACGTCCCATTGGAATGTGGCCAGCTTCCATCGCGATGTTTAATTTCGACTCCAGCCACTCATAGTAAGGCCGGTAAATATCTTCCCATCTTTGAAACGAGTGATAATAAGCAATCCCTGAGTAACAAAACTTAATCACTTCTTTATGCTCCTCAGTTACTTGATAGGTTTGATCTATCAACACTTGCACAATTTGAAAGATCGAATCATCTTTCTTTACTTCTTGTTGAATAGCTTCTAATTGTTCATTTAGAATTCGTTCTGCGATGGCAGGTACAATGGCTCCCTTTGAATCAAAATATAAATAAAATGTTCCTTGAGCCACTCCCGCATGTTTTACAATTTGTGATATAGAAGCTTTCTCAAATCCCTTCTCTTTCATTTGTTCAAATGCGGCATTTAATATAAGTTCATATTTTGTTTCCTGTTTGTTATTCATTAACGCCTCCAAAACCGACTGACTGTCATTCATTTTATTGTATCTTATTCACTTCCTTTTTTCAATAGAACCACTCTTCTACATAAAAAGCAAAAAAGTAATAGGACTCCACCTTCTGACACATAATAAACGATAAGAAAATTGAAGAGGAGGCTTTTTAATGAGTTCACCCTATCTATGCCCAAACTGTAAAACAAATCGCTCTCGTTTTAATTTGATCGAGCAAGTAGCGACCCCAGTAAAATTAAATCCTCAAGATGGCTCACTCGTTGAACAATACTCAAACGATCAGTTAGACCCTTTTCATACTCCATACCGCGGACCGGAACTAAAAGTACAATGTGGTGCGTGCGGTCTGATTGAAGACGAAAGAATGTTCATTAAGCGTGCTCAAACGTAAAAAAGGCGAAGCCTCTGCTTCGCCTTTTATTGTGTGAATGGCATCATTGATAGTGCCTGCCTCCCTAAAAGAAAGCTTCCAATGGCATACGCCTCTGCTTCTTCTCGGAACTGATTTGTTTGTTCTACACCCTCGTACACATGCAAGTGATAGGGTTCATATTGAGGAGCTTCCTCAAAAACTTGGTTAAGAAAAGAAGCCGTTTGATTCAGTCCATGATTCCCTCGGTACATGACTTCATAAAAAGAAATAAACCCATGCATTACACCGTTATATCTTAGAGTACGTACAGAGACACCATGTTCAGCTAACCGCTTCGCATAAGCTTCTCCTTCATCACGAAGCGGGTCAAACTCAGCCGTAATCACTAGAGCTGGGGGCATTTTATATAAATCATCTGCCTCAAGCGGGGATGTGTAAGGAAGCTTCCACATCTCCTTTTCAGGGGTATACGTATCTCTAGCTCTTAACATAACGTTTCTAGATAATAGATAATACCCGCTGTCATATACTCCCCTTGAGTCAAACTCAACATCTTGAAAGGTCGTTAACGGATAAAGAAGTGCCTGCGCAGCAATATCAGGCCCATTACGGTCTCTAGCCATCAGCGAGACAACGGTAGCTAAATTCCCGCCTGCACTATCTCCTACTACAGCTACTTTAGAAGGGTCTCCTCCTAAGTTTTCCGCCTCACTAACAGCCCACACAAAGGCATCATAGCTGTCTTCAATTGCTGCAGGAAAAGGATGTTCTGGCGCCACTCTGTAGCCCACGGCAATAACAATACTTTTTGTCCTAGCAGCAAGTGAGCGGACAATATTGTCATGAGTATTAATATCGCCGTAGCCTTTCATAAATGCACCGCCATGATAATAGAGAATAATCGGATGACCCTCTCCTTTAATCGGACGATACATTCTGGCTTGAATTTCACTTCCGTCAGTAACTGGAATAGAAATGTTTTCTCTAGTAAATGAAGGACTGCCGCCTTGCACAAAAAATTTCGGCGGTTTCATATCTGCAGGAACTAAATTATGATGAACAGCATGCAGCAAAACAGCGGTTTTTGGAGGAACTTTTCCCGCTTCCGTATAAGTCCAAGCGTGAACAGAGAGGACTACAATAAGGGCTAACATATTTATCGTTAAAATGGAGATCAACACTCCATATTTACATTTTTTAAGGATGGATAACACGAAAAGACACGCCCCCTTTTGTCTGACTTTTTTAACTCTTTTGTTTTATTATATCAGAAAAAGGTCGTTTTGTTATATAATTTTATATATTTATAATAGATTTTTACATATTTAAACCACAATTACACATTTATTAAAAAACCCCCGCTGTAAAAGCGAGGGTCGTCTCATTATTTCTTCCAGTTTGCTTCTATAAATTCATCCCGGCCAGATTGCTTGCGATCCTGTTTATATTCTTCTTTATGTGTTTTATAAAACTTTTGATGCTTTTCTTCAGCTAAATAAAATTCCTTTGCAGGGAGTATCTTAGTTACAATCGGTTTATTAAATCTGCCGCTTTCTTCGATTTCTTTTTTTGATTTCAGTGCTAATTCGCGCTGCTTTTCGGTATAGTAAAAAATCGCTGTACGGTATTGAGAACCTCGATCTTGAAACTGCCCTCCGTCATCAGTTGGATCTATTTGAGGCCAGTATAAAGATAGCAGCTTTTCATAAGAAAATTGTTCGGGGTCATATGTGATCTGAACCACTTCATAATGACCTGATTCACCTGTTTTCACTTGTTCATATGTAGGGTGATTGATCTCTCCCCCGCTATACCCTGATAATACATCTTCAATTCCTGGCTGTTCGTCAAAAGGCTGTACCATACACCAAAAACATCCCCCAGCAAACATGGCTTTCTCTCTTATATTAGACATAGCTGCACCTCTCTTTATGATTTGTTTTAGTAGTATAGCACATAGACGATTATTACTGCCTCATTCATGCTCACTTACCTCTTCCCATAATTGCAGCAGAGCTTTTTCCTTGGCTTTTGCTTCTAGCATAATATCCACTTCATACGGTTCCGTAAGAACGATTAACCTCTTAAAATCTTCCGGTCTGATAAAGTCTGCATGAGCTGGGTCCTTCATGCTTCTCTTACCTGAACTTAAGTGCATTTTTGGAACTAATAATATATGCTCCCAGGTCTGAATGACTTCTTCAATGAGCCTTTCTAGTTCTGGCATAGCGCGCTCAAAGCACAGCTCATGATGAATATCAAAGCAAATGGGTACTCCGCACTCTTTCGATATAGCTAATACATCTGCCGTGTGAAAAGTTTTATCATCATTTTCTAACCTCAGATACGTACGAACGTTTTCAGATAAGTCATGATAGGCTTTAATAAACGTCTGTTTTGCCTTTTCCTTATCTCCATAAGCCCCTCCAGTATGCAAAATCATATCACTTCCTCCGATAAAATGCAGAAAATCTGCGTGATACTCTAAATCTTTTATCGCATTCTGTACGACATGCTCTTTAGGTGAATTTAAGACCGTATATTGTCCAGGATGCATAGAAAGACGAAGATCATGTGCTTGCTGTAATTGATGAATTTCATCTAATTTCTCCCGCAGGTCCGTATCTTCTTGCCATCGCCAAGTCATTTTGGGATGAGTGGCAAAGGGAATCATATCACTGCTTACTCTAAAGAAGTAAATATTTTGTTCAATATTCCATGTAATGACTTTCTTTAACATTTCAATGTTCGATAAAGTTAATTCTTTGATTTTCTCCATACCTTCTTTTTCCATCGTTATAAGCCGGCATGTCCGAAAAGTAGTAGGCAATGTTAAGTTTTGGCAGGCATATCCCATTTTCATCTAATCACCTTCTCATGTCCTTTTTAGAGGCTACTGCGAAAATACCTCCTACAGTAGTTGTTGATTTCCGCTGCAGGCACACGCTTTCCGCGGGCGGTCCGGGAGCTTCCTCGTCGCTACGCTCCTGTGGGATCTCCCCTGGCCACACACATCCCGCAGGAGTCGGTGCCTTCCGCTCCAATCAACGGAGGAAGGATTTTGTATATTGCTCCCTCATCGTAGTTGTTTGTTGTTAAGTGATTTAAGCAAACGAAGACTCGAAGTTGTAATTTGAACTAAGTCATTAATATATCACTCCTCTAATTAATTACATAAAGCAATAACCCAGCGGATGAACGATACGTAGACTCCTGTGTGGACTAGAGCAGGGGTGAGATCCCACAGGGCTTTAGCCCGAGGAAGCTCACCAGCTCCATGCGAAAAGCGAAGTATGTTTCAGGAACGGCGAGCTTACTCTTACCTCCGATGTTTCCCAGCATTTCAGCGGCCTACCTTTTTTTGAAGAAGTCTTACAAAGCGAACACATATATTAGGTAAATGCATAGGATGAGATTGATATAAAATTAGAGGAGGCGCACGACTATGAATAATCAAAATGACCATCAAGTACCTCAAATGATCAGTTCTGTGGACCCTTATGTGGTTCAAACCCTTCAATCTGTGACAGGAAGTGAAGTTGTCATAGAAACAACTCGAGGGAATGTAAGGGGTACAGTCGCAAATGTGCTGCCAGATCATGTAGTCATTGAATCGAGCAATTCTACTTTCTTTGTCCGTATTCAGCAAATTGTATGGATTATGCCTGTCTAATATTTGCTAAAAGGATCTTCCCATCATATGGGAAGATTTTTTGTGTCCCTGCATTAGGCATTTGCATAAACATGTTATAAATACCAAATGTTGGTGATAACTATGAAAAAGATACTCGTATTTTGTGATCCCGGAATTGATGATACAATCGCCCTAATCTACGCCTTTCAAAATCCAGAAATTGAAGTGGTTGGAATCGTGGCTGAATACGGAAATACTAACAGACGGTTCGCTGTTCGTAATGTCCAATACTTGCTATCTTTACTTGGAAAAACAGATGTGCCTGTATTTAGCGGGGCTGAGCGCGCTTTAAGCGGAGAAGAGCCTGTCGCACACCCGACCATTCACGGCGATTTTGGCCTCGGCCCTTTTACACCTCCAGATACGGATGAGACCCTTCGTGAAAACTTTTGCGATCTCATCCAATTATTAGAAAAATACGGGGATGAATTAACGATTGTCACACTCGGCCGTTTGACTTCACTAGGAATGTTATTTCTTCTATACCCTAATTTAATGAAAAGAATTACTAATTACCACATAATGGGCGGAGCTTTTTTTGTTCCAGGAAATGTCACACCTGTGGCTGAGGCAAACATTTATGGTGACCCCACTGCAGCACTCATTGTTATGAAATTCGCAAAAAACATTACCTTATTTCCACTTAATATAACCGATCATATTTATATTACTCCAGAGCTTGCTGAACAATTAGACGTTGTAGGCTGCGAAAACATTTTGTATCCGATTCTTGATTTTTATTATTCGTTTTATCAGAGTCAAATTCCGGATATTGAAGGTAGTCCCGTGCATGATTTAATACCGATGATTGCCCTGACGAATCCAGATTGGTTTACACTTAAAAACTATTTAATCTATATCCAAAATGAGGCTGGAATTGCGCGCGGACTAACAAGTGCTGACATGCGCCCTTATGAAACACTGCCCCCTGCTCCAATTCACAAAGTGGCAACAAATATGGATAACACACATTTTGAAGAACATTTACTAGACATTATGACAAGGAAACCAGACTAAACTAAAAACCAGCACTCAGGTGCTGGTTTTCTAGTTACGTTTGCTCTTCATACACAAATTCAATTTCATCAAATTTGCGGCTGTATTTCACTTTAAGATCGAGGTTTTTAAAATACCATAAGTCCTTTTCTTCAATATAGAAAATAATACCGTCTACTTCTGCCTTTGTACCAATTTTAACCGGGGGATCTTGGCTGATCCCAAGTGAGAACCCGCTTTGAATATTACCGCACCCTCCATATCTTGCAAAAAACCGGATATATTCTCCCTCTCCCTGTAATTGAAATTCTTCTTTAAACCAAGCTAGTGCCGGCTTTGTAATTTGGATGTCCAACTGCCTCACTCCTACTCAAAATGCGTATATGTATTTCATGTAGTGTAACAAGAAACAAGGAGCCTTGTCTATCTTTTCAGCAAGCGGCTAAATCCGCCTAAAAAGTTTCCCAGGAGAAACTTTTTTGCTGCTTGTTGAATATATTGTAGTAAAGAAAAATGAAATCCATAAGGAGATGATAAAGATGAGCTATAAAAAAAGGATTGTCCAATATGCCTATTTACTTACGAAAATGGGAGCTCTTTCGGAAGCTCAAAAATCACAGCTGCTCAATGATTTTAAACAAAAAAAATAACGTGAAGCTGTTTGCTTCACGTTATTTAAATCCTTTTCCTTTTGTTAAATGACACGGAACCCCCTTACCTACTGCGCCAGGCTCCTTCATTTTTTCAACATAGGCCATGCCTCTTGCACATGGCGTGCTGCATTTGATACAGGTTTCTGAAGTGACCATTTTTTGTGTAAACGCATATTTTTCACTAGGGGTTTTCTTAGGAGCGTGCTTTGCCTTTGATGATTTCTTTTTAGCAGCCATCTTATCGCCTCTTTTTTGCTAAGATGCTGTATCTTATGCAAAGGAGGCAAAACGGTGAGAGGGTTATTTTACAAACGTATCAATCGTTTGAACAAGCTCTACGATCTCAGGCTTACTTATTTGTTTATCTGCTCCTACTTTCTCACCTTTATGATGAAGATCACTCGTAATTAAAGAAGAGAAAATAAGAACAGGAAGCTGCTTTAAGACTGGGTCCTGTTTAATGCGCCGAGTTAGATGGTGTCCATCCATTTGCGGCATTTCAATATCGGTAATGACTAAATCGACAGGAAGATCACCATCACTTTGTTTATATTCTTCAAGAACATCCCACGCTTGGCGGCCGTTTTCATAGAAAGAGAGCTTTTCATACCCTGCTTCTTTGAGTGTATCAGATAAGAGTTTTCTTAAAATAGCAGAGTCCTCTGCAATCATAATCCTTTTTTCTGAACGTTCTCTTTGGCCGAGCTTCTTAATTTGCTCAACACTTAATCCCGTTTTTGGATTAATATCTACTACGATCTTTTCAAAATCAAGCAGCAAAGACATCTCTTCTTCAAGTTTAACAATACCGATTGTATGACTTTCGGCATTCAAGGATAGCTCACTTGGTTTTTCAATTTGTTCCCATGATATACGATGTATTCTTGATACACTGTGGACATGAAAAGCTACCTTCATCTTATTTAATTCAGCGACAATAAATTTATCTTGCGTGGGATCGTCTGAAGCAGGAAGGTTTAACACCTTAGCTAGGTCAACCACTGGAATGACCTCTTGTCTCAGGCGGATCACTCCTTCTACATGCTTATGAGCATTAGGCGTTAACGTAATAGGAAGAGGATTAATAATCTCTCTTACTTTCAAGACATTAATCCCAAAAGTCCCGTTTGCAACTTCAAACATCACTACTTCTAATTCATTGGTGCCGCTATCTAATAAAATATCTGTCTGATCGTTCATACACCCTCCACCTTCCGAGGCAACTGTTATGTACCTATACCATCTCTATGAGACTTCTATACTGTTAGTGTATAGGATAAAAGAATGATCCGGCAACTTTTTTATTAAAAAAGCCTGCGATTATATCGCAGGCTTACTTTATTATACGTTTGTTTCAATATCACTTTGTTCTTGTAATTCAGCAACAATTTGATCGCGTTGAGCCATTCTTGCTTCTTGAATTAACTCAGCTTCAATTGAATCACGCTGCTCTTCAAATGAAGGAATTTCTTCCGCACCGCTTTGTTCTGCCATTTCTACTTGCTGGTCATACGCTGATTGGATTTCTTCTTCAGAAACCTCTGGAGCTTCTGTTTGTTCTTCAATGAATTTTTGAACTCTTAATTGCTTTTCAAAGTCTTCACGAAGATCTTCAACTGTAAAGCCCTGTTCAGCTAAAAGTTCTTCAAGCTGCTCTTGGGATTCGATTTGTGATTGAGCCATTGCCATCTCAAGCTCTTGGTCGATCTCTTCATCTGTTACTTCAACATCTTCTGAAGCTTGAATGAGAAGTCGGTCCTCAATTAACCCTTGCAGCACACCATCTTTTACTTCTTCAAGCATTGCTTGTCCTTCTTCATCGTTAAAGTCAATCCCAAACTGAGTATACATCATTGCTTGAGATTCAACAGCACGTACATAATCATCTCTCTCGATGTCTTCGCCGTTTACTGTAGCAACAACTTCAGGAATATCCTCAGTATCTAAAGAAAACTCACTTGGAGCTTCTGTTTCTGGATGTTCTGCTGTTTCTTCAGTTTCTGTCTCATCTGTTTCGACTTCTGTCTCTTCGTTGTCTCCACACGCTGCTAGTGTAACAGCTAGTGCAATAGCTGCCATACCTAGTCCTAGTTTCTTTTTCATACATAAACCCCTTTCTTATCTTAAAGCATGTGATGATTGTAACATAATTCAATCACCACTACATACCAGATGCATTCTTCTCAAGCTATTCACCTATAAAAAACGATCATTTTTAGGAAAGTTTGTGAAAGCAAGGCTTTATTAAACCTTGATATTTCAGGGAATTGAAATGGACAAACATTAGAAGGTAAAAAATTATGTAATTCATTTCCTCCTAAACAAAAAAACATTATGAGGTTGATCAACCTCATAATGCTTAATCCATTAACAGCAATCTTGCCCGCCGCCAACCATCACAAGACCCTCGCCTTGTTCAGTTGCCTGCATATCAAGCGTAAGACTAGCTACTTGATCATAAATGCCTTCTTCAAAAGCAACATCGATACCGTTAATAACTTCACGTTTATCAGATTCTGCCGGCTCATCCAGAGCCAGACCAAGCTTAGGGCCTCCTCAGCCCATGCCTGCAAAAACCACGCGAATCGTTTTTAATCCGTGTTCTTGCATCGTTTCTTCTAAGAATGCTTTTGCACTATCAGTAATGTTCATTAGATTCACCTCACTTCGTAGCCTAGTATACTCTATCCCCTATATTTTTTCATCTCTTTATAATGATTAAAAGAAAATTACCCTTTAGGTACAATTCGCTTAAAGTTCTCGCTTGCAAATCCTTTAACCATATCTTCTGGGTAATACTTTAACAGCTCTTCAATTAATGCAGGAAACTTACCCGAGTGCTCTAATTGATTGATATATACATTAATTCCATCAAAGTCAGATCCAAAACCGATATGACCTGCTGCACCTAGGCTGCATAAATAGTCAATATGAGTAAGCAGATCTGCTATCTCAGCAGTGTCTCTGCCGGTTGTAAATAAGGGATGAAAGACAACGCCGATATAGCCGTCTTTTTCAATCAAAGCTTTAATTTGGTCATCATTTAAATTTCTAGGATGATCACATAAGCTGTAAGCATTAGAGTGGCTGGCAATTGGATATCGAGCTAGCTCCATCACATCCCAAAATCCTTTTACACTTAAGTGAGAAACATCTGTAAGTACATTATGCTCATTATTCATCTTTACAACCTCACGTCCTAAAAGGGTCAGCCCAGCTCCGCGAGGTTCACCTACTCCATCTGCACATAAATTTGCTTGATTCCAAGTCAGCCCAACTGATAATACCCCTAGCTGATACAACGTTCTAAGTTTGGTTAAGTCATCTCCAATTGGATCAAGCCCCTCAAGAGTTAACACCGCTCCAACTTCGTCACTTTTTAGTTCATCCAATTCAGACCAACGTTTAATCCATTTCATACCGCTTGTTTTCATTACTTTTTGATGAAAAAGATCTGCTTGTTCAAGCGCTGCCTGAAATTTTTGATCACTATTAATAAAGGGTTCAACAAATATAGCAAATAACTGAGCTTCCACACCTCCAGCCAATAAGCGGCTGGCATTTGCCTCAATCTCCGGATCATCAAGAAATGTTCGATCATGATTTTCCCATAATTTAAGCAGAGCATCACAATGTGTATCGATAATTTTCAAGGTCATCCCCCCTAGACATTTACTCACCTTTTACAAAGGCATGACATAGATATAATACAGAAAAACAATTGCATAATTGGAGGGATTTTCAGTGTCTGAGAAAGAATCATGGTCCAGAAAGCTCCCTCAAGGCTATCAGGACATATTAAAATCAATTGACGATTTTTTTCAACAAACTCATGACCGGTTAGTTGATCACCCTTTATTTACACCCACGATCCCTATTCGATTTAGCAGGGGAACATCTGAGTTAAAGATTGAAGCTGAGCTTCCGGGAGTTGATCGTAAGCAAATTACGATTGATGTGTATAACCAAGGCATTCATATAAAAGTTCAGGAAAATGAAATCATAGATGTAACAAACGATCATAATCAGATTCGGAGACGCTCTGAAACACACCGAATTCGGGAACGTTTTATTCCACTAGGGTTTCATCCAACAGAATCTGAGATCCATGCTAGATATAAAAATGGGCTGCTCATTATTACCGTTCCCTTAAGGTCAGAACGAATAGATATTCAATAAGGAGGAAATCCAAATGATGAATCATCCTCATTGGAACCACTACAGCCAGCCGCATCCATATCAACATACGCCGCATCACCCGCAACGTCGTCAAATGGGCTACATGCAGCAGCCCCCGATGGCAAAAAAACGGGGATTTAATCAACAACTGCCTTATCAAAGCTCTTTAAACCAATACCCAAAACAACAACAACAACAACAACAACAACAATCGTTTAACAGCAAAAAGCCTTCTTTAATTAAGTCGGCTTTTACTGGGGAAGATGGTAATTTTGATGTCGGAAGGACGTTTCAAACCGTGGATCAAGTCGTTAAGACGGTCCAGCAAGTCTCACCAATCGTCAAACAAGTATCCCCTCTTGTTAAACAAGTCAGTGCATTTTTTGTTAAAAAGTAATTTACAACCCTTTTAACCTTAACCCATACGCTAATGTTTGGTTCGAATTGATTAACTTCAACCCTTGTGAACCAATAAAGTCAACCTTTAAATATGATCCAATTTCATCTAGAGCTTTATGATCATAAATAAAAGGAACGTTATCTACAATAACAAAAGTATCCTCTAAGCCTCGCTCATCCAGAGCGAGGTAAAACTCTATCATCGTGCTTCATTCATATGTATCTCGTGCAACAATTCGAACTGCTTTTTTTGCTAATTCTAGAGACTTTAAATACTCTCTTGATGTATCAGTTAATACGATGTTCACTTTTTACTACCTCCTGCTGCCATTAAAGTTCTTATCAGTTTATCTGATTATCACGAGCTTGTAAAATACAAAAAACAACCCATAATGATTTGTATAATGAATTGTTTAATGAGTTGTTTAATAAGTTGTTATTAAGCTGCTGATGAATTCACTTTCGTTTTCTGGTTAAAAATCATCAATCCCGCTACTCCGATTATAGCACTAACACCTAAACAGAAATATAGCGCCTTAAGGCCAAATCCATCAATCATCCAGCCCCCAAAAAGCGAACCGAAGATGCCGGATAAACCAAAGAATGTTGTAATAAATAAGACATGCCCTGTTGCTTGAAGATGCTCAGGGATTAATTTATTTACATATTGGAATGCGGCAATATAAAACATCCCAAATGAAATTCCATGAGTTAACTGCAGCGGCAGAACCATCCAAGGTGAAGTAATCATTCCCATCAATACCCATCTAATGCTGTAAATGAAGCCAGCAATCACAATAAAGCTTAAGGGATTAAACTTTCTAAACCATAAAGGACTCGTTGCAAAAACAAGCGCTTCAGCTGATACACCGACAAACCAAGCCCAGCCGATCAAAGATTCTGCTCCTCCAAGACCAACAATATACAATCCTAGATAACTGTCATTTGCTCTATGAGTAATTGAGATAAAAACGACACATAAAAGAAAGAACATCAGCTTTTTATTTAAACCGATTTTCAGTGCACTAATGATCGTTACTGGCTTATTTGTCCCTTTAACATCCTCGATTGTAAGCGCCATAACGAGTGCTAATACCGCCATTATAATCATTGGGATCATCACACGTTCTACCCCAATAGTTGTCAGCACATAGCCGGTTAATAACGAAGTAGTAGCAAACCCTAGCGACCCCCACATCCGAATCCGTCCAAAACTGACTCCTTTTAAAGTAGCCGTTTTTTGAGACAAACTATCTCCCAATGCCGTCAACGGTGATAAAAAGAGAAAGAGTACAAACATCATTATTAGATAGCCATAAAATTGCCCCATCAGCATAAACCCTGCAGCGGCTATTACGACGCCAATGGCACTTATAACGATCATTCTTTTAATCGTTTTATATTTATCACTCATAAACCCCCAAAAAGGTTGAGCAATAATCGTCGCAAAAGGACCTATTGCCATTAATATTCCTACTTCATTGCCAGATAAGCCATCAGCCTGAAAATATAAGGGAATATAGCTCATCACAATCGTCATCGTAGAATAAGCAAAAAACAAATAGGCCATCAAGCGGTACACGGAACGATACTCCATTCAAACCTCTCCTTACCTGCTTTCCAATAAAACATCCACTACTAAGAATACTCCTATTACACTTAAAAGACTAGGCATATATTAAATATCACTATATTCAGTATTTATCCAGTCTAAAAAGCAGCCTCTAAATGAGAGGCTGCTTATGATATATCAATATTTTGCTTAACTTACACTGTAATCACTATACTGTTATCACTTCTTCTAATTCATGATTCCCATCATATAAAGATATTTTACTAGGCTGGTCTTCCTTAGCTAATTCTTTCGCCTTTTCAATGGCTTCCATTTTATTGTTATAAGAATGGACGGGGGATACGTCTTCTACTTTAACCATCCATGCAGAACTATCTTTATTCGGTACAACACTAAATTCTTTCATCAGAAACAACTCCTTTAAAAGATTTCGCCAGTTGATTTACCTTCGTTTAATAAAATACTTGATCCTGACATTAAGATGCTAACACTTCACTGACAATTTCATGCCCTTTTATTTTTGTGAAGTTTTTAGGAATGACTGTCACCTCTCGGAAAGTGAGGTGCTTTTCAAACTCTCCGGCCGCTTCATTAGAACCTGACACGTATATCTCCTGCCATCCTGCGTCTTTTGCCTTTTTCTGAATATCTTGGGCCAGCTGTTTAAACCATCTCTGTTGATTCGCATCAAAGCGTTGGTCATATTGATCTTTATGTGTAGCACCAGAAGCTGTCCTGTCAGCTGATGCGATTCCTTCATATTCTTTCCAATCTTCATCTTCAATGTCCCAGCTGTAAGCAAATTCCCTATCTACTTCGCCTAAGCTCGTCTCAATGACAAACACATCTAATTTTTGAATTACTAATACGCCTACTTTTGGATAGTCACGTTGAATCTTCTCTAGCTGTTCAATTGCTGGCTTATTCTCCCATCTGAATTCGTTTTCAACCGGCACATTTAATTTTTTTATTTCCCATTCGCCATCAGCAGACCCTAAAAAAATAAGACTGCGCGACAGTGAAGTTTGCATGTCTGGAATTTCTTTTGAAGCTATTTTCTTCAATTTTTTAAATGATTGAAGCTCACTTTCATTACTTGCCTGAATATACTCCTCTATTTTATTTAGGCCATTTTTAAGGCGGATTTTCCATTCTCCTTTTTTCTGGTCGACACTGGATTGATCCGTATTTAAATAAATTGTAAGACAACCTTCCGCGCATTGTTTATCCCTTAATTTCTGGAGTTCTTTTTCTAGTGGCATGTACATAGTCCTCCTTTAAAATGGGAGAGTATATTCTCCAATGTTAGAAAACTATAACCTGTATACAGATAGAATAAACCTTCTTTTTCAAGAAAAACAAAAAAGAGGACAAATGCCCTCTTTTTACCTTTTACAGTAATTCATCTTGGTCAAATAAATACGTATACGGTATATCAACAAAAACAAATGCTTCTTCAGCAATTGGGTATGAATACGTTCGAATATGCTCTTCCCGTTCAATATCGGTGTATAAGTCAGATAGAATACCTCGTTTTTCAACATTCATTCTGACAATATTCTCTAGAAAATACGGGCGCCAGCTCCAGTTTTTATATCTGCCCTCACTCCTCAGCGTCCATTGATCTGTTTCATCCTTTTCAATATTTGAAGATAATTGAAAGCCTTCTTGATCACATATATAGATCCTAAATGCATACTCTCTGCAATCTTCTGCAATCTTTGTTATTATCTCATCATATGTATCTTCTGCTTGAATACGTTTAATTGCTTGCTTAATTTTCACGCTCAGTTCATTTGTTAAACTAAGCTGCGCTTGCATTTTCTTTCTTTCAAAGGTAATAAAATGGTGGAATTCTTTTTGTATCCGTTCTTTGCAAGAATCCTCTTCAATAAAATCAGCCTTTGGCATTTGCATATAGTAGCCCTGATAATATCTGCCGCCATTTCTCCAAGCATAATTTAGTTGGTTAAACGTTGATATGCCTTCAAATAACAGAGTTGCTCCTATTTTTCTTGAAAGCATTGTTAATGAATGGTGAACGTCTCGATAAAGATGAGGCAGTGAATTATTCTCAAGAAAACTCGTATCAACTTTCACAATATTAGGACTCACCATCGCAAGGCGCTCCAAATTCCCATTAGATTGCCCCACGTTATCTATGGCAATCCGGATACCCAGGCTTTGAAGATACGTTAAAAGATGCTTCCCCTCTTCCACTTTATCAAGGATCTGCGACTCCTTAAACTCTATAGCAATTCGATCTGCTGGCAAGCCTTGATTAATAAAAGGCATTATTCGATTTAATAAATTTTCCCCATCGTCCTTTAACACGATATCTATGTCATTATTTAAAAATAAAATGCTTGTCTGAGCTTCTTCCATATATTTAGTTAGCGCAAGCCTTTGTACATGGTCTTCAATCTCAAGCCTGTATTCATCAGGGATCGACTTATCTTGAAAGAACCAGCCAAGGCTTTCCGCTCCATTTTCACCTTCAAAACGCGTCAGCACCTCATATCCTACAACGAGCTGTTTATCAGCACTAACAATGGCTTGGAAATACGGTTTTATCTTCTCTTTATTCATCATGACATCTAATGGATCCATTCCTCTACCCCCAATACCGCTCATCAACTATTATTATAGCATATAATGAGAAAGGCGTTAGCAGCGCATTAAGCCTTCTGATTTTTGCGTAAAAAAGAAAGCATTTTATCTGCAACTTCCTCTGGTTTTTCTTCCGACAATAAGTGTCCTGTCTTTCTAAAACAATAAAATTCTGCACAAGGGAGGTCTTCCGATAAGCGCTTGCCAATTCTCGAAGGAATAATCGTGTCTTCATCTCCCCACAGTATTAAACAAGGCTGCATAATGTGTTGAAGGTCCTTTTTATCAAGGTCTCCCTCACGCTGGCGCATTAAGCCAATTAACCCATCACAAAAAGATGGGTCTGTTAAGGGCAGACTGTATTCCTCAATTGCTTCTTTGGTTATTGTCTTTTCGTTATGCACCACCTGAGTAAACATTTTCTGTACATTTCTCTTCCCTATCCACCATTTCATTGCATGCTTAGCAAAAGGAATATATGAAGCATAAATAAATCGTTTTTTCACTCTCTTTAAATAACCTGAGCTTGATAATAAAATGATGGAGGAAATTAAATTCGGTCTCGTTTTGGCTATATATAATGCAACTTGTCCTCCCATTGAATGGCCAATAATTGTAATGTTCTCCACTTTTAGCAATTCAAGCAGGGCAATCACTAAATCAGCGTAACCCTGAAATGAATAACAAAACGTTCGCTGCTTCCCGCTTCGTCCAAATCCTGGAAGGTCTACACAGATGATGTCATAGTGTTTTTGTAAAAAAGGGATTAAATATCTGAAGCTATAGCTCGATGACACAAAACCATGAATGAAAACCAGCGTGCCTCGTTTAGTTTTTTTGGATTGATAGCGTTCATAATACACATCCGTCCCCATTAAATACACAATAGATTTCAAAGAATGTTCTTTTTTCATGACTATACCTCTCATTTTTGTCATCTTTGTATTGTTTATCCAACCATTTAACCGTAATATAGTAGGTAAAAAGACCCTTAGGTTTTAGGATGATTAAAGGGGGATCCGTTTTTGTTAACGTACCAACAATTTGTTAAAAACTTAGCTTTATATTACCTTTTTGGGTCATTCATAGCAGTCATAGGTGTAGGAGTTGTATTAATCCCTACCACGTTAGCACTTGAACCAAGAGACCTCCTGCCACTCACAATAATTGTCTTCAGTTCCATTTTGTGCATGATGAGTGTGGAATGGTTCTTTTTTAAACGTCATGCCAAACCAATTAAAAATGTCTGCATGGCTGAAGCGCCGTCTTATGAAGAGTTAAAAACTGCTTATTATCAAGCTCATCAATTTCCTAAATTAACTGGATACCGGATACTCGGGCCTCATTTATTTGGTTTAAGTATACCGGCAGTTATCCTTACCATTTTCTTTATACGAATAGAGCTTGTGCATATACCTTATGCATACATATTATATGGAATAGTGTGCGCGGTATTAATTGCCGGTATGCATGCGATGATAGAGTACTACCATACATCAACTGCGATCATTCCGATCCTTGAGCATATACAGAAAAAGTCGTTACATCTTTATCAAAAAAAGCTCACTTTAGAAGGAAAGAAAATCATTTCTTTAAAAACAAAATTCCAATTAAGTGCTTTATTATTCGGAGCTTTCCCTCTTCTATTATTTAGTTTAGCGACACAAATGAGACTCAGCCAAGGTGAAGCGCTGTTAATAGAAGTGTATTGGGTATGGTCTCTCCTTGTTTTGCTTGTCGGCTGCGGACTTTCCTTGTATGGTGCGAGGTTATTATTTTCGATTGTTGCCGAACCACTAAATCATCTCCATGATAAGATGAAAAAAGTTCAAGAAGGCAACTTTGATGTACGTGCAGCAGAGTATTATTCCGATGAATTCTCACAAACCATTAATGGATTTAATCATATGGTGAAAGGACTAAAAACGCGTGAGGTCATTAATAATCAATTGTATGAAAGTTTTTTTGAGACATTAGCAACTACACTTGATGCGCGTGATTCCTATACAGCAGGGCACTCAGTCCGTGTTGCTGAGTATGCGGTTGAAATTGGAAAAAAGGCGGGATTAACAAAAGAACAGCTTCAGACCTTGAGAAAAACAGGACTGCTTCATGACATAGGGAAAATTGGGGTCCCTGATGATGTCCTGCTTAAAGAAGGGAGATTAACAGAAGAAGAGTTTAAAGCAATTCAGCTTCATCCTGTTTTAGGTGAAGAAATCCTCCGAACGATTCAGCCAGCAGATTTAATGGAAAAACTAATACCTGGAGTTCGCTCTTATCATGAAAGGATAGATGGCGGTGGTTATCCTGACAGGTTAATGGGTGACCAAATCCCTCTATTTGGTAAAATTCTTGCCGTTGCTGATGCATTTGATGCCATGACATCAGACCGTCCTTACCGTCTTGGAATGAGTCAAAAAAAGGCTTTGCAGATCCTTAAAGAAGGATCAGGAACGCAATGGGACCCGCAATTTGTGAAGTATTTTATAGAGTGGTGCAATGAGAATAATCAAGCCAATCATGAGCATAAAGAAAAACCTGCAGCGATGCTGTAGGTTTTTCAAATCCACACTTTCCCGTTTATTCTTCACTTAAATCATATGGCGTTTCTTGGTACACATAGTAATTAAGCCAATTTGAAAATAATAAGTTAGAATGAGCACGCCATTTGAGCTTAGGCTTAGCTTCAGAGTTGTTATCCGGAAAGTAATTCTCTGGCAAGGAGATGTCTAATCCTCTTTCAAGATCACGGCGGTACTCTTCTTCAAGCGTACAAGTATCATATTCTGAATGACCTGTGACAAAGATTTGCTTGCCATTTTTAGCAGCAACTAAATACACACCTGCATCCTCTGAGACACTTAATACATCAAGTTCAGAAACATCTTCTAGGTCTTCCAGTCTAATATCTGTATGTCTAGAATGCGGGGCTAAAAATTCATCATCAAACCCTCGCAGCAATTTAACATTAGGCTGTTCAATGCTGTGAGTAAAAACACCAAATATTTTTTGATCTAGTTTATATTTTCTAACACCGTAATGATGATACAAGCCAGCTTGAGCTCCCCAGCATATATGAAGAGTGGACGTCACATTTTTGACACTCCAATCCATAATACGCTTTAATTCATCCCAATAGTCAACTTGTTCAAAATCAAGCTTTTCAATCGGGGCGCCAGTTATGATCATTCCATCGAACTTTTTGGATTCAATTTCTTCAAACGTTTTATAAAAGGATTGTAAATGTTCATGTGGTGTATTTTTAGAGACATGAGTATCAGGATATAGAAAGGAAACATCGACTTGCAGCGGGGTATTACCAAGTAAGCGCAGCAATTGTGTTTCAGTTGTTTCTTTAATGGGCATCAAATTTAATATAATGATCTTAAGTGGTCTAATATCTTGTGAGTAGGCACGGCTTTCATCCATGACGAAAATATTTTCGCTATTTAATACTTCTTTTGCAGGTAAGTGATCTGGGATCTTAATAGGCATAACATTAGGGCTCCTTTACTAATAAATATATGTAAATATATCCGTCACTACATTAAACTGTTAAACTGAATTTAGTAGATTGTTTTAAATTATCATAAAATTCAACGTTAATCAATCGTTCGGAGGGTTGAAAATGAAAATAAGAATCGAATGGTATTACCAGCTTCCTAAAGGTAAAATGACATACTTTATGAAATCAGAGTTTATGCTGCTTAAAGAGGTATTGCTCCTTTCTGATGATTTAGAGAAGAGTGGACGATTAAAATCCATTGAATATTATGATGAAGATGACCGGAGCTGGACAAAAAAAGAGTTAATCAAGCTATCAAAAATCCACGAGACAGAACCACAAGATGTAAGGATCTATGTAGACGGCGGCTTTGATAAAAAAAGCAAATTAGCAGGCTTGGGGATTGTCATTTATTTTACCCAGCACAAAAAAAATTGGCGTATTAGAAGAAATGAACAAATTGAATATATAGCTGATAACAATGAAGCAGAGCTTGCAGCCATGCATTTAGCGCTTCAAATGTTAGAAGAGGAAGAAGTCAGGCATCAAACGATTACATTTTATTCTGACTCGCAAGTTGCAGTGAATCAAGCATCGGGAGAATGGCCGAGTTATGAAGATCATTATAACCTTTGGCTAAATAAAATAGACGAACTGAAACAAAAACTTAAGCTTACATGTGAATTTATACAAATTGACCGCAAAGAAAACAAAGAAGCAGACCAGCTGGCCAACCAAGCATTAGCCGGAATCGAAATTTCAGGTAAAAAGGAAACTTCTTCATAAAAAGCGGCTCATTCTCATGAGCCGCTCTCTTCTATACGTTCTAATAATGCTTCTGCATAACGGTTTTCAAGCCTTGTCACACCGAGTGGCTCTGGGACCCTTCCATATTCCTCGTCATGGAAATCTGAGCCGCCAGTGAGTAAGAGCCGTCTTCCACTGCGCCCTTCAATTGAGCGTGCTAAGCTTGAATATCTCTCAACTGCTGATCGGTTGTGATCACGATGGAAAGCTTCTATTCCATCTAGCCCCCATTCTATTACCCAAGACTCGATTTCTTCATCTAATCCGTAATAATCGGGATGAGCAACAATCGCCACGCCCTCATACTTATGGATGAACTCAATTGCTTCTTTGACAGTCATTTCTTTTTGTTTTTCAACAAACCCTGGCTTGCCTTCTGCTAAAAATTCATCAAAAGCCTCACTTACTGAGTTTACATATCCTGCATCAATCATCGCTTTGGCCACATGAGGCCTGCCTATGCTTCCCCCATCTACATGCTTTAACACTTGCTGACGGTTTAGCTCAATACCAATTCTTGAAAGCTTAGCAATCATCTCATCTAAACGCTCACTGCGATACTGCTGCTGCGTAGCTAAAAAACTTTTCAAGTTATTGTTGGTATAATCAATGCCATAGCCAAGAATATGTACACTTTTGCCATGAATCTTTGTAGAAAGTTCAATTCCAGGAATAACCGCCAGTCCAAGTGCTTGTCCGGCTTCGATAGCGGCCTCTACCCCCTGAACAGTATCATGGTCGGTGAGTGCTACTATTTCAAGCCCCGCCTCCTTGCATTTATCCATCAAATCTTTTGGAGTGTAATTTCCGTCTGAAGCAGTGGAATGCATGTGAAGATCACTATTTTTGATGGTGCTCATTTACGGAACTCTCCTTTACTTATCTACCCTATTGGTCTAATGTGATCGGCCATGTTACTTGGCCCGTTCTAAGATGGTCTGTATAAATCATCTCATATTCTTCATGCACAGGTACTTCAAATGCAATTTCACCGCGATTTTTACGTTCAGGGTGAAGCTGCCCGCCCAAGATTCCTTTTGTTTCTACGCGTGAAGAGTGCGTATAGGCATAACCTTCTGGGTCAGCTAAACTCATCTTAAACAATGAAAATTCTTGAACTGTAGAACTTGCATTTTCAAGAGTAATGTCAATGATGACATTGTGCATTCCTTCTTGTTCTGATTCTTCTGTGCGGACATTGTTAACCGTCATTTTTAACCCGTTAATCTCTTGGGTCTGCTCGCCTCTTTCCACTTTACCCATGCTCTCTTGGTCATCTAAACTAGAAGAAGCGGGCTGGCTGCTAAAAGCGTATCCCCCTACTAAAACAAGCAAAATTAATAAAGCTGATAATAAAACAACTTTTCCTTTCATCAAGCTTTTCCTCTCCTTGATCCTAATCATTTCAATCTGTTTATTCATTTCATATTATTTGTCTATTTAGACCATATGATGGAGTGAAAAGGTTCATGACTAACTTCCTTTTTTATTTCCACCACTCGTCATAGATCGTTACAGGCAGCTGACGCTTATGTTCTGTTAATTTGTAACGCTGTTCGATTCTTCTTTTTATATCTGAATCTACTTCCTTGCCCTCTAAGTAATCATCTAAATTTTCATACGTCATTCCAAGTGCCACTTCATCAGGAATGCCAGGTTTATCATCTTCTAAATCGGCCGTAGGCACTTTTAAGTATAAACGCTCATCAGCTTCAAGAACTCTTAACAAGTCTTTGCCTTGTCGTTTATTTAATCCAAATAAAGGAGCAATATCACAGGCGCCGTCTCCGTATTTTGTAAAGAACCCAGTAATCGCCTCTGCAGCATGATCAGTACCGATTACTAAGCAGCCATAATGAGCAGCTAAGTCAAATTGTACTTTCATTCTCTCACGTGCCTTTGTATTCCCTTTATGGAAGTCAGACATTTCTTCTCCTGTTGCTTGGTTAAATGCAGCCTCGCTTGCATCGACTGCTGCTTTAATATTTACCGTTTTGATCACACTTGGCTTAATGAATTCTAAGGCAAGCTGGGCATCATCTTCATCATGCTGGATGCCATATGGGAGTCTAACAGCAATAAATTGATACGAACCACCTTTTTCATCATTTAATTCATCAACAGCGATTTGTGCCAATTTACCAGCTAAGCTGGAATCTTGACCACCAGAAATCCCTAACACGTACCCTTTTGTACCTGTTTTCAATAAATAATCCTTTAAGAAGTCCACTCTTGTTCTGACTTCCTTTTTCGGGTCAATAGAAGGTCTTGTATATAGTTCCTCTTGAATTTGCTGTTGTGTTGTTGTCATAATTAGCCCTCCTCTAAATGATCAGTTTGTATAAGTATTCCTATTATACCAAGAACTCAAACTTAAAGTTTGTCTAAAACACGAAAACGAGATAGCTGTGACAGCAATCCCTCTTGTTTTAGAATGCGATATTGAGTTTCCCCGAGCAAATCAAAATGAGGGTAGTCATCATGCCAATGAAGCCACTCACGCTTCAAGCCATAATTCCTACCCCAGCTTACTAACTTTTCAATATCAGCACAAGCGACTTTGGTAACAGACGTACATCCCGGAAAACGATCATCGATCCAAAAGTGAGTGAGGAAGGATATTTCATTTTGTTTTGCACGATCTTTCCACTCACGAAGTTCAGTCCTTGTAATCCCAAAAGCCAAATTCAACGCACCTCTTCATCATTTTTCCTTATCATAGCACAGCAAACCATTTTTTTCTTCGTTGCTGCTTCTTTTCCTTATCTTTTTGAAGCAATCTAATTTTATGCATCACATCTTGTTTATCTTTTTGCGGCGACTTAGTCTGAGAACTTTTCACTTCTAGATTAATACCAGATACTTCAGTGTCCACCATGCGGTCTAAAGATTGGACAGCCATTTCACGGACCCTTGGATTATCAGACTGCATCTGCTTCACAACATAGGAAAATTTCTTCCAGTTCATTTCATTCTGATAACTCATACCCATCATCCTCACTAAGTTTATTTTCTTGCTAAAGAATTCTACAAAACCCACACTCCTCCCTTTGAGAGATCTTGTAACAATTCGTCTAGTTTTACTGCCGAAAAAAAACGAAAAGCGGAGGCGACTGTCCTGGCATGCGGTAAAATTAGGAGAAGCGATTAGAAGCGCTTTTTGCTTCGTTCGATTCACCGTTTTTACCCGCAGGACAAGGAGTCGCAGCTAGACACGAAAAGCTGAGACGACTGTTCTGGCATGCGGTAAAATAAGGGGGATTCATACACACAAAAAAAAGCAAGGCGCTGTGCCTTGCTTTTTATCTATTACTGTTGGTACCCGTTTTCTCTTGCTTGGGATTCGTCTTGGATTTCAGATTCGAATGATTCGATGCTTTCTTGACGATTCGCATTCTTTTGTTTGATCTGCTGTTTTTGTTCTGCAGTCATATCCGTATTTGCCATAGACTCCTCAGCAGCTTCAATATTGTGCTGTGTGTTTTCTTTCATCTGTTGTAGCTTTTCAACATTATCTGCACGGTTATCTGGCTTTGCCATAGGTAATCCCTCCGTATGAGTAAGATGTGGTACCTCTTTTAGTATGGAAGTTCCGCATCATTTCATACGATGAAATTATTTTTTTATTTTTTCGTAAACCTCATGCCACTCTGGCAATTGCTTTTTAATAGAAATCGGTCTAAATGTATCTTTCTTTACGCAGCAATGTGAACTTTCACCAGTCACACATATCTGCCCCTTGCTGTTTATTACTTCATAGCCATAGGCCACCCTAATTCCATCGTAACGCTCAACCCAGGTTTTAACAATTACTTCTTCCCCGTATGTCGCCGGGTGTTTATATGACACTTGAATATCAGTGACCGGCGAAAGAATTCCTTCTGCTTCCATCTCGGCATAATTAAAGCCTATTTCTTTTATTAGATGGGTACGCCCTAATTCAAACCACACGACATAATTGGAATGATGAACAATACCCATTTGATCTGTTTCAGCATAACGGACTTCTACTTTTGTTTCAGAAATGAACATGATTTCTACCCCTCCATTTTTTGCAGGAACAACATATCTTCTTTCGTGATCGTTGTAAGCATGTCTTTATCTATATGTGCTTGTCTCTCTGCTGCTAATCGCGTTGCTTGTGCTTGTATTAAGGATTCGAGTAACCCTGCAACAAAACGGCCGTTGCCTGGATGTCCTTCTTTAGGGATGAGCTCAGAAAGGGAATTCATCGCCTCTTGATTAAATTGATATCCATGAAGATGTGCTCGTTTTAATAAGATCTCTTTTAGCTCGCTTACCGTATAATCACTAAACTCTACTTCATTTTTAAAACGTGAACGCAGTCCGGGGTTCACTTCTAGTAATTTTTGCATCTCCGTTTTATAGCCCGCCATGACTACAACCAAATTTTCATCGTGCACAGTCATCTCTTGAACGAGAGTCGCAAGAGCTTCTGCACCGAAGTCATTTTCTCCTTTGCCAAGCAATGAGTAGGCTTCATCAATAAATAAGACACCGCCTAGGGCATCGACAATCTTTTCTCTCGTCTTGATAGCCGTCTGCCCCACATAACCTGCAACAAGGTCAGCACGGCTCACTTCGACCATATGCCCTCTTTTAAGAAGTCCAAGCTGATGAAGTGCTTTAGCATAAATTCTTGCGACCGTCGTTTTTCCTGTTCCAGGGTTTCCGGTAAAGACCGCATGCAGCCCAATAGGTTTGACTTCTAAGTGATGCTCCCTTCTTAACTGCTGTACTTTAACAAATGAAGTGAGACGTTCAATCGTTTTTTTTGCTTCTGTTAGGCCAATGAGTTCATTTAATTGTTCGAGCGGATCGTTTTCTTCATTTGTTTTGGAAGAGACTTCTGATTTGAAATCTCCTGCTTCTAAGAGAAGAAAATCATTCGACTCCACCTTATCTAATTGAACAGATGCTCCTTTTTGAAAGATTGCATCTAATACAATGTTTTTTACAGTGCGTCCGTTTCCAAAGGATTCGTCTACTTGTTGTTTTTCGATTCGCTCTTTTAAGGCCATAATGGCTTCTTCTGTTATCACAAAATCATTTTCAACTGCCACATTCTTGGCCATCTCGATTAATTCATCTGTAGAATAATTTTCAATCTGCACATGATTTTGCTCGGGAAAGCGGCTTCTAAGCCCCGGGTTTGCACGAAGAAAGTTTCTCATTTCTTCTGGATATCCAGCTAAAATGACAGCGAATTTGCCTTGATACTTCCCGCTCGTCATCGCTGAGACCAAGGTATCAATGGCCGCTTGACCATAATCTTGAGTTGATTGTCCTTGGCGCTTTAAACTATAAGCTTCATCAATAAAAAGAACACCGCCTAAAGCTCGTTCAATTGCTTGAGTGGTCTGCTCCTCTGTTTGACCAACATATCCTCCGACAAGCTGAGAGCGGTCTACTTCATATACTTCAGGCCGTTCTAGCAGACCAAGCTCATAATAAATTTTTGCAATCAATCTTGCTAAACGAGTCTTACCTGTACCTGGGTTTCCAGTCAATATCATATGTAAGCTTAATTCATCTTTAAAGCGAAACCCTTGCTCTTTACGTGCTTTTTGATAATGCAAAAATTGATACAGTTTAGCAATTCTTTTTTTTACATCATGAAGTCCGATCATTGAATCAAGCTCTTCAAGAGCACTTAATTCAGTATCGCCTTTTGAAGCGGCCGCTTGATCTAATTGCTCTTCCCACTCTTTTTTAGTCTGTTCAATTTGTTTTACCGCTTGGTGGATTTGACTGAACTGTGCTGCTGAATAATAAATACCTGTTAAAGAGTTTGCATATTCCCTCGTTGCTGCTTCAATCATTTCAAAAGGTTCTACAAATAAGTCGTAAATGCGCTGAAGCGAACGGATCACTTCACCGTACTCCTCGTTATCAGCATATTGAAGTGAGTCTTCTGCTTGTGTAAAATACGTTTTCATCTGCTCATCTAGTCTGCCGAACTCTAGAGCTATATCGTAATACAGCTCTGCCGTCTTTTTCTTAGCGCTGCCATGGTCTGTTTCCCTAATGGGCGGGAATTTAGATGGGATCGGCAAGTGTCTGCATTGCTCTACGATTAGTTTCAACCTTACAGAGTGAGCTTTTTCATTTGAGTGATCTGATTTGAGAGCCTTATTGATCCATTCATGTAACAAATGATCATTTAAAGAGTGTACTCGGCTTTCTCTTTCTACAGCAAGCCTTGCATAGAGCTCTCCACGAATCTTATTTGTTTCACCTATAGTAGAATTTGCCTCAAGCTGGTTGATAAGCTGCAAAGCCGTTGCTTCCTGAAATGTTTGCTCACCCAGGTCCACTGACTTTAGCCATTGCTCAATTTGTTCTTTTGTCCATTGTTCCCGTAACATACATTCACCTCGTTCTTATGGCACACATTTTAACACTAATGACACTAACTTGCATGCCTCAAACGTTTTATCCTTTTTTTATGCACATAGGTTCCAACATACACGCCGCTTAAAACAAATAATGCTCCAATCATCGAAGAAGCGGTGAACGTTTCGCCTAAGAAGATTGTCGCCATGATTACTGCTGACAACGGCATCACATTAATAAAGATCGAAGCCCTTGCTGCCCCAATTTGTTGAATACCGTAATAGTATAGGATAAAGCTGACAACCGTAACCAAAACACTCATATGAGCAATCGAAAGCCACGCTGCCGGTGTGGCCGTGCCTATGGCATTCCAAGGCTGTTCAACTAACGAGAATGGTAATAAAAAGACGGTGCCAAAAGCTACTGCATACGTCGTGGAGACGATCGGACTGTATTTTTTCAGAACTACTCTGCCTAAAACACTGTATAGAGCCCAAGTAATCACAGCTCCTAATAAAACAAGATCAATCATTTCAAATTGAAATTGAGTGATTACACCCGCATTCCCCTCCGTCACAATCAAGACAACGCCAGTTAATGCAAGGAATAACCCAATGATCTGCTTTTTAGTGATCACTTCTTTTAGAAAGAGACCAGATAACAAAACAATTAACATCGGATTTGCCGCTATAAACAAAGAGCTTTTAATCACTGGCGCATGCTTGCTGGCCAAGAAGAAACAAATATTATAGATTGCAATCCCTGTCAGGCCTAATAAAGCAAACATCCCCCAATCCTTAATAGTTGGTTTTGGTCTATTTTTCTCGAAAAACCACATAATTGGAAATAATAAAATAGCTGCTCCTAAAAATCGCAAAAAAGCAATTGTCGCTGGTTCAAAGCTTTCAATCGCAAATTTCCCTGCAATAAAAGCACTTCCCCATGTGGCTGTTGCTAGCGTCAGCATGCCATAGATCAACCATAGCTTCTTTCTCTCCACTTTATGCCCCTCCTTTTTTCTCTCATTGTACTCCTTTTCTTCGCAAAACGAAATAATAATTTCCTCAAAAAAAAACGCTTATTGCCTAATGACAATAAACGCCTTCCTCCATTACCTGTCTTGCATAGGTTTCGATGACGCTTCCATCATCTGATAAGAAATCAATAGGGTGCTGATCATTCCATAGTTCTTGACTTGAAACTTTATTAATGAATACATGGTTTTCAAGTTCAGCAATATACGAGCCGCCTTCATAATGAATTTGAACTCTTGCTACATCAACAGGTTTTTTAATCATTCCGAATGTTACATACGTGTATTTATAAGCTTCGTCATGCCAATTCCCGTGTTGAACACGGAACGTTCTAATTTTCTGATCTTCATCAGTGACAGCAGTTCCGCCAACCGTTAACATAGCTGCTGGTAATCTCTTATAGCCATCAGATGTTGCTTCTAGTACTTCGGCGACAAGGTCCTGATCATTAACCGTATAAATAGTCATCACTCTGTGTTCATCAAGCTCTTCAGCTGCTAAGAGGCTGACAATCGAATCACTAGCATAGCTCGCTTCGATTGCTTCAATTTTCGTCTCGTAAATTGTTTCGTCAACAGCTGTATCTACAGCTAAGACACTCTGCATTAGTCCCGTATAAAAGAGAAAGCAGAAAACGAACAAAGAAGCCATTGCAGACCATACCTTCACTCTGCCTGTTAACCATCTGGATGCAGTTAAAAAAAATACAAAGCTTAAAGCGATCAAGCTAACAGAAAGCATATTCCATTCTAATTGCAGCGTCTGATTCACTAGTAGCGGCTGCTGTTGAAATAACTCAAACAAAAACGATGTATTTTCCGTTTGCAGCGTTTGAATCACTTCATGCGGTGGTGTCTCCTCCGTCATAAAAGCAGAGATCGCGATAATAATAAACGCAATAAGTGCTTCGATTCGAAATGTCATTTGCAGCTTTCCAAGATTTATTTGATTATTAGATTTTCGAATCAACCATATATGGTGCGCCCCAAACAGTAATAAAGGAATAAATAGAATATGTTTGATTAGTAATAGTTGACCGTACGTTAACATCCAAGCATTTACATATTCAGGTACGATCTCACCCATCAATAAAAATCCTGATCCAATGATGAGAGTTACACTAACCAACGCCAGAGGTGAAAACCACGCACTAAAGGCTTTCACATCAGTAAGATGCTTCCCACACCATCCCAATACAAACAAGACGCCGATCCAAGCAGAAACACCAAGCAGATGACCAGTGTTTGCAATAAATCCAGATAGACCAGTTAAAGATGCAGCGTGACTTGCCCAGCCTGATAATGCAATTAAAATGAGGACTAAAAGTAATGCGCTGACTTTCATATAGACCGAGCCGCTATTTCGTATCGTAAGGACAAATAAAACTACAGCTGTCAAAACACTTAACCATGCCGCCTGGCCTGATGAGTAACTGAGGAATACTGTATACAGTGCTTCAACCCAGCTCACTTGAAATTGTGTTACTAACACCGTTAATATATTCCACACAGGCGCTAGCAGCATAAAGGGTATGAGTCCCGTCAACAAGAGAAGAAGCCACCTCGGAACATCTATGGCCGCCCTTTTCCCCTCAGGTATTAAGGCTAATAAGTGATATCCCGTTAAGATAAGAAATGCAAAGCTTAAGACGACATTACTTAAAGAAATCATTTCTTACGTCCTCTTAGTACAATAACTCCTATTATGATCATTGTAATCAAGGCTAGGGCACCGATCATCAAGAGGGCATTTTCTTCATTGGCATCAGTGTTTTCTGCAGCATTACTTTCTTCGGCTTGTTCGTTTTCTGAAACCGTTTCTTCAGTCTCCACATCATCGATAATTTGTCTTTCCTCGGCTGGTTCCTCATCCTCAGGTGAAGCATTTACCGATTCATCAACAGTAAACGAATATTGTCCCTCTGTAAGGTGAGTATCCGAACCAATAGCCTGCCACTCTACTTCATACGTGCCCGCCGTTAATGATTCACTCATTTCTACATACATATAAGGACTGTCAATAATTATTTCACCAGTTTCTATTTCTTCTCCATCTTTTTTAACAGTTACCGTGCTAAATGGTTCAATACCACCATTAAATAAAAGATGTAATTCATCCACAGCTTCCATTACCGTTTCCCCGTCCGCGGGCGATGACTCACTCACATAAGAATGGGCAAAGCCTTTTAAAGGAAGCAATAAAATGAGACTGCATATGACCATAAACAACCACTTCTTCATCACAGACCCTCCATTCCCTAGTATTCTACTATGTTTAATATACTATTTATTTGTATGGAGGTAAACCATTTAGTGTGACATTGGCGATAAGCTTTGGACCATTTAAGTGATTTGAGGAAACCTTTTCCCTTTACGTATGCCGAGATTATTATAAAATAGAAACGATGACGTTTTGCGGAGGCTTTTAGGAATGATCAAAAAAATAGGTATTATTAGTATGTATGTTTTGCTCGCTTTAGTGATTTATTATTACGGAGAGTCACTCCTACTATGGATTCGCGAAGGCGGGGCAAATTATATCTTGTTAACAGCTGTACTTGCTACACTTTTTGCTTTATTTCCTATTATTCCATATCCGATTATCGGAGGAGTTTTGGGAGCCGCCTACGGTCCTGTATTAGGCAGTTTTATGACGTGGGTAGGATCATCATTAGCATCAATCATTATGTTTATTTTCGTAAGATACGGTTATCAAGATTGGGGGCTTCAATTACTTAAGCGCTATAAGGCACTAAATAAAGTAACAAGTTTGTTTGAAAGAAATGCATTTATGACAATTTTTCTCACACGCCTGATCCCAGTGATCCCATCTATTATTGTTAATATTTATTCAGCTCTGAGCAGAGTGAAATTTTTATCTTATGCGATTGCTTCTTCGCTAGGAAAAGTCCCTTCAATGATTTTATTTGCCGTTGTCGGGAACTCTGTTGTCAACGACCCTGGCCAATTAGTCATAATAGCTGGCTTTTATCTCCTGTTTTTATTAGTCGTTTATGTACTTTATAGAGTTTGGCAAAGAATAGCTGAATCAAAAGAAAAGCTCCCTGAATTATAGGGAGCTTTTTTGGCTGCTTGAATACACAATGATTCTTTTTCGTGCCTTAATGATCGTCCAAGCAATGACTGCGCCTATAAGTGCGCCTGCAGTATTTAAAATCAGATCATCAATATTGGCTACTCGGTGGGTAAACAAAAACTGGCTCACTTCAATCATGGATGAAGTGCAAAAGCCTAATAATGCAACCAACCCTATACTTCTTAATTTTGAGAATAACGCATATAAAAAGAATCCAAAAGGCACAAACATGACGATATTCCCTAATAAAATTCGAATTGGATCCATAATATCTGGGCTGAAAACGGCAATTCGGTAAATGCTTCTAAATGGAATGAGGTTATAATTCCTTCCCCCAGGAGCCGCAGACCCTAGAGAAGCACCGTAATTCCAGGCAAGCAGTGTCACATAAAACAGAGCCCCTAAATAAAGAAAGAAAACTATGTACATTAATTTTTTTCTATTTGCCACGGTGCCAACACCCCAAAACTAATCTGTTATCTTCATTATTAGTCGTATACCCGATTTTGACAAGCTCTTTTCATCGACAACATTTTTTTCACGATTAACCGTCATTTTAACAAACTAAAAGAGATAAAAAAAGCCTAAGGATTTGTTTAATCCTTAAGCTTTATCTTTGTTTTATTCCTACCCTTTAGGAGGAACGTAATCAGGCTGTTCATTTCCTTTAGTATTCATTTTTTTGCCTTTGTTCGTAGGTTCTTCACGCGGCTGCGTTCCGAGATGATTAGGTCGGTATTGGTTAAAAGCTGTCGTTTTTTTCAATGAAATCCCCTCCTCACCTTAGGATGGCACGGAGATCATTAAATATGACTGGAAACATCTTTATATCACTTACCTACCTCTATTTATTAATTGCGTGACGCTGCTCCCACTTTTCTTCAAGCTGTTCTAATAATACCTTACTTTTTAAGATTTCTTCTTTATTCTCTCTCACTAATTGCTCAAATGACACTTTTCTGACTTTTCTCATTAGAAACACTCCTCTTGTTTTTTATCCAGTTTGGCAACGGAGGAGGTTTTTTATACATGTTAACGCCCATTTTTTATTTGATCTTTTGTATCTGTAGGACTAATATATACTTTTCCTGATTCATCTATTGTCATTAAGAATATCTCTTTAGGGTTTTTGTACCCTTCTTTGTGAATTAATTCTCGCAGCCATTCAATGGTTCCAAGATTTTTTAAATTCGCATGAATAATCTGTCCATCCTCAATAATGACAGAAGGATACCCTTTATTTGGGGTTTGTTTATTTAAATCATTCGGTGTGGCACTATCATAAGCAGACTTTTTGATAACACTGATTTGCCCATTCATTTCAAGAACAGCATAATCCACCTCACTTAAATCGCTTGCTCCATTTAAGCGCATATCCATCATAAATGACTCAAGTGTAACCTTTACTTTTCGTAATTGCTGATGAAGAATAACACCATTCCTTGCTAATATAATTGGTTCATCTTCAATAACCCTTCTAAAACGAGGGGTTTTCAGTGCAATCATACTAAGTGTTAAATGGAGACCGGCAATGGTAGCAGCTGCCGTAATCGGTCCTTGCAGTGCAAGAGACCCATCTGTTAAAGGTTCTCCTAAAATATCACCTATAACGACTCCAAATATAAAATCAAGCGCATCAATAGAACCCATGGAACGCTGCCCTACTACCTTTACGATTAAAAAAATATATACATACACAATAATGGCTCTTATTAAGAATCCATGAATCGGTAATGTCTCAGATCCTAACCAAATGTCCACTTTGAATCCCCCTATTCCGCATTCATGAGATAAAACCGAAGAGCAACATCTTCGGTTTTATCTCTTAAAAACGCCTATGAATGAGTGTTGTTAATTACTTTGTTGATTTTTGTTTTGAGCCTGGTTTTGATCAGCCTCACCTTGATTGGGCTCACTTTGACTAAACTGCGGTTCTTCATTTAATACTTGAGCATATCTTCCTTCAAGCAATGTAAGAATATTCTTTTGCTGTTCGGCTAATTGTTCAAACATTTGCTTTGCTTTTTGATTTTCGGTTTCTAAACTGAATTGCGTTAAGCTCGATTGAACAGATTGCGCAGCTGCAATCGCTTGCTGCATTTGTGTTTGGACAGTCATTGAATCACCTACGAACGTTGATTTTTGTTCATCTTTTTTGCTTCTACTTCTGCATAAGACGCAAACTCTGTATCATAATGATTCTCTTTCCCTTGCTGTTTCGCATTATTGTTACGTTGTGCATTGGCATTGCCTTTCTTTTGACGACCCATTTTCTCATCTCCTTTAAAGTAAAATAAACGTACATTTCATATTGTGTACGTTTGATTTAAATTTATGTTGGTAAAATACAATCAAAAAACCCCACTCGCAAACTAACCTGCAAGTGGGGTTTTTGAATTATTGATCTTTATCTTTTTTATTTTCTTTTGAGGTATGAACAATTTGTTCTAACAATTTCAGAATGTCATCTTTTGATAAAGAATCATCCTGAGTGGTTTGACCTTTTGGATTTTCATCCTTTGACACATTTGAGATTGATTGTTTGCTTCGTTCCGGATCTTCAAGTGCTTCGTTTTCTGCACCAATCGAGCTCGAATCAGCGATTGATTGTTCAGTATAGCCATACTCACTTACTCGTTCTGTTTCAACGATTGGTGGAAGAGATCTTGCACGATCATCCACTTCACTAAATTCCCCTTCGACTGTCACATAACGCCTTTTTCTCGTTTGTTTATCAAATAAACTGTAAACAACCGGTATGACAAACAATGTAAGGAACGTGCTACTGATTAACCCGCCAATAACAGCAAGAGCCATCGGCTGCTGCAGCTCGGCTCCCTCGCCTAAACCAAGGGCTAATGGAACCATCCCTAAAATGGTGGTAAGAGAGGTCATTAAAATTGGTCTAGTACGATCTTTTACAGATACAACCAACGCTTCAAACGTACTCATTCCGCTTGCTTTACGCTGATTAACATAATCAACTAACACGATGGCATTATTAACGACTATACCTATCAAGACGATAAGCCCAATAAATACCGTTACACTTAATGCTGTTTGCGTTGCAAGTAGAGCAAGTGCCACACCGATCACAACAAGCGGTACTGTGAACATAATAACAAACGGCATTTTAAAGGATTCAAATTGAGCTGCCATGACAAGATAAATGAAGATGATCGCAAGAACAATAGCCAAAGCCATGCTGCCAATCGAATCTTCTAATAGCTCTTGTTCCCCGCCGTAGCTGAATGTCGTCTGCTCATCTAATTCCACTTCATCTACAGCCTCTTCGACAAGCCTGCTAATATCACCAAGTGTAGTAGAAGTTGAGTAATACACAGTAAACTCTACAGCCTCTTCCTGCTGCATGCGCTGAATCGTTGCCGGGCTCTCTCCCTCCACTATTTCAGCTACTTCACTTAAAGCAACAAATTCACCATTTCCGTTTTGAAGCTGCAGATTTTCAAGAGCTTCAATATCCTCGGTGAATTCAGGATCTAATTGCACAAAAATATCGTATAGATTATTATCTTCTGTCTGCAATGCAGAAGCTAATTGTCCCCTTGTTAAATCATGCACCTGCTGGGCAATTTGCGCTGGTGCTAATGCATTTTCCCGAGCAAGCGTCCGGTCCACTTCAATTTGAATTTCAGGACTTGTTTCTTCAATACTTAATTCTAAGTCACGGACTTCACGTATTGATAATAACTCTTCTTCTAATTCTTGGGCAGATTCATATAACCGTTCAGAATTTGGGTCACTGATCGTAAAGACTAATGTATTAGCTTCCGTACCTAGTGAACCTACCGTTGATAAAGAAATTTCTGCATCACGATCAACTCTCGCTACTTCAGTTTCAATAGACTCAATAAAATCACTTGTTGAGATCTGTCGCTGGTCAAGCGGTGCCATATTGACAAAAATTTGAGCCTGATGACTTCCCGAATTCCCCATCATCACATTTTGTTCACTAGATCCCGCTGTTGAAACAAAGTCAGAAATTTCTCTGTAATCACTCAAGACGTCTTCAATTGCATTGACTGTCTCTTGAGTGCGGTCAACCGTCGTTCCTTGCTCTAGCTCGACATCAACAGTAAATGTTCCTTGATCGCTGTCAGGAATTAATTCAGTGCCGACGTTCATTAAACCTAAGCCACCTACAACAAGTAAAATAAACGTAATGAAGAGTACAGCTAGGCGATGCATTAATACCCAGCGAATCGAGCGGTCCATCCCTTTCATAAAGGAAGACTGCATCCGTTTTGCTTCACGATCTTCATTCGGCTTCTTCAGTATTCTGCTTGCAATCATTGGTACGACTGTTAAAGCCACCAATAAGGAGGCAAGCAAACTGAAGGAAACAGCTAATGCAAATTCTCTAAATAAGTTAGCAACAAGTCCGCTGATAAACACGATAGGTAAAAAGACCGAAACGGTGGTCAGCGTAGAGGCAATAATCGCACTTGAGACTTCTTTTGTTCCATCAAGCGCTGCTTGTTTTGGTTTTTTATTCATTGATAAATGCCTGTATATATTCTCGATTACCACAATGGCATTATCAACGAGCATTCCAATTCCTAAGGCTAAACCACCTAAGCTCATTAGATTTAAGCCGATTCCTGCAAAATATAAAAAGGCAAACGTAACAATAATTGAAAATGGTATCGCAATCCCGACAATTAAAGGCGTCTTCAAATTACGAAGGAAGAAGAACAAGACCAGCATAGCTAGAATCCCCCCGAAAATAAGGGCATTTGTGACACTAGCAATCGCTGAATTAATATAACTTCCTTCATCGTATAACATGACAGCATTCAGCTCATCATATTTTGAATCATCCAGCAGTTCATCCATCCGGTCATTTACGGCATTAGATACTAAAACCGTATTTGATTCCGATTCTTTCATAATGGTGAATTGAATAGCTGGTTCTTGATTAGTTCTAGTGATCACTTCTGTATCACCAGTAGTCACCTCAACCTCAGCTACATCGGTTAACGTGAGTTCACTGCCGTCAGCAGAAACACCCACTACTAATTCTTCAATCTCTTCCACTGTAACAAGCTCACTGATCACACGAGTTGTTAAGCTTAAGTCACCATTTGAAACCGTCCCACCTGGCATGGAGGTATTGTGAGATTGAATCGTTTGAATAATGTCTTGCTGTGTTAGATTATTGGTTGTCAGTTCATCTTGATTTAAATTAATCTGTACTTCTTCAATCATGCTTCCAGCTTCATCAATACTTGCTACACCTGGAACTTTCTCTAACTCAAGTCTTAGGTCATCAACTAAATCTTGAATAGCTAGAATATCGTCATCACCCGTAATGGCAAGCTGCATCATCGGCATCATGGATGGATCGAACTTTAAAAAGCTCGGTTCGTTTGCATCATCAGGAAGAGGTGTTTGACGGATCGTATTTATAATGTCTAGTTCTACATCATCAATAGATGTAGTCCAGCTGAATTCAAGCAAAATCAGCGTCATACCCTCACTGGTCGTTGAACTAATTTTATTCAGCCCAGAGGTGGTGGCAAGCTGACTTTCAAGAGGCTTAGTCACTTTATCTTCTACTTCTTCTGGACTTGCCCCTGAATAACTCGTTACAACAGCCGCTACAGGAGGATTGATATTAGGGAAAAGCTGCAGGGGTAAATTCGTAACAGAGACAAAGCCGAAAATTAAAAACAAAAGCATTGCCACAATTGTAAATTTAGGGCGTCTGATTGAAAAGTTTGTCATTTGTGCGTTTTCTCCTTTGTTTATGCGCGATTTTCTATAAGTTAACAAGAAGACATACAATAAAACGTATATGTACTTGTACTTTTCATTTCGAATGAGTTAACTGTTTAATGTCTTACTGTTTAATTTCTTAACTGTTTTCATACTAAATGATTTCAAAATAGTTGGCAATTACTTTCACTTACAAGTCATAAATGTTCACGATTTGTCCTTTTTTTCTTTTAATATGATCTCATCGAGCTTTTGAAGTGTGTCTCTGACATGATATAAGTCTTCAATTGGTAATTTCGTTAAATAGATATTCATCATTTTTTGATCGAGCTTAAATAATTCATGTTGAATTCTCTGACCATTGTTCCCTAATATTAGATTCATTTCTCTTCGATTTTCATGATTTACTTCTCTGATTACAATGTCTTCCTCTTCAAGTTTTGTCATCGACTGACTAACAGCGCTCTTAGAGATTTCAAAGTACTGGGCTATTTCTGAAATGGTTGTTTCCGGTTTTTTCAGAATAAGAAATAAAATTGCCACCTGTCTTTTTGTTAAATGAAATTCATTTAATATTTCTAAATCAGGGATGAAGTGCTTTCCAATACTTCTCATTAGATCATCTAGTTCAATTAATACTTTTTTATATTCTTCCATTCTCACCATCTCCAGCTTTCTAATCCATTTCTAGAAACTTTCTAGGTTGATTTTAACAAGCTTTCAATAAAAAAGATAATCATATCAAAAAACAGCCTGCCGCACAGGCAGACTGTTTTCTTATGATTGCTTCAATTCGTTTATGCTTCGATTTGAGCAAATTTACTGCGTAGTACCATCTGAAGGATACCGCCATGACGGTAGTAATCCATTTCAACTTCACTATCGAAACGAACAAGTACTTCAAATTCTTTTTGGTTGCCATCTTTATCTGTTGCAACAACCTTCACCATATCACGAGGTCTAACATCGTTTGTGATTTGTACATCGAATGCTTCTTCTCCAGTTAATCCAAGAGACTCCGCGCTGTCGCCTTCTTTGAATTGAAGTGGAAGAACACCCATAAGTACTAGGTTACTGCGGTGAATACGCTCATAGCTCTCAGCGATAACTGTTTTAATGCCAAGAAGGTTTGTACCTTTAGCAGCCCAGTCACGTGAGCTTCCCATACCGTAATCTTTACCAGCTAGGATCGCAAGACCTGTATTTGTTTCTTTGTATTTCATAGCTGCATCATAAATTGACATAACTTCGCCTGTTGGCCAGAACGTTGTGAAGCCGCCTTCTGTACCAGGAGCAATTTGGTTGCGGATACGGATGTTAGCAAATGTACCTCTCATCATGACGTCATGGTTACCACGACGCGAACCATAAGAGTTGAAATCACGAGGCTCAACGCCTTTAGAGATCAAGTATTTACCAGCAGGTGTATCTTTACCAATTGCACCAGCAGGTGAAATATGGTCAGTTGTTACCGTATCACCAAACTTACCAATTACACGCAGGCTTGATAATGGTGCGATATCTTTAGGATCTTTTGAAAGACCTTCAAAGAACGGAGGATTGGCAATGTAAGTAGACTCATCATCCCACTTATAAAGCGCATCATCAGTTGTTTTGATATCGTTCCAACGATCGTTGCTGTCGAATACATTATTGTATTCACGACGGAACAATTCAGGTGTAACTGTTTTGTTCACAACGTCTTTTACTTCATCAGCTGTAGGCCAGATGTCTTTGAAGAATACATCTTTACCATCTTTATCTTGACCGATTGGGTCATTTTGAAGATCAATATCTACCGTACCAGCAAGCGCATAAGCCACAACAAGCGGTGGTGATGCAAGGTAGTTAGCTTTTACTAGAGGGTGAATACGTCCTTCAAAGTTACGGTTACCAGAAAGAACAGATGTCACTGTAAGGTCATTTGCCGCAACTGCTGCTTCAACCTCATCTTCTAATGGACCAGAGTTACCGATACATGTCGTACAGCCGTAACCTACGATGTTAAAGCCTAATTGCTCCATGTATGGAAGTAATCCTGAATCTTTTAAGTAACCTGTAACAACTTTTGAACCAGGTGCTAAAGATGTCTTAACAAATGTAGGAACATCTAGACCAAGCTCAACAGCTTTTTTCGCTACAAGACCAGCCCCGACAAGTACGTATGGGTTAGAAGTGTTCGTACAGCTTGTGATTGCTGCAATAGCGATTGAGCCCGTTGTCATTTCTGCTTCACGGCCATCTTTAAAGCTTACTGCAACTTTCTTATTGAACTCATCTTCTGTTAATCCTAGACCTTGAGTTCCTTGTGGTGCCACAACTGCATCACGGAAAGATTTTTGCATTTGTGAAAGTGGAACTAAATCTTGCGGACGCTTAGGACCAGAAAGATTCGCTTCGATTTGAGAAAGGTCAATTTCTACTGTATCTGTATAAACTGGATCTTCTGTTTCACCAGCTACATAGAATAAGTTGTTTGCACGGCTGTACTCTTCAACAAGCTTGATTTGTTCTTCAGAGCGACCAGTTAGTCTCATGTAGTTAAGAGCTTCCTCATCTACAGGGAAGAATCCGCATGTTGCACCGTATTCTGGAGCCATGTTAGAAATAGTTGCACGGTCAGCTAAAGGCATTTCAGCTAGTCCTGGACCGAAGAATTCAACAAATTTACCAACAACTTTTTTCTCACGAAGTACTTGTGTTACTTTAAGTGCTACGTCTGTAGCTGTTGTTCCGCTTGGAAGAGATCCGACAAATTTACATCCGATAACTTCTGGAACTGGGAAGTATGAAGGTTGTCCAAGCATTCCAGCTTCCGCTTCGATACCACCAACACCCCATCCAAGGACACCAATACCATTGATCATCGTTGTATGAGAGTCAGTACCTACTAATGTGTCAGGGAATGCAACTGTTTCGCCGTCTTGTTCAACAGCGTGAACAACATTCGCTAAATACTCTAAGTTAACTTGGTGAACGATCCCTGTTGCTGGCGGTACAGCATTGTAGTTGTTAAATGCTTTTTTAGCCCAGCTAAGGAATTGATAACGCTCTTCGTTACGTTGGAATTCAAGATTCATATTAAAGTCAAGTGAATCATTTGTACCTGCTTTGTCCACCTGTACAGAGTGGTCAATAACAAGGTCTACTGGGATTTCAGGGTTGATTTGGTCAGGGTCTCCACCCATATCAGCCATTGCTTTACGTAGAGACGCTAAGTCAACAACTGCTGGTACACCTGTGAAGTCTTGTAGGATTACGCGTGATGGTTTGAATGGAACGTCGATTTCTTTTAATTCGTTTGTTCCCCATTTCGCAAGGTTCTCAACATGCTCCTTTTTGATTACATAGCCATCATGTTGACGAAGCACCGATTCAAGTAAAACCTTTACTGAATATGGAAGTTTCGTCACATTACCTACTCCAGCATCTTCTAATGCCTTTAGTGAGTAGTAGTTATACGTCTTTCCGTCAATTGAAAATGACGAACGTGCATTAAAAACATCCTGTTTGTTTGACATATGTATACCCTCCTTCTCCAGACTATCATACCGCAAACTGTCAAAATTGTCTAAATGAATGATCGGCAGTTTTTAAACGGTATGTTGATAAAAATAGTAAGCGCTTTAATTTATGTACGCGCACTTCCTTCTTTAGAATAGCAAAAGTTGTCTTAAGAATAAATGGATTTTTGAAATTTTGTAGACAATTTAGCAAAAATATTTCGATTGCTGTCAAAACGCATATGAAAATCTGTTGAATGTACACACTAAGAGCGGAGGTGAGATCAATGACAAAGAAGAAGTCAAACCACATTATTCCGGGTATGAACCATGCTTCAGGTCAAGGCAAGGGCACTGGGTACAACTCGCAATTTAATCAAGAATCTGCTAACGAGCCATTAACTGAAATGGAACGTCAGAATAACAAAAAGACGAAGAAACGCCAGTAAGCGACTGATGACGGATACGATTGCCCTAGTTGAAATAGAACACTATAAAAAAGCACTAGTTCCTCACTAAAACTTGAGGAGCTAGTGCTTTTTTTACATTTGAGACCGTAATTGCTCGATTTGCTGCTGGTACTGCTCTAATTGTGCGCGCTGGTGTTCAGAAGCCACTTCAAGTGCTTTCTGAATTTGCTGCACGGCTTCTTCTACCTCTTGTTCAGCTCGTTTAGTGTGAACTCCAACCTCTGCAGCATGGCTGTTTATATTCCCTACAGCTTGTTCTGCCTGGACTACAGCTTGCTGTGCTGCTTGAAATGCTTGTTGTTTATTTTTTTGATATGGCATGATTCATACCCTCCTTAAAATGACTGCGTACAAGCTTAGGTTTCGAAAATTCCTTTTAATTATTCGTATAGCACTAAGGTATTTTCCCATACTAACGGTGAGGAGGGATGATCTATGACTGAACGCAACACTTATAAAGACCAGCGTAAAAATGCGCCAAAAGGAAATAACCCTGGACAGCCAGAGCCGATGAGTGGTTCTAAGAAAGTAAAAAAAGCCAATCATGTTGGGCAGACAGACGGCGAAGGTTAAACAACAATACGCTCGACAAAAGGCCTTTCACCTATAATGTGAAAGGCCTTAGCGCTGCTATTTTTCACGTTCACGCGCTTCTTTTCTGCGCTTTTTTCTTATTTCGTAGCGTTCTGTCGCCCCTTGGTAATGCCACTTCTCTTCCTCTGTTTCCGGTATGATTTCAGGTACTTCCTTTGGCTTTCCAGCTTCATCTAGAGCAACAAAGGTTAAGTAGGATGTAGCGGTTAAACGTCTTTCTCCAGTAATCAAATCTTCTGCCTCAACCTTTACAAACACTTCCATCGATGTTTTTCTAGTATACGAAACATACCCTTCTAAACAAATCGCCTCCCCTGTACGAATAGGAGAGATAAAGTCAAGGCTGTCACTCGAAGCTGTCACTACTTGACTTCTTGCATGCCGCATAGCTGCAATGCTGGCTACTTTATCAATATAAGCCATAACATTTCCGCCAAATATCGTCCCGTGATAATTTGTATCCGGCGGAAGGACAATATCAGTTAAGGTAGTTTTTGAACTTGCACTTGTTTTTTGATTTGAATTTGTCATTATTACACTTCCTTCACTAGTTCTAACCGAGTTAGTAATTCATCGTAATCATTTGAGGAAATGGTCCTGAAATCGATCGCTATTTTATCATCTTTCACTCTCGTTACAACAGCAGTCTCCCCTAAACGGAGCGCTTCAATCATCTCTTGTGTTTTTTTATTTGGGTGGCTCAATAAGAGAAGCCACGTCTCTAGCTGTACATCAGGCATTGTGCCTCCGCCTACCATCGAGAAGTCTTCAATTAGTTCACTATTCCATTCCTTACTAAGCATTGATGTAAACTGTTCTGACTCCTGTTTTATCTCTTCTTTACTCTTAACAATCATTTTAAGGGTAGGGATTTCTTTGAGTGCGGTGTTTGAATCAATATAAGACTTTAATGTAGCCTCTAGTGCTGCCAATGTCATTTTATCAACCCTTAATACTCGAGCAAGCTGATGTTTTTTCAGGCGATCAATCAACTTTTTGCTGCCTGCAATGATTCCTGCTTGCGGACCGCCAAGTAACTTATCACCGCTGAATGTGACCAGATCTACACCTTGTGCGAGAACTTCACTCACATGCGGCTCATCACCTATCCCGTGCTGACTGAGATCATATAGTGCTCCGCTGCCAAGATCCTCATATAAGATGACTTCTTTTTCTTTCGCTAGCTTTGTTAAGTCTTTTGATTCTACCGCACTCGTAAATCCAATCGTCTTAAAATTACTCGTGTGAACTTTCATCAACATAGCTGTTTCGCACGAAATAGCTGCCTCATAATCTTTATAATGTGTTTTATTAGTAGTCCCTATTTCTTTCAGATGAGCGCCGCTCTCTTCCATAATGGAAGATACGCGAAAAGAACCCCCGATCTCAACCAGCTCGCCTCGTGAGACGATGACTTCTCTGCCTTTAGCAAAAGCTGTAAGAACAAAATAGACAGCAGCAGCATTATTATTTACAACCATAGCCGCCTCCGCACCGGTCACCTCTTTAACGATATCTTCAATCAAGGCATGCCTAGAACCCCGCGCACCTTCCTCTAATCCGTATTCCAAGTTTGAATAGGACGTTGCTGCAACAATCACTTGTTTGATTGCCTGCTCACTCAAGATGGCTCTGCCGAGGTTTGTATGCAATACGGTTCCAGTCCCGTTTATCACCTTTTTTAACGTATAATCAAAATGCTTACTTAGTCGCGCTGATACAGCTGTGAATATCGATTCCTTAATCGAAGCCTCTTCTGTCCAAATCTCATTAAGGATTTGGGAACGCACTTCAGCAACCGCCTCTTGTAACCATTCTGTTAAAAGATCATCCGATAAATCCCCAGACTTTAACAACGTTATGTATGCCTCATCTTTTTGTAACTCATGAATTGGTGGAATTTGTCTTAGCAATCGTTGTTTCATTTCAAAGCTCCTTTTGGTGCATATTCACCTTCTATTTTGAAGGAGAAAAAGCACCAGAGAGGTGCTTTTTCTCTTTATTGATCCAACTCTTTCATTTTCTTAATCATATCTTCTGCTTTTGGAAAAACACCGGTTTCTTTCTTAGAATGCAAGGTTTCTCCATTTACCACAACTTCGAATACACCGCCCGAACTTGTTATAAGCTTGACTTCTGCAACCTGACCTCTAAAATGGTCTAATATGTCATCCGTGAGACTCACGGCTTTAGGTGCAAAGTTTCACATCATGCAAAATTCAACAGATACTGTATACTTCATCAAATCAAACTCCTTTACAGTTTTTTCTTATCTATTGTAGGATAAGATGTGGTCTGATGCAAAACAATATGCGCATCAATGATTGTTGTTTTTATTTAATAAAGAAAGAAGGAGGGTTCCTTTGATGGACAAAAGAGAGAACATCCGTTTAACTACTTTCTCGACAAAAGCTGGTTGAGGATGCAAAATTGGTCCTGAAGACCTGACGCAAGTTTTGCGTCACTTACCTAAACAAACAGATGATCCAAATTTATTAGTTGGACTAGAAACTTCAGATGATGCAGGAGCCTATCGTTTAACAGACGATCTTGCAATGATTCAAACAGTGGATTACTTTACTCCTGTCGTTGATGATCCATATATGTTCGGTCAAATTGCTGCAGCCAACGCATTAAGCGATGTATATGCGATGGGTGCCAAACCTACAACAGTATTGAATATTGTTGGGTTTCCAATTAAAAAACTTCCACCTGAAATGCTTGCGGATATTCTCAGAGGAGCAGCAGATAAAGTGAAAGAAGCCGGCGCAGTAATAGTTGGCGGACATTCTATCGATGACCAAGAGCCGAAATTTGGTTTATCTGTTACTGGTCTTGCGCACCCTGACCGCATTTTCAAAAATGTCGGCGCAAAGCCTGGTGATGTTCTCGTTTTAACAAAGCCGATTGGCGTAGGCATTTTAACGACCGGCATTAAGCGCGAAGCTGTCACTAAAGAGCAAGAAGAAGCTGTGACTCGCACAATGGCTGCTCTTAATAAAGAAGCTGCAGAAGCTCTCGAAGGATTAAACCCTCATGCGGTTACTGATGTGACGGGCTTTGGTTTATTAGGCCACAGCCTGGAAATGGCTAAGGGCAGTGAAGTGAGCTTTGAAATTCAAGCATCAAGTGTACCTATGTTAGAGGGTACAAAAGAATTGGCTCGGCAAGGAATTGTTCCTGGCGGCTCAAAAGCGAATGAGCGCTGGATCGCTCCTGATGTGGAGTATCAATCCTCCATCACAGAAGTTGAAAAAAGCATCTTATGTGATGCGATTACTTCTGGCGGTCTTCTTGTAAGTTTAACCGAAGAAGAAGCACAGCAGTATGTAGAAGACATGCATAAAAGAGGACTCACGGCTTCTATTATTGGCCGCGTGAGTGAAAAATCAGATTATCCTCTTTACGTTCAATCATAAAAAAACGATTCAGCTTTTAAGAAAGCTGAATCGTTTTTATTTATAAATCTTAGCAAACACATCATTCGTAAGCGCTTCAGGCTTGTTATCAAAGATTAATGTTCCTTCTTTAAAGCCGATAATCCGTGTAGCATACTTTTTGGCAAGCTCAACATCATGCACATTAATGATAGTCAAAAGACCTCTCTCATCATGAATTTTCCTTAGCAAGTTAAAAATCCGCTCAGAAGTCGTAGGATCTAGACTGGCTACCGGCTCATCTCCTAAAATGATACTAGGCTTTTGCATCAGGGCCCTTGCAATACCTACTCGCTGCTTCTGCCCGCCGCTTAGGGCCTCGACACGCTTATCCCTAAAACGATCCAGCTCAACTTCTCTTAATGCTTGATCAGCCTGTGCTTTTTCAGAAGCCTTGAAAAGTCCTAGCAGGTTTTTATAAGCAGGACGCCCCCCAAATGAGCCAGTTAATGTATTTTGATATACAGACATCCGAGGAATAAGATTAAAATGCTGAAAAATCATGACCATTTCTGCCCGAATTTCACGCATTTCTTTTTCACGAAGACCAACGAGCTCTCTCCCATCAAAACGTATCGAACCTGAAGTAGGTCGAATAAGCCGATTAATACAACGAATAAAGGTCGACTTACCTGCTCCGCTCCGTCCTAGAATACAAATAAATTCTCCCTTATTCATCGTAAGGCTTATTTGATCTAATGCGTTTTCCTTCGCTTTTGGATACCTGACTGATAAATTTGAGATCTCTAGCATAAGGTTTCTCTCCTAAATAACTCTAGCTCTGATTCGCCCGCCAATAACATCAACGAATATGACTAATATCATAATACAAATGATGTCTAGGGCAACGGCTGTATAATAAAAGCTTTGAAAGTGATTAAATAATTGCTGCCCGATTCCGCCGCCTCCAATAAAACCTAAAATTAGCGACGTTCTGATCGCCACTTCAAACCGATAAAAATAATGAGATAAGATATTTGGCCAAATCTGCGGAATGATCGAAAAAAGATGGCCTACCCATCTAGTCGCGCCAACAGATTTCATCGCTTCTTGAGGCCCGTCATCTGCTGCTTCAATTAATTCAGAAATCAGTTTGCCAAGCACCCCGATATTATGCAGAATAATCGCAAGCACAGCTGCAAAAGGTCCAAGCCCAAATGCCGTGACAAAAATTAAACCGAACACAATCTCAGGAATGGACCGCAGGCCGCTTAAAAACGATCTGACAGAGCCATATATGACTCTAGAGCCGCTCGTATTTCTTGCTGCTAAAAAACTTAAAGGCACGGCTACGATTAATGCAAAAAAAGTCCCTAAAAATGCCATAGCAAGCGTAACTAAGCTTTCCCTTGCCATGCGGGGGAACAATGACCACTCAACTGGAAAGAAGCGATTGCTTATCATTTCAAAAATATTCGGGATTTGAGCTAATTTTCTCCACTCAAATCCCGTCATATTCATACTCCACCAAGTTGCTGCTATAATCAGCAGCAAATAAAAGAGGTATCTACGTCTGAACCAGACCATTCATTAAACTCCTATTCTTCTAGCTTAAGCATGTCAAATTCACGAGCAGCCTCAAGTACATCGGCATATTGAGTATCACCGGCCTCTACAAATGAAGATGCACCGCCAAAGATGCGTAAGATCTCTTCATCAGTAATTTCATAAAATGCCGCCCGAATGTCTTCAATTTCTTCTTCTGTCATCTCACTTGGAACGACCCAAGGGTACTGATATAACTTATCTGACTGCCAGATTACTTTAATATCCTCACGCAATGTCCCGCCATTCGCTTCATCATCTTTCATTAATGCTTCTAAAATTGCACTGTCAACCGCTCCTGCTTGTACCGACTGATCTTGAACAAGAGTTGTTACAATGTCATGCGAACCTGCAAATTGTACTTGAGCAAAATCATTATTCAAATCATCTTCATAATGACCGCGATTACGTAATTCAAGTCCTGGAATTAGATGACCGGATGTCGAAGAGTTGCTCGCAAAGGCGAAATTAACTTCTTCACGGTCGGCAAGCATATCTTCAAGAGTTTCCCATTTTGAATCAGAATGTGTAATGATATAGGAATAGTAATAAGGTTCCCCGTCAATTTCTTGAGTAATGATTGCCTGCGCTCCGCTTTGTTCGTGGGCAATTAAATACGTTAAAGGCCCAAGAAATGCAAGGTCAATGTGATTGTAATTTAATGCTTCAACTACCGCATTATAATTAGGATATTGATTCACTTCTACTTCGCGGCCGAGCGCATCCGTTAAATGTGATTCTAAATTAGAAAGTCCTGTTTCCATTTCGCCTGTAGACTGAGACGGAATAACCGCCACTTCAAACACCTCATCTGAAGTTTCGCCTCCAGAAGATGTATCCGCCTCATCTGTAGATGGTGCATCTTCTCCCGAGCCGCAAGCAGATAGGGTAAGAGCTAGTCCAATTGATAAAAGCCACTTTTTCATATGATCTCTCCATTCATAAACATCACTATTTCTACTTTTTTACATGAAATGAATCTACCACTTTCACAAGGCACTTGTAAAGCAATGTCCTTTTGTGAAAGGGTAGATTCACTTGTTTTGTTCTTCTATTCTCGTTTTAGCTGCCTTCTTGAAAGAATAAAGAAAGGAAGAGGAATCAGCACCCAGGCGATGTTCTTTAATAATTGATTCATTGCTTGAGTGCGCTGCATTTCCATTTGTTCTTCTTTTTGTTCGAGGTAGATCTCGCGAATTTCTTCTTCTGTTTTATCAGAATCAGGCATCGATTCTTGATTCATCTTAAAATCTTGAAATGAGTAATAATACGGAGACGGCACCACTAAGTCAGATACATTCATGGCCATCGCCACACCTCCGCCAATCATCATCACGAGGGTTACAAACATCACTGCATAATAATAGATGGTCCGAACCATACATACTCTCCCTTCATTCAATTGATTACTTGCTTAAACAATGATTGAATACATTCACATAAGCTTTTATTTCAGCATCAAATTGATGATGATGACTAACGTATTGAAAAGCCTTTTCTGCGATCTCCTGTTGTTGCTTCGGGTTTTTTATTAAGGATTCCACCTTCATAATAAAATGCTCTGGTGAATCGAAAGTAAACCCATTTTCTCCATCTATGACCACACTGCAATTGCCGGGATTCCTCCTTGCCGCTACGACTCGTTTTGAATACATCGCTTCAAGTAATGCTGTTGGCTGACCTTCTGAAATCGAAGTGTTGATCACGATATCTGCTTGCTTAAATATATGAGCCATTGCCTCTAAAGATACTTCCCCAATATACGTAAACCATTCCACTTCATCTTCTTTCATTTCTACTTGTTTAAGAAGACCATGCTCAAGAGCTGCACCGATAAATACCACTTTCATTTCTGGATACCGTTCTGCTAAGGAAGTAAATGCCTCCCATAAATAAAAGATATCCTTAACCTTTCTCAATCCTGCAGGTAATAAAATCACAGGATTTCCTTTAGGCAAAAGAATAGATTCATCAGTCTCTGCTGGCAGCCATATACTTTGCGGAATCACATGAGTCCGGTCGCTCAGGTCTGGATAAGAAGCTGCCACTTTTTCTTTCCCATCATCCGTAAATACGGTAACAGCACATGAGTCATCAGCTACATTCCCCATCAAAAGCAATGCATTTGGATCAGCTAAGTCTTCGTTAATATCCGTCCCTCCTGATGTAAGGACATATGGCTTGTTGAGGCTAACATCCTGCTTATTCTTCCAGTTGGCAAACCTCCGTAAATGTAGAATATGGTAAAGATCCACTTCATCAAAAATTTCCTGCCAACGATCATTCCACTTCATTTCCTCATAAGCGAAAACAACTACTTCTATATCCATTAGACGCAGTCCGTGCACGATACGTTTCGCAGTAGTCGCATTTCCTCTGTTTTGTTTAAAGTAAGGAGTAAAAAACAACACTCTCACGATTGTCTCACCCACTGCTCTATATGTTCAGTAATCCACACTCTTTTTTGGTCATCCCGTTTTGTGAGCTTTAGAGAATCTAGTTTTTCTAAAAAAGGAACAAGATATTTTCGTGAAAGTTCAGTATGATCTTTTGCTTCCTGTAATGTAAAACTCTCACTCGAACGCTCCCATAATTCTTTTACCATCATTTTAAATGGCTCATTATGAACAACTAATTTTTCATCTAAACGATAAATAAGCTCTTCTTGTTCAAAATAGTGAATAAGCTCCGGTCTTAAATTCTCAGGCAGCTGCTGCGCCTCTAGATGATCGATAAGAGGCGAAACTTTAAACCCTTCTTTCCTAAGAGCCCCTAACACATGCTCAACCCTTTTTTCCCATTTCTTTGGAGGGTGCGGGTGATGAGAGACAAGAGCAATGCTTGGACCAATGCGGCGGACTGAACCATTCTCAATTTCATTTTCAATTGCAGATTCAAATAAAACGTTCGGGAATGCTGATTTATTTGCCTGAATCAATTCTGCTTTTGCCATCCCTTTTCTCATTGGATGGTCGTTATGATATGTCGTAAGATCTTGTATAACTGTTCTCGCAGCAAGGGCTGACACTTCTTTTGAGGTGACAATTGAATGGCTCAATGGTATAAATTCTTTTTCTTTAATTGCTGCTTCTACTGTTTCTGCTTGTAATCCGGTATGTGAAATTATCTCATCGATTGATAATGCTTTTTCTACTGATAAGAGATTCGTGATTAACTCAACAGGCGTCCCTTCACGCTTTTTAGCAAGCATCTGAACAGTCGCCTGACCAAATTTATACGTCTGGCCATGCCCATCAATGACTTCTCCGCCGCCGATCGTCTCCATTGGAGTAGGACGTCTTAAAATAAATCGGTCTCCACGCCTTGTCACCACCGGTTCGTCTAAGCGCAGCTGGCAAAGGACCTCATCTCTCTCTGCTTTTAACTCATTGCGGTCAAAAAAGACGATTTTTCCATACACTTCTGATGTGCCAATATGTAATTTAATTGCCTGGCGCTGTTTGATCAAATGGTTCAGTTCATTAACTGTCTTTAAAGCAATATCAATCGTTTGTGTCGACTCATAACGGCCTGGGGCAGCGATCACATCCCCTCTTTTTAGCGAAGCTTTTTCAATGCCTCCTATATTAATTGCTACCCGCTGGCCGGCATGCCCCTCTTCTCTAGGCTGATGATGCACTTGAAGCTGTCTTGCTCGAACTAACTTACCCTGTGGCAGCACTTCGACCATATCACCTTCCTGTATCATGCCTTCATAAACTGTTCCTCTCACAACGGTACCTTGTCCATGAACGGTAAATACTTGATCAATCGGCAGTCTAAATGCTCCGCTTGCATTACGCACATCTAGGACAGACAATTGCTCGATTAACCCTGCTTTCAATTCTTCTAAACCGACTTCTTCAATGCTGTCAACGAGAAAGACAGGCTGGCTATCAAGAAACGTTCCTCTGATTGAATCTTCTATATCCATTCTTGCTAGTTCTAGCATTTCAGAGTCTACTTTAGTTATTTTGGTCACCACAACCACCCCCCGCTTGATCCCAAGCAAGGTCAGGATATCTAAATGTTCGCGCGTTTGCGGCATGACGCCTTCGTCTGCTGCGATCACAAGCATAACCATATCAATTCCTGCAACCCCAGCAATCATCTGTCTGATAAAGCGTTCATGTCCAGGGACATCAATGATCGATACTTCCATATCTTCATTTAAAGTGAGCGGCGCATAACCTAGCTCAATAGAGATTTTTCGTTCCTGCTCTTCTTTTAAACGGTCTGTATACACATTTGTTAATGCTTTGGTCAGAGATGTTTTCCCGTGATCAATATGACCGGCCATCCCAATCGTAAAATGTTTTTTCACACAAGCCACTTCCTTCTCTCCGTATGTACGTTGTATTATCATACTACACGCCACACAGCAGTTAAAAGTGATTTACTAAAATGTTATCGGGACGTAAAAAAAGCCATCTGATTGGACGGCTTAAATTCAAGATATTTAGAAAATGAATATTAGCGTATTTTTTGCCAGCAAACATCCATTCTATATTTCACTTGATTAAAATATGTAATTCATGCATAATAGAGATCGTTCAAATTTAATAGTTATATATACTTCTTGGGGCTGGCTGCGACACTGGTGTTCGTCACGGTCTTCAAAACCGCTCGAGAGGCGCGTGCCGTCTCTGGTAGGTTCGATTCCTACACAGTCCCGCCAAATTATACATATCCTTTTTATATAAATCAGCCCCTGGATCGATTGATCACAGGGGCATTCATTTTATTAGCGACTCTATTCACTTCTAATCAATTCTGTTAAAGAGACTTTATACAGTTTATCATCATTCTCTTTTGGATTGCCGCGTCCGTCTGTGTTATTGCTGATGAAATATAATGTATCATCCTCAATCAGCACATCTCGTATCCTGCCATAATCGGTAATGACTTTTCGTTGTTCTCCCGTTTCAAGATCAAATTCGATCACGGCTTCTCCCCTTAAAGCTGCTACATACAGCTTGCCATTCGCATAAGCCATACCTGATGGTGCCCACGTGTCCGCTGCTCCTGAAGTGAATAAAGGTGTGATCATTCCTTCTTCTTCCTCTGTTCCTTGTATGCTTGGCCAGCCATAATTTTGTCCGCCTTCAATTTCATTTATTTCATCATTGGCACTGCTGCCATGTTCACTGGAGTAAAGCGTACCTGCAGATGACCAAGTCAGCCCTTGAGGATTGCGGTGTCCGTAGCTGTAGATGTAGGAGTCAGGCAGTGGATTATCTTCTGGGATCGATCCATCTAGATTCATCCTTAATATGCTTCCTCCTAATGAGTTAAGGTCCTGTGCTAGATCTGGGGCAGAGGCATCACCTGCTGTTGCGTAAAGCGTTTCATCTGGTCCGATTTTCAACCGTCCCCCGTGATGATAGGTACCGCTTGGGATCTGATCTAAAAGCAAGCTCTCTTCCCTCCAACTGTCGTCCTCCAATCGCAGAGTGACAATTCGATTGAATTGTCCGGAACTGTCTTCATAGGTGTAGTAAGCAAATGCTAGATTCGAATCAGAAAAATCTGGTGCCAGCACTAATCCCAAAAGTCCCGCCTCTGCTGCCGTTGCAATATTTTTTTCTAGCTGTACACCTTGCCGTTTCATTTCTCCATTTTCTACTTTTATAATAGAGCCCGGTCTTTCTGTTAAGTAAAAAGTATCGTCTGCTTTTTCAATTGACCATGGAATCTCGAGGTTTTCTGCTATGACTTCTATCCCAGCTGCATGCTCCTCCTCTGGCTGATTCGAAGCTTCATTTATGTCAGGCTGCTCCGCTGTAGAGTCTTCTTGTTCATTACTAGAACACCCTACACTAGAACACCCTAGTATCAGCAGGAATATACATACTGCTATAAGTCTTTTCATCTAACATCTCTTCCTTTCTACTACCTATTTTTATTAGGATACCCTGCCTGAATGGAAACTTAAACTAAATGGCAGGGACTTCTAGCATGAGTTAATGTAAGACTAATGATATGATAGATGGCATATATAAAACTTAATATAGGAGTCCTGCTTCATGACAATCATACTGTTTATTTTCTTTCTATTGATTTATTTTTCCCTTACTTTTTATATAGCCTATAACGGCTGGATTTGGCTTAAGAAATCCTTTGGTTTCCGTTTTAAACGAACCTATTTCTTCGTCGTGCTCTTTATTTCCATTTCTTATTTTTTAGCGCAGTTTTATTCTATTTCAGGTCTTTTATGGGTTGGATACATCTGGCTCGTTGTATTTGGATATAGTCTGCTTCTATTTCCGCTATTAAATATCCTTTTCTTCGTTATGAAGAAAAAAAGGCTTAATACAAGAAAAGGATTAAAATGGGCCGGGTTTAGTGTCACTTTATTTTATTTGTTCGTTTTCATATACGGCTCCTATAACATGTGGAATCCAGTTGTTGTTTCCTATGATATTGAAGTTGCTAAAGAATCCGAACTGGATGAGATTAAGCTGCTCTTAGTGTCTGATATCCATATCAGCGAAACAATTGGGCCCAAAACGATTACAGAGCTAATCAACCTCTCAAACGAGGTCGAGCCGGATGTTATTTTACTAGCTGGTGATATTATTGATAGTAGTATAGAGCCCTATTATTCACATAACCTAGGTGAAATTATGGCAGGATTAACGGCTCCGCTGGGGGTATATGCTGTTTTAGGCAACCATGAATATTACGGAGATGACATTCCTACTTTTATTAAGGAAATGAATGAAATTGATATTGAGGTGTTAGTCGATGAGGCTGCACTTATTGAGGACCTTTTCTATGTCATTGGACGCAAGGATTACTCAGACTTTAACCGATTACCAATTGATGACCTTACTGAAGACGTGGATCATAACAAGCCAATTCTTTTAATTGATCATCAACCAAGAGAGTTTGATAAAGTAGGTGCTGCTGGAGTCGACGTGATGGTATCTGGTCACACCCATAAAGGCCAGTTGTTCCCTGGTAATCTCATTACTAATGCGATATATGAAAACCATTACGGCCACATACAATTAGACGAGCTCCACACCATTGTTTCATCTGGCTATGGTATATGGGGACCGCCGTTTCGTATCGGGAGCAGAGCAGAAGTGGTTGAGATCAATGTGAGATTTAATTAAATTTAGCCAGTTCAAGTATTTTTCAAAACGAACATTTTTCATTAAAGAAAGCCACTGCAGACTAACATTAAGCAGTGGCTTTCCTTATTTTGAGACACTTCTTTAAAGTCCCTTAATAAGCATTTTATCGAGCTCGCGAACTTTGTCATAAGCATCTACCAATTCTTTAGGTACTAATGTTCTCCCGTATTCCCAAGCATTTGTTTCAATTTGCGCTTTCAATTGTTCAATTTCTTCTTCGTCTCCATAAATAAATGTTCTTAGGTCATACTTTGTCTTTTTATAATCCACATAATAGCCGAGTTCATGATAAATGATGACCTTAAGAAGATTTTCTTTTGACTCTTTTATCCTGATTTTACTTAAGTACCCGTTAACTTCAAGATAGTTAAACTTTAATGTCGTAGTCGAAATATTAAAGCTCATCGGCGAGCTGAGTTCATTGTTAAATTCATAGTTGATTTGCAAATTATGTTCCTCTACGATCTCTTTGATCGCTTTTTCAATATCCCATATGTAAAGCATTTTCTTCATACACAATCCTTTCCTGCATCGTACCTATTATTCATTACTCTATCATGATCCCACACAGTTCACATAGAGAAAGTCCATTTTTTTATTTCTGGCAGGCAAAAGCCCTTCACATCCATTAAGATTGTGAAGGGCTTTTCTCACTTTTATTTAATTATCTTCTTCCTCGCTATCACTGTCACTTTCATCACTGTCAGACTCATCATCTGAGCTGGAAGAATTTGATTCATTGTTTTCCTCATCTCTTTCCTCTTCTTTCTCATCCTCTTTTTCCTGCTTCTTCTCCTCCTTCTCTTCTTTCTCTTCTTTCTTATCTTCTTCCTTTTCTTCTTCTACATTGTCTTCTTCATCAGACCCTTGCTCCTCGTCATTTGAGGAATCATTCGGCTCTTCATTTGATTCATCGTCACTTGGATCAATTTCAATATTTAACCCGTCCTCATCGACGACCTCACTCTCACTCTCATCCTCATCGTTATCGGTCTCTTGCTGTTCTTCTTTTCTACGTTCTCTTTCTTCTGATCTTTCACGTTCTCTTCTTTGTTGTTCCTGTTTAGCTCTTTCTTCCTCCCGAGCTTCTTTTTGCTTTTTCTCCCATTCATCTTCTACTAGACTGTAAGCATCTTTAACAGTGGTCCCAGTGACAAATAGCTCTGTCACAAGATCACTTCTAGAAGAACTTGAGTCTGCACGTTCACCCGTTGAAGTATCTATTGTAATTTCTTCAACCGAATCAGGTTTTGCAAACTCTCCTGTTTCTTCATTTACCATACCACTCATCACTTCACGGAAGATATGCTGGGCGATTTGACGATCTTCTCTCGTTTTAATATAACTATTCTCATCAATTCTAGGATACCCCGTCCATACAGCGGCTGTATAATTCGATGTATAGCCTGCAAACCAAACGTCAGGAACCCCTTCATCAATATTGTATTTTTGCTTTGTTTCTTCATTAAAGTTCGTTGTACCCGTCTTACCTGCAACTGGTACGCCGCCAATGGCTGCGAGCTGTCCTGTTCCTTCTTCTACTACACTTTTCAACATATCGGTTACCATGTAGGCAGTATAATCACTCATTGCTTGTACACCTTCTGGCTGCATGTTAATTTCTCTGCCATCTGGGAAAACAACTTTTCTAACGGTATGAGGCTCATTATAGGTCCCTTCATTAGCGAAAGCTGAGTATGCACCTGCTAAATCAAGCGGTGAAATCCCTTCATCAAATGAACCTAAAGCGTATGACTCATACACTGATCCTTCAATATTAATCCCTATGTTTCCAGCAAATTCCTGTGCTTTATCCGCACCAACTTCTTGGAATGTCTTCACGGCTGGAGTATTCCAGCTTTGAGTCAGAGCTTCTCTTATAGACATCAGCCCGTGATATTGGCCATTATAGTTACGGATTACTTGATCACTGCCTGTATAAGTCATTTCTTCATCTTCTATTTGCTGATAGGTTGACCATTTCAAATGTTCGATTGCAGGTCCATAACTTAGAATCGGTTTAATTGTAGATCCTGGGGAGCGCTTAATATGGGTAGCATAGTTGGAACGGTTCTCTCCTGCTTCTTGATTACGACCTCCGCCAATGGCTTTAATTTCTCCTGTACGGTTGTCAACCACGGTTACTCCTGCTTGGAAATTATCATCCGGATATTGAACAAATTGATCAGAATTAAGCACTTCTTCTACATGTGCTTGAGCATCCGCATCATAGGTTGTATAAATTTCTAAACCACCGTTATAAATCATCTGGGCAGTTAATCCATCAATTTGTTCTAGTTCCCTATATACTTGGTCCATAAAGGCATCAGAAACGGATTGATCTTCCGAGCCTCTCTGCAGCATATCTTCGACCGGCATGCTTCTTTCTTCATCGTATTCTTCCTCTGTAATAAAACCATGTTCATGCATCACATACAGTACAGTATTTCGTCTTTCTTCAGCAAGGTCTGGATTTTGATAAGGGTCATATCCAGATGGACGCTGAGGCAGGCCGGCTAATAAGGCAGCTTCATTAATCGTCAGCTCATCTACTTCTTTATTAAAGTAAGTCTCAGCTGCTGTAACAATCCCGTAAGCACCATTACCGAAATATATTTTATTTAAATAGAGTTCTAGAATCTCATCTTTTGTATAATGTCTTTCAAGTTCCAGGGCTAGATAGGCTTCTTGTACCTTTCGTGTCATTGATTTCTCAGCAGTTAAAAGTGAATTTTTCACTACCTGCTGAGTAATTGTACTTCCGCCTTCAGCACCAAAACCATTCGTAATATTAGAGATCACAGCCCCTCCGATCCGTCTGATATCAAGTCCTGAATGATCGTGAAAACGAACATCTTCAATTGCTATAAACGCATCCTTCACGTGATCAGGCACTTCTTCAATAGACATTGACTGCCTGTTTTCTCCATTACTTAAAGCAATAATCTCCTCGTTATTATGGTCATACAGAGTAGATGAATTAGCAAATGCAAACGTATCATCATCAATCTCTGGAGCACTTTGAACTAAACCATAAATTGTAAAGCTCCCAACCGCTCCTGCTATCACAAAGAGAACAGTTAAAACGGCTGCAATCTTAAACAATAGCCCGCTTCCTCTTTTATGTTTCCTTTTCTTTAGCTTCCTCTTTTCTTCCCTTGTTTCAGGTTTATCAGCCATAAACCCTTCCCCCACTTTCAATATTTAGATAGTCGATTATTCGTTCCCTCTTTCAAGCAAGGTAAAACCTTGTAAAATATGGTTTTCTACAAGATACACGTATAAAGGAGGATCCTCAACTGTATGGATTCTCAGTTTACGTTTTCGTAGTATAATATGTAGAGAGTTGAAAAATCTATCGAAACGGGAGCTTTTTGATCGTTTTTTGCATTTACTCTTATTTATAAAAACAAAGCTTGAACCTATTGGCATATTAAGGATTAACACATAACAGCCTTAAAAATTCCATGATTTTACACCTTATTTTTTTGTCATTTTCCCACAAACACATACATATTTTGGCGATCTTGCCACCGATTATCTCGTAGCAATTTCATATATTACAAGTATATTGCAGTTTGATTAAGTAGAACGAGAATGCTTGCCTAACTCGTTTGATAGCTGTTACGATTACTAGCGTTGAACGAAGTAAGGAGGTATTCACTTTGAAAAAACAAACTAATTCAAAGCTTTTACGGAACTTCGGACTACCGCTTGCTACAGCTGGCGTGCTCCTATTTGCATCACCAGCCATTTCAGAGGCAAGTGACTTAGGAAGCAATCTCTTACACAAAGGCGTAGATGGCGAGAGTGTCCAAGTAGTTCAAGAACTCTTGCATGAAAAAGGCTTATTAGATGAAGCCGCTATAACAGGAACATTTTCAAAAGAAACATTTGATGCTGTTTCCACATATCAAGAAAAGCATAACTTAGTAGTGGACGGAATTGCTGGTCCGCAAACAGTAGGTGCGATGAAAGTTCTAGAAAAAGGTGACGAAGGGGTATTAGTAGAAGACCTTCAACATCAATTAGTAGATCTAGGTTTCTATGAAGGAAATAAAGATGGCTTGTATGGTCCATTAACACAAGCAGCGGTTAAAGGATTTCAAAAAGCTCAAGGAATCTCTGTAGACGGCATTGCCGGCCCTGAGACTTACTCTAACCTTTACTACTCAAACCCAGCCGCTAATAAGGCAGCTGAGCCACAAGCTCCTGTAGCGGAAGCTCCAGTCGAAACAGCTCCTGAATCCCAAGAGCCTGCAGAAGCTCCAGTTGAAGAAGTGCCTGTTGAAGAAGCTCCTGTAGAGGAAGCTCCTGCACAAGCTGAGGAAACAACAGAAGAACCTGCTGCTGAAGAACCACAAGCTGAGGAGCCTGAAGCAGTAGAAGAGCCTGCTGTAGAAGAAACAGAAGAAACAGTTGATTCTGCACCTGCAGACAGCGAACAAGCAACATTCGAAATGGAAGCAACAGCGTACACTGCATATTGTGAAGGATGTTCTGGTGTAACGGCTACTGGAATTGATTTACGCGAAAATCCTAATAAAAAAGTAGTAGCAGTTGATCCTAGCGTTATCCCTCTTGGATCACGTGTACATGTAGAAGGATACGGCGAAGCAATTGCTGGAGATACTGGCGGCGCTATTCAAGGCCATAAAGTAGACTTGCACATGGCAACGAAAGAAGAAGCGATTAACTTTGGCCGTCAAACAGTAACAGTAACGGTGTTAGATTAATATATGTTTAAAAAGCACATCTGCTTATTGCAGATGTGCTTTTTCTATTTCGTCCAGCCCGGTTCATATGTATAAATCGCAGCCCCGCCGTGCTGAGCATTCCCTCTAAAGCTTTTAACATCGTCCTGCGCCACTAATACGGAACGAAAATCCAAGAAATCTTCTTTTGTAACCGTATAAGATTCTAACTCCTTATTACGTAATTGTTCAAGAATCGATTGTGCCTCTTCTTTCGTCAACGGACTCTCCTCCTGCCTTTATCTGAACGTTATGGTATAGTTAATGATAATAACATCGTACGATACTATTAAACTAAAGAACGGAGTGTATGTAAACCTATGATCACATATGAAGTGAATCGAGCGATCTCTGCTGAGCAATTAGCTGATCTTTTTAAGCGTTCTACAATTAAACGGCCACATGAAGATGCAGCTCGGTTGACTAAAATGATTGAAGCCTCTCCTCTCCTTGTCACTGCGTGGGATGGTGGCCATTTAACTGGTGCAGCCCGTTCGCTGACTGACTTCTCCTATTGCTGTTATTTATCTGATTTAGCTGTAGATAAGCGTTATCAGCATAAAGGGATCGGACGTAAATTAATCGAGCGAACCAGACAAGAAATCGGAACCGAATGCTCGCTGATCTTACTCTCCTCCCCTGAAGCACTTGATTATTACCCAAAAGTTGGTTTTAAGAAAGCTGATCACGCTTACTATATTCAACGAAAACAATAAAAGTCAGAGGATTCATTTCCCCTGACTTTTTTATTTGCCAGATGTGTTTTTATGACTGAAGTGTTTTTAATGCTTCACGAGGAGCTAAGTACTCATACCCTAAATCACGAGCTACCGCTTCGTATGTGACAGTTCCTCCAGCTGCATTAAGCCCAAGCTCTAAAGCAGGATTTTCTTCGATTGCACGATGTACACCTTTATTAGCAATTTGCAGCGCATAAGGGATTGTCACATTCGTTAATGCAATCGTTGAGGTTCGCGGAACTGCTCCTGGCATATTAGCAACAGCGTAATGAACAACGTCATGTTTTGTATAGGTCGGTTCATCATGTGTGGTGATACGGTCTACCGTCTCAATAATTCCGCCTTGGTCAATCGCCACATCGACAACCACTGACCCTGCCTTCATCGACTTAATCATTTCTTCTGTAACAAGCTTAGGTGCTTTCGCTCCAGGTATCAGCACCGCGCCAATCACTAAATCTGATTCCGCTACCGCTTCTGCAATATTCAACGGGTTCGACATCATCGTTTGAATATCTGTTCCGTATAAGTCATCTAATTGTCTAAGGCGCTCAGGACTTAAATCCATAATCGTGACATCTGCCCCAAGACCCATCGCAATCTTAGCTGCATTTGTTCCAACAACACCCCCGCCAATGACTGTTACTTTTCCACGTTTTACACCAGGGACGCCTGATAATAAAATCCCTTTACCGCCTTTAGGCTTTTCAAGGAATTGAGCACCAATTTGAGACGCCATACGGCCAGCTACCTCACTCATTGGAGTAAGTAATGGAAGAGTTCGTCCCACTTGAACGGTTTCATACGCAATGGCCGTTACTTCTTTTTCAACTAATGCTTTGGCAAGCTCTGCTTCAGCTGCTAAGTGCAAGTATGTGAATAAAATAAGACCTTTTCTGAAATAAGCATATTCAGATGGGAGCGGCTCTTTCACTTTCATAATCATATCTGCTTTTTCCCAAATAGCTGCAGGGTCAGCTTCAATTTCAGCACCAGCTTGAACATATTGCTCATCACTAAATCCGCTTCCAATACCCGCATTTTTCTCGATTAATACATGATGCCCAGCCTGAACGAGCGTCATCACACTTGCAGGGGTCATCGCCACACGATTTTCATTGTTTTTTATTTCCATAGGTACACCAATTAACATGTAGACATCCTCCTTTGAACTCTTCAACATTTTCTTATTTTCAGTATAATCATTCTTAGTCAAACTGACCTTGTGGAAAATAATCAAACAACTCTGTCTCTTTTTGTATTTTTCCACAAATCACAAATTATCACTTCACAAATGTAAAAATTAAGATTATACCTGTTCTGCCTTACCCATTTTCGCCTTCCTCTACCTATTCTATCCCCTCATTCATCTGCCTTTTTACATTTTGTCAGCTTTTAAAGAGAAAAATTAGACACCAATAGCAGTTTTAAGTTGTTTATGGTAGGATAGAATCGATACGTAGAAGAGGTGAGAATAAAATGCCTACTTGGTTTATGTGGTTTATCGTACTATGGACCATCTTTTTGATTACAGTAATGTTTATCGGCGGATATTTCATGTTCCGTAAATTTCTTAAGCGTCTGCCTAAAGAAGATGGAAAAAGTATTCTAGATTGGCAAGACTACTATATCGAGAAGACGATTCATTTATGGGACGCAGAACAAAAAGCATTATTAAAAGATTTAGTTGAACCTGTTCCTGAATTGTTTCGAGACGTCGCTAAAGGAAAAATTGCGGGGAAGATCGGTGAGCTTGTATTAGAAGAAAATGCGAGTGTCTTAACCCAAGATTATATTATCCGCGGATACATTCTAGCTACGCCTAAACGTGATCATAAATTTTTAAAGAAAAAGTTAAAAGAAAAAGAAATCGATATGACACCATACAAACAATTGCTAGAATCATCTTAAACAAAGAACTCGCTCAATAGAGCGAGTTCTTTGTTTAAATTCGTATTCGTTTATGTTTCAGCAGGTACGATTATTTTTTTTGGGGGATTATTCATTAATTCTGCTTCAAGTTTTCGATACGATCGATACATCGAAATCCGCCACGGAATAATCATTCCATAAGCAAGTAAAAAGAACATACCAGCGAGCTCTTCAAATTGAACAGCGTCCCCAATGATCAGTTTAAACGTGATTCGAGCAACTAATAGACCGACTAATATAAATGCAAACGCTTTTGAACGTTTTAAATAAATTTGATTGCGCTTAATTTCAAAATTAGAGGTTTTTATTAATAATATGGAAAAAATCATGCCGACTGCTAATGCCTCAATCACCTGCCACCAAGCAGGGCGAGCTGGTTCATAGAGAAACATCAAAAAACCAGTAGACATAAAAATCGGAGGTAAAATAATTTTTTTTGCAGAAGCTGGACGTTTCGTTGCCTTAAGTCGAATAATAATAGCTAGAGTAGCCATTATAGCTGCCCCGATTGTTGATAATAATATATACGTATCACTCAATTTAGCTCACTCCTTTCTCATGAGCGTACCCATCCCTTTAAACATACCTTAAAGCGTCCTCTCTTTCAAACATTATTCAAACATTTGATAAAAAAATCTGCTATTTGACAAATATAAACGAAATATTCGCTTCTCTTTTAGTTAGGGCGTTTCTTCCAAATAATTCAGATTGTTTTTAAATGAGGAGAATATTATGATATATGTAAGCGATTCGTGGAGGGTTGCACCTATGACAAAAAGGCAGCTAGAGGATTCATTAAGAAAACAAACTAGAAATTTTATAGAAGACTCAGTGCAAGCCCCAAATGAGAGAGTAACCGAAGAATCCATTGAAGAATCGATCGAAAAAAAACGGAATGAATTAATTAAAGTTGGTACAAGCAACGGTCTTCATTCTAAAAAAGCCGTTGAAGTAAGTCAGCAGCTAGACCAGTTGTTAAATAAATACGATCGCTTATTAAAAAAGAAAATAACAAAATAGAACCGACTTAGCAGATGCCAAGTCGGTTATTTTTAACTCAGTTTAATTTTTTCATTAGACCCTTTTTGCAGGAGGTACATTTTGTGATAGAGACCTTCTCTTTCTAACAGCTCTTCGTGATTACCTCGCTCAACAATCTCTCCTTGATGGAGGACCAAAATTTGATCTGCATCTTTAATGGTTGATAATCTATGAGCAATCGCAATCGTCGTTCTACCCTCTTGCATTTTTCTAAGTGCCATTTGGATCGCTTCCTCTGTTTCTGTATCTACATTTGCCGTTGCTTCATCTAAAATGAGTACTTTTGGATTAGTGGCCATCGTTCTTGCAAATGATAAAAGCTGACGCTGTCCACTTGATAGCGTTGACCCACGTTCTGCTAAAACTGTGTCATATTGATTTGGCAAATGTTGTATAAATTCATCTGCCTGAACAAATTCTGCTGAAGCACGCACTTGTTCATCGCTAATGCTATCCCGGTTCAGACGAATATTATGTGCGATCGTCCCCGTATATAAAAATGGATCTTGTAGCACGAGTCCGACCTCTCTTCTTAGTTCCTCATTAGGATAATTGTATAATGATTTGCCATCGATAATAATATCACCTTTAGATAATGGATAAAATCGCATGAGCAGATTTATAATGGAACTTTTTCCGCTTCCGGTATGTCCGACTAGTGCAACCGTTTCTCCTTTTTTAACTGTAAATGAGATATTCTTTAACACATCCGTTTTTCCGTCGTAAGAAAAAGTCACGTCACGAAATGTAATATCCCCTTGCTCGATTCTGTGAGGATCTCTCCCCTGTTGGCTCGGTGCATAATCCTGATGGTCCATTAGTTTAAACACTCGTCCTGCTGAAACAATTGCCTGCTGAAATAAGGACAATCTCATCATCATTTGGTTAACTGGTTCAAAAAAGCGATCTAAGTAATTAACAAATGCATAGATAACCCCGATCTCAACAGGGCTGACAAAGGATGTCACACCAAAATAACTTAGCACTAAGATTAATGCGAGAATAGAAATAAGATCCACCATCGGCCGCAGGAGCAGCCCATCTAATTTCATGCTCTTCATACCAGCATCTAGATGTTCATCATTGACTCGCGAAAACTCTTTTCGCAATCGTTTTTCCTGCCTGAACATTTGAATAATCGCCATACCTTGAATCGATTCATTCATTTTCGCATTTAATTGGCTTAATTTTTCACTCATATCCGCATAAAACTTTGAGCTCCATTTACGATAGAGCTGCATTAAGCCAAGCAAGATTGGAATTAAAAATAAGCAGTAAAGCGCAAGTGTAGTATTTAAATAAAACATCGCTACAAAAACTCCGATTAAAAACATGATGTTTTGGACAAAAGTTGCTAATACCGTTACATACAGCTCCTTGATTGATTCTGTATCATTGGTAATGCGAGAAATCAGCCCCCCTGCAGGCGTTTTATCAAAGAAAGCCAGGCCTAAACGCTCTACATTACTAAATACATCGACTCGCAGCTGTTGAATAATTCTAAGAGATACTTTTTGAAATAAAAAGGATTGAAAATAATTAACAAACACTGAAGAAATATGCAAACTTAGATACAGAACTGCTAAAAGTACAAGTTCATTAGTCGGAAAAACTTGTGGTGTGAGATAATCATCGATAAAAATCTTGACTAAAATAGGACCCATTAGTTCCGCAGCTGTAGCAAGGAGCAGCAAGGTAAAAGCAATCGATAACGTTTTAGCATGCGGCTTTGCATAACCTAAGAGACGATAGAGGACCTGCCGTTGTTCTTTCTCTGTTAATACACGGTCTTTGTGTTCCATTACTCCTCGCCACCTCCTCTTACTACAGACTCTAGCTGCTGTTGGTCATACATGGTGCGATACCATCCGCCATCATTCATCAATTCTTCATGCACACCACGCTCTATTACTTTTCCATCTGCTAAAACAAGTATTAAATCTGCATGTTTAATTGCACTTAAGCGATGTGCTGTAATAATCGTTGTTTTTCCGCGGCGGTTTTCTCTAAGCGAGTTTAGTATTTGTTCTTCTGTCTTTGCATCAACAGCTGATAAAGAATCATCCAATATAAGAATATTAGGATCAGAGATAAGCGCTCTTGCTATCGAAATTCGCTGCTTTTGACCTCCAGAGAGTGTTACTCCTCGCTCTCCAACAACTGTATCGTACCCTTGATCAAATCGAGTGATATCCTCATGAATGTTTGCTAGTTTACAAGCTTGAACAATCTCTTTGAAACTAGCATCAGGCTTTGCAAATGCTACATTATCAGCAATCGTCGCTGAGAAAAGGAAATGTTCTTGCGGTACGAGTCCGAATGCTCTCTTTAATGCATCAAGGGAATATTCATTTATTGAACGTTCATTAATTCTTATCAATCCATCTGAGACATCATACTCTCGCTGCAGCAATTTTATCAATGTAGACTTACCACTGCCTGTTTTTCCTACAATCCCGAGTGTTTGACCTTCTTTTAAAGTGAAATGCAGATCAGTCAATGCATTTTTATCTGTACCTGGGTATGCATAGGAGTTCAAGGAAACATCAATGTCTCCTTTTGCGACCGTATCAACTGTCGCCAATTCATCTGTAATATCTTGCTTTTCGCTTAACAAATGCTTGATACGATCATATGAAGCTCTTCCACGTTCAACAATGTTAAACAGCCATCCAAAGGCAAGCATCGGCCAAATCAACAGACCAAGATAGATGGTAAAACTCGTTAACTGGCCGATTGTCATTTCATCAGCGATCACATAACGTGCGCCAAATACAACAGCAAGAAAATAAGACAGCCCGACAATCAATGAAATTGTTGGATCAAATAAAGCATCTACTTTGGCAACCGAAACATTTTTTTCGACAACTTGCTCCGATTGCGCACGAAACCCTTCTATTTCGCGTTCCTCTTGACCAAAAGCTTTTGCCACTCTGACCCCGGTAATACTTTCCTGTACATTGTCATTTAAATCAGAAAAAGCTGCTTGAGCCACATGAAATCTTTTATGCAGCAACGTTCCATAATAGCTTGTTAAAAGCGCCATGAACGGCATCGGAATCAAACTGATCAACGTTAACTCCCAGCTGATGGTGAGGGCCATCGTTAAAATAACAAAGCCTCCCATTGTCAGTGAATCCACTAAAGTAAGCACGCCTTGCCCTGCTGTCGCTTGAACAGCTCTAATGTCATTTGTAGCATGTGCCATTAAATCGCCAGTCCGCTGTTTTTGATAAAATTTACTCGACATATTTGTAAAATGTTCATATAACTGATTTCTTAAAAGACGTGCTAAGCGAATCGCTGCCCCAAAAATCATAATCCTCCATACAAAACGAAGCACATAGACGATTAGCCCTACACCTAGTAAAACTCCAACCCATGAAAGCAGGGTTGTTGTCGTCAACGTCTGCTCTGCGATATGATCCACAATCACACCCACTATATACGGGGGTAATAAGGTGAAAATAGAAACAAAAGCCAATACTAAAATACCCAACCCATAAGAAACACGTTCCCGTTTGAAAAACCACCACAAGTCTTTAAATACAGACATCTTACCAATTTCCTCCCCCGCAAAAAACCGAAAGTAATTAATATTCCGTAAATTAAATGGATACGTACATGATAAATATTACATATTCCTTCCACCCTTCTCATGTATTGGAGCAACTATCTTATTTCCTTATTATGTATGATAGCATAACATCTTTTTACAGTAGAAAAACACCCCAATATGAGGTGCTTGTCCGATACATTATTTCGTTTGTTGCTTTTGCATTGCTTTCATCATCTGATTTATCTTCTTTTGTGATGGATTTTGACCCATTTGCATCATCATCACTCGAAGCATTTGCTCATTAATTGGCGGGTTCTTCTTTAAATAAGACATCATCGTCTTACGTGCGATAAAGAAACCGATAGCAACACCCGCAAGTACTGCGATCGTGTAGCCTAAAATATGAATCCATGGCATACGTCCAACGTCCTCCTTCAAACAAAATAAACCGTTCAAGCTTAGCCTGAATCAACCTACATTATTATATCGTAACGAGACCGTTTTTAAAAGCTCCTTATGAAATTTGTTCCTATTTATCCGCTTAGACAAACTTAACTTGCTTAATAGGATTAAGCCATCCAAAACGATGAGTTTCAAAATTGATGGCAAAAAAACAAGGGTCTATTTTTCTCAGCACTTCAAAAAACATCGTTTCTGCTTCAATTTCACCAGTCGATGTTAATGATAGGTGTTTCTTATGAATTAGTAATTCAGCGCAGCTTTCAGGTTGGGCAAGGTCAAGCACATGGATATGTTTATTTACTTTATAGGAGGATAAATTTGAAAAAGCAGCCATCATTTTTTGCTGCAGCAACAAACCAGGCATCGGCTTTGAAATATATTCTATCTGCAAATCAATAATTTGCTTTTGTTCAGGTGAAGCCATCGTTCTTTCTAAAAATAAATGAAATAGTTTTGACTCTTGTCCAAAATAGTGCTGCGCAACGTCCTCTTCTAGTAAAAACAATTGATAATGTCTCATTCGCTGCACCCCTTTCATTCATCTCTTTACGATAAGTATAGGGGATGCTTCCTAAAATCATTGTCTTAAACTGGCGAGGAATTTCACTAGTTTTGTCGAATAAAAAGACCGCCTAAACAAAAGGCGGTCTTCATCATTCATTATTTATTTAATAAAACTTTTGCTTTAGCAACCACATTATCTACAGTAAAGCCATACTCCTGCATAATGCGCTCTCCTGGTGCTGATGCTCCAAATTGATCAATTGCAAGTACATCGCCGTGATCCCCAACATATTTATGCCAGCCAAGAGATGCTCCCATTTCAATACCTAAACGAGCTTTTACATTTGGAGAAATAACTTCATCCTTGTATTCTTTTGGCTGTGCTTCAAAGCGATCCCAGCTTGGCATGCTGATAACAGATGCATGAATGCCTTCTTTTTCAAGCACTGCTTGTGCTTCTACTGCTAGTGGAACCTCTGAACCAGAGGCTAATAAAAGTAAGTCTGCATCTCCATTTGCACGAGATACAATATAAGCACCTTTTTTCACACCTTCATAAGCCGTTTCTTTTGTTCCTTCAATAGTAGGAAGGTTTTGACGAGTAAGAACTAATGCTGTTGGTGTATCTTTTGATTCAAGCGCTAACTTCCACGCTGCAACCGTTTCATTGCTGTCACCAGGACGAACAACAGATAAACCAGGCATTGCACGAAGAGCTGCTAATTGTTCAACAGGCTCATGTGTCGGACCATCTTCACCTACAGCAATACTATCATGTGTAAAGACATAAATAACTGGAAGATTCATTAATGCAGATAGGCGGATAGCCGGACGCAGGTAGTCAGAGAACACAAAGAATGTTGCTCCGAATACTTTCACTCCCCCGTGCAGAGCCATACCATTTACAGCTGCACCCATCGCAAATTCACGAACACCAAACCACACATTGCGGCCGCTGTAATCTTCACGAGTAAAGTCACCAAGATCTTTCATCATTGTTTTGTTTGAAGATGCTAAGTCAGCTGAACCTCCGATAAGTTGAGGAACATGTTTAGCAAATGCATTTAATGCCTCACCTGATGATGCACGAGTTGCTACGCTTGAGCCGACATCATATACTGGAGCATCTTGATCCCAGCCCTCAGGAAGTTCGCCTTTAACAGCAGATTCAAATTGGGCAGCAAGCTCAGGATAAGCCTCTTTATATGTTGCAAATAACTCATTCCAGCTTTCTTCCGCTTTTGCACCTTGTTCTTTCACATTATTATAAAACTCTTTAACGTCTTCAGGAATGTGGAAATCTCCATCGCCTTCCCATTTATATGCTTCACGTGTAAGCTTCACTTCATCAGCACCAAGCGGAGCTCCGTGAGAAGCGGATTTACCAGATTTGTTTGGAGAGCCGTAGCCGATAACTGTCTTCACTTCAATTAACGTTGGACGATCATCTTCTTTAGCCGCTTTAACCGCACGGTTAATCTCATCAATGTTATTTCCGTCTTCCACACGAATGACTTGCCATCCGTATGCTTTATAACGATCTTCAACGCTCTCTGAGAATGAACGGTTTAATTCACCATCAAGTGAAATATCATTTGAATCATACATCACAATAAGGCGGCCTAATTTTAAGTGTCCTGCTAGTGATGCTGCTTCTGCAGAAACACCCTCCATTAAATCTCCATCTCCACAAATGCTGTATGTGTAATGATCAACGATATTGTACCCATCACGATTATATGTACTAGCTAAATGACGTTCTGCCATTGCCATACCTACTGCCATTGCCACACCTTGTCCTAATGGGCCGGTAGTAGCTTCTACTCCAGGAGTATGTCCAAATTCAGGGTGACCAGGTGTCTTACTTCCCCATTGACGAAATGATTGTAAGTCTTCTAGAGAAACATCGTATCCAGTCAAGTGAAGAAGGCTGTAAAGCAGCATAGATCCATGACCAGCAGATAATACAAAACGATCACGGTTTGCCCAATCGGGGTTTGAGGGATTGTGCTGCATATATTTTGTCCAAAGACTAAATGCCATCGGAGCTGCACCCATTGGCATACCTGGATGGCCTGAGTTCGCTTTTTCAATACTATCAATTGATAATGTACGAATGGTATTAATTGCTTTTAATTCAACATTTGTTGACATGATTTCGTTCATCCTTTCCGTTACTGAAAACGTTGTATTCGTGTTTCATCATATACTTTCTTGCCCGTTTTAACAAGCGGATTCGACAAATTCTCACCGGTTTGTTGCATTTTGACACTCTCCTTACTATTTCTCAACTACAGAAGTCTTATCCTATATATAAGAGGTGTTTTTATAGAAAAAGAAAAACCCTCTTTATAAAAAAGAGAGTTTTAATGGATGAAGCCGCCGTTCTTCTTTTGTTTACTATCTTTCAATGCTTGAGGTGTCACATCATTTCCCTCTTCATCTACTACTTTTACAGAGTGCAGCTGATTTTTGAAGGATTTACGGAACGTTTGGATATATTCTTTTCTAAGAGCTTGCTGCTCTTTTTCCTCTGATTTCGTTAAGCCAGTTGATTTTGATCGTTTAGAAAGCTCATTAATTCTAGCAATCTTATCTTTTGATAGCATTTGATTCACCACCTTTAAAATGAACACGCCCATTTAAAAATGTACATATCTAAATATGAACAAATCCTACTTTATCATGAATCTATAAACACTATCAAGTGAGGTGTTTTGAGCTTTACAAGCTTATTTAGCTGTTCAAATCTTCATTTAATTTCGCTTCTTCATATTCACGATACCGGCGATGGACAGTGGCTTTTGAAACATCATAACCGAAACCTCTTAATGTCGCAGCTATATCATGAAAAGTTAATTTGCGCTCACGAAGCCGGACAATATCTTCAATGGGTACTTCCTTTTTATCTCTGCCGCCTATTCTTTCGCCGCTTAGATTATCTTGAGGTCTATATCCCCTTTCCACCGCTGCCCTCATCCCTCGCTTTATTTTCAAATTATGTAATTTACGTTGATACTCTTCAACAATTGAGACGATATCAAGAACCATCGAATCTGCTTCCGATAGGCGCAGCTCTCCCTCATCCTGAATCGTATAGATTGTAATATTATCTTTTCGGAGCTGATGAAGGATAGCCATCTTCGCATGTCCGCGCCCAAGCCGAGTATCATCTTGGACCAAAACTGATTGTGCTTTATCTTCCTTAATAAGGTCTAGTAATTTCAATATTCCTTCACGATCGATTTCATAACCGCTTGCTTTCTCTTCAATTACGTGCACCACTTCTAGCCCGTAATCTTCAGCTATCTTTTCTAATTCACTTTTCTGTCTTTCGATGGATGTTTGCTGTGTTTCTTTTTCTGTGCTTACCCTACAATAAATAATAGCTTGGTTATTATTTATCATTTTGCTTGTCTTTTTGTTCGTACGCATAGGCATACAGATTTTCAATCTCCTTTGTTGATTCATCTTTATCTAAAGCATCTAACTGGCCGGCTTTTATAACTTCACCGTTTGAGAGCGGCTCTTGCTCATTATTAACTAATTCATACTCTTGTGCAATCGTATTTGTCATATCCTCTTGGTCTATTTCTCCGCCTGAGAAAAGAATCGAGCTATACATAAACATCAATGCGAAAACCGCAGTAATCATAATGAATAATTCTTGTCCTGAAAATTTCCTAATCATTTTCATCACCCCATAAGAATGTTTGTTCCCATTTACTATAAATGAGAACACTCGTTTGTGTCAAGCCGGTTTTAGAACTTATGTTTGCATTACGTATGTTCGCATGGTACAATTTAGTCAAGAAGGAAACAAAAGCGAGGTGTTATTCGTGTCAAAACTATCAAAACGTCAACAAGAAATCCTAGATTACATTAAGATAGAAGTGAAGAAAAAAGGTTATCCCCCTTCTGTACGTGAGATTGGAGAAGCGGTGGGACTAGCGTCAAGTTCAACTGTTCACGGCCATTTGTCTAGACTTGAGAAAAAAGGTTTAATCAGACGAGACCCTACCAAGCCTAGAGCGATTGAAGTACTAGAAATGGATGAGCTAGATCCAGTTGTGCATGAGAAGAAAACGGCTTACGTTCCGATTGTAGGTAAAGTCACTGCCGGTATGCCTATCACCGCCATCGAGAACGTAGAAGAATACTTGCCTCTGCCTGATCACCTTGTAACAAATGATTCCGTTTACGTTCTTGTTATCCAAGGAGATAGTATGATTGAAGCTGGTATTTACGATGGCGATATGGTCATTGTCCGTCAGCAGCAAACTGCTAATAACGGCGATATCATTGTCGCAATGACGGAAGAAAATGAGGCGACAGTGAAACGCTTCTTCCGTGAAAAAGATTACATCCGATTGCAGCCCGAGAATTCTACAATGGAACCAATCTTACTAAAAGATGTAACGGTTCTCGGAAAAGTTATCGGAGTGTTCCGTACTCTTCATTAAAGTTTCATATAAAAGCTTGTTCTCTATATTATGAGGACAAGCTTTTTTTATGAATGTATTTATAAAAAAAGATGAAAAGTTTAAAAGCTTGAAAGCTTTCAAACTTTTCATCTATATGAACGAGAGTTTAAAACGCCCACGGCCTGATGAGCGGAGCATTGTGATCTTCTTGGCTCGTCTTATACCCTCTACGTCTAAACTGCCGGTCCATCTCTCTTACCATCGTACGATATTGATTCTGATCCAAGCGGCCATCTGCAAATAAGTAACATGCAAAGGCATACGCTAAAGCAGAAGTGTCAATATTTACGGTTACATCCACATCCGAATTTCCACTTTCATGAACGAATGCTTTCGTTTCTGTTTGATTACGATGCTGCATCGTCATTCACCTCTCTTATGTTGAAATGGGCATTAGCTTATTGCTAATACCCATAACTAATAAAGCTATTAATCGTTCAAACGTGCACGTGCACGAGCATAAGCTTCTGCATCTACGAAAACGTCTACTTCTGAGTTACCGCTGTCATCTACATAAGACTCATTAAAGTTAAAGTTGTAGTTCTTATCCTTTAACGTATTTTCATTATCTACACGGTTACGGTTCTTATTATGACTATCAACTTCTGCATTTAACCAAACATCAGCTACTTCACGACGTCTTTCTCTTTTCTTACGACTCATTTTATTCTCCTCCTCATTTTTGATCTTCTTCCGTTCTTAGCTGCCTACCAAAACCAATTCCAGCATTTACAGCAATGTTTTCTTCTGCGGTCGCCTGCTACAGGACCTCTATCGCGATCCCTGCGGCGTCTACGATCTTGTTCACCCGCTACTGGGCCGCCGCCATTATCGCCGCTGCGTGCATTTGCTCTAGCAAACGCCTCAGTATCTACAAATACATTAACATTAGAGTTTCCACTATCTTCTACATAGGAATAGTTAACGTTATAGTTGTAGTTCTTATCTTTTAAAGTATTCTCATTTTCTACCTTATTTTCGTTCTTATTATTTGCCCATACGTCAGAGCCGCCGTGATCACATTTCTTATGACACCACCACATAACTTTCCCTCCTTTTTTCTTGGAATACTTATATGTATGTCATGTAGTATGATAGCGTATAGACAAGACTCTAGTTTTCGTTTATTTTTTTACATTAATTTCATAAAAGCGTATGCGAAACATTTTTGGGATTAAAACTAATCAGATCTCAAGAAAGCATTATAAATGGAGTTTTTTTATGAAGGAATATATTCAAAGCCTGACAGTTACGAGGATCTACACGACTTATATGTAGATATATAGAAGTTGGTAAAGTTTAGAGAGATTAAGAAGTAAAGAAAACCCCTTTAACTGAGTTAAAGGGGTTAGCTGTATTAATAAGATGACATATATTGCTCGCGCTCCCAAGGGTGAACTTGTGTTCGGAACATGTCCCACTCGATTTCTTTTGCTTCAACAAAGTGCTCCACTGCATGCTCACCAAGAGCTTTTACAAGAACTTCGTCTTTAACAAGCTTATCAAGAGCATCTTTAAGTGTAGCTGGAAGGTCATTGATACCTTCTTCTACACGCTCTTCTTTACTCATTACATAGATGTTACGATCTGTTGCTGGTGGCGGCGTCATTTTCTTCTTGATTCCATCAAGACCTGCAGCAAGAAGAACAGCCATTGCAAGGTAAGGGTTAGCAGCCGGGTCTGGACTACGAACTTCAATACGAGTACTCACACCGCGAGAAGAAGGAATACGTACTAGCGGGCTGCGGTTTTTCATTGACCAAGCCACATATACAGGAGCCTCATATCCTGGAACTAAACGTTTGTATGAGTTCACGATTGGGTTCGTAATAGCTGTGAAAGCTTCAGCATGCTTTAGAGTACCGCCTAAGAAATGCATAGCTGTTTCACTAAGCTGCGAATCTGTAGACTCGTCATAAAATACGTTGCCGGTTTCGTCAAATAATGACATGTTACAGTGCATACCAGAACCATTTACACCAAATAACGGCTTAGGCATGAACGTCGCATGCAAACCATGCTTACGTGCAATTGTTTTAACTACTAATTTAAATGTTTGAATATGGTCACACGCTGTAACCGCATCAGCATATTTAAAATCAATTTCGTGCTGGCCTGGAGCAACCTCATGGTGAGAAGCTTCAATGTCAAAGCCCATATCTTCAAGTTCTAAAACGATGTCACGGCGGCAGTTCTCACCTAAATCAGTTGGTGATAAATCAAAGTACCCACCTTTGTCATTAAGTTCTAGAGTCGGTTCACCGTTTGCATCATTCTTGAATAAGAAGAACTCTGGCTCAGGACCAATATTGAATGCAGTAAAGCCCATATCCTTCGCTTCAGCTAAAACGCGCTTTAAAATACCACGAGGATCACCTTCAAATGGTGTCGGTTCTTCACCTGGCTCACCTGGTTGATAAATATCACAGATTAAACGTGCTACTTTACCTTTTTCCGGCGTCCAAGGGAAGACAACCCATGTATCAAGATCTGGATATAGATACATATCTGATTCCTCAATACGAACAAACCCTTCAATTGATGAACCATCAAACATCATTTTGTTATCTAATGCTTTTTCAAGCTGATCAACTGGGATTTCTACGTTTTTAATTGTTCCTAATAGATCAGTAAATTGTAAACGAATAAATCTTACGTTATCTTCCTCAGCAATTCGCATAATATCTTCGCGTGTGTACTTTGACATTGTTATGTATTCCCCTTTCAAATTCTTTAAAAATGTATTTGCAGAATCGGTTCCCTAAACTAGAATACCCTGATTCCATTCATACGAAACCGATTCATACAGCCTTTTCAATGGAAAAATCTAGATAACTGACCTTGAATAATTGATGCCCTGCCGTTTCTTCCTGCCATCATTAAATCTTTTTTAAGATGGTTTCTTAATTCTCGGTCAGAAAGCGGCTTTTTAGAAGCTTCTTCTTGATCAGTACGCATTTGCACTTGCTGTTTCATTTGAATAATTTGTTTAATTCCTGAAATGTTAACCTTTTGATCTAGCAACGCTTTAATCTCTAATAATCGATCTACATCATTAAACGAGAATAATCGTTGATTCCCATCGGTTCTAGCAGGCTTTATTAATTCATGCTGCTCATAATAACGAATCTGCCTAGCTGTAAGTTCTGTCAGCTTCATTACTATCCCTATCGGAAATAAAGGCATGCTGCGACGAATTTCATCATTCATCTTGCCACCTCCTTGTCTTCTCATAGATTAGTATAAACAATGTCAGTTTCTTTGTCAAACTCATGTCAGCTTCCCTCACATAAAATTTTTCGATATTTTCCCTTTAAATAGAAAGTTCAGAAATATCTTCAGTAAAAAAAGCGTTCAACCGAACAGATTGAACGCCCTCTTTTATATTATTCGATCAAGTGCTTGTAAAACGGCAAGTTTTACGTGTTCATAAGTAAGTCCGCCTTGCACGTACGCAAGGTAAGGAGGTCTTATTGGGCCATCGGCAGTTAACTCGATGCTTGCTCCTTGAATAAATGTACCTGCCGCCATAATCACATCATCTTCATACCCCGGCATATAACTTGGCTGCGGTTTAACATGCGCATTTATAGGAGAAGCGGCTTGGATCTCTTGGCAGAACGCAATCATTGTTTCAGCATCTTTAAAGCGAACAGATTGAATTAAATCTGTACGTCTTTCATCCCAATGAGGAGAAGTCTCCATTCCTGCTTCTTCTAAGCATGCTGCTGTAAATACAGCGCCCTTTAAGGCTTGAGATACGACATGGGGAGCTAAGAAAAATCCTTGGTACATTTCTAGCAGGCTGTATAAGCTAGCACCGCCTTCAGCCCCAATACCAGGTGCAGCAAGACGATAGGAAGCAAGTTCAATTAATTCCTTATCCCCGACAATATAGCCGCCAGTTTTAACAAGGCCGCCGCCAGGATTTTTAATTAAGGAGCCGGCAATTAGATTAGCCCCCACTTGAGTCGGTTCTAATGTTTCAACAAATTCGCCGTAGCAATTATCAACAAAAACAATAACGTCCTCTTTAATTGAGCGTACAAAGTCAATCATTTCTTTTATTTCGTGAATGAAATAAGAAGGACGATCCCCGTAGCCTTTTGAACGTTGAATCCCTATCATTTTTGTATTAGTATGAATCGCCTCTCTGATTGCATTTTTATCAATCCAGCCATCTTCTACTAACGGAACTGCTTTATAGCTTATTCCAAATTCCTTTAACGATCCATTTCCATTACCTCTGATTCCAACGATCTCTTCAAGGGTATCATAGGGCTTTCCTGTGATGTATAAAAGTTCATCGCCAGGCCTAAGCACTCCAAATAATGCCGTAGCAATCGCATGTGTCCCTGAAATAATCTGCGGACGAACGAGTGCGGCTTCACCGCCGAACACATCAGCATAAACACTTTCTAAAGTATCTCTTCCTGCATCGTCATATCCATAGCCAGTAGAGGGTGTAAAATGAAAATCAGATACTTGATGCGTCTTAAAGGAAGCCATTACCTTTGCTTGATTGAAAAGAGCGGTTTCTTCAATCTCACGGTGGTGGCCGGCAATGTTTTCCTCTGCTTTTTTCATGAGTTGCTTAAGTTTTTCTTGATGTGTAAATGTTTCGTACATTTTATGACTCCTTCAGTAAACGTTCTTTGAGCTGACTATAAATAGATGTATTTTCTAAAGCATGTCCTTCAATGACATAAGCTTCCCTGGATTCATCAAATTGCTGGGTATGAATCATTGTTTCTTGTCTAGCAGCAGCTAAAATATGACCTTCATCTGCTTTAATGATTGATCGATAAGGCATCATCATTCCCTTTAATGCTTGTTCAATTTTCACCTTTAAAGCGAGCAGATCTTCCTCATTATAAGCACTCATTATGATTGAGTCTTTTGTATGAGTCGGAATAAAAACATCCGTTTTTTGATCGGCTTTATTATAGATGAGCAACTGCGGTATGGAGTGCGCTTCTAATTCTTCTATTAATTTAATTACCGTTCTTTCATGTTGTTCATAATCCGGATGAGAGCAATCAACAACATGTAATAATAAATCAGCTTCTTTTAGCTCCTCTAACGTGGAGCGGAATGATGCAACAAGTGTCGTTGGCAAATCCTGAATAAATCCAACGGTATCAGACATTAACACTGAAAATCCACTTGGAAGGTGAAGCTGCCTTGTCGTCGGATCAAGCGTGGCAAATAATTGATCTTCTTCAAGCGTGTCGGCTTTTGTTAACCTGTTTAAAAGAGTTGATTTCCCTGCATTTGTATACCCGACTAAAGCAAGTTGTATAGCAGCATTCTTTTTACGTTTTTCACGATATCTTACCCTATGATTAACGACCGCTTCAAGCTGCCGCTCAATTTCATTCATTCTCCTTCTAATATGACGCCGGTCCGTCTCAAGCTGCGTTTCCCCCGGACCTCTTGTTCCGATTCCGCCTCCTTGTCTTGATAGAGCTAGACCTTGTCCAGATAACCTGGGAAGCAGATATTTAAGCTGGGCTAATTCCACTTGCAGCTTACCCTCTCTGGATTTTGCCCGCGAGGCAAATATATCAAGAATCAACTGAGTTCTATCGATAACCGCTATACCGCACTCGGCATGAAGGTTTCTCATTTGGCTTGCTTGTAATTCATCATTGAAAATAACTAGATCAGCTTCTGTCTCTTCTATAAGATGAACAAGCTCCTGCACTTTCCCTTTTCCAACATACGTAGAAGACTCAACCTTTTCTCTTTTTTGTGTGATCGTTCCTACGACTTTTCCCTTGGCGGTTTTAGCAAGGCTCTCAAGCTCTGCGATCGATTGTTCAAACTCTTCGTCCTCTCGATTCACTTGGCACCCTACAAGTATTACATGCTCTATATCCCTTTGCTTTATATCTTGCATATTCGGCACATCCTCACTTCAACATCATAATGTTATCTAAAAAAGCCAGGCACACACACGCCCGGCCTCTGCTCATTACTTAAGCTTAACATGAGAAGCATCAAAATTAAAATCTTCTTTTTCTAGAGTCACAAGGGATTCACGATCATACAGCCCTTCTTTCAATAACCGAACAGCCTGCATACGAATAGCTTCCTCTATAATATTACGAATATATCTACCATTTGAAAATGTTTTTTCTTGTTCAAGCCTTAATTTCCGCAAATGTTCTTTTACGTGTCTCTTTGCCTCATCCGTAAGCTCATACTCTCTTTCAATTACCATCCTTGCGGCCATCTCAAGCAGCTCTTCTGATGTGTAATTTGGGAAGTCAATTGCAATCGGAAACCGCGATGGGAGTCCTGGATTTAACGAAAGAAAATACTCCATTTCTCTTTGATACCCAGCTAAAATCAACACAAATTCATGCTGTTGGTCTTCCATCGCTTTAACTAGAGTATCGATGGCTTCCTTTCCGAAATCTTTTTCTCCTCCGCGCGACAATGAATAAGCTTCATCAATAAATAATACCCCGCCATTTGCTTTCTTAATGACCTCACGTGTTTTTTGAGCCGTGTGACCAATATATTCCCCTACTAAATCTGCTCTCTCCACTTCAATTAATTGACCTTTCGCTAATACATTCATTTCATGAAAAAAAGAAGCGATCATACGAGCAACCGTTGTCTTTCCCGTCCCTGGATTTCCTTTGAAGATCATATGGAGCACTTGCTTAGAAGCTCTAAGTCCTAATTCTTTTCGTCTTTGATTAATATAGAGCCACGCATAGATTTCTTTTATCAGCCTTTTCACTTCATTTAATCCTACGTACTCTTCAAGCTCCTTTTCAAAACGATCTAAGATTTCATGTTTTTGGCGGTCTTGCTCAGATTTAAATAAGGAATCTGCTTCATTTGTATGTGGAGTCTGTTTGTGGTTTAAAACAACATTAATACGCCCATTCTTTCTCGTATTGACTCGGTCATTCATGCAAAACACCCCTTTATTACCGAGTTCGGTGCATTACAAGACAGTATCTATTCATTCTTATTCATACGCTAAGTGGAATAAAAGTGTGACAAATGCCTAGAAGGATGAGGATGAAAATGAAAATATTCCTATTTTTTTGCTATAATACATTCATAGAAAGGGAGGGATTCATACATGTCTGTTTCCACACCTGAATTTATTACAGATTATCTTGACTCTTTATATGAAAAGGGACGGAAGGAGGCTACGATAAAACGATATCGTTATGACCTTCTAGATTTCCTTGAGTGGATGAAGGATCACAATAAACCGTTAACAATAGAGGGTTTTGACTCTCTTTCAATTGATGAAATGGCCCTTTTCTTTGACGAGTTAATTAAACATCGTTCCTACAAAATACGTACAACAAGAAGAATTTATTCCGTGATTCAACAATTAGCAAGATTTTATATAAAAAAAGGACAACTTCAGACACACGCTATTCTTTTCTACACTCAGCCAGAATTGATTCAAACTCCATTACAACGAAAGGAATGGGTAAGCTCTGCTGAAGCCGACCAGCTCTTTTCTGTCGTTCGTTCTTATGAAGGATTAAGTGAAAATCAAATGAGAGCACGCCCTCTATTAATTGCTCGTAACGAATGTCTTTTACATTTATTATTGCATTATGGATGTTCTCTCCACGAGGCAGCTTCCCTTACCACTCGTGATATACGATTTGAACGAAATGAGATACGTGTCCAATCTGAAAAAGGGATATCAAGAATTGTACCGATCACTCACGAGCATAAACAGCTTGCCTACAACTACTTAAAGACGATTCCAGAAGCGGTAAGACCTAAGCTTTTTTCAGATGAGCCTTTTTTTGTAGCCTTTGATTTTCAACGCGGTACGTTCCGCTGGTCATACGAAGAAGATCAACCGAAGCAATTAACGATAATCTCTATTCAAAAAATGATTCGACAGGAAGTGGAAAGAGCGGGGCTGCGGAAAGGAATTTCAGCGCAGCATTTAAGACACACCTATATTCTTAGAAAACTACTAAATGGTGACGATGCGATCTCTTTGCAGCAGCAGCTTAGCTTTAAATCACTTCTATCACTTAAGCGCTACACGCTTACCATCAATCAATTAACAGAAGAGCAAAAACGAGAATTACAATAAAAAAGCTTTGGACAAAAGTCCAAAGCTTTTATAAATGATTTCTTATACTTCATCAGATTTCAATTGAACATTGCGTTGAGGAGCGAAGGTTGAGATCGCATGTTTATATACAAGCTGCTGCTTCCCTTCAGACTCGAGAATAATCGTAAAATTATCAAAGCCCTTAACATGGCCGCGTAATTGAAAGCCGTTTAATAAAAAGACAGTTACCGAGATGTTTTCTTTGCGTAGTTGGTTCAGAAATTGATCTTGAATGTTGATGGATTGTTTCATTAGAAGTCCTCCTCTTTATATCTCTATCCTTGTTTATTCGAGTTCTTTTTTCAATTTCCTTCTAAAAATTTGTCTACTGTGAAATTTACAATGTCTTGATAGTGCTTTGTTGGCTCAAAGGCAGACACAAAATACCATGCAGCATCCGTTTTATTTTTGAACCAGGTGAGCTGTCTTTTGGCATATCTTCGCGAGTTTTGCTTTAACACCTCAATCGCTTCATCCCTTGTATAAAGTCCGTCAAAATAAGCATAAATCTCTTTATAACCAATCGCTTGAATCGATTGACAATCACGGAGCCCTTGATCATAAAAGTGTTTCACCTCATCAAAAAGGCCAGCTTCTACCATTAAATCTACTCGTTTATTAATGCGGTCATATAAGTCTACACGATCCATTGTTAACCCAATCATCACTAAATTATACAAGGATTCTTGTTTTTCTTCGGTTTGCTGCTCCGAAAATAATTCCCCTGTCACATAGTTTACTTCTAGAGCCCGGATGACCCTTCTTACATTATTAGGATGAATCTTTTCACATGCTTTAGGGTCGATCTCCATCAGCTTTTGATAGAGCGCTTCGTTACCGTTCTTCTCGGCTTCTTCTTCAAGCTTTTTTCGATACGTAACATCTGTCGGAACTTCAGCAAAATCGAATCCGTGTGTGACAGCATTCACATAAAGCCCTGTACCGCCAACCAAGATTGGCAGCTTTCCTCTCTTAGTGATATCAGAAATAAGCGGGCGGCATAATTCTTGGAATTCAGCTACTGAAAAAGGCTCGTCCGGCTCTTTAATATCAATGAGATAATGCGGGATGCCCTCTTGTTCCTCTTTTGTCACCTTTGCCGTTCCAATATCCATACCCTTATATATCTGCATCGAATCACCACTGATAATTTCGCCATTCATTGCCTTTGCTGCATGAATGCTAAGAGCCGTTTTACCAACTGCTGTTGGACCGACAATCACCATTAATCTTTCTTTCATTCCTTACACACCTCTATTTGTAGTAACATCAATAAAACCATAATGGAAAGCTGCATGCTGGCGTTTTATTTGCTTAAATCCAAACTTGTTAAAGCGTTCACTTTGCCAATGGTCTTTAAGAACGACTTTCTTTTTGGCTACACGTTTTGCGTGAAAGAGCACTTCTTCATCAATATCATCATGACATGCTATGCCTTTTAACCCTTTTATTCCTGTAGAAGTTTCAACATGCACCTCAAACATTGGGTCAAAGTAAACGACATCAATTGAAGAGGAAGAGGCTTGTTGTAAATAGGGCAGATGGTGAGTATGAATTACGTTGATCTCCCTCATCCGCTCAATCATCACTCTTGGCCCTTCCTGCCATTCTTTAAGACCTTCTTTAACAATATAAGCCGCCTCAAGATTTGCTTCTAACCCAGTGACACATCCTTTTTCACCTACCGCAAGCTTTGCCATTAAACTGTCAGAAGCAAGCCCAAGCGTACAATCAAGAAAGCTCATCCCCTCTTTTAAATCCGCCACATCAACGAGTGGATCCCTCATCCCTCTTAACCATTGCTTCACACGAAACATAGCAGAACTCGGATGATAGAAAAAGGGCTCCATTCTATCTTCTGTATATAACGTTAACCTGCTTTTAGCGACGACAATCACTTTGCTTTCGTGAGTGTTCAACAGCTCATCTACTGATGCATCATTCCTCTTTATGAACAGACCATTAAGGTGACTGGCTACTTCTTTTGCTTTTCCTTCTAATTTGCTTGCTTGTTTCCTTGCAGTCGTTACGATCATGTTTTCCTCTTCTTTCTGAGTATTAGCTTCTACATCACGCGCTTAAACATTTTCTCAAGTTCATATGAAGAGAAATGAATAAGAATGGGCCTTCCATGAGGACAAGTAAAAGGATCACTGCTTTTTCGCAATGATTCAAGCAGAGCAAACATTTCATCTTGCCTTAAATGACGATTTGCTTTTATCGATGCTTTGCAGCTCATTAAAATAGCCGCATCTTCTCTTAAGCGTTTAATATCAATTTTTGCCGTTGTAAGCAGGTGGTCGATAATTTCTCTAATCGTTTCTTCTTCAAGGCCTTTAGGCAGCCATACAGGATGAGAACGCACAATATAGGTTTTAGAACCAAATTCTTCTAAAAATACTCCTACTTGTTTCAAATCATCTAGATGCTGATCAATGATGATCGCCTCTTGGTTCGTGCACTCGATCGTCATTGGAACTAACAACTCTTGTGTTTCCCTTGGTACTTCTCCTACTTTTTCTCTATAATACTCATATTTTATTCGTTCCTGCGCAGCATGTTGATCAATCAGATACATACCGTTTTCATTTTGAGCCACGATATACGTACCATGCATTTGCCCAACTGGATACATCACCGGAACCCTGTCATGAAGCTCGTTTGTTTGTTGCTCATGTACACTGCTCGCAAAGTCGCCCTCTGCTTTATGCGTCTCTGGCATTTCTAGTGAATCTACTTGATTTTTTTCTAGATTATCTTCTTTAACCTTACTTTTTTCAAACTTATCTTCTTCTACCTTACTTCCTTCAGCCTTATCGAAAAATTTGCTCCCATTTCCGTCTTTCTCTATCGTTCCAGCTTCCTTAACAATTGACGGCAGAGGATCCTTCGCATGATTTCCCTTTGTTTGCGCACCACTATTATTTACTTGATTTAATAGTGATTGATCAAATAGTGACGAATCAGTATCTGATGTAGCCTTCTCAAATGGAAGTGTCTCCTGGTAATGTATTTGTTTAGGTTTTTCGGTAGTATGTTTTATTTCAGGGATAAGAGTTTGTTTATTGAAAGCTGATTGAATAGACGAGGTAATAAGCTTAGCTAGTTCATCTTCTTTACTTAAACGGACTTCAAGTTTAGATGGGTGTACGTTCACATCAATTAATGTAGGGTCCATCTCAATACTTAGCACAACAACCGGGTACCTTCCGATCGGTAATAATGTATGAAATCCTTCTTGAACTGCTCGAGCAAGATGAAAATTACGTATATATCTCCCGTTAATAAATAAACTCATGTATTGTCTGGACGCTCTTGTTACTTCAGGCTTTGCAATATACCCCTCGATCGAATAATCAAGAGAGGTACCCGAGACAGCAACCATTTCTTTGGCTACATTCCGTCCGTAAATCGAGGCAATAACCTGCCTCACATCTTTATTCCCGGTCGTCTTAAGCATTTCTTTACCATTATGATAGAGGGAGATAGCCACATTTGGGTGAGCTAAGGCCAGACGATTGACGACATCACTCACATGGCCTGCTTCCGTGTGTACTGTTTTTAAATACTTCAAGCGAGCAGGGGTATTATAAAATAAATTCTGAACGATGACTTCTGTTCCTTTACGGGTTTTTGAAGGGGTGCGTGAAGTAATATGGCCGCCTTCTAAAGTCAGCTCTACACCTGGTCCCTCACCCGTGCACGTTCTCATCGTTAAATGTGACACAGATGCTATACTTGGCAATGCCTCCCCGCGAAACCCTAATGTGCGAATTTGGAAAAGATCGCGGTCGGTTTTGATTTTACTTGTCGCATGTCTATAAAAAGCCGTTTCTACATCATCAGCTTGAATCCCATCGCCATTATCAAGGATGCGAATCGATGACATTCCGCCTTCTTCCATTTCGATCAAGATGTTCGTACTGTGTGCATCTAACGCATTTTCAAGCAGTTCTTTTACAATCGACGCCGGACGCTCGACTACTTCTCCAGCTGCAATCTTATTAGACAGAAACGCATCTAATTTAACAATTTGAGCCATCGATTCTTCCTCCTCTCACACACTATTTATCCTGCTTACTTCAGCTCTTGCTGACAGTCATTTATTAACTTCATTATTTCAAAAGGGGATAAGTTCATCAGATCTGCCTCTTGAATCTTTTTAAGAACATCCATTTCTTTTGTATGAAGTTTATTTCTGTCATTTTTCTTTTCCGCAGTTTTTTGATTCTTATTATCTATCAGTTCTTCTCCAAATAATGAAAGCTGTGTGACGGGCTCCTTCACTTTTGAATTATCCGTTTCATTCCCTATTTCCACTTCTGTTGAAATGGAAGCTTTTTGGTTTTGCCCTTCAAGTACTTTTAATAATTGTTCAGCTCGGCTCGTCACTTCTTTTGGAAGCTCTGCTAATTGTGCCACATAAATTCCGTAACTTCGATCAGCTTGTCCATCTACTACTTTATGCAGGAAAACGACCTTACCATCTTCTTCTACTGCTGATACATGGACATTTTGAACATGCTCTAACTCATCACTAAGGGCTGTCAATTCATGATAATGAGTTGAAAACAATGTCTTTGCTCCAATCTCATTATGAATATATTCTATGATGGCTTGTGCAAGGGCCATTCCATCATACGTCGATGTGCCTCGCCCAATCTCATCTAATAATATTAAACTGCATTCCGTTGCTTTACTTAGAGCGTATTGTGTCTCAAGCATTTCAACCATAAATGTACTTTGTCCGCTTGCTAAATCATCAGCGGCTCCAATTCTTGTGAAAATTTGATCGAAAATGGGAAGCTCTGCTTTTTCTGCAGGAACAAAACATCCGATCTGAGCCATGATGGACAGGAGGGCGAGCTGGCGCATATACGTACTCTTACCAGCCATATTAGGTCCGGTAATTAAGAGCATTTCACGCCCTGGGTGCAGGGCTACATCATTTGGAACATATTCTCCTTTTTGAATAACTGATTCTACAACTGGATGACGCCCTCCTTCAATCAGCACATCACCTACTGGACGTAATACCGGTTTTTGATAATGTTGTTTCTCACTGACCGTTGCAAAACCTAAAAGCACATCAATTTCACTAATTGTTTGTGCGAGTGCCTGCAAGTGAGGGACATAGTCTTTTACCTGTTCTCGAATCATGACAAATAAATCATATTCCAGCTGTTCCATCTTTTCTTCTGCTTCAAGAATTAATGCTTCTTTTTCTTTCAGTTCTGGTGTGACAAAGCGTTCAGCATTAGTCAGCGTTTGTTTTCGCTCATACCTGCCTTCTTCAAGCAGATGTCTGTTTGCTCTGGTCACTTCTAAATAATATCCGAACACTTTATTGAATCCGACTTTTAATGATTTAATGCCTGTCTCAAGTCTTTCTTTCTGTTCGAGTTCAGCAATCCATTTCTTTCCGTTCACACTTGCATCCCGGTACGTATCAAGCTCTTGATTAAACCCTTCTAAGATCATCCCCCCGTCCTTAATTGAAATCGGAGGGTCTTCCACGATGCTTCGCTCGAGCAAGTCAATCACTTGTTCAAACGGCGCTTCGTTAGTAAACCAGCGATCTTTAAAAGAATCATCTAAACTCGTCACTTTCTCTTCTATCAAAGGAATCTTTTGTAACGACTTTTTCAACTGAACTAACTCTCTTGCATTCACATTTCCATAAGCAATTCGCCCTGCTAAGCGTTCAAGGTCATATACTTGTCTTAACTCATCACGAATCTCTTCACGCAAGAAGTAATCATTCATAAAGGCAGTCACTGCTTTTTGACGCCCGCTTATTTTTGCCTCATCAAGTAAAGGTCTTTCAATCCAGCGTTTTAATAAACGTCCGCCCATTGCAGTGACCGTATGATCTACAATGCTCAAAAGCGAACCTTTCTTCTTTTTCTCGCGCAGCGTCTCAACAAGCTCTAAATTACGCTTCGTATGCAAATCAAGCTTCATATATTCTTCTGCATGATACCACTCTACTTTTTGAAGATGGTCAAGTGATCGTTTCTGAGTGCGGCTTAAGTAATTTAATAATCTTCCATACGTAGTGACAAGCTTAGATTGCGAGAGGTCTTCAACTAAATGCTTATATCTCTCATCCAGCGCTGCTTCTTCCTCATAAGAAACCGTAACACCTAAGAGGCGCTCTAATTCTGTTAGCTGTTCACGTTCTATATTCGGGCTCACAACGATTTCTTTTGCACCAGTTGCACTTAACTCTTGCAGCAGTTCAGTTTGTCCTCCTTGAATCATTGTCACCGCACCTTCACCAGTTGTCAGATCACAACGTGCGATTCCAATTGATTCATCTTCAAATATACTAAAACTTGCCAAGTAATTATTCTCTTTCTCTCGAATCATTTTTCCGTCCATGACTGTTCCTGGTGTAAGCATCTTGACGACTTCTCTTTTCACTACACCTTTTGCGGTCTTTGGATCCTCCACTTGTTCACAAATAGCTATTTTATAGCCTTTTTCAACCAGCCTAGACATATATTGATCAGCAGAATGATAAGGGACACCGCACATCGGAATTCGGTCCTCTCCTTGCCCTCTGCCTGTTAATGTGATCTCTAATTCTTGTGCTGCTTTTACAGCATCATCAAAAAACATTTCATAAAAATCGCCTAAACGAAAAAATAAAAAGGCATCCTCATATTGTGCCTTAATGTCTACATATTGCTGCATCATTGGGGTTAGTTGTGCCATTATTCTCCTCCACCGTTCCTAAAAACATTCATCTTATTATAACACAGGGCCCTGCTCATCGCATTAGATCACAACACCCCTCTAGACTATCCATTTGAGCACATAAAAAAGTCAGAAAGATAAGCTCCTTCTGACTCTAGGTATTAATTATCCATTTCTTTATGCAGGAAATTCGGGTCAAGCTTCTCATATTCTTCATCACTAATATCATCAAACTCGTCATCTTCCACATCAAACTCGTCGATCACCCCATCAGGATTTACAGCCACCGCCATCTTTGTTTCACCGATACAGTCTACAACAAATTCTCTTTCTACCTCAACATTTACATGTTCCCCGTTTTCTGAGATCGATGCTTCAAGGGTATTTGGCTGCTGCAAGGCCCGTGCAAATACTTCCATATCATCCGATAGCACGTTTTGATCCTGCATCGATAGTGGGATCACATCGGTATAATTCACCGTTTGAGTCGCCACTTCCGTTTTTGTGTTGTCGTTGTAGGAAAACCATAAATTCACATCATAGCTTCCATCTACTTCTACATTGCTTCCTTTTTTCTGCGCACCGTATTTGTGGTTAATAATCCAGCAACCTAAAATACTTGACGGTTTGTGTGCAGGTTTTATTTTATGTGTAGCCTCAGAGAATTTTCGCCCCTTCCCACAAACCGCCTTTGTAATAATTTCCCGATACATTCCGTCATTTCTTGTTTGTGCCATGTAATTGAACCTCCTATTCTCTTATCCGTCCCATGGTGGTCGTGTCGGCTACTGCCTACTTACTCCCCCATTTTCTTTCATGCCCATTGTATGCGGGCTAATTAATGAATGTGCGAAAAGAATATCATACCTGTTACTCTTTCCTTATCACGTTATGAGGCAAGATTAGGTTTTAGTACAGGAAATCAACTTACGTAAACAAAAAAATAACCTTACATTCCTCTAGGGAACATAAGGTTACGATCTGTTATTGGCATCCGCCATCAAAATAAGGACTTTTTGTTGTCGTTCCTTTTAAAAGGTCTCCGCCCATTGATGTAATAATTTCATCAGTCACTGTTTTAGAGATTGTTTTTGACACCATTTGAAGCAGTTCATTTACTTCTATTTGGCTTTGCTTAAATTCTTGAACAAGAGGAATCTCATCGATTTCCTGGTGAAGCGCATCAATTTTTTGGTCAACTTCTTTTAACGCTTCTGTTTTATTGTAATGCTGTAGATTCACAGCTTCCTTTTGAAGCTTTTTGATCTCAGCAATCAGCTCTTGTACTCTCAGGTGTTCATTAATTTTTTTCTCTGCTTGTTTAAAGAAATCTACTTCTTCCGTTTCAGCCATCATTTTCGCAAGTTCTTTTGCTTTCATTCGAATATCTTCTCTTGTATATGTTGCATTCATTATACATGCACCTCCGCATTTTCAACCAATTCTCCAGTTAATGACCATGTTTTTGCTTCATTTACTTTTACATACACAATCTCGCCTATAATTGACTTCGGACCTTTAAAGTTAACAAGACGATTTGTACGTGTACGGCCTGCTAATACATCAGGATCTTTCTTGCTTTCACCTTCAACGAGTACTTCTACGACTTGGTCTTGATAATCAAGGTTTTTCTTAGCTGAAATTTCATTGACTAAGGCATTCAATCTCGCAAGACGTTCTTTTTTCACTTCCATAGGAACATTATCCTTCATCTTAGCAGCAGGCGTTCCCTCACGAGGTGAATAAATATAAGTGAAAGCACTATCAAACTCAATTTCGCGTACAAGTGATAAGGTGTCTTCAAACTGCTCTTCTGTCTCATTTGGGAAACCGACGATTAGATCCGTTGTAAAGGATGCTTTAGGAATAGCCATTTTGATTTTATGAGCAAGCTCTACATACTGTTCTCTTGTATATTTTCTTGCCATAAGCTTTAAGATATCTGAATTTCCGTGCTGAACAGGCAAGTGGATATGTTCTACAAGATTGCCCCCTTTAGATAAAACCGAGATCAAATGGTCATCAAAATCCCTTGGATGACTCGTTGTAAAGCGTACACGTGGAATATCAATTTTATGAATATCATCCATTAAATGTCCCAGGCGGTAATCACGGTCTTTAAGATCTTTTCCGTACGCATTAACATTTTGACCTAGCAGGGTAATTTCTTTGTAGCCTTGGCGAGCGAGATCACGAACCTCATCAATAATATCCTCAGGCAGACGACTGCGCTCTTTACCGCGGGTATAAGGTACGATACAGTACGTACAAAACTTGTCACAGCCATACATAATGTTGACCCATGCTTGAGTTTTACCCTCACGCTTACGGGGCATATTCTCTACAATGTCCCCTTCTTTTGACCAAACTTCAATCACCATTTCTTTTCCATAAATAGCGTTTTGAAGAAGGCTTGGCAAGCGGTGAATATTATGTGTACCAAAAATAATATCAATATGCTGATGCTTTTGCATAATGCGGTTTACGACATTTTCTTCTTGAGACATACAGCCGCATACCCCTAAAATAACTTCCGGTCTTTCTTTCTTTAAAGACTTTAGGTGCCCGATTTCACCAAACACTTTATTTTCCGCATTTTCACGAATGGCACACGTATTAAGTAAAATGACATCTGCATCTTTTGTATCATCTGTTTCAGTAAAGCCCATTTCTGTTAGAAGGCCGGCCATGTTCTCTGAATCATGCGTATTCATTTGACAGCCATACGTGCGGATGTGAAATGTCTTTCCATTGCCTATTCCTTGCATGGGTTCAGGAATTAAATCATCTGGCCTAAGGACTTGTACATCTTCCTTCCCTCGACGCTTCCCTTGCTTATAATCAGGTTGGTCAGTGATTTGAATATCACGACCTTGAATACGAATAATTTTCTTATTTTCTTCTTCTGAAATAATTTTTGCATTAGAGAAATCGAAATACTTACTGTAATCTTTTTTCGCACCGTCTGAGGATTTTACGTCCTGTTCGGATTGACTTTCTGTATTTCCTAAGCGTCCTAAACGCTGATCTTCATTCATCGTTCTATCTCCTTCCACCTGAATCGATCAGAAACGTTCCAATTGCAATCGTTTAATCATATTATCCTAATACATAGTTCAATTGTATATTATAAAGATGTTTCTTGTGAAAAACAATGAAACTTGTATGACATCAATGCCTTCTCTGTATAGAAAAGAGTCTGGCATATGCCAGACTCTTTATTCTTACATAAATTCAGCCATCATTTTATTGAATTTCTCTTCATCTAAAGCGAGGTCCTGTACAGCTAATGGCTGGACTGAATAGCCATCTAGAAGCTCTTGGTATGAAGGCTGTTGACTATTTTGATAGATTAATCCTGTTACTAATCCATTATGCTGCATCAGCGTCTGCATTGCAGTCATACGGTTAGATGCATCATACTCTTCCACATCGCTTAACTTCGTGATATTTTGTTTAAACCAATCATACGTATTCACCTTGTTAAATGTCACACATGGACTGAAAACGTTAATTAAAGAGAAACCTTTATGATTGATTCCTTGCTCAATTAATGACGTTAGTTCTTTAAGATCACTTGAGAAGCTTTGCGCCACAAACGTAGCACCTGCTGTAAGAGCCATTTCCATAACATTAAGAGCTGATTCAACAGAACCGTTTGGTGTACTCTTTGTTTTAAATCCGACATCACTACGAGGAGACGTCTGGCCTTTTGTTAGACCGTAAATTTGGTTATCCATGACGATATAGGTCACGTCAATATTACGGCGGATTGCATGAATCGTGTGTCCCATCCCAATTGCGAATCCATCTCCGTCACCGCCAGATGCAATAACAGTTAAGTCCTTATTAGCCATCTTTACCCCTTGAGCAATCGGCAAGGCACGGCCATGGACTCCATGAAGACCATACGCATTAATATAGCCAGAAATACGTCCTGAACATCCGATCCCTGATACTACAGCAAGGTTATCTGGCTCTAAGCCGACATTTGCTGCCGCCCGTTGAATCGCTGCTTGAACAGAAAAGTCTCCACAACCTGGGCACCAGTTTGGCTTTATTTTGTTACGAAACTCTTTAAATGTCGCCATCTTAGACCAACTCCTTGCATGATTGATGTAATTCATTCGGCAAGAATGGATTTCCATCATATTTTAATAGATTTTGAATTTTGTCCGTTCCGATATTCATCTTAATAATCGTAGCAAGCTGAGCTGTCGCATTATTCTCTACTACAACGACTTTTTTAGCGCGATCAATCAAAGGCTTTAGTTCATCTGCTGGGAACGGGTGCAAGAGACGCACTTGAGCATGGTTTACTTTTACTCCGTCAGCTTCAAGACGCGGCATTGCTTCTTGAATCGTTCCGCGGGTTGAGTTAACACCGATTACTAACAAATCTGCCTCGTCATGCTTGGCATCTACAAATAATGGATCTTTAAACTGTTTTGGCAGATTATTCACTTTGCGCATACGTTTATCCATTTGCGCTTTACGATTTTCTGGACTTTCTGATGGTTTTCCTGTCTCATCATGTTCAACACCCGTTACATGATGCACCCCATTTTTCATCCCTGGAATCACACGTGGTGAGATGCCGTCTTCTGTTACTTCATAACGCTTAAAGTACGCACTATTTTCTCTCTCAGGAAGCTCTGCTGCAAGATCTAGTTTGCCGCGGCGGATCTCCACTCGATTAAAATCAAGAGGTTCAACCGTTTGTTTCCCAAGGGACAAAGCTAAATCAGTAACTAGGATAACTGGGCATTGATATTCTTCGGCTAAATTAAATGCTTCTACTGTATCATAGAAAGCTTCTTCTACCGAGCTTGGAGCGATAACAATTTTAGGAATATCTCCATGAGTGCTGTAGATCATCGCCATTAAATCAGACTGCTCTTGTTTCGTTGGAAGCCCTGTACTAGGGCCTCCACGCTGAGTATCCATAATCACAAGCGGGGTTTCAGTCATACCTGATAAGCCGATCGCTTCAGCCATTAAGGAAAGACCAGGACCTGCAGAGGCTGTAAATGAACGTACACCGGCATAGTTTGCACCGATCGCCATTGTACAAGCTGCGATCTCATCTTCAGTTTGAATAACCGTTCCGCCAAATTCAGGGAGCTTTTTGATCATATATTCCATAATTTCTGATGCTGGTGTAATCGGGTAAGCAGCCATAAATCGGCTTCCTGCAGCTACTGCACCCATACCAATAGCATCATTACCAATCATAAACATGCGTTTTTTTCCATCAGCTTTTTCCAGTTGTAAGTTTGGCAGGTTTCCATCTGCTTCTTCTTTAAAATGAGCCGCTCCTGCATGAATTGCTTCCATGTTTTTATCAACAATGGATTGGCCTTTTTTCAAAAAGATTTCTTCTACAACTTCACGGTATTCATCTGGCTCTAATCCTAAAATTGCACTAGAAGCCCCAACAGCAACCATGTTCTTCATTAATGAAGTACCTAGGTCATTTGCAATTTCTGTAAAAGGAACAGCGAATAAACGAGCTACACTTCCTTCAGGCAGCACTGGGTTAAATTTAGCATCTGCAATAACGACGCCTACCTCACGAAGCTCATGAATATTGACATCTATCGTTTCTTGGTCAAATGCTACAAGAATATCTAAGTCATCTGAAATTGAATTCAGCGGTGTCGTACTAACGCGGATTTTATTATTTGTGTGACCACCTTTTATACGTGATGAAAAGTGACGATATCCATATAAATAGTACCCTAAACGGTTAAGTGCTGTTGCAAAGATTTCACCGGTACTTTCAATACCTTCACCCTGCTGCCCTCCAACTTTCCAAGACAATTGGTTTCTCATCTGCCCCACTCCTTTGGCTGTAGCCATTTTTCTCTATGTTCTATCTAAGTAATAATAAAAACTGAGTAATATTAAAAACTGAATAATAATGAAAAGTATTAAATAGAATAAGTGTATCATCATTCCGAGTAATTTAATAGATTTACTAAAAATTGATTAAATGAAAGATTTACTTTCAAACGTCATAATGATAGTCCTTCTCAAAGAAAAAAGCAAGTTTTTTCACCTTTAATTGACCCAGAGTTCCATCTATAGCCGAAAGCTGGAGAGAAATGAAAAAAGCGCAAGCCTAAACGGCCTGCACTTTTTTAAAATAATCATTGTTAGTCATTTATAAATGACTATCTCGGTTCAATAATAAGCTTAATGGCTGTCCGTTCTTCTCCATCAATTTGAATATCCGTAAAAGCTGGAATGCATACTAAATCAATGCCGCTTGGTGCAACAAACCCTCTAGCAATCGCAATAGCTTTAATCGATTGGTTGAGAGCTCCTGCTCCAATTGCTTGAATTTCTGCAGACCCTTTTTCACGGATAACACCGGCTAGAGCGCCAGCTACAGAATTTGGTGTAGATTTTGCTGAAACTTTTAATACTTCCATTTCTTGTACCTCCTCATACGTGTCTCAATTAGGTTATCTAGCCTTAGACGATGATGAACAGTTAGTTACTTAAATCACAGCACCTAGCCTTGTACAAGATGATGCTCTACTTCATACGTATTTCTACAACCCTACACTTATTCCTGTCTTTTTTACAAATGAAGCGAAGAAAGGAGCCATCATCTATTATTGATAAAATGGGTGATCCTCATTTATGAGTATTCGCTCGATAGATGTTGCGAGACCAGTTTTAGGATCTGCATCAATCACCACTCCACTTAATTGTTCCCTTCCTTCAGCAACTTCAAACCTAACAGGCATAGACGTTAAAAATTTATAAAGAACAGCTTCCTTATCTACGCCGAGTACGCCATCATAAGGCCCTGTCATCCCTACATCACACATGAAGGCCGTTCCTTTTGGCAGCACTCGATTATCTGCAGTTTGGACATGTGTATGGGTTCCTACAACAGCAGTTACTCTACCATCTAAATACCAGCCCATTGCCTGCTTTTCACTCGTTGCTTCTGCATGAAAATCCACAAAAATGAATGGCGTTCGTTTGGACACTTCTTCAATGATCTCATCAGCTTTTTTAAATGGACAATCCGTCGGCTGCATAAATGTTCTGCCCATAAGATTGACAACTGCGACTTCTAATTGATTAATCTTAACCATCGTATAACCTGCACCAGGTGTGCCTGCCGGAAAATTCGCAGGTCGTACAAGTGTCTTCGCATGATCGATAAATTCAAAAATTCCTTTATTATCCCAAGCATGATTACCGAGTGTAACGGCTTGGGCACCTGCTGATAGAAATCCTTTGTAAATCTTTTCTGTAATTCCTCGGCCGGATGCCGCATTTTCCCCGTTAATAATTGTAACAGCCGGCTTGTAATGCTGTTTTAATTTCGGTACATATTCATCAATCATTTTACGGCCTGGTGCACCGTATACATCACCTATAAATAAAATTCTCATAATAACCCCTTTATGCATCTTCATTATGCTTTAATCATTGTAATCAAATCTTAGTTATCGAATCTTAGTTATCAAAACATTAAATTCAAATCATTGTATGTAAATCATAGCATGCTTTCAATGTCGTTGCATCTTCAGACAAAAAGAAATAAAGTGGCAAAATGCCACTTTATTTAGCATACTCAACTGCCCTGGTCTCACGTATAACGGTAACGCGAATATGTCCTGGATAGTCAAGTTCATCTTCAATTTTCTTAGTGATATCTCGAGCAAGTTTATGAGCTCTCGTATCATCAACCACATCCGGTCTTACCATAATACGCACTTCACGACCAGCTTGGATCGCATACGTCTTTTCTACCCCTTCAAATGACTCTGATATCTCTTCTAGTTTCTCTAAACGACGAATGTACGTCTCAAGTGTTTCACGACGTGCACCTGGTCTTGCTGCAGATAGGGCATCTGCCGCTGCTACAAGTGTCGCTATGATAGAAGTTGCTTCAGTATCACCGTGATGGGAAGCAATGGAATTAATGACAACCGGGTGTTCTTTGTATTTCGTAGCCAGCTCAACACCAATTTCAACATGGCTTCCTTCTACTTCATGGTCAATTGCTTTACCGATATCATGAAGTAAGCCGGCACGCTTAGCTAATTTCACATCTTCACCTAATTCAGCAGCCATCAGACCTGTTAAATGTGCAACCTCCATAGAGTGCTTAAGCACATTTTGTCCGTAACTAGTTCTGAATTTTAATCTACCTAAGATCTTAATGAGATCTGGATGCAAGCCATGAATACCCATTTCAAAGGTTGTCTGCTCTCCGTATTCACGAATTGCTTCATCAACTTCACGTCTTGATTTATCAACCATCTCTTCAATTCTAGCAGGATGAATTCTTCCATCTTGTACAAGTTTCTCAAGCGCTGTACGAGCAATCTCACGACGAATAGGATCAAATCCTGATAAAATAACTGCCTCAGGAGTATCATCAATAATAAGGTCTATCCCAGTTAATGTTTCTAATGCACGGATATTACGTCCTTCACGACCAATAATACGACCTTTCATTTCATCGTTCGGTAAGTTGACAACTGATACAGTTGTTTCTGCAACATGGTCAGCAGAACAACGCTGGATTGCAAGTGATAATACTTCTCTTGCTTTCTTATCTGCTTCTTCTTTTGCTTGTGCCATTCGCTCCTTGATAATAAGTGCTGTTTCATGAGCAAGCTCTTGCTCAACTTCGGTACGAATTGCCTCACGAGCTTCTTCCCGAGAAAATCCAGAGATGCGCTCAAGCTCTGCTTGATGCTTGTTCAAGATTTCCTCCACTTTGCTATCCATCTCTTCAACTTGTCGTTGTTTTTTGGTGAGAGACTCCTCCCTCTTGTCCAAAGACTCCTCTTTCTTATCTAAGGTTTCACTTTTACGGTCAAGAATCTCTTCTTTTTGAACCAAACGATTCTCTTGTTTTTGAATCTCATTTCTCCGTTCACGAATGTCCTGTTCAGCTTCAATGCGAATTTTGTGAGCCTCATCCTTCACTTCCAGAATGGCCTCTTTCTTACTCGCTTCAGCTTCACGTCTAGCATCTTCAACAATTTGTTTTGCTGCATGTTCCGCGCTGGAAATTTTCGCTTCTGCAATGGATCGTCTAACAAGATATCCAACAACTGCACTTACTGCAGAGACAACAAGCAAAATGGAGATGAACATTACCATACTTTCCATATTCTTTCACCTCCCCTTGCTATCTAATTGTTGGTTCCAATTGTGTCATACTTTCATTAATTAAAAGATGCATACGATAGTATACAGTGGTTGCGGAATAAATAATATGACAAAAAAAATACACCGCATTCTCCCTAATTGTAAGCCTCGATACTTGTGATGTCAAGTGTTGTCAATCCTGATGACTTCACTGATTCCATCCTGTATTGATACTTGATAAGCCAAGTCCCCAGACTCTGCTAAATGCTGATTATGGGTGATCATAATGATTTGTCTGCCAAACATCGTACTCAAAGATTTTAAAAATTCATATAAATAATATACATATTCCCCCGACACATGTTTCCCTGGCTCATCTAAAAGCAGCGGTCCTTCAACTTTTGGCTGAATTGTTTCCATGAGTGCTACGCGTAGAGCTAACGTAACAATATCAACAACCCCGCCTCCCCTTGCATCTTGAGGTTTCGTTTTCACCTTAATCCCTTCATAATCTGAAACAACATAAAATTCAGCTACTGCTTTATTTCCTTGCTCTTCTATTTCTATTTGAAAAGAAAATAGAGGTCCAAATACATACTGAAGAGCATTTGTCACTAACGTCTCCATTTGCTGTTTGGCTTGTTCTCTAGCATACTCCGCAGATTGCTGAAGTAAAAGTCTAGCTTTCTCATACGTTTCAATTGTTTCTTTATACTCTAATACAGACTGTTCTTTCTTCTTCATCTGCTCTATAAGTAAACGCCTCTTTGCATCTTGACGTGTCCATTCATCATGGGCCTTTTTCAGTGAGAGCTCTATTTGGTTCATTCTCTCCTTCCTAAGGTCTCCTTGATTATTCATTATTAATTAGCTCCCGAGGAATAAGTGCCCATGTGTCATTTAACGATTGTTCAATCTCACGTTCCAATCGATTAATTTCGTCATCTAATGAGTCCGGGGAGACACCTAAGTCTTCTAATTCATTTAAGAGACGAGTTCGTTGATTTTCTAGCTCCTCTAATTTAGCTTCCGCTCTGTATCTCATATCCCTTGCTTTATCAATCGCTTTTCTCATCGTAGTTAAATCTTGTTCAACGTGTTTCATAATAGCCCTCCTGATTATTGATTTTTGCTCCCTTGCTCTAAACTGCTCCCGCAAGTCGGGCATGTTCCAATATGCATTAATTGTTCTTCAAATTCTCGTTCTAACCTTTGCATCTCTTCTGTTTTTTGATTCATAAAACGATTTCCTTCGATGATTCTAGTGTTCACCTCATGCATTTGTTCCTTTAATTGCTTAAGCCTTTGATAATTCATCAGCTTATGCTCTAATTTTTCTCTATGGCTCTCTGCTTCTTTCGTATGCTGGACTTTTCTATACATATCGTTCGTTGTTTCTATTGCTTTTTCAACTTGTTTATACAGTACATGAAGTTGTCTTAATTGCTCAACTTTAGCTCTTTTCTTTTCAATGACAGCAAGAATTGACCAATCTTTTTCCTGGATAAAATCAGTTTGCGCCAACTGGCGGTTAATCTGATTTTTTTGTTCAATCATTTGACTGTAACGTTGCTTTAGTTTTATTAGCTCTTGCTTTTGGCTTACCTTATCTTGTATAAGCTCCCAAGCTCCTTGAGCATCCGAAATATGCTTCGTTTTATCAATCCATTCTCTGCACTTATTAATCGACTGCCCTACCAGTTCAATCTCAGCACGTTTATGATCAAGTGACTTGGCGTAGGCATGGGTTTGTTTTATATGATTCCAGGCTTCCTCCCATAAGTGAACCTGTTCCACTAATTGTAACTGTGTAACAGTCTCCTCTTTTTCTTTTGAAAGCTTTTGAAGAGCAGACTTAAGTTCATAGAGGTTATCAAGCTTTCGTTCGGCATGTTTCAGCTTATCTAACTTTTCTCCTGCTTGATCAAGCTTTGTCCGTTGCTTATCAAGAGTTTGATATGGTTCTAGTTCTACTGTAAGGTGCTCTAGTTCTGTTTCTTCCATTTTCACCCGCTGATTAAGGCCCGAAAGATCTTTTGAAGTATCTCTGATAGCCATATCAAGAAAATGCGCCCCGCTAATTCTTCCAATCGTTTTTGCACGCAGAGAAGATGTCTGCTCTAATAAAAAAGGACCATCTAATTGTTGAGAAAGGTGGATGATTAAATCATGATCTCTATCTACTCTTAGCGGCTGCATGCCATGTGCATCAAGCACCTCTTGTGGAACATGTATGCCAAAGCCCTCTAGTACAAGATCTTCTTTATTTGGTTCTTTAATTATGTATCGATTTTTTGAGCTTGTCCTCTCTCTCACAATCGTTACCCCATGAGTAAAGGTAAGCGTCACCCTTGCAAAATCAGCCCCAACTCTCATAAAATCCGTTCCTCTTGGCTGATTAAACAATACCCACCTTACCCCTCGTATTATAGCTGTTTTCCCACTATCAGACTGTCCAACTAATACATTTAATCCTGCAGAAAATTCAATGGTTGTATCTAAATGAGATTGAAAGTTTTCTAATCGAAGCGAAGCGATATTATTCATCGTCTCCCCCCTTCCAGGTCTCCTCTATGATCGTAATCCTTCGTAAAGCTTCTTGACGAACTTTTTCTTCAACATTTGATAAAGCAGCAATTTCAGCTATAATATCTCCCATTTTTAGCGACTTAAACTCTGATTGTTCCTTTACTTGCTGTACAAACTCATGTAATTTTTCTTCTTGGTGCACAGCTTTTTCTAAGTACGTACGATCAAGGACGTCGTCCCCTTTTTCAGCCGTTTGTAATGGATGCAGCGTAAGATTGATTGCGCCAGTTGAATCAATGGTACCTAGAACATATTGGGGGATTCTGCTAATCTCGGTCCAGTGGTTATTTACCCTTGCCATCGCACCAGGGTTACATATATATTTACCATCACGTTCTTTAAGCCCAAAGCCTCCATGAAAATGGCCTGTTAATACGATATCAGCACTCGTTCCCCATATATGATCAATTAATGTGTGGGGAATTCCATCTGGCAATGCTTTTTCTACTAACATACTGTGTACTAAGTGAATCATGACGTCTGCCTCGTGCTCATTATTAGGATAATAATCAAGCTTAGGATCACGTTGGTCAAGATCATAATGATATGGCTGACCGGAGATTTGCACCTTCACACCGTTCTTTTCTATTAATACAGGCGCATCAGGCTGGATGACAGTCATTAATCCAAAGGAATCTAAGAGCCCAAGCATTGTTCGTGAGATTGTTTCTGGGTTATGTCCATATGTATCATGATTCCCCGCAATTGCAAAGATAGGCATTTCGGCTTCTTTAAATAGACGAGCAAACTGACCAACTACATTGGGAGAAAGATCTGGACGGTCAAATACATCTCCTCCATGCAGGAGGACATCTACCTTCTCACGGTTAGCGATCGTTATCACTTCTTTAATTTTAGTGGTCATCGTTTCTACAAATGAATCTTTTCTATTTTTAGGGGTCGTCCCTCTAATATGGGTATCCGTTATATATAAAAATTTCATCGCACACCTCGAATGTTAAAAGAATAAGCACCTAAACTAGGTGCTTATTCTTAATTTCAATATGATTTTCGCTAGAGCATGTTTCATCAACCGTGTTAACGTATAGATTAAATGATCACAAGCTCTATTTCAATCTGATTATTTTAAGTCTAATGGCACATCTTCAAATTCTTCATCAGTAGCTGGGTCTACTTTTATTTCTCCGTTTAACCCGTGATGATCACGAATAAGCGTTTCAATTTCAGAAGCAACATCAGGGTTTTCTTTTAAATATTGCTTAGAATTTTCCCGGCCTTGACCAAGACGCTCCTCTTTAAAAGAATACCATGCTCCGCTTTTTAGAACAATATCAAGATCTGCAGCAATGTCTAAGATAGAACCTTCGCGTGAGATCCCTTCTCCGTACATAATATCTACTTCTGCTTGTCTAAATGGCGGCGCTACTTTATTTTTAACTACTTTAATCTTCGTTTTATTACCGACCATATCGTTACCCTGCTTCAACGTTTCTGCACGGCGCACCTCAAGGCGGACAGAAGAATAGAACTTCAGTGCACGGCCTCCTGGTGTTGTTTCTGGGTTCCCAAACATAACCCCTACTTTTTCACGGATCTGGTTAATGAATACAGCAATCGTCTTCGACTTATTAATTGCTCCTGATAATTTACGAAGAGCTTGAGACATAAGTCTAGCCTGCAGACCAACGTGGCTGTCTCCCATATCCCCTTCGATTTCTGCTTTTGGCACAAGAGCCGCCACACTATCTATGACGATCATATCAACTGCTCCGCTGCGCACTAATGCTTCTGCAATTTCAAGAGCTTGCTCACCTGTGTCCGGCTGTGATAATAGCAATTCATCAATATTGACTCCAAGTTTCTGAGCATAAACCGGATCAAGCGCATGCTCTGCATCAATAAATGCCGCTTGGCCGCCGTTACGCTGAATTTCAGCAATTGCATGCAAAGCAACCGTCGTTTTACCAGATGATTCTGGTCCGTACACTTCAATAATACGGCCGCGAGGATACCCGCCTACTCCTAGTGCAATATCAAGTGCCAGCGCACCACTGGATACAGTTGATACACGTTGATCGACTTGCTCTCCTAATTTCATAATTGAACCTTTACCAAATTGCTTTTCGATTTGGCGAAGCGCCATATCAAGAGCTGCTTTACGATCACCCATTGAACATCTCTCCTCTATATATAAACTAATCTATTAATCATATTGTTGAATGAAAGAATCTTACTTGTTCATCATACCCTCTTTTGAGTCATTTGCCAATAGTTTTTACGAACATTTATTCGGTTTTTTATAGGAGTGAGGTTTGAAGCTTATGACGAAGGGAATTTCAAAGGTAGAGAAGAAGAGAAATGCTAGACCAAACTTTCAGGAAAGAGAGGTCTAGCATCAAACGTTAAGAAGAACGAGCTTTCGTAGGGCGTGGTGTACGATTGTCGCGTTTTGGACGCGGTTTAGCTGGTTCAAGGTTTACACGAGCCCCATTAATTCTTGAATAACGCAGGGCTTCATAAACAAATGGCGCTACATCTTCAGGCACTTCAACAAAAGTAAAGTTCTCGAAAATATCAATACGGCCAATGGCTTTTCCAGGAATACCAACGAGTTCAGAAATTTCTTCAATTAGAATTTTAGGACTCATATTCACATTACGGCCGACATTAATAAAGAAACGCACCATTCCCTTAGCTCCGCCAGTCTCGCCAAAATTGTATCCTGCTTCCTCAGCTGCAGAATCATTTGAGAAATTCATTTTTAACAGGGCAGCCACTACATCCTCAGGACTGTGGTCAGCTAACACTTCTTGTACGAGCGGTTTAAATAATTCAAATTCCTTTCCACCTGTATCAATTGTATCATGAACAAGCTTCTTCCATGAACTTTGCTGCTTTTCTACCACATCTTCAATTGTCGGCACATCTTGTGAAGGAATGGCCATTTTTATTTCCTGTTCAATTGAGCGAAGATGCTTCATTTCACGCGGGGTAACAAGTGTAAGAGCCAGCCCCTTACGTCCAGCTCGCCCGGTACGGCCAATTCGATGAACATAACTTTCCGGGTCTTGCGGGATATCATAGTTAATTACATGAGTTACATTATCCACATCAATACCACGAGCAGCTACATCCGTTGCAATTAGAAATTCTATCGATGAATCCCTAAACTTCTTCATCACCGCATCGCGCTGCGATTGTGTTAGGTCACCATGAAGCCCATCAGCTAAGTATCCTCTTGCTTGAAGGGCTTCTGTTAATTCAGCAACCCCTTTTTTGGTACGGCAAAATAAAATACCAAGATCCACTTCTTCACTATCAATAATACGACAAAGGGAATCAATCTTATTACGTTCAAGCACTTTATAGTAAAGCTGATCGATAGAAGGGGCAGTAACTTCCCCCTTATTAATCGTCACGGTTTTTGGAGTCGTCATATAACGGCGGGAAAGCTTTTTGATGGCAGGAGGCATAGTTGCTGAGAATAAAAGCGTCTGTCTTGCTCCTTTTACTTCTCGCAAAATCGACTCAATATCATCAACAAATCCCATATCAAGCATTTCATCCGCTTCATCTAACACAATCGTGTGAACTTTATTTAATTGCAGCGTTTTCCGGCGGATATGATCAAGAATTCTTCCTGGTGTTCCGATCACAACTTGCACGCCTTGTTTTAATGCTTTAATCTGATGGCCGATCGATTGTCCGCCATAGATAGGCATTGTTCGAATTCGTTTATGAGCAGATAGTTTTTGCAATTCCCCTGACACTTGAATGGCGAGCTCTCTTGTTGGAGTTAGAATCAATGCTTGAACATAGCGCTCTTCGGTCACTTTATCAATAACAGGAATACCAAATGCGGCTGTTTTTCCCGTCCCTGTCTGTGCTTGTCCGATAACATCTCCGCCTTCAAGAATAACTGGAATAGCTTTTTCTTGAATAGGAGATGGTTCTTCAAAACCCATGTCCTTAATAGCGCGTTTAATTGGTTCTGAAATCTGAAAATCACTAAAATATGTCATTATTCTATATTCCACCTTTTCAGTTCGTTCAACAAATAAAAACAACCATAGTTTATCGTCCTCTGACGAATGGCTTCTCTGTTGCCGCTTAGTTTTAACTTATGTACGGCCATCTCATTGTTCGGGCCGCATATTCCGATATAAACTTCTCCAGGCTTTTTACCATCTTGTGTACCAGGTCCAGCAACGCCTGTGAAACTGATCCCAATATCTGATTGAAGCTTCAGTTTAACAGCTTTAGCCATTTCCAAGGCACATTCTGCACTTACCACTCCGTTTTCAGCAATAATTTTATTCGGTACACCTAAATGATTTTCCTTCACTTTTGTTGCGTAAGAAATAATACTTCCATGAAAAATCTCAGAGGCTCCTGAAATGGATGTAAGTGCACTTGAGAAAAGGCCTCCCGTTAAGCTTTCAGCAGCCGCAATATAGTACTTATGTTTTTTAAGCTGCTTAGATACGACTTCCATTAACGTTGTCTCACCGTACCCATAAAAATATTCTCCGACACGAGAAAGGATGGCTTTTTCTACTTGATCAAGGAGCTGGACACTTACGTTTGGGTCATAATGTTTGACTGTCAGCCGCAAAGTAACCTCACCCTCGCTAGCAAGCGGTGCAATCGTAGGGTTGGTTTGGTTGACAAGCAAATCATCAATCATTGCTGCTAATTTGGATTCGCCTATCCCAAAAAACCTGAGGACTCGGGATGTAATTTTCTCCTGTGTCACATTGTCTTTCTCAAGCAGCGGTCTTAATTCAGACACCACCATTGGCTGCATTTCTTTTGGAGGGCCGGGAAGCAACACAAACTTACATTGATCGGTCTCCAAAACCATTCCAGGCGCCATTCCATTATGATTAACCAATACATGGCTGTCTTCAATGACAAGCGCCTGTTTTTTGTTATTTTCCGTCATGACCTGCCCTCTTTTTTCAAAGAAAGAAGTAATAGCATCTAACGATTGTTGGTGATACACAAGATCTTTCCCGCAGATCTCAGCAACGGTTTCTTTCGTTAAGTCATCTTTAGTGGGACCTAGCCCGCCAGTTAATATAACCAAATCAGATCTCTTAGAAGCTTGGTTGAGAACGTCAGTCAACCGTTCTTCGTTATCACCAACCACAACATGATAAAATACATCAATTCCATGCTGAGCTAGTTCCACGGATAAGAAAGCAGCATTTGAGTTCACGATCTGGCCAAGTAATAATTCGGAACCAACGGCTATAATTTCCGCTTTCATACTCTCCCCCCTTTTACTTAGATTTTAAAATAACATGACGATTCTTCATGAAATAATCAATTCCAGAAAGCAGCGTTAAGATCGTAGCAATCCAAATTGAAATCATTGCAAAAGGGATAGATAATGCTTCAAACGGCAGGTTATACAGCATAAGAGCAGAGATACCGATAATCTGCCACACTGTTTTCCATTTACCTAAATTGCTGGCTGCAATTACTTGACCATCTGCAGCAGCGACAAGCCTGATACCTGTCACTGCAAACTCACGGCTGATAATAACAATAGCCATCCAAGCAGGAAGAGCACCAAGTTCTACCAGGCCTATTAGAGCAGCAGTAATTAATAATTTATCTGCTAGCGGGTCTAGAAACTTGCCAAAATTGGTTACAAGGTTTAACTTTCTAGCATAATACCCGTCTAACCAATCTGTTGCCGCAGCAAATATAAAAAGCAATGCTGCAATAAAATGAGCCACAGGTATCTCAACGCCTAACCATTCCCACTGTCCCATTGGCAGCGGTGCAAGCAGAAACACCATAAAAATCGGTATTAAACAAATTCTTGAAATCGTAATTTTATTAGGTAAATTCACCAAACGTCCCTTCTTTCGTCAGTTTCCTATGTACATTATCTCATGTTGACAAATTGAACAGGGAAGTCGAAATCCTGCTGCTTCATAACTTGAATTACATGTTGTAAGTCATCGATGCTTTTCCCTGTTACCCTAACTTGTTCGTTTTGAATTTGTGCTTTTACTTTAAGCTTTTCATCACGAATGAGTTTAGTGATTTTTTTAGCACGGTCTGCACTCAAACCTTTAACTAAGGTGATGACTTGACGCACTGTCCCGCCATGTGCACGTTCAATTTTCCCAAAATCCATTGCTTTTTGTGAAAGGCCACGTTTTATAAATTTTGATTGCAAAATATCAATAACACTTTCTAGTTTGTATTCATCATCAGAAATAATCGTAATATGATCATCATCTGTTCGTTCAATTGAACTTTTAGATCCTTTAAAATCATAGCGGTTTTTAATCTCTTTCATTGCTTGGACAATGGCATTGTCTACCTCTTGACCATCAATATCTGAAACAATATCAAATGAATGTTCTTTTGCCATTTGTTTCACTCCATTCTCTCTATCTCTTTTCTAAAGTCTACCTCATATTGTACCATATTATGGACTAAGTTGAGAAACAAGTCGGACTTCTCTAATGAAGTTAATCTTTCTTAGAGTTATCTGATTCTGAAGTTCTTCTGCCTTCTGTTTTATGCACTCTAAGGCTGACACTATCAAAAAAAGAAATGGCTGCTTGCCATTTCTTTTAGTCATTCACGCTGTTTGTAATATTAATTTTTTGATGGATGATCTCTAATGGGAAGTCAACCTCTTCATCGTTAACGATCAACGTTACATTTTGTGAGGCGCCAAAGTTAAATTCAACTTCTTCTTCTCCTTGGAAGTCATACTCTAATTCTTCTCCACTTGCGGGCTGACCCGAGAAGAACATATTACCTAAACCGTTTTTCACATCCACATATGAGCTGTCGCTAAATTGAATCACTACATCGAAACGATCAGCTTCCAGTTCAAAATAAGAAGTATTACCACTGCTGTTTAAAAGGTTTAATGTTGAGGTTTCTGACGAAGTTTCCTCTTCTTCTTCCTCTTCCTCTACAGCAGGCTCTTCTTCAACTGCATCTTCATTAGCCGCTTCTTGATCTCCTTCTGCCTCTTCATCAGCTTCAGGCTCCGTTGCTCCTTCAGAGAAATCAGCATCGACATTTTCTTCTGGATCAGGGGCAATCGCAGCATCCCTCTCACCGCCGATACTTTGAGTTACAAGCCATATGCCTAGAGCAATGACGACCAAAAAGGCAAGCGCAATGACAGCCGGTAAGAATGCAGGCGCTTTAGATGATTTCTTTGGCTGACGTACGGGCGATTTAGACCGCTCAGACCTTGATGGCAAATCAATTGATTCTTTTTGAGGATTTGGGAGTTCATTTCTGTACTGATCAAACAATGGTTCCGGATCTAACCCAACTGCTTCTGCGTATGTTTTCACAAACGCGCGGGCATAAAAGAGTCCGGGCAGCGTATCAAAACGCCCCTCTTCTATAGCAAGCAGATATCGCTTTTGAATCTTCGTACTGCGTTGAAGGTCCTCAAGCGATAACCCCTTTTCCTCACGAGCCTCTCTTAAATGTTGTCCTAATTCTGACATTTCAAACACCTACCTACAACTTTAACTAATATCAAATGATGAAAAGCCAGATTCCATTACTTCGTAAGAAATCGTCTCCTTTTCATTATTTCTAAGTTCAATAATACAATCAAAATCCTCTAGTTCATATTCCGTTTCACGGACAAAAATATCAGGATGCTCAACCACTTTAACTGCCGGAAGACGCATAATATCCCTGACTAATGTACGATGTCTTTCAGTAGAGCGCATTGTCGAGACAATTCCGTCAATAATAAAGATATGGTCTTCACTTAATTCATCATCGGCTAATTGATTACGGACCGTTTGCCGCAAGAGCGTAGAAGATATAAACGACCAGCGCTTATTGGCACACACACTTGCTGCTACAATTGATTCTGTCTTTCCTACTCGAGGCATTCCTCGAATCCCAACCAAGTAGTGGCCGTCTCGCTTATACAACTCGGCCATAAAATCAACCAACAGTCCAAGTTCTGTACGAATAAAACGGAAGGTCTTCCGATCATCAGCGTCACGCTCAATATAACGCCCATGACGAATAGCCAGCCTGTCACGAAGATGAGGTTCACGAAACTTCCTTACAGTAATGCTGTCAATTGTATGTAAAATAGCGCGAAACCTAGCAACTTGATCATCACTTTTACTTCTGATAAGCATACCGCGGCGCATATCGTCTACACCGTTTATTGTCACGATATTAATTTTCAGCATCCCAAGTAATGAAGATATATCTCCTAACAACCCTGGCCTGTTATTATGAATTTGATATTCTAAGTACCATTCTTTCATCTATTAACGTCACCTTTCGTTATAGAATAAAGCCGTATTTAGGTAACACATTTGACAAAACAAGATTTCAATTTTTTACTTCCTTTTAATGATAATGGATTTTAGTTATAATTGAAAGTGCTTTGTCACTTTAATCGCTAAATGAATAAAAAGGATTACGAATTCATATTTTACTATAATCTATCTTTACTTCATACACTTTTATTTGCAATCTAAAACATTTTTTGTATAAGACCTTGTTTAATCATAGAAAAAACGCCGCAGCTGCTGCGGCGTTTTCCTATACTACCCTTCGTTGCGAACAAGCTTTACCATCATGTTTGCGATAGCATGCTGCTCGCCTTCATCTGCTACTTTCCATAGCTCAGCTAAAACACGCTCTTGCTCATTTTTAGGCTCGACTTGCTGTGCAAGATATTCACCAACTTGATAAGCAACATCTGATACCACATTTTCATTCATGCCCTCGTGTTGAGCTTGATTAAGACGATCACCTAAAAAGTCTTTCCATTGATCCCAATTATCGAGTACAGACATAATAACCCCTCCTTGAGTAGAAATGTATTACAAGCTTATTTTCTCAAGAGAGGGCTTTTTTTATGCATGACTTTTAACAATACCATGCTCCATTTACAGATAAAATTTGTCCGTTTATGTAATTCGATTTATTAGAACATAAAAAAGCAACTGCATGAGCAACATCTTCTACCGACCCAATTGCCCCAGCAGGAATATCTGAAGTGATGGCTTCAATATCTTCTTTTGTGTATTCATTCAACATGTCTGTATCAATGGCACCAGGTGCTACTCCATTAACTTGAATATTGCTTAAGGCAACCTCTTTAGCAAGGCTTTTTACAAAGCTATTCAAGCCCCCTTTTGCACTCGAATATGCCACCTCACATGCCGCCCCTGTCATCCCCCAGATGGATGAGACAGCAATCACTTTTCCTTCTTTTTGTTGAATCATGAATGGCATAAGTGTTCTCGTTATCTTTATTGGGTTAAGTAAATGAATATTCATGATCTGATTAAGTCGTTCATCCGTAAGGTCTGTAAATAGTTCAGTTGAGCTTAGTCCACCGTTATGAATTATAGTATGAATAGGTGTATGTAGTTGTCCTAAGAGCTCATCTGCACCATTAATATGACTCAAATCCGCTTTCACAATCCATACCTCAGCACCTTTTTCCCTGCAGGTATGCGCAACCTCTTCGATCAACTTCTTGTTTTGATAATAATGTAAAAATAGAGCGCACTCAGGTGCAGCCAGCTCTTTTGCAATTGCTGCTCCAATCCCGCGCGACGCTCCCGTAATTAAAATTGATTTCATCGTTGGATTTATACCCTCCGATCTCACTTTTCCGCTCTTACTTGGCATACTGTGAAGCGCTTAAAGTCAAAATGTTCTTCTAGAACTTCACTTAGGTGCTCTTTTGTGATCCCTTCAAGTACAGGAACTACATCAAATAGAGTCATGTCATTGAATTGATAACGCGTAAATTGATTAGCAATATATTCTGGAGAATTAAGCGAACGAAGAAAAGATCCTATCTTTTTCTTAACCGCACGATTAACAACAGACTCATCTAGCGCTTCTTGTTTGAATGTTGTAATCATTTCTTTGATCGCTTCAGCTAATTCATCCGGTTTCTTCGTATCTCCACCAAGAATGGTAAAGCCAAACCCTTCTTCGGCCGAATAATCGAAGGAAAACGAGTCATCAATTAAACCTTGTTCATATAGTTTTTGGTAATTAGCTGAACTTTGACCAAACATTAAATCAAGTAAAATGTTAATAGAAAGCTCATGCTTTAATAAATCTTCCCCTTGTCTAGATGGATTCGCTTCTTTAAATCCAACTAAACACTTCGGAGTTTGAACCGGCATATGAATGACATTTTTCTCAGTTGCGACTTCATTAGGTTCATCATCAAAGACCCGGTTGATCGTCTCTGGGGCTGCAAAAGACTTACTCCCTTGATTCTCTTTTACTTGCTTCATAATGGCTTGTGGGTCAACTGGACCGATGATAAATAATAACATATTATTTGGATGGTAAAATGTTTGATAGCAAGTATATAAAAGATCTTTCGTAATGTTGGAAATGGATTCAATTGTTCCGGCAATATCTAACTTGACTGGGTGATTCACAAACATATTCTCAATCACACCGAAGTAGGCACGCCAATCGGGGTTATCATCGTACATCGTAATCTCTTGACCGATAATCCCTTTTTCTTTTTCCACACTTTCTTCGGTAAAATAAGGATGCTGAACAAAGTCTAATAAGGTTTCTAAATTCTTTTCGACATTTGTTGTACTTGAGAATAAATACGCCGTTCTTGTGAAGCTTGTAAAGGCATTGGCAGATGCACCTTGTTTACTAAAATCCTGAAACACATCACCATTTTCATCCTCAAACATTTTATGCTCTAGAAAGTGCGCAATTCCATCGGGTACATGAATCGTATCATTACCACCAAGAGGGGTAAATTTATTATCAATCGATCCATATTTTGTAGTGAAGGTTGCAAATGTTTTATTAAACCCTTCTTTAGGAAGAATATACACATCTAAACCATTTTCTAACTTCTCATGGTAAAGCGTTTCTTTAAGCTGTTCAAAAGTAAGTTGTTTCATTATGAAGCTTCACCGCCTTTTAAGAAATAAATGGTATCTAACTCTATTTTTTGAGCGGCATGCATTACATCTTCTTTTGTGACTTGATCTATTTCTTTAAGCATATCTTCAAGAGTACGGTTATGTCCGCTTACAATTTGGTGATAACTTAGTTCCACATATCCACGAGCAACATCAGACGTTTCTAGCAGCTGATTTTTCAGCATTGCTTTCGTTTGATCTAATTCAGCTTCCGTAAAATCACCTGAACACATTGCTTCAAGCTGCTCTTTGATAATCGTAACTGCACGGTCATACTTCGCAAATTCAATTCCGCTCATGACCATCATGACACCTTTGTGACTTTCATATCTTGAAGCGGCATAGTAGGCAAGGCTCTCTTTCTCACGAACATTGATAAACAATTTCGAGTGAGAGAAACCTCCAAATAGCCCGTTGCATACTTGCATCGCTACATAATCATCATCTTTATAGGTTGTATATGTACGATACCCCATATGCAGCTTTCCTTGCTTAACATCTTGTTCTTCTATCACGACATTTTCTTTTTCTACTTTTGGGCTCTCAGAACTAGGCGGCGTTTGATCAATTGGCTCACGTCCATTGATATTGAAATAGGTTTCCACTTTAGCAATGGCTTCATCTGCTTCCATTGCTCCTACCAAGTAAAGGTCTATGCGGTCTTTTTTTAGAAGCTGTTGATAATATTCATACAGCCCCTCAGCTGTAATCGCTTCCACTTCTTCCACCGTTCCATATGAAGTAAGTCCAAACGGCTCATTTTTACACATTTCTTCAGTGATACGAACATTTGCATAGCGCATTTTATCATCATATACAGATTGAATACGCTGCACGAGGGAACGCTTTTCATTTGCTACAATAGAGGCATTAAACCCATTCTCCTCCACTAGCGGATCAAGCAAGACCTCAGAGATTAATTTAATCCCTTCTTCAAAAAGAGGCGTTTGATCAGTTAAAAAGGTTTCATTGGCTACATCTAATCGGATCGTTATGACATGCTGCTCGCCCTTTTTTTGAACATCAGATGCAAGCATCGCTCCGTACAGTTCATCAAGGCGGCCGCGAACCTCTTTTCTAGAAGGAGATTGAGCGGTCCCATTTTGCAGAACATGAGGCAATAGTGCACGCATGGCTACGGTTTCTCTATCTAATGGAGCTTTTATCATTAACATTAATGTATTCGTTTTATAACGATCGGTTTTAATGGTATGGATGTTTATTCCTCTAGATTCTTTCGTTTTCTCCATCAGCTGCATAAAATCATCTCCTTTTTACCATTCATGCCTAGTTTATGCTTTGACTCGCTTTCTTACTACGTGGAACTTAAATTTATCTGCTCTAAAGTAATTTAGTGAGTAAAGCAGAGGCCGCTCACTTTGATCATAATGAATTTGCTTAAGCAGTAAGAGCGAAGTTTCAGGATCACATTGAAGGATTTCAGAGACACGCTCGTGAAAACCAATCGGTTCGATGTAGGTCACGGCATAACTTATAGAGTGACCAATTTCTTCAAGATAATTAAAGATTGACTTAGTTTCATGAATAGAATGGTTCTCAAGCAATTGATTTGGGACTTTATCTAAACAATATACAACAGGCACTTGGTCTGCTGTTCTTACACGCTCAATTTCCATTACTTCTGTTAATTCGTCTTGATTAAAGCGGCGTCGATCTTCATCCGTTGCCTCTCTTACAGCAGAAGATAAAAAGATCGTACCAGGCTCCATATTTGCCTGTTTAATCATATCTGTCACACTATATAACTCTTCTATCCCTGCTGAGAAAAGTGGTTTGGTGTGAACAAACGTCCCGACTCCGTGACGTCTGATCACTACTCCTTCCTCTTCAAGAAGGCGAAGCGCCTCCCTGAGCGTTGCGCGGCTCACTCCTAGCTGCTTTGATAGTTCAAATTCAGAAGGCAGCTTTTCTCCTTCCTCATACACTTTATTTTCAATATCATCTTTAATACGATCTATAACCTGTAAATACAACGGACGATGATCTGCTTTAATCAAAGTCTCCACTCCTTTAGAACTTATTCTCTCTCTCCACTTTATGATGTAGCATCTATATCTTCATTTTCCACTTTAGAAACAAGAACTTCTCTTGGTTTGCTTCCTTCATAAGGACCGACTATACCCCTTACTTCCATTTCATCAATTAAACGTGCTGCACGTGTGTATCCGATACGAAAACGCCGTTGAAGCATAGAGACTGAGGCGGTCTCCATTTCTGTTACTAATTGTACCGCATCATCATATAACTCGTCCTCTGCTTTTTCTTTCACTTCTGGCGCATCTGTTGGTGTCATCTCTTCTTGGTACTGTGCTTTTTGTTGTGATATGACAAAATCAACGACTTCTTCCACTTCACCATCCGATAAGAATGCTCCTTGGATCCGTGTCGGTTTAGTGGCTCCCATTGGCAGATACAGCATGTCTCCTCGGCCTAACAATTTCTCCGCTCCACCTGAGTCTAGTATGGTTCTTGAATCCGTTTGCGAGGAAACGCCAAAAGCTATTCTTGATGGAATATTCGCTTTGATCACACCGGTAATAACATCTACAGATGGTCTTTGTGTCGCAATAATCATATGAATACCTGCTGCCCGCGCCATTTGCGCAAGTCTTGCTATGGAATCTTCTACATCACCAGAAGCAACCATCATTAAGTCTGCCAGCTCATCTACGATCACAACAATATAAGGCAGTGTCGGCTGCTTTGCATCCTCTAGTTTATTTTGCTTATTGATCAATTCATTATAACCTTCAATGTTCCTTGTTCCCGTATGAGAAAACAGGTCATACCTTCTTTCCATTTCAGCGACCACTTTTTTTAACGCCTGTGAAGCTTTTTTAGCCTCTGTTACAACAGGTGTTAAAAGATGGGGAATTCCATTGTACATATTAAGCTCAACCATTTTAGGATCAATCATCATCAGCTTTACTTCGTGAGGTTTTGCTTTCATGAGTATACTAGTAATAATACCATTAATACACACACTCTTTCCGCTGCCTGTCGCTCCGGCAACGAGAAGATGGGGCATTTTATTTAAAGGAGCGAGTACAGGCTCTCCTGATATATCCCGACCTAGTCCGACTGCTAGTACATTTTCATCCTTTTTTGCTTTCTCTGAATCAAGCACTTCCCTTAACGTCACAATGGCTACTTCCTGATTAGGAACCTCAATCCCAATCGCAGATTTACCTGGAATAGGTGCCTCCATCCGAATATCTTTTGCTGCTAAAGCAAGAGCTAAGTCATCTGCTAGGTTTACAATTTTACTTACTTTGACTCCAACACTTGGGTGGACTTCATATTTGGTAACAGCTGGACCTAAGTGAACTTTTGATACTTTGGCCTTAACACCAAAACTCTCAAGAGTCTGCTCAAGCTTTCTTGCATTCGATGCCAGCTGTCTTTTCTCATTATATTGCCCAGTTTTATGCGGAAGTTTTAGAACATCAAGCGCTGGAAGCTTGTAGGATTCATTTTCTTTGGCTGCTGTGACAAGCGGAACCGTCACCTCGTCCTGATCTTCTACTTTTCCCTCTGTTTTTTCCGCTTTCTGCTTTACCTGTGGCTTTTTCTCCTGTTCATCATCCGATTGTTGTCTTTGCGTCCTTTCTTCTTGATAAGCTTTTTGAGTAAAGTCAACAATTTCAGGTTCAACTTCTTCTTCAGGCTCAATCATTATATCGTCTAAAGAGTCTTCTTCTTTTTGTTTTTGACGCTGTTTTTTGCGTTCTTCGTAAGCTTGTTTTTCATCTGTTACTTTTTGCTTTGTTTTTTCTTTCATGCTTTTAACTTCATCTACAAGAGAGAGAATCGTATCTGCTATGAAGACGTAGCCTTTTTTAAATACTTTACTTAATAATTCAGATAATGAACGGCCTGTTAATAAAATAATTCCAATAATAAATAAAATAAAACATAGAAAATATGTACCTGCCTCAGCAAATAAAAAATGACTGATTGCAAAAGCAATAGAGCCTATCATCCCGCCTCCAAGATCTGTTGGCGGCACCTCTCCTCTCATCTCCATCCAAAACAACGTCCAGGTATTACGAATGACAGATTGGTCTGTAAACCCTTCTCGGTTATTTAAATGATGAAATAACCCTACATGGCTGAATAAAGTTAAAGAGAGTATCATCACATAAAATCCAGCCATTCTTCTTGACCAAAAAGAAGGCAGCTGTCTTTTAATCATTATGTACAGGGCTACCACTAATAATCCAACTGCAAGCACTGCAAACCATTGTCCTAAGAAAAAACGAAACAGTCTCACAAATGTTTCCCCAACTGTTCCTAACCTTGCCAATGTTACGACGGCAATGACTAATAATCCGAGTCCAATTAATTCGTATGTAAGCTGTGACTTCCACTCGGTCTTTTTTTTCTTTTTTCGTCTTGCCATCTATCTCACCTCTTTAGCATTGTTACATGTGATAAGCATAGAGAAGAAGCAGCCAAAATTGGCTGCTTCGACCATGCTTGGATTAAATTAATTATAGCATAATAAAGGTTAGCGCTACATCAATAAAATTGAGGTTTTGCTTGAATGATCGTCCCTGGAGATAAGTTAGGATTCAAGTAATTCATCGCATTTCCGCTTATAAGTCTTACCACTTTATATTGGCTTGCATTAATTTGTTCAACAATCAGCTGTCCTTCTGCACAATTCACCACTTGCTGTGTCGCATAACTATGTTCTTCTTCAGGGAAAATCTGTTCTCTTGGCATCATGGTGTATAAAATCATTGCACCATATCTCCTTTTTCTTTTACCGGTTTATTCGCATCGATTAACTCATTTAATTTTTTAAGTGCACTGCCAATTCCACCTACTTCATCAATCAACCCATACTCAACAGCATCGGTGCCGACTACATTTGTCCCAATATCACGAGTAAGGTTTCCTTTAGACAGCATTAATTCTTTAAACTTTTCTTCTGAGATTCCTGACTGCTGTGTAACAAAACTAATGACACGTTCCTGCATTTTATCAAGGTATTCGAACGTTTGTGGTACACCAATCACAAGACCTGTCAGCCTGACCGGGTGAATCGTCATCGTTGCTGTTTTTGCAATGAATGAATAGTTTGCTGCTACGGCAATGGGTACACCGATGGAATGTCCTCCTCCAAGTACTAATGTGACACTCGGTTTAGACATGGATGCAACCATTTCAGAAATTGCTAAGCCTGCTTCTACATCTCCGCCCACCGTATTTAATATTAATAATAGTCCTTCTATTTTAGGGTTCTGCTCAACTGCTACAAGCTGAGGGATAATATGTTCATACTTTGTTGTTTTGTTTTGAGGAGGCAGCTGCATATGGCCTTCTATTTGTCCAATAATGGTCATGCAATGGATATTTGAAGCATCCATATCAGGGACATTTGTTTGTCCTAATTCTTGAATCTTCTCTAAGATGCCTGACCCCTTTTGTTCTTTTTGAGGCTGCTGCGGCGCTTGCGGCTGATCTTCTTGATAAAAATCCGACATGATTATTTTCCTCCTTCATTGTTATGTAATCGTAGTATGAGCGTGATGAAGGAAAATCATTCTTATCCATACAAAAAGGCATGTCTTATGCGACATGCCTTTCCCCATTATACCTCCATAATAATTGGAAGTATCATTGGTCTTCGTTTCGTTTGTTCGAACAAATAACGGCTTAACCCTTCACGAACATTACTCTTAAGTGAAGACCATTCATTAACGTTCTCAGTTACACATTTCTTTAAAATATTGCTTACAAGCTCATTTGAATCTTCAAGAAGTTTCTCTGATTCACGTACATACACAAATCCGCGAGAAATAATGTTTGGACCTGAAACTATCTCACCGGTTTTCTTATTTAACGTAACAACGACTACCAGAATACCGTCTTTTGATAAGAGGCGGCGATCGCGTAATACAATATTACCTACATCTCCTACACCTAAGCCATCGATTAAAACATTTCCAGAAGGTACTTTGCCTCCCCTTCTAGCTTGTCCTTTTGTAAACTCAATGACTTCTCCCTTATCAACAAGATAGATATGTTCTTCTTTAACCCCAACTTCAACAGCTAGAGCACGGTGCGCATGCTGCATGCGGAATTCCCCATGAACAGGAACGAAGAACTTAGGTTTCATTAAGTTGAGCATCAGCTTTAACTCTTCTTGACTACCGTGGCCTGAAGCATGCACTTTTGTTTGGCCATATACGACATCTGCTCCAATGCGGTGCAATTTATCGATAATACCTGAAACAGATTGTTCATTACCAGGGATAGCCGATGCAGCGATAATAACGGTATCATGTTCTGTAATCGTTATTTGACGGTGTGCACCTTTAGCCATTCTTGTTAACGCACTCATCGGCTCGCCTTGACTGCCTGTTGTTAATATTGCTAATTGATGATCTTTGTATTTATTCACTTCATCAATCTCAATAAGGAGGTTATCTGGCATTTCTAAATAACCTAATTTTGAAGCAATGGATAACACACGAACCATGCTTTTACCGACGACAGCTAATTTGCGGTTCGCTTTAACAGCTGCATGAATAACTTGCTGAATTCGGTGAACATTTGAAGCAAAGGTGGTCACTATTATACGGCCATCTGTATGTTCAAATACTTCTGCAATTCCTTGTCCAACTTCAGTTTCAGATTTTGTCGTTCCAGGGCGCTCTGCATTCGTACTATCAGACATCAAGCAAAGAACTCCTTTAGATCCTATGGCAGCCATCTTACCGATATCTGCTTGTTTTCCATCTACCGGAGTTTGATCAAATTTAAAATCTCCCGTATGTACGACCGCTCCTTGCGACGTTTCAACACATACACCAACCGAATCAGGAATACTGTGGTTCACTCGGAAAAACGAGACATTGGTTGAACCAACCTTGATTCTTGAATTTGAATCAATTAATTTTAATGTCGTTTGACGGTGTATTCCCGCTTCTTTTAACTTTTCTTCCACTAACCCTAGAGTAAGTTTTGTCCCGTAAACTGGAACATTAATTTTCTTTAATACATAACTTAAACCGCCGATATGATCCTCATGACCATGAGTTAAAATAATTCCTCTAACACGGTCTTTTTGTTCGACCAAATAAGATACATCAGGAATGACAATGTCTACTCCCAACATATCATCATCTGGAAACATTAATCCTGCATCAACGACGATAATATCGTCGTCTACTTCTATTCCGTACATATTTTTGCCGATTTCTCCGACTCCACCTAAGGCAAAAACACGTACTTTCTCTGTCTGTTGCTTTGACACTTGGCGTTCCTCCTAAACAATAAAATAAACGATATATGCATTAAGAAAGGAATCTCATCTGCATAAAACAAGCAAATAAATTCTTTCTAATACGCTATTAATATAATGATTTCACTTTAACTAATGGTTGGAATTAACATGAGCTCTGTGCTGTGAGCCACTCTAACCCTTTAACATAATTGGTTCCGAATACAGAAAAAAGCATATATTTAATCTTGTGCTCTTAACAACCCGTACGAATCACTTGAAATCAGTATACCTTATTCATGAAATGAAACACAAGACTGAACTTCCTTTACTACCAAAATCATGTAATAAAAAAAGCCTAACCTTAAAGGTTAGACTCTTCAATCGTTGTTTTTACAAAGTACTGTTCTTGCGCTGTCAGAGGAACCAAAGGAAGTCTCACGCCGCCTGTATCCAATCCGCATACTTGTAAAGCATATTTTACACAAGTTGGATTTGGCGCATGAAACATGGCTTTCATTACAGGTAAAAGTTTTCGGTGAATATCACCTGCTTTTACTACATCCCCAGCTATAAATGATTGAATCATTTGCTGCATTTGTTTACCAGCCACGTGAGAAACAACCGAGACGATCCCGTCAGCGCCGATGGCTAATGCAGGAATCGTAAGTGAATCATCGCCGCTGTAAACAAAGAAATCCTCAGCCGTTCCTTCGATAATAGCGGCCATTTGCTCCAAGTCGCCACTCGCTTCTTTTACTGCTGTAATGTTCTCTATTTCTGATAGCCTAATTACGGTTTCAGCTTCTAAATTGACAGAGGTTCTCCCTGGCACATTATAGAGCATAACAGGCAGTTTTGTAGATGCGGCCACAGCATGAAAATGATCATACAATCCTTGCTGTGAAGGCTTATTATAGTATGGTGTTACAAGCATAACACCATCCACGCCGGCCTCAGCTGCTTCTTTTGTTAATCTAATTGTTTGACCTGTGTTGTTGCTGCCAGTTCCAGCAATAACAGCGGCTCTTTTATTTACGTGTTTCACAGCCAATTGAAACAACGAAATTTTTTCTTCTTCTGTAAGCGTAGGGGATTCGCCAGTAGTACCAGCAATCACCAACGCATCTGTCCCACGGTCAAGCAAATAATCAATCAGCTTTCGTGTTTTATCAAAATCAACATTGCCTAACGAATCAAACGGAGTTACCATAGCCGTCCAAACATGGCCAAAATCCATAATGCCCAACTCCTTACAAGAGCAATTCTAGCTGACCCATTACAGTTGCTTATTCCCTGCTTCTTCTAAATGGAACATGTAATGTAGTGCATTAACCGCTTTTTTCATATCTTCTTCTTTGACGAGTATCCAGATCGTTGTATGAGAGTCGGCCGATTGCAGTATTTGGATGTTTTCACGCGACAAGGCTCCAACAATTTTAGCCGTTACCCCAGGCACGCCGCTCATTCCTGCACCTACCGCAGAAACTTTTGCACAATGCCTTTGAACTTCGGGCTCATATCCCATTTCTTTTAAAATTAACAGAGCACGGTCAGCTACTTCATCAGACACTGTGTAGACGACCCCTCTTGGATTAATATTAATAAAATCAACACTGATCTTCTCATTGGCCATAGCCTTAAATACTTTCTCTTGAAGATCAAACTGCCCATCTTTAGCCAGCACTTTAATTTGCGTGATGTTTGACAGATGAGCAATCCCCGTTATCGTTCTGTCTTGAACATCCTGTGCTGCCTTATCGGAAAGCATAGATGTAACAAGCGTACCTCGGCTTTGTGAATGGGTAGAACGTATATGAATAGGGATTTTAGCCTGCATGGCAATTTCTACTGCACGCGGATGAATCACTTTTGCCCCTTGATACGCCATATTACAGATTTCATTGTAAGTCATCGTATCAAGCGCTCTTGCATCTGAGACAATCCTCGGATCTGCTGTCATGACCCCTTCAACGTCTGTGAAAATATCGACCCATTCAGCTCCTACTGCAGCTCCAAGAGCAGTGGCAGACGTATCACTTCCACCACGCCCTAGTGTCGTAATTTCCCCTGTTTTAGATTGACCCTGGAATCCAGCAACAACCACTACATCCTTCGTTTCTAAAAGCTTCTTAAGGTGATCCGAACGCATTTCAAGGATTTTAGCACTTGTAAAATCATCATTTGTTCTAAAGCCAGCCTGAGCACCTGTTAAGGCCATTGCGTTAGCACCAAGCTCATTGATCAGCTCTGTGAATACGACAGATGAAATGACTTCCCCGCATGAAACTAGAAGGTCCTGTTCCCGTTTTGATATATGGTTAGAATCAACCAGCCCAAGAAGAGTATCTGTTGCATAAGGTTCACCTTTTCGTCCCATAGCAGATACTACAACAATCACTTTGTAGCCTTCCTGAACAGATTTCAACACATGCTGCGCTGCTTTTTTTCGAACCTCCTCATCTCTAACAGAGGTTCCTCCAAATTTTTGAACGATAATCTTCATAAGCCACCTACTCTTCTACGATAACAGTTGTAATTTTACTAAGCTCTCAGCAATTTGAACTGAATTCCATGCAGCACCTTTAATAAGGTTATCTGAAACAACCCACATGTGGTAACCATTATCACGATCAAGATCGCGACGGATACGGCCGACAAATACATCTTCCCTGCCGACACAATCAGCAGCCATCGGATAGACTTGATTTGCTGGATCATCTTGAAGGGTAACACCTGGAGCTGTTTTTAATAATTCCTTTAACTCCTCTACAGTTGCGCCGCTTTTTTCTGTCTCAATGTATACAGATTCAGAATGTCCTGTTTCAATCGGAAGACGTACACAAGTAGCCGCAACCTCTAGCGATTCCATATGCATAATTTTCTTTGTTTCATTAATCATTTTCATTTCTTCAAATGTATAACCATTCTCTTGGAATAAATCAATTTGCGGAACAGCGTTAAATGCAATTTGATAATGCTTTTTGTCTCCGCCAACCGGAAGAATTTCAGGAGTGAATTCTTCCCCATTTAAAATAGATTGAGTTTGGCTCTTCATTTCTTCAATAGCTTCAAGCCCTGCCCCAGATACCGCTTGATAAGTAGACACAACCACTTTTGTTAAGCCATACTGTTTACGGATCGGCTCAAGCGCTACAACCATTTGAATGGTAGAGCAGTTAGGGTTGGCAATAATTCCGTTGTGATTACGAAGATCTTCTTCATTCACTTCAGGCACAACAAGCGGAACATCGGCATCCATTCTAAATGCACTTGTATTGTCAACAACAATAGCACCACGCTTTACGGCTTCTGGTGCGAGTGCTTTTGATACAGACCCTCCAGCACTAAATAGAGCAACGTGAACTCCTTCAAAAGATTCCGGAGTAGCCTCTTCTACGATATATGTTTCACCTTTAAAAGTGATTTCTTTACCAGCTGAACGCTTGGATGAAAGTAAAGTTAATTTCCCAATTGGAAAATTGCGCTCCTCTAATGTTTTTAGCATTTGTTGTCCGACCGCACCTGTTGCACCTACAACAGCTACATGATAGTTTGATGTTGTCATTTGTGTAGTTCCCCTTCCTGCGTTCATAAGTTTAATAGATTACGTTATCTTGACGCGATTGAACTGATTATAGCACAATAAATTCAACTTTTCGTCAATTTCCTCTATTAAACTTTAAGGGAAATCATTCATTTGTGCAACTTCGTCTAATCGCTAATCTTTGAATTTTTCTACCAGCACAGGCTGATACTGTACGCCAGCTAAGGCAGACTCCACTGTATCCACTAATGCTTCCATTCTAGCAACAAGCGAGTTAGGTTTTTTAACAGGATCGTCCTGCCCGAATGGAATAAAGTAAATATTTTTCGTGGCCATTAAACGCATGATATTTACACCGTTAAGTCCGAGGGCATCATTTGTTGATATGCCAAGAACAACAGGGTTTCCATTTCTAAGTGTTGCTTTAGCTCCCATTAATACAGGGGAATCTGTTAATGCATTAGCAAACTTACTCGTTGAATTACCTGTAATAGGTGCGACAACCATACAATCAAGCGGAGTTTTCGGACCAAATGGTTCCGCCTTTACTATTGAATTAACAATCGGTTCTGAAGTGATTTCTTTAATTTTGGTTAACCAGTCTGCACTGTCCCCAAATTTCGTATCAGTAGATTCGACTGTATATGTGACAAAAGGTGTTACTTTTGCCCCTAGGTCTACCAGCTTTTGCATTTCTGGCAGTACAGCATCATACGTACAATGAGATCCTGTTAAACCAAATCCTATATGCTTTCCTTTTAAAGACATATGAACCCTCCTCAACAATTTCAAAAAGCTTCGGGATGTTTTCTTAAATAGGTGAACCTTCTTCTGTTTTACTAATCTCCTTGCAAGAGATCTGAAAGTACATTGGCTAATATTTTCCCAGCCGTTTTAGGGGCGACAATTCCTGGGAGACCTGGTGCAAGCAGTGCTTTCATCCCTCTCTTTTCAGCATACCTAAAATCCGTTCCCCCTGGCTTTGAGGCTAGATCAATAATAAGAGCGTGCAGCGGCATCTCTGCGAGAACCTTTGCAGTAATGATTAATTCAGGAACGGTGTTAATGCATATATCTACATCTGCTAATTCTTCTTTTAAGTGATCGGTATGAAAAGGCGTTAATCCCATTTCTGTGATTCTTGCTAGTTGATGTGACTCGTTTGCCCCAACTTTAACATTTGCACCTAGGGCATCAAATGTTCTCGCTACAGACATTCCTACTCGACCTAATCCTATAACAGCTACACACGCACTATGGATCGTAATATCCGTATGTTGTATCGCCATCATAATGGTTCCTTCTGCAGTAGGAATCGAGTTATAAATAGCTATATCATCTCTATCCATTAATTTAACAAGTCTTCGTTTCGCTTTTTTTACGTATTGATTAAGGGTGTCATTTGTGATCCCTGAAAAAATGGTGCAATGCTGAGGTGTTTGACTGAACATCTCGGGTGTTAATGTTACTTTTTCATTCGAGAAAATGGTTTCAATTTCCCCTTCATTGTTCATTCCGCTTACCGGAAGCAAGATCGCATCGACTTTATTCCACTTCACATCATCAATCGATTGCTTGGATGCCCCTATATAACCATCATCTAATTGATCAAAACCAACTAATGAAAGCTTTGCATCAAGCGTTGATAATTTGCGAATAATCTCAAGCTGTCTTGCGTCACCCCCGATGACGACTATTACTTTACCCGTTAACATCAGCGTCCCTGCCCCTTTCCTAAAGTAGCCTTCGCCCCCACATGTCGTCAGTTTTATATACGTTGGAGGGAGTAACAGTATCTGAATTGATTCACGATAGCATATGTATAAACTTGATAATGGGTGAATAAAGGGAGTGATTTAAAAGACATGACTTAAAACAAAAAAACACACTGCCTATCTGCAGTGTGTTAATCAGGAAACCCCATATCTATGATAATCATATCCTGACCAATCTTTTTAATTTGATTCCAATATACCGTCACTTCTTTTTCTTTTTTACCAAATCCAAACCATTTCATCGTTGGCACAATAAACGCTTCAATTTCTCCCGTCTCCTCATTAATCAGTAGGTCTGTCTGACCTAGGATTCCCATGCGTTCTCCTTTTTGGTAATCAATGATTTCTTTGTTGCTGATCTCACTTAGCCGCATGCTCTTCCTCCGTTCTCTAAGGGTTTATGATAGTGTATGAGAACGGCAATTAAAATAGACCAGCTAATATAGCTGGTCTATCTCGCTTAGGCTCTTAACGATTTAGGAACCTCTCCCGTTGAACTAATAAGTGAAATAGCAGGTTCAGTGGAAAGCAGTGTTTGAGCAAGACGATTAACATTTTCTAATGTAACATTATTGATCTCAGCTAAAATATCGTCTAACGTGCGATGGCGTTTTAACATCAACTCATTTTTACCGTTTCTGCTCATTCTTGAATTGGTACTTTCTAAACTTAGCATTAAGCTTCCTTTTAATTGTTCTTTCCCATTTTGAAGTTCTTTTTCATTCATTCCTGCTTCACACAGTCGGCTTGTTGTCTGATTAAGGGCAACTACCAGCTCATCTAATTGCTCTAATGCCGTACCTGCATAGACGGTCAACATACCGCTGTCTTGATAGGAGGAATGGTAAGAAAATACGGAATAACATAATCCACGCTTTTCTCTAATTTCTTGGAACAGGCGGCTGCTCATGCTGCCTCCTAGTAAGTTATTAAGCAGAATTAAGGAATAGACATCTTTATTGCCAATTTCTAAACCAGGATAAGCAAGACATAAATGTGCTTGTTCCGTTTCCTTTTTACGTGTAATCAACTCCGATTGAAAGCGTGGTGCACTGGCTTCATATTGATAAGTTGTTGGTTTAACCTCTTTGAAAATATCTTTGATCGATTGAATGACCTCATCCGTTATATTTCCTGCAATAGAAATGACCACATGGTCTCCAGTATAGTAACGGTCCATGTAAGAACGTAGCGCCTTTTCATCGAATGTTTTAAGAGTATCTTGTGTTCCTAAAATAGGATAGCCTAATGAATGTTCACCATAAGCCGCCTTACTTAAGAGATCATGTACAATATCATCAGGAGTATCATCCACCATTTTTATTTCTTCAAGCACGACATTTCTTTCTTTTTGAAGCTCTTTCGCCTCAAATTCAGAATTGAAGAACATGTCCGATAATACATCTACAGCAATCGGTGCATGCTCATCCAGCACTTTTGCATAATAGCACGTATATTCTTTTGAGGTAAATGCATTCACTTGACCGCCGATTTTATCAAATGCCTCGGCAATATCTGCAGCACTTCGCTTTTTTGTGCCTTTAAAGAACATATGCTCTAAAAAGTGGGAAATACCATTTTCATGCACTTCTTCATAACGAGAACCTGTTCCTATCCATACTCCAATAGAAACAGACCTTACCGTCGGAATTGCCTCTGCCATAATTCGTACACCATTATCTAATTCAATCTTTTGTATCAATCTATATCCCCCTAAAATTAGTCATCCAGGGTTACACCATTATGAATTCTTGTCTCACTCATTAATTCTGAAACCGTACCAAGTTCAAGCCCTTTTGCTTGAATTCCTTCAATCATCTCCTTGAGCCCGGCCGCTGTAGGCTCGGTTGGATGCATCAAAACCATCGCTCCAGGATGTACTTTATTTAAAACACGATTGACCATTTCATCAGGATGTGGTTTTTTCCAGTCTACAGTATCAACCGACCATAGGATGGTCATCATTCCATGAGCACGAGCTTGATCTACCACTCTTTGAGAATAACTTCCGCTAGGCGGGGCAAACCACTTAGGTGTAACATCTAACGTAGCAAGTATGACGTCATTTGTTTTTTGTAATTCTTCATTTACTCTTTCGGTAGTTAGTGATTTCATATCAGGATGCGAGTATGCATGATTTCCTATTTCATGACCTTGTTCTAGTATCATTGTAGCCATTTTCGGATTGTTTTTAACCCAAGATCCATCTAAAAAAAAGGTCGACTTCACACCGTAATCCTTCATCACCTTTAACATTTCAGGAATATACTCATTTCCCCATGCCACATTCACTAAAAAACTGACCATGGGCTTTTTTTCATTCCCTTTATAAATAGGTGTCGGAGGCAGGTCCTCTAAATGAACCGACGGTGCTGTTTCCTTAAATACAAGCCTATCCTCATTAAATGTTCCCAGCTTCTTCATCTTATCATAGGAGGCATCAACGTCAACCTTTAACCCGTTGTAGCCGGGGAGAGCCTTCCAGACCGGATCCACCCTTGCATCTATCGCATCTTCTTCAAATTGTTCTTTATTCAGTTCAATTTCTTCATAAAGAGGATCTTGCTGCTTCATAACCATTGTTGTATCTTGCTTCAATTCATTTATGTATTGCAAAGAGAACGGATTTTGCACCGCTCCAAAAGAAATAACCATTAAACAGCAGCCTAGAAATAACACAGATACAAACTTTTTCATTCTAATCAATCCTCCTTCTATTGGCATACTATGCAATAAAGAAGGTTGATAGAACAAGCTTCCTAATACCCTTATTTAGTTAAGGAAGTAAGGTCAATGCCGCAACGACTAAAAAAGAGACAAGATTATCCTTGTCTCCTTCATCTTATTTTCCTGCTTGTTCTTGTTTTTCTTTCTCTTCTTTTAAGATGACTTTACGAGACAGGTTCACTCGTCCTTGGTTATCAATTTCAGTTACACGAACTAAAATCTCATCGCCAATACTTACGACATCTTCTACTTTATTAATACGTTCCTCAGCTAGTTGAGAAATATGAACAAGGCCATCTTTCCCTTTAAATAGCTCGACAAACGCTCCAAACTTCTCAACACGTTTTACTTTACCAAGGTACGTTTGACCAACTTCAACTTCACGAACAATGTCTTCGATAATTTTACGAGCTTGTTCGTTCATTTTACTGTCTACTGAAGAGATGTAAACTGTACCATCTTGTTCGATATCAATTTTGACACCAGTTTCTTCAATAATCTTGTTGATCATCTTACCGCTTGGTCCAATAACATCGCGAATCTTATCTGGATTCACATGCATAGTCATAATTTTAGGAGCATACTCAGATAATTCACTACGAGATTCGCTGATTGCAGATAACATATTATCTAAAATAACCATACGGCCGCGCTTAGCCTGTTCAAGAGCCTGCTCAAGAACTTCACGGTTAATACCAGAGATCTTAATGTCCATTTGCAGAGCAGTTACACCCTCTTTAGTACCTGCTACTTTAAAGTCCATATCTCCAAGCGCATCTTCCATACCTTGAATATCTGTTAATACCGTTAGATGCTCATCTTGTTTTACAAGACCCATCGCAATACCTGCTACCGGTGCTTTAATAGGTACACCAGCATCCATCATTGCTAAAGTACTTGCACAAATACTTGCTTGAGAAGTTGAACCATTTGATTCAAGAACTTCTGACACAAGACGGATTGTGTATGGGAAGTCATTTTCACTTGGAATGATCGGTTCAAGGGCACGTTCACCTAAAGCACCATGACCAATTTCACGACGGCCCGGTCCACGGATCGGTCCTGTTTCCCCTACACTAAATTGCGGGAAGTTGTAATGGTGCATAAAGCGTTTAGACTCTTCAATACCAAGTCCATCAAGAATCTGCACATCGCCAAGTGCTCCTAGTGTACAAATACTTAACGCTTGAGTTTGTCCTCTTGTAAAAAGACCTGATCCATGTGTACGAGGCAATAGATCAACTTGTGAAGCTAGGGGACGAATCTCATCAATCGCACGGCCATCAGGACGCACTTTTTCAACCGTAATTAAACGGCGTACTTCTTCTTTTACTACTTTTTGAAGAACTTCTCGCACATCGCCTACAAGCTCTTCTTGCTCTTCTTCATACTTCTCAATAATAGGCTTCATCACAGCATCAATCGCTGCTTGACGTTCATGCTTTTCTTGGACTTGAACCGCTTTTTTAAGATCTGCTTCAGCTAAATTGCGAACAGCAGACTCAAGCTCAGCATCAACTTGTTTAAGCTGGATTTCTTTTTTCTCTTTTCCTGCAGCTTGTACTACTTCTTCCTGGAAAGCCACTAAGCGTTTAATTTCATCGTGACCGTACATAATCGCTTCAAGCATCGTTTCTTCAGGCACCTCATCGGCCCCTGCTTCAACCATGTTAATTGCATCTTTTGTACCCGCTACTACTAGATCAATATCACTTTCTTCTAGCTGTTCAGTTGTTGGGTTAATGATCAGTTCGCCATCTTTACGTCCAACCGTAACACCAGCAATTGGTCCATCAAATGGAATGTCTGAGATCGATAATGCTAAAGATGAACCGATCATCGCAGCCATTTCAGAGGAACAGTTTTGATCCACACTCATAACAATACTGATTACCTGAACTTCGTTACGGAAGCCATCAGGGAAAAGAGGGCGGATTGGTCGATCAATTAGGCGGCTCGCTAAGATCGCTTTTTCACTAGGACGGCCTTCACGCTTAATAAAGCCTCCTGGGATTTTTCCTGCTGCATATAAACGCTCTTCGTAGTTTACAGTAAGCGGAAAGAAGTTTAAGTTTTTTGGCTCTTTTGAAGCGGTTACTGTTGATAATACAGCTGTATCACCATAACGAACAAGTACTGCTCCATTTGCTTGTTTAGCAAATTGACCTGTTTCTACCGTTAGTTCACGGCCTGCCCAGTCAATTGAAAAAATTTGTCTTTCTTGTTCCATTACGCGTACTCCTCTCGTACACTAAAATTATTCATTCTTTTCTTATTATTACCGATTTATGTGAAAAATAAAAGAGTCAATGGCAAATCTCGGGGTTATAGGCTCTGTTATGTAAAGACCCTACATATCGATGTGATGTAGGGATCATTTTCCAACACTTATAAATGTAGAAAAAAGCGGGAAATCTTCCCGCTTTCATCATAACTTATCGACGTAAGCCAAGCTTGTCAACAAGGTTACGGTAACGTGTAACATCTTTGTTACGTAGGTACGTTAACAAGTTACGACGTTGACCAACCATCTTTAAAAGACCACGACGTGAATGGTGATCCTTCTTGTGAGTACGTAAGTGCTCGTTTAATGTGTTGATTTGCTCAGTAAGGATAGCTACTTGAACCTCTGGAGAACCAGTGTCAGTATCATGAGTTTTGAACTCAGCAATTAGCTCGTTCTTGCGCTCTTGTGTTAATGCCATCCTATTCACCTCCCTTTAAATAATCTCCTATTCCCTAGCAAGCGTCGGTGAGTCGCTCTGCCACGAAACGGATGTGTACTTGAAGTACAACCCTTACTATACAACGTTCAGCTTCAGAATGCAAGAAACTTAACAGCTTTTTTCAGCAAAATATTCAATCGCTTCTTCTTTATCTTTATTAATCTGTGAGATCAATTCATTGATCTCATTAAATTTTTTCTCAGCCCTTATTCTGCGTTCAAAAACGACCACAGCCTGTTCCCCGTAAATTTCTTGGTTGAAATCAAAAATATTTACTTCGATCGTTGGCTCCTTTTTTTCTTGATTAAACGTAGGCTTATAGCCAATATTACATACTCCGTTGTACCAATTCCCCTTTACTTGAAAACGTACGGCATATACCCCGGTTTTAGGTATCTTCATCCGGTCAATTGCCGCTACATTAGCCGTTGGGAAACCAATGGTGCGGCCGCGCTTATCACCATCGACTACTTTTCCTAACACGTAGTAAGGCTCTCCTAGATAAGCAGGAATCTTCTCTACACTGCCCTCCTCAATCAGCTCCCTAATCTTTGTAGAACTGATTTTGATGTCGCCTTGTTCTACTTTGCTGACAGTGGTTTGGTCAAATTTATTTCTAGAATGAAAGACTAAGGTTTCCATCGTCCCTTTGCCAAGAGAACCATATGTAAAGTCAAAGCCAGCTACTACATGTACAGCATCTAGTGAAATAATATAATCATCAACAAATTGTTGAGGCGTTAAAGACGCAAACTCTTTAGTAAAGTTAACGACATAAAGCGTATCCACACCAAGCTCAGCAATTTTCTTTTCCTTTAAAGGAAGCGGAGTGAGGTAAGGCATAGGGTGTGCTTCTTTTCGCAGCACCTCTTTTGGATGTGGATGGAAGGTCATAACAGCTGCTTCCACACCCAGCTTAGCTGCTTGCCTGCAGGCAGTTTCAATTACTTTTTTATGTCCAATATGAACCCCATCAAAATATCCAAGTGCTAATACAATTGGACGTTTTTTTAAGGTATTCGCTTCAATTGGGTGATGCAAATAAATCGTATCCATCATAATTCCCCTTTTTCTGCTTTACTTCAGGTATACTAACTTGTCCAGATCATTTTTTCCGGCTTAATTAACCCAGGCTTAGTAGGATGCTTTTGATAAATGGCTAAGCATTCCCCTTGTCCATTATATACGGTAAACCGCATTTCATCTAACCCTTTTTCTTCTGGTAAAACTGATCCGTATTTTATCAGCTGTTCTACCTCTTTATCTACAATGAGCATAGGGAGATGAGCTATTGCTTCATCTAACGGCCTTAAAACTTTTACACGTTCATCTACGCCCTCCATTTCTTCAAGCTCGGAAAGAGAGGTGCATACCTCCGTTGTGAAGGGTCCAGAAGCTGTCCGCTTTAGATGGGACATATGCGCAGGAAATCCCAAAGCTTTTCCCAAATCAACTGCAAGTGTTCGTACATACGTCCCTTTACTACATTCCACTTCAAAAGAAAAAGAAAATGTGTTTGATGTTTCATTTAAGGTTAGATCGCTAGTTAACTCTAATCGATGAATCCTGACCTTCCTTGTTGGCCGTTCAACCGTTTGATTAGCTCTTGCGTATTCATACAATTTCTTACCATTAACTTTAACCGCTGAATACATCGGAGGGATTTGAGTAATCTCTCCTTTAAAGGAGTCTAATAAGGCGATGATGACCTCTTTAGACCAAGGCTTATTAACACCCTTTGTCTCAACTACTTCTCCGCTTGCATCTTCTGTAGTCGTCGAAAAACCAATGGTTACTTCTCCTACATACGTTTTAGAGTAATCGGACATGTATTGAGCCACCTTTGTCGCCTTGCCGATACAAATAGGGAGGACCCCTACGACATCTGGATCAAGTGTTCCTGTATGGCCTACTTTTTTTGTTTGATAAAGTCTGCGGATTTTCATGACGCAATCATGAGAAGTCATCCCTGCAGGTTTTAATAACGCTAAAATTCCTTCAATATTATTCATTATCGTACTCCTTGCTCTTATTCTCAAAGGCGAAAGAGGATAGAGAGCATGCGCCCCCTATCCTCTTAGCAGCATTCTAATAAAACGCTGAACTTATTTATTTAAGTCGTTATTTGTTTAAATCATTAATCAATGTTTCAATCCGATTTCCGTATTCGATGGACTCATCAAATTCAAACGTAATTTCTGGTGTTTTACGCAGGCGGATTCTCTTTCCAATCTCCGAACGAATAAATCCTTTTGCTTTTGAAAGTCCTTTTAATGTGGATTCTTTTTGCGCATCGTCTCCAAGAACGGTAATGAATACTTTCGCTTGCTGCAGGTCGCCTGTTACATCTACCCCAGTAATTGTGACAAAACTGATACGAGGATCTTTCAACTCCCGCATAATAATATCACTTAGCTCTTTTTTCATTTGTTCTCCTACACGATGTGCTCGAACGTTACTCATAGTTGTTCACCTCTGTTTATACGATTATAACCACTCATATGTTGTCAGCGTGCGCTCAGCCTCTGATTCAATATCAATGAATTTAAGTGCCCGCTCGAGCTCTCGCTCACAAATCACTCTCTGATTTGAAACAGTCACTATCGAGAGCTCTGCACGCTGCCATACATCTTGAAAATTGGTTTCTGCTACTGCTAGGTTGAAACGCTGCTTTAATCTAGTTTGAAGACTTTTTAGCACAGAACGTTTTTCTTTAAGTGAATGCACGTCGTAAATTAGAAGCTCGCAACGGACTGAACCGATGATCATTTACGTTCGATTTCCTCCATAACGTAAGCCTCAATCACATCGCCTTCTTTGATGTCATTAAACTTCTCTAGAGTAATACCGCACTCGTAACCGGCTGCTACTTCTTTTGCATCATCTTTGAAACGTTTAAGCGCATTAATAGCTCCTTCATATATGACAATCCCATCACGAATTAAACGTACAGTTGAATCGCGTGAAATTTTACCTTCTGTAACATAAGCTCCAGCGATTGTACCCACTTTAGATACTTTAAACGTTGTACGGATTTCAACTTGACCAATGACTTTTTCTTCAAACTCAGGATCAAGCATTCCTTTCATCGCTGATTCAATTTCATCGATTGCATTATAGATAACACGGTGTAAGCGGATATCTACTTTTTCAACTTCAGCAGTACGCTTAGCTCCTCCATCAGGACGTACATTAAAGCCAATAACAATCGCATTTGATGCTGATGCAAGAATAATATCAGATTCTGTAATGGCACCTACACCCGTATGGATAATATTTACTTTAACACCTTCTACGTCGATTTTCTCTAATGAACCGCGCATCGCTTCAACCGAACCTTGAACGTCCGCTTTAATAATGATATTAATATCTTTTACTTCACCTTGCTGAATTTGATTAAATAAGTCATCAAGGCTGACTTTAGAGTTCTCAGCACGGTTTTCTTCGCGTTGACGGCTCATACGTGCTTCACCAATTTGGCGAGCAGTTTTTTCATCTTCAAATACTTGGAACTGATCACCAGCTTGTGGAACTTCATTAAGTCCAGTAATTTCAACTGGAGCAGAAGGTCCTGCAGTTTTAACGCGACGTCCTAAATCGTTAACCATTGCACGAACACGTCCAAATGAGTTCCCTACTACAATTGGATCACCAACATTAAGCGTTCCATTTTGTACTAATAAAGTAGCTACTGCACCGCGGCCTTTATCAAGCTCAGCTTCAACAACAGTTCCACGAGCCATTCTGTCTGGGTTCGCTTTTAATTCAGCAACTTCTGCTACTAGAAGGACCATTTCTAATAGTTCATCAATACCCTGACCATTTAATGCTGAAACATTAACGAAAATCGTATCTCCGCCCCAAGCTTCAGGAACAAGTTCATACTCTGTTAATTCTTGCATAACACGGTCTGGATTAGCGGCTTCCTTATCCATTTTATTCACAGCAACAATGATTGGCACACCAGCAGCCTTGGCATGGCTGATTGCTTCTTTTGTTTGCGGCATTACGCCGTCATCTGCCGCTACGACAAGAATCGTAATATCTGTTACTTGAGCTCCGCGCGCACGCATTGTTGTAAATGCTGCGTGACCAGGAGTATCAAGGAATGTAATCGGTTTGCCGTCTGTTTCAATTTGATAGGCCCCGATATGCTGAGTAATCCCGCCAGCTTCCCCTGCTGTTACTTTAGTGTTGCGGATAGAGTCAAGCAAGGTTGTTTTACCATGGTCAACGTGACCCATGATTGTAACAACTGGAGGACGCTCTTTTAAGTCTTCCTCTTTTTCTTCTTCCACATAACTATCAAGGTCAATTTTATCTACAACAATCTCTTCTTCAACCGCTACTCCGTAATCACCCGCGATCAGCTCGATTGTATCTTTATCAAGCTCTTGGTTAATCGTCGCCATCACACCAAGCGCCATCAGTTTTTTGATCAGCTCAGAAGGCTCTTTGCCTAATGCTTTAGCAAGCTCTGCAACTGATAATGATTCAATAAAAGTAATCTTCTCTGGTAATGGTTTTGGCTTTGGCGGCTCTTGACGTGGTTTGTCATGACGCTTATTTTGCTGCTTACCGCGATTTTGCTGCTGATTAGGTCTGTTATTGCCTTTTTTCTTGTTGTTGTTATTATTATTCATATGATTAGTAGCCTTCCCTTGTTGCTTACCTGCTGGTTTTGCAGGCTTTTCTTTTTTTGCTTCAGTCTTCGCAGGAGCCGGCTTGCCTTCTAATTTAGCAATAGCCGCATCATCAATGTAGGACATATGATTCGAAACAGATACATCCATTGATTTCAACTTCTCAATGACATCTTTACTAGGAACGTTCTTCTCTTTTGCGTATTCATATATTCTCATTTTGCTCATATACGTACCTCCACAATTATTGGTCCAATAATGCGGTCATTTTCTTAGCGAATCCTGGATCTTTTATCCCTACTACCACTCGTTCTGCCTTACCGATCGCATTTCCAAGTGTAGTTCGATCGCTCACAATTCGAACAGGAATTGAATAATACCCACATTTGTCCAATATCTTTTTCTTTGTCTGTTCAGCTGCATCATTTGAGAGCAGTACCAGCCTTACTGACCGGCTGCGTACATCTTTAATGACGAGCTCTTCCCCAGTTACTAACTGCCTTGCACGAGCGCATAGCCCAAGAAGTGAAATCCACTTCGGCTGCTTTGACGTCATCTACTTACGCCCCTTTTTACGCTCAATTTCTAGCTGATCGTACTGTTCTTCGGTAAGTTTCACTTGAAGGTGTCTAGATATGCTGTCTTTCTTTTTAGCTTCCAAAAAGCATTCTTCACTGTTACTGAGATAAGCGCCTCGCCCATTTTTCTTCCCTGTAAGATCAAGCTCAACCTCACCTTCAGGCGTACGCACAATCCGAACAAGTTCGGACTTCGGTCTCATTTCTTGAGTAACAATGCATTTTCTGAGAGGAACTTTGCGCTGTTTCATTGGCCCCGTCTCCTTCTTCTTACTCTTCGTTGTAATCTTCTACATCAGGAACAAATGCTTCTTCACTTGCTGGGTCTTCATATTCAGAAGCAGAACTGTCTTCCTCATTTAAAAGACCTAACTCCCTTGCTTCTGACTCACTCTTAATATCAATCTTCCAGCCTGTCAGTTTAGCTGCTAAGCGTGCATTTTGTCCGCGCTTGCCGATTGCTAGTGATAGTTGATAATCCGGTACAATAACCTGAGTCATCTTTTCTTCTTCATTCACGTTTACTTTGACAACCTTAGATGGGCTAAGTGCATTAGCTACATATTCAACTGGATCTTCTGACCAGCGGACAATATCAATTTTCTCGCCCTTTAATTCATCTACAATTGTTTGTACACGCTGTCCGCGAGGCCCTACACACGAGCCTACTGGATCAACTTCTGGATTCTCTGCATGTACAGCAATCTTAGAACGATCACCAGCTTCACGAGAGACGGATTTAATTTCCACAGTTCCATCATAAATCTCAGGCACTTCAAGCTCAAATAAACGTTTTAAGAGGCCAGGGTGTGTACGTGAGATTAAAATTTGTGGTCCTTTTGTTGTTTTTTCTACTTTTGTAATAAACGCTTTGATGCGGTCATTATGCTTGTAGGTTTCATTAGGCATTTGTTCATTTAAAGGAAGAAGCGCTTCAACCTTGCCTAAATCCACATAAATGAAGCGATGGTCTTGGCGTTGCACAATCCCTGTCATGATATCTTCTTCACGATCAATGAAGTCAGAATAAATGATGCCTCTTTCAGCTTCACGCACACGTTGCGTGACCACCTGTTTAGCTGTTTGCGCAGCGATACGGCCGAAGTCTTTTGGTGTTACTTCAATCTCGACGACATCATCTACTTCGTAATTAGGGTTGATTGATTTAGCCTCGTCTAATGAGATTTCAAGACGTGCATCAAAGACTTCCTCCACAATCGTTTTGCGTGCAAATACACGGATACTTCCGTTATCCCGGTTGACGTCCACGCGAACATTTTGTGCCTGGCTGAAATTACGTTTGTATCCTGAAATAAGTGCAGCCTCAATCGCCTCAATAATAACTTCCTTACTTATACCTTTTTCTTTCTCTAATGTCGTTAACGCATCCATAAATTCACTATTCATGAATGGAACATCCCCCTTTCAACTTCCACAAAAAATATCATTTTAGAAAATAATAGCTAAACGAGCGTTTGCTACCTTATCGTACGGAATTTCATATGATTTCTTCCGTGTTTTTATTTTCACTTCAATAGTTAATACTTCGCCATCAAAAGATTGAAGCATCCCTTCGAATGCCTTTTCTCCATCAACTGGTTCGTACGTAGTAACATGAACATTTTTCCCAACTGCTTTTTCAAGATCTTTAACTTTCTTTAAAGGTCTCTCAGCCCCAGGAGAAGATACTTCAAGGAAATAAGCTTGTGGAATTGGATCCATTTCATCAAGTTTTTCGCTTAATTGTTCACTTACTTTCCCACAATCCTCTAAATCAACACCTGTATCTGAATCAATAAACACTCTAAGAAACCAGTTAGGTCCTTCCTTTTTAAATTCAACATCTACTAGCTCTAAGTTTAGCTCGTCCAATAGCGGTGTCACTAATTCTGCTACGATGTCCGTTACTTTCTTACTCAATTCATACCCTCCTTGATCTTACCCATCTATATAAATAAAGGTTACTTTACATCCTGTTATTTAAGAGAAACGATTCATAAATATAGGTCTAAACGAAAACGAAAGAGTGGGTTTCCCCACTCTTTTTAGGTTCCGTATTCTAAGTATTACCATAACAAGGATATCATACTCTCTAGCTGTTTGCAACTTACTCTGTGTCTCTAGATAGCGTCAGATCAGCTTTTGCGCCTGATAGTTGAACAAGGAAAGCTAGAATAAGGAAAGCTGATTGGAATCGGGCATGCCTGCTAAGCAGCCGTGATCATCAAGATGTTCAAGCACAGTCTTTGTTAAACGTGCTTTTTGCTGCAGATCTTCTTTTGAGAGAAATTCGCCACCCTCTCTTGCCTTCACAATATTAAGGGCAGCGTTTGTACCAACCCCAGTCATTGCGTTAAACGGCGGAAGCAGGCTCATCCCATCAACAATAAACTCTGTTGCACTTGATTCGTACAGATCTACCTTCTTAAACGAAAAGCCTCGCTCACACATTTCTAAAGCAAGTTCTAGAACGGTTAAGACAGCCTTTTCTTTAGGTGAAGCATCTAGACCTTTAGCATTAATCTCTTCAATTTTCGCTTTAATAGCTGTTGATCCTTTGATCATTGTATCGAGATCGAAGTCATCTGCTCGAACCGTGAAATAAGAAGCGTAATAAAGAATTGGGTGATGCACTTTGAAATAAGCAATCCGCACAGCCATTAATACATAGGCTGCTGCATGGGCTTTAGGGAACATGTATTTAATCTTTGTACATGAGCCGATATACCAATCAGGCACATCGTGCTTTTTCATTTCCTCGACCCATTCCGGCTGGAGGCCTTTACCTTTACGTACAAACTCCATGATCTTAAAAGCAAGAGATGGCTCTAGTCCTTTGTATATCAGATATACCATAATGTCATCACGACATCCAATTACATCTTTAAGCTCACATGTACCGTTATAAATCAACTCATTGGCATTATTTAACCAAACATCCGTCCCATGAGAAAGTCCTGAGATCTGCACGAGCTCTGAAAATGTGCTAGGCTTCGTCTCTTCAAGCATTTGACGAACGAATCTCGTCCCAAATTCAGGAATGCCAAGGGTACCTGTTTTACACAAAATTTGATCTTCTGTCACTCCAAGCACATCAGGACCGCTGAATATCTTCATGACTTCAGGATCATCGGTAGGAATCGTTTTCGGGTCAATTCCGGATAGGTCTTGAAGCATTCGTATAACGGTCGGATCATCGTGTCCGAGAATATCAAGTTTCAGCAGATTATCATGAATGGAATGGAAATCAAAGTGTGTCGTTTTCCACTCAGCAGTTTTATCGTCTGCAGGGAACTGAATCGGTGTGAAATCATAAATATCCATGTAATCTGGTACGACAATAATACCACCCGGGTGCTGCCCGCTCGTCCGCTTCACTCCTGTACAGCCTGATACAAGCCGATCAATTTCTGCGCCTCTCATATGCAGATCATGATCTCCTTGGTATCCTTTAACATACCCATAAGCTGTCTTTTCTGCAACGGTGCCGATTGTTCCTGCCCGGTACACATACTCCTCACCAAATAATTCTTTCGTATAATGGTGGGCTCTCGGCTGATATTCCCCTGAGAAGTTAAGATCAATATCTGGAACTTTATCTCCTTTAAATCCAAGGAAGGTTTCAAACGGGATGTCTTGTCCATCTTTCACATATGCCGTGCCGCATTCAGGACAATCTTTATCAGGAAGGTCAAATCCTGATCCAACTGAACCATCGTTAAAGAAATAGGAATGCTGGCAGTTTGGACACACATAATGCGGCGGGAGAGGGTTCACTTCGGTAATTTCAGTCATGGTTGCAACAAATGAAGATCCGACAGACCCACGAGAACCTACAAGATATCCATCAATCAATGATTTTTTAACCAGCTTTTGTGAAATAAGATAAATAACCGCAAATCCGTGGCCGATAATACTTTTTAATTCTTTTTCAATCCTCGCCTCTACAATTTCCGGCAGATCATCCCCGTAAATACTACGAGCACGAGAATAGCTCATTTCTCTGATCTCATCATCCGCACCCTCAATTTTTGGAGTATACAATTGATCAGGGATGGGATGAATCTCTTCAACTAAATCAGCCACTTTTTGTGTATTTTCCACTACCAGTTTCTTAGCCTTGTCGTCTCCTAAAAAGGCAAAAGCATCGATCATTTCGTCGGTTGTTTTAAAATGAACAGGGGGCAGCGTCTGCTTATTCAGCGGGTTCGCTCCTCCTTGCGATGCAATTAAAATCTTACGGTAGATCGCGTCTTCTTTGTTCAAATAATGCGCATTACCCGTTGCCACAACCGGTTTATCAAGCTTTTCGCCTAATTCAACAATATTTGAGACAATTTCTTTTAACGATTCATCGTTTTTAACTAGTTCTTTCTCAATTAAATGCTGATAATTTTCTAGAGGCTGAATTTCTAAATAATCATAGAACTTTGCAATCTCCTCTACTTCTTCAGGAGATTTTTGCATCATCCCTTCAAACACTTCTCCTTTATCACACGCGGTGCCAATCAACAATCCTTTACGATGTTTTTGCAGCTGCGACCTTGGAATACGCGGTGTTCTGAAAAAGTATTCAACATGAGACATTGAAACTAATTGGTATAAATTTTTCAAGCCTTCTTGCGTTTGTGCTAGGATCGTACAATGTGACGGACGCTGTCTGGTAAAATTCCCTTGCCCCATATGATTATTTAATTGATCATGATGAGTAACATTCCGCTCGTTTGCATCTCGAACCATCTTCCATAATAAATACCCCGTCGCTTCGGCATCATAGATCGCGCGGTGATGACTGACAAGTTCAATATCGAACTTCTTACAAAGAGTATTCAATCGGTGATTCTTCAGCTCTGGATACAGGAATCTCCCTAACTCTAATGTATCGATAACAGGGTTTGTCGCGTCTCCCAGTCCGATTTTTTGGTAGCCAACATTCAAGAAGCCCATATCAAAACTAGCATTATGAGCTACTAAAGTAGCAGTCCCCACAAATTCATGGAAATCTTTTAGTACCTCTCCCACTTCTGGCTGGCCTTTTACCATATCATCAGTAATACCTGTTAATTCAATGATCGTATTGGTTAATGGCTCATGGGGGTCTGCAAAGGATTCAAACCGGTCAATGATTTCCCCGTTTTTGATCTTAACAGCAGCTAGCTCGATAATTGTATTATAAACAGCAGATAACCCCGTCGTTTCCACGTCAAAAACAACGTATTCCTCGGTCATCAGCTCACGGTTCGCTTCGTTATAAGCAATCGGAACTCCGTCATCTACAAGGTTCGCTTCTACCCCATACAGCACTTTGATGCCATGTTTCTTTCCGGCCCCGTATGCTTCTGGGAAAGACTGAACAACTCCATGGTCTGTAATGGCAATAGCAGGGTGTCCCCATTTGGCTGCCTGCTCAACATACTTACCCGCAGATGTCATGCCATCCATTTGACTCATTGACGTGTGTAGATGCAATTCTACTCTTTTTTCTTCATCAGCTGCATTATCTGTACGCTCAGCCGGTTTAATTTGATTGAAGTCATTAGCAATCATAACCAAGTCTCTAACGAATGTATCATTTTGTACACCACCGCGAACTTTCAGCCACATGCCTTTTTTAACAGCTTGAAGAAGCGGGATATCCTCTTTATCCCGTGAAAAGATCTTAACCATGATGGAATCAGTATAGTCGGTAATTTTAAAGGTAAGCAGTGTACGTCCGCTGCGCAATTCTCTTGTTTCAGCGTCGAATACATACCCTTGAACCGTTACTCTGCGTTCCTCATCGACAATGGCCTCAAGCGGTATAGGATCATCTTTAATTGGATAGCCCAATACGAGATCCTTTCCTTCAAACTCATCACTTTTTTGCTCCATTTTCTTCTTCTCTAAAATGGCTTCTACTACTTTAGAGTGATCTTCTTGCTCGCGCTGCTCGACAAACTTTTGAAATTCTTGTTTAGATTCTTTTATAGCAGGCTCAAAGCCCACGTTTGGAAGACTTAGTGACACGAGACTTTCTCTTAAGGGATCTTGTAATTTCCGCTTTAGCGCGACAGCTTCTGTTTCATTGCGTACATTAATCTCCAAGCGTTTCCCATCAAAACGAGGGCTCTGATTTGAGAGTAATGAACGCAATCCATCGGATACTGCTTGCAGACGAGAAACGATCATCGGCCAATACTGCTCCCAGTCACTCTGACTTGGCTCACACCTGTCATAATAAAATGTGAAGCCGACTGTTGCAATATGAGTAAACGTTTCCTTTAACTTTTGTCCAAACAGCTCATATAAATGAGCAGGAATTAAAAGAGGAAGATCTATATGAAAATGCCATGTTCGTTTTTCTTTTAAAATCGTTAATTTGCGAATCTTCCCATCCTTAAATACCCCATGTATCACTTCTTCAGGGAATTGTAATTGTGAAAGGAGTAATTGAAATCGCTCTTTTCTTAGTTGTTCATCTTGAGACATTTTTCTCCCCCCTGCTTAAATAAGCCTTGCATAAAAGAGAAGGTACCTCTAATTGAGATACCTCACCTTATATATCTTTTATTTATTGGTATAATTCTTCAAGTTTTCTTTGCTGAGTCTTAAGCACTTCAGCTAAATCGGCTACAGCTACTTCAATGACTTCACCTGACTTGCGAATTTTCACTTCTACGATACCTTCAGCCGCACGTTTTCCAACAGATACACGAAGCGGAATTCCGATTAGATCTGAGTCTTTGAACTTTACTCCAGCTCGCTCAGGACGATCATCATAAAGTACATCAAATCCAGTTTTCTTAAGCGACTGGTATAGTTCTTCAGATAGCTCGCTCTGTTCAGCATTTTTACTATTTAACGTGAGCAGGTGAACATCGTAAGGGGCAACTGACGGCGGCCATACGATTCCGTTTTCATCATGATGCTGTTCAATAATGGCAGCAACAGTACGAGAAACCCCTACCCCGTAACATCCCATAATCATAGGCTGCGTTTTCCCATTTTCATCAAGGATGGTTGCATTCATTGCCTCAGAATAGACCGTTCCTAATTTGAAGACTTGTCCAACTTCTATACCTTGAGCAAAACGAATGGTTCCCTTGCCACATGGAGAAGGGTCTCCCTCTTTAATAAAGCGCAGGTCTGCATATTGATCAACCTTGAAATCTCGATCAGCCGTTACACCTGTGAAGTGGTAGTTTTCTTCATTTGCGCCACAAACCGCATTCACCATTGCCGAGACTGCGTGATCTGCGATAATTTTCACACCGTCTGCACCGACTGGACCAATATTACCTACAGGAGCAGAAAGAATGTCTGCTACTTCAGAAGCTTCAGCAAAACGGATCGCACCCGCTGACAGTTCATGCTTTAACTTAATGTCGTTTAATTCGTGGTCACCTCTAAGCAGTACAAGCACCCATTCCTCATCAATAGAAACCAGCAATGTTTTAATAATTTGATCTTCACGTATACTAAGTGCAGTTGAAACTTCTTCAATCGTCTTCGCTGAACCCGTATCCACTTTGGTACGGTCTTCTGCTTCTACATCAGGTTTAACATAGTTAATCTTAACTGCAGCCATCTCAATGTTAGCTGCATAATCAGACTCATCAGAGTAAGCAATCGTATCTTCTCCGACATCAGCAAGCGCCATAAACTCATGTGTGTCTTTCCCGCCGATTGCACCAGAATCAGCAATGACAGGACGGAATGTCAACCCTGCACGTGAGAAGATTCTTGAATAAGCATCATACATTTCTTTATACGCCTCATCTAAGCTCTCAGGTGTTGCGTGGAAAGAATAAGCATCCTTCATCATAAATTCTCTGCCGCGCAGCAGTCCAAAACGAGGACGGCGCTCATCACGGAATTTTGTTTGAATTTGATATAGATTTACAGGCAGCTTTTTATAAGAGCTGATACTGTCACGTAAAATGCTTGTAATGACTTCTTCATGAGTCGGTCCAAGTGCAAAATCACGATCATGACGATCTTTAAGGCGCATTAACTCTCCGCCCATTTTATCCCATCTGCCAGTCTCTTGCCATAATTCAGCAGGATGCATCGTCGGCATGGTTAATTCTTGCGCTCCGGCAGCATCCATTTCCTCACGTACAATAGATTCAACTTTATGCAGTACTCGTTTTGCTAGTGGTAAATAACTATATACACCTGCAGCAATTTGGCGAATCATCCCTGCACGTAGCATTAGTTGATGACTAATAATATCTGCATCTGCTGGTACATCACGTAAAGTCGGTAATAAAAGTGAACGTTGTCTCATATTCAAAATCCTTTCCTAATCAACTATGCAATCCAACCCGTGTCTAATTTACATAAACAAACGGTTTATATCGTTCCATGTTACAAAAATAACTAATAAGAATAGAAGAGCAAACCCTACAAGGTGAACCATTCCTTCCTTTTGCGGATCAATCGGCTTGCCTCTCAGTCCTTCTAAACCAATAAACACTAGCCGTCCGCCGTCCATTGCAGGAATCGGCAGCAAATTAATAATTCCTAAGTTAACACTTAAGGCAGCTGCCCATTGCATTAATACGAAAATTCCAAGAGCTGCGGCTTCACCGGTGTAATTATAAATCCCAACTGGCCCTGCTACATAATCAAGCGAGAACTGACCTGTAACTAATAATCCTAGCACTTCAAAGATCATTGTCATAAACAAGTAGGTTTGAGTTACACCAAATGTTAAAGATCCTATAACGGAAAACTCCCGCGGCTGTGTCACACCAATAAATCCTTCCGCATCGCCCATTTGTCCGACTCGCTCATTCGGAGTTACGGCAATGGATTCCGTTTGTCCATTCCTGACAACAGTGAACGTAATCGACTCATTTGGGTTTTGTTGAATGATTGTTGTCATCTCTTCCCACGTATCTACTGGAGTATTCTCGATACTGGTTACTTGATCACCTTCAACAAGTCCAGCCTCCTCAGCTGCACCGCCTTCCATAATTTCCCCAACTTCAGCTCGGTCAACTGGAATACCTTGCATTAGTGCAAGCGCTGCTAGCAATACGAAGGCTAAAACAAAGTTCATCATTGGACCTGCAAAGATCGCTAAAGCACGCTGCCCTACTGATTTCGAGCCGAATTGACGATTCCAAGGAGCAATTTGTGTTGGCTGCTCATCTTGAACCAAAACCGCTTTCTCATTCACTTTATAACGGACAAGTTCATCATCATCGTATGCCTGCACAAATAATTCGTGCTCTAAATCAACCTTTTCTACTTGAACAACCTTTGCTTCAGGGTGTTTTGATTTATTATTAATAATAATTTGAGAAACTTCGTGCCTGCCGTTAAATACAAGCCCTATTTCATAGCCGGGCTTAATATCAATCATTTCGGGGTCTTCTCCAGCCATACGAACGAATCCACCAAGCGGCAGCATACGGATGGTATAAACAGTCTCATTCCGTTTAAAGGAAAATAATTTAGGGCCAAAACCGATCGCAAACTCTCGGCATAAGATCCCTGCACGTTTTGCAAAGTACAAGTGCCCCCACTCGTGGATAAAAACAAGCAGGCCAAATACTACTATAAACGAGATTAATGTATTCAAATGACTAACCTCCACTTTATTTAATTACGTAACGAGTGGATAAACTTTCTCGTCTCACGATCTACTTCTTTAATCACATCAAGTGTCGGGTGATTAATTTTTTCGTGCCGCTCTAGAGCTTGTTCAATCTGATCTTCTATGTCTAGAAATGTAATTTTACCATCTAGAAAGGCAGCTACTGCTTCTTCATTCGCAGCATTTAAAACCGTTGGCATCGTCCCGCCGATTCTTCCCGCTTCATAAGCAAACTTCATGCAGCGATAACGTTCTGTATCTAGTTTGGAAAAATTCAGCGTTCCAATCTCCCACAGATTTAATCGTTCACTGTTAGAAGCTTCTAGTCGGTTTGGGTAGGTCAGCGCATATTGAATGGGCACTTTCATATCAGGTGTCCCTAACTGGGCAATGACGCTTCTATCCACAAACTCAACCATTGAATGAATAATGCTTTCTTTATGAAGAACTACATCAATATTGTCGTATGGAATATCAAACAGCCAGTGCGCCTCAATTACTTCTAGCCCTTTATTCATCATTGTCGCAGAATCAATGGTAATCTTTGCTCCCATTGACCAGTTAGGGTGATTAAGAGCTTCCTCTACTGTCACTCCATTAAGCTCGTCTCTTGTTTTGTCACGGAAACTTCCGCCTGAGGCCGTTAAAATAAGGCGATCGACCTCTGATGAACTCTCACCATTTAATGCTTGAAAAATAGCTGAATGCTCACTATCAACTGGTAAGAGAGGAACCTGATGTTTTTTGGCCGCATCTGTTACTATATGTCCTGCTGTGACTAGTGTCTCTTTATTTGCAATCGCAATTGTCTTACCTGCTTCGATTGCTTTTAGTGTAGGAGCGAGCCCTACACTGCCTATCACTGCATTGACTAAAATATCTGCTTCGTTATTGGCAGCTACTTCAATTAATCCTTCTTCACCATATACGACTTTGATTTCATCAGATATTTGAAGCTGTAGTTTTTGTGCATCCTCTTGTGTCATTACAGAGACAATCGATGGTTTAAACATATTGATTTGATCGAGCGCAAGGTTTATATTACGCCCTACAGACATCGCAATAAGTGAAAATTGATCAGAATGGTGTTTAATCACATCAAGAGTTTGTGTTCCTATAGAACCTGTCGCACCTAATAAACTAATCTTTTTCAACATACTCACCTACTATCTAAATTATCACCATTCTTTTTCCTATGTATATCATAAAGATGTTAAATCAGCTGCAGTAAATGCAAAATAGGCATCACATAAATCAAGCTGTCAAAACGGTCTAGGATCCCGCCATGTCCAGGCAGCACGTTTCCTGAGTCTTTCACAGCGTAATGTCTTTTAAGTGCTGATTCTACTAAGTCGCCAAGCTGTCCAAAGGTAGAGGCGATTAAAATAATAAATAATGCTGTTAAATAGTTAGGGAAGATTGGGAAAAAGCTATAAAAAACAGAGCCTATAACGAGCGCTGTAAGGATGCCGCCAATGGACCCCTCTATCGTCTTTTTAGGACTAATATCAGGCCAAAGTTTATGCTTTCCGAAAGATCTTCCTGCAAAGTAGGCACCAGAATCTGTTGCCCAAATAATAAATAATACAAAGAATACTAAATGCATTCCAATATCCGGAATGTCGCGTGTCAAAATTAGAAAGTGAAAGCCAAACCCTACATAAACCGATGATAAGATGACAAAGCCAACCTCGTCAAATGTAAAGCTGTTTTTCGTTAAGACGGTAAACATTAATAGGACTAAAATTAAGAATATAAACGTTTCTACTTTTGTGTATGTAATTGGAATTAATTGATCAAACCAAGATGTAGGCACAAGCAGCAGCCACATTGAGGCAAGACTAACCAATCCCATTAAAGATAAAGGTGCAATTTTTTTCATTTTTAATAGTTCAATCATTGCCACTGAGGCGACGAGAGAAATGAAGATAGAAAAAAACCAACCTCCGAGAATGACCATGCTAAGAAAAACGATCGCACCAATCACACCCGTAATTATTCTTTGCTTCATTTAATACGCCCCCCTCTAAACTCCTCCAAAACGCCTTGCTCTTTTTTGATATATAGAAATGGCTTCTGTAAAATGCTCTTCATTAAAATCAGGCCACAGAACATCGGTAAACCAGAATTCACTATAGGCAACCTGCCAAAGCATAAAATTGCTCAATCTAATTTCACCGCTTGTCCGAATTAATAAATCCGGATCTTTTAAATCTGCTGTCATAAGGTTTGATTCAATTACCTTATCGTCAATATCACTTGGTTTTAGCTCGCCCTTTTCAACTTTCAAGGCAATCTCTTTCATTGCTTCTACCATTTCAAAACGACTCCCGTAGTTGAGAGCAAAATTTAAAATAAGGCCTGTATTGTCTTTCGTTTCATGCACTGCTTTATTAACAGCTCGCAGCGTGTGCTCAGGAAGGTGATCAAGACTTCCCATTAAACGCACCTTCACGTTTTCTTCCATAAGCTTAGGAAGCTCCATGCCTAAAAAGCGTTCTGGCAGTTTCATTAAATAATCGACTTCCGTTTTAGGACGCTTCCAGTTTTCTGTTGAAAATGCGTATAATGTCAAGACTTCAACACCTAATTCATTGGCCCGACGAACAATTTTGTTTACTACTTTCATTCCTTCACGGTGTCCAGCAATTCTAGGAAGTCCTTTTTGCTTTGCCCAACGGCCATTTCCGTCCATAATAATGGCTACATGCCTAGGAACGGCAGCCGGGTCTAATTCTAATTTACCGTCTGTTTTTGTAGGTGTAAGACTTGATTTCCATTTCGAAAATTTTTCCAGCATTTAAATGCCCTCCATCTAAATTGAAGCAGGTTAGGCCCTTATCAGCATATCCTAATCACAGCTAGCTCATAACTATACTAATAAGAACGTGTAAAAAACCCCCTATAAAATAAGAGGGTCTTATACATCATCTATTTTACCTTGAAACTGCTTAGACTTCCATGATTTCTTTTTCTTTCTTATCTGCCACTGCATCAATATCAGAAATATGTTTATCTGTCAGCTTTTGAACATCATCTGTATAACGGCGAAGTTCGTCTTCTGTCATTTCACCGTCTTTTTGCAGCTTCTTCAAGTCATCATTCGCATCGCGACGCACATTACGAACAGCTACTTTTCCTTCTTCTGCTGACTTTTTAACCAGCTTTACTAGTTCGCGACGGCGTTCTTCCGTTAATGGAGGAATTGCAATACGGATAACTGTACCATCATTTGAAGGTGTTAAGCCTAGGTCTGCTTTTTGAATCGCACGCTCAATATCATTCATTGATGTCTTATCAAATGGTTGAATCATTAACAAGCGAGCTTCAGGTACTGTAATAGTAGCTAGTTGGTTTAATGGTGTTTCTGCACCATAATACTCAACTGTTACCCGATCTAGAATAGCAGGGTTCGCACGCCCGGCACGAAGCTTTGCTAATTCACGGTTTAATGATTCAATTGCTTTGGTCATACGCTCTTTTGCATCTTGCATAATTTCTGCTGACATTATGAGTTCCCCCTTACAATAGTTCCGATTTTTTCACCGAGTACGGCCTTCTTAATATTGCCCTCTTCCATAATAGAGAAGACTACAAGTGGAATATTGTTATCCATGCATAAAGATGATGCTGTTGTATCCATCACCGCTAAGCCCTCTTTTAAAACATCCATATAAGAAATACTTGAATACTTTTTAGCATTTTCATCTACAGAAGGGTCTGCACTGTATACCCCGTCTACTTTGTTTTTAGCCATAAGAATAACTTCTGCTTCAATTTCCGCAGCACGAAGAGCAGCTGTTGTATCTGTAGAGAAGTATGGGTTGCCGGTTCCTGCAGCAAAAATAACTACACGTTTTTTCTCTAGATGACGAATCGCTTTACGGCGAATATACGGTTCAGCTACCTGTCTCATTTCAATAGAAGTTTGAACGCGCGACTCAACACCAATATCCTCTAAACTATCTTGAAGAGCTAATGAGTTCATTACTGTCGCAAGCATTCCCATATAATCAGCTGTAGCACGGTCCATGCCCTTAGCACTTCCAGCCATTCCACGCCAAATGTTTCCACCGCCCACAACGACAGCGACTTCTACATCAAGCTCAATAATTTCTTTTACTTGCTTAGCTACAGATTGGATGACTGTGGGGTCAATTCCATAGCCTAATTCTCCTGCTAATGCTTCCCCGCTTAGCTTTAGGACAACTCGATTAAATTTTTGCATGACAACCTCCATCAACACAAGACGTGTAGACTTTTCTTTTACTTAAACTCTCGCTTTAATACTCAATAAAAGATTTCAGGCATGATTTTGCCAATCTATTTTATGGACATTATTAAATATACCATTACTTACAACCTCTTGAAAAAAGGGACACAGTGTGCCCCCTCTTAGCTGGATTACTTTTTAACTTGTGACATAACTTCTTCAGCGAAGTTATCTTCACGCTTCTCCATACCTTCTCCAACTTCATAACGGATGAATGATTTAACAGAAGCGTTTTTGTTTTGTACATATTTACCTACTTTTTGATCGCCATCTTTAACGAAAGGCTGATCAAGTAAACAAACTTGCTCGAAGTATTTGCTTAGGCGGCCTTCAACCATTTTTTCTACAATGTTCTCTGGCTTACCTTCGTTTAATGCTTGCTGCTTTAATACTTCACGCTCACGGTTAACTTCTTCTTGTGATACTTCATCACGAGAAACGTACGTAGGGTTGATAGCAGCTACGTGCATAGAGATATCTTTTGCAAGATCAGCATCAGTTGAGTCTCCTACTACAGAAAGAACTCCGATACGACCTCCCATGTGCAGGTACTCACCAAATACGTCAGCATCTGTTTTCTCAACTAACTCAAAGCGGCGAAGAGAGATCTTCTCACCAATTTTAGCGATTGACGCATTGATGTACTCTTGTACAGTTTGGCCTTCACCTTTAAAAGGTTGACCCATTGCTTCTTCAACAGAAGCCGGAGTTTGAGTTAATACGTGCTCAGCTAATTCTTGAACTAACTTTTGGAAGTTTTCGTTTTTAGCAACGAAATCTGTCTCAGAGTTAACTTCAACAATTACTGCTTTATTTCCTTCAGCTTTAACTACTGTAAGACCTTCTGCAGCTACACGATCTGCTTTTTTAGCAGCTTTTGCAATACCTTTTTCACGAAGTAGGTCAATTGCTTTTTCCATATCCCCATCTACTTCTGTTAAAGCTTTCTTACAATCCATCATACCTGCGCCTGTTTTTTCACGTAATTCTTTTACCATTGCTGCTGTTACTGCCATGTCAAAACGCCTCCTTAAATTGTCAGTATGTCACACATGCCAAGAGAACAAACATCAAAGCTTGTCCTTATGTATGTCATGTTCTTATTTCGTAAAAAAAGTGGCAAAGGGTCATCCCCTTCACCACCCTTTTTGATCAAATGAAATTAAGCAGTAGTTGTTTCTTCAGCAACTACTTCTTCTTCCTCACCTGAAGTAGCTTCGATCACTGCATCCGCCATTTTACCAGTAAGAAGTTTTACTGCACGAATTGCATCATCGTTACCAGGGATTACATAGTCAATTTCATCTGGATCACAGTTCGTATCTACAATCGCAACAATTGGAATGTTCAGCTTGTGAGCTTCCGCAATTGCAATGCGCTCTTTACGTGGGTCGATAACGAATAGTGCATCTGGAATTCCTTGCATGTCTTTAATACCGCCTAAGAACTTTTCAAGACGATCCATTTCTTTCTTAAGAAGAATTACTTCTTTCTTAGGAAGAACATCAAACGTGCCGTCTTCTTGCATCTTCTCTAGATTCTTAAGACGAGTAATACGTTTTTGGATTGTTTCAAAGTTAGTAAGAGTACCACCTAACCAACGTTGGTTGATGTAGTACATGCCACAACGCTCAGCTTCTTCTTTTACTGAATCTTGAGCTTGTTTTTTAGTACCAACGAAAAGGATTTTTCCTCCGTCAGCTGCTAAGTCACGTACAAAGTTGTACGCTTGCTCAACTTTTTTCACTGTCTTTTGAAGATCAATGATATAAATTCCGTTACGTTCTGTGAAGATGTAGCGATCCATTTTTGGGTTCCAGCGACGAGTCTGGTGACCGAAGTGTACCCCAGCTTCTAGTAATTGTTTCATGGAGATTACTGCCACATCAAACACCTCCTTCAATAAATGGTTTTTTTGTCCTCCGCTCTCATCATCTTTAAGCGAGACTGCAAATGCAGCACCAACGCTTAAATTAGAGGCGTGTGTGATTAACACCGTGGATTAATATACCACATCCAATGCCTTGTTGCAAGTTATTCCAACTTCTTTTAGCGATAAAATTTCAAAATAAGTTCTACTTCCCCTTTGCCTAATTGAAGTTGTTTGGCAATTTGTTCGGCATTTAGCCCTCTTTTTGACAGCATCAATACATTTGCCGTGTCAGACTGCTCAAAAATCGCTGCTGATTCTTCATTACATGAAGGTGAAGGTGGAAGATAGTCATTGTATTTTTCGTCTAGGAACGGATCTTTTTCCTGCTCAATATTTACAGGCTTCTTAATTTGAGGATGATCATCCCGGCTTTTAAATGTTTTCCCATCCCTTTTATCTTGCTGAAGAGAGGTTGACTGACCTTGCTCGTTATTTTCTCCTTTGCTTTTGTTTTCACGAGGAGAAGGCACCTCTTTTAACTGCTTTATTTCATACAGCAGCCGTTCATTCTCTTCTTTCATCTCAGATGTGTAGGCAAAAAGTAAATCCTCTATTTCCCTTTTTACTTTTTCATTTTCAGTATGACCAGAAGGTGGCCCAACGCTTATTTTTTTGGCTAATGTCATCATCCACAGGATCGTTAAGCCGTGCAGCAGCAAGCTGATCGTTAATATATATACCATCTAGAACCTTTCCTTTCATTTACATGAAGACAAAACAGCATGAACGACAGAATGGTCAACCCGAAAAATCAATAAATTTCCCTTTATAAGGATGAGAATTATTTAGCTCAACCTCATCATTTTTGTTGTTTGCGCCTTTTTGATTTGAATCATTTTCATTATTCTTTTTTTTCCTATCTTTATTGCTTTGATCTCGTTCTTTTTGAAGTTTACTTTTCTCTGACTCTTGTGTTTTCGTGACTTGCTTACGCTTTAAACGATCTTCCGCTTCTAGCTGTTGTCCGATAATTTCCTGAGAAACTTGGCCTCTTTGCTGCATTTGTTCTTGAAGTTTGCCTGTCTTTTGAGATTGCGGAAAGGAACCTTGTACTTCAATAGGCTTTATACTCATGTCGTCATCTCCTTAAAGACTTGCAATCGTAATCTCACGATCTATTAAAGAAATTCTAGCATACTGATGAGGAGCTACAAGCTTTCTGCGGTACTTGCCAAAATGAATATCGACATTCGGATAGATTGTCTGCTGCACATATACGGCTCCATGCCGCTGCCTTTCTTCTGAAACTCCATAAGATTCAAGCTCGTCAGTTGATTGATCTAATAATTCTTTAGCAGCTCTAAAGGAATGCTGAACTCTAAGCATTAAGATCTTCTCTTTTCCGGTAAGAGCCTTGGTTTTATGTTTGTCCATATACACTTTTAGCAGTTTGCCTAGTTTCACCAACTCGTCCTGGGCCTTTTTTTGATTACTCTCAGCTGCTTTCTGCTTATTCATAAGGCGTGCATTCATTCCTATATACAGCAAGGTTTTTGTCTGCATCGCATTGCCTATCGTTTTAGCCCGGATCTCTTCTCCTGCAGATACCGTTCCTCCGACAATATTTCCTTTTCCCTTTGTACAGATAATGGACCTGCCGGCAATACTTGAGCTGTGCAAAATGGCTTGAGTGACTTCTATCGTTCCATCAGCTTCTACTTCCCCTTGATTGATAAAGGTAGTTTGTATATCCTGCCCAGCTTTAAGAAAACTTTTATGCTGTCCGACAATCCCTGCTCCTACATAGATCGAGCCGCCTGCAAGGAGGCGTGCTCCCTCTACTGTTCCTCTTACTCTTATATCTCCATCAGCTTGTACACTAAACCCAGTTGGTACATTTCCATTTATGATGACGTTACCAACAAAGGTGATGTTTCCAACTTTCATGTCGACATCACCTTTGACTTCAAATATAGGATACACGTGAACTTGCTTCTCGCTCATACTGACTTGACCATTTATTAAAGAATAGACCGCTTGTCCTGTCTCATCCACACGAGTATTTTTACCCTTACGTAAAACAAAGTCTCTGCCAGGAACTGCTTTTAGCTCTTCACCAAAAATGTTCACTCCATTGACCCCGTCTGTTGCTGCTATTTTACAAGCGATCTTCTCTCCTGATGTCACTGACTCGATATCGATAACATCACGCAGGTTGACTGGCCCTAAGCCATCATCATTTGTGGTCTCATGTGAATGGAAAAGTGCTTTTAAATAGGCATGATTTCCATTAACAGCCGGACGCCCTGATGCAACCTTTAGAGGGGATGTTACCGTTTCACCACTTATAAGTAATAAGAGGGATTCTTCAATCAGACCATGGGTAACACCGTATTCTTTTAACCATTCCTCTAACTCGTCTCTAGTGAGTTGATCCTCTTCGTTTCTTTCTTTTATTTGAATCAAGTGCGCCTGCATTTTATCGGTTGAGACGTCTATTTTAAAATAATCATCCATTTCTAACATTGACCCGCCCCCAATAACGAGTGATTTCATGTAAGGATTATTTGTTGATGAGCTGATTCATCCTGAAAAGTGCCTTTGAATGAATTTGCGAAATTCTTGATGTCGATAAATTTAAAATATGGCCTATTTCAGTTAACGTTAGCTCGTCAAAATAGAATAGACTAATAACCAGCTTTTCATTTTCAGATAGGCGATTGATCCCTTTTATTAATTCCTCTTTCACCGCTTCAAACATCAGGCTTTCTTCAGGTGTTTTTGTTTGTTTGTCAATAAGCGTTGCAGAATAAGAGGCACTGTTATTTGAATCGCTTCGGTCGGAATCATTTGTTCGTTCATCGATTGATAATAAATTAGATAAATAGTGTTCATTCATGATTTGATAGACTTCTTCTTCAGGCATGTCTAACTTAACTCCAACTTCTTTTGCACTCACATTTCTTCCAAACTCTTGTTCTAATTGCTGGATACATGCTTCTACCCGTTTAATTTTTTCACGCATCGACCTCGGAAGCCAATCCTCTTTACGCAAACCATCTATAATCGCACCACGCACACGAAACGATGCGTATGTATCAAATTTGAGATCTCGATTGGGATTGAACTTTTCTAGCGCATCATATAAACCTAACATTCCATGGCTCGTAAGATCGTCTTTTGAGACATTTTTAGGAAGGCCTACAGAGATTCGTTGTACATGATAGTTCACAATCGGCATGTATAAACGAATTAATTCATCACAAGCATCTAAGTCTCGGCTTGTTAACCACTTATCCCAAATTTTCTGATTTTCATTAGTAGATACACGTGCCATCATTTGTCCCTCCTATCACTACATTCCATTCATCCCAATCAAACTCACTTCGTTAAATGTGTTCTAAATGGCCACGGTCCCCTGATTAACGGTTCTTATATGTAACTTTTTTGTCACAGGATCAAACTCAATTGTTCTACCGCTTTTTCCCCCGACATCACTCGCCAATACTGGGATCCTCAATTGTTTTAATGCAAGCTTAACTGCTTCTACATTTCTTGGTCCGATTCTCATCACATCACTGCCGCTTTGGAAGGTAAACATCTGTGCACCGCCCGCCATCTTGGCTTTAAGGGAGTAAGATCGTGCCCCTTCAGCGATCATTTTGTTAAACAATTCTTTAATCGCTGTATCTGCATATTTCGCTGTATTTAATGTTACTTGTTTTGATTGACTTGAATCAGGGAGCATCACATGGGCCATGCCTGAAATGTTTGTCATTTCATCATAGATGACCACACCTACACAAGACCCTAATCCAGAGGTGCGTATTGTATTGGGCGGTGCGGCAAGCTTTAAATCTGCCATCCCCACTTTGATTACCTCACTCATCAACGTCCACCCCTAAAGCTTTAAAAATCACCTGAAATGAGTCAGGATCTGGCAATAGAAAGAAATGACCTGACGTTTCTTCACTCTTATTGTCTGCTTCTTTTATATGAGTATCGATAACAAGCGCATGGTCACTCACTTCAGAGATTGACATCAGACCATAATTTAATACTGCTCCGACCATATCTATACTCAAACCAGGTACCGTAGGCTGAAGATTAAGTTTAGTAAAGTCTGCTAACGATGAAAGATAAGAGCCTGAGAGGATATTTCCTACTTCTTGTAAAGCAGATAGTCCAATTTGATCAAACGGAGGCTGCTTTAATTGAAAATCCTCGTCTTCAATAAGTGATCGAATTAAGCGCTCGGCTTGGTCGATCTCTGATAAAAAAAACATGCTGCCTGGCGCATCGCCTTCAATCCGCAAAAAAATAGCAGCTACCTCCGCCTCTGCTCCCCCAACTTGATCAGGTAAATCCTGCAGAGGAACCACTCGAACATTAGGAACCTTCATATCTATTTTGCGTCTTAATAATGTAGAAAGCGAAGCAGCTGCATGACCAGCCCCAATATTCCCAATTTCTTTTAACACATCTAAATGAAATGGCTTAAGCTGATTTAGATCTCTCAATTCACCCAATGGATAACTCCCCTTCATTTAAATTGATTAAGATGACGCATAATATGGTCACTTATCTTATCAAGATCACTTATTTCATCAACTAACTGTGCTTCGATTGCTGCTTTTGGCATCCCGTATACTACCGATGTACGAACCGATTCAGCAATAGAAAAACAAAGGCCGTTTTCTTTTAACTTCTCTAAACCTGCTTTGCCGTCTGAACCCATGCCTGTCATAATAACGGCAATTTTTTGTAAGTCAGGAAACTTCGCTAGTGATTCAAATAAGACATCCACTGAAGGTCTATGCCCTCTTCTCATGTCACCTTTATTCAGATGAATAGAATACGCTTGACCCGTTTTCATTATTTCCATATGCGAACCACCAGGTGCAATATAGGCAGTTCCATTTCGAAGGATATCCCCGCCAGCCGCCTCTTTCACATCAATGTGAGAGAGCGTATCTAAACGTTGGGCTAAAGATTGTGTAAATCCGCTTGGCATATGCTGAACAATGACAATCGGTGCATCAATTTCTTTGGGCAGGTTTGTTAATACTTCCTTTAATGCCTTAGGTCCGCCAGTCGATGTTCCAATAGCAATAATTCTTTTATTGCTGCTGCTTGTTGAGTGCTTAGTCACAAAAGGACGGTATGAGGGCATTTGCTGAATATGGCGCTTACTTGTGTTATTAATAAGGTTTGCTTGACTCGCGAGCTTTACTTTCTGCACAATTTCTTTTTCAATCACATGCAGATCTAGGGATATGGCTCCTGAGGTTTTTGCAACAAAATCTACAGCACCAAGCTCCATAGCAAGAAGCGTTTGAAGAGCTCCTTCTTTTGTTAAACTGCTGATCATAACCACAGGAATAGGATCCTGCTTCATTAATTGTTCAAGTGTCGATATCCCATCCATTACAGGCATTTCTACATCTAAGGTAATGACATCCGGAGCAAGAGACACACGTTTTGTGAGGGCTTCTTTTCCATTCCTTGCTGTACCTACAACATGTATATAGGGGTCTTTATTCAACATATCGCTGATTACTTTTCTCATAAATGCAGAATCATCTACTACCAAAACGTTGATCTGCTCTACCATATGATCACCTCTCTCTTTCATATGGACTATCTTCCTGCGTTCTTTCATTTCGTTGTTTATCTTTCGTTATTGTTCATTCATTATTGTTCATTTTCATTAACTTCATTTTCATTAACTTCATTTTCATTAATCAACTATTTTTCGTTTTAGTCCTCTAATAAGTTGACTAAAAGAATAGCTGGGTTTAGGTCTTTTTGTACCTGTATAACGTAAAACCATTTCCCTCATAGCTTTTGATATATTCGATTTTTTATCGAAGTGAACGAACGGTTTTTGTGCTTTGACCGCTCGGCTGACAGAGCGGTCGTCTGGCAGGCTTCCAAGTACACTAATTTCTTTTCTTAGAAATTCTTTTGTTACTCTTTTAAAGTTACTTGCCGTTTGTTCTCCTTCTCGGCTTGTTTCACACCGATTAACAATCACCATTATTTCTTTTGTCTCATCTTCTAAATAGATGTATTTAATCATGGCATAAGCATCGGTCATCGCAGTAGGTTCAGGTGTTGTCACAACCATCACTTCATGAGCGGCAAGAATAAACTTCAAGCCTTCCTTTGTCACACCTGCCCCCATATCAAGAAATATATAGTCATATTCCGTCTCTAATGCTTTTAATTGAGTCAGGAAGCGTTCCATGTCCTCCGTTTTAAGCTCTATCAATTCAGAAAAACCTGAACCTCCTGCTAAGTAAGCTAAATCCTCTGGACCTTTCTCAATAATATCCCAAATCGTCCATTCACTCTTCAGCAGATCAACAATCGTTCGTTTTGATTGCATTCCCATTAAGATATCAAGATTGCCCATTCCAATATCTAAATCAATAATAGCTACTTTTTTATCAAGTTTAATTAAACTAAGAGCAAAATTAAGACATACATTCGACTTCCCTACGCCGCCTTTGCCACTTACTACAGCGACTACTTTAGCTTCCGGTCCGCCCGAATGACTTACAATGCGTCGTAAGCTTTCTGCTTGATCATTCATGTTCAGCTTCCTTTAATACGGGTTCAATTAATTGTTCGATCGTTGCTTCTTTCATATCATCTGGTACATTTTGACCATTGGTAATATAAGCTGCACCTAAGCCAAATTCTAGCGGGACATTAATATAGGCACCATATGACGAGGTTTCATCTTGCTTTGTAAAAATAACTTGTTTAATAGGAAGCAGGGAAAATTGAGCAATGATCTGCTTCATGTCTTCATATTTAGAAGTTAAGGCTAAAACAAGAAGAGTTTCTGCCTCTTCAGTAAAGTCCATGACTTTAGATAACTCTTCGACGTAAAGTTTATTTCTAAAATTTCTTCCTGCAGAATCAACGAGAATCACATCAAAATGCTTATATAAATCTTTCGCTTTTTTAAAATCTTCTATTGAATAAGCAACTTCTATCGGGATATTCAAAATCTTGGCGTATGTTTTCAACTGTTCGACCGCTGCAATTCGATAGGTATCGGTCGTGATAAGAGCTACCTTTTTTTGCTGTTTTAGCACACATTCTGCGGCTATTTTTGCAATGGTTGTTGTCTTGCCTACCCCCGTCGGTCCTACAATATTAATGATTTTCTTTTCAAAGCGAAGGCCGCCTACAGGTAATATGGACAGCTCTTTTTTCAGCCATTCTGCGGTTTGATTTAGTAAAGCTTTCGGGTCTCTATCTTGTTCCGGCTTTTTATACCATTCGTTAAGGAGAGTTCCTAACATTTCAGCACGTATGGAGCGTGAAACCCCCTGCCCTTTTAGTTGGTTCTCTATTGTTTGAAAGGGCAGAGGATATTCTTGTTCAGAAAGCGGTTGTGCAGGCTTTATTTCTTTTATCAGCTTTTTTAATTCATTCACTTCTCTGACTAGATCTTCATCAGAACGTCCTGCTCTCTCGGCTGGTTGTATATTCCTCTCGACTTGTACAGAGGAGGCAGCAGGTGCTCTTCTTACCTCATTTCTTTTTGCCGGCTTATGGTCAGGCATTGGGTCAATGGCTGCTACGACTTCAAGTTTCTTCTTGGTGAAGAAGCCTAGAAATCCGCCCGACTCTACTTCTTTTGAACTTAAAATAACCGCTTCATCACCTAGTTCTGCTCGAATTAGTTTCATAGCTTCGTGCATAGAGGCTGCTGTATATTTTTTTATTTTCATTCTGCATTCACCACTCCAACACTTTGAACTTCTACATTTGCTTCTAATTCGTTATAAGAAAGGACCGGCACATGCGGAAGATAGCGTTCTAATAATTGTCTCACATACATTCTGACAGCAGGGGAACAAAGAATGACAGGCACTTGTCCCATTCCTTGAAGACGGTCAGCTTCGCCGGCAGCTGATTCTAAGATCTGCTGCGATACATTAGGATCCATTGACAAGAAATTTCCATGCTCGGTCTGCTGAACTCCATCAGCAACTTTCTTTTCTACACTTCCACTTAATGTGATGACATAGAGAGGTTCCCCTGGAGTTGTAAACTGCCTAGAAATCTGCCGTGATAAAGACTGTCTTACATACTCTGTAAGGAGATCCATATCTTTTGTCATCTGCCCGTAATCAGCCAATGTTTCAAAAATAATCGGCAAATTACGAATCGAAATGTTTTCTTTCAATAAGTTGGTCAGCACCTTTTGGACTTCTCCAGTAGATAATGTATTTGGCGTCACTTCTTCCACTAAAGCGGGATACGTTTCTTGTAGATGTTCCACAAGCTGTTTCGTTTCTTGACGACCTAATAATTCATGGGCATGGCGTTTGATCACTTCTGTTAAATGGGTGGAAACGACAGAAGGCGGGTCCACTACTGTATAACCTGAGAGTTCCGCTTGTTCTTTCATTTCTTCACCAATCCAGAGAGCCGGCAGACCAAATGCTGGTTCGACTGTATCCACACCAACAATTGATTCATCCTCTACACCAGGACTCATCGCCATATAGTGGTCGAGCAGCAGGTCACCTTTTGCTACTTCATTACCCTTTATTTTAATCGTGTACTCGTTTGGCTGAAGCTGAATATTATCACGAATCCGAATAACCGGAACGATCATACCGAGTTCTAGTGCCATCTGCCTTCTGATCATGACCACTCGATCAAGCAAATCCCCGCCCTGATTTGCATCCGCAAGCGGAATTAACCCGTAGCCAAATTCGAATTCAATCGGATCAATCTGCAGAAGTGAAACCACACTTTCCGGTGATTTCATATCATCTTTTTCTTCTTCCGTTTCTTCTGTTTCTTCCTCTTCAACGGAGCCCTTCTCTATCCTAGACAGTTGAAAGGCCCCAAAGGCAAGCAGTGCAGCCACCGTAAACGTTACAAATTTATCAATCGGTGTTGCTACCCCTAATAAGAAAATCGTACCTGCTGCTACGTAAAGCATTTTTGGAAAGGCAAATAATTGTTTCGTTAAATCTTGGCTCAAGTTACCATCTGAGGCGGCACGTGTGACAATAATACCTGTTGCTGTAGAAATTAACAGGGCTGGAATTTGACTGACAAGACCGTCACCTACTGTTAGAAGGGTATACGTCGTTGCTGCAGTTCCAAGATCCATTCCCATCTGCATCATCCCAATAACAAGACCAAAAATCATATTAATGATAACAATTACAATACCTGCAATCGCATCACCTTTTACGAATTTACTCGCACCATCCATCGCCCCGTAAAAATCAGCTTCTTTTTCAATACGCTCACGACGGCCTTTCGCTTCGGCATCAGAAATCATTCCTGCATTTAAATCAGCATCAATACTCATTTGTTTACCAGGCATCGCATCTAAGGTGAATCTAGCTCCAACCTCTGATACACGTTCAGCCCCTTTGGTAATAACAACAAACTGAATAATAATTAAGATTAAAAAGACTACAAACCCGACAAGGGCGTTACCGCCTACCACATAGTTACCAAATGTGTCGATAACATTTCCTGCTTCTGCATTACCTAAAATAGACCTCGTCGTAGAAACATTTAGTCCCAGCCGGAATAAAGTGACGAGTAATAATAAGGTCGGGAAAATCGAAAATTGCAGTGAATCATTTGTACTCATTGCAACTAAAATGATAATGAGCGCAAGAGAAATATTTATAATAATTAAAAAGTCCAGTATCCCTGGTGGTAATGGAATAATGAGCATAACAACAATTAAAATAACGCCCAGTAATACCGATAAGTCTCTTGGCCTCACAAAACTTCTCTCCTAACTTTCATACAAATTTAATTCACTTGCTTGTTTTTCAAACGGTATACATAAGCAAGCACCTCGGCTACAGCTTTAAACATATCCTCCGGCACTTGTTCTCCTATGTCAGCGTTGGCATACAGGGCCCGTGCAAGCGGCTTATTTTCAACCAGCACCACGTCATGTTCACTTGCGATTCCTTTAATTTTCTGGGCTACATAATCTACACCTTTAGCAACAATAATCGGAGCATCCGCTTTTTCCTCATCATATTTCAAAGCAATGGCATAATGAGTCGGGTTTGTGATAACGACATCTGCATTAGGGACTTCCTGCATCATTCTCTGCATCGCCATTTCCATTTGCTTTTGCTTACGCTTTGATTTGATCCTCGGGTCCCCTTCCATGTTTTTGTGCTCATCTTTAATATCCTTTTTGGACATTTTAATTTGCTTTTCATGGTCATATTTCTGATAGAGATAATCTGGGATCGATAAAAACAAAAGCAAGACAGCAACAGCTACACCCATTAATGCGGTCAGCTGAGCAATGACATAAAATCCATCAGCAACCGCTTTTTGACTTAACAGAAGGACATCTTCTAAGTTAAACCACAGAATAACGAATACGACCACACCAGCAAAAGCTATTTTTAATAAGGATTTCAGCAATTCAACAATAGCTCGTACAGAAAAGATTCTTTTAAATCCTTTGATGGGATCAATTTTACTGAGCTTCATTTTAAGCGGATCAGTGGTAAATAATGGACCGACTTGAATGTAGCTCGCCGCAACTCCTGCAACCATTGCCACAAGCATAATTGGAAGTAACACAACGGCCGCTTCCATCACAATTTCTTTAAACATGGCTTCAAAACTTCTTGGAGTGACATCCATTAATAGATACGTTTGAAACACATGCTTCATTAAATCCATCAACGTAGATCCTATGATGGCTCCTCCAAAAAACCATAAAAATAAAAAGACTAAAAGAAGAATAATAGCTGTATTAACATCTGTACTTTTAGCAACCTGTCCTTTTTTTCTTGAATCCTGCCTTTTTTTAGGTGTTGCTTTTTCTGTTTTTTCATCTGCAAAAAATTGCAGATTCATCCGTAGAAAAGCCATTATGCTCCTCCTAATAATTGCAGCAGCGTTCGCATTGCGAGCACCATTTGATCAAATAATTTTTGTACGACCATAATAAATACAGACATATAAACGATTAGAAGCGGCAAACCGACTAAAATTTTCAGCGGCATCCCCACCACGAACACGTTCATTTGCGGTACAGCTCGTGACACCATCCCAAGTGCAACATCAACTAGAAACAAAGAGCCGACAATCGGAAAAGCCATCTGAAATGCAATGATAAACATCGCATTGAAGGTTGTTGCGATATAATGGACGATGTTTTCTTGTCCAAACGGCAGAAAAACTTGATCCATTGGCACGAACTGATAGCTGTAAAAAATTCCATCTAACAGTAAATGATGTCCATTTACCGCAAGCAAGAATAATAGAGCAAACGTATATAGATACCCACCTATCAGGGGAGACTGTGCTCCTGTTTGAGGGTCGACCACGTTAGCAATCATAAATCCCATATTAAAATCAATAAATCCGCCTGCTACTTGTACGGCATACAATAAAATCATCGCAATCAGCCCAACACTAAGCCCGACTAAAATTTCTTTAATCACAAGCAAGAAAAATACAGCGTCAATTAAAACCTCTGGTGTATCTAATGTAAAGATCATAATCCAGCTGAGCATAAGAGCTAGGCCTATTTTATGAGTCGTAGGAATGGACCTGTGGCCGTAAATAGGCAGCACCGAAAAGAAGGCAAGAACTCGAACAAACACTAACAAAAAAGCCGGAAGAAGGTTAATAAATTCAACCATTATCCGATAAACCGGTGGAGATTGCTAAATATTTGGTAAGCAAAGTTTGTTACCTGTGAAAGCATCCACGGCCCGAAAATAACAAGTGATGCAAGGACCCCGACAATTTTCGGTATGAAAGCTAATGTCTGTTCCTGTATTTGGGTGGTTGCTTGAAAGATACTAACTAAAAGCCCTAACCCCAATGCAACGATTAAAAGCGGACCAGCTACAATCAGTACTGTCCAGACACCATTTTCCGCCATGCTTATGACAAATTCAGAACTCATTAAGAACACATCCTAACTGAAGCTAAGCAGTAGTGATTGAACAATTAAATACCAACCATCTACAAGTACAAACAGTAAAATTTTAAACGGTAGAGCAATCATAACAGGAGGAAGCATCATCATCCCCATAGACATTAATACACTCGCTACAATCATATCGATTACGAGAAAAGGAACGAATATTAAAAATCCAATTTGAAAAGCCGTTTTTAATTCACTTATCGCGAAAGCAGGAATTAAGGCTGTCAACGGAATATCATCTAATGACTCAGGACGATCCATCCCAGCATACCCCATAAACAAGGCAAGGTCTTTTTCCCTCGTATGCTGAGCCATAAATTCTTTCATCGGCACAGCTGCTTGCTCTAAGGCTTCCTCTTGAGTAAGTTCCCCTTCAAGAAACGGTGTAAGTGCTTGTTCGTTCACCTCAGCAAATATTGGAGCCATAATGAAGAACGTTAAAAATAGAGCTAGTCCAATCAGAACTTGGTTTGGCGGCATGGATTGAGTAGCCAAGCCTTGTCTGACAAATGAAAGGACAATCACAATTCTTGTAAAGCTGGTCATTAGAATCAAAATGCCTGGTGCAAGCGATAAGACAGTCAGCACGATAAGCAGCTGAATGGTCGTAGCAACGTTCGCTGGATCCTCTGATAAGAAATCAAGATCTAGTCCCGGGATTTGAGTAATAGCAGGCATTATAAGTTGGTCAACCATCATTTATCTCTCTCCCTAACTACATCATGAATCTCTTTTTGAGACTTCGAAACATCTTTTAACTGTTTACCTAATAAGGCCTTAAAAGCTTCTTGATTATCATTTGCAGCTGGTGGCGAGTGCGACTCTCTATTCCACAAACGATTGACCTTGCTTAATGCTTTTGTAAGAGGCTGCTCAAATTGCTCGTATTGCTGTTCTTGCATCTGAACAAATGTTTCAACCTCTTTTGGGTCATCAAGTTCTTTCAATAACTGAATGGATTCCCCTACACCTACGACAAGAAGACGATCTCCTACTTTTACTAATTGAACGGAGCGGTTGCCGCCAAGAGGAACACCGCCAATATTGTGCAGCACTTTTGTCGATCTAAATGACTGGGTTCGTTTATTAACAAACCGCAGAAGTATATAAATCAAGAAGACAACAAAGACGAGAGCTGCAATCATTTGTATGAACATTAAAAATGGATTTTGATCTGTCAAACCAATCATTTCGTCTTGCTCGTTATTCATCTCACTTGCTTCGTTTTCTTGCCCGGATTCACTATCTTGCTGGTCATTTTGCTCGATATTCTCTTCGGCCGGAAATTCAGTTGAAGGCTCTTCTTGATTCATTCCTTGACGAGCTTCCTCAATGGCTTCTTGAACCGACCGATTTTCAGTTTGACTTTCTGCCTCTGCCTCTCCTGCCGTAAATGCAACTAAAGAAGCTGCTAGGAGAGAAGCTAACACCTTCTTGCACATACCAGGTGACACCTCATTTACTTTCCTAATCCAATTATCCAAGTGTTTTCTTTATTGCCTCTAGCACGCGGTCCGCTTGGAAAGGTTTAACAATAAAATCTTTGGCCCCCGCTTGGATCGCATCAATGACCATTGCTTGTTGACCCATCGCAGAACACATGATTACTTTTGCATTTGGATCAATTTTTTTGATTTCCTTTAATGATGTAATCCCATCCATTTCAGGCATCGTGATGTCCATTGTGACAAGATCAGGTGATAGCTCTTCATACTTCTCGACAGCTTGAGCACCGTCATTCGCTTCCCCCACTACATCAAATCCATTTTTGGTAAGAATATCTTTAATCATCATGCGCATAAACGCTGCATCATCAACGATTAATACTTTGTGTGCCATTTCGGTCTCCTCATTTCCAACAATTATTTTAAATTACGAATACGATCTTCCTGACTGACAATGTCTGTCACCCGAACACCAAAACTCTCTTCAATGACAACGACTTCGCCTTTAGCGATAAGCTTTTGATTCACTAAAATATCAACCGGTTCGCCAGCAAGTTTATCTAACTCAATAATGGATCCTTGACCTAGCTCTAAAATCTCTTTAATTGAGCGCTTTGTCCGACCTAATTCAACGGTTACTTGAAGAGGAATATCTAACAGCATACTCAAGTTTTTAGATTCATGGTTTGACAGAGGCTGTGGTTCAAAATGAGAGAAAGCTGCGGGCTGCACATCTACTTCCCTGCCTCCGTGCATGCCAGAGCCAATATGCTGTTGTTCTCTCGTTCTTTCATGGATTGGTTGTTCGAAAGATTGATCCACATGATGAGATCGATCATTTTGCGGCATTTCGCTTCGGCGTGAATGAACCTCAGACTTTTCGGCAGGTGGCTCATTAGCAGGCATTTCTGGAATAACCTCTTCACCTAGGAAATCTCCATCTATTGGAGCTGGATTCATTAAATCATCTACTAAACGTTTAGCAAATGTAACCGTAACGAGCTGCATAATATTTGAATCAATTAACTCTCCGATCTTTAAACGGAATGAGATTTTTACTAAAATTTGATCTTCTGGCACATTCGATGTGCCTACATTATGTTTTAAATCCATTAAATCAATGCCAGGCGGAGAAATATCTACGCGTTTATTAAATACAGTCGACATTGAAGTCGAAGCGGAGCCCATCATTTGGTTCATTGCTTCTTGCACTGCACTCACATGCATGTCTGAAAGATCACTAGCAGGATTTGTGCCGTCTCCTCCAAGCATTAAATCAGCAATGATGGCCGCATCGCCTGTTTTTATGACAAGCAGGTTCATTCCTTCAAAGCCTTCAGTATACTCAACATGAACCGCTACATGAGGCTGTGGAAACTCGGCCGGCAGTTCTTTGCTTTCTACTAAAGAAAGGGTAGGTGTCGTAATTTCTACTTTTTGGTTTAATAGTGTTGATAACGCTGTAGCAGCACTGCCAAAAGAAATATTTCCGATCTCTCCTAAGGCATCTTGTTCAATATCCGATAAATAATCATTTACATTTAACGAAGTGGATGATGATGGGGATGTTTCAATTTCTTCTTTCGTTTCTTCTTTCGTTTCTTCTTTTGTATCATCATCATTACCGATACCTTTTAGCAGTTCGTTTATTTCATCTTGGGACAGCATATCGTCATTCATCATCTTCTGCCTCCTCAATTACATCCGTCACTTGAACGGCCATTTTATTTTTCATTTTTCCTGGCTGAGCATAGAATTTCTTCTCGCCTTCAACGGTTACAAGAAGAGGCTCATTGATTAATTGATCTAACTCAATGACGTCTCCTTCACCTAATTGCAGAAATTCATTTATCGTTATTTCCGAGCGTCCAAGCTCTGATTGAATAAGTAATGGTGCCTTTTTAATTTTTGCTTCAATCGCTTCCTTTTCACCTGGCTGATGTTGTTTCTTCTTCTCTTGCATCCAGTAGTGAACAGAAAGCTTAGGGAGCACTTCCTCAAGAACAACATGTGGCAAACAAATATTAATCATGCCTGATGTTTCTGCAATCGTTGTAGATAGAGAAATGACAACAACCGTTTCATTTGGTGAAACCATTTGGAGAAATTGAGGATTAACCTCGATTTCTTCCATCACAGGATCCATTTCAACCACGCTGCTCCATGCTTCCTCGAAGCTGTCTAATGTACGTTGAAACAGTTGTGACATGATTCTCGTTTCTATTTCAGTTAAATTTTCTATTTTGTTAATACTGATGCCCTTCCCGCCTAATAACCGGTCCAGCATTGCATATGCTACATTAGGGTTCACTTCCATCAATAAACGTCCTTCTAACGGATACGGTTCAAATACATTTAAGATGGTCATTTTTGGGATCGAACGGATAAATTCTTCATATGGCAGCTGATCAACGGATGCCACGGATATTTGAACAAACGTCCTAAGTTGAGCCGAAAAATAAGTGGTTAATAACCTTGCAAAATTTTCATGAATACGAGTTAAACTACGAACTTGATCTTTAGAAAAGCGCAGGGCTCGTTTGAAATCGTACACTTTAACTTTCTTTTCCGTCTCTTCTTTTTTGAGTTCATCAGCATCCATTTCTCCAGTAGAAAGTGCCGATAACAGAGCATCAATCTCACCTTGCGATAAAATGTCAGCCAAGAGCCTCACCTCTCCATTCCTTAAAACAGCTATCTAACGTTTCTTTATAAATCTTTCATCCCGCAAATCTATCGACCTTTATAATAGATTGGCGGGAGTTGATTATTGAATGACCCAGCTTGTGGTATACACTTGAACAACCGAGCCCTCTTGTAATAATTGATTAATTTGTTCCTTTATTTCTGCTTCTAGCTCTTCGATCCCAGCAGAGCCGGCAAGATCCGGAGATTTTTTACCAGATAACGTTCTAAGAATAATGTTTTCCACTTGAAAATCACGCTTCTGAATTTCTTGCAACGCTTTTTTGCTATCTACGTGAATATGGAACTGAGTACGTACAAAATCATTTGATAATAAGTTTGTCGTAATTTCTTCAGTTACATAGGACTGGGCAATAATTTCATCAATCGTAGGCTCAGCATTGGCTTCAGGCTGATTTGTAAAATGATTAAACAAGACCAGCGTAATCACACCAATTAAAGTTAAGGCAATTAAAATGATAAGCATGATATTAATGAGCTTATTTTTAAACAATCATGAGCCCTCCAAACCTTTATAAATCGATATAAGACCAATTTCTTTGTACCTTTGATTAATTAATGAGTAGACTTCTTTGATATCATTTTTAACTACAATTTTTTTCCCGCTGACAAGCGTAATTGTTGTATCTGGAAATGCTTCTATTTGTTCTATTAACAAGACATTCAGGATGAACGGCTGCCCATTTAATCGAATTAATTCAATCATTTTATGGATGGGCTGGGGTAAAAGTATTTTAACTCATAGGAATACGAACATTATAGATGCGGTTTATATATACCGCTCTTGAAATATACTTCGCTTTCCATGGGGAGCTGGTGAGCTTCCTCGTGCTATTGCACCTCGGGATCTCACCCCTGCTCTAGCCCCCACAGGAGTCTTCGTATATTTCAACCGCTAGATTAGTGCTTCGTTCGCATTCTTAGTCAAACACAATAATTAACCCCCAGCCTCAAACCTCCTTTACCTAGTGGATCATCTAAGTGATCCCGCTATAAAATTAACGTTTTAGATTTACTAATTCCTGTAGAATCTCATCAGACGTTGTAATAATACGAGTATTCGCTTGGAAACCGCGCTGTGCAACAATCATCTCTGTGAATTCTTCAGATAAATCAACGTTAGACATTTCAAGAGTGCCGGCTACTAGTGCGCCGGTACCATCATTAGTCGGTGTAGTCCTTTGAGCTGCCCCTGAGTTATCAGTGACCTGATACAAATTATCCCCTTCTTTCTGCAAACCTTCAGGGTTACTAAAATATGCAAGAGATATAGTTCCTGGGGATGTCAACTGACCAGCGCTATCAATCACATTTACAACACCAGCTTGACCTATACTAAAACTTTGAGAATCAGGAGCAATTTGAATCCGCGAGCCCGGGTCGCTATCATCTAAGAGATAGAGACCATTGGCATTTACAATATAACCATCTTCATCCAGATAAAAATTACCAGCTCTCGAATAATACGTTGTACCACCAGTTTCTGAGTCGCTCAATCTAAAATAACCATTACCAGATATACCTAAATCAAGCGATCGGTTCGTATTCTGTAAACTTCCTTGTGTATGAATCGTATCAATGGTAGCTAATTGAGAGCCTAATCCTACTTGGCGTGGGTTTGTTCCACCTCTACCATTTACAACAGGTCCACTTGCGCCCGCTATTTGTTGACTTACCATATCAGAAAATGTTGTGCGCCCCTTCTTAAAACCTGCAGTATTCACATTTGAAATATTATTTCCAATTACATCTAATTTTGTTTGGAAGTTTCTCATTCCTGAAATACCTGAGTACATTGAACGTAACATGTCAGTCACTCCTTTTAGTGTATGCTGCATCAGTCGGTCAGCAGCGACAGCCTCCCATAAGGGTCCAGCCTTTTTAATCAATTACAATCGTTCCGTTTATATTGGTGAAAATTTGTGATTTTGCTTCTTGGCGGTCCATGACGGTTATGACAGTGTTATTTTTCGCACTGACAACTAAGGTTGCATCATCCGTTATTACTAGAGAATCGGTTACCCCTTTTTGTTTCGCTTCAGCTACTTTTCGGTTAATTGTCTCCCATTGCGCTGAATTGATTTCTATCCCGCGTTTATCCATCCGATCGTTAGCGTGTTTGCTTATTTTAAGTGCAGCCGGCTTGACAATCTGCTGCTGTAATACATCTTTAAATGATGTTTTAGCGGCCGCATTTTTGGGTATCTCTTTTTTTGAATAAGGTTTCGGCAGAGCATGTACCGATTGGATAGGAAACCCATTATTCATGGTCATACCCCCTTTTATTCTGCTGTGTTCTCATCACTCGAATCTCCACTTGGCGGATTGGCCGGTTGACTTCCTTTTACTGCACTAACCTGAGTAAGCTGTTCGTGATGAATCCAGCGATTATTATCTAGTAAAATTCGGATTGTTCCATCAAAATCTACTTTTACAGATTGAACTTTATTGTCGTTGTATTGAAGTTCCGTCCGGTACTCATCCACATCGACTTCTTGCACCCACTTCACTTCTTTGCCAATCAGCTCACTAAATTGAACAAGGCTTTGACTTGTTTGAACATCCACAAATTTTTGAATGGTGTTGTTCATATTGGTCATTTGTTCTAGTGAAGAAAACTGTGCCATTTGCGCAATAAACTCTCGGTCGTCCATCGGGTTTGAAGGATCTTGGTTTTGAAGCTGGGTAATTAATAATTTCAGAAAATCATCTTTCCCTAACATATTTTGACCCGTATTGGAGGTCGGCTTCGGTTGATTTTGCAAAAAGTAACTTTCATTAATGGTCGGCATCCTATTCACCTACACTTCTTCGTTAAATGTTATTTCATCTAAAAAGGCGCGGAAGGTATCATCCTCTTCTGCTTGTTGAGTCTCTTTTTGCTGTTCTCTGTCATCATGAGGTCTTTCTTTATTAGATGATTGGTCATCCTTAATGGATGATTGGTTTTGAGAGAATACTTCCACACGTTCTACGTTAATCTGCTGGCTGTTAAAAGCTTGCCTCAAATGGTGAAGCTGTGATTCCACTAGTTCCTTTGCAGCGCTTGAACTAGTTAGCAGTCTTGCTACTAACATACCTTCTACTTGAGTTAGTTGAACATCTAACCTTCCTAAATGAGCTGGAAACAGTCTGATAGAGAACGTGTTCATACCTGCTTCATTAGTGCGGAAATGACCTCTTTGTATCATTTGTTCAAACTGTCTTAATAGCTGCTGCTGCTGCACCTCTTTAGGGTGCTGATCCCCTAGATGAATAACCGCTTGTTCGGTTCTGCTCATCAAAGGATTAAACATCACGCCGTTATGCAGCGGTAATATAGTTGAAGGGGGCTGTTGATCAGCAGTTGTTCGAGCAAATGTTTGAGTTACATCCGGTTTCTCAGTAAACAACCTATTAATCGCAGCTTTAATCACTTCATCTGCAGGAGCTTGAGCTTTCTGCTGTGAGAGCGCTCGTTCCATACCTTCTAAAAACCGTTCAATCCTCGAGATATTCGGTTCTTTTGGAGTATCAGCCATTACCTGTGGAAGCACCTTGTCAAATGGGATTATGTCTGGAACTTTAGCGGTCCCTTGTGTTTCTATAAACTGACTTAAAAGCACTCCGATAACTGCCAGTTGTTCTTCCGGCCATTCCTTCACCATTCGCTCTACCGCATCTGAAGAAATCGTCAGTCCTCCCCCGTCACTCAGATTATTAATCCAAGCCATAATCTCATCTTTCCATTCAACAGGAAGGATAGAAATCAGTTTCTCCACTGATCCATTCTCTAACAAGTCTTCTAATTCTTCCTCAATTCTAACTCCAGCTAACGACTGTAACCATTCGCTCAGAGATATTTCACCTTGTTCCTCTTGAGGTATTAGCAAGTCCTCGCTAATAAGCTCTGCCGATAACTGTTGGCTCAAAATATTCGAAAAAGGGTCACCTGATGTTAAATTTCCATTCCCTTGTTTAGGAACAGTAACTGTATTACTTGTCGTTACTGGTGCAAAAAAGTTCATCATCGCGTTCGCATTCATTCTTTCACCTCCTTTCACAATCTAATTCCAATCATTGACTTGTTAAACGGCTCATTAAATCAGCTGCAGCAGCTGAGTCCATCTTTGCAAGAATCGCTGCTCTTGAATCCGTTTTTAATTGGGAGAGGTGAAGGAGCGCTTCTTCTGTTTGAAGCTCAGAAATAATCGCTGCTGCATTTTTAGCAGACATCGCTTCGTACGTTTTAGCGATTTCACTCAGTTCTTGTGTTGCGTTATTATTTAATTCCTGTTCAACTAGCAGCCTTTGTTCCATTTCTATGACTTCATTTTCAAGCTCTGTAATTTTTGCATCCCTTTCAGCAATCTGCTGCTGCAATAAGGCAATTTCATTTTGATCCGCTGTAATATCTATGTCCTGATCTTCTGTCTCTGATTCAATAATGTCCTCCTCATCATCCTCCATTAGGCTTGACACATAAGGGATTGATGACGCGGCTTGCTTAGCTGTTCCCAACACATCAAAGCCGATCATATTAAGAATGACGCTAAAGAAGATCACCCCAAAAATAACCGGAATAAGAATAACGAGAACAAACATTTGAAGTTTGCTATGCGTTTTTTCCTTTATACTCATCCTATCCACCTAATTCCAACGCTTTTGAAATAGTTGAATCGCAATGTCATCCATTTGAGCATTTTCAAGACGACGTTGTTCTTCTTTAAATTGTTCCTGTTTTACTTGTTTCATTTTTTCATATTTTTTAAATTCAATAGAATGTCTAACCATATCCTGCTGTTTACGATTCATCCGCTCACGAGCTAATTGGGTAGTGTGTTGAGTCTCATTGATTGCTTGCTGCAGACGTAATAACTGAGATTGACTACTTTGGAGTTCATATATAGAAATTCCCTTCGTAACCTTTTCTCTTCCTGCTTGTTCAAGATCCTCTTTCTTTTTAAGCAGGTCATACAGCTCTGTTGCTACTTGTTCAAATTGATTCATCGCTTCTGTGTATTGATTCTGGCTGTTTTTTTGTTCTTGTTCTTTCACGTTCATTACTTTCTGTAGTGCAAAATCAAACGACATCCTCTACACCTCACCCAAATTGTTTCATTAGAAGGCTGGCAGACTCTTCAAATGACATCCGCTCATCAGTAGCTTGAGTTAAAAATTCAATAATCGCTGGATAAGCTTGGATCGCTTCATCAATCTCTTTTGAAGAGCCTCGCTTATAAGCGCCTATATTAATTAAATCTTCGGCTTCTTCATATGTAGCGATTAATTTACGCACACGTTCTGCAGCCTGTTTATGAATTGGATTAACAAGATCTGACATCACCCGGCTGACACTTTTTAACACATTTATCGCAGGAAACTGTCCTTTATTGGCTAACTTCCGATCTAAGACTAAGTGACCGTCAAGAATACCTCGCACCGCATCAGCTATCGGCTCATTCATATCATCACCGTCTACTAATACAGTATAAAACGCGGTAATACTTCCTTTTGCATCTGTCCCAGACCGTTCTAACAGCTTAGGGAGCATAGCAAAAACAGAAGGAGTATATCCTTTCGTCGTTGGTGGTTCTCCGGTCGCTAACCCGACTTCACGCTGCGCCATCGCAAAACGGGTGACCGAATCCATCATCAAATTGACATCAAGACCTTGATTTCTAAAATACTCGGCAATTGCTGTAGCCGTCATGGCTCCTTTAATTCTCATTAAAGCTGGCTGATCTGAGGTAGCTACAACTAAGATTGTGCGGCTAAGCCCTTCCGCGCCTAGATCCCGCTCAATAAAATCTTTCACTTCCCGACCACGTTCACCAATCAAAGCAATCACATTTAAATCCGCTGATGAGTTTTTGGCAAGCATTGCAAGCAATGTACTTTTACCAACCCCGCTGCCGGCAAAAATACCGATTCGCTGACCTTTTCCTACTGTAAACAAGCTGTCTATTGCTCTAACTCCCAGACTCATTGCATGCTCAATACGTGGTCTCTTTAATGGATTTGGAGGCTCATTATCTGTTGGAAAAGATGTTAATCCTTTAGGCAGCTTTTGCTGATCAAGCAGTTCTCCGCACCCATCAACCACCTTGCCAATTAAGCCGCTTCCTACCTTAATCTCAAGGGGACTTCCTGTTGCTTCTACTAAACTGCCGGGTGCAATTTCTTGAATTCCGTTTAAGGGCATTAACAGAACATATTCGTCCCTAAAGCCAACTACTTCTGCTCTGACTCTCGTTTGGTTCTGTTTGCCGACTAGTATGTAGCACAGCTCTCCTACGGATGCGACAGGACCGATTGATTCAATCATCAATCCTACTACTCTAGATACTTTTCCATACCATTTATAGGGTTGAAGTGAGGGAACTGAAGAGATTAATGATTGAGCTTTCATCACTTAAGCCTCCTCGAGTCGATCATGAAGCTGTTTTTTTAACTGAGTAAGCTGATGGTCAATTGTTGCATCCATTCGGCCGTATTTCGTTTCAATCACACAGCCGTTCTCAGCTAGAGCGGGGTCTGCATAAATATAGAGCTCCTCGCTATGTGTAAGAAATAGATGTAACTCTTCTTTTTGCTGCCTTGTTCGTTCAAACCAATCAGGGTGGACATAAATTTTCACATCTTCATGTTCTTGAACCTCTTTGATGACCTGCTTTACAAGTTGATCCCACACTTCTGGAAGCTCATCTAGTCCACGGCCGATCACTCTTCTGGAAAGCTCTACAGCTAAATCGACAATCACTGACTCTGCCTGTTCTACAACTTTATGAAATTCATCTTTTGCGCTCATAATAATGCTGTTTGCTTCTTCAATACTTTCTTTGTATTCATTAAATCCATCTTCTCGCCCTTTGAGGAGACCTGCCTGGTAGCCTTCCTCCTTCATCTGCTCATACATATATTCTTGCTCTTTTATAGCTTCACTTTTGTCAAACTCAATTTGCTCATACATTTCTTTAATATGAAGCTCTGCGTCTTCTATCATTTGCTTAACCTTTTGGTCAGCTTCATCTAATTTTTGTTTTACAATCTCGTCTGCATCCATACTATTAATAGTACTAGCAGTTCTAAAGCTCTCTACATGCGTGTCTTCTTCTGCATGAATGAGAGGTTGAAAACTTTCATCTTCAGCTAGCTTTCGGATTACAATTTGCTTAGCCTGCTTAAAGCTGGACTTAGAATGGACTGACTTAATAACTTTAGACAATCACATCATCCCCTCCGCCACGGGCAATAACGATTTCTCCTGCCTCTTCTAAGCGGCGGATGACAGCGACAATTCTTGTTTGAGCTTCTTCAACATCTCTCAATCGAACCGGCCCCATAAACTCCATTTCATCTTTAAAGGCCTCAGCCATACGTTGAGACATGTTGCTGAATACCACTTCTTTCACTTCATCACTAGCCACTTTAAGCGATAATTGTAAATCTTCATTCTCAACATCACGAATTACGCGCTGGATGGAGCGGTTATCAAGTGTGACAATATCTTCAAAGACAAACATTCTCTTTTTAATCTCTTCAGCAAGTTCTGGGTCTTGTATTTCAAGCGCATCAAGGATTGTGCGTTCAGTTGAACGGTCAACACTGTTAAGCACGTCAACGACCGCTTCAATCCCGCCTGCTTCTGTGTAATCTTGTGTCATTGTAGAAGACAGCTTTTGTTCTAAGATGGATTCCACTTCATTTATAATTTCTGGGGAAGTGCTGTCCATTAATGCGATCCTTTTTGCAACATCTGCTTGAACTTCCTGTGGCAGTTCAGAAAGAATCGTTCCCGCTTGAGTTGAATCTAAATAACTTAAAATTAATGCAATGGTTTGCGGGTGTTCATTTTGAATAAAGTTTAAGATTTGTGAAGGATCTGATTTTCTTGCAAAATCAAAAGGTCTCACTTGAAGAGTAGACGTCAGCCGATTAATAATATCCATCGCATTCGCTTCCCCTAGTGCTTTCTCAAGAATGCTTTTGGCATATCCAATACCGCCTTGAGCAATATAGTCTTGAGCCAAAACAAGAGAATGAAACTGCTCAAGTATATCTTCTTTCATTTCACTATCTACTTTTCTAACATTCGCAATCTCAAGGGTAAGCTGTTCAATTTCTTCCTCCGATAAATGCTTATACACTTGCGCAGATACATCTGGACCAAGTGAGATTAGGAGAATTGCTGCTTTTCACTTCCCTGTTAATCCTTTTTTTGCTGACTGTGCCAAAGCTCTCCCTCCTAATCTTCAGATAACCATGTACGAAGAAGTTTTGAAAATTCTTCAGGCTTTTCTTTCGCCATACGTTCTAATTGCTTGCGTTTTGTTGCAGATTCACCGGTGTCTTCATCTGGAAGATCAGGTACAACTGCTGCTTGCTGCTGAATAACGAGTTCTTCTTCCTCTTCTTGCTTTCTTTTTCTCATTAATAAGACGATAAGCAAAATGATAATAACAACTAAGACCCCTGCAACCACATACATCCAAACAGGTATAACCGTTAATGGAGCTTGGGTTGTATCCGGCTTCCCTTCAAATGGCTGCGAGGAAACATAAATTTTTTCATTAATACCAGCTTCTGTTAACTCATCCGCATAAACACCTGAGATACTTGTGCGTACGATCGTCCCTAAAATTTGCTGTATATCATCTAATCGTTCCTGAGGAAGAACATCCATTCCTTCTGGCGGCTCTACCATGACTTGAATACCAAGATCACGAATTTTATAAGGGCTTTCTACTATGTCACGGTTAATACGGTTGACTTCATTATTAATTCGATCTTCCGTACGCTCATATTCCGATTCCCCTTGTCCTACAGCACCAGGGAAGTTTGGAATACCCTCACCAGTTCCTTCAACCCCGCCGGCTGGCGTTCCCTCTCCTGTATACGTCTCAGTAACTCGTTCAATGCTCACAGCAATGCCTTCAATATTTTCAGGATCAACTGGTTCTACTAAAGATTCTTGACGATTCTCCTGAGTGAAATCAATATCAGTTGTAACTGACACCAGCACCTTATCCTGACCTACGACGGTTCCTAGCATCCGCTGTAAGTTTAGGGTTAAGTCTCTCTCAATTTCACGTTGAATCGTACGTTGTTGTTCAAAAGCAGATAATGTCGTTGACTGATTTCCATCATTATCATAAAAATAATCCTCAAACATTTGGTTCATTATGACGATATTCTCTATAGGGAGGTTTGGAACACTTTTAGATACTAGATGATAAAGTGCTTTAACCTGATTTTGATCCAATTGGTAGCCAGGGGCTAAATCCACTACGATGGAAGCTGTAGCTGCCTCTTGAGTCGTGTTAAGCCAAACACTCTCCTCAGGCAGGGTAATCATGACATTGGCATGATTGACGCCGTTAATATTACGGATTAAGTCTTGAAGTTCCGTTTGCATGAGACCTCGCTCCATCACGGAAAATTCATTATCTGTCATACCAAAACCCATTTGATCTTGAAAAAAGCTGTAGTCAATGCTGCCGCTTCTAGGTATCCCCTCAGCTGCAAGATCTACTTTTAAACTATCGACCATCGCTTCTGGTACTAGGATCGTTGTACCGTTATCTGATATTTCAGCTGGTATCCCTCTTGCGTCTAACGTTTCTTTAATCTGCCCTGTTTCTTGTAGAGTTAAATTGCTATAAAGAGGGACGTTATTCGATCTGTTTCCAAGCAATAACAATAGTATCAATAAAAGAGCGACGGCAATGAAAGCACCTGCATAGATGCTTTTTTGCTTTTTTGTACGCCCGCTCCAGAATTCTGTCACTTTCTGTTTATATAGTACAAATTTCTCGTTCATGCGCCCTCCCACAACCTACAAAGCAAATGACTATGCAAATTTGTAAACTTGCTTAAACTTGCATTCGCATTATTTCTTGATAAGATTCAATCACTTTATTTCTGATTTCTACTGTAGCCTGCAGCGCTACACTTGCCTTTTGGCCGGTAATCATAACATCATGAAGATTATCAATCTCCCCACGAGCCAATTGTTCTGTTTTCATAGCAGAAACATTTTGAAGTTCGTTCACTTCTTGAACCGCTTCTGTTAATGCCGCTTTAAACGTCTCCCCTGCCTCGGCTGGAGTTTTCAACGGCTGGTTCTGTACTCCTAGCTGATTATGTAACATAAATGGTGATGAAATACGATTTAACTCCATCTAGTTATCCCCCTACCTTCCTATCTCTAAGGCTTTCATTAACATGTTCTTTGTCGCATTTAGTGACGTCACATTTGCTTCATAAGACCTAGTAGCTGTCATTAAATCAACCATTTCTCTCAGCGGGTCTACATTAGGCATTTCAACGTATCCATCTTCATTAGCATCAGGATGAGTTGGATCATAGAGAAGTTTGAAAGGGTTTTGGTCCTCAACAATTGCCGAAGCTTTTACTCCAGTTCCGGCTTCTGAATTCTGTTTCATCGCATTTCCTAAGAAAGCAGAAAAAGGCTGCTTTTGATTCGGTTCAACGACAACCATCTTTCTTCGATATGGTGTCCACTCACCATCTACCATTCGCGCACGCGTCGTCTCTGCATTCGCCATATTAGAAGAAATTACATCCATCCTAAGTCGCTGTGTGGTAAGTGCTGAGGCACTTGCATTAAATCCACTAAAGAGTGTCATCTGTTAATTTCCCCCTCTGATCACAGTCTGCAAACTTTGAAATCTTCCGTTCATCCGATCAATTAATGCATTGTAATAGATTTGATTTTTAGCTAATTCAGACATTTCATGATCTATATCAACGTTATTTCCATTGTGATTGTAAGTTGTATGAGGATTCGTATATACCTTAGTCCCTGTATTTGTAGTACTAAAGTCTATATGTTTCGCATTTGTTTTATTTGCTTCTAGGTTTGTGCCCATCGCTTCATTTAATGTATGTTTAAAGCTTACCTTTTTAGCTTGATAATTGGGCGTTCCTGCATTTGCGATATTGTCAGAGATCGCTCGCTGCCTTAGCTGCGAACCATCTAACCCTCTTTCTAATACTCTAAAAGTCGAGTTAGAAAATAACTCCATACGTGCCACACCTTTCGACAATCCATTCATATTTCCGCCAAATTCCGGCATTTATAAACAAAATAATACACATTTTCACATCATAACCACTACGAAAATTGTAATCAAAATGACCCGAAATGTCTAATAAAGTTTTTAATAAAAGTCGATTCGATAAAAAAGCACCACCAATTTACACCTACTTTAGGCTTAAGTATCTACTTTTAGGATTAATTATAAATATATTAATACTTTTTTTTGCCTAATTTATTTACAAAATAATTACATATTCATGATCGTTTTATCTTACAGGACTATTTTCGCAAATAAAAAAGGGCCACAATGTGACCCTTTTATGAAGAAATGATTTATTTTGTTTTAATTTTTTCAAGTTCAAGCAAGAACTTGTCGTTTAGTACTTTAATATACGTACCTTTCATACCAAGTGAACGTGATTCAATCACGCCTGCACTTTCTAGTTTACGAAGAGCATTTACAATTACAGAGCGTGTAATACCTACACGGTCAGCAATCTTACTTGCAACAAGCAGCCCTTCTTTACCGTCAAGCTCTTCAAAGATATGCTCAACTGCCTCAAGTTCACTGTAAGATAATGAGCTGATTGCCATTTGTACAACCGCTTTACTACGTGCTTCTTCTTCAATTTCTTGTGTCTTTTCATGAAGAATTTCCATACCTACTACTGTTGCCCCGTACTCTGCTAAGATGAGGTCATCATCATTAAATGAATCATTTAAGCGAGCTAGTACCAGAGTTCCTAGACGCTGACCTCCTCCAAGGATAGGTACGATTGTCGTTAAACCGTGTTGGAATAAGTCTTTATTTTCAACAGGGAAGGCTGTGTACTCACTTTCAATATCTAAGTTCGGTGACGTTTCTTCTACTTTAAATAATCCACCTGTATACTCTTCTGGGAATTGACGGTCTTCTAACATCTTTTTCATACGCTCGTTTTCAATTTCCTGTTTAATAGCAAAGCCTAGTAATTTACCACGGCGGCTTACGACAAAGACATTGGCACTGATCGCATCACGAAGTGTTTCAGCCATGTCTTTAAAGTTAACATGCTGCCCTCCTGATTTTTGTAACATTTCATTAATTTGTCTTGTTCTTGATAATAAATTCATTAAAAATCTCCTCCTAGATTCACTATAAAATATATTGGCTTAAGTCGCGATTTTTCGCAATGGTTGCTAACTTTTCTTCTACATACTCTGGTGTAATAACAATCTCTTCTAATGTAATATCTGCGGCTTCAAACGAAAGGTCTTCTAATAATTTTTCAAGCATCGTGTGTAAGCGTCTTGCCCCTATATTCTCCGTGTCTTGATTTACCTCCGTTGCAATTGTCGCAATCTTACGAACAGCATCGTCAGTAAATGTAACTTTTATACCTTCCGTTTGCAAAAGAGCTGAATATTGTTTTAACAATGCATTATCAGGCTCTACTAAAATGCGAACAAAATCATCGACTGTCAAGTTTTTCAACTCAACACGAATCGGAAAACGACCTTGAAGTTCAGGGATTAAATCAGATGGTTTGGCAATATGAAATGCACCTGCACCAATAAATAAAATGTGATCTGTTTTCACCGCACCGTACTTCGTAACAATTGTCGATCCTTCAACGATAGGCAGAATATCTCTTTGGACGCCTTCTCTTGAAACATCAGCCGATTGTCCAGAAGATTTACCGGCAACTTTATCAATTTCATCAATAAAAATAATCCCCAGCTGCTCAGCCCTCTCAACAGCGAGCTGTGTAACTTCATCCATATCAATCAGCTTTTGAGCTTCTTCTTCCGCTAGAACATTTCTTGCTTCAGATACAGGCATTTTACGTTTCTTACGCTTTTTAGGAATCATACTGCCAAGCATATCTTGCATATTCATCCCCATTTGTTCCATACCTGCACCTTGGAACATATCCATGAACTGTTGTGTCTGTTCTTCTACTTCAATGGTAACGATACGGTCTTCAAGCTCGCCTAAAGCTAATTGATGGGCCATTCTCCTTCTTTGTTCTTTCATACCCTCTTCTTCACCGTTTGAATCATCCGGCTGCTGTTGACCAGGTTGATTAAAAAGCATTTCAAAAGGATTTTTGTATGTGGATTGTTTTTTGTTAGAAGGCACCAAAAGTTCAACAAGACGTTCATTTGCATGTCTTAGAGCCTCTTCTTTGACGCCTTCCATCTTTTCTTCTTTCAAGATCCGAACGCTTGATTCTACTAAATCTCTAACCATCGATTCAACGTCACGTCCAACATAGCCTACTTCTGTAAACTTTGTCGCCTCAACTTTTATGAACGGGGCACCTACAAGCTTCGCTAAACGCCTCGCAATTTCTGTTTTACCGACACCCGTTGGACCAATCATCAGGATATTTTTTGGAGTAACTTCCTCTTTAAGCTTATCTTCTAACAAACTTCTGCGATAGCGGTTTCTTAGTGCAATAGCTACTGATTTTTTTGCTCCTTCTTGACCAACGATATATTGATTTAAGCGTTCAACAATTTGTTTAGGCGTTAGATTAGTTTTCACGCGATCACTCTCCAGTTATCGTTTTATCCAGCCTCTTCTGTTGAAGTTCTTCTATTGAAGTTCTTCTATTGAAGTTCTTCTATTGAAGTTCCTCTACAACTAGATTTAAATTCGTGTACACACAAATTTCTCCAGCTGTCTCAAGGGCAGCTGTTGCAATCTCTTTAGCCGACAGATCAGGGGCATGTTTTTTTAGCGCACGTCCTGCTGATAATGCATAATTCCCGCCAGAACCAATAGCAAGAATCCCATCATCTGGTTCAATCACTTCACCAGTTCCTGATATTAAGAGAATGTGTTCTCGGTTCATAACAATGAGCATCGCTTCAAGCTGTCTAAGCACCTTATCACTTCGCCATTCTTTAGCAAGCTCTACAGCAGCTCTTTTCAAGTTGCCGTTGAATTCTTCAAGTCTACTCTCGAATTTCTCAAACAGTGTAAAAGCATCTGCTACTGACCCAGCAAAACCAGCCAACACTTTCCCCTGATAGATTCTACGTACTTTCTTGGCAGTATGTTTCATTACAACAGCATTTCCTAACGTTACCTGGCCGTCTCCAGCCATCGCGCATCGCCCATTATGCTGCACTGCAAATATCGTTGTCGCGTGGAAAGTCATTTTCTCATTCATTATAAAGACCTCCTAGATAGCTGATATCCCTCTATTTCACGCACGAGGATGATGATTTTTATACACTTCCCGAAGCCGGTCTTTTGTTACATGAGTGTACACTTGAGTCGTAGAAAGATGTTCATGACCTAGTAATTCTTGAACCACTCTAAGGTCCGCTCCATTATTTAGAAGATGAGTTGCAAATGAGTGCCTCAAATCATGAGGTCGGATATGCTTTTGCATTGATGCCTCTTCCACTCTTTTAGCTAACATCCTCCGTATACTTCGGTCAGTTAACGGACCTCCGCGATAATTCAGAAAAAGACGTTTAGTCTCACTATTACCTTTTTTAAGTAAGTTTACTCTAGCATCCTCAATATATTCATGTAATGCATCGCATGCAAACGAACCAATCGGTACATAGCGCTCTTTATTGCCTTTACCTTTGACAAAGGCAGTGCCAATCCTAAGATCTATATCCGCTACATCTAATTGACTGCATTCACCTACGCGCATTCCGGTTGCATATAAAAGTTCGAGGATTGCTCGGTCTCTTTTATCAAGAGGTGTATTTCCTTCAAACGCTTTAAATAACTCATCCATTTCTTCTTCATACAAAAAGCTTGGAAGTTTTGAAGCCTGTTTTGGAAGATGAGTTTCTGCAAAGACATTGCGGGTAAGTTCTTCTTCTCTCATAAGAAAGTGAAATAAACTGCGCATAGAAGAGATCTTTCTTGCCACTGAATTTCTAGCATACGCTTTATCATAAAGAAACGTCAGATATGAGCGCACAAAAAGATAAGTCACATCAGAAAAAGCAGCACAGTTATGCTCTTTCATGAAGTGACAAAAATCCTCTATATCACTAAGATAGCTTTTAACAGTATGTAGGGAATAATTTTTTTCAACTTGCATGTAGCGTACGAACATTTGTATAGAATCGTTTGTTTTCGTATTGTTGGTAATCGAGTCCTTTATCATTGAATCCTTCATCATCGAATCTTCATTTGATTGATCCATCCGAATCACCTCACAGAGCTACTAAATTCTATCACGATTCAGTAGCTCCCGCAATGATATTTACATTTTTTTCACAAAATTCTGAATTGACCCTAAAGCTCGCTCAGCAAGTTGTTCATAGCGTTCTTTTTTATTTTTAATGCGCTCACTAAGAGGCGGAAGCAAACCAAAGTTCGCATTCATCGGCTGGAAGTTTTTTGGGTTCGCAGTAGTGATGTAATTTGCCATGCTCCCTAAAACGGTTTCTTCCGGGAACGTAAGCAGCTCCTCATTATTAACGAGCCTTGCAGCATTAATACCGGCAATTAACCCCGCAGCTGCTGATTCCACATAACCTTCAACACCAGTAATCTGACCAGCAAAGAATAAATCTTCGCGATCTTTATATTGATAAGTAGACTTTAATAAATTCGGCGAATTGATAAACGTATTACGGTGCATAACTCCATAGCGCACAATCTCTGCATTCTCTAAGCCTGGTATTAATTTTAAGACTTCCTTTTGCGGTCCCCATTTTAAATGTGTTTGGAAACCAACGATATTATACAATGTACCAGATTGGTTGTCTTGGCGTAATTGTACAACTGCATATGGGCGCTTCCCTGTTTCAGGATGCTCGAGGCCGACTGGTTTCATCGGGCCAAATAACATCGTCTTCTTCCCTCTTTTTGCCATGACTTCGATCGGCATGCACCCTTCAAAGAAAATCTCTTTTTCAAATTCTTTTAAAGGAACCGTTTCAGCTGAGATTAACGCTTCATAAAAGCGATCAAACTCTTCTTCCGTCATTGGACAGTTTAGATATGCTGCTTCTCCTTTATCATAACGAGATTTAAGATACACTTTATCACGATCGATTGAATCCGTTTCGATAATAGGCGCGGCTGCGTCATAGAAGTATAAGTACTCTTCACCTGTTAGTGCTTGAAGCTGCTTTGAAAGTCCTTCTGAGGTTAACGGACCAGTAGCAATAATCGTCGGTCCTTCAGGTATTTCAGAGATTTCTTCATTAATCACGGTTACATTCGGGTGATTCTTCACACGATCAGTAACATTTTGAGCGAATTCGTGACGGTCCACAGCAAGGGCTCCACCAGCAGGTACAGATGAGTCATCAGCTGATGAAATAATAACCGAATCAAGCTTCCTCATCTCTTCTTTTAATACACCAACCGCATTTGTTAAGCTGTTTCCACGCAAAGAGTTACTGCATACAAGCTCAGCAAATTTGTCTGTATGGTGTGCTGGTGTTTGTTTTACAGGTCTCATTTCGTATAATCGTACATTTATTCCACGCTTCGCTAGCTGCCAAGCCGCTTCACTTCCAGCAAGGCCAGCACCGATCACATTTACATGTTGTTGATCCATTTTTTAACGCCTCCACTCTAAAATCATTCAAAAAGGTCTGAACGGTGACTAAGGCAAGGACAAGATAACGAAGCGATCCATTATCCTGGTGAGTACTTGCACATTAGCGGTTCAGACCCTTGGTTTTTCCTTGTTCAATCACCTTGTGGCAATTGTATCAACTAACCATTCTTTGCTGGTGAGTACGTGCTCACCATGACTTTCTATGAATCCTAGTACATCATAATACTTTTTTCGTCAAGATTCAACAAAAACAAATTAATTTGCTTCTTCTTTGTAATCGCATGAAGAACATTGAACATTGACACCTTTTTTCGTTTTCTTCTCAACGAGCATCGCGGAACATTTTGGACACGGACGAGAAATTGGTTTGTCCCATGAGATGAATTCACATTCTGGGTAGCGGTCACATCCGTAAAATGTACGACGTTTCTTACTTTTCCGCTCTACGATATTTCCTTCTTTACACGTCGGACATTTCACACCGATATCTTTTACAATTGCTTTCGTGTTTCGACATTCTGGGAAATTAGAACATGCCATGAACTTTCCGTAGCGTCCCATTTTATACACCATTTCATGTCCACATTTTTCACAATCTTCACCAGCAGGTTCATCTTTTATCTCGACTTCTTTCATTTCTTCTTCTGCAACCTTAAGTCTCTTTTCAAAGCCTTGGTAAAAACCATCAATAATGTGGACCCATTCATGATTCCCTTCTTCAATAGAGTCGAGGTCACCTTCCATTTTAGCTGTAAATTCCACGTCTAAAATTTCTGGGAAGAATTCAACGATTAACTCTAATACAATTTCACCTAATTCTGTCGGAACAAATCTTTTTTCTTCAAGAGCCACATATCCACGCTTTTGAATCGTATCAAGTGTAGGTGCATAGGTTGACGGTCTGCCAATCCCTAACTCTTCCATCGTTTTTACTAGTCTCGCCTCTGTATATCTTGGCGGGGGCTGAGTAAAGTGCTGGTTCGGGTCAATAGATTCTTTCTTTACTTTTTGACCTTCTTCAAGGTTAGGCAGCAGACGGTCTTCTTCTTTCTTTCCGTCATCATTTCCCTCGATATACACTTTCATAAAACCAGGAAACTTCACTTTCGAACCTGTTGCTCTAAATAGTACTCCTTCGTTTACAAGGTCCACAGACATCGTATCCATAATAGCTGGAGCCATTTCACTTGCAACTAAACGTTCCCAGATTAGACGATACAAACGAAGCTGGTCACGTGATAAATAGCTCTTTAAACTTTTAGGATCTTTAAATACAGCAGTAGGGCGAATAGCTTCGTGAGCGTCTTGTGCTTTCTTATCTTTCTTCACCGCACGCTGTCCTACTCTCGTGTATTCTTCCCCAAATTGTTCTACAATGTATTGCCTTGTTTCATTTTGCGCAGTCTCTGAGATTCGTGTAGAGTCGGTACGCATGTACGTAATTAAACCAACTGTCCCTTCCTTGCCTAGGTCAATCCCCTCATATAACTGCTGAGCAATCATCATTGTTTTCTTTGCTCTAAAATTCAGCTTTCTTGCAGCCTCTTGCTGAAGAGAAGAGGTAGTAAATGGAGTTACAGGGTTTCTTTTACGTTCTTTCTTTTTTACAGATGCCACATCAAACGACTTACCTTTTAATTGCTTTAAAACCGCTTGGACCTCTTCCTCTGATTTAAGTTCTTGCTTCTTGCCGTCTACTCCGTAAAATTTAGCGTCAAAAGCCTCATCCCCTAATGAGAACTTGCCTTGAATGGTCCAATATTCTTCAGGTACGAACGCTTGTATTTCTTTCTCACGCTCAATAATCATTTTGACGGCGACAGATTGAACACGACCTGCACTTAATCCTTTTTTAACTTTTTTCCATAAAAGAGGACTAATATTATAGCCAACTAAACGGTCTAAAATGCGTCGTGCTTGCTGAGCATCTACCAAATCCATATTAATTTTTCTCGGTGTTTTAAATGCATCTTTAATTGCCTGCTTTGTAATTTCATTAAACACTACGCGACAATCAGACTGCTCATCAATATTAAGACTATGGGCAAGATGCCAAGCGATAGCCTCTCCTTCACGATCGGGGTCAGCTGCGAGATAAATTCGTTTCACTTTTTTAGCAGCTGTCTTTAATTCTTTTAACACGGGGCCTTTCCCGCGGATTGTAATATACTTTGGTTGAAAATTTTCTTCAACATCTACTCCCATTTGACTTTTTGGTAAGTCTCTGACATGTCCCATTGAAGCCTTTACAATGTATTTTTTGCCTAAATATTTACCAATGGTCTTTGCTTTGGCGGGAGATTCAACGATTACTAAATAATCGGCCATAACAAGCAGCTCCCTCTCTCGAAGTTAAATTAAAATCTTCCCTATTATTAAACAGACTTTTACCATTTGTCAAACAAGAGTTTAAAAATTTCGTATTAAAACGTATGGAAATTGACAAAAAACGACTATATTATATAGAAGAAACTCGGAAATTTTATGACGATTTTATGTCCATTCGTTTAAAATATCACTCATTTCTACTACTAATTTTGCTCCCTCTTTAATCAGTTGATTTGTGCCCTTTGATAACTCGCTGTCAATAGGACCAGGCACGGCAAATACATCACGATTTTGATCTAATGCTTGGTCCGCCGTAATAAGTGAGCCGCTTCTTTCTTTTGCTTCTATGACCAAAACCCCTTTTGATAAACCACTAATTATGCGATTCCTTGCTGGAAATGTCCACTTTGCTGGAGGTTGATGCGGAGGGTATTCGCTTATCACAAGCTGATGGGCAGCCATGTAAGTGAAAAGATTTTTATTCTCTTTTGGATAGAAGTGATGAAAGCCAGATCCTAACACAGCGATCGTATGTCCATTTTGCGAGATGGTCTGTTGATGAGCTGCCGTATCAATGCCAAGAGCTAACCCGCTTACAATACATACATTTTCCTTCACAAGCGGTTTCACTAGATTTGCAACAGCCCCAAGCCCCCTATTTGTGGGCGTTCTTGAACCTACTACTGCCAATTTTATCTTGATAAGCAAAAGATCTATATCCCCTTTGCAATAAAGCACCCAAGGAGGATCATATAACTCTTTCAGCTGTTCAGGGTAATCTGCATCAAAACGAGTTAACGTAGTAATTTGCGAGGTTGCTAGCTTGCTTACATATTCACGTGAGTTTACTTCCTTTAAATAGGTTACAAGTTTTACTGCTTTATCTCGCTTTAAATGGAGATGCTTTATAAAAAAGGCAGAGGATGAGGTGAATGGAGTCAGAAGCTCTGGGTCATGATTGATCAGTGCAGCAATTTGTTTCCAAGACAAAAACATGCTGCTGTGCAGCACAATCAACCGTTCTCTAAATGTATTCATTTATGAACACTTCCTTTTGGGGAGATGAGGGTAGTGGTGCGGGGTTCATAAGATAAAAAAGCTCCTCAAATAAGAGGAGCTTTTTTGATTATTTTGCTACTTCATGAGTTGTACATTTTTCAAGCAAGTCATTTTCTTTAAGAGCTTTGATAAGTGTTTCACCCATAACAGAAGGTGTTTCAGCCACTTTTACGCCGCAGCTCTCAAGTGTTTTGATTTTCTCGGCTGCTGTTCCTTTACCACCAGAGATAATCGCACCAGCATGACCCATACGTTTTCCTGGAGGTGCTGTCTGACCGCCAATGAAACCAACTACCGGCTTCTTCATGTTAGCTTTAATCCACTCAGCAGCCTCTTCTTCTGCTGTACCGCCGATCTCACCGATCATGATCACAGCATATGTTTCTGGATCTTCGTTAAACAACTCTAATACATCGATGAAGTTTGTTCCGTTTACCGGGTCTCCACCAATACCAACAGCTGTCGATTGACCGATACCATTCGTTGAAAGCTGGTGAACAGCTTCATACGTTAATGTACCAGAACGAGATACAACACCTACATGACCTTTTTTATGAATGTAGCCTGGCATAATTCCAATTTTACATTCTTCCGGTGTGATGACACCTGGGCAGTTTGGTCCAATAAGACGAGTCTTCTTGCCTTCCATGTAACGTCTAACACTTACCATATCCATTACAGGAATACCTTCAGTAATACAAATAGCTAAATCTAATTCAGCGTCTACTGCTTCCATGATTGCATCTGCAGCGAATGCAGGTGGAACATAAATAACTGATGCGTTAGCTCCTGTAGCTTTAACAGCATCCTCTACTGTATCAAATACAGGGACACCTTCAACTTCTGTTCCGCCTTTACCAGGTGTTACACCACCAACAATTTGTGTACCGTACTCAATTGCTTGTTGTGTATGGAATAGGCCAGTTGCGCCTGTAATTCCTTGTACAATGACTTTTGTATCTTTGTTAATAAGGATACTCATTCTCTTTGTCCCGCCTTTCGTATTAACAATTAAATTGAATCATTTTATCTAAAGACATCTTTAACAAGAGTCTTTTAAGTTAGTATTTTATACAAATTATTACTTAACTAGAGATACAATCTTCTGTGCACCATCAGCCATTGAATCTGCAGCAGTGATGTTCAGACCTGATTCGTTAAGAATCTGTTTACCAAGGTCTACGTTTGTACCTTCAAGACGAACAACTAATGGAATTTCAAGACCTACTTCTTTTGTAGCTGCTACAACACCTTCTGCGATGATGTCACATTTCATGATTCCACCAAAGATATTAACGAAGATACCTTTAACGTTTTCATCAGAAAGGATAATCTTGAATGCTTCTGTAACTTTCTCAGCCGTAGCACCGCCGCCAACATCTAGGAAGTTAGCTGGGTCGCCGCTGTAATGCTTAATGATGTCCATTGTTGCCATAGCAAGTCCAGCACCATTAACCATACATCCAATGTTACCATCTAATGAAATGTAGCTTAGGTCATATTTAGAAGCTTCGATTTCTTTTTCATCTTCTTCTTCTAAATCACGATATTCAAGTACGTCTTTTTGACGGTATAGAGCATTTGAATCAAAGTTTAACTTCGCATCAAGCGCCATTACTTTTCCGTCTCCAGTTGTAACAAGCGGATTGATCTCAGCAATTGAGCAATCCTTTTCAGAGAATGCTTTATAAAGTCCCATCATAAATTTAACAGCTTGTCCTACAAGCTCTTTAGGGATATTAATGTTAAATGCTAGACGACGAGCTTGGAAGCCTTGTAAGCCTACAGCCGGGTCAATTACTTCTTTGAAGATCTTCTCAGGAGTTGCTTCTGCAACCTCTTCGATTTCAGTACCGCCTTCTTCAGAAGCCATTAATACAACGCGGTTTGTCGCACGATCTAGAACTAAACCAACGTAGTATTCATTTTTAATATCGCATCCTTCTTCGATAAGTAAGCGCTTTACTTCTTTACCTTCAGGACCTGTTTGGTGAGTAATAAGTGTTTTACCTAAAATCTCATCCGCATATGTACGAACTTCATCCAAGTTCTTAGCAACTTTTACACCGCCAGCTTTACCGCGGCCTCCTGCATGGATTTGAGCTTTTACAACACAAACTTCTGTGCCTAATTCTTTTGCAGCCTCAACTGCTTCTTCTACTGAGAATGCGACTTTCCCATTAGGGACTGCAACTCCGTATTTACGAAGGAGTTCTTTACCTTGATACTCATGAATATTCATTCTCTCTCCAGCCTCCTATCAATTGCATATGATTTCAAGTCGCTCTTTCGTTTATACGTGGATGAACGACAAATTCCTCTTCCATTTTAGCACTTTTTAAAATATTTTGGGAGAGAAATGTGTAACCTCTTTCAAATTTCTTTTAATTCTAACTTTTTTAGAGTCCAATTCATAAAATTACTTTTTACCATACCCTTGGTGTGACAAGGCTTTCTAGCTTTAACGTTAGAATTTATCAACGTTAAAATAAAAATAAAAAAAGCTAGAAATTCTGAGAGAATTTACTAGCTTTTCATTTTACTAGTCGCATTTTTCTTTGTTTTGAGCTTTTTGCATGACTGACTTTGTCATATCTTTCGCTTTTGCATCTTGTTCTTGAATAGAGTGATGAACTCCAAATTCTTGAGCATATTCCTCTTTATATTGATTCATAAACGAATCAAGTTCAGGAACATTTAATTTGTTCGGTTTCATAATTCATACCTCCCGCTTAAAGATCACCTGATTAGGTGTGTGGATTAGTATGTCCTTAATGTCCCGATGCTATGACTTGTTCAAATATAAATGGTTCGATTGCATTTCTACCCTTTTGCAGAGTTTTTATCCACTCTGTAAATAAAGGCAAATACTTCTGCTACCACTTCATAAAGTTCCGGGGGGATCGTTTGATTAATGTTTAGTTGGCTTAATAATTCAACTAAAGAGGCATCTTCTTGAATCGGGATATGATGATTTTTTGCTTTTTCAATGATCTCTTCTGCAATGATGCCCTTCCCTTTAGCAATCACTTCAGGTGAATCCTGCTTCGCCGCATCATACCGTAATGCTACTGCTTGCTTTTTCAGCTCGTTATTCATATCCGAATATCCACTCCCTGGTAATCAACGCGTTGTTTATAGGCAGACTCATGATGCGATTGAACCTTATTATGGCTGTATTCATTAATATTTTTCCAAGTGAGGGTAGTGAGCTTATAATCAAATCCATCTAATGCATCATGTAAAGTCGGCAGTAATAGATCAATAAGTCTGCTCGGTTTATCCCCCTCATTAAATACAGTAAGTGAAATGACTCTATTTTGTATTTGCATATCCACGATAAGCTCTCCGAGTGTTTCTAGCTCTAAATAAAATAGAATTCGGCAATGATTTGGGTCTAGACTGCCGTCTTCCTGCCGCCTTGCCTCCCATTGCAGCGTTACATCTGTTTGGTAAGAACCTAAGACAAGCGGTAATTGCATAAGCACTTGTTGAAGGGGACCTTGCTGCTCTTGAGCCATTAATTGACTGCCTGTTATACGCTGAATCATTTCTGTTACTTTCTCTCTTACCGGCAGAGGCAACGATTGTTCTAGCTGCATAAGCATCCCTTTTAGACGTTCTTGATGACTTAGTTCATTTACATTCGTTTGTTGAACATGCCTAGCTATTTCGCTTTCATAATGTAAGCCAAGTAATGCTGCCACATTTTGAAGGTGAGAACCAAATCCGCTTTTCGCATCCGTTATGGCAGGTGAGACGGAATGATATAAGGCAGCCAGCAGCATCGATCGCTCATTCGCTGGCAGCTGCTGGCTGACTAAGTGCCTTAGTCCACCTTCAATATCAAGCGCCTTCTGAGATCCATTTAACCGTTGGAACAGTAACTCTAGGCTGCCCTTTTCCCCTTGCGGCAAATTGCTTAAGGAGCCTAAGATATGCTGCATTGCTTCTCTCGGCTGCAACTGAACAACTTGGTTGGTCAACTGAGGCGGCAAAAGCGGGCGAACCTCACTGCTTGTTTGCTGCTGATTAAGCACAACCTGATGAAATCGATGGATAAAGCCATCTATCGTTTCTTTTGTGTCACTTAAGCCTAGCCTTGTTAAAAGAATCTTAGCAGCCTCACGTTGTTCAGCTGTTGCAGATGGGTGGACTAGCTGCTGAAGCAAGTGTAGGACTGGCTGCTTCGTTTGGCCGAATTCGGTTTGGGCATTAAATTGTTTTAAGGCTGACACTAATTTTTCAATCGACGGATGAGAGGCATATTCTGCACTCTGCGCAAGCTGTATAACTTGCTGTATCTGCTGATTCACACCCGTCTCTTTTTGAAATGCTTGTACTGCCCTCACTGCTTCTTCTGATAACGGCAGGTTCTTTTGAATGAGGAGGTGGACTAAATCTACTGTTTGACGATCGTACTTATTTAAAGTAGTCAACAATTGCGCAGCTTCTTTTAATGCATGCTTTGGCAGAGCCAGCTGCTTGACAGCTAACTGGTCCAAAAGAGCATTAATCGCGGGATTTTGAGGAAGACCCAGCTGCCTAATCAATTGTTCATTTACTGGAGGCGGTGACCCTTGGCCTGTTCTCCCTTGATTGTCAATCACTTTTAACTTTGGCAGACCGCTTCCTTCCTGTACTTCAAACCAATACCTTCCCCCAGCTGTTAATGCAGCTTCAAGCCTTGCTGTCACTTGCATCCCATTAATCGAAAGAGAAGCTAGGTGATTAGGGAACAACTTCGTAATCTTCCCTTGAAATATATGACCAGGCACAAACGTGAGGGGAGTCCGCTTTTTTGCACCTGCTGTCTTCACTTCTTGATTAATACTGGTCGTATGTATCATTTTTCTTCTCCCCTCGCCTGTCAGCTACGTGCTTTGTTTAATTAAACAGTCAGCTACTGGCTTAAATGATTTTCTGTGTTCTTTTGTGATACCTAATGCGTTCATCGCTTTTAAATGCACTTCGGTGCCATAGCCTACATGTTTGGCAAAGCCGTAACCAGGATACACCTTTTCAAGTTCCACCATATACTCATCCCTTGCTACTTTTGCAAGAACAGAACTCGCTGCAATTGTTAAGCTTTTTTGGTCACCTTTAATCAATGATTCTTGTGGAAGAGAGTTAGCTAGTTTCATCGCATCAAGCAGCAAGTAATCTGGTTGAATGTCTAAATTATTGACTGCCCTTTGCATAGCAAGCTTGGTTGCCTCGTAAATATTTACTCGATCAATTTCATCTGCATCTACAAAAACAACCGAATAAGCTAAGGCTTGTTTTTTTATTTCTTCAACAAAAAACTCTCTTTTTTCTTTAGATAGCTTTTTAGAATCTGTTAATCCTGGTAAAGACGCATCCTTCGGTAGAATAACTGCTGCTGCTGTTACAGGTCCTGCAAGCGGTCCGCGCCCGACTTCATCTAGTCCTGCTACATAGTTATAACCATTCTGCCAAGCCTCTCGTTCATGCATCAGCATGATCTCATGCATTTGCATTCGTTCAGCTTCTAACGCTTTTTGTTTTTCATATTTACCAAGGAGACGCTGAACTCCTTTACGTTCATCATACTTAAGTTGATCAATCCATTCCTCACTTACTTCCATTTCATTAAACAATGTTGCTTCAATCTCTTTAATTGCTAAGCGTTTCATATTCTCCCCTATCTTTCTCTTACCCTTTTTATCGGTGCTATGGTCCATTTTTTTATAACCTTTTTATCGTACTAGAGATCATTTTTCATTACTAGGCTAAACTGGCAATTGCTTTAATTATCCATCACACAAATTGCCGGGACCTGAAAAAAAGCCGCAGAAGACTTTTTATCGTCTCCACGGCTTATACAGTATGCGGCGGCTGCTCGAGTGTAACTTGTCCGAGCGTGCCTGAACGTAGTTCTCTTAAGATAATCTCAGCGGCTTTATCATAATCAATATACCCGCCAGGAAGCAGACAGCCTCGTTTTTTACCAATCGCATCAAATAAAGCAAGCCCTTCCTCCGGTACTTCCTCTAGCTTATACCTTTCCGCAATCCGTTCTGGGTAGTGGTCTTTCATATAGTTTAGTACAAAGAGGGCAATATCCTGAAAATCTAATAACTCATCTTTTATCGCACCTGTTGCAGCTAATCGGTACCCAATCACTTGATCTTCAAATTTAGGCCATAAAATACCTGGAGTATCTAACAGTTCCAGTTCATCATTTCCTACCTTAATCCATTGCTGCTTCTTAGTTACGCCCGGTCGATCTCCGACCTTAGCAATTTTCTTTGAAGCAAGACGGTTAATAAGGGTGGATTTCCCGACATTTGGGATTCCAAGAATCATTCCGCGAATTGCCCGCGGCTTCATACCCTTAGATTTCCACTTTTCGATCAGAGGGCTTGCAAGCTTTCGGCATGCACCGCTGATTTTTTCTACCCCTTTTCCTGTTTGGGCATTAATAGCAAGAACGGTAGCACCCTTTTCTTCAAAATATCCTGCCCACTTTTTTGTCATATGAGGATCTGCTAAATCCGCTTTGTTTAATAAAACAAGACGCGGCTTCTGCCCGACAATTTCATCCATCATCGGATTTCTCGAAGACAGAGGCAGCCTTGCATCAACTAATTCAATAACAACATCAATTAATTTAAGTTTTTCAGTTACTTCTCTTCTCGCTTTGGCCATATGACCAGGAAACCATTGTATTGCCAACCTATTCACCTACTCTACAAATCCAATATTAGCAAATGGCCAAAAAACAACATTTGCTTTACCTATTACTTCATCTTTGTGAATCGAACCTATATCCCTTGAATCTAAACTGTTATGTCTATTATCCCCAAGAACGAATAAATGATCATCCGGTACGACTTGTCCGCCAATGACTTCTGACAACTCAAAATCTCTTGTGACAAATTCAGGGCCGTATGCAGCTTTCAGTTCATCTAAGTAAGGTTCATCTAAGACCTCTCCGTTGACGTACAGCTGGTCATCCCGATACTCAATATGATCTCCAGGAAGTCCGATAATTCTTTTGATATAATCTTTTCCGCCTGGTGCATGAAAGACAATAATGTCAAATCTTTTAGGCTCAGAGACCACATAACCGATCTTGTTTACAATCATTCGATCGCTATGTTCTAAAGTAGGCATCATCGATTGACCATCAACGACAATGGGAGCAAACAAAAAATAACGAATAGTAAATGCGACAAGAACCGCAATGACTACAGCTTTAATCCACTCCATCGAATTCGACTTGCTACTTTCCATTTTTCCGCCCCCAATAACTTGAATCACATCTCTATTTTATTATACGATCTCTATATGTATCATTTCTTTATTTTAGCATAGGTTTAATCGACGTTCATACTTTTTCCAATTTAAAAGAAGGAGCTTAGTTCCCTAAGCTCCTTCTCTCGTTTCTTATCGGATTTCTTTAATACGAGCCGCTTTACCACGTAATGCACGTAGATAGTAAAGTTTCGCACGACGTACTTTACCGCGACGTTTCACGTCAATCTTAGCGATTTTCGGTGAATGTAATGGGAATGTACGCTCAACACCAACACCGTAAGACACTTTACGAACTGTGAATGTTTCGCTAACTCCAGTACCGCGACGCTTGATCACGACACCTTCGAATTTTTGAATACGTTCACGAGTACCCTCAACAACTTTAACGTCGATAACTAAAGTGTCACCAGGACGGAATGCCGGAAGATCTGTACGTAATTGCTCACTTGTGATTTCACGAATAAGGTTGTTCATCGTATAATTCCACTCCTTCCATACAGATGCTCTTATCAGAATTTCCTGCAGCGGAACATCGTAATCACTGGCCTAAGCCACAAAGAATATAATATCATACAGAAAATAAATATACAAGCATTTCATTATAAATCAACGAAACTTTTACCGCTATTGCTCTCTTTTTATTTCCTCTAGAAGACGTTCTTCTTCAACAGTCAATTCTCTTTCTTCTAGCAGGTCCGGTCTGCGTTCAAGTGTCCTTTTCAAAGACTCCTTTTTACGCCATCTTTCAATATTGGCATGATGCCCTGATAATAAGACATCCGGTACTTCCATACCCCTGAATTCGGCCGGCCTCGTATATTGAGGGTGCTCAAGCAGGCCAGTAGAGAAAGAGTCTGTTACAGCAGATTCTTCATTACCAAGTACATTTGGCAGAAGGCGTGTTACACTGTCTGCAATCACCATTGCTCCTAATTCACCGCCAGTAAGCACATAATCTCCTATTGAAATTTCGTCTGTTACAAGATGTTTCCGTACCCGCTCATCATACCCTTCATAATGGCCGCAAAGCAGAATTAAATGCTCTTCTTTAGCAAGTTCTTCTGCTTTAGCTTGAGTATAACGCTCCCCTTGAGGACATAACATAATCACTCGAGGTGAGGTATCATTTTGCTGCTTGAGATCATCTACAGCGTCAAAGATCGGCTGAGGACTAAGTACCATGCCTGCCCCGCCCCCATAAGGATAATCATCAACTTTTTTATGCTTGTTTGTCGTGTATTCCCGAAAGTCGACGGCTTGGTAGGAAACATGACCTTCTTCTTTTGCTTTTTTCAAAATAGATGAGCCAAAAACTCCCTCAAACATCTCAGGAAAGAGCGTTAACACATCGATCTTCATTCGACTAACCCTTCCATTGGATCAATGATAACCTTGTTTTCCTCAAGATTAATTTCAATAACAACATCCTCTATATACGGGATTAAAATATCCTTTCCACCGCCTGCACGGCGAATCACCCATACATCATTTGCGCCTGTTTCAATAATTTCTTTAATTTGTCCTAAATGCTCGTTGTTCGTTGTATACACTTCACAGCCGATGATTTCATGGTAGTAAAACTCTCCTTCATCTAAATCACTAAGCTGGTCTTTTGATACATACAACGTGCTCCCTTTAAATTCTTCTACTTGATTGATGGAATCGTACCCTTCAAAAGTAAGAAGATCAAAGTTTTTATGAACTCGGTGGTTTGCTACGACAACAGAGATATGCTTTTTCGTATTAGCATCTACAATCCATAACTCACAGCCTTTAGCGTAACGCTCATCGGGAAAATCCGTAGATGAGATCACACGAATCTCTCCACGAACACCATGTGTATTTACGATTTTTCCAACCTTTAATAAATCCGCCATTACTTTTGCCCACTTCCTCGAATATCTAGAATAATTCCATCTTTAACAATGATCTCAAGCGGATCTGATGGATGAACCCACTCATCACCAATAGAGAGCTCTGTCATCGTCTCAACTGTTTCTCCCTTCAACTCAGTTCCATTTTGAAGTAAACCAAGCTGATCTAGTTGAAAGGTCAGCGACTTCATTTGCTCTTCTTTTTTTATGCATTCTTCTTTATATCGTTTACGACTTGTCTCTTCGTTATGTTTTTGACTCTTTATTGATTTTTGCATTTGAAATGTTAACTGTGCTAATTCTCGTTTGGTTTGGTGTAGGTCAGATTCAAGCTGCTTTTTAATTTCTTCCTTTTTTACATCTGTTAAAATATACTTTACCTGAGCATTGCGAATTATTTTAAGCATTCATCTAATACTCCTTTATGTAAAGAGTTTAGTTACGTTCTAGTTTACGCTGCTTATCTTATTCTATAAAAGGAGCAGATAAACAAAAAAGGAGAGGTTGCCCTCACCCTTTTTTGTATTCATGCTGTTTAATCGACGATGTCTAATCGTACTCGCTTGTGCTCAGGCACTGCTGCCGCATAGACAAGCGAGCGCATTGCTTTTGCTGTACGACCTTGCTTGCCAATCACTTTACCGACATCACTTGGATGGACATAAAGTGTGATCGAAAGCGTGTCTCCTTCTTGCTGCTCTGTTACCAGAACTTCATCGGGCTCATCAACAAGTGCTTTTGCAATGTGTTCAACTAAAGACTTCATCACATTCTCCTTTTTGTAGAAGAATTATTTTTGGTTCTTCGCGTTATGAACCTTTTCCATTAAACCAGCTTTAGAGAATAGGTTACGAACTGTGTCAGAAGGCTTAGCACCTTTTAACATCCAGTCAACAGCCTTATCTTCTTTAAGATCAACTTTAGCTGGTTGAGTTAATGGGTTGTACGTTCCGATCTCTTCGATGAAACGACCATCACGCGGTGCGCGAGAATCTGCTACTACTACACGATAAAATGGGGCTTTCTTTGAACCCATACGTTTTAAACGAATTTTTACTGCCATTCGTTAGACACCTCCAAAAATAGTTAACACAATGGTATATAATATCATCAATTTTCTTAGATTTCAAGGGAATTTCCTTTACAGTCTAAAAAAAAGGATTTCCTCTTTAAAACGGAAGCTTTAAGCCTCCAAAACCTTTACCTTTTTTCTTGCCTTTACCTGATGTCATGTTAGTCATTTGCTTCATCATTTTCTTCATATCTTCAAACTGCTTCAGCAAACGATTGACATCTTGAATGGTCGTTCCGCTGCCCTTTGCAATACGGCGGCGTCTGCTTGCATTCATAAGACTCGGATCTTGCTTTTCTGCTTTAGTCATTGATCTGACAATGGCCTCAACACGCACCAGCTGTTTATCATCGACTTTTAGATCCTTTAAGCCTTTAGCCTTATTCATTCCAGGCATCATGTTTAGAATTTCATCAAGCGGTCCCATGCTTTTCACTTGATCAAGCTGCTCTAAGAAATCATCGAACGTAAAATCCATCGTCCGCATTTTTTTCTCTAGCTCTCTTGCTTTTTCTTCATCCACATTTGATTGTGCTTTTTCAATCAGCGTTAACATATCACCCATTCCAAGAATTCTCGAGGCCATGCGATCAGGATAAAATGGTTCTAACTGATCGATTTTCTCTCCCATCCCTGCAAACTTAATCGGGGTATTTGTAACGGCTTTAACTGAGATCGCAGCACCACCGCGTGTATCACCGTCAAGCTTCGTTAACACAACACCTGTTACATCTAGCTGCTCATTAAAACTCTCAGCAACATTTACTGCATCTTGACCAGTCATTGCATCAACAACAAGCAGAATTTCATCCGGCTTAGCAATTTCTTTTACCTCTTGAAGCTCTCCCATTAACTCTTCATCAATGTGAAGACGTCCGGCTGTATCAATCAACACGTAATCATGGTGATCTTCTTTTGCCTTAGCAATCGCTTGTTTGGCAATCTCAACAGGGCTTACTTGATCTCCTAGTGAGAATACAGGCATATTTAACTGCTTTCCTAAAGTTTCTAATTGTTTTATTGCTGCAGGTCTGTAGATATCAGCTGCTACAAGCATCGGTGTACGATTTTGCTTTTTACGGAGATGATTGGCAAGTTTTGCAGTAGTGGTGGTTTTACCCGCCCCTTGCAAACCAACCATCATGACAACCGTAGGCGGTTTATTGGCAACAGCAATTTTACTTTGCTCGCCGCCCATTAAAGCTGTTAATTCTTCATTAACTACTTTAATAACCATCTGCCCTGGAGTAAGACTTTTCATAACTTCCTGCCCGAGTGCTTTTTCTTTCACACTGGCAATAAATTGCTTAACAACTTTAAAGTTAACATCCGCTTCAAGCAGAGCAAGTCGAACTTCACGCATCATATCTTTAACGTCTTGTTCACTTACCTTTCCTTTTCCGCGAATCTTAGTTAATGTATCTTGCAGTCGTTCAGCTAAACCTTCAAATGCCATGCTGTCGCCTCCTAATCCAATTTCTCAAGAGATTGAATGTGCTCTATGATCTCTTCAGGAGCCGCGTTGCTTTGGATTGCTGTTCTTAAGTGATTCAATATCTGCTGGCGTTCTTCAAATCGAACAAGCAGAGACAGCTTTTCTTCATATTCCTCAAGCATCGCTTCTGTACGCTTAATGTTATCATAAACGGCTTGGCGACTAACTTCAAACTCTTCGGCAATTTCACCTAAAGAAAAATCATCAAGGTAGTACAATGACATGTATTTTCGTTGTTTAGGTGTTAATAAAGACTGATAAAAATCGAATAAGTAATTCATTCGAAGCGTTTTGTCCAGCACACCATCCAACTCCTTGTTAAGTGATTTCCCTTTACAAGATAACATCTTACAGGATAGGGATTTAAGTGTCAAGTTTTTTTCTTAACAAACTTAAATCCCTATGTACCACGCATTAAAGAGACCCCTGATCGCAAAGAGATATACTACATCCTATAACTTAGTCTTCGATCTCTTCTTTTTCCTGTTCTTCTAAAATATCTTTAAATAGTCCATAGACAAATTGCTCTGCATTAAACGGCTGCAGGTCATCTACTTTTTCACCAAGACCGACAAATTTAACAGGAATATCGAGTTCATGCCTGATCGCAAGTACAATACCACCCTTAGCTGTGCCATCAAGCTTCGTTAATACAATACCTGACACATCTGTACTCTTGCCGAACGTCTTTGCTTGGCTCATCGCATTTTGACCGGTTGTCGCATCTAATACGAGAAGGACTTCATGAGGAGCAGAAGGAACTTCGCGCTCAATCACACGCTTCACCTTTTCAAGCTCATTCATTAAATTCACTTTGTTTTGAAGACGGCCTGCTGTATCACAAATTAATACATCCACGCCTCTAGACTTAGCGGCTTGAAGCGCATCATACATAACAGCAGCTGGATCTGACCCTTCTTGCTGTTTAATCACGTCAACTCCAACACGTTCTCCCCACACTTCTAGCTGTTCAATTGCTCCTGCACGGAAAGTGTCGCCAGCTGCAAGCATAACCGATTTCCCGTCCTGCTTCAGGTGATTAGCAAGCTTGCCGATCGTTGTCGTTTTTCCAACTCCATTAACTCCTACCACTAAAATAACCGTCATTCCGTCTGTTTGAATATTCAATGCGGCATCCTCTTCTTCTTTTTGAAGAAGTTCTGCTAATTTCTCTGAAATAACCGGTTGAATATCTTTTGTATCTTTAATGTTGCGGATTCTCACTTCATCTTTTAGGTCATCAATTAAGGTCATGACCGTATTGACGCCAACATCAGCACCAATCAAAATGTCTTCAAGCTCTTCAAAAAACTCTTCATCTACTTTTCTGTAACGGTAGACAAGTTCGTTCATTTTCGTCGCAAAAGAATCTCTCGTTTTTTCTAGACCCGTCTTAAATTTGTCAGTCACTTCGGTTGTTTGAGTGGTCAACTTCTCTTTAAGTTTTTTAAAAAAGCTCATGATTCTGCCTCCTATGTCTCCATTAATTGTTTAGTTTCTTCAAGTCTGACAGAGACCAGCCTTGAGACTCCTGACTCTTGCATGGTCACCCCATATAACACATCAGCCTCTTCCATTGTACCTTTACGATGAGTAATCACGATAAATTGTGTCGAGCCGCTGAAATCTTTTAAATAATGCGCAAAACGACTGACATTCGCCTCATCAAGGGCTGCCTCCACTTCATCTAGTACACAAAACGGCACAGGACGTACTTTTAGAATAGCAAATAATAAAGCAATAGCCGTTAGTGCTCTCTCACCGCCTGATAATAAGCCAAGGTGCTGTAGTTTCTTTCCAGGCGGCCGCACCATGATTTCGACACCCGTTTCAAGAAGGTTTTCCGGACTAGTTAAGACGAGATCGGCTTCACCGCCTCCAAACAGTTCACAAAACACGCCTTTAAATTCTTTTTGAATCATGACATATGTTTCTTGGAAACGCTTTGTCATCTCAACATCCATTTCTTGAATGACGTCGTGTAACGTTGCTTTCGCGTGAAGAAGGTCTGATTGCTGCTCTGTAAGAAAATCATGACGTTCTCTTACTCTCTCGTACTCATCAATTGCCCCGATATTCACTGATCCAAGTTCTTCAATAGCTAGCTTTATAAGCTTCACTTTTGTTTTCGCTTGGTCAGGCTCAACCGTTAAATTGTAGGATTCACGCGCAGCTTCATACGACAATTCATATTCATTTCTCAAATGATTGAGCCGGCTGTCTAGTTCTACATCAAGGCGGTTTACCCGCACTTCAATTTGACGGCATTCATCAGCAATTAATCGGTGTTCACCTTGCTGCATCTTGATCATACTATCAAGAGATGCATACGATTCATCGATCTCTTGCCTTTCTTTCTTTAATTGCTCGAGTTTGATGGTAATCTCTTGTTTATGCTTTTTATTCGCTTCGATCCTATTTGATATACTGCTCTCGCCATCTGTACGATCTGAAGCTTCCATCTGCAGCAGGTTTAATTGATCCTTAAGGTCAGATGCATCTTTTAACACTTCATTGTAACGAGCTTCTGTTCCTTCTTTTTGAGCTTTCGCAGATAAATAGCGCTCCTGTGCAGCTGCATAATCAATTTTTGCTTGATTTAACTCTTGCAAAATCGTTTCTTTAGATTGCTGCTGCTCTTTTTGTCTTGCTTCTAATTCGCTCACCTGATGTTCAAGTCGAGCTGCGCTTGCTTTCATCTCTTCTTCATGCGTGTCAAGCTCACGTAAGCGCTCGTCCATCTTTTCTGTTTCTGTACTGAAACTAGATTGTTCACGGTCGTAGCGCTTAAAGCGATCTTCCATGCTGCCTGATTCTAGTTCTAACTCTCTCAAACGGGTCTTTGCATCTTGAAAAGCATTTCTCGCCTGTTCTCCGTTTGTTTTAAGCGACTCTAAATCCGCTTCCAGCGACTGCATTTCTCTTTTTGATTCTTTCACTTCTGTTTCAAGCGCAGCAGCTGAACTTTTTAGTTTATTTAGTTTCGCCACTAATTCTTCGAGCTCGCGTTTACGGCCAAGGAGCGGTGTTTGCTTTTGTTTAATGCTTCCGCCAGTCATAGAACCGCCTGGATTAACCACATCCCCCTCAAGGGTGACGACGCGGTATCTATGGTTAAGCATCCTAGCTATTTTATTGGCCCCTTCTAAGTCACGAGCAATAATAACTTGACCAAGAAGCTGCGAAAACAATTGATGGTACCGTTCTTCATATGTTAATAGCTTAGAGGCGATTCCGACAAAAGCTGGTTCCTGTGTTAAGGAATGAAGCAGGTGATCGGGAAGCTGTCTCTCTTTCATAACCGGCAAAGGCAGGAACGTGGCCCGGCCAAGACGATGTTGTTTAAGAAAAGTAATGGCTCCCCTAGCACTTTTCTCACTCTCAACCACGATGTGCTGTGAAGCAGCTCCTAATGCTATTTCAAGAGCTGTCTCATATTCTTTTGGTACGGTAGTTAATTCTGCAACCGCCCCAACAATCCCTTCAAGCTTCCCTTCTCTGGCCTTCAGGATTTCTTTTACCCCGTGAAAGAACCCAGAAAAGTCAGCTTGCATTTCTTCAAGCACCTCTGCCCTTGACTGCATTTTTTGAATGAGCTGATAGGCTTCATAAAGTTTAGATTCACGCTTTTGGTAACGTGTTCTTACTTGATCTAATTGAGTTTGACTTTTGCGATACTGGTCTATATTTTGTTCTAGTTCACGTTCTTTCACTTCAACTTCCACTTTTGCTTCATTCAACCTGCTAGAAAGCTGCTCGCGGCCTTTAAGCAGGTCTTGATTTTCATCTTCTAACCTTGATTGTTTAAATGCTTGCTGCCTTTTTTGTTCGACCAAGTAATGGCGCTCATTTCGAATCGATGCTTGTTCATTAAGGACTTCAATATAATCTGATTTCAAACGATCTAACTCTTTATTAACATCTTTTTCAGTTAGCTTTAATCGTTTTTCTTGTTCTGTAATTTCTTCATTTAAAGATTTAACAATGGATTGGGCGGATATCACCTTATCTTCTTGCTCAGTAAGCTCGGCCAAAAGCGCTGCTTGTTGTTCACAAATCCGCTCTATTGACTTCTCTAACTGTTCTTTATTTTGCGAAGCATTTTTCTTTCGTTCTTTTAATACTTCTCGCTTCCCTTCATTTTTCTCAAGTTCTTCACTCACTGCGAGCAAGTTTGCCTGCGTTACGCTGAGCTCTCGATCTAAATGTTTAGAGCGCTCTCTAAGACTCTCAAGTTCTTCTTCCATCTCAATAAGCTTTTGATGTCTTTTATCATGCTCTTGATGCAAGCTTTGGAGTTTTTCCTTTTCACTGTTCCATTCTTGATGCAGCTCTTCGATTTCATGCACCATTAAAGCGATCTCTACTTCTTTTAATTCTTCTTTTTTCTCTAAGTAATCTTTAGCGATCGAAGCCTGAATCTCCAACGGTTCTACTTGAGCCTTCAATTCATGAAGAATATCTTCAACACGCAGTAAGTTATCTTGTGTTTCAGTTAATCGCTTTTCTGCTTTAACTTTTCTCGTCTTATACTTAAGGACACCTGCAGCTTCCTCAAATATCACTCGGCGATCTTCTGCCTTGCTGCTTAAAATCTCCTCTACTTTTCCTTGTCCAATAATGGAGTAAGCTTCTCTGCCAAGCCCCGAGTCTAAAAACAAATCGATGATATCTTTTAATCGACATGGCTGCTTATTAATTAAGTATTCACTATCACCAGAACGATAGACCCGTCTTGTGACACTCACTTCACTATAATCAATCGATAAGTGCTGATCCTCATTATCTAAAATCAAGCTGACCTCTGCGTAGTTTAACCGCTTGCGCGTATCACTTCCGGCAAAAATAATATCTTCCATTTTCGAACCGCGCAGTGACTTAGCAGATTGTTCACCAAGCACCCATCTAACCGCATCTGATATGTTACTTTTCCCACTCCCATTTGGACCGACTACTGCTGTGACCCCTGGGACAAATTCAATATTCATTTGTTCTGCAAATGATTTAAATCCTACGACCTCTAGTCGTTTGAGGAACATAATCCTTCCCCCTAACCTTGTTTAACAACTTTCCTATTTTACCATAATACCTGTATGAATACATCCGTCTCTTACTCAGGAACCTGCTCCTTAGATCATACTCAATTTAAATTAAACTCAGTTTCTTTAAACGTTGTAGGACAAATAGACCCTCGTATGATACGATAGAATTTGACTAATTTATAGATGAGGTGTAAATATGGATCTCTCCACTACAAGCCGTGAAAATATTGAGTATATGATTGAAGAAATTAAGACGAAGTTACAAATTGTAAATGCCGGTGCACTAAATGCAAAGAGTTTTGACACAGATCAGTATGAAGACCTTCGTGATATTTATGAAATGATTATGAGCAAACAATCCTTTTCTGTAAGTGAACTGGATGCAATCGTTTCAGAGCTAGGCAAAATGAGAAAACGCTAATAAAAAACGTGCCTTCCATAACTCATGGATCAGGCACGTTTTTTAATGTCTACTTATCTTTTTTCTCGCTCAGCTTGATAAGAGCTTGCTGGGCTGCGTGTTGTTCGGCTTCTTTTTTAGAACGGCCAGAACCAACACCTAACTTACTTTCATTTAATTGTACTTCTGATACAAACTCACGATTATGCGCTGGTCCGATTTCTTGGACAATCACATATTGAATCTGACCGAGGTTATCTCTTTGAATAAACTCTTGCAGCTGACTTTTAAAATCCATCATATGAGAAAAAGCACCATCGTTAATTTTAGGATACATCGTTTGACTTAAAAATTTATAAACTGCTTCTAAACCTTGATCTAGATACAGGGCGCCGATAAAGGATTCAAACACATCGGCGAGCAGGGCTGGTCTATTGCGGCCGCCCGTCATCTCTTCCCCTTTACCTAATAAAACAAGCTCTCCAAACTCAAGCTCTTCGGCAAAACGGGCTAATGACGGCTCACATACAATAGAAGCACGAAGCTTCGTCATTTCCCCTTCACTCATCGAGTTGAATTTCTTATAAAGAAATTGTGAAACAGCTAGTTCAAGTACAGCGTCCCCTAAAAATTCAAGTCTTTCGTTATCCTGAAACGAGTAGATACGGTGCTCATTCACATAGGATGAATGAGTAAATGCTTGGATGAGTAGCTTACGATTTTCAAAAGTCAGATCAATTTTCAAAAGCAAATCATCAAATTGCTTTTTTTGTTCTTCGGTCAAAGTGAGTCGGCGATTATGACGCCGGCGATCGTAATAATTCGATCTCGGTTTACGGTGGTTCTTAGAAGATTGCGGCATGTTGACCTCCAACACTATGAAAATGTACTTGTTTGGGATTATCTGTTTTTGTAAAGCAAGTCCCACATGATTTGCATATGGGACTCCTCACCAACTACTGACGGCTGTTTATGTAATCAACGACATCAGCAACAGTCGAAATTTTCTCAGCTTCTTCATCAGAAATCTCAAGATCAAACTCATCTTCAAGCTCCATAACAAGCTCAACTACGTCTAATGAATCTGCGCCTAAATCATCCTTGAATGAAGCTTCCGGTTTTACGTCTGCTTCCTCAACACCTAAACGATCAACAACGATCGTCGTTACACGTGATAATGTATCTGCCATGTACGTTCACCCCCTCTCAAGTCGTGTGAAAGCTAGAAGAATTTTAACGGTAAAGAAGCAACATGTCAATACCGTATTGAACTTTCCTTTTACTGCATAACCATACCGCCATCAACATTCAGTGTTTGGCCAGTCATATACGCTGCATCATCACTAGCTAAAAAGCGCACGACAGAGGCAATATGTTCTGGCTTGCCTAGGGCTCCTAAAGGAATCTGCCCAAGCATTTGTGCTTTCATATCTTCTGTTAATTCATCTGTCATATCCGTTGTAATAAAGCCAGGTGCGACAGCATTCACTAAAATGTTTCTATTAGCAAGCTCTCTTGCCATTGTCTTAGTTAAACCGATGACACCCGCTTTTGCTGCTACATAATTTGCTTGCCCGGCATTACCTAAAATACCGACTACTGAAGCTACATTAATTATTCTCCCGTAGCGCTGCTTCATCATTTGACGGGTCACAGCCTTAGAGCAGTTAAATACTCCTTTAAGGTTTGTATCAATCACTGCATCCCAATCATCTTCTTTCATTCTCATGAGAAGATTGTCACGAGTAATACCTGCGTTATTAACAAGAATATCTACTCGGCCAAATGCCTCGATTGATTCTTTTATCATAGCTTGGACGCTTTCGCTGTTTGCCACATCTGCTTGAACAGCCAGTGCATCCACACCTAATTCTTTACATGAAGCAACTACTTCTTCAGCTTTAGCGACACTTCCTGCATAATTCACCACAATATTTGCGCCGTTCTTAGCAAGTTCTAGTGCAATAGCACGTCCGATTCCTCGTGATGCACCTGTTACGACTGCGACTTTCCCTTGTAGCATTATTCCTTCACTCCTTCAAGTTTAGCGACCACTTTATTAAGGCTTTCTCGATCATTTACAGCAAAAGCTTGCGCGCGGCGGTTTACTTTTTTCACAAGACCCGTTAATACATTTCCTGAACCGACTTCAATAAATGTATCGACTCCAAGATCTTGTAGTTCTCTAATCGTTTCTTCCCAACGCACAGGAGAATATACTTGCTCTACTAATTTTTGTTCGATCTCATTCGCATCTGTTTGCGCTTTAGCTGTCACATTTGCAATGACAGGAACTTTTGCATCTTTAATCGTGATTTCCTTTAATACACCTTCTAATTTATCTGCAGCAGGCTTCATTAAAGATGAATGGAATGGCCCGCTTACCGGAAGTGGAATCACCCGTTTAGCCCCTTTTTCTTTAGCAAGTTCACCGCATAGAGCAACGCCTTCGCTACAACCAGAAATAACAATTTGCCCAGGACAGTTTAGATTCGCAAGTTCTGCCACATGCCCCTTTGCTTGAATCTCCTTACATACTTCGGCTAAGAGATCTGCTTCCATACCAAGAACAGCAGACATGGCGCCTTCCCCGTAAGGAACAGCTTCTTCCATAAATAAACCGCGATTATGTACTGCATACACAGCATCTTCAAAAGATAGAGACCCCGCAGCAACTAGCGCACTGTACTCTCCTAAACTGTGGCCGGCTACATAATCAGGCGTTATATTTTCTTCTTTTAACAGTTCTAGAACCGCAATACTCATTGTGACAAGTGCAGGCTGAGTATTCTCAGTGCGGCGGAGCTTCTCTTCTGGCCCTTCTGCCATAATTTTTGTTAAAGAATATCCGAGCCTGGAATCAGCACGATCTAGAATTTCCTTACATTTTGGCTCATTCGTTCTGAGTTCTACTCCCATCCCAACAGCTTGTGAACCTTGTCCTGGAAATAAAAAAGCGATTTTCCCCATTAGCTTCCTCCCCATTCTCTACTTGCTTTGTGTAGAATTTATTGCAGCAACTTCTGTTTCAATAATGGTTGTAACCTGCTCTTCAGCCATTTGTCTTGCTTGTCTGATCGCATGGTATACTGCCACTTCATCAGAGGAACCATGTGCTTTAATGACAGGTGCCTTAAGCCCAAACAGCCCCGCACCGCCATACTCTGAATAACTTAGTTGACTTTTAATATCTTTAAAGCTTGACTTAAGCATTCCAGCTGCAAGTTTATTTTTCACAGATTTCGTTAGTTCCTTTTTCAACAAAGAAAATAAAGTTCCTGCTGTTCCTTCAATTGTTTTTAAAACTAAATTCCCTGCAAAGCCATCACAAACCACTACATCAGCGACCCCGTTCATAAGGTCTCTGGCCTCAACGTTTCCGATAAAATGAAAATTAGCTGCTTCTAGGAGCGGGAACGCTTCTTTTGTTAATTCGTTTCCTTTTCCGCTCTCAGTACCGACATTTAATAGTCCTACACGAGGCTTTTTAACTTTTTGTACTTTTTCCATATATGTATTGCCAATGATTGCATATTGAAGCAGCTGCTCTGGTTTTGCATCCATATTAGCCCCTACATCAAGCAGTAAAAAACCATTGCCGTCAAGTGTTGGCAGCTTTGGCGCGAGGGCTGGTCGATCAATTCCTTTAATCCGGCCAACATGCAAGAGCCCTGCTGTCATTAGAGCACCTGTATTTCCTGCCGATATGCTGGCATCAGCACGACCTTCTCGTACTTCACGCACACCAAGAACCATCGAAGCTTCCTTTTTTCTGCGGACAGCTGTTGTCGGCTGATCTGTATCTTCAATTTTTTCTGTTGTATGAAGAATCGTAATATTTGTATCATCTTTTAAATGTGGACGAATGTCTGATTCGTTGCCCACCAGCGTAATTTCCAGCCCGGAAAAATCTTTCACTGCTTGCTCGGCAGCTGCTACTTGGGCACGCGGTGCATGATCTCCGCCCATTGCATCAATTGCAATTCTCATTTTCATTCTCCTTTTTTATTCAACCTATATCATTGTTGCGATACATCACAAACTCACCCTGGAAAACCATTTCTTGGTCTACAAAGCTCTCTACTTTAACAGTGGTACGCCCTTGTTCTGTCAGTAATACACTCGCTTTGGCTATAACCCTTTCGCCGGCTTTAACCTGCCGTGTAAAGTGAATGACAGCCCGCTGTGTCAATGCAAGCGGATCATCTATGATCGCCACTGCCAGCGAGTTCGCTTGGGCAAATAGATGATGCCCTCTTGCAATACCTGAACGACTAAAGACATGTTCGTTTTGTACATCTAAAATGGATATCGCTCGTTCATCAAGCTGTAAATCGACAATTTCTCCGATCACCTCATCAGGATGAAGCGCACGAACATCATCAAGCTGCTGTTTAGCAACATCTTTAATTCTCTCACGAAGTTCAGGGATTGCAAGTTCCATTCTATCAAGCCTAATCGTTTGAATACTTACGGAAAAACGCTTGGCAAGCTCTTCATCTGTCATAAATGGATTGCTTGCCAGCGTTTCTTGTAAAATCGATTGGCGTTCTTTTTTACGTCTTTTCATATCTTGCCCTACCACCCTTTACCTAGGTGCAGACACCTCACGATATTACTTTTCAAGCAAAGTCATAAAAAGTGCGTGAAAAGCTTGTGACGATCGCAGCCCTGTTGGTTCAATCAAACAACTCATATTTATATGACTAGGTACTAAGAGTAGTATATAATTGCACACTTATAATTTCAATAGTTAATCAAGCTTTTCTCCAGCAAATACACCAGACTCCTCTAAGTGCTTTCTAAAGTAGCTGTAGACAGGGTTTTCAAAGAAATCAGCTTTGTTTACTAATTCAGCTGCATCTTGCCTGGCCACTTCAAGCGCCCGGTAATCATGAACCACATCAGCTACTTTAAAATTAGGAAGTCCGCTTTGTTTTGAACCGAAAAAATCGCCAGGTCCTCGCAGCTCCAAATCTCTCTCAGACAGCACAAACCCATCATTTGTCTCTGTCATAATCCGCATCCGCTCTTTTCCGACTTCCGATTTAGGATCAGCGAGCAATATACAATAAGACTGAGCTTCACCTCGTCCTACCCTGCCTCTTAATTGATGAAGCTGAGCAAGTCCGAAGCGCTCGGCGTCATAAATAACCATAACAGTAGCATTAGGCACATTCACACCAACTTCAACCACAGTAGTCGATACTAAAATTTGTGTCGAATTCTCACTAAACGCTTCCATCACTTCATCTTTTTCCTTTGGATGAAGACGCCCATGCATTAAGCCGACTTTAAACTTCCCGCCGTAATGCTGCTGGAGGATCGCATGAACATCAATCGCATTTTGTACATCGAGTGATTCCGACTCTTCAATAAGCGGACAAATGACATAGGCTTGTCTCCCTGCTTGCAATTCTTTTTCAATAAAACCAAGCACACGGTCTAACATGTCATGTTTTGCCCAATACGTTTCAATTACCTTCCGCCCGGCAGGCATCTCATCAATAATTGATACATCCATATCCCCAAAAACGGAAATAGCAAGCGTTCTAGGAATTGGTGTTGCCGTCATAAATAATACGTCAGGATGCTCCCCTTTATCTCGAAGCACTCTTCTTTGTTCTACACCGAAACGATGCTGCTCATCTGTAATGACTAGACCTAAGTCGTGAAAGATGACATCTTCTTGAATGAGCGCATGAGTGCCAACAGCAATATGCATCTCCCCTGATTCAAGGCGCTCGAGTCTCTCTCTTCTTTTCTTCCCTTTGACTGAACCTGATAAGAGCTCAACTTCAATACCGAATGGTTCAAGGAGAGGTTTAAGTGAGGAAACATGCTGCTCTGCTAATATTTCTGTGGGCACCATAAGTGCTGCTTGTTTTCCGGCTTGAACAACGGCATACATACATACGGCCGCAACGATGGTTTTACCGGATCCAACATCCCCTTGCAAAAGGCGGTTCATCCGGTAATCAGATTCAATATCATGAAGAATATCTTTCACTACTCTTTTTTGAGCACCCGTAAGCGGGAATGGCAGTCCGCTCACAAAATCTCTCACCTTGTTTCGATCAAGCATAAGCGGCACACCGACTGATTGTTCACGGTTTATTTTTCGATATGCTTGCATTTTCAACTGGAAGAAAAGAAATTCCTCATAGACCATTCTTCGTCGCGCATGTTTTGTTGCTTCATCTTTTGATGGATAATGCAGACGGTAGATCGCTTCTCTTTTAGTTGGAAGCTTGTATTTTTCTAAAAACGATTCCGGAAGCACCTCAGGTATATCCTCACCGTATTGCTGCATCGCTTGATAAATATATTTTTTAAGTGATTTTGACGTCAATTTGCCTGATACTGAATAGACAGGTACGATCGTCTGTTCTTTTTCTACTCTGCCTGGATAGCACTCGCTGCCGGCGATGGTCATTCTATGCTGATCCCATTTTCCTGTAACGGTAACCTCCTGGCCGATTTGAAAGTACTTTTTTAGAAACGCCCGATTAAAAAAAGTAACCGTTATTAAAATTTGATTGACTAACAGCCTTACGGACAAGCGGTTTTTTTTCTTTCCGTAGTAGCGGATCGATGGTTCACTTTGCACTACACCGACTACCGTTACTCTCTCATCATGCTTTGTATCTTGTAAATCTTTTAACTGGTAATCCTCATACCGAAAAGGGAAGTGCTCGATTAAGTCTTGGACTGTATGAACATTCATCCCAGCCATTTGTTTTGCGGTTTCCTCACCGACTCCTTTTACTTCGGTAACCGGTAAACTCATGATGTGATTCATTTCTTATCAAGCGATACACCAAAAATTTTGGCTTCTAGCTCCCGTCCAGTTGGTGTCGCTGCTAATCCTCCTTGAGCTGTTTCACGGAGAGCTTCAGGCATCGTTTGTCCAATTTTATACATCGCATCAATTACTTCATCACACGGAATTCTGCTTGTAATGCCTGCTAATGCCATGTCCGCTGCCACCACAGCATTTGATGCTCCCATTGCATTACGTTTCACACACGGTACTTCTACAAGCCCTGCCACAGGATCACATACAAGACCAAGCATATTTTTCAAAGCAATTGCCATTGCTTCTGCGGATTGACTCGGCGTGCCTCCAGCAAGCTCTACTAAGGCTGCTGCTGCCATTCCGGTTGCAGAGCCCACCTCAGCCTGGCATCCTCCAGCCGCACCAGAGATAGAAGCATTATTCGCTACTACAAATCCGAAAGCACCTGATGCAAATAAATAACCAATCATCGCATCTTCTGTCGGATTTAATTTTGCTTCTAGTCCGAATAATACTCCCGGTACAACGCCTGCAGCACCTGCTGTCGGCGTGGCGCAGATCGTTCCCATTGCAGCATTTACTTCATTCGTTGCAACTGCTTTACTAACCGCATCTAATAAGACATCACTAGATAGAAAATTGCCTTTTTTAATATATTCTTGTAACTTAACCGCATCTCCGCCAGTTAGGCCGGATACTGAACGAACATTTTCAGAAATTCCTCTTTCAACAGCGGCTCTCATCACCTTCAAATTTTCTCTCATTTGATTTATGACGACCTCTCGTGATTTGCCGCTTACTTCTACTTCCTGTCTGATCATCACTTCAGAAATAGGTATATCTTGTGATTCAGCTAATTCTACAAGCTCCGCCACATTACGAAACATATTCATTCCTCCTACTAGCATTCAGCCTAATCATGAATCTTTGTCACTTTCACGATATTTGGCAGGCTTTCTAGTTCTTTTAAAATCGTATTTGGTACATTTTGGTCCACTTCTATCACCATAAGAGCTTCTTTCCCTTTTTCTTTTCGCGATACTTCCATATGTCCAATATTAATTTCATGCTTAGCAAGCACATTCGATACGCCTGCTATCACACCATACCGGTCATTATGAACGACTAATATAGCAGGATGATTTCCAGAAAGCTTTAATTGAAATCCATTCAGCTCAATAATTTCTATTTTACCGCCCCCAATGGAAATACCGACCAGTTCAATTGTGACCTCTCCTTTAGTTAACACCACTTTAGCCGTATTGGGGTGATCCGTTAAGGCTTCTTCCTCATGAAAATGAATATCAATCTTTTCATCTTTCGCAATTGTAAGCGCATTCGTAATCCTAGAATCGAAGGTGTCAAAGTCTAATATTCCTCCAACGATCGCTACGTCTGTTCCATGTCCTCTATACGTTTTAGCAAATGATCCATAAAAATATATATCTGCACGATCTGGTTTTTCTGCAAACAATGTTCTTGCTACTCTCCCTATTCTCGCTGCTCCTGCAGTGTGAGAACTTGAAGGCCCAATCATAATAGGTCCAATAATATCAAACACTGTACGATACTTCATAGCTTTCCTCCTGTGATTATCATCCATATACTACTACAATTCTCTAGAAACGACGAAATGAAACCAATCTACAAAGCAAAAATATCCCTACCTAGCTATGGTGTAGGCAGGAATATCCTTATGATTCATCATGCTTTTGTGATGGAAAAGGCAACAGTGCCCGGGCCGACGTGTGCACCGATTACGGCTCCGATATCTGTCATCACTTCTGATTCCACATTAAATTCAGCTCGCATTCGATCCAGCATTTCACGAGCGAGCTCTTCGTTTACAGCATGTGAGACGCCAACATGAACACGATCTTGTCCATATTGATCACGCAGCACTTCTAAAATACGACTTAACGCCTTCTTCTGACCACGTACTTTTTCTACAGGGTACACTTCCCCGTCTTCTGTCAGGCTGAGAATGGGCTTAATTTTTAACAATGAACCAAGCATAGCTGACGCTTTTCCGATTCGGCCATTCTTTTGCAGAAATTCAAGCGTATCTACTAAGAAATACACCTTCGTGTCGTTCATTAACTCATCAATACGGCTAAGACATTCTTCAACTGACTTTCCTTCTTTAGCCATCTTCGCGACTTCAACAACGATTATTCCAATCGCATAGGATGCTCGCTTCGAGTCAATCACATGAAGCTTATCAGAAAGATCCAGTGATTGCTTTGCAATCATGGCAGCTTGGTATGTCCCGCTCATTTTAGATGATAAATGAATCGAGATGATCGTTGTATCCTCTTCAGTAAGCAGCTCACGATACAATTCTTCAAATTGATAAGGAGTCGGCTGAGATGTTGAAGGGATCCGATCCTCTGCTACAACCTTCTCATAAAACTCAGTCGATGTTAAAGTGACTCCATCTTGATATGTCTCCTCTTCAGAGAAGATCACGTTTAATGGAATGACCGTAATGTTTAATTGTTCAGCAAGCTCCTTTGGAATATCCGCTGTGCTATCTGTTACCACTACTACTTTTGACATACAATCCAACCCCCGTACGGATTATTCAACCGAGAAAATATATGAGTATAGCGGCTGATTACCTAAATGGATATCTACCTCTACATCTGGATACTCACTCTCAATGTAGGCAGCTAACTCATCTGTTAACTCACTGCTTGCATCTTCCCCTTGCAGGATTGTAATAATCTCACTATTTTCATCCATTAACTTTTGCAGCAGCTCTTTTGTAACCTCTAGTACATCGGCACCTGAGCTGACGATCTTTTTCTCTGCAATTCCCATGAAATCATCTTTTTTAATATCGATACCATCAATATTTGTATCACGAACAGCGAATGTAACTTGTCCTGTTTTCACATGAGACATTGCCTCTTTCATTCCTTGTGCATTTGCATCAAGCGCATCTGATGGGTTAAATGCGAGTAGTGCAGCAAGTCCTTGAGGAACAGTTTTAGAAGGAATGACAACCGCTTTTGCATCCACTACTTGCGCAGCCTGTTCTGCTGCCATAATGATATTCCCGTTGTTAGGAAGAATAATTACTTTTTCTGCGTTTACTTCTTCAATCGCACGCACAATATCCTCAGTACTAGGATTCATCGTTTGCCCGCCTTGAATGACAGCACTTGCTCCTAAGCCTTCAAACAGCTTGGCAATACCATCGCCCATAGATACCGTTACAATACCGTATTCACTCTTTTCCTTCGGTGTGGCCGCAGAAGCTTCTTCGCCTCCATATACAGCCTTCGTTTCGTCTAGAAGGTGGGTATGTTGTTCACGCATATTCTCAATTTTAATGTTGATTAGATCACCAAAACGTTGAGCTTTCGATAGAACTGCTCCTGGTTCCTCTGCGTGAATATGTACTTTCAGAAGATCTTCATCAGATACCACTAAAAGTGAATCACCATGTTCACTTAGTTCATTACGGAATGATGTTTCATCAAATGGATTAGCAGCTAATTTCTCTTGCTCAAAACGCACCATCACTTCTGTACAATAGCCAAATTCAATATCTTCTGTAGACATATGACTTTGAGCATTGTGATGTTCAATTTTTACAAGATCTTCCATTTGCGGCTCTTCAGGCAATGAATCAGACAGCTTTTCACCTTTAAGCACTGCTAAAAATCCTTCGTAAATATAAACTAATCCTTGCCCACCAGAATCAACCACTCCAACCTCTTTTAATACAGGGAGAAGATCCGGTGTTCTTTTTAAAGAAGCACGTGCTTCTTTAAGCACTTCTTCCATCATTGCTATGACATCTTTTTCATGTTTGGCTGTTTTCACAGCGTGTTTTGCCGCATCTTTTGCAACAGTTAGAATCGTTCCTTCAACAGGTTTCATAACCGCCTTATATGCTGTTTCAACACCATGTTCAAATGCCTTAGCTAAATCTAGTGCACCAATCGACTCTTTACCTTCTACATCCTTAGAGAAACCACGGAATAATTGAGATAAGATAACACCGGAATTACCACGTGCTCCCATTAAGAGTCCTTTTGCAAAAGAGGCAGCGACCTTACCTGCATCATCACTAACTTGTGCTTTCACTTCTTTTACCCCAGAAGTAATGGACAAGTTCATATTTGTACCTGTATCTCCATCCGGAACAGGGAATACATTAAGTGAATCCACCACTTTAACATGTTTTGATAAATTAGCTGCCCCTTCGACAAACATATGGGCAAGTTTTTTTCCTTCAATCGAATTTACTGACACAACAAGCTCCTCCTAACTACACCTTACGGATTAGTAACGCGGACGCCTTGAACAAAAATATTCACGGAATCAACATCTAACCCTAACATTTGTTCTAACTGATACTTCACTTTCGTTTGGACATTGTAAGCTACTTCAGAAATTTTTGTACCATAGCTTACGATAATGTACATATCGATATGAATTTCCTTATCGATCTCACGAATTACCACACCGCGGCGAAAGTTTTCTTTTCCTAACAAATCAGTAATACCATCCTTGATTTGCTTTTGGGAAGCCATCCCAACAATACCGTAACAATCGACTGCTGCTCCGCCAGCAATTGTAGCTACTACATCTTTAGAAACATCTACAACACCTAGTTGGGTTTTCATTTCAATGGACATAAATGATTCCTCCTTCTCGAATTCAAGACTTCGGTCATTATCGTCATTTTACTATACTCAAAGGGTTTTTTAAAGTTGTTTTAAAATAAGCGGGGCAAAGATACACTGTCAAGCAACTTTACTTGATAAACTTTCCGTGTAGCTATTGCATTCATATAGGGGCTGTGCTACTATAGTCAAGTATGATTTCTGTGGTCATCGCTATTGGTATAAGGAGGTGCAGATCATGGCTCGTAAATGTGCAATTACTGGAAAACAAGCAAAAAGCGGCAACAAGCGTTCTCACGCATTGAATAAAACAAAACGCCGTTGGGGTGTAAACGTACAAAAGGTTCGTATTTTAGTAGATGGTAAGCCTAAGCGTGTATATGTTTCTACTCGTGCGCTTAAGTCTGGTAAAGTTGAACGCGTATAATTTACTTCGTTACTAACAAAAAAGCACCGTATACACGGTGCTTTTTTGTATTTACCCCTTTTTGAATGAGTTCAGCATGGCCCTTACGAATCCACTTAAAAATTTGGGCAGTTTGATTGTGTAGAATTTCATAGCTCCTCCTCCTCAACGTAAAACCCATGAGTTAATGATAAAGAACTTTAGCTAGCGACCAGAGCGGGCGTTAGCAAAGCTTGCTTCACCCTTTCGATAAAAAGACTTGCAGTATAATAGAGAAAGGATAAAAACAACACTCTTTTCTACTAGTATATTCACAAGCTAAGAACTATACCTACTTTTTCCCGAGAATTCTCTAACCTTGTCTTCCTACCTTATACATATGCATTTCTTTACTAGATATGTCTTGGACTTTTTGGGTAAGTACACCTCTTTATCTGACCCTAAAGCACATAATACTTATATGCACTAGTTGACCCAACCGTTCCCTGCAATTAAAAAGAACCTAAGAAAACAAAAAAACGTTAGTCAAATGACTAACGTTCACACAGATTAATACCCTCTAATGTCAGCAATTGCCTTCGCACGGTCTTCTTTATTGTAAATAGCTGAACCAGCTACTAACACATTAGCACCAGCTTCCACGCATTGTTTAGCTGTTTCCGGATTCACTCCTCCGTCCACTTCAATCTCAACATCTAAGCCTTTTTCTTTAATGTAGGAAGAAGCTTCTTTAATTTTTGGCAGAACAGATGAAATGAAAGACTGGCCGCCGAAACCTGGATTTACGGTCATAAATAAAATCATATCCAGATCCTCCACTATTGGTTTAACCGCGTCAAACGGGGTATGAGGATTTAAAACGACTCCTGCCTTGCAGCCATTCTCTTTAATTAAGTGAATGGTTCTGTGAAGGTGCGGACACGCTTCTACATGCACGGTAATGATATCTGCACCTGATTTTGCAAACTGCGGGATATATTGATCAGGATTTTCGATCATTAAGTGAACATCTAACGGCAGTTTAGTAACGGGACGGATCGCATCCACAATTAAGGGACCGATCGTAATATTTGGAACAAAATGCCCGTCCATCACATCAACATGGATGTAATCGGCACCGCCTGCCTCTACTTCTTTAATGTCTTCTCCAAGGGTAGCGAAATTAGCTGAAAGAATCGATGGTGCAATTTTAATCATGATCTAATACCTCCGTTTAGTGTTCTTAATTTCATCTAAAAAAACAAGATAATGCTCATAACGGCCGTTATCAATTTCACCTTGCACAAGCGCTTCTTTTACTGCACATTTAGGTTCAGAGGTGTGCGTACAGCCCCGAAACTTGCATAGATTATGGACGCTTGCCATTTCAGGAAAACAGCTTGATAAGTCTTCAGGCTCCATTTCAATAAAATCAAGTGAGCTAAAGCCAGGGGTATCTGCAATTAATCCCCCGCCTACTGCTAATAATTCTACGTGTCTTGTTGTATGCTTGCCTCGACCTAGATGACTTGAAATTTGATTAGTTTCAATTTCTAGTTCCGGTTTTAGTACGTTTAGCAGAGAGGATTTACCTACTCCTGACTGACCCGCGATAACGGTGACTTGATCTTTGATACAAGATAGAATTTCTACCATTTCGTTCGTTTGATTTGAAGATTGGTTTTGATTTGTTGTTAAAATGACGGTATACCCAATGGCTTCATATTGCTTTTGATATTCTTTTATTTCCGCTAGTTCATTTGGTAATAATAAATCGACCTTAGAAATAATAATAACCGGTTTGATATTGTTTGCTTCGATATGTACTAAAAAACGGTCGAGCAACAGCGGACTGAAGTCAGGTTCCTTCGCTGAAAAAACAAGCAATGCTTGATCGATATTAGAAATAGGCGGACGTACCAGTTCATTCTTTCGATCAAATACATCTAAAATATAACCATCTGTTCGATTTTCGGCTTCAAATTCCACCTCATCTCCTACAAGCGGTTTAATCTTGCGCTTTCTAAAATTTCCACGACCTCTGCATTGGAATATTCCATCTTCATTTTGAACGTAATAAAAACCACTTAAGGCTTTTACAATCATACCAGTTGCCATGCATGACCTCCTTAATTTCCCCCAAAGCAAGTAGAAAGAGCTTAGCTTATTCACTAAGCTCTCTTCTTTTAATTGAATGTATATTGCTTAGAACTATGAGCTTGGTTTCCGTTGACATAAACATCAAATGAACCTGGGTATTCCTCACTTACCTCTAGAGGTATGGAATAGGTTTTCGGTTCAGTTATTGATTCCTCAACAAATACTTCATCAGCCCCATTTGTTGTCGCATCACGATATATGATGCGGATCTCATAACTATTACCGGCCTCTTGGTCCTCTTGCGATACGTCAACAGGCTGATTGACTTCATATTGTTTTGTTGCTGGTGTTTCTGGTTCAGGATCTGGCTCTTCGGTGCTTCCGCTATCTTCTGGCGTATCCTCTGACGCTGGGGGTGGTTCTTCTTCTCTAGGTCCTCTTGAGACAATTAACTGCACATCATCACCCGGCTGCAGCATCGTAAATGCTCCAGGTGATTGACGTATGATGAGACCTGCCTCCACTGAATCAGAGTATTCATTTTGGAAACGGCCGTTTAAGCCTACCTCAGTTAAATACTCACGTGCGGCATCTTCCCGTTCGCCCTCTAAATTACGAAGCCTAATCTCTGATTGAACCGCATACGTTAAATAAACCGTTGTTTCACCTGCTACCACTGTTTCACCAGCACTAGGACGCTGCTCGGTAACGATGCCAGGTGTTTGGGTCGTATCTTCCTGCTCAATGCGTTCGACCGTTAAGCCTTGTTCATCGAGAAGGCGCTCTGCCCTTTCAATAGGAAGCCCAATGACATCATCGAGTTCAAAGCTCGCGTCTTCTATATTAACATATAGGACCACCCTTGATTGTTCCTTTACTCTCGAACCTGCCCTTTGGCTTTGCCGCGCAACATGACCAGGTTCAACACCTTCTATCTCCTCATCCTCGCGCTCGACCACAAGGTTAAGGCCAAGAAGCTCTTCTTCAGCCTCTTCATACGGCATACCAACAACATCAGGAACTTCAACCTCTGCCACATAGAAGAGATTAGGAAACAGGACAAAAGCCGCTGCCGTAGAACCGATTAATAAAAACAACGCTATAAGACTGATAATCAGCCATTTTTTCTTCTTTTTCTTTTTAGGTGCAGGCTCTTCTCCTGCCTCAGCTTGCTCAGACGCAGGCTTTGGAGGCGGTGCGGGGGCAGCAACAGGTGCCGTGCGTTCATTGGATTTTATTTCAATTGTTTTGTCAACATCATCTTCTTTTAAATCGTCATCTTTAATGATAGGAATAGCCTTTGTCATGTCTTCTTCAACATCATTAGCATAATATACATTTTCATTTAGTCTGTCTGGATTTAAGACCGTTTCGACATCTTCTTCCATATCATGAATCGATGCATATCTTTTTAACGGATCTTTAATTGTCGACCTTCTAATCACATTTTCAATACTTTGTGGCAGTCCTGGGACGATCGATTTTGCAGAAGGCACCTCATTTTGAAGGTGCTTAATTGCAATAGACACGGCCGTATCACCCTTAAAAGGCAGCGTACCTGTGACCATTTCAAACAAGACAATTCCCATAGAATAAATGTCAGAGCGGTACGTAACATGACCTCCGCGGGCTTGTTCTGGGGACAAATAATGCACAGAACCCATAACTGAATTAGTATGCGTGATCGTAGCCGATGAAATCGCACGCGCAATTCCAAAATCTGTGACCTTCGCAACGCCGTCCTTACTCACTAATATATTATGCGGTTTAATATCACGGTGGATAATTTGGTTCGCATGGGCATGTGAGATCGCAGCCATCATTTGCTTGAGCAGATCAAGCACCTTTTCAACAGGCAGAGGACCTTCCGATTGAATTAATTCTTTCAACGTAAATCCTTCTACGTATTCCATTACAATGTAATACGTATTGCCCTCTTCTCCGACATCAAAAATATTAACGACATTCGGATGGTTTAAACTTGTTGCAGCTTGTGCTTCCCGGCGAAAACGTTTAATAAACTGTTCATCTTCTGAGAACTGTGGTTGGAGAACTTTTACTGCAACATGACGGTCTAAAATGACATCTAATGCTTTATACACATTTGCCATTCCGCCGCCGCCGATTACTTCAAGAATTTGATATCGGCCCGCAATACGAGTACCTATCATTTCCCTCACCTAGCCTTGTCCGTATCTAAGGCATGATTAGAATGTTCTTCATACTTAACGATTGCAATTGAAATATTATCTTCTCCACCACGTTCATTCGCCTTTTTAATGAATGATTCCGCTATCGCCTCTATCGATTGTTCTGCCGTAAGCATATTTTCCATCTCAGCTGTTTCGATTTTGTTAGATAAACCGTCTGAGCAAAGCATAATTAATTGATCGTCTTCTACTTGAAGTGTCTGCACATCGACTTTAATAACAGGTTCCGTACCCAGAGCCCGTAAAAGTACATTTTTTCTTGGATGATGTTCAGCTTCAGCTTCTGTGATTTGACCCGTATTCAATAATTCTTGTACGAGTGAATGATCAGATGTTTTGAGCTTAAAGCCAAACTCATTTTTAATATACACTCTGCTGTCTCCCACATGAGCAATTGAGACAAACTCTTCTGTACATAGAGCGGCAACAATTGTCGTACCCATGCCTTGGCATTCTTTATTGTCTAATGCATGTTGATAGAGATGTTCATTCAGTTTTAAACAGCTATTTCTCAGCCAGTGCTCTGCTTCTTTAGCAGAAAAAGGTGAGCTTACTTCACTCCATTCCTTTTCTAGAAACGATACAGACATGGAACTTGCAACATCTCCTGCTAAGTGTCCACCCATTCCATCAGCTACAACGGCCAGAATTCCGCTCGAATTCTCAAATACGCCTCCGCTGTCCTCATTATGTGTACGCACTTTCCCAACGTTTGTCATAAACGTATACCGCATCCTGCTACCACCTACCTCTTCTCCCCAAATCAAATGAGCTGAACTCTCCTTAGTCCTCATCCTAATAAGGTTTCATACCCTTAACTTCGCCGCCTACATTGGCATTCCCTCTATGGGCATTTACTCTAAGCTATTTTAAGGTTACTGTTTAACCAAGCTCGAAATAAAGAAGCCGTCACTGTTAAAATCTTGGGGCAATATTGTAACCATCCCTGATTTAAATCGTTTTGAGTCAATCACCTGCTTAGGAAGGCGATTTTTTAAATCTTCATCTTTAACAAATGAAGGGTGCTCAGCTAAAAACGCTTCAACGGTTTCCTCATTCTCATCTTTATCCACCGTACACGTACTGTATACTAACGTACCGCCTTTTTTTAATAACGGGGCAACAGCATTTAATATCGCCTGCTGAATGGATTGAATCGCTTTAATGTCTGCTTCTTTCTTGGCCCACTTGATATCTGGCTTTCTCTTTATAACACCAAATCCAGAACACGGCGCATCTACAAGAATGCGGTCGAAGCTCTCTGGCTCAAATTTCTCAGCCAGCTTACGTGCATCTGCTGCCTGGGTATCAATAATTGATAAATCAAGCCTTGCTGCTTGTCCTCGTATTAGCTTCACTTTATGATCATGTAAATCAAAAGCGAGAACGCTGCCCTCGTTATTCATTTGTTCTGCAATATGAGTTGTTTTACCGCCAGGGGCAGCACATACATCCGCAACTCTTTCACCACTGTTCGCCCCAAGCGCTCTGCCTACAAGCATAGAACTTTCATCTTGAGCCGTCACATACCCTTGTTTAAACGCTTTCGATTCAAACACTTGTCCGGACTTAATAATAAGAGCGTCCTCACTAAGCTCTCCTTTGACAGCCGCAATCCCATCTGCTTCAAGCATGCTGATCACTTCTTCTCTTGTTGCTTTTGTTTGGTTTACACGCACTGTAACAGCAGGAGAGACTAAGTTCTCTTCACACATTAAGCGGGTATCTTCCTCACCAAATTGCTTAACCCAGCGAGCTACAAGCCACTTTGGATGACTCGTTTCTAAAGCTAATCGTTTAATAGGGTCTTTTTCATTTTTAATATCAGGAACGCCTTCTCGCCCGATACTGCGTAGGACTCCGTTAACCATCCCGCTGATTCCTTTATGGCCTCTTTTTTTAGCGATCGTTACCGCTTCGTGTACAACCGCCCTGTCTGGAATACGATCGAGATATACAAGCTGATAGACTGATAACCTAAGCAATACCTTTACCCAATCTTCTAACTTATCAATACCCTTCTTAACAAAAGGAGCAAGAAAGTAGTCGAGTGTATCTCTACGTTGAATTGTTCCATAGACAAGCTCAGTGAGTAAACCAATATCTCTGCGGTCTAGCTTTGATTTATTAATCGTTTGATTCAATAAAAGATTACTGTAAGCTTGATTTTTCTCAATTTGTAATAACACATCTACTGCTACTTCACGTACATTTTTACTCATTTTCATCTCCAAGTTTCATCCCCGTTTTAAGGGAACTCCCTGCCCCGCGCAAGAAGTCCTCAGCAGTCATTCTTTTTTTGCCCGATGGTTGAAGCTCCATAATTTCAAGAGCTGTTTGATTACCTGTAGCAACGACAAAAGAGTCATCTCTAATTTCGATCACCGTACCTGATTCATGTTCTGTTGCCACGTTCACTTTCTTTGCACGCCACACTTTTAAAGGCTTTTGTTGAAGGGTCGTAAATGCAACCGGCCATGGATTCAGTCCGCGGACTTGGTTGTATAAATCCTCACCCGTTTTACTCCAGTCCATTTTTTCCATCTCACGCGTGATATTTCTAGCAAACGTTACCTTCGTTTCATCTTGCTTTTGCGGTGTAATTTCACCCTTAATTAAAGCTGGGATCGTTTCACTTAACAATTTAGCACCTGCAGCACTTAATTTATCATGCATCGAACCAACATGATCCTCCTCTAAGATCGGTACACGCACTTGTGTTAATATATCACCTGCATCTAGCTTCTCAACCATATACATAATGGTAATACCGGTTTCTTTCTCACCATCAATAATTGACTGATGAATAGGTGCTCCGCCGCGATACTTCGGCAATAGAGAAGCATGAACATTAATACAGCCGTACGCTGGCTTCTCTAAAATATCGTTTGGCAATATTTGACCATAAGCTGCTGTAACGACTAGATCAGGTTCATATCCTAACACACGCTCAATTTCTTCTTGATTTCTAATGCGTTCTGGCTGAAGCACAGGAATCCCGTGTTTCATTGCTTCTACTTTTACCGGAGGAGGTGTCATAACCTTCTTTCTGCCTACAGGGCGGTCCGGCTGGGTGATGCAGGCTGCAATGTTATACCCATCCATCACTAATTGACGCAACACCGGTACTGAAAAGTCCGGTGTTCCCATAAATACAATCTTCATATTCTAATCCTGCCTTTCAAAAATAACGTGCGAATGTATCTCATTCAATCTTTAATTAAATAGTTTACTTACATAAATAAATAAGGATGTAAATCAATTGATATATTCAGCTGGCCTTGATTCATTTCTTTTAAATAATGCTGCTGAATTTCCCGCAGTGTATTTACAAGCTTCGGTTCATTTTTGTATTTTATCATGCATTGATAGCGATATCTATCTTTTATCCGTGCAATAGGCGAGGCTGTAGGGCCTAAAACAACCGTTTCATCTGAAAACTCTCTTTTTAAAAATGAGGTGATTTTTTCCGTTACGCCAATCACTTTAGTAATTTCCGGATGAGAGACATTAATTAACGTCAGATAAAAATAAGGCGGATAACCAGCATGTTTACGCTGAGCCATTTCCATTTCAAAATAAGCTTCATAGTTATGAGACTTTACAAGCTCGATACTATAGTGTTCAGGAGTGTATGTTTGAATAACGACTTCTCCAGATAATTCATGCCGCCCGGCTCTTCCGCTTACTTGTTCCATCAGCTGAAACGTTCTCTCACTCGCCCTGAAGTCAGGTATATGCAGCATGGAATCTGCAGCGAGGACACCAACGAGGGTTATGTTTGGAAAATCCAGGCCTTTAGCGATCATCTGAGTGCCTAGCAAAATGTCCGCTTCTCCTTTTCCAAACGACGTTAAAAGCCGTTCATGAGAGCCTTTTTTTCTTGTTGTATCTACATCCATCCTAATGACTCTAGCAGAAGGAAGGACTCGCGCGATTTCTTCTTCGACTTTCTGCGTTCCTGTCCCAAAAAATCGAATGTGTTCACTCCCGCAGGACTCGCATACAGTCGGCATTGCTTCCTCATGACCGCAATAATGACACTTAAGTTGATTCTGACTGCGATGATATGTCAGAGATATATCACAATGATCACATGTTGCTACATACCCGCAATCCCGACACATCACAAAGGTTGAGTACCCTCTGCGGTTTAAAAATAGAACCGTTTGTTCATTGCGATCCATTCTCTCTTGCATCTTTTCAAGTAAAGCAGCTGAGAACATTGACCGGTTGCCTGCTCTTAACTCTTCACGCATGTCTACAACATTCACTTCAGGCATTGCACGATTATTTACACGTTCGGTCAGAGGCAACAAAGTATATCGACCCTTTTTCGCCCTGGCATACGATTCTAGCGACGGGGTCGCACTTCCTAAAATTACCGGACATTGATGATACCGGCCCCTGAACATCGCTACATCTCTAGCATGATAACGAGGGTTTTCCTCTTGCTTATAGCTTGATTCATGCTCTTCATCTATAATAATAATTCCTAAGTTTTTAAACGGAGCAAAAATAGCTGACCTCGCCCCGACAACTACCTTCACTTCATCACGATGAATCTTGCGCCACTCATCGTATTTCTCTCCCATTGAAAGACCTGAATGTAGAACAGCTACTTTAGAGCCAAATCTGCCCTTAAAACGGTTCACCATTTGCGGGGTAAGAGCAATTTCAGGGACGAGCACAATGGCTTCTTTCCCATCCTTTAATGTGCGGTCAATCGCTTGAAGATAAATCTCTGTTTTGCCGCTGCCAGTCACTCCGTGTAATAAAAATGGTTCGTGAACCTCACTTTCAAGACTTTTGAGAATAGGCGCAATCACAGCTGCTTGTTTTTCAGTTAATTCAAGCGGCTTTGTTTCTTGGATATCCAACCCTTCCGTTGGGTCACGGTACACTTCTTCTTCCGTCTCATTAAGCAGTCCTTTTTTAAGAAGAGGAGTTATCGTCGCACGAGTGGTTTCTACTATACGCAAGAGCTCATTCGTTTTGATTGGATTCTTTTGGTTATATAAAAACGAGATTACCTCTCGCTGTTTTGCCGCACGCGCAGACAGATGACGTAATAGTTCTTCTTCTGACTCTCCCTCAGCCGCAAGCCTAAGAACCCGTTCTGTCTTTTTATTTCCTTTATCAACGACAACATATTCAAGATCAAGCACCCCTTCTTGAATATAGGTCTGAACGAGCCGAACGAGTGAGGCATGCTCTTTCGTTAGAACATCCCAGTTCAGTCGGTCAGATTTTCCAAATGCCGCTTGAAGCGCCATATCAAAAGAGGCCGGGTCTCTTTTCAATACGACTTCTTTTTTCACTTTTGCACGAAGAGCAGCAGGCAGCATGACGTGGTAAGCTGATATTTTAAAGCTTAACGTCTGATCTGTCAGCCATTCTCCTAACTCTAATAATTCTTGAGTTAAAACAGGGATCACATCAAGGATATTCGAGATTTTTTTTAATTTATTATGAGAAGAAGACTCCGCAATCTCGATTACAAACCCTTGGATGGTCCTCGGTCCAAATGGGACGACGACCCGCATTCCTGGCTTGACCACTTCCTCCCATTCAGGCGGAATGCGGTAATCAAACAGGCGATCGGTTTGTTGGGCGGGCACATCCACAATCACTTTTGCGATCATTCATTCCTATTCCTTTCAATATAATCTATAATATCGGTTAATATCTGCTTCGCTACGGCATCTTTCGTTTGCTGTTCATAATTCTTAACCTCGCCGTCTTTAGAAAGAATCGTCACAATGTTAGTGTCAGACCCAAATCCTGCACCTGGCGTGGTAATGTTATTTGCTACAATTAAATCGAGATTCTTTTTTAGTAGTTTTTGTTTCGCATATTCTTCAACGTTTTCCGATTCAGCCGCAAAGCCAACCAAAATTTGATTCGCCTTCTTTTCACCAAGTGTTTTCAGGATATCCCGAGTCCTCTCCATTTCAACGCTCCACTCACCTGGACTTTTCTTTCTCTTCTGTTCAAACGTTTCTTTTGGTCTGTAATCAGCGACTGCTGCTGACTTGATGACAATATCTGCAGAATCATATACAGACATTACAGCCTGATACATTTCCTCAGCTGATATGACTTTGATGACATCCACACCAGCTGGACGAGGAAGATTGGTCGGACCGGATACCAGCGTCACTTCTGCTCCTGCCCGTTTAGCTGCTGCAGCTACGGCGTAGCCCATCTTACCAGTTGAGTGATTCGTGAAATAACGAACTGGGTCAATCCTTTCTTGAGTCGGTCCCGCTGTAATTACCACATGTTTTCCTTTTAACTCATTTAGAGAATTGGTATCCCTCTCTTCAAATACACGATTAATCATATCAGCAATGACCTCAGGCTCTGCCATGCGACCTTTGCCTGTCCACCCGCAAGCAAGATACCCTGCTTCACCTTCTATAAAAGAGTAACCAAAATCTTTAAGCGTCTGCATGTTTTTCTGTACAGCAGAATGGTTGTACATGTTTACGTTCATAGCAGGGGCTAAATAGACATCTGCCTTTGTCGCAAGCAGCGTGGTCGTAATCATATCATCAGCAATCCCGTTTGCTAGTTTTCCGATGACATTTGCAGTAGCAGGAGCGACTACAACAAGATCTGCCCAATCAGCCAGATCAATATGAGCAATCTTTGACGGATCTGGTTCATGAAAGGTCCAATCATATACAGGGTTTCTTGATAATGCTTGAAATGTGTTAGGATTAACAAATTCTTTTGCAGACTCAGACATCATTACCTTTACCTCGGCACCTGCTTGAACAAGTTTACTCGTTAACGCGCAGGCTTTATACGCAGCAATGCCTCCAGTTACAGCTAGTACAATATGTTTACCATTTACCATGTTTGTTCTCACCCTTTATATGCACAGTTGCTATTGCACCGTTTCTATTTTTTATGTAATAAATAGCTTCTCTTAATCTATTATGCCACCCAATCTTAACCTAAACAAAGAGCCTGCCCTCTATAACAGTAATCAAATGATCCAAACAGGCTTGCTGCAAGTATCAATCTTGGTTTACTTGAGGGTCAGACTCTTTCATTGGTTGTATGAATTACTCTTCTTCTACTGGGGTAATACGCTCAAAACGCAGATGTTCTTCCACAATTTCTTCAAGCGCCATACCAACAGGCTTATGTGCTTTAGGGCGGTTCACAAGCGGACCGCGGCTTGAATCTTCACGAATTTCTCTTGCACGCTTTGCCGATACAGTGACAAGTGTATATTTTGAATCTAATTTATCCATTAATGAATCAATTGATGGGTATAACATTTAGTCAACCTCCACTAACTCTTTATATTTTTCAATAAGTCTTTCTCTTTTACAATGTTCAGCAACAACAATGGATTTAATTCGATCCACAGCAAGGTCTACTTGATCATTTTCTACGACGTAATCGTATTTTTTCATCATGTCAATTTCTTCCCTTGCAACAGTCATCCGCTTATTAATCACTTCTTCAGTTTCCGTGCCGCGCCCTACAATACGCGCTCTTAGCTCAGCTAAGCTCGGAGGCATAAGGAAAATAAACACGCCTTCTGGGAACTTTTCACGAACCTTCAAAGCTCCTTGAACCTCAATCTCTAAGATAATATCTTGTCCATTATCAAGCGTCTGCCTCACATAATCAACTGGCGTACCGTAATAGTTACCGACATACTCTGCCCATTCTAGTAATTGATCATTTTTAATCATTTCTTCAAATTGATCACGGCTCTTAAAGAAGTAATTAACTCCATTCACTTCTCCTTCTCTCGGCTGCCTGGTTGTGGCAGAAACAGAATATTGAATATCTGTTTCCTCTTTACGTAATGCTCCGCAAACCGTCCCTTTCCCAACGCCTGCTGGGCCAGATAATACAATTAATAAACCCTTTTCTTTCTTCATGGAAACCTCCTACACCACATAGATTACCCCGTAGTGGCTGCATCTTTCATAATTAAGATGTACCTGATTAAAAATAAGGCATTCACAAGATGTGATTATGCCTCTTCTGCACCATCTTCCTTACTAGTTAAGCGCTGTGCGACCGTTTCAGGCTGTACTGCACTTAAAATTACATGATCACTATCTGCAATGATAACTGCTCTTGTTCTACGACCATATGTAGCATCGATCAGCATGTTTCGATCACGTGCATCTTGAATAATGCGTTTGATCGGTGCAGATTCAGGACTGACAATGGAAATAATTCGATTAGCTGATACAATATTTCCAAATCCAATGTTAATGAGTTTAATATTCATGCATGTTCCCCCATCTGTTAGGAGAGCCGACTACCACTCTCATCATTTTTATCCAAACTAACCTAACTATATACGAAAAAGCGTTCGAATTCTACGTTCTATTCAACATTTTGTACTTGTTCTTTAATCTTTTCTATGTAACTTTTCAATGAAACAACAAATTGTCTTACTTCTGCATCATGAATTTTCGAACCGATTGTATTAATTTCACGGTTCATTTCCTGAACGAGAAAATCAAGCTTTCTGCCGATAGGAAAATCGTGATTTTCACTAATTTCCTTAAAGTGGCTAAGGTGCGATCGCATCCTTACAAGCTCCTCATTTACATCTGCTTTTTCAGCATACAAACATGCTTCAGCAATGATGCGGTCAACTACCGCTTCACTGAGCTCCTTTAAAGACGAGGCCACACGCTCTTCCATTCTCTTTTGTAAATGTAGATTAATATCTGGTGCTTTTGTTTCAATTTTAGAAAGAACATTTGAAATATGGTTTAGTTGAATAAAAAGATCTTTTTTCAACCGGTCCCCTTCTCGTTCTTTCATATCAACGAGTTCTTGAACACAAGCAGTTACGGAATTTAAGATCGCCAAACTGATTTCTTCTGCATGCTTATCTTCCATTTCCACTTTTTTAACAAGCCGGTCATCAAAAAGAAGTGTGTTTACATCTAAGCATCCACCAACTTGATTTGATGATCCCTTTAATTCATTGGCAATTTTGATGTACTCTTTGAGTAACTCATAATCCACTTCAAGCTTATGCCTACTAAATTCGGCTTTTTCAACATGAATAAAAAGATCAATTTTCCCGCGTTTTATTTCGTTATGTACTGTAGAGTGTATCTTTTCTTCTAAATGAAGAAACTCATTTGGGATACGAGTACTGCACTCAAAGAAGCGATGATTCACTGCCTTTGCTTCTACTATGATCGAAAAATGATCGCACTTAAAACTGTAACGTCCATAACCAGTCATACTTCGCATCTTATCACATCCATTCTCTTATTTTAACGAACTTTATATCTGGTAACAAGTAGAAACTACAAGGCGCCAATTATTCTGAGCTTTTAGAAAAATAAAACGAGTTCATATGTTCATGAACTCGTTTTTTCATCACTTATCTTCTTTTAAACAGCTGAAATCCTCCTAATACAACAGTCGGGATCGCAGCCATTCCAAGTACGAGCAGCCACTCACGCATATCAAGTGCAACCGTATGGAAGACTGGCTGCAGCGGAGGATAATAAATAACAGCAATCATAAGTAAAACAGAGATTAATACCGCTCCAACTAAATATCGATTTTCAAATGGATTTCGGTGATAAACTGAGTACTCGCTGCGGCAATCAAAGACATGAATGAGCTGAGCCATCACAAGCGTGACAAACGCAACAGTTTGAGCCCTGATTAACTCCTCAGGATGTGCTTCTAAAGTAATCCAGAATGCTGCTAGGGTAACAGCCCCAATCATAAAACCGCGGCTTAGAATTTTCCATGTTAACCCTCGAGCAAAGACTCCTTCCCTTGGGCTTCTTGGCGCTCGCTTCATGACGTCGCCTTCTGCTTGGTCCATCCCAAGTGCCATAGCAGGCAGCCCATCTGTCACTAGATTAATCCATAAAATTTGAATAGCAACTAATGGAAGCGGCATCCCTAGCATCATCGCAAATAGCATAACTAAAATCTCACCGACATTGGATGCCATCATATAGCGGATGAATTTCCGGATGTTTTCATAAATATTACGGCCTTCTTTAATGGCGGATTTAATCGTTGCAAAGTTATCATCGCTTAAAATAAGCGAGGAAGCTTCTTTTGCGACATCTGTTCCTGTAATACCCATTGCTATTCCAATGTTGGCTGCTTTAATGGCCGGTGCATCATTAACGCCATCTCCTGTCATAGCCACAATATGCCCTCTTGCCTGGAGTGCTTTAACGATTTTTAATTTATCCTCAGGAGAGACCCTGGCGTATACATCTACATCATCAACGCATCCCTCAAGGTCCTCTACACTCATTTGTTTTAATGTTCTTCCCTCTAACACTTGGCCTCCCTCACGAAGGATCCCTAACTCTTTTGCAATTGCAGAAGCAGTAAGGCGATGATCGCCTGTAATCATGACCGTTTTAATTCCAGCTTCCCTGCATTCAAGAATTGACCCCTTCACCTCAGGTCTTGGCGGGTCAATCATTCCCTCTAACCCTAGAAACGTTAATTGTCTCTCTGCTTCAAAAGGCTGGCTGCATACTTCATTTGCCTTTAATGGTCTATAAGCAATGGCAATCGTTCTAAGCGCTTTAGATGACAGATTAGAAATAACGCCCTCTACTTCTGTTCTTCTAGACGATGTGAACGCCTCTGTTTGTTGATTATATGAAATGGTTGTACATTGAGATAAAACGACATCAGGAGCTCCTTTTGTAATAATAAAAGATCTCCCTTTCTTATCTTTAACTATGACGCTCATCATCTTTCTTGCGGAGTCAAAAGGAAATTCCATTACTCTAGTGTATTGATCATTCAGACCCTCTGTACTGTATCCAGCCTTCATGGCAGCTACGACAAGAGCCCCTTCAGTCGGATCTCCATCTAACACATATTCAGTTCTCTCTTTTCGTAACATCCCCTGCTTAATAGACCGCGTCATAAGTGAAGCGTTATTACATATTGCTCCGTAACTAAGTAATTGCTGCAGAGCCCTTTCACGCTCAGGCAGCACTTCTACTCCGGCCAAACGAAACGCACCGCTTGGTTCATACCCATTTCCGCTGACTTCCCACAGCTTGCCGCCAGACCATAGCCTTGTGACGGTCATTTTGTTTTGGGTGAGCGTCCCCGTTTTGTCCGAACAAATAACAGATGCACACCCTAATGTTTCAACGGCGGGGAGCTTTCTAACAATGGCTCTTCGTTTAATCATCCGTTGAACACCAAGTGCTAATGCTACTGTGACGATCGCCGGAAGACCTTCAGGTATTGCCGCTACAGCAAGGGAAACCCCTGATAGGAACATTGTATAAACGTCATGACCCTGCCATACCCCAATAATAACGACAAGAGCCGTTAGTAATAAGGCAATAGCAATCAAAATCTTTCCTAACTGCTCTAATTTGTGCTGAAGAGGTGTAACAAGTGATTCGGTTGATTGCAGCAAGTGTGCAATCTTGCCCATTTCTGTTTTCATACCAGTGTTTACAACAACACCAACCCCATTACCTTGCGTAACCATCGTTCCCATAAACGCCATGTTCTCTTGATCACCTAAGGAGGCATCCTTTGCATCAAGCGGTGATGCATGTTTTTGAACAGGTACTGATTCACCTGTTAAAGATGATTCTTCTACCCTTAACCCATTTGCTGAAATTAAACGGATATCTGCACCAATCCGATCACCGCTTGTCACTTTCACCACATCTCCTGGTACGACTTGAGTGGAGAGAACCTTTTGCCACACACCGCTTCGATTAACCATCATTTGCGGTGAAGACAGCTCTTTTAGGGCATCTAACGATTTTTCAGCCTTTCTTTCTTGAACAAAGCCTAAAATCCCATTCAACAAGATGATAAACATGATCGTCACTGCATCAATGTACTCTCCTAATAAGCCAGAGATTAATGTTGCAGCTAACAAAACAAGAACCATAAAATCTTTAAATTGATTCAGAAACACTAAGAAAGCGGGTGTTCTCTTACCGTCATCAAGTTTATTGGCTCCGTAAACGCCAAGCCTCTTTTGAACCTCTTTCTCTGTTAAGCCTGTCTCAATTTTGGTCCTTACCGATCGTTCTACTTCTTCTGTAGTCATTCTCAACCATTGCATGCCGCCACCCCACATTTAGTCCTACTTCTGCTCACTAAGAAGACTCTCGCAACTTGCGACCTCTTCTTAATAGTCATTTATACAAGCCATCTTATTCAGCGAGAGTGAAAAACATGCTATACTCATGAAAGCAAATTGAACAAGCCAGCTTCTTACGACTATCTATCAAAAGAAAAGTATGCAAGGCTGGTTTGTGGTTAGAGAAGAGGTGCTACATATGTCATTTGACGGCATTATGACTCGTGCAATCACACACGAACTTTCACATACACTGCAGTCAGGTCGTATTTCTAAAATTTATCAGCCATTTAAAACAGAACTTGTCTTCACGATTCGAGCCAATGGTGCTAATCACCAGCTGTTAATGTCTGCAAATGCCAGCTTTGCCCGCATTCATTTAACGAATGAAAAGTATACAAATCCGGAGAAGCCTCCTATGTTTTGTATGCTTTTACGTAAACATCTCGAAGGCGGGATTATTGAATCGATTGAACAAATTGATATGGAACGTATTATTGAGATGACCATACGAAATAAAGATGAACTTGGTGATGTTCAATCGAAAAAATTAATAATTGAAATTATGGGACGCCATAGTAATATTATGCTCGTCGATGCTGATTCCGGCGTTATTTTAGACAGCATTAAGCATGTCAGTCTTTCTCAAAGCAGCTATCGGACTGTTTTACCAGGTCAACTGTATAAACGACCGCCAGAACAAGAAAAACAAAACCCGTTAGACCTTGATGAATCAGCTGTTTTAAAAGAAATGGACTTTAACCAGGGGAAGCTTGACCGGCAGCTGGTCGACCGTTTCAGCGGTTTATCTCCTCTTGTAGCAAAAGAAATTATTGATCGTTCTGGAATGAGCAATAGACAAACATTACCGCAAGCATTTCTTGTAGTCTTCTCTTCGGTTAAAGATCATGAGTATACACCGCAGATGATTGAAGCTGATGGAAAAGAATACTTTAGTGTGATTGATTTACATCATCTAAACGGAGAGCAGCGCTCATTTCCTACAATTAGTAACATGCTTGATCGTTTCTTTTACGGCAAAGCAGAACGTGACCGCGTAAAGCAGCAAGCGTTTGACTTAGAAAAAATGCTTCGCAATGAATATCAAAAAAACAAAAAGAAATTAGTTAAACTTGAACGGACACTAACAGATGCTGATAAGGCAAAAGAGTATCAAAAATATGGTGAACTGCTTACAGCTAACCTTTATTCAGTAAAGCGCGGGGACAAAAAAATAGAAGTAATCGATTATTATGAAGAGGAACAGCCAACGATTGAGATTAAACTTGACCCGTTAAAATCTCCTTCAGATAATGCTCAAGCTTACTTTAAGAAATACAATAAAGCGAAAAATTCAGTTCAGGTTGTACTCGAACAAATGGAGCAAACTAGAGAAGATATTGATTATCTCGATCAGTTAATTCAACAAATGGAGAGTGCTTCACCAAGAGACATCGAAGAAATTCGGGAAGAACTGATTGAGCAAGGCTATCTAAAACGCAGACAAAAGCCTTCAAAAAAGAAGAAAAAAGAAGAAAAGCCTCAGCTTGAAGTATACACATCTTCTTCTGACCTTACCTTTTATGTCGGTAAAAATAATAAACAAAATGACTATTTAACAAATAAGTTTGCAAGACAAGATGAGATTTGGCTTCACACAAAAGATATACCAGGTTCGCATGTGGTGATCAGAAGCACTGATCCGGATGAACAAACAATAATTGAAGCCGCGACCGTTGCTGCTTTCTTTAGTAAAGCCCGTCAATCTAGTTCAGTGCCCGTTGACTATACAAAGATCAGACATGTAAAAAAACCGAATGGTTCTAAGCCAGGATTTGTGACATACGATCAGCAAACAACCGTTTTTGTGACTCCTGATGAAGATTTGGTACTGAGCCTAAGATCGAAACAAACCACATAATAAAAGAGAGCGGACATATGCCGCTCTCTTTGTTTTTTATCCACCTATATGTGACATTTCAATTTTTTCTCTATTTCTAGAAGATTCCTCGGTTCTCTCAATAGAGTATTGATCATCCCGCCTATTCCAGACTGAATGGATTTGATAAATAATGTCCTCATCTGCCGAACCATCACGAAGCATCTGCTTAAAATCAGTTCCCTTGGTCGCAAATAAACATGTATAAAGTTTCCCTTCAACGGATATTCTTGCACGGTTACACGAAGCGCAAAAGGCATCTGAAACAGAGGAGATAATCCCGATTTCGTCATCTGAACCAATAAAACGATACCTCGTTGCTACTTCTCCTTCATAACGCGGGGCGATCGGTTGTATAGGCATCACTTGATTAATCTTTTCGATCATTTCCCGTTTAGTCAGAACATCATTTAATCTCCATCCATTGCTCGTTCCAACATCCATATATTCAATCAACCTTAAGGTGTAGCCTTTTTTTCTAAAAAACGTTGTCATTGGAAGAATTTCATGGTCGTTAACCCCTTTTTGAACAACCATATTCACCTTAACACCAAGCCCTGCTTCCGCTGCTGCATCCATCCCTTTAAGTACTTGATCTACCCCTATGCCTCGTCCATTAATCTCACCGAATCGCTTATCATTTAAGCTGTCTAAGCTGACGGTCACTCTTTTTAATCCAGCTTCTTTTAAACGGCTGGCCATTTTAGGAAGCATTACTCCGTTCGTTGTCATCGCAATATCGTCAATCTTTGTTGCCCGACGGAGCTGATCAATTAATTGATCAACATCTTTACGCATCAGCGGCTCCCCGCCTGTAATACGCAGCTTCTCAATTGATGAAGCTTTTGTAAAAAGAGTAGTAAGTCTTGTAATTTCCTCAAAACTAAGGAGCTCGTCCTTCTTTAAAAAAGGGTAATCAGGACCGAATACCTCTTTAGGCATACAATAATGACATCTAAAGTTACAGCGATCTGTAACTGAAATTCTAAGGTCTCTTAGGGGCCGGTTGAATTGATCTGCTGCTTTATTCATTTAACCACCCGCTTTCAATATATTTAATTGATTCATGTTCTTTCTAAACTTTGTATAACTATTCATTTTCATTATTGATGTTTTTGTGACTATCCCGACCGGAAACCCCTTTCTTTTTAACAAGCAAGTTAAAGTTACCATCTATGAAAGCATAAACTTCTTCATTTCACAACCTTAAAGTTTTTTCCGATTAACATGGAATACACAATGCTCATTGTCTTTATTACATCAAATTTTAAATTTGTATGAATTTTTCCTTGTCTGTGAATACGTTTCCATGATAAAATTGTGACAAATGTTCAACAATTGTGATTATGTCATGCTACGGAGCAGCGTCCCTGCTACCGACCATAACATAAGGCACACCTAAAAGAATGATTGATGTTTGATTAGTGAGTAGAGTCCCTGCTGATGATTAACCGTCAAGTTATAGGTTCATTCATGTACAGTAAGTGTATTGTATATGAATCAATCTAAGACTTGTCGGTTTTTTTATGTGGAAATATTCCTTTTGGCAGAGAGATAAAAGAAAAGAGGAGGAACATGATATGGAGACAACAAAAAACCGCTGGCTTATTGCCCTTAGTGCAGTAGGTATACATATTTCCATCGGTTCTGTGTATGCTTGGAGTGTTTTCACTAACCCGTTAATTGAAGCATATGGCTGGTCACTTAGTGCTGTTTCATTAACATTTAGTATTGCTATTTTGTTTTTGGGAGTATCAGCTGCTTTTATGGGTCATTTTGTGGAAAAACATGGACCAAGGAAATCTGGAATTGTTGCAGCCATTTTCTTTGGGATAGGAACCATAGGAGCTGGCTTTGCTACAAGTATTGAATCAATTTTTCTATTATATGTTACATATGGGGTCCTCGGAGGAATTGGACTCGGGGTTGGGTATATAACCCCTGTTTCAACCCTTGTTAAATGGTTTCCAGACCGCAGAGGATTAGCTACTGGACTAGCTATTATGGGATTTGGCTTTGCAGCAATGATTGCAAGCCCTATCATGAACAGCCTGATCAACTCAGTTGGCATTGCAAATACATTTTACATTTTAGGTGTCGTTTACTTAGTCGTAATGCTGGGGTCTGCAAGCTACCTTGCTCCGCCCCCAAAAGGATGGATGCCTAAGGGATTTGAAGAGAAAATTCAATCAGGCGATAAAAAGCCTGTTGCTGATCTATCTCAATTAACTGCGAATGAAGCTGTTAAAACAAAGCGCTTCTGGTATTTATGGATCATGTTATTTATTAATGTAACGTGTGGAATTGCCATAATTTCAGTAGCCTCTCCAATGGCTCAAGAAATAGCCGGCATGTCAGCAGTAGCTGCTGCTACAATGGTTGGAATTATGGGGTTATTTAATGGATTTGGACGAATCGGCTGGGCCTCCATCTCTGACTACATCGGTCGTCCAAATGTGTATACAACCTTTTTCATTATCCAAATTGCATCATTCATGCTGCTCCCGTCCCTATCACATGCGATTGCTTTCCAAGCCGTTGTATTTTTAATTCTAACGTGCTACGGCGGTGGATTTGCAGCCATCCCAGCTTATATTGGTGATATATTCGGAACAAAACAGCTTGGTGCCATTCATGGATATATTTTAACTGCATGGGCGCTAGCAGGGTTAGTCGGTCCGATACTCGCTTCAACGATTCGTGAAACGACGAACAGCTATGCAGGAACATTATACATTTTCACTGGAATGTTTGTCGTTGCTCTTATTGTATCAATCTTTATACGTTCAGACATTAAGCAGCTAAAAGAGGCCCAAAAAGCAGAAGGCAGCCAAGTAGCAAGTTGACAATTTTTTGTATGAGGTCTACGATATTTCATAGATTTATAAAGGAATCTATGATTATATAAAAAGGACTGACACAGATGAATAAATATGAAGCAGAATTTAGCAATGTCGTTCGCTCATTCCGCAAAAAACATATGGGTAAAGGGCCGGGTAAAATCCAAACGACCTTTTGTAAAAATTGGGCTATATGTGAGATGGAAGGAAACCTTTCTCCAATCGAACGATTTATAGCCAGTGCAGACGACGGAAAGCAAATGCTTAGGTCTGCTCGTACCGAAATGGTCAAAGATATGTATCGTAAAAATCACCCAATTGAAATGGAAGAACTGCTTCAGTGTCATTTTATTGACTTGTTTGTTGATATTGATATTGAAAGAGATTTTGGGATGAGTGTATTTGTTTTTGATCAAAACATTGAAGAGAAATTTGGTTCGGATAAGTAATTGAATATCCCCTTTTAACTCACTAACATTGAGGCATGCTGCATAGTTGTTAGTGAGTTTTTATTTTCAAGAATACTAGGCAAGCAGTAAAAGATAAGATATGATGTAGGAAACGTTTTAGGGGGGGTTTTCAATGAATCATAGGATAAAAATCTCCTTTATTATATTTGTGGCATTGATTATGTTTTATCCAAAACAATCTGATCAGCCCTATGCGTATGACCTGCCGGTTAACGGCGCTAGCTTCTATTCGCTTGAGCTTGAACCAGAAACATCCTATAAACAAGAGCACAAAACTGCTTTTACACTAAATCTAAACCAAAGTTTGATTCTCTTTATATTGATTCATCTTACAATACTTCTTTATCACAATCCGGAATGGTATAAAAGAAGATTACAGTTATTTCTAACCATTAGAAAGTACCGGTCAAATGAATTCTTATTCTCTTTTTTTTACTCTAATTATTCATAATTCATATACGTAGAGGGGGAATAACGATGATACTCGTTCGTTTCATTTTGATTGGATTGCTGTCAGTAACAGCTGTAGGTATCTTTATGTTTCAAGGAGTAGAGGCTTTCTATGCCATGCTGGAATTATTCAAAAAAGATTCTTAAATCAAAAAGAGTATGGATTCCCATACTCTTTTTTTATATGTATTATTTTTGGGCCACCGTAATCATCGCAAGACCTCCTACCACAGGTTGATGAGTGACCTTTTTTGCTCCAAGCTTTGTTAATACGCTTGAAAGAGATTGCTCTGAATACCTATGCCGTCTCGTAGATACATTCGACCATTTAACTAAGGTCTCTTTTTCAAACCCTGTCATCTGGTTGCGGTCTGCATAAGATGAGGCTCGCTCAGGATTCATTGTTTCACTCGGATTTAACATCACGATCGTACCAGATTTTTTTGTCACTCGCAGCATTTCTGTAATGCCTTTTTCTGGCTCTGGCAGCAAAAACATCACACACGTGGATAGCGCACAATCAAATGTCTCGTCTTCAAAAGGCAGATGATAGGCATCGCCTACGATGAAATCATTTTTCGTATCTGTATTACTCGTTTGAAATAGCTCCTTTGCAGCTGTGATCATTTCTTCGGATAGATCTACTCCGACTATACGATCAGCCTCATTCAAACCTCTTGTCAACAGACGGCCTGTGCCGCAGCCAACATCTAGGATCTCTTTGGAACGCCATGTTCCGCTCATTTCTTTTAATTGATCATGCACTTTACTCAGCCAATTCGTTCTTGCCATTCCATCAAAAAAAGAAACGAGGGAATCAAACTCTGCACCATCCATTTTTCTCATCCGTCTTCACCCTTTTTTATTAAGTCCACTTAACAGAAGAAGGGTCATTGCTCCAGGCAAGCAGCTTTTTTTCTTCTTCTCCACTAATTGTACCACGGCCTTTGGCAACATCAAGCAGAGTTGAAAAAGTTGTTAAAACAGAGGTTTCTAGGTCCGCCTCTTTAAAGTTCGTCTTCGCATCAGCTAATTCATAAGTAAAGATTGCTGCCACACCTAATACGTTCGCGCCAGCTTCTCTTAGCGCTTCTGCTGCTTTTATAGCACTTCCTCCAGTTGAAATTAAGTCTTCAATAATGACCACTTTCTGGCCAGACGAAAGTTTCCCTTCAATTTGATTTTGTTTTCCATGCCCTTTTGCACTCCCGCGTACATACACCATCGGCAGCTCAAGCAGTTCGCTTACCCATGCCGCATGTGGAATACCAGCAGTAGCCGTTCCAGCAATCACATCTACATCTGGAAACTTTTCTTTGATTAATGTTTCAAATTCACCTGCGATCATGCGACGGACGTTTGGATAAGATAGAGTCATACGGTTATCACAGTAGATCGGCGATTTTATACCTGAGCTCCATGTAAAAGGCTCATTTGGCGAAAGGGTGACCGCTTCAATATCAAGTAAGGATGCTGCAATTTGTTTGTTCATTTTCCTTCCTCCCATTCTTTTTTCATTTCCAAGTAGGTTTGGTATGGGTCAATCGATTCTGTAATGCTTCTTCCTACGACAATCCCCCAGCTCCCAAGCTCTTTTGCTTTCATTGGGGTGACAATTCGTTTTTGATCTCCTTTGGCATCACTAAGTCTGCGTATGCCTGGAGTGACAGTGAGAAAATCTTCTCCGCATACTTCGTGAATAAGCGGGACTTCTAAGGCGGAGCTCACTACGCCGTCTAACCCGCTTTTTTTAGCTAATGCAGCATAAGTTGAAACGACATGTGCGATCTCTTCTTTAATAAGTAGTTCATCTGTCAGCATCTCTTGATCTGTACTTGTTAATTGTGTTACAGCGATCAACTTCGGTCTAGGAGCATTTGCAGGTTTTCCTGCTTCTAAACCTTCAAGAGCTGCTTCCATCATTTTACGACCGCCTGCTGCATGCACATTTATCATGTCTACTTCCAAACTGCTTAATACTTTCATCGCTCGGCCAACAGTATTGGGAATATCATGCAGCTTTAAATCTAAGAAAACATGATGGCCATCTTTTTTTAATTGTTCAATGATTCTAGGACCTTCTTGGTAATAAAGTTCCATACCCACTTTCATATAAATCGAATCATGCTTAAATGTTTCTAAAAGTCTATCTCTAGCCTCTTTTTGATGAACATCTAAAGCTACAATTAGCGGACGCTGCATAATTCCTTCCAACTCCCTCCGATTAAATCGGTTATATGATCTACACCTAATTCATCTAATTTATCCGGTAGTTCTTTAATAATATTTGGGCAGATATAAGGATCTACGAAATTTGCCGTACCAATAGCCACAGCACTTGCCCCTGCCAGCATCATTTCAATAACATCGTCCACCGCCTGGACTCCTCCCATTCCGATAATCGGTATGGAAACAGCCTGGCTTACTTGATGAATCATTCGTATAGCGACCGGCTTAATAGCAGGTCCAGATAGTCCGCCTGCTCCGTTTGCTAATATAGGCTTTCGAGATTTTAAATCAATTCTCATGCCAAGCAACGTATTAATCATCGATAATCCATCAGCTCCTGCCGCTTCTACTGCTTTTGCCATTTCCACAATATCAGATACATTTGGAGAGAGCTTAACGTATACGGGTTTAGTTGAAACTTGTTTGACCGCTGCGGTTAATTCAGCGGCTACTTCTGGGACCGTTCCAAATGCAATTCCGCCTTGTTTTACGTTCGGACAAGAAATATTTAATTCCAGTGCTGCCACAGTTGGACTTTGTGAAAGTTCTCTAGCAACCTCAACATAATCCTCCATTTGTGCTCCTGCCACATTTGCAATGATTGGCACATCGTATTGACTCAGTCTCGGAAGTTCTTTTGTCAGTACACCTTCTAAACCAGGATTTTGAAGCCCGATAGCATTCAGCATTCCTGCTGTCGTTTCAGCTACACGCGGAGTCGGATTTCCAAAGCGAGCTTCAGCAGTCGTTGCTTTAATCATGATCGCCCCTAACAGATCTAAGTTATAAAACTCAGCATATTCAGCCCCAAATCCAAAGCATCCTGAAGCTGGCATTATCGGGTTCTTTAATGAAAGTCCTGGCAATTCGATATTCAAGCGATTTGTATTTAAGCGACTCATATCACAACCTCCCCGACTTTAAATACTGGACCATCCGTACATACTTTGCGGTAGCTTGTGCCTGTAGGATCATCTTCGGTATGACATACACATGCAAAGCAAGCTCCAATGCCGCAGCCCATTCTCTCTTCTAATGACACATATGCTCGTTTACCTTTGTACAAATCACTTAACGCACGAAGCATTGGTGTTGGTCCGCAGCTGTATACGATATCTGATTGGAGTTCCATCTCATCTATTGCATCAGTAACAAATCCGTTCGTCGCATAAGTACCATCCACTGTCGCTATATATGTGTCCCCTAGCTGCTTGAATTCTCCTTCATAAAACACGTCTTTTTTGGATTGGAATCCGAGTACATGAATAACTCGGACCCCGCGACTAATTAATTGCTTTGATAGATAATACAGCGGTGGTACACCTATTCCGCCCCCAACCAGAAGAGCCGTCTCTCCTGGCTGTGCTTCCTCTACCGGAAATCCTGTCCCAAGCGGTCCTAGTAAATCAATCTCATCCCCGCTCTTTTTGTGAGACAGCCTTTCGGTTCCCTTTCCTTCCACTCGATAAATCATTTTAAGAGTTTCTGTGGAGCGGTCAACATCACATATACTTAATGGACGTCTTAACAACAAATCATCAAATGAGCCTGTTTTAAGATGCACAAATTGGCCAGGATTCACCATCTGCTTCACTTGCTCGCCGCTGCATATCAGCTCATAGATACGATCCGCTACTAACCGTTGACTTTCCACTTTCAACATTGCTTGCTTCTGCATGCTTGACTCCCCCTTTTGGTGCTTGCATATGAGGCATGGATTCTGAAGTAAATGTGATAGATTCCAACACACTAAGAAGTGCATCTGCTGTATCAATTGATGTTAAGCAAACGACCCCGTTTTCTACCGCTTCACGGCGGATTCTGAATCCGTCACGTGCTGGCTGTTTACCGCGAGTTAAGGTGTTGATGACAAACTGCGCTTCACCTTGTCTAATCACATCGAGTAAGTGCGGTTTTTCTTCACCGATTTTGTTCACAGTTGTTACAGGGATGCCAAGCTCTTTGATAAATTGAGCAGTACCAGCTGTAGCAAGAATGTTGTAGCCGATCTTATTAAAGCGTTCTACTAAACTAAGCGCTTCTTCTTTGTCTTTATCAGCAATTGTAAACAGTACAGAACCGTGAGTTGGTATTTTCATTCCAGAAGCAATTAACCCTTTGTATAATGCTTTTTCTAAAGTCACATCACGACCCATTACTTCACCAGTCGATTTCATTTCAGGTCCAAGCGTGATATCTACTCGGCGCAGCTTCGCAAATGAGAACACAGGTACTTTGACAGAAACAACAACAGATTCGGGATGATAACCTGTTTGATATCCTAGCTCCGGCAAGGTTTGACCGAGCATCACTTTGGTTGCTAGATTAGCCATCGAAACGCCCGTGATTTTACTTAAAAATGGAACGGTACGACTTGATCTTGGGTTTACTTCTAGTACATACACTTCATCTTGATGCCATACATATTGAATATTTAACAGCCCCACAATGTTTAACCCCCGAGCAATGGCAATCGTACGGTCAATAATTTTCTGTTTAAGGTGATCAGGCACCGTTTGCGGCGGATAGACAGCGATTGAGTCCCCTGAGTGCACCCCTGCACGTTCGATGTGTTCCATCATTCCCGGAATATATACATTCTCTCCATCAGAAATCGCATCTACTTCTAGCTCTTTTCCTGTTAGATAGCGGTCGATTAAGACTGGGTGTTTTGGATTAATTTTCACTGCGTGCGTCATATAGTGCAGCAGTTCTTCTTCTTTATACACAATTTCCATCGCGCGGCCGCCGAGTACATATGATGGTCTGACTAGCACTGGGTAGCCGATATTTGCAGCAATTTTCACTGCTTGTTCAACGGATGTTGCTGTTTTACCTAATGGCTGCGGGATATCTAGCGCCATTAATGTTTGTTCGAATTTATCGCGATCCTCTGCACGGTCCATATCTTCTAGAGATGTTCCAATGATTTTTACTCCGCGCGCAGCTAATTGATCCGCTAGATTAATCGCTGTCTGTCCCCCGAATTGAACAATCACACCTTCTGGCTTTTCATGATTCACTACATGCATTACATCCTCTACCGTCAATGGCTCAAAGTACAGCTTGTCGGATGTACTAAAATCAGTCGATACGGTTTCTGGATTATTATTCATAATGATTGCTTCATACCCTGCTTCTTTAATCGCCCATACCGTATGAACCGTTGCATAATCAAATTCAATCCCTTGACCAATACGGATCGGGCCTGATCCTAATACAAGAATGCTCTTTTTGCTTGTACGAACAGATTCCATTTCCTCTTCATACGTCCCGTAGTAATAAGGGGTGCGAGATTCAAATTCTGCTGAACATGTATCTACCATTTTATATACTGGGGCAATTCCCTCTTCCATCCGAGTTTCATAGACTGCATCCTCTGTGAGATTCCAAAGCTTTGCTACTTGAGAATCACAGAATCCTCGTTCTTTAGCTTCCTTCAACACATCAAGGTCTCCATTGTGCTCACCCAGCTTGTTCTCTAAAGCCACGATTCGATTGAGTTTTTGTAAAAAGAAGCGATCAATATCTGTCAGTTCATGCAGCTCTTCTACTTTAACTTCTCTTCTTAGTAATTCAGTGAGGGCAAAGATTCGTTGATCATCCGGCTTCGTAACTTTCTCTTTTAATTCATTTGTTTCTAAATTTGTTACGTCTGCATCAAACAAATGATCATACCCTGCTTCAAGAGAGCGAACTGCTTTTAATAAAGATTCTTCTAGGTTGCGTCCGATCGCCATAACTTCCCCTGTTGCCTTCATTTGCGTTCCTAACCTACGATTAGCCGCTTCAAATTTATCAAAAGGCCAGCGCGGAATTTTAGATACTACATAATCTAGGGCAGGCTCAAAGCTGGCATACGTTGTTTTTGTAACCGGGTTTTGAATTTCATCAAGTGCATACCCTACAGCAATCTTGGCAGCCATTTTTGCAATCGGATACCCTGTTGCTTTACTTGCAAGTGCAGAAGAACGGCTGACCCTCGGGTTCACTTCGATAATATAGTACTGATCGCTATCTGCATCTAGCGCAAACTGAACGTTGCATCCTCCTTCAATCCCTAATGCACGAATGATTTTTAAAGATGAATTACGGAGCATTTGATAATCACGATCCGTTAGTGTTTGGCTTGGTGCAAATACGATTGAATCTCCTGTATGCACTCCGACTGGATCAAAGTTTTCCATGTTACATACAACGATTGCTTGATCTGATGCATCTCGCATGACTTCATACTCTACTTCTTTAAACCCAGCAATGCTTTTTTCTACTAAACATTGCGTTACAGGGCTGTATTTAAGGCCGCTAGATACGATCTCGATTAATTCCTCATCATTATGAACAATACCGCCGCCTGTTCCACCTAGTGTATATGCAGGACGAACGATGATCGGATAGCCGATTTTCCGGACAAATACTTGCGCTTCTTCAACTGTATGAACAATTTCACTCTCAGGCACTGGTTCATTTAATTCATTCATTAATGCACGAAACTGCTCTCTATCTTCAGCTTGTTTAATTGCTTTTAAATCGGTACCGAGTAATTCAATATTATAGGCATCTAATATTCCTGATTCATCAAGCTCCATTGCCATATTAAGACCAGTTTGTCCCCCTAAAGTGGCTACAATTCCACAAGGACGCTCTTGGCGGATAATTCGGCTGACGAATTCAAGTGTAATCGGCTCAATATACACACGATCAGCCATTGTTGTATCTGTCATGATTGTGGCAGGATTTGAATTGATTAAAATGACTTCATACCCTTCTTCTTTTAACGCTTGGCAAGCTTGAGTTCCTGCATAATCAAATTCCGCTGCTTGACCAATGACAATGGGACCTGACCCTATGACTAAGATTTTTTGAATGTCCGTACGTTTACCCATTATTAAAAAACTCCTCTCGGCATTTCCATTGTATTGTGATGGTCTATCGATGCATTAAATGCTTATTTAGATTGCTTGAATTTCTTTTGATTTTTTCTCTTCCGCTATCATGTGTAAAAATGCATCAAATAGATAACTTGCATCTTCAGGACCTGGCGATGCTTCTGGATGATATTGAACACTAAAAGCTGGATAATCGAGATGCTTCAATCCTTCTACTGTTCCATCATTTACAGCCTCATGTGTCATTTCAAGTCTTGTGTTTACTAGACTCTCTTTATCAACCGTATAGCCATGGTTTTGAGCAGTGATATCGATTTTGCCAGTGGCAATTTCTCTTACTGGGTGGTTAGAGCCACGGTGGCCAAAGCGTAATTTACTTGTCGTCGCACCTGAAGCAAGTGCTAAAAGCTGATGTCCTAGACAAATTCCAAAGATCGGCACCTTCCCTAAAAGTTCTTGAATCATCGTGATTGCTTGAGGTACATCTTCTGGATTACCTGGGCCATTGCTTAGTAAAATCCCATCCGGTCTAAGTCTGAGAATTTCTTCTGCACTCGTGTCATATGGCACAACAACCACATCACAATGTCGCTCGATCAATGACTGTAAAATGCCATGCTTCATACCGAAGTCGACCAACACAATTCGTTCTTCTTTGCCTGGTGCATGGTACGCATCTCTTACAGAAACCGTTTCAACTTGATCGTGCTGCCATCCACTGTTTGAAAGCTCTTGTACGATTTCGTCACGATCTACATCCATTGAACAAATGCGCCCTCTTAAGGTGCCGTGCTCACGAATTAATCGAGTAAGCTTACGTGTGTCGATTCCTTCTAATCCTGGGATTCCTCTTGCCTGAAGAAATGTATGAAGTGATTCTTCATTCTTCCAATGGCTAGGCTCGCGCTCTACTTCTCTTACAATCAAACCATGAATGGCAGGTGTAATTGATTCAAAATCATCACGATTGATTCCATAGTTTCCAATCAGCGGGTAAGTCAATGTAACAATTTGACCGCAGTAAGAAGGGTCAGATAATATTTCCTGATAACCTGTCATTCCTGTATTAAAGACTACTTCTCCTTTTAGTTCCGTATCTGCTCCAAATCCTCTGCCCACAAAATACGTCCCATCCTCTAAAATTAATTGTCTTTTCATTACTTTACACGCTCCTTTTCCCATACAAGTTCACCGCCAACAAAAGTCATCATCGGCCACCCTGTTGTCTTCCAGCCTTTAAAAGGTGTATTTTTACCTTTAGATGCAAAATCATCTGGGTTAATCGTTTCCACCTGCTCTAAGTCAATCACACAAAGGTCTGCCGCAGCACCTTCTTTTAATCCACCCGCATTCAGCTTAAATGTTTTGGCTGGTGCTACTGTCAGCCAATCAATCAGCTGTTTTAATGTAATCACGTTCTTCTTCACTAGATGTGTATTTAGTAAGGTAAATGCAGTTTCAAGACCTACAATGCCAAATGGTGCACGATCGATTCCTTGTGCTTTCTCTTCAGCTGTATGCGGTGCATGATCGGTCGCAATGAAATCGATCGTTCCATCTAGCAGTCCCTCAATTAATGCCTCCTGATCTTCCTTGCTGCGAAGGGGAGGATTCATTTTATAGTTTGCATCCAGCCCGTCAATGTCGTCCTCACATAGGAGCAAGTGGTGCGGTGTTACTTCTGCTGTTACTCGTATACCAGCGCGTTTGGCATCACGTACCACTCGGACTGATTCTTTTGTTGAAATATGACACACATGATAATGAACACCTGCAGCTTCAGCGAGCAGCACGTCTCTTGCAATATGTACGGATTCACATACTGAAGGAATGCCATTCAAGCCATTTTCTTTAGAGAAACGTCCTTCATGTACTGAACCATTTTGAATAAGTGTATTTTCTTCACAGTGAGCAACAATCGCCATATCAAGTGCTGCTGCCTTTCTCATCGCTTCTAGCATCATACTAGCTGACTGAATTCCAACACCATCATCAGTGAATGCAAATGCACCTGACTCTTTTAACTCTTCGAAATTGGTTAATTCACGGCCAAGCAATCGTGTCGTAATCGCTGCATAAGGCAGTACATTTACACTTGCTGTCTCTTTAATGCGATCATTCATCCAGTTAAGTTGTTCCTTTGTGTCAGGTGTAGGTCTTGTATTAGGCATTGCACAAATGGTCGTGAATCCACCTCTTGCTGCCGCTTTAGTTCCCGTCTCGATCGTTTCTTTCTTTTCACCGCCGGGCTCACGGAGGTGTACATGCACATCAACAAATCCTGGAGTGATTAACTTTCCTGCCACATCGATGATCTGTTGCTCTGCATCGTTTGGGATGGTGCTCACTACTTTTCCATTTTCAAAAGAAACATCTGCTCTTACTAATTCACCAGATTCTGATAAGATGAAGCCGTTTTTTAATGTTGTAATCATCATTCATTCCCCCATTTATTGATTTGGTCTTATTGAATTTGTTCTAATGCACGCTTTAGGACTGCCATACGAACATAGACCCCATTTTGCATTTGTTTAAAAATTCTAGACCGTCTTGATTCTACTAACTCACTTGCAATTTCTACCCCTCTATTTACAGGTGCCGGATGCATAATAATGGCATGTTTTTGCATTCTTGCTTCTCTTTCAACTGTTAATCCAAAGCGGCTATGATAAAGCTCATTTGTAAGTGCATTATTTTGTTGATGGCGTTCATTTTGGATTCGAAGCAGCATCATGACATCAGACTTCTCAGCTGCTGTGTCCATTGAAATATAACGATAGTGGCTGCCGAAACCTTCCATCCATTCTTTTGGTCCAGAGATCATCACATTTGCACCTAATCTAGTTAAGATTTCTGCATTAGAACGTGCGACGCGGCTATGCCTGAGATCACCGCAGATTACGACCCTGAGACCTTGAAATGTTCCAAACTCTTGTTTAATCGTAAGAAGGTCCAACAGTGATTGTGTAGGGTGCTGGCCGCAACCATCCCCTGCATTTATGACTGGAATTTCGAGCTTACTTTTGATTTCTTCGTAATACTCATTTTGCGGATGTCTGATGACTAGAGCGTTCGCACCGATTGACTCAAGTGTTTTAGCTGTATCATACAAAGTTTCTCCTTTTTGTACGCTTGATGTTTCTCCGTCAAAAGAGAGAATTTCTAGTCCAAGCTTTCGTTCAGCAACTTCAAAACTCATTTTTGTACGGGTGCTCGGCTCAAAAAATAAGTTGGCAACAAACAGTTGATTTAAAGGTCTCCAGCTCATTCCCTTGGAGAATGCTTCAGCCTCAGCTAAAATCCAGTCAATCTCTTGAAGAGTCAAATCCGTCATTGTATGAAGTCCTCTCACACTTACCTTCTCTAAGCTCATCTGCATCGCTAAATGCCTCCTTATTTACATCCATTTTTATACAAAAAACCCTGAGAGAAGACTCTCAGGGTATAGGGAAGCAGGGAGGTCTGTTGGGACCTCTCCTTCTTGCACTATTCCTTTGAAGTCTCTCTGTACTTCTTTAAAGGTGTAGCAACATATTAAGCAGCTTGTTTTTTTATTAAGCAACTTGTTTTTTAAGCTGCCTGTTTTTCATCTTCAGCAAATGGATCTTTTTTGCTGTAGCTTTCTTCTTTATTCGGAAGCACCAGGTGAAGAAGCATTCCGATAATAGTTGCAAGCGCCATGCCTGCTAATTGAATTTCATCAGTTACTTGAATGAATGCTCCGCCGATTCCAATGACTAGAATCACTGATGAGATAATTAAGTTTCGTTTACTGCCAAGGTTAATATTGTTATCGATTAACATTCTAAGACCTGATGATGCGATCACACCGAACAAGAGGATCGATACACCACCCATAACAGCAGTCGGAATCGTAGAGATAAGTGCTGAAATTTTTCCGATGAAGGCAAACCCGATTGCTAGTGTTGCTGCTCCGCCGATAACAAACACACTAAACACTCTTGTAATCGCTAATACGCCGATGTTTTCACCATACGTCGTATTTGGCGGCCCCCCGATGAAGGAAGCAATCATTGTTGCCACTCCGTCTCCAAGAATGGATCGGTGCAGGCCTGGTTTCTTAATAAAATTCTTGCCAACGACTTTACTTAATACCATTTGATCACCGATATGTTCAGCGATTGTGACAACCGCAATCGGCATCATAATGAAGGCGATCGCCCATGACCACTGCGGTGTGTAGCTCACAAATGGGATCAGCATTTCTGGTGCAGCAATCCAAGCTGCCTCTCTAACGGGAGTAAAATCAACCAACCCTTGAGTATAAGCGAATAAGTACCCGCCGATAATTCCAAACATGATTGGTACAAGACCTAAAAATCCTTTAAAGAACATTGAAACGATAATGGTAATTAACAGTGTTACTAGTGCTGTTGTAAAATGGGTTGTGCTGTAAACTTGTTCATCAAGACCTGGTATATACATCGCCATATCAATTGCGACACCTGCTAACCCTAGACCGATTACGATAATAACAGGACCAACTACAATCGGTGGCAGGAGTTTCATAATCCAGCCTACTCCGCTCGTTTTGATTAATAAAGCAACTGCTCCGTAAACAAGACCTGCTAAGAAACTTCCAAGCATTGCTCCTTCTGGTCCGCCTAGCGATGTGGCAGCAAGGATTGGTGCAATGAAGGCGAAGGATGACCCTAGATACGCTGGCACCTGTCCTTTTGTGATCAGCAAGTAAGCTAAAGTTCCGAGACCGCTTGATAATAAGGCAACGGATGGAGATAAGCCGACTAAAAATGGGACAAGAATGGTTGCTCCAAACATGGCACATAAATGTTGAAGACTTAATACGAACCATTTGTCAAAACGGGGTATGTCTCTAATTCCGATTTCTGTTTGTTGTTTCATGATGATTCCTCCTCGTTTCTCCAAACAAAAAACCTCTTTGCGTATGACAAAGAGGTTTCACCTAACAAAGTTGACTTTAGCCGTCAGACTCCATGTAAGGATTTACCCTCTTGTCAGCCTCGCAGGACTGGGTTAAAGAGGTATACGTATGAGGTTTTTTGCTGTGTACATTTTATTTTTATGTTCGTTTCGTTTATTCTGTTCGTTGTTCGATTGTGACCTCATCCATTGCATCCACTTCACTGAGCTTAGCAACGATTTTTTCACTTTTAGATGTCGGTACATTCTTTCCTACATAATCAGGGCGGATCGGCAGCTCGCGATGGCCCCGGTCAATGAGAACCGCTAGTTGAATCTGCTCCGGCCTGCCTAAATCAATTAATGCATCGAGTGCAGCTCTAACTGTTCTTCCGGTATATAATACATCATCAATTAAGATCACTTTGCGGTTGGTAATATCAATTGGAATGTCCGTTCCCTGCAGGACCGGTTCATCCGTCTCTGACTTGTGCGACAAGTCATCTCTGTAGAGCGTGATATCGACCTCTCCTACTTCTACTTTCACACCTTCAATTTGCTCAATTCGCTCAGCAAGTCTCCTAGCTAAGTAGATCCCGCGTGTTTTTATACCCACTAAGACGCAGCGCTCTACTCCTTTGTTTCGCTCAATAATCTCATGAGCAATTCGTGTAGTTGCTCGCCTTACAGCTTGTTCATCTAAAATCACTCGACTCATTTTTCTCACCTTCTTATGATCCATTAACTACCGTGATGCCGGCATAAAAAAAACCTCCAGCCAAGCAGGCTAGAGGTAAACGTACAGCTTTGTGATGTGTGATAAGCAGATACACTTATCCCCACAATCATTCCGTTTCCTTCCAAGCCTCACGGGACTTTATTAAAGGACTATTTGATTGACTTCATTATCGCAGAATAAAGCGCAAGTGTCAATTACTTCTTTCGTAAATAATGAAGTAAATGTTCCATATCTTCTGGGATAGGGGCAGAAAACTCTAGCTCCTCCCCTGTTCTCGGATGGGTGAAACCTAACGTTGCCGCATGCAGAGCCTGCCCTTCAATCTCGAGCGTTTTCTTTTTCGGACCGTATTTAGGATCTCCAGCTAAAGGATATCCAATGTACTTCATGTGAACACGAATTTGGTGGGTACGTCCTGTTTCTAATTCACACTGTACATACGTAAAGTCTTTAAAACATTCGAGTACAGTAAAGTGAGTCACTGCATCGCGGCTGTTATCTTCTGTTACCGTCATGCTTTGACGATCTTTTTTATCACGACCAATTGGCGCCTCAATCGTTCCATGTTGGTGCGGGATGACCCCATGCACAATCGCTTTGTAATGTCGTTTGGTTGTTTTTGCTTTTAACTGGCTCACTAATGATTCATGTGCATGATCATTTTTTGCTACCATCAGTAATCCTGACGTATCTTTATCAATTCTGTGTACAATTCCCGGCCTAATAACACCGTTGATTCCAGACAAATCTTTACAATGATACAGCAAGGCATTTACCAGTGTACCCGTATAGTGGCCTGGAGCTGGGTGTACTACCATACCGCGCGGTTTATTCACCACAATGACATCTGCATCTTCATACACGACATCTAATGGAATGTCTTCTGCAATAACGTCTAACTCTTCAGGCTCAGGAATAGATAAAGTGACTTGGTCCTCTACTTGCATTTTATAATTAGATTTAGTGGCCTTTCCATTAACTTGGACTTGACCGTCTTTGATCCATTGTTGCACTTGAGATCTTGACCACTCACCATTTTGAGCAGTTAGAAATTTATCAATTCGTTCGTTTTTATTCTCTTCTAAAATTGTCCATTGAATTTCTTCCATTTAAGCTGTCTCCTTCTTCCTTCGCTCATCTTGAAACATTTTAATAAATAGTAGTCCGACTCCTATACAAAGAGCCGCATCTGCTACGTTAAAGATCGCGAAATTATAACCAAAAATAAATGTATCTACAAAGTCAACAACTTCTCCTCGAAAAACGCGGTCAATAAAGTTACCGACAGCCCCGCCTAAAATTAGTGCTAAGGAAGTAGCAAATAAAACATCACCTTTTGCTTCTTTTTCCATGTAATAAATAATTCCAATAATCACGATAGTCGTAATAATATAGAAAAACCACATTTGTCCTTGAAGAATACCAAAGGCAGCCCCTTGATTACGGTGAGATGTTATGTATAACACATTCTCAATCACTAAAATGGATTCACCAATCTCCATTGAGGTGTCAACAATCCATTTTGTTACTTGGTCAATCAAAATCACTATGAGGGCAATGATATAGTACATCAAACTCGTTCCTCCGCTCTTGTTCACTTGTTTCCACACTTATGCATTGTAGCACAAAAAAGGGGGGATGTCCTCCCCCTACAATTCATCCATATAGTGATCATAATGCACGTTGCGCTGGAACTGAACATTCTCATCTCCAGTATACCCTTCTATTCCTGTTGAGAGAAACCCTTCTAGCTCTTCAACATACCCTATTAATTCATCCCCATCATCCATTGAGGCATCTTCATAAATCATCGAATTCTCATTAAAGCGGGCTACTGATTGATATGCATCTTCTGCATCAAACTCTGTTTCTGTATCATCATCGTCATAGTTGTAGCGGCCAAAAGAATCCAGCACCTCTTCTTCAACAGGACGATCATCAGCAATATGCGCTCGTGCCTCTTCAACCGTTGTCGTTGCAGTTGGATTGGCTTCTAACCGCTCAATAGGAATATCTCTCCCTGTACGTGCACACACACCGTACGTCCCGTTCTCAATTTTATCAAGCGCTTGATTGACATCCGCTAGCTCTTTTTCAAGATGCGCATATATCGCTGTATCTTTCTCACGCTCATAAAGATCCGTCGCCGTATCAGCGGGATGATTATCATATTGTGATAATTCACCAGTTGAAGCTGATAATGCATGCTTTGATTCATGATGGTCATCTGAATTAATTCGTGCTTCTAATGACTTTTTCATTTCTTCTAGCTGTCTTTTTTGTTTACTCCAATTCCGCATAAAAATTCTCCCCTTTTGAGCTTTCAGCTTCCAGATAAGCTCTGTTATAGCTTAACCAAACTTAGTGAAAACAACGAAAAGAGAACTCAGCCAATTGATGTAAACAGAAGAAAATCACCACTTATGAAAAGTGGTGATTTGTAGTGTTAGTTATTGTAATGCGTCTCAACCGTCTCTGCACATGACTTACACAGTCCAGGGTGAGAATCATTTGTTCCAACTGTCGGTGTAACTACCCAACAGCGCTCACATGTTTCACCTTCTGCTTTTTCAACAACGATACGAAGAGTATCAAAGCTCATAGCATCTTCAGGTGCTGCCTCAACGCCAGCTTTTATTCGAACCGCTGAGACGATAAATAATTTCTCTAAATTAGGTGTAGTGTTTAATAACTCTAATACATTCCCATCTGCATATAATGTAACAGCAGCTGTTAATGATTTACCAATTTTCTTATCATTTCTTGCTTGTTCTAATGCTTTAAGAACATCATCACGAACAGCCATGAAGTGCTGCCATTTGGCTTTCAACTGTTCCACATCACCAAATGATTCAGCCTCTGGCATATCTGTTAACTGAACACTTGCTTCACTTACAGCAGGGATCTCTTCCCATACTTCATCAGCAGTGTGAGATAGGATCGGTGATACTAGCTTCGTTAACGTAAGAACACTTTCGTACATAACCGTTTGAATTTTACGACGCTCAGCGTGATCTGCATGTTCAATATAAAGAGTATCTTTAGCCAGATCCATATAGAACGAACTTAATTCAATTGTGCAGAAATTATGGATCGTGTGATAAACAGTAGAGAATTGGTATTGATCATATGCATCTTTTACCTTTTCAATCACTTCATTTAATTTAACAAGCATAAATAAATGAACGCCATCAAGATCCTCGTTCTTTACACGATTCACAGCAGGATCAAAGTCATGTAAATTACCGAGCAAGAAACGGAAGGTGTTACGAATTTTACGATAAGACTCAGATACTTGTTTTAAAATCTTATCAGAAACACGTACATCAGACTGATAATCTACAGAAGCTACCCAAAGCCTTAAAATGTCGGCTCCCAATTGCTTCATAACATCGTTAGGAACGACAACATTACCTACCGACTTACTCATCTTGCGCCCTTGCCCATCAAGAGCAAACCCGTGGCTTAGTACGCCTTTATATGGTGCTTTTCCAGTTACGGCAACACTAGTTGATAAAGAAGAGTTAAACCAGCCGCGATATTGGTCTGAACCTTCAAGGTAAAGATCTGCCGGGCGAGCTAATTCTGCGCGTTCTTCAAGTACCGCTTGATGGGATGAACCTGAGTCAAACCATACATCCATAATATCCATTTCACGAGTAAATTCACCGTTTGGACTATGTTCTGAAGTAAAGCCTTCAGGCAATAACTCTTTTGTATCCCATTCAAACCAAATATTTGACCCGTGTTCACGGAAAAGAGCTGATACATGATCGATCGTTTCATCCGTGATAATCGGTTCACCATTTTCCCCGTAAAATACCGGAATAGGCACACCCCATGCACGCTGTCTCGAAATACACCAATCCCCACGGTCACGAACCATGTTGTAAAGTCTTGTTTCTCCCCATGAAGGGATCCATTCTACATCGTTAATCGCTTGAAGAAGCTCATCTCGGAAATCAGCAATGGAAGCAAACCATTGAGCTGTAGCACGATAGATTACCGGCTTTTTTGTTCTCCAATCATGAGCATAAGAGTGGGTAATGAATGTTAATTTCATTAATGCGCCCACTTCATCGAGCTTTTCAGTAATCGGCTTATTCGCCTGATCATAAAACATTCCTTCAAATCCAGGAGCTTCCTCTGTCATATTCCCTTTATCATCAACCGGGCATAAAACATCCAGACCATACTTTTGTCCGACAAGATAATCTTCTTCCCCGTGTCCTGGTGCTGTATGAACACAACCTGTACCAGCATCTAGTGTTACATGGTCTCCACACATAACGAGTGAATCACGTCCGTAAAGCGGGTGGGTCGCCACAACATGCTCAAGCTCTTGACCTTTTACAGTTTTTTCAACTTCTACTTGCTCCCATTCAAATTCAGCTTGAAGCTTTTCAAGTAAGCCAGCTGCAACGACATATTTCTCGTCATTTACTTTTACTACGTTGTAATCAAGCTCAGGATGTACAGAAATTCCTAAGTTTGCTGGGATCGTCCAAGGAGTTGTTGTCCAAATAATGATTTTCTCATCACCAGCTAAAACATTTTTGCCATCCTTAATATTAAAAGCCACATAAATAGAAGGCGAACGTTTGTCATGATACTCAATTTCAGCTTCAGCTAAAGCTGATTCAGAAGAAGGCGACCAATAAACAGGTTTTTTCCCTTTGTAGATATAGCCTTTTTTAGCCATATCACCGAATACTTTAATTTGCTGAGCTTCATATTCTTTATCCAGGGTTACATAAGGGTTCCACCAATCTCCTCTGACACCTAACCGCATAAATTGTTCACACTGACGGCTGACTTGCTCACGTGCATACTCTTCACAAAGCTTACGAAAAGCAGCAACGGTCATTTCCTTGCGTTTTACTTTACCGTTTTTAGTTAATGCTGTTTCAATTGGCAGACCATGTGTGTCCCAACCAGGTACATATGGAGCATGAAATCCATTCATTGATTTATAGCGAACAATGAAGTCTTTCAGTACTTTGTTTAAAGCATGACCCATGTGAATATCGCCATTGGCATAAGGAGGTCCATCATGCAGTACAAATAGAGGACGACCTTCTGTTCTTTTTTGCACGGCTTGGTAAATATCTTGCTCGTTCCATTTTTCTTGACGTTTCGGTTCATTGTTCGGTAAGTTCCCGCGCATCGGGAAATCCGTTTTTGGCATAAGTAACGTTTGTTTATAATCCATTCCTTATTTCCTCCTTGTTGTTTTCACTACTCGATTATTGTGAAACATTTATGTGAATCATTCCTAACGTATAGCACGAAAACAAAAAAAGTCCCCTCATCCCAAATAGGGACGAGAAGACTTACCCGTGGTACCACCCTAATGAAAAGAAATAGTGTAATGCATGAAGACCGTGCAATAACGATTTCTCTCCACTTAGCATTCGTAACGTGAACGTGACGTCGCAGCCTACTAGATCAACTTCGTTCGGTGCAAAACTAAAGGGTGATTTTCTGTAAAGATCTATAGTTCAGGCTCGCACCACCCCTGAATCGCTTCTCTAAGATTCCTTACATACTATCCCTTATCATTGTCGTATGCTATATAAGTAATCATTATTATATGCTAAATGAGATGCGCTGTGCAAGGTGCACAGCGAAAATGAATGAATTAGGATTGTTCTTTTTCCAATTCATGTTCTTCTGGTTCGACAAACTCGTCCCAGTCATCTGTTTTTAACATCTCTAATTGCGCTTCAATTAACATTTTGAAACGCATTTTATAAACAGATGCCTGCTTTTTTAATTCTTCCATCTCAATCATGATTTTACGTGACTTTGATAAAGAATCATTAATAATACGATCAGCATTCTTCTCAGCTTCTTTAACGATTAACTGAGCTTCTTTTTGCGCATTGCGCCTTACCTCTTCTGCTGACTCTTGAGCAACTAGAATAGACTTGTTTAATGTTTCTTCAATGTTCTTAAAGTGCTCAAGCTTCTCATCTAAATCAGTTACTCGATCAAACAATTCTTTCTTCTCACGCAGCACAGCTTCATAGTCTTTAATGACTTGATCAAGAAATTCATTGACTTCATCTTCATCATACCCTCTGAAACCTCTGGTAAATTCCTTGTTGTGAATATCTAATGGTGTTAAAGGCACCTTTGCCACCCCCAATTTTAAACTTTTCTTGGAATTTCACTTTTTCATTACTCTGTAGTTTATTTTTCTTATATTCGACAAAAAAAGAGTAAAACCTTTTATTCCCACAAAGAAATAATTGGAAACATCATTATCTGACTATAATAATCTCGCGTAACGAATTCTAATTTTATCTTTTTTTGTCCGGCCTAATTGTTCTAGCACTTTACTGCGTCCGTGTCCACGAACAGATATGTAATCTCCTTCTTTAACCAAGAAGTCCACGTGATCTGTTACCCGCCAATTCACTTTAACGAAGCCTCTTTCAATATACGGCTTCACTTTTGCACGAGAAAGATTATAGATTTCTGAGAGGATGACATCAAGCCTCATTGAGGAAACGGTCGTGCCCTCCTCCGTCCATTTTTCTTCTGGTGTTTTTAGTTGTTCAAGTGAAATAGGCACTAAGTCAATACTAGCCTTACCAATCTTCTCTACATTCATTTTCACGAAGTCAGCGATTTCACTTGCTACAACTAATTGAATATCATCCTGAGTAATCATGATATCCCCAAATTTTTCTCGTTTAAGCCCAATATTCATCAAAGAACCTAATACATCAGAATGGGTGAGTGTAATGAATTTGGCAGGGTAATTTATCGAGAAATAAGCTAAATTAAAATCAGATTGTTCAATTACTAAATAGGAAGGGCAAAGATAAGCTCGCTTTCTCTCAGAGTCATCTGCTCCTCCAAAAAATTGATACGACAGCTCGTCATCATTTCCAATAATTAATCGAACAATATCTTGCTCTCTTGGGTCAAGGAAATCGGTTCTGCGCTCTTGATGCATCACACTGACTTCCTCTTTCCACGATAATACTTGTTCAACAAAAGGCCTTTCTTCTTCCCTAAAATGCTGAAAAATCGACATGAACGAACTCCTTTAATCGAACTCCTTCAACTAAGTTGCCCGCATCCTTCACCTTAACTAAAAATGGCAAGAACTCCCGCGCTCGCTAAACGTAGAACAATAATCGCTACAATCGGCGATAAATCAATCATACCTAGCGGCGGAATAAAACGTCTGAATGGTTCCAAATATGGCTCGACAATGCTTCCTAAAAATTGCCCGAAAGAGGATTCACGGGCATTCGGGAACCAAGACATAAGAATATATCCAATAATTAAAAATGAGTATATATACATTGCGTTATAAAGCAATGCACCTATTGTTTGCACGAATACTTCACCACCTTTACCATACCTTAACGATCAAACTGATCTTGCATCATTTCTGTAATGGTTCCTGAAACATCTACATTATCAGGTGTACACAAGAAAATATTTTGACCTAGCTTTTGAATGTCTCCTCCAATAGCATACACTGTCCCACTCAAAAAATCGACTACCCGCTTTGCCTGGTCATGGGAGACGCGTTGTAAATTGATAATGACGGCTTTGCGGCTTTTAAGATGGTCGGCAATCTCCTGTGCCTCATCATATGTTCTAGGTTCCACTAAAATGACTTTAGCCCCTTTTTGCACGCTTTGTAGACTTACAACATTTGCTGCCTGCTGCTTATCACTGCTTTTTTTCCCTCTTTGGGGAGTGGGCTCTATTTCATCTTCTGAAGCTTCTTCGACAACCTCTTCATATTCCCTTACGTCATCTTCTAATTCAAAAAATCGCTTAAATTTCTTTTTCATCCCCATAAACCATCCCTCCTCTTAATAGTTGTCCTCTTTTATCAATTTCCTTCTTTTTTCTCATTGCCGACAAGTGATGTACCAATACGTATAAAGGTGGCTCCTTCTTCAATAGCTACTTGGTAGTCATTAGACATTCCCATTGACAGCTCTGTACACGGAGCATGAGAATAGTTTTTGGCCTGAATATCTAATTGAATTTTCTTTAAGGCCTTAAAGATTGGTCTCGTCTCTTCGGGATCATTGACAAATGGCGCCATTGTCATTAAACCTATAATTTTCAAGGAAGGGTACGCTTCTAACTCTTGTATAAACTCATCTACTTCCTCTATATCAAGACCTGCTTTCGACTCTTCTTTTGAGACATTTACTTGAACAAAACATGCCAGTTCCCTATCTAAACGCTTGTCCAATTCTTTAGCAAGCGACACCCGATCAAGAGAATGCAGATAAGAAATATGAGGGGCTACTTTTTTTACTTTTTTTGACTGGAGGGAGCCTATAAAATGCCAAGAAACCTGTTCTTGAATGTCTTCTTGTTTCATAGCTAATCCTTCCGCTCTATTTTCCCCTAAATGAACAACGCCTGCATCAATCGCCTCTTTTGCTCGCTCGTTGCTGACATATTTGGTCACTGCAACCACATTTATCGAGGCAGGATCTCTACCGATCCGGTCACAAATGGACGCTATTTCACTTTGTATTTTGTCAAAATTCTCCTTGACTGACATATTCACTTCACCTTACTTTCTTCTTACCAACCATTTACCTAAGGCCGATATAACTCATAAATCTGCCTGTTTTACCTGATTCAGCCCGGTATGAATAGAGTCTGTCATCTTCAGCTGTACAAATAGAAGAAACATAAATATTTCGTTCTTCGATGCCAGCTTCAATTAATAAATGCTTATTTAATAACCTTAAATCTAATTGATATTTTCCATTTACCTTTTTTGTGTAAACTACTTTTTCTTCAGCATAGGGTAGTGCATTAATCACCTTATTAATGACAAAATCATCAACTTCGTATGCCTCTTTACTAATGCAAGGTGCAATAGCCACCTGAATATCATTAAGAGGAACTCCTTCATCATTGTTCCATTTCTCAATCATCTTAGGACCAATTAATTGGACAGTTCCCTTCCAGCCTGCATGGGCGACACCGATTATTCCGTGGTTTTTTGCAAAGAAAAGCAAAGGTACACAATCTGCATATAGGCTGGTTAATAAGATTCCTCGCTCCTTGGTATACAAACCATCTGCAGCAGAAATCGCATCCTGTATTGTTCTTGCTCCTAAACCCATGTCTTCTTTTGTTACTTTCTGTATTGTTGAACCATGAACCTGTTCTGAACCTACCCATTGACTCAAAGGAAAGGAAATAATTTCAGCAAATCTCTCACGATTTTTTAATACAGTATCTGATTCATCATTCACATGGAACCCCATATTAAGGGTATTAAAAGGCGGCTCGCTTAATCCGCCCTTTCTTGTTGTAATGCCAGCAACAAGATCTGAGTTTTCATTTTGCCATGGTTCTACTGATAAACATTCTGGGTGGATTTCACTAAATACCTCTCCCATTATGTTCCACCTCCGACTTGCTGCTTCTAAAAACTTAGTTTGGTTATAGTTTACCATAATTGACCGCTTACAAGAAACGACTTTATTCCTTTTTCACCGCCTTCTTGTTGTCGTTCGCTGGCTCATATTAGTAAATGGCCGTCTAAACCCTTCTGGTACTTCAACTAATATAACATCGGAACCGATCTTAATGATGTTCTTCCAAGGAATGATCACTTCCTGTTCTTCCCTGCCAAAAAGCCCCATCATCTTACCCGTCCCGTTTATTACCATTGCTTCAATTTCACCTGTTTGTAAATTAATATCTAAATCAGTTAAGTGACCTAGCCTTTTTCCATTCTCCATGTTAACGATATCTTTTGCCTGCAGATCAGATATTTTCATCATGTGACTCATCACCTCTTTTTCAGTCATATCCTCTCCTCCCATTGTATGCGCTTAGTTCTATGAATTATGAACAAGTTTAAATGAGACTAAGGGTAGAAATGACAAAAAGCCCTTACGAAATCGTTCGTAAGAGCCTTTTGCTGATTGATTTGTTTACAAAACGTGTTAACTTTGAGCATGCTTATTCATTTGTTGGATAGCGGCCTTTTCTAGCCTTGATACTTGAGCTTGTGAAATACCAATTTCATCAGCGACTTCCATTTGAGTTTTCCCTTGGAAGAAGCGCATATTTAAAATCATTTTTTCTCGATCATTCAGGCGGATCATGGCTTCTTTTAATGCAATTTCTTCTACCCAGTTAACATCCTTATTACGCTCATCACTTATTTGATCCATTACAAAGATTGGGTCTCCCCCATCATTGTAAATCGGTTCAAACAAAGAGACAGGGTCTTGAATTGCATCAAGGGCAAAAACCACATCTTCTTTTGGCACATCAAGAACTTTTGCAATCTCTTGTACTGTCGGCTCATTTTCACGCTTTTTTTCAGCCATCAGTTGATCTCTGACCTGCAGCGCTTTATAAGCGATATCACGTAAAGATCTTGAAACTCGTATTGGATTATTATCACGCAGATACCTTCTTATCTCACCAATAATCATAGGTACTGCATACGTTGAAAATTTGACATTTTGACTTAAATCAAAGTTGTCAATTGATTTCATTAACCCAATACAACCTACTTGAAATAAATCATCGACGTACTCCCCGCGATTGTTGAATCGTTGAATAACGCTTAACACTAAACGTAAATTACCATTAACTAACACTTCTCTTGCACTGTCATCACCACTTTGTAACTGAGTAAATAATTCGCGCATTTCGGTGTTTTTTAATACTGGAAGCTTTGATGTATCTACCCCACAGATTTCAACTTTATTTCGTGTCAATTCTTTCCCTCCTAACGCGGGAGATGATGTCAAGTAAAGTATCTCCTGAGGTGGGAAAAATATGCACAAGCTAAAATCAGTCAATTTTGACTAAAAGGGAGAGAGCTTGATACGAAACGAAAACTTCAGTAAAAAAATTTTTTACACCATTTTATTGAACTCTTTTTGTAGTCGTTTAATAATTCGTTTTTCTAAACGGGATATATAGGATTGAGAGATCCCAAGCATATCTGCCACATCTTTCTGTGTTTTTTCTTCTTCCCCAGCAAGTCCAAAACGAAGCTCCATGATCTGCTTTTCACGTTCATTTAACGTATGAAGAGCTTTTACTAATAATTTACGATCTACTTTTTCTTCAATTCCGCGCGTAATGATATCCTCTTCTGTTCCAAGTACATCTGACAACAATAACTCGTTGCCATCCCAATCGATGTTAAGAGGCTCATCAAAGGACACTTCAGACCGTGTTTTATTGTTTCTGCGTAAATACATTAGAATTTCATTTTCTATACAACGAGAAGCATAGGTTGCGAGCTTAATTTTCTTTTCAGGATTAAAGGTATTTACCGCTTTTATGAGACCGATGGTTCCTATGCTGATTAGATCCTCTATATTGATTCCTGTGTTTTCAAACTTCCTCGCTATATACACCACAAGACGCAGGTTTCTCTCGATCAGCATCGATCGAACGGCTTTATCACCCGTTGGTAGTTTCTTCAACAATACGGCTTCTTCTTCTTTAGAAAGCGGCGGGGGTAAGGCTTCACTGCCGCCGATATAATAAATCTCATCTGGCTTCATTCCCAGCTTGTGCATAATTCGATACCACAATAGCCTTAATTTAAGTTTTAACAATAAAATCGCCTCCTATGATGTAAGGTAATAATCTTTAATTTGCGACAGGGCTTATAGAGGGTTGTCTTACAAGCGCGGGATGAACGATACATTGATAGGTTTGATCAGGTGATAGTGATTCTTCTTGAAGTCCAATCAAAACTTGGTTGGAATGGTACACTTGTCCATCATGTTCAATCGAGACACTATCTGGTTTTATGGCCGTTAGAAATGGATTGCTCTGTCCAATTACTTTATACGGAATAATCTTCGTCCTCTTCATCCATTCATCTGATAATTTGCTATCTGAATCATTAAATACGTCTAAAGTTGAGATAGCAGAAATGACATCTTGTCCGAATGTTTCCTCTAAGCAAGTTGTCTCAATGATCATGACTGGCGCACGTGTTATAGGATCATGCAGCTTATTGCCACTATCTATTAGGCCTTGTGTTTTAATAGACTGGCCAAAGAGGTGAATCGTAACGGTTGCTAGCTGCTCGTATTGAATTTTTTTCACTTCAATCGTTTCGATTCCAGCTTTAGAAAAATACCATACGAGCGGAAATCCAAAGACTACAAACACCCAGCTGATTCCGCTCCCAAACCCGGCTTGTGCAGGAGAGGAAACAGCAGCTAGAAAATCAATTTCAGTCTGCCAAAAAAAGTGAAGAGCAAACAATCCGCCGCCAGTTATAAAGGTGACAAAGTAAAACATCAATAGTCCCTGAAAGAAATAACTCCATCTCTTAAAACCAAATGCGATAAGGATAATAAATATAGAATAGATTGCTTTCATCCAAGGCTGATAGAATAAAGCGCCTAATGGTGTGAACATCAAAAAAACAATCAAAGATGCAAAAAGCGCGCCAACTATAAAGCGGATTCGGTTAAATCGTCTCTTTAGTACAATGGCTGTGAGAGCAATTAATAAATAATCAATACAAAAATTAAGAAACCAGATTACATCAAGATAAAGAGTCATCGCATCCCTTCTTACCATTCTTTTGAAATTAAGTATATATAAAGTCTATTAATTAGTCTGTCAGTTCATGACGAGTAATTCGATGTAATTTTGAAAGATTTTCACTGAATATGTCTATCTCTGGACGAAGAGTATAAAACATAAAAAAAGCATCAGCGCTAGGCGCTGATGCTTCCCTTGTTATCTTGAACGATTTCTACGATTACGTAAGAACGTAGGAATATCTAATGTGTCAGAAGAATCTTGAGGCTGCGGTGCTTGCTGCTGGAACCTAGATTCTTTTTGAGGTTCTTCTTGCTGTGGTTTTGATTGTTGTTGTTGCTGCTGTTGTTTCATTTGATTTTGAGGTGTTTGACGCTGAGGTTTATTTTCAGTGTCATCAAATCCAGTAGCAATAACAGTAACAACGATTTCATCTTTTAAATTCTCATTAATAACGGAACCAAAGATCATGTTCACTTCAGCATCTGAAGCTGCAGAAACAATCTCAGCTGCTTCATGCACTTCATATAAACTTAAGTTAGATCCACCCGTAATATTCATTAAAACACCTTGTGCGCCATCAACAGATGTTTCAAGTAATGGACTCGAGATGGCTTTTTTAGCCGCTTCAGATGCTCTGTTCTCACCTGTAGCAATCCCAATACCCATTAATGCTGAACCTTTATCTGTCATAATTGTTTTCACATCGGCGAAGTCAAGGTTAATTAATCCAGGTACAGCAATCAAGTCAGAAATACCTTGTACACCTTGACGAAGCACGTTATCTGCTTCACGGAATGCTTCAAGCATCGGTGTGTTTTTATCAACAATTTCAAGAAGACGGTCATTTGGAATCACAATAAGTGTATCTACTTTTTCTTTTAAAGCTTGAATTCCTGTAGCTGCCTGCGTTTGACGTTTACGGCCTTCAAACGTAAATGGACGTGTAACAACACCTACTGTTAAAGCTCCAATTTCTTTAGCAACCTCTGCAATAACAGGCGCTGCACCAGTCCCTGTTCCACCACCCATTCCAGCAGTGATAAATACCATGTCAGCACCTTGAAGTGCTTCTTCTAAATGCTCGCGGCTTTCTTCAGCAGCTTTTTTCCCGATTTCAGGATTTGCTCCTGCACCAAGACCGCGTGTTAACTTTCCGCCTAGCTGAAGTTTAGTTTCAGCTTTCGATAAGTGAAGGGCTTGAGCATCTGTATTAACTGCAATAAACTCTACTCCTTGCAGTCCATTTTCAATCATTCGGTTAACGGCATTACTACCGCCGCCACCTACACCAATAACTTTTATCTGTGCTAACTGATCCATATCCATTTCAAATTCTAACATTTAAGGTCCCCCTAATCAGACTATTGCCTCGTTCGCTCTTATTCAAAGAACACTTTAAACCAATTCTTCATCTTAGATTTAGCTTTTGGTTTTTCTTCTGTTCTTGATTGTTCTTTTTCATTCTTCGTACTGCGTTTCTGATCTTGCGGTTGTTCTGTCGCTTCATAATCTGCTACAGAAGCAGCAATTTCTTTGCCTTGAATTTTAACATTTTTGTACGCAAATTGTATCAAACCAACACTTGTTGTGTACTGAGGTTCACGTACACCAATGTAATCAGGTATAGCTACCCTGACGTTACCTTGCAATAATTCCTTAGCAAGTTCTAACACTCCAGGAATCATCACGGTCCCGCCCGTTAAGACATAGCCACTTGGAAAGTCTCGATAGCCCAGCCTCATGATCTCCTTATAGATCAGCTCAAACACTTCTTCCATACGAGGTTCAATAATATGAGCTAAATCATACTGGCTGAATTCATCTTTTTCTCCACTGCCGATAGCAGAAACGCTAAAGCGCTCCTCATCAGAAGCTTCATCAATAAAAGAGTGCCCGTATTTTACTTTAATTCGTTCTGCTTCTTCCGTCGACACCCGCAGGCCAATCGCTATGTCATTGGTAATATGATCCCCGCCGATTGGAAGAACAGATGTTGACTGAAGTGTACCCTGTTCAAAAACTGATACAGTAGCGGAACCGCCGCCAATATCAATCAAACAAACTCCGAGATTCTTCTCATCTTTTGAGATAGCAACAGAACCAGATGCAAGCGGCTGCAGACAAATATCTGCAATTTGTAACCCTGCGCGTTCCACACATCTAAGTAAATTATGTAATATGGTCTTAGATCCAGTAATAATTGTACCTTCCATTTCTAACCTAACACCAATCATTCCACGCGGATCGTTAATTTCATCTAAACCATCTACTACAAACTGCTTCGGAATAACATCGATAATCTCTCGCTCTGGCGGAATAGATACAACTTGTGCAGCATCGATCACTCGAGCGATATCTTCATCACCAATTTCACGGTCAGGGCTTGAAACAGCGACAACTCCGTGACACGGCTGTAATTGAACATGGTTGCCATTCACTCCGACTATGACTTGTTTAATCGATAGCCCTACCATTCTCTCAGCTTGTTCAACTGCTCTTTTTATAGATCGAACAGTCTCATCAATATCTACAATTGCACCTTTTCTAATTCCTTCAGAATGAGTGTTTCCTACTCCAATAATATTAATTGTTCCGTTGGCCACTTCTCCTATGATTACTCGCACATTGGATGTACCGATGTCAAGACTTACATAGATTTCACTGTTGTTCAAACTGTGGCACCTCCTTTTAAACTAATCACGTTTTTCATTGTTTCATAAGTTTTTTTAGAAATTGGGCTTACCATACCGAAGCTCAAATGTTGAATATTAGAATTATTCAACATTAAGCTTGGTTTTCCTTTTAAAATCGCTCATTTTCTTTTTTTTTCATTAATTTAATGGTTTTTAAGCTTGTCCTTCACTTCGTTTAGCCTGCCACTTAGATAGTAACATACGCCTGATTACTGCAATATTATTAAAAAGTCGCACACCAAAAGCAAAAATCGCTGCTAGGTATAAGTCTACACCAAGATGGACACCTAGAAAAGCCAAACCTGCAGCAAGTAAAATATTAAAGAAAAAACCGGTCACAAATACATTTGAGTCAAAGGTCTCCTGTAAGTGCGCTCGAATCCCGCCAAATAAAGTATCTAAAGCAGCCAAAACGGCGATGGATAGATAGTTTGAATACTCTGCAGGGACTCTAAATTCGGTCATTATACCTAATAAAACACCAAGAAGTAATCCTATTAACGGAAGCCACATCGAATGTTACCCCTCCTTTACTTCTTCCATATATCTTACGCGAGGTGTTTGATCGTATCCAGGCAATGTTAAGTCCCCCACTTGCTCCACTGTTAACATGAAACCATCTATTTCAAAATATTCAACAGACTCTGATACTATCATGCGGTTAGCAAGCCTCTCTGGATCATCCGTCAACACTTTCACTTTAAGAGGGGTAGGAGGAAGCCTGCGATAATTTAGGTGTGTAATTCCATTTACGTCCCTAAAAGCAGAGGTTGTAATCAGCCTTTCATCTGCTACTGCAATATGAGTGGCACCATATACATTCAGCTCGTTCACTAGATATCGAAAACGTTCTGGTGATGGTGTTCTTCTCATTAAATGAGGGGCTCGTTCATCATAAAAGGGCTCTATCGTAAGGATAACACCTGATCCGCTTACCTCAGTTAATCCAGCTTCTACCCGCAGGTCACTTATCTGCTGATCCAAAACATCTGTTAAATGATTTTGGTCGGAATTTTGAGGCGAACTGTACTGAGCTATTAATTCTTGCGCTTTATTTATTTCGTTCGTTAAATACCTTTCTCTCTCACGTTCTTGCTCAATTTCCTGACGCAATTCTCTTATGTCACGCGTATCACGCACAACAGGTTCTTGGGTTGTTTTAAATTGAATTGCGAGCATAAACCCGATAATAAAAACCACAATAGTAAAAATCCATTTACGTTCCAACAATCATCACCCACCCTCTGTTAAATATGGGTCGAGTTCAATTAACCCTTGCTGTTGGATTCTAATACTAATCCCGTCATTTAACAGCTGGTCCTTTACTCCTCCGACGAGAGAAATGGCTTGTTCAAACTTCTCTCCATCCCCAATAGCTGTGACCACAAACGGCGCATAAGATGTATTACCATCAATAATAATAACCGGCCCTGCACATTGAATGTAGGATTTATGAGAAATGCGATGTCCATTTATTGCAATAGCCTCTGCGCCTGCTACAAAGAGCTCATGAACTACTTTTTGAACATGGATCTCATGTACAATGTAATCATTAGGGTTTGACCCTTCAGGAACATAGGATGCATCTTCCAAAGACACTTCTAATCCAGGTCCTTTAACAGGTACATTCCCTACCACCTTACGAAGCCGATCTAGATCTTCAATCAAATTTGTCGTACGAAGTTCTTGTTCCGCACTTTCAGATGCTATGTCGTCTTCAAGCAGCCGAACTTCTGTCTGATATTCCCTAAGTTCCTCTTGTAACTCTTGATTTCGCTCTTGTAAATTTGAAATCTGGTTACGAAGCTCATCCTCATGTCTCCACTGCCTCTCATAACCAGGTGTTAATTCAGCCTGTCTTTCATTCGTCAGTTCATAGCTTAGTGCCAGAATAAAGCCAGTTACGAGCAGAACGAAGGATAAGATTACATGTTTACCCTTCACTTTCAACTTCACTATCTTCTTCCTCCTCAAGGTCAAAATCCTCAAAATACGGACTCATCTTCATGTGTAATATCCCTTTTCTTGAAGGATCAAGTTCTCGCACGATTGAAGGATAAGGAAGCATTCTAGAAGAGAAGTCTTTAATTGTGGAATGTACTTCTAACCCATCATTCATATGTATGATCACTTCATCTGATTCCGTCTCAGTCTGCGAATAGAAAATCTCTGACATTCGTGCGATTAATTGTTCAGGTGTATTGATCAACTCTTGAGCAAATTCCGTCAAGGCTTCTCCCTGCTCCCACCCAATTAAAATAGGAGCATCTGCAGGAAATTGATGTCGTGGCAGTTCACTTAAAAATGTCCCGCTTTCTAGCAATGGGTAATACTTGCCATCCGAATATAAATAACCAATACGGGAATGCTCATGCACATTTAAGACAACTGTAGTTGGGAATTTCCGGCTGATTGTGACATCGGCAATTTCAGGACGAATCAATAAATGGTTACGAATTACTTCTTCATCAAGATTCCACATGCTTGTCCCAGTTGTTAACTGAGAGCTCTCAATCACTTGTTCATCACTTATTAAAAAATTCCCTTCTACTTCTATCGTTCGTATATGACTTAAAGGAGATTGAAAATAGACCATTAATAACAACAACAAAAAGAAAAGCGATAAAAAGAACAGCAGCCTTCTGTTGGCTCTTTGCTTACGCTGTTCTTTTAGTGAAGGTATCCGCTCATTAATGGTAACCACTTTTTCATTACTCATTGTCCATCCCCCGATTATCGTCTCCGATACAATAGTATAATAGCCCAATCCTTTTTCATAGGTATATAAGAGGGGCTATCTTTACATTTGTTTAATTATACCATAGACAAACGAGAGATTCACTGATGTTTAAGGGGTTTTAAGCTTTCTTCCAATCATTTCTACTTCTGTCTCCATTTCAATTCCTTTTGACTCTTTAATCGTTTCTTTAGCATGCTTAATTAAGTTCAACACATCTTCAGCTTTTGCATTGTCAACATTTACGATGAAGTTTGCATGCATATCCGATATTTGAGCACCGCCGATTTGGTAGCCCTTTAAGCCAGCTTCTTCTATCAAAGCACCAGCATGGTTTGGCAGTGGATTACGGAACACACTGCCGCATGTTGGATGGCTCCACGGCTGTGTTTCGCGGCGATAATCTTTATTCTTTTGCATGTGTTTAACAATCTCTTCTTTCTCACCCTTTTTAAGCTTAAAGACTGCTTCTACACAAATCCCCTTTTCATGTTGAAGGCGTGATGTACGGTAAGAGAACTGCATATCGCTTCCCTTAATCCATTCAAGGCGGCCATCAGGGTACAGAACACGCGCCTTGATTAGTATATCTGCTACTTCCGCCCCATGAGCACCAGCATTCATGAAAACAGCTCCGCCCACTGAACCTGGAATTCCCCCTGCAAACTCCAAACCAGATAGACCTTGGCGGCTGATAATCGTTACTAATTTAATTAACGGATAACCCCCGCCCACTGTAATTTCTTCATCATCAATCTCTAAATGATCTAAGCCTTTACCAAGCTTAATGACAACGCCTTCGATCCCTTCATCGGAAACAAGCAGATTAGAACCTCTGCCGATTGCACGCCAAGGGACTCCTGCTTCCTTCACTATTTCCATCGTATTGATTAAGCCTTCTATATTTGCCGGTTCAACTAAAACATCAGCTGGTCCGCCGATTTTCCATGTTGTGTGCTGGCTAAGCGGCTCACTCACTTTAATCGTTCCAACTTCTTTTTCTTTTAACTTTTGAATAACATGCTCCATTCTTACATCCCTCTTTCTACAATCCCGCATTCTTCTTGATGATTCTATTTTTTGTCGCCTCGTATATCTTCATATTCTATGTGTTTTGCTACTCAGCGTGAAACGTCTTTTAAGACATTCATTAAATCATTCGCTGCCGTTGGCACACCAAGCTTTAACGCGGCACCATGCATCTTTTCCCACGTTTCTTGTTCATTAAACACCGAATCAATATCTTGTAGTAATTGTTCACCGTTCATTTCTTTTTCAAGACGAACAATGGCAGCCCCGCCTTCTTCAAGAGACCTTGCATTTTTCTCTTGATGGTTATTTGTCACATAAGGACTTGGGATAAGAATACTTGGCAGGCCAAGTGCTGTCAGTTCTGCAAGCGTCGTTGCTCCTGCTCTTGCCACCACCAAGTCTACTGCCCCCAAAACATCCGGCATGTTATGAATGAAAGGTTTTATGATTACATTTTCAGGGCTGCCTGCCTCTTCTACCCTCTTAGCAACAGCATCATAATGTACGGCACCTGTCACATAGATAAATTGATAGTTTCTAGTGGAAGCTTGCTTTAATACACTAATAAACGCATCATTAATCGGTTTTGCACCGCGGCTGCCACCCACAATTAAGACCGTTTTTTTAGTTTTATCCAGCCCTAGTGATTTTGCTCCAGCAGCTGCATTTACACTTTTTACCTCTGTTGCACGCGGATTCCCAGTAAATACTACCTTTTCTTTAGGGAAGTATTCAGATGCTGCATTAAAGCAGATAGCTACTTTATTTACATATCTGCTAAGAAATTTATTTGTTAAGCCAGGAACGCTATTCTGCTCATGAATAACCGTTGGAATTCCCATTTTTGCTGCAGCATAAACAACTGGTCCGCACACGTATCCCCCTGTGCCGATCACTACATCTGGTTTAAATTCCTTCATCATTCTCTTGCTGTCTTTTGTACCCTTTAAAAAGCGTAGCACGGTCTTAACATTATCCACTGATAGTTTCCGTCTAAATCCGGTGATATGTATCGTTTTAAATGGAATTCCCTCTCTTGGGACAAGTTCACTTTCTAGCCCTTTTTCCGTACCAATATATAAAATCTCTGCTTGTGGATCTTGTTTCTTTATTTCCTTAATTAAGGATAAGGCAGGATAAATATGTCCGCCTGTACCTCCACCGCTCACTACTACTCTCATATTGTACCTCCAACAATTGTTTCATATTGTTCATTTTATCACGAACAATGCTTGGTTTATACCGCAATTCTGTGTGATTTTTTGTAGGAATCGCCTACTACCGCTTGTTTCCCACAAAAAAGTGACTCTCCTGAAAAAAGAAAAGTCACATAAATGAGCCATATAGAAATCACATCCTGGCATGCCTGCTTATATTCAATAGAACTCCTACAGCAACGAGCATAAGCGTTAAAGAAGAACCTCCGTAACTTAGAAAAGGCAGTGTAATTCCTGTTACCGGCATTAAGCCAGTTACTACACCTATATTAATCATTACCTGAATCGCAATCATCCCGATAATTCCTACAGCCAAAAAGCTGCCAAATAAATCTGGTGCTCCTAAGGCTATCTTAATCCCCCGCCATAACATGATTCCAAATAAAATGATAACAAACAATCCACCTATGAAACCTAACTCTTCTGCTAAGATAGCAAAAATAAAATCAGTTTGAGGTTCGGGCAAATAGAAATATTTTTGACGGCTCTCCCCTAACCCCATCCCCATTAACCCGCCAGGACCAATAGCATAGAGTGATTGAATGATTTGAAATCCACTGCCGAGAGGATCGGACCAAGGATCTAGAAATGAGGTAATTCGCTTTATCCGGTAGGGTGCTGATGCAATCAATCCGACGAAACCAGCAACACCAACCATAGCAAGCCCGACAAAATGACTTATTTTCGCCCCTGCTACGAATATCATCGCTACACAAGTCCCGACCATTACTGCTCCTGTACCAAGGTCAGGTTGAAGCATAATCATTCCAAAGGCAAGCATGACTAGCGAGAGAGACGGAATGAGTCCTTTTTTGAAAGAAACTATTCTTTTTTGATTCTCAGACAAATATTTTGCTAGAAACGCAATCATCGCCATTTTCATAAATTCAGAAGGCTGAATGGAAAATGCTCCGACACCAAGCCAGCTTCTGGCCCCGCCTCGAACGAGCCCAACACCTGGGATCAAAACGATGACAAGCAGTATAAAACAAATAATCAATATTAATTTTGACCACGTTCTCCATGTCCAATAGTCCACATTCATAATAAAAATCATGACAACCACACCGACACCGGCAAAAAACAGCTGACGCTTGGCAAAGAAAAAAGCATCATCAAATCTGTATGAGGCCCATGCTTCTGATGCACTATAAACCATGATCAAACCAATCGTCAGTAAAGCAATCGTTGTTATAAATAATACATAATCTGGTGCATGTCTTTCTTTTTGCAATAGGGACACCTCATTTTAACCCATTTTGTCTTGCTGCTAAGCTGTCGCAGCCACCTTCTCTCTATACACCATATGTACAAACCTAGAAAAACATGTCCTAAAAAACATGCAAAAAAGCTGCTACCTTTTTAGATAACAGCTTTCTAACCAATAAGAACTAATGATGCTATTCACTTTAATTTATCAACCGCAGCAACAAATTCATTCCCGCGTTCTTCAAAGGTCTTATATTGATCCCAGCTAGCACATGCTGGTGACAATAGAATAACATCGCCTTCTTCTGAAAGGCGGTAAGCACACTCTACTGCATCTTTTACACGGTCTGCATATTCCACTTCCGCAATTCCAGCTCCCTTAGCCGTACGGGCTAACTTCTCCTTTGTTTCTCCAAAGGCAACGAGTGCTTTTACATTTGAAAGTGAAGACGCTAATTCATCAAATTCATTTCCGCGATCTAGTCCTCCTGCAAGTAAGATTACAGGCTGGCTAAATGCTTCAAGTGCTTTTTTTGCAGCTAAAATATTCGTCGCTTTTGAGTCATTATAAAACAGTCGGTCGTTTATTTTCTTAACAAACTGCAAACGATGTTCAACACCGCTAAACGTCTTTAGAACATGTTGGATTTGAGTGACTTTTGCTCCCATTGTCATGGCAGCACCTACCGCAGCTAAGATATTCTCCACATTATGTGACCCAGGAAGCACGACCTCTGAGAGAGCGATAATTAATTGATCCTTAAAGTAGATAGAGCCTTGATTAACATAGACACCTTCTGACACTACTTCTTTTGTTGAAAAAGGAAGTTTTGCTGCTTTGCTTTTCTCGGCAACCTGACTGACAAGTGGATCATCTAGATTGTATACAAAGACATCGTCTTCCGTCTGATTCGCTGTTATTTTAGACTTTGCAGCTACATACTCTTCTTTTGTGCCATGGTAGTCTAGATGAGCATCAAAAAGATTTAACAGTACACTTACGTTCGGATGAAAGTTCTCCGTACCAAGAAGTTGAAAACTCGAGGCTTCTAAAACGATCACGTCGTCACTTGCTGCTCCCTTAGCCACATCACATGAAACCGTGCCGATATTTCCTGCAATAAGCGGATTCTTGGCACTGTTTTTAAGCATTTCATAAATTAACGTTGTTGTGGTCGTCTTGCCATTCGAGCCAGTAATCGCAATCATGTCAGCTTCAGATAAGACAGACGCTAGCTCTACTTCCGTGATGACAGGGATGTTACGTCTAACAGCCTCTTTTACAATTGGATTATGATATGGTATGCCCGGATTCTTCACAACACAATCAAGCTCTTGATCTAAAAGAGATAACGGATGCTCTCCGCAAACAACTTTGATTCCTTTTTTCTCGAGTGCTTTTGCTTGATCATTTTCATCATATGATTTTGCATCATTCACAATGACCTTTGCACCAAGCTCATGAAGCAGCAGCGCTGCTGCTTCCCCGCTTTTAGCAAGCCCTAAGACTAATACGTTTTTACCACGATACATTTCTGTATTTTTCATGTATGTTTACACCTCATTTACATCCATACCTCTAAGTATATTCCAAGCACCGCTAAGATCATCCCGACCATCCAAAATGTGACAACAACTCGCCATTCTGACCACCCTGATAATTCATAATGGTGGTGAAGCGGACTCATTTTAAATACTCGCTTGCCTCTTGTTTTAAACGAAATGACTTGAATGATAACAGAAAGAGTTTCAATAACAAATACTCCGCCAATTAACACTAACAATAATTCTTGTTTTGTTAAAATGGCAATAGCAGCAATCGCTCCTCCTAGTGCAAGCGACCCTGTATCTCCCATAAACACTTTTGCTGGATGGGCATTAAATACGAGAAAACCTAACACCGCCCCAACAATAGCAGCACTAAAAATAGCTACATCAATTAAGTCTGCATACCATGCCAAAATAGCAAACGCACCAAAAGCAATCGCACCCGTTCCTGCAAGAAGGCCATCAAGGCCGTCCGTTAAGTTAACGGCATTCGACGCACCAACTAGCATTACGATCACAAGAGGCAAATATAACCAGCCTAAATCAATGGAAATTGTTGTTGCAGGAATCATGATCTCTGTTGATATCCCAAGGTGCAGGAGTCCCCAGTAAAATAACCCGGCAATGATCAGCTGGCCTGCTAATTTTTGTTTAGAGGTTAATCCTAAATTTCGTTTTTTTACAACTTTAATATAATCATCTAAAAATCCAACAAGGCCAAAGCCTACTGTAACGAGTAAAAGCAATAGGATTTCCATGCTGAATGATAGATATTGAAAGGATACGAAGAGCGTCGTTGCAATAATAGACAATACAATAACGATTCCACCCATCGTAGGTGTTCCGCTCTTTTTTTGGTGAGACTCAGGGCCTTCCTCTCTAATACTTTGGCCAAATTTTAAACGTCTTAAAAACGGAATAAATAATGGTGATAAAATGACAGCAACTCCAAATGAAACGAGTAAAGTTATTAGTAAAACTCTTTCTAACATTGCTAATCATTCCTCCTTTCTTTTTGCATCTTTTTCTTGTTGTTTTTAGTCTTGCTGTTTATCTTGATACGCTGTTATCACTTCTTCAAGCTTCATTCCTCTTGATGCTTTAAACAAAATGACTGTTTTCTGATCAACAAGCTTTGATAAGTGATCAGCGAGCTCCTGCTTTGTAGTAAAATGGGCCATTTCATCAAAAGTACTTGATGAAGAGATATGGCTCGCCTCTTCATAGATCCACTTTGCACGATCCCCAAGTGTCAGAACATGGGTAATAGGCGGCGTAATTACTTGTGCTACAGATTTATGTAACGCCTCTTCCTCCGTACCAAGTTCAAACATATCCCCTAGTACAACCACTCTCTTTTCATAGGAAGGGATCGCTTTTAGCGCGTCTATAGCAGCAATCATTGAAGTAGGACTAGCGTTATAAGCATCGTTCACGATAAGCTCACCTTTGTTCCCAGTAAGCTTTTCTAATCGCATGGAAGTGAGTGAGATTTGTCTAAGTCCTGTTTGAATCTTGCTTGTAACTAACCCGAATTTACGGGCAACAGCTATACAATATGCGGCATTTTTCACATTATGTTTGCCTAGTAATGATAACTCAAAATGATGACCTTCTATGTCAAATTGATACCCGTCAACAGTCGCCGCTACATTTTCAACTAGGATATCTGCATGATTAAAGCCTACTCGCATAATGGAAGATTGTTTCCAGCCATCAAGTAAAGGCTCGTCACTATCAATAAAAAGAAAACCAGCTGGACTTAGGCCTTCTTTAATTTCCATTTTAGCTTTAGCAATTCCGGCTCTAGAGCCTAATTGCTCCATATGAGACTCGCCGATGTTTGTAACGATCGCCAAATCAGGTTTGGCAATCTCACTTAACCTTTCTATTTCACCATAGCCGCTCATACCCATTTCTAAAATCAGATACTTACACGTAGACGGCATAGCTAAAATGGTTAATGGCAAGCCAATGTGATTATTATAGTTACCTTGCGTTTTATATGTTTCACCCTCAAGTGACAAAAGAGAAGCCAAGATGTCTTTTGTCGTTGTTTTGCCATTGCTGCCTGTAATCCCAATGACTTTAGGATTAATTTTCACTCTGTAGGCACTAGCCATTTCTTGTAAGGCGAATAATGTATCCTTTACCACATACAACTGAAAGTCATCCGGCAGGGCAGCTGGGACAGGTTGTCCTTCTTCCCAAAGTGCAGCTTGCGCTCCTGATTTTATAGCCGCATCGACATAATCATGTCCATTGAATCGTTCCCCTTTCAAAGGAACGAACAAGGCTCCTTCTACAATCGTTCTAGTATCAGTAGAAACGGCTGTAAACGACTGTTCTGTTTCGTTTAAACGAGTACTGATAGTCAGGCTTTCTAATAAAGATGATGTGAGCATGCTTACACCCTCTCCTCAATTGCTTGTTTTGCTACTTCTCTATCATCAAAGTGGGTTGTATTAGCACCAATAATCTGATAGGTTTCATGACCTTTTCCTGCAATAACTAAAATATCATCCTTGTTTGCATCATTAATTGCTTGATAGATCGCTTCTTTTCGGTCTACGCAAACTGTATAATTTGAAGATTCGAGCCCATGAGTCATGTCATCAAGAATTTGCTTTGGATCTTCTGACCTCGGATTATCTGAAGTGAAGATCGCATTATCAGCATATTTTGTGGCAATTTCCGCCATTACTGGACGCTTTGTGCGATCTCTGTCTCCTCCGCATCCGACCACAACAGATATTTTCCCTTTTGCAAATTCCCTCACTGTTGTTAATACATTCTCTAAGCTGTCTGAAGTGTGTGCGTAGTCAACAATAACAGTATAATCTTGGCCTGCATCGACCGGTTCAAAACGGCCTGCTACTCCGTGTACAGCTTCTAAGCTTTTCTTAATTTGTTCTAAAGGAATACCGGATGCAATGGCTGCACTTGCTGCAGCTAACGCATTATACACACTAAACATACCAATAAGCTTCATCTCTATTTCAATTGACTCTGTTCCTGCTTTAAGTGTAAATGTTGTTCCCCTTGCTGTAATCTCGATATCCTCTGCCATAATGTCTGCCTTATTTTCCACACCATATGTAAGGACATCTACCGTCGTCATTTTAAGTAATTCATCGGCTGCTTCATCGTCACGATTTAACACTGCAACTTTTCCTTCAGTGAAACGATTTCCGAGCTGAGCAAACAAAAGCCCTTTAGCAAAAAGATAGGCTTCCATCGTTTCATGATAATCAAGATGGTCAGGTGTAAGATTTGTGAATACCGCAATATCAAAGTCACACCCCCGAACACGGCCTAGATGAAGAGCATGTGAAGAGACTTCCATTAATGCTGTCTCTACATCAGCATCTACCATTTCTTTAAACCTCTTTTGCAAAGTGATCGATTCCGGTGTTGTATTTTGGGTTTTCAGCTCTACATCACCAATTTTAGTGTACATGGTACCGATAAGACCTGTTCTTTTATTGGCATCATTCATTATTTGTTCAAGTAAATGGGTGACGGTCGTTTTACCATTTGTTCCTGTAACCCCAATTAAATTCATTTTAGATGTGGGATCTCCGTAAAATAGATTAGCAAGACGAGCCATTGTACGCTTCGTATCTTGCACAATGATCGTTGGCACCTCGACACCTTTGACTTCACGCTCAGCAATAAGAGCAACTGCCCCTTTTTCAACTGCTTGTTTTGCAAAATCGTGGCCATCCACTGTATATCCTTTAATACAGAAAAACAATGTTCCCGAAACGACTTCTCTAGAATCCATTTCAATATGAGTAATCTCTGGATCCCCTTCATTTTTCCATTCATATGATCTTAACACGTTCGTTAATTCGCTTAATTTCATCATGTTTAACCCTCACATTCAAACCTTTTTCTATCATCGTTGCTTTTTTACAGTCATTTTAATCATTAGAAAATCTTTTAAATGGAAAAGCCTCTTCCCTACTTTTTCGAAAAGAGGCCTTTTTAAAAAGGCACATAAATTCTATTTTAGTCGTAACCTGATTATTTGTCACCCATATAAAGACGGATTGTTGATCCCGTTGTCACTTTTACACCCGGAGATGGTGATTGAGCAAGGACATGTTCTCCTTCTCCTGTCGCATCGACTTTTAGTTCATAATAGGATTCGTGGATCTCTCTTTTGGTTCTTCCTACTAAATCCGGCACTTCAATTAATGGTTCATCATTCCATGCTAACTCTTTTTCAATCTGATCTTTTCTCGGCTCTACCCCCATAGCCCGAAGACTGTCCCCTATAATATTCCCTACAATTGGAGCAGCAACGATTCCCCCGAATTGCAGCGTATCCTTAGGATTATCAACAGCTACATAGACAACAATTTGCGGATCATCTGCTGGGGCAAACCCTATAAACGAAACAATATGGTTATTTTCAAGATAACGGCCATCCTTAGCTTTTTGAGCAGTTCCTGTTTTCCCTCCGACTCTGTAGCCATCAACAAATGCTCCTTTACCTGTCCCCTCAGCTACGACACTCTCGAGTGCATATCTCACTTTCTCCGATGTTGCCTGCGAAATAACCTGCCTTCTCATAATTGGTGCCTGACTGTCAACGACTTCGTTTGTCATCGGATCTACCCACTCTTTAGCTAAGAATGGCTGATAAAGGTACCCTCCGTTAATCGCTGCTGAAACTGCTGTTACTTGCTGAAGCGGTGTTACAGCAACCCCTTGCCCGAATGCTGTAGTTGCTAGTTCAAGAGGCCCGACTTTATCCCGGTTAAATAAAATCCCCTTTCCCTCTCCTTGAAGATCGATACCAGTCTTTTGGCCAAAACCAAAATCCTCAATGTAATCAAATAATCGATCTTTTCCTAGGCGTTCACCAAGAACGACAAAGCCCGGGTTACAAGAGTTTTGAACAACTTCAAGGAAGGTTTGCGAGCCATGTCCGCCTTTTTTCCAACAACGGAGTCTGTGGCCGGAGACTTCAATAAAGCCTGGGTCATGAAATGAATCTTTTTCAAGGTTCACTTCGCCTTCCTCTAGTGCAGCTGCCAGGGTAATAATCTTGAAAGTCGAACCAGGCTCATACTGCATCCACACCGGTTTATTTTGATTATAGATCTCTGGTGGTACTTCTCTAAAATTCTCAGGATCATAATGCGGCCTGGAGCTCATCCCCAAAATTTCTCCTGTATTAGGGTTCATTGCAATGGCAATGGCCCCGTCAGGATTATACGTAGCCTCAGCAATATCAAGATGATTTTCCATGATCGTCTGCACTTGACTATCGATGGTCAGCCTTAGGTCAAAACCATTATTAGGTGCGGTGTATTCATCCGCTAAATTCGGCATCCGATTCCCTTTTGCGGTAGAGAAGAAAGAAACATGGCCTTTTTCCCCTTTTAACTCTTCATCATAATATTGTTCAAGGCCCGTCAGCCCTTGATTATCAATACCTGCAAAACCGAGCACATGAGAGAGATAACTACCAAATGGATAGTGACGCTTACTATCTTCTGCTATATATACCCCAGGAAGTCTTAAAGCCCTCACTTCACTGGCCTTTTCTTTGTTCACTTTTCTGCCTTCTGGATTCAGCCTGACAATGGATTCTGATTTTGTTACTAGCTGATAGGCCTTTTGTACATCCATTTCAAGAACGGAAGCAAGTTTTTCTGCCGTATCTGCTGGGTCTTTAACTTGTCTAGGTACGACCAATATAGAGGGTGCACTGATATTCGTTGCAAGCACAATATCATTACGGTCTTTTATTTCTCCACGTTTTGCTTCAAAAGGTACATCCCGGCTCCATGAATCTTCCGCTCGATCGGTGAGCCAATCCCCTAAAGCAAATTGAACATAGCCAAGCCTTAGTGCAATAATTGTAAAAACAGCCAGTCCTAAAAACAACACTAAAACAAGCCGTTTTCTTACAGTAACATTAGAAACTCGCACCACTTCTACCTCCCGCCTTTTTGTTAGATCAAGTACGCCATAAATGTGACGTAGGCTTGTTCTAACCTATGCTTGGCAGAATGTAATTAGAACATGGGTGCGAGTTCATCTAGCAGTACATATGTTCATTCGCCATCAGAAAAAGCAAATGACCTTTTTTATTCGCCGGCTTGTTGTTCTTCTTCCTCTTGATCGGAATCAACATCCTCGTCTTCCTCGTCTAAGCTATCTTCCATTTCATTTATTTCCTCTAAACTAGCTAACTCAAACACAATATTTTCTCCTGGCGAAATGTCGGTACCAGCTTCGATATTTTGAGTCACCGCAAAGCCGTTTCCAAAAATAGTAGGAGTGACACCAGCTACATTAGCAAACTTCAATAGATCTCTATTGGACCAGCCGCTTACATCCGGCATGGAGAAAGAGTCATTATCAGTTAATAAAAATACTTTCTCGCCTTCTAAAAGAGCATTTCCTCCCTCAGGAGAATGTTCAAGCACTTTTGATCCATTACCTAAAACAACTACCTCAAAGCCCTCTTCTTCTAACTCACTTGTTAAACTCTCTACTTTTTCACCCTTATAATCTCTTGTAACATATCCTTCTTCCGCTTCTTCATTAATTTCCTCAAGAGTAGGCGTAATATTTAAATACTGTAAGCTCTGCTTCATGATCGTGTTAAAAATTTTAGCAGACGGCTCTGAGCCAGACTCAAAGGATTGAAGGTTAGGACGTTCTACAGCAACGTAAACAATTAGTTTCGGATCATCTTTTGGAGCCATTCCAAGAAATGAAAAAATATTCTCTCCGTGTCCTCTAATGTACCCTCTTGCATTTGGGTTAGGAATTTGAGCTGTTCCCGTTTTCCCTGCAACATCAAATCCTTCAATATTGTACGGTCGGCCAGTACCAGAAGATGATGTCACAACTTCACCTAAAATGTCTAACATTTGCTCTGACGTTTCTTTTGAAATAGGATTTCCCACTACTTCTGGTTTTTTCTGTTCTATGACTTCTTGTGTTTCTGAATCTACAATACGGTCAACCACATAGGGTTTCATCATTTCTCCGCCATTAGCTATAGCAGTTGCTGCTTGAATTTGCTGGATAGGCGTGACCGCTGTCCCTTGTCCAAATGCAGTAGCCGCTGCATCGTATCTGCTTTGATTAGCAATTAAACTCGTAGCCTCATTCGGCAGGTCAATCCCAGTAGGCTCATCAAAGCCAAAGCGGTCTAGATATTCATACAATTTCTCAGGTCCAAGGAGATCGAGCGCGATCTTTGTGAAGGCAACATTTGACGAGCGCAGCATCCCTTCATTGTATGTAATTTCGCCCCAGCCTCGTCCTCTGTTATGGTCACTAACTGTGTTAGGGCCAACATTTAATTGACCGGACATGAATGTTTGATCACCGTTATAGACACCCTCTTCAATGGCCGCAGCAAGTGTGAATACTTTCATGGTAGATCCCGGTTCATAATGATTAGAGACCGCATAATTCATATAGTTAGAGATTTCATTATAGCGATTTGGATTAAAGCTCGGTCGATTACTCATCGCTAATATTTCACCAGTTTTAGGATCTGCTACAATAGCAACCATCTTTTCTGGTTCATATTCTTCATCTACTTGAGTCATTACTTGCTCTAATGCCGTTTGTATATTGGAATCAAGTGTTAAATAGACATCATTCCCATTTTTCGGAGGCTTCACATGCCGTTCTGCGTTAGGCAGGGGAACACCTTTTCGATCACTCTGATATTGAACCAGGCCGTCCTCTGCTCTTAAGTAATCGTCTAAGCTTCTCTCAAGTCCCATTCTAGCTGTGGACATATCACTTTCTGTATATCCAAGAACATGTGAAGCATAGGTTTGTTTAGGATAATAGCGTCTAGGCTCTTCGTTAAACATAATACCATCTAAATCTAGCGCTTTAATTTCCTGCATTTCAGAATGGGTGAGATTTCTAGCCCCTGCCCCTAACTCTACTTGAAAGCGACCTTCACTTGATAAAAGCCGCTCAAGTGCAGAAGCTTCCATCGAGATAAAAGGAGCAAGTTTTTCTGCTGTCTCCTTAGGGTCTGATACATGATTTGGGTAATCTGTACTTAAAATCGCAAAGACACTGTAGGAATTCAGCTCCTCGGCAAGAGCGCTTCCTCTTTTGTCATAAATAGTCCCGCGTTTCCCCTCGATTACCTGCTCTTTTGACCAGCGGTCCTCACCCATTGATGCGAGTTCTTGTCCTTTTACTTCTTGTGTCACTTGAATATAAGTGAACCGGCCCAACAAAAGGATAAAAAGGAGGATAAAGGCCCCTAAGACAACTACGGCTCGCACATTTGTTGCCGCACGTTTTATCTCCATCATTCTCACTTCCTATTAGTATAAATATAGTTTTAACTAAATCGATTGTAAAAAAAACTAGTTCAAATAATGAACTAGTTTTGAACGACTTTTACTTTATTATCATCTAATGACATCCCTAGTTCACCAGTTGCGATGTCTAGAATTCGATCAGGTGCACTTAATTCAACAACCTGGAGTGAAAGCCCCTCATTGACTTGAGACTGTTCAGCAATCGTTCCTTGAAGTTGATGAACATCTTTATTTAAGCTGTAAATTGACGCGTAATTATGTAGCATTAATCCAATTAAAGCAAAAGCAATGACCGCCATTGCAGAAGCAATAATCTTTTCTCCTAAGGTAATCTTAGTTCTGCGGCGCTCTACAACCTTTCTAGTTTTCACATCTGTTTGCTGTTGATGCTGAATTTGACGGGCAACCATGCTCATAATAAAACCTCCTTATTTTTGCTTCTCAGCAATCCTTAATTTTGCAGAACGCGCTCTGTTATTAGCTGTTAACTCTTCGTTTCCTGCTACGATCGGCTTTCTTGTAATTAACTTTAATTCAGGCTCGAACCCTTCAGGTATAACCGGCAATCCTGGCGGGAGATCCGGCCCTTTACTTTTCTCTTTAAAAATTTCCTTACATAAACGATCTTCTAGGGAATGAAATGTAATGACACATATTCTTCCTTTTGGATTCGTTATTGTAATTGCATCTTCTAGCGCTTCCTCAAACGAACCGAGCTCGTCGTTAACCGCAATTCTTATTGCTTGAAACGTTCTCTTAGCTGGATGTCCACCTGTTCTTCTTGCCGGAGCAGGTATTGCATCCTTAATGATCTCTACTAATTCTCCTGTTGTTTCAATCGTTTTAATTTCACGTCTAGCCTCGATCTTTCTGGCTATCTGTTTTGCGAATTTTTCTTCACCGTACCTTGAGATTATGGAAACAAGACGATTAAACTCCCATTCATTCACCACTTGATGAGCAGTCAAAGGTGCTGTCTGATCCATTCTCATGTCTAATGCGGCATCCTGATGATAGCTAAAGCCTCGCTCTGCTTCATCTAACTGCGGGGACGATACGCCTAAATCAAATAAGACCCCGTCTACTTTTGAGATACCATGTTTTGCAAGCTCTTCTCTTAAAAAACGGAAATTGCTGCGAATAAGAGTGAACTTTCCCTTATAAGGAGCTAATACTTCCTCTGCATTTGAAAGTGCAGTATCATCTTGGTCAAATGCATATAAATGACCTTCATCATTCAACTGTTCTAAAATGAGCGATGAGTGGCCGGCCCCTCCTAATGTACAATCCACATAAATTCCGTCTGGCTTGATCGCCAGTCCATTTACTGATTCTTCTTTTAATACAGTCACATGGGTGAACATGATATCACCTTCACTTTCTTTCCGATCTTGATGTCCGCCTCTTGATGTCCATAACTTGTTTGATTCTTTTCATTCATTCTATAAATCGAAGTCAATTAAGTTTTCAGCGATCTCCCCAAAAGAGTCATCTGATTCCTCAAAATACTCTTCCCATTTCGCTTTACTCCATACTTCAACGCGATTTGACACCCCAATAATGACGCATTCTTTTTCAAGTTCTGCGTACTCACGCAATGTTTGGGCAATATTTACTCTTCCCTGCTTATCAAGTTCACATTCAGCGGCACCTGAAAAGAAAAATCGAGTAAAAGCTCTAGCATCTTTTTTTGTGAAAGGGAGTGTTTTTAGTTTTTCTTCTAATCGCTTCCATTCATCTAGCGGATAGACAAATAAACACCGATCGAGTCCACGGGTTACTACAAAGGATGATCCTAGCGACTCACGAAACTTCGCTGGTATAATCATTCTTCCTTTTTCATCGACGTTGTGGCGATATTCCCCCATGAACATCTTCCAGTCATCTCCCCCCACTTACTACCCTTAAGTTACCACAACCCTCCACTTTGTACCACTATAAATTAAATTTCGTATAAACAAAAAAAATCCTGCCGCTTGACAGGATTTTTCGTTCTCATTCTTTCGACGGTGTCTTCAAACAGTTTTTTACAAGAAGACAAGCTTATGCGTTGGATTCAATGACAATTTTTGTTTCATTATTCTGCCAATTGCATCATAACCAGCTAAGTTTAGTAAAAGTATGGGATGAATTACGCGTTCTTGCGGTCGTTTTAACGGATAAAGCCAAGAGTCAGCTTCGTCAAATTTCGAAAGCGCCTTACTATGTTTTTGTTCAAGATGAAGTTCTAATTTTCGTTTTATAAAATCAAGTTGATCTAAAATCATTACTTCATTTTTCTGCGAAAGCTTATGAAGGGTGTCATCCATTTCATTTGCTAAGAGTTGGATATCTTTGTGAGCATCGCGTATTGATTGTTCTGCTTTAGTAACAACTTCTTCTATTGGGTAGCTCTCAATCGCATCTAACCATTTCGATTTCATATCCATCGCCTTACCAGTTAGGAGGCTTTCATAGGAATACCCACATTCCTCCACCCACCTTTGCACATGTCTAGGAACAATGGTCATTTGCATTCTAGGAGTGAGAGGCGGCATTTTCAAATTAAAAAGAGTGAAAACAGGCTTTAATGTCGCCCAATAGCGAAGCTCTCCAGGACCAGCAACAAAAGTTAGCACTGGCAAGAGCATCTCTTGCATTAGGGGTCTGGTTACTACGTTGTTACTAAAATGCTCTGGATGTTTGGTTATTAGATCGACGAGTTCACTTTTAGAGAGTTGGATATCTGTTCCCCTCACATAAAAAGAACCGTCTTTATAATCTAATCGTTTACGCTCATTTTTAACAGTATAAAAGAGATGAGCATTTTCCTTGTCAGTTGAGATCGGATCCCCGTACCCTTTTCCGCTAAATCTCTTTTCCCCTTCTGCCTGAGCTTTTTGAAGCTCTTCCACTTGATCAACCATTGCCATAAAATAATCGGTCTCAACTTTTCTTAGGGCAGGGTGATCAGAATCAAGCAATATTAACCCTTCATCTTTAAATAGCCAATTCATTAGTATAGAGAAGAAATCTACAAATGAATGACTATTTTTAAGATATCCTTTTATTTGAGCAATTAAGCCTTCCGTATAGTCCGTTTCCGGCAGTGTTTTAAACACATCATCGAGCCATTTAGATACTTTATCTACAGGTAAATCGGTATTAGATAATGACTGCTTGTTGTCAACGATATCAAGCCCTGCCTTTTTCCACGCGCTGCCGTTATATGTATAAACAAACCTGACTTCCTCTAGGTCGTGATCTTCCCCGGCCACCCAAAAAATAGGTACGACAGGAACATCTAATTCACGCTCTTGTTCCTTAGCAAGTAAAATAATCGTCATTGCTTTATATACCGTGTAAAGAGGACCTGTCAAAAGCCCTGCCTGCTGACCGCCAACTACAGCTACTGTTTGTGGATCTAATAGTTTTTCTATATTTTGTTTCACCGCATCATTGTACGGCAGTTCATTGTGAGTCTGATATAAATGTTCTACTAGTGCATCTCTTGGAAAAGAACGAGCCTTAAGGTCTCGAACGCGTTTTTTAAATCGTTCATTATCTGTTTGAGAATAATCAAAGCAATCCCCTATGCTGGGATGACCTTCTAAGTAATCAAACAAAAACCCTGACTTCGCTGCAATGTCCATTTCTTTAACTTCCATTGAAAAGACATCCCTTCGTTTATGTAATCATCCTTTATAATAGCAAAGTAAAGCACTCACACCAAATTATAAGCTTCAATTTCCAAAAAGAAAAAGACTCATTATTATAAACTATAAATGAGTCTTGTAATTAATCCATATCCACTTAAAACGAGGTACAAAAAGAAGAACAATAAAAAATTAAATCGCCAAATGCCTTTAAACAACTTCCTCACATGGATATCCTCTGCCACTTTCCAATGAATTATGGTAAAGATAAGTGCAACTAAAAAGAATACGGTTAATAATAACCAAAAGAAAGACCTCGACCAGATTTCTAAAATAATAAAATATACAGCGGCTACAAAAAATAACACAGAGACATCTGAAGCAAGACGGATAGCCCTAGATTTGTTCTTTGTCATTTTCACCGTAACAATATAAAAAATATACCACCCCAACAATGGCAGCGTAATTACGGTTGCTAACAGCCATGCAAACGCAGTTGTCATGGTTTTCCTCCTTCCATTTAAACTTCCAACCCTTTAACAGCATGATGGACAAATGTGATGTATGGGTGGGGAACATTATTTTTTCTTGCTTCTTTTATGAGATAGCCAGTGATACTGTCAATTTCAGTTGGAATCCCCTTTAAAAGATCGGTTAACATTGATGACTGATTACTAGCTGTTTTTTCACATACTTGGGCTAACAACGACCACATCTCGTCGTAATCATTTCTATTTAAAATCCTCATTGCTTCATTAAACAGCGGCCTTACAAGATCTTTATAGTATGAATTTTCAAGCAGAACACCATTTTTCACTTTTAAAATAGCGGTTAGCGGATTTATACAAACGTTAATGATTAACTTTGTTTGAAGCATATCTATCCAATCAGTTTCTGCTTTCACCGGAAATCCGATAGAACTAGTATTCTTCCATAATGGGTCTAATTCCTTTTTTGAAAAATTAATAGGTGACCACCTAATTCTGCCGGCACCAGTATGATTCACGCTTGTAAGAGATTTGCGGACAGCCCCATGCTCTACTACTCCAACAGCTGCTTTGAAATCCGTTTGCAATTCATAGATAACGGGTATATGTCCCATACCATTAGATAAAAAAAGGATATGATCGAAGTTAATACGATTGTTTCTTATTATCTCTAAAACAGATGTGATTTGATGCGATTTTACTGCAAGGATAAGACAATCACTTGATTGATCGCCCCACTCATCTAATGGCATTGCATGAAGAGATACTGATTGTTCTTTTTCCTTATGTATAACGGTTATGCCTTTTTCTTTTATCGCTTCAGCTTGTTCTGCTGTACGTGTTAGCAAGCTGATATTCTTGCCAGCTCGCGCTAAATAATAGGAGCAAAGTAACCCTATAGCTCCTCCACCTACTAAATGCACCTTCATTTGTCTCACCTTTTTCATAATTCCTTTCAAATTGTACCATATTCATCCACAATTCAGACACACTTTTATTTTTCTGAATATTATTTCTTTTTATTTAAGGGCCAGAATTTTTAGTTTTTATAACGCTTACATTACATTTTGTAGTAGAATATAAGTAGAAGTTCCATGCATCAACTATATGGTTGGAATCAAAATTTGATTTTGCAGGAAAACATTTTGGTACCGATCAACAACAATGAAGCTTTTCATAAGGAGGAAATGATATGACACACTTTGAAGTTCAACGCTTACTTGTTAATTATAAAACACTTGAGGAATTTAAAAACTTCCGTGAATTTGGAGCAGCAGAGCTTTCGATGAAAGATGATCTTGAAGCCAATATTATTGAAAATGACAGCGAGTCACCTTTTTATGGAATCTATTTTGGCAAGAAGCTCGTAGCACGAATGAGCCTTTATCGTATTGAAGGTAAGTTTGACCGTTATTTTGAGCCTCAACAAGACTACCTTGAATTATGGAAGCTAGAAGTACTAGAGCCATATAGAGGAAAAGGGTATGGTTCGGCTCTTGTTGACTTTGCTAAAAGCTTTAAACTTCCTATTAAAACAAATGCTCGTCAAGGATCAAGCGATTTCTGGGAGCGCATGGGCTTTGAATCATCAACTTACCAACCAAGCCGTGACCGTGGAGAAAGCCCGTTTGTATGGTATCCTTTAGGTGTGCAAGAACAAGTTAGTGCTGCTCCTGAGATGCCAACCATCGAATCTTCTTCATCTATTTAATTGCAAGCGTTTTAATTGCAAGCGTTTTAATTGCAGGCAAATTAATTGATAATGATTCGACCACATCACACTAATCAAAAGAAGCGATCCCCTTGGATCGCTTCTTTTATTTTGTAGACCTGGCCACATTTCTGGGCTCCTGATCATAAAATGAGAGCTGTCTAGCTCGGTCCATGATCCCAATCAAAGCCTTGTAATCCTCAGCAATAATTCTCTTTTCTTTTTCAAGTCTCTCCACTTTTTTAATCAGCTCAGCATTTTCACTTTCTAACCGTTTAATCATCTGTACATTCTCGATACTCTTGTCATTTTGATGGTAAGCCTCAAGGAATGTAATGACTTTTTCCATAGTAAGATCTTTCTCTTCAAGGCTGTGCGGCTCAGCTGCTTGAATAGAATCTCTTATAGCATCAGTACGTATCTCTTCTTCAACACTGGCCTCAAAAGGCTCTGCAGCAACCTTTGCCTTAGAGCGCTGCTTCTTAGCTAAACTAATAGCAGATTCATATTTTTTTCTAATAGCAGAGTTCCAGCGAAACCCGCAAGCGGCACTCGTTCTAGAAAGGCGCTCTCCTACCTCTTCAAAGGCCGCTAATTGAGTGCTGCCCTCCCTAATATGTCGTAGGACAACCTCTGCTAATATTAAATCTTCATCTGTACTCCAAGCATCTTGACGAATAGTTGTCATCAAATACCCTCCTTTACTTTCATTGGTTCATTAATGTTGATTCATTAATGCGTTGATTCATTAATAGACGAACCAATATGTGCAAACCACGGTACGTAAATGATCGTACGCTAACCATAGTGCGCAATCCTTAATTGATAGTATGCAGTTACTAGAGGAGATAGACTTTGTTCTAGTAAGAGATTATGTCCTACTTACATGAACTCTATTCGCCAAGTGCTTAATTATTCTATAACAAACCTATTATGTACGATTTAAAAAAGCATCTACTGCTTGATGATGAGCATCTGTTTCCCATAGTCTCGCACATTCTGCGGTTTCTGCCCGCATTCTGCTTGAAAATGCTTTTCGATCCAGCTTACCTGTAAATCTAGATTTATATGCTTCTAGGACTCCTTTTTCTAACTCAATATATGGAGTGAGCCACTCAAGCACTCCGCTTCTAAAAGGTTCTCCTAAAATAATACCTTGCAGGTAACCAAGCGCTCTCGCTTCATCTGCCTTATATATTTTCGCCGTCATTAACATTTCCATCGCTGCTGGCTGAGAAAGTCTCTCATATAGCATAGACGCACCACCCCATCCTGTCGTAATGCCAAGCTTCCCTTGAATAAAACCAACTTTAACATGAGGAGCAGCTATCCTAATATCACAAGAAGATGCTAATTCACAGCCTCCCCCGACTGCCACACCGTTTAACGCACACACAGTAAGCTTTGGAAAGAAGAAAATTTCTTCTAAGACGTTTCGCATTTTACTTAACATCCCTAAGGCCTCTTCCTCTGTCTTCAGCTTATGGAATACAGAGAGATCCCCGCCTGAACAAAAGGCCGTATTGCCTTCTCCGGTAAAGATGACTACTTTACTATCGTCATCTCGAGCTATTTTGAGTCCTTGCAAGAGCTCATCCATCACTTCTTCATCTATTGCGTTTCTAAGTTCTTCTCTATTCAATATAATCCATGTAACCTCATTCTCTTGTACAATATTTACTTTCTTCACTGTTGATTCCCCCTTCTAAAACATTGATTCGACAAATTCTCATAAATTCCTTTTCATAAAAAAATAAGCAAGGAGCTAAAAGCTCCTTGCTTATACGTTGTTATCACGTCAATATTACTTGCTGATTACGTCTTGGCCTTTGTATGAGCCACACTCTTTACATACGCGGTGAGCAAGTTTTAATTCTCCACACTCAGGGCATTTAGTCATGCCAGGTACTGCTAATTTGTAGTGAGTACGACGCTTATTTTTGCGAGTTTTAGAAGTTCTTCTAAAAGGTACTGCCATCATTCCCACCTCCTTACAGGATTTAAATGATTACTAGTTCATATTAAACGAAAGCTAGCTTGTATGAAATGAAGGGCCGAGCAAATGTCGGTGCTTCGATTTTCTTACTTCTTGTCATCAAAAAATTTCGCTAGATCCGCAAGTCTCGGATCTACTTTCTTTTCTTGATCTTCTTCAGTCACAATTCCCCATCCTTTTCCTGAAGGGGGAGCTTGTGGATCCTCTTGATTTTCAGCATACACTTGAAGCGGAATTTCAAGAAGAATATACTCTTTAATCGCTGGTGTTAAATCTACCAGGTCTCCTGTAATGACGTTCGCTTCTTCATGATCTTCTTTTGAAATGTGATACGCGTTCTCAGGTCGGAACTGCTCAATCACCTTAAGATCTATTGGGAATAAAACATCCACTAATGTTCGTGAACAAGGAAGCGTTAATTCTCCAGTAATATGAAGGCTAAACGTTAAAAGCTGACCTGAATAAGTCAACTCCCCCTGAACTCGAATAGGAGATATGTTGCGAATTTCAGCATTTTGTTCTTTTAAATCTGATAAATCGATCGTTTCATCAAAAATAAAAGGTTTATGCTTAGCAATTTGCAGCTGTTGCAATGTCCATTTCATGATCAATCACCTCTTGGGCAACAAAAGTAATTATAGACTTACGCTATTTGTTTGTCAACCTTTTTTCTTTACACAGTTTTGTCTATAATATAGGCAACAAACCGATAATGTAGTCAAAGAAAACACATAAAAAGATTAAACGAATATTTTTTCGTTTAATCTTCGCAATAAGACATATTGTACCATGTTGTGATAGCTTAGTAAAGAAAGCTGAGTAAGACATTGAAATGAGGGATTTGAATGAAGTCTGTTGGGGTCGTTGTCGAATATAATCCGTTGCATAATGGACATGCCTATCACCTACAAGAAGCTCGCCGGATGAGTCAAGCCGATGTAGTAGTGGCTGTTATGAGCGGGTCCTTTTTGCAAAGAGGGGAGCCTGCTATTATCTCTAAATGGGAGCGTGCTGAAATGGCGCTTCATTCAGGTGTAGATGTAATTGTGGAACTACCGTATGCATACTCTACTCAAAAAGCGCAGACCTTTGCAGAAGGAGCTGTGCGTATTCTTAACCATTTAAAAGTAGACTGTATTAATTTCGGGAGTGAAGTTGGAGAAATCGAGCCTTTCATTCGTCTCGTCTACTTTATGCATACACATAAAGATGCTTGGGATGAATTAGTACGAAATCAACTCCAAGCCGGAGTCAGCTACCCAAGAGCCTGTATGGAAGCGTTTAACAGTCTAGATCAACATGATTCTATTCTGTCACTGAGTGAGCCTAATAACATTCTAGGTTATCATTACACAAAAGCTATCATTGATTCTGACTTCAATATAGAGACACAGACAACTAAAAGGACTAGCGCCAACTACCATGACCCTAAAGTGACCGATCATCCTATCGCCAGTGCAACGAGTATTCGGAAGAAGGTGATGTCAGAAAAAGGTGATTTGACTGGCATCAAACACGTCGTTCCGCATGTAAGCATGAATATATTAGAGCGCTATCAACATCAATACGGAACGTTCCATTCCTGGGATTTATATTTTCCTTTACTCCAGTTTGAAATCGAACGAAGCAGTATCGAACAGCTTCGTGAAATATATGAATGTGAAGAAGGCTTGGAGTACAGACTGAAAGATACAATCAGTAACGCATCAAATTTTAATGAATGGATGGAAGCCTTAAAAACGAAACGTTATACTTGGACAAGACTTCAGAGGCTGTTAACCCACATTCTAACGAATACGACAAAACAAGAAATGAAAGCGATAACGACCGAACCGCTTCCCTATATTCGACTGCTAGGTATGAATCCTAAAGGGAAACAATATGTAAACCTCATAAAAAAAGACTTAGAATGCCCTCTTCTAAGCCGCTTTGCCAAAGCTCGCGGAACGATGGCCGCGCAAGATGATCGTATCGGGAAAATATATGCCTCTCCATTAGCTATGAAAGGGAATATAGCAGCTTTAAAAAGAGACTACACTATGTCGCCTATTATGATTAAGTAAATAAAAAGGACTGCTGGCAAGCGTCAGCAGTCCTCTTCTTGTTATAAAGATTCTAGGAATTCAATGGCTTCTTCAAAACGATTAATTGGAATAATCTCCATGTCGGTCCCAATATCTTCTGCAGCTAATACCGCTTCATTGTAATTTGAATCATCTGCTCCGTCTTCAAACGGTGCCAGAAAATAATCGGCACCTGCTCTATCCGCCGCTACTACTTTTTGGGCAGCTCCGCCGATTCGTCCGACCGTCCCGTCTTCTCTAATAGTTCCAGTACCAGCCACTAAATATCCTTTTGTCAGATTGCCATCTGTTAATTGATCATAAATTTCTAGAGAAAACATTAACCCTGCAGATGGCCCTCCTATTTGGCTTGTATCAATATGTACATCAGGATTAAAAGTAACTTCTCGATCCGTAACGGGGGCTTGTATCCCGATCCCCACTCGATCACTTGGTGCGTTCATCTCTTCAGGGAAGTGTGAAAAACCAACCGTTACCTCCATTAACTCTCCTTCTCTTTCAATCGTAAGAGTTACATTGTCGCCTTTTTCATATCCAGTTAAACGATCAATCAGTTCATCAGCCGTCCGAATACTTTCTCCGTTTACTTGTTGGATACGATCTCCTTGCTCTAATACCTCAATTGCAGGCATTCCTTCAATTAATACAGTGACCAGCACCCCAAAGTATTCATAGCTTACTTCTTTATTTGCTTGTTCATAAGCTACAATTTTTGCTACCTCTTGTGAATCAGTCATCATCATCAGCTGCCTATGTTGATACTCTTCATCTGTTTCATCTTCAAATCGAAGCTGACTCTCTGGATGAAGAATTCGATATGGACTGAACTGAGCCCACGCATAAAAAATAGGGTTTGCCTTTCCCATCCTTATTGTCGTAAGCATAAAAGATCCCCCGGCTTCTTCACTTGCTCCATCTACTGAGATGACATCATCTAATACTAAGGCATCACCAGGCTGAGAATAGTAATACGGCAGGGGCGTAAAATACAACCCTAATAATAAAATGATTAATATCGGCCAGCGCCACTTTATCCAGTTACTCTGTTTTGTCTGCTTCATTCCCGTGCCCCTTCCAGTCGTTTATTATCTGCTTGATCTTGGGCATTTGTTCATAGGCGGCTTCTTCCCCCCGCTCAATTAACTTCTCGACATTAGAAAAATCTAGTGAGCTTGTATGGGTAACAATAGGCCTAATCATAACTGAGCAATCAAGCTCCTTTGGTTTCATCATCTCTCGTGCCATAATATCCATGCTTTGCATAATGACATCATAAACAGAATTAAACTCTAATTCCTGTCTAAAATAGGACACATCAACTGCTATTGTAATATCTGCTCCCATTTCTTTTACCACTGATACAGGGACACGATCAATCACCCCTCCGTCAACGAGCACTTGACCATTGCGCTGCTCTGGTACAAAAATCCCCGGTATCCCAATACTTGCCCTGACAGCCTCGGCTATCGGACCTGTTGTCATGACAACACGTTCTCCCTTTTTCAAATCAGTAGCGATTACAGCAACCGGAATATCCGTATGTTCAAGGTGTTTAGATTTGGCTAATAAACGGATCAGCTCTTTTACGCGGTTACCATTTACAAACCCTAATTTCGGCACAGTAAAGTCAATATAATATTTCCTTCTAAACATGGATGCAAAACGCTCCATTGAAGCCGTTGTTTGTCCAATACCATACAAGCTTGCGACAAGCGACCCCATGCTGCTCCCAGCTAGATAATGAATGGGTATCCTCTCTTTTTCGAATGCTTTTAACACACCAATATGCGCAAATCCTCTTGCTCCTCCTGAACCGAGTGCGAGACCGATTTTAGGACACGACTTCTCCATACTATACCCTCTCCTATCTTACGGCTTCCCCTGTTCATTTTCAATCATATGGTCTAAACCAAGCCTCTATACGTATATTTAATTATGGACAAGAATTCAAAAATGCCTTAATCCGATATACAACATTTAAGACCAGCGTTTTAATTAAAAGGAGGCTGCCCCTTCGATGTATTCTTCTAAAATGAAAACAATTCTGCTTGCAGCTGTAGCTATATTTCTTGCAGGCTCACTTATGGTTTTTCCAAAAGAATCGTTTGAAGCATCGATTCGTGGAATGACGATGTGGTGGGATGTCGTATTTCCATCCTTGCTGCCTTTTTTTATTGTCTCTGAATTATTAATAGGGTTTGGTGTTGTTTCATTTATCGGGGCACTCTTAGAGCCATTAATGAGACCCCTCTTTCGCGTGCCAGGGGTTGGAGGGTTTGTATGGGCGATGGGGCTAGCATCAGGAAATCCTGCAGGTGCTAAACTGACTGCCCGCCTTAGACAAGAAGGAAAAGTGACTCAAATAGAAGCAGAACGCCTCGTCTCATTTACGAACTCTTCTAACCCGCTTTTTATATTCGGCGCCATTGCTGTAGGTTTCTTTCATAACCCTGCATTAGGTATTGTGCTTGCACTTGCTCACTATCTAGGTAATATCTGTGTCGGGCTGCTATTTCGCTTTCATGGTCGTGACCAAGAAGAAGACAGCAACGCTAAAAGCAGCAGTCTTTCGATAAAAGAGGCTCTTCGCCTTTTGCATCAAGAACGCTTAAAAGATGGCCGTCCTATTGGAAAACTATTAGGAGATGCCGTGCAGTCCTCTGTCAAGACCTTGTTAATGATCGGCGGTTTTATCATTTTATTTTCCGTTTTAAATCAATTGCTGTTATTAATTGGAATAACATCCATTCTTGCCGCCTTAATCTCTATTATACTGACATTTTTCAAGTTACCAAGTGATTTAAGCATCCCTTTTATTTCGGGATTGTTTGAAATAACACTTGGAGCTAAGAAGACTAGTGAGAGTACTGACACCATGCTCCTGCATCAAATCATTGTCACCAGCTTCTTCCTTGCTTTTAGCGGGTTTTCCATCCAAGCTCAGGTTGCCAGTATTTTAGCGGATACAGATATTCGATTTAAGCCATTTTTCTTAGCACGAATCATTCATGGTTTTTTTGCAGCTTGTTTTGCTTTAGTTTTATGGGAGCCCCTTTATGTAAATCAGCAAAGTACCCAGGAGTGGGGAGTCATTCCTGTTTTTCTCATCGATCAATCAGAAAGGATTCACCCGATCTGGCAGCTCGTCGTTGAATATGGTTCCATATTTACTCTTATCACTCTTATTATCTATATCCTGTTAAAAGCTAATCGGGCCATAAAGCACATATAAAAAAGCAGATCAGAGAATTACTCGGGTCTGCTTTCTTTTTGCTTATGATTCTTTAAACTTTTTCTTTAACGCCTCTGCTACAATATCAGGCACAATATCTGAAACATCTGCTTCATATTTAGCTACTTCTTTTACAATACTCGAACTTAAATATGAATAGTGGTTGTTCGTCATCATAAAAAAGGTTTCGATTTCAGGGCCGAGTTTTTTATTAATAGAGGCAGCCTGCATTTCATATTCAAAATCAGAAACGGCTCTTAACCCCCGGATAATCGTGTTTGCTTTTTTCTCTTGCATATAATTAATGAGGAGTCCATTAAATGAATCAATTACCACATTGTCTAAATGAGATGTTACTTCTTTTAACAGCTGTACTCTTTCCTCAGCTGAAAACATCGGCTGCTTATTTCGATTATGTAGAACTGCAACAATAACTTGATCAAAAACCTTAGCACCTCGAGTAATAATATCTAGATGCCCATAAGTAACTGGGTCAAAGCTCCCTGGACAAACTGCTATACTAGCCATTTCCTTACCCCCTAGACTTTTTTTGATTAGCGGTTGCTTTACATAAGAATTAATTAATCCTTATCATACTCAAAAATTGTGATGGTCGTATCTCCATATGTTTCGGCCCGAATCAGCGTTAATTCATTAATCTTATCAGGCATTTCTACTTTGGCATCATGTTCACATACAATCATACCCTCTTTCTCTAAGAGACCATGATCGCTGATGATACTGATGTCAGAGGAAAGCTTTTGTTTTGCGTAGGGAGGGTCTAAAAAGATAAGCGAGAATGCCAGCTCACGCTTAATTAATGCTTTAAGTGCACGGTCTGAATCATTGCGATATACCTCACCCTGCTCACTTAACCCGCACTGCTTAAGATTTTCTTTTATTGTTTGGACAGCTTTCCTATCCTGATCGACAAAGATTACTTTTTCTACCCCGCGGCTAAGAGACTCGATCCCAAGACCTCCGCTTCCTGCATACAAATCTAAGGCAAGTCCCCCGTTAAAGTAAGGACCGATCATATTAAAAATGGATTCCTTTACTTTGTCCGTAGTTGGTCTAGTTGACACGCCAGGTACAGCTTTTATTGACAAGCCTTTTTTTTCACCAGAAATCACTCTCATACTATCCACCTAACTTTCTTTAACCATTCTTCATCATCCTACCATAAATCCCCTTAAACAAGCACTATCAGATCATCTAACTTTTTTAATACATCATGTATATTGCCCAAATGTTTTGTTTATAATGACAGATAGCGGCATTGATTCAATGTTGCGACAACCGCGGAGAAGACTTACGTTTCCCCATAAGTTCTTCCTCCGGTTTCTCCTCTCCCATAGCCTAGTACATACATAGGTATGTTACATGGCACCTCGTAAGTTCATCTTACGAGGTTTTTTTTGTCTCGACATTCCAATGAAGACATGCTACATTTTTTGTGTGCTGTTTTTCTGTTTTCGTAATACATATTTTGTAATACATATTTTGTAATATATATTTTGTAATATATAGCGTGCAATTTATTTATTAAATGCTTTGCTGAAAAAGGAGAGACTGGAATTGATTCAACGATTCATAGAACTTGGCGAGGGGTACTCTGATATTTATGAACTGCTTGAACTAGCTCGTTTGAATAGAGAACGTATCCACCGTTTAATACGTTTAGATACAACAATAGGCAACAATGAAAAAACATCTTTAGCTGTGGTGTTAGAGCCTGCTGCGCCGGGGAAACTTATGCCGATCTATATTTGCAGAGAAGGCGTGACAAACCCTGATGTAACTCCTAATCAAAGGTATGATTTATTCTCAGAGATGGCAGAGGAGCTTGACCTTACTATCCATAGTTTATCAGTTAAAGATTCTAAGCAATTTAAAGAAGACGAATTATACTATCAATATCTTATCGGTATTTTACGTATGAACCGCTATATTCCTCCTCTTCAATAGGCAGTCGTCGCGGCACTATTCAAATCAAAAGCAAGAAAGCTGCTCTCTAATGAGAAGCAGCTTTCTTTTTTTGATGAAATTCCCTCATAAATAACCGTTCTGCTGGCGGCAGAACTTTAAGCTTTACTATGGCTACATTTACAAGAAGAATTGCAGCACACACTAAAAACAAACCTCGTACTCCAACATTTGCTATGATCCAGCCGCCGATGATTGGCCCAATCATTGTGCCAAGATACATAGCACTGTTTGAAAATCCATACGTCCTGCTCTCCATCCCATTCGGGGCATGAAGACGTATTAGTGTATTAGCTGCTGGCAGAAGGCCTCCTAGACAAAGACCTACCATAAACCTCAAGGCAATTAACTGCCATATGTCTGCAACAAAAGCTTGAGGGATCGAAAACATGGCAACGCCAAGCATAGAGTAAATCAAAACATGATGAGCCCCTTTTTTATCACTCAGCTTACCAAGAAACGGAGCGGTCATCATATTAGCAAATCCCATTACAGATATAGCTAGCCCTGCAAAGAATGCCACATTTTCTGCAGGTGTTAATTCTGTTACAAACAGAGAAAGCAGCGGGTTCACACCCATAATCGCTAATTGAATTAAAAAGATAACTAAATAAAGAGATAATACAGGTTTTTGCTTCGTTACAGCTATAAAGTCCTCTTTCGTGCTAGTTTTCTGTTCCTTAGAAACTGGGGTAAATGACTCACGTACGAAGAACAACACGCCTAAAGCAGCAACCAAAATACATAATCCAGTTAAAAAGAAAACCATTTGATAACTGAAGGCCTGTGCCATTACACCTCCAATTAAAGGGCCGCATATAGCTCCTGCTACAGTTCCTGATTGCAGCACACCTAAAGCATAGCCCACTTTTTCCTTTGGAGTATTAGTGGATACAAGACCAATCGAGGCTGGGATAAAACCAGAGATCACCCCGTTTAATAGTCTTAAAATCAAAAGAGAAACCGGACCTGTAGCAAATCCAGTTAAACTAATAACTAAAGCCATACCAAAACCCGACCGTAAAATCATCATTTTTCGTCCATGTCGATCAGCCATTCTTCCCCAAAATGGTGAAAATAAAAAGGCCGTTAAAAAGTTAGCCCCAAAAATAATACCAGCCCACAGACTTAACGTCTGTGGGTTCGTCACACCAAGTTCTTTTAAATACAGGGGAAGAAAAGGGATAATCATAGTCATAGCACTCATTACAATAAATTGACAGACAACTAAAATACGTAAATTTCGTTTCCAACCGTCCACAACGATCACTTCCTCTTCTATTAAACCCATTATATATTTCGATTCACGAAGTATTCAACAAGTAAAAACAGCCCTTTAACGCGTAAAAGAAACTGTAACAGCAGTTTAACTTCCGGAACCTCTTCGAATCTCTAAATTTCTAATTTACATAAAAAAACCAGGTTATCACCTGGTTAAATACCCATTTTATAATCATATTCTTTAGCCTTATCCGGCTTAGCATTTTGAAATTCAGTCTTGATGAAAGGTCTCATCGAAGGTTGAACATCACGCACGTAATGAAAGGATTGCAGCTTTTTTGTAATTTCCTCTACTTTATCCTGGTCACAATAGAAAATAACATACTTCATCTTCTTAGAAACATATTGTACGTTTCCAAAACGCCTAAGCTGCCTTGCAAACTTAAGAGAAGTCAGCCATACAGCTATCCCTTGACGGTTCCCCATAATTTCGTTCTCCTTTTTCATCAACTTACTTTAGTCTAGCATGCATTAACACCGAGAGCAACTTCATCTGCCGGCTGAAAATATGGATGATATTCAAAAATTACGATACACTTATTATATAATGAACATAGCGAGCACCCTACTTTAAAGGATGAAGTGTATGAATTTAGACGTCATTTGGGAGAAGTTTATGATTATGACTTCTACAGAACCTGCGATTGAGAGTATTAGCAAGAAAATTTTTAGCGGCTTTCCGTTTCTATATATTCACTCTTATATCACAAAAGAGGATGTAGAAAGACTATTGTTCTATAATGCAGCGGCCGTAATGAAAGGTAAACGATTACAGGCCGATATTATTTTTGTGAGAGAACAAGACCAAACCTTTATTTACAGAATGAGATTTTACGTACCAAATGAGAAACTTGTTTGCTGCGGGAGGGGTTGCAGAGATTGTATCAGATTTCGTGATTCCACATAAAAAACAGGCGCTTATTGCGCCTGTTTCCTATCCACAACTGCATCCTCCGCCAGACCCACATCCACCACTACAAGACATTTGATCAAAATACGGGTTTCCTGTAGGAACTTTTATTGTTTTTGAAATAGAATGAGCAATCAGCTCACTTACTTCATTTAGCAACATCTCTAGTTCACGCTCTGCTGCTTTAAATTCCTTTACTGACTCCGTTACATCTACCTTTCGTTTCAACTGTCGTATTTCAGTTGAAACCGTATCATAGTCAGGATGATAACGTCCGAAGCGCTGTACCTCTTCATGCCGCTCTTTCATTTCTGTAAACTCAACGATAAGCTTTTGAGCCGGCTGGTCGTTCTCAAGTGCCTTTTTGGCATGTATATATTGAATAAATACATCGGATTGTCCGATTGATTTGGCTAGTTCTTCTGATTGATCCATCAATTCAATGGTTGACATCGTAAGAAGCATAACGACACCTCCTAACAACCATTATACCATGTCTTGCATGTAAACACATCCTGCACACTACTTTCCTTATGTGGAATAGTACTCTATTTGGGCATTTGCTACCTTCCGAACAGAGCGAAAAGCTTGCAGATCCTCCATTAATTTAATTAATGCAACATCCTTTTCTTTTGCTTCAATCATAATATCAATTTGACTCGTCGTTCCGCTTATCTCTCTTAAAAACCGTTCTAGGCGGCTTGCATCAATATAATCAGCATGAGACCTATCAAGCGGACCATCTTTTGGACTGGAGACATGCATCTTAATCGGATGAGGACTGTTTTCCCAAGTAGCAACGACCCTATTCCATAATGCGTGCAGGTCCGTTTCTCTTTGATAGACATCAAAATGGTGTAAATCAAATACCACAGGAATCCCTACTTTTTCTCCTAAATAAAGAGCATCTTCAACCGTGTAGTTTTTATCATCATTTTCAAGTATCAACATATTAACTAGAGCATGAGGAACATCTTGTATATTTGTAATAAATTGTTCTAATCCACCTTCAATCCCTTGCTTTTTTCCCCCAATATGAAGGACACAACGATGAGTTGGATCAATATTCATTCCTTTTAATAATTTATAATGATATAACAGGGTTTTTACCGATTGCTGTAATATTTCTTTCGATGGAGAGTTTAAGACGACAAAATGATCTGGATGAAAACCTGTCCTAATTTCAAACTTATTAATGTACTCCCCCAATTCTTTTAAATAGGGTGCTAAAACACGTTCATATTTCCAATCTGCTGTCAGCGGATGATTTACAAGAGGAACTAAGCGTGAGCTTAACCTAAAAAAATGAATTCCCTCTGCTTTGTTATGTTTCAATAACCGAATACAATTTTCAATATTACTTTTAGCTATGCGTTCAAGCTTCTTTATTGCAGCTTCTTTGTCATCAATTTCCATGAACTGTTTAACAGTCATGGTTTGAGAAGGTGATGCATTAGATAATTGTTTGCTCATTGCCACGTAACCAAAGCGTATCTTCATGGGGGAACCTGGATGTGTCATTGACAACCCCCTCCCTTCCGACTATAATTCTTTCGTCTGGAAATTACGTCCTTAAAAGAAAAGGTGAATTTAGAATGAAATTTGTCACGTTTAACCCATTTCGCACGATAGGCATTCCAGGAATACAGTATGTGAAGCCTGAACATCTGTTTTCTGAAAGAGAAAAAATTGATCAAGCTGATGTGTGCTTATTCCCTGAAAACTGGCAGGTAAATGCTCTTGTATACGGCATGAAAAAGCCTATTTTCCCAAGTATTCAATCTATTCAACTAGGCTTTAATAAAGTAGAAGTAACTCGTGCTCTTTGGAGTGTGTGTCCCGGGCATGTTCCTTATACACAAATACTAGGACATAGTGAGGACAGCATCCAGAAAATCCTTCAAAACTTCCCTTTCCCGTTTGTTGCAAAAGAAATAAGAAATTCAATGGGAAATGGAGTATTTCTGATTCATAATGAAGAAGAACTAAGAGAATACGCTGAAAACAACCCTACAATGTACATTCAAGAATACTTAGAAATAGACAGAGATCTGCGAGTTTGTTTTGTCGGTGATGAAGTCATTGCGAGCTATTGGCGCATAAATGAATCAAACAGTTTTCATAACAATGTAGCCAAAGGCGGAAAAATCTCCTTTGATAATATTCCACAAGAGGCCATTGAATTGGTTACAGAGACCGCAAGTGCACTAGGGATCGATCACGCTGGGTTTGATTTAGTATTTGCAAATGATCAATTTTACTTTCTAGAATTCAATACACTATTTGGAAATCAAGGTTTTCAACAGCTTGGTATTTCGATTGAACAAAAGATTTACAAGTATCTTCAAACGAAACACTCTACAATGTAATCGTCACTGAGTCTTCACTACCATAAGGGGTACGATCATTTTTCACTAACACCACTCGAATCGTATGCTCACCCCGAGGCAATCCTTCTATGACAAAGCTGTTAGTAAATAACGTAGCAGCATGCTCATCATTTATATAAAGCCGGTAATGCCCTTCAGCGTCTTGATGGAGGGCTCCTTCTTTTTCTTCCGTTACGACCACCCCTCTAATCACACAATCAATGAAGACATCATTTTCTCTCAATGAATAGGACAATGAAATATGCGGCTCACTTGTACCTGAAATAACTTCGATAGGTAGGGAACGATAGAGCGGTTTAATAGAAATTGATTCTAGATCAATCTGCCCTGCCACACCATTAGCTGGATAGATCACTAAGAAAAAATAAATCATTATAACGACTCTAGCCAAAAGCTTCATACACAGCTCTCCATTCACAAATCATCTATCATAAGCATGTGTCATCAAGGCTTACTTTATGTACACCGATATATAAACAAAAAACACAAAGACCACTTATTGAAGCGGTCCTTGTGCTGCTTGTGCCACTGTTTGCTGGCCCATTTTCAACATTTCAATCATCATCATTGCTAGACCTAAGTGATTTTGCATTTTTTCTACACGTTGCGGTATCGTTTTGCCGTAAAAGAAGTTTGCCTCTTTTTCAAGCGCTGGAATTAAACTCGGATCTCTTCCTAACTTCCTGTACCATATCGGATTCTGCCGGATGAATTGCCGTAATTCAGGTCTTTCATTTAACAGCTGCTGGATTTCTGCTCTCAATTGACTTTCCCCCTTTTTTTAATCTCGTCTAAATGAAAAAGGCTGATCTTGGGTAGGTCTTGATTGAGAATTTGTAGGCTGTTGGAATGTCTGCATCACATTTTGTACATTGGAGAGGACTGAGCTAAATTGTGCTAGATGATTCTGTAGATCTTGCACATTAAAGCGTCTCATCATATTCATTAATTGGCCAAGAGTATCTGTTGCATTTTGCTGTTCCGATTGTTGTGTCGAATCAGAATTTGGTTGGGCGGTTGTTTGTTGATTCATCTGTTGACTCGCTTGTTGAAATGTTTCAGCTTGTTGATTCATGGTTTTGTACGGAATCCATTGTTCGTGATCAGCACCTAAAACTGACCATTCCTCATAAAATTGCTGTAAACTTTTTTGATTCGAACGGATTTCCATACTTATTTTAGGATGTTCTTTTACAAAATGCTTAAACTGTTCAACAGAAGGATGCATGCCCTCATGTTGTGCCATCTTCATCCTCCTCCTTCATTCTGCTACTTGGTTTTCCTGCCTATTTTAATCGAGTAAAAACATACCCTTCTCTTCTATCCTATACATCTGCCCAGTCCAATGTGCAGCTTAATATGATTGCAGGAAGCTTTTTCTTTTTGCTACAATATCAATAGGCAGTTAAAACAAGTGGAGGCTCTAAATGATGACAACATTAAAGCAAGAATTAAATGATACGTTTCAAGAATTAATTAGCACAGCGAATGATGAAGAATTACATGTCCTTTCTTCTATGTTAAAAGGCCTCAATGATAAAAAAGAACAGAAGTACGCAACTTATTTATCAGCTCTAACTCAGATACAAACACGCTTTTTAGATAATGGTGATTATGAAGTGGTTTTACCGATTCAGCCTCTGATTAATAATCCACTACAAATGGTGCACGGGGGAATAACAGCTACACTGCTTGATACAGCTATGGGATCGATGATTAACCGTATTTTACCTGAAGATAAAGCAGCGGTGACCGCTGAAATGAATGTTCATTACATAAAACCAGGTGTTGGCAGCAACCTTAAATGCGTAGCTCATTTGGCGCACAAGGGTAACAGCTTATGTGTTACGGAAGCGAAAGTATACGATAATCGAGAGAAATTAGTTGCAATGGCAACTGGAACATTCGCTGTTATTAATCGCCCGCAGGTAAAATAAACAAGCAGGTCAGGGTACTATACCCGACCTGCTTGTTTGCTTTTTAGAATCCCCACCCAGTCATAAAGTTTTGCGTGTAAAAATCTTTGTACACACCAACTCCTAGTTCTTCAAATTCTTTGTGTAACACATTTACTCTATGCCCTTCACTATTTAACCAGCCTTCTGTAGCCGCGAGTCCATCTACATATTGTGCAGCAATATTTTCCCCTGCGAGTCTGTAATTTAACTCACCACGATCAAATCGATCAGATAACTCGCCATATATAGGGGAGGTGTGTGAAAAATATTGTTCTTCTTGCATGTCCCTGCTATGAAGATAGGCTACGTCTGAGACTTCACCGTTCCAGGTAAACGGTTCTAAACCGTGACGTTCTCTCAACACATTGGTGAAGCTAAAAATATGCCTAGCTTGTCCTGCTTCAATCTCCTCCCATTCAGCTTCCGTTACATTCTCTTCCTCAGGAAGGGCTCCTCGATACGAAACAGAATAAGGTCTTTGTTTTAACAATACCTCATCTGTCAGATAACGGATACTTGATAATTCATTTGTATGAATATCGAAATATAGCTGCATCCATCCATCATCCACTTCTACGATCGGCCGCATATTACGGTCTTCTGGGGTCAATTCGAATTGGTAATGGTTACCTCCCGCTCGTAATTCAACTTGTTGAGTAAACGTATAACGTTCGTCTAAGGTCTGATAGCTCTCTCCAAACATTGTTTCTTCTGAATTAAGTTCTGACCAGCTAGTAAATGTAGTAACTACCTGCTCTTGTTCTATCCCAATTAGATGATAATAATCTTCTTCTTCATAAACCCACCAATCATAGCCAAAAGCTGAAGGATCTATTCTTGAAGGTTCGCCAAACAATTCCTTAACCTCTTCTACCCCAGCCCCAAGCAGCGGCTCATCTGACTCAAAGGTTCCTGTAGTTGAAGTTGTTTCAGACTCGTTTTCATTTTCCACTGGTGCAGTTTCTACGACTATTTCATCAGCAGCAGCTATTTCTTCTTCCTTGTCATCTTGCATAAACACAGATTGATCGTCGGCTTGAAACCATTCTTTAATTTCTGCTTCAAATTGGTATTCAAATACAGCCACACTTAGAAAAAGAGCTAACATGATCCCAATAAACACCTTTTGCTTCATAGGCTTCTCCTCCTGCTTTTCCCTCATCTATATCTATTCTTATTCCTTTTGCACATTTCCTTCAGCTAGTTATGTAATCTGCTGTCAATCCTTTAAACGATTCTGTCGAATTTTAACGCCATTATATCATCAATCTGTTAGAACTTCGCTCGATATACATAAAACATTCACCATTATCCGTTGCAACAAACGCCTTTTCATACTATTATTAGGAGGGTATAGTAATGAAGCAGACGAAATAAGGAGGGTTCCTGGTGAAATTTGAGCAAATTAACTTAGCAGATAAAGAAGTGAAATTTGAAACATTAAGACATGCTGCAGAATCAATTGGTTTAGTACATGCAGGTCAATGGGATTATGAGCGCGTTACATTTGATTACAAAATTGTTAATCAAGGAGATACATACTACCTACGTGTTCCTGCTTATGCTATTAAAGGTGACATTCCTCACGACGATGCAATCGTCAAATTAATGACGCCTATTTTAGGTAAGCACTATTATCCGCATGGTGTTGAATACGATGGTGAAACGTTCCCTAAATCAATCATTGACAAATGTGCAAAAAAACTAGAACTACTTAACACAAACCTAGAAGCAAAATAAGAAAAAGCCAAGCAACCTTAGACTAACCTAAATTAATGAGACACTATAAAACACCTTCGAAATGGTACACTTAAACAAAGTACTAATTCGGAGGTGTTTTTGCATGGGCAAAAACGTATATTCAAATGAAGTTAAGTGGGCAGTCGTGAAAGATAAGATGAGTGGTCAGTTTACGAACCAGGAGATCATGGAGAAATATGGGATTAAAAATGTGTCTCAGATCAAAACGTGGATGAAATGGTATCGTGAAAATCAGGTTCATCGATTCGATCAACCAATTGGGAAGCAATATTCATATGGTCATGGACCTGACAGTTCAAGTAATGAAGAGAAAAAAGAACGTCAAATGAATCATTTAAAGCAGGAAAATGAAATCTTAAAAAAGTATTTGGAGATCGAAAAGGAGCTGAAAAAGAAATCGTCCTCCAACTAGTCCAGACTTTACGAAAAAAATATACAGTATCAGCTATTTTATCAGCTTTAAATGTTCCCAGATCCACCTATTATCGCTGGGCATCTGCGCAACCAGTCGAGTTGTCTAAGGAAGAGGAAACGATTATCTACCTTTGCGAAAAAACAAAGTATCGATATGGTCATCGTAAAATCAAGGAGCTATTAAAACGTGACTATCATATCAAATTAAACCGTAATACTGTTAACGGATCATGCAGAAATACCACCTTCAATGTAGAGTAAAGCAAAAAAGAAGGTGGAAATCTCTAGGGGAATCTGTCATTGTTGCGCCAAACTTATTACAGCGAGAATTTAACGCAAGCAAACCTAACCAAAAGTGGGTAACGGATATTACCTACATCCAGTATGGTCCAGACACTTTATATTTATCAACGATCATGGACTTGTTTAATAATCAAATCGTTGCTTATAAGCTTTATACTCATCAACAAATCCCTTTGGTGATTGATACCTTGGATGAAGCACTAGAAACGCGAGGAAACCCCAAAGGAGTCATCATCCATTCAGATCAAGGAAGTGTTTATTCTTCTTATGCTTATCAAAATCGGATTAAAGAAAAGAATTTGGTCAGTAGTATGTCACGCCGGGGAAACTGTTGGGACAACGCAGTCATTGAGTCTTTCCATTCGAACCTGAAATCAGAAGAATTTCAGTATGTTAAATTCAATTCCTTGTCTTTAGAAGAAGTAAGGGATCGTGTAGATCAATTTATGAGGTATTATAACGATGAACGTATCCAAGAAAAATTAGGCTACCACACACCAATAAAGTTTGGTGATATGGCAGCCTAGGAAGGTGTTTTATTACTGTCTCATATGACTAGGTCAGTCTACCTGCTTGGCTTTTTCTTATCTATTGGTTACGATCCTATGATTTTACATGTCTGATCGTTACGATACGAAAAGAGTCAGCTCCACCCTTAGTCAACTCAAACCGTACGTCACGTTCAACTTCAATCGCTTGACCATGCTCTATCACTTCAACTCGTTCTGTTGCATCTACATATAAATCACCCTCAGGGTCTTCAAACACCTGATGAACTTGAAAGTCTAACAATTCCTTCGTGTTTCCCTCACTATGTGAATCAGAGACATAACGTCTTAAAGAATGATAAAAGCTGTTATTAGTAATCAGAAAAGGTTCTAATTCGTTGAAATTACCCGTGTTATAAGCCTCTACCATGGTTTCTTTATATTCTGTCACAAACTCACGAACAAGATCTTCACGTTCATCTGTTACTAGTGTTAAATTCGTATCATCCGAACCACATGCTGCTAATATACTTAGAATTAAAAAGACCATACTTGTCCGTATCCAGTACTTATTCATTACATACCTCACCTTTTTCACCATCTTTACAAATTGCTTTACTTATAGTAAGCACACAACTAGTAAGCACACAACTAGTAAGCACACAACCCATTATATCACACCAAAAAATGAATTCTTTTTCATCCTAGAGCGGATTTGTGAACAAAGTAAATAAAATAAACGCATATACTTGTTCAAGTTTTCAACTTCATACTATAATGAAGATAAGCTTTTATGTAGTAGAGAGGGGTTTCGAATTGGCAGCTTTCTTCACGAGACGTACGATTTGGATTATTATTTCTATTCTTTTATTTTTAGTCGCTGCATACTTTATTTTACCAGTGTCACTTCCATTAGTTGCCGCATTATTAACAGCTCTAATCCTAACACCTGCTGTTAATGCACTACAAAGGAAGACCAAGATAAAGCGAAATGTTGCGGTTATGCTTGTATTTACCGTTTTTGTTGTGTTTATCGGCCTAAGTGGTTACTATATTGCAACGAAAGCGATCACACAAGGTACACAAATTGTTGAAAATAGTCCGCAATATATTAGCGATATAAACAGAGCTTGGTTAAACTTCCAACGGAATTTAGAAGAAAAATATGAGAATCTCCCTCCTGAATTGGTGCAAGAGATTAATATTACAGTGACCAATACATTGAGTGACCTGCGTTCAAATATTAGTGATCGTAATCTTATTCAAGATATTACCTCATTAATATCAAGCATACCAGGTTATCTTGTTACATTTCTTGTTTATCTCATTGCGTTATTTTTATTTATGCTTGAACTGCCTAGACTGAGAGAAAAGCTGTATAGTTACCTCTCTGAGAGAACAAAAGAGAAAGTAAACTTTATGACATCACGTCTTTCTTACGTCATCTGGGGGTTTTTCAAAGCACAATTTTTAGTTAGTATTATTATCTTTATTGTAACGTTGATCGGCCTGCTCTTCATTGCTCCTGAAGTAGCTTTATTAATGGCATTTATAATTTGGCTGATTGACTTTGTCCCTATTATAGGATCAATCGTCATTTTAGCACCATGGGCCATTTTTCAATTAATTGTCGGTGATGTGAGTACAGGTTCTAAGCTGCTTATCCTGGCTGCTGTCTTATTGATTATTCGGAGAACAGTAGAACCAAAAGTAATGGGGAAACATATCGGTTTATCTCCACTTGCTACACTTATTGCGATGTACCTTGGGTTAATGTTATTTGGAGTAATCGGCTTTATTATTGGCCCCCTCCTTGTTATCGCCTTTACATCAGCTAAAGAAGCAGGAATTATTAAATTGAACTTTAAATTATAATCGGTTTGATTCAATTGCACCCTACAAGAAAAAGCATCATGCTCTGCATGATGCTTTTTTTCGCTTTAATAATAAGGTGATATCATTACATACACTAACACACCAGTTAAACTTACATAAAGCCAGATCGGCATCGTCCAGCGTGCAATTTTACGGTGACGCTCATTTTCCATATTCCATGCTCTAGCTACTGAAGTTAGAGCTAATGGGACAATAATTGCTGCTAGTACGATATGAGTTATTAAGATGAAGTAATAGATCCCAGCCATGATGCCTGATCCTCCGTACGGTGTCGATGCAGATAAGAAATGATGCGCGACATACGTAACGAGAAATAAAGTAGTTGTAATAAAGGCTGCATAAATAAAACGTCGATGAACCACTACATTCTTCTTTAAAATAGCAATCAATGCTGCTAGTAAGAATAAGAATGTGAAGCTATTAAAAATAGCATTCATAAGCGGCAGAACCTTTACATCAAAAGCATTAAAGTTCTCATAGCCTGGCATCCCTGATAATAATACAACTAAACCGTTGATGACGATCGTTACAATAATAATAAAAGGTTTATAATTTCGTTTCTTAAACGAAGGGTTGTCTGCTGCGTATTGGTGATTACTCACAAATCACAACTCCTTTCACTGCTGTATCAATTCTTTTGACTCGTACATATGAGTAGTACACATATATTATACAATAGAAAGATTATCTTTACTTAAATTTGATTGTCACAATCTCATGAACAAAAAAGCTCTCATTCATTATGAATGAGAGCTTTGAAGTATAACCTTAGATTTTATTGACTCCAAGCAGCAGCATTAAAGCAGCAATTGTTGGAACGGTAATGAAAATACCAGAAATCATGAACGCATTTGCCCAGCCATGGTCTTTATCCTTCATATGCATAAAGAAGAATAGTTGAAGAGCAAATTGAATCACGGCAAGGATGAAAATAAATGGAATAGCAAATGAACGTGGAATCACATCCGTTGCGACAGCCATAAATGACATCAATGTTAAGAAAATCATAAGAGCAAATACGACAATTTGCTTACGAATTTCTTTTTTAATGTGACGTCTTTCTTCCTCAGTCATTGCACTTTTATCAAATGATTGACTTAAATTATCTGCCATGTGATCAACCTCCTACTCCCATAAGATAGACAACTGTGAAGATGAATACCCACACAACGTCGATAAAGTGCCAGTATAGACCAGCCACATAGAACTTAGGAGCATTTGTCAACGTAATTCCACTCTTTCTGTAACGGATTAAGAGGACAATAATCCAGCTTAAACCAAAGGCAACGTGGGCACCATGCAGTCCAACTAAGGAATAGAATGCCGATGCAAATGCACTAGTTGAGAATCCAAATTGATAATCAACCACATAATGATGGAACTCATAAATTTCAAAGCCTAAGAATGCAAGACCTAATACAACTGTAATCCACATCCAAATCATCATGGCTTTGAAATTATTTTTCTTCATCGCAAACATTGCTAACACACTTGTTAAACTACTTGTTAACAGCAGCATTGTCATAATAAAGACAAGATCTAGAGCAACGAGGTCAGCTGAAGTAGGACCATCAGCTGTACCACCGCGAAGACCTAAGAATGTACCAAAGAATGTTGCAAAAAGGATGGTTTCACCACCAAGGAAGAACCAGAAACCAAGGAATTTATTTTTCCCTTCAAGTGTAGCCCTCTCCGGATGAGAAGGAAGACCTTTTGACGTATCAACTGCACCTGCCATTTCCTAGTTCCCTCCTTTCTTTAATTCCGCTAAATCAGCTTTCACTTGTTCAGCCGGAATATGGTAACCATGATCTTCTTTGATCGAACGAACAAACATACAACCGAATGTAAGAGCAAGACCGCCAATTGCTACGATCCATGGATTAATAATAGGATTATCCATGTTTAACATGATTAAACCAAAGCCTGCAAAGAACAAGCCGATGGACATAATGAAAGGCAGGATTGAACCGTTAGGCATGTGAATGTCTGTTACAGGTTCAGCCGGCTTCATTGTGCCGTCACCATGAATTTTTTCATAGAACAAAGGATCAAGAGAACGTACTTGCGGCGTTTGCGCAAAGTTGTACTCAGGAACCGGAGTTGGTGTTGCCCACTCAAGAGTACGAGCATCCCATGGATCTGCTACCGTTACACGCTCACCCTTGAATGCAGAGTAGATAACGTTGATAACAAGTAAGATAACACCAGCAGACATGAAGAATGTACCGATTGTACTGATGAAGTTAAATGCATCAAGACCTTGGTCGCCAAGATATGTGTAAACACGACGAGGCATACCCATTAGACCTAATAAATGTTGTACAAAGAATGTTAAATGGAAACCAATGTAGAATACCCAGAAGAATAGTTTACCTAGTGTTTCATTTAACATATGACCAAACATTTTCGGGTACCAATAGAATAGACCCGCGAATAATGAAAGAACGATACCACCAACGATAATGTAGTGGAAGTGAGCTACTACAAAGTACGTATCATGATATAGGTAATCAACAGGTGCCATAGCAAGCATTACCCCTGTTACCCCACCAAGTACGAATGTCGGTACGAAAGAAGATGCAAATAACATCGCTGTGTTAAATGTGATCTTACCGCCCCACATTGTAAATAGCCAGTTAAAGATCTTGATACCGGTTGGTACCGCAATCGTCATTGTTGCTACCGCGAAAATAGAGTTAGCAACAGGACCCATACCTACTGTAAACATGTGGTGAGCCCAAACCATGAATCCTAAGAATGCAATGATCATTGTAGCGAATACCATCGCTGTATAACCAAATAGACGCTTTCTTGAGAAAGCTGGAATAACTTCAGAAATAATCCCGAATGCCGGCAATACTAAGATATATACCTCAGGGTGACCGAAAATCCAGAAAATATGCTGCCATAATACTACGTTACCACCCATGCTCGGAATGAAGTATTGAGCTTCAAATAAACGATCTAACATTAGTAGTGCAAGACCAGCAGCAAGTGGTGTAAACGCGAATAAAATTAATGTAGACGAAATGAATGACGTCCATACGAATAATGGCAGACGCATCATTGTCATACCTGGTGCACGCATATTAACGATTGTAACAAGGAAGTTAATCGCTGAAATAAGCGTACCAATACCAGAAACCTGTAAACCTAGTACATAGAAATCAATTCCAAGTCCGCCGTAATCACGGCTAGATAGCGGCACATAAGCTGTCCAACCAGCATCAGGACCGCCGCCAAAGAACCAGCTTAAGCTAAGAAGTAATCCACCGAAAAAGAAGATCCAGAACCCGAGAGCGTTGACAAATGGAAATGCAACGTCACGAGCACCGATTTGTAGTGGAATAACATAGTTCATAAATGCAAACAATAATGGTGTAGCTGCTAAGAATAGCATAATCGTACCATGCATCGTAATGAATTCATTAAATGTTTGACCACTTAAGAAGTTCATTTCTGGATACATAAGCTGAATACGCATGAATAGCGCCATTACACCAGCTTTTACAAAGAAAAGTGTTCCTGCAATTAAATACATAATCGCAATCTTTTTATGGTCAACTGTTGTTAACCAATCCCAGATAACACTTTTTTCTTGTTTCTGTGTAGCCAATGGGTTAACCTCCTTCTAAATCAAGTTCGCTAGTCTTATTCCATTACTTTTAATGAACGAAGGTATGCAATTAGTGCTTCCATATCTTCCTCGCTCATATCAGGGTATGCTGGCATAACATTACCTTGTTTTAGAGATTGAGGATCACGAATCCATGCCTCTAGGTTCTCATCGTTATTCTCAAGATAACCAGCAATTACTTCACGCTCTCCAAAGTTAGTGAAAGCCGGACCTGCTGCAGTTCCCGTTCCACCTACCGCGTGACATCCAATACATGAGTTTTCTTCAAATACTTGACGACCTTGGTTAGCAAGAGTTTCGGTAGGCTCTTCTACCTCAGCTGACATACCTTCTACCCAAGCATCGTATTCATCACGCTCAAGAGCGATCAGTTTAAAGTCCATTAAGGCATGTGAAGGACCACAAAGCTCAGCACATTTACCTTTAAAAACGCCGGGCTCATCTGCTTCTAACCACATGTGGTTGGTGATACCAGGAACGGTATCAATTTTACCGCCTAGAGCAGGTACCCAGAATGAGTGAAGAACATCTTGCGCGTGAAGCTCAAAGATTACTTTCTCTCCTACTGGAATGTAAACATCTTGCCCAGCAGTAAACCCTTCGTTTTCGTAATCAAACTGCCACCAGAACTGATGACCTGTTACTTTGATGTAGACAGTGTTATCCCCTACTTCAGGGTCTGGATCCTTATCCGCAAACATAAACGTACCGGTAATTGTAGGTACCGCTAAGATTACAAGCAGGATAATCGGAATCACTGTCCACGTAATTTCGAGTGCCGTATTCCCGTGAACTTGTTTAGGAATCTCGTCGTCACCAGGTTTGCGACGATATTTTGCAAGGATGATGAAAAAGATTGCAAATACGACAATACTCACAAGGGCCATGACAATTATTGAAAGAATCATATTATCATAAATCCATTGTGCTTGAGGACCCTTAGGATCAAGAGCCGTTAGGTTTTCCTCCCCCAGACACCCTGTCAAGAAAAGGGTTAAAAATGAAAGAGGTAGAAAACGCGATGCTGTTTTCCAAAGTTTCATCTGACAATCCAACCTCACTTTCGTCAAGTAGTCATAACTACATAAAAATATTTATCATCAAAAATTCATTTCTAATGAGTTAGGTTCTCTAACTTAGTTAGATGTCTCTAATAAATTAGAAATGAACAATGACCATAAGAACAAATAGAATCGTTAAATAATTTAACGAATAAACAAACATTAATCTTGCCCACTTAATATCATCTTTCATCTTAAAACCAGCAATTCCAAGAGCAAGCCAACCTACTCCTAAAACAGCTGCGACGATTGTGTAGACAAGTCCAAAAGGGTAGAGCATTAAAGAAACTGGCAGAAGTGCGGCTACATAAACGACCATCTGACGTTTAGTCATTTCAAAACCTGCAACTACCGGCAGCATTGGAATTCCAGCTGCTCTGTATTCTTCTACACGCTTCATTGCTAATGCAAGGAAGTGTGGAGGCTGCCAAAGAAACATGATAAAAAATAGCAACCAAGCATACAAGTGTAAACCGCCATCGATCGCTGCCCAACCAATTAATGGAGGAACTGCTCCTGAAAAGCTTCCTACAATTGTATTTAATGTAGTAGTTCTCTTAGTCCACATAGTGTATAACACTACATAAATAAACAAACCAATTAACCCGATAACAGCTGCAGTCGGTGTTGTAAGCGCTAAAAAGATTATCCCTAAAGCAGCCTGTGCAAGTCCAACCAGCAGCACATGTTTAGCAGAAAAGCGTCCAGTTACAGTAGGCCTTTCTTTTGTTCGTTCCATAAGATGATCTATGTCACGATCAATATAGTTGTTTAATGTACAACCGCCTGCCATGACTAATGCTGCTCCTAAGAGCGCAAAAATCATTGTATCAAGATGCATCGTAAACACTGTACCGGTATAAACAATTGCCAAGTAAATCCCGGCAAAGGTTGTAATTAGATTAGAAGTAACGATCCCTTGCTTTGCAAGCACAAGATAGTCTTTCCATGATTTTTGCTGAACGTCAGCAACTGATGAATCAGGACCAGCTTCGATTACATTTGTCGGATCGATGGCTGTATTAGACTTATTCATCAATTCTTCACCCCCTTTGTAGAATGAACCATTCATACAGACATTTCTACAAAAAATAAATTAGGCGCCGTTTTCACACACACCTAATATCTGTCACAAACACATTATATCTCAAAATCTCAATTGTTTCAGCAAAATCATGAGTTTCACATTTTCTTCACATTTAGGATTCGACATAAAATATTCACGGTGAGGAAATTGACTTTTATTTGCTTTATTTTTAAGATCAAAAGGAGACAAATGTTTTTCTCTTTGCTTACTCTAGCATATATTTAGATAATTTTATAGAAGGAAAGGTGAAATTAGTGCACAAACGATTGAAGATTTATAGTGTCATCACCTCAATTGGGGTGTTAATCGTCCTCTTACAAGGTGCACTTGTTACTAAAACTGGTTCAGGTGAAGGTTGCGGGGCCACTTGGCCGCTTTGTTTTGGCGAAGTGATTCCGACAAACCCTGCCATAGAGACGATTATTGAATATAGTCATCGAATTGTATCAGGGTTAGTAGGTGCAATGATTATTATTCTTGCTATTTGGGCTTGGAAGCAACTAAAGCATATGAGAGAAGCGAAAGCATTATCATTCGCTGCTGTCATACTTATTATTTTTCAAGGTCTGCTAGGAGCAGGCGCCGTCGTATTTGGTCAATCAAAGGCGATTCTTGCCCTCCACTTTGGTATTTCTGCTATGTCTCTTGCTGCAGTCGTATTGCTAACCATTCTAGCATTTGAAGACGGCAGAGAGCATACAATGGCTCCTAAAGTAAGCAGAGGCTTTAAGTATTATGTATTCTTTGTTATTACTTATTGTTATGCAGTAATCTATTCAGGAGCATATGTAAAGCATTCAGAAGCTACATTAGCCTGCGCCGGTTTTCCATTATGTAACGGCCAGATTTTCCCTGGACTGTACGGTCCGGTCGGGGCACATTACTTCCATAGAGTCGTGGGAACGATTCTCTTACTCTTTTTACTCATTCTTATGATTTGGACTTTATCTCGTTATCGACATTACAGAGTGCTGACTTGGACAGCTGTGTTATCTTTCTTATTAGTTGTCGGCCAATTTATTAGCGGTATTTCGATTGTATTTACTCAAAATGCTTTATCTGTTGGTCTTATTCATGCATTAATTATCTCAATACTTTTCTCGGCCTTGTCTTACATGACTATGATTATTACAAGGCCTTCACATTAATTACAGTATTTAATTACAATAATTAACCACAAAAAAATGACAGCAGTCTATTGCTGTCATTTTTTATTTATCCCCATATTTATCTATTTCATACACCCTCATCCCTCATTCCTCATCGTCACCTTTAAAAAACGATAAAGCTTTCTTCCTTTGCTTACTGTGGTCAACGATAGGCAGAGGATAATCCTCATCTAGCCTGCATTTATACTTGACTTGTTCTTCTTCACTCATTTTCCACGGCTCATGTATATAATGATCAGGCACATGATTAAGCTCCGGGATATAGGTGCGTATATAGGTACCATTCTCATCAAATCGTTTTGATTGAGTAACAGGATTAAAGATTCTAAAATAAGGTACAGCATCCGTCCCTACTGAGGCGGCCCATTGCCAGCCTCCGATATTAGAAGAAGGATCGTAATCAATCAGCATGCGTTCAAAATACCGCTCCCCCAACCGCCAATCAATTAACAAATCTTTGGTAAGAAACGAGGCAGTGATCATTCTGAGCCGATTATGCATCCAGCCTTCATTCAACAATTGCCTCATTCCTGCATCTACAATCGGAAAGCCAGTCTCTCCACGTTTCCATGAAGTTAAATCGTCTTGATCATGACTCCAGTTCAACTCTCGGTACCCCTCCATTATTTCACGGTCTTTACAATCTGGCTCGTAAAAATGAACCATACGATAAAAATCTCTCCATGCTAACTCTTTTAAAAATGTTTCGGCACTATAGGAATCTGCTTCAGCATTTAAAATATGATAATAAATACTTCTACTAGACACGGCACCAGTTTTTATATATGGTGAAAGCCGGCTGGTCCCGGTTATACTTGGAAAATCACGATTCGCCTTATAGCCTGAGAGCCTTTTTTTCGTAAACATTTGAAGTCTCTTTATTGCATGCTCCTCGCCTATGGCAGACCAATCATAGCTGCATTTCTTTATTAGGTTGTTAAATAAAGTTTCCGCCTCCCGGTCGGGTGCAGTACCTTTATGAACTGAACCTAACAACACATCTCTCTTAATAACAGCCGGGGTACGCTTCCTTTCTTTTGCCCAAGCCTTATAATATGGGGTAAATACTTTGTAAGGAGTGCCGTCTTTTTTTAATACTTGATCAGGCTCTGTTAAATAAGCATCCTCAAATGTATAGAAGGGTATCGATTGTTTAGCAAGGAAATGTTCTGCCGCTTCATCTCTTAGCCTTCCATCCCCTACACGATCATCGTTTGCATACACGGCATCTATTTCAGGAAAAGCTTGGAGCAATTTAGAAAGTGCGCCTTCAATTGTACCCGTAATAATGTAGAGATCTCCTCCATTAGTTTTAAGCATTTGTTTAAACTGCATGACGGTTTGAAAAAAATAATCATGATGAACCGGTTCAACTGATGCTGTTTTAGGATCTAAATAGAAAAAGGCCAGCCACTTGCCACCATGTTTTTCAATCGCCTCTATTGCATGCTTTAATGCCGTATGGTCATGAAGTCTAAAGTCTCTTCTAAACCAAACTGCCTTAAGTGAATCGCTATTCCCCAACATTTCCACCCCCCAGTTATACAATAAATTGCACATAGCATAAACAAAGTATATACAATTATAGTATACTACCCTTCACATCACAAGAAAAAACACAACCTGTCAATGACAGGCTGTGCTTGGAACTTAAACTAATTCTATAAGCAAATCACCAGTTAAGATCGGATCTCCATCACTTACAAATACTTCTTTTACTTCTCCATCAAATGCGGCTTGAACCGTCGTCTCCATCTTCATTGCTTCTGTGATCATGAGATGGTCGCCTTTTTGTACTTTGTCGCCTTTTTGTACTAATGTTTTAACTACGGTACCTGGCATAGACGCCCCAATTTGATTAGGGTTGTCTTTATCAACTTTCGGTCTAGCTACAGTCGTACTTGCCACATTCATATCCTTAATAACCACTTCACGCGGCTGGCCATTTAATTCGAAATAAACGATCCGTGTACCATCGTCCTGCGGTTTTGAAAGGGAAACCAATTTCACAATTAATGTTTTTCCTTTCTCAATTTCCACTTCGATTTCTTCTCCAAGCCTCATGCCATAGAAGAACGTCAGTGTATCTAGAACAGAGACGTCACCAAATTGATTTCTAAATGCCTCAAACTCAGTAAACACTTTTGGATAAAGCGCATAAGAAAGCATATCATGGCTGGTCACTTGACGATCAAGCTGCTTAAATAATTTTTCTTTAATTTCTTGGAAATCGACAGGCTCCATATTTTCACTAGGGCGGCCTTCAATCGGCTTACGGCCTTTTAAGATAATCTTTTGGAGCTTCTCAGGGAAACCTTGATACGGCTGGCCTAACTGACCTTCAAATAATTCAACCACAGAATCTGGGAAGTCAAGTGACTCTCCTTTATTGTAGATGTCTTCTTCAGTCAAGTTATTTTGAACCATGTATAATGCCATATCCCCTACTACTTTAGAAGAAGGTGTTACTTTCACAACATCTCCAAACATATCATTGACCGTACGATACATTTTCTTTACTTCATTCCAGCGAGCAGCTAATCCTACTGCTTTTGCTTGCTGCTGAAGGTTGCTGTATTGTCCCCCTGGCATTTCATGCTCATATACTTCCGTATGAGGAGCGTTCATGCCGCTTTCAAAACCAGCATAATATTTTCTAGTCCCATCCCAGAACTCGCCTAACTGCTCTAATGCTTTAATGTCTACATTCGGCTTGCGCTCTGAGTGACTTAGTGCATAGTACAAGCTGTTTGCACTTGGCTGAGATGTAAGGCCTGCCATAGAACTTACAGCTACATCGACGATATCTACGCCTGCCTCAATCGCTTTGGCATACATAAATAGTCCGTTGCCGCTTGTATCATGAGTATGCAGGTGAATAGGGATATCGACCGTTTCTTTAAGGGTAGAGATCAATTGATATGCTGCTTCAGGCTTTAATAATCCTGCCATATCTTTAATTCCTAAAATATGCGCACCTGCTTGCTCTAACTCTTTAGCTAGATTTTTGTAGTAGGCAAGATCATATTTTGGTCTTGACGAATCAAGAATATCTCCTGTATAACACATGGCAGCTTCAGCAATTTTGTTGTTATTTCGCACAGAATCAATGGCTAAAGTCATACCTGGCACCCAGTTTAAGCTGTCAAAGATACGGAATACATCAATGCCGGCATTGCTTGATTTTGCTACGAATTCTTCAATAACGTTATCCGGGTAATTCTTGTATCCTACCGCGTTTGATGCACGAAGCAACATTTGAAAGAGGACATTTGGCGCTTGCTTACGCAGCGTAATTAAACGCTCCCAAGGGTCCTCATGCAAGAAGCGCATCGCAACATCAAATGTAGCTCCGCCCCACATCTCCATTGAGAATAAGTTTGGAAGCATACGAGCTGTTGGCTCTGCGATTTGCTTAAGGTCATGTGTTCTCACTCGGGTTGCAAGTAATGACTGATGAGCATCACGGAAAGTGGTATCAGTAAGAAGAACGTCTTTTTGTTCTTTAACCCATTTCGCTAAGGCTTCAGGTCCTTCCTTATCTAAGATTTGCTTTGTTCCGTCCGGGATAGGCTCTGTCAATTTCAGTTTTGGCACTTGCGGCTTATCTAAAATTGGTTTTTTGGCTTTTTCAAGTCCTGGATAACCATTTACAATCGTTTCTCCAATAAACGAAAGCATTTTGGTACCACGATCTTTTCGCTTAGGGAAAACGAATAATTCTGGTGTCGTATCAATGAATGATGTATTATATTCACCGTTTAGAAAACGAGGGTGTTGAACCACATTCTCTAAAAACGCAATATTCGTTTTAATACCGCGGATTCGGAATTCTTTTAGGTTACGAAGCATTTTCGCTGCGGCGCTTTCAAATGTTAAAGCCCAAGTCGATACTTTCACTAATAAGGAATCATAGTAAGGAGTGATAACCGCTCCTTGGAATCCATTTCCAGCATCAAGTCGAACACCGAAACCTCCACCCGTACGATAGGCATTAATACGGCCAGTATCAGGCATAAATCCGTTACTTGGATCTTCAGTTGTTACTCGAGACTGTATAGCAAAACCATTACACACGATTTCTTCTTGAGCTGGTATTCCAACCTTTGCACTGTGCAGCTGCTCGCCGTCAGCAATCAAAAGCTGTGATTGGACAATGTCAATACCTGTGACCATTTCGGTAATGGTATGCTCAACCTGTACTCTAGGGTTCACTTCAATAAAATAGAACTCTCCCGTATCAGTTACAAGAAACTCAACCGTACCTGCATTTAAATAGTTCACATTTTCCATCAATTGTACAGCCGCAGCACAAATTCGTTCGCGCAGTTCTATATCTAATGAAACACTCGGTGCAATTTCAACTACTTTTTGATGACGTCTTTGTACGGAACAATCGCGATCATATAGATGCACCGTAGAACCATGTTTATCTGCTAAGATCTGTACTTCAATATGTTTAGGGTTTTCAATAAATTTTTCTACATAAACCTCGTCGTTACCAAAAGCAGATTTAGCTTCTGATTTTGCACGCTCGTACGATTCCTTCATTTCAGACTTTGAACGGACAATTCTCATCCCGCGTCCGCCGCCGCCTAAAGACGCTTTAATAATAAACGGGTAGCCGTGTTCTTCTCCAAATTTCTCGACTTCCTCAAGGCTTAATACAGGCCCGTCACTTCCAGGAATGACAGGTAGATTTGCTTTTACAGCCTGGGTTCTAGCCTGTACCTTATCTCCGAACATAATGAGATGTTCAAGTTCAGGACCGATAAAGATTATACCTTCTTCTTTACAGCGAGTAGCAAAGTCAATGTTCTCTGATAGAAATCCGTATCCAGGGTGAATTGCATCTACATCATGTAACTTAGCCACTTCGATGATGTTTTCGATATCTAAATAGGCATCGATTGGCTTTTTACCTTCTCCAACCAAATAGGCTTCATCCGCTTTATATCTGTGGTAAGCACCCGCATCTTCTTTTGAGTAGATTGCGACCGTACGAATATGTAATTCAGTACAAGCACGGAATATACGAATTGCAATTTCTCCTCGGTTAGCTACTAAGACCTTTTTAATGTTGTTTAAACCATTCATATACTTTCTCCTCCACTCTCCTAAATAATCCTGTTATATCTTTCTCATCATGCTTGTATTCTAGTATAGAGAAAATGTGATCGATTTGGCAAATAAATTTTTGACAATTTCGATTCATCGGGTAATTAAAAGCGTTTACAAAACACTTTTCAATCCAGCGATAATTGGGATTGAACATAAAAAAGTCAAGCATCCTAAATGGAGCTTGACTTTTTTTATTTGCGTAATGATGCTTCGTGAAGGGCTGCTAACTTACGTTCTAATTCATTTAACAGCTGTTTACCTTCTTCTTCCCTAACAAGCTCAAGGCGAATGGCAAAGTCAATTTCTCTAGACAAACCAAACATCTGTGTATCTAAAACCTCTTCATAAAGAGGACACTGTGGCATCGTTAAATTTTCCATTTGCACTTCGATAAGCTGTTGGATCTTCTCAGCATCGGATTTTAGAAGGGCATACGCTCGTTCATTATGCTTATTGACCATCTCTTGAGACACGAGATCCCCCTCCTTACTTATTTATATCAATGATTTAATAGTATCTTTTATATACTAAAAATGCAATGATTTTAAGACTAATTAACGATTTAGTTGCAAATGATTTTCAAACTCATTAGAAAATACTCAAGTGATAATAACTAGACAATGCCTCAAGCAGCTTCATTCCAGCCACACTATTCCCCTTCTCATCTAATGCCGGGCCATAAATACCTATACCAATGCTATTAGGTACAGCACCAACAATTCCGCCAGACACACCGCTTTTTGCCGGAATTCCTACTCTGATAGCAAACTCTCCTGATGAATTATACATGCCGCAAGTGACCATAAATGTTTTCACAAGTCTTGCAATTTCAAACGGAATAATCTCTTCACCTTCTTCATTTTTACCGCCATTAGCTAACACAAATCCGATTCTCGCCAAATCATCACAATCGACTTCAATGGCACACTGCTTAGTATAAAAGTCTAATAATTGGTCAACGTTTTCATCAATAATTCGATGTTGCTTCATAAAAAAAGCAAGGGAGCGATTAAGATCAGCTGTGTTAAATTCAGATTGTGCAACTTCACGATTATAGGTCACACTAGGACGTGCGCTCATTTTTCTAATCAATTGAAGAAGCCTCTCAAGCCTCTCTTCTGTTGATTCACCTTTTATGAGGTGACTGACGGCCAAGGCTCCTGCATTGATCATTGGATTAAGCGGTTTGGCGACAAGCGACTCTAATTTTGCTATTGAATTGTAAGGATCTCCCGTAGGTTCCATCCCTACTTTATCAAAAACGACTTCCTCCCCATGGTCCATTAAGGCAAGGGCTAAAGTAAGCACTTTCGAAATACTTTGTAATGTGAACATCTCGGTTGAGTGACCTGCTGAAAAACATGTTTCTTTGCCATCGAAAATTGAGACGGCTAAAATACCTTGATCTGCTTTAGCTAGCGCAGGTATATAATCTGCCACTTTGCCCTCTGCAGCATATGGTTCTGCTTCTTTTACTAACTTCTCTAACTGTTCACCGTACTGACAGACCATCGCACTCACTCCAAAAAGGTTATTTCTTTTATTATACCCAGATGTGACAAATACATGGTAACGCTTTATACTTGATAGGAAGATGAAGATGAAATTAGAGTACGAATGAAAGATTAACTAGATTGGAGGAATTGCAGCAATGGAGGAATTTGTTATTTTTATTGAAGGGAATGTAGACCATCCCTTAACCATCGACCCAAGTGTTTGGATCTTTGATGAGCGAAAAGTAGATTTAACTACATACTTTACAGAGGAAAGAATAGTGGAAGATAAGGATGAAGCTTATACCAAAGCCATCTCGGCTCAGTGGGATAAAGAGATTATCGAGGGCTCTGCTCCCCCAAACCCAAACTCAAATGACAACAAAATTCAATACAACAAAGAAGAATTAACAACAGGCTCTTTTGGCATGCCGCTAGCTCCCTTCTTACAAAATGTGAAACCGAATCAAGACGTTCGTGAGGTTTTAGTTGAACAAGAAGGCGGAACGATTCAAACCATTCCATTATCAGAAGCGATGGAAATGGTCGCTGGGTTCTCAAAAGAAGGGAAGCCGCTTATAGAAACTGGCCCTATTCACCTTTATTACGGAGACGGCCGTAACAGAGAAGAGCCAATTACTCATGTAAGAAAGCTTGTATTAAAATAAGGTACAGCGCGGGGTGAGACAATACCATTAGCAACATGCAATGCCTGCTATCTATTGGATTTCGCGTTGCACTTCTCCTAAAATATACTACGTTTTCCACGGGAAGCTGGTGAGCCTCCTCGTGCTACTGCACTGCGGGGTCTCACCTTTGCTTTTGCTTCCACCGGAGCCTACGTATATTTCATCCGCTAAGTTATCACACTTTCCCCATTCTAGTTATAGAAATTTTTTAAAACAGCATCAATTTTATAATAAATCTGCTGCTAATTGGGCTAAGCCTGATCGTTCCCCTTTAACGAGCTTCACATGACCGCTTACAGTTTGATCCTTGAATTTCTCCACTACATAGGTCAGGCCATTATTATATTCATCAAGGTACGGATGATCGATCTGCTGAGGGTCACCCATCAAAACAATTTTACTTCTTTCCCCTACCCTGGTTAAGATCGTTTTCACTTCGTGTTTTGTTAAATTTTGAGCTTCATCAATAATGATAAATTGGTCTGGTATACTTCTTCCTCTAATATAGGTAAGTGCTTCTACTTGAATTGACCCCATACCAGCTAAGATCTGATCAATCTCTCCTGGCTTCTTTGTATTGAACAAAAATTCAAGATTATCATAAATAGGCTGCATCCAAGGTCTTAATTTTTCTTCTTTTTCTCCTGGAAGATAACCTAAATCTTTTCCTAACGGGACAACAGGTCTCGCTACGACTAGCTTTTTAAACTTACCCATATCTTCTGTTTGCATTAATCCTGCAGCAAGAGACAATAACGTCTTACCTGTTCCTGCTTTTCCAATCATAGTAATGAGACTGATATCATCTCTAAGCAATAATTCAAATGCCATTCTTTGCTGAACATTTCTTGGCTTAATTCCCCACACTTGATCAGGGTCACTTACAAAAGGCTTCACTTTCTTCCCATCAGGCTCTACTTTACCTAGTGCAGAGCTCGAACTGCCAAGCGCATCTTTCATAATGATAAACTGATGGGGGTAAAAAGGATGCTTGGTCAATTCTGAGATGGCAAGCTCTCCTTGGGAATAAAAGCGTTTCATCACGTCTGCATCAACATAAATTTCTACATAACCAGGATAGACTGAATCAAATTCTACAACACGATCACTTAAAAAATCTTCTGCCGGAAGGCCAAGTGCATCTGCTTTTACTCTAACTAGGGCATCCTTGCTCACTAAGATTACATGTTTCCCTTCAACACGCTCTTGTTCCTCTAGCATTAAGTTCAAGGCAACAGCAATAATCCGATTATCATTTGACATTTCTGCAAATGAATCTTTTAATCGTTGAAAGGAGCGATGATTTAATTCCACTCGGAGTTTTCCCCCGCCTTCTAATGGTACACCCTCATGCAGCTTACCCTTTGTCCGTAATTTATCTATAAGTTTTGAGAAATGGCGGGCATTTCTGCCTACCTCATCCATATACCTCTTTTTCGAATCCACTTCTTCTAATACAACGGCTGGAATAACCACTTCATTCTCTGCAAATGAGAAAATGGAGTGAGGGTCCTGTAGTAGTACGTTTGTATCTAAAACGTAGATTTTATTCAACATTCCGCCTCCTGACTCAAGTATCGTTACGCTGCTTGCTATTAATTTATGCGAGTTCCTGTAATAATGTCTCTAATTCATTTACTCTTTCTCATTAACACTATATGTCTAAGCCCTATAAGATAGACGAGGAATCTATAAATAGCTTGGAATGATTATATGAAATAAGATCATATGAAATGAAGAACAAGTGAAAGCTAAAGGCGGCCTGCACAAATACTGCGCAGGCCGCCTTCCCTTATTCATTATTATATGTTTTTAATGCTTCCATCACTTGACGGTCTAACTTCGCTGCCGCCTCAGCATCATAAGTTTTATCATATTCAGGATTTTGTACAATTTTTGCACCATAAAACATAACATCACGTACTTCTTCCACGTCCACTTCAATTAATGACAGCTTTAATGGAACAGAATCCATTTTTTCACTTTTAATCATTGCTTTTCCTGAAACTGAATAGGTCGAACCATTGGCAATGATCGTCAAGACCACACCAGGCTCCTCTTTAATATTTGTAATAATGCGTGATCGGTTATCAATCGCAAAACGGAGCTTTTTATTTGTAGGCGCATACACCCAGGATATCGCATTTACATTCGGAGATTTTTTCTCAAAGTCTACTGTAGCTAGAGTAACATACCGCTCTTTCTGTAAATGAGGCAGCAGTTCATTTGTCAACTCATGTTCTACTTGATTAGCCATATTGATCCCCCCTATAATTAATTACTTATAAGTATACTATACCTATATTAATCATTTTTTAAAACTTGTTTCTTTTTTTTGAAGATCCCTTTACAATAAAGATAGAATCCCATTTCTTATAGACAGCGATCAGACTTAAAAAGTTGATGAATTGTGTTGATAGGACCCAAGGGTTAACCGATTGGAGTGATAAGGTCATGAGAGTAAAATGTGTACTCTGTGATAAAATTGACAAAATAGATGACCAGCTCCCATTAGCAAAACGCTTACGCAATCGTCCGATTCATACGTATATGTGTAATGAATGTGACGAGCGGATCAGGGAGCGGACACTAGAAAGACAAGCAAGCGGGAATTTCACTTTAACCTATAAAACTGAAAAAGAAAGCGAGTGGCTATAAACCACTCGCTTTCTTTTATTTTATCCTTATTATTTTATCCTTCCTTTTTCTCTTCCCGGTGTCTGTACAAACGGTAACGATAAATTGCAAGGATTAGTGCAGAAATAATAAGAACGACAATAATCGGTGCGCCGAATGCAAATTCCATCAGCCACAATACAAAGCAGCCGATAATAAGCATAATATATACAACGACCTTTTTTAGGATTGGCAGTTCTCTTGCAAATCCAAGGTTAAAAACCAAGATAGCCAAAATCACAATCGCTATATATGCTAACAGCCCATACCATGGATTCTCAGCAGTTGCCTGCATCAGCCACGAATAGCCTTCAAGATCTGCCTCTTGTAATTGTTGGTTGTCCACCTATCTCCCCAACCTTTCATGCCTTTTTATTACTTAGCAGCAAGCTTCTTACGCTTCTCTGCACGCTCACGCTCTGTTTTCACTAAAATCTTCTTACGTAAGCGGATTGATTCTGGTGTTAATTCACAGTACTCGTCCTCGTTCAAGTACTCTAGAGCTTCTTCAAGAGTCAAAATACGAGGCTTTTTCATCGTTACTGTCGTATCTTTAGTAGCTGAACGTACATTTGTCTGTTGTTTCATCTTTGTGATGTTAACAACCAAGTCATTATCACGTGTATGCTCTCCAACAATCATACCTTCATAAATTTCAGTACCTGGCTCAACAAAAATTGTACCACGGTCTTCTACTTGCATAATACCATATTGACTTGCTTTACCTGTTTCCATTGAAACAAGAACTCCTTGGCGGCGCCCGCCTACTTGTCCTTGAGCCATTGGCTGATAACTGTCGAATGAGTGGTTAATGATACCATAACCGCGCGTTTGCGATAGGAATTCAGTTGTGTATCCAATCAATCCACGTGCAGGTACCATAAACTCAAGTCGAACTTGACCTGTTCCAGTATTTGTCATGTTAACCATCTCGCCTTTACGCTCACCCAATGATTCCATGACAGATCCAGTATATTCTTCCGGAACATCAATCTGCACACGCTCAACCGGTTCACATTTCACACCATCAACTTCACGAATAATTACTTCAGGCTTTGAAACTTGAAGCTCATATCCTTCACGACGCATATTTTCAATTAAAATTGATAAATGAAGTTCTCCACGGCCTGATACAATCCACACATCTGGTGAATCTGTATCTTCAACTCTTAAACTAACATCCGTTTCAAGTTCAGCACGAAGACGTTCTTGGATTTTTCTGCTTGTCACAAATTTTCCTTCACGTCCAGCAAAAGGACTGTTATTAACTAGGAATGTCATTTGTAGAGTCGGTTCATCGATACGAAGGATTGGAAGTGCCTCTTGGTGTTCTACAGGACAAACCGTTTCACCAACATTAATTTCTTCCATCCCTGAAACAGCAATTAAATCCCCAGCTTTTGCTTCTTCAATTTCTGTACGTTTTAAGCCTAGGAAACCAAATAATTTCGTTACACGGAATTGTTTTACTGAGCCATCAAGCTTCATTAAAGATACTTGCTGACCTACTTTAATTGTTCCGCGGAATACTCGTCCAATACCGACACGACCTAAGTAATCATTATAATCAAGCATAGTTACCTGGAACTGAAGCGGCTCATCGCTGTTATCGATTGGAGCTGGAATTTCATTAACAATCGTTTCAAATAATGAAGCCATATTTTCATCTTGCTTTTCCGCATTCATGCTGGCAGTACCATTAATAGCTGATGCATAAACAACAGGGAAATCAAGTTGGTCTTCATCTGCACCAAGGTCAATGAATAAGTCAACAACCTCATCAACCACTTCAGCCGGACGAGCAAAGTCACGGTCAATTTTATTAACAACAACAATTGGTGTTAATTTCTGTTCAAGTGCTTTCTTAAGTACGAAACGAGTTTGAGGCATACAGCCTTCATATGCGTCAACGACAAGAAGTACACCATCAACCATTTTCATAATACGTTCAACCTCGCCGCCGAAATCCGCGTGACCAGGTGTGTCCATAATATTGATACGTTTATCTTCAAAGTTAATTGCAGTATTTTTAGCAAGGATTGTAATACCACGTTCTTTTTCTATAGCATTTGAATCCATTGCTCTTTCTTCTACTTGTTCATTTTCACGAAATGTCCCAGACTGCTTTAAAAGCTCATCAACCAATGTTGTTTTACCATGGTCAACGTGGGCAATAATTGCAATATTACGTATATCATCACGATGTGTCATTAAATTCTCTCCTTATTTGTTGATTAACTGTCTAAGTATAGCACATATTGAAGACAAGTCCATAATTATGTGTAAAAGCCAGCTTAATTCTGTGCTTTGTGCTTATCTTTAACTTATTTGTCACATTGTCAGGCTTTTTCTTTAAAGCATTTCACGATACACTTATAGATAGTGATTGAATCTTAGGGGGATTTATATGAAGAAGGAGAATGTACTTTTTTTATTATTAGCTGTTATTACAGTTATTTGCATTATGAGTATTGGAGTAGCTGTAGCTGAACGCAGTATTGTTATTGCTCTCTTAGCTCTTATCGGTATAGTCATTGCATTATTTTTAGGGATTTCATTGCGAAAGAAAGTTACCGAAGCTAGTGAATAAAAAAAGCTTGAGTAAGAAAAATACTTACTCAAGCTTTTTTAATATTCTTCTCCTATATATACGGAAATAATTTCTTTATGTAAGATCGGTTTTGATGCAAATAAAGTTCCAGGTTCAGTTAAAGATAATGGATCGCCTTGAAAATTAGAAGCCACACATCCCACTTCATTCAGGATCACAATACCAGCAGCATAGTCCCATGGCGATAACTGGACACTCAAATACCCGTCTAATCGATCAGATGCTACATAAGCCATCTCAAGAGCAGCAGACCCATAAGATCGTATGCTTCTTACATCTCTAACCAAGGCTTTCAACGGATTGCGATATTGATTTTTTTCCTCCACGAGCCATCTAGCATTTAATCCAATCACTGATTCGTGCAGAGGTCTTTCTTTTACAGGAGGGAGTTCAACATTGTTAAGATAAGCTCCGTCTCCTCTCACTGCATGGAATAACTCATCTCTCATCACATCGTAAATAATCCCTATCATGCCTACTTTGTTATGATAGACCGCGACAGATATAGCAAAATTCTGCTTTTGATGAATAAAGTTCATTGTTCCGTCTATAGGATCAATAATCCATACGGTTCCCTCTAATGAAGGTTCCTCACTTGCAATCCCTTCCTCACCGAGAAAGTAGTGCTCTGGATATGTCGTTTGAATTTTCTCATAGAAGAACTCCTCAATTGAGCGGTCTACTTCAGTTACAAGGTCATCTGGGTTCGACTTAGTTTCAATATCTATTGGGCCAGCTAATGTCTTTTTGATTTTTTGACCTGCTTCATATACCCAACTTGTAGCAACTTTTTCAAGTTCTGACCAATTCATTGACATAATGCTGCCCCCTTTTCTATCTTACAGCTATTATGACATAACTTTCCTAGAATGAAAATCATCCAGCCTTTAATACCTTATAGTTGTCACAATCGCCAATAAATCATAAAGAAGCGAGGGAGAACCCTCGCTTCAAATTCTTTTATTTGGTTAAGTACTGTTTAATGGGTATGTCCTTTTAATTGTACAAGTTCTTCTCTTAGTAGCTCAAGAATACGTTTGGCTTCATTCATTTGATCAATATCTTCTTGAATCATCGCATCATGAAGTGTCATTAGTTCGTAATCAATTTCAAGCTTCAAAGCTGGAATTCGCTTACCTACATCGATTCGCTTAACCTCTTGGATCACTTGTTTCATTGCCCAACACCCCTTTAACGTAGAGTTTAGCAGATAGGATAAGTTCATGAGAGATTTTACTAAATTTTCAGTAAATTTAGTTATTTATAGTATAGCATATGTTAAGACAAGATAAAATGCAACCAATGTTTTAATTTTCTGTGAAATTTTTGGCATCAAGTTAAAGTGTGTGGAGCATAGTTTATGATTAAAAGTAAGCTGTTATGATAATATAAGGAAATAAAGACTTCTGGAGGTTAAACGATGGCTGAAATCGAATTTACACAAGAGGATTTTGATGTATTTGACATCGAGGGATTAGATGCAAGAATGGAAGCATTAAAAACAAGAATCCGCCCAAAATTTGAAGCTTTAGGAATAGAGCTTGCTCCTACCCTATCTTCAATGACTGGCGATGAATTTTTTACACATGTAGCTAAGCATGCTAGACGAAAAGTAAACCCTCCAAATGATACGTGGGTGGCATTTGCTGCGAATAAACGAGGGTATAAAAAATTACCTCATTTTCAGGTTGGTTTATTCGGTACTCATTTATTTGTCTGGTTTGCAATGATTTATGAAGCACCTGCTAAAGGGGAGTTTGCAGAGAGACTCTTAGATAACCCTGGCGAATGGCTTAAAAAGGTCCCTAAAGATTTTGTCTGGTCTATTGATCATATGAAACCTGAAGCGATCTCGCAAAGTGATGTCGATGCTGACGAATTCACATCAATGCTCACACGCCTTCGCGATGTAAAAAAAGCCGAATTATTATGCGGGATTCATATTGACCGTCAAGATCCAATATTAAAAGATGGGGATGCATTGTTAAAACGCATTGAAGAAACGTATCAACAGCTGCTCCCCCTTTACCAAGAAGCACAGAAAGCATCCGTTCCTTCCTAAAATGATAAGCAAAAGGCTGACCTTAAACAGGCCAGCCTTTTTAGCTACTTCATCTTCACGACGGTATTTTCGTCTTGTTCTCTCGCTTTTTTTACTGTGTGATAGCAAGATACATCAGCTTGTTGTTCAAACTCTCTAAATACTTGTTTTTCTTCACTTTTTGAAGGGACAATTTCCTTAAAGCGGCGGTATTTAGCTAACAGTTCTTCCCTGCCTATGCCTTTTTGATAAGCTTTTTCAATTGCTTGGAAAAATTCCACCACATCAATCACTTCTTCTGTAGACCAATCGAGTGAGATCGGCATATTCATATCCATAAAAACCTCTCCTGCCTGCTGACACTAGTTTAGTGCCAGCGTTTTCTTATGTCTAGACCTTCTGAAATCATACGGTCCATCAACTCTTGTACAGTTGGAATATCATGAATTCGTCCCATCACTTGCCCAGCCCAGCCAAATCCTGATTCTTTCCCATCATAAATATAGGCTTTGTTAGCTTCCCCGCTAATATACTGCTTTAGCGCTTCATATGTAGGAGTTTTCTCCTCTACTTCTAATATTTTATCCGTCCAGCTATTTTTAATTGCACGAGCAGGTGCGCCGAGTGAGCGCTTAATCACTACAGTATCTTCTTCAGATGCTTCAACAAGACGTTCTTTATATTCTGAACTAGCATGAATACATTCCTTCGTTGCAATAAATCTGGTCCCCATTTCTATTCCCTCTGCACCAAGAGCCAATGCAGCCATCATACCACGACCATCCCCAATTCCTCCAGAAGCAATGACGGGTATCTTTACTGAGTCTACGACTTGAGGGATCAACACCATCGTTCCCGTATCGCTGCGCCCAAGATGTCCTCCTCCTTCTTGACCAACTACCATTACCGCATCAGCACCTAACTCTTCGGCTTTTTCTGCTTGCCTTCTTGCAGCTACTAAAACGAGGGTTTTTATGGATGTCCCTTTTAACATGTCAAAAATCGGTGTGGGGTTTCCACCTGTCATTGATACAACAGGCACCTTTTCATCAATCGCAACTTGAAGCATATGTTCAAATGGGCGTCCATGCTGGCCGATCGCAAAGTTTACTCCAAATGGTTTAGATGTTTTTTTCCTAACTGCATGAATTTCATCTCTTAAAGCTTCAGGAGACTCTAGCGACATAGCTGTAATTTGTCCAAGCCCCCCTGCTTCTGATACGGCAGCAGCCAAGTCAGAATATGCTAAATAAGCAAGCCCCCCTTGAATAATTGGATATTCAATACCTAATAGTTTCGTCACTCTCGTTTCCCACATCGTCCATCCCTCCAAGTGTAATTGCACATTTTAAATTGTAAGCGTAATCAAAATAGAATGAATAATTAGACTTCATTACTTATAGTTTAACACAGCTTTTTATGAGTCGCATATAAGTACTAAATTTGAATCTATGCAGAGTGCTCTATGATTTGGTATACTCTAATTTGTTTTATAAAATATGAAAGAACACAATTGAAATCAACTTTAGTAAAGATTATTATTCGATGACTATAAATGAGGTGAACGTGTTGTCACGACAAGATATAACTCCTTTATTTACAGGGGTAAAAGAGCATGCAGAACAAAACCCGATCCAATTTCATATCCCGGGACATAAAAAAGGAACAGGCATGGATCCTGAATTCAGACATTTTATTGGAGAGAATGCATTATCAATTGATTTAATAAATATTGCCCCATTAGATGACCTCCATCATCCACATGGAATCATTAAGGAAGCACAGGAACTTGCAGCAGAGGCATTCGGCGCAGATTATACCTTTTTTTCTGTACAAGGGACAAGCGGGGCTATCATGACGATGATCATGTCCGTTTGCGGACCAGGAGATAAAATTATTGTACCGAGGAATGTTCATAAGTCTATTATGTCAGCGATTATCTTCTCTGGTGCAACACCTATATTTATTCATCCCGAGATTGACCCGGACCTCGGGATCTCTCACGGAATTACATTAGATTCTGTGGAGAGAGCTTTAGAATCACATCCCGATGCAAAAGGGCTGCTCGTTATTAACCCAACATACTTTGGAATCTCAGCTAATTTGGAGGCAATTGTTGAAGTTGCCCATTCTTATTGCATTCCTGTTCTAGTAGACGAAGCACACGGTGTCCATATTCATTTTCATAATAAACTTCCGCTATCAGCGATGCAGGCTGGTGCTGATATGGCAGCTACAAGTGTTCACAAACTCGGGGGATCGATGACTCAAAGTTCAGTCCTTAATGTTAAAGAAGGGTTAGTTTCACCTAAGAGAGTGCAGTCCATTATTAGTATGCTGACAACCACGTCTACCTCTTATCTGCTATTATCATCTTTAGATGTGGCTAGAAAACGGTTAGCGACAGATGGTGAAGCTTTAATCGACCATACGATAAAACTAGCTCAACAAACAAGAGCTCGCTTAAATGAAATTCCGGGAATTATATGTGTCGGCAGTGAAATTCTTGGCACAAAGGCAACTTACGATATGGACCCTACCAAATTAATCATATCTATTAAAGAATTAAGTATGAATGGGTATGAGGTTGAGAATTGGTTAAGAGAGCATTATAAAATCGAAGTTGAACTTTCTGACCTTTACAATATATTGTGCATCGTATCTTTGGGGGATACCGAAGAAAAAATGGAGATCCTTGTACAAGCTCTCAGTGAATTAGCAAAAGCTCATCAACGTTCAGAGAGCCTAGAACCAAAAGCTGTGTATGTACCAAACATCCCGACATTAGCCTTATCACCGCGTGATGCGTTTTATGCAGAAACGGAAGTGATTCGATTTGATGAATCTGCAGGCCGAATCATTGCCGAATTCATTATGGTCTATCCGCCAGGCATACCTATTCTTATTCCTGGTGAAATCATCTCACAAGAAAACTTAGCTTATATAAAAGAAAATTTACAAGCAGGCTTACCAGTACAAGGGCCTGAAGATGCTACATTTAATACATTAAGAGTCATTAAAGAACATCAGGCGATCAAATAACAAAGAAGCATGCCCCCGTTATGAGGGGCATGCTTCTTTTATAATTATTTTTGCTTCTTAGCTGATTTGCAATCAATACAGTTATGTCCTTGAGCATAAAGTTTTGTAACCTTTTCACCTTCAAAATGTTCGATCGTCTTGTTGCAGTTTTGGCAAATGATTGTACCCATGAGAGCATCCCCTTTATGCGTTTTTTGTAAGCGGTTTATTTTCTATAAATCTATAATAATATGTCACATTAAATTCGTCAACCCTTAATTTGTATGTCACATTAAAAAAATTTTTATAATTATGTCCTACCTTTTTGGCATAAAAAATAAGAGAGCCGAAACCGGCCCTCTTATTCGTAGTATTTATAATTTGCCTCAATAAAATTTGTAACTTCTTGAATAAAGATAAGATCATCCTCGCCTATTTCATAAAATTCTCTTGGGATTTGAAAAGATAACAGACCAATCAAGTGATGCCCCTTATAAAATGGAGCAATAATGTACTGTTTATCAGCCTTTTTTTCAAAAATCATTTCCCCTCGAATAGCTGCAATACTGTGCAGTCCTTCTCCATATGGAATAACAGCCTCCTCACATGGAGCCACCCCAGCAAACGCCGCTTGAGTAAAGTTCGCTTCACTTGCTGTATATAAGCACACTGAAAATTGTTGATCCATTTTGCTAACAAGCTTATGTACAATCCCACGATAAAAATCTGGCAATGTTCTAGCATAATCAGGTACAGAGCCCACAGCAAGTCTTAATTCATCTAGGAGTTGTGATTTATCAACCAAGCCCTCGCCCCCCTAAAAAATAATCATAAACCAAAGAATGGTTTATGATTATTACAATAGCATATTGTAGTAAAAAAAGGTTGTAAGCTTCAGTCGAAACGTGTCGAACCCATCATTAATGCCAAATTCAATGGCTAATTCAATCCCAAATTCGTTGAAGTACTTCTTTTACTTCTTCTTGATTAAGAGGTTTCCAAAACAGCTCTCCGTATATTAATAAATCTTGATGAAGGTGAAGCTCTGTTAAATCTTGATTAACTGCCCCGCTTGTCCCAGAGTTTCCAACATAGCCAATAATTGATTCTGCATTTACTCGGCTGCCGACTTGAATATCTTCTGGGATATCGTATAAATGAGCAAAACGATTCATCACACCATTTGGATACTGCACCCATACTTGTCTGCCTCTTAAGCGGTCAAATATATACTCAGGTGTTTCGCCTAGCTGAGAAGTCAATGCTAAGTCTTGATTTCGAACTTCAGGCGACGGGTATTCTACAAAGTCGTGATCGGCCCGAACGACAATCCCCTCACCCATAGCATAAATAGGGGTGTCTGTGTAGATGTTACCTCCTGAAGAATGATCATACCAATCAATCCCTTCATGAAAGCCGTTACGATACGTTCTTGGCACACCAGGAAGATGACTAGCAATGGTACTTACTTCAGCCCCTTTAATAGGCTTTTCAAGAAAGTCTAAATAATCAACCATCTGATCTACATTCCACTCTTCAAAATTAAATGACTCAGGCGGCCCTCCTACTGCTTCAGCTGGACCAAACCATGAGAACGTTGCAGTCTCTTCTTTAAAGGTAACTGGAGTGTTTAAGCCTTTTTCAATAAAGGCAATAGGTAAGTACACTTCATCTTCTTCATTTATAACTAAATAAATATCATCAGTAGCTAAGTATTCTCCGTTTCTTTCTAGAACAGGCACTTCATCTATCATATAAAACTGATCTTCATCGATCGTAAGCTGCAATGTACGATGTAATTCATCAAAGGAATATTCCCCTCCTGTGATTTGAACTAAATCATCAATATGGACTACTGCCTCGTTTTCTAAAACTTCAATCGGAATCTCTGCTAAAGCTTCTTCATTTTCTGCCACTTCTTCTACTTCTTCATTCTGCTCTGTTTCTTGCTGACACCCAGCAGCTATAGCTCCCAAAAGGAGCAAACTAACCAAAAAACGTTTCACCATTCATGCCTCTCATTTCTGTTTAAAATAGGATTCTTTATTTCTTACCAGTATAACCCGAGAATGTCTTAATAGACGTATAGATGATTATTGTAAGCCTTTAATTTCCCTAGGATCAACAATATCGTAGCCTTTCTCTTTTAAGCCAGTAACAATGTCTTCTATGGCCTCCATCGTCCACTCTCGATCATGCATAAGAATATTAGCTCCATTCGTTAATAATGGGGTATTCACCATAATATCTGCTAGAGCTTCCTTTTCCATATACTCAGCTTCCCAATCATAGCCGTATGTCCAGTTCATCAGAATCATTCCCTCGTCACGAACGACAGACTCAGAATATGCGGTATTCGCGCCAAAAGGTGCTCTGAAAAACCTTGGGCGCTCCCCGGTAACCTCTTCTATTAAATCGTTTAACTCGACAATTTCTCTATATTGCTCCTCTTCGCTCAACTCTTCTAAGTTAGGATGATTCATTGTGTGATTGCCAATCTCAAAGCCCATATCGTGGATCTTTTTTAAGTCAGCTTGTCCTTTTTCACTTTCAATAAAATGGCCGTTAACAAAGAATATTGCGCCAGCCCCTAATTCATTTAACGCATCTGCCATGTCTGCACTATATTTATCAAGCGCATCATCTATTGTCAGCAAGACGATATTTTGTTCACTTTCAGTTAATGATTCTACCTTCCAATTTGTTTCATTCACCTTATATAGAGCTTTAGGTTCCTGCTCAGAAATGTTATCTTCAGTTTGCTGATCTTTGCTTGTAGACTCATCTTCTCCTGACTCACCTTCTCCTGAATCGAATTCTTTGGAATCAGAATTTCCTTGCTCTTTTTCTTCGATTTCTTCTACAGCTTCTTCATCACTAATCTCTTCTTGTTCCACAGTAGTCGTACAACCCCCTATGATGATCAGTACAGCAAAGATAATCACTAGGTAAAAAGATGACTTAATCAACTTGAAACACACCCTTTCTTAACTAGACCTTGTAAATCATATCAAACTTTTTCCTAACTTGGTAGATGTGTATAACTTTTTTCGACATGCATCATACTAAATATGATTCAAGGCTGGTGCAAAAAGAGGGATGTTATGCGAAAAAAAGTTGTTATTGGGAGAAGAGTGCTCAAAACAGGGCTCGCCGTATTTTTAACAGCCCTACTATGTCATTGGTTTGATCTCCCGGCCACCTTCGCTGTGATCACAGCGATTGTTACGACAGAACCGACTGCAGTGGACTCGCTAAAGAAGGGGTTAGTCCGTCTGCCGGCAGCGTCTATCGGTGCAATATTTGCTATCGTCCTTGATGTTACACTTGGACAATCTGCTTTGACCTATGCATTAGTAGCTATGTTAACCATATTTACTTGCTCTAAATTAAAATTAGATACAGGCACTCTTGTAGCCACCTTAACCGCTGTTGCCATGATTCCAGGTACGACCGACCATGTTATAGCTGATTTTTTTACCAGAATGTCTGGAACATCAACCGGTATTATTGTCTCTACATTGGTTAACTTTGTTATTCTTCCTCCTAAATTTGGGCCGATCCTTGTAAATAAAGTGGAGAGTTTATTTGAAAAGACGGCTCACACCTTAGAAAAGACTGTAGAACATCTCTTAGATAATGAAGAAAACGATCGAACTCATTTATACAGGGATTTACATAACCAGCTGATGACTACTTATCAATTGACTCAGTTTCAATATGATGAATGGCGTTATCGTAAATCAAATGAATTTGAAAGACGTTCTTTCGGCTTTCTTAAACGCAAACTAGATTACTTACACTTAGTCCTTTTTCACATCGGGAAGATTTGTCACTTGCGTGTAAACCACCATATTTCAGAAAAAGAAAAAGAAGAAATGATTGCAGCCGTGCGGTCATTCAAAAAAATTATCGCTGATCCTCTTCACCAAATCGCAACAAGTCATCATGTGGTGATCGAGGATCTAAAACAAAAGAGAGGTTTTCACACAACCGAAGAAGAGACGATTTCCTTAATGACACTTGAATTATTATCGCTGCATAAAGCAACCGAGGAGCTCGCCCATATTACTCAAGATGAGCGACGGTTTTCTATTCAGGAATCCTCATACCCTGACTATATTTTTAAGCGAGCCATTCAATATGAATAAAACAATAAAGCCCTTATGAATAAAACATATAAAACCACACACAACGAACCATTTAATGTCGTTTTAGTAAATAACAGTCTAAAGTGGTGTTTTTTGTGTAAAATTATCAAAAAATATGTTTAATATAATCCAAAAGCGGTTAAAGAATATAGTCCATCTGCTTTATCATCGTATCTAAGGGTTATTGGTTGTTATTTAGCCCAAAGATATGTTAGTTTAGAGATTGTGATTTTACGCACATACAAAGGGCAGGCTTATACTTAACAGGATTATCGAAACAATTTGTTCCAACGTCCAAAATTGGTACTACTAATTTGTAGCCACTAAAACTGAATAGGAAGGTGATATGAATGAAAAAGCTTACGCCTGTTTTTATTATTTCTGTCGCTATAGCTTTTGCTTTTATTGTTTGGGGTGTATTTGCCCCTGAAAATCTTGAAACTGTTACTTCAAGTACACAAGGATTTATCACAAACGAATTAGGCTGGTTTTACCTGCTTGCCGCTACAGGATTTTTAATCTTTTCTCTTTATTTGATCTTTAGTCCTTACGGAAAAATTAAACTTGGTAAACCTGATGAAAAGCCTGAATACAATTACCTCACATGGTTCTCATTCTTATTTACAGCTGGTATGGGGATTGGGCTTGTTTTTTGGGGTGTGTCTGAGCCTATGTATCATTTCTTTGAACCCCCGAGTGCTGATCCCGCTTCAAATGCCGCTGCCGGAGAAGCTATGAGGTACTCGATTTTCCACTGGGGATTACATCCTTGGGCGATTTATTCTGTCGTTGCCCTAGCACTAGCTTATTTCAAATTCAGAAAAGGTGCTCCAGGTATTATAAGTGCTGTTTTCCAACCTCTATTAGGTGATAGAGTGAACGGGAAAATTGGTACGACAATTAATGTCATTGTTGTATTTGCGACTATTTTCGGGGTTGCTACCTCCCTTGGCTTTGGTGCTGCCCAAATTTCTGCTGGTCTTGCTTATCTTATCCCCGGGCTAGGAAATTTCAGTGATGCTGCACTTCAATTAATTGTCATATTAATTGTCACTGTTCTATTTATGGTTTCTGCCCAAACAGGGTTAAATAAAGGGATTCGAATTTTGAGTAAGACAAATGTGTATTTAGCCGTTATTCTTCTGTTATTTGTCTTATTCTTAGGTCCTACAAGCTACATTATGGGTGTGTTCACTCAAGGTGTAGGCAGCTATATTCAAAACCTAGTTGGCATGAGTTTTAGATTGGACGTTTACAATGCAGAGACAAGCTGGGTTGAAGGATGGACGATCTTCTACTGGGCTTGGTGGATCTCTTGGGCTCCTTTTGTAGGAACGTTTATCGCACGGGTTTCACGAGGTCGTACCATTAGAGAATTTGTTATTGGGGTTCTTGCTGTTCCCGCTACGTTTGGCGCATTATGGTTCAGTGTCTTTGGCGGAACAGGAATTTATATGCAGCGAGAAGGAATTGCAGATATTAACGGTATTATGGCAGACTCAGGTATGGAAGTAGCGTTATTTGCTGTATTAGAACAATTCCCTCTGGGTGTCATTATGTCTATCGTGGCGGTTTTCTTAATTTCTTCATTCTTTGTTACATCTGCTGACTCTGCTACAGTCGTTCTTGGAATGCAGACAACAAATGGAAGCTTAAATCCGCCTAACTCTGTTAAATTCGTTTGGGGATTAATTATTTCAGCTTCTGCAGCTGTTTTATTAACTTCTCCACAAGGACTCGGAGCATTGCAAACCGCAGCCATTATCGCGGCTCTGCCTTTTACAGTGATTATGATCTTTATGATTATATCAGTCATGAAAGCATTAAAAGAAGAAAAGCCAACTCTAGCAACAGAAAAAGAACGTATTAGACAAGAACGATTTGAGTTAAAACAAGAAAGAGAAAAGCTAAAGCAAGAGAAAATACTTTTTAAAGAAGAAAAAGCGGCAGATAAAAAGAAAAAATAAGGTTAAAAGAGTGCATCCAAAAAAGATGCACTCTTTTTTTATTAATTAATTCTCAATTTCCCCTTTATCATCGAACTCTTTGTCATAGTCTTTGCTTTTCGTTTACAGTTCTATTACGCCTGCTCTAATAAGGTTTGATCCATGCTAAAATGAGGTATCTTACTTTAACGGATATTTTATGCAAGGAAGTGACATACATGGAAAAGCTACTTTTATCAATGCTTCTTGCCCCAATATTCATGTTATCAGCCTGTGTCTCTTCTGCTTCAAATGAAGGCAACCAACCATTTTACGAAGAATCTAATATGGTCACTTTATTCTTTTCTGACCCTAAAGCTATAGATAAAGAACACACGTATTACGACGCTTTATTAGAGTTTCAAACAAATCATCCCGAACAACTTTCTTCATTTTATGTAATAGAAGCTGAAGACAAGGATAAGGTCAAACAGTATGACATTGAAACGTTTCCGACGATGCTCATTTTAAGTGGTGAACATATACATTTAAGACTAGAAGGACCGCAGAGAAAAGATAATATTATATCTAACCTAACAAATATGATTAATACTCAAAAAAACCAATTAGAATTATAGCTGTAATGATAAAAAGGATGCTTCAAAAGAAGCACCCTTTTTTATATGATTGGAAACGGTCCGTATGGTCGTTGAGAGAAATAAAATTCTTCAGCTGCTTCAATCATCTCTTTTCCACTAGAGAACGCCGTTGAATGTTGGATAAATTGCGTCCAACTTTCATCTTCTACTTCAAAGTCCTTAATGGTAATGATATTTTGATTGCTTTGTGCGACCCATTCATTCCACTCATTATAAGCCGTATATTTCTTCATAAACTGATTTGAAAACAGAATAGGTAGTGGAACTTGCCCGAAGGATGTTAAGGCATCCAGCGTCCATTTAAAGAGAGATTTATGTTTCATACGATCACCTCATTAAGATTTAAGACGTATTTAGGAGTCCCTTCGGTTGTCCGATCAGTTACCTTAGTCTTACTATAAATCATATTAATCCGAGTTGTCAAATGTGAATTAAAAAAAAGAAAAAAGCCACTTGAAAACAAGTGGCTTTTAAGAAAGTTATTTTACAATGTGAATAGGTGTACCAATAGCAACTTCAGCAGCTTCCATTGTGATCTCACCTAATGAAGGATGCGCATGAATAGTAAGAGCAATATCTTCAGCAGTCATGCCCGTTTCAATTGCAAGTCCAAGTTCTGCAATCATATCAGAAGCATTTGGTCCAGCAATTTGAGCTCCGATCACTAGTCCATCTTCTTTACGAGTGATTAGCTTCATAAAGCCATCAGTATCGTTAAGAGATAGAGCACGTCCGTTAGCTGCAAATGGGAACTTAGCTGCTACAATATCATAGCCTGCATCTTTTGCTTCTTGTTCACTGTAACCAACTGTAGCAAGCTCTGGATCAGAGAATACAACAGCCGGAATAGCTAAGTAATCAATTTCTGATTTTTCACCAGCAATAGCTTCAGCTGCAATCTTACCTTCGTAAGAAGCTTTGTGTGCTAATGCAGGACCTTCAATAATGTCACCAATTGCATAGATGTTGCTTACATTTGTACGACATTGCTTGTCCGTTTTAATTAAACCGCGTTCTGTCATTTCCACACCGATTTGTTCAAGGCCAAGCTCTTCAGTGTTTGGTTTACGACCAACTGTTACAAGAACATAGTCTGCTTCAAACACTTCTTCTTTCCCTTTAACTTCAGCTGTAACTTTAACGCCGTTTTCTGTTTCTTCCACGCCTTTAGCAAGAGCTTCGGTATGGAATGCAACACCGTTCTTTTTAAGTCTCTTCTCAACAAGTTTACTCATTTGCTTTTCGAAGCCAGGAAGGATTTGTTTGCCGCCTTCTAGAACTACTACTTCCGTACCCATGTTAGAATATGCACCAGTAAGCTCGATACCAATGTATCCACCACCGATTACAACCATTTTCTTAGGTACTTCTTTTAGAGCAAGAGCTCCTGTTGAGTTGATAACACGCTCAGTGTATTTGAAGCTAGGAAGTTCAATCGGGCTAGAACCTGTTGCAATGATACAATTTTTGAAGTTGTATGTTTGCGAACTTTTCTCGTCCATAATACGTACAGAGTTCTCAGAAGCAAAGTATGCTTCCCCTTGTACGATCTCAACTTTGTTTCCTTTAAGAAGGCCTTCAACACCGCCTGTTAATTTCTTAACGACAGAGCCTTTCCACTCTTGAACTTTATCAAAGTTGATTGAAACGCCTTCTGCAGTAACTCCCATATCCTCAGAATGCTTAGCATTGTGATAACGGTGTCCAGCTGAGATAAGTGCTTTTGACGGGATACAACCTACATTAAGACATACCCCTCCAAGAGTTCCTTTTTCTACGATCGTTACTTTTTGTCCGAGTTGGGCTGCACGGATTGCTGCAACATATCCTCCTGGACCTGAACCAATGACAAGTGTGTCTACTTCATTTGCGAAATCTCCAACAACCATTCATTACCCCTCCATTAATAGTAATTGTGGATCATTTAACAGACGCTTAACGTGGTTTAGAGCATTCTGAGCTGTTACGCCATCAATTAAACGGTGGTCATAGCTAATAGAAAGAGCCAACACTGGCGCGGCTACAATCTCGCCATTTTTAACGACTGGCTTCTCTTCAATACGACCAATACCTAGAATAGCGACTTCTGGGTGATTGATAACTGGTGTAAACCATAGACCACGAGCAGAACCAACATTAGAAATTGTTGCTGATCCGCCCTTCATTTCTGCACCACTAAGTTTACCATCACGAGCTTTAACTGCCAACTCATTAATTTCATCCGCTAATGCAAAAATAGATTTACGATCCGCATCTTTAACTACAGGGACGAATAAACCGTGCTCTGTATCCGCTGCGATACCGATGTTGAAGTACTTTTTGTAAACAATCTCATCATTTGCATCATCGATTGACGCATTTAATGCAGGGTATTTACGTAATGCAGCTGTAAGTGCCTTCACTACATATGGTAAATAAGTAAGCTTAGTACCTTGCTCAGCTGCGATTTCTTTATATTGCTTACGGTGAGCAACTAAAGCTGAAACCTCTACTTCATCCATGTGAGTAACATGAGGAGCAGTGTGCTTCGAGTTAACCATTGCTTTTGCAATAGCTTTACGTACACCTTTGAATGGTACACGCTCTTCCATTTCGCCAGCTGGAATTGCCGTTGGTTCACTCTTAGCAGCTGCTTGATCTTGTTTAGTATCAGCAGTTTCTTCTTTAGCATCAGAAGCAGTGTCTGCACCGCCGCCGTTTAGGTGGTTTTCAATATCTTCTTTCAGAATACGGCCATTTTTACCCGTACCGCTTACTTGCTTGATGTTTACACCTTTTTCACGTGCAAACTTACGAACTGAAGGCATCGCAATAACACGCGTGTCGTCGTTGTCATCATTCGTATTGTCAGCTTTAGGAGCTTCTTCTTTTTTCTCTTCTTTTGGTTCTTCCTTTGCAGGCTCTGCTTCTTCTTGTGAAGCACTTTCTTCAGCAGGGTTTGCATCACCAGCGTCAATTGTTACAAGAACATCACCAACTATGCTTACTGTTCCTTCTTCAACTTTCACTTCGAGAACTTTCCCGTCAACTGGAGAAGGGATCTCAACAACTGCTTTATCATTTTGTACTTCTAAAAGAATATCATCTTCTTTAATTTCATCGCCTGGTTTTACAAACCATTTTACAATTTCACCTTCGTGAATTCCTTCACCAATATCAGGCAGTTTAAATTCATATGCCACTTTGAAGTGCCTCCTTTATTTAACCATTTACATGAAATATTAAAATGAGTGAAAAGGAAAGACGTTCATCTTTCCTTCTCAATGCTTGTCTATGTTTAATAATTAGAAGTTAACAACTTTCTTAGCTGCTTCAATTATTTCTTGATAATCAGGTAACCACTCATCTTCTACTGCAGCAAACGGATAAACCGTATCAGGAGCTGCAACGCGAAGAACTGGAGCTTCAAGACTAAGAATTGCACGCTCAGTGATTTCAGCTACCACGTTTGCTGCGATTCCAGCTGCCTTTTGAGCTTCTTGCACTACGATTGCACGGTTTGTTTTCTCAACAGATGCAATAATTGTATCAATATCTAGCGGGCTGATCGTCATTAAATCGATAACTTCAGCATCGATTCCTTCTTTTTCAAGCTCTTCTGCTGCTTTTAGAGAAGAGTGAACCATCGCGCCGTATGTGATAATAGAAACATCTTTACCTTCACGCTTCACATCAGCTTTACCTAATTCAATTGTGTACTCCTCTTCAGGAACTTCTCCACGGAATGAACGATAAAGTTTCATGTGCTCTAAGTAAACAACTGGATCGTTATCACGGATCGCAGAAATTAATAATCCTTTTGCATCGTATGGAGTTGAAGGAATAACAACTTTTAAACCAGGAGTTTGAGCCATAAGTCCTTCTAAGCTGTCTGCGTGCATTTCAGGCGTTTTTACTCCACCGCCAAATGGTGAACGTACAGTAATAGGTGCATGCTGCTTACCTGCTGTACGGTAGCGAAGTCTGTTCATTTGACCTGCGATTGAATCGAATACTTCAAACACGAAACCAAAGAATTGTACTTCCATTACCGGACGGAAACCAGTAAGACCAAGACCAATAGCTAAACCACCAATACCAGACTCAGCAAGAGGTGTATCGAATACGCGCTCTTCACCGAATTCTTTTTGTAAGCCTTCAGTCGCACGGAAAACCCCACCGTTTTGACCAACGTCTTCTCCAAACACAAGAACATCTTCGTTATTCTTAAGCTCATTACGCATAGCATCCGTAATCGCTTGGATCATTGTCATTTGTGCCATCGCTTACTTCGACTCCTTTGCTGTGTACTCTTCCATTTGTTCACGAAGGTTAGCTGGAAGCTCTTCAAACATAAAACCAATTAAGTCAGTGACTTTTTGTTTTGGAGTGCTGTCCGCTTTCTTCATTGCATCTTTAATATCTTCTTTTGCTTTATCTACAACTTCATTCTCTTGCTCTTCTGTCCATAACCCTTTACCTTCTAGGAATTTACGGAAACGTACTAATGGATCCTTTTTTGTCCACTCATCATCAAGATCTGAAGAACGGTAACGAGTAGGATCGTCACCAGCCATTGTATGTGGACCATAACGATATGTCATTGTTTCAATAAGTGTTGGACCATCACCAGCTAATGCACGCTCACGAGCTTGTTTTGTTGCAGCATAAACAGCAAGTACATCCATACCATCAACTTGAATTCCTTCAATACCAGCAGCTACTGCTTTTTGAGCAATCGTCTTAGCAGCAGATTGCTTTTCAACTGGTACAGAAATTGCAAAACGGTTATTTTGAACGATAAATACAGCAGGAGCGTTATATGCACCAGCAAAGTTCATTCCTTCGTAGAAGTCACCTTGAGATGCACCGCCGTCACCTGTGTAAGTGATCGCAATGTTATTTTTCTTTTTACGCTTAAGGCCTAATGCCACACCAGCTGTTTGAATGATTTGAGCACCGATGATAATTTGAGGCACCATAATATTCAAGCCATCAGGAATCTCACCGCCGCCATAGTGTCCGCGTGACCATAAGAATGCTTGGTGTAATGGAAGACCGTGGAATACAATTTGCGGAATATCACGGTAACCTGGAAGGATCCAATCCTCTTTATCAAGCGCAAATTGAGAACCAAGCATTGAAGCTTCTTGACCAGCAACTGGTGCATAGAAACCTAAACGCCCTTGACGGTTTAATGAGATTGCACGTTGGTCCCAAATACGTGTATAAACCATACGCTTCATAATCTCTTGCAGCTCTTCATCACTTAGTTCAGGCATTGCAGCTTCGTTAACAATTTCGCCTTCTTCGTTTAAAATCTGAAACGTTTCAAATTGATTTTCAACTTGCTCTAACGTTTTTGTACTCATCTACCTTCACCTCTACCTTTCTTTTAGCAAATTCACACAATCGTGAATATAGTCTTCATCTGAAACAGTCTTGTTGATTATCTCTTCGGCAAAACTCTTCATTAGGATACCCATTCATAGAAGTTAAATAACCTTCTTTTGTATGAATAAAACGTTTTTCTAGAAAGTTTTTCGGGTATATATGTAGTTTTTGTCGAATTATGTAACTTTTCACGATTGCTTAATCAATATAGATAAGCTAACACGTTCCTGTATTAGTCTAATCTAAATCAAATTAATACAATTCTTCTTTCGGAATTAAGTCTACAACACTGAATCTAAATCCGTCAATCCTTTTGTTTATCGTTTTCTTTGCATATTTTTTCACAAACATTTCGTTCTACTAAAAAAACTGTGTTATAGGTCAATCGTCAAAAGAATAATACAGATACCCCTTTCCACCTTATAATCATTCTTGTTAAAGGCGTTTCATCGCCCTTGCTTTTGAAACAAGAAAAAAAGCGAACTAAAAGTTCACTCTTCATACTGAACTTCTAACTCCGCTTTTTCATAGAAATCTCGTTTTAATTGATTGTACTTTTGTGTATGTTCATTAAAGCTTTCTTTGTATTGTTCTACCACTTCATATTGCTCATTTACTGTGTTTATCTGCGCTTGAAGCTCATCTATTGATAATTCTTCATCCTTTAACAGCTCAAACAACGTACGATCCTCACCCATTGCTTCTATGTAATTTGTGTATAAACCATGATACGCATCAAATCGATTATTCATTTCTTCTTCTAAACGAGTAACAAGCTCGACTAATTCTTCTTGATCCAACTCAGTTGCTGCTTCATTGATCCGGTCAAATTCCTCTTTGCTTTGTTCAATACTTTCTTTTTCCTCTTCTATGAGCTCTTGTCTTTGTTCAATAGATGTTATTGCTTCATCTGCAAGCTGCTCAATCTCAACTAAATCATCTGTCCCCATCGTAATCATTTGTTCATAAAGCTCATATTCTTTTTCTTCCGCTTCTTGAAGTGCTTGTTGATTTGATACAAATGGTTCTTCTAGTTCGACTGCACTCTCTAAATGTTCATAAATCGTTTCAGTCGCACTGCTGCCACACCCAGCAAGCAGCCCAACCGCTATTGCTAACGAAACAAATCCGTATCTTTTCCTAAACATAAATCCGGTCTCCCCCTAACCTATTAACTGTCTTTAGCTACCTAAAACAGTATATGAACCGACAATAAATAACAAGTGTTAACCATTGTGGAAATAACATCTAATTAAACTCTATGTCCAAAAAATATAGTTATGTGCCTGTATTTTAGTTTTTTTAATCTTTTTTTGAAAAATGGGCATTCATCCAACCACCCACCCAGGTTCTGCATAGAGTAGATAGTGAGTCGCACCTGATGCGATGGCTTTCAACAAAAAGGAGGAATTCAAATGTACGGATACAATTATGGCGGTCAAGGTTGTTACGATCCATGTGGATACGGTTATGGTGCACCAGTAGCAGGTTATGCAGGTGGCGGATGCGGTAAAGGCTTCGCGTTAATCGTAGTATTATTCATCCTATTGATTATCGTGGGTGCGTCTCGCTTTGGTCACGGCGGACACTGCTGCTAATTAGTACAACGAGAGTGAGCCTTGTGCTTGCTCTTTTTTCTTTCAAAATAACTTGCTATTTCAGTTTATTCTTCTTAAAGTAAGAATAGAAATAAAAGGAGTGATACATACATGCTTACCATGAAGGATGTAGTCCGTGAGGGACATCCCGTATTAAGAGAAGTTGCTAAAGAAGTTCCTCTTCCTGCTTCAAAGGAAGATAAAGAAACATTGCAGCGCATGCTTGACTTTGTCATCAATAGTCAAGACCCGGAGCTTTCAGAGAAATATCAATTACGTCCAGGTGTCGGGATCGCTGCCCCTCAAATCGGCATCGCAAAAAGAATGTTTGCTGTTCATGTTGCGGATGACAATGACAATTTATACAGTATGGGGTTATTTAATCCGAAGATTATAAGCCATTCTGTTGAAGAAACGCATCTAGAAAGCGGCGAAGGGTGCTTATCAGTTGACCGTGACATACCTGGGATTGTTCCAAGATATGCCAGGATCACTGTTAAAGGAACCAATCTTGACGGAGAGGAAGTTACCTTACGTCTTCGCGGGCTTGTTTCCATTGTTTTTCAACATGAAATGGACCATTTAAACGGAATTATGTTTTATGATCGAATAGAAGGTTTTAAAGACCCATTTAAAAAAGAATTACCATAAAAGGATGCTCAACCCGGGCTTCCTTTTTTCTTTTTCTTCTTTAATCCAATGTCAGGATCACCTCTCCCATATTTTACCTCGAAAAACAATAATTCGACGACACATACTAAAGGTATAAAAATATATCGATTGGCGCTTCGTTCGTCAAACAAGAACTAAAGGAGGACCTATTATGTTAAAGCGTATTCGTAAAAAACTGCTTAAAGGCTGTCGTCATCTCTTACCAAAAAATCGTTTGTTGGAAGTATAACTCTTTTTTATTCTGACGAGAATGACATGAATGACTGGTTAAGGATTAGACAAGCCATTTATGTCTATTTTCCATAGATGAAAATATCGTTTAGAATTCAACGTTTGGTTCTTTGCATTTACTTGGCTGATGCTACTTTAAAAGAAAAACATGAAAAAGAGCGGCATTTGCTTTATAATGAAAATATAACCAACGTTAAGGAGAGGTTTTATTTATGATTTTTAAAGTATATTTCCAAAAGAACTTTCACCAAGTTCCAGTGCGTGAATTAACAGAAACTATTTATGTCGAAGGTGAATCAGAATCCGATGTACGTAAAAAACTCGTACCTCGTGAATATAATATTGAATTCGTTACACCTGTCTCTGGGGCATATCTTGAGTATGAAAAACAACATGAAGACTTTAAAGTGGAGTCTATCTAACAAATGAAACAAATGAAAAACAATCAAACAGCTGTATTTGCATTAGGCGGATTAGGTGAGATCGGTAAGAATACCTATGCTGTGCAGTTTCAGGATGAAATTATTCTTATTGATGCCGGAATAAAGTTTCCAGAGGACGAGCTTCTTGGTATTGATTACGTAATTCCTGATTATTCTTTCTTAGTAAAAAATGAAGATAAAATTAAAGGCCTTTTTATTACTCACGGCCACGAAGATCATATCGGTGGAATCCCTTATTTATTAAGAGCTGTTAATATCCCAATTTATGGCGGTAAGCTTGCTCTTGGTTTATTAAAAGGTAAACTTGAAGAACATGGGTTATTACGTAAAGCTAAACTTCATGAAATCCATGAAGATCAAGTGGTTAAGTTCACCAAAACTTCTGTTACATTTTTTAGAACAACGCATAGTATCCCAGACTCATACGGAATTGTCGTGAAGACACCTCCAGGAAATGTTGTTCACACAGGGGATTTCAAATTCGACTTTACACCTGTAGGAGAACCAGCCAACTTAACTAAGATGGCAAAGATCGGTGAAGAAGGTGTTCTTTGTTTATTATCTGATAGTACAAACAGTGAAATTCCTGAATTTACAATGTCGGAGCGTAAAGTTGGCGAAAGTATCGATTCCATCTTTAGAAAAGTCGATGGCCGCGTAATCTTTGCTACATTCGCTTCAAACATTCATCGATTGCAGCAAGTGGTAGAAGCTTCAGTGGAGCACGGTAGAAAAGTAGCTGTGTTTGGACGCAGCATGGAAAATGCTTTGACAATCGGCCAAGAGCTTGGTTACATTAAAGCTCCTAAAAATACCTTCATTGAACCTTCGCAGTTAAACAAACTGCCAGACAATCAAGTTACGATTTTATGTACAGGTTCACAAGGAGAACCAATGGCAGCTCTTTCAAGAATTGCTTTTGGGACGCACCGTCAAATTCAAATTATTCCTGGAGATACAGTTGTGTTTTCTTCTTCCCCTATCCCAGGTAATACATTGAGCGTGAGTAAGACAATTAATCAACTTTACCGTGCTGGCGCAAACGTCATTCACGGAGCATTAAGTGATATTCACACGTCAGGTCATGGCGGGCAAGAAGAGCAAAAATTAATGCTTCGTTTAATGAAGCCGCAATATTTCATGCCGATCCACGGAGAATACCGCATGTTAAAAATGCATGTGAAACTAGCAACGGATTGCGGTGTGGAAGAAAAGAACTGCTTTATTATGGATAATGGTGATGTATTAGCTATTCACCCTAATGAGGCTGGTATTGTAGGGAAAATCCCATCTAGCTCAGTCTATGTAGATGGAAACGGTATTGGTGATATCGGGAACATTGTATTGCGTGATCGTCGAATTCTTTCTGAGGAAGGACTTGTCGTTGTAGTAGTAAGTCTGGATATGAAAGAATTCAAGGTGACGGCGGGGCCAGACATTATTTCACGCGGATTTGTGTACATGCGTGAATCCAGTGACTTAATACATGAAGCTCAAAAGCTGCTAAGCAAGCACCTTGATGAGGTCATGGCAAGAAAAACATCGCAATGGTCCGAAATTAAAAATGAAATGACAGATCTTTTAGGACCGTTTTTATATGAGAGAACAAAACGTAAACCAATGATCTTACCAATTATTATGGAAGTGTAAGAAAGTACGAGCGGATATCAAATGATATCCGCTTTTATTTGGTATCATCAAACATCTGTTCAAACCTCTTAATATCTTCATCTGCTCCAAGCACAATAAGAAGGTCATCTTGCTGTATCAATTGGTCTGCTTTAGGTGAAACAATCATTTCTGCTCCACGCTTTATAGCCATTACATTACAGCCGAACGAAGCCCGCACATTTAACTCGACAAGTGTTTTTGCATGCATTTTACTTCCAGCAAACATCTCTATAATACTATACTTATCAGAGACTTCTAGATAATCAAGTACGTTTTTAGACATCAAATGATGAGCGATTCTAGCACCCATATCTCTTTCCGGGTGAACAATCCTCTCTGCTCCTATTTTTACGAGCACTTTTTCATGATAATCATTTTGTGCTTTAACTGTGATATGCTCTACCCCTAGTTCATCGAGAATCAGTGTTGTTAAAATACTAGCTTGAATATTATCACCAATCGCAACAATGACATGTTCAAAATTACGTATTCCGAGATGCCTTAATGCTTGTTCATCAGTCGAATCAGCCACTACCGCATGGGTCACTACATCACGATACTGATTGACTTTTGCTTCACACTGATCAATCGCTAACACTTCTACTCCTTGTTCAATAAGAGCACAACAAACGCTACCTCCAAAACGCCCCAAACCAATGACAGCAAATTGCCTCTTCATACATCACCTCCAATAGGACCTATCTCATCATATTTTCTAGACAAAATAAAAAGACCTCTTTGAAGAGAGGTCTTTAGCATGACTATTCTTTTATCTCTGACACACGATCTATTTGTGGAATAAGCGAAAAGAGTCTAACATGAAAGCTAAATCATCATTATGGTTTAAATCTTATAATGAAAGTGTTTTCTGACCAGGCTTCCAATTTGCTGGACAGAGTTCCCCTGTTTGCAGTGCTTGCAGGACACGTAGGGTTTCATCTACATCTCGGCCGACATTGTTATGATTTACAACTGAATACATTAACTCTCCCTCTGGACTTATGATGAATAGACCCCGAAGAGCAATCCCTTCTTCTTCAATCAGGACACCATATTCACGCGATACTATATGATTTGTATCTGCTGCTAATGGATATTTCAACTCGCCAAGCCCATTATCATCACGCGAGGTGTTGATCCATGCTTTATGAGTATGAATGGTATCAGTTGATACACCAATTATTTCAGCATCTAAGTCATCAAATTTCTCGTATCGATCACTTAAAGATATAATTTCTGTCGGACAAACATGCGTAAAGTCCATTGGGTAAAAGAAAAGCACGGTCCACTTATCATCTTTCATATTATCTTCAAGGCTTACTTTAGAAAATTCTTTGTTAGGCATCACAGCATCCATTTCAAATCGCGGGGCTTGTTTTGCAACCATACGCTTATCTGACATATGTAGTACCTCCTAAAAATAGTTGAACTTTTTATTCATTTTTATGACAACAAAAACACTAAACAATAGTTGAATAAACTATTATAACCATAACCCTTAAACGCTGACTCTTTACTATTTTCACCCGTAAGTAAACGAATCATTCACGCTCTTACCTACACCTGCTTTATGAATATTTCTCAATCATTCCTTACAAAAGAGAGTGGTTTCTAATTTGTAGTTTAATTGGACTTATGCTACGATTTTTAACGTATTCGGTTAAATAGGCGTTTTTATTTAGTCGCAATAGGTTATTACTAAATTAGAGAACAGAATGTCAGGAGTGGGTAAATTGGATCAATGGACCAGTTATTTAACAGAAGGAGCATTTTTAACAGCTGTTTTATTAGTAATCGGACAGCTTTTTATTGCCATTATTGCATTTTTAATTGTTCGTGCAATAGGTAGGAGAATTATTAGTTCAGGTTTTGAAAGAATGCAGGCTCAAAAAAACATGACTCATGGAAGAATGAAAACCCTCGAGAAATTAACTCTAAATATTTTTTCCTACATATTAATTTTTGTCTTCGTAACGATCATAGCAGGAATTTTTGAACTGCCCATCGGAGGTTTAATAGCGGGTGCCGGGGTTGTAGGTCTTGCGATTGGTTTTGGAGCTCAAGGTCTTGTAAGTGATGTAGTAACAGGTTTCTTTTTACTTCTAGAAAAACAGATTGACGTAGATGATTACGTAACTGCCGCTGGTATTGATGGAGTGGTAGAAGAAGTAGGCCTTCGCACGACTCAAATTCGCGGATTTGATGGAACGCTCCACTTTGTACCAAATAGAGAGATCTCAAGTGTCAGCAATCACTCCCGCGGTAACATGCGTGCGTTAATTGATATGAGTATTTCTTATGATGATAATATTGATGAAGCAATTGCTATTATGCAATCGGTATGTGACAAGATTGCTTTAGAGGATGAAACAATTAAAGAAGGTCCTAACGTGATCGGCGTCCAAGGACTTGGGGACTCTGATGTAGTCATTCGAGTGATTGCCAAAACAGAAAATATGATGCAATGGGCTGTTGAACGAAAACTGCGTAAGGAACTAAAAGAAGCATTGGATGCAAATAATATAGAAATACCTTATCCTCATCAAGTTTATATTGAAAAAAAATAACTTGTTCTCCACATCAAAGGAAGGCTCACACAGCCTTCCTTTTTTCTTTATGACGAAATTAGATTTAATACCTAACACCCTTTGGTGAAAGTTTCATACGTTTATAGTATTCCTATTATGTAAGGAGGGTAAAAATGGGGAAACATCAACGTGATCTAATTAACCTCATGGTTAAAAATGTATTAAAAAAGCATCAGGCTGACCTCAACTTAGACAATATCAGTTCTGAACAAAAGCGTGAGATCCGTGCCATTGTAGAAAATATTCAAGCAGAAGTAGAGCAATTTCTAGATAAAAAGAAATAAGTTCTAGAACAACCTACGGACAAACCATTCTCTATGTGAGAGTGGTTTTTATTTTTGTGCTTTTTCCTCTGTTAATCTGTCCAGACCATCTTCCTTTTCTTACATATGCTGAACTATAACTCGAAAGGAGGAAAAACCATGAAAAGAATGTATGTTTACAACGGAGAAGCAGCAGCCCAAACAAATAACAGAAGGTGGTCTGCTCTAGATGCAGCTTCGAACCACCGAATTTGTGATGCAAATGACATCGATAACCAAGAAAATGTAGAACAAGGTGCTGCTCAAGCAAATAAGACTTTACAATTATCAGAGGAACATATCATCATTAAGGATTCTACCGATGTTAATGTCATCTCTACTGATGTGAAAGCAGCATTATCACTTCAAGCATCCTTACAAGCAGCAATTGCGATCGTAGTCCGCCTTGCATTTGATAATGGTGAAACTGCAGAGCTGGTTACACAAGATTTATTACAAACGGCTAAACTCAAACAACTCTCTTATCAAAAAACAGTGATTGAGAATAGCCATAATGTTGAGGTTATAACTACAGATGCACAAGTTACAGCAAATATTCAACTTTTAGTTCAGTTATTGATAGCGTTACTTGTTAACTTGGATCTGTAATACTGCATTATATGCAGGCAGCTATATGACTGCCTGCATTTTTTTCTAGGCTTTCGTGGAAAAAAGGACTTCGATTGACCAATCGAAGTCCTTTTCCTTTATTGCTGCTGACGTCCTAGTTTAGCTTCTACTTGCTGACAAACATCTTGAGCCGTCATTCCATCAGCGTTAATAACAGACCCATCAAAAGCCGCATTTTGCATACCCATTACATTTTGATCTTGGCCTGTAATGACGCAGCAGTCACAGCCTTGTGAATCTTGTTCATTTCTTAATTGAACGATCTCATACCCCTTAGATTGAAGTTCTTGTTGTACATCTGTAAGCGATTGTTCGACACCAATTTTCGGCATCAGATACACCTCCGTATGAATATAAATTGTTACATCTATAGAGTAACCAACATTCACCAAAGTATGTATATCTTACTCATTTAAACCGTGAACTTATTTTGTATTGATAAAACTAATTAAATGATGGACAGCAAATTCGATCGCTTCTTCATCTGGTTCTAATCTAGCATCATGGAGGCCATATTGATTATTTACCCCTAACCAAAACATAAATCCAGGAATTTCTTCTAGAAAATAACCGAAATCTTCACCTGTCATAGCTTCAGGACTCTCAATAAATACTGCTTCTGGACGATTTTTTGTAAACTCTATAAATTCTTCTGTTCTTTCTTGTTCATTATATACTTGGCAATAATTTGCGCCATAGTCAATGGAAGCTTTACATGTAAAACCCACTTCTACTCCTTGTACCAATTGCTCAATTCTCTGTTTAATAATCTGCATTGTCTCCATGGACTTTGTACGTATGGTCCCTTCAATAGTCGCCTCTTCTGCAATAATATTTTGCTTTGTACCACCTTTAATGACACCGATTGTCACTACACCTGCATCAAGCGGGTCAATATTTCGTGAGACAACACTCTGTAACTGAGTAACTAAATGACTTGCTGCCACAACCATGTCATTTGCCGTGTGGGGATAGGCTGCGTGCCCTCCCTTCCCCCTCAAAGTAATAAATAGCTCAGAAGTATTGGCAAAAAGCATACCGACTCTCGTGGAAATCGTTCCTACCGGGTATTCAGGTGCAATATGTAAGGCCATGATCTCATCAGGCCACCACTCACGAAGTTCTTGAGAGCTGAGCATAGGTTCCGCTCCCCCTGGACCTTCTTCAGCCGGTTGAAAAATAAAGAGGAGGTTATGGGCAGGCTGATTGTTACTATAGTAGCCAAGTACCCCTAACGCGATGGTCATATGAAAATCATGTCCGCAGGCATGCATAAATCCATCATGAGTAGATTGATAACCTATACAATTTGTTCTCTCTTTAATTGGAAGTCCGTCAATATCAGCACGATACGCAATGGTTTTTTCAGAGTGACTACCATTCACCTTAACTAAAATACCCGTTCTCCACGTTTTGATCTCTAAGAAGTTTTGAGGCAGCTCATTAATTTTATTAAGTAAGTATGCTTGCGTCTTAAATTCATTAAATCCAATCTCAGGAATTTGATGTAAATCTCTTCTTATTTTAATAAGGTCTGAAGCATTCAAAAGGCCCATCCCCTTTCTTTTAATAACTATCTCTTCTAATTATATCATCTTATTTCATCGACTTATCTCCATTTGGAGGATAGTGAATGTATGGAAATGGAAAAAGAGCTTTGCTCTAAAAAATAGAGCAAAGCTGCTTTCTTTCTTAATTATTAGTCGTTAAGGCGGCGAAGTTCTTGCTTGATCTCCGTTTTACCTTTTGTTTTTTCATCAATCTCTTTAATTACGCGAGCTGGTGTACCTGCTACTACCGTGTTTGGAGGAACATCCTCTGTTACAATAGCTCCAGCTGCTACTACAGCTCCCTTACCTACTGTAACCCCTTCAAGGATAACACAGTTAGCACCAATCACTACATCGTCTTCTACAACAACAGGCTTTGCAGAAGGCGGCTCAATAACTCCAGCTAAGACAGAACCTGCACCAACGTGACAGTTCTTCCCTACTGTAGCTCGTCCACCAAGTACAGCGTTCATATCGATCATTGTACCTTCACCAACAACTGAACCAATGTTAATGCTTGCCCCCATCATGATAACAGCATTATCACCGATCTCAACTTGATCACGAATGATAGCACCTGGCTCAATGCGTGCTTTGATGTTTTTCATATCAAGAAGTGGAATAGCTGAATTGCGGCGGTCATTTTCTACAACAAAATCTTCAATTTTTGCTTCATTTTCTTTTAAAGCCGGTTCAATTTCTTCCCACTCACCAAATAATACGCCTGTATTTCCTGTAACGAATGATTTTGTATTTGCACCAAAATCGATTCCTTCAATTTCACCTTTAATATGTACTTTTACCGGTGTCTTCTTTTGACTGTTTGAAATAAATTGAATAATTTCATTAGCATCCATCATTTTCACGTAAAAAACCTCCTACATCTTTATAAAACACTTCTTCATTATGATAAAGAAACCTGTCCAAAATTGCAATGATGTTGCTGATAAAGTTAAAGAAAATCCATTTTACCCTAACCAAATAAGCAACCCAGTAATGGTCAGTACACTGCCTATTGTCGTCATAAGAGTAATACTTGAAACAAGTCTAGGTTCTGCTTGGAATTGGACCGCATACATAACAATCGTTGCAGCTGACGGCATAGCGGCAGATACAATTAATACTTTACTCAGGAGCGGGTCAACAGGAAGAAATAGTAAAATTAGAAAAGCTAAAGCAGGCGAAATAAACAATCTTGTCAAAAATCCAAAAGAAAGATTAGGCCAATCAAAATCTCCCCACTTAATAAGTGCTAGCTGCATTCCTAATATAAGCATCACAGTTGGTACAGTTGCCTCAGCTATCATATCGATCGTCAATATTAATGGATTTGGCATCTCTAGTGCTAACACATTAAATAGCAGCGCAACAATTACAGCATACGTTGCCGGCATAGCAAGTACAGCCTTCTTAGCAATCTTTATGCCGTCTTTACCTTTCGCTGCGTAATACACCCCAAAAAAGTTCATTATAATTGCTTGTAGAACCATAAATGATACAGAATAAGCAAATCCCGCTTCACCGTATGCAAAAAGGATAATAGGCGCGCCGTAATTTCCTGAATTCATAAAGGCAGTGGCTAGGATCATCCCGCTCTCTTCAGAAGTTGATAGTCTTCTAATCTTTGCATATAGCTTGTTAATGAAAATTAAACCAAATAACAATGCCATAGCAAACGTAACCATATAGACATACTGTAAATTCAGCTCTGATGTATAAAAGGTGCGAAATACAAGACAAGGGGTCATAACATAAATAGCAACAGTAGAAATCGGTTTGATATCTACCTGCTTCCACTTTTGTATCAAGAAACCAAGTACAAAGACAAGTAATACAGGTAACATGACATGAATGAATATGGTCATTATAACGCCTTCTTTTTTATTTTTATTCGTATTCTCTGATTCAAATAAATTCTACTTCAATAAAACCACTAAAAGAAACACGTAAAAGAGGCTAGCATTCTAACCTCTTTTACGATTTTATTGTTTAAATTGCAGGAGCCATAATGAAAGCTCAGGTATGAAGACAATTAGTAGCAACGTAGCAAGCATCGCTACAAAAAATGGAATAATCGCCTTTGAGAGCGTCTCAATGGATAGTCCCGAGATTCCTGAACCAACGAAGAGATTTACTCCAAGCGGCGGGGTAATGAAGCCAATAGCTAAATTGACAACCATGATAATACCAAAATGTATCGGATCGTATCCTAAATTAACGGCAATCGGTAATAAAATCGGTGTCAGAATAATAATTGCTGCAAGTGTATCCATAAAACAGCCGACAATTAACAGCAGTATCGTTATAAGCAAGATAAGGACAATTGGATTTTCTGAGATCGCAAGCATTGCTTCCGCTACTTGATTTGGGATTTGCTCAATTGTTAATAGTCTTCCAAAAGCCGTTGCTGAACCAACGATAATTAATACCGTGGCAGTCGTCAATGCCGCATCAGCAAAGACGCGCGGCAGGTCTTTTATCTTTAATTCACGGTATAACAACAAACCTGCAATAAGGCCGTAAACTACTGCAATAACTGCAGCTTCAGTCGGGGTGAAAATCCCCCCATATATTCCTCCAAGTATAATAACTGGAATGAGAAGTGCCCATTTTGCTTCCCATGCAGACCGCAGAATATTTTTCACTGATGTTTTCTCAGCAGTCCCTGTATAGCCTTTTTTCTTAGAATGAAAATAGGCATAAATCATGAGCCCTAACCCTACTAGTACACCTGGAATAATCCCGGCAATAAACATATCGCCAATGGAGGCACTGCCGACCACCCCGTAAATAACCATTGGTATACTAGGTGGAATAATAACACCTAATGAACCTGCAGCAGCAACAAGAGCAGTTGCAAATTTTTTATCATAACCTTGACGGACCATTGCAGGTATCATGATCCCGCCAATTGCTGCAACAGTTGCCGGGCCTGAGCCAGAAATTGCTGCAAAGAACATACACGTAATGATTGTAGCAATCGCGAATCCACCCGTTTTATTCCCTACGATTGAATTGGCAAATAAAAACAACCGGTTAGAAATACCGCCTTTACCCATAATTTCACCCGCCAAAATAAAGAAAGGCACCGCCATTAAAGGAAAAGAGTCAACCGATGTAACTAATCCTTGAACAAGAAACTCAACAGGAATCGACCCAGAATATAAAATAGTGACCAGCGTTGCCAGTCCAAGAGCTATCCCGATTGGAACACTTAAAAATAAAAAGAGTGCAAAACTAGCAAATAAGACAATAGCAGTCATTTACTTATCCTCCTTTCGGTCAAGAGGAGTATGATCTTCCTCATTCAGACGCTGCTCAACAATTAATTCCTGCTCCGTTTTCACCTCGAAAGAGCCTTCACCTACTAAGGATTTCCCTTGTATAATTAATTGTTGAATTAACCGAATAGAGGTTAACGCCATTCCAACTGGTGTCGCCATATAGACTAGACCCATTGGAATATGTAAGGCTGGAGACGTTTGACCAAAAGCAAGAAGCCTTTCAGCAATATCATAGCCGTAAATAATAACAAACACAGCAAACGCCAGAAATAATAGATTAGCAAACATAGCGAGCAATACTTTCGCTTTCCCTTTTAAGAGAAGAAGTGCTACATCGACTTTAATGTGCCGTTGCTTTTTTACTCCATAACTAATCCCTAAGTAAACTAACCAGATAAAACAATATCTCGCAAGCTCTTCTGACCAAGACAAAGAAGATTCCATTACATGCCGCATAAATACTTGGGCTGCAATCACTACAACCATGACGACAGAAAACCCTATTAAGAACACTTCCTCAAAATGTTCATCGATCCATCTGAGCAATTTCACCAAATATCTCCCCTTATCTATCTATTTCTCTCTTATTAATTAAGAAGCACAAAACTAATTATGTCTATAGCCATATTCACTTTTGGACTTCTTTTTTTGATTTTTTTGAAAAAAAGGCTTGAACCTGATAGGTCAAGCCCTCCGCTTTCTGATTACTGTGCAGCTTCAATGGCTGAATACACTTCTTCTACTACATCAGTACCAATATTCTCAGCATATTTATCAATAATAGGCTGAACCGCTTCGATCATTTTTTGACGCTCTTCTTCACTGATTTCAGTATAAGTCATACCTTCCTCTTGAAGATTTGCTAAATATGTTTCATTTGCTTCGCGATTTAATTCACGCTGGTAAGCACCTGCTTCAAGTGCGGCTTCGCTCACGATTTCCTGCTCTTCTTCTGTTAAAGAATCAAAGAATGTTTTGCTCATCATAAAAACAAATGGACTATAAATATGGTTGGTATTGGAGACATGCTTTTGAACTTCGTAATAGCCTTCTAAATAAATCGTTGCATATGGATTTTCTTGCCCGTCAACAGTCCCTTGCTGCATTGCTGTAAATAACTCGGTAAATGCCATAGGTGTAGGATTCGCTCCTAGTGCTCTGAATGCTTCTAAATGAAGATCATTTTCCATTGTACGAATGGTTAAGCCTTTAAAATCTTCTGCTGTTGCAACCGCTTGTTTACTGTTTGTAAGATTTCGGAATCCATTTTCCCAGTAAGCAAGCCCTACTAAACTTTGATCTTCTAATTTATCTAAAAAGCCTTGCCCCACTTCTCCATCAAGTACTTGATCAGCTACTTCACTGCTTGGGAATAAGAATGGGAAATCAAATACCGAGAACTCAGATACGAAATTAGCGATTGGCGCTGTAGATGGAACAGTAACTTCTTGTGTACCTAACTGCAGCGCTTCCATCATTGAGCGATCATCACCTAGCTGCCCACTATGGTACGTTTCAACTACAATTGCTCCTTCTGTTCTTTCCTCGACTAACTCTTTAAATTTTTCTAACCCCTTATATTGAGGATGCTCACTATTTAGTCCGATTCCTGCACGAATCGTTTTAGAATCTACTTGTTCAGTTGCTTCTCCCCCTTCATTTGAAGCGCTTCCATTTCCTTGAGTAGAATCACTTCCCCCGCATGCTGCTAACAAAACAGCCATTGATCCGATTAGAAATGATGACATAAGTTTCTTCATAATAATTTCTCCCCTCGCCCTTTAATGGACTCTTAATTTAAATGAACAATCATTAAAGAGGGCGGCCCCTCCATAATGTCTTATTGCTCTTTACTTATTTACTTTGACTACTTCATGGCCGCCAAATTCATTTCTTAGCGCAGCAACCACTTTACCATTAAATGTATCTGTTTCCTGGGAACGATATCGCATCATTAATGACATGGCAATCACTGGAGCTGCTGTTTGAAGATCAAGTGCCGTTTCAACAGTCCACTTTCCTTCTCCTGAGGAATTCATCACTCCACGAATTTCAGAAAGCTTAGGATCTTTTTTGAAAGCGTTCTCCGTAAGCTCCATGAGCCATGAACGGATAACCGAACCATTATTCCATACCTTTGCTACTTCCTCATAATTGTAATCAAACGGGCTTTTCTCTAAAATATCAAAGCCTTCTGCAATAGCTTGCATCATCCCATATTCAATCCCATTATGAATCATTTTAAGGAAATGTCCGCTTCCTGGCTTCCCGCTAGCTAAGTAACCATCCTTCACAGAGATATCTTTAAAAACTGGTTCTAAATAGTTAAGGACACGTTCATCTCCACCAGCCATCATACATACACCGTTACGTGCACCCTCTACTCCGCCGCTAGTACCTACATCGACGAAAGAAATTCCTTTATCAGATAAAGACTCTGCTCGCTCTAGAGTGTCTTTATAGTTTGAATTTCCCCCATCAATTACGATGTCTTCTTTGTCTAAAAGGTTTTTCAAGCTGGACAATACCTGTTCGGTAATCTCCCCTGCAGGCACCATCAGCCAAACAACTCTAGGCTTTTCTAACTTTGTTACTAACTCTTCTAATGAGTAAGCAGAAGAAGCCCCTTCTTTTTCAATCTCTTTTACTTGTGTTTGATTCACATCATAAGCGACAACGTCATGCTTATGATCGAGTAAATTCAAAACGAGGTTGTAACCCATCTTGCCTAGTCCTACCATACCAATTTGCATTTCCTCAACTCCCGTTACATGTACTCACTGAAAATATTTTTCTTAAAAATTTTTTCGGTAGAAATATTATTCCCTTGCTTCTCATTATAGAATAAAATTTTTCTTTTACAATAAAAAATATGAAAAAATATTTTTTTATTCCGTTTTTTTATATAATAGAACATATCAATCGATTATAGAGGGGCGTTTTTCATGACTAATGAACATATTCCATGCCTGACTAAAATACGTGCCACCTATTCTTCCTTTAGTGAAAAAGAAAAAATGGTGGCTGACTATATTCTTGAAAATTCACAAGAGATGATTCATGCCACAATCAATCAAGTGGCTGAAGATTTAGGAATAGCAGAAGCGACGGTTTTCAGATTTTGTAAGAGATTAGGGTTCTCAGGGTTTCAAGCGATGAAAATTGCTTTAGCTAGTGAAGTGGTTACACCTATTCAAGACATTCATGAGACGATTCAAGAAGAAGATGATGAAAAAGCCATTACTGAAAAAGTGTTTAAATCTAACATACGCACATTAGAGGACACATTGCATGTCATTGAGTCTGATCACTATAAAAAAGCAGTCCATGCCATTGTGAACGCTAGACGTGTTGAATTTTACGGGAATGGCGGTTCAGGAATTATCGCCCTTGATGCCCATCATAAATTCTTACGGACTGGTATACCTACAGCTGCCTATCAAGATTCTCACTTTCAAGTGATGTCTGCTTCTCAGCTTACAAAAGAAGATGTCGTTGTTTTAATTTCTCATTCAGGTACGAATCGAGATATTTTACAAGTACTTGATGTAGCCGAAGAGCATGGTGCGACTACCATTTGCATTACTACATTAGCTAAGTCACCTTTAAGCCGGCAAGTAGATATTCCGCTCTACACTGTTTCAAAAGAAACAGAATACCGTTCAGAAGCTCTTGCCTCACGACTGGCTCAGCTGAGTATTATTGACGCTCTTTATGTAAATGTCAGCATTCAGAGAAAGGAACAAATGAAAGATTCACTGCAACGAATGAGAAAGGCGATTTCAAATAAACGAATTTAATTAAATGGAGTGTCAAAATATGAGTGAAATTACCTATGTAATGGGGATCGATATCGGTACGACTTCGTGTAAAGCTGTATTATTTACACGAAAAGGATATGTTGTATGCGAGGATGAGGTTCTATATCCAACCCATTCCCCAAAGCCAGACCGATCTGAACAAGATCCAATACTTATTGAAAAGGCTGTCATAAAATCTATTTCTAATGTGATAAAACGAAGTAATATGCATGCAGACCAACTCCTTAGTGTCGGGTTATCAGCAGCTATGCACTCTTTAATTTGTGTTGATTCTAATAATGAACCTTTATCTCCTATGCTTACATGGGCAGATAGAAGAAGTGTTAGTCAGGTTATTCAATACACTACAAATGAATACAGGGATAAAAATGGAATTGGATTGCATCAAAACGGTACGCCGATTCATCCCATGTCACCACTATTCAAGCTGATGTGGATGAAAGAACAGAAGTACAAACCGTATGTTCATGCAAGTAGATTTCTATCAATAAAAGAGTTCATTACCGCTAGATGGTTTAATGAATCCGTTGTTGATTACGGCATAGCATCAGCTACAGGGTTATTTAATGTCCATACCTTGAAGTGGGATGAGAGCGCTTTAAAACGTGCAGGGATTCAAAAAGAGAATCTATTCACCCCTGTACCCCCTACCTATATATTAAAAGGACTAAATGACCGAATCGTCCTCGAAACAGGCCTGAAAAAAGATACACCTATTGCCCTTGGATCTAGTGATGGGCCTTTAGCTAACATCGGGGTAGGAGCGATAAATAAAGGGGATTTAGCTCTTACCATCGGAACAAGCGGGGCCATCCGAAAGATTAGTTCAGCACCTGCTGATACGGTTACCCACCTATTTAGTTACAGCATTACAAATACGCATTGGATTTTAGGAGGCCCTTCGAACAATGGAGGGAATGTATGGAAATGGGCTGTTGAAACGGTGACTCCCCCCCAAATGAGTGAATCTCACTCATTTGACCGTGCATTTCATTTGGCCAGTTGTTCTCCTGTTGGTTCAAAAGGCCTTCTATTTCTACCATATTTAAATGGGGAACGTGCACCATTATGGCATGCAGAAGCTAGAGGAAGCTGGATAGGCATCAGCAGTACCCATACAACAGGAGACTTACTGCGGTCCACTTTGGAAGGAATTGTATTTAACCTTTATCAGATCAGCCTTATTCTTGAAGAGAAAACAGGAGAAAATAAGAGGATATTTGTAAATGGAGGTTTTGCAAGATCACCTTTTTGGCTGCAGCTTGTTGCAGATATTTTTGGCAGAGATCTTGAATTACCTTTATCTCATCAAAGTGCAGCTTGGGGAGCTGCTTGGTTCAGTTTAATGGCAATTGGAGAAGAATCTAAACTTGAAGATATAGCACAGCATATTCCTATGGGCAAAACTGTCCGCTATAATAAAACGAATCATATGAATTACAAAAGCTTATTTGAATTATTCATGGAGGCTCAATCTTCACAAGAATTGATCTCAAGTAAGTTAGCTCATTATCAATTGCGGTAAATGATAAAATAACCGGCTCATCTAATGATGGCCGGTTATTTTATCATTTATTATTGCTTTTGGAATTGTGATTCTTCAGTAGAACCTTTTAATGCTGTGGTTGAAGATGTACCACCAGAAACTGCTTGTGAAATTTCATCAAAGTATCCTGTACCTACTTCACGTTGGTGGCGAGTTGCCGTGTAGCCTTTTGACTCACTTGCAAATTCAGCTTGTTGTAACTCTGAATATGCACCCATTCCACGAGTTTTATAGCCATGTGCTAATTCAAACATGCTGTGGTTTAGAGCATGGAATCCTGCAAGCGTAACGAATTGGAATTTGTAACCCATTTTCCCAAGCTCCACTTGATACGTTTCAATTGTTTCTTTATCAAGATTAGCTTCCCAGTTAAATGAAGGCGAGCAGTTGTAAGCAAGCATTTTTCCTGGGAATTTAGCATGGATAGCATCAGCAAATGCTTGAGCTTCTTCAAGCGATGGTTTTGAAGTTTCGCACCAGATAAGATCAGCATATGGTGCATACGCTAAACCACGCGCGATAGCTTGGTCAAGGCCTGGTTTCGTACGGTAGAATCCTTCAGGCGTACGTTCTCCTGTAATAAATGGATGATCTGCCGGGTCAATATCACTCGTAATAAGATCAGCAGCATCTGCATCTGTTCTAGCAATTAGGAGTGTTGGTACACCGCTTACATCTGCAGCTAGACGAGCAGCTGTAAGGTTGCGTACTGCAGTTTGTGTAGGAATTAATACTTTACCGCCTAAATGTCCGCATTTCTTCTCAGAAGCAAGTTGGTCTTCTAAGTGAACACCTGAGGCACCAGCTTCAATCATGCCTTTCATTAATTCAAATACGTTTAACTGACCGCCAAATCCAGCTTCCGCATCAGCCACGATCGGTTGGAAATAATCAATATCTCCTTCACCTTCCATATGTTGAATTTGATCTGCACGCTGTAGTGCTTGGTTAATACGCTTAACAACACTTGGAACACTGTTTGCAGGATATAAACTTTGATCTGGATACATTTGACCAGATAAGTTAGCATCTGCAGCTACTTGCCATCCACTAAGATAAATAGCTTTTAAACCAGCTTTCACTTGTTGAACAGCTTGGTTACCAGTTAAAGCGCCTAGTGCATTGATATAATCTTCATTATGAAGATAGTTCCAAAGCTTTTCAGCTCCGCGCTTAGCTAATGTATGTTCAATTTGAACTGATCCTCTTAATTTGACTACTTCTTCAGCAGAATATGTACGTTCAATCCCTTGCCATCTCTCATCATTTTCCCACTGTGCTTGTAATTGTTCAGCTGCTAATTTTAGATTTTCTTTTGTCATGATAATCTCTCCCTTTTTTTAAAGTGTTGATACTGCCCATGATCCTGATTTTGTCTCTAAGCGTCACACACTTCAGATCCTCATACTGTTCAATAACAGAAATCATAAGCTGAATCAATGTCTTTTCAATGGACTAACAGTGATGCACTTCTTGCAGGATTCTTACGAAGTTAAGATGCTCTAGATGTCATTGATTGTCACTTTTCGTACATTCACCCTCTCCTAGTTCGACCCCTTTTTTCTCTCTGTATTATTACAGTTTGTTTCTACGTGTTTTATAATATAACAGTATTTAAATAATTACAATAGTTTTTTCTTATTTTTTTGAAAAATTATACTTTTGAAGAAATGATAAGTGACATACCCAGAAGTAATAACACTATTACGCCGCCTTAACGAAAACACTTTATCTTTATTTGGCTAACTTCTTTCATTTGAAAAAAATATACGAGCAGGTATTCACTGTAGCAGAACAACACAAAAAGAGTACCAACGTTTTCGTTAGTACTCTCGCTCCTGCTTGTTATTTATTGTTTTTCTGATTCAACTAACCATACAAATTCAAGCGGGCTTCCTTCCTCAGAGGTTTCAAAAAACAACGTATAATCATCTAATTCATAAGAATAGGTCCAATAACCATCCAATTCATCTAATTCGCTGCGGTCAGGTGTTCCTAAAGCTCGCTTCATTTCCTCTACCGAAACCCGGTAGTCAGATATGTCCATCATGATGGCTTCTAATAAGTAGTTCTCACTTGAAAAAATATAGGTTGTACGGTCATAAGTATAATAATTTCCACCTTCATATAACCCTTTTTCACTAGGTTCTCCAAGACTTTCTAACACATCTGTCTGCGATTCTCCTAAAGCTTGATCAGTCGGAAAAAAGATACCGTTAAATCCTTTTTCAATCCAAGCAAATGAAAGAAATGAAGGGGTCGCAGCTGAAACGACTGATCCTGGTTTGTCTAACTCCTCGATATCCATTACTATTGAATTCCCTTGTCCACAGCCAAATAGGAAGATAGCCATATTCATCACAATAAAATATTTTATATATTTCATCCTCACACACCTGCCTTTAACCTTTTAAAACGTTTTAAACGGAAATATTATCTATATATAGAATTACCCTGCTCACCCGCTTTTTAAAACGTTTATCTTGTTAAAATTAAATATTCGTGTGATTTTTTGTGATTCCTATGAAAACCATTCCAATAATTAAGACATAATCAGCACAAAAATTGTCAAAGATAACGTAATTTGTCGATATACGAAATATTCCTTTTTAATTTACCGTATAAGAAGTCGATTTAAGATGGTCTGTTTCCTCTAAATGTTTCATTTGAATAGATGTGTATGTGGTCACCACCAGAATCATCATTGACCCAGCCACCACTCCTATCCACCCAGCGTGCACCCAAAACCACCCTAAATAAATACCGCCAAGTCCGCCCCCAATGTAATAAGCAGTTAGGTACAATCCTGAAGCACTTGCTTTTGCTGTTGTTGCATACTTAGATACCCATGCACTAGAGCATGAATGAGCAAAAAAGAATCCAAAGCTAAGCAAGAGCAATCCCAGCACAATCAATAACAAATTCATAATCAGTGTAAGAGTAATACCTACAGCCATAATCAGGATACCGATTTTAAGACAATAAGCCTGTGAGTATTTTTTAGCAAGCTTTCCGGCAAGCGTTGAAGAAAAAGTACCTGCCATATATGTGATAAAAACAAACCCTACAACTGTAGTTGATAAAGAAAATGGCTCTGCTAACAGTAAGAACGCAACATAACTGTAAAACCCTATAAAAATTAGAAAGTGTAGTCCTCCAACAATATACGCTGGCTGCAGCTGCCGGTCACTTAAATGATGCCGGTAATTAGCAATCACTTCTTTAAAGTGAAAAGGCTGCGGTGTAAATTGCTTTGAATTTGGGAGAAACAGCAATACTAATATCACAGACAAGACACTGATTAATCCCATAACTAAAAAAGCTATTCGCCAGCTTGAAAGATCTGTTAATACCCCGCTCATAAAACGGCCTGTCATTCCTCCAAAGCTGTTTGCACTAATATAGACGCCGATTGCTACTGTCATTGCTTTTTTTGCATATTCTTCGCTTATATACGCTAGCGCAATAGTTGGGATCCCAGCAAGTGCGATGGCTTGCAGCGTCCGGATTAGTAAAAGTCCTTCAAACCCAGGGACAACTGCCAGACCAAGCGATAACAAACAAGCAATAACCATTGCTGTATTCATGATTTTCTTACGCCCCAGCGCATCAGACAATGGGCTGTAAATGAAAAAGGCTATGGCTAGAACAAATAACGGAACGGAAACAAGTAAACTAATCATTACATCCGAAACTTGAAATTCTCTTGCTAGTACAGGTAAAATCGGCTGCGGAAAATGTAAATTGGCAAAAATAAAGAAAGCAGCTACTCCTAAAGCAAATGTAGTCCGCCTAAACTGTGCGGTCTTCTCTTCGATCATTTTTCTCCACTCCTTAAATTGCAGCTAACACCATTTTCTCTCTAATAGTTAATAAAAACATTATAAAGGATTCAGAATCATTTGAACATCACAGCCGCTTTTCTAGGCTAAAGAAAAAAACAGAACATCTCTATGAGAAGTTCTGTGCAGTATTGAATTTATTTTTTTTGTGCAGCCTTCATTTCCAGCTTAAACACCTTAAGTATGCTGTAGCTCATAGCAAGTAAGATAAAGGTTAAAGGAAATGCGCTGACAATAATCGCCGTTTGCAAGGCATCTAGTCCTCCTGATGCCATTAATACAACCGCAGACGCACTTAAAATCAGCCCCCAAGAGATTTTAATAAAGACGGAGGGATTTAAATCACCTTCAGTCGTCTGCATTCCAAGAACAAATGTGGCAGAGTCAGCAGAGGTGATGAAAAATGTACTTATAAGCAATACAGTTAATACAGATAATACCCCGCCTAACGGTAAAAAGTTATAGACGTAAAATAGCCCCGTCTCTAAACTTTGGCCAGCTACATCTAGCCCCTCTATTAAGTCAAAATAAATTCCTGTTCCGCCAAAGATGGCAAACCAGAATGCGCAAACAAGTGTAGGAACGATTAATACAGCTACAACAAATTCTCTAACTGTTCTCCCTTTTGATACTCTAGCAATAAACATTCCAACAAATGGAGACCAAGAGATCCACCATGCCCAATAAAAAATCGTCCACCCTTGAGTCCAGGCAGCACTTTCTTGATTAAATGGAGAAATACGCAGCCCCATTTGCGGCAAGTTTTGAATATACTGCCCTAATGTATGAGTAAAAAGGTTTAATAAAAATAACGTCGGACCAACAATGATCATAATGATTAAGAGTAATACCGCTAAAATCATATTCGTATTACTTAAATATTTAATTCCTTTTTTAATACCTGTTGAAGCTGAAATAATAAATAAAACTGTAATAATACCTATAATCAATAACTGGATGTTAAAATTAATAGGTATCCCAATCAAATAATTTAATCCTGCATTAATTTGTTGAGCACCTAAGCCTAACGAAGCACAAACTCCAAATAACGTTGCAAATACAGCTATAATATCAATTGTATATCCAATAGGTCCTCTGACTTTGTCTCCAAAAATAGGTTGCAATGTGGAACTCATTAAACCTGGTACCTGCTTGCGAAACTTATAATAAGCTAAAGCTAATGCTACTGTCGCATAGATGGCCCATGCATGAAATCCCCAGTGTAAGTATGTAAATCGCAATGCAATGAGAGCTGCCTCAGACGTTCTAGCCAGTTCTTCCCCGCCATACGGAGGTTCTGCATAATGTGAAATAGGTTCAGAGACACCATAAAAGAGTAACCCGATCCCCATCCCCGCACTAAAAAGCATGGCAAACCAAGTAAGCCGGTTAAATTCAGGTTTATCATGTTCCTTTCCTAATTTTATCTTTCCATATTTACTGAAGATCAAAAACAGAGCGAACAATAGAAAGAATGAAGCAGCAAGCTGATAAAACCAACCAAAAGATGTCAAAAAAAATGTTTGCGCACTCTCCATTACTTGACCGAGATTTGTCGGGAAAAATGTTCCCCATAAAACAAATAAAAGCGCCATAACAATTGATATTTTAAAGGTTATCGTTAGATTTTTCACACAGATTTCTCCTTCTCATTAGCCAATTTCACAACTGCAATTGATGTGTCATCTAATAGTGTGCATCATTTATTGTTTTCTTATGAAAAGAACAACACAGTGAAGTGACTCTTTGAAGGTGCCATAAAAAAAAGAGCTCATTATTTTGAGCTCTTCTCGTTTACAGCGGTATGATCTTCTTCCTCTTCTTCTTTTAACATTTCTTGCATGACATCTTGATGATCTTTTTCAACATAGAGACTTCTGCTTGGGAATGCAATCTCTACACCTTCTTCTTCTAATATGTTCATGATCTTAAAATTAATATCTTCTTTTATTCGATACCATTCGGTCCATGCAGTCGTATTCGTAAAAAAGTAAACAAAAATGTCCAAGCTTGAATTATTAAAATCACTAAAACGAACCATAATCAAATCTTGATTGACTTCTTCATGCTCTCTAAGCAACGTATCAATTCTATGAACACAGCGTTCTAACTTATGACGAGGGGTAGAATACGTTACACCGACTTTAAAAGTAATTTGACGCTTTGTCATCTGTGACCAGTTGGTAATCGGTTCGTTTGCAAGGGTAGAGTTAGGAACCGTAACAATAGAATCGGCAAAAGTTCTTATTTGTGTACTGCGGAATGTGATATCCTCTACAGTACCTTCTACTGAAGGCGTTTTGATCCAGTCTCCTTTTGAAAAAGGTTTTTCTGTTATAATAATAATTCCTCCAAAGAAGTTACCAATTGTATCTTGTGCTGCTAGAGCAAATGCCAGACCACCAAGCCCTAAACCAGCAATGAAACCGCTGATACTATACCCCCACTCACCAGCTATGACCACAATTGTTAAGGCAATCACCGAAAACCTTAGGATCTTTGATAAGAAAGGAACTAACATACTATCTTCATCAAGTTCTACTCTTTTAGCAAAACGGAAGAAAAAAGCTGAATGAGCAGACATATAATTATGTAAGCCCCATCCAAGAAGCATAATTATAAACGACCTGTAAATATGCTGAACAAACTCTGTTGTGGTTATGTTGAAAGGCAGATACAACAAAGCTAAGTATGTACCTAATACAATCCAAAAAAGCCTTAAGGGCTTCTCAAATGAAAGCAGCACATCGGTAAACACATGAGTTGGGGTTCTCCGTGTCAGAGAAACAATAAATTTAAACACATATTTGGTAAATAGCTTACGAAAAACCAAGAAGATAAGAAATATTCCAAATGCAATTGAAATATCTATCCACTCTAGACGTTGAAAGGATGCAATCAGCATTCTCCAGCGTTCCATTGAATTATCCATTAAATAGTCACCTCTATCTCACATTAACCTCTCCATTAAAATTAATATTTTACCACAAAAACCTCATATGAGATGGCAATCACATAATAATACGAATACCTTTTACATTTTCCTCAAAACAATGGATTAAAACCTAAAAAAGAGCAGTCAAAATGAATTGACTACTCCTCTTCTAACACACCTTGTATTAATTCACCAATTTCTGATTGTTCACCAGCACTTTGGTTTTTCGTCTGTTCAGGTTTTTTGCTGTCACTTAGTACTTCTTTTATATCCTCGCTCCATTCACTGCCAAATTCAAGCAATAGGTGGGATAAGGCGCCTCCTTTTTTTGAATTTGCTTCTGGCATTTTATTAACCAGACCTTTTCTCATTTGGCTGCCTCTTTCACTAGCTAATAAGTAATAACCAGCAACACCAACTGCTGTGCCGACAAGTGATCCGATAAAGTATCCTGAACGAGATGAACGTTTCTTTCTAAACATCCCTACAACCCCTTCCTTTTCAAATAGTATGGGGTTATAAAGCGTTTTTTATGAATATAATTTATTTTGTTGATTTAAGTAACTGGAATAGCGCGCTCTTCAATTTCAAACCCTAGGTCTTCAATCATATGATGATCAATCTCCACACTTTGTCCCTCTGTTGTTAAATAATCTCCTACAAAAATAGAGTTCGCTGCATACAACGCGAGCGGCTGCAATGTTCTGAGATTTAATTCCCTGCCCCCTGAGACACGGATTTCTTTTGATGGATTAATAAATCTCATTAATGCTAAGACGCGTAAGGCTTTCATTGGCGCTGTCCGGCTTTTCCCCTCAAGAGGAGTACCTGGTACGGCATGTAAAAAGTTTACTGGAATTGAATCCGCATCGATCTCACGCAGGGCATATGCCATTTCTACAATTTGTTCATCTGTTTCTCCCATTCCTATAATGACACCGGAACAAGGTGACATCCCTGCACTCTTTGCACTTTCTACTGTTTCGACTCTATTATCATATGTATGACTTGTTGTAATCGCCTCATGATGATCGCGATGAGTATTAATATTATGATTATATCTATGAACCCCAGCTTGCTTTAGTCTTTTGGCTTTCTCATCTGTCAAAATCCCTAAACACGCACATATTTTTAAAGGCATCGTAGCTGTAATCTCCTCTACTGCTTCAATGACCCCGTCGAGCTCTCGCTCAGTCGGACCTCGTCCGCTTGCTACGATACAATAGGTTCCTGCTTTTCTCTCCATTGCTTCTCTTGCACCCGCTAACAATGTTTCCTTATCTAAGAAAGAATACTTCTCAACTGGTGCCGTTGATATAATTGATTGTGAACAGTACCCACAATTTTCAGGACATAGTCCACTTTTAGCATTGATGATCATATTTAATTTCACTTTTTTTCCATAGAAATGACTTCTGACTTTAAAAGCCGCCTGTAAGATAGGCAGTACTTCTTCATCGTCTGCCTGTAAGATAGACAGCCCCTCATCTAAGGATAATTTTTCTCCAGTTATCGCTCTTTTAGCATAGTTTAACCATTCACTCATTGTGTTTTGCCCTCCCGTATGTTAACTATTTTTTATTTTAAGTTAACATTAAACAAGCTAATAAACAAGCAGTTTTACAATTAATTGCAAAAAAACAGATAATTCTCTGTTTTCATAGTAAAAAAGATGCCGTTATTTATTTCCAGGGCAATTTTCGAGGCATAAAAAAAATCAAGGTGTAGATACATACACCTTGATAATATTATTCTATTATACATTCAACACGTATCTCGATTACGCTTTTCTTCTTCAAGAAGTTTTATAAGAATGTCTATTTCAGCAGCAGTTAAGTGATCTAATTCATTGATTTTTTCTTTCATATACGTAACTTGGGTAGATTCCTCTTTAATCGTCCCTGTTAAAAAATAACTGGTGATTGAAGCTGTAATAATCCCGATTAATCCTATTCCAAAAAGCATCAGAAACACAGCAATTAATCGACCTATAGGGCTTGATGGCGATATATCTCCATAACCTACAGTCGTGGTTGTCACAATACTCCACCATAGTGCATCAGCATATGTTTCAATATTCGGTTCAAGGTGAACAATAGGAATCGAGCTTAAAAAGACCATCAACGTCATGAATGTGACAGCTTTTCCTAACCCGTGCTTATTTAATATTACTGCTAAGGGCCTTGCATATCTAGAAATAATCACCAAAAGTCTAAGTGCCCTGATGACTCTTGCAATTCTAGCCAGCTGAAATACCGCATCAAATGGTATGATGATGATCAAATCAAGAGGGTTCTTTTTAAGATGAGCGGTTTTATTTTTACTTAGAATGAATCTTATAAGTACATCGATTGTAAAAATGAGCCACACAATTAAATCTAATACATAATATTGATTTTCATCAATAAAGACGAGTGCAAACGTTACACATGCTAATGTAAATAAAAGAACTTCATATGCAAAGATCCATTTGTTTTTTTGTGCGATTTGTTTATCCTTAGTTATGTCTGCTTCCATATTTATCACCATCTTAAAGAGACAGCCACATCTACTGCTGCCTCTTTTGATTATTTCATTATAGTAAATCCAACAAACATGGACAAATTACCAGTAATATATTCACCCACCCGGAAAAATAGTCCTGCTGGTTCACCATTCATAGTATGAGACCCAATAAGTAATCTGCCTGTATAAGGTCCATCCCATGTGTCTATCGTTTGACTTGGCATCGGGTAATATTCTTGATAAACCATTTGTTGATCTTGATAGTAATCAAGGTCCTGATCTAGAATATGATTATTTTCTACTACAGTAATCCCCCCGCCCTCTCGTCCTAGTACGGGCTTTTTAACGTAGGAATATAGACCGGCCTGATCGTCATATGTGCGTAAAAAGTAACGCTCAATTATTTCTTGTTCCCCTCTTGTATACCATTCTTTTTTCTTCTCAGTAATCAATGAGAGGACTGCTTTGGACTGCATCATTAATGCTTGTGGAGGATTTATCAACTTTACTTTGCCTTCTAATACGTTCACAAGAAATTGCTCACCAATCGACTCGCCCGTACCGCTTTTCTCATGAAGAAAGTATTCAAGTGGATAAAGACGGTATAAAAAGTGGATCTGATTGCCGCTCGGATCATATACCCCATCTTTTCTTACTTCTATCTCCTCTAATGGGATGTAGTGTGCATTTTGAGGGTAGTGTTGCATCAAATACTTTGCTGTTAGCTTATCCTCATCATGCCAATTCGCAGCTGTAAAGTAGAGCGTATCTGCACTTCTTATCTGGTAATCTTTTATAACCTGATCCCATGCTTCTTTTACAAGCCGGTTTATCCCTTCATTAGGATTTTCCACTTGATGCACTTTCGCTAGACGGTTCTGAGCAATAGCTGCTTCAACTAGTCCAACAGGTGTATCAGTATTTGCTTCTATTACCTTTAATCCATGTACTGAAGCAATAAAATCATATCTCGTAAAGTATGAAAAGCGTTTACTCTGATCTTCCAACAAAAGATCCCACAGCATAATTGGAATGCCTAATCGATGCATGATACTAGGATTCTCTTTGATCATTTTATATGTTTTTATATAAATTGCATCTACTGCCCTCGTTGCATTTTTAATCTCGGTATACATCGCATGAGGAACTTCTAGCATAGAATCACTCATATATTGATGTTCTTCGTAATTCTCATATAGAGTAGCCCATGTAAAACCAGCTTTCGCCATTTCATCATAGAGTGATTCAAAACGATTAAGATACTTTTCTTGCTCAAAAGGTGTTGTCAATGAGCGGTATGGTAACATATCTGCTCCTCCTATCAAGTTAATAACTGATTGTTGCAGCGACAATAATGCCTACTAATACAGAAATGCCTCCAAGGAACAACCCGACTGCCACATTACCCTTTTCTACCTCATTTGCTAAATTGGTATTTCGTGTAAAGGCATGTTCTAATACAAAATGAAGCAACACTTGAATAATAATAGCAATTAATGCCCAGATCGCTAAGTCTACTAAATTTATTGAACTTCTGATCGCCGATTGCAAAACAACAACAAGCCCTGCCATTTTCCCTAATAACTTAAGAGAAACAGCCACATTACCTGCTCGTATCAAGTCTCTTTCTGAATAAGGAGTTAACCATTTGAAAATAAACGTTCCTATTAGAAATAAGACAAACGATGTTACTAAATAAATGAGAAAATGATCAAACGTTTGTAAATAATACAAAATATCCACTAGTTAATTATCCCCTTTCACTCCACAAGGTAAAAAATATGACAAATTATCAGTAATAGCTGCACCTGCCCTAAAACCAAATGCACTCGCTTTTTCTCCAACAACAAAACTGCCAATGAGCAAATGCATTTCTTTTGCACCTAATTCTGTGTTAACGAGAGCCGTTGGCAGTTCCACGTATTTTTGAAATACTTTAATAAACTCGTCGTATGTATTGTGCGTCTCTTCTCCAATCACGCGGCCAAATTCTTTTATTCTTACCGTATCTCCTTCTCTGCCGAATACAGGCTTAGAAACATATTTCTCTCCTGTTTCTACGAAAGGCTCCTCATCTAAGTATGTCGGCAAAAAATACGTTTCAATGATTTGGTGGTCGTAATCAGAAAAGTATGGATGATTCGCTTCATGCAGCCCCCATATAACAGCAAGCATTGCTTTTGTCTGCATTAAAAAAGCTGATGGCGGATTAAGGATTCCAACCTTTTTGTGTTCGACTAATTGCAAAAATGCTTCTCCAATCAGATAGCCATCATCTGTCTGATCTCGCACTAATGCTTCAAGCGGATAAGTATGACGGTAGACTATATCTATCTTCTTTCCATCTTGATCATATACTCCAGCTTCCCTCTCACTAGTATTTACAATAAGTTCATCTAATGGGATAAAAGCAGCGCCTGGAATCTTAGCAGACTTCATCAAATAGTTTAAGGTTTCACGATCTTCTATATCCTCTTTATGAGCGGTAAATACAACATATGGATACTCCATCAAGCCTAAGTAATCAGATAATTGATTAACGGCTGCTCGCACATTCTCGCCTATTTTCTCATCTTCTCCTTCATTAGGATCAGCACAGTCAAAGCTGTTTGCGACTTTGCCGTTTACTTCAAACACCTCTCTTATAAAGGTCGGTGTATCCGCATTGAACTCTAAGATCTTTAATCCGTTTTTAGTGTCGACAAAGTCAAAACGGCCGATAACCGTTTCAAAGCTGATAGTCTCCTTTTTCAAAAGCGAGAGGGTTTGTTTAGGAACGCCAAGCTGTATGAGCGTTTCCTCTTCCGCTAGTCTTACTAATTGATTCGTTTTCTTAAAAATGGAGTATGCCTCTTCAGTTGCTTGCTGAACTTCTGCTACCTGCCTATTAGAAAGTGGAATATAATCATATAAAGCATATTCCATACCATATAATCGATCCCAAAAATGATCGATCTGATTGTAAAACCTATCACGACGCTCTTTGTAACTACCCTCCAAAAAAACCACCTCCACCCATTCCTGAGCGGGAGTTCGTTGTTTGGTTATTATTTTGCTGGGATTGATTTTGCTGGTTCGTTTGTTGATTTTGATTTGACTGCTGGTTTGTTTGTGAATTTGTGCTTGTGGAGCCATCTTGTCTTTGATTCGTTACTGGTGAGCTTCCTGCACTACCTAACGCTCTTCCGGCCATAAATGCGGCAAACGTTGGAAACCAGCTTCCACCTGCATAATAGTGACCATGGTGTTCTGACCCTTCTTCGGCACATTGATAAGCTTCTGCCTCTGCATCCCAAGTCCAAACTTCACAGCCTGTTTCCTCTGGAGATGGAGGGGGTTCCTCAGGTGATGTTTGCGGGATGTTTACTAAGTCTTCTGTATTGGGACTGTAGCATGCACTCAAACTTGCTAAGGCAAAGCTTGTACCAATTATACCTTTTAGCAAGCGATCCGTTTTCGGTTTATTCATTTTTTACACCTCCACTACCTTATACGATGATTGTTCATATTTGTTTCATTTTTCTACCGTTGTCATTCTAGCATATATTTATTTAAAAAAGATGTTTGATTCATATTTTATCGGGTATAGGTATAGGATTAAGGATTTTAATTTATTCAACATTAAGAGAGGAAGGATGTTTTGAACATCTCTCAAGAAGCGCTGCACGATTTCGTATGGGGCTTAATCGCATGCCGTTATACTTATGGAACAACTGTTAAAGAGGAAGAGAACCTTATTCAGGTTACATACGGATATCCTGTTGGTGATAGAAGACATGAGCTTTTCATTACTCCCTTTGGGCTTAGAAAAGTCTTCAAAAAAGCTCCCTTTAGCCCTCATTATTTGACACTCGTCACTTCAAGGCAAGAAGCACCTCAGCTATATTCTTATTATCTTTCATCCTCTCACTATCTCATGATCCTAGAAGATATTGCTGCACTCGAATTGAGCACTTCTTACAAATCGGCAGATATGAAACTTAGTGAAATAACGGATTATACAAAAGCACAGGAAGTGAACACGTATTTTCAGTTAAATGCTGTAAATTTAGAACAGATAGAACAGGAAGGGATTAACCAATATGTAATGTACGATCACCTAACACCTGTCGGATTTGGCCGAATCTCATCAACGAGAAAGTCAAAACGAGCCTGTTTAGATAATATTTATATTGACCCTGATTATCGAAAGCAAGGGTTAGGGAGCCACTTATGTGAAAAAATCATTCTCTATTCCGCCCCCCATACAACGAGCTGGATTTTAGCTTCTAGTCAAATGGGCTTCAGCATCTATCTCAAACTGGGGTTTAGAAACACAGCTTTCTTATTTACGTACAAAAAAAGGTCTAACTCTATATGAGGTTAGACCTTTTCTTCTTATATTCGGAGCAGGCATTAATTATATTTTTGACTACCAAAGGATTGGAGGCAAAATGAAGATGGATATAACTAGCTACAAGAGAACCCTCTAAATATCCTTGGAACTCGTTCTTACCCCAGCTATCATATTGAAAACAAGGGTTAACTTCTTCATGGCTTCTAATAGAAGAATAATGAAATTCATGCCCTCTAAGCTTCGTCCCTTTTTTTCCTAGTATTGAATCTTCTACAATATTAACTTCTCTGTACCCAATAGCTGATAAGGTTTCATTCATCTGAATATGATGCGGAATAATACCTGCCATGGGGTACGTTTTTCCGCTTGTCAATCTAAGGCTTTCACATAAGAGCATATACCCCCCACACTCTGCAAAAATCGGCGTTTGGTCAATAACCGCCTCTTTTAGCTGTTTAAATAATAATGGATGAGAGGAAAGTCGGCTCGCATATTCTTCTGGGAAGCCTCCGCCTAAATAAAGCCCGTCACAATCAGCTGGAATGCTTTCTCCTTTCAATGGAGAAAAGTAGCATAGATCAGCTCCTGCCTGCCTTAGCAAGTCGAGATTTGCTTCGTAATAAAAATGAAATGCTTCATCATAGGCAACTCCTATTTTCACCTTTTCTTTAGCAGGTGAACTGTAATTGACTTCATCCTGGGGTGGCGGAATGACAGGTGCTTCGCTCGCTATCTTATCGATCAGATCTAGATCAAACTGCTTTTCGACCGTAACGCTTAATTGTTCAATCAAACGATCATATTCACCATCTTGAAGAGCGGATATCAGTCCTAGTTGACGCTCTGGCAAAGTAGGTGTATCCCCTGTTTTAAGGTACCCGACTACAGGAATCTGGCACATTTGTTCAATTGCGCTCTTACATAATTCCGCATGGCCTGAACTCCCTGCCTGATTAAGAATTACTCCTTTAATCGTGGAACCGCTCTGTAGAAGTTGAAACCCTCTCACCATCGCTGCTGCACTTCTAGCTGCTCCGCTGATATTAATTACTAATAAACTAGGAGCAGCTAAGATTTTGCTTATTTCGTATGTGCTCCCCTCATCACTTAAGGCTGAATGGCCATCATAATAACCCATCATTCCTTCAATGATTGATAGGTCCGCATCATTACTTCCATCAATAAATGTTTGCCTAACCCATTCAGATGAAGTCATCCATGTATCTAGTTGATGAGATGTGCGCTTTGTAATAGCGCGATGAAACGTTGGATCAATATAATCGGGGCCGCATTTATATCCTTGAACTCTTTTACCTTTCTTTTTATAGGATGCCATTAAACCTAACGTAATGGTTGTTTTTCCTACTCCGCTGTCTGTACCTGTAACTACGATTCGTGGCTGCATTTTTTATTCTCACTCCTATTACAAATGTGCTTTTTCTTGTTTAAATGAATAGACATCCTTTTTTCGCTGGAATTGATGCATCTTCATACAAGCTATGCCTCCTATTAAACTAACAAAGGCTGATAAAATAAGTGCTCCAAAATACTTATTTGTCATTTCTATAATGACCCCCGTAGCTAAAGGAGAAATGATCTGGCCGACACTAAAAAAGATCGTGACAAACCCCATAGCTATAGGTACAGCTTTTGGAGAAACAAAGTCTGCTACAGCCGCATTCATAATCGTTGGGACGGCCCATAAAGTAAGCCCGTATATACCTACTTCAATAGCAACCAATAATGGAGATATAGAAATAGATAACGCGATAAGCATTGTAAATTGAATCAGCAATACAGCTGATAATGCGTACATTCTCCCTAATTTATCAGATATCGTCCCCCATATAAACCCGCTTGCTATACTGAGCGCTCCTGCAATAGAGAAATAGAGCCCTGATCGTTCTTTTGAGTAACCTAAATCAAACATAAGATAATCAACTAAAAAAGTAGAAAATACTAAATAACTGAATCCCCAAGATAAGTATATAAATCCTATTGTCCACACTCTTTTATTACGATAAATAAAGGGTGTTGAATTCATATTTAAGGAACGGTCATTATTTATCGCGGGGTGAACCTGATGTTTTAATGCTGGTGCATTTTTTAAGAATAACCCATTAATCAAGATAAATATAGAAGTAATCCCCGCCAGGATATACCAGCTGTCTCTCCAACCCTCCGCACTCTCACGAACGATTTTTGGAACAAGTATACCACTTATTACCATACCGACTCCAAGGCCGCCCATTGCAATCCCTATCGCCATTCCTTTGTTTTTATTTGAAAACCAGCTTCCAGCCAAGCCCATTGCTGGTATAGAAGAACCGCCTGAGCCTACCCCTAAAAGAAGCACACCAACGACAGCTACAAAGAAATTTGCTGCATTGGCATTAATAAGCATCCCGACAATAATAATCGTAAGGGAGACGTTAATGACAACTTTTGCACCAATCTTAACGACAAAGTAACCTACAACAGCTACACTTATCAAATACCCTATAAAAGCTGCAGAGGCGACAAAGCCGATCTGCCTGTAATCTAGACCTATTCCATCTTTCATAAAAGGTAAAATGGCTCCCAAAGAAAAGCGGCCAAACCCAAGGCTAGCAAGCATCGTCAAAAACAATAAAAATAAAATAACAGAGCTTTTTTGTATCTTCAGATGTAAACACCCCTTTAGGCGTCATTTTATGAATATAGTCCATCCTTAGATAATTCGCGGGCAAGATGACTATTCCTGCAAATATACAGCAAAAAAGCCCTAGTTCACGACACTACTAGGACCAAATCATTCGATACTTGTACATTTTATCGTTTGATGAAAGTCATTACTTGTTAAAATTATATTTTCATCAAGCCCATTACACACTGCTAGATACCCCCGCTCTAAATTAAATCCAATCCCGTCAATCACATAATCAACCGCTACCTTTCCACTTAATTGATCTTCCTTAAGGCAGGAGGTATGAACCGTGCTTTCAATCATTTCTATTGATCGTATCTCTTGATTTAATACTCTATGTATTTCATTTAATTTGTTCTCTTCCCATGATATCTGCATACTAGAAGGTGCGAGCTCTAAATTAATTGTGTTAAAGGTAATTGAATACTCGCCAATCCGATTTGCACAAAGTTCAATTTGCTCATTCCCCGCCTCAATAACCACAGGCATTTCTCTCAACCACCTATTACTTTGATGATCCCAAGCAATCCATATACTTTCAATCGTTTTCCCTGTCAAGGCTACTAATTTTTCTTTATGTTCTGCTACTAAGTCCACGGGATTACTGATAAAGCGAGGTGAATAAGTATTAAGTCTACCCATCACGGTCCTCCTTTTCCGATATCTCTTTGGCTCAACATGATTGTATGATTCATTAATATATGAATACCGATACCGATGCCTTCTTTACCCCTATACCTATATTATTAATCATATAAACGTATATTGGAAGGAAAATCTAATTCATATAATAATTTGTAAATGTAAATACCCTGTTTAGCTCCACTTGAACCATGGGTAAGGGATAGATAAAAGGAGGAATCAGGTATGTTCCGAAATGTAAACAAACATCTATTTTATTGCATTATTTACCTTATTGCCGCCTTAATTAGTGGAATCGGATTGCTTTTTAATCACAATATAAGCATCCTATTCGTCGTTTTAACTGGTGTTTTTTTCATCCTATCTATACTTTCATTTTCACGTTACTTAATGAATAAGCCCAAAAAACTTTAATCCATGTCCCAAATGAAAACCCCGCTGCTTAGGCAGCGGGGCTATTAAAGTGTTCTTAGCGAACGGCACAGCGGTTAGGGCCGATCTCCATTTCACGTTGTTCGTCAACATCAGGAGTTACTTTCCCCATATTTGTTTGACGAATTTCTTGGTATGCATTAGGCTGCGGGGGAAGATTCTCAGTTACTAACTTTCTAAAAGTCTCTTCATCGTCAATATTTAAGCCATGATTCTCTGCAAATAAAGTCCCTAACTTCTTCGCTACGCTTCCATCAGCATTTAATTCCTCAATAATCATAAAGTGAGCAGGCAGTACAATTAATTCCTCAGATAACTCCTTGTACTTAACGTATAAGCTCTCACGCAAGTCGCCAACCCAGTCCTCTGCCATTCCAGCAAGATCTGGTCTGCCGATTGAGTCAATGAATAGGATATCACCAGATAATAGGTATTTTTCATCGACTACAAATGATGTAGAACCAATCGTATGACCAGGTGAATATAAGGCGTGAATATTAATTTTTGTATCCCCTATCTTCACTTCATTTCCATCTTGTAGTGCATGATATTCAAAAAGAACTTCTTCAGCATCCTTTGGTGGAAGCCAGTAAGCTGCACCTGTAGCCTCAGCGATTTTTCTGCCGCCTGAAATATGGTCAGCATGAAGATGTGTATCGAATACATGCTTAATCGTTGCTCCTATCTCACTAGCGAAGTTAATATAAATATCTGTCATTCTCGTTGCATCGATAATAGCTGCTTCTCCGTTAGAGACAACCATGTAAGATAAGCACCCTTTTCCGATACGAACAAATTGATACATCTCTCCGCCATTACTTAGCTCCCCAACTTTCACAGGCTCTAAATGCTCACTCCAAGCTTTCATACCGCCAGAAAGATAGGATACATTTAAGCCAGCTTCTAGAATCATCTCAGCTACCATGATTGAAGAACCTTCTTTTGCACAGACCACTAGGATCTCTTTATCTTTTGGCAGTTTATCCATAATACCCTCTACCCCATCGATCAAATCAAAGTAAGGGATATTTAGGTAATCAAACTTTTCTCCTTCAATTTTCCAATCAGCAAAATCTCCTTCGTTACGTACATCTAAAATAAATAGTTCTTTTTTGTCCATTACTTTTCTTGTTACTTCTTTAGCAGTCATCGCTTTTACTGACATTCAAGTTACCCCCTGTAGTATAATTAATAGTAAAATTTTTTAATTAAAATGTTAACGTTACGTCGGCATCTTTAGCAAACTCTAAAAAGGTTACCGCTCCGCCAACTTCAATTCCATCTACAAAATCTTTCTTTTCAAGTCCCATTACATCCATCGTCATTTGACAACCAATAAATCTAACTCCTAACTCTTGAGCCATCTCTACTAATTCTGGGATGCCTGGTACATTTGCTTCCTTGAACCCTTCAGCAATTTGTTCTTTTCCTTCTGGCATAGCTAATTGTTTATGTGCTTCCTTATGGATTAAATTCAATCCTTCAAATGTGAAAAAGATGGCTACTTCCTGATCTGTTGAAGCTGCTGCTGTAGCGATATTAAATACTTTGTATGCATCAAACATTCCACCATTACTTGCGATAATAGCTACTTTATTACTCATTTTAAATTTCCCCCTAGTTTTTTAATTTGAATTTTATGATTAAACTTTATTGATTAAACTCTATTGATTAAACTCTATTGATTAAACTCTATTCATTAAACTCATAATTTCATTTGGATCAAACCCAATAACCCACTTACCATTGATGTTTGTTTGTGGAACTCCCATTTGACCTGTCGTATTTACAAGCTGCTGCATTAATTCAGGCTTATCTTCCACGTTTACTTCTTTAAAAGTAATTTGATATTCATTCAAAAAGTTTTTTAACATAACACAATATGGACATCTATTTGTCGTATAGACTGTAACACCCTTCAAAATTAACGCCTCCTATTACCCAACAGGGTATATTATGTTCCAAAAAAATTTATGCTACTTCTCCATTCCACGCTATCATCCCACCAACCATATTGGTTACCTGATATCCGCGCTCTGAAAGGAATTGCGTGGCACGCCCGCTTCTAGCACCTGATCTACATACAATAATATACTCTTTAGACTTATCTAATTCATGCATGCGGAATTCAAGCAACCCTAAAGGAATATTAAGGGCACCAGGGATTTTCCCTTCAGCCACTTCATCCACTCCACGCACATCAATAATATTTAGTGGTGCTTTCTTCATTAATAGTGATTCAACTTCTCTTGCAGTCATTTCTTTCATAAGTGACCCTCCCTTTTTATTTAATCATTATTTATTTTAAGTTGTGTGCTGCCTTCAATGACTATATTATACCCCATTAGGTATATTGTCAACAAAAAAAATAAAAGTTTTTTTATTTGTTTTTTTACTGACTCATTATTTTATCTGTAACCTCCATGCAATTAACCTTTCATGCCTATCAGCCGTTCGATCTTTCTTTTTACTTCTTTTATAATGACAGGCCATTGAGTTTGAATATTTTCGCTTAGTCCAATATGAAACCTGACCTCACTTGGTTCTATCCCAATTAAATATCCATGTAGTTTATTTCTTTGGTGGTGATGCATAACTTCAAACAAATGAAGGTTATGCGGAGAAATATCAAGCATTTTCTGTTCATGTAATGTATCTAGCGCGTATACATATACCTCACCAGGTTCTTTATCAGCAACCATTGCATCTAAAATGATTACAAAAGAAGCTCGCTCTATTTGAGCTAAGCAATAATTAATATCTGACTCCCCTGCAATAAATTCAAGTTCCCTTTCATATTTAAACTTTTTAAGTTCATCTATTAAATATATCCCTATACCATCATCCATCATTAATTGATTTCCAATACCTAAAATCAGTATATTTTTCATCAAAACACCTTTATCGTCTTCATTTGCTTTCCCGGGCTGTATACATGTGTTGCACAGGACATACATGGATCAAACGATCGAAGAATTCTTCCTACCTCTGCTGGGTTATTAGGATCATTTATAGGTGTTCCAATCAAAGCTTCTTCTGCAACACCTCTATAACCAAGATCATCTTTAGTTGAAAAATCCCATGTAGAAGGAGTGATAATTTGATAAAAAGATATTTTTTTATTTTCAACCTTTAACCAATGACCGAGTGCTCCCCTAATTGTATCTACTAACCCTCTTCCTGATGCTTGTTCAGGTATTTCGTAGGCTTTTTGGAGATCGACATTGGGGATCACTGAGTGTAGGAGCTCCTTCATGATCTCACATATCTTTTTAGCCTCTAATGCTCTTGCCAACGTTCGATCCATCGCCGAAATTCCATTCTGATACTCTCCACTTAGTATTAATCTTGCCAAGGGACCTACTTCAAATGGCAGACCTTCATACCTTGGCGCCTTTACCCAAGAATACGCCTTTTCGTTCATTTCCATGTCAGGCTCTGCCATTTCGCTATCTGGCCTATATGCAGCGTTACTCGCCTTATACCAAGAATAATCTATTTTTTCTTTTATGTTCTTTTCTTGAAATGGTTCTACCAAATTGTTGTTAGCATTCATTTTAGAAATGAGCGGATCGACATATAAAGTTCCAAGATCCTTATAATTGTTAAACGCCCCATACGTTAAAAGGTTCCCATACCCGCCGCCTAATCTGTAGTAATCTGAATAGTACGCAGCAATATCATAAGCGTCCGGAATCATTTTATCGTTTATAAACCGGCTGATTTTCTGAAGCGAATCATCAAGTTTAACGACATTTTCAGCCGTAGCTTGAGTAGTGATTCCTCCAATAAAAACCCCATGATTGTGAGGAGCTTTCCCACCTAAAATCGCAAGCATTTGATGAGCCAGGCGACTGTATTCAAGAGATTCAAAGTAATGTCGTGATATACGGTCATTTATTTGCTTTGGAAGGCGAAAATCATGGTGATCGGTATTAAATAGTGAGTTACTCTCTAATTTCACATAGTCGGGGACTGTATATTGATAAAAGTGTCTAACATGATTCTGTAGAAACTCACAGCAATGTATAATATCTCTAAGATAACGGCCTTGTTCTAATGGATGAATGTTCAAAGCATCTTCTAATGCTAGTGAAGAGGCAATTGAGTGGGCAGCTGAGCATATTCCACATATTCTTTGAGTGAAATAGACCGCATCAAACGGGCTCCTTCCTACAAGCATTTGTTCAAATCCTCTAAACAAGTGCCCTTTTGTTTTGGCATCTACCACTCGATTATTTTCAATATATACATCAATTTCCATAAACCCGCTGATTCTGGTTAAGGGATTTATGACAATCTTTTTATTCATCTCTGACCACCCTCGTTGTGTCATAACTTATAAACGGCGCCATAGCATCTGGAAATCCAAATTGCGAACATCCAATACAAGGGGTATTAGCCCCAATCGGCCAGTTCACATGGCCATTCCATTGTCTAGTAGGACAATCTACTCTAGTGACAGGCCCCCGGCACCCGAGTTTAAACAAACACGTCTTATCTCCTAGCTTCTCTGCAAAGATTCCCCGATCAAAGAATGGTCTTCTAGGACAACGATCATGTATGAGAGTACTGTAAAACATTAAAGGCCGTCCTAAACTATCAGTCTCAGGTTCACCGTAAAGCAATAGATGCGATAACGTACCTAAAAACCAATCTGGGTGAACAGGGCAGCCAGGCAGCTTGATAATTGCTTTCTCTTTAAGGACGCTTTGTAAACCGACCGATTCAGAAGGATTCGGCTTAGCAGCTGAAACTCCGCCATGGGTAGAACAAGCTCCAACTGATATAATGTGAGCTGCTTTTTCTCCAAACATCTGTGCAGCTTTTAATCCTGTTAAAGGCTCCCCTTCTAAACTTCCAATAATATTATATAACCCATTATTTTTTAAAGCGACAGCTCCTTCTACAGCAAGGATAAAATCGTCATCTAGCTGCTCCATTAATTGTTCAATAGCCTGTGTCCCTTCTGCCACCATTAAACTATTGCTGTACCGGAGATTTACAAGTGATTGCAATGTGTAATCAAAATCAGGATTTTGACCATTTAAAAGGGAAATAATATTCCCAGAACAGCCATTGAGCTCTAAATAGACTAGGTTTCTCTTCTTTACTAGTCCACTATTAACTCGAAGCATTGCTTGAGTGGTTAATCTTTCTGAAATTGCTTCATTGGTCAAAGGCTCCGGGGGAAGTACATATTTCTCCATCATACCAACCTCCCTACAACAGGTAACGTTGCTAATATAGATTGCTGCCCAGCGTGACATGAAGCGAATCCTGCACTATGATTTTGTCCTGCACTCAACCCAAAATGCGTAGCTGCTGCCCATGCTCTATTGCTGGTCACATCATAAACGATGCCATCAACAGCAACATATGCCGGTTGACCATTTTTTCCGTCATAGAGAGCTAGTTCTTCTAAAGTGAAACTGCGTTGTGCGTTCGATTCGGTATGTTGATTGAATGGTTGATTAAATGATTGATTAAATGATTGATTAAAAGGTGGGGAAGTTTGTAAAGGACTAGGCATACCTCCCCCTTGTGAGCTGGCACTTAAAGGCTGCTGTGTCTGGTAGGCTAATAAGTCACTAATAAATTGAATAGAGGATATAGTAGTCCATAAACGATCTAATAGTTGTGGTTTTAACCTTTCATCTGTAAGAGTTGACAGGGTCAATATATCATATCTAGCTTGTGTTACAAGATGATTTAGCTGCTGCCTAAGAAGTTCCGTGTTTCTCATGATGTCCTCCCTTAGTGTGCACGTCTTTTAAGCACATCTAACAAATCCGAGGCAGAATCATTCCATTCAAACGATGTATTCTCCTCGTTGTTCCTATCTGCGTTCTACTGTATAATTTCCCGTTACTGTCATTGACTGAGATTACTTTCCCGATCACTTTTGCCTCTTCACCATACTTATGGTTCTGCATGATCTCAATTACTTTATCTTTATTCGTAGAATCACATACGATAACCACTTTTCCCTCGTTTGCCAAATAAAGCGGATCAAACCCCAAGATATTACAGGCTCCTGTTACTTCTCTACGAATAGGAATCAAGTCTTCCTCAAGCTCAACAGAGAACTGAAAATCCTCACAAAGTTCAACTAAAGAAGTAGCCAAGCCTCCACGTGTTGGATCTCTCATCAACCTGATCCCATCCACTTGCTCTAGAAGGCTCTGAATTAGAGAATGGAGAGAAGCACAGTCGCTTTGTACATCTGTTAATAGCCCCAATTGATTACGGGCACTTAAGATAGCAATGCCATGGTCTCCAATCGTTCCACTTACTACAACACAATCACCCTTTTTTATGGCAGGTGAGCATACTTGTTCACTTATTGCTCCAATACCTGTTGTATTGATAAAGATCCCATCTGCACTGCCTTTTTCTACAACCTTTGTATCACCAGCTACTATTTTCACATTTGCTGCTTTCGCTTCTTCCGCCATACTGTGAACAATCTTATTCAAATCAGATAAGGCAAAACCTTCTTCAAGAATAAAACCTGCTGTGATCATTTTTGGTACTGCACAACAAACAGCAAGATCATTAACTGTACCAGTAATGGCAAGCTTACCTATATTTCCTCCGGGGAAAAAGATCGGTTGGACGACATAACTATCAGTTGTAACGGCAATCCTTTTCCCTTCTATAGGAAAAACAGCTGAATCATGCTGTATCTCTTTTTTGGAAGAAAAAGCAGACATAAAAACCTCTTGAATCAGCTGATGTGTTAATTCTCCGCCTTCTCCATGAGCCAGACTAATCCTTTGAACCACAATTACCCCTCCCTCATATATTGATAGTGAGCTGCACACGTTCCTTCCGTTGATACCATGCATGGCCCTATAGGCCGGTTTGGTGTACAGGCTTTATCAAATAAAGAGCATTCTTCTGGAGTAATAAGCCCTTGAATGACTTCACCACATCTGCACTTCGTTTTTCTCGGTTGATTTTGTACCACTTCAAATTTCTTTTTTGCATCATATTTTGAATAGGAGCTTTTGAGGACGAGCCCGCTGTTAGAAATCTTTCCTATTCCGCGCCAATCCTCGTCATGATATTCTAAGTAGTGGTTCATCATGGCTTTGGCAGCAGTATTGCCGTTTTCTTTGACAACATATGTATAATCATTGATGACATCGGCTTTTTGCTCCCTAGAAAGGGTGAGTAAACGATGGATCCCGCTTAACAACTGAACAGGTTCAAATCCAGAGATGACTCCAGATAAATGAAACTCTTTTAAGAAGCGGAAATGCTTCTCTCCTAAAATGACCGAGACATGACCCGGTAATAAAAAGCCGTCTAAGAGCAATTTTTGTGAATCTACTAATTTTTCTAATACAGGCTTTACTAACTTCGTAGTCATCCATATGGAGAAATTATCGACTGACTTCCTCTCAGCTTCACGAACGGCCAGAGCCAACAGAGGGATCGTCGTTTCAAATCCAATACCTAATAAAATAACTTCTTTATCAGGGTTTTCTTGTGCTATTTTAATGCTGTCTATAGGGGAGTAAATGACGCGTACATCGCACCCATTTGTCTTAGCATCCATTAAACTCTGCTTTGAACCAGGAACCCGCATCATATCACCGAATGTACATATAATGCTGTTTGGCATTTCAGCTAATTGAATCATAGCATCAATAGATGATTGGTCTGTCACACAAACAGGACACCCTGGACCAGCAATTAAAGTAACATGGTTTTTAAGCGCTTGTTTGATGCCAGATCTTGCAAAGGCCATTGTATGAGAGCCACAAACTTCCATCAAAACAGGCAGTCTGCCTCTTTGCTGCTTAAATAGCTCTGCTTCATTTATCACTGCTGCTAAAGATGAACGAATGAGCTGCGGTTCGTTGTATGCATCAATCTGCTGCATTTAAAATATCCCTCCATTCTTTTAAAGACTCCTCTGCGAACGATTCTTCAATAATCGACATTGCCTGACCTGCATGAAGCAGGACAAAATCTCCTATCATGACGTTTGGAACAAAAATGATTCCGACATACATTTTAGATCCTAATACATCAACCAACGCTCGTTCCTCTTCAAGTTCGATTATTTTTGCTGGTACACCGACACACATATCTTCTCCACCTTTACTTAAGCTTTTCGTTCTTCACCTTATGTGCAGCAATGATTAACTGGCCAAAGGAAAGTCCGCCATCATGACAAGGGATCTGTTGGTGTGCATAGACCTTAAACCCTTTTTGCTTAAGACTGTTAGACAACTCTCTTGATAAGTAACCATTTTGAAAGGAACCCCCAGATAAAACAATCCGCTTAGGAAGCCACGCTTTCTCCTTATATAAAGCCAAAATCATTTCAACACAAGACAGCACGACCGTTTGATGAAATTTATAAATAATCTCCTCAAGCTGTAATTGCTCTTTTTCCTGAATAATTTGACTGATCATGGGAGAGAAATCAAGCTGAAAAGGTCCCTTGGCGCTTTGAATGATTTTAAATGGGTAAGATTGAGCCACTTTTTCTATTGACCTTGCATTCAAGTAATTTTCATTCATGTAACCTGCTAATTTAATAGCAGCTTCACCTTCATAACTTGACTTTAAACACACTCCTAAAATTGCACTTACAGTATCAAATAATCTTCCACATGTACCGGCCATTGGTGAATTAATCTTCAGTTTCACCATTTTTTTGAGTATGGAAATCTCGGCTTTTTTATCAGGAAATAGTCTCTCAGCCATCTCTTGACCTTCTTTTGGCCAATGATGCAAAATCATTCCTGAGGCCGTTCTCCAAGGCTCTTTCACTGCCATTTCCCCGCCAGGCAGGGGACAATAGCACATATGGGCTAAACGCTTATAAGCGGCAGCATCTCCATAAAGAAATTCGAATCCCCAAATATGACCGTCCTCTCCGTACCCTGTTCCATCTAGAATAATTCCTACACATGGATCAACAACCCCATTGTCTTCCATGCAAGCGACGTGATGAGCATGATGGTGCCCAACTGTCACCACATTTGGTGAGAGGTCTTTTGCTAGTTTATTAACAGAATAGCCAAGATGCTTGTCTATCGCCACATGATCCATATCTATATTAACGATCCTTTTATATACGCCGATTTGCTGTATAAAGTGATCAAGCATCTCTTCATTGTCGACCTCTCCAATATGGGGACTCATTAAGATATGTTCACCTATCCCAATGGAAAAGGTATTTTTTTGTTGTCCACCCAATGCAACAATCCCGCTTGTATCTATCGTTGTTTTTATAGGTTCTGGGACAAATCCCCTTGCCTTTCTTAAATAAGTTTCGTCCAAGCCGTTCACTTCTACAACCGAATCATCTAGAGGGTTTTTAATTACTCGGTTATGAGTTAGTGAGAATTCACTTAATCCACCTTTTTCAAATAAGTCCTTATCATGATATTTAATCGGCAGCCCAGAAGAGTTAGCACTGGTTAACACAATCCCCTCTAATCCCCCTAGCTTAAATAGTAAATAGTGTAAAGGGGTATAAGGCAGCATGACTCCTAAAGTTGTTAAGCCAGGTGCTAGTTCATTTGGCAAAGAACGATTGATCTTCTGTTTCAATACAACAATCGGCATGATCGGACTTGTTAATAATTCTTCTTCTTTCAAAGAGACATGACAATATTGCTTCACAATTTCTAGCGACCTCATCATCACAGCTAAAGGGCGTGTAGGACGGCTTTTTATTTCCCTTAGGTGTGTGATAGCATATGGTTGTTTCATATCGCATGCTAGATGATAACCACCAAGCCCCTTTATTGAAATGATCCTCCCTTCTGTTAAAGCATCGATGGTGCCTCTAATTGCGCTCTCACCTTCTGCGATTACCTCTCTTTTTTGATTAACCAAGGAGAGGCTTGGACCACACTTTGCACAACATGTCGGCTGAGCATGGTGCCTGCGATTCATCGGATCCCCATATTCTTCCAGGCAGTCTTCACACATCATAAACGAATGCATCGTTGTATGTTTGCGATCATATGGCAGCTTTTCTAATATGGTGTAGCGTGGTCCACATTGCGTACAATTTATAAAAGGATAGTGATAGCGCCTGTTAGAAGGGTCGTTTAATTCGTTTAAACAATCTTGACAAACGGCAGAATCTGCTGAAATAGCAGGTAGAGGGCTTCCAGTTAAATCACTTTCTAAAATCGAAAATTGTTGATACGATTTATAGACCGTTGGCTGATGTTCTAAGTTAGTTATTTTTGCTAGAAGCGGAGGGGATTCTTTTAAGTGATGAAGAAAATGTTCTATACTATATTCTTCCCCCTCTACATGAATTATTACTTTATCAGAATTATTTTGAATCGTACCATTCAGCTGCCATCTTTTTGCAAGAGAAAATACATAAGGCCTGAACCCTACACCTTGGACCCTTCCCCCTACTTTTATTTTTACTGCTTTGTACGTTTTTGATAGGCCTCTTTGATCCAATTGATCCAATCCTCCATCCCTTCACCCGTTTGAGCTGAAAGTGCTTTGAAGGCCGCAGCAGGATGTATGTTCTTTAAATCTTCTCTCGCTTCACTCAGATTAAATGTGACATATGGAAGTAAATCAACCTTATTAATGATCGTTAGGTCGGTACGTTTAAACATAACAGGATATTTAGGAATCTTGTCGTTTCCTTCTGGCACACTCAAGATAACCACCTTAAAATCCTGACCTAAATCATAGCCTGACGGACATACGAGATTGCCAATGTTCTCAATAAATAAAATGTCGATCTGACTTAAATCAAACTGCGGCAGCGTCTTTGCAACCATTCTCGCATCTAAATGACAGCCGCCTACTGTGTTAATTTGAACCGTTTGTACTCCTAGTGAACGTAACCTTTTAGCATCCCGGTCTGTCGCCAAGTCACCTTCTATTACAGCGATCGTAAATTCCTCTCTCAGTGCTTTTATGGTCTGTTCAAGCAACGTTGTTTTCCCTGCCCCAGGTGAACTCATTAAATTAATCACTAACGTATGACTCGCTTGATATAAATCACGATTAAAAGCAGCTGCTTTTTTTTGATCTTTAAGAACATCTTCCTGCAAGGTAATTTTCATTTACTCACTTCCTTCATAAGAATTAACCATAAATGATTCCCCGGAGATCATCCGGCTGCTTGGCGTTTTACATTCAGGGCAGAAAGCAATACGGTAGTCTGGTTCAAAGATATTTTTACAAGTCATACACAGGGCACTAGCTTTTTCTCGATTGATGTGAAGAGTGGCGTTTTCACTAACTAACCCTTCTTCCTTGAAATAGATAAAGGCTAGTTCAAGAGCATCATGCAAAACATTGGATAAGTCACCCACAGTGAGTTCAATTTTTTCTATCTTGTTAATCCCTTTTAATTTAGCGTCCTCTGACACTAGCTGAATGACCTCTGCCATAAGAGATATCTCATGCATATAAAACATCCTTTATATCTTGGATTAGTACATGCTATGAATTTTATGTAACTTTCAGAACAACAGAAGAACATGAAAAAAGCGTAAGGGATACATCCCCTACGCTTTTTCTACAATGATTCAGCCTGTTATTTTGTTTGAGCTACACTATCTACTTTTTCTTTAAATTCAATACGACGTCTATGAAGGATAGGCTCCGTGTACCCGCTAGGCTGTTCGCATCCTTTTAATACTAGCTCAAGTGCTGCTTGAAAAGCAACGGAGTTCTCGTAGTCATCTGCCATCGGACGATAAGTAGGATCGCCGGCATTTTGCTGATCTACAACCTTCGCCATACGTTTTAACGTTTCTAACACCTGCTCTTTGGAACAAATTCCATGATGCAGCCAGTTTGCTACGTGCTGGCTTGATATACGCAGGGTCGCACGATCTTCCATTAAGCCGATATTATTAATATCCGGAACTTTAGAACAACCGACACCCTGCTCTACCCAACGGACTACATAGCCCAAAATCCCTTGAGCATTATTGTCTAACTCTTGTTGCACTTCTTCTGCACTCCAATTTGTTTCTTTTGCAAGAGGAATGTCTAAAATTTGATCTTGTAAGTCTTGAATCGTACTCTTCAATTCTTCTTGTACATTTGCCACATTTACTTTATGGTAATGCATAGCATGCAGAGTAGCTGCCGTTGGTGAAGGCACCCAAGCCGTGTTCGCTCCTGCCTTTAACTGACCATCTTTTTGTTTAAGCATCTCTGCCATAAGATCTGGCATTGCCCACATTCCTTTGCCGATTTGAGCACGCCCTGGCAATCCGCAATCGAGCCCTGTATTAACATTTGATTTCTCATAAGACTGCAGCCAAGTTGACCCTTTCATATCATTCTTACGGATCATCGCACCTGCTTCCATAGATGTGTGCATCTCATCACCTGTTCGATCTAAGAAACCAGTATTAATGAATACCACTCTGTCTTTAACTTCTTTTATACAAGCTTTAAGGTTGAGGGATGTACGACGTTCTTCATCCATAACACCAATTTTAATCGTATGACGTTCAAGGCCTAACAGATCCTCTACGCGGTTAAATAATTGGTTAGAGAATGCCACTTCTTTTGACCCGTGCATTTTTGGTTTTACAATATAAATGGAACCTTTAGTAGAGTTTTGAACCTTGCTGTTATTAAGCAGGTCATGCTTCGCAATTAAACTTGTAACCATGCAATCTAGAATACCCTCAGGCACTTCATTACCATTTTCATCAAGGATTGCATTATTCGTCATTAAGTGTCCTACATTACGAACGAACATAAGTGATCTTCCGGAAAGTGTCAATGTATCACCCGTGGCTGTTGTATAGTTGCGATCCTTTTGAAGAGCACGTGTTACAGACTGACCACCTTTTGTGAAGGTCTCTTCTAAATCACCTTTCATTAACCCTAACCAATTCGTGTAAACGCCTACCTTATCTTCTGCATCAACTGCTGCAACAGAGTCTTCACAATCCATGATGGTTGTAATTGCAGCTTCCATCACCACATCTTTAACTCCTGCTCGGTCCGTTTTCCCAATAGGATGTTCTCGGTCAATTTGTATCTCAAAATGAAGACCATTGTTCTTTAGCAACAGAATAGACGGGTCTTCTGTTGTCCCTTGATACCCTACAAATTGTGATGACTCTTTTAATTCAGATGTCACCCCGTTACTATGTACAACCAGCGTTCCACCTTCGACTGTATATTTTTCTGCATCTTTATGCGACCCGTTAGATAATGGAGCTGTTTCATCTAGAAATTCCTTAGCCATGGCAATGACTTTCTCACCGCGTACAGGATTGTATGCCTTCCCTTTTTCTTGACCATTCTCTTCAGAAATCACATCTGTACCATATAATGCATCATATAAACTTCCCCAGCGCGCATTAGCTGCGTTTAAGGCATACCGTGCATTATTTACTGGTACAACTAGTTGAGGACCTGCTTGCAGCGCAATTTCATTATCCACATTCTCTGTTGTAATCTTAAACTCTTCTACTTTCGGTTCAAGATAACCAATTTCTTGTAAGAACGTTTTATATTGATTAAAATCAAATGTTTCTTTATTTTCTTTGTGCCAATTGTCGATTTTTTGCTGGAGGTCCTCTCTATCGTCAAGCAGTTGTCTATTTCCTGGTGCGAACTCAGTAATTAACGTTTCCAAACCAGACCAGAATTCTTGTTCATTGACGCCGCTTTGCGGGAGAGCCTTCTTATTAATAAACTCATAAAGTACTGGTGCTACTTGCAAATTACCAACTTTCAAATACTTAGTCATATGAATCTGCCTCCTTGAAATATAAGTCTACGAACCTGACTGTTATATAACATTACCTTTTTATTGTATAACAAATTACTTGAAAAATAAAGAATTCTGACAATAAAGTGGGATAATTTTTACATTTGCCTCGAATCATGTATAAAAAAAACACTGTAATTGCTTTATGCAAATACAGTGTTACTTAGATTAACCGACCGTCATTTCTAAGTCATCAATCTTCTTCTCTACATATTTGGTATCTTTTCGTGCATTATAGCGGTCTGCTTTTTCTACTTTTACAGCTACATTATAATCAGGAATCTTAGCAAGCTTTTCATATCTCCCTTTAGGTAATAAGAAGTTGCCTTCAGGAAAATGTACGCCTAAATTTCCAGATGTAATGTCCGCATATTTTGCCTTGCCTTGGAAGACTCCGAAATCATTATAAATAACAACTCCTTCTCCTTGGGCAATTCTTAACTCCTGTGCATCCTTCGCATTTATAAGCACGTCATAACGCTCAGCATTATTAAATGGATCTGTTTCTTTATAGACCATTGAGTTAAATTGCTTCCCGCGGCGTGTCGTTAATACAAAGTTGCCTTCCTTTTTTCCCATATCAGGTATTTCTACTGGAATTAAGCTCCCTCTACCGTCTGGAGTAGGACAAATTCCATCTTCACACAACCATGCTCCGCCCCACTGGAACACATCGCCTTGCTTCTTCAAGTCTTGCACACCTTCGTAATTCGGGTTGGCGACCGCCATTTCATTCCGAATCTCCTGCCCCGTTTTAAAGTCTACTAAATGAGCAGTCTCCGGCTTCACTCGGCGGGCTAAGTCTACGTAGATTTTCCACTCAGAGCGGGCTTCTTCAATACGATTTTTATTCCCTTCAATTTCTGGCGAGAAGTATACCATACGTTCTGTAGAGGTAGACGTGCCGCCCCCGTCCTGCTCATAACGTGTTTTTGCCGGCAATACAATGACCGCTTCTTTTGCATCTACAAGCGTTGAAGTATTTAAAATAATATCTTGATGTACTCGGATTTCTAATTCTGATAAAGCTTTCTCAATGAAATCCGGGTCAGGCATTGTTTCTAAGAAATTACCGCCAGACATATAATAAAGCTTAATTTTACGCTCATGGTCTTCTGGAAGAACGATATTTTCTAACGTAACACCTACCACATCACCTTGCCATTTCGGAATTTCAAATCCCCAAATTTTCTCCATGCGATTAATGTTCTCTTCCACAAAATCCCCGCCAGGCAAAACAAACGGATCTGCCCCCATTTCACCTGACCCTTGAACGGAGGAGTGACCACGGAAAGGCATCAGTCCATTATATTTACGTCCAAGATGACCACGAAGAAGAGCTAGGTTTGCTACTTGAGAAATATTGTCTGAAGCAAAAGCATGCATAGTGAGTCCCAGCGCCCATGCATAGACTGCATTTTTGCTTTTTGCCAACAGGTCTGCAAGCTCAATGATTCTCTCTTTTGTAATCCCAGAAGATTTTACGATTTCTTCCCAAGATTGAGTTTGAACATGATCTTTTAAATCCTTAAAGTTATTTACATGCTGCTGAACGAATTCATGGTTGATCGCAGAGCCTGGGTCAATGGCCTCCATTTCAAACCAATGCTTCATAATCCCCTGCATGAATGCAATATCTCCGCCAATATTTACTTGATAGAAATCATCTGCAAGCTTTGTACCAAATAAAGCAGACTCTACATTAGATGGTACCCAATATTTATCCATTGCTGGTTCCTTATACGGGTTAATTACAATGATTTTTGCCCCGCGCTTTTTAGCCTCTAACATATATTTTGTAGAAACTGGAGATGCATTTGAAGCTACACTGCCCCAAAATAATAATACGTCTGCTCCGAACCAGTCCTGGTAGTTACAAGTTGAAGCTCCTACGCCAATCGAACGTTTAAGCGCGGTTTTACTTGGAGAGTGACAGATACGGCTTGCATTATCAATGTTGTTCGTGCCTAAAAAGCGGGCCGTTTTAGCTGCTACATAATACGATTCATTCGTTATCCCTCTTGATGTAAGATAAAAACCATATTGTCTCGGATTAAGCTGTTTCATCTTATCTGCAATCATATCCATTGCATCGTCCCATGTTAAACGAGAAAACTTTCTTTCTCCTTTGCGGCGAATAAGCGGATAAGGAATACGCCCTAATTTCCTCAGCTCTTTACTGTCATATTTTCTTAATTCATCAATATCTGAATGCAAAATTTCCTCGTCAATGGCCGGAGCGGTATTTAAGCGCAACACGTTAAGTCGTGTCGTACACATATGCGGGCCTTTTAAGGTTTGGTCGAACATGCCTGAAACCCCAAGAGCACACCCATCACACACCCCTTTTGTTAAGATTCTAGTCGCATATCCAATATTATCTTTATTTTCCCAAGCAATTTTCATCGAATCCCTAATATGTTTTGGTTTCACTTTTCCAAGTCCAAATGGTATAGGGCTTACCCAATGTTTGGGCTGCGGCAATTTTGTTCCTTTAATAGGGCCTTGGTGTTTTGTTTTTCCCATATTGTTTCACTCCTAAGATTACGTTTAACATGTTGCTTTTCATCATACTGCAGTAATCAAATCCTCACACTGCAGTAATCAAACAAAAAACCACCGAACTATCCAAGATCATGGACGAGAACGGTGGTTAGTCTTTTACAGGATCGCTGCTAAGTGCCAAGCCAACTATGAATATATTCATTTCAAATTCGTTTTTAATAAAATCTTTTTGAGGACTGTATTTGTGGGTCCTACTCCCTCATAATAGAAATCGCTTACAATGTCTGGTCAAATAAAACTGAAGACAGGTGCGCTATCTCAGGATTTCAAATGTTACAGACTAATGAATTTATTTAAATCATACCGTTAATTCAAAAAAAATTCAATATCTATGCAGAATAAATATCCACCAGACAATTAAATTTACTTTTTCACTAATCATTAAGACTTGTCAGATTTATAGATTATGTTTATATTTGTAGCGTTCCTATTTTAAATGACTAAGTCAGTTTAATCAGCTTTAGTTGATCACGAAAGGGGGAGAAGGAATTGAGCGAATCTCTAAGTTCATCTAGGTCGATCATTAAATACAGTCATCACGAATTTATAGAACAAGAAGATGAAATAGCGATCGAATTCCCTTTAACCATTTTTATAAATAATGAAGAATTCGCAACGATGGTATGCAGTCCCTGTGACTTTGAGGAGATGGTGATTGGATTCCTAGCATCAGAAGGCGTCATTCGATTTAAAAAAGAAATTAAAGACATGACAATCGATAAAAACCGTGGCTTTGCCTATATTCACTTACATTCAAAAGAAGTAAAAAACCAACAGCTGTTTTCAAAGAGATTTATCGGCTCATGCTGCGGCAAAAGCAGGCAATTCTATTTCCAAAATGACGTGACAACGGCTAAAACATCAATGATTAACATGACCATTAAAGCCACGCAATGCATAAACTTAATGAAGCTGATGCAGGAATCCAGTCATGTATTTAAGGATACCGGCGGCGTACATAATGCTGCATTATGTACGGCTGATGAATTAATCGTCAGCCGCTCAGACATCGGACGGCATAATGCACTAGATAAACTGTATGGATATTCATTGTTAAATGGAATTCCAGTAAAAGATAAAATTCTCGTTTTCAGCGGCCGAATCTCCTCTGAAATTTTAACAAAAGCGGCCAAAATAGGCGTTGGAATTGTTCTATCAAAATCTGCTCCTACAAACTTAGCAATTGAGTTAGCACACGATTTGAATATTACCGCAGTAGGCTTTATTCGCGGGCAGTCTTTTAATATTTATTCTCACCCAGAACGAATTGTACTTGATTCATAAATGACGAATAAGGAGGAACTTAACATGAGTTCTTGTAAATTAGATCATCCACTTGAAGATGTAGAAAATAAATTAGGATCACAAAAGGAATACCTTCCTGAAGAGATTTATTCAGGCTGCAGAACGTTTCTTAAGACAAAGCCGAGTCAATTAGAACTAAATGAACTCTTTCACCTTCTAAAAAAGTATGACTTATCTTCAGAAGAAGAGCAGCTGCTACGTAACGCAAAGATTCGTGAATTAACTAAATAAGGCTGCACGAGGCTGCGACATAAGTATTTTAACTTGACGGGAGATACAAACAATTCAGGAGCGGTATATCTATACCGCTCCTGAATTATACCTCGCTTTCCGTGAAGTTTCCGTATATACCTTCAAGTAGATTAGCGCTTCATTCTTATTCTGAGTTAAACCCTCTAATTATGGACCGGCCTTATTACTTAGGTCGTCATAGACGAGTTCAATTACTCTTCGCTTCCTTCTTTAGGAATATCATTCAAGAGTGGTTTAACTGCAGCTTCATAAGCTGCTGGCTCGTACCCAGCACTTGCAACAAATGCTGCTGCCCCAAAGATATTTTTACCACTCACTTCATTTAGCACGGTTTCCACGTCATGGATAATACGGTGAGAATATAATAAGTGTTCTACCTCCCATGATTCAGTCACATATCTTGTAATCGCCACAAAATTTTCTAGGTCTTTACGTAGTAATTCATGCTGAACATGAGGAATTACTTTTTCAATTAGATTTGCTTGGTCCAATAAGTTTGATTCAATTTTATTAAAATTGTCAATATGAGCTCCGTCACCACTTTCCCGGTAGATATCAAGCTGACCATGTCCTGTTATCCGATTTAACACACCATGGACCGTTTGAATTGTTTCCCGTATTTCAAGTGGATCCATCCCATCATTAAAGATTTCTTCAGGGGTTTCTTCTACGACCTCTTCTTCTAATGCCCCAACATCTTCATCATCTTCTTGTACCTCTATTTCTATTTCCTCTTCACTTCCACTAACAACCTGAATCTCGTTGTCTCCTCCAAATAATGAATAAATTCCAATCCCTGCTATAACGATCACTACGGATCCAATTGAAATGATTATTGATTTCTTCAATATGAACCTCCCCCATATATCTAATTTATTGATGCATATAAGACCAGCTATCTATAATAGACGTAAAGCGCTCTTAAAAGATTCGCAAATTACGAAAAATATTTTACTAACTATAGGACTTTCGGAGCGAGAGGTTCTAAACACAAAAAATCCTTATTCTGAATACAGAATAAGGATTTTCAAAAACGTATGACCCGTACTGGGCTCGAACCAGTGACCTCCACCCTGTCAAGGTGGCGCTCTCCCAACTGAGCTAACGGATCAAGATATGTAGTAACGACACTTATAACTATACTTTAAGATTGACATATTGTCAATCTCTTTTATAAAATTCTATTAATTAGAAATAGCAGAGCCTCAAATTTACTTGAGGCTCATGGTTTGTAAACCGGGGAGTTGAATACTCACTTCAGTACCTACCTCACATACACTAGTGATTGACATACTCCCTCCATGGTTTTCAATAACTTTATAACATACCATCAAGCCAATGCCTGTCCCTTTACTTGAAATAGAATAGTAAGGTTCGCCTAGGCGAGCCAGGTCTTCTTGTGTCATTCCTATACCGGTATCTTTAACGATAATATGGATTGTTTGATTGACCTTTTTTACATTGATAGATAAATTACCTTCATTATCCATTGCTTCGACGGCATTTTTTAGCAGATTGATAAATACTTGAGTTAATTGATGTGGTGCACAGAGGAGATATGCCTCATCACAAAGCTGTAAGTCTAACGTAATATTCTTAAGCTGTATTTCTGTGTCGATGCTTGTTAAAGACTCCCTAATTACGTTTAAGAGATCCACCTCTTCCTCCTTGATTGCTCTTGGGCGAGCCACTAGAAGCAACTCTTCAATAATATCATTTATTTGATTTAACTCATGCATCAGTACATCACGATAAGGTTCTAATTGACTTTCCGTTAATTGAAAAAAGCCTTTTAAAGTCGTTAGCGGGTTTTTGATTTCATGAGCGATCCCCGCTGCAAGCTCACCTGCTAGGGCTAGCTTTTCTGATCTAATTAAGAGATCATCCCTATTCTTCATATCTGTTATATCACGGCTTATTACTACAAAAGAAACAACCTCACCGCTTGATGATAAAATGGGCATTCCTTTTCCTTCAAAATATTTATATTGCCCGTTAGCATGCATTTTTCGATAAACGACAGCTTCACTTTCTTCTTTCGTTTGTACCATTTTTATTAAGGTTTCTTGAACTCTTTTATGATCATTTGGATGAATATAAGATAGGACCGATTGCCCTGTAAGCTTTAAAGGCTCATACCCTAATACCGGTAAATAAGAATGAGAGGCCAATAAATAATGTCCCTCCTTATCAGTGAGACAGATAATATCATAGGAATTCTCCACAATTACCTTATATTTATCTTCAATGATGCTAGCAAGGTTATTCCAATTACACGGGAGCCTTTTAGGTTTCGCTACACCATAAACTCCACGGATCTTCCCGCTTACGATGTGAGGAATATTAATGACAGTTAATACGATTAGTCCCTGTTTTCTATTTAAAGTCACATCATATACTTGGACTTCTCCTGCAAACGCTTTTTGAAAGTGTTTGGCGACATCCAGCCGATCCTCTTGAAGTAATAGTTCCTCATAATGAACTCCTTTAAAATCGTCTCCATTGAGGCCTGATAACGTTTCAGCTTTTTTATTCATATCGATAAAGCATCCACTCTGATCCAATAAAAAGACCGCATCTTCCGTTTCATTTAATACATTATGAATGCTTAATTTAGAGGTATCGCCTGTCTCTGTCTCTTCGTCTTCTGTAAATTCACCATCTGTTTTTTTACTATCTATTTTTTCAACCTCTATTTCTTTTATTTCCTTTTCTTCTATTTTCTCTTCTTCAATATAAAGTAGAAAATACGTTTCATCTTCTGAACGAAAGATGATATTAGCTTCAACTGAAAAGACTTCAGCAGATGCGGTAAATGTCCGCTGCCATTTTACTTCATTTCGTTTAATATCTGCTGAACAGTTAGAAGCACTGTCATACAATATTTGTTTGAAATCATGTAAATTCAATTGATACTTATTTAAACATTGCGTTGCTGCCTCATTTACACACAAGATGTCCAATGTTTGTTCTATTACGCTCCAACAACATAACAGTGTCGGAGCGTGTGATTGACTAACCACTTTATAAAATACATTAAGGTTTATATTTCCTTCTAAGACGACTCCCACATAAGTCCCCTCCCCTGCCATAAACATATATCTCTATAACAATAGAGTTCGACACTTATGTAGGAAACCCTTTTTCTCTCTAAAACTTACCATTGTTTTTGAACGTTTGTTCGTATATACTTAAAGCAAACAAATGTTCTGTTAGGTGAGGGAGCTATGAAGAGAAGAGAAATATTGTTGATTGATATGGAATCTTTTTATGCATCAGTTGAAAAGGGCTTTCACCCTGAATCTAGAGGAGTTCCAACCGTTGTCTCAGGCGATCCTGAACGAAGAAGCGGAGTGATATTAGCAGCATGTCCGCTAGCAAAAAAATACGGAATAAAAACAGCCGAAAGATTGTGGGAAGCTAAGCGAAAATGCCCTCATCTTTATATTATAAAACCAAAAATGCAAACATACGTTGATGTTTCTACGCATATCACTACGATTTTACAGCGGTACAGTGATTTAGTTGAACCTTATTCCATTGATGAGCAGTTTGTTGATGTCACCTACACTTCGCATCTTTTTGGTTCCTTGCAATCACTCGCTGTACGGCTGCAAGAGGAGATAAAGTCTGAAACAGGTGTATTTGCTAGAATTGGCATCGGTGAGAATAAACTTCTGGCTAAAATGGCATGTGATCACTTTGCAAAAAAGAATAGTACTGGGCTTTTCACCATATGGCATAAAGATACATCTAATACTATTTGGCCTCTCCCCGTGGAAGCATTATTTGGGATCAGCAGCCGTATGAGGACTCACTTTAACAATATGGGGATAAGAACCATCGGACAATTGGCCACTACCCCTCTTGAGCGCTTAAAGAAAAAGTGGGGTATTCCAGGACATGTGTTATGGGAGTCTGCAAACGGGTATGACTCATCGCCCGTTCATTTCAAATCATTGAGTGGAGAAAAAGCAATCGGCCATGCGATGACGCTCCCTCGCGACTACCAAGAATTGAGTGAGATAAAGGTCATCCTACTTGAATTATGTGAAGAGGTGGCGTTACGAGCGAGAGGTAAAAAGGTAATTGGTAACACATTAAAAGTATTTGCTAAAGGAGCAAGTTATGATCATCCGAGTTCGTTTTTACGACAAAAGCCGCTTTTAGAAGCTACAAATTATGGACTCGATTTATACGAAACAGCCGTACCATTGTTTAAAACATTTTGGGATGGCCAGCCAATTAGGCAGGTAGGTATAACCCTCACAAACCTATCTTCAGCTGCCGAAAAACAATTAAGCTTATTTGATCAAGGTTGGGAACAAAAAGAACGTATCGGGGCTGCGATGGACTCGATTCACTCACGGTTTGGTCCGGCTTCGCTTGTTCGTGCCTCTTCCTTAACAAGAGCCGGCCAAGTATTTGAGAGAGCAAAAAAGATTGGAGGACATTATAAATGAGACAACAAACTGAAGAAAGATTACAGCGCGGAAACCTTCTATGGGAGGGAAGTCGCTTTTTGCTTCCTGAACATAAAGAAGCGATTCTGCCTAGACTGACCTAGTCATATGAGACAGTAATAAAACACCTTCCTAGGCTGCCATATCACCAAACTTTATTGGTGTGTGGTAGCCTAATTTTTCTTGGATACGTTCATCGTTATAATACCTCATAAATTGATCTACACGATCCCTTACTTCTTCTAAAGACAAGGAATTGAATTTAACATACTGAAATTCTTCTGATTTCAGGTTCGAATGGAAAGACTCAATGACTGCGTTGTCCCAACAGTTTCCCCGGCGTGACATACTACTGACCAAATTCTTTTCTTTAATCCGATTTTGATAAGCATAAGAAGAATAAACACTTCCTTGATCTGAATGGATGATGACTCCTTTGGGGTTTCCTCGCGTTTCTAGTGCTTCATCCAAGGTATCAATCACCAAAGGGATTTGTTGATGAGTATAAAGCTTATAAGCAACGATTTGATTATTAAACAAGTCCATGATCGTTGATAAATATAAAGTGTCTGGACCATACTGGATGTAGGTAATATCCGTTACCCACTTTTGGTTAGGTTTGCTTGCGTTAAATTCTCGCTGTAATAAGTTTGGCGCAACAATGACAGATTCCCCTAGAGATTTCCACCTTCTTTTTTGCTTTACTCTACATTGAAGGTGGTATTTCTGCATGATCCGTTGAACAGTATTACGGTTTAATTTGATATGATAGTCACGTTTTAATAGCTCCTTGATTTTACGATGACCATATCGATACTTTGTTTTTTCGCAAAGGTAGATAATCGTTTCCTCTTCCTTAGACAACTCGACTGGTTGCGCAGATGCCCAGCGATAATAGGTGGATCTGGGAACATTTAAAGCTGATAAAATAGCTGATACTGTATATTTTTTTCGTAAAGTCTGGACTAGTTGGAGGACGATTTCTTTTTCAGCTCCTTTTCGATCTCCAAATACTTTTTTAAGATTTCATTTTCCTGCTTTAAATGATTCATTTGACGTTCTTTTTTCTCTTCATTACTTGAACTGTCAGGTCCATGACCATATGAATATTGCTTCCCAATTGGTTGATCGAATCGATGAACCTGATTTTCACGATACCATTTCATCCACGTTTTGATCTGAGACACATTTTTAATCCCATATTTCTCCATGATCTCCTGGTTCGTAAACTGACCACTCATCTTATCTTTCACGACTGCCCACTTAACTTCATTTGAATATACGTTTTTGCCCATGCAAAAACACCTCCGAATTAGTACTTTGTTTAAGTGTACCATTTCGAAGGTGTTTTATAGTGTCTCATTAATTTAGGTTAGTCTAGCCACTTTTCAAAGACAATCAGCCTAAAGAAAAACCTCTGATTGATGACCAAACCATACATGAGATGGAGAGAGTTATAGGAGCAGGACTCAAAAGACATATCGAGTTATACTTTTCTTATTGGGAGAATGGCACATTTAAAACCATCGTAGGGGAGCCAATACGTATAGATCAGCTTCAAAAACGATTATATATTAAAGATTCTTTTCACGAGATACAGCTGCTCGACCTTACTAGCCTAGTAGATGTCAGGTCAAACCACTAAAAAACCTCTACTAACGATCAGCTCGTTAATAGAGGTAGACTATGTACAAATTGGCGCGCCTAGCAGGATTCGAACCCACAACGCGAGAACCGGAATCTCGTGTGATATCCCTTTCACCATAGGCGCCGGTAAAACGACACTATTAAATGTAGCTTATATAAGGGGAAGTTGTCAAGCGTTTCCCCTTATATAAATGCTTGCAGCTTAAGAGTTTGCTGGTGCGCCTTCTTCAAACATTGTGTTGAAACGCTCATTAATATCTTCTTCTGTATAACCAGCTTGTCCTAGGCGAGTTGCAAAGTTTTTAGCCCATAATTGCAGACGTTGTGCCATTTTTGTATATTTTTTTGCTTCAGTTCCTTTTGTTTCTTTCGCACGGCCTTCAGCATTAGACATTACATTTTCCACGATAAATAATGCTTTCCATAGCGTTTCCTCATCAAATTGCTCATGAGAGTCACCTAATTCTTTAATAACCTTTTGGTAATAACTGTTAAACTCTTTGAAAGGAATTTCTTCTTCCATATTTAGATACACTTGAATTTGCTCGTATAATGATTGCATGTCATGCCAACTCCTTTTTCTATTCTGGCTTATTATAGCATATTTCTAAAACTGAAGCGAAGCTTGATTTAGCGTTCGAGCTTTATATAAACGTATTACAAGTAAATACAGCTGAAGCATCTGCTGCAGCTGTATAAAGTGTTCTTTTTAGCTTTAATCTATTACTTACAATGTTGGTCAAATGCTTTTTCTAGCTTTTGAACAACTTGGATCGGCTCATGCCCTTCAATCTCATGACGTTCTACCATCATTTGAATCTCCCCATCCTTTAATAAGGCAAAAGAAGGAGATGACGGAGCATATCCTTTAAAGTATTCACGCGCTTTCGCAGTAGCTTCCTTATCTTGACCAGCAAAGACCGTTACAAAACGATCTGGAGTTGTTTCGTAGTTTTTCATGTAAGCTGCAGCAGGGCGAGCAATACCTCCGGCACAGCCGCATACAGAGTTCACCATAACAAGAGTTGTGCCTTCTTCTTTCATAATTGTATCTACGTCCTCAGGTGATTTTAATTCCTTATAACCTGCTTCAACCATTTCTTTACGAGCTGTTTCAACGACATCATTCATATAGAAATTAAATTGCATGAGTGTAACCCTCCAATAACATTGTTTCTTCTATTGTACCTGTTCCATTGTTAATGAACAACTGAAATTGCTCATGCAAGCAAAACAAAGGCTGATGAATAAAATCATCAGCCTTTGTGTACTCTAATTCCAATTATTCAAGTGCTGTACGAAGCGATTCAATGTTCTTTCTCATTAAGCTGAAGTAATCTTCTTCATTTTCAACATCTTCAGCAACAAGCGCCTCTAGATTGTGGAGGTATAATGATTCAGCCCCCACTTCATCTTGAACAACCTCTGCCACTTTTGTGGAAATGTTCTGTTCATATAAAACATAATTCAACTCATATTCATTGGCAAAATTAATAATCTCTTGCAGTTGTCTTTGGGAAGGTTCGTTTGTAGGAGATAGCCCCGTAATTCCTACTTGATTCAAGCCGTATCGCTCCTCCCAGTAGCCGTAACCTGCATGGGAAACAAGAAAGGTATCTTTATTAGCTTCTTCAGCCATTTGTGTAAACTCTGCATCTAATGCCTCAAGCTCTTCTTTTACCTCATTAAAATTAGCTGTAAAATACTCTTCCTGTTCTGGCATAAGCTCGATCAGTGTGGTCTTAATATTCTCTGCTAACGCAATGGAGAGAACAGGATCTAACCAAACATGCGGATCTTCATCGTGATTGTGGGCATGCTCGTGGTCATGATCTTCCTCGTGCCCTTGCTCTTCATGGTCATGGTCATGGTCTTCTTCATGCCCATGCTCTTCATGCTCGTGGTCATGGTCTTCCTCGTGTCCATGTTCTTCATGATCTCCATGAGATTGGTCATGGTCATAATCAATTAAATCAATACCCTCAGAGGCTTCAACGATTGTAACGTTCTCTTCTCCCACTGTATTGATTAAAGCATCCACAAACCCTTCAAGGCCTGCCCCGTTATAAATAAAGGCATCTCCTTCAGCCACTTCAATCATTTGACGTGCAGTTGGTTCAAATGTATGAGCATCTGCTCCTACTGGTACCATGTTTTGAACATCGACATACTCACCGCCGATTTTACGAGCAAAATCTTCTAGCGGAAAAATTGTCGTATAGATCTTTAAGGTTTCCTCCGTTACTTCAATTTCCTCATTTTCTTCTGATTCTCCAGACTCTTCTGCTTGATCCTGTCCCCCGCATGCTGCAAGAAACGTTGAAAGAACAAGTATTAGTGCAAACAAACTAGATTTTATCTTCATGACGTACCCCTTTCGTAACGATTACGTTTTATCACGATTATGAATTATATCGGAATTACTACGATTTGTAAAGGTTTCTCATTGATTTTACGATAAACTTAAAAAAATAGCTGTGCACAGGCACAGCTATTTTTTAGTCAACTTGCGGTTCAGCAGATGAAAGTGAATTCACTCGTTGTTGAAAGACTTTATTCAATTCCTCATAATGAGTAAAGATTTGCGGGAGAATGGTTGAAATCTTCTCTTCATCTCTCTCTTTAACTGCTTTCGTTAATTGTTTTTGTAAAAAGTGATGCTGCTCCTTCCATTCTTCTGATTTCACTTCTCCGTGAAGCAGCTCTCCACGCTTCTTAGCCTCGCTCAATTTTTTCATAAGCAAATCTCTTTCTGTGCGAATCATTTTCCATTGTTCTGCAGATTCCGGAGCAAACTTCTCTGTTAAAAGCTCAAAATAGAAATCTTTATGCACTCTCATATACTTGTGAAAATCCTTATGCTTTGCGTGATCTTTGTAGCAGTCACACTCTTTTGTCTCTGCCGCCTCTTCTGCACTTACGATGTTCGAGAGCGGCCCTTGTACTACGACAAATACGACAAGTAATTGCATGATGATAAATAAACCATGGATCTTCTTCATCAAACAACATCCTTTCTATAGTGATTAGTCGTAGTATGAGCTAATTAAAAGTAAATAATGTAAAAAAGCTAGAAAGTAGGAGTGAAGTCCTTCTTTCTAGCTTTTAGTATTAATAAATGGATGTTGTATCTTCAGTCATATTTTCTAGAATTTCTTTTACTCGAGCTAAGAATCTTCCGCATACAAGCCCGTCAAGCACTCGGTGGTCTAGCGATAAGCAAAGATTAACCATACTGCGGATCGCAATCATATCACCAGTAGGACTCTCTACCACTACAGGACGCTTTACAATCGATTCAATCGACAGAATCGCTGCTTGAGGATGGTTAATAATCGGTGTTGATAAAACCGATCCAAATGAACCTGTATTATTTACTGTGAAGGTGCCTCCCTGCATATCCGCTCCAGATAGCTTTCCGGTACGAACTTTCGTTGCAAGTTCTTGCACCTCACGGCCGATTCCTTTAATCGTTTTCTCATCAGCATGCTTGATAACCGGGACATAAAGCGCATCATCGGTCGCCACAGCGATGGAGATATTAACATCTTTTTTCTGGATGATTTTATCTCCCGCCCACATTGAGTTTAATTGCGGGAATTCCTTTAAAGCTTCAACTGTTGCTTTAATAAAGAACGGCAGGAATGTTAGGTTAAATCCTTCTTTATGTTTAAATTCACCTTTTACACTATTACGGAAATGCACAAGATTTGTGACATCCACTTCAACCATTGTCCAAGCATGAGGCGCTTCATGCTTACTTTTAACCATGTTCGCTGCGATCGCTTTACGAACACCAGAAACAGGGATTTCCACATCACCAGCTGCCACAGGTATGTCCGCTTTATCAGCAGACGGCACTTGATTAGCTGAAGGTGCCTGCACTCCTTTAGATTCCGTACTTGTTTGGTTATTTTGTTTTGCTGCAACAGATTGCGCGGACTTTGGCTTGCTTGTCTGTCCTCCATTATCAATGACCTTTTGAATATCTTTGCGGGTAATTCTTCCGCCTTTACCGCTGCCTTCAACTTGCGTTAAATCAATACCATGTTCTTGAGACATTTTTAGGACAGCAGGTGAATAACGAGCTTTTTGAGAAGTATCTGCTTGTTCTTTTGATGGCACAGTTTCTGTGCTTTCTGCTTTATCTGTTTCAACAGGTGCACTTGCTGCATCCGAAGATTCTTCACCTTCTACTTCAATCGTACAAACAGCCACACCAACTTCCACAGTCTCATCTTCTGCGACTAGAAGTTCTTTAATCGTACCCGTATAAGAAGACGGAACTTCAGCATTTACTTTATCTGTCATCACTTCTGCAAGTGGATCGTATTTATTTACCTTGTCGCCTGGTTGAACGAGCCATTTACTAATCGTACCTTCTGTTACACTCTCACCAAGCTGCGGCATTGTAATTTCAGTAGCCATAGGATCCCTCCGATTAGAATTCTGCAAGCTCGCGCATTGCTTTTTCAACTTTATCTGGGTTAATCATAAAGTATTTTTCCATAGTAGGTGCATAAGGCATTGCAGGTACATCTGGTCCTGCAAGACGCTGGACAGGTGCATCAAGATCAAATAAGCAATGTTCAGCGATAATAGCAGCTACCTCACCCATAATGCTGCCTTCTTTATTATCTTCTGTCACAAGAAGTACTTTACCTGTCTTACTAGCCGCTTCAATGATTGCTTCTTTATCAAGTGGATAAACCGTACGTAAATCAAGAACATGAGCTGAAATACCATCTTTCTCAAGACGTTCTGCTGCTTGAAGAGCAAAATGTACGGAAAGACCATATGTAATGACGGTAATGTCATCACCTTCACGTTTCACATCCGCTTTACCAATCGGCAGTGTGTAGTCCTCTTCTGGAACTTCACCTTTAATCAAACGGTATGCGCGTTTATGTTCAAAGAATAGAACTGGATCTTCATCACGAATGGCTGCTTTTAACAAACCTTTCACATCATATGGAGTGGAAGGCATTACAATTTTTAAGCCAGGAACACTTGCAAAAATAGCCTCCACAGATTGTGAATGATAAAGTGCACCATGTACGCCGCCGCCATAAGGGGCACGAATGGTGATTGGACAATTCCAATCATTATTTGAGCGATAACGAATTTTGGCTGCTTCTGAAATGATTTGGTTGACTGCAGGCATAATAAAATCTGCAAACTGCATCTCAGCAACAGGTCTCATTCCATACATTGCCGCACCAATTCCTACACCAGCAATAGCTGACTCTGCAAGCGGTGTATCAATAACACGCTCTTCTCCAAACTTTTCATAAAGACCATTCGTTGCTCGGAATACCCCGCCGCGAGCACCAACATCCTCACCAAGTACAAATACTTTTTCATCGCGCTCCATCTCTTCTTTAAGCGCTAATGTTACAGCTTCGATATATGAAATAACTGCCATGAGAAATCCCCCCTTCTATTCTGCGTACACGTGCTTCATCGCACTTTCTGGATCAGCATACGGTGCGTTCTCCGCATACTCTGTCGCATCATTAACAATCTTAGCTACGCGTTTTTCCATCTCTTCAAGTGATTGATCTGTTAGAAGACCCACTTCGCGTAAATATTCAGCAAAAGTAATAATCGAGTCGAGCTTCTTCGCTTCTTCTACCTCTTCACGAGAGCGGTATGCACGATCGTCATCATCACTAGAGTGAGGAGTTAGACGATAAGATACTGTCTCGATTAAAGAAGGACCTTCCCCTCTGCGTCCGCGATCTGCAGCTTCTTTAACAGCCGCATACACAGCTAGTGGATCATTTCCGTCTACTGTTACACCAGGCATACCATAACCAATAGCACGATCAGATACTTTTTCACATGCTAATTGCTTCTCGATTGGTACTGAGATGGCATATTTATTATTTTCACACATTAAAACAACCGGCAGTTTGTGGACTCCAGCGAAGTTTGCTCCTTCATGGAAATCTCCTTGGTTAGAAGACCCTTCACCAAATGTTGTAAAGGTAACAAAATCTTCACCCTGCATTTTTCCTGCAAGTGCAATCCCAACAGCATGAGGAACTTGTGTCGTAACAGGAGATGAACCAGTAACAATACGGTTTTTCTTTTGACCAAAGTGACCTGGCATTTGACGACCGCCAGAGTTTGGATCTTCTGCCTTTGCAAAACCTGAAAGCATCAAGTCCGTAGCTGTCATTCCAAATGTCAATACTACCCCCATATCGCGGTAGTATGGCAGGATATAATCCTTCTCACGATCAAGCGCAAATGCAGCACCCACTTGTGCCGCCTCTTGTCCTTGACAAGAGATTACAAAGGGAATTTTACCTGCTCGGTTTAATAACCACATACGCTCGTCAATTTTACGTGCTAAAAGCATTGTTTCATACATTTCTAACACCTTTTCATCAGAGAGCCCTAATGATTGATGACGATTTTCAGCCATTGTATTTCCTCCTTTTAAACGAAGTGAATTAAGAGTGTATTGCTTTGCCTTCTACTGCTAACGCTGCCTCTCCGATAACTTCTGAGAGTGTCGGGTGTGGGTGAATCGTATGAGCCACTTCAAAATGAGCAGCATCAAGAACTTTAGCAAGTGCCGCTTCTGAAATCATATCTGTTACATGCGGTCCGATCATATGAACCCCAAGCACATCATCATTATCAGCATCTGCAATAATTTTCACAAAGCCATCTGTTTCACCAAATACAAGTGCTTTTCCAATTGCTTTAAACGGGAATTGTCCGATTTTTACGTTATGTCCGCGTTTTTTGGCTTCTTCCTCAGTGATGCCTACACTTGCCATTTCAGGATGGCTGTAGATACACTTAGATACCGTATCATAATCGATCGGGTCAGGATTTTTCCTTGCTATGTGATCCACTGCAATAATCCCTTCATGAGAAGCAACGTGAGCTAATTGCAATCCTCCGATCACATCTCCAATCGCGTAAATATGAGATTCTTTTGTTTGATAGAACTCATTAACTAAGATAACACCGTTTTCTACTTGAATATCAGTGTTCTCAAGTCCGATATCTTTTACATTTGCCGTTCGTCCTACGGAAACAAGAAGTTTCTCTGCAGTAAAGGTTTCTTCTTTCCCATTAACATCTGCCTTAATGGAAACGCTGTCACCTTTTTCAATCGTGTCCGCCATTACTTTAGCATTTGTAACGATTTTAATACCTTTTTTCTTTAAAATTTTCGCAGCTTCTTTTGAAATGTCTTTATCTTCAGTAGGGAGAATCTGCGCTCCATATTCAATCACTGTTACGTCTACGCCAAAGTCATGCAGCATTGAAGCCCATTCAATCCCAATAACTCCGCCACCTACAATCAGGATTGATGCAGGAAGTGTTTCAAGCTGCAGAGCCTCATCGGAAGTAAGGACATGGGTCCCATCTATTTCAAGCCCTGGCAATGTACGTGGAGATGACCCTGTAGCAACAATAACGTTTTGAGGGATCAGCATCATATTTTCATCCCCATTTGCCATTTCAACTGAGATGGTTCCTGGTGTAGGAGAGAAAATAGAAGGACCTAAAATACGGCCTGTTCCTTCGAAAACATCGATCTTCCCTTTTTTCATGAGATGTTGTACACCTCGGTGTAATTGATCTACAATACTTTCTTTACGATTTTGGACTTTTGTGAAATCAAGAGATACTTCACCTGTCTGTACACCAAAATCATCAGCGCGTTTAGCTGTCTCAAATACCTCGGCGCTTCTAAGCAACGCCTTACTCGGTATACATCCTTTATGTAAGCAAGTGCCTCCAAGCTTTTCTTTTTCTACCACTGCTACTTTTAAGCCATGCTGAGCAGCACGGATGGCGGCTACGTAACCGCCAGTCCCTGCACCTAGTACGACAAGATCATATTCTTCAGCCATCCTATTCACTCCTTTATTTCAGGTAAATCTTTTTCATTTAAATCTTTTTCACATAAAGATTTATCTGCGAGAAATAATGCTGTGACCATTTTGCAGGAATTGACGGCGAGAGCGACGCATGCGTTCAATTCTTTCTTCTGCCATGCGGTCAGCTGCTTTATAAGTTGGCAGATGATCACGTTTAGCAATCTCAAATACTTTTGCTACATTATCATAAATTCCTTCAACTTTTTTCATTGCACGATCACGGTTATACCCATTTAATTCATCGGCAACATTAATTACACCGCCAGCATTAATCACATAGTCTGGTGCATAAGCAATACCCATTTCATGAATTAAGTTCCCGTGACGCTCTTCTTTCAATTGATTATTAGCAGCCCCAGCAATCACTTTTGCTTTTAACTGTGGAATCGTTTGATCATTGATGATAGCACCTAGAGCACATGGAGCGAAAATATCACAATCTACCCCGTAAATATCATTTACATCTACTGCCTTAGCACCGAAATCATTTACAGCACGCTCTACAGATTCTTTATGGATATCGGTTACAATCAGGTTCGCACCTTCTTCATGCAAATGTCTGCATAGATTATAAGATACGTTTCCTACGCCTTGAACGGCTACCGTTTTCCCTGCTAAATCATCTGTACCAAATGCTTCCTTAGCAGCTGCCTTCATCCCCACGTATACTCCGTATGCAGTTACTGGTGATGGGTTTCCTGATGAACCAAAAGCAGGAGAAATACCTGTTACATAATCTGTCTCATCATGAATAATATCCATATCTTGTACAGTTGTTCCAACGTCTTCAGCTGTAATGTAGCGACCATTTAACCCTTGAATATATCGGCCAAACGCACGGAACATTTCTTCGTTCTTATCTTTACGAGGATCTCCGATAATAACTGTCTTACCGCCGCCTAAATTTAATCCTGCAGCTGCATTCTTATATGTCATTCCACGAGCTAAGCGAAGTGCATCTTCAAAAGCATCTGCTTCCGTGTCATACATCCACATTCTTGTTCCACCCAAAGCTGGACCAAGAGTCGTATCATGAATAGCGATAATGGCTTTTAGGCCTGATAATTTATCTTGACATACAACCACTTGTTCGTAGTCGTGAAATTCCATATCTTTAAAAAGTTCCATCTTACATCCTCCTCAAATACAAATAAACTCATTTGTTCATGCTACTTACTAGTATTGCAAAAACTGTGCCAACCTAACACAGCCTTTTTTAAGTTGTTTTTTCTGTTATTCATTCCATTTCTAACAAACAACCATGCAAATTTTATCATACCCTGCAAATAATTGCATGCAAATTTAGTCAATATCCATTTTATCAAGCTTATAATAAAGTGAGCGAATCGAGATATTTAGTCGTTTGGCAGCGGCTGTTTTATTACCGGCACACTCCTCAATTGATTTCATAATCACACTGCGCTCATATTCCTCCATCAGCTCTTGTAATGTTTTATGTTCATCTCTAAAAGCAGGTTGATTAGAAGAGATCTGCGGCGTTTCCTCTGTTAGAATAGGCAGATGCTGTTTCGTTATTTTTGTAGATCCCGCTTCCATATAGATCATCGCACGAGCCAGCACATTTTCTAATTCCCGGACATTCCCCGGCCAATGATACGTTTTTAAATAATTGAGGGCATCTTCTGTCAGGCCATGGACGTAACGGCCATAGTCTTCGTTCAGCTTCATTAGTAAGTGCTTGGCTAATTGAGATAAATCATTAATTCTTTCTCTTAGCGGCGGTATATAAATAGGCATTTTATTGAGTCTGTAATATAAATCCTCACGAAATTCTTTTTCTACAATAGCGCGCTCAAGGTGTACATTTGTAGCTGCAATTACCCTGACATCAATAGAGATGGCTTTGGTGCCGCCCACCCTGACAATCTCTTTTTCCTGCAGTACACGAAGAAGTTTCGCTTGCATATTGCTTGATAATTCACCAATTTCGTCTAAGAAAATACTTCCCTGCTCAGCCTCTTCAAACAATCCTTTTTTTCCGCCTCTGCGTGCTCCTGAAAATGCTCCTTCTTCATATCCAAACAATTCACTTTCAAGCAACGTTTCAGAGAGAGCCGCACAATTTACTCGTATAAACGGATAATGCCTGCGATTGCTTTCATTATGTATCGCATGTGCAAACAATTCTTTACCGGTACCTGATTCCCCTCTGAGGAGAATGGTAACTGGTGTAGAAGCCGCAATTTTCGCTTGCTCAATCGCCACTTGCATTTCTTGGGAGGAACCGACAATTTCATCAAACGAATATTTCGCTTTCAATGATTCTAACAGCCGCTTTGCTTGTTTTAATTCTTTATTTAGCGACTTGATTTCTGAGACGTCATGGAGCACTCCTACACTTCCTTTAATCTGTCCATCGACGATTACCGGAGCGACATTAACAATAACATCACGCTTACTCGGACCTACTTTTAGGGGTACACCGCGCACTGCTTTACGTGTTTCCAATACTCTTAAATGCATGCTTTCGCCCTCTGAAATATCTGCCGTTGCGGGCTGATTAATGACTTCTTCTTTTTTGAGACCGGTCAGCCTTGAATAGGCTGGATTAATCATGATTCCATTCCCATGCTCATCAACCACTGAGATCGCATCATCAGAAGAATGAATAATCGCTTCAAGCATCGTTTGTATGCTCTTTAAATTTGTTACTTGTTCAGCCATCTCAACAATTTCTGTAACATCTTTAAAGATAGCTAATCCGCCAATGCATTTATCCTCTTCAAACATTGGAACACGCGTGGTTAAAATTGTCGTCCCATTCTCAAAATGCTGCTTTTTATTATGTTCTTCCTTTTTCGTTTGTATCACTCTAGGGAGCCCGCTGTTTGGAAGCACTTCTTGAATATGTACACCTATTGCATCCTCTGATTTAATTCCTGACATTTTTGATGCAGCTTTATTAAAAAACAACACTTGCGATTCAGCATTTACGGCAATCATCCCGTCATGGGTAGAATTAAGAATCGTTTCTTGAATAGAAGAATGCTGATTAAGCTTCTGAATAAGAAAGTCCTTTTCTTCAATTAATGTAAAAAATAATCGAGCAATCCGAGAAGGCACAATTGTAGTCCCTTCTTTTATATGAGCTTGAAGCGACTCTAACACATCCTTGCGTCCTGTCGCTTCGAACACAATGTCTATATCTTCTGTATAATACTCTTTCCAATTAGAGTTTGTTTTAATGTGATGTCTTTTGGCGAGTTCTATTCCTTTTGCCTTAAGATCTACATCTATGACTGCTTGAACTTCTATATGTTCCATGTCTAAGAGCATTTGTAAAAGAGCTGTTCCCCCTATACCTGCCCCTATAAGAAGTACATTTTTCATACAATCCCTCCAGTCTCAAAAAGGGTTCTCCCCTATTCCCCTTCAAATAAAACGCTTTCTCTACTATCCACTATTACGTAAATTTAATGAACATGCAACCTTCATCATGTACAAGGTTCCGATTTTCCGTTACTATTAAGATGAATATGAGCGAACAGATCACTCGTTAACGTTTGATATGTAAGTTCTATAATAATTGTAGAGATGATCATTGTAGAAATGAAAGAGGATTGATTATGGGACGATTTATTGCACTAATGATTCTTGTGATACCAGCCGTTATTGCGGGCTATGGAATAAAACTGATGAGAGATACTATTTTTACGTTGCTTAACACTCCTTATCCCAATTTATCTGTTCAATTTATTGCAGGCTTTATTTTATTCTTAGCAGGATTAGGATTCATTGGCGGATTTATCTTTCATCGCGATAAAAAGAACGGAAAGATTGCCCCGCGCTTTAAAAAACGAAAACAATAAACGAAACCAACAAAAAAGACGAGAAACCCTGATACTTCAATGAGTTTCTCGTCTATTTTTGCTGGAATGGAACCCCAATCCCATCAAGCCATTTTAAGATTCCTGAAGCATTGATTACTTTTGAAAAAGAGATACGCTCAGCAAGGAAAATTAAAAATCCTACCCCAAAAACGATCAACCATTGGATGTGCGTGGGTGTAAATTGAATAATAATGATCGCTAAGACTGCTCCTGCGGTCGTTGATCCGTTATCGCCAAGCAAAGCCTGCCTATGGCCTTCAAGTACAAACCACAAATAAAAGATAGCCAGTCCGTATATTAAAAGAAAAAAGGCAGGAGCTGGGTAGCTTAGGAGGATTGGAATCAAAATAATTGTGGTGAATTTACATACTCTAAGCGGCCTGGTGTCAAACAAATTTGCTAGATGAGGCAGCCAGCTTAACAATAAAAAATAGCGTAATGCTTCATATATAGACGTTGTGTGCAGGTGATACACAAAAAGCAATGATAAAATAAAGGTCCCTATCAACTTAATAAGTCCTGTTGTCGGGATTTTTTTAGTCCATACAAAATATAAATGCCCGCGAAGTCCCTTTGGTTCCTTTGTCCCGTAACGATCATCTATAAAACCTAAAAACCAAATCCCCACAACATAAGCAAGAGCTTGATAAGAAAATGCAATGGCATACGTTACTTCAGGCACAATCATGCAATAAGTGGCATAGCCATACAAAATGATTACCCCTAAGCTGTATGGAACGGCCTTTCCTTCATAATTGACCACAGTCCAACCAAGTGAACGAAAAGCAATCATACTGATATATGCAATGATTGGAACAGTGATAAGTAATGCGATCATTTCTCCACCACTCTCATTCGAACGGATCGCATTCTAATAACTCTCAGTTGACGTTCAATATCAATCCACTGCTTTAATCGATGCATAAAACCAGCAGGAGACTTCCCCATTTCTCTATGGGTCATGCGAGTCTCCACTTCCTTTACCACTGCTCCAGCTAATAGGAAGTCAATCGTCATCTTTGTCTCCACACCAAACCCATTATATTCTTCGTTAAGTAACAGATCGAGCCATTTGCGATGAAAGATTCGTTGACCGGATAAAGGGGCCTCTATCATTGCTCCTGTATACTTTAAAATAATCGATTGCGCTCTTCTCTTCACGAAGCCAAAACCTGCTCTATCACCAGCTTTCACCTTAGAGATCACTAAATCCGCCAGATTATCTTGTATGGGGACTATGAGATTTTTTAGTTCAACTGCAGACCTTCCAAGATCCGCATCTACACATGCAATGAATTCCCCCCTTGCAGCTTGCCAGCCAATTTTCAATGCATGGCCCTTGCCTTTATTTTGAGAAAGGTCAATAACATGATCTGCATATTGATGAGCGATTGTACTCGTTTGGTCCGTACTTCCATCATTAATAATAATAATTTCAAGCAATCCAGGTATATGGCGCAGAGCGTCAATTGTCTCTTTAATGAATACTTCTTCGTTATAAGCAGGAATAATCACTGAGACATTACTCATGATGAAATGCCCCTTTTTTTCGAATCCAATCCTTCTTATCAGCTGCTTTTTTTACCCATTCACTCACAACAGCTTCTAACTGTTTCATCCGATTAACAATCGTGCCTAAGTGATTTTTCTCAAGCTTATGAATCCCTTTAAGGTCTGTTAAGCAATCACCGGCCTGAATTCTAGCTAATACACTTGATGCCATTCCTGGCCTACCCTTTTCAAGATAATCCCTCATTCCAAACCTGCAGCCAACTAAATAAATATGATCAGCATTAGACCAATAAGAAGCTTGAATAGCCATGTCTTCACTTGTTCCGACCAAAGAAAGGGTTTGATAAGACAGTCCTAAACTCGATAACCGCGTGCTGCCGGGAGAATATCCATCTTCATATGAATGACAAACAAGTGCCGCCCCTGACTGCAGCGATTCTTCACTGACTGAATCCATATCCCCAATAATAAAGTCAGGTTGGTAGCCTAATTTCCTAAGTCCGTCTGCTGCTCCGTCAACGGCAATCACGATTAAGTCCGCTTGATTTAACAGCTTTTTAGCATATGCTAAATCTTTTTCATACCCCCCGCCTCTAGCTACGATCAGTACTTTTTGTTTTTCTAGACGGTCAAACACTTCCGGTAGATGTTTCTTTAACATAAAGGTTGCTTTTTCTTTCTGAGCATAATCAAGCGTATTCGTAATGAAATCATCAAACCGGTAACTATACGACGCTTTTGCCAGTCCTTTTAATTGATTAACCACTTGTGAATTATAGGAAGCAACGGCCGCAATTTCTTCATATCCATCAAAGGATTTCACATAAAGCTTATCTTGAATAATTAGCGCTTCTTCCCCGTCAAATATTTTCTGTTTATCCATCATGCAGACTATATCAAACACATGTATTCCAGCCGATAGTAACATCTCGATATTTGAATGCTCATATCTCCCAGTCATCGATGTTGAAGCATTTACAATAGCCTTTACTCCCCGCTCAATCAGACCGCTTGCGGAGACAGAATCAATATCTTCATGCCATAGGAATGCGATTGACCCTTTTGGAATATGATGAATTAACTTTTTCGTTTGCTTATTCTCATAGATCGGCCCCAAAATCACTTGACTCATCATCGAACCCTCTCTCATCCTGTTTGCCTTTAGTATGAACAGATACAAAAAAATTACTATAAATGAGAATAAAAAGACCCGCTGCCTGCATTATGACAGGCAACCGGTCTTCTTAATTCGGCTCTTGATTCTTACCTTTTCAAGATACCTTATGTTCGATTCGAAGTTTATCCGCAACCATTGCGATAAATTCTGAGTTTGTTGGTTTTGCTTTCGTATGACTAACTGTATAACCGAATAAACTTGAAATGGAATCGATATTTCCTCTGCTCCACGCCACTTCAATCGCATGCCTGATCGCACGTTCTACACGGCTTGATGTCGTATTAAATTTCTTTGCAATATCTGGATAGAGCACCTTCGTAATAGAACCTAATAATTCAATATCATTGTATACCATTGTAATTGCTTCACGTAGATACATATATCCTTTTATATGTGCGGGTACTCCAATCTCATGAATGATATTGGTGATGCTTGCATCTAAATTAAAGCCGCGATCATTGGAGTGATTTGATTGTGCAAAAGAAAGTGTAGACGAAGACTTTTGTACAAATGAACGCTTTGTACCGCCAATTTCCCGGATGTTTGAGATCAACACTTCCATGTCAAAAGGTTTCAACACATAATAAGATGCACCTAGGTCTACTGCTTTTTTGGTCACATCTTCTTGACCAAAAGCTGTCAGCATAATAATATTAGGTTTCTTACGCAAACCCATTTGATGCATACGCTCTAGAACAGCTAATCCGTCTAGGTGAGGCATAATAATATCTAATACCAACACATCCGGCTGTTGCTCTTCCACCGTGTTTAAACATTCTTGCCCATTAAAAGCTACACCTACAACTTCCATATCATCTTGTGAAGAAATGTATTCATTTAGTAGGTTTACTAATTCCCTATTATCATCAGCAATACTCACTTTTATTTTTTGCACAATACAACCTCCTCGATTCCTGTTAATTTGTCATAGGATACGATTTCGACAATCACCATGATATTCCTTTTTATTTTTCGAAAAATAATAGCTTTTTTCTGATTTACTTAGAATTTCTATTGTTTCCTCCTGTTTTCGACCATATTCGATAATTAAAGGAGGAAATACTTGGATTTGTCGAATAATCTTTGTTGTCTTTATCAGCTTACCACACCTTATGTATAAAGTCCCCCTTATTTCCTAGAAAAAAGTAGAAAAAAGCCAAAGCGGTTGTTTAAAGTGTACCCTTTGTAAAGGACATTTTTAAAAAGCCTAGGCAGCCTTAATAAGATGATCTCTGTACTGAACAGGGGTCATCTTATTTCTATTCCACTGGTATCTATAGTGATTGTAGTAGGTCATATATCGTTTCATTTCTTTTTTTACTTCATCTAGAGTTGAACATTCTTTAATAGAGGCTTCATCCTTAAGGTGGCCAAAGAAAGATTCCTGAGGGGCGTTATCCCAACAGTTTCCTCGTCTTGACATCGACTGATGATATCCCATCTTCTTCACTAACTTTTGAAAAGCAGGACTTGTGTAATGAAATCCTTGATCCGAGTGAATGAAAGCATCCTTTGCTTTCTTGAAGTTTCTATTCTTCTTTAACTTTAAAAGAGTGTCTGTAGCTAAGTCCATCGTTAGGCGGTCTAACACATGATAAGCCAAAGCTTGTCCAGAGGTACCATCTATTATGGTTGATAAGTAAGCCTTTTGATTTTTACCGTAAAATAAATAGGTGATATCTGTTAAGAGGACTTTTCCTGGAATACCTTGCCTAAACTCCCGATTCAATAAGTTTGGCATTGTCCGATGTTCATGTGTAGCTTTCATCATTCGTCTATAAGGGTTGGCCTTCCTAATAGGACAAATAATGTTGTATTTCTTCATGATTCGTCGGATCCGCTTCAAATTGTAGACAACACTAAATTGACCCGCCAATGTCATTTTAATTTGACGTGCCCCTTTCTTACGACCTTTAAAATGGAAAGCTTTTAGGATGACCTTCTTCACTTTTTGATCGGCTTTATCTCGTTGTTTCCTGTGTTCCTGTGACTTTAATGAAAAGTAATTATAGTACCCGCTTCTTGAGACACCAGCTAATTCACAAAGATATTTAACCATATGTTTCAGTTGATACTTTTCAATCACAGTACGAATGAGGATATACTTCTGGCTAGGGGGAAGGACTATTTCTTCATCCCCCTTTCCGCGAACCGAATCTTTTTTAAAAGTTCGTTTTCCGCCTTTAGTAAGTTAATTTGAGCTTCTAAGCGAGCATTCTTCTCCTCCATGGAAAGCTCCTTTTCCTTTGTACGCCCTGAATTTTCAGCTCTCGTGTCACGTAGTCCCATTAACCCGTCTTGATTGTAAGCTTTTTGCCATCTTTTACTCGCTGATTTAATCCTTTCTGTTCCTAAAACTTCAACGTCAAATCCGCATACTTCAAATATGTCTCTGGCAAACCTCCCTTTCTCTTTTTCCGCTATAAATATGTGTTTAAATTCATCTGTATAAGTGATGCTTTTTGAACTAACAGATCTAACGTACTTATTAGATGATAATCGCTTAATCTCGTTTTTAGTAAAGTCCTTTTTACTCATTATGTACTCCCATCTCATGATGTATTTCTCTAGTAGTAATGTTATTTATTATACAAAAAAGTACCCTATAGGTAGACTTTTTTTAAGTGTCTACTCTATAGGGTACATTTTAGTTAACTCGCTTTGGCTTTTTCTTGAATATGATTAATGACTCCTGCCTCTTCTAACATCCACCCGATATGACAACCGTATCCGCTCGTTGGGTCATTGACAAATACATGGGTTACTGCACCAATTAGTTTCCCATCCTGAATGATTGGGCTCCCGCTCATTCCTTGAACGATACCGCCTGTTTCTTCAAGGAGTCTAGGATCGGTTACTTTAATAACCATCCCTTTCGTAGCAGGCTGCTTTTGAGGAACTGAACTGACAATTTCGATATCAAATTCTTCTACATCTTCTCCGTTTACTACTGTTAAGATCTTGGCTGGTCCCTCTTTTACGTGGGATGATAGGGTGACAGGCATCTGTTCATCATGAATATTGTTTTTAAGTGATTCCTTTGCAAGTGTCCCAAAAATTCCAAAAGGACTGTTTTTCTCGATCGAACCAAGAATATCTCGCTGCTGTGAAAAATTAGCAAGTTTCTCGCCTGGATCACCGTTGCTTCCTTTTTCAATCGCCGTAACTGAGGAACGGATAATCTGGCCGTCATGTACAACGATTGGCTTTTTTGTATCTACATCTGAGATCACATGACCAAGAGCTCCGTATTTTTTTGAGACCGGATCATAGAAAGTCATCGTCCCGACCCCTGCTGCAGAATCCCTTATATATAAACCCATACGATATGAGTGTTCCCCGTTAGACTTAAGTGGGGTCAATTCTTTTGTTAAATCCTGTTGATCTCTTTTTATAGTGATGCTTAACGGTCTTCCTTCTTCACCTGCTGCCTGAACATATTCGGCAACCTGGCTCATACGCTGAATGGGATGGCCGTCAATACTCGTGATCATATCACCGACTAATATTTCAGCGTCTTCCCCTGGTGATTGATCGCCATCCTTAGTTTGAACTAAGTGATGACCAACGACAAGGACTCCTTCAGTATTAAGTTTCACACCTATGGATTGCCCTCCGGGTATAACTTTAATATTTGGTAGCACATTAACATCAACTTGTTTAACTGGAAAACCTGATACTTCCATATTTAGCTCTGTTTCCCCTGCCTTTGAAGCGGTGATCGTTGCCTCAGTACCAGCATCATTTTCTTTTAAAGAAAATGCAATATGCGGCTGATCACTCATCACAGGAATCGAAGCTTCCATTAAGCCTTCATTTTCACGACTTGTTTGATAAAGGGTTGTTTCTTCTCCTTCAAAGACAGTAATGGATGTTGGAATTGCAATCCACTCCTTTAGAGCTGTTTGAAATCCTAAGCTAAGAAGAAAAAGAAGACATCCTATTCCTATAAATTTTCTAACTGCATCGCCTCTCACTCACTTCACTCTCCTAGCTCTAGCCCACACCTCCATGATGGCTGTACTACTAATGTTGCCTTGATTGGAGTCATTTATAACCGTAAGCAAAAGAAAAAAGCTACCCTTAATTGGCTAGCTTTTCTTCTTATTATTTTAATGTGGTTCTTTTAGCTGTTCTGCGAGATCTAATAACTCTCTGGCATGCTGTTTAGTTAGGTCTGTCACTTCCACCCCAGAGATCATTCTGGCTATTTCATCCACTTTCTCATCTAATTCAAGCGGTGTAACAGATGTATGAACACGATCTTCTTTTTCATGTTTTGCAATATATAAATGCGTGTCTGCCATAGCTGCAACTTGTGGAAGGTGTGTAATACAAAGCACTTGCGACCCCATTGCAATCGCATGAATTCTCTCAGCAATTGCTTGTGCAACTCGTCCGCTGACACCTGTATCGACTTCATCAAAAATAACAGAGGTGATCTGCTGATGTGTTTGGAAGATCGATTTGAGCGCTAACATTATTCGAGAGATCTCTCCGCCGGATGCCGTTTTAGAAAGTGGCTTCATAGGCTCTCCTGGATTTGTTGAAAGGTAAAATTCCACTTGATCCATCCCCTCAGGCCCAAATGCAACTTGTTTACCATCAATCGTTGGACTTGATTTAGTTGGAGGCTTTGGCTCAATGCGAATATCCATAACCGTCTTTTCCATGTATAGAGCTTTTAACTGTTTGTGAATAGCTTTAGTTAAGTGCTTGGCAGCTTTTTTCCTTATGTCTGTAATTGCTTTGCCTTCTACGTATAAATCATGCCAGGCAGTGTCAAGCTCTTGCTGCAGCTGTAAGACTCGATCATCTTTGTGCAAAATGGTGTCAAGTTCCTCTTCTATCTTTGAGGCGTATTCTAAAATGTCTTCTACATTCTCCCCATATTTTCGCTTTAATCGTTGAATATCATTTAATCTGCTTTCAATAAAATCCAATCGATTAGGATCAAATTCCACTCCATCAACCTGATCTCTTATCGTAAATGTAGACTCCTCAATCAAATAATAACAATTACTGATTGATTCATGAAGAGGTGCCAGATTTTTGTCAACAGAAGCCGCTTCTTCAAGATGCATCATGGCATTCATTAAATAATCCAAGCCTTTTCCATCACCATATAGATTTCCGTAGCTGTCATTTAGCGATTGAAATAACTTTTCGCTGTTAGCTAGTTTAAACCGCTCTTCTGTTAATAAACGATCTTCTTCTGGCTCAAGCTTTGCCTCATTGATTTCTTTTAATTGATACGTTAATAAATCAATGCGTTGAGCCATTTCTTGTTCATTATGACTTAAATGCTTAACTTGCTTTTCAAGTGCAGAAGCCCTCTCAAATATACTTTTATACTCTGCTTTTGCTTGCGCTAAGTCTGACTTCGCATAACTATCGAGCATTCCTAAGTGATGCTCCGCTTGAAGAAGAGCTTGGTGCTCATGTTGTCCATGAATATCAACCAATCCACCGCCAATCTCGCGCAAAATCCCTAGTGTTACCAGTTTTCCGTTTATTCGGCAAATACTTTTTCCTTGAGCCGTAATATCCCGACGCAAAACAAACATATCATCTTGGACATCTATCCCTAATTCTTGTGCTTTTCTAATGACTGGATGATGGTTTTCGATGCTGAAAAGCCCTTCAATTTCGGCCCGTTTTTCTCCATGACGAACAAATTCTGCCGATCCACGTCCTCCTAGTAAAAGGCCGATCGCATCAATAATAATGGACTTCCCTGCACCCGTTTCACCTGTAAGCACAGTTAGACCTTTTTCAAAAGGTATCGTTAATTCATCAATGATCGCAAAATGTTTGATTGATAATTCAACTAACATTTTCTACTCACTCCTACAACATCTCTAAAAAGCGCTCGGTTACTTGAGGTGCATCTTCTTTATGTTTACAAATGATAAGGATCGTATCATCACCGCAAATGGTCCCCATAATCTCCGTCCAATCTAGATTATCAATGAGTGCCCCAATGGCATTTGCATTTCCGGGCAATGTTTTCATCACGATCATATGATCTGATCGATCAATACTGACAAAGCTGTCCATCAAAGCTCGCTTTAGCTTTTGCAGCGGATTAAATCGCTGGTCTGCCGGCAAGCTGTATTTATATCGGCCGTCAAGCATTGGCACTTTTACTAAGTGCAGCTCTTTAATATCTCTTGATACCGTAGCTTGCGTGATAGAATATCCTTCCGCGCGTAATTGTTCAACTAAATCATCTTGAGTTTCAATCTCATGATTTGCAATGATTTCGCGGATCTTAATATGACGTTGGCCTTTGTTCATATTTATCACCTATTTCTATTCCATTTTCTTCATTATCCACAACTTTGGATGATTATACAACCAATAGTCAATTTACTTATCTAAACTCTGTATTTATTCAAAAGAAAAAGAAGGAATATCTCCTTCTTTTTCATCTTTATTGTTCATGAGCCTGAGTCACAACCTCATCAATTCGCATGGCTAGATCCTCTATTGGATGTGATTCCTCTTTATCAAGGCTTAGGTGCATAAGAAATTCAATATTCCCTTCTCCGCCTTTTATCGGAGAATAGTCCAGTCCCTCAAGTGTATACCCTTCAGCTTGTACAAAGGCTGCCATTTTTTCTAATACTTCCTTATGTACAGAAGAATCTCTGATAATTCCTTTTTTTCCTACCTGCTCCCTGCCTGCTTCAAATTGAGGTTTAACGAGCGCAACAACCTCACCGCCCCGCATAAGGATCGTTTTCAATACAGGAAGAATGATTTTCAAGGAAATAAACGAAACATCGATGGTCGCAAAATGAGGGAGCCCCTCTGTCAGGTCTTCTGGTTTGACATATCTGAAATTCGTACGCTCCATGACAACCACTCGCGCGTCTTGACGGATCTTCCATGCAAGCTGATTATAACCAACATCAAGTGCATAAACTTTTTTCGCACCGTTTTGCAGCGAACAATCTGTAAATCCACCTGTGGAGGCTCCGATATCAAGCACTACTTTATCTGTCAAATCTAACTGAAATACGTCAATAGCTTTCTCAAGCTTTAATCCCCCGCGGCTTACGTATGGAATTAACACACCCTTCACTTCAAGGGGAGCATCCGCATCAATTTTCAGACCTGCTTTATCTATTCGTTCTGTGCCGGTAAAAACAAGACCTGCCATAATTGAGCGCTTTGCTTTCTCTCTTGTTTCTAGCAAGCCTCGTTCTACAAGCAATACATCTACACGTTCTTTTTTAGCCATTTCTTACGCCCTTTGTTGCTTTCTAGGGAGCATGGTTGACAGTTGTTCAACGACCCCTGCACTCGTTAAGCCAACTTCTTCAAGCAGCTGACCTACACTTCCATGCTCAATAAATTCATCTGGTATACCCATTCGATTGACTTCTACGTTGTGATAATGGTGATCATGGAAAAATTCCAACACTGCACTGCCAAATCCGCCTTGTACACAAGCCTCTTCTAAGGTTAATACCGGCATGTTTGCTTTAGCCAAATCATGAAGCAGCTCCTCATCTAAAGGCTTTGCTGAATTAGCATTAACAAGCTTCACAGAAATACCTTCTTTTGCGAGTTGTTCTACCGCTTCTTCTGCTACAGGAAGCATCGTACCAAAAGACAGTATACAGGCATCATTGCCATCTCTCACCGTTTCCCACTTGCCGATCGGAAGCACTTTTAGAGTTTCGTCCATTTTAATCCCGTAGCCATTCCCACGAGGATAACGAACCGCAATCGGCCCATCATTATATTGAGTAGCTGTATAAATCATGTGCTGCAATTCGTTTTCATCTTTAGGCATCAAAATTTTCATGTTCGGCAAATGACGTAAATAGGCAATATCAAAGACTCCTTGATGAGTCTCACCATCAGCACCTACTAATCCAGCACGATCGATCGCAAATACAACATTTAAATTTTGACGGCATACATCGTGGACAATTTGATCATATCCGCGCTGCAGGAATGTTGAGTAGACGGCAAACACAGGCTTCATTCCCTGGGTAGCGAGCCCTCCTGCCATTGTTGTCGCATGCTGTTCAGCAATACCTACATCAATCATCCGATCTGGAAATTCCTTCGCAAATACATCGAGCTTTGTTCCACCAGGCATTGCAGCTGTAATTGCCACAATTCTTTTGTCCTCTTTAGCCACTTTTTTCAATGTCTCAGCAAACACACCGCTGTAGCTCGGAGGCCCTGGCTTTTTAACAACTTCACCGGATTCAATTTTGTATGGTCCTAAACCATGCCAAGTACCTTTTTCATCTTTTTCAGCCGGTTCATACCCTTTACCTTTCTTTGTTAGAACATGAATAAGAACTGGTCCCTTTGTCTTCTTTGCATAAGACAAATTCTCCTTCAAGTCATCAAAGTCATGTCCATCAACAGGACCAAGATACGTAAAGCCCATTTCTTCAAAGAAGATCCCTGATACGAGCAAGTATTTTAAGCTGTCTTTCACACGTTCTGCCGTTGTGGCAAGCTTCCCGCCGAATGCTGGTATTTTTTTGATTAGCTGCTCTAACTCTTCTTTAGCTTTTTGGTATTTTCCAGCTGTTCGTAATCTACCGAGAACACTGTGAAGCGCACCTACATTTGGAGCAATTGACATTTCATTATCATTAAGAACAACAATGAGATCTTTTTGCTCATGTCCAATATGATTCAGGGCTTCAAGAGCCATTCCACCAGTAAGGGCACCATCTCCAATAATCGCTACAACGTTTTCATCGGTCCCCTTCAGATCACGCGCAACAGCCATACCCATAGCAGCAGAAAGAGAAGTAGAACTATGACCTGTTTCCCACACATCATGTTCGCTTTCATTACGTTTTGGGAACCCGCATAACCCTTTATACTGTCTAAGCTGATCAAATTGGCCAGCTCTTCCTGTTAAGATTTTGTGTACATAAGCTTGATGTCCCACATCCCAAATAAATTTATCTTTCGGGCTGTCAAATAACTGATGAAGAGCAAGCGTTAATTCAACTACTCCAAGATTGGGTCCTAGGTGACCGCCTGTTACTGAAAGCTTCTCAATAAGAAAGCTCCTAACGTCTTCTGCTAATTCAGCCATCTCATCTTTTGAATAATTTTTTAGTACGCTCGGGTTTTTAAACTCTTCTAGCTTCATGTAGAAACCCTCACTTTCATGTCGATTTGTCTTAGTATCATTTTAACTTTTTCTTCGTTTTTACGTTGTTTTGAAATACTTTTATTTTTAATCTTACCTCTAAAAGGTACAATAATCTACCAACTTGGTAAATGATCGGGGTTGCATAATGGATCGCCAAGGTTTTGCCAATCGCTTTTCCGCCAACAGTTAATGCGGCCACAACACTCGTAAACAGGACTGAAATCCAAAATTGCTGGATCGAGGTTTCGCCGTATCCTAGCTGGATAGAAAGTTGAAGTACAACATAAGCTGAGGCTGTACCACTGATAATACCTGATATATCCCCAATTACATCATTACAAAAATTGGCAAACTTGTCTGCATTGCGGGTAATTAACACCGCATGTTTTGCACCATTTAACCTCTCAGATGCCATTGCATGAAAGGGTTTTTCGTGTGCAGCTGTAGCCGCTACACCGATTGTATCAAAAAACACACCAAAAAAGACAATAATAAAAACGATGATCATGCCAACAGCCCATGTTACTCCACTTAATACAAATGTGGAAATAACTGAAAAAATAGCCGCTAACACTAGTGTGATAACGGCAATTCCCAAACTCCAATGTATCGATTTCAATAGAGGTTTCATATTCGTATCTGTATCACCTTTATACTTAGTTATGTAACGTACATAAAAATTAATGGAGTGGTCATCTAAAGAGTAAACTCTGTAGCTTAGGTCCAGTAGGTTTTCCCAATTCAGTCCCACGCGTCGCCGCAATGGTGGTTTCCCATTATACCAAATTTGACGCTGTCACCAAACGTCAGACTGGATTACCACTTAGTCTACACTGTAATCCTCAATAGATGTCAACTGCAACTCAATTGAACAGTCTAGGAGATTTCCTCAACAGTCCCGAGCCATTCTTTTATCCTCTTTTGCAGAGCAGATTTCATATGGTAAGAACGTCTCATTGTTGGCCGACAATGAGGCGAACACATATCCATAATCCCCTCTAACTCCACTCAAGGCAGGCTACGCTGCAGACAAACTCCCTAGTTTGCCTATGCAGGTTCATACCTTTTGCATAAAACGGCATCTAATACATACCGTTTCTGCAAAAGGCCTCCACAGTAGTAGGGTCATCGCCCACATGCCTTTGTGGATCGCCCTACTACCTTTTCTCCCAGTCAAGACCCAAGGCTGGGCGCCTCAAGCCAAGACAAGGAGCTTCATCGATGTGCCCTTTGGCGGATTTTTAGCCCCGCCTTCAAAAACGGAGGACTGACTAGAATACTGCACCACTCTTCGTATACATAAGTATAACATGTTCTATACAAGAAGCTCAATGGAAAAGAAGTCCGTACGACTCCAATTAATGGTCGCGGCCTGCTACATAATCAGTTAAAGCTAAAAGCAACGTTCGGTCCATCTTCACTGCCTCAAGATGTTCTTTTGCTTTCATTGTATGCACATCAAGCATTTTCTTTGCTTCATCTAGCCCAAGAAGACTAGGATATGTGCTCTTATTATTTCCATCATCGCTTCCAACCGGCTTACCTAGTTTATCTGAGTCTCCTTCAACATCAAGGATGTCATCTTTAATTTGAAAAAGCAGCCCGAGCTCAATAGCAAACATACGCAAATGTTCTAAGTCTTCCTCACTTGCATCAGCTAAAACAGCCCCTGCGATGATTGAATAAGCTAGAAGATCTCCTGTTTTATGGTGATGAATGTCTGCTAACTCCTGAACAGTCAGTGATCGATTTTCACCCTCAATATCAGCCACTTGACCCCCGACCATCCCACAAGGCCCGCTTGCTTTGGCTAATTCACGCACTAATGTTAAAGCTTTTGCAGGCTCCTCACGTACAGCAGACATACTTGTAATTAATTCAAAACTATATGTAAGAAGAGCATCTCCTGCAAGTATTGCCATTGCCTCTCCATATACTTTGTGGTTTGTCGGCTGGCCTCTTCTTGTATCATCATCATCCATGGCAGGCAAGTCATCATGAATAAGTGAATACGTATGAATCATTTCTATCGCACAAGCCAGATCAAAACCGTCTTCTATTGGTCGATTAAATCCGTCTAATGTAGCAAGCAAAAGGAGGGGGCGAACTCTTTTCCCTCCGGCTTTCAAGGAGTAGGTCATTGCTTGTTTTAACGTGTCTGGAGCTCTGAGGTCTTCGATATATGAAGGGAGTCTGGCATCGATTAATTTCCTATATTCGTTAAAGAAACCCTTTAATTGCTCGTTCACTCTTCCTCCTCCTGAAAATCCGTCGCTTCAAGTTCACCGTCAGCATGAAGGATTTGATCCATCTTCTTTTCTACACTCGTTAATTTCGAGTGACATTCTTTGGAGAGCTGCATTCCTTCTTGAAACATTGAGATAGCCTCTTCAAGAGGTACGTCGCCTTGCTCAAGCTTTTCTACAATCGTTTCTAATTGCTCCATGGCCTCTTCAAAGCTTATTTCGTTCGCTTTTGCCGTCGTATCTGCCGCTTTGGTCATCTTAATCCCTCCATTTCACTTTTTGCTTTATGAATGTTTTGATTGTTTATCTTCTACTTGGCAATAAATTACTCCGTCAGTTACTCTTACTTCAACCTTCTGTCCTGCATCAACTTGCTGGATTGACTTCACCAACTCTTCTTTGCCTTCAGTATAGGCCAAGCTATAGCCTCGCTCCATAATCCTTAATGGACTAAGCAGGTTCAACTCACTTACTACATGGTTAAACCGTTGTTCATGTCTAGAAAGGTGCTGAGTCATTGACTTTTCAAGACGGAGCTTTTTATCTTTCAAACCTGATTGCGCGTCTTTGATCTGGCCTTTAGGATGGAGCCGCTGCAGGGCTTTTTCGATAAGTTGAAATTGTTGTTGCTTATCAGACATATGACGCTTAGATGCCCTTTGCAATCTTTCAAGCTGAGTGTCTAGTTCTTGTTCCTTTTGCCTGATGAGCTGCAGAGGATATCTGAAGGCATAAGAACGCTTAAGACGCTTTAACTGCTCTTGATGTTCTTCTATTTTAAGCTTCATCTGTCTTTTAAGCCGGTTATGGAGAACTTGTCTCGAATGAAGCAATTCTGCTACATCAGGTACTGCAAGCTCCGCTGCACCTGTTGGGGTAGGTGCTCTAAGATCTGCTACAAAATCACTAATCGTAAAATCCGTTTCGTGCCCTACTGCGGAGATTACAGGCACAGTTGAAGCAACGATACAGCGAGCAACTCCCTCATCATTAAAGGCCCATAATTCTTCAATCGATCCACCGCCGCGTCCCACGATTAAAGTGTCAAATTGATTCGCTGCATTTGCCTGGTTAACAGCCCGCACAATAGATGCAGGTGCCTCCTGCCCTTGAACGAGTACAGGAAGCAATGTAATTTGAGCAAGCGGGTAACGTCGCTTTAAAGTAGCAAGCATGTCTTTAATAGCAGCTCCGGTAGGCGACGTGACGATTGCAATCTTTTTTGGGAAACGAGGGATTGGTCTTTTTCTAGACTCATCAAACAAGCCTTCCTCTTGTAAGGTTTCTTTTAGCTTTTCATACGCTAAAAATAAACTGCCTACTCCATCAGGCTGCATCTCTTTTGCATAGAGCTGATATTGACCGTACGGCTCATATACATTTACTTCGCCACGAATTAAAACCTTCATCCCATTCTCTGGTTTAAAGGCTAAATAACGATTATGTCCAGCAAACATTACCGCTTGTATACGTGAATTCTGATCTTTAATCGTAAAGTACATATGACCACGACTATGCAGTTTAAAATTAGAGATTTCCCCACGAATCCATACATCGGTCAAAATGTGGTCATGTTCCATTATACCTTTAATATACCTGGTCAATTGTGAAACGGATACAATATCTCCTACGCTCATAAAGATCTCCTTATGCTCGTTCTTTTGCTGATTGAATCGTATTTTCAAGAAGCATCGTAATTGTCATCGGGCCAACACCGCCAGGTACAGGCGTAATATGAGAAGCTACTTCACGCACTTCATCAAAATCAACATCTCCGCATAATTTACCATCTTCTCGGTTCATACCAACATCAACAACTACCGCACCTTCTTTGACATCTGAGGCTTTAATCATTTTTGCACGTCCTACTGCTACAATCAAAATATCCGCTTGCTTCGTAAAGTTTGCAATGTCATCTGTACGAGAGTGACAGTATGTAACGGTTGCATCTTCATTTAGCAAGAGTTGTCCAACAGGCTTACCGACGATATTGCTTCGGCCTACGACTACAACGTGCTTTCCTGCCATTTGAATGTCAGCCTCTTTTAACATTTCTACGATTCCAAATGGCGTGCATGGTAAGAATGTCTTATCTTTTGTCATCATTCTTCCAATGTTAACGGGGTGAAAACCATCCACATCTTTTTCTGGAGCAATACGTTCAATCACTGCTCTCTCACTGATTTGTGAAGGCAAGGGCAGCTGGACGAGAATTCCGTCAATATCAGGGTCTTCATTCAGACGATCAATCTCTGCTAATAATACTTCTTCTGGCGTATCTTCAGGCATCGTCGTGAGGACAGAATGAATACCAATTTGTTCACACGCCTTTTGCTTAGATCGTACGTATGTTTTCGATGCTTGATTGTCACCCACTAAAATCACAGCAAGACCTGGCTTAATACCAGCCTCTATAAGTTTTGAAACCTCTTTTTTCATTGTTTCTCTTTTTTTAGCAGCAAGCTCTTTCCCATTTAGTAACGCAGCACTCATGTTTCCCACTCCCCTTACTCATTCATTTAATTATTTTTTTCGATCAAGATTAAGCGTTTCAATAGATTTCGAAAGGACTCCATTAACAAAACGTCCTGCTTCTTCTCCGCCAAAAGCTTTTGCTAACTCAATTGCTTCATTAAATGTAACATTGACCGGAATATCTTCTACTTCCAACATTTCATACATAGCCATACGAATAATGGCGCGATCAACATGCCCCATTCTTGAAATCGTCCAGCCTTCTAAATTAGCTGAAATGGTTTCATCTATCTTTGTTTTTAGTTCAGTTGTTCCCTGAACTAATTGTGTGAAAAACTCACTCTGCTTCTCATTATCTTCCAATACACTTTCAATTGCACTTTCCATCTCTGAACCGGTTAAGTCCATTTGATATAATGCTTGGGCTGCTCGTAGTCGTGCCAGTCTTCGATTCATTCAGTTCTTACCCCTTTACCTTATTAATAAAATAAGTCGTTAATATGTTGATAATAGCATAACACTTTTTGTGAAAACAGAACAATATTGAATTTATTCCTCCCTATCCTTCGTTTTCACAATATTCTTTCCTTTATTTTACCTTTAAATCCAATAGATCATTAAGAAATGAGCAAGAGCGGCCAAGATTTGACTCTTGGCCGCTCTATACTTCTTACGATAATGCTTCTGTATCTATCACTTCTGTTGTTTCAAATTGAACACCTACTACGTGGACGTTGACCGCTTGCAGATCAATCGCAGTCATTGTTTGCAGCGCTTGTTTAATATTGTGCTGGATAAGCTTTGCTACTTTAGGTACTTGAACACCGTATGAAATCACAACAGAGACATCCACAGTGATTCCTTCTTCATCAAGCTCGACCTTTACACCTTTACCGTGATTTTTGCGGCCAAGCTTTTCGGCTACTCCAGCAGCAAAATTACCACGCATTGTTGCAACACCATCTACCTCAGATGCAGCAATCCCCGCGATAACCTCGATCACTTCTGGCGAGATCTCTACTGTACCAAGCTCAGACTTTTGATCTTCTAATTCTAGAATGTGATTTTCATTCATCATACATTCCTCCAAATCCTTTATTTTGTTACTGCTCTAACTCCCATAACATCATGTTCTTCTAGGAATTTCGTATTAAAGTCGCCCGATACGAAGGTTTCATGATTCAGAAGCTTCAAATGGAAAGGAATCGTTGTATCGACTCCTTCAATTTCAAACTCAGCTAATGCGCGCTTCATACGGTCAATTGCTTCCTGACGTGTCGCACCATAAGTAATGACTTTAGCTACCATTGAATCATAAAACGGTGAAATAACATAACCAGGATATACAGCAGAATCGATACGTACACCTAAACCGCCTGGAGCCAGGTAGTTTGTAATTTTCCCTGGTGAAGGCATAAAGTTTTTAGACGGGTTCTCAGCATTAATACGGCACTCAATTGACCAGCCGTTAAATGTCACTTCTTCTTGAGTGAAAGATAATTTTTCTCCGCTTGCTACTTTAATTTGTTCTTTAATTAAGTCAACCCCTGTTACCATCTCAGTCACAGGATGCTCAACTTGGATACGTGTATTCATTTCCATGAAATAAAACTCGCCCGTATTATGATCAAAGATAAACTCAACTGTTCCTGCACCTGAATAGTTTACTGCTTTTGCAGCTGCTACCGCTGCAGCTCCCATCTCAGCACGCTTTTCAGGAGTAATAGCTGGTGAAGGCGTTTCTTCTAACAGCTTTTGAAGACGGCGTTGAATACTGCAATCACGCTCACCTAAGTGAACGACGTTTCCATGATTATCAGCAAGAACTTGAATTTCTACATGACGGAAATCTTCAATGTATTTTTCAATATATACTCCTGGGTTACCAAATGCTGTTGCAGCTTCCTGCTGAGTAATGTTCATCCCTTTTTTCAGTTCTTCTGGAGTGCGAGCTACACGAATACCTTTTCCGCCGCCGCCAGCAGTTGCTTTAATAATAACAGGGAAACCAATTTCCTCAGCTACTTTCATGCCAGCTTCTGCATCTTCCACAATACCATCAGAACCAGGAACAATCGGTACTCCTGCTTGGGCCATTGTTTCACGCGCCACATCTTTTGTTCCCATTTTGTTGATCGCTTGCGGACTTGGTCCAACAAATGTCACTTTACAAGCAGCACAAATTTCAGCGAAGTCTGCATTCTCTGCTAAGAATCCGTAACCGGGATGGATAGCATCCGTTTCTGTTAAGGTTGCAATACTCATGATGTTTGTGAAGTTTAAATAACTTTTGTTAGAAGGTGTCGGTCCAATGCAATACGCTTCATCTGCTAAACGAACATGAAGCGCGTCCTTATCAGCCTCAGAATAAATGGCAACGGTTTCAATACCCATTTCACGGGCAGCTCGAATAATTCGAACTGCAATTTCTCCTCGGTTTGCAATTAACAGTTTTTTTATCATGTTATCCCCACTCCTATAATTTAGCTAGGTTCTACGACAAATAATGGTTGACCATATTCAACAAGTTCACCGTTTTGGGCAAGAACTTCAACAATCTTTCCTTTTACTTCAGCTTCAATTTCATTCATTAACTTCATCGCTTCAACAATACATACAACAGATTCTTCTTCTACCGTGTCGCCTGATTTCACATAAGGGTCAGAGTCAGGTGATGGAGATGAATAAAATGTTCCTACCATTGGTGAAGTAATCGTATGTAAATTTGCATCTGCCGCTTCTGATTTTTCACCTTTTGATGGACTTTCAGCTTTTACAGTTTCAGCTTGTTCTACAGGTTTGGGAGCCTGTGCCTCTTGTTGTGGAGCTGCAGCTGCAACTGGTGCCGGAGCTGCTTGTACTGCTACTGCCTCTGCTGTTTGTTTCTTCAGAATGATTTTTGTTCCTTCTTGCTCGAACTTCATTTCATCAAGACTTGATTGGTCCATTGCACGAATTAATTCTTTAATTTCTTGTACCTTTAACATATATGTACTCTCCTTTTCTTACTTACACCCTCCTCTAGGGGGTGAAGCATGATCTTACTAATATAAAATGTATTATATCATAACTTTGAAGCAACTCTCTGTGAAATTCGACTTAAAGAATGAATTACGATTGAGATTTGTCTGAATACTATGATTCTAGATAACCAAAAAAACTCCTTTATTCATAACAGAATAAAAGAGCTTTTCAACTTACTCAGCTGCATCCTCTTGCGCTTGTGTTTCTTCATTTACTAATGCTTCTTTTTTGTATTGACGAAATACAGGGAACTCTGATAAATTCTCAGGAATCTTCCCGTCTTCAAGCAGAATAATTTTCACAATATCTTTATTTCTCGCCATGTGAAATTTATCGCCGTACTCATTCTCTTGAGTGTATTTTTTTAAATTCTGATAATCTTCTTCTTGAATTGAAACTGTATAGGAATGACCATCTTCATTCTCAACATGCTGCTCAAAGCCAATTTCAAATTCAACAATCTGGATATGATCGTTTTTAAGGTTACGTGTTTGTTCAAGTACCGCCTTGGCACCTTCAGTTAGGTCTGTCCATTCCATGGATAAATCGCTCCTCGTATTCAAGTTACATTGTCGTATTATACCATGTCGCTCCCTCTAATGCACCTCTTTGTCTAACTCGGTTCTTTTTTATCATGGCTTCCCTTTGAGATCACTGGCTTTCATATAAAAAAGGCATCTGTCCTATATGGACAAACGCCTGACTTTTTTATTCGTGACTTACTACTACACTTTTTCCGTTGCCTAATTGATCAGCAACCATATCCATAATCTCAACCGTTTGTGCCCCTGTTAACTCTTCAGCTTGAACAATGACTTTTACTTCTTGACCTTCTGTCATGACAAGGACATCGTTAAATCCTTTCGTTTTAATTAACGTTTCAAGCATTGATTCTTGCTGTGATAGTGCCAAAAGCTCCATGCTTTTTTCATGTGCTTCTACAACTTTTTCTGCTGCCACGTCACCTGCTGCTTGAATTTTCGTGTACTCTTCTGCCATTCGATCACGGCTTTCTTGCAGTTCTACTCGCATTGTAGCAAAAAGTTCACTTCCACTCATAGCATTCACTTCTGTATTCGCTACTTCTTCACCAGTCTCCGCATCAACAGCTTCAAATTCCTCTTCTACATTAACGACCATGTCCTCTGAATCTTCCATACCCTCTTCTGCAGCTTCCATTTCTTGATTGTCAACAAAAGCAATATCTTCTGATGCAGGACCTGGAGTCATTAAGTAATAAGCAGATAACACCACTATCAAGCTAAGCATTGTTAATAACCAAACTGTTTGTTTTTTAAGGACCATTTTTATTCCTCCTCCATTTTCTTAGGCATTACTGAAATACGATGTGACGGGACATCTAGAACTCTGCTGACAGCTTCAATCACCCATAATTTCACTTGAGCATTTTCAACCCCCTCAGCAACGACCAGTACCCCGCGAATGCTAGGTTTTTCTTTTGAAACTAGAACCGGTTCTTCTCTATCCCCGCTTCTGACAATAACGAGCTGTTCATCTCTAGTCGTATCATCTACTTTTCTAGTTCCTCCCTCACGATCCGTTTCATCCGTATGCTGCTCTCTTGCATTGATGTTTTTTTCGTAAACGTTCCTCTCAGATTCAGCGAGATTAATCATGACAGAAACATCACTTAACCCAACAATTTGCTCTAGCGTGTCACGTAATTGATTCTCATAACGCATCTCGTAATCTTCCATCGAATAAGGTTCTGGCGATGCATTTCGTCCAAATACTTCCGCATCCTCCTCACTTTCCTTATCATTGAAGACAGGCAAGGATTGTTCTTCATTCATTGGTTGGTTAGTCAGAAGGTTTCCAGCAATCATCAGCGCAATCCCTAAGCATCCTATTAACGCAATATAGTGCAGCGGGAGTTTTCGTTTTTTCTGACTGCCGTCCGGCTTTTTCAATAAATGACTTAACCATTGGCTTCCCTTCTGTTCGTCTTGACTCATTCTATTTATTCCCCTCCTTCCCACGCTAGCGAAATCATTTCTTCTGGAACTTCCCAATTAGTAGAAAGAAGTCTCCGTACACTTGTGAGATCCCTTGTCTCTTGTTTCATCTCTTGTGGAACTTGTTTTGACGTATCAATCTTTACAACACTAACCGGAGCTACTGCAGCATCAGCCTCTGTCAGACCTTCATGAGTATCTTTCAGATAAACAATGACGGTCTCAATATCCTCAGCAGTTGGTGTCTGATTGACCGACTCCTTCATTTTCACTTCCACTTGCGAGATAACCACTTCATACTGATCTCTCAATTCGTCTTTAACTTCTTCTTCTAATTGGACAGCCATCTGTTCTGAAATATATGCACGAAGGCCGAGCTCTATATCACTTTTTTGTAAATTTATTTCTTGTTCTATGGAACTTTCCAGCTGATGGGATTGTTGAGTGATTGAAATCAGCCACTGATCCACATCTTTTGTTATTAATGAAAGGATTGGCTGCAGGATCATTACAAGTAAAAGAAGGCCGACTACCATCTTTACATATTTTTGCAGAACTGAATTTGGAATCATTAACTCAAGAATGGTAGCTAATAAAATGAGGAGGATAATATTTGTAATCCAATCTGTTAGAAAACCCACTTTATCTCCCCCTTACTACCTGATCATAAAGGATAAATTTCCAGCAGCTACCATGATTGTAATAGCGAGAAAAAACATTAAACAAACAATCGCTAGTGCAGCAAAAACATAAATGACTGCTTTTCCAATAATCGATAAACATTCAATAATCGGTCCCCCGCCTAATGGCTGTAATATGGCTGCTGAAAGATTAAATATGATAGCGATAGAGAGAATTTTGATCGCTGGAAAGGCACACAGCATCAGTAATATAACAAGCCCTGCAATGCCTACCGTATTCTTAAGCAAGAGGGAAGCACTCATCACTGTATCAGCTGCATCTGTGAACATCCTCCCGATGACCGGCACAAAATTCCCTGCAATAAACTTAGCTGTTCTGACAGTAATTCCATCAGCTACAGCCGTTGAAGCTCCCTGTACCGATATGACGCCAAGAAAGACTGTAAGAAAAATTCCAAGTGCCCCGACTGCAATGGTTCGTAAGAAATTTGCAAGCTTTGTTACTTTATAATGATCAGTGAGCGTACTGACGATAGCCAGGACGGCTGATAAAAACAATAAGGGCAGCACGATATATTGAATTAAAAGTCCGCTTGTATGGACGAGAAAGATAATCAGCGGGTGAAATAAAGCAGCTGATGTAATCGAACCGACAGCCGCCATAATCGCCAGAAGTAAAGGAAGCAGGGCAATCATAAAGTGAATCATGTTGTTTATTGCATCTTGGGCATAAGAGATGGCCACATGGAAACTATTTAAGGCAATGATCATCAGCACCATATAAGTAATCGCATAGGCAACTTTTGAAACCGTATGCTGTTCAAATGCATTCTGAAGAGATTGCAAGATCATACAAAATACCGTAAGCAGAATCAGTGTGCCTAACAGCTTTCCATTTACGATCAATTCATGCATCAAATACCTGACAAACCCAATTCCCCACTCTTTAAAAGAGAACTGCTTGTCTCCTTTAATAAACTCTAGAAAACTACCCTTTTGACTTTCTGGTAAAAAACCTCCGTATTCAGTTGAGATCTCCTCCCAATAAGCATGGATCTCATCGAGCTGTAAGTTCTCTAGCTGCCTTTCAACAAAGGTTTCTTCTTGGCCCGGTTCAATTACTCCGGATTCAGCACTGACAGGGGCAGTCAGTCCATATAAGAGGGTGAGAAAAAGGAAAATGATTATGACTCGCTTCAATCCTCACCCCTCCCTTCATTATTTTTCATTTGTTATCCTGATTTTATGAGGTTGGCAGTAAAGCAAGCACCATTTCTATAACAGCGGTTAAAATAGGAATCGCCATCACTAAGATTAAAATCTTTCCAGCAAGTTCAATCTTTGTAGCAATTGCAGCTTGTCCGGCATCCTTAGCAATTTGTGCTCCAAATTCAGCGATATAAGCAATGCCGATTATTTTTAAAATGGTTTGCAAATACACCATATTAATATTTGCATTTCGTGCTATGGACTCTAGCATTTCAATAATTTTTGTAATCTCATCAACTAAAAAGATAAATATAATAACGCCTACAAATACCGTTAATAAGAAGGCAAACATCGGTTTTTGTTCTTTCACTACAAGGGCAAGGAAGGTTGCGATCAGTCCTAGACCCACTATTTGTATAATGTCAATCGCAACGCACCCCCCTTAACCTTGAAACAAAAAAACAGTCCTGATTTTTTGAAATAAATCATCTACAATTGTCGCTACCATATATAAAACGACGACAAACCCTATTAATGTAACCCAGTGAGCCCAGTCCTCCTTTCCCATTTGTTTTAATACCGTATGAATCATAGCGACCACAATACCTATGCCAGCGATTTGAAAAATCGTGTTCACATCATACACGATGTTCTCCTCCTCCTATAACGCTACTTCTACATCAGTAAAATAACGATTAATAATCCAGTTAAAAATCCTAAGCTTTTCACCATCCGTTCATAACGATGTTGACGATCTCTTGCTTCGCCTTCCTCTCTTTCTAGGTGGGCGAGTGTCATTTTTATTTGTTTCTCCTGCTGGCTGCGGTCATGCTGGCCTAGCGTTTGACCAAATTGTTTCAATATCTCCTTCTCGCTTTCTAAAAGTGAGGTTAGGGACCACATTTCAGCTATACTCTCATCCCAAGCAGCATAAGCAGGCAGCTCTGTATGACGCAGCTTGTATGAAAAATACTCGAATAAGTAAGAGATGGGCTTTGGTGTTTGTTTAGCTAAATTATGTGAAGCCTCTGCAAGCGGTGTTAAACCGAATAAAATTTCTGCTTCTAATGCTTGAATTGCTACCTTTAACGTCCTGAGCTGTCTTGGCCGCTCATTTAATCTTCTAGCAAGCTCAAACCCAACCGCTGTTGTCACAAGGATAATAAGCAGCGCTCCAAATAATTTCATTGGTCCCTCACCACAGCCGCTTTAGAAGACGATAATTTTTCTCTTTTATTAAATGTATGGATCTTTTTAACCACACCCGGCCTTGTCGTTCTCGTTAGTTCAATAGCTAAATCAAAGGCACCAAATTGCATTAATTCTTTTAATGCCGGCCTCTTTAGTACATCATCGATTGTGTGACCATGAACTGTCGTTATCACCCCAACCCCTGCATGGACAGCCTCTTGAACAGCGAGCACATCTTCCACTCGTCCAATTTCATCAACAATTAACACATCAGGGCTCATAGAGCGGATCATCATCATCATCCCTTCCGCTTTCGGACATCCATCTAGTACATCGATGCGTGGTCCTAGTTGATGTTGCGGAACGCCTCGCATACTAGCACAAATTTCAGAACGTTCATCGATGATCCCGACTTTCAACGGAGCAATTCCTCTCTTTTCATCCCCCTCACTAATCAGCCTGGCTACATCTCTCAATATTGTCGTTTTACCGGTTTGCGGAGGGCCGATGAAAAGGGTGTTCAGCCATCTGTTTTCAAATAAATAATGTATGAGCCGATCGGCCATTCCAATGGACTGCCTGGCTATTCGGATGTTAAAGGAGCTTACATCCCGAATCGTTTTCACTTCTCCCCTCTCTAAGATGACTTTTCCTGCAAGCCCAACACGATGTCCGCCATGAATCGTTATAAATCCTTTTTTCAACTCTTCTTCAAATGCATAAAGGGAGTGCTGGCTTAATTGACTTAATAAGAGCTGTCCTTCTTTTGGCTGGACAATATACATAGAACCATCATCATTTGTGGGATAAAAAGGTTTTCCGCGGGCGACCACTTCAAGAGGGCGGGCAATCCGGATGCGAATCTCTTCGACATCATTTATTATGGCTGCAGGTATTTGCCGAAGTACTACTCTTATCGACTCAGGTACTACAGCTAAAATGTCATCTAACACAGCAATCCCTCCTACCTTTTTATCCCGATTAAAATAAGGACAACACCTGCCCCGATGAATAGAAATTTACTTAGCGACAATCGATCTGACAACCCTGTTAAGCCGATTAAAATGGATGTAATAAAAATAGTTGGACCGACAATGGCTAACATGGCATTGACAGCGACCGCTTTTTCTACACTATTCAGCTTCAACATGAGACCAGCAGCACTTATTTCAATTAATCCAGAAAGCAATCGCAAGCCTGCCATTGCAAGCAGGGCTGCTTCTATCGATAAGAACCATGTCTTCAACACCTTCACCTCTTGACTTTCACACTTTGTACAACCTATGTCATTTTTTCTTGATTAAGAACAAAAAAAAGACGAGCACACTTATAAAAGTGTACTCGTCTAAAGGGTTTGATTTAGGCTCTTGAAACGTAAGCTGAGTTACGTGTATCAATAAGCAGCACATCACCTTGGTTAATAAAGAAAGGAACCTGAACAGTTAAGCCTGTTTCAAGCGTAGCTGGCTTTGTACCGCCAGAAGCTGTATCTCCTTTAATACCTGGTTCTGTTTCCGTTACTTCAAGCTCAACAGTATTTGGTACTTCCACACCAAGTGTTTCGCCTTGGTACGTCATAATTTGAACTTCCATATTTTCTTTTAAGAATTGTAATTCATGCTCAATTTGGTTTGTAGGCAGCTCAATCTGCTCAAACGACTGATTATCCATGAAATTATGCATATCTCCACTTGCATATAAATATTGCATACGACGATTTTCAATATGAGCTTTTGATACTTTTTCACCGGCACGGAATGTTTTTTCCTGAACAGCTCCAGTACGTAAATTACGCAATTTAGAACGTACAAAAGCTGCACCCTTACCTGGCTTTACATGTTGGAAATCCATTACTTGCCAGATCCCATTATCAACTTCAATAGTTAATCCTGTTTTAAAATCGTTTACTGAAATCATTTTATCTTCCTCCATCTTTCCACCTTTTGGCTGGTGGTCAATCACAATATTTACTATACCATAGGCTGTGTAAAGTTTCCCGAGAATTTTTACTCGCCAACAATCAAGAGATCTTTCGTAGATTTAGTAAATGACTTGTTTCCATCTTCTGTAATTAACGTGTCATCTTCTATTCTTGTCCCGCCGACACCCGCTACATAAATTCCAGGTTCAACTGTCACAATCATACCTGGTTCTAGAACAGTTTCCGATTTTACAGACAGCGAAGGTCCTTCATGAACTTCTAACCCTAAACCGTGACCGGTAGAGTGGCCAAAATATTCACCATACCCTCTTTCAGTGATGTAGTCTCGTGTCAGTGCATCGGCTTGTTTTCCCGTTATACCAGGCTTAATCCCTTCCATCCCGCGTAACTGGGCCTCCAAAACGGTATGATAGATCGCCTTTAGCTCATCACTGACTTCACCTACAGCTACCGTTCTTGTGATATCTGAGCAGTACCCTTTGTAGTAAGCCCCAAAATCAAGCGTCACTAGTTCGCCTTTTTCAATCATCTTCTCACTCGCTACACCATGCGGAAGTGCAGAGCGGAAACCTGAAGCGACGATAATATCAAATGATGAACTAGCAGCTCCTTGTTTCCTCATAAAAAATTCAAGTTCATTCGATACGTCTAACTCACTGATCCCCGGTCTAATAAAACCAGTAATGTGGCTGAATGCTGCATCGGCAATTTCTGCTGCATCATTAATTAACTTAATTTCATCTGAATCTTTAAACATCCGCAGTTTCTCAATCAAACCAGACACCGGAACAAGTTTAGCTGAATCAATAAACTTCGTGTACAATTGGTGTGCTTCATATGTAAGATGGGATTGCTCAAACCCTAATGTTTTAATAGATAATGCCTCTACTTGCTTTGCTACCTCTTCAAAAATAGGTCCAGTGTGCTGAACGATCTCATATCCGGCAGCCTGCTCCCTAGCTTGCTCCATATACCTGAAGTCAGTAATAAACAAAGCCTTGTCTAATGTAATTAAAGCAACACCTGAGGAGCCGGTAAACGTTGTCATATATTGACGGTTATGACCACTTGTTACTAATAATCCCTCTACATCAGCTGACCTAAGTTGTTCTCTTAACGCTTCAATTCGTTGTTTCATGATTAATCCTCTCCTTTTACGAGCGCAGTTAATGCCATAACATAGCCATACAAACCTAGTCCTACAATCTGCCCTTTTGTTACAGGAGCTATAACAGAGTGGTGTCTAAATTCCTCACGTGTATGGACGTTTGAGATATGTACTTCTATGACTGGCAAATCAACACTAGCGATCGCATCACGAATAGCATAGCTATAGTGGGTAAAGGCTCCTGGATTAATAATAATACCACTATATTGATCAGCGGCTTCGTGGATAGCATCAATCAATCGGCCTTCATGATTTGATTGAACACAGGTGATTCCTACACCTAACTCTCTGGCTGCCTCTAGCAGCTGCCCCTCTAGATCTTCTAGTGTTTTGTGCCCGTATACTGCTGGTTCTCTTTTTCCTAACCGATTTAAGTTAGGACCGTTAATCACCATAAATTGTTTCATCGTTACCCCCCGCTTCAATGATACGATCTGACCGCGTTCTACTTATTTCATCATAAGTGTAACATTTAGCGATATCATATAGGAAGAAGTTAGCAACGTTTGTTACAAAATATTTAGTCTTTTTCACCATTTTCTTCGTTTTGATTGTTTGATAATTCATGATGTTGCTCAGCATATTCATAGGAAACCGAATATCCGATAAACACTCCATATAGAATATATAAACAAAGAGAGGTGACTATTGTGTTTGAGTCTAAATTTTGTACCGTTTTTAAGCCTGGGAAAAAAGGGTTAAAAACATAAAATACAAGGCCCCATAAAATAGCTCCAAATCCTACACCAGCCCACACGCTAAGGACCTTTTGCAAAATAACTTTATATAAAAAAGCAACCCCTATCGAAATTACAGCTATAACAACTACTCCAGTCCATTGTCCAATATAGGTATTTTTCCAGTCACCAAGAGCCCATGGCATTAAAACTAGAGCAGGTCCTACTCTTATAAAATTAAAATAAAAGGCAAAGTACCCTACTAATGACCAAATAAGCCCCCCGAAAAAGCCAATTATCACAACCTTAACTGGAAAAGACATTTGCTGTTCTTTTTCATTTTGTTCTAACTGTTCGTTCTGTTCCAACTTAACCACCTCCACTCCTAGTATGTCCAGCCTTTTAAATGGTTCATGCAAAAATGTTAGAATAAGTCCATTCATGATTTCATCTATATTCTTTTTTGGAATTTCATAAAAACCTGTTAAATCATTGAATGGGCTGGGCTGCTTTTGTGTAGAATGTAGAGGGATATGAATAAGAAGGATTTGAATTAGATAGAGGATTTAAAAGAATTGGTGTAGAATAATAATTATAATGAATGTTTGGTCTTAATTGTTTGAGCTTAATTGTTTGGGCTTAATTGTTTGATTTCACTTTAATTAGGGAAAAGAATAGAAATACAGTGAACTCTACATGATCATTGACACAGTAAATAATACATTCTTTAAAGTATAAGACACACAACTTATTCTCTTATAGCAAGCAATATATACTTATCACGGAGGTGAGCTCGTATGCAGCGTACTATGCAAATGGTTGTTTTAGCAGTCGTTGCCTTAGCTGTTATCGGACTTGGCTATCAAATGATTTATAATCCAATAGGGTTATTGACGCGAGTACTATTTATCGCAGGTTTTGTGGCGGTCATATTTTTCTTGTATCGTCTCTATCTTGCCAAGCGATTCGGCACCCCCATTATGCCAAAGCGACAAGGACCTAGCCGCTCACAACTTAAAAAAGCAAAACGTACGAGTACAGTCACAAAAGCCACACCTTCAAGAGGTCCAAATTTCTTCAAAGCGACAAATGGAACATCGGCTGTCAAAAAGAAAGCTCCTTATCCAAAATCCGCTATAAAAAAACGTGCAGACCATAATTTCACAGTCATTGAGGGTAAAAAGAATAAAAAGAAGAACCGCGCTTTATTTTAAAAGCACGGTTCTTTTTAGTAGCGCCACCCTTTTAAGAACATCTCCGTCTGTCCTTTTCCTAGGGCTACAAGTTTATCTTTTTCTTGGTCCGACATTTCAAAATCAGTCGCACTCACATCAACCACAGGTATAAATACAATATTTTTTGCATGATCTGCAGCAATATATTTTGAGTCATGTGCTTTTGTCATTGTGTTAAAGAGGGCTCTATATAGAGAGATGGCATTCTTAATATCATTGGGCGGCATTTGCTCAGTTGAAGGTGATAATTGAAATCCGATGACAGGCCGCTTCCATTTCTTAGTTCTACCGTCCATGAACAGCCACATAGGAAAATTACTTAAGATGCCCCCATCTACTACATACGACCTTGCCCCATTTTTAGTCCGGTCGTAAATTTTAACCGGTTCAAAGAAAAAAGGTATACTGCAGCTCATTCTAACCGCCCGGGCTACGGAAAATTTTTCAGGAAGCTGCCCGTAGAGAGGCAGGTCATCTGGCAGGACCATCAGTCTGTTTTGTGAGAGATCTGATGCGATAATTCTCAGAGAATCTTTTGGAAGGTCTGCAAAGGTTCGAATGCCTTTTTTCTTCAACACACAGCTAAGCCATTCCTCAAGAGCATCCCCTTTATAGATCCCTAACTTAAAATAAAGGTGCACCCATTTTGCTGCTTGAAAGGGCAGCCATGACATCCTCTCATCCTTAAAAGCCTCAATATCTAATTCATTTAATAACGATAATAATTCCTTACTCGTGTAGCCTGCTTTAATCAAGGCTGCTACAATAGACCCTGCGCTTGTTCCAGCAATGCGGGTAAATTCGTATCCTCGCTCCTCCATCACTTCTAGCGCCCCAACAAATGCATAAGCTTTAACACCGCCGCCTGCAAACACGCCATCTACTTTCATTCACATCCCCCCACTACGTTACCATATGTAGAGATGGGCTTGGATGTTTCCTAAAAAGTTTAATTCTAGTAAGAAAACAAAATAACCATAGAGGCTCTATGGTTATCGTTCATTTCACTAATCATATTCGCTAGTCTTCTTCATTCTTTTTTTGGACATGTTTTAATTCTTCAATCCGTTTTTTATCTTCTTGGAAGAATTGCACTAAATCCCCAATACGATCAATCGCATCCCAGCTGAGATGATGTTCAATTCCTTCAACATCTTGATAAATATGTTGTTCTTCCACACCGATTAACCTCATGAAGTCTTCAAGCAGTTCGTGGCGATAGACAAGCCGCTTTCCTACTTTTTTTCCTTTAGCAGTTAAAACCAATCCTCTGTACCTTTCATAAATAAGATACTCGCTTTTATCAAGTTTTTGAACCATTTTAGTCACAGAAGAAGGGTGTACCTCAAGTGCCTCAGCAATATCTGAAACGCGAGCGTACCCTTTGTCTTCAATTAAGATATAAATTCGTTCTAAATAATCTTCCATACTAGGTGTCGGCATAGGGTCCCCTCCATTTATTCAACAAACACGCAAGAGACGCGTTTGCCCACCATTAATCGATCCATGCAGTCATCATTTCTATATTACTACAGAAGGGGAACCAGAGACAATGTTAATTCCTATTTATGTGTGGATGTTGATCACATAAAATTCACGTAAAATACTCGATTTTTGCTTCCGGAAAGAAGCGTTCAATATAGGATTGAATCGTTTCTCTCAAGGTAGTAGCTTCATCATCCTTATATACGTATTTACCTCTTCCGTATTTACCCCACTTATATTTTCGTTCTTCTTCATTCATTTCTAATTTCGATTTAGGGTAACGTTTTTGAATAACTCTTTTGGCTGTCTTCGTAAAACGGTGCTGAATCATTTCAAACGTTAGATCCTTTTTAGCATAGTGCGGCAAGGTCGCTTCAAGACGTTCAAATAAATCAAGGTATCCCGCCTCCCAATCCTCATGCAAAATTAAAGGGGCTACAATAAAACCTAACGGATAATCAGCCTTAGCCACCTTGCCTGCTGCCTCAATACGCTCAAGAAAGGAGGAAGTTCCTGGTTCAAAGCTCTTTATGACATGGTCTGAATTGACACTAAAACGAAACCTCGTATTTCCATTATGTTTTGCATCAAGTAAATGATCGACATGATTGTACTTCGTTACAAATCGAAGGCGGCCATTTTCTGTCTTGCCAATATGTTCAATCGTTTTCTTAAGTGAATGAGTGAGATGATCAATTCCAACAATATCTGATGTACAGGCCGCTTCAAAACGGGTAATTTCATCTCCTCTTTCTTTTATATACTTATCCGCACTTTCAAAAATCTCATCTAAATTAACATACGTTCTAATGTATGGCTTATCACCAAGAGTGGTTTGCAGGTAACAGTAATGACAGTGCCCCATACACCCTGTGGCAAGAGGAATAGCATATTCTGCAGAAGGTTTTGAAGTATCAAACTTCAGCGTTTTTCGTACACCTACAACCAGTGTTGATTTAGCATTTCGATATTTTTGCAGGTCATTGTCTCCTGGAATGTTGCGTACTTGGTTATGTGAAGTCGTTTCTCTAATTTCAACATCCATTTTCTCAAACTTTTCTTTTAATGCTTTGCCGAGCGGATATTCAAGAGCTCCCGGCTCAAAATAGACGAGCTGTGGTGAGAATGGTTTCATGTTCTCTCCTCCTTTTCTTTTAGAATGTGCAAAAAACCAGCATTCATCATGCCAGTATTTAGAACAAAAAAAAGAAGATGAGCCTTGTTAGCTCATCTTCATCTTCATTATAATCCACATTTCAACTGTGCACCGCAGCTTGTACATGTATTACAGCCGCCAATATCTTCAACTGTACCCTCTCGGCAAACGGGACACGTATTCCCTACTTCTGAACCAAACGTCACATTTGTTGATCGAACTTCTGTAATTGTATTAACGAGAACGACCTTTTTCTTTTCACCCTCAGCTTCCTCAGTTGTTTGTTCGAAAAGCTCTTTTTGTTCGAAATTATTTTCTTCGGCTTTGAGTGAAAGCACTTGAGCATCCCGGCTGCCATCGACATAAACGGTTCCGCCTTTAGCACCGCCGCGATATAGGCGCTCATAAACCGCTTGAACCTGCTCAACTGTGTAGCCTTTAGGAGCATTAACGGTTTTAGATAATGAACTATCAACCCAACGCTGGATAATACACTGAACATCTGCATGAGCTTCTGGTGATAATTCCATTGTAGAAATGAACCACTCTGGTAATTCGTCCGCAGAAGCCTCTGGGTGGCTGTTTAAGTACTCTTCCACAATTCCTGCTTTCACTTCGATAAATTTACCAAGGCGTCCGCTTCGGAAATAAGAGAATGAGAAGTATGGCTCAAGACCTGTAGATACCCCCACCATCGTTCCTGTGCTTCCTGTTGGGGCAACCGTTAGTAAATGAGAATTGCGAATTCCATACGCCAGCACGCCTTCACGGATATCCTCAGGCATTTTTTTCATGTAGCCTGTATTAATGAATGCTTCTCGTAATGCTTTCGTCTCTTCTTCATTTTGACCAATTAAGTATGGGAAACTGCCTTTCTCTTTTGCTAACTCAATGCTTGTGCGATAAGCCGTCGTTGCAATCGTTTCAAATACTTGATCAACTAATTGGTTGCCTTTCTCTGATCCATAGACCGTCTCAGCGTAGATAAGCAGATCATGTAAACCCATTACTCCAAGTCCGACACGACGCTCTCCTTTTGCTTGCTTCGTATTATCCTCTAAGAAATACGGTGTAGCATCAATGACATTATCTTGCATACGTACGCCGACTTCAACCGTCCGTTTTAATTTATCAAAGTTAACTGTTTTTGTTTCCTTATCAGCCATCTCTGCTAAGTTAATTGCAGCGAGATTACAAACAGAATACGGAGCAAGCGGCTGCTCTCCACAAGGGTTAGTCGCGACTACTTTTTGTCCGTATGCCTTAGCGTTCGTCATATCATTAGCATTGTCGATGAAGAAAATACCTGGTTCTGCACTATACGTGGCGCAAATATTAATCAGGTTCCATAGTTCTTTAGCTCGAATTAGGCGATAGGTTCGAACACCGTATCCCATCTCGCGCCATTCACGCACATCTCCGATTTCATGCCATGTTTCATTGTAAGACTCCATTTCCTCCGCCGTATAATTTTCTACATCAGGGAAGCGAAGTGCGTACTCCTCATCGTTTTCAACAGCCTCCATAAACTCTTTCGTTAACGTAATGGAGATATTAGCGCCTGTTAAAAACTCTGGGTTGTTGACCTTGTATGTTCCGCCTGTCATTAATTTATCTTCCGCTTCTTGAATGACTTTTGTATCAAAGCCTCCCTGGCCTTCAACATTCCTGAAGTTCACGATCCCTTGATACATTGCTTCTTCAACTGGAGAAAGCGGGGTGAAACTTAGTTTTTCTTTTACTAGGCGACGAATTTGTTCATCATTTGTCTGTTCTAATAAGAAACGCAAAATACGCGGATTCTGCATTTTAGATATGATGAATTCTAAAATATCAGGATGCCAATCAGCCAACATAATCATCTGCGCTCCGCGTCTTGACCCTCCCTGCTCAACTAAATGAGTAAGCTTGGCGATATCATCAAGCCATGAAACTGAACCAGAAGATTTCCCATTCACGCCCCTTGCAAGCGTATTGCGCGGTCTTAGAGTTGATCCATTTGTTCCGACTCCGCCGCCTCGGCTCATGATCTCCATCACTTGTTTACGATGCTCAGAAATCCCTTCACGTGAATCTTTAACAAAAGGCATTACATAACAATTGAAATATGTAACGTCTGTTTTAGCACCTGCTCCGTAAAGAACTCGCCCTGCAGGAATGAAGTTCATATTGACTAACTCGCTGTAAAACTGTTCAAAAGACTCTTGGCGACGCGCTGCATCTTCTTCGACTGATGCCAAACCGGTTGCATTACGCTTAGCAATTTGCTCATAGAACAACTCTAACGGCTTTTCAATTGTATCTAGTGAACGTGTTACGAGGCCGCTTTCTGCCTCTTCCCCTTCTAATACCCCGCGGAACTCTTCATCTACAAGAACTTTCGCTTTGTTATCTTCGCGGTTTAATTCAACCACAAAACCAAATCCTCTTGCTGGGAACTTAGGGTCTGCTTTAACAGTTAATACAACAAAATCTCCTACAGCTAATGTTTTCTTCTCCGTATCCTTAAACGTATAACGGTCAAGCATAACAAGTCTAGACACACCCTTTTTCGTTATGTGCATGTCTTCCGTTATTGGATGAACTTGTGAAAATTGTGCAATGTCTTTATTTAATTTCTCCACATTGACACGCATCACGTTCGCCATCGTCATCGCCATTCACGTCTCCTCCTTTAATTAAACCACTAAAACATTTATTAAAAACTAAATTTAAATAAACTCAATCAAAATAAACTCAACAATAATGGAATTGCCAGGTGCATGTCCTTGTCTAAGTTTTTATTCTTGGGTAAGTCTACCACAGGTCTATACCCTGATTCAATATATAGTATTCCTTTTTCGGAAATAAACACTATATATTGTGTTAAATTAAATTTTATCCTGATTTGTCAAACTTGAAACAGCTAAAAAAGACAAGCATATATGAGTTTAACAGATATTTAATTTGATTTTCCCGTTAATTTGAACCAATTTCTCTCTTGCCAAAGATAGGACAAAAGTCAAACCCTTATCTGCTCTCAATTCGACAAAGCGAGAGAAAATGATTGACAAAATTTTTTTTGGATGTTCAGATAATGAGGATAACTATCTGAAAATCTGAATTACTAGAGCTGGAGGTTTTACTTATGAAATATGTTCTCATTGACCAAGATATTGTACCTAAAGAAAAAGCCGGCATAGACTTTGATGATCGCGGCTATCATTTTGGTGACGGAATTTATGAAGTTATTCGCATATATAACGGCAAACCATTTACGATAAATCAACATCTAGATCGTCTTTATGAGAGCGCAAAAAAACTTGATATCCCTCTCTCAACAACGAGAGAGACGTTTACTGAGCTTATAAATGAATTGATTATAAAAAATACCATTGAAACAGGAATTGTCTATATTCAATTAACACGCGGCTTACAGCCAAGGAACCATTTATACCAACGTGAAATCTCACCCGTTCTAACTGGTTTTGCTGAAAACCTAGAGCGTAAAGAAGAGCTATTAACTAACGGAGTCGACTTATGGCTCACAAAAGATATCCGTTGGCTGCGCTGTGACATTAAAACGATAAACTTACTTGGTAACATAATGGCAAAGCGAGAAGCAGCTGATCACAATTGCCATGAAGCCATCATGCACAGAGATGGTACGGTGACTGAGGGCTCGTCATCAAACCTGTTCCTAATAAAAGATTCCACCCTCTATACTCATCCTGCCACAAACTTAATTTTAAACGGCATCACTAGACAAGTTGTCATCAAGCTTGCTAAAGAAGCTGGGCTGCATGTAGTAGAAGAAGCCTTCCCAGTCGATGTACTAGCGATTGCAGATGAAGCTTTTATAACTAGCACAACGATGGAAGTAACCCCTGTTCGGTCGATTACAGGTGATGTCTCAGCAACGCTTGAGATTGGTCCTATCACAAGACAGCTGCAAGAAGCCTTCAAGCAGCTGCTGCCATAACAAAATAAATAGAAAAGGCCCTGGCAGATTCCAGGCCTTTTCTATTATTTACGGTAGTTCCAGCTATCTTGTTCATACCTTTCCCGAGCAATTTTCCATACTTCTGCTTCCTCATCCATAGTTAATGAATAAGGTTCAAGAGTAATGCCTAACCCTTTTTCAAAACCATAATGAAAGGCCTCTTTTGCCTCCTCCATTGTAAGAGGGGTTTTGCGAAGAGCATTTATTGCCACTGCTTTATTTTTAAAGTTTTTCTGCATTCTTTCACGTACACGTTCACTTGGATAATTAAACAGGTCAAATAGCTTATCCTCATCAATATCTAAGATAATTGAGCCGTGCTGCAAAATAACTCCTTTTTGCCTCGTTTGAGCACTCCCTGCCACTTTTCTGCCTTCTACAACCAGTTCATACCAAGAAGGCGCATCAAAACAAACAGCTGAGCGAGGGTTTTTCAACGCATTTTTTTCTTCATCTGTACGAGGTACCGCAAAATAAGCATCAAGTCCTACTTTTTTAAACCCTTCTAGAATACCTTCTGAGATCACACGATACGCCTCAGTAACAGTCGCTGGCATTTCAGGATGGTCTTCTGAAACAATCACACTATATGTAAGTTCTTGATCATGCAGAACTCCACGTCCTCCGGTAGGCCTTCTGACAAATCCTAACCCATAATCCTTAACTGCCTGCATATTAACTTCTTTTTCTACTTTTTGAAAGTAACCAATGGAGAGAGTTGCAGGGTTCCACCCGTAAAATCTGATGGTCGGTGGTATCTTCCCTTTACTATGCCAGTCTAGCAATGCTTCATCTAAAGCCATATTATAAGCAGGTGAACAATTACCCGAATCAATAAAACGCCATGTTTCATTCATATTCATCGCTTCTTTCTGTATGCTATCATCTAAAGTTCCAACCTAGTGTAACAAAATCACTAAAGAGAGCCAAGTAGGTTGCTTTGATATTCTGTGACTAATTAACATCGATTCACATATAGCAATTGCTAATTCCTGTCTAGATAGATATAATTTAATGAGAAATGATGTATTTGTAGAAGGAGTGTACGTAGATTTATGATGATTTACTTATGGCTGATTCTTTTAGCACTAGTGGTGTATGCAGTATTTAAACGTTTCTATACGCCTAAATACTTAACTACATTAACACAGGAAGATTTCATTAAAGGGTATCGAAAGGCGCAATTAATCGATGTACGTGAACCACGTGAATATGAGGGCGGGCATATTCTAGGCTCAAGAAACATTCCTATGTCCCAGTTACGTCAGCGCGCCAACGAAGTCCGTACCGACCAGCCTGTATACCTTTATTGCCAATCAGGAGCTAGAAGCAGACAAGCTGCTCAATTCCTTAAAAAGAAACGCGGTGTGGAAGATCTCTATCACCTTCAAGGCGGCTTCAAAAAATGGACAGGCAAAATCAAGAAAAAATAAGCATAAAGAAAGAGGCTGATATATCAGCCTCTTTTATTTATGCTTTTTGATACCTAAGGATTGGCTTTCTCGCAGCAGTCGTCTCATCTAAGCGGCTGATAACCGTATGATGAGGAGCTTCTTGGACTACTTCTGGACTTTCTTCTGCTTCTCTTGCTATTTGAATCATCGCATCAACAAATTCATCAAGCGTTTCTTTTGACTCTGTTTCAGTCGGCTCAAACATCATGCACTCCTCTACATTGAGCGGGAAGTAGATGGTCGGAGGATGATAGCCAAAGTCTAGAAGGCGTTTGGCCATATCGAGCGTTCTTACACCGAGCTTCTTTTGTCTGCGTCCTGATATAACAAATTCATGTTTACAATGCTGTGTATACGGCAGATCGAAATGCGGCTCTAGTCTGCGCATCATGTAATTAGCATTTAACACGGCATATTCAGAGACCTTTCTCAACCCTTCTGGTCCCATTGTACGGATATACGTATACGCACGTACATTGATCCCATAATTTCCATAATACGGCTTCACTCGTCCAATCGACTTCGGACGATCATATTCAAAGCGGTACGTATTCTGTTCTTTCACTAAAACAGGTTTAGGTAGAAATGGAATCAATTCTTTTTTCACTCCGACAGGACCAGATCCAGGGCCGCCGCCTCCGTGAGGACCAGTAAACGTCTTATGCAGGTTTAAATGGACCACATCAAAGCCCATATCACCCGGCCTTGCTATTCCTAGAATCGCATTTGAATTGGCTCCGTCGTAATAAAGTTTACCGCCGGCGTCATGAATAATGGCAGCCATTTCTTCGATATAGGTTTCAAAAAGACCTAATGTGTTAGGGTTTGTCAGCATTAATGCCGCCGTATCAGGTCCTACCACTTCTCTTAAGTGATCAAGATCTACGAGTCCCTCTCCATTGGTTCGAACCGTAATCGACTCAAAACCTGCTACAGTCGCTGAAGCCGGGTTGGTCCCATGAGCTGAGTCGGGCACAATGACTTTTGTGCGCTCGGTGTCGCCATTTGCTTCATGGAAAGCACGAATCATCATTAATCCAGTCCATTCTCCATGAGCTCCAGCAGCTGGCTGCAGCGTCACTTCATCCATCCCTGTAATCTCAGCAAGAGAAGTTTGCAGGTCATATAGTAATTCAAGGGACCCTTGAACCTGATCTTCCGCCTGATATGGGTGAACATAAGCTAGCCCCTCATAACGAGCGACATTTTCATTAATTTTAGGATTATACTTCATCGTACATGACCCTAATGGGTAAAAACCTGAATCTACACCATGATTACGAGTAGACAGGGCAGTATAATGACGCATAATCTGAAGCTCTGACACCTCTGGCAGTTCAGCTGCCTGCTCTCGAATAAATTCCTCAGGCAATAACGCCTCCAGTGACTCACAAGGTATATCAAGGTCAGGCAAGCTATGCCCGACTCTGCCTTCTTTACTTAATTCAAAAATGAGCGGCTGGTCTTGACTGTTCATACTAACGCCCCCAATTCTTTTGCAAATTGATCGATTTCTTCTTTCGTACGCACTTCAGTTACACATACAAGCATGTGATCTTGATATTCAGGGTAATAGAACCCTAAATCATAACCCCCAATAAAGCCTTTATCTAATAAACCCTGATTTATTTCTTCAATCGGCTTCCCGAGCTTAATGATAAATTCATTGTACGACGGAGCTCCTTCGAGAACCTCTACACCATTTTCTTTCAATTGCTTTTTCGCGTAGGCAGCCTTCTGCAGATTCTGATAGGCTGCTTCTTTCATTCCAGCCTTTCCAAGCGCAGTCATAGCAACAGAAGCAGCCAGAGCATTAAGTGCCTGATTGGAACAAATATTAGACGTCGCCTTTTCCCGGCGGATATGCTGCTCACGTGCCTGCAATGTCAAGACAAATCCACGCTGTCCATTTTCATCAGTTGTCTGTCCGACAAGACGGCCAGGCACTTTTCTCATTAACTTTTTCGTCGTAGCAAAGTATCCGCAATGAGGTCCGCCATATTGGGGTGCAATACCAAATGGCTGAGCGTCCCCAACAACAATATCTGCCCCGTATTCACCTGGTGATTTTAGGAGACCTAGCGCCATTGGGTTGCTTGATACGACAAACATTGCTTTATCAGAGTGTGTAATTTCCTCAATCTTATCAAGTGATTCTAAGTTTCCGAAGAAATTTGGGTACTGTACAATCACACACGCAGTATCTTCACTGTATGCTTTTTTCAGTGCATTAAGATCAGTCACACCATCAGCCACATCAACCTCAACTACATTTAATCGCTGCCCGTAAGCATTTGTCTTCAGTACTTCTCTTGCTTCTGGATGGACGGCTTTTGAAACGAGTATTGTTTTCTTTTTTGTTTGACCAGCACTCATCATTGCCGCTTCCGCTAGTGCAGTTGGGCCATCATACATAGATGAGTTAGCGAGGTCCATTCCTGTTAGTTCACTAATCATCGTCTGAAATTCAAAAATAGCCTGCAGTTCTCCTTGGGAAATTTCCGGTTGATAAGGAGTATACGCAGTGTAAAATTCAGAGCGGGATATTACATGATCAACGATTGAAGGAATATAATGCTCATATACTCCAGCACCTAAGAAAGACGTTTTTTGTTTAAGGGAAACATTCTTTGCTGCCAAACCTTGAAAATATTTCACAAGTTGAGGCTCTTTTAATGCTTTAGGGATCGTTAATTCCCCTTTAAATCGTATCGCTTCTGGAATATCTGAAAATAATTCTTCAATGCTGTCGACCCCAATAGTATGAAGCATATCTTTTTCATCTTGTTCGGTCATAGGTAAATAGCGATTCGTCATGTTGCTAGCTCCTCCTCATCCTTATAGACACTTCTTGTGTACACATTCTCTTACTCACTTATGAACGTTTATAAAAAGGTGTTTTTACAACCATTGCCTTTAGCGTTTTTTTACGCACTTGAACGTACACTTCTGTCCCTGCTTCCGTATACTCACTGTCTATAACAGCTAGTCCTACATTTTTTTTAAGTGTAGGGGACTGTGTTCCTGTTGTGACAAAGCCAATCTGTTTATCATTTGCTAATACTTCATACCCTGTCCGCGGGATTCCCTTATCAACCATTTCAAGACCAACGAGTTTTCTTTTAAGCCCTTCTTCTTTTTGCTTTTTCAATGCGTCCTTGCCAATAAAGTCTTCTTCCTTGCCTACCTTAACTGCAAATCCTATACCAGCTTCAAGAGGGGAGATCTCACTTGTTAATTCTTGGCCATAAAGAGGCAGCTTCGCTTCAAATCTCAACGTATCACGCGCACCTAACCCGCATGGCACTAACCCTTTACTGCTTCCTGTCTCAAGCAGCCTGCTCCATAATTCAGCTGCCTGCTCCGCCTGCAAATAAATTTCAAACCCATCCTCGCCCGTATAGCCAGTTCTAGACACTAACGCCTTTATACCAGATAGATCGACATCATCTTGAAAGCGAAAAAAGCGTATGTCACTTAAGTCTTGATCTGTAAGTGTCTGCAAGATCTCTTCTGCAATTGGTCCCTGTATCGCTAATTGAGCAATATCGTCTGAAATATTATTCACTTCAACACCAGCGATTTTATGTTGATTGAGCCAATCCATATCCTTATCAATATTAGAAGCATTAATGACGAGCAAGTAATCGTCTTCCGATTTTCTATAGATAAGGAGATCATCAACAGTCCCCCCATTCGGATAGCACATAGCGGTATATTGTGCTTGATTATCCACCAGTTTGCTAACATCATTTGTCATCATCTTTTGTAAGTAGGCTAACGCATTATCTCCTTTAACCTCGACTTCGCCCATATGAGACACGTCAAATAATCCTGCTTTTGTTCTGACTGCTTCATGTTCTTCTTTAATGCTTAAAAATTGAACAGGCAGATCCCATCCGCCGAAATCAATCGTTTTAGCTCCTGCTTTTTGATATTCTTCAAATAAAGGGGTGCGCTTTAACGTTGTCATCATTGTCCTCCTTTGTGTTAAAACAAACACTATTCAGAAATTTAATTATGAAGATAGGCTGGGTAAACAAAAAAAGGACAGGGCTATACACATACGATGTATAACCCTGTCCTTTAACCAGAAAGTTTCGTTCTATTAAGAACTGTCTTCGTAGGTGGCTCAACATTTGAGCACTCTCCAGAGCTGCGTCCTGTAAGAGTCTTCTTTGCCTGAGAGATTCACAAATTTTGCTTGCTCCTTCGGCGCTGCGCAGCTAATACGCAGTCTCTCCCCCTACTTTCATCCGCAAAAGCTTCACTTTTATAGGATCATTTTTCATGTTTTCACTTGAATTGGTACATACTAGAAAAGAAAAACGAATTTATTCTACTATCCATCAATACACTCTATGATTTAATCTACTTTTACAGAATTTGACGAATTGTCTGTTTCCTTCTACTCATATCCTACCAAGACGATTCAAATGGCGCAATAGTTTCTTTTAGGAAAGGAAAGATAACCATGAAAATAAACATACATTTTGATCACAGTTGGCAGGATCAATTCCTTGAGCGCTTGGATCAAGACGGTCCTTTTGCAAGTTATGAATTAGCACGTCTTGCTTATGAGGCTGAAGAGCATCAATCGATCTCAGCATTTCAAGGCTTAATTGCTCCAAACCACCTCCCGCAGCTTGATCCATTTCCTCATCAAATTGAAGTGGCGAATACCGTGATAGAGCAGATGAACGGCAAAGCTATTTTAGCTGACGAGGTGGGGCTTGGCAAAACCATTGAAGCAGGTCTCATATTGAAAGAATACATGATTCGCGGACTTGTAAAAAAAGCATTAATACTCGTCCCTGCCTCCCTTGTGTCACAGTGGGCGATCGAATTAAATACTAAATTTCATATCCCTGCAACTCCGCAGCGTAAAACCTATGTGTGGGAACAATGTGACGTTGTAGTCGCATCGATTGATACAGCAAAAAGACAGCCGCACCGTGACATTGTCATGAATCAATCCTATGATTTAATAATTATTGATGAAGCACATAAGTTAAAAAATCCAAAAACGAAAAATTACGAGTTTATCCGAAACCTTAAAAAGAAGTTTTGTTTATTGTTAACGGCTACTCCTGTTCAAAACAAACTAGAAGAAATCTTTAACTTAGTCTCTCTATTAAAACCAGGCCATCTAGGAGACATATCAAGTTTTGAAAAAGAATTCAGATCAAATAAACGGTCACCAAAAAATGATGAGAAATTAAGAGAGCTTGTCAGTAAGGTCATGGTCAGAAATAGAAGAGAAGAAACAGGCATTCAATGGACAAAGCGGGTGGTTGAAACGGTGCCGATCACTTTCAGTCCAAAAGAGAGAGAATTCTATGATGCTCTTCAAACGCTTAAAGGGGATTCAAGTCATTTCTCTCTCATTACTTTGCAGCGTGAAATCTGTTCAAGCCGTGAAGCAGCTTTTATGACGTTAAAAAATATGATTGAAAAAGCACAAAAAGACGGACGCACCCTCCCACAAGCTGAAAAACTGCTTCACATGATCGGCGGTATTGATGGTCACGCCAAAGCAGAAAAGGCATTAGAGCTTGTAAAGAAAATCAATGATAAAGTGATTATATTTACTGAATACAGAGCAACGCAGCTCTACCTTCAATGGTATTTAAAACAAAACGGCATCTCTTCTGTCCCTTTTCGAGGCGGCTTTAAGCGCGGAAAGAAGGATTGGATGAGACAGCTGTTTGAGTCCCATGCTCAAGTTCTTATCGCCACAGAAGCAGGAGGAGAAGGAATTAACCTGCAGTTCTGCAGCCATATTATTAACTTCGACCTCCCATGGAATCCAATGCGCATTGAACAGCGAATCGGACGTATTCATCGCTTAGGGCAAAAAAATGATGTTCATATTTATAATTTCGCGGTGGAGGATACGGTAGAGCAGCATATTCTTAAGTTACTCTATGAAAAGATTCATTTATTTGAATCAGTTATTGGTGAACTTGATGAAATCTTAACCAAAATAGACCTCACTTCAATAGAGGAACATGTTAAAGACATTATTGTTCAATCTGAATCAGATGGTGAAGTGAAAATTAAACTCGACCATCTTGCAGCCATTATGAATGAAGCACAATCTATGAGAACAAACGAAGAGGAAGGTGAATTAGGTGCAACAGCAACAAATTCATAATTTCTTAGAGCGCTATTTCGAAGCAAATGATAGTCCTGTTCTTGAGAATACACCTGCCTATCTAACGGTTCAATTATCGATTGAGCTTGATAAACTATTAATGAACAGGCCCTTTTATTGGCACTACCTTGAGAAGACTGGCGGTACGCCTAACCCAATGAAAATCACCTTTATTACGGATAAAGCTAATGCACCGGATGATTTGCGAGGAGAGCCCATCCATTATGGCTCCCCACGCCTGCATCAGCTATTTAAGTCAACAAGGACGCTTGGCGGATTTATTAGATTATATGAACAAGTTGCCACAAATGGTCATGCTTCCACTCCCCTGCAGCCTTGGTTGTGTTTAAATGTAAAAGTGTCTTTTCAATGCGATCGTAAAAAAGACGTTATCTTATCGCTTGGGTTGAATTTAATTCACGGTCAGATTGTGCCGGGGTTTTATGATTCAATCGAAGGCAAAATATTAAAATCTTCCATTCCCGATTTCTGTTTCACGTTATCTCCTTTGATTACGCCTAAAAGCGGAATCGTGAGACTACAGAAAATGGTGCAGACCTATGCCGAAAACGAAGATTCTACCTGGGCTCGCGAAGCAATAGAAAGGTGGGAAAATGACTTAGCTCTCCTAGAGCATTTTTATGAGGAATATGAAGACAAGCCAGAGAGTTATGAGTTAGAAAAGCAAGCCCTTGCCGAACAATATGAACCTAAAATCCATGTAGATGTGATAAATGGCGGCATCTTTTATTTACAGCAGCAGGTTTTCCACTAAACTATACTTCAACAAAAAACTCCCTTGCTATGCAAGGGAGTTTTACATTTAGGCGTATTAAGCTGTTGCACCGCCGCCAGCGATGATTGAAATAATAGTCATGACTGAGAACCAGCCAAAAACAGCAAGCGACAATGCCGCAAACCCAACTGCGAAGAAATTTTTTCTACGCATTTCACGAACGATGCCAACTGCAGATAAAATCGCTACTAATAGAAATGTAATTGCTAGAAACATTAGGTCTCACCCTCCTTATGTATGTATCTCAGTACCCAGTTTGTACATCTTATTATAAACAAATCCAACTCTCTAAACAAGAGGATATTGGGTCCTGTTCATTTTATCAACCTGTACAAATACGTTAAACAAGCCAGCCTGCTTATAAAATTCACTTATTTGCCTTAAGTATACTTAAGATACAATATAAATGGTAAACAAAACGTTACATAGCTGTGAACTTTTTATCTAACCATATGCACATACATTCTTTTGAAAGATAATCTGTAAGATAATAAGATTGGTGTAAGAAAAGTGTAAGATGGTAAGATATGAGTATGGTATTACATTTCAAATACATATTATGTAGAAAATACTGGAGGAGATCATATGAACTGGACTCAAATTCCGTTAGGGCCTTTGCAGACAAATGCCTATGTATTAATGAACGAAAAAAAGGAAGCTGTGATTTTTGATCCCGGCGGCAATGGACCGGAATTCATTAAATGGCTAAACGATCAACAGATTAGCCCGATTGCTATTTTATTAACTCACGCCCACTTTGACCATATTGGTGCCGTAGATGAAGTAAGAGAGGCTTTTAATTGCCCTGTATATATTCATGAAGCTGAAAAGGATTGGCTCTCTGATGCAGCTAAAAATGGATCAGGCCGTTTTTTAGGAAATGCTTCAATTACAGCCTGTGCAGCTGATGAGATCATTCAAGAGGAAAAAACCATTCAGCTCGGCTCTTTTTCATTCGATATTCTCTATACACCAGGCCATTCACCAGGAAGTGTTTCTTATTATTCAGCAACCGAAGGGGTAGTATTCTCTGGAGATGCCCTCTTTAAGCAAAGCATTGGACGCACAGATCTTCCAGGAGGAGATCATAACCTTTTGCTAAAAAGCATTCATTCGAAGCTGTTAGAACTTCCTGAGGAAACCATTGTAGCATCAGGCCATGGCCCTGTAACGACAATTGGCGAAGAAATGGATGGAAATCCTTTCTTATCAGGGTTTTAATAAATTCTTAAAATGATAAATTTAAAGGGAATAGAAAAAAACGTTGCTCACTAAAGGGGCAACGTTTTTTGTGCGCATATGTACCTGGTCTTAGTGACCTCCAAAACTTGGTACTAATAAGAAAGTGGAATAGTACGTGAAACCAACGAAGAAAATCGTTAAGTACGCACCGAAAATGTAGATATACACACGTTCTGATAAGTTTAAATAGCTTAGTGCTAACAATGCACCTGTTTGGGCAAAGAATAGCAAAGCCATGTTAAGCATATCACCAACGAAGAACAAGACTGAGAAGATCCCTGTCCAGAAAGCTAAAACACGAAACATGCGCTCCATTTGCTTACTCCCTCCTTCTTTTTGCAATCACTATCCGTCAATAGGAAGTCATAGTGCTAGTTATCAAATTATAGAGTACAAACTTATTATATACGAGATAAACTTTGATTGTAAATGCTTGATCGGTGGCAAATCTGTGTCACCTCTATTTATTTCGACAACTACCAGCTATAATGCCTCTAAAATCAGGAACATTTCCCCTAAACTTTACAGCTGCTTTTTCGATTTCCTTTTAAATAACAGACTGATTGCAAAAGGAATAATCCCGAAAGTGCGATACGCAAACGGCGGGCGTTCTGCTTTTCTTGCTTCACGCTCCTGTTTTCTCACTTCCTTTGGTTGATCAAGCCTTAACACAAGCTGCTGTGTGATAAATTTAATGTACTCATTTAATGACATGGCCATCACCTCAACGATTATTCGTTTTAGTATAGCCGATTTTCACCTTATTTAAGCATAGCTGACTTCAACTCAGCAACGATTTCAAGAATGGACCTCCCTGTAGTGTCTAAGTGGATATCTGCTTCTTTATATAACGGCAAGCGGTCTTCGTACATGGATTGAATATCACCTTTAGATTTCTCTTTAAGCAACGGCCTAGAATCATCATTAGACGTCCGGCGAATAACTTCTTCGATGGCACAGTCTAGAAATATCACTGTTCCAGACCCTTTCATAATTTGTCGATTTTCCTCTTTTAGAATGATCCCGCCGCCGGTTGTAATTACAGCTTTTTTTTGAGTTAACTCTCTTAATGCTGCCGTTTCAAGACTCCTAAAAAGCTTTTCTCCCCCTTCATTAAAAATTTCTTTGATTTTCTTTTGTTGATCTTCTTCAATCCATTGATCCGTATCGATAACCTGATATCCTAACGCTTTGCCTAAAGCTTGGCCTACCGTTGTTTTACCAGAACCCATAAATCCAGTAAGATAAATTCGATCATTCATCACGTTTGGAAACCTCCCAATATTCTTTAATGCTTTGATGGTAGGGGTCGTAATAAAACTGCGCTCTACGTACATGGGTTGAACCCAATAGTTCTGCAGTTGCAGCGACCTGCCATTCCGTCTCACTTTTACTCATTGTAATAAGTGTAACGGTACCATCCTCGTATGAAAAGAATAAAGTTGAGTTTTCTGTACTTGGTGCGTGAACGATAAAGTCTACGAGACCTCTTTGAATCAATGTATCACCCTTTAATATGAATTGCTGCTCAACAGCAAACCTCTTCTCCTGGAGATATACATTCGTTTGTACCGTCAAACCAAACAACAGGAATGTGCATATAATTAATACAATAGGGTAAACAAAGCCTCTATCATTCCTCATTTATAAACTCCTTAATACACACCATACATCGGCATCATCGATCTGCTCATGGCCTCTCCATTTATAAGAGTCACCGTACATCGATATTTCTTCTGCTCCCGCTCACAATAAAAAGATTGAACATTATACAACATTGGTACATATCCGCTGTTGTTTGAGAATCGTCTAATTTGGCCGGTGTCAAGTTGTCTATAACTTACTTCCGTGTCATCCCCTTTAATTAAAACCACCTCTCTCCCCTCGATTCTAATTGTTCTGGATTCCTTCACTTCATCCGTTAATTGATTAAAAAACACCATCAATTCTAGCTTTTCATGAGTCTCGTGATTTTTTGTATGTTGTATGACTCCCATGATGGTAGGAAAGACAAACACAAGAACGCCTAAAATGCTTAAGACAAGCAAAATCTCGAGTAACGTAAAACCTTGTTCATTTTTTCGCATAGAGACACCTATGATATCGCCTTTTATTAGCACCCGTATAGGCAACACATACTTCATACTCTCCTGAAGTTGATCGCGTCTCCTCAACAGTCATCCACAAAGGTGCTGTTGGAGTCTCTACACCTGTTAAATAATTTTGTATCGACTCTCTAAGTTGTTCACCTGCCAAGTTTTCCTGTTGTAAAGTTAAACGTTCATTATAAACAACAACAGAGGCGGGCAGAATTGCTAAGGTGCAAACAGAGAGAAGTGAGAGAGCGAGAATAACTTCCATCAAAGTAAAACCACTAGAGTTTTCGATAATGCACCCTCCCTTTTCCAAGAAGGATTGTATAGGCATATTTCTCTTTTTGGATATCCAAATGCATTGTACCAGAATAGCGCGGGTTTCCATTCTCCAAAAATTGGATTTGTATGCCAGGAAGACTATGTGAAGAAAAGACCATGTTTTCATCGGCGAAAGGCCTAACTAAATAAACCTTGCTTCCAAAAATCCGGTACTCTTTTTGAGGTCCAAAAAATTTAATCGTGACGATCTCACCGTGTGACATTGCTAAATGCTGGGCTAAAAGGATATCTTCCTTAAATTGATCGGCAATTTCTTTTGTTTTATAGGTGTTCATGGAAGTGGGAAGGTAAATAATAGGAAGAAGAACTAACATGGAGAGAATAGAGAGAGTAATTAAGAGCTCGGTTAAGGTGTACCCAGCTTGAGAGTATGTTGACTTATCCTTCAACAACTTTACCGTTTTCTATCTTTAGCGGAGCACCGTTTGGACATACCGTTGTTTCAATATAATCGGCCGTTTCAAGCACATCGAGGCTTGCTGGCTTTTCTTTTGTTTCAATTTCATAGGCGTGTACCTGTGTCTGCAGGAGTTTAATCGTTGCATCACAACCTTTTGAGCCTGCAACTTCGTTATTTTTCACCATATTCGGGATAGCAATTAAGAGGAGGATCGAGATGATCATTAACACGACAAGCATTTCAACAAGGGTAAAACCACGTTCGTTGGATAGAAGCTTTTTCATTTTTCATCACCTCAAAGATAGGATATAATACGAGGAGCTGTACAGGGGGGATCTTAAACACTTGCCTCCTTTCATGAGTCATTATTTGCTATTATTAGACATAGATCATCCAAAATCCTTCTAAAAGATAAAAAAACTTTCTGAGATATCGAATCAATTAAAGTGAGGTTATTATGCAAAAAATTTTAGTCCTCTTTATTCGTGGTTATCAAAAATTCATTTCCCCTTTGAAGCCCCCTACATGCCGATTCTACCCTACCTGCTCTCATTATGGTATTGAATCCATAAAACGCTTTGGGGCCTTTAAGGGAAGTTGGTTAACAATTAAACGCCTAAGTAAATGTCATCCTTTTCACCCTGGCGGTATTGATTTAGTGCCTGAAAAAGAAAACGAAAAAGAGACGAGAAACAGCTAGCTATACCCATAAGGGAATAGCTAGCTGTTTTATTTTCATTTCATGTTGGCTTATCTATTTACTCTTTACTTGCTGTTAAGCGCCCATCTGACCTATAGGCATAAATGGTATATCCTAAGGATGCACCACTCGAACATCTAAAAAAGAAGCTCCCCTATAATGGACAGCTTCTTCTATGTAGTGCGGGTGAAGGGAGTCGAACCCCCACGTCATAAGACACTAGATCCTAAGTCTAGCGCGTCTGCCAATTCCGCCACACCCGCGTATGAAAATGGTGAGCCATGAAGGACTCGAACCTTCGACCCTCTGATTAAAAGTCAGATGCTCTACCAACTGAGCTAATGGCTCAAACTAAATGGTGACCCGTACGGGATTCGAACCCGTGTTACCGCCGTGAAAGGGCGGTGTCTTAACCGCTTGACCAACGGGCCATTCATAAAAGTGGCGGAGAAGGAGGGATTTGAACCCTCGCGCCGCTTGCGCGACCTACACCCTTAGCAGGGGCGCCCCTTCAGCCACTTGGGTACTTCTCCATGGCTCCACAGGTAGGACTCGAACCTACGACCGATCGGTTAACAGCCGATTGCTCTACCACTGAGCTACTGTGGAATGGTGGGCCTGAGTGGACTCGAACCACCGACCTCACGCTTATCAGGCGTGCGCTCTAACCAGCTGAGCTACAGGCCCATGGAAAAATGGAAAAGCGGGTGATGAGAATCGAACTCACATCATCAGCTTGGAAGGCTGAGGTTTTACCACTAAACTACACCCGCATATTAAAATAATCGTTGCTTTATTCAGTTCTCGCCAAATACTATGTCTCTTCCTCTTCTAGCAACTGAAGAAGTTAAATGTGTCGAGACAACTCGCAGATAATACATAGTAGTATTGCTCGTGGCTGAGGTTTTACCACTAAACTACACCCGCATTTGAAGTAAATAAATGGTGCGCCCTGAGAGATTCGAACTCCCGACCTTTTGATTCGTAGTCAAACACTCTATCCAGCTGAGCTAAGGGCGCAAATATAAAAGCGGAAGACGAGATTCGAACTCGCGACCCCCACCTTGGCAAGGTGGTGTTCTACCACTGAACTACTTCCGCAAAAATGGCTGGGCTAGCAGGATTCGAACCTACGCATGACGGAATCAAAATCCGTTGCCTTACCGCTTGGCGATAGCCCAAAACTAAAAATGGGGCGACTGATGGGAATCGAACCCACGAATGCCGGAATCACAATCCGGTGCGTTAACCACTTCGCCACAATCGCCATCTTAGTAATAAATGGTGGAGGGGGACGGATTCGAACCGCCGAACCCTGAGGGAGCGGATTTACAGTCCGCCGCGTTTAGCCACTTCGCTACCCCTCCACTATATTGTTTTTAAATGGCGGTCCGGACGGGACTCGAACCCGCGACCTCCTGCGTGACAGGCAGGCATTCTAACCAACTGAACTACCGGACCATTTTGGTTGCGGGGGAAGGATTTGAACCTCCGACCTTCGGGTTATGAGCCCGACGAGCTACCGAACTGCTCCACCCCGCGTCGTTTTAAAGTAGTATTTACTATTCAAGAAAATATGGCGGAGGAAGAGGGATTCGAACCCCCGCGCGGTTTAACCCGCCTGTCGGTTTTCAAGACCGATCCCTTCAGCCGGACTTGGGTATTCCTCCGCGATATATGGTGGAGCCTAGCGGGATCGAACCGCTGACCTCCTGCGTGCAAGGCAGGCGCTCTCCCAGCTGAGCTAAGGCCCCATATGTAATGCGATAAAAAGTGATTGCCTTTTCTATCGTTGTTTTTTCGCTCACCAGCGACGTTTAATAATGTACCATGAATCGCAATAAAAATACAAGCCTTTTTTGAAAAAAAGTTATATTTTTTTAAAAAGGCTTGTAACTTAAGGTATTCGCCCTATTGCAGAGAGCCAATCATTTGAAACATAGGAAGCATAATACCAAGGAATAAAATAAAAATAAAAGCTCCAATTAAAATAAAAATAAAAGGTTGTAAGTAATCCATCACTTTGGTTAACTTCTCTTCTAATTCTGAGTAAATCAATGTACTGAAATTTTCTAGATCTTCTCCTAAGTAGCCCGTCCTCTCTCCATTCTCGATGACAAAACTTAATTCTTTTATAAAATAATCTTTTTCTTTTACTAAAAGATAAAATGGTGTGCCAAGTTGCAGTTCAGACTTGATTTTAATCACTTCTTGCTGGAAAAATAGCAGATGATTTTGTTTTTCGAACAGAGATAATGCTTGTTGAAGGGAGGTTCCTGAGAGAAGAAGACGTCCTATTTGAAGGGAGAAAAAATAGGTGCTTAATTGTTTTACGATCTGATTGACAAAGGGAGTATTTAATAAAAACTTCATTCTTCTACTTGGCGGCCACTTTTTCTTAAACAGAAATATATAGAATAAAGAAAACACTATTAAAAGGATTGTTGCTGCTCCTATGTACGGGATAGCTGTTAGAGAATGCAGAACAATAGTAGTTAACAGCGGAGGGTCCCCCTGCATTGTTTCAAATAAAGAATTAAAATGAGGAACAACAAACAAATGGAGTACAATTAGAACGACGAAACAAATCCAGACAAGCATTACTGGGTACCTCAACAGCTTATACATTTGATGTTTCGTAACCTGCCGCTTTTCTAATAATGTTCCAGCTTGTATAAATCCATCACTTACCTGTCCATGATATTGATAAAAATAAAGAAATGAAATCACATCTCTTGGAACCGGCAATTGAGAGAAAGACTGATGAATTTCTTGACCATTTTTAAGAGATGCCTGCACTTGTGTGAGGGGGACCGAAACTTCTTTTGGAAGATGTATAAGCATAAATGATAAGGCGTGGTCCATAGAATATCCTTGCTTTAACAACTTCCCTAAAAGTTTGAATGATCTTGCATACACCATTTGCTGATTACCGTTAAAAATAGATGTTTGCTTATGAGTAACCCGATCATTCACCCCTCCCCACCCCTTTCACACTCGTTTGTATAACCCAGAGCCCAAGCCTTTCTTAGTTGGTTTTCTAAAGTATTTGCCTCTCTTGTTAAACCCTTGTTCACCATCTTTCTAATTTGCTCGTTATGATCAAACGTATAGAGGGAACCACGATTATAGATAGGCATGTGATTAAAAGACTCTACTTCCATTCTTACCTTGCTTTGACGATTAACTAAACACTGACAGATGACTGCCTGTAATCCTTCACATACATCTTGTTTAGACACACCAAATTCCAACATCCTTAATACGGCTGAGTAATTATTATTTGCATGCACAGTCGCAAAAACAAGATGTCCTGTCAAAGCTGCTCGAACGGCTAATTTAGCCGTTTTTTCATCTCTGATTTCTCCAATCATAATGACATCTGGATCATGTCTTAAAGCTGCCTTCAACCCAATATCAAAGGTAATACCTGCCTTATCATTTGTTTCAATTTGTATAAGATAATCAAGAGTTCTTTCAACGGGATCTTCGATGGTAATAATTTTTTTGGAAGAGGTATAGAGGATTTCTTCTAAACATGCGTATAAAGTGGTTGTTTTACCAGAGCCAGTTGGTCCTGAAATTAAACAAAGTCCTTGCCGGAGAGTAGTGATATATTGGAGTTGTTGAACATTCGATGAAAGGATCGGGAGATGTATTAATTCTTTTTTTCGCTTTTGAGGTAATAGCCGCACTGCTAAACTTTCTTTAGAACGTGTAGGGAGGGTTGATAGTCTGAGATCAATTTTTTCTTTTTTCACAACAATTGTCATCGCATTACTTTGAGGAAACCGCCTTTCTCCTATATCCATGCCACAATGATACTTTAAGTGCCCAAGCACTCTCTCACCTAACATAAGAGGAATCGATTTATAATCGTACAAGGTACCATTCATTCTAAACTGAATGAGCCATTCACGTTCTAGAGGGACTAAATGGATGTCGGTGGCATGTACACTTACTGCTTCTTCAAACATGGCCATACTTATTTTTTCTACATCATACAAATCTCTCTCTCCTCTCGATTTAAAAGATCAATGTAAAAAGAATAATTATAAGGAACGTTATTCAAAGTGATTCAATATGATTATTCTTTCGATAAGAACAGTTATTCGATATTTTTTTTAAAAAATCCTGCAATAAAGATGAATAAACGAACAAAATCAGGTTACTCTATAAGTACAGAGCGATGGGCTATAGCCAAGTGGTAAGGCACCGGACTTTGACTCCGTTATTCGCTGGTTCGAATCCAGCTAGCCCAGTATATCTAAGAAGTGGACATGAAGCATTCATGTCCACTTTTTTATCATTTGTTCATGACTTATGCATAGGTTTGTATAGAACAACCTTATAATTGCAGGTGGTGACAATGAATATTTTACATGAATTTAAAGAATTTGCTGTTCGTGGAAATGTGATTGATATGAGTGTTGGGGTCATTATCGGCACGACATTTGCAAAAATTGTAGAATCTTTTGTTGAAGATGTGATCATGCCTCCCTTTAGTGTGCTGTTCGGACAAGTTGATTTTTCTAATCTATACCTTAATTTATCGGACCGTCGCTTTAATTCATTCGCCGAGGCTGAAGCTGCCGGAATTCCCATGCTTAAATATGGTATGTTCTTAAATCACATTGTTCACTTTGCCATCGTAGCTTTCATCTTATTTTTATTTGTCAGGCAGATGAACAGAATCAGAAGGCCGGATGAAGATCCGTTAATCGATATGAAAACAAAATTATGTTCTTATTGTTTCAAATCCATTGCCTATAAAGCACGCAGGTGCCCACACTGCACATCAAATTTAATTCAACGTTCAAACAGTAAAAATGCCGAAAACTTAAATATTTCTAATCCAACACATACTCTCCCATTAAAAACAGTTATTAAAAAGCGTTCAAAATAATAAGCGTTCAAAATCTTGATGATTTTGAACGCTTCTCTTTTGATTTTTTTGTTTTAATTAACGTTTGTGAAGGCTGCTTCCGTATCCATTTGATGTATTTTTTTATTTGCTCATCATCTTTTAAACGTGGGATTGTATCAAGCCGAATAGCAAGTTCTACATTTGTATAGAGTGCATGTATTTGTTTATGACAAGGGATGCACAGCAATGCCTTTTCTAAATGTGCTCCCCCCTCCTCCCTTGGAGTCAGGTGATGAACCGTAAGCTGCACGTTGTCTCTCTCACACAGTTCACATGTACCTACTCTTAGTTTCTTCAAAAGTTCATTCTCCTTTTTTATATAATCTACTCAATTTAATCTACTCAATTTAATCTACTCAATTTAATCTACTCAATCAGGGTAGTATTCTATTCCCAGCTTAATACTCTATAAACCGCCGTCTTCTTTCATTTGTCTATATTGGATATATGCGATAAAGATAAAATTCAGCCCAACAAGAGAAGCGATAAACGCACCAAACAAAAACTCCTGATTCAAAAGCCAATGATACCCAAACAATAAAATAGATAACAAGGTGACAATTACTCCTGCTGAAAAGAATGCAATCATTTAAATTCCTCCTTTTAATAACTTATTTTCCTTTATGAAAAAAAGTCCAACTCTCCTCTTAAATCTGCTAGGATAGAAAAGTGGTTTACAACGTGAAACAAAATGTAACGACAGTATTAATAAATCAACATGATTGAATTTGGTTAATGAAGTAAGGAGGCTTTGATGTGAAAACAGCCTTATATAAACAAAAAGTCATTCAGCTGTCTTCAATCGAACGCAGCCAATGGCAACAAATGTATAATGCTAGTATTCGACAAGAACTAACTTGTATGCATTGCGGGGAGCCTTTGCGCATCTATATCGGCATTCATGAGGCACCCTTTTTTATTCACCCGCCTACTTCTCTTGATTGTCTTAAAGAAGTAGCAGCCTATGAGCGAGAGTCTCAAAAAAAACAAAGCGATCGTACAGAAACATCTTCTCTCAACGGTTTTAAAATGCCTGTCAGAAGAGAGATCTCTTCTTCTGGCAATGAATCATCTGCAACAGACCAGTGGAAACCGCCAGAACCAATAAAAGCCATTCCTACTTTCACTGCTCACCATAAGAGCGGCCATGAAGAATACACAGGTTACAGAGCGATCCTTAAAGAACAAGGTATTTCATTAGATGATCAGCAATGGAATGCTGCTACTACAACGGAAGGACCGCTGCTTATTTTAGCCGGAGCAGGAAGCGGGAAAACCAGAGTACTAACAACTAGAGCTGCCTATATGCTTACAGAGAAAAATTATTCACCAAAACAAATGATATTAGTCACTTTTACAGCAAAAGCAGCAAAAGAAATGAAAGAAAGAATGACAATTTATCCTGGGGTCACAAAAGGTGCCCTTCAACAGTTAGTAGTTGGAACCTTTCATAGCATCTTTTACAGAATGCTCATGCATTATGACTTTGAAAAATGGAACAGCCAGCATTTATTAAAATGGGATTGGCAAAAAGACCAGATATTAAAAGAGGCTGGCCGAGAGATCGACTTAGATGAAAAGGAATTTGCATATGACCAGGCACTAACTCAGATAAGCTGGTGGAAAAATCATATGCAAAACCCCAACGAAATTAAGCCTAAAGATATATGGGAAGAGCGCGCGGCTTACTTATATAAGCGTTATGAACAAATGCGGACCAGTAAACGTTTGTTTGATTTTGATGATATGCTATTAGGCTGCTATGATCTCTTAACAACAAATCAAGCATTGCTTGAACGCTACCAAGAACGCTTTGCCTATGTCTCTATTGATGAGTTCCAAGACATTAATAAGGTGCAGGTTGAATTAATTACTTTACTTACAGAAACTAAGCGGAACCTTTGTGTGGTAGGAGATGATGATCAATCAATCTATGCCTTTCGCGGGAGCGATCCTGATTATATTCTCAATTTCAAAAGCGATTACCCTGAAGCAAAAGTATGTGTTCTCGATCAAAATTACCGTTCTACCCATCCCATTGTTGAATCAGCTAATAATGTCATTACAACTAATAAAACTCGCTTTAATAAACAGCTCCATGCCCAGCACACCGATGAGAATGCACCTGTTCTCTTTTTCCCTTATGACGAGGAAGAGGAAGCAACAATGATCGTGAATGATATTAAAAGCAGAATAAAAAATGGCGCCGAGCCAAGTGATTTTGCTGTGTTGTTTCGAACAAATGTGACGTCACGCGCTTTATTTGAACGAATGGTAACTTCAAGCCTGCCAATTTCTATTGAAAGTGACGGGGATTCATTTTACCGTAGAAAAGCAGTTCGTAAAGTTCTCGCCTACTTGCAGTTGTGCATCAATCCTGATAACGGACAGGCTATACAAGACCTAATTGGAGCTCTATTTTTAAAGCAGCAAGTCATTCAAGATTTGAAAGCTCTCACAATTACGGAAGATTGTTCGTTTGTAGAGGCGCTTACTCACTTAAGCGGTCTGCCTAACTTTCAACAAAAGAAGCTGCAAAAACTTCCTGAACAATTTAAACAAATCAAAAAGAAGACACCCGTTGAGGCCATTGCCTTTATTGAACAAGAAATGGGCTTGAAGGATTATCTCAAAAAGCAAGGAAATGAAGGAAATAAACTCGATCGCGGGTCAGATGATGTACGTGATTTAAAAGTGGCGGCTAGACAACATGAAACGATAGAAGCTTTTATTCAACATGTTGATCATATGATTGCCAAACAAGAGGAAGCTAGAAAGATGCCAGCCGAAAAAACGGCTGTTCAATTATTAACGATTCACCGTGCGAAAGGACTGGAATATAAACATGTTTATATCCTAGGTGCAAATGAAGGTTCGCTTCCCCATGATTACGCATTAGATGCTTGGCGTGAAGGTGATGACAAACCTCTCGAAGAAGAACGGCGTTTAATGTATGTAGCTATGACGAGAGCTAAAAATACTCTAGCCATATCTGTACCGACTATGAGACGCGGTAAAAGAGCTCATTCATCAAGGTTTGTAAGAGAGGTGAAGAAGATGGCTCGTACCCAATCGAAACATAAGATTCCTTCTTTAATTGGAGGTAAGAGATGAATAAAGGGATTATAGAAAAAACGGAAAAATGGGTAAAAGCTCAATTGATCAACGAAGAATCAGGCCATGATTGGTATCACATTTTACGTGTGACAAGAACTGCTCAGCAAATTGCTAAAGAAGAACACGCTAACGATGAGATCGTCACTCTTGCTGCATTGGTACATGATTTAGCTGATGATAAAGTTGCTCAAAACGAAAAAGAGGCTTTAAAGAAAATAGACGAGTGGTTTAAAGAGAATGGTTTAGGTGATGAGGCGATCGCACAAATTATCTCTATCATAACCACGATATCCTTTAAAGGAGGCAATGGGCAGCCAGTCTCCACTTTAGAAGGAAAAATCGTGCAGGATGCAGACCGTTTAGATGCACTAGGTGCGATTGGTATTGCTCGCACGTTTGTGTATTCAGGACATAAAGGACAGCCTATGTATGACCCTGAATTACCTGTTAGAAATGAAATGTCCATAGAGGAATATCGACACGGGAAATCATCGGCTGTACACCATTTTTATGAGAAACTCTTAAAGCTGAAAGATCAAATGAACACTACAACTGGCATGAAATTAGCTGCCCGGCGTCATGCCTTTATGGAAACATACCTTGAACAGTTTTACCAAGAATGGAACGGCCGATAATAGTGTGCAAACCTCCTTCCTAAATGAAGGAGGTTTCTTTCATATTGTCGAATATCCTATTAGCCCATACATATAGCCAGTTTGTATGGCATAGTATTTCTATAGAGATCCAATAAGCTGGAGGTGTATGTCATGCAAAAGCATCTAATCTCTAAATCAAAGCTTACTCCTGTTCAACTACAGCAACGACTAATTTACACGGAATCAGAATTAGCGAAATACAAACAAATCGTCAATAAATACCAAAATGACTATCATTATAGTTTAATTGATCAACTGCAGGCAGAAAATAAGCAGCTAAAAAAACAGTACGCAAACTCATTTGATCTTGAGAACAAGGTTAGCGAGCTAACTAAAAAACTTGCACTAGCAGAAGAAAAAATCGCAAGGTACGAAAGCACTGGACCTTATTCAACCAGATCTTCATTTGTTAATCAGGAGAATACAGAGGACCACCCAGAACTCGTTGAAAATCAAGGTGAAATGACCATTGAACGAAATTGGTTTCACCGCAGTTTAATGAATCATAAAGAAGAAAATGAATAATGGAAATAAAGCCAGCTGACAGGCTCAGCTGGCTTTATTTATTTTCCAAACAATTTATTTCACTTGTTACTTCGCTCTGCCGCAACAGCCTTTACTTTTTTTAGTTGAGGACTTTTTTATGGTTTTCTTACCGAACGCTGCTTTTGAAGATGGCTTTGGCTTTGCATTAAAAGAAGCAGATGACTTTGGACGTTGTTTCATCGCACTCTCCCCCTTTCCTTTTATAGACTATGAAAGGAGTGAAAGATTCGCTTATTCTTTAAGCTTGTTTATAAGAATCTCTCTATTCAGCTTTTTGCTGACTTACACAAACGCCCTTTTTCGAATTTACGCTTATAAATAAACACAATTTTGGCGGGCTGTCATACTATACAGTAGTCTGAAAACCTAGTTACCATCTTCTTTGTGGTAATAAGGTGAAAAAATAGGAGGTATACTGATGAGTCATAAAAAACACAATGTGTGTATTAATGCAAAGAAAGTATTTGACTGGGTTATTCGTCCAGTTAATGTTTCAGAGACTTATAGTGGAAAGCAATTCTTTAAGTTAACAGATTGTCCAATGGATCTATGCGATACGGACGGATGCTTTGGTACAGATTTCACTGCTGATGTAAAAGTATTCGATGTTCAGGCAAAAGAGCTTCCTCAGTCTGGCGGCAGAGAAAAAATGAAAGTGACTATTAACGGTGAAACAGTTACACTGCATAAAGTTAGAATCCTTGTAACATTTAAAGTGAAAGTTAAGATTTTAGATGGGGATTCAAAAGTATGCAGTACAGAAGATCCAATCGATTTCTGCACTATTGAAACCTTCTATTTATGCGCACCAAAAGGAACATGCGTAGATGCGACGGTCCTAGATGGTATGGCTGACGCTGAGTTTTTCTGTTGTAATAATACGCCAACTCTTACACTTAGTGCAGATTTCTGCTTAGACGTTCAAGTGACAGATTTTGTGAAACTTGAAGTAGAAGCATCATATTGCAACCCTCGTGATGAGTTCCCAATTAGTGATGTCATGGTGTGTGAGCCTTTAAAAGAACCAAAACAATGTCCACATGTTTTCCCAGGTAAAAAACCTAAGTGCTAATGCCATTACCTTAGAATCGAGCAAACAGTTGACTAACTGTTGCTCGGTTTTCTTTATTCTTCCGCATGATTTATAGGTGTGTACATAAAGATATAAAAGGAAATTCTGGACTTAAGGAGTGATGGTCATGACAAATTTTTCATCACCTACCCCAAAGCTATATTCTCATCAAGATAAACTAAAGATGACTTATTGCACTGAAGAAATCAAAAGAATTAAAAGCAACGTAGCTAAACAAGAAAAGCAGATCCAAGATCTAAAGGAAACCGTCACCTCTTTAACAGAAAAAATACAGGAAGCTGAACGTTCGATTCCTCCACCTATTACTCACGAGGCCAGTCAACTATCAGCAGGATGCAGCAGTTTTTTTTCTTACTCGATTCTTATACCCAAAACCAATGAAGAAGATCCCATTACGATTATCGGCAGCTACACCATCACGAATACAGGAAGCGCTGCTCTTCATGAGCCTGTTATCTGCCTTGAAATCAGCCCTTCTGCTGCCTGTAACCTAACTGGAAAAATCAATTATCGACCTGTTTCTCAAACTGAACAATACATCATTTCAGACGATTATCTAACATGGGAGTTTACAGAAGGCAGTTCCCTGCAGGAAGCAAGAAAAAGTGGACTCTATTGGTTGAAGCCTGTTTCAAACGTTCAATTAGAAATAAACCAGTCTCTTTCTTTTTCTCCATTAGAACTTCAGATCTCTAAAAAACATGTAGAGGATGAAATAACCGTACGAGGATATGTCATTTGCAGGGAAATTCCTGAAGGCCAGGCTGCAATAAATTCCATTTCATGTAAACTTTCCTGAAGGCCAAAAGACAGCTGATGACGCAGCTGTCTTTTTAGGTCATTTGTTTAACGAAGGTTTCAATAAGTGCAGCCACTCCTGCTATAGCTAAAACATATATAACGGGAGTGAAAATGACCGGAAACAAAACAAAACCTGCATATAACAAAATGGAGGCCCAAACCCCAAAGCACCAATAACAATTTAATAAGTTTCCGATCCATTTTTGTATACCGCTGCCTTTCCCTTCAATATATTGATAGACTTCCCCGTTTTCATCTATCTCTTCTACCACTGCCGTAAAAGGTTTTCTAATAAAGTCTGTAATTTCATCCAATACGATTAAATGAGTAAACCTGAAGACAGCAAAAGAAAGTAAAAAAAATTCAAATAATGATACTATATAATTCTCCATCTCTCTGCCCCCTGCATCTCTTCTTTACTTATACATACGCAGAAAAAGCTGTAGTGACATTAAAATTGTCTTAAAGACAAACACCCATTTTACAAATAAACATAGGCTACCATATAGACTTTGAAAACATAGCTTGAGAGGAGAGCTACTATGCATTACTATTATGATCACCATCAAGATGACATTTATCGTCAGCAGCCATCTGTGCAATTTCTCCCCCCATCCGTTATTGATCAATATGTAAATCAGTGGATCACAACATCTATCCCAGGATACGGCCAAGTCATTGCGTATGTGACTGACTTTAACCGGCGTAATGGAATGGTTTCTATGTTCATTTATCAGGCTCCTTACTATCAGCCTCAGTTTATTCAAGTTCATAACAGTGATTTAGTTGGAATTGCTCCATATTACGGGCCGATCCCACCACGCCCACATCAAGGCCCTGGTCCAGGGCCACAACCAAGACCACCACGTCCTAGACCTCCGTTTTTCCCTTGGTGGTTCTGGGGAATCGGTGGTCAGGGAGGTTTTTATGGTCAGCAATCAGGCCAAGGAGGCTTTGGCAGCCAATCTCCCGGACCTCGTTAATTAACAAAAAAGCAAGCACCATAAACAGGTGCTTGCTTTTTTTGATTAGTTATGTTCTTAAAGGGATAATGTATTATACCCGCTATCTACATGTAGAAGTTCTCCCGTTATCCCACGAGAAAGATCACTCATTAAAAATAATGCTGTGTCCCCTACTTCTTCTTGTGTTGTAGTTCTACGTAATGGGGCACGTTCTTCAATCTCTTTTAAAACATCATTAAAACCGCCAATTCCTTTAGCTGCTAACGTACGAATCGGACCAGCTGAGATTGCATTAACACGAATATTTTCCTTTCCTAAATCATTCGCTAGGTATTTCACACTTGCATCTAGAGAAGCTTTTGCTACACCCATAACATTATAGTTGCGAACAACTCTTTCTCCGCCTAAGTATGTTAACGTCACAATACTTCCACCCTCAGACAATAGCGGACGCGCTGCTTTCGCTACAGCAGTTAAAGAGTATGCACTGATGTTTTGAGCAAGGAGAAACCCATCACGAGTTGTGTTTAAGTACTCTCCTTCTAACTCTTCTTTATTGGCAAAAGCGATACAGTGAGCAATACCGTGGATTGTGCCTACTTCTTCTTTAATCTTAGAAAACGTTTGGTCTATTGCCGCATCATCCGTAACATCACACGGCAGAATTAAATGATCTTCACGGTCCAGTGTGTCCATCAAACTGCGCACGTTTTTCTCAAGTCTTTCACCAGCATATGTAAATATTAATCTAGCTCCTGCACTTGCGAGTGACTGAGCAATTCCCCACGCGATACTTCTTTTGTTTGCCACACCCATTACAACATATGTACGATCTTTTAATGACAACTGAATCATTTAATCTCCTCCGTTATAGGTAGTTATTAGTACCAAGTACTAATTATTATATCATACCTCTCCACTACTTGGTACTACCTTAATATCTCTTTCAACAAATTGAGATCTTATCCCTTCTTTGTTTCTATATTTCGTAAGATAAATGCACAGTCCGGGCATTCATAGATGATGTTTTGATTTGACTGAGCAGTTAGTAAATGTCTAATTTCTTTCTTATTATGACATTTAGGACATATTATAAGCGGCTCCATAGGTCATCCCTCCTTCTCTTCTAACATTCCCAATTAGAGAACATTATACAAATTAGGTCTATCGTCTTATTTTCTCGAATTAGTATAGCTAATGTTTTGACAATTTCAACGGAATAAAGCTAAACTTTAACTGTACATTAGTACAACAAAACTTAAACACTTTGTATAAGGAGGTGACTTTTTTGTTGGAAGGCTTTCAAAACAGTAATTATCATACAAAAATAATCAAACACGAGGAGATGATTTTATGTTGAAAAAAGGATTCATTTTATCATTAGTCGGGGCCCTAACCTTATCATTTGGAGGTGCAGGACTGGCTGCCGACCATGGGGATGATGAAGCGAAAGTTCGTGTTGTACACGCCTCGCCTGATGCACCAGCTGTAGATGTTGTATTAAATGGAGATGTTGTTGTGGAAGGGGCCGATTTCAAAGCGGCAACTGATTACCTTCATGTTCCATCAGGAGATCATGAGGTAGAAATCTTTGCTGCTGGTACGGTTGAAGAAGAAGAACCAGTGCTCTCTGCTACACTATCTGTTGAAGGCGGAGAAGCTTACACAGTAGCCGCTGTTAATACGGTTGAAAATCTTGAGCTTTCTATTATTAATGACGAACAAATGACTACATCGGGACAAACGAAAGTACGAGTTGGACACTTTTCTCCTGATGCGCCAAATGTAGATGTAGCAGTAGCAGGCGGGGATGTATTGTTCGAAGATGCACCTTTTAAAGCTGTTACTGATTATTTAGAAACAGCACCTGCTACATTTGATCTTGAAATCAGAGTTGCAGGAACAGAAGATGTTGTGCTTGAGCTTCCAGCGACTGAACTTAAAGCAGACATGCTTTACAGTGTATTTGCAGTAGGATTTGCTGATGGAGAACCTGGACTTGATGTCATTGTATTAAGTGACATGTCACACGAAGCGATGCCAGCTGAAATGCCTGCTACAGGGATGGGCGGTGCACAAAACAACACTAGCTTCATGCCAATTTTATTTGCAGGAGCACTAGCACTCGGGGCAGCTGTCTTTTTTCTTAACATTCGTCGTAAACAAGAAGCGTAATTTACTAATCATTGTTGCTCTCAGCACGTTCATTGTTAGCGGGTGCAAGCAGACTGATATAGCTGCTGAGCCACCTCCCGCTCTTACAACGAACGATTCACCTGCTCTCAATCAAGCGGCCACACAAGAGAAAGTAAAACCGTCAGCCATACAACACCAATCAGGGATTGTGCCGGCATCCATCTCTATTCCAAAGATCGAGATCGAAGCTGACGTTTTAGAGGTCGGATTGAATGACGAGCGGCAAATGGAGATTCCGGACGACCCATTTGAAGTGGGCTGGTTTCAACCGGGGGCCAAACCCGGCAGTCAAGGTAGTGCAGTACTTGCAGGTCATGTGGACTCAAGAACTGGTCCAGCCATATTCTTTCATCTCAATCAGTTAGAGGTTGGCGATCAAGTGTATGTAACCGACCAAGAAGGCCAGACACTCGAATTTAAAGTGACAAGTATGGAAATTTATCCGTACGATGACGCTCCAATCGATCAAATCTTCGGTTACACTTCTGCTAAGCGTTTAAACTTGATTACGTGTACAGGTGAATTTGACAGAGTAGAGCGGACACACCGCGAAAGGTTAGTCGTGACAACTGAACTTGTTAGTCAATAATAAGAAGCTAGGCCTTGAATCGGCCTAGCTTCTTTCTTCTTATTCTTCGTAAGATTTATTAGATAACATTGTTCTGGGTACATCTGTTCCTCTAGATCCACGCAAATCAACCGGTTCCCTATCTGGTGGATAAATCATAATAAAGCTCTCTGGCTTCGCTACAGCAAGCACTCGAGGCAGCCGCTCTAACTGCGGATGCCATGCAAGAGTACCTCGTCTTGCACTTAATACAGCAACTAGATCATCTTTACGCAGCTGCGGCATAAAGGAGTGGTGTAATTCATTCCATGTAGGAACACCGATCACTTGAAGTTGTACATCAGGTTTCACCTTGTCAAACATCTTCTCATAGCTTTTTGTCTCATCATGAATCACATAAACAGTAATGATCGCTCCTATTTGACTTGCAAGCTGCTTAGCTGTACGAATGGACTCATACGCGGCCCTTTTATGGTCAAAACCTGAAGGAATAATAACGACAAGTCTTTTCGTCGTATTTAAAGGGTGACCCAGCTTAGACACTAAAATCATTTGGTTCGTTCTTTCAAGCAATTGATCTAATATCCCTCCAAACATCCGCTGCGGGGTCGATAGTTTACCATTCCACCCTATAACGGCTGTAGTGATCCTAGACTCTTGCATAGCCCGGATCATACCTGAAGTAATATTCGGATCCACGCGTGTTAACATCTGCATAGGCACCTCAGCGCCAGCGGCATAGCTTACCGCTTTACTAAGAGTTTTCTCTGCTTGAATGATTTTCTCAGGAGCCTCTTCCCCGCGCCCCTGGGCAACGGATAATGTATATAGTGGCTCAGGTGAATTCCCTCTAATAATAAAAGCAAGCTCAAGCAGGGATTCCATCGTTTTTGGATTGGCTACCGGCACTAGCACTCTTTGCGGTGCCTCTGACGGCTCATACGGCCGCTGCTCTTCCTTTAGAGCAATCTTGCGGGCATATACTTCAACCATATATGGACCGATCATACATGTCACTAAGATCATGACGATCACTGCATTTACAGTAGCCTGATTAAACAAGCCAAGGTCATAACCGACTAATGTCGCAGCTAATGTTGCAGCTGCCTGCGGAATCGATAATCCAAACATCAGCTTAATTTCGTCGGACGAATAGTGATAGATTTTACCTGCAATCCATGCAGCTAAAAATTTACCGCTAATAACAAGTGTCACAACAACAGCTGCCATAAGCCATGCAGACGGGTCCGACAATAATATACTTATATCCATCAGCATTCCAACTGATAATAAGAAGAATGGAATAAATAAAGCATTACCTACAAATTTGATTCGATTCATCAATGTACCCTGCTCAGAAATAAATCTGTTTAACGCAAGACCAGCAAGGAATGCCCCTATAATAGGTTCTAACCCTGCTATTGTCGCAAAATAAGCTGATACAAACAGAACCGTCATTACAAAGATAAATTCAAGTGCTCCTTCACTGCTCAATGTACGGAAGAAAAATTTAGCTACAATCGGTACTAATATTAGTACCGCAGCTACATAAAGTGCAAGAGATACGAGCAGGATAAACCAGAAATTAGCTGTTAGTTCACCTTGAGTAGAGCCTGCCACTACCGCTAAGATAAGAAGGGCTAAAGTATCCGTCATAATCGTCCCGCCAACAGTGGTCGTTACCGATTTATTCTTCGTTATCCCAATACGGCTGGCAATAGGATAGGCCAGCAGCGTATGTGAACCTAACAGCGAGCCAAGTAAGATGGCGGCGGCTGTAGAATAACCAAGCAGGTAAACAATAATGGTTCCAAGTATAAACGGGATAGTAAATGACATAGAACCGAAAAACAAGCTTCTTGTACGATATTTTTTAAATCCATCTAAATCAATCTCAAGACCTGCAATAAAGATAATATACAGAAGTCCAACTGTTCCAAGTAATACAATGGTTGGGTCGCGATCAAGCATCCCAAGACCATTAGGACCAATAATGACCCCGGCTAAGATTAAACCTATAATTCCAGGAATACGCAATTTCGCCATGATTAACGGGGCAATTAAAAAGACAACCATAGCAATAGCAAAAATAAGGACGGGATTCGTCACGGGTTGTTCAAACAAAATCAGCACACCTTTTATTTTTATTTATCCTAACCATCTTAAAGAAAGCATCTCTTCATTGTCAACGAAGAGCTAAAATGTATACCCTTACATTTTTTATTGAAATAGAGATAGTTTGTATATCCTTATCTCGTATGGAAGGATTTATGCTAAAATGCATGTATTCTTTCATGTCTTAAAATGATTATTAAGGAGTGAAATCTTTGAACATAGATTGTATTGGCGATGTGCACGGGTGTTATGAAGAATTGGTATTACTGCTTAAAAAATTAGGATATCAAAAATCTAATACAAGCTTTGCCCATCCACACGGACGAAAACTTGCTTTTGTAGGAGACCTCACAGACAGGGGTCCTCATTCACTAAAGGTCATAAAATTAGTTTATAGCTTAGTGAAAGATGACCAAGCGTATTATGTACCTGGTAATCACTGTGATAAACTGTATAGATTCTTTCTAGGTAGAAATGTCCAGCAAAAACATGGTTTAGAGACAACCGTTGCAGAATTAAATAACGTATCAAAAGAAGAATACAGCCAAATCCGAAAAATGTTTCTTTTTCTTGTTGAGAAGTCCCCTCTATACCACGTTTTGGATAGCGGAAACCTTGTTATTGCTCATGCCGGGATTCAAGCCAAGGATATTGGCCAAACAAATAAACGGGTCAAGACATTTGTATTGTATGGTGATATTACAGGTGAAACAAACCCTGATGGCACTCCTGTTAGAAGAGATTGGTCAAAAAGTTATAATGGACGTGCAGTTGTAGTCTATGGGCATACGCCAGTCAAAGAGCCGCGCTTTTTGAATCACACAGTAAATATTGACACAGGCTGTGTATTCGGGGGCAAGTTAACCGCTTTAAGGTACCCTGAAATGACGACAGTACAAGTACCTTCTTCTATGCCGTATGTCGAAGAAAAGTTCCGTTCATTTACTTAAACTTATATAGTCATCACTGATTAAATTAGAAAGGAAGTTGGAAAAGATTGAAAGCACAAATGAAAATGAAGCTAGAAATAAAGTCCAAAGTGAAATGGTTCTTCCTATTGCTTATCTTCCTATTATCCGGCTGCGGTCCGTCTTTAGAAGTGATAATTGATGAAGAAGCGACTCGTTTAATTGTGGATGAGGAACGATCATTGCTCACAATTTATACGCGTTTTGAAAATCCTACTGCTATTCCTTCAGGGCCATTAAGTGTTCAGTTTCATATAAATGATGAAAATCTTTTAGACCAACTAGACCAAGAATCTCCTTTCGCATTCATGGACCGTGAAGGAAACCTTGAAACATTCAATATAAAACCGAATGGAAGTTATTTTATTTCTGAATCCTTCGCTTATCAAGTTGAAGAGCCGATCGATGAATTACAGGGATTGATTGAAGTAGCTGTGTTAGACGAATCTGAAACGGAACTTGCACGAATGACTGTAAACCAAGTGACTACAGAATAAAAAAAGCATCCTAGGGGTCCTAGCAAAAGGATTCTTAGGATGCTTTTCGCTTTATTTTATGAGTTTGTCTTTAACTTCAATCAAATCTTTAGGGAGTGGAGCAGAAAAATGAAGATGCTTCCCTGTAAACGGATGAATCAATTCAACTCTTTGGCAATGGAGAGCTTGTCTTGCCAACAATTCTATACTGCCCCCGTAAAGATCATCCCCAAGTAACGGGTGCCCTAAGTGAGCAAAGTGTACACGAATTTGATGAGTTCGGCCCGTTTCAAGATTAATCTCTACTTCAGAATAAGCTTGATTATCATTGATTACTTTATAATGAGTAATCGCCTCTTGACCATCAGCTGCAACCATCCGCTCAATAATACTTGAGGGCCTTCTTTTAATGGGAGCGTGAATCGTTCCTTCTCTCGGTTGAACAAAGCCTTCAGCTAAAGCCAGGTAATATCGTTTCAGCTTACCAGCCCTTTGTCCTTTAGACAACTGATCATGAGCTAACCCATGTTTAGCTACAACTAAAAGGCCTGAAGTATCACGATCCAGCCGGTTAACAGCATGAAAGGTAAAGGGAATATGATGGCTTTCATAGTACCCCATAACGGCATTAGCAAGCGTACGACTTGGATGCTCTCTAGATGGAATGGTAGGCATTCCCTGCGGCTTATTTATCACTAAAAGGTGGTCATCTTCATAGTGAATATCCAGGGGGATGCATTCAGGCCTCAGTGATTCATTTTTAGGCTCAGGCGGCACATACACTTCCACTCTGTCCCCACTGAATATTGTTGTTCGAACCGTGACTTCCTTCTGATTAACTAGAATTTTTCCACCCTTAAATTTTATGTCAGCTAGCGATTTCTTAGAAATTCCAATAACGTCTCTCAAAAACGTTCTAAGGAGGATTCCCTCATTAATTCCCTCATTGATTGAAGAACAAGCGTTTGAAGAAACAACATTCGCTGGTACAACCCACTCTATTTTACAAGACATGCTTTCACTTTGAGACATGTTACTCACCGATAAATGAATCCTTTACCCGTTTCCAAAATGGGAACGGTCTAAATCTAGCGAACCTGATCTTCTCTTCGGCAACCCGGCATTGAATCGACTTCACTCTTTTGTGATCAAGTGTATAGTGATCAATCGTTACTTGAACATCAACATTATTTAATGGCTTTAACAAACAGGTATGATGCTGCGGCAAGACAAGCGGTGAGCCTACTGTCCGGTATACCCTGTTGTTAATCGAAGCCATTTCAGCTATTTGAATGGAAGCAAGAGAAGGGTGCAAAATAGCACCGCCAAGAGCTTTATTGTAAGCTGTACTTCCAGATGGGGTTGAAATACATAACCCATCACCGCGGAAGACCTCAAATGTATCTCCTTTAATTTGTACATTACTTACAAGAGAACCTTCTAAGCTTTTAACCGTACATTCATTTAATGCAAGATGGCGCTCAGACTTCCCTTCGCCCTCATGCCTAATGACGACTTCAAGCAGCGGGTATTCAACAATTTGATAAGGAGTCTTAGCGATGTGAATCACAAGCTTTTCCACCTCATCTGGCACCCAGTCTGCATAAAATCCTAAATGGCCTGTATGGATTCCTACAAAAGCAGTATCTTCAAGACGTTCACTGTAGTCGTGAAAAGCTTGAAGCAAGGTACCATCTCCGCCCACTGTTACAACCATCTCAGGAGTTTCTTCATCATATACTAATCCAAAATCTAACAAATATCGTTTGATTCGCTGTTGTAATGTGTTAGATAGATCATCACCACGTGAAGTGACAGTAAATTTCATATGGTCCTCATCCCTTCCTGCTCCTATAGCTTTCTGCCTTGCTCTTGTTTTTGAATAAATATTTCCTGAGCATCTCTTACCTCATCACGTATAATCGACATTTCCTCATCGAGCTTAAAGGCAGCTTCGGCCGCACGCATTAACCTCATCTTTATATCTTCTGGAATTTCTCCGCTGTACTTATAATTAAGAGAATGTTCAATCGTTGCCCAAAAGTTCATTGCAAGCGTGCGGACTTGAAGCTCTACTAATACTTTCTTCTCGCCTTCAATTGTCTGGACAGGATAACGGAGCACTAAATGATACGAACGATATCCGCTTGGTTTCTTTTCCACCACATAATCCCGTTCTTCTATGATGTCAAAGTCTGTGCGTGTGCGGATTAACTTTATAACTGTTTCAATATCTTCCACAAATTGTGTAACAATACGAACTCCCGCAAGATCCTGCATTTTATCCTCAAGTTCATTTAAAGGAATATTTTTTCGTTTTGCCTTATCTACAATGCTAGAGATAGGCTTGACTCGCCCAGTAACAAATTCAATCGGTGTATGATTAGAAGATCGCTGATATTGTTCGCGCAACCCTTTTAATTTCACTTTCAACTCTTCAACCGCTTGCTTATAAGGCATTAAAAAAGTTCCCCAGTCACTCATTCAATCACCATCCGTCCAATACTAAACAGTCTTTTTAAACACTTCACAAACAGCGGTCTCTAATTCTTCACCATAATTGCTGTTTCCTTCAATATTCTCCAAAAGAAAATCTAGTTCTGCATGCAGCTGCACTAATTCAAGTGTATGATTAGAATCAAATTCTAAAATAAGCGGGGTCTCTGTCTTATACGCTTCATCGAGCATAGGCCATGTATTTTGACCAAAAGATACATAGTAAAACTGCTCATCGTCTTCTATTATGTATATAAGTGCTAACCCATCAGAATCAACCAGCATTCTCTCTCCGGCTTTGATTCCCTTGATTTCATCCTGAGTAAATGTATGCTCACACGCTGCAGCATACCCCTCACTATTTTTTGTAATTTCTAATACGTTCAACTTCTTCATAGTACCCTCCAACATTCACATTCATAGAGTATTTATCTTCAATAGTTTACCACACAAGTTTACCACACACTTATGTTCATTCCTATTAGAAGCACAAGGGAATTAAGATCTGTATTGAGTGGACAACAGAGCTGTGAGATAATGAGAAAATCTCAAAATATAAGGACGTGAGCCGATATGTCGCAAGAAATTGAAATTGAAGTAAAATCATTAGTTACAGAACAGGCTTTCCACCATTTAATCCAAAAAGTAAACTACTCTGTTGAACATGCTGTTACTCAAAAAAATCATTACTTTGAAACAGCTGACTTTATTCTTAAAAGTAAAAGATCTGCCCTTCGAATTCGAGAGAAAGAAGGGAACTATACGCTGACTTTAAAAGAACCGAACAATAAACCCGAACAAGAAGGCTTACTTGAAACCCATCAGATGCTCTCTTTAAATGAAGCAGAGCATGCTATTAATACAGGAGAACTTCCTTCAGGTGAGGTGTGTGAGCAACTCATGCAGCTGGGTGTTAACGTAGATTCATTAACCTACTTAGGTACATTGACAACAAGCCGGATCGAAGGAGAATATGAGAACGGCATTTTGTGCTTTGATAAAAGTACCTACTTAGATCAAGTAGATTATGAAGTTGAATTTGAAGGCAGTACTTTATCGCATGCACAAAGCGTAATAGAAAACCTATTAACGAGCGCCAACCTCTCCCAAGCCCCTACACCGAATAAAGTTGAGCGTTTCTTTGACAGAAAACAACAATTATCATCATAAACTAATTGTTGCCTAGTGAAATATTTGGTAAAGTTAGGTTAAATCTGTTACGGAGGTAACCTTATGGATTTCTCATTTTTAAACTCTGTCAACACGCAGCCTTTTATAAGAAATGTGACTCAGGACACGACGACTCAAGCCGCTTCTTTACGCCCTCTCTTTGCTGCCTTCTTACAGCAAGAGAATACAAATGAAATAAGCAATTCGATGGTGGGTACTTCGATAGGTAGAAACCAAGACTTATTTATGAACCCCTCATTAAGAGACCGTTATTTATTTTTGCAGATGCAACAATCAAGTGTATCTGATCAAGCTAGTCAGGTTCAAAGCCGAACGAGCAAAGGGGATAAGGTTCATTCACAAGAGCATCAATATTCAAAGCCATTAAACAACAGCGCCCCATTTGCCTCCTTTATTGAAGCTGCAGCAAAAAAATACAATGTAGACTCAAAGTTAATTTATGCTGTGATTAAACACGAGTCTAACTTTAACCCATCTGCTAGAAGTCATGTAGGAGCGACTGGTTTAATGCAGCTGATGCCAGCTACTGCCCGTATGCTTAAGGTAGATAATATGTTAGATCCTAAACAAAATATTGAGGGCGGAACTAAATACTTACGTCAAATGCTTGATAAATATAAAGGAGACGTGAAACTTGCTCTTGCGGCATACAACGCAGGACCAGGAAATGTTGACCGTTATAATGGCATCCCGCCATTCAAAGAAACCCAAAATTACGTCCCAAAAGTGTATAATACGTATCTAAATGCATGAGTACACCCCCCTTTCATCCTTATAAGGGGGGTGTTTTTTTACTGTTTCTTCTTTATTTTTACCAATGTAGTGAAATAGGTCGCTCCGCCGCCAAAATCGGAAAGTTTATTCGTAGTTAAAGCATTTGTATTCTTCCCGCCAAATGCTTTATGCGGCCATACCCCTCTAATCATGATGACCGATTCAGCTACACGATCGTCAACTTTCACCTTCACCTCAATGGACCCATTTCGATTAAACAGCGAAACCGTGTCGTGCTCAACAATTTTACATTTCCCTGCTGTTTTCGGGTGAATAACGGCAAGAGGCTCTTCTTCCCCCTCGTCATAAAAACTTGATAGAAATTGACTATTTAAACCCCTTCGATGCGGTGAGGATAAAAGCCACCATTCATCCTCCCCCCTTTTCATCAATTTATTGATGGAAGGGACAGGTGGTAAGCCGTGTTGTTTCATTTGTTCTGAATAAAATTCAATTTTACCAGATGGAGTAAGGTAATCTCCCGCCGTCCAAGGTTCCACATCATCTACATCTTCTAAAGGCCATTTCACAGTCTTCCCTGCTAACAGATCTTCTTGCCAGTGTTTGGGCTTGTCTATTATGGCCTGTCGGATAAGGGAATCATCGTCTTCTAAAAAACACTCTTCTTTAAAACCACATGCATCCGCCAGTCTTCTAAATAATTCCGTATTACAAACCGCTTCTCCTAGAGGCTTAATGACCGGTTTCCCTATTTGCCAGTAGCGATGCCAGTAGGATTTATATAAGTCTAGATGCTCCATCGCTGTTGTTGCAGGTAGTACATAATCTGCATACATGGCCGTTTCAGTCATCGTTTGCTCATGCACAACTGTAAATAAATCTTTTCTTTTTAACCCTTTTAAAACAGTCATCTGATCTTGATTCACTGAAGCTGGATTACTATTATAGACAAACAATGCTTTAACAGGGTCCTTTCGTGCCGCCAATGCCTCACCAAGACTATTCATATTAATAAGCTTTGCTTTTTCTGTCCGAAGATCGGGCCGCTCAAGTGCTTTTGAATTCACCCTGCCTTGACTTAAATTAAAAAAGATCGCTCCCCCGCCCCGATGCTGCCATGCACCGGTCAACGCTGGCAAACATAAAATCGCCCGTGTATTCATTCCTCCGTTTGTATGGTGCTGCTGCCCATTGCCAATACGGATGAAGGAAGCTTTATGTGCAGCATACTTAATAGCTAATTGCTTAAGCACTTCTGCTTTAACACCAGTCATTTCTTCTACATATTCAGGGGTGTATGCCAAAGCTTCTTCTTTCAAATGATCTACACCTATTGTATGACGGCGGATAAATGTCTGATTAACCAGCTCCTGTTCAAATAAAACATGAATCAAACCTAAAGCAAGCACACCGTCAGTTCCAGGAGCCACTTCAATATATTGATCTGCTTTTTTAGCAGTTTCTGTCCGCTCTACATCAATTACAATAACTTTCGCTCCCTTTTTTCTCGCTTCTTCTATTAGCAGCCATTGATGGATATTTGTTAGCAGTGTATTCGCTCCCCAAATAATGATGAGAGATGAATGGACAGTATCTTCAGGATCTAAACCGACTTGTGCACCCATCGTATACAAAAAAGCAGCATTACCTGCAGCTGAACATATCGTACGATCAATCATTGCCGAATTAAGACGATTAAAGAAGCGCCGGTCCATGCTGGCATTTTGAATGACTCCAATCGTACCGCTGTAACTATACGGCAGGATGCTCCTCCCTCCGTATCTCTTTTTCACGTTTAAAAGCTCTGTTGAGATCTCTGCTATTGCTTGACTCCAACTTATCTCTGCAAACTTTCCTTCCCCTTTTTCCCCTATTCTTTTGAGCGGTTTTTTCAGCCTTTTTTCTGAATAGATCTTTTTAGGATAATGTCTTACCTTTTCACAAATGACTCCTTTTGTAACAGGGCGGCTCGCTTGTCCGGTGACATGTTGCACAACACCTTGTCGAACACCTACGGTCAGACCGCAAGTATCAGGACAATTATGAGGACATACTGTATGTAACTTGGTCATGTTCATAACTTTCGGATGATTCAAAAGAACCGCTCCCCTTCTTTTTAAAAAGCTAAAGGCTATTCTATACTGTTAATAGCAAACAGATTATTTGCCGAAGTTGTTTGAGGTTGCTACAATATGAAACAGTAATGATTGAGCAATTATAATCACAAACAGTAAGGTAAAGATAGGTCAAATTATACAGCTACTCTTTTATATTAATTATACTAGCTCTCACCTTAAGAGTGTACTGGCTGTGTGTTAAGGAGCGAGATACATGTCAAACCAAATGACACCCTATGAAGCCCTCGGCGGAGAAGCCGTTCTTTCAGAGTTGGTCGATACGTTTTATTCATACGTAGCTAATCATCCGGACCTAGCCCCCTTATTTCCAAAGGATTTAACGGAAACGGCCCGTAAACAAAAACAATTTCTGACTCAATTTTTAGGAGGTCCTTCCCTTTATACAGAAGAGCATGGACATCCTATGTTACGAGCAAGACATATGCCATTTCCTATATCTAAAAACGAAGCAGAAGCATGGTTGTCTTGTATGAATAAAGCAATGGACACTGTGAATGTAGAAGGTCTTATACGTGAATACATGATGGAAAGACTGACGATGACTGCTCATCATATGGTTAATAAATAGAGCTTCCTACAATGATAAAGCTTTTAAGAAAGGAGAATGACCATTGAAACCAAAAGAGCTCCATTCATCTTGTGATAACGAACACGGCATATGTGGTCTGGATCCTGAACACCCCTTGCAAACAAAACGTAAGCCGCTGGAAATATATACTTTTATTGATCCGCTATGCGCAGAATGCTGGGCGTTTGAACCGATATTAAAAAAGCTCCAAGTTGAGTACGGGGCTTATTTCAAAATTCGATTTCTAGTCGCTGGTCGATTACAAGCATGGAATTTCTGCCAAGAAACAAAAAAAGGCTTAGCCAAAAAGAGTGAAATAGCTAAGGTTTGGGAAAAAATTGCTCATGAAACCGGGATGTCATGTGATGGGGATGTATGGTTAGAACATGAATGGTCTTCTCCATATAAAGCATCCATTGCCATTAAAGCTGCGGAACTACAAGGGCCGCACGCAGGTTCACGCTTTTTGCGTAAATTAAGAGAGTATTTGTTTTTGGAGAAAAAAAACATTACCGAAGATGAGATCATTATGAATTGTGCCGAATCTGCTCATTTAGATTTAGAAGAATTTAAGAAAGACCTTGAGTCACCACTTGCAAAGAAGGCTCTTCAATGTGATATAAAAACAACAAATGAGATGGGCGTTGAAGTGGTTCCGACCTTTGTTTTCTTCAATAATAATGTAGACGAAGAAGGTTTAAGTATTACAGGCTTGTATCCTTATCACATCTACGTTCAAATGATTGAAGAACTCCTAGGCTATACACCGGAAAAAGCCGAGCCTATTTCGATCGAAGAGTTCCTTAAGAGATATAATTTCGTGGCGACAATTGAAGTAGCGGTGGTGTTTGATTTAGCTCCTGAAGAAGCTGAAAAGCAATTAAAATTGTTAAAACTTCAGCAAAAAGTAGAAGCCGTGCCGGTGAAATACGGAACCTTTTGGAGGTATATCGGCAGCTAAAAGAGTTGATAAAAGAGCGTCTCAATATGAGGCGCTCTTTTCATCCTCTATGGGGGAGAGAATGTGATGTGTTTCACATGTATAGAATATCAAATGAATCAAGGTAAGACAATATTGATTCTGCATCGTTCATCATATCGTCATATGTGTAAAAACTTGTCTTAAACAGACCTTACCCTCATATATATATTACATACCTACTGACTTAAGATGACTATTTCCTAATGAAAGGAAGATTGACATTGACCAAGGCAAAGCGCTTTATCGGGCTCATTTTAATCATCATTGCCTTTTATTTTTACATCTTATCCCTAATGAGTATGTTCCCACTGTTTGTTGCAGCTCCACTATTGTTTCTTTCTATTATATTTACCATTAGTCCTCCATTGAAACAAAACCGATTTAAGGGGTACAGATAGCTTATATCAAAAAGGCCTCGCGTTTATAGTCAACGCGGGGCCTCCTTACAATGTATACATTTACCTATGCTTTTAATAAACGTTCCATTTCATCAAGTGTTTCTTCAAATAAACGGAGCGCTTCTTCAATTGGCTCTTTAGACGTCATGTCTACACCAGCTTCCTTCAGCACCTCGATTGGGAAATTAGAGCTCCCTGCTTTTAAGAAGGATAAGTAACGATCAACCGCTGGCTCCCCTTCTTCTAATATCTGCTTTGAAAGAGCTGCTGCAGCACTGTAGCCCGTTGCATACTGATAGACATAGAAATTGTAATAGAAATGAGGGATACGTGCCCATTCTAAACCAATCTCTTCATCTACAACCATTTCTTCACCGAAATATTTCTTGTTTAATTCATAATAGGTTGTTGTTAACAATTCAGGGGTCAAAGCCTCCCCGTCAGCAGACAGTTCATGAATTTTTTGCTCAAACTCAGCAAACATTGTCTGCCTGAACACTGTCCCTCTAAATCCTTCTAGAAAATGATTTAACAGGTACAGTTTTTGTTGTTTATCTGTTGTCGTTTTAACTAAGTAATCATTTAATAATGATTCATTTAACGTCGAAGCAACTTCAGCGACAAAAATAGTGTAATCCCCATAGACATAAGGCTGATGCTTACGAGTATAGTAGCTGTGCATACTATGGCCAAATTCATGAGCTAATGTAAATAAGTTATCGATGTTATCCTGCCAGTTCATTAAAATGTAGGGCATCGTTCCGTAAGCACCTGAAGAATAAGCCCCGCTGCGCTTACCAACCGTTTCTTCTACGTCGACCCAGCGTTTAGTAAAACCTTCTTTTAAGACGTTCACGTATTCTTCTCCAAGCGGCTCGACCCCTTGGATTACAAGATCTTTAGCCTCTTCATAAGAAACTTTGACCTTGCTGCCTTCTACTAACGGCGTATACAAGTCATACATATGCAGCTCTTCAACGCCTAGTACTTTTTTGCGCAGCTTCACATATCGATGCAGCAAGTGAATATTTTTATTAATCGTTTCTACTAACTGGTCATATACCACCTCTGGGATATGATTTTGACTTAATGCTGCCTCCCTAGCCGAGCGGTACTTCCGTACATTTGCAAAGAATAAATCTTTTTTCACTTGGCCGCTCAATGTTTGAGCAAAGGTATTTTTAAACTGCCCATATGTATTATAAACGGCTTTAAATGCATTTTCTCTCACTTTACGGTCTTTTGACTCAAGTAAAGATATAAATCTGCCATGAGTAATCTCTACATCTTCACCATCTTCATCCTTTATTGTCGGAAATGTTAAGTCTGCATTGTTTAACATACCAAACGTCTGCCCAGGACTTTGAAGCGCTTCACTCGCTTGAGCTAAGATTGCCTCTTCTGCTTCAGATAACACATGCGGCTTTTCTTTATATAATTCTTCCAACATGTGCTCATATCTGTTTAATCCCTCGTGTTCATTAATAAATTGCTTGATTATTTTCTCATCAAGCTCTAGCAGTTCAGGAGTTAAATATGCTACAGATTGTGCAACTTGTGCACTTAGGCTCATTGCTCTGTCATGCAGCCCTTGATAGAGTGAATTTGTTGTATCTTCATCATTGCGCATATGAGCATAAGTATATAGTCTGTTTAAGCGCTCGCTGATCTCATCTTGCTTTTGAAGTGCTTCGTATAGACTGTCAGCTGATTCTCCTAGTTTCCCTTTATATGCGGTCATTTGCGGGTAAAGAGATTTTACAGCAGAAAACTCTTCTTCCCACTCTTTATCTGTCGCAAAAATAGCTTCTAGGTCCCATTTTGAAGCTTCAGGTACCTCAGTTCTTTTTAAACGTTGTTTAGCCAAGATTAATCCCTCCAAATATGATCACTCAAAAAGAGAAGGTGTGAAATCATTCCTTCCCAACTTATAGTATTCGTCATCAAGGAGAATTTTCCTTTCTTTATTAACTATCCATATTTAAGTTTTTACGGGATTGATGCAATAGTTTATGATCAAGCTGGTTCGCTTCCTCTACAGTAGTGGGAATTACAGCATCCCTAAGCCTCATATACGTTTTGGGCTGCTCAGAGATTACCTGCAGAAAGCCTGCTTCCGTTAAAAATGTGAGATACCCAGCTAGCGTTTCTTCTAAATAGACTGGCTGATAAAAAGACCTCATTTTCAGCCAACGTTTCCCTTCCTTTTTAAGAAAGCATGAATGAATAGAACGAAACGTAATAGGGTGGTGAATTGGCTTTTGAAGAAGACAGGCATACAATAAATACGTCTGCCAAATATGAGGAGAGGTTTCAATCAAGGAATAAGAAGGAGTGGGCCATCCAGCCTCTATGGGAAACAAAGAAGGCGGGATACGGTGATGATACAATAATTGATGAAAAAATCGATCGGTTGGGGTGGGGTAAGGATATATTTTAGCATAGCGCCATTTCTTTTTGACCTCTATCCAGTTCTCATTAAATGATGAAATTGGCTCTGGCATATGCAATAAGTGGGATAGTAAAAAGTCCTGATTCGAAACTTCACGAAGGGGAGCTACGTGTTTCATTTTAGAGATCGGAGCGGGGTGTGTGAGAGTGATAAATTTTTGAAGGTCGGAACAATAATAGTGAATGACAGAGGGGATATCACGTAGAATCGAACTGGCATACCATTCAAACGATTGGATAGAAAAGACCTTTGCACCTACCCTTTTTAAACGATTGCCGCCAAAAATCCAAATAGGAATGATGCCAAGCTGCTCATACCCTTTCGACCTTTTTCGTATTTGGCTCTCTTCAATAACTGAACATTGATATTCGATAGCATAAAGCTGATCTTTCACTTTGAATAACACATCTGGTCTTTGTCTAATGAGCGGAAGATATACTTCAAGTGCAGCTTTATAGCCCTGTTTTCTGATCCATTCATACAGCTGCTTTTTCCCTCTCAAATGATAAAGGGATTCAGGCTCCCCTTGAACAGTACATGAAGATCCTTTTTTGTGAGCAAAATGCCATTGTTTCTTGTCGCCAATCTTGAGCAGCAGTTCGGCTGTACAACAGGGACAATAAAAATTCACTTCCTCTCTCATATCCTTTAACTGGATATAGGTCCACTGATCACACATTGAAATAGTTGAGCCATCTTTTAGTTTTGCAGTTAACAACTGAGGAACACCTCCATTCTAAGATAAGGATTTATTCGACCTCTTCTTCTAGATCTCCTGTTTATTTCAAATAATTAAATCATTCATTTAATTGAAATAAAAAATCCCCATTCTTAATTAATAATAAGAAGAGGGATTTATGACTTATTTGTACGTTTACAATAATGGTGATAAAAGCCTTGAGGTTGATTCAATAAGCCGATGGAAAAATGGTCGGTTTTTAAACAATGAAAAGTTAATTTGGTTAGAATGCTCGAGATCGTAAACATAATCACTTACAAGCTTTGTCACACTGCTCGTACGATATAAATAGGCATTCACCTCAAAGTTTAAATGAAAACTTCTCATATCCATATTAGATGTGCCTATTGATGCTATCTCATGATCGACAATAATTATTTTACTGTGCATAAAACCACGGTTATACTCGTAAACCTTTACTCCTGCTTCAAGCAGCTCAGGGAAATAAGACCTTGAGGCATGAAAAACAATTCGCTTGTCTGGACGGTTTGGGACAAGGATTCGGACATCAATCCCGCTTAAAGCGGCAATTTTTAAAGCACTTAAAATATCATCATCTGGAATGAAATACGGACTTGCAATCCAAATCGATTTTTTTGCAGAAGTGATCATTGAAAAGAATAGCTTCTTATTCACTTCCCACCTCGTATCCGGCCCGCTTGCAATCATTTGAACGCCGCCATCGCCCTTTGTCATTGATAGTGAAGGAGATAAATACGTTTGGTTTAAAATCGTTTCACCTGTCTGATAATGCCAGTCCTGCAAGAAAATAAGCTGAAGTGTTCTAACAGCTTCTCCTCTTACATACAAGTGTGTATCTCTCCAATAACCAAAGTATGCATCTTTACCTAGATATTCATCACCGATATTTAAACCACCGACAAATCCTACTACCCCATCGATGACAATAATCTTGCGATGGTTACGATAATTAATCGTATGAGTTAAAAAAGGTAATTTTACAGGTGAGAACGAAACCATTTCCACTCCTGCATCCCGCAGTTCTTCGACATATGACTTCGAAAGCTTCCAGCTCCCTACCCCATCATATAAAAAACGTACGTGAACTCCTTCCTTGGCTTTAGAAATTAAAATATCTTTAATTTGGTTACCAAGGTCATCATGCCGAACGATATAATACTCAAGATGAATATGGTGTTCTGCCATTTTTAGTGCTTGCAGGATATGAGCATAGGTTTCCTTTCCATCTGTTAATACTTTCGTTTCACTTGAAAAGGAGATCGGGTTTTTGCCTAACTTATGAGCTAAGCGGAACAATAATTGTTGATGCCCTCCCATTTTCTTCAGCTGCTCTTCATTTAACTGCCGCTGCCCCTCAATTTTTTGAAAGGCTCGTTCATCTTCTATTGCTTTTTTAGAAAACCGCTTACTTTTTCTATGATTTTGTCCAAACATTAAATAAAAGAAAAAGCCGACGACTGGAAATGCCGCTAACACTAGAAGCCAAGTAAGGGTTTTTGTAGGATGTCTGTTCTCAAAGAAAATAATAATGCCAATAAATATAACGGATAGAGTAAACACAACGCTCAGTGTTCCTACCATCCAGCTTTGCAGAAAACCTCTTGAAATGTACAGGGCCGCAAATAATAGCGCAAAAAAAGCTAAAACATTTAATCTGTTTTTCATTTTATTCTCCCATGGCAATTAATAAATGGTGGTTGATTAACAACCTTATTTTAACATTGATCAAGATAAAAGAAAGCCGACTTCTTTATGAAATCGGCTTACATCAGTTAATTTTGTGGAAAATGACCTCTTAGGTGTTTAAGAGCATATTCTCCAATAATTTCCTTGCCGTACTCTTGCATACGGTGAATGGAAAGGTCTGTTTCGTATCCATATTCAAGCATTTGACTTAACATGTCATCCTGCTCATCTTCGTTATATTGATCGTCATTAAATAGCACATGCAAATAATAACGTCCTTCGAAATGATATAGTTCATTTTCAAGATCGTCTATAAAAAAGTTATGGCTTAACGAAATAATATCTTCAAAATCATTAAAACCAATCACAATTTCCAGCTGATCTGTATCAATACCTTCATCGTCTTCACTTGAATGACCTGTCATTAAGTCAACGATGTTCTCGTCAGTATTTTCTTTATCCTGACTTACAGGGATTTCGAGTTTCACATTGCCATCACTCACTTGTCCGCGGGTAACCACAATTTCTAACCCTTTATCTAATGCATGAACTTGAATCCATAAAGGTCCATCTAATTCAAATTCATCTCGGTCATTTGCCTCATTCATCATTTCGAAGAAGAGCTCTTCGCCACGTTCACGATTATACCAAATTTCGTCTCGGTCAAAGCCCCGGTCCTCAATATCTTTATACGTAATAAAGAATTTAATTGTTGTATCATTCACGCGTTCAATATCCATGTTCGCTCTCCCTCCTATCGAACTTTAATCAAACAGAAAAGTAAAAGTCTATATCATTCTTATCGACTCAGCTTGCCCTATTTCATACTAAAGTAACCTACATCCTTACTGGTCTCAATCTTAGCTGGTTTCAACGATCAATTATTTAAGACATGATTTATAGAGCATATTATCTGTTTCTTATATTTTATGACATATAAGCTCAAAATGGAAATCTAAAAACCTATTTTTCTATGATTTTTCAGAAAAAAGGCGTTCCAATAATCACACTGCTTCATTTATGAGGTTTTCATCATAATTTAGCCTGCCTATAAATATATGTGTTCTATAGAGTGTGAAGACAAGCTAGATCATTTTGGCTCGTTAGCTGTTATGACTTTTAATTGTTACAGATCACTTTATGTTATGTCAAGAATAAATATGATGGATTTAGCTTATACACTATAGGAGCTGATGCATAAATGGATATAGATTGGTTGATATCATTAGTAACCATTATCGGTGTAGACATTATTTTAGGGGGAGACAATGCGATTGTTGTCGCCTTAGCATGCAGGCATCTTCATCCAGATGTTCGTAATAAGGCGATTATTTTAGGAATTACATTAGCCCTTTTGATTAGAATGTGCTTAACTTTTATAGCAGTAGAATTACTAGCAATTCCGTTTTTATTAGCAATTGGCGGTGCTCTATTAATTTACATAGCCTATTCCCTTCTAGCTACACCAGATGACCATACTACTATTAATGGCGGAAACAGTCTTTATTCAGCAATAAAAGCAATAGTCATTGCAGACTTTGTTATGGGTTTTGATAATGTCATTGCTGTAGCGGGAGCCGCTCACGGAAATACAACCCTTGTTTTAATAGGCCTCCTCTTTTCAGTGCCTATTATTATATGGGGCAGCAAAATCATTCTAAAAGCTTTTGATCGCTTTCCTATTATTATTTATTTCGGTGCTGCCATTTTGGCCTTTACAGCAACGAGAATGATTAAGCACGAAAACATGTTATCGCCTCTATTTACTCATCACCCATCTTTTTCAATTGCATTTCAAGTTATAGTCATTGGGGGGGTTCTTCTTCTAGGCTATCTTACAAAGAAAAAATACATGCGCCACATTATATAGTGAGATGAGAAAAACCTTCTAGTTTATGTTTTAACTAGAAGGTTTTGTATTAGTTAACCATGCGTTTTGCTTCTTCTAAGTGGAAAGAACGAACTTTCCTTGGTAAGAATCGACGAATTTCCGCTTCATTGTATCCAACTTGCAGGCGTTTCTCATCAAAAATAATCGGGCGACGAAGCAAGCCGGGATGATCACTAATTATTTTGAAGAGTGTTTGAAGTGATAAAGATTCTAGTTCTACATTTAACTCTTGAAACACTTTTGATCTTGTTGAGATGATCTCGTCCGTTCCATCTTCGGTCATGCGTACGACTTCTTTCACTTCTTCCACTGAAAGCGGCGCAGAAAAAATATTACGTTCTTCAAACGGAATATTGTTTTCCTCTAACCATGCTTTTGCTTTTCGACAAGATGTACAACTTGGTGAAGTTAATAATGTAACCATCGTGTGGACCTCTCCTTCCAGAATTGAGATCTATTGATGAAGATTGTTGGGAATTGTCTTATAGATCTAATTATAATGGATTTTTTAAGTTTTGTATAGGTAAAGTTCAAATTATCTATACAATAGTTGAACAAAGTACTCTATATGCACTTACCTAATACCCTAATACCCCAAACATTAAACGTAAAAGTTTCTAAACATTTATGTTTACTTAGTTGATTATACGCTGTTTTTTTGTTTCATGCCTTACTTGTCACATGATCGTCACAGAAATGGTAGACATTTTAAATTTAAGATATTTATTTGCATAAAAACAGCTATGTACATACTTTGTACATAGCCTGTGCGTATACTAGGATGCAGGTGTCCGTTTTGAAGGCTGTGTCATAGGCCTTCTTTTAGGAATTCCTTTTAAATTTTTCGCCTTTTTCTTAAGGAAATCTTTCACCATGTCTCTTTTACGTTTTCTCAACTTGTTCTTCTGTGAACCTTTCATCTAGAACACCATCCTTTACTTGGCGTCAAGAGTTCACTTATACAGTCGGCTGATCATCGTCACTTGGATTATTATACGTAAGAACCTGATCGACATCCTCATATGAAGAACCATATAATTCTTTATCCTTATACGTATGAATATTTTGATACGTATGCTTCATTTTTTCATAGATGCTATGCTCAGATTCATCCGTTGGTGACCAATATAGGATCTCAAGTTCATTCACTTCGTTTGTCGCTAGTGAACGTCGGCGATATCCTATAGACTGTGCATGTTTGAACCCTTCACGATTATAAAAGCGCTGTCTTTTTTCTGTGTCCGTTTCTTCATAATCAATTGGTTCAACTTCAAGGATAATTGGCTTATGCTTTGCTTTGAGATTATCGAGAAGCTTCTTACCTAACCCCTGGCCTCTAGCGTCTTTAGAAACGAACAAATAATCTACAAATGTAAAGTCATCTGTTTCTACATACATCATAACATGATTTGGCCCTTCATCTTTATGGTAAATATCTGCTTTTTCTTTTAATAACAGTTCCATATGTTCTCTTGATTTCATTTCTTCAACAGGAAAATACTTATTTAATTTTTCATACCAATTCACAATTATGACCTCCGTATAATGTACTATTACTAGTATATTCCTCTTTTCAAAAACTATAAACTCGCACTTTACATCATCTTTTGTGAGATAACTTCACACGATGAAACTAACCGAGATCACACCTCTTTCTCATAGAATACTTCTAAGATGCTACGATATACTCTAGAAAACAAAAAAGAGCGTCCATTCGGACACTCTTTAATCTAGAGGCTTATAATTCACGCCTTCTGTGTATCGGTTTGATGCATTCCACAATAAGAACTCATCAATTCCTTCCTCATTTAAAGCTCGTATTTGAGCTTCAACTTCTTCTTTACCATAAACGAGATAATTTCCGGAACCTAAATAACTGGCTGTAAAGTCTTGAATCCATGGACGAGAAACAGGTGGTTCCTCTAATGCCCCTAATACTTGATTTTCAACTTTTGCATACTCCTTTGTTAACTCATATGGATATAGATCTGGTTTATCCAGTCCAAAATAAGGCGTCCAGTGGCTCGGGTAAATCATAGATGAGATTACATCAACATTCTCAGATATTTTCGAGAAGTTTTGGCCAATACCAGGCGCTTCTGATATCGTCGCAGCGTATCCAAAGATGTCTACAGATACGTCCACGTCATATGGAGCTAATCGTTCTCTAGCATAAGCTACAAAATCGGTTACAGCAGAGACACGTTTTTGAATATTATCACCATCTCCGCCTTCATATTCACCAACTGAATACTGAAGCATCTCATCTCTTCTCTCAAATCCTTCAGGAAATCTTACGTAATCAAATTGAATCTCTTTAAATCCCATTTTGGCTGCTTCTTCTGCAATATCAATATTGTAGTCCCATACTTCTTTTAGAAATGGGTTAACAAATGCTTCTCCTCGTCCATTTTTCCAAACTTGTCCATTATCAAGAAAGGATAAATCCGGACGTTCTTCTGCTAAGATCGAATCTTTAAAAACAACAATTCTTGCAATCGGGTAAATTTCATTCTCTTCTAATGTCTCCATCATTTGGTCCGTATTGGAAATGAAGTTTTGGGAAATTCCATAAAAAGGAGAATCCTCTTCAGGTCGATAGGTGAGATGCCCATGATCCTCTTTAATATCGATTACCATTGAATTAAGGTCCGTTGAATTAACTAATTCTAAAAGACTTTCAAAGCGTTCTCCTCCAGCTGAATTTCCTGTTACATAAATCCCTCGAACCCCGTCTTCCGGATAAGTAAAGTGGTATCCTGAATCATAGACAAATCGATTTAATTGCTCTGGCAGCCCAAGAGGCGAACGTTCAACCACTTTAAAGGCATGGTCTTTAGCCTGCACTGTAGAAGCCTCTTCCGCTGATACTGGTGACATAACAAATAAGAGTAAAGAAGTCATTACGATCATGACTATGCCGAGATATTTCCCCATTCATACACAACCTTTCTCCCTAACTATTCTCTTTATGTATTAATCTTCATCTTTTGCATCCCAATCTTCAGGAATAGGTTCTGCAAGTTCCTCAGCTAATTGCTTTTTCTTTAAGTCAATTTGTTCCTTATGCTTTGAAAACTGTGCTTTATTTATTAAGTACGAATTCCCATCAAAAACGACACGAATATTGCCTTTTTGAATCTGTTCTTTAATGTAGAGGCTGGATACTCCAAGATATTCCGCTAAATCCTCAATGCTTACATACATGTATAATCCTCCCACTTGAATTATAACGTCTCTAATTCATGAAGTCACCCTTGAAGCTCCTTCAAAAAAACCGAACAACGACATTCGTTATTCGGCTCTCTCAATTCTCTATCGTGTCGTGCCTATCGTTTTAACCTTCCACTTAACCTTTTACCTTCTATAATGGAAGAATAAAAATCATGACGAGGAAGAAGTGCAGTACACTCCCTGCTAAAACGAAAAGATGCCAGATAGCATGGTGATATTTAAATCCTCTCCACACATAAAAGATTGCTCCAATCGTATAGCAAAGTCCTCCTCCAATCAGGAAGATCAGCCCTTCTGTACCTAAGTTGGTCATAATAGGCTGAATAGCAAATAGAGCTAACCAGCCCATTAAAATGTAAAATACAGTCGATAAAAATAAATATTTTTTAACAAAAAAAGCTTTAAAGACAATCCCGATCGTCGCAAGACCCCAAACAACTCCAAACAATGTCCAACCTAATGCTCCTTGAACGACGATAAATAAAATCGGTGTATAAGAACCCGCAATAAACAAATAAATAGAGGCATGATCTAACACTTCAAATACATTTTTAGCTTTCCCTGGTGGAAGAGCATGTAACATCGTTGATGAGATATAGAGCATAAGCATCGTTGCTCCAAAAATGGTGAAGCTGACAACATGCCAAGCTGATCCGTGTAAACTTGAGAAGACAATGAGTAATACTAATGCGGCAATACTTAATAATGCCCCAATACCGTGAGTGATAGCATTTGCTATTTCTTCGCCTTTTGAAAATGTATGTGTTGTATCCATTCGTCTCTCCTTTTTGCTAATAATTGCTTTATTATAACAGAGAATGGGATAAAAGAATAATAAACAAATCTTACATTTTCGTTGCATCTACTATTCGTCCTCTATATAATAGTAAAAATACATTTTTTGCTCGTTAGATATCTTACCATACTTGAAAGGAGCCAGTCTCATGAGACATGTCACATTAATTCAACTTTTTAATCACCCAATAACTCAAAAATTCGTAAAACGTTCTGGGATGGCGCACGCAATTGCTTGTGCCTTTCATGCCTATAAATTATCAAAAAAATACAATGTGAACCCTGACCTTGCCACAAAAGCTGCTTTTCTTCATGATATTGGCCATTATACTTGGTATCGCAACGGGAAGTGGGATTATGATTTATACAAACAAAATGATATTCATGCGATTAAAGGGGCAGAGCGTGCGCACAAATTGCTGATTCGTCTTGGAGAACATCCAAAATCAGCAAAAGAAATTGCCCTTGCTATTCTTCTCCATACCGATTCATATCTGCCTCAAGGAGAGCTTCATTTAAACCCCCTTCAACAAGTGGTTGCCTTAGCTGATGAGGCAGATGAAGAGCCAAGCGGGGAACATCATTACAGAACGATCTCAGATGAGAGAGCAAGAAAAATGCTTGCCGAACTAGACGAATTAGTAGCACTCGCCTTATCCCAAACCACATAATACAGAAACATGAACTTCATTATAAATATTCCAACAAAAGGTTAATCTATTTTGATTAACCTTATATGCTGTTTCTATCCTACTCTGATGTGCGGCCAAAATAAAAATCATTGACGACCCGCAATCCACATGCTACATTAATACTTAATCGAATACAGTTAGCCCTAAAAAGGGGAGTAGCGACCTATGGTCAATGAGTCGTCATGACAGTGGATAACACTCGGTTCATTGAGCTTTGATTATTCAAAGTACGCAAGACCTTTTTATGAGAGTTTGCTTTATTGGGCAAACTCTCATAAAAAGGTCTTTTTTGTGTTCTAGACAGACTTTTCTTATTTTTGTTTTGAGTTTGATTTATATTTTTGATTGATGATTTAAATTATTGAGGAGGTTTTTATATGGTTTTCGTCTGGTTTATAATAGCAGCCATTATCACTGTTCTTGCAGCCATTAAGCTGTCAACATATGCTGATACCATTGGAGAGAAATCATCACTCGGGGGGATGGTGGTTGGTACCATATTTCTTGCTGGAGCAACCTCTTTGCCTGAGGTAACAACTAGTGTATCGGCTATTGTACTAGACAACCCAGATATTGCGGTGGGAAACGTTTTTGGCAGTAATATGTTTAATTTACTAATCATCGCTTGCTTTGACTTGTACTTTCGTAAGCAGCAAATATTCCGTCATGCCGATCACTCTCATTTCTTTACTGCCAGCCTTGGATTATTGCTTGCCATTGTAGCTCTGCTAGCATTAACCATAAGAATTGACATATCATTTTTAAATATTGGTGTGGATATATGGATTTTAATCACTCTTTATGGGTTTGGTGTATGGTATATTTCAAAAATGTCCAATAAAGAATCTAAAGCTCCTGTGCCAGTGGCTGATGAAGAGGAATCTGCCCATGACTTTTCTGCCATTCCCCTAAAAACTGCAATAATTGGCTTTATTATCGCTGCTGTAGTCATTATGGGTGCCGGAACATTACTTACGGTTTCTGGTGATAAAATAGCTGTTGTCACTGGACTTGGTTCAAGCTTTGTAGGGAGTTTTCTCATTGCAGCTACGACTTCCTTGCCTGAAGCAGTATCTGTCTTAGTAGCACTTCAGCTTCGAAATTATAACTTAGCGATCGGTTCGATCCTTGGTAGTAATTTATTCAATATTTTAATATTAGGTGCATCTGATATTTTTTATCAAAAAGGTTCCATTATTTCTGCGGTATCAAGCGTACATCAAATTACCGCGGCCGCTGTAGCGATTTTATGTGTGGTAGTACTTTATTCATTAGTGAGGAAACCCATTAACTCCACGTTTAGATATGCCCTGCCATCTATCGTGTTAATTGCCCTCTACTTTGTTTCTTCCTACTTAATTTTTGTTCAGTAAGAACAGTGAAATAAAACGAAAAGAAGAGAGCTGACTGGCTCTCTTCTTTTTTCTATCTTCATCACTGTCTAAATAAATATAGATCCTCCATCATACTATAAGAGAGCCCTCCATTTATCCTTTGAACAATGACTCCATTTTCATCGATAACAACGGTTGTTGGGATACCGATAATTTGATACATATTCATGACCTCTCCTGTTTCATCAAGCAGCACATCAAATGAGGCATTAAAGTGTTTTAAAAACGGTTCAACCTCAGCAATACTTGCTTCCTGACTAGTCATATTAACCGCTATGAACTTTGCCCCTTTTTGAGTCAGGCGCTTCTCTAATTCTACAATGACAGGCATTTCTTCTTGGCAAGGCGGACACCATGTAGCAAAAAAATTAATAACAACAGGTGTGCCATGAAAATCGTTAAGAGAAACGGTTTCCCCTCGTAATGAATGAAGTTCAAATGACTTCGCCTCATTACCAACTTGTACCCCCTGTTTAACTGAGGCAGCTACAGCTTCTTCAACTTGCTGAAATACACTCTGTGACTGGCTATACATAAACCCGACTGAACAAAGGATCAATATAAGAGCACTTCTAAACGCCATTTGGCGAACCTTCATTTGTTATCCTCCCTTCTTATAACTAAACAAGATGCTATAATGTAGATTATGTCCATCTATCAGTAATGATGCGAAAGGAGTGGAATAATTTTGACCAAGCTACAAATCTTACAAGTGATTGCTGTAACGATCTTAGGAATTTATGTGATATTAGCCTATACCAACTATACAGAAGCAGATTGGTTCTTCTTTATTATAGCTGCTATTAATATCATTTTATGGGTTTTAAGACTTCGCGAAAGAAAAACAAATAATTAATAATTAAGGTCAGTATTTTTTCTCTTGTTTTGCTTACATTAAATGTAACCACCTAAGAGGAGGAATATATGATGAGTTTCAGCTTACGAACAATTAAAAATATTAGTATTGAATTTCTTGAAATTCTTTTTGCCCTTGAATATGAAGAAGTTTTTAACTATGATCAGAAAACACAAAAAAGATATACTCTTGCTAATAAACTTAATCCTTATAAATCGTAACGAAAATTCATTTCGTTACGATATTACATTTAGTGCCTGCTCTTTTACAGAGATGGTTACTGGAGTTTCTCCAATCATCTCCCCATCTCCATGAATCATTAATGGCTTTTCAGAAGAGACTTGTATAGTCTTTCCTCTATACTCATTGACTCCTTTTTTTCCCAAATGCTTTCCACTAAATACTAAAGGAAATATGCTCAACAATTTCCATTTGGATAAACTATGAACTACACATATATCTAATAACCCATCCTTGCTCGATGCATTAGGGCAAATCTTCATCCCTCCGCCGTAATAGGGATGATTTGCTATAGCGATCAGCCATACATTGTCAACCTTCATTTCCTCACCATCAATAGTTAATACAACATTCGCCGGTTTAAAATAATTCAATACTTTTAGCACACTGTAAATATAAGCAGCACTGCCGAGCCATTTTTTAATTTTGATTTCATTAGTAACCTTTGCAACTAAACCGTCAAAGCCAAGCCCGATGACTGTGAGACAACTCTTTGCCCCCATTGTGATCACATCCATTTTTTCATGATCACTGTTTACTATATGATTGATCTGTTTAATACAATCTTTACTTATACCATTGGCTCTTGCGAAATCATTACCAGAACCAGTCGGAATTATGCTGAATGGGACATCTGTTCCTGCTAATTCATTAATGACGCTATGGCTTGTTCCATCACCCCCGACTGCAATTACACACCTCACCTTGCCTCGAGCATTCTCAAGAATTGACCTTAACTGCATTATCTCCTCTTTAGAAACTGTTTTTAATACTTGGTACTCAATTTTATTGTCTTTTAAATATTCCTCTACTCTAGTCCAGACCCTTTTCGCTCTTCCTTTTCCAGCTTTAGTGTTTACAATAAAAACGAACATAATAGTTATACCCCCACCTATATTTGTGCCTTTTGTCTTAATTCCTCATCTATCAACGGATCCCTTTAATAGGATCACTATTTTGTGCCCAATTCATTCATTTTTTTGGTAACTATATACATATCTAGGCAGAAAATGCACATATTAAAAAAAAGGTTAAGAAAGGGTCGATCTAATGAACGCATTGCAATTTGATTTCACCATTCCTAGATATCTTCTCTCAAAGACAATAGGCCGATTTATACCAACCGTTTTTTGGAACAATCACCTCTCTTGTTTACAGTGGAGGAAAATTCATGAACCAACCTTACCTAATGAAGATTGGGTAAAGGTAAAGGTCAAATATGGGGGAATCTGTGGTAGTGATATGAACCTTTTATATTTACATGATAGTCCCTCTACTTCACCTTTTGTATCGTTTCCTTTCACAATCGGACATGAAGCAGTAGGACAAATAGATGAAGTAGGCTCAAACGTGGATAGACTTTCTAAAGGTCAACGAATTGTGATCAATCCTGTCTTATCTTGTGAAAGCCGGGATATGGAACCTTGTCCTGCTTGCATGCGAGGTGATCAAAGCCTCTGCATTAACAAGAATAAAGGATCCATTCAACCAGGCTTGCTTATCGGCGCCTGCCACAATACAGGTGGCAGCTGGGGACAGTATTTAGTAGCACATAAAAGTCAAATTAAACCTTTGCCTGATGAGGTCGATGATTTAAACGGAGTATTAGTAGAGCCATTTAGTTGTGCCTTGCATGCCGTTCTTAGAAACCCACCTGCACCAAACGATAATGTATTAATTATTGGTGGTGGGCTGATCGGCTTATCCGTTTTAGTCGCGCTGCGTGCTCTTGATATAAAGTGTTCTATCACAATGCTTGTGAAGTATTCATTTCAAGGGGAAGCAGCTAAGTCCTACGGGGCAGACCATATTGTTTATTTGGACAAGTCTTACGTAGGGGAAACTGCACGCGTTTTAAATGCCGAAGTCTTAAGGCCAGTTATTGGCGATGAAGTCATACAAGGTGGTGCAGATATAGTATATGAATGTGTAGGTAAAGATAAAAGCATTAAAGATTCTTTACGATTTACTCATAGCGGCGGGAAAGTCGTATTACTTGGACTAGCAAGCGTCATGGAAAAAATTGACTGGACTGCCGTTTGGTTAAATGAACTAACGATTAAAGGATGTTTTGCTTACAGCTATAACGAGTTTGAAGGTGAAAATATAGACACAATGGATATTGCCATTGAACTTATGAGGCGAGGGAAAGTCGACCTATCTCCCCTCATTACTCATCGTTTTTCCTTAGCAGATTATAAACTTGCATTTAAAACCATATCGAAAAAGCAAAAAAGAGATGTCCTAAAAGTTATTTTTGACCATGATAAGACAGTAGGAGGCAGCGCATGACTAACTTTACTTTCAGTTCCGAACCACCAACTTCAACACTAGATTGGTTATCCACTGGTCTCACTTCAACTTTTATTAAAAATGGCTTTAACCATACAAATCAACCTGATGCACACACAAACCTTGTTTTTCATTTTATCGATCAAGACAATCCAAAACCTTACCGAAGAAAAGCACAAGCTACCTTTGTTGTCGCTATCTTAGAAAGTAAAGGAGCACCTTATGATATTTTTAGAGAAGTGTATCCCTTTCTTATACGTTCGTTAGCTAACCATCTCGTTTATGTAAATCATAAGAATGATCAAGTTGATATTCATTTCCTTACTCCTGAGCAGGGTTGTTATTCTATTCAACATAATAAAGGGGAAGATGAACACACATTTTTTATGAAGGTCTTTCAACGCCTGCAGCCATTATCAACCTCTCGTTTAGTCATTGATAATCAATTTTCTGAAGATTTGCCAGCTGCTAAATGGGAAGGAGATCAAGTTACGGTTGAACTTAGTGCTTCGGGGAAAAAATTAGACATGATGGATTTATTGCCAGCCCCATTTCCTCTTGACCATTATTTAAGTGATAGAGATATGCGTCATTTAAATAAACTTTATGGAATTGGAGGATTAAGTTACGGAAATTTAAGTGCACGTTCTAATGCAGATCATTTCTGGATGAGTGCGAGCGGAATTGATAAATCAAATATGAATGAAGTAGGTAGAGATATCCTTTATATAAAAGGGTATAACGAGGAATCCAATCAAATGGAGGTTAGTATTCCTCCGAATATTAAACCTAAAAGAGCATCAGTGGATGCCATTGAACATTGGATGATTTATAAAGAACATCCTGATGTTGGAGCCATTGTGCATATTCACGCATGGATGGATGGTATAAAGGCAACAGAAATTAATTACCCATGCGGTACACTGGAATTAGCAGAAACAGTTGCGCAATTAGTAAGAGAATCTGAAAATCCCAATGAAACCATCATCGGCCTAAAAAACCATGGTTTAACCATCACCGGACCATCTCTTGAAAATATCTTTGAACGCATAGAAGGTAAAATTCAACGTCAAATTCCTATGAATTAGTATAAATAGACATAAAAATAAACTGCTTCAAAATCGAGGCAGTTTATTTCCTATGAAGGTTGCAGACGATCACTGTTTATTCCTTTAGTATCTTGTAAATGTTCAATTTTCCTTGCAATTTGCTTTGCAGCATCAGGCTTCTTTGATCTTTTTGCGTTTTGTACAAGGGTATTATAATGCGTATCATTAAAAAGAATATGCTCAAGTAACAATGTTACTTCAGATAATTGATCAGCTTTTACAGCAGCACCTAAACCGGACAATAACGTCGCATTATTTTCTTCATGTCCTGGAACCGGATTATAAATTAACATAGGCGTTTCACAAGCAAGGGCTTCTGACATAGTTAAGCCGCCAGCTTTCGATAATACAACATCACTTGCACGTAAATAATCTAAAAATATTTCTGTGAATTCGATAACTTTGATAGAATGTGTACTTTGCACTTTTTGTAATTGCTTTGCTACTTTTTGATTTATTCCGGTCATACATAGGACCTGGAGAGGCTCTTTTATTTCTTCTAATGAACGAATAATTTCATTGTATTTACCTAATCCTAGTCCTCCCCCAGTAATAAGGATGGTTTTTGTATAAGGCTCTAAGCCAAGTTCCTCCCTCATTTGAGTTCTGGGTGTTAAAGGTTCTGGAATGGCTTTTATAGGTATCCCTGTAAAATGAATTTGTTCTAGGGGAATATTATGTTCAGCAGCGAATTCAGCATGATAGGGTGACCCAGTGAAATAAGCGTCTACTTCAGGCCTCACATACCCCGGATGCAAATCAAAATCAGTAATAATTGTATATAAAGGAATATCTAAACACCTTTTCTTTTTTATAATGGAGAGAAAAGATGTGACAAAAGGGTTGGTGGAAATCATTATGGATGTATTTTGATTTGTAATAATCGTATTCAATCTTCCACAAAATAAAGATGCTAATTTATCTACTAATAAATACCAAGAATGTTCAGCACCATATTTATAAAGACTTCCCCATAGAGTAGGTGCTCTTTTAATCATATTTAAGTAAACTGTGACAAACGATTTGTGAAGGATTGGATGTATAGCATGAAAAGTATCCACAATGTCTACACTTCTACCCTCCTCTTCTAACTGCGCTTTTAATGCTTTTGATGCTTCATTATGACCATGCCCGATTGAAGCTGAAAAAATGGTTATATGGCTCAATGGTAATATCCCTCCTCTAACCTTCTAAAAACTAAGCAGGTAACCATATTATTTCCTTAAATGAGTAAAGGATACTATTCAAATTAATTAGCAAGACAGATAACGCTGACTAGGATTTTCCGTAACAATTTGTTATGATTTTCTTATTACATTACATACATAACAATAATTAGATAATGATTGGAAGGTCGTGTATTATGAAAACAGTTTTTTCAGGCATTCAGCCTAGCGGTACATTAACTCTTGGAAATTATTTAGGGGCAATGAAACATTTTGTAGATATGCAAAATGAAGCAAACTGCTATTTCTGTATTGTAGATCAGCATGCAATTACAGTACCGCAAGATCGATTAAAGTTACGAGAAAACATCAGAAGTCTCGCTGCCTTATATCTTGCTGTTGGAATTGACCCTAATAAATCTACTTTATTTATTCAATCAGAAGTTCCTGCACATGCGCAGCTTGGCTGGATGATGCAATGTGTAGCTTATATTGGCGAGCTAGAGAGAATGACTCAATTCAAAGATAAGTCTGACGGGAAAGAGGCTGTATCTGCTTCACTATTAACTTATCCCCCTTTAATGGCAGCTGATATTCTTCTTTATAAAACAGACATTGTGCCCGTTGGGGAAGACCAAAAACAACATCTCGAACTTACAAGAGATCTTGCAGAACGATTTAATAAAAAATATAATGACATCTTTACAATACCGGAAGTGCGTATTCCAAAAGTCGGAGCACGTATTATGTCGTTAAATGACCCTTCCAAAAAAATGAGTAAATCAAACCCTAATGCAAAAAGCTATATTTCAATGCTTGATGATCCAAAAACAATCACTAAAAAGATCAAGAGTGCTGTAACTGATACAGATGGTGAAATTAAATTTAATCGAGAAGATAAGCCTGCCGTTTCGAATTTATTATCCATTTATTCGTTATGTTCAGGAATTTCAATTGAAGAATTAGAAAGAAAGTATCAAGGGGCAGGCTACGGGGAATTTAAACAAGATTTAGCTGATGTTGTTGTGAGTACGCTAGAGCCGATTCAACAACGATATCATGAGCTTATTGAGTCTGAAGAACTCGATCGAATCCTCGATGAAGGGGCCGAAAAAGCAAACCGCACAGCTAGCAAAATGGTGGAGAAAGCGGAGCGCGCAATGGGACTCGGACGTAAAAAGCGTTAATCTAGCGGATGAATTTAAATAAGCATATAAGGCAAATGAGGATCACAAAAAAGCTGCACTCTCCTTTAAGGCTGAGTGCAGCTTCATTTTAATTCATCACTTTTTAATATCCGTGGTTTTTCTTCCATACTTTCCCTACAAAGAAAGAAAGACCTAAAGTTCCCACTAGTAAAACGACCGTAAGGATCTGCATAATTAAATATGCAAAGTTGTCCATTGTCTCCACACGTTTCCCCTCCCTGCTATGCCATAGTCCTTTTTATTATAGGAGAGTTAAAGTAGGTTGTAAATGTTAGAAGCCAATGTTTCACGCGATCCACATATTTAGATCATACATAATGAAAACGATTAATTAATGATATGGCCGGATTCATCTTCTATGAGAAATCACCAATGTTTTACTTTACACTTTCCCCATGCTCTAGTTCCCACAGCTTTTCAAAGAAGGCTTGTCCCTTCACCATTGCTTCACATAAATGATGATGCTGTTTTGACCACCCTGCTTTGACTTCATTATATAATTCATGCCATGCTTCATCCCTAGTCATCATCTGAATTCTGACATAGTCTCTAGGATTCCATTCCGTGTACCAATAACGTACTTCTGCATCATTCCCTGAATGATAAAGCTGATCTAGCGCCATATATAAAAGCTGTTTCAGCTGACGCTCCTTACGAGTAAGGCCGCGCATATCATCTGGGTCTGGAGATAAGATATGATATTCTTTAGGTTCATGTTTTTCTTTTAACTCAAATGTCTCAAATTGATTTTGTTCTAGCATTTCATAGACAATTTGATCCTGTCTAGGTGTCAGGCGGCTTTTCCTAATCGGTGTTTTGTAGCCCATAGTATCAACAGCGATGATGCCAGCACCATCTGTTGCAATAAAACAATAATCCAATTGAATCCGTGACATATTTTTACGCAAATAACTTTGCTGGTGTACGGCTTCAAGTAAATCTTCTGGCAGGTCTGACAAATGATTTTCAATATAATCGTATAATTCCTGGCTGACTTTAATCAAAATTGCTTGATCGAGTACCTCGATTCGGTCATCACTGCGCCATTCAAAAAAATCGCACACGTTATAACCATTCTCTTCCCCTTCAAACCAATTGACCCATACGTCCCTGATATGGACCATATAAAGCCCCCCTTACTGATTGCGATTTGTATCCACAGTATAGGCAAGCTTTGAGAATTTTAAACACTTTCCTCGATACATTTAATAGATAGCTGACCCTCTTGCTCAGTCGAAATTAATATACCGGCTTACTTTCTGCGATCTGGAATAGCCAGTGATCCAATGACCATTATTACTCCAAGAATAAACAAATAGAACTCAACTCTAGTTGTAATAAAACGCATATAATAGGAGAATTCATAGCCTAAAGTAAGTAAATTCAAATAGGCAAGTAAACTTATTCCTCCTGCAACCGAAAATCCAAATCCAACAAACATAATGAAAATTCTAACCATACTCACCACTGCCAATCCACTTAGTATAATAATAAATTACAAACATGTACCGCCCTCCTTCACTTTAGAAACCCTGATGCCGACAGCCAATCTTCAGCTGGTATTTCAGTCACTGTTTTTATCGAACGTTCATTAAACGTTTTGTACGCCTGCTCTACGATTAGATATCCGCAGCGATACCCAAGCCACCTAGGTACATGATAAGGTCCGCCTCCATATAAGAGTGTGTGATGGTCCTTTCTGCCTCTTGTGAACAAATAGGGTTCGAGCCATTCTTTAAATAACCTTTTCATCTGCTTCAAAGAAAGTTCTTTCGTCCAAACCGCTGTGTAATCCCTTCCCACTTCCTGACTTACAGCTAACTCTGCTAACCCTTCCATGATCATTGATTCTAAGAAAGTAATCGACTCTTCCGTTTCTTCGGTTACAGAGAGTCTGAATATATGATGATATTCATGCGTAATAATGGCTTTTAATTCTGAATTTGATAACCCGTTTGTTAAAAATAGAAAGATAAAACGATCTATGGTTAGTCCATTTTTCCCGCCAAGAGATTGAATAGAAGCTTGATCTTTACTAGCAGGAAAAATATACACCCCAGCATCATGAGCTGACCACTTTTGTTTTAATTGTTGATAATGGGTGGATATCACTTTCCAATAATTGCGTTCGAGCATATCATTGATGTCTTGGTGACTATCTTCCTCTGGCAAAATAAGACCTGATTGAATGAAATGTTGTTGTAATTTATTTGTATCTGGCAGAGAGTCACTCACCTTCTCTAATGGAGAGATGAGCATTTTTTGATGCCATGCAATCTTTTGCATAAGGTTGGATTTCTTTTTCCATTCAGCCAAGTAAAGAGTTAACCACTTGTCCGTTCTTACAATACCAATCCTTATCACGCCCTCTCTTAGTACTACTTTATGATGAGAGAAGCAGAAATGATTCCGCTTATAGGTAAATTTATTAAGAATTAGTTCTATTTTTTAACTGTGATCACTCTAAACAAGGCATGCACCTAGCAGGCTTTCTTTTCATAAGATGGAGGAAGAACAGATGGGCATGGAGGTGTAGATAATGTCCGATCAAGAAGAAGCTAAGAGGCTTATATTACTTTTCGTTGTGGTGCTATTGTTTGGCTCGTTTGCTTTAGGTATTGGCACCGTCGACTCTGATACTGCCTCACCTACAGAAGATGTCATCCTCTTAGGTTAACCTTCATACTGGCTAGGATGGGTGGTAAGTGATATGAATCAACAGAACGGACCTTACAGCGGCCAAAATGGATCTTTTTATAACAATCAAAAAAACAACCAGCAGAAAAAAGATTCTAATGCTCTTACTCCTCAGCAAATTGCCGTTATTGCCGCGCTGGCAACGAATGCCCTCACCGTTCGAGCGGTACTTGTTGATAATGAGCAAAATGTCGAAATTGTTCTTCAAGGGAATTTGCGTAAACAAACCCAGTTAGAGAAGATCATTGACAAGGTAAGCGAAATGCCGTTCGGGGATGTGATTGATGCATTTATGAATCGTAAAAAATAAAAAGGATGCGGCATACGATACGTAGCTGCATCCTTTTTGAATGAAAAAAGGTTATTCTTTTTTTTGAAAAGTGATTTTCCCTTCAGGAGTTAAACGGAGGGCGGCATCAAATGTCTGCTCCCCTTTTTTAAAACCTTTTAAAACCCTTGTTTCTCCCTTAGATAACAATGTGGTGACGGTGGTTTCCGTCAATTTTTTCCCAAGCAGAGTTTTAGATAAAGTGAACATGCATTTTTTCGACTTATAATTGGAACATCCAAAGAACGTACCCCGATCTAGGATTTCACCCTGACATAACCGGCACTGACCTACTGTTTTCTTGACTTGCCTGTTTCCTGTGTACGACTTGGAACCTTTTCCTCCTCTTCGCTTGATGCTTGATGTATCAATGTTTGTAAAATCCCATGATCTAGATTGAGATACCGCTTCATTAATTAAATGAACAGATAATTTTCTAGCTTGCTCCATAAAATCGTTCTTTGAAGCGGCACCTTTTCCAATTTCACGAAGCCGTTGTTCCCATTTAGCTGTCATTTCAGCTGAAGCAAGGATACTTGTGCCAAGAGAATCAATTAATAACCGGCCCTTCTGAGTAGGGAAAACTATATTTTTCTCTACCATCATATATCCTCTATCTTTTAACACCGTTATAATTCCTGCTCTTGTTGCTTCTGTACCGAGTCCGTGTGACTCCATCATAACCTTTTCGAGTTCTTTATCCTCAATTGACTTACCTGCAGCTTTCATCACCGTTATGAGCTGACCTTCTGTGTACCTTTTAGGAGGCTGAGTCATACCCTCTTTTACAACGGACTTTGAAACGACGCCTTCTTCACCATGCGAAAGTGGAGGTAAAAGTGTATCCTCCTGCTTTTTACCTTCATAAATTATTTTCCGCCAGCCTTCATTTATCATTTGCTTGCCCTTCGATTGAAACGTTGCACGTCCATCAACAATCGTTTCCACTTGAGTATGACTTATAATTGCTGCATTTTCATGAGCAGCAAGAAGCGACCGTACAATTAAATCATAGATGTTTCGCTCTTCAGCCCCTAACCTCTCTTGCTTAGGTACTTGCTCTGTCGGTATAATCGCATAATGATCGCTTACCTTTTGATCATTTACAAATCGTCGATTGTTCATTAAGCTTTTAACCGGTAAAGGAAAAAACGATTCATACTCTTTAAATGCAGAAAGCTTTTGAAGGATTGCCGGAAAGGTACTTGCTTCCCCTTTCGTAACAAAGCTTGAGTCTGTACGCGGGTAGGAAATATACCCTTTTACATAGAGCTTTTGAGCAAGGTCGAGTGTTTTTTTAGGGGAATATTTATATCTTTTATTTGCGGCAGTTTGCAAGCTTGATAGATTGTATAAATAAGGCGGAGCGTATTCCTTTTTCTCTTCTTTGATAGCTTGAACAATTGCTGGCTTCCCCTCGCAAAATTGAGCAATTTGCAGGGCTTGCCTACTTGAATTCACCCTTGTTTCACCCTTTTTATGCCAAACACCCTCATATGTTTTCTCTCCCATTTTAAAGGCAGCCTTCACTTCCCAAAATGGTTCAGGCTTAAAGGCTTCGATTTCTTTTTCACGTTTCACAATCAGTGCTAGTGTAGGGGTTTGAACGCGTCCTGTGGAGAACACATCATCAATCCCTTTTTCACCAAGAAGCAGAGTATAGGCTCTAGAAGCGTTCATCCCTATCAACCAATCAGCACATGCTCGGCTTAAGGCTTCATCATAAAGAGGACGTGTCTCCTGTTCAGGCTTTAACGTGTTAAAACCATCAATTACCGCTTGTCTTGTTAGTGATGATAACCATAACCGTTTTAACGGATGAGATGCCCTGCATTGTTCAATAATCAAACGAACAATTAATTCACCTTCCCGTCCTGCATCACCTGCCATGATGATTTCTCTCACATTTCGATTCTCTATTAATTTCTTCACAACTTGAAATTGCTTATATTTTCCCTTACTCACTTTATATTTAAATGTTGGCGGCAAAATGGGCAGAGTATCTAACTTCCACGATTTCCATTTAGGGTCATACTTTTCTGGTGACTCTAATTCACATAAATGACCGACTGCCCATGTTACAAATGCGCCTTCAGGGAACATCTCGCATGACTTAATTTCTATATAACCTTGCTTTTTCACCATTGGAAAAGGGGCGGCAAGCTTTGCTCCTTGATCAGGTTTTTCTGCAATGATTAACTTCATTTAAACTCCCCCCTAGACTTATAAGTATACAGCAAGTGAGGGAATCAAGGGAACACTTGTCCTCTTTTTAATACATTTCCACTTTAAAAAAAAGCATACCCGGCCTACTATCAGCGAGGTATGCTTACTATTTTTATTTGATTATTTTTTCCTCAAACCAAGACTTCGCATCGATTACTTCATCTCTTGTTAATTGGTGGCCGCCTTCGCCCCAGTGTTCTGTCACATGAGCCCCTGCATCGCGCAATTGATCGATCAGCTCTTTTGTTTCTTCTGCAGGGATTAAAGGATCCGCCTTGCCAGCTCCGACAAAAACAGAGAGATCTTCTAAGTTTGGAATGTCTACTCCTCTTCTAGGAACCATCGCATGGAACAGCGCCGCCCCTTTTAATGATGAGGCATGATGATAAAGTAAGCTAGCGGCTATATTTGCACCATTTGAATAGCCGATTGCAATGATATTGTGACGGTCAAATTTATACTTTTCGGAAGCTTCATTTAGAAACTCATTTAATTCGTTTGTACGGAAGATAAGATCCTCTTCATCAAATACACCTTCACTTATTCTTCTAAAAAATCGAGGCATCCCGTTTTCTAGAACATTTCCTCTTACACTGAGAACTGAGGCATCAGGTGCAATCATATCTGCTAAGGGCAGTAAATCCTTTTCATTCCCACCTGTTCCATGCAGCAAAAGTAACGTAGGCATGGTTTCTTTTGCTGCTTCTTTATAAATATGTTCAAGCTTCATTCAAATCTCCTCCTTTACTAACATACATCCTTACTTGCTTGTTTTTAACGGTTTAAGGTTTGCTTCAATTTGAGGACGCTGACTTTCAAAGTAAGGAGGCAGCGAAAGTTTTTCACCAAGTGTTTCGAACGGCTCATCTCCTTCAAAACCAGGGCCATCAGTAGCTAATTCAAACAAAATGCCGTTTGGCTCTCTGAAATATAGGGATCTAAAATAATATCTTTCTACAAAACCTGAGTTTGGCAGGCCAATCTCATTGATATGTTCGACCCACTTTTTCATATCTTCTTCATTCTCAACCCTAAAAGCCACATGGTGAACACTACCTCTGCCTGGTCTCTCACGCTCCATGTCCTTACGTTCTTCTAAGTGAATCTCAGCTCCTGATCCGCCTTCGCCTGTTTCAAATACACGCACAGGCTTCTGACCTTCTACAAGCGGTGCATATTGTCTTGTTTCGCGGAAGCCCATAATTGACGTGAGAACCTTCTCCGTTAATTCCGGACGAGAAACCGTTAAAGTAACCGGACCTAACCCATAAATCGCATGTTCAACTGGTACAGGGCTATCCTTCCATGGAGAACCGCCGCTCACACCGTTGTCATGTTCGTCTGATACTAATACTAAGCGCTGCCCTTCAAAATCTCTGAAAGGAAGAATCGCTCTTCCTGTATGTCTTGTCATTTCATCATGTTCCACTTTATATTCTTCAAAACGATTCAGCCAGTATTCTAATGCTTTATCGTTAGGAACTCTTAAAGACGTAGCCGTTATACTATTTGTTCCATGGTACGTTTTTCCAGCATGAGGAATTTCAAAAAAAGTTAAATCTGTACCAGGATTCCCCCGCTCGTCTGCGTAAAATAAATGATAGACGGATGGATCATCTTGATTAATGGATTTTTTGACTAATCTCATCCCTAATATTTCTGTATAAAACCGGTAATTTTCCTTTGCATTTGCTGTGATGGCTGATACGTGGTGCTGTCCTTTTAAAGGCTTTCTACTCATGATCATCACTCCTATTAATCAATTTTATTCTAATTGTTATGACCTTCTACTTTTCGCAATAAACGCAGTAATTCTTTTTGTTCTATTTTTGTTAAGCCATTAAATTGAGAGGCTTGAAATTCTTCTTGTTTTGGCACCACTTCGTCAAACAATGCCTTTCCCTTTTCGGTCAAACTCAATATTTTTGTACGCCACTCTTGCTTACGTAATACTAAACCTTCTGCCTCAAGCTTAACGATTGCTTGCGTAATATTTCCTTTTGTAACAAAAAGCTTTTCCGCTAACTCTTGTTGTGAAAGAGGTTGATGCGTGCCAATTTGAACGAGTAAATCAAATTGTGAAGCAGTTAACCCCCATTGACTTAAATGTTGATTAGACTGTTTAATACTCTCATGATACAGCCTAGCTAAACGAAACCAGATTAGTACGTTTAAGCGATCTTCATGTTTTGATTTGCTAAACACGTGTAATTCACCTCCCACATTTATCAGTTTAGTACTAAACTGATAAATTGTAAAGTCATTTACTTTTTATTGGCCGGCTGGTCATATAACTCTATGTTTAATATGCCCAAGTTCGGGAACTTACTTTGTAAGAAAATAAAAAATAAAGTACTCGAAACAAATGAAAAAGTAAAACAAATAGGAAGGATGATTGACGATATGTTATTACGCGCAAAGACATTAAAATCGTATTCTATGTTAGCTAGCGACGGAGAATTAGGTTCGTTGGATGATTTTTATTTTGATTCCGATACCGCAACCATTCGTTACTTTGTTGGAGATACAAGGACATGGTTTTTTGGAGGAAAAGTTCTGTTAAGCCCATTATCTTTTAAAGAAATTGACCGATCGAATGAGCGTATTGCAGTTAATGCGACGAAAGATCAAATTAAAGATAGCCCTAAACCAGAAGAACATGAACCGATCACGAGGAGATACGAACAGCAACTAAGCTCTTATTACGGCTGGGAAAATTACTGGGCGGATAACGCCGCAAGAAGAGATATAACTGGCTTTCAAGCTCATGCTCCTATGATGCCTCCTATATTTAATCCTGAAGCCCCGCGTGAAGAGCATAATGGTTTGCGCAGCGATGAGGCACATGCAAGAGAGCAGCAATATCGTGAAGATCAGCAGCTGATTAGTGTAGAAGATATTAAAGGCTATAAAGTTCATACAGCTGATGGTGAAGCAGGTAAGATCCACGACTGTGTCATAGATGATGAAGATTGGAAAATAAGATACTTTGTCGTAAATGTTGGAGGCTTCTTCAATAAAGAACTAGTACTTGTTTCCATCGATTGGCTTAATGATGTGAGTTGGAGAGATCACACGATTACGTTTGACCTAGAAAATAAACGAATCGAGGATGCACCTGAATTTGTATCCGACCAGCCTATTACGCGTGAAGATGAGGCTGCATTATATGAGCATTACAATCGCAAGGGATATTGGGTAGATATTCGCTAATTTCCACTGCTTTATGAGATCGCTAAACTTTATTACTAAGTTTAGCGATCTTTTTTAGTGGAAGAAAAATAAATTGATCCTTATCGATTTATATGGAATAGTGTACAATAGAACGTAACATTCATTGGTATGAAAAGGAGACTATCATGACTACCTACCAAATGGTTTCTCGTCCGTCTGCATTTACTACGTTTACAAGAAATGAATGGGCGAATTTATCTCACAAAACATCCATTACCTTAACAGCTGATGAGCGAGAACAGCTGCAAGGGCTTAATGAAACGATCTCAGCCGAGGAAGTAACAGATATCTATCTGCCTCTCTCAGAGCTCATATATTTGCATATGAAGCATGCAAACCACTTGCATAAAGATCTAAATCAATTTTTTCAAAAGAAAACAAAAAAAGTTCCATTTGTTATTGGAATCGCTGGAAGTGTGTCAGTTGGAAAAAGTACGACAGCCAGATTGATTCAAACATTAATTTCACGTTTTCCTACGCAGCCTAAAGTTGATCTTGTGACAACGGATGGTTTTCTCTTACCAAATGCCGTATTAGAAGAACGGGGATTAATGAAGAGGAAAGGCTTTCCTGAGAGCTATGATATTGAAAGTTTACTCGGATTTCTAACCGACTTAAAGTCTGGTTGCGCTTACATGGAAACCCCTTTATACTCTCACCTTACGTATGATCGTTTAACTGAAAAACAGATTGTAGAAGAGCCAGATGTAGTGATTGTAGAGGGAATCAATGTTCTTCAAGTAAATAAAAAGAATAAAAAAATCCCACAAATGTTTGTCTCTGATTTCTTTGATTTTTCTATTTACGTTGATGCGGAAGAAGATAACATTTTAAACTGGTACATTGAAAGGTTTAAGCTCTTAAGGAATACCGCTTTTCAAAAACCTGAATCGTTCTTCCACCGTTACAGACATTTATCTGATGAAGAAGCAGTCGGGTTTGCAACTGATATATGGAAAAGTATAAATGGGGTAAATCTTGAACGTAATATTAGGCCTACTAAAAACCGTGCCGATCTTATTTTGAAAAAAGGGGCCGGACATCGAGTAGAAGAAATAATGGTTAAGAAAAAATAATAAGCCGAGGATGGACGCAAAGACGTTCATCTTTCGGCTTTTTTAATGATTAAGGATTAGTAAAAGGGATAAACCTCAAAAACCACTGGATAAACCCTTGCTCAGCTGTTTCATTCACATTTGGGTTATCTATTAGATCTTCTTTATCCTTTAGCTCCTTTAAAGGGACTTCTTTAAGAACCTTCCCTTCCGTATTCTTTATTTGTAACATTCCTTCATTAGTCACTTCCACTGTTGATTCTTTCCCTTTTTCCATCACATAATAAATATCATTTTCTAGTTCATATTTACGGCCGCTCTCATCACTAAACAATCTATCGCTTTTTATAACATGAGGTTCATAGCGCGTGAAGCCATAATCAAATAAGGCTGCCGTATCTTGGTAAGAAACTTTTGCCGCAGGGGCGTTTAATGTCACTGCTATTAACTCCATATCATCGCGCTCTACTGCTGTAGATAGAGTAAACCCGGAGCGCTGCACGAATCCATTTTTCACACCCGTCACCCCGTCATAATCCCATAACATCCGATGATGGTTATAAATTGTCGTTTCCCAACCTTCTCCAATCCATTCCATTTCTTTTGTTTGGGCAATCTCTTTAAACACCTCATTTTCCATTGCATATTTCGTAATCATCGCCAAATCTTTCGCTGTTGTATAATGGTTTTCATCAAATAGGCCATGTGGGTTTGTAAAATGGGAATCTTTTACGCCGATCTCTTCTTCAACAAATCTGTTCATTCTTTTTGCAAAGGCCTCTTCACTTCCATCCATGTGCTCAGCAATTGCTAGGCCCGCATCATTTCCTGAGTTAATCATTAGTCCCTGTACAAGCTTTAATAAGCTGACCTCTTCTCCTGGCAAAAGGTATACTCTTGTGCCAATTACATCCATTACATTCTCACTAACAGCTACTTTTTCTTCTAAGTTCCCTTCCTCTATCGCTACTATAGCTGTAATAATTTTAGTGACACTCGCTGGATACATTCTCTTTGTACTGTCTTTTCCCCATAACGTTTCTCCTGTGGCTCCGTCTATGAGTACCGCTGTTTCACTTTCGATAACAGGTGTATCAGATGCTTTTGCTTGTTGTGGTACAGCCTGGGCAATCAAGAACGAAACACATAACAGGAGCATGATGCTCTTTACTCTCGTGATGCCTCTCTTGCTCACTGATCGTCCTCCTTTTTTACACTATAACCAATTGGTTCATTCCGAAAAAAAGAACTTGGCCGCTTGACCAAGTTCTTAATCCATCAGTTTTTAAGGTACCTTATTACCCTTTAAATAATTGAACAAACATTTTACCGTAAGGACCGCCATCAACAATGCCGATTCCTACTTCACTGTAGTTACCGCCTAAAATGTTAGCACGGTGTCCGTCAGAATTCATTAGTGCTTGGTGAGCTGCTTCAACCGTTTGGTTACCAGCTAAGTTCTCACCAGCTGTGTTATAGCTCACACCAAATTGGTCAAGCATTTCAAATGGTGAACCATAAGTTGGTGATTGGTGAGCGAAATAGTTGTTATCAATCATATCTTGCGCTTTAACACGAGCAACTTTTGTTAACTCAACATCAATATTTAAAGGTGCAAGACCTTGCTTTTGACGTTCTTCATTAACAAGGTTAACCATTTGCTGTTCTTCAGCAGATAGTTCTTGTGATTGTTCTTCTGAATTTTGCTCAGTTTCTTCAGTTGGAGCTGGTTGTTGTACAGGTTGAGCCGGCTCAGCTTGAGGAGCTTCTTCTTGTGGTGCATCCTCTTGTGGTGCTTCTTCAGCAGGCTGTTCTACTTTAGGTGTTTCAACCGGCTGCTCTTCTTTTTGTTCTGGAGCTGGTTCTTCTTTTTGCATTTCTTTTTCGAGCTCTGGTAATGTAATATTCCATTTATTTAGTAAATCTTGTAGATTACTAGTTTGCTTTACTTCTTCTATTAATTTTTGAATAGACTCTTGATCTGCACCATTTAATGCAATCACATGCTTTTGTGTGATAACCTTTGTATTTGGCTGTTCAGATGCAGCAGCTTGACCAGCAAAACCAGCTGCCATTGTTGCAGCGGCGATTGTTGTAACGATAAATTTCTTCATGAAAATGCCTCCTTGAAGGTTGTTGTTTTTTTGGTACATCAAAATCCTAGCACAGAATCTAGCTTGTTCCTATGGTAAATCATGCATATTACTGTATAAACCAAGCATCAATCCACACTAAAAAACCTTTATAATATAAGGAAGAAACACAGAAATGACCAAAAAATATTCATTCTTTTATTCATATTTTTATAGATTTATTCAATATTCGTTACAGAAATGTAAAAAAGCCTAGGCAATTCGATACCTAAGGGATTTGTGAGGATATTTCAGAGGAATGGAAAAGATTTCAGGAAGTATTCTACTCTATTTTTTGTTAGTTTAGTAGACAGCATAGATTACAGGAGGTTTTCTAAATGAAGAAATACATCTTACCAATATGTGCAGGAATTGCTCTAGCATTCACTGCAAACCAAACTGCTGATGCGGCATCACACAGTCATACCGTTCAAAAAGGCGATACACTCTATCAATTAGGACAACAATACAGCGTAACTGTTGATTCAATTAAAGAACTTAATAATAAAGAAACATCAGCGCTTCAAGTAGGAGAAACACTTTCCCTTCCGGCTGCTATTACAACGGAAGAGCGTGAATTGTTATCACGTCTAGTTCATGCAGAAGCTCAAGGTGAGCCATATGCAGGTAAAGTAGCTGTAGCAACCGTCGTACTTAATCGTGTCGATCATCCTGAGTTTCCTGATACGATCAAAGAAGTTATTAACGAAATTGGTCCATCAGGACATTATGCTTTCTCACCTGTTCAAAACGGTATGATTAATCAGCCGGCAGATGATGAAGCAAAACAAGCTGTACAAGAAGCCATTGCCTTTCAAAGTGACAGCCAAGGTTCTATCTACTTCTACAATCCAGAAATTGCAACAAACCATTGGATTGGCACACAAACAGAAACTGTTCGTATCGGTAAACACGTGTTTGCAAAATAAATAATAGATCCAATTAAAAAGCTGGCATTTTGTGTCGGCTTCTTTTTTTATACCCGCTTTTCTATATACTAAACCTCATACTAAACCTCCATGCATTAAAGATTTTTCTAATAATTAATTTTTAAAGATTAAAGACGTACAAAAAGGGAATACAACTCATAACTTAGAATATGTATATGTATAATAAGTCTCTTAACTTAATAGGAAAGGTGGTGCAATGTATTATGGCTCGTCTATCAAGAGTAACCTCACTTCGAGCAAATCGTATCCATACAAGCTTTGTCAATAAAATGTCCAGTTCAAACGGGGTAAATCCAGTAATGCCGGTTGAGAAAGCGGAAGCAACGAAAAATCCCACCAAGCATTCTAGCGACCACCAGCTTACAAGCTACGATTATTATTATGAAAAACACCTTGCTCAATCAAGTAAAACGAACGTTCACTCCGATCGATTTACTCGAAATGAGGTTCAAAATAACAGTACAGCTCTCTTAACAAGCGAGGAAAATGATCCAGAGAAAGAATTAGTATTAAAGTTAGTAAACAGCTACAATCAACTCATTCAATCGCTAAAACATACTGATCAAATCAGCTGCCAAAATTATACTGCTAAACTGCATCAAGTATATGCAGGCTTTGCCACTACTTTTGAAGAGTATGGAGTGATAGAAACCGCTCATTCTCTTTTAACCTTTGATGAAAAAACATACAGTATAAACGAAAATAGAACTAAGGTCACTTCTGAATTCATAGGTTCATTTATGAAAGAAGTGTTGACCGAGTACCAAACTATTCTTGCAGACAAATGCGAACCGACATTAAACAACAACCCCTATGAAAAACTTCCTTATCAGCATACTGGCATATTATTTGAAGAGAGGCTTTAACCTCTCTTTTTTATGCAATTTTGCGCACATATTAGATCTCCCTATGTCTTCCCCTTCTTATTTTTGATACAATAAGGAAAAAACTAGGGAGTGAACACCTGCATGCAAGTTATCGTTTCTCACCAAAATGTTGATTTCGATGGTGTAGCCTCCATGGTTGCTGCAAAAAAATTATATCCAGAAGCAATCATTGCCATTTCTGATAAATTAGATCGAAGTGTCACCACCTATATGTCGATCTACAAAGACCTTTTTTCCTTTTCCACATATGAGTCGGTTGAATGGAAGCATGTTTCCTCACTAATCTTGGTAGATGTCCAGGCTATAGACCGGACCGGAATTCCAAGTGTAGAATTAATGGATGAGATCGAAACGATTGTATATGATCATCACCCTCCTTTTCTATTACATACAAATCAAAATGAGCGTCATCAAATCGAACAAGTAGGTGCCGCTATTACCTTATTAATAGAACACCTAGAACATAAAGATGTTCTTCTTACACCTGAAGAAGTTAATTTATTTGGACTAGGTTTGTACTCTGATACGGGCAACTTCACGTTCTCTAGCACTACATCGCGTGATTTTCATGCAGCCTCTTTTTTAATGAAACATCATTTAGATATTGAGATTGTTAATCGATTTGTCACTCCAGCCTTAACCGAAGCCGAACAGACTTTATTTAATCAATTATTTCACTCACAGACGCTGCATCAATTAGATGGACTGCAGGTAGTTGTTTCATGTCATGAGCAAGACCGTTTTCAAAATGGATTATCCAGCCTTACAGAAAAATTATTAGATGCTAGCTCTGCCGATGCTGTAATTACTATTGTCAAAATGGGCAAGCATGTCCACCTCGTCTGCAGAGCCAGTTCTACACGTATTAATTTTCAATCATTTATTAAAGAGCTTGGTGGTGGAGGACATAGCCAAGCGGCTTCAGCTATGATGAAGAAAACTACTTTAGAAGAGGCTCGCAGGAAGGTACTCCCTCTGATAGATATGATTGTTGAACACACCGTTTCAGCTAAAGAAGTGATGAGTTATCCAGTTAAAACAATTCATGAAAATGACACGATAACAGATGCTAAAGAAATGATGATTCGCTTTGGCCATACCGGTTTTCCAGTTGTAAATGACCATGAAGAACTGGTTGGTATTATTTCAAGAAGAGATGTAGACAAAGCGATTCACCATCAATATGGTCATGCGCCTATCAAAGGATATATGACACGAGAGATCGTTACTAAACAAGTAGATTCAACCATAGATGAAGTGCAGCAGGCTATGATTAGTCATAATATCGGGCGCATCCCCATTATGGACGATCAAAACATTGCAGGGATCATTTCAAGAACAAATATTATTTCCTATCTTCAAAAAAAAGAATATGAAGCCAACTTCCCAAATCTTGTGCAACGTTTAGAAGACACAGTAAGTAAGGAACACTTTCATTTGCTTAAGCTGATTGGAAGAGAAGCAGACCGTTTTGGGGTAAATGCCTATTTAGTCGGAGGGTTTGTTCGTGATCTGTTATTGAAAAGACCTAATGAAGATTTGGATGTTGTCATTGAAGGAGATGGAATTGAATTTGCCAATGTTTTAGCTGCTTCTAATGGTGGCAGCATTAAAAAACATGATACATTTGGAACGGCTACATGGACGACTCCTGACGATATGAAAATCGATATCGTTACCTGCCGTACAGAATACTACGCGGAAACCGCCTCTCTTCCTATTGTAAGATCATCAAATATTCATGAGGATCTTACAAGGCGCGATTTTACGATTAATGCTATGGCCATGTCAATATCTGAACATTCATTTGGCAAGTTATTAGATGAATATCAGGGGATAGAAGACCTTAAAGCGAAGAAAATTCGCATCCTTCATCCAATCAGTTTTATTGAAGATCCAACACGTATATTCAGAGCTGTTCGTTTTGCAGTGAGGTTTGGCTATTCCATCGAAGGAGAAACGGCCAGGCTCGCACAAAGCGCGATGTCTCACCTTTTTTCTCTAAGCCAGCAAAGACTAAGGCAGGAACTAACCTTAATTCATAAGGAAGCAAAAGACCTAGAAGCTTTCTACCTTTTGGATACACTAAATGTATGGAAAACACTCTTTCAAAAAGAGCTGCCCGCATCTTCTTGGCAATATGCAGAGAGGGTGTTTAAACAATCCGGCCATACTGTTTTTCATATATTAACAGCACTTGCTTCTCCGCTTTCTAATTGGCGTGAAATGATCCAACTCTATATTATGACGGCAAAAGAACGAGTCTTTATCGAACAGTTAAATGAGCTTAAACAAGCACCAATAGAAGAGATTAAATCGATAGGTGAATTACACAGGTATTTGTATGCTGTGCATGATGAAACATTGCGTTTCTACCTGCTGGATCCAACCCAAAGATTCCACACTCACTTAGATGATTACTTCAAAAAGAGACAGAAGATATCTTTATATCTAACTGGAGATGACCTGATAAAACTTGATTTTAAACCAGGACCTCATTTCAGAGATTACTTATTTGAGCTTGAAATCAAACAGCTCAACGGGGAAATTTCATCAAAAGAAGAAGCAACTAAGTGGGTACTCAAAGAAAAACAAAAAGCAGAAGCTAACCATTTGTAGTTAGCTTCTGCTTTTTTTATAGATAACCCATATCTTTTGCCTTTTCCGTAAGTTCACCTCGGAAATTCGGGTGAGCGATATCAATTAAAGCTTGTGTTCTTTCCCTAATGGTCTTGCCTCGAAGTTTAGCCACACCATATTCTGTTACAACATAGTCTACATCATTTTTTGATGTTGTAACAACAGAACCAGTAGCCAATGTCGGAACAATCTTTGAGATCGTGCCGCCTTTTGTTGTGGAGTGAAGACAGATAATACCCTTCCCGCCCTTTGACATTCTTGCACCAATTCCGAAATCTCCTTGTCCCCCAGTTGATGAATAGTAGCGCCCGCCTATTGATTCAGAATTACATTGACCTATTAAATCGACTTCAATCGTGGCATTAATTGTAACAAGCTGATTGATTTTTGCTATTAAACAGCTGTCATTCGTTTCATCAACCGGATACATTTGAACTTGTTTATTTTGATCCATGAAATCATAAAGTCTTTTTGTGCCAAAAGCAAACGTTGCTGTCATACTCCCTTTATGAAGTGGATTTGAAAGATTTGATACTGCTCCGCTCTCAAACAAGTCGACTACTTTATCTGGAATCATTTCAGTGAAGATGGTTAAATCTCGGTGATCTTTTAAGAAGTTCATAATCGCGTTCGGAATCGCTCCAAAACCGATTTGAAGGGTATCTCCATTTTGAATTAAATCTGCTACCGTCTTACCAATAATCTCATCCTCAGGTCTTAAAGGAATATCTGGTGTCACAGGCAGCTCCACATGATTTTCTATAAATGCATCTACTTGATCAATGTGAATGTGGTTTTGCCCGAATGTTCTCGGCATATTCTCATTCACTTCTAAAATGATTCGTTTTGCGTCTTTTAATAAAGGAGCTACATAATCACAATTTGTTCCAAGTGAAAAATATCCGTCCTCATCCATTGGTGAAACGGCGGCCATAATCACTCGGTCGTGTGTCGTCTCTTTTAAAATTTGCGGCAAATCAGAAAAGTGGTTTGGAAGCAGATCCACTTCTTTATCATAAAATGCACGACGCTCATCTTTATTTAAGAACATAGAAACAATTTTCACCTTAGATGGATCGACTGATAAAACAGGGTAAAGAGAAAGCATTTGAAATAAACGATTTCCCTCTAATCCATTATGTTCCGCTAATGCCAGAACTAATCCAGGTGGTTCCCCGACTGCCAGGGGTACGATAATATCTTCACGAGGCTGTATTATTGATACCGCTTCCAAGGAAGTGGCAGCTTTTTTTTGTTTGTATAACTCGTGCACACTCATGACAAAAATCCTCCTACATCATACGGGTACAATTCCCCAATATTTCTTCTTATGTTTTGAATCTCCTCAAGCAATAATAATACTATGTTAAATACCTACAACCAAGGCAAACCGAGCCGATTAAGTAAAGTAAAACTTTTCTGTATACTCATATTTTTCTTACATCCACCTGCACATTCATACACGGTTTCAATAAATAACTCTTTTTTAGTATGAACCAGTGCCTAAATGCCACTCACGAAAATAATACCAACTTTTGTTGTTAATGTGGTAATTTGTCGAATTCTAGACGTTTTTTTTATTTTTTACCGGCTCAAAAGAAAAAATCTGATATAATGAAATTCGTTATACCAACAAAAAGAGCAAGAATCTTTTTTGTTGAGATTGGAGGAGTTTTAGGTGGACACACGCAGGAGACGATCCGATAGACATAAAAGAAGACCTAGGAAACGCAAAAAATTATTTGTTTCATTCCTTTTACTTTTTTCTTTATTGTTTATTTCAACTGCTGCCTTTGCAGTTTTTCAATATGAATTAGGAAAAAATAATGCCCAACAAAACTTAACTGAAACAAACGACAGTGACGAAACATTAGAAGATGAAACGGAAGTGCATGAATTTCAATCAAAGGAACCTGAGAATAACGAACCTATTAATGTATTGTTAATAGGTGTGGATACTGCTGAAGATGAACCAGCTAGAACAGATACAATTATGGTGGCTCAATATGATCCCAAAAATGGGGACGCAAAATTAGCATCTATTATGCGTGACACATACGTTGAAATTCCTGGATATCGTGATAACAAAATTAATGCCTCGTTTTTCTTAGGAGGTCCTGACCTTTTAAGAGAAACCATAGAACATAACTTTGGATTGGATCTTCATTATTATGCTATGGTTAATTTTGATGGCTTTGTTGAAGTCGTTGATACGATTGCCCCTAAAGGGATAGAAGTAGATGTTGAAGATCGCATGTACTACCAATCCGGAAGTACAGTCATTGATTTTGAACCTGGTACACAAGTGCTTAACGGCCAGCAAGCATTGAATTATGTACGTTTCAGAAGTGATGCTAATAATGACTTTGGCCGTGTGGAACGGCAGCAAGAGATGTTGACTTTGTTAAAAGATGAACTTTTAACGGTTTCAGGTCTTACAAGAGTTCCACGTCTAATCGGATCTGTTGAACCATATTTAGATACTAACATTAAAACAACTAGAATGCTTAGTTTAGGACGTGACTTCATCTTAAATCCGGTTGATGATGTACAGACATTAAGAATTCCGGTTAAAGATGGTTACAGCGACCAACATTACAGCCATGCTGGTGCTGTACTTGAACTTGATTTCGAAAAAAATAAAGAAGCTATCCATTCCTTCTTCTCCAATGAATCAAAGGGATTTGCTAATGATTCAACAACCGAAGATGATGAAGATATGTAGAGGAAATAAACAATAAAAGCTCATTGACAACAAATTGTCAATGAGCTATTTTTATTTACTGCATTATTAACGTTTAATTAAAACTGTTTAAATACGAGCGTTGCGTTATGTCCGCCAAATCCAAGAGAATTATTCAAAACAGCTCGTACTTCTTGTCGTCTTGCTTCATTTGGCACATAATCCAGATCACAATCTGGATCTGGTGTATGGTAATTGATTGTAGGCGGGATGATTCCGTCTTTGATCGCTTTTACCGAGAACACAGATTCAATTGCTCCTGCTGCTCCTAAAAGGTGACCAGTCATTGATTTTGTTGAGCTTATTGCTAGTTTTTCAGCATGCTCTCCAAATACTGTTTTCACAGCCATTGTTTCAAATTTATCATTATATGGTGTACTTGTACCATGCGCATTCATGTAATCAATATCACTAGGTTGTAAGCCTGCATCTTCAATTGCCTGCTTCATAGCACGGGCACCGCCTTCTCCCTCAGGAGCCGGAGCTGTCACATGGTGAGCATCTCCTGTTGCACCGTAGCCGACAATTTCTGCATAAATGGTTGCACCGCGCTTCTCGGCTGATTCTAGACTTTCTAAAATAAGAATACCTGCTCCTTCTCCCATAACAAAACCATCTCGGTCTGCATCAAATGGACGCGATGCGTTTTCTGGGTTGTCGGTTGTTGTTACAGCTTTTGCTGCACAGAAACCAGCGACAGACATATTCGTAATTGGGGCTTCTGCTCCGCCTGTAATCATCACATCGGCATCACCACGCTGGATTACTTTAAAGGCATCTCCAATAGAGTTTGTACCAGAAGCACACGCTGTAACAGAACATGAGTTGATTCCCTTTGCTCCTGTCATTATTGATACCTGGCCAGAAGCCATATCAGGAATTAGCATTGGGACAAAAAATGGACTCACTCTTCTGTGACCTTTATCAAGGAATGTACGGAATTGCTGTTCAAAAGTTTCCATACCGCCAATTCCTGAACCAATCCACACTCCTGCACGATTAGCAATCTCTTCTGTAATCTCAAGGTTGGCATCTTTTAGAGCCATTAAAGAAGCTGCTACAGCAAATTGAGTAAAACGATCCATTTTTCTAGCTTCTTTTTTATCCATAAATTCACTTGGATCAAAATCCTTTACTTCTGCTGCAACTTTCATCGGAAATTCTTCAGCATTCACTCTCGTTAAAAGGCCAATTCCAGACTCCCCGTTAATCGCTTTCTCCCAAGTTGTATCCACATTTAAACCTAGTGGTGTGACTGCTCCAACACCCGTTACTACGACACGTTTTTTCTCCATTACAATACTCTCCTTTTCAACTACAATTTTCATCATTGTGATCTCAAGTTAAGAATAGTATTAACGTCCCCAGCGAAGGGCAACCGATCCCCATACTAATCCCGCTCCAAAACCTACAAGAACAAGGGTATCTCCATCTTTGATTTTACCACTATTTATTTCATCCACCATAGCCATCGGAATAGAGGCAGACGATGTATTACCATACTTATGAACCGTTTTAGACATCTTTTCTGCTGGTAATTCAAGGCGTTCACGTGCAGCTTCCATAATCCGGATATTTGCTTGATGAGGAACGAGAAAATCTACATCTTCTTTTGTTAAACCTGCCTTTTTCAGTACAGAAAGAGAAGACTCACCCATTTGTCTAACAGCAAATTTAAATACTTCCCGGCCATTCATTTCTAAAAAATCACCTTTTTGATTAATATGCATCGCACCAGCACCGTCTGCACCTAGCTCAAAAGCTAGGAGACCTTTACCTTCAGATACAGGCCCTAGCACTGCAGCACCTGCCCCGTCACCAAATAATACAGCCGTATTACGATCATCAAAATTAGTGATTTTTGATAATTTCTCGACACCAACGACTAGAACATGCTTATAAGCTCCTGTTTCAATAAATTGTTGTCCTGTTGCCAAGCCGTAAATAAATCCAGCACAAGCTGCACTGATATCCATTGCTGCAGCCTTACTTGCACCAAGACGCTCTTGAATGAGCGAAGAAACAGTCGGAAATGGCATATCTGGAGTCACTGTAGCGACAAGAATCAAGTCAAGATCTTCGGCTGAAATATCTGCATGTGCTAACGCCTTTTCAGCTGCTTGAAATGCCATATCAGAGCTGTCTACATGGTCTGGTGCAAAGCGGCGCTCTTCAATTCCTGTACGAGTTTTAATCCACTCATCAGAAGTATCTACTTTCTTTTCAAGATCTGCGTTGGTCACTACCTGTTCACCAATGTAGCTTCCCATTCCATAAATCCCAGCTTTCACCATATGCTGATTCCCCCTTTATAAAAACCGCTACATAATTTACGAGTTATTATTAGTACCTGATACTAATTTTATCTTATTAAAATAAGTCTGTCTACAAAAATTAAGAAGTTCCTAATCATGTGAAAAGGGCATTTGTCCACACACATTAAAGGGACGATGCCCATAAACTAGTAAGGGATAGAGAAGCTGGAGAGTAAGGAGGATTTTCAAATGAGTAAGCATAAAAAAGATGAACGGCAGGTTGATGTGTTTTCTCAACTAATGTTTGGTACACCGCCGCCTGAGCCGGCTAAAGAAGAGGCTAAACCGACCCAATTAGAACAGATTATCACATTAGTCCAAACCGTTGGACCAGCCATTGATAAATTAGCTCCTTTGATGGGAGTGCTGCAGACATTTTTTAAACACCAGCAACATAAAACAAGTGATCGTGAGGTTAAAGAGGCAGCCACTGAAACAACAAATAAAAAAGAAGGCGGCAACGTATAACTCGTTGCTGCCTTCTTTTTACCGATAATAATAAAATTGATTATAAGGTGTACCAAAGTTAGGACCGTAACTCGGACCAAAATTCGGGCCATAACTTGGGCCAAAGCTCGGGCCGTAACTCGGGCCGAAGTTCGGGCCATAACTAGGACTGTAATACACAGGCGGCCTTCCGTAATTATTAAACAATAAACCGCCAATCGCTAAACCGCCCAAAAAAGGGATAAAAGGGAAATACCTTTGATCATGAGGGTTCACTTGATGAGATCGCACCATTTGATGATATGGCTGGTAAGGCTGATAATTCATCCATCCCAACTCCTTCACATAGATTCCCTACATCCTATGGACTCTCCCCTCATTTTGAGCGTGTCCTTATTCCGATTGTCCTGATGACTTCCCAAGCTCCTCCATCAGATCATTAAAAAACCCATCCAGCTGGCCTTTTAATTTCTCTTCTTCCGTCGTTTTAGGTTTCATTTTTTTGACGGCTTCGTACGTTTCTAGGAAGCCATTAAAATCTCCGGTACGAATCTGAGCAAGACTATAGTGAACAAATAATCTAATATGCTCGCCGCCGCTTTTCTTCGTTAATTCAACAAATGGCTTAAGCGTCTCAATTGCTTCTTCATTTCTTTTTTCAGATACTAACCTAAATCCTTCCTTCATTTTATCAGCAAATGCTTGCAGCTTTTCTTCTTTTGTCATCAAGGTTCTCTCCTGTCATAGAAAGAGGCTAACCTTAATATCAGGTAAGCCTCTTCTTTTTTTATTCATTTTCTTATTTACTCTCAGATTTACCGTCTTCTAGACCAAGCTCGTATGCTTCAGACATGACATTAAGCAATAGTTCAAGCATGGGCTGCAAATCATCCATGTTTAATTCGATTCCTTTGTCATCTAGAAATTTTTTCCCTTCCGGTAAATGGTTCATTGCAATTTGCATAAATTTCATATTCATTTCTGGATTATTCACTTATAGTCACCTCTTTATCAGACTTGTACAAAAAGATTCCATGTTAAATTTACTATGACTTCACGTTTTAGGCAAGGAAATGAACAACTAACTTAAAGATTACAAATGGTATGATTCCTTTATTGATTAGGCAGCTCTCCTGTTTCGATGTATGTATTCAAGTCACTTTTCACTTGGTCTTGTACCTCTTTCGGCACTTGAGAACTAAATTCTCCTAGAGAGATAACTCCTTCTGTAAAATCAAATGTATGATTGCCCGGTTCTAATGTTCCTGCTTGATATTGTGCAGCCACAAGCTCATATAGTTCATCTACATGTTGAATGGTACTCGTTAATACGGTCGCTTCTCCTAGATCTGATTGATCCCCAACATAACCGATTGCATACAATCCCTCTTGCTTTACTTTTTCGATCACTTCAACATGAAAACCATCTCCAGCAGGATAAAACACATCAATATTTTTCTCTTTCAATTGATAAAAATAGTCGATGGCTGTTTCAGTATCGGACCAGTCATTTACATACTCGATCCTTACCTCTACTTCTGAATCAATATACTTTGCTCCGTCTTTGTACCCTTCTAATTCTGGCTGCCATGGAAACGCAGCAATGGCACCAATCTGGCTGCTTTGAGAGGTTGACGCCCCTACCATCCCAGCGAAGAAACCCATAGCGTAGCTGTCAAACTCTAGGTTCGTCACATTTTCGCCAGTCACTTCCCCATTAAAACTGACAAAGTGTACATCTGGATAGTCTTCACTGAGTTGTGAAAAATAATCAGCATAGATCTGGCCATGACCAAAAATTAAATTAATATCTTGTTCTATAAAATCGTTAATTCCATTTATCACATCAACTTTAGAATTCACTTCTTCTCTAAAATCAACATGAACATCCAAAGTAGAATGAATCGTTAATAAACCCTGATACCCTTTGCTGTTCCACCCTTGGTCATCGATTGTATCTTCAATTAACAAACCTACTCCTTTTAGCCCATTTTCCTTTGACTCAGCTGAACAACCAGCTGCTACCATCAATACAACTGCTAAACTCACAATTAATCGTTGAATGAACATGCTCGCACTCTCCTGATTGATTTCCACCAACTACTAGTATAAAACATTTGGTAGATTTTTTCTTCCTCGTTGTTTTAAAAATGCTATTTCATTCGTGCTTGGGGTTAATGGCCATACTACCCTATTCGTTATGATTATTTAGACACCCTGCATAACTTGTTAAATTAATTAAAACGTAATCTAAATGTAATCATTTCTGCACCCTCCAAAGGTCTTATATTGCGTAGTTATTATTCGTTTTTCAACCCATTGTGTGTAAAAGCTGCACTAATAGATGAATCCAAGGGTGAATCCCGTTTCTAAGACTGGTATAATAAGACGATAATAATTGATCATATGATTTCTGATATGATTTGTAGAAACGAGGAATACATGATGACTGAACTAAAACCCGTTCAATCAAGACGGACATTTGCAATCATTTCTCACCCTGATGCCGGTAAGACGACACTAACTGAGAAATTATTATTATTTGGCGGAGCTATTCGTGAGGCCGGTACAGTTAAAGGGCGAAAAAATAGTAAACATGCGATGAGTGACTGGATGGAGATTGAAAAACAACGTGGAATCTCTGTAACAAGTTCAGTGCTTGAGTTTTTATATGATGGCTATCATGTCAATATTTTAGATACTCCTGGGCATGAAGATTTTAGTGAAGACACTTATAGAACCCTTACAGCAGCAGATTCGGCTACCATGTTAATTGATGCGGCCAAAGGGGTCGAAGCTCAAACGAAGAAACTATTTAAAGTGTGTAAAATGCGCGGTATTCCTATCTTTACTTTTATGAATAAATTAGATCGTCAAGGACGAGATCCTTTTGAACTTATGGAAGAATTAGAAGAACTGCTTGGAATTCGTTCGTATCCTATGGGCTGGCCTATTGGTATGGGTCAATCGTTCAGCGGGGTATATGATCGTCATAATAAGAAGCTTGAACTTTATAATCCAGATAACCCTAAAGAGATTGATGTGATTCAGCTTACCGGTCCGGATGATCCTAAACTAGATGAAGCGATTGGTGATGAGGGTCTGGTCGCTCAATTTAGAGAAGAGTTAGAGTTACTTGATGTAGCAGGTGATGAGTTTGACCTTGACCTGATTAAAAAAGGTGAATTGACACCGATCTTCTTTGGAAGTGCTATTTCGAGCTTCGGGGTACAGACCTTCCTTGAGCATATGCTTAAGCTTTCACCATGGCCGACGCCAAGAGAAAGCACAAAAGGAATAATTGATCCCCTTACCCATAACAAATTCTCAGGATTCATCTTTAAAATTCAAGCTAATATGAATCCAGCACACCGTGACCGTGTCGCTTTCTTACGTATAACGTCAGGTAAATTTGAACGAGGAATGCAGGTTAAGCATGTCCGCCTTGGCAAGAATCTTAAATTAGCTCAGCCAACTCAGTTCCTTGCTCAAAGCAGAAGCATTGTGGATGAGGCCCATGCAGGCGATATTATCGGTTTGTTCGACCCAGGCACCTTCAGAATAGGTGATACACTTGTAGAAGGCCAAGAGTTCGAATTCGACGAAATGCCACATTTCTCGCCTGAACATTTTTCTGCGATTACCGTCAAAGAAGCATTAAAGCATAAGTCTTTTGAGAAAGGGTTGCAGCAATTAACCGAAGAAGGAGCAATCCAATTATTTAAAACCTATAACCGTTTCAATGAACAGCAAATTGTCGGGGTTGTTGGAGTCCTGCAATTTGAAGTATTAGAGCATCGTCTCAAAAATGAATACCATGTTGATATTCAATTAGAACGACTTCCGTTTTCATTTGCACGGTGGGTTGATGGTCCTGAAGAGGAAATGAATACATTCAAAAAAATGCAGCGTAATCTGGTTACTGACCGTGATGGGCGTATTGTAGCACTATTTGATAATGATTTCCAAATGCGAACAGCGATTGATAAATACCCTAATATTCAGTTCTATGAAAACTCATTTTATAAGTCTCAATCCTAATTAAAAGAAAAAAGATGGCCAAAGGGCCATCTTTTTTTATGAGCTTAAATAGGAATAGATCACATCATGGAGATTGCTTTTAAATGTAGCGTCTAATTTTGTTCCTTGTTTATTGAAGTGGAATACCTGTTTAGGTGATAAGCCGATTACACTTGAATGAATCCCCATAACTTGCAGCCTTTGAATTAGATAATAGAAGGCATCTACACCGTCTTTCTCTAGGTCGCCAATCCCATTAAAATCAAAAAGGATCTGCTCAAATTGTCCATTGAATGCTTGCTTAGATATTTCATTTTGATTCATTTCAATGAGTGTTCGATCAAATTCCCCGTAAAATAATACGACCCCTGTCGTTTTTGATATGCGTATAAAAGGGGCGGAAAGCATTTTTATTCTTTTGAGTGATTCCTCAAGTTTCTCTTTTTGCTCAAGCAGCTCAAAGTTTGTTGAAGCGAGACGTTTACTGTGCTGCTGTACTAACTCTTCTAAACGTTTGATGTCTTCATCTTTTGGGACACATATTAAGTGATACATGTCATCCTTCCAAGATAATGAGCATTGAAATAAAGCCATAGGAGCTTGCTTTGTATTCATAACCAATTCAAAATCTTGACGTTCATTAGCTTGAAGGGCCTTTTGAAATTTGTTTAAGCTTCCTTGATCGATGATTTCTTCGATCGCCTGAAAGTGTTTAAAGAAATCCTTTGCATCATCAGACTGATCAATCAATACCAGGTCACGATTAAAAATAATGTACGGAGCTGGTACATGTTTAATATTTATCATTCACTTTCACTCCAGCTGAATAATTTTCCAGCCATCGGTCTAATTCATTCAAATCTTTTAATAGTAGAGTTTGATCTGAGCAATGACTTCTTAGGTCGTATTCTGCTACTAATCTACCTCCTACTAAGACAGTTGGCCGGTGCGGTAAATCTTCTAACGTACGTACGAATTTATTTAGGTTCACTAAATGATAAGGTATGGTAACAGATAGCCCGATCACCTCTGGCTTCCATTCAATCGCCGCACTAACAAGGGCATCAAGCGGCAAATTTGCTCCATACAATCGTGTCTTCCAGCCTTTTTGTTCGAATAAATGTGAAGTAAGTTTAAGGCCTATATCATGCTGTTCTTCTTCTATACAAAGAAACATAGCTTTTGGCTGCTCGTTCATATAACGTAAATTAGCTGTTCGTTTTGAGTGATACAATGAAAGAACAAAATCACAGGTTGATGTAGCTAAGTGTTCATCCGCTACGTTGATTTCGTTTTCTTCCCATAAGCGCCCGATCTCCCTCATTGATTCTGTAATTAATCCATTATAAAGCGGCAAGGAATGACCTTGTTGCTTTAATACCATTTGAGAGATATTCCAAGCCTCTTTTTGATTACCTGAGAGCAGAGCTTTGACAAACAGATTTACTTCATTTTGCATTCTACTTTCACCTCTCTTACTATAAATTAGAGAAAAAATACGTTCTGCTAATCGTTTAAAGGGTAGGCCTTTGCTAGATGTTTGAGACTAGTAGATTGCTATAAAAACGAGATTTCTTGTCCATTCATCCTATTATGGCATACATTCAGGTAAAAAAGAAGTACTACCCTTTTTCCAAACCTTTCAAACTTGCATAAAAAAAAGACCCCCTATAGAGTCTTCTAAGACATCCGCTTATGAGCGGTCCATTTTCGGTAAAGAAACTCTGCTGCAAAGCCTAAGACTAACCCTCCTATAACACTTATTCCATCTGAGAAGCCAATTACATTCGTTCCTATATAAAAAAATATCAAGGTGACCACACCAAAAATGATGATCCCGATTAACGATCGACTCCACTCCGATTTCTTCCATTCCGATTTAGCCACTTACTTTAGTCACTTCCTTTTAAAAGATCAAGTTGTTTTTGCCATTGTTTCATATGTTCTTTGCACTTTGCAACTCCCGTCTCAATCTCCACCTCAGGCATATATCCGATCTCCTCTGCCTTTTCAATTGCAGCGGAGGATCGATTTTCTGTTTGATAAATTACCTTTTGATTAAGTTCATAATAGGTTGGCAAATAAATGACCTCATTCTTTTTAGAGCTTTTAGCAGCTAATACTAATCCTTTTACGGCGTCTTTTATATACAATGAACTCTCATCAACATCTAGAAGCCCTTCGCAATGCCAAGGTCCATATAGATTAGGCAGCTCTACGATTTGATAAGCTGATATCAGCCTCATGTATGGTTTAATTTCAGCTTCAATATCAAACAGCTTCGGTTGATCGTTAATGGCAGTATAAATCGGGTAGATGAACGTACATCGATGTGAGAGATTATTCATCAATAAATTTAGGATTCTCTTTTCATCTTCAAGCGCTGTGCTTTCAAGGGGAGTCATATGAAAACAAACATCTATATCCTTCCATTTGTCTTTTTCAAGGTACTCTATCGCAGTTTTAAACAGATGAAAAAGCGCATTCCTGCCTATTCTTAATTCCATCTCTTCTTGTTCTAACGCACGCTTCTCATCATGTTCATCTATGCCGATGACTTCAATTCCTTGTTCTAATAATTCATTACAGAGATGAAAACCAGCAAACCCTAATGCTCCCGTTACACATACTTTTTTCATCCAACCCCTCCTTATCCGATTTATCCCCGCTACAAGTTGGTTTCATGCTTCTTAAAAAATCGACAAGCAGGGTCTATATAAGATGAAAAGGTCTTCCCTCCCCCATGTAAGCTAAGGGTTACCTGCATTTCTTTATCTTGAGCTTCTAGAGTGAAGGGCCTGCTATGTTGATCAAAAGGAAAACGCTTGTGCAGGACATCATGAATAATATGGATAGGCGGATATTGAGTTGTTCTATTAAATTCATTTTGATCTAGAGATAAGGAAAGAGCTGCCGCGTCTTCTTCCATACTATGTGCTTGTGCAAATTCCCTAATAAATCGTTTATAATATAATTTATTATGTTCTTCTTGTTTAGCAAAAGCAAGAAGATCAAGACAAGGATTAATATATAATACAGACCTTATTAATTCAGGCCTTCTTTTAATAATGGATTGTGAGACTAAGGCTCCGCTTCCCTCTGCAATAAGGTGAATTTTCTTATTTAATAAAGCCCTTTTATATACAAGATGGTATAACTGTTCACTGTAATCCACAGCGCGCTTGCTCCCCCAATGCCTACCAAATAGCTCGGAAGTAAAGATGGTATAGCCTTTTTTTATTAAAGCCTGTATAAAAAGGAACCTCTCAGGATGTTGGTGCCATATACTTGATGATTCTTCAACGCTCTTTGGGTGATCTCCTATTATAAATACAGCAAACCCATTGGGCTGCCGAGGAAAAAAGAGGAGGTTCCACTGATTTTCAATTTTAAAGAATGTCTCATCTACTGACATTTTTCGCCTCTCCCCTCCCTAATCATATGATCTAAACACTTTTAAATAAGTGTTCATTACTTATTACCCTATGCATATGTTAGGAAAAACGGAATGAGTCAAATGAGGATATTCTTTTTCAAAAAAAGCAGCAAGCACGAATTCACATCATGCTTGCTGCTTTTTGTAACTTTTTCTAATGGTTTCCTTTTTTGAGTCCATTTGCGGTTATGGTTTGAATTTTCCGGGAATGTGTCTCCCGCTTTAAGCTTTACGGATTTAGGGTTCTGTACCATACTCCCTGTTTCACCAATTTCAACATAAATCCCGTTATTCGGTGCTTTTTGACCGTGATCAAATTGTCTATTCTGCCCCATCATGATCCCTCCTTTAGGTTTAGAATTTCCATATTGAGAAGAATCATGAGCCTAGAACAATATTTTATGAAAGCAGGGAGGCTAAAATTGCTTTTTGAGCATGCAGTCTATTTTCTGCCTGATCATAAATAACAGAATTCCCGCCATCAATTACTTCACTAGTCACTTCTTCACCGCGATGCGCCGGCAGACAATGAAGAAATAAATAATCTGGTTTTGCATAAGCTGCTAACGCCTCGTTCACTTGAAAAGGAGTAAATACTTCCATTCTTGCCGCTTGCTCAGCTTCATACCCCATGCTCGCCCATACATCTGTGTAAATCACATCAGCATCATTAACAGCATAAGCAGGGTCATTGGACTGTGATAAGATGGCTCCAGTTTCTTTAGCTGCTTCAACAGCTTGATTAAAAATGTCTTGATTGACCTCATATCCTTCAGGCGTTGCAATAGCTACATCCATCCCCGCTTTTGCACCGGCTGCCAAAAGAGAATGGGCCACATTATTCCCGTCTCCAACATAGGCCATCTTTATTTTCCCTTGATTTGGTTTATGCTCTTTAATAGTTAAAAGATCTGCAAGCGCCTGGCATGGATGAAACGCATCAGTCAGCGCATTGATTACCGGAACATCTGCATGAGCTGCTAGTTCTTCGACCATTTCATGGGAGTTTGTGCGAATCATGATCGCATCTACATAGCGTGACAAAACTTTAGCTGTATCCATGATCGGTTCACCACGGCCAATCTGAAGATCTTTTGGGCTCAAAAACAACGCATGCCCCCCTAATTGAGTCATTCCTACTTCAAATGATACCCTTGTTCTTGTAGAAGAATTCTCAAAGATCATTCCTAACGATTTACCGTTAAGTAATGGCTGAATCGATTTTTCTTTCGCCTCAGCTTTAAGCAGCATAGCTGTTTTTAGTAACTGATTGACTTCTTCTGGAGTATAATCCAATAACGTAAGAAAATCTCTTCCTTTGATTGATGTCTTGCTCTCTATTGTTTGGTTGCTCACATCCAACACACCTTCACATGATTATTATACTAATTCCTTCGTTCTCATTCTCCATTCTTGAATCGACAGTAAATGATCGCAACAAGGTTTATTTCCTTTTAAAAGCGCTTCTAACGTCGTTAATTCTGTTATTACATTTACACGCTGCTTCAATGCTTCGATTCGTTTATCCATTCCTGTTTTAAATCCTGGCTTAGGCAGGCTGATTAGAAGAGCTGCCCCGTCAGATTGTATCCATTCACTAAATCCCTCTTCTTCGATCGTGAACCCTTCTGCTGCTAATTGTTGCTTGTAGCGGTCAAGCTCACTGCTATACATCTCATCGATCTCAATAAAAACAGAACGGTTTACTGTGTTCGATACTGAATTTCCCATATCCAATGCTTCAAATGTCTTCTTAAATGCCTCATTTAAATCTGAACTAATGCTGATTAATTCACCGGTTGACTTCATTTCGGCTTCAAGAATAGGGTCAACTCCTGAGAGCTTTTGATAAGAAAACACCGGTGCTTTTACTGTATAAAAGCCTGGAATCTCTCCATAACCATTATGTGAGGTAACCTCAGCTAAGGATTTACCTAATAAGAGATGAATTGTATATTCAATTAAATTTTCACCATTGATTTTGCTTAAAATAGGAACCGTTCTTGATGCTCTCGGATTAATCTCGATCACATAAAGACTTTCCTCAAACAAAACAAACTGAACATTAAATATGCCTCTAAGGTCCATTCCTTTTGCCATCTTACTCGTGTAAGTTAAGATTAATTCTTTGACTTCATCAGACACAGAATAAGATGGTGTGACAGCTATACTATCACCTGAGTGCACTCCTGCTTTTTCGATTTGTTCAAATAAGCCTGCAATATAGATATCGTTTCCGTCTGTTAAAACGTCTACCTCTAGCTCCACTCCAGGATAATACGCATCAATTAACAGCGGGTAAGTTAGATCATATTGTTTTGAGTCTAGAACCTCTTTTAGCTCTTGTTTTGACGTAGCAATCATCATGCCCTGACCGCCAATAACATACGACGGTCTAACTAAAACAGGGTATCCAATCTCGCTTGCTTTCTCAATCGCATCTGCTTTGTGCTCTGCCGTCACGCCAGGAATGTGAGGGACATTTACCTGATTCATAAACTCATAAAATTTCCCTCTGTCTTCAAGTTGATCAATCGTTTCTGTTTTCGTCCCATAAATGTGAATACCCGCTTCTTCTAAACCTTCAACTAATGAGATCGCGGTCTGCCCTCCAAGCCCGACTACCACTCCTTCAGGCTCTTCGATGTCAATTATATTGAGCACATCTTCTACTGTAAGCGGCTCAAAATATAAGCGGTCAGCTGTGGCATAATCGGTGCTGACAGTCTCTGGATTATTATTAATAATAATCGCTTCATACCCTAATTGATGCAGACTTTTTGCCCCGTGAACCGAACAATAATCAAATTCAATCCCTTGACCAATACGGATAGGTCCAGAACCAAGAATGATGATTTTCTTTTTATCCTGTGTGACCTCTACGTCTCCTTCACCGCTCCAGCTAGAGTAATAATAAGAGGTAGAAGCCGTAAATTCTCCAGCACATGTATCAACCATTTTATAAGCAGGAGTGACGCCCAACCCTTTTCTTTTTTGACGAATAGCAAGCTCAGATACTCCCCATTGTTTTGCGAGCCACTGATCTTGGAATCCATTCACTTTATAAACATGCATCTTCTCCTTTGTTACAGCTTCGAGCGTTTGTTTTGAAATGTCTTTTTCTATATCCACGAGATGGAGAAAAGCCCGTAAGAAGAAGTGGTTAATTTGTGTTTCATGATGAATTTCTTCGACTGTAATCCCTTTTCTAAGTAAGTCCATAATGGCAAAAAAGCGGCGATCGTCGGCTTTCTTAACTATTTGCCATAACTCTTGATCATTCAAAGATTTCAAGCTTGGCAAACTAAGCCCTTCTACTTTAATTTCAAGCGACCTAACAGCTTTTTGAATACCCGCTTCAAGGTTTCTCTCGATTGCCATAACTTCACCCGTGGCCTTCATCTGCGTACCAAGCTGGCGCTCTGCTTGAGTCAGCTTATCAAACGGCCAGCGCGGAAACTTGACAACTACATAATCGAGAGCGGGTTCAAAACTTGCATACGTATGTCCAGTTACTGGGTTGATTAGTTCATGCAGCTGATAACCAATGCTTAACTTCGCTGCCATTCTTGCAATCGGATAACCGGTTGCCTTAGAAGCCAAAGCAGACGAACGGCTGACACGAGGGTTCACTTCAATTAAGTAGTATCTTTTACTATACGGATCGAGGGCAAATTGAATGTTACATCCTCCGACAATCCCAAGCGCACGAATGATTTTCACAGATACAGAACGCAGCATTTGATATTCAACATCCGTTAAGGTCTGTGAGGGTGCCACTACCATTGAGTCACCCGTGTGAATCCCAACAGGATCGATATTTTCCATATTACAGATTGTAATGCACGTATCATTTTCATCTCGCATGACTTCATATTCAATTTCTTTAAAGCCAGCAATGCTTTTCTCTACTAAGCATTGATTAATCGGGCTAAGAGCGAGCCCTCCTTTAATAATGCGCAGAAGTTCAGCCTCGTTTTCTGCAATTCCGCCTCCTGCTCCCCCAAGGGTATAGGCTGGTCTTACAATAATTGGGTAGCCTACGCTTTCGGCGAATTGAAGCGCGCCATCAACAGTCGTTACAATGTCACTTTCTGGGACTGGTTCGTTTAATTCATGCATTAATGCACGAAACTCTTCTCGGTCTTCTCCTTTTTTGATCGATTCAATTGGAGTTCCAAGTAATTCAACGTCTAGCTCTTCTAAGATCCCTTTATCATGAAGAGCTAAAGCTAAATTCAGCCCCGTTTGACCTCCTAGTGTGGCTAAAATCCCATCAGGCTTTTCTTTTTGTATAATCTTTTTAATACTTTCAACCGTCAACGGCTCAAAATAGACGACATCTGCACACGCTTCATCAGTCATAACTGTTGCTGGATTATTATTAACTAGGATTACTTTTATTCCTTCTTCTTTTAATGCAAGGCATGCTTGTGTACCTGCATAATCAAACTCTGCTGCCTGGCCGATCACAATTGGACCAGAACCAATAACGAGCACAGATTGTATCTGTTCTTGTTTAGGCATACGTCTTCTCTCTCCCTTTCTTATGAACCATCTGCATAAAATCATTGAAATAATGAGCACTATCACTTGGGCCCGGATGAGCCTCTGGATGAAATTGAAGGGTCATAACGGCCCATTCATTATGGATTAACCCTTCAATTGATGAATCATTTATATTCATGAATTTCGGACTGAAACCTGTCTGAATTAAGGAATCTTCCTTTACTACGTAGCTATGATTTTGCGATGTCATGTACACTTTATTTGTCATGCAGTCAATCACCGGCTGATTTGCTCCCCGATGACCAAAACGCAGCTTCTCTGTGTCAGCACCAAATGCCAGCGCAAGCAGCTGATGGCCTAAGCAGATTCCCATGGTAGGAAATGTCATAGCCAGCTTTTTTATAGAAGGCAGCAAATGGACTAAACGTTTTGGATTACCAGGCCCGTTAGATAACATTACTCCATCAGGCTTAAGTGCTTCCACCTCTTCAAACGTTGAGTGAAAAGGCATAATCGTCACTTTACAATCAAGATCAAGAAGGTGATCAATAATTGATTTTTTATACCCATAATCCATCACAACAATATGGGTATCACCGCTTCCTAGCTGCCTTGGTTTGGTGACAGATACGTCCGCAACGACATCTTGATCAGCTAAATTAGGGATTAATTCGAAATCAACCTCTTTTAAGTCAGTTGTTAAGATCGCCCTCATATCACCTTTTTCACGAATACGTTTTACAATCGCCCGTGTGTCCACCCCCGTTAAGAGCGGGATTCCTGCTTTGGCGCAGCTTGTGGTAAGGTTATCTTTGGAATCATAGTGATACCCCTCATCACTAAGCTTGTGAACAATGAGGGCAGCTGCCTGAGAGCTTCTGCTTTCATTATCCACAGCATTCACACCATAATTTCCTATTAACGGATACGTAAACACGACCATTTGCCCTTTAAATGACGGATCAGTCATCACTTCCTGATACCCCGTCATCCCTGTAAAAAAGACGATTTCTCCATGTACATGCTTTTGATCTCTTGTAAGCTCTCCTTCAAAAATTTCCCCGGTTTCAAGTACAATGTAGCCTTTCATCAACTAATCCCTCCACATCCATCGAATGAATATTCTTTATATAGTATTTTTATACATTCTTTTTCTAAAAAAAGAGCATTACGCAGCTTACCTATTGAGTCAAAAGTGTACTTGATTTAAACACATTTTTTACTGCTTCTACAGCTTGTTCTAATTGCTCATTTGTTACAACTAATGGCGGTAAAAGACGCAAAACATTCGGTCCAGCTTGCAATACGAGAAGCTTTTGCTCTCTTAATGCAGCAACTAATGGCGCTGCTTCATGCTTGCATTCAATCCCGATCATCAGCCCTTTTCCGCGTACCTCAACGATCTCATCCATTTTCTTGCTGAAATCGATTAGCTCATTGATGACCCATTTTCCTTTTTTCTTGACATCTTCTAATAAGTTCTCTGTCACTACTTCCTTTAATACCGCATTCACTGCTGCCATCGCTAGAGGATTCCCGCCAAATGTTGAACCATGACTGCCCGCTTGGAAGTAAGGCGTTAAATGTTCTTTGCCTAGCATTGCACCAACAGGAAACCCATTTCCGAGTCCTTTTGCAGCAGTAATGATATCTGGTGATAAGCCGTATTGTTCGTAAGCAAACAATGTGCCTGTTCTGCCGATTCCGGTTTGAACTTCATCGATAATAAGCAAGCATCCGTGCAATTCAGTCACTTCTTTTAACTTATCAGCAAAAGCTTGAGTCATTGGAGTAACCCCGCCTTCCCCTTGGATGACTTCAACCATAATCGCAGCCACTTCAGAATCAACGGCATCGCTTAGGGCATTCTCATCATTGTAAGGAAGATACTCAAATTCAGATAGAAGCGGTCCATAGCCTTCATGAACTTTTGATTGGCCTGTAGCTGACATGCTTCCTATTGTACGGCCATGAAACGACTGATGAAAGCTAAGAATTTTATGTTTGCCCGTTGCTTTCCTAGCGAGCTTGATCGCCGCTTCATTCGCTTCTGCCCCACTGTTACAAAAGAATACTTTATCTAAAACGCTGTAATCCGTCAGTGTTTTTGCAGCCTGTTCTTGTTGTTTAATTTGAAATAGATTGGACACATGCCATAAACTCTCGACTTGTTCTTTCACTGCTTGATTAACTTTTGGATGACAGTGACCTAGATTACAAACAGCAATACCAGCTACAAAATCGAGATAAGTCACACCAGAGCTATCGACTAATAAAGCTCCCTCTCCACTTACTGGTTCTAACTGCCATCTAGCATATGTAGGAAATAAAGCACTCATTTTTATCTCTCCTCTACATCACCGGCTGATTGCTTAGTGATTTTGAAATTTTTGTTCCTATTAGATCTCCATTAAATAATGATTGATCTGATTTCCCGTTCATGATTGTTACTGATTGCACATTCCCCGTTAAGCTTTTCATAGCGGCTTTTACTTTAGGAATCATCCCGCCATATACCGTACCATCTTCAATCAATTGATCAACTTCTTCACAGGTTGCAGATTCTATCAAATCACCATCTTTTAAAATGCCGTCCACATCTGTTACAAATACTAGCTCTTCTGCTTGAGTAGCTCTAGCAATCGCCGCCGCTGCACTATCTGCATTTACATTATAGTGATGACCTTCTTCATTCATTCCAATTGGAGCTATTACAGGAACGAGATGTTGGTCGAGTAATTGATAAATAAGGTCCGTATTAATTTGTACCGGTTCTCCTACAAAGCCTAATTTCTCCTCATCCACTGCTTCAACTTTCATCAGTCCGCCGTCTAAGCCTGATAACCCGACAGCTAATGTATCAGCTAGTTGAACTTTGGTTACCAGCGCCTTATTTACCTTGCCGCATAGAACCATCTCAACTGCCTGCAAAACATCGAGGGTAGTCTTTCTTAACCCATTTACAAACGTAGATTCGATGTTTAATTGATTCAGAGTTTGATTGATATGGGGCCCTCCGCCATGAACGATGATCACTTTCTTACCGCTTTTCACTAAATCGGTAATTGTGTTAAAAAATGATGGGGTTAACTGATCAAGTGTACTTCCGCCGCATTTAATGACGATAAGATCTTTCATAACAGCTTCCTCCTTATGTCCGGTAGCCGGCATTAATTCTGACGTATTCATAGGTTAAATCACAGCCCCAAGCTTTGCCGAACCCTTCTCCGACATGAAGGTCTACTGAAATAATGACTGTATCGTTCTCCTTCATATAAGCTGTCGCTTCTTCTTCAGAAAAAGCTAATGGACTGCTTGACTCCAACGTTTTAATCGGGCCAATTCCGATATCAATGGTATCTGGATTAATGTCGCATTCACTGTAACCGATCGCGCAAATAATTCGTCCCCAATTGGCATCTGTTCCGTACACCGCTGATTTCACTAAGTCAGAGCCGACAATTTGTTTGGCAATTTTCCCAGCTTCCTCATCATTTTTAGCCCCATTTACTTGAACTTCAATTAATTTAGACGCCCCTTCACCGTCACGGGCAATCAATTTTGATAAATCCTCACATGCTGCTTCTAATGCTTGATAGAAAGCATCCCAATCCGGGTGGCTTGGAGTGAGCGGCTGATTGTTTGCGAGGCCCGAAGCCATTACTACGACCATATCATTTGTTGACGTGTCACCGTCGACAGTGATGCGGTTAAAGGTCTTATTCGTAATGGAGGACAACGCTGATTGCACGATATCAGGTTCAATATTGGCATCAGTCGTAATAAAGGACAGCATCGTGGCCATATTAGGGTGAATCATCCCAGAGCCTTTAGCTACCCCCCCGATTGATATACACTCCCCATCAATCGATGTTTGATAACATGTATGTTTCTGAATCGTATCCGTCGTTAAAATGGCTTGATTAAACGCATAAGCTGCTTCTTTTGTTGAACTTGGTACAAGCTGGGTAATACCCTTTTCAATTTTATCCATCTGTAAAAATTCACCGATGACACCAGTTGAAGTGACAGCTACTAGATGATCTTCAATCCCAAAGTGTACAGCGGATAATTGACGCATTTTATAAGCATCCTCTAAGCCTTTCTGACCTGTACAAGCATTTGCATTTCCACTGTTTACAACAAGTGCTTGGATTTTACCCTCTTTTTGAATACTTTCTTGCGTTACTTTTAACGGTGCTGCCTGCATTTTATTCAATGTATATACAGCAGCTGCACTGCAAGGAACGTCGCTGAAAATCGCACCCAGGTCATTTCTTTTTCGTTTAACCCCAGTGTGAACTCCAACAGCACTAAAGCCTTTTGGCGTTGTAATACCGCCTTCATCTATTTTTGATATGTGAACCTCTTTACTTAGTACACTCACTTCATCCACCCCTTTATGGATAGGTTGGCACCACATTAAGACCTGTTGCTTCATCCCATCCGTTCATAATGTTCCAGTTTTGAATCGCTTGCCCTGAAGCTCCTTTTACCACATTATCAATCACGGAAATGACTGTTATTCTATTTGTTCGTTCGTCATAACCGATCCCGATATCGCAAAAGTTGCTTCCATATACTTCTTTTGTTGCTGGGTATGAGCCAGCTGGCCTTATTCGAACAAAACGGCTCTCATTATACGTTTCTTCGTATAATCCTCTGAGCGCTGCTTCTGAAGTAGGTTTGATGGAGACTCCATACATCGTTGCCATAATTCCTCTAACCATCGGAACAAGATGAGGCTGGAATGTAATAGCGCCTGCCTTGTCATTCCAAGACTTCAATACTTGCTCGATTTCAGGAATATGCTTGTGGGTATTCACTTGATAAGCTTTAAAATTCTCATTCATCTCACTAAAATGGGTCATTAGGCTTGGCGTACGGCCAGCACCAGATGTCCCTGACTTCGCATCAATAATAATTGAATTTGGATCGATCAACCCTTCTTTAATAAGCGGAGCAAGCCCTAATAAAATCGCAGTAGGGTAACAGCCTGGGTTAGCAATGATATCAGCTTCTTTTATCTCGGCCTGATTCCATTCCGATAGTCCGTATACCGCTTGATTTAAGAGATTACTAGATGCAGATGGGCGCTTATACCAAGCGGTGTAAGTATCAGGATCTTCTAATCGCAAGTCTCCTGACAAGTCGATGACTTGAGCGCCGTGTTGAGCTAATAATGCAGTCAATTCACTTGATACCCCAGGAGGAGTAGCTAGAAAAACAATATCTACTTCACTTGCGACCTTTTGTGCATCAAGTTCTTCTAATTTTTGTTCATACATTGCTGTTAAATGAGGATAAGATTCATGAATATGCAAATCCTGTTTTGAAGATGTATACGTGATGATTTCTTCTGCCTCGGGATGCTGCCATAACAGGCGCAGCAGATCGGCTCCACCATAACCTGTAGCACCAATAATTCCAACCTTCACAATTCAACTCTCCATTTCCGCGTCTCGCATTTATCTTGTTTCCCATTATAAGTATGAATAAAAATAAATTCAACTGTATTTTTATTTTATTTTTCATTTATCTAAATTTTCTTCTTTAGACAACAAAAAAACGCGGCATCTAACCGCGCTTCTCTGTTAATTATTTAATTCTTCCAGCTGTTCGTGAATACGTTCAGCTGTTTCTTCAATTTGTTCGCCCCATAAATCATTGATTTCATGATAAACATAAGCACCATTTTCATCTAGGATACTTACCCCGCGATAAGACATTTCATCATTTTTCATGTTGACTTCTTCAAGCACTTCAAATGATTGGTCTGTTAAAAACGAGTACGTAAAAGCACCAGCTTCTTTTAATCGGTTATGATTATCAGGGCTGTCTACGCTAATAGCATATAGATCTGCATCCATATCATCCAATAAATGAATATTCTCCTGCAACTGAACTAGTTGCTGCTGACAGAGTCCTCAGCCAACTTCAGTGAAGTGAAATAGCACAGTAGCACGATCTTTATTAGTTAGAGAAACTTCTTGATTATCCTCATTAATAAGAGAAAGTTCACCGCTTGGCTCTCCGTCTTCCTCTGTACCGCAAGCTTGCAGCATAAGGGCAATCGCAGCCACAATAAGTAATAAAAGCGAACGGCGTTTTATCCAGTTTTTCATTTTTTCACCTCCACTTACAATCAATTTGAGTTACTCACTAGTAGAAGCTTATGAAAAAGGCTTTGATGAGTCAACTAATCTGTTTGCCAAACACTTTATTTAGTTAACCGTCTTACTTAACCGTTTTAGTTAACCGTCGCCTTTAAATCTTTTACAATTTCAGTTTGGTCGCTTTGCAGTCCATCATATTTTCTAATTACATTGCCTTCTGGGTCTACTAAGTAAAAGCTTGTACTATGCATAATCTCATCACTATCTTCTACATCTTGTACAATCGCAGCGAACGCTTCCTTTGAAAGGTCACCTATTTCCTCTTGCGAATAGCCAGTTAAAAAATTCCAATAGTTAAAATCGGCCCCGACATTCGTTCCGTACTTATGAAGAACCTCTGGTGTATCTTGTTTGGGATCTACTGTAAATGAAATGAATTTCATTTCTTTCCCTTCTGCAATCATCACATCTTGAAGGCGCTGCATATTAGGAGTCATTGTCGGACAAACAGAAGGACATTGGGTAAAAATCATCGTAGCAAGCCAGTAGTCACCTTCAAGATCACTTTTACCAAACGGTTCTCCATCTTGATTTGTAAATTCAAATTCAGGCATTTCTAAATTACCGCCTGAAATATCAAATTCGGAGTTTCCTCCCATACCATAAATCCAGCCGCAGCCAGATAAAAAGAACATGCTTATTAAAACGACGATCCATTTCTTCATTTTTTATCCTCTTTCACATTATGATTTTGGAACGGGAATATCACTGATTGTTAATGCCCCGTCCTGCTGTTTCTCTTTTTTCAGCCATTGCTTAAATACGTACCCAATCGTAAAGCCATACGTAATTTCTTGCATGATCTTCATTAGAACCCCTGCAAGCTGCTGGTCCATTCTCGTTTCTAAAAAGGCAAATGAGTTCGGCCCGCTAAACACCGACATCGGCACATCTGCACCGGCCGGCAGACAATAAGCCATCACAGAAGCCCAGACGCTGGGGTCTGTATAGGTTTGATACAGCGGTTCTGGGGCAAAAATAATTAATGCACACGCTGGTGTAATGAGAATACCATTTGCAAAAATATAACCAATTCTTCTTAGGTCTGATAACTGTGATGTAGAAGGAACCGGTGCTAACATATGCCACCACATTAACGTTGCTGCAATAAATAGAACTTGCTGATACAAACTATGCAGGATCTCTGACTGCATCAACGTGTCAAACATAAATGGGACATGATACAATGAAAAAAGTCCGTTAAATAAGAATAAAGCCATGATTGGGCTCCATATGATTTTAAAGACCGGCCCTAGAGCTGTGTGCTTAAATTTATTAATAAGAGCTGTAAACACCCATTGAGGCGTGCCAAGCAGCATTAGAGGTACAGCTACAAAATAGGCAAAAACCATTTGCGTCATATGGAAAGTAATCATAATATGCCCAGCTACATACAGTGGACTTCCCCATCCAACATATAAAGCAATCAACCCAAGGGAAAAGTATATTTTCTTTCTCAAAGGAACAACGTCTGCATCCTTAAAACGGACACGCCCTTTGGTTACAATATAAAAATAAATCGCACCAACTATTAAAAGTACAACAATTAACTCTGGAGTCCATAATGCACGCGCCCCAAAGTTAGTAAATAATGTCTCCATTATGCGCTTCCTCCTTTATGGAGAGTAATGTAATTCATACAGCATGTACTGTATACATCAATACTATATCATATAATGCAACGAGATTTTTTGGAGGAATAAGGACATTTTGTTACCTAATTTAGTGAGAGATAAAAGGAGAGATAACTATGTCTAATCAACATCTAATTGCCCTAGACCTTGACGGAACACTGCTTACTGATCAAAAAACGATTTCTTCCCGGTCGAAGGAAGTGATAAACAAAGCAAGAGATGCAGGGCATATCGTAGTCATTTCAACCGGACGCCCTTACCGTGCGAGCATGCAGTATTATCATGAACTGCAGCTAGATACAGCCATTGTTAACTTTAACGGCGCTTTTACGCATCATCCGAAAGATTCAAGCTTTGGCACCTATCATTCACCTCTTGACCTAAACACGGCTAAGACAGTAATTGAAACATGCGAAGCATTTGATGTCAGCAATATCATGGTAGAAGTAATTGATGACTTTTATCTTCGTTACTTTGATAAAGTTTTTGTTGATACGTTTACAGCAGGGTCAAGTCCTGTTGATCATGGTAATTTACTTCATATCTTGCGGGATGATCCTACAGCTATTCTTATCCACCCAAATGAACAAAATGAAAAACAATTGCGTGATTTAATTAAAGATGCGCATGCAGAAGTGATTGATCAACGAACATGGGGAGCACCTTGGAATGTAATTGAGATTGTTAAGGCTGGTATGAACAAAGCGGTCGGCCTGAAGAAAGTTTCTGACTTTTACGGTATTCCACGTGATCGAATTATTGCCTTTGGTGATGAAGATAATGACTTTGAGATGATTGAATTTGCAGGTCAAGGAGTCGCTATGGAAAATGGGATTGATGCGTTAAAAAACCTGGCAAATGCGACAACTAAGTCAAATGAAGAAGATGGCATTGCCTTATATTTAGAAGAAGCACTAAATCTCTAAAACCACTGCATGTTCACCATTACGTTTGGACAACTTATTAGTGAATCCCATTGTCCAAAGGAGAGATGAACATGAGCAAACATTCTAGATCAAAGCGTGCAATCCAGCAAGGTAAGGATGCGGTACAGCCTGCAAATGAAACAGAAGGTTTACCAAGTATGAAGCAAAGAGAACAATCCAACCAGCGTAATCAGCGAGGTGAGCAGTAATGGGAAATATGCTGTATCAAGAAGCTCGCGAAGCGGTTGCACGTGCGGAGTTATTAGCTCTTGCAGCTGAAACAGATATTCAAAGGGAAGCTGTTCAAAAAGAAATTCAACGTGCTAAAAATGCACTGAATTCCGCGTTTCATAATTCCTCAATGGCAGAACAAGAGCAGCTTGGCCACATGCAAACTCAACTGCAAAACATTACGTCTATGGGGCAGTTTGAATAACAAAAACAGACCGCTTTATGAATGAAGGCCATTCAAAGGTTTAAACTTTGAATGGCCGTTTTTCATTTAACACAATCAACCAGCTAGGTATCTACTATTCTCCTACCCTCTTTTATGTTACGCTATAATGGATAATGTATATGGTCAAACACGTATAATTGTGCAGGGGGAGCAAAACATGGTTAAGGTTTATGAAATACCCAAGAGTGCAGATAGTGAAACGCAGCACAGAATAGCGGACCTTTTAATGGGTCAAGTAGATTCTATGTGGGCTGAAGACCCGTATAAGCAGCTTCTATCTTCCATTCATTTAACGTTACAAGAAGGGTCTAAGGCTCATATTTTTGTGGCTGAAAAGGATGATACACTGGTGGGAGCGGCATTTTTCAATGTGGGAATCAGTATGGATAAGGGCGGCCACTATATTTGGCTGAATGACCTTTATGTTCATAAGGAACATCGTAATCAAGGAATCGCAAAAAAACTGCTTTTAAAGATTATTTACTGGGCTGAAAATGAGAATATAAAAGGGATTGAGCTAGAAACAGGAATTAATAACGAAGCTACCAAAGCCCTTTATAATTCATTAGGCTTTTATGATATTGTCTCTAAACGATATGGATTTAGATTTTAAACTGATGGGATACACTCCCATCAGTTTTTTTTGTTTCTGTGCCCATGCCCATTTATTTGAGAAACTAGGCGAATTGCTTCTTTTTTCTGACTATTAAACATATGATGTAGCAACCTTACAAATTGGTTATCGTAAGCCCGCAAAGGAGTGTGGACGATAATGAGAGAAGCGTTTGTTGATGTTGAATTTTCAGATGTATACATTGAACTAACTAAACCAGCACTCCATCAATTTATCAAAAGAATGATGAGTCACCATTATTCGCTGTTTTGGCGATACGACTCTAAGACGATTTATTTAATGATCGAACTTGAGGACTCCGTTCACGAACTTCCCTTCATACGTAACACTGAATTTCTAACCCTATCCGCTGAGTGTCTTCACATTTATGATGACGTCCTTGCGAGTGCCCTTGAAAAATTACTTCAACGCGAACGCGGAAATGCAATTGTCAAACGTGTTACAGATGGTCCTCTCTACATTACGTCGTATCAAGCCGGTGACATTGAATCTATGATAGAAATTGATGGGAGTGAAAAAGTGATGATGAACAGAAATGGATCTATGATTCAATACAAAGATGATGGTAAATCCCTAGAGCCCAAAACTATTTATAATATGATGAACTTAGAGATTGATTATGTCCTAATGGAACTGCATGAAGCCCTGCTCGATGCTGACGAATCGCAAATTGAATCGCATAAAAGAAGACTAAAGAAACTTTTGCAAAGACGTGAACAAGTAGAACAGCTGCTCTAGACTCTTACTAAGCCGCTTTGACAAAGCCTGACAACTTTATCCGCTGTTTTTGACAGCGAAAAAAGCAAGCACATCTCAACATGGTGCTTGCATTTTTTCGGGACCTACCTGGACCTATCAGGACCTAATTTGAACATCTGCTTAAGATATTATGCTACTGCTCTTTTCTCCTCGGCTGGCTCATCAATTTCAATATTCATTCCAAGACGCTTTTTTGCTGCCATAGTGAATAAGGTTATAACAACAGCTGTGCCTGCCGCCGCAACCATATAAGAAACCTCAATTGATAATCCGAATCCAATTTGTGCATTGGCAATATACGTGAACGTGACCATCGTCATAAACGCTGCAGGAATACTTGCAATCCAATGTAACTTACGAGCTAAAATAAGGTACATTGCACCAACCCACAGAGCAATCATTGCCGTTGACTGATTGGCCCAAGAGAAGTAACGCCATAAAATATCAAAGTTAATGGTTGTTAAATACATAGAGATCGCAAACATCGGAATAGCGATATAAAAACGGTTCATCACTTTCTTTTGTCCGATTTTAAAGTAATCTGCAATAATCATACGTGCACTTCGGAAAGCTGTATCACCTGAAGTGATAGGAAGAACAATAACACCAATGATAGCAAGTGTTCCTCCGATTGCCCCAAGCATCGTAATAGAGATTTCAGTTACCACTGCACCAGGACCTCCTGCTGCTAGAAGAGCACTTAAATCTGTGCCATGGAACAAACTCATTGCAGCAGCTGCCCAAATCATTGCAATGATGGCTTCTGTAATCATCATCCCATAAAAAATGCTGCGGCCGTTTTTCTCACGCATCGTGGTACGTGAGATAATAGGTGACTGAGTCGCATGGAAACCAGATAAAGCTCCACATGAAATCGTTAAGAACAATAAAGGAAAAATCATTAAGCCCTCAGGGTGCATGTTTGTTAATGTTAATTCAGGAATCGGTGCCCCTGTTACGATCAAGCTTCCCCCAATACCTAAAGCACTAATTAATAGTAACGCTCCTAAGATCGGATAAACACGTCCAATAACTTTATCAATTGGAAGCATCGTCGCAATAATATAGTAAACAAAAATGGCAGCTACAATCATCCCTAAAGTGACCCATCCTGGTGTGATATTATCAATTAATGAAGCTGGAGCACTAACAAATACCGTTCCAACAAGCAATAATAATAACACCGAGAAGGCGTTTACAATATGTTTCATTGCTTTCCCTAAGAATTTACCAGCAAGCTCAGGTAAGTGAGCTCCTTTATTACGAATCGAAATCATCCCCGTTAAATAATCATGTACAGCCCCGGCAAAAATCGCTCCTAGTACAATCCATAAAAAAGCTACCGGTCCATACAACGCTCCCATAATAGGACCAAAGATTGGACCTACTCCAGCGATATTCAAAAGCTGAATAAGAGAATTACGTTTTGTACCCATTGGAACATAGTCCACACCGTCCTGCTCTGAGTAAGCTGGTGTAGGGCGATCAGGCTTCACTCCAAAGATCCGCTCCACAAACTTGCCATATGTGAAATAACCTATAATTAGAAGAATAATCGATATTGCAAACGTTATCATTTCTGCTCACCTCTTTAGGTTTTCTTGAAGCTATTGTATCAGCTTGTATCCCTACAGAGCATGTAAGCGGTTTAAAATGTCGAATATTGTGAGTGAGAGGTATATTTTTAAGGGTAAAATGCATCTCACTCCGCTACCTTTGTAACTTTCCGAATGGTTTATAACTCAAATTGCTCCCTTAATGCCCTCACATATGTTCTGCTTGCAGGAATCTCCTCTTTCACTCCCTTAAGCTTAATTTGATAAGCTCCATTGAACCAAGGAATGAGACCTGCAATCTCTGCGGCGTTTACGAGATAACTTTTATGTGTTTGAACAAATGGATACCCGGCTAACTTTTGCTTTAAGTCCTTTAAAGGGGTCCTCAGCCTGTACTCTTTTTCTCTGGTTCTAATGACCGTGTCCCTTTCTTCTCTTGCCATGTATATAATTGTGTTCGGGTCGATATAGCTGATCTCTTCATTATCCTCTACAGCAAGCCTGGTAAGCCTGCTCTCTATTTTCCGCTCATCAGACTCTTTATCATCCATTTGGTCTCTATACCTGCTTAACGCCTCACTTAGCTCCTCCTCATCGAACGGTTTTAATAAGTAGTCAAAAGCTTGTACTCGGAATGCTTTTGCTGCATATTGTTCATGAGCCGTAGCAAAAATCACTTTCGGTTTCTTTTTTAATTTATTTAAAGAGGAAGCGAGCTCCAGACCATTTATTTTAGGCATGTCTATATCAAGAAAAACGAGGTCAGGCTCTTTATTCATTATGGAGACTAATCCAGATTGAGCATCAGTGCAGCGATCAATAACCTCAATATCTTTATGCTCACTCAAAAGATGACTGAGCTCATCCCTGCTGTGCGGTTCATCATCTATAATCATCGTTTTAATTTTAGTCATTAGACTCGTCCCTTTCTTGATTTATACATAAAGTAAACGTGGCTCCCTGCTCTACCTCACTCTTAACCTTAATCTCAAAATGGCTTCCATACATCATTTCAAGTCTTCTTTTCATATTGTATAAACCAATTCCTGTCCCAACTTCAGATTGAACAGGCTGAGTAAAGAGTTCTTTCTGTCTCTGTTCAGATATTCCTACCCCGCTGTCTTCAACATCTATGCACACAAAATGCTCATGTTGATACACACGGATAACAAGCGTGCAATGTCCCACTTTATCCTTCAACCCATGTTTCATCGCATTTTCTACTAAAGGCTGCAAGGTCATTGGAGGAACTGTAACATACATAAGAGAGTCTGATACTTCGTAATAAACCTCCAATCGATCACTGAACCTTGCCTGCTCAATCTGTAAATAAGCCTTCACATGGTTTAATTCCTCTTTTATCGTTGCCTCTTTGGCATGAATTCCAGTTAAGTTCTGTCTAAAAAACTTAGATAAGGATATAAGCAGCTTTCTTGCCTTGTTTGGATCCGTTCTTATTAATGAGACAATCGTATTAAGAGCATTAAATAGAAAATGAGGATTGACTTGTGCTTCTAGTGCATTAATTTCTGCTTGTTTTGCGAGTTTTAACTGATCATCTGCATAAGCCAGCTGTAATTGCTGACTTAATAATTCAGCTAATCCCTTTGCCAGCTCGATCGTAGTAGGTGTTCTTTCTTTTTCTGATTTAAAATACAGCTTTAACGTACCAACCGGCTTCTCATTTTGGATCAGCGGGGCAATAATGGCCGAATGATGCGGTTCTCGTACATTTAAACCTTCCATATCCCTTGCATCAGCAAGCTTCCATTCCCCTGTTTTTAATACTTCTTTTGTGGCTTTCGTTTTAATTTCTTGTTTTTCATTCCCATTTTCCTCGCCTACATAAGCGAGCACCGTTTGGTGGTTTGTGATCGAAACTGCTGCAACATTAATCTCTTTAAATAAAATATGACATGCTGCTTTAGCAGAGCTCTCATTGAGCCCCTTGCGCATATACTTTAACGTTTGATTAGCCAGTTTAAACGAACGTTCTGCTTGAAGCTTCCCCATTCTTTCTTCTTCGTTTATCACATTTCTAATAATTAAGATGAAAATAGCCGTACCGATTCCATTTGCAATAATCATCGGTACGCCAATGCTTGAGACCAGCGCCCAAGCAGCCGAGAAAGGCTTTGCAATAAGCAGGATAATCAACATTTGAACAGCTTCAGCTAGCATTCCTATTAATAAGGCATTTTTCCACGAGACCATCCGATGATTACGGTATTTCTTATAGAAATATCCCGCAATTAAACCTGCTAAGACTGTAGAGATCGCACAAGCCAAAGCAGAGAATCCTCCAAGGGTGTAACGATGAATACCGGCAATCAACCCCGCGCCGATACCTACCTTCCACCCACCTAAGAGTCCAGCAACAACAATGCCGATCACCCTCGCATTGGCAATTGCTTCATCATCAGTTAAAGAAAGCGTCCACCTCGTGTAGACCCCTTCCTCAGCATTGATGGTTAAACCTGTATAAGTGCCGATGATGCCAAACAAACCGAACATCAAAATAAAGTGAAGGCGTTGAATCGACGAGACATTTTTTTCTTCAATAATATTACGGACAAAACGAAAGCGAGTAACTAAGAAGGCAACTGTTACAATGATTCCGAGCCGCTCTAGCATGACTAATAACAATTCCCACATAACACTCACTTCCTTTCATCTGCTTAACCTATCCACTTATTTAGGCGGGTAGTAGATCAGCATCGTTACGATACACTCATCTTCTACATCTGTATTTTTATAGGCATGAATATCATCTGCTCTAAAATGAATCGCTTGTCCCTTTTTCAACTGATAAAGTTGATTCCCGACCGTTAACTCTAAATTCCCCTCTTCTACCACTAAATACTCTTCTACTCCTTTTTGATGAGGTTCTGATACATATGAACTGTCCTTAGCTAATGAGAATGAGAATAATTCAAATGGCTTATTTAGAGGTTTTGGAAACAGTGGATACACTTTAAACGCTTCATCATGGCCTGTAAGTGGTTCTATCTCTTCTTTTTTTACCACGGTCACTGCGTCCTGTTCTTCCTCAAGAAAAGATGTAAATGAAACATTCAACCCTTTAGCAATTTTCCATAAAGTCCCTACCGTAGGATTCGATTCACCTCTTTCGATTTGACCTAGCATCGGTTTACTAACAGTTGTGATTTGCGCTAAATGATCTAGGCTGTATCCTTGCTCTACTCTTAAAGCCTTTAAACGAACTCCAATTAATTTCGATAACTGTTCCTTCTCCATCAAAAATCTCCTTGTGCAAATGTATTTTATAACATACAATCATATAACATAACATACATTTTGAGAGTAACTTTTGTAACAAGTGTACCATGATCATTTAATAGTAGGGGAGATCAATATGAGTTCAACTGTACTCACTCAAGAAAAAACTGAATTTTCACGCGGACTTTTAGCCGGCACAAGTATCGCGATCGGATATTTACCTGCTGCGATTACATTCGGGTTATTAGCTAAAGGTACTGGATTAAGCTTTTTTGAATCTATGGCTATGAGTATGTTCGTCTTTGCAGGGGCGGCACAATATATGGCTCTAAATTTAATAGCGATTGGAACAGGTGCATTTGAAATTATTTTTACGACCTTTATTGTTAACATCCGTCATTTACTTATGAGCGCCTCAGTCAATGAAAAAGTTGAAAATGCCCACCCTCTTACTAAAGCCATTTATTCCTTTGGGCTGACAGATGAGGTGTTCGCTGTTACCTCGACGCAGGAAGGAAAGGTGAAGTCAGGATTTATTATAGGTGTGGCTGTCATGGCCTATGCCAGCTGGGTTTTAAATACAGGAGTTGGCTATCTCATGGGGTCTGCGCTGCCTCAGTCCCTCCAAGAAAGCATGGCGATTGCGCTTTATGCCATGTTCATCGCCCTTTTAATCCCTTCCCTTAAAAAGCAAAGAAAAATAGTGTGGCTTGCAATCAGTGCTGCAACCCTGAACAGTTTCCTTTCTTTATTTATACCAAGTGGTTGGTCGATTATCTTAGCTACATTAATCGCTTCAACAGCCATTGAATACATACGTCCAAAGAAAGGAGTTTCTTAATATGAATATGACTATGCTTGTTATTATAGCTGGAATGGCAATCGTAACCTATATACCAAGAATGCTCCCATTGACGTTCATGGATTCCCTGCCGATTCCTCCTTGGCTTCAAGCTATCTTAAAAAATGTACCATATGCCGCCTTAGGAGCACTCATATTTCCTGGTATTTTAACCGCCCATGAAAATGTGTTATTCAGTTTAATAGGGGCACTAACAGCTATCACAGCTGCCTATCTTGGAGCTAATCTAATTATTGTTGTATTAAGCAGCATCCTCATGCTCATGACCTTGACCCTGATTTTTTAGATCTTTTCCTAGATCTATTTCTAAATCATTTTTTAGAAGTATACAACGCCCCTCCTCACCGCCTCTCCCCTTTCATTCTTAGAGCGAAAACGATACAATAAAAGAATGCACTTAGAATGAAACGGGGTGAAGGTAATTGGACCACCTTTCAATTGACAAAGACTTTCCAGAAGATAACCTTTTAGAACAAGAATTAGAGCAAGACATCATAAAAACGTATAAATCACTTATTACCTCACGCTACTTCACCAAAAGTCAAATTGAACAAATTGTTATCCAAACACAAAAAAGTATGGAGACAGATCATTTTCTAATGCAAGCAGAGAAAATGTTAATTTATATTAAAGGTGTTTTCTCCTTAGCCAACAGGTTGCAAACATATGAGGAGTATGATCGCCGCTTTTCCCATTACTTCACTTCCTTAATGAGCGACATTCTCCTATTATTAAAGGAAGATACAGAAGATTTCAAAGCAGTTGACAAGGTAATTCAGCGTATCCTGTTTTACTTCGTATATGATGCCGGGTTAAGTAAATCCCCTTGGCCATATTTAGTACAAAATCTTGCTGATCTCGCTTTACCTAGACAGCTTGAAGCGATAGAGAGTTTTTTACAAGAAACTTTACATGAAGCTGAGTGTGCAAGGTCTACCTTAGTTGCCTATAGCTACATTCTCTTATTAGTCGGCAAGGAGTCTAAATCATTATCCTTGTTACGCAAAGAACAGCATCTAAGTCAGCAGGAAGTTACACCACATTTTACTTGTCTAAAAAAACGAGAGCGCTTTAAGACCATTCAGTTATGGTTTAATCAATTATTTCCTAATAGAGTCGAAAGAGGTTACGGTTCTCTTCAAGGAATCGCTGATGAGATGAATGCTTCCCTTCATAAATCCGCAAACGAAATGTCAACGGTTTGGAGAAGGTGGTTATTATCACCCAGCTTCACACGATTTCAGTCTCTATTTGTCCATGTACCAGAAGAAGACCAGGAAACGTTACTCTACGAATTGTTAGCTGAGCTCAAAAAATCCTTGCATCAAACAGAAACAACTCTTACCTATCTACGCATACTAAGGGAGTACAAAATGTTTGACGAAGCCGCCTCTTATTTTTTGATCTTTGAACATGATCCGCTCAGGCTGCATCAGGAGAAAAAAGATTTGCTTAAAGATATAGAGCTTACTTATCCACAGCTCGCAAAGCCGATACATCATCAATTTATTGTCAGGCTGGTGGAGAAAAAATCACGTGTACATTATGAAGCAGCGGTCTCATCAATTAAGATATTGCAGAAAATTTATGAGAGATTAGAGGAAAATGAACAATTCTATCATTATATAGCTAAAATGAGGAAGCAGTATCGAACGTATCGGGCGTTTGTTGAGGAGTTGAAAAAGATTGAATAAACAAATCATGGTACATTGCGGATGGTTAGAAGGGAACTTTTTTCTTTGGGCAGAAAAACTGAATCGATCGAAATTCGATCAAATCGTTAGTTTTCAATACCCTTTTTTAGTTCCTGCATTTGAACTCAAATTAGCGCTTTACCGCCATGATCAAAATAGTTTCTATGGGACGTTTGTTGAAACAGAAAAAGCGGTTATTGATGTACCGTTAAAAAACAGGGAGTTTGTTTCTCCTGCAGGTCAAATGACGATTTATCAAGCACAAGAACAAATGAAATCTTACTCTTTTCCTATTGAAGGTATTCGATTATCAATTAATGAGCTTCTAGATCAATCGGAGCTCATCGACCATTGGGATGAGCAAGAAGACCTTGTCCTTTCACCAGATTTAAAGTATTGGATGAGTCTTTTTTCTGAAGTTAAATCCTTGATCGCGCGTGGAGATATCGAGCCTAAAGCAAGCGGAGAATGGAATCTGTCATCATTTCGCTGGAATGAGTGGTCAGAAGCTCTGCCTAAGGTAAGCTTTTCGTTAAGGCCGACAACAGCATATATTCAATCCAAATCAACCCAGACTACTTTGTTAGAAGACTTTAAGGACGTTCTATGGCGTTTTGCTGATTCGGCGATCCGCTCTCTTCTTAATGATCCTAATTGTCAAGCTGCCTATCAAGAGTGGATTCATGCAGCAGACGAGGAGCTAAAACCATCACTAGAAGCATTAGCCACAAGCAATCAAGTGCATGTCCATTTATCTGAACAAGCTTTTGGAGAGCGACTTGGTACAGTTAAGGTAGAACCTTTCAAAACAGCCCTTGCCCTCGTTGAACCGAATGACCAAGATGACGACTGGAGCATTTCGCTTTGTGTAATTGACCGTGAATATCCGAGCCAAGTCATTGAGATGAGTGAGTTAGAGCGCGGGGAACATCCGTGGAGAAGCAATCCTATCAGCCAACTAAAAAAGGACGTTTCAGAGCTGCAATCAAAGATTCCCATTCTTGATTCTTTATCTGTTTCTGCCCCAACCTTAAAACTTAGCGCTGATCAAGCGTATGAACTTTTTACGATCCATCACTCATTGCTTAAATCAATGGGCATTCACCTTATTGTGCCTAAATGGTTAAAAGAGCGCAAAAAAGTTAAAGTTGAGCTCACAGTAGAAGGCATTCATCAACCAGCAACAAGTGAACCTTTACTCGACTGGCAAAGCCTGGCTTCATTTACTTATCAGATTGCTATTGGAGATAGCACCTTAACAGCGGAACAATTTGATCAATTTGTTAAAGGCAGCAAACCATTTATATATGCGAACGGGGAATGGATCAGCTGGGACCCAAAGCTTGCCGCAAAGCTTCAATCCTACCTTAACAGTACATTAAATGAGACGACGTATTTTGAGGCCCTTAAAAAGGATCAAGATGCAGAAGAATGGATAGATGAACTTGACGTAGAATGGGATTTTAACTGGGGAGAGACGCTTGAGAAATCTTTAGAATTATTATATAAACAAGCCCCCCCTTTAATTGAGCTTCCTGACAGCCTTCACGGGGAACTACGTCCTTACCAGCATCAAGGTGTCTCTTGGATCGCTCAATTACGACACACAGGATTTGGCGGCTGCTTAGCTGATGACATGGGTCTTGGAAAATCGATTCAAACGATTGCTTATATCCTTTTTACGTTAGAAAATCAAACGAAAGAGCAACGAAAACCATTCCTGCTCATTTGTCCAACTTCACTTATTTACAACTGGTTAAAAGAGTGTGAAAAATTCGCTCCTAGTGCGCGAATTTTTGTTCATCACGGGCAGTCACGCCTGACAGAACAAGAAGTTGATTCGATGGAAGAATGGGATATCATTTTAACTTCCTATCAATTAGCAGTCAGAGATACAGAGTTATTAAAGAACGTTACTTGGAATGGGCTCATTTTAGATGAGGCTCAGCACATTAAAAATGTGGATACAAAGCAACGGCGCGCTATTAAGCAAATTAAAGCCGCTCATCGATTAGCCCTGACTGGAACACCTATTGAAAACCGACTAAAAGAATTATGGTCGTTAATTGATGTGATTAACCCATCATTCCTCGGCTCTTTCAAGTCGTTTCAAGATTCCTTTATCAAGCCGATTGAAAAAGATCAGAATCAGGATAAGCTTAAGACACTGCAGCAGCTTATTTATCCATTTATTTTAAGGCGGAAGAAATCGGATGAATTATTGCAGTTAGGGTTGCCGGAGAAACTAGAGCAGGTCCATAAGGTAACATTATCGGTCGAACAAGCTGCCCTGTATCAGGCAGTAGTGGATGATATTTTATCAAGGCTGAATCAAGTATCACAGCTCGAGAGACGCGCTTTAATCTTAAAAAGCCTTACAAAATTAAAGCAAATTTGTAATCATCCTGCCCAATTTCTTAAAACTGATGAAGTAAGCAGGCATGACTCAAGAAAGTGGGATGAATTATTTGCTTTAATTGAAGACATTCACAATCGAAACGAGAAGGTGTTAATTTTTTCTCAATATAAAGAAATGGGCCGTTTAATAGCTGAGGAGCTAGAGCGCCGCTATCAAAAAGACGTCCCTTTTCTACACGGCAGTCTAACAAGACCGAAGCGGCAAGAGGCTATTGAAAGATTTCAAGAAGACCCGGAAGTCACTGCTTTTGTTCTTTCTCTTAAAGCAGGAGGAGTTGGCCTAAACTTAACAGCGGCAAATCATGTGATCCATTATGACAGATGGTGGAATCCTGCAGTCGAAAATCAAGCAACTGACCGTGCCTTTAGGATCGGTCAGACAAAAGATGTGACAGTTCATAAATTAATGACTTCAGGTACACTCGAAGAGAGAATTGATAAGATGTTAACTCAAAAGCAATCCTTGGCAGATCAAGTGCTGCAAGCAGGAGAACAGCAGGTAACAGAATTGTCCAATGAAGAGATTCATCATTTAATACGTTTGACTACTAGTCCAGAAAGGAGTTTATAAAATAAGATGAAAGCAGAATATGAAGAGCCCTATAAAAGCTATTGGATCGGCTCAAAAAATATGCCTACCACCGAAAACTCCCCTAACTCTACAACTCCAACGCCTGCCCATCACTCTGAGATGTGGAGTAAAATGAAGCAGTCTATTCAAGAAGCCGCAAAGAAAAAATGGAATATTGTAGATGAATAATACATCCCAAAAAAGACTAAGCGATATAAACTCGCTTAGTCTTTTCTCTACATTTATTTGATCACTCTAATTCAATTGTACTTTCTGCTTTAAATTGTTCCTTATTCTCTACTTCTTCTCCGTCAACTGCAGCAGCAACCACTTCAATATAAATGGTATGAGTGCTTGATGACCACTGATCAGTTGAAAGTGTTTCTTGATAAGACTTTGTTTCACCCGGCTCAAATGTCTCAGAGGTTAACGCCATGGTAAACATCATCTCATTTGAGTAACGGTATACTTCATTTCCTTCTTCATCTACAACAACCAATTCATATTTCTGACCCGAGGTAAAGTCCAATGTAGCTGCTTCATCCATCTGATTTGTTATCTCGATATCTACCACGACCTCGCCCTCACCATTTTGTTCAGTAGTAACATTAACAGCCCAATCTGAATTCATAGCCGCATCGTCCCCTTCTGCTTGGTCTCCTCCTGGACTGGTAGCTGTTTGTCCACATGCTGTCATAAAGATCAATCCAAGCGCCATAAAAATAGAAAATATATGTTTCATGTACATCCTCCTTTTTACTCTTTGCGAAACAAACCATAAATTCCTGTTGTTTCGATTATATTTGTAAATGCTTCAGGATCAACAGAATCGATGACATGCTTAAGATCATATAATTCATATCTAGTAATCACGGTCATTAGAACTTCTTTTTCATCCGCCATATACCCACCTTTAGCAGGCAGTCTCGTTATTCCTCTGGTAATGCGTTCGTGTATCGCCTGTCTTAATTCTTCTGGTTTCTTCGTCACAATCATTGCTGTCAGCTTCACATGACGTGTATGAATGGCATCAATAACACGTGATGTCACATAAAGAGTAACCAGTGTATATAATGCTTTTTCAGGATCAAACAAAAAGCCGGAAGCTAGAACAATCACTCCGTTTAGTAAAAAGAAATAGATTCCTACGGGGCGGTCACTTAACCTTGATAAGATTAACACGATGATATCAATACCGCCTGTGGATGCACCTACTTTCAAAGTGATGCCTGCTCCTATTGCGGCAATCACACCTCCAAATACGGCATTTAATAAAATATCGCTTGAATAGTTTGTAATAGGTACAATTTCAAGAAATAATGTAGTAAAAGCGACGTTTAAAAAACTATAAACGGTGAAGCTCTTTCCAATTTTCAACCATCCGATAATTGCTACAGGAATATTCAGCAAGAATAACATTATACCAGTTGATAGGGGTAAAATCGTTGCCAATAATTGGGACACCCCTGTAAAACCACTTGCAAACACATTAGCTGGTATCAGAAAAAAGTTCAAAGAGATTGCTAATAAAAACGCTGAAAAGATAATGACCAACAGTTTCTTTAATTCGTTTACCATACGATCACCATACAGATGCTTTCACTTTTTCATTTAAGAGATGAGTACAAAACCAATCTACACCTTGCAACGTTGCGTGTCTCGTTACCTTATGAGATGTATTCGGTTCTTGAATAAACTGAATTCGATCTGTTTGATCATATTGATCATAAAGCTGTGCATACAGGGCTTTTGAATAATCAAAAGGTACAACCTGATCTTGTTCCCCGTGCCAAATCAAAAGCGGTCTCTCATTTAATGCTTCTAGATTTTGTGATAAGTCTACTGCTTTTAACTGACTTAACATCGCTTGCTTCATTTTCTCTTCAAGCGTATGCCCAGAGTCTTCAATCATTTTAATTTGGGCATTAGCAAATGACTGGAAATAGGCAGTACCCATAAACGAAACAGCCGAATGAATCCAAGAATATTGACTGAGTGTCCCATACATTGTGATCGCGCCCATTGAGGTTCCTGCAACGCCGATGCGTTCATTATCAATCAATTCTCGTTGCTGCAGATTATCTTTAATCAAGCTGATTTCTTTAATTGATTGTAAGACAATATTCCAAAAAAGAACATCACGATCTTTTCCGCGCACATCCCCCTCACGTTCCCCGTGATGGAGTGCATCAGGCAGGATCACCCGAAATCCTTTCTCTGCTAATAAATAGGCTATCGCTAAATTATGTTCTTTAGCACTTGTATACCCATGAAGGAAAAAGACTGTAGGAAGTTGTTTGGTATGATCATTTTCTGCTTTCACTACATGTAACGTAGGGATGTTATGGATCGTTTCATTTTTTATTGTAATCAATTTGTCTGCTCCTTCCAATAATTAGATTCCATTTGTGATACGGATTATTATAGCACTGGAATTTAATTATTTCATTAAAACAATTCTTACGATAAGAGCCTAAGTTACCTTTACTACACAACCTGCCCTTATTTATCAAAAAACAAACAAAAAGCCACCCGCATTGGTGACTTAATATTGATTCTGCTGTTGTTTTTCATTATATCTTTGAACACTGTAGAGGGCACCTTCATTCACCATTTTATTATCATCTACATCATACGGGTCAGGGTGTCCTGCTTTAATCTCAGTTTGACCATTTTGATTTTCTGCTCTTTGCTTGGTCACTTTTGTGTACATTTGCTTTAATTGACGTTTTGCTTTTTCTCTTCTTTCTTCATCTTTTAGAAGCATAGTTGTAGCACTTGCTACTCCTGCGACAACAGAGGCGACTAGAGTTCGCTTCATATTCATAAATGATCTCCCACCTTTTCAAATTGTTACAATATGTTTTCCCTAAATAAATCAAAGTAAACATTTATCATGATTTCCGGTGAGAATGCACACACTATAATATCATTTATGAAAGCAGGTGAATTATGTCACACACTGGAGATTCAAACAAAAAAAAGAAAGATAATAATGCAATCAATGCTAAGAAAAATCAACAAGCAATGGAAAATGCCCGCCGCGGCAAGCATACTGACTCAAAAGAACCAGACCACCTATAAAAGAGCAAAGCAGAGGATTAGTTAAAGATCTCCTCTGCTCCCTCTATTTCTTCTTGCTGACTGTCTCCAAAGCCTCTTAGTTGGTGATCCCAATAACCGATACGTTCAATCGATTGATCACTGCCTGCTATAAACCATATGGAACCAAACTCCACATCATAAATGATCACTTGTTTTCCATCAATCGATTCTCTCACATACTGATTACCATACGCACGAATGGCATCATTTAACCGGTCTCCTACAGAAATTCCTTTTGACGTTTCGTAACCAGCATTTGAGACGATCAAATGTGATAGAGCATTATCTGTGATTTCAATTTGAAGATCAAAGGCTTTTTCTGTTCGTTCATGCCCGTACCGATCTCTATATGTAAACTCATTTTCTGATCCATAAAAACCAATATAATCAGCAGTCATTCCATACCCAGTATTCCAGTGAATGGCTCCTAACACACCGTTTACTTGTTCTTTATTTAATCCGATAGACAGGCCTGCCAATTCCATCAGACCTGGCGAATTAAGGTGAATGATCCCTGCGTCTTGATACATGTAATAATCAAAGCCTAATTTTCCTACATCTGCTAGTCGAATCACATCTCGGTTTTGAAAATAGTCAAGAGAAAAACCAGATAAAAAAGAAAGGATCTCTTCATGTTCTTTCTCTTCTTCTGTCATTTCTCTGTTTTCAATGCTTTCAATGCTTTCAATGCTTTCAATCCTTGAATCCTCATCTGCAAGGGACTTTTTTTTGCGCTCTTCATTTAGCACTCGGATAATTTTTTGGACATATCTATCTCCATCATTAAGCTCTTCATTAAAAAGAGCTGCCTCCATTAACACCGGTCTCAAAGGAAGCCACCATTCACCGTTTATCTTTACCGGTTCTCCTACGTACCTTTGTTCTTGACCATCTATATAAAACCAAGTCTTTGCTGTTTCTGATGCGTAAGAATGAGAAGGTGACACGAAAAACAAACAACTTAAGACCAAAGACAATATACCTATTTTTATTTTATTCATTCTTTCCAACCCCTATTAATATTCTCCATTGTCAATAGTTTACTAGAATTTAACCTTTTTTCCTACAACAATCTACATTATTTTTGGGGTTAATGTCATTTTATTGATCAAAAAAAGAACTCAGATACCTGAGCTCTTAGCGTGAATTCAACTATGCTTTTCTTCCCGTGATTAGACGGAATATAAACAAGACTAATGCGATCACCAGAAGGATATGGATTAAGTTCCCTGCAATTTCAAAACTAAAGCCTAACAGCCATAAAATGAGCAAGATGATTAAGATTGTCCACATTTATACCCTCCTCCTTTCTGCATTCAGTATGTTTAGCATCACCCATCTCGTTAAAATTACTCAAAAGAAAGCACAGTGCCTTTTGACACTGTGCAGCTTTTTAACGATATAACTCTTGGGTATTTTCAACCATCCATTCAAGGCCGTCCTGACGATCCCCATCCCAGCTCAGCATACCGCCGTAGTAATTTCTAACATCATTAAATCCGTTGTTTTTTAAATAAAGTGCTACATTTTGACTTCGCGCCCCGCTGCGGCAAATAAATACGTAGCTTTTTGACTTATCAAGCTTCTCAAGATGAGCAGGGATTGTTTGCATAGGGATTAAAGGAACGCCAGGGATATGACTTTCTTCGTACTCATCTATTTCACGAACATCAATCAGAATAGGTGAGGCTGAATCGTTCACCATTCCTTTTAATTCATCCGTATCGACTTGGATAATACCATCTAATTCATTGCTCATTCATCTCTCTCCTTACTCTGCTTCATTTATTCGTTTAATCATTAATCATCATTAATCAATAGGACGTCTGCGCAGCATAATTAATCGATAAGTGTGCAGAACAATTACTTTTCCGACTGCATATGTCGGGACGGCTAATAATAAGCCTAACAGACCAGCAAATCTGCTTGCAACAAGCAATAATAAGATAATCGTTAACGGATGAATATCTAATTTTCTTCCCATAACTTGTGGAGAGATTAAATTACTTTCAATTTGTTGGACCACAACTACTACTATTATTACGAGTAACGCCATAAACGGGGAATCAAGGAACCCGACGATCACACCAGGAAACGTCCCAATCCACGGACCTACAAATGGAATAACATTTGTAAACATGGCAACTAAAGCTAAGACAAGAGGATATTCAATCCCGATGATAAGGTAGCCTATGTATACAAGCACACCAACACAAATACTAACAATAATTTGCCCTTGAATATAAGAGCTCAATGCATAATCCATATCAGATAGGATTCGCTGTCCTTCCTTCTGGTGTTTTCTAGGCAGCAGCCTGAGAACTTGGTTAGGGGCTTTCTCTCCTTCTTTCAACATGTAATATAAAACAAATGGAATAATAATCAAAACAATGACTACATTTGCGATAAATCCAATAAAGCTAGCGACATTCGAACCAATGCTAGACATTATATTGGTCATATATTCTTCTAAGTTCGATGTGATCTCTTCTAGTGAGAAGTTTTCACTTTCTTGAAACCTTGAAATATATTCATTTTCCTGAATGGCTATAATCATGTTTCTAATTTCATTCATAAAAGTCGGCCAGTTACGTGTTAAGCTGGTAAACTGACGCTGTAATTCAGGCCCTACAAGTAAGATCAACGACGTTATTAATCCTATTGCGATTAAGTAAAGGATTAATATTGATATACTTCTCGGCATTTTTTTTGATAATAAATTCACAAATGGCCTTAATAAATAAAACAACACTCCTGCAAGAACAATAGGAGCAAAAAGAGTTTGAACAAGAACTACGATCGGCTTAAAGATCCAATCAACTAGTGATCCTAAATAGATAATTAAGAAAACAAGAGCAAGGCCTACTCCAAATCGAAATGCTTTACTTTGTGGCAGCATAGATTTCTAATTCCTTCCTTTATTCTTTTTCGTTAATTATATCACAGCACTTCTTAACTGATCGAAACAAAAGAATGTACCTTGTATCTATACCTTAGAAATGTAACTCTAAACATAAAAAAAGAAGGAAAAGCTTATGAGCTGATTTCCTTCTCTGGTATACGCTTTCTACAAGTTTGACGCTTAATGAATTTATGCGGAACGATTATTTTTTTCGTCGGCTGCTTTGGATCATGAATTTTCTTTATCAGGCAATCAGTCGCTTGAAATCCCAATTCATAAATATGAATATCAACCGTTGTCAAAGGCGGAGATGAAAGTTCAGATAGCATAACATTATTAAAGCTTACAACCGACATCTCTTCTGGCACAGAGATCTCCATTTCATCAAGCATTCTCAACACTCCAAGGGCCATCAGATCATCTGCAACAACAAGTGCAGTCGGAGGTGTTTTTAATGACATTAACTCAATAACAGCTTCCTGTCCTCCTTCTTGTATTTCATCGTAATAAACGATGTACTCTTCTTTAGACTCTACGCCCGCTTTCTTTAATGCTTGCTGATATCCTTCTTTATGATCACGTGTTACAACGTAATCTAAATTACCGCCGATAAATCCAATATTCTCATGACCTAATAATAGTAGATATTCTGTGACTGTTTTTGCAGCTTTAAGATTGTCATTGTTCACATAACTTACATTCATAGCTTCCGCTTCATAAGGTCTGCCGATTAAAACAAACGGAAAATCTTCTTCAATTAAGTAATTGATAACCTTATCATCCACTTTAGAATAAAGTAATAAAATCCCATCGACTCGGCGGCTTTGGACCATCTGTCGAACTTCCTCTAGTATTTCATTCTCAGTTTGCCCTGTTGATAGATAAAGACCGAACTTCTCTAGATATGCTTTTGAGGTGATCCCTCGAATGACCTCAGGAAAGAATGGGTTTTGAAAGGCTATCTTTGCTGAGCTTGGAATAATCACGCCTAATGTATTTGTCTGTTGATTAACCAGGCTTCTCGCATTAAAGTTTGGATGATAGCCAAGCTCTTCCATCGCTTCCCTCACGCGTTCTTTCGTGCGTTCACTAATTCTTGAACTGTTTGCAATTACTCTTGAAACGGTTGAAGGAGCTACATTAGCTAGCTTTGCAACATCCTTGATCGTAACCGCCATAACAAATCCCACCTTTAATTTCCTGTCATCTCATATTCTTATATTGTAGCGAGCTTCTTACCCGAGAACAATGCCTTCTTTTGGATTAGGCCGCTTGTTATGATTCTGATCTCTAAATACCTACATAGAGAATGCGGTGGAACCTCCACCGCATTTGATCTTTACAGCTTTATGTTTATCCTTTTGTTGCTCCTGATGTAAGGCCTGTTACAAGATAACGCTGCAGAAGCAAGAAGACTGTTGCAATTGGGATCGCAATTAAAATAGCCCCTGCTGCAAATCGTGTGAAGTTATTAGCAAATTGATCATTAACAAAATTGAATAACCCTAGAGCTAATGTGAAGTTTTCAGGACTTCTTAAAATGATCCGCGGTAAAATGAAGTCCATAAATGGAGTCATAAAGTTAAATAAGGCAACAACCGCTAAGATCGGTTTAGCAAGCGGCAGCATGATCGTAAAGAAAATACGGAAATGTCCTGCTCCGTCAAGTTTAGCCGATTCATCTAGTTCATTAGGAATGGTATCAAAATACCCTTTTACTAAAAAGGCATTCATCGGAATCGATGTACCGACATAAATGATAATTAATCCTGTTAACGTATCTAGCAGGTTCACTGTATTTAATAAGATATAAAGAGCCACCATCGCCATTAACACAGGGAACATTTGCAGCATTAGGAAAGCATATAATCCATACGTACGCCCTTTAAAACGATAGCGGGAGAATGCATAGGCAACGAGAGCTACAGTAAATGTAGATAACACAGACGTACATACAGCAACAATCAATGTATTTTTATACCAAGTTAAATAGTTACTGCGCGGGTTTGTAAATAACCATTCATAATGCGTAAATGACCAGTTTTGAGGGAACATTTTTGCCCCGTATAAACTTGTTCCGGGATTTAAAGATAAGCCGATCGTCCACAATAACGGGTAACCGATAATAATGAACATAACCAAAAGAACGGCATAGATTCCAGCTACCTCAAGATTTGATTTTAATTTCCGGTTATTTTTCCGGCTGTTTGATTTACGATCCATTATACGCTTCCCTCCTCTTTAAAGGAACGACTTCGACGGAATTGGAAGAAGGCAAAGCCAGCCACCATGATACCAATAATAATTGAAATTGCTGCAGCCATACCGTACTGTTTTGTCTCAAAAGTCAGGCCATACACCCAAGATATGAGAATGTCGGTTCCTCCCGCATTTTGTCCTCTTACCGCTGGGCCGCCTTGGTTAAATAGGTAAATAATATTAAAGTTATTGAAGTTAAACGAATACTGCATAATAAGCAGCGGTGCTGTCGCAAATAAGACATGCGGCAATGTGATGAAGCGGAACTTTTGCAGACGATTTGCCCCGTCCATATCCGCAGCCTCGTACCAGTCACTTGAAATACTTGTTAACACCCCTGTAAATAGTGCAAATACAAACGGGAAGCCTAACCATACTTGGATCATAATTAAAGCTGTTTTTGCCCAGAATGGATCACTCATCCAAGGGATACCATCTCCACCAAAGAGAGGAATAATAATATCACGGTTAATCGTTCCAAAATTATCATTAAACATTGCTGAGAAAATAAGAATTGTAACAAACCCCGGTACAGCCCAAGGCAAAATTAAAATCGTACGAATAAACTTTTTTCCTTTAACACGGGGATCGTTAACAAGCAGTGCTAAAAACAATGCTAGAGCGATTTGTAAAGTAGTCGCTACAAACGTCCATACGAGCGTCCATGATAAAACAGAGAAGAAGGTGTCACGCCAAATCGGTACAGTCACCAAATCGATAAAGTTTTTAAAACCAATCCACTCAAGCAGATTTCTCGGCGGTGCGTTATACAATCCGTAGTTTGTAAAAGCGAGCCCTACCATGTACATTAATGGAAAAACGACAGTGAAAATTAATAGCAATAGTCCTGGTGCTGTTAATAAATAAGGAAAGCTCTTGTCATATGCATGGCGAAACCCTTCACGGACACTAGGGGCAGCCCAGCCTTGTTGAATTCTCTTTGCATCCTTACGTGCATCAACTAAATTGATCACATAAAATAAAATGGCAAATGTAGTGAGAATTAAAGACATAATTCCTTGAGCTAATAAAAGTCTAGAATCATCAACTCGGGGAATGGTTCCTAATGTGAATAATCCCCAAAAGCCTATATTCAAAAAGTTATAAAATACGCCAAAGAAGGCTGCAAAGAGAATAAAGAAGGCCGATCCTTTTGCATAACGGCGGTTATAAAATTGCCCTAAACCAGGCACAACAGATAGGAGCGTGGCAAGATTTGGGTTGTGCGAACGTGGTTCACGATTCGAATTTTTCATGTTATGTGTCCTCCTCTAATGCTAGGATAAGGAGGAGGGTCTACTTGAACCCTCCAGCCTCCCTATTAGGGCAGTCAGAGATTAATTAGCACCTTCAGAAAGTTGAATTTGCTCCTTAATTTGATCCACTGCTTCCTCTAGAACTTCTTGTGCATCTTGGCCTTGAGAAATAAATTCAAACGCATCTCCCATTGGATCCCACACTTGAGACATTGCAGGAATATTTGGCATAGGAACTGCATATTCAGCTTGCTCCACTAAACCAGCACGAAGCTCGTCATCAATTTCAACATCTGTACGAGCAGGAAGCTCACCAGCAACTTCAAAATATGTTAATGCATTTTCAGGGTTTGTGATAAATAAAGCAAGTTCAGTAGCCCATTCAATGTTTTCACTGTACTCATTTACAAGCCAGCCCTTAACACCTGAGAATGAAGCCATATTTTCACCGTCAATTGTCGGAAGCGGAGCTACTGCTAAATTGTCACCAAGTGCAGCAGAGTAGTTTGGAATATTCCAAGGACCTGTAACGACTGCCCCTACTTTTCCATCTTCAAACAGACCATTCATAATATCGCCAGTGATTCCTTGTGGAAGATATCCCGCTTCAAACCAAGATTGGATAAGCTCTGCGCCTTCTGTTGCACCTTCGTTTGCAAGACCGATATCTTCAATATCATAAACACCATCAGCATCTTGGTTAAATACATAACCGCCGTATGCCTCTAGGAAAGGATACAGGTAGTAGAAGTTCGTTCCTTCCATTAAAAACCCGTATTCATCAGCTGATGCATTTGTCAGTTCTTCTGCAATTTGCTCTAGTTCTTCGATTGTTGCAGGAGCATCTTCAACAAGCTCTGTGTTATACATTAAGCCGTATGTTTCGATAACAGCTGGAATTCCAAGTTGAGCACCCTCGTAGCTAAGAGCTGTGATTGCTCCTTCTGGGTAACCTTCTAATTGCTCTTCTGTTAATTCAAGCTCTGCAGCTAAACCTTGCAGGTAAATATCACCCATACGATCGTTTGGCTGGAAGAATAAGTCCGGTCCGCCGCCTGATGCAGCATCAAGAGATAATGCATCTGTTTGGTCAAGCATAGAGAATGGAGTAATGTCTACATTAATTCCGGTTTCTTCTGTGAAGCGTTCTGTAATTTCTTCATATGCATCAAGTTGTGCATCTTCATCATTTACCCACATTGTTAATGTATCAGGCTTTTCGGCCTCTGTTACCTCACCTTCAGTTTCACCTTCTGCTGGCGCAGGTGCAGCTTCTTCTTCGCGATCTGGACCACATGCAGCTAAAACAGCTAACACCAGCCCCATTACTAGCAACAGTAAAAATGAACGCATTTTCATTGATTGTTTCCCCCTTAACCTTTTCATTGTTTGTGTCATACCTTGAATCATTCGTTAAATCCATCTAGCAGATCATTCATTTGCTATCTCTTTCATCACTCCCTTCATGTAGTAAAAGAAAAAGTGCATTGATTCAGCCTTACTTAACATAAACACGAGCTTCATAAGATGAGAGCTCTATTGTTCCATCTTCTAATGATGGATGGATGGCCTCATTACTAATCAACAACTCACAGCTGCTTTTCATCCATCCTGGTGGTACCTTATATACTTGGGGTGTGGCTGTGAAGTTTAGCATGACTAAAAGCTTCTTGCCTTCCCATTCTCTTTCATAACTGTATACAGCCTCTTTATTTTCATCTAATGGCCTATACGCACCATAAATCATGATTGGATTCTCTTTTCTTAGTGCAATCAGTTTTTTGTAATAATGAAGGACTGAGTTTTTGTCTGTCTTAGCTTCCTCTACATTAATTTCTTCATAATTCTGATTGACAGCCAGCCAAGGCTCCCCCGTTGTAAAGCCTGCATGTTTTGTTTGGTTCCACTGCATAGGTGTTCTCGCATTGTCACGACCCTTAATATAGATCCGTCTCATGACCTCATCATGTGATATTCCTCTTTCTTCTGTTGCTTCTTTGTACATGTTAAGGGTCTCAATATCGCGATAATCATCGATCGAATCAAATTCCACGTTCGTCATGCCGATTTCTTCGCCTTGGTAAATGTAGGGAGTACCTTGCAATGTATGCAGCAAGGTTGCTAACATTTTTGCAGATTTCACACGATACTCTTTATCATCTCCGAACCTTGAAACCATTCTCGGTTGATCATGGTTATTCAGATACAAACTGTTCCAACCACGCCCTTCAAGTCCCAGCTGCCAGCCGTCTAAAATTCTTCTAAGCTCACTTAAGGTCCATGGTTGAATATCCCATTTACCTCCAGGTCCTGAATCCACATCCATGTGATCAAATTGAAAAACCATATTTAATTCATTGCGATCTTCTCCGGTAAATAATGCTGCATCGTCTGGCGTGACTCCCGGTGTCTCACCGACCGTCATGACATCGTATTTCGATAACACTTGTTCATTCATTTCCTTTATATATTCATGAACACGCGGACCATTTAGAAATAGATCGCCTGCCGGCTGATACGGCGTGTCTCTTACTTCAGCTGCATCAGGGAGCCCCTCTGCTTTAGAGATCATATTGATGACATCCATCCTAAAGCCATCAATCCCTTTATCGAGCCACCAAGTCATCATCTTGTATAGTTCACTACGTAACGCTTCATTCTCCCAATTGAAATCAGGCTGTTTTTTTGAAAATAGGTGCAGGAAATACTCATCCGTTTCTTCGTGATACTTCCATGCAGACCCGCTGAAATGAGATTCCCAATTATTAGGTTCTTGACCACCATTACCTGGGCGCCATATGTAGTAATCCCGATACGGGCTTGTTTTTGATGAAGCTGACTTTACAAACCACTCACATTCGTCACTCGAGTGATTAATGACTAAGTCCATAATTAACTTCATCCCTCGTTTATGGACTTCACTTAGCATCAATTCCCAGTCGTCCATTGTCCCAAATTCCTTCATAATTCCGTAATAATCACGAATATCATACCCGTTATCATCATTAGGAGAATCATAGACAGGACTTAGCCAGATCACATCAATCCCTAACCATTCTAGATAATCAAGCTTACTAATTATTCCTTTTAAGTCGCCGATCCCATCACCATTGCTGTCAGCAAAGCTGCGGGGGTATATTTGGTAAATCACACTTTCTTTCCACCATTGTTTGCTCATCACTTCGTCACAACCTTTATGCCATAATTAGAGCAATCGTTTGCACACTCCGACAAAAAAATATGCAATCGCTTTCATATATCTTTATAGGCAATTATACATAGAGTCATAGATTTAAGCAACCGTTTTCACATATTTTTTATTTCGTAAAAAAACGCAATGACAAACGTTTGCATTCTTTACGTGACAGTATACAATCATATACATAGACTTAGATAAGTTAGAGGTTTAAATTATTAAGGAGGGGTTGGATGCAAAAGGAAGCCATTTATCACCGTCCAAAAAACGAATTTGCTTATGCTTATAATGAAAAAGATTTACATATTCGTTTAAAGACAAAAAAAGATGATGTAGAAGATGTCGAACTCCTATACGGAGATCCATATGAATGGGATAACGAGGCAGGTTGGCTGTTTCAAGCCGAAAAGATGATGAAAACAGGAAGTGATGAGCTTTTTGATTATTGGTTTAAAGAAGTCTCTCTTCCTTTTCGCCGCTTAAGATACGGATTTCGCCTTCATTCAAAGAATGAGTGTTTAACGTATACAGAACGAGGGTTTTATGAGGATTCACCAGCTGATGCTGGATTTTACTTTTGTTTTCCTTTTTTAAATGAGGTTGACGTTTTCGCGCCTCCAGAATGGGTAAAAGACACAGTCTGGTATCAGATCTTCCCTGAAAGATTTGCTAATGGTGATAAGTCTCTTAACCCAGACGGCACCTTGCCTTGGGGAAGCACGTCTCCTACACCGACAAATTTCTTTGGCGGCGATCTTGTAGGAATTGAGAATCATCTAGATTATCTATCACAATTAGGAATTAGCGGCATCTACCTCACTCCGATTTTTAAAGCCCATTCCAATCACAAGTATGACACGATTGACTACATGGAAATTGATCCGCAATTTGGTACTAAGGACACGTTTAAACACTTTGTCAAAGCTTGTCATGCTAGAGGAATTCGAGTCATGTTAGATGCTGTATTTAATCACTCAGGCTACTATTTCGAACCTTTTCAAGACGTCTTAAAAAATGGGAAGGATTCGAACTACCGTGAATGGTTTCATATTCATGAGTTTCCCATCACAAAAATAGAAGAAGCTGATGGTGACGTACGTCCAAATTATGATGCGTTTGCTTTTGTTCCAACAATGCCTAAGTTAAATACAGAACATCCAGAGGTGAAAGAATACCTGCTAAACGTAGCTGCTTATTGGATTCGTGAATTTGATATTGACGGCTGGCGTTTAGACGTTGCAAATGAAATTGATCATTCCTTTTGGAGAGAGTTCAGGAAAGTAGTAAAAGATATAAAACCTGATGCGTATATATTAGGAGAGATTTGGCATGATTCAATGCCTTGGCTTCTAGGAGACCAATTTGACGCAGTAATGAACTATCCTGTGACTAACGCCATTATTGACTTTGCAGGAAAACATTCAATTAATAATAAAGCGTTCATTGAACAGCTGACAAAATTACTGCATATGTATCCTCGTTCTGTTCAAGAAGTTGCTTTTAATTTATTGGGAAGTCATGATACACCAAGGATATTAACGCTCTCAGCCAACGATGAAGATCTGGTTAAGCTTCAGTTGTTACTCCAATTTTCTCTGCCTGGAACGCCTTGTATTTACTACGGAGATGAGATCGGGATGACTGGCGGTGCTGACCCTGGGTGCAGAGAATGCATGGTTTGGGATGAAGAGAAGCAAAACCAACCATTATTCAAATATGTACAACAGCTCATTCAACTTCGTACTCAGTCTGAAGCCTTTGGCACGAGAGGTGATTTAACGTTTGTTTCAACAAACCTTACCTCCCCGCTCCTCTCCTATATAAAGGTCACAAAGAATGAGCAGCTGTTATTTATCATAAATGCAGAAAGAGAATGTCATGAATTCGAGTTGCCTGATGAGTTTATTAACCTGCCAATGAAGGAATTATTTTCTGAGCAGGTTATGGAGCCATCTGCTAAAATCAGGATAGGCTCTAAACAAGCCATTGTTTTAAAGAAGCTTTAAAAGGAATGAGGCAGCAGCAAGAAGAACGGTTTCTTCCCGTTCTTCTTGCTTTGTTATTTCATTCCAAAAATACCCTAGTCCATATAGGTGGGATGTCATATGACCAAGAAAGCAAAAACAGCACGTAATGCCACCCTCTTCGCTCTCACATGGCCGATCTTCATTGAAATTCTTCTACATATGCTGATGGGTAACGCCGATACGTTAATGCTTAGCCAGTACTCTGATGATGCGGTTGCAGCGGTTGGGGTTTCAAATCAGCTTCTGATGGTGATCATCGTCATGTTCGGCTTTATAGCCACAGGAACGAGTGTACTCGTCGCTCAGCATTTAGGAGCAAATCAAGACGAAGATGCCGGCAGAGTAGCAACCGTTTCGATTATAGGGAACTTTATCTTCGGCTTATTTTTAAGTCTGCTATTATTCGCTGCAGGGCCCGCCATCCTTCTTATGATGGGGCTTCCAGAGGAACTTTTAAAAGAAGCAACTCTCTATTTACAAATTGTCGGCGGCTTTTCATTTATTCAATCAGTTCTTATGACGATTGGAGCAGTGCTTAGAAGTCATCAGTTCACTAAAGATGTGATGTACATTACGATAGGTATGAACATTTTAAACGTAATAGGAAATTATTTATTTATTTTCGGACCGTTCGGGATCCCGGTTCTAGGGGTTACAGGGGTAGCGATTTCAACTACAATTAGTCGAACTTTGGGGTTAATCGTTATTGCATTTGTCCTGTTTTACCGACTAAAAGGGCGTCTGCCTTTTTCTTTTATGCGTCGTTCTTTCCCTTCATACGAATTAAAAAGTTTACTTAAGATCGGAATTCCGTCAGCAGGTGAACATCTTTCTTATAATGGCTCACAACTTGTGATTACCTTTTTTATCGTAATGATGGGTACAGAAGCCCTGACAACAAAAGTGTATACACAAAACATTATGATGTTTATTTTGTTATTTGCGATTGCTATAGGACAAGGAACTCAAATAATCATTGGCCATCAAGTAGGGGCAAAAAAGTTAGACGAGGCATACGAGCGATGTATTAGAAGCTTAAAGATTGCGATTGCGGTTTCAACCTCGATGGCTGTGATCGTTTACTTTTCAAGCCGCCCTCTTCTCTCAATATTCACAAATAACGAACAGATTATCACAGCGGGAGCAACCCTCTTACTTCTAACGATCATTTTAGAGCCAGGAAGAGCCTTCAATCTCGTTGTCATCAATTGTTTACGAGCGGCTGGAGATGTTAAGTTTCCTGTGTACCTTGGGATTTTATCGATGTGGGGAGTAAGTATCCCTGTTGCTTACTTCTTTGGGGTACACATGGGTCTTGGACTGGTTGGAGTGTGGATAGGTTTTATTGCGGATGAATGGCTGAGGGGCCTATTAATGTTATGGCGCTGGCGTCAAGGTCATTGGAGAGAAATGTCCTTTGTGCGTCGTTCTAAAGAAGATCAACTTGCATAGGTCTAAAGTTTGAGTCTTAATTAATGATTTGAAAATGAACGGCGATGTTGTAAACTTTAATTACAGGGTTGTCTTACCATATGAGGAAGCTTTCTCTATTAACCTTGTAAGATATTAATTGATTGGCTTGAATAGGAGGACCTACAATGAAAAAAGTCACACTAATGCTAGCTGCATTACTACTTGTTATCTTTTTAGCAGCATGCGGCCAAGGGGAGAACGCCATCGATTCAAATGAATCGACTGGAAATATCGAAACTGAGGAAAATGCAGATGCTGTTGAAGAAGAAACTGAAGTAGAAGAAGAGCCTGCTGCTGATGAAAGTACGGAGGAAGAATCAACTGAAGAACCAGTCGAAGAGGAACATGGTGTAGAAGAGGAAACAGCCGCTGAAGATTCTGAGTCTGTTGAGACGGATGAAACACCTGCTGTTGAAGAAGCAACAGCTACTCCAGTATATCTATTCTTTGCAGATGATCAGGTAATGGATATTTATAAAGAAGAACGTTCTATTGAAGCAACAGATGAAGAGCTTTTTAAAGCGACATTCGAAGCTTGGGTAGAAGGACCAGAACATGCTAATCTTGTTTCTCTCATCCCTAGCAACGTAGAAGTCCAATCTGTTGAAGAGCATGAAGGTACAGCTCACGTATCTTTCTCTTCTGCACTATTAGATGCTCAGCTTGGCTCTGGTACAGAAGCTATGCTTATGCAGCAAATTGCTCTTACAATGAAACAATTCGGCTTTAATCAAACGAAGGTATTAATTGATGGTGAAGAACATCCTGAAATGTTCGGCCACATTGATACAAGCGCTGCCATTGAAGCTGAAAACACAGAAAATATTCCAACAATGGAATAAATCATCTTGAGGCTGTCTATGAAGGCAGCTTCTTTTTTTCTTTGTTTTCACATTGTTAGTTTACATGACAAAGAGATTTCGCGTTACACTTTGACATTCTTTTAGATTTTTGATTAAATGATAATGTGGTATGAACACGCCTTCATACTGATAACTACATATATAAGGGGGAAATTCGATGAAAAAGAAATTTGCTTTTTTATCAGCTGCATTGCTTTCTGTAGGAATGCTTCTTGGTGCCTGTGGCGGCTCTGATAATGCTGGCGGGGACGAAGATTTCAAAACAGACTTGCAAATGGGAACAGGTAGTACAGGTGGTACGTACTATCCATTAGGTCAAGAGATGGCTAATGTCATGAATGACAATGTTGATTTCGAAGACTTTAATGTAAGTGCAGTAGCATCTGGTGCATCTGTTGAAAACCTTGGAGGAATTTATCAAGGAACGATGCAGCTTGGTATGACTGTACACATCCCTGCTCTAGAAGCTCTTAACGGTGAAGCTGATTTTGAAGGTGCTGCTGTTGAGAACTTTGGATTTATGGGTCATATCTACCCAGAGGTTATGCAAGTTGTTACGACTGAAAACACTGGAATCACTTCAATTGCTGACCTTGAAGGCAAGCGTGTAGCGATTGGACCTGCAGGTAGTGGTACACAAGCTGCTGCTAAATTAATTCTTAGTGCTTACGGTTTAGAAGATGGTGATTATCAAGCTTTTGAAGAAGGTTTTGGTGACGCTGCTGCCCGTCTTCAAGATGGTCAGTTAGATGCTTCATTCGGTTTACTTGGTCTTCCTGCTAGTAACATTGAAGAACTTGCTTTCCAACGTGATGTAGTATTACTTCCTGTTGAAGGTGAAGCGCTTCAAACAATTCTTGATAACAGTGACTACGGACACTTAGAAATTCCTGCTGATACGTATGAATTTTTAGATGGTCCAGTTGATGCGATTACTGCTTATGCGATTCTTGTTGGTTCTACAAACCAAATCAGCGAAGACCTTGGTTATGAGATTGTAAAAGGTCTTTACGAGAACGTTGACAGCATTTCTCACCCACAAGGTGTGCACTTAGATCCTGAGAACATCTTAAATGGTTCTGATGGTCTTCCATTCCACCCTGGTGCAGAAAAGTACTTCAAAGAACAAGGCATTATTAACTAATAAGATAACATAGGGACTGGGCATCCAATCTGTTCAGTCCCTTTTTAGGTACAAATCATTTTTTGAAAATAATGGAACGAACGGATTTTCGGCGTTATCAGCACTGACCTCACAGCCTGCTCACGACACGTGGACGTTGCTTTTAATTTAATTAAACCCAACTTCACATAAAGAAGGCTCGACTTCTAGAATGAAGCCCGAAGAAAGGGTAAGCACGATACGATGCTCTAGAGAAACGACTGGTCTGTTTAAAGTAAAAGAATATGTAAACAGATAATTGATTTTACCGAAATACGTGAATGCCGTGTTGTACGTTTTGTCAAAAATCAAGTCAACCATCGACTTGATTGACGCGTACTTTTTCTTCGAGATTTCAATTTTTTCTAGGTGGTGAAAGATATATGACAGAAACAACTGATAAAAATCAAGACCTGCTCGCTAAGTACGATAAAGAATCAGCCTATCGTACCGACTTACAAAAGTGGGCGTGGATTGTTACGATTCTAGCCATCTCCTTAACAATCTTTCAGCTCTACACGTCTTTTCGCGGTCCTTATGTAACTTTAATTCAAGGCGCAATCCATTTAGCTGGGGGACTTTCTCTTATTTTCATCCTATATCCGGCTAAACGATCATTCTTAAAAAAGCGTGGAGTACCTTGGTATGATGGAATTTTGGCCTTGCTTGCACTTGCGGTCAATTTCTATATCGTCTTTGAATACAGCCGTTTAACAAGTAATCAGGTAACGATCTTAGGCTATTCTGATCTAGATATTATTGTTGCCACACTCGGTGTTGCCTTAGTGCTTGAAGCAACAAGACGAGCTGTAGGTCTGCCAATTGTCATTATTGCATTAATCGCCCTGCTATATGGGTATTTAGGGAATGTTTTTCCAATTAGAGCCTTTCAGCACTCAGGCTTTACTTTCGATCGATTAATGACAAGTATGTTCTTTAACACTGAAGCCATTTTTGGTACACCGATACGAATTTCATCTACATTTATTTTCCTCTTCCTCTTCTTTGGAGTCATGTTAACGAAAACAGGAATCGGAAAATTCTTTAATGACCTTGCATTTGGTGCAACTGGACGAATGACCGGCGGTACAGCAAAAGCTGCCGTTACAGCTAGTGGACTGCAAGGTATGGTAACAGGATCATCTGTTGCCAATACAGTTAGTTCGGGATCATTTACGATCCCTATGATGAAACGCGCCGGGTTTAAACCAGAATTCTCAGCTGCCGCGGAAGCTTCTGCTTCAACAGGTGGTCAAATCATGCCGCCGATCATGGGAGCTGCAGCCTTCATCATGGCAAGTAATACAGGCGTTCCTTACCGCGAAATTATCTTAATAGCTATTATCCCTGCATTACTTTATTTCGCTGGTGTGTTTATGGGTACACATTTCGAAGCCAAAAAACAAGGAATTCTAGGTCTTCCTAAAGATCAGCTTCCTACGTTTGGAGGCATTGCTAAGCGATTAGATTTACTTGCACCGCTTATTACGATTATCGTTATGCTTTATCTGGGCTTCACAGCAACAACAGCTGCCCTTTGGGGAATTGGGGCTGCATTCTTTGTAAGTTTGTTCCGCAAAGATACAAGAATGGGACCTCGTGACATTCTTGATGCTCTTGAGCAAGGGGCGCGTGTTGCCCTGCCAGTTATTGCTGCCTGTGCGTCAGCTGGTATTATTGCTGGTATCGTGACGATGACTGGTCTTGGCGGAAAGATTGCCGGTGGAATTATTGATCTTGCCGGCGGTGTATTCTTCCTAGTTCTATTCTTTACAATGATTGCTTGTATTTTATTAGGTATGGGACTTCCAACAACAGCGAACTACGTAGTTACAGCTTCAATGGCTGCACCTGCTCTTGTCGCTTTTGATGTTCCAATTATTGCAGCTCACTTCTTTGTATTCTACTTTGGAATTGTAGCTGATATTACGCCGCCTGTTTGTCTGGCCGCCTATGCCGGAGCCGGTATAGCGAAGGCCAATCCAATGAAAGCCGGTGTGACCGCCTTTAAGCTTGCAATCGCAGCATTTATCATTCCTTATGCCTTTGTTTCAAATCCTGTTTTATTACTTCAGGATTGGACATTTGCTACATTAGTACCGGCGCTTATTACCGCTCTGTTAGGAATGGCTGCTGTGAGTGCTTCATTAATGAACTACTTTGTTGCAAAACCATATATGATCGAGCGTATTTTATTATTTGCATCTGGTCTTGCACTGATTTATCCAAATAACTTAGTCATTTCTCTATCTGGTTTAGGAGTTTTTGTAGTGATTGCTGCTCTTCACATCTTACGCAATCGTAAAAACGACTCAGATAAAGGATTAGCTACTTCTTAATATCTTAATTGAGGCTTGCCATGTGCAAGCCTCTTTTTTATATTTAGGTCAGGCCTTCTTAATCGTAAAATACATCAAATGCTTCCCATAGTTCTTCAAGCTCTTGAAGCCTCTTTTCAACTTTGACATGCTCACTTCTCGTTACCGCCGTAAGCAGGGCATTAATCACACTCATCGGAGCTGTAAACGAATCAATAAAGGAATTGATTTCTGTAGATGTATGAAGGGTTATGGTCCCATAAGGAGCAAGCGGTGACAGCGGATGGTCCGTTATCACAATTGTCTTCACATCTTTTTCCTTTACATACTTCAACGCATCTACTGTTCTCTTTGTATATCTGGCAAACCCAAAAGCAATGACCAAATCCCCTTCTTTAATATCAAGTAAATGTTCGCTCATCCCGTCAGCATGCTCAATTAATTCCGTATTCTGCAAAACGAGATCAAGGTAGAAGCTTAAGAATTTGCCTAGACTAACAGCACTCCTATAGGCAAGGATATAGATTCGATTCGCTTTTACAATTTCTTCTGCCGCCTTATTGAAAGCTGTGTGATCTATTTGATTGAGTGTTAACTGAAGATTGGTGATATCATCTTTAACCATCTCGGTGAGCAAGTTCTGTTTTTCATTATGATCTGGAATTGTTTGAGCAAACATTTCAGCAGATGTCATCTTCATTTGCAAGGCATTCTGCATCTCTTTTTGTAATTCAGGATAGCCGCTAAAGCCTAGTGATACAGCAAATCTTACAACTGTCGCCTCTCCTACTTCCGTTAATTTAGCTAGTTTAGAAGCTGTTAGAAAAGGGGCTGTTTCTGTATGTTTTAATAAATAGGCTGCAATCTTTTTTTGAGACTTGCTCATCTCCCCTTGCTTGTCAACCATGCGTTGATATACTTCATTTTTTATCATTATGAACTCCTTAGTTATAAATCGTTTAGCACCCTCCTAAACGCTTCAATCGTCTTTTCCACTTCAACAGCTGTATGTGCTGTTGATACGCTGTAACGATTCAGGGGCTTTGTATAGATGCCTTCAAGCAGAAGGCGCAGATCCATTTTCTTACGAAGTTTAAAATCACTTGCCTGTAGATCACGGTAATGAGAAATATTCTTTTTATCTGTTATTACAATATTGAATATAGACCCTTCGCCGACTGCGAGCATTGGGATCGAATACTGTTTAAATAAATGTTCTAGCTCCGTTTTCAACTCACTTGTCAGATTGCATACATCAGCCGTTTCCTTTTTTAACACTTCTAATGTAGCAAGACCGCAAGCTAAGATCGTTGGATGCCCATTATAGGTTCCGCTGTGGAATAACACGTCTGAAGCATTAGAAGTTTGACTTTGACTAATATCAAATACGTCAGCTGAATGAGATGGTGAAGTGATATTCATGATTTCTTTTCGGCCTCCTACAATACCTACCGGAAATCCACCGCCAATGACTTTTCCAAGGGTTGTAAGGTCTGGCTGCACCTCATATAATTCCTGCGCACCGCCTAAGGCTACCCTGAATCCTGTTTTCACTTCATCAAAAATGAACAATATCCCGAACTCTTTCGTTAATTGACGCATACCTTCAATAAACGATTGGCTGGCTCTAATAAATCCGCCTTGCAGAGGTTCAATAATGACCGCTCCTATTTCCTGATGTTTCTTTCTTAAGATTTCCTCGCAGCTTGCAAGGTCATTAAAAGGCAGTGTAATCGTTGTGTTTTTGTGGCGTTCACTCATCCCTTTTGATTCTAACACAGAGTTTGGTTCCTGCTCTGGACCGGCTTGTTCTAGGGATGGATTTACACTGACCAGCACTTCGTCAAATCCACCATGATAATGCCCTTCAAACTTTGCAATTCCCTCTTTACCTGTATAAGCCCTCGCTAGACGCAGTGCTAAAAGAGTCGCTTCTGTACCTGAATTTGTATAACGAATGTTCTCCATACTGGGATATAGCTGTTTAATTTGCTTAGCCATCTCAACCTCGTAATGATGAGGTGTGCCAAACAAGCATGTACCCTGCTCTTCTAATTGATCACCTATTGCTTTTGTAATAGCTTCATGACCATGACCAAGTTTGAGAGCTCCGTAAGATAGCAGATAATCTACATATTCATTCCCATCTACATCGTACACATAAGCTCCTTTTGCTTTATTCATCACGATTGGATGAGGCGTGAAATATTTGATGTTCGCTGTCACTCCGCCCGGCATGTATTCCGAGGCCTCATTCATAAACGATTGAGACTTAAGGGTTCTTTCCCTATACCGATATCCTTCATCAACAGAAGATGTCATACTCATCTTTTGTCACTCCCCTAAAAAGAAGTATTTATTTCACGATATATTAAAATGAAATATATATTTCATTATAGTTATTCCTTTTCAAAATTAACACTCTTTTTTTCTAAAAAATAATGAAATTTTCATTTAAGCAGAAAACTGCATCATGCTAGAATAGAACGAGTTAGTATGATTTAACGGGTATAGATAATAGAGGTGTAGTTTGTATGAGACGTCAAAGTTTATTGGTAAGCTATTTCTTAATGTTCCTGATAGTTATCGCTGGATGCGAAAGCAATAAAGAGGAAGATCTCTCTTCTGAAGCCACCGTAGAAAATAGTCATTTAAAAGTAGAATTAGTGGATATAACATCAGCTGTGCAAGACAATCAAGCTGGCTTCTTTGTAGATGTGATCGTCACTTCTCTTCATCCTTCCTATGATGTTAGAACAGATTTCAACTATGCGATGGATAAGGTTATCACCACATCACTAGATACAAAGCATGAAGCAGCATCGATTTACACCTTCGATTACACAGCTTCTGCTCACTCCCTTGAACCTGATCAAATTCTTATTAGGCAGTTTTATACTCCCGGACTAGAAGAAACTGCACACGTATTACATGTTCCCTTTTATGCAAAGCCGCTTTATCACAACAGAAATATTACATTTAAAGAGTTGAGCCACCAATCAAACCATATTGAGCATAATGATTTTAAGATTATCTCCCTTGAGGTCAAGCAGCATACGCTGAATTTGATTGCTTCTGATGCACATGAAATGAAGGGCTTAGAAGTGACGCTGCTCATTGATGATGAAACGATTTATCCTGCCTTTCAAACAACGAATGTTGAGGAAACTACTAATCTATTACATGGCACGTATGAATTTACTCAACCTATAAGCGAGCCATTCAATCTAAAGCTTCAACGTCCTAAATTAGACGACCTTATCTGGACATTTCACTTAAGTACACCTATTCCATCTCCATAATAAAAAAGCTTGAGAATAATAAATTCTCAAGCTTTTTACGTTATTTAATACGCTTTTGTTGCTCCCCCGTCCACTACAATGGACTGGCCTGTTACATAGGTGTTTGCAAAGGATCCTAAGAAGACAATCGTCCGTGCAAACTCTTCAGGTGTTCCGTATCTTCCCATCGGAATTGCATCCATTAATTGCTCTTTAGCCTCATCATAACTAAGACCAAGCTTAGCTGCTCTGATATGGTCTAAGGCCTCAACGCGATCTGTTGCAATTCTTCCTGGTCCTACGGTATTAATCAAAATATTTTCCCCGCCAAGTTCCTTTGCTAACGTTTTTGACATGCCTACAATGGCCGTTCTAAACGTATTCGATAAGATCAACCCTTCTACAGGCTCTTTGATCGATGAAGAAGCAATGTTTACAATACGACCTGCTCCGCGTTCTCGCATCGAAGGAAGCACTGCACGTATCGCTCGCACAAAGCTTAACAGGTTAAGTTCAAACGCTCCTTGCCACTCCTCATCACCGAACGCATCAAATCCACCTGCAGGAGGGCCGCCAGCATTATTAACTAACACATCAACCCCGCCATGAAGAGCCGTCGCTGTCTCGACCAATTTCTTAATTTCATCAGCATTCCTAATATCACAGACAACATGAGCAGGCTTTGTCCCTGTCTCTTCTTCTATTTCAAGGGCCGCATTCTCAAGCTCGCTTTCACTTCTGCTAGAGAGTAAGACCTGTGCCCCCTCTTCTACATACAGTTTCGCAGCGGCTTTTCCTAAGCCTTTACTAGAGGCGAGTACAATAACAGATTTCCCTTTTAAATCAGTATTCATTTCTTCTTATCCTCCCTTTATGCAGTTAGGCCAGGTGCTGTCTCTGGTGTTTTCTTTGATTTTCTCCACTGCCATAATACGACAACTAAGATGATTGCAAGACCGATGATGTCTTGCACCATATTTGGATTCATAAACAGAATTGCACCGGCAAACAGAACAATCCGCAGCACCCAGTGAATCGACCTGAACAAGTACCCTTCAGCAGCAGTACCAAGCATTACGACGCCTAAAATGGCTGTAACTGCCACCGCAGCTCCTTCAGCAAAGGTCGTATTAATTAACAATAGTGAGTCATTGTAAACAAACATAAACGGAACAATAAACCCGGCGATCGCAAGTTTCATTGAGACAAAACCAGTCCGCATCTGATCGCCGCCTGATATCCCCGCGGCCGCAAAGGCAGCAAGCGCAACAGGAGGTGTAATATTTGCAAATAAACCAAAGTAGAACACAAATAAATGAGCAACAAGCGGCTCGATTCCATATGAGATAAGAGCAGGCGCTGCCATTGTCGCTGTAATAATATACGTTGGAATACTAGGGAGACCCATCCCAAGAACAATACATGCAATCATTGTGAATATGAGGGTTAGTAATAAACTGTCGCCTCCAAGTGTTACAATTCCATTAGCTAGCTTTAGACCAAATCCAGTCATCGTTGCTACCCCTACGACAATACCAACAGTCGCACAGGCTACAGCCACACCAACCGCAGTTCTTGCCCCTGACTCAAGTGCCTCAACAATATCTTTTATGCTCATTCTTGTTGTTTTTCTAAGCATTGCTACGACAATCGTTACAAGAATCGTTAAGAATGCTGAATAAATAATTGTACGTCCGCTAAAGAACAACATGTATAAAAGGAAAAATAACGGAATTAATAAATGTCCTCTTTCTTTTAAAACAGCCATTACTTGAGGAAGATTTTCTTTCGATATTCCTCTTAAGCCTTCTTTTGTGGCACGTAAATGGATCTGTACAATGATGCCTAAATAGAATAATAGCGCCGGCAGCAAAGCTGCAAGGGCGATTTGACTATATGGAATACCAAGCATCTCTGCCATAATGAACGCAGCAGCACCCATAATTGGAGGCAGGATTTGCCCCCCTACAGAGGCCGCAGCCTCTACCGCTCCAGCAAAGTTACGATGGTAGCCGATTTTTTTCATTAACGGGATCGTGAATGATCCTGTTGTTACCACGTTTGCTACCGCAGCACCATTAATACTTCCAAGGAATCCACTGGCAATAACAGCTACTTTTGCCGGTCCTCCTCTGGTCTGACCGGCAATTGCAAGCGCCATATCATTAAAAAACTGTCCCATCCCTGATTTTGATAAAAATGCACCGAATAAAATGAACAAGAAAATATACGTAGCTGATACGCCAATTGCTGTGCCGTAAATTCCTTCAGTCGTTACGTACATGAAATTGACGAGTTCATCCCATGTGTACCCTCTATGACGGAAAATACCTGAGAGCTCTCTTCCAAAGAGTCCATAAAGAAAGAATAGAATAGCAAGTACCGGAAGCCCCCAGCCAGTCACACGTCTTGCTGCTTCAAGAACTAGAACGACTAGAATCCCTCCAAACAGGAGGTCTAGGTTGTTAGGCAGTCCGCCACGGTTTACAATCCCAACGTAATCAATAAAAATATAAATCGTCGTCGAGAACGCCATCAGCGTAAATAGAAAATCATACCACGGCAAGGTTTGGCGGCTTGATTTTTTAAATGGCGGATAAAGCAGGAAAACTAAAGCTAGAATCGCCGCCACGTGCAAAGAGCGATGCTGCAGCGTTACAGGTGTACCAAAGTAAGAAGTATACATATGATAAACGGATAATGATATCGCTAAAAGAGAAACAATGATAGCAATCGACTTACTTTTAAATGTACGGAACCTTGATTCAGCATCATATTTTTCAAGCAGTTCTGCTTGTTCTTTTGTTAATTCTTCTGGTTGTGGATTTTGTTGTTTATCCATTTTGATCACCTCACTTAAAGATTAACTCTAACGCTTCGTGATGAGGCAGCTCCTCTGCCTCAATAGATAACTCGTCGTTGACATACACCTCAAACTTTGCATCATGCGAGTGAATCCAGCGAAACGCTTCGATTGTTTCTTCTTCCATATCCCGACTGACAACTTTTCCTTCTTCTACACTCATACTTCCTTTTTCGTGCGGTACTCCTGCTCCAAATGAATAAAAAATGGCTTCGATCAAACGTAGAGTGCCATCTTCCTGCAGCTCATATGTTTCTTCCCATGGGGTTTTCTCTACAGAATGAATCCATTTCACTGTCACTTCATCCCCAGGCTCCATGTCAGGAATCTCAATTAACACATTATCCGTACGCTGAATCTGCACTGATCCCGTATATTCTTGATGAGAACAAGCCGTGAACAAAAAAACAAGTATGATTGCCAGAACGAGGTTTTTCATTTTATCACCTAACAAATGATCTAAGCGCACTGTTCTCTTTCTATTGAACAGGCGCTTAGACTAATTTATTTAACTCTTACTTATTCAATCGCACCAACTTCTTTAAGATAGCGCTCCGCACCTGGGTGGAATGGAATCGGCATACCAACATCTACTGTTTCTAATGTAATTTCTTGTGCTGCATTATGAGACCCTTGAATTTGGTCTAAGTTCTCGAATAGAGTTTTTGTAATTTCATAACCAGCCTCTTCAGAGATTTCAGTGGACATAATTAACAAGTTTGTAATCGCTGCTGTCGGAATATCTTCTTCGTTATCATAAGACCCTGCAGGAATGGATTCAGCAGAGAAGAACGGGTAGTTCTCTTCTAAATATTCCATTGCTTCGCCTTCAATTGGAATAATCTTCGCATTATGAGTTGTATCTAAGTCAATTACAGTTGCGTTCGGTACACCGCTTGTAACAAACGCTGCATCGATCATTCCGTTTTTAATTTGATCAATCGCTTCGCTGTATGACAGGTAGTCTTCGTTAATATCGTCATAGCTCATCCCATGTGCCTCAAGCACCATGCGTGCGTTCAGCTCAACTCCAGAGTTTGGTGCCCCTACTCCAACACTCTTCCCGCGAAGATCTTCGACACTTTCAATACCAGAATCTTCTGTTGTGACCACTTGAACAAAGTTTGGATATAGCGCAGCTAATCCAGCCATTGATTCAATCGGATCTTTCCCTTCAAACTCGCCGCTGCCTTCATATGCTTGTAAGACCGAATCAGCCATTGTAATAGCAAGTTCAGCACGGCCGGTATCAATTAAGTTAATGTTCTCTACAGAAGCTCCCGTTGCTTGTACAGAAGAATCAATTCCAAGCTCTGACTCTAGGATTGTTGAGATCGCTCCTCCAATCGGATAATACACACCAGATGTACCGCCAGTAGCAACCGTTACGAATAAATCGCTAAGGTCTGCTCCTTCTGCTTGCTCTCCAGTATCTGCACCATTTTCTTCAGCACCGTTTTCTGTATTTGCATCGTCTCCCCCACATGCGGCAAGAACAAGTAAGGATGCCATTGATAAGCTTGCTATAAATTTCTTCATAAAAAATCCCCCCATTTTGTTTTGTACACTTAACTATAATGCAATAAGTGTGCCAATTTTTTAAATAGACAATTTGTTAACGCTTTCAACGAATCTCTGTATTTCCACACATAGAAAAACCGGCAAAAAATGCCGATGGAGCATTTTTTGCCGGTTTTTATGTCGTCGAAGATGTATATTGTTTAAGTTTATCCCTTAGGCTTCTTTCACTTATCTGCAGCATTTCAGCTGTTTTTTTACGGTGCCCGTCGTTGTATTCTAACGTCTCAAGGATAAATTGCCGTTCTAGTTCTTTTAAAGTCAGTCCAACAAATACAGAAAGATCACCATCACCTGATTTAACCTGTGGTTTAGCAGATCTTAAATGGAGCGGTAAATCCTCCACTTCAATTGTTGCTCCGCTTGCGAATACCATCGAAGACTCTAAAATATTGGCAAGTTCACGTATGTTGCCAGGATAAGAATAAGATGAGAGGATTCGGGATGCGTCTTTTGAGATCCCGCTTACTTCTGTGTTCATCTCCTTATTAAAGGTTTTTATTAAATGAGAGATGAGCAGCTGCAGATCTTCCTTTCTTTCCCTTAGGGGCGGAAGATGAATCGGGATGACATGAAGCCTGAAATAAAGATCTTCTCTGAACTCCCCTTCCCTCACTGCTTCCTCTAAATCTTTATTTGTAGCAGCAATCACTCGCACGTCTAATGATTGGGTAGAATTTGAACCAAGCTTTGTTACTTCCCTGCGCTGTAACACTCGAAGCAGCTTTGCTTGCAGAGCAAGAGGCATGTCCCCAATTTCATCTAGAAAGATCGTCCCGCCATTCGCCAGTTGAAATTTCCCATCTTTGCTCGAGACAGCTCCTGTGAATGCCCCTTTCTCATAACCAAACAGTTCACTTTCTAAGAGATGCTCTGGGATAGCTGCACAGTTTACCGTTTCTAAGTGCTGCTGCTTGCGCTTCCCTGAATAATGAATCGCACGGGCGACAAGCTCTTTTCCTGTCCCGCTTTCTCCTGTTATCAGCACATTAGAGTCCACATTTCTTACCTTATCAATTAATTTGAATACTTGCTGCATACCATCACTTTGGCCGATTAACTCCTCATATCGGTACTTCTTTTCAAGTTCATTGCTTAATTGCTCCACTTGCTCATGCAAATATTTAAAATGAAGCGCTTGCTTTATGACCGTTTGTAATTCATCCATATTGATTGGCTTCGTTAGATACGAATATGCTCCCTTTTGAAGCGCTTCAACAGATGAAGAAATAGTGCCATATGCTGTAATCATAATCACTACTATCGATGGATGCGTGCCTTTGATCTCTTCTAAAACGTTTAACCCGTCCACTGCGCCAATTTTCAAATCCAGCAAAACTAAATCAGGGAGAATAGAGTCTATCCTCTTTTTCCCCTCCTCCGGGTCGGTCATAGCCTCTACGTGATAATCATCTTCAAGGGCAAATGTCAGTGACGAACAAATCGATGCTTCATCATCAATGATTACGATTTTTTTCATGAATTATCGCTCCTAAACTGTAGTGTTACCTTTGTCCCAATACCTTCTTTGCTTTCAATTAATAAACTGCCTTCATTCTCATGCACATACTGGTGTGCAATGGCTAAGCCAAGCCCTGTCCCTTTTGTTTTTGTTGTATAAAAAGGCTCTAAGACTTTTTGTGTCTCCTCCTCTGTCATCCCTATTCCGTTATCTTCAATCATAAAGACTACATCACTTCCATTAACATCCAAACGTAAGCACAACTCTCCGTCTCTTGCTTCTTTTCTTTTTTCGTCGACATCCTCTATCGCGTCAATTCCGTTTATGATTAAATTCATAATCACTTGCTTTACTTGGTTCGAATTAGCATAAATAAATTGCTCTTCTTGTAAGTCTAGACGTAAATTAATTCCTTTATTAAGCAACGTTCGCTCAAAAAGAATGGCACAATCCCTCACTAGATCTGTCAACTGGACCGATTCTTTTTCATGTTCTCTTGGACGAGCATAGTCAATTAACCCTTCAATTAACTGATTGACTCGATCGATTTCTTTAGGAACATACGTCGAGATCTCCCTTTGAAATCGTTCGTTATGAAGCTTTTTTGGAATGAGTTCTGCAAATGTCTTTATAGAAGTAAGCGGGTTCCGAATTTCATGGGCGATACCGGCCACTACTCTGCTTAGTGCCTGGCTTTTTTCTTGTTCAAACACTTGAAGTCTCATCTGCCGCTCTTCTGTTATATCTTCAAACGTTACAATGACCCCTATCATTTCCCGCTGAATATTAAATAAGGGGTAAATATAATAACGTAAATAATAGACCCGGCCATCCTGCCGTCTCCATGTTGTCTCTTTTCCGAGAATGGATTCCTGCTTTTCAAATACTTGATGAAAGGCCGCTTGTAACAACTGTGATATAAGTTCTACTGATTGATACGATTTGGTTAGAATACTCTTATCTTCTCCTGCAATATTTAAAGCTTTTGAATTAAGAGAAGTAATCATACCCTCTTCATTCACTGTCACAATTCCCCTTGGTGAGCTGTCTAATATTTGACGTTGGTACTCATCACTATTTTTCGTCTGAGTAATTTGCTCTTGCAATGTTTTATTTAAGTCTTTTAAGACATGTGTTTTTTTATCTACTTCTGCTTGGAGCCTTCTATTCCACCTTATCGCTAAAAACGTAATGATTAATACAGCGAGAAGCAGTCCGACGGTTACTTTTACTGCAAGCCATAAACGGTCGGTTAAGAGGTTTTCATTCCCAAACCACTGTTCATGTATTTCGGCATACGTTCCGTTTTGTTTGACGGTTCTGATTGCTCGGTTTAATTCATCGACTAAATCAGGCCGTTCTCTTTGAACAGCCATAGCATAATCAATCGGCAGAAGGTAATTTCCGACAATTCGGAATTCAGTGTCCGTGCCGCTTTCTTTAAGCAGATAATCAGCGGTTAAGACATTTCCAACAAAAGCATCCGCACGTCCCATTAATAATAATTGCATCGCTGTTCTTTGATTGCTTGTCACATGATATTGTATCCGTCTAATTGTTCGCAGGAATTCATATTCTGTTGTCTCTTTTTGCAGTGCTGTTTTCACATTTGTCAGCTGCGAAATCCCCTCGATCGTTTCATCGGCTTCCGCGACTACAAGACCGACAGATGTGTTGAGTACTGAATCTGTATAATTCATCGTCGCTGTTCGCTGCTCATGAAAAGAAGCAGATAAGACGATATCAACCTCTTGACTTTCAAGAGCATGATAGGCTTCTTCTTGTGTCATCGGTTTATAAATGAGTTCTTTTCCGAGATATTGATTTAACTCCTCCATCAAATCAATTAGAAAACCCTCATGCTGATTTCCCTCTAACATATGAAGGGGGGGCAAATTAGGGTCATATGCGATCCTGATTGCTTCTTCTGCTCTTGCGCTTGGGCTCAATAGAAGCAAGGCCGCTAGGAGAAATATAACTAGTTTGGGTGCATTCATCCTGGTGTCTCCTTATGTATAATGCTTGCAATTACGTTTGTCTAATCCATTCGTTGAAAAATGACTCCACTCTCATGATTATTTCGCAACATGCCTAGTCGTATGGTATCATACAGTACGTAAGGAAAACAGAGAATTGAGGGATAAACCAATGAAAACCGTCGTTACGACGTTGAATGCCAAATATATCCACACTTGTTTGGCACTTAGATGTTTAAAAGCTTATGCAGAACCTGAATTTCCAATTGAAATGGTTGAATATACGATAAAAGATCCTGTCATGAATATTGTTTCTGATTTGTTTGAGCGTAAACCAGATGTGATCGGCTTCAGCTGTTACATTTGGAACATAGAAGAAACACTTAAAGTCATTGAAATGCTTAAAAAGGTCATGCCTGAGGTGAAAATCGTATTAGGGGGACCGGAAGTTTCTTATGACACGAAAGAGTGGCTTGAGATGACCCCTGATGCAGACTTTATTGTCGTCGGTGAAGGGGAAGAGACCTTTAAACAGCTGCTTGAAGAATTATCAACAACAGCTAAGTATCATATGGTCTTTGGCCTTGCTTATCGTAAAGGGGAAGAAGTGATTATTAATGCTCCCCGTCCGAAGTTAAAGCTAGATGAGGTTCCTACCCCTTATCGCTTTGATGAAGATTTAGACGGGTTGACAAAAAGGGTGACTTATTTTGAAACAAGCCGCGGATGCCCATACAGCTGTCAATTCTGTTTATCTTCTATTGAAGTAGGCGTGCGATATATTGATATAGATCGGGTAAAAAGTGATTTATTGTACTTGATTGAAAACGGGGCTAAGCTGATCAAATTTGTAGACCGCACGTTTAATATAAAAAGAGACTATGCGCTAGAAATCTTCCAATTCTTAATTGATAACCATCAAGGCTGCGTCTTTCAATTTGAAATCACCGCAGATATTATGCGTCCGGAAGTATTATCCTTTTTAAACGAACATGCTCCTAAAGGCATTTTCCGTTTTGAGATCGGTGTTCAGTCAACAAATGATGCGACAAATGAACTTGTACAGCGCCGTCAAAACTTCCAAAAACTCACTCGTACTGTGACGATGGTTAAAGAAGGCGGCAAAATTGATCAGCATCTAGACTTAATTGCTGGCCTTCCTGAAGAAGATTATAACTCATTTAGGAATACATTTAATGATGTATTTGCTCTTCGTGCCGAGGAACTGCAGCTAGGTTTCTTAAAGATGCTAAGAGGTACCGGCCTTCGTCTTCGTGCGGATGACCATAATTATGTGTATATGAACCATGCTCCATATGAGATTTTAAGCAATAATATTCTTCCGTTTTCTGATATTGTACGTATTAAACGAGTAGAAGATGTATTAGAGAAGTATTGGAATGCCCACCGGATGGATACAACAATTGAATACCTTGTGGAAAAAGTGTTCGACTCTCCTTTTGATTTCTTTCAAGAGTTTGGTGATTTCTGGGAATCAAAAGGCTGGTCTAGAATCGGCCATCAATTAGAAGACTTATTTACACGTCTTTATCAGTTTTTAGAAGCGAGATCGACGGCTAGCCTCGATTTTATTAAAGGGCTCATGATGATTGATTACTTTAAAAATCATAAGCATAAACCTCGTAAAACATGGTGGGGCTTTTCTTTATCTAAAGAACAGCAAAGTGCTATTTTACGCCGCTTAGCAGAAGCACCCGAGCAAGTAAGCGAAGAGTTCAGTTCATTTAAGTTGAATGAAAAAGAACTTCACAAGCATACAATGATCGAAGTTCTGCCATTCTCATTGAAATCGTACCAAGAGGATGGCACAATTGAAGGGACTGAAGAGCTGTTAATTGCCTATTTCAATCCTAAGGTCGAAAAAAGCTTATTATATACAGCACCTCTCAAATCAATGGCCGTACGTTAAACTCACTTTAAAAACACTGTAAAAACCAATGTCCTAAAGGCATTGGTTTTTGCGTTTGATTGCGTTTGATTGCGTTTGATTTGGGTTAGCTGTTTATTTGTGTAATAATGAAACGATTAACTTATTCGTTCAGGAGGCAGATAAAATGAATACAATTATTAACACTCAGTTAAATCATCGTTCCTATCGTTCTTACACTTCAAAAAAAGTAGAACCAGTAAAATTAGATGCGGTTATTAAAGCTTCACAAGCTGCCCCTTCATGGATTAATGGCCAGCAAGTATCAATCATTGCTGTTTTTGACGAACAACGAAAAACGCGCTTGTCTGAATTAGTCGGCAATCAAGCATATGTTGCACAAGCTCCTGTGTTTCTCATATTCTGTGCCGATTTTTATAGAGCTCAACTTGCAGGAGAGGTGCATGGTAAAACGCTTGAAGCCATCAATGATGTCGATGCCCTTCTAGTTGGTGCCACAGATGTTGGACTAGCTATGTCAAATGCCATTACTGCTGCTGAATCTCTTGGCCTTGGCACCGTGCCGATCGGAGGCATACGCAAAAATCCGCTTGAGGTGATTGAATTGCTAGAGCTCCCAAAGTATGTGATACCCATTGCAGGCTTATGCTTAGGATACCCTGGTGAAGACCCTGGCTTAAAACCTCGTCTCCCAAAAGAAGCGATCTATCATGAGGAAAGCTACCAAACAGATGTAGCGCCATTGATTGAATCATATGATCAGTCTATGAGTGCATACATGCATAAGCGGACGAACGGAGCCCAATCTACTTCGTGGAGCGAGCGGGTTTCAAGCTTTTACGAGAAACCTTACTATACGTCTATTGCCCAAATGCTTGAGAAGCAAGGCTTTACATGTAAAAACATTAAAGAATAATGATTAAAGAAAACCCGCAGAGCTCTGCGGGTTTTAATTTGCATATGGGTATACATTTGTAACAGGATTTTTTTGAGGCCGACCAAAATAGTACCCTTGAGCTAGCGGAATTTTTAAGTCTAGACAGAACTCTGCCTCTTCCATCCTTTCAATTCCTTCTGCAAGTAACGTAATGCCGTACGCGTCTGCCACACTGACTATTTCTTTGATTTTAGCCTGCTTGATTTCATTTTGATCACAGTAATCGATAATGGCACGATCAATCTTGGCAAAATTAGGCTTAAGTTCTTTTAACACATCAACTGTGGCATAACCAGCTCCTAAATCATCTAGAGCCACATGAATTCCCTCACTTTGATAAACCGTAAAAATCTTTTTCAAATGGTTTACATCATGAATTTTTTCTGTCTCCACCACTTCAAACACTAAATCTTCCGGACGAATTTGATGGCGTTCTACTGCTTTTAACGTGCTCTTCAAACAGTGAGCAGGATCATAGATCGAAGAAGGCAGAAAATTAATGAATCGTTTCATCCCATTTTCTAACAATTTCGAGCTGATTTCAATTGACGAAATCCGTGCTTGGCTGTCTAGAATAGATTGTAAACCTGCTTTTTGAGAGAAAGAAAACAGACTGCCTGGATTAAATGATAGATGCGGCGGTGTAGGCCTGACTAGAAATTCATACCCGTACACGTCATTCGTTTGTAATTTGATGACAGGCTGAATATGCTGGGTAAATAGCCCTTCGTTAATAACTTTGACTAGAGGCCACTGCATAATCCGTTCTCTTAACTGGACATAGGGAATAAATCGGGCAAAATGTTCCTCCCCGTATGCTGAATATGTCGCTTGCACTTCTTCACTTAAAAGTAACTCTGCATCTAGCTGCTCTAGTAATTGAAGCAGCTCTTCTTTGCCAGCATACTCGATATAAAAGATATCATTTTCATTTACTATGTATGTAAACTTCTCATGCTGTAATCTCGTAATGAGTTTCATCATCTTATGTTCTTCCTTCACTCTCACAAGCAACTGGCCTTTATCTGGAAGATCAGGAATATGACCACATCTGGTGCAACTGTTCAAACGAACTCCTCCTCTAATGTATATTGTAAGTACTATACCACCTTTATAGTTATTTCAAACTAATACTATTGTAATATGTTTATTCTGTTTTGACATGTTTGATGCACTAGAAAAAGCCATGTTTTTTATACATGGCTTTCACTTTTTAATTACTGCTCCCTGATGAGGCTATTTTTTTGTCATTTCTAACAGCTCTAAAGCTGCTTTAGTAGCTGCAGCCTCACCTGATAAGACTTGGTGCTGCATTTCAGGAAGGCGGCTTTTAATTATCTCCTGTTCATAAAACTGTGCAAGAACTTGCTCCTCAATCAAATCTTTAAACCACCTGAGAGCTTGTTCATTTCTTCTTTTTAAGAAAAGGTCATTCTCTTGCATATGCTCCTTATGTTCTTTTATAACAGACCAGATATGATCGACACCCTCACCTGTCAAAGCAGAAACAGTGTAGGCCTTCGTCGCCCATCCTTCTGTGATCGGCGGCAGCAGGTGAAGCATTCGATTCAATTCCACCCTGGCTTGTTGTGCTGCTTGTTTATTAGGTCCATCCGCTTTATTAATAAACATCGCATCGGCCATTTCCATAATCCCTTTTTTCATTCCTTGGAGCTCATCTCCTGCTCCAGTCAGCATTAATACAAGAAAGAAGTCTACCATTGAGCGGACAGCTACTTCGCTTTGACCAACGCCGACAGTCTCTACAATAATCACATCATAGCCTGCCGCCTCACATAAAAGAAGCGTTTCGCGGGTCTTTCTAGCTACCCCGCCAAGAGTGCCACCTGCAGGGGAAGGTCTGACATAGGCATTAGGGTGGCGCGATAATTGCTCCATTCGAGTTTTATCACCTAAAATACTGCCTCCAGTTAGAGTGCTAGAAGGGTCTACGGCTAATACCGCTACCTTATGCCCCCTCTCACAGAGCATCATTCCGAATGCTTCAATCAGGGTGCTTTTTCCTGCTCCTGGCACACCTGAAAAGCCAATCCGAATAGAGTTTCCTGTATGAGGCATTAACTCTGTTAAGACATCCTGAGCTAATTTCAAATGTTTCTTTGCATTGCTCTCCACTAGGGTGATCGCTCTTGCCAAGACGGCTCGATTTTGCTCTTTTACACCCTTTACATACTCATCAACTGTTAACTGCTTTCTTTTAGGGGGCTGTGCCATACCTTTTCTCCTCCCTTTTCGAACGAAAAAACTAAATCTAAAAAGAAAGAAGAAGTGTTACTCCACTTCTTCTTCTAAGCCGAGCTCTCTTTTAATTCTTCAAGAATCTGCGCTGCTGCAACCGGGATCACTGTACCAGGGCCAAAAATGGCTGCCGCTCCGTTTTCTTTTAAGAATTCATAGTCTTGAGCAGGAATAACTCCGCCTATAATCACTAAAATATCTTCACGTCCATGTTTCTTTAATTCTTCTACTACTTGTGGCAATAGCGTCTTATGACCAGCAGCAAGGGAACTCATTCCAATCACATGGACATCATTTTCTACTGCTTGCAGAGCGGCTTCTGCTGGCGTCTGGAACAATGGCCCGATATCAACATCAAACCCCATATCAGCAAATGCGGTAGAAATCACTTTTGCTCCGCGATCATGACCATCTTGACCCATTTTTGCAATCATAATTCTCGGTCTGCGTCCTTCTGCTTGTTCAAATTCATCCGTTAATTTGCGGATATTTTCCATCTCTTCATTCTCTCCAAACTCAGAACGGTACACCCCGCTAATTGATCGGATGACCGCTTTATGTCTGCCTACTACTTTCTCATAAGCCATAGAAATCTCACCTAAACTAGCACGTGCACGAGCAGCATCTACTGCTAATTCTAATAGATTTCCTTCACCTGTTTCTGCAGCTTTGGTGATTGCAGCTAAAGCGGCTTCTACTTTCGCTTCATCACGCTGTGCACGCAGCTTTTCTAAACGGCGGATTTGCGCCTCGCGAACGACTGTATTATCGATATTTAAAATATCTAACGGCTCTTCTGCGTCCAGACGATAAGTATTTACCCCAATGATTGTTTCTTTCTTAGAATCAATATGCGCCTGTCTTCTAGCCGCAGCTTCTTCAATTCGCATTTTCGGAAGCCCTGTTTCGATTGCTTTAGCCATCCCGCCAAGCTCTTCAATCTCCTCAATATGAGCCCATGCCTTTTCTAGAAGCTCAGCCGTTAGAGACTCTACATAATAAGAACCTCCCCACGGATCAAGTACGTTAGTCAAACCGGTTTCATCTTGTAAGTAAAGCTGAGTATTACGAGCGATCCTTGCAGAGAAATCCGTAGGTAGGGCAATGGCTTCATCTAATGCGTTCGTATGAAGGGATTGCGTATGCCCCATTGAGGCTGCCATCGCTTCAATGCAAGTACGCACAACATTATTATATGGATCTTGCTCCGTTAAGCTCCATCCTGATGTTTGTGAGTGGGTGCGAAGCGCAAGTGACTTATCATTTTTAGGATTAAACGGCTTAATCAGTTTCGCCCAAATTAAACGAGCTGCGCGCATTTTCGCCACTTCCATATAATAATTCATGCCGATTGCCCAGAAAAAGGACAGCCTAGGCGCAAATGAATCAATATCAAGCCCTGCTTTTATACCCGTTCTTACATACTCAAGACCATCAGCTAGTGTATAGGCAAGCTCGATATCCGCTGTCGCACCAGCTTCCTGCATATGATAACCGGAGATACTAATACTATTAAATTTCGGCATGTACTTTGAAGTATATTCAAAGATATCAGCAATTGCTTTCATAGAAGCTTCTGGAGGGTAAATATACGTGTTACGTACCATATACTCCTTCAAGATATCATTTTGAATTGTACCGGTCAGCTGTTCTGGCTTAACGCCCTGCTCTTCTGCTGCAACAATGTAGAATGCCAAGATCGGCAGTACAGCCCCGTTCATCGTCATAGAAACAGACATCTGATCAAGCGGGATCCCGTCAAATAATATTTTCATATCAAGAATAGAATCTACGGCCACACCTGCTTTACCAACATCTCCAACTACTCGTTCATGGTCACTGTCATAACCACGGTGGGTAGCTAAATCAAAAGCAATCGACAATCCTTTTTGGCCGGCTGCTAGGTTTCTGCGATAAAACGCATTACTTTCCTCTGCTGTTGAGAACCCGGCATACTGTCTAACCGTCCAAGGTCTTGTTTTATACATAGCTGGGTAAGGTCCGCGAAAGAACGGGGCAAGTCCCGCCACATAATTTAAATGCTTCATTCCCTGTGTATCATCTTTGGAGTAGCTAGATTTAACTGCAATCTTCTCCATCGTTTCGATTGTGTCAACCGTTTGTTCCACTTGACTCTCTGTTACAGACTGGCCGTCAAATACAGGAAACGCCATCTTTTCAAAGGATGGTTTTGTCATTGTCTGGCCCTCCAATTCCATAGATTCATCAGCTGCTCATAATGATTGGCCCTCATGTGTATATACTCCGTTGCTGCTGCTTCATCTTTTTGTTTCCCCGTTATATAAATGCGTACATCATGAGAAATCATCTGTTTCAGCTCGCTAATTAGAGCAGGTGCATGCTCTTTCAAATCTTCATCGGTGCCGCATATAACAAAGACATGTTCTTTTGCTAAGTCGCTTGCACTATTTTTAATGGAGTCTGCATTAAATGGTGATTCTACTTCAAAGCCTCCTGCTCTAAAGTATCCCGCAGCAAAATCAGCTCGAGGCTTATATTTTGCTAAAGGCCCGATTCCGATTAATACAGCAGATGCACGCTCTCCTTTTTTCTGTTCAAACTGCTTACTCAAATCTCTCATCTGCTCATACGGCATAGATAGTCTTCTAGATTCAACCGGCTCGGAAATTCTAGCCTGCTCATTGCTGTCTTCAACTATCACCTTATACATGGCAGACAGTGAATATCCCTCTTTTGCAGCATGTAACCATTCATCAAAAGAAGCAGGCTGTACCTCAAGTGACTTTTCTGCCGTTCTTGTGCGATCAATGGCCCATTCTGCGGCCTCTTTATTTTCGTGAAGCAACGCTTCATCTAAATTAGCATACTGGTTTACTCCAACTACTGTTTGCTTTCTTGTTTCAACATCCTCAAGCCTTGCTTCCCATGTCTCATTAATCCAAGCCTGAGGCAGACCTTCAGCTAATGCTTGAGACATCCCTCCGCACGCTTCAATCTCTTGGAATTTCTGCCATGCTTTTTTAGCGATCTCATCTGTTAAGTGCTCCACATACCATGCACCGCCTGATGCATCCTGAGTAGCTGCAAGATGACTCTCTTCCATAAGAATTAAGGAAGTGTTCCTTGCAATTCTTCTGGAAAATGAAGTAGACGGCTGAATCGGCTCATCAAACGGGCTTACTTGAATGCTGTCTGCTCCTGCTACCGCTGCACTAAATGCCTCACTTGTCCCACGCAGCATATTCACATAAGGATCAAGCTTTGCTTTTGTAAAAGCAGATGTCCGGGCATGGATAAACATTTTAGATCCTTCTTCGCTTGCTCCGAACGCTTTCATAATCGCTGCCCATAATAAACGGGCGCTTCTAATCTTAGCTATCTCTACAAATGACTGGCTTCCAATCGAAAATGAAAAAGCCATCGCACTTCCGGCTTGATCTGCTGAGAGCCCTCGATTCATTAACTCTGACACATACTCCACACCTGTTGAAAGAGCGCATGCCAACTCATCCGCAGCCGATGCTCCCCCGTTATGATAGGCATCACTCTGCACTAGAACCGTACGGATGTCTTTTTGCTTATCGATGACCCACTTACTCGCTTCCGCCATATCGTCATAGCTTGCTGATAGACTGAATGAAAGCTCACCTTGCTTAGCTAATTCACTTAAAGGATCACAAGCAATGATTCCACATAATTTTCCTTCATCAATAGAAGCAGCAACTGTAGACAACACCGGACTTAATAGAGCACCCGTATATAGATGCATCGGGTACTTTTCTACATCGATCCCTTCAAAAATCAGTTGAAAATCTGCAGCTGATTCTACTTTCACTCCACGATCATCATCTTTTTTGGGATTGCCTTTTGCTGCTTCATCAAGCACTAGATGAAGTACATTTTGACCTCTTGCCAGATCATTAAGAGCATGTTCATTTAAGACCTCTGGAGTGGCACCGCTCAACTCTTGACTGACTCTCCATTTATCTCGTTTATGCTCAGTACCTCTCGTAAAAGGGAACTGTCCGGGCTGCTCAGATAGAGTAGCTAGGCTTTCTACATCTTTTTCTTGATACATTGGCTCAGTCGTAATGCCCTCATAAAGATTTGTTAAAAGTTTCTTTTCAAATGGAGCACCCTTTAAGGAACGTTCGGCTGCTTGCCGCCATTCTTCATATGTTGGTATCGGAAATTCGCTAAACTTATCCAGGTCCTTAGGCTTCATAGCGTTCCGGGAGCCTACTTGAGGCTCACCTGCTCACTCCCTTCTCTTCTTAGGTCTGATCTAATCGATTTATAGAGGAATATTCCCATGCTTTTTCTTTGGAAGTTCTTTCTTCTTATTACGCAGCATATCTAATGCTTGCGCTAGACTCTTACGTGTATCTCGTGGATCGATGACGTCATCTACCATTCCATTGCTGGCTGCAACATATGGATTGGCAAAACGTTCGCGGTAGTCAGCAATTTTAGCCGCTCGAGTCGCTTCTGGATCATCGCTTTCATTAATTTCTTTAGCAAAAATAATATTAGCTGCGCCTTCAGGACCCATAACAGCAATTTCAGCATTTGGCCATGCATACACAACATCGGCTCCGATCGCTTTACTATTTAAAGCAACATAAGCGCCTCCAAATGCTTTTCTTAAAATGACCGTAATTTTAGGTACAGTCGCTTCTGAATAGGCATATAAGATTTTTGCCCCATGCCTGATAATACCTCCGTGCTCTTGCTGTACTCCTGGAATAAACCCACTTACATCTTCAAATGTGATGAGAGGGATGTTGTAGCAGTCACAAAAACGGATAAAACGTGAGCATTTATCAGAAGAATCAATATCTAACCCGCCCGCCATCATTTTCGGGTTGTTTGCAACAATTCCTACGGTCTCTCCTTCAATACGAGCAAAGCCGCATACAATATTTTTAGCAAACTTAGGCTGAACTTCTAAGAAATCTTCATCATCTACAATTTTTTCGATCACGTGACGAACATCATACACTTTTGTTCCATCTACAGGTACAATATCAATTAATTCTTCAATTCTCTCATCAAGAGGTTTAGTGTTCACTGGCTTTTTGACTGGTGTACGCTCTTCATGATTTTGCGGCAAGAATGAAATAAGCTTTCTAACATCCTTTAAAACCTGCTCTTCAGAAGGAGACGTGAAATGTGCATTTCCGCTCACACTTGAATGAACTTTAGCTCCCCCAAGATTCTCGCTGTTAATCTTTGCACCAGTTACACTTTCAATGACCTTTGGACCGGTAATAAACATTTGGCTCGTTTTCTCCACCATAAAAACAAAGTCAGTAATTGCTGGAGAATAAACTGCTCCTCCTGCACAAGGTCCCATAATAACGGAAATTTGAGGTACTACACCTGAGTAAATCGCATTACGGTAGAAGATATGACCGTACCCATCAAGTGAAAGCACTCCCTCTTGAATACGTGCTCCGCCTGAGTCATTTAACCCAATAATAGGCGCACCGTTTTCAGCTGCAAGATCCATTACCTTAGCAATTTTTCTAGCATGCATCTCACCAAGGGCTCCTCCAAATACAGTGAAGTCTTGGGCAAACAAGAAGATTAAGCGTCCGTCTACTTTACCGTACCCAGTGACAACTCCTTCACCCGGCGCTTCTGCAGATCCGTAATCGAGGCCTCTATGTTCAATAAAAGGATTTAATTCAACAAATGTCCCTTCATCTACTAATAGGTCAATACGTTCTCTTGCTGTCATTTTGCCGCGATCATGCTGGGCATCAATCCTTGCTTCACCGCCGCCTAGCTTCACTTTTTCTCTTCGCTCTTCTAACTCATTGATACGATCAAGCATATCCATACGTCATCTTCCTTCCTATTCCTATGGTTGAACGATCTCTTACTTAATAGATTGACTTACGTTTACTTAGGTTTGATTTACTTAGATTGATTTACTTAGATTGAAGTGCGAACAACGGCTGACCGTATTCAACAAGCTCCCCGTTTTCTACTAAAATATCAACAATTTTACCGTTCATTTCTGCTTCCAGCTCATTCATTAGCTTCATCGCTTCGACAATACAAACCACTTCCCCCTCTTTCACTTCAGCCCCTACTTCTACATATGGCTTAGAATCAGGCGATGGGGATGAATAGAACGTACCTACCATTGGTGAAAGGATGTGTTCTACATCTTCTTTTGCAGCATCTTTCGGTGCAGATGCTTCCTCTTTTACTGGTGTTTCTTCTTTTACCGGCGGCGCGGCAGGTACTGTTTTGGCAGCAGACTGTGCTTCTGGGGCGGTTGCTGTAACAGGCTCGGCAGCATCAACTAGCTGTACTCCGCTGTTCTTTTTAAGAGTGATCTGTTCCTTTCCTTCTCCTTTTACGGTTACTTCTGATAAATTAGAACGGTCAAGCGCACGGATAAGTTCTTTGATTTCACTCACTTTATACATGTTGGTCATCTCCTTTGCTTATTCAACAATTTTATTTAACAATTTTATTTAACAGTTCAATGAATCCGGTTTCAAAAAGAACCGTTGATTTTCAGGTTTTTGCAGTGCTTCTGGCGTTAAAACAGAGTGCATTACTAAGTCAGCATAAATTAAGGCAATATCATTTATTGAATATTTACCTGTATCCTTATACCACTTGTACGTCCAGTTCGTCATTCCAAAAATGGCCATAGATGTAATTGGAACTGGTATTTCTTTTCTAAATTCTCCTTGCTGAATGCCTTCTTCTACCACTCTAAACATCATTTTTTTATAACGATCACGCTTAACTTTGATCGTTTGAAAGTAATCTGAGCTCAAATATAGGGACTCTTGGTAAAAAACCGTTACGTGAGGACGATATAATTCAAACATCATAACAAAGGACTTTACGGTCTCGTACAGCCTTTCTGCTGGTGTATTATAGCGTGTGTATGCATCTTCTGCTTTGGTTAAGATGTATGTAATAAACGAGTCATGGATCGTATATAAGAGTTCATCTTTAGACCTGAAGTTATGATAAAATCCACCTTTTGAGGTCCCGCTTTCTTTCACAATCTTATCAACAGTAACAGCATGGAACCCTTGTTCTTCAAACAATAATAAAGCAGCTTCAATAATCCGATCCTTTGTCGGCTTAACACTCATCTCGTTCACTTCACCTCTCTCTGTTATTTTCGACCGACTGGTCAGTCTGTTAACAAAATTGTACGAAACGTTCCGACTATTGTCAATATTGTTTCTGTAATCGCTTGCAATTTTATTTTTATTCACTCTAAAAAACCGCTATTTCCGAGGAAATAGCGGTTTTTTCTACATACATTATTTTCGGTAAAGAGGCAGCGTCACACAGCGAAATGCTCCTCCTGATTTAATTATTTCAGATAAATCCACTTCAATAATCTCGAATCCTGATTCTTTGATTTTAGCATTTGTCTCTTTATTAAGGGGCAAGGCAATCACTTTTTTATTGCCTATACTCAATACGTTTGTCGCTAAAGTAAATTGTTCTTCTTCTGATACTTCAATTAATTGATATCGTTCCTCTAACAATCTCACCGCCTCATCATCAATTGCCTCCGGGTAAATTAATGCCGTATCATTGGAAAGGGGATTAAATACACAATCTAGATGAAGATACTTCTCATCAAACTTTATTAAGTGGATCTCATGATTCGGGTGAGCAGCTCTGAGCTGGTCGACGGTCAGCCTTGATGTACGGCTGCTGTCCCCAACATAAATGTGGCTTCCATTTATTATGACGTCACCACCTTCAATCGTTCCTCCTTCTACCTCTGTATAGGAGTACTCATGATCTTCTAGGAATTGTTTTAAAACTTTCTCCTCGCCTTGACGAATCGTTCTTTTCAACGCTCCTACATAAATCGTATCATCAATTGTAAAACCAATATCTCTTGTGAAGACCTGTTCTGGATAATCTTTTCTTGCGGGAAGTAAATGGACATCGATCTGCTCTCTCTTTAATGTTGAAACAAGTGCTTCGTGCTGTCTTTTCGCTTTTTCAACGTTAATATTCTCTTCTTTGTAATGCTCTTGTGTATCATTAATCGCTTCTTCTATTTTCATATAGTCTGGTTCACAAAGTAAGACGGTTTTTAACGTGTCATATTCTGTTTGGCATCCTTTTTGCTTCATCATTCTCACCTTTTCATCATGATTTTTATTAAAACGTTTACTTTTTATATGTAGGGAGGGCACGTATCTTTTTTCAATCTCATATGATAATGAGAAGAGGGTGTTCGTAAGGAGGCTAGATCGACAATGGAATTTCAAGCCAATCGTATGAAAAAATTAATCGAGCATGATCGCTTTTTAATGTCCGCCTATAGGGACCTGTTAGAGAGTAACTTGCATGTAAAGCCAATGAATGAAGATGCAGCTCTTCATTATTTGTTTAAAGTATATGTACAGTCTGAGCCAATTTTGCTTAATGCATACAATCATTTAACAAACGATTAAGCGTAGATTAGAGAGAAGTGGCTGGGAAAACAAAGGCTCTAACTGAGAAATGTGAACAATGTGAGGAGCATACACACCGCTCCTGAAATATACTTCGCTTTTCGCGGGGAGCCAGTGAGCTTCCTCGGGCTTTGCCCTGTGGGATCTCACTCCTGCTCTAGTCACCGCATAAGTCTACGTATATTTCATCCGCTAAGTTATTGCTTTGTATAGTGATGTCGTGGAGTGATCTAGATATCCAACCCATTTACAAAACAATAAAGTCTGGCCCTTATCGCTTACTTTTCAATTAAGAAAGTACGCGATAAGGGCCTTTTTTTTGCTCTAAGTAAGGTTCACTTCTTGTAAAACACTTCTGTCCAAGCCTACTCGCTGTTCCTGCCTACGATAGGACCGCTAAGCCCTTCTACCCGTTAACATGCGAACGATAAAGACAATAAGTGCAATCACTAATAAAATGTGAATTAGGTTTCCGGCTATCTCAAAGCTAAAGCCCAACAGCCATAGTATTAAAATAATAATGAGGATTGTCCACATACAGTTTCACTCCTTTGTTATCATTTGTTCTTATGTTGTTTGTTCCCTCATTACACATTTTGAAACCTAAAAAAACAAACGGCAATGATAAACTGCCGTTTGTTTCTTTAAAACGATTGGACTTCATGTTTGCACTTCATGATTGCACTTCATGATTGCACTTCAACAATATCTGTCCATGCTGGAATTGGGTCGTTAAATGTTGTCCAGTCTTGGTTCATTTCTTCCTCTGTTACTAAGCATTGATCAAAATACGCTTCTATTTCCTTTCGATTCAATTCAAGACCTATAAATACTAACTCGGTCATTCGATCTCCATGTTCCTTATCCCACCGCTCACGAATCTCAGGCTCTTCTTCAAGGATGATTGCTTTATCCGCATCGTTCATAGCATCCACCCATAACCCGGCAGGTTCAAATACCATAGATGGCCCTGCCTGGCTTAATAGAGCGGCAATATTATTTCTTGTCGCAATCCAGGCGATCCCTTTAGCACGCACGATCATACTTGGCCAATCTTGGATAGCATTCATAAGTCTTTCAGGATGAAATGGTTTACGCCTTCTATAGACAAAGCTTGATATACCGTATTCCTCTGTTTCAGGAGTATGTTCTGTTTGAAGCTCTTTTAACCAGCCAGCAGATTGACTGGATTTCTCAAAATCAAACAGACCAGTATTTAAAATATTTTCTGGATCTACTTTTCCTTCTGAAATCCTTAAGAACTTTGCTTGAGGCTGTAACGTACGCAGCACTTGCTCCATCTCATCTAACTCTTCATTGCTTACTAGATCACACTTATTTAATAGCAAGACATCACAAAATTCAATTTGATCAATTAAAAGGTCAACTATTTCACGTTCATCTTCATCATTGACGGCTTGTCCTCGATCAAGCAATGATTCTCCTGATTCATAGTCATGCCAGAAGCGATAGGCATCAACAACTGTAACCATTGTATCTAAGCGACAAACTGTTGTTAGGTCAATACCGCTTGCTTCGTCTGCATAGGAAAATGTTTGAGCAACTGGCATAGGTTCGCCGATTCCTGTAGATTCGATCAGAATGTAGTCGTACTTTCCTTCGTTTGCCAGTCTTTCGACTTCAACGAGCAAGTCTTCTCTTAATGTACAGCAAATACAGCCATTCGACATTTCCACTAGTTTCTCATCGACCCGCGAAACCCCTCCGCCACTCTTCACCATGGATGCATCAATATTTACCTCACTCAAATCATTTACAATAACAGCTACTTTAAGTCCATCTCTATTATGTAGTATATGATTTAAAATCGTTGTTTTCCCTGCTCCTAAATAGCCGCTTAACACCGTTACAGGCAGTTTATTCATTCTCACTCACACCCTAATACGTAATAATTACGATTTAAACTTTATCATTTTATGCTTGGCAAATCAATCATTTTTCTGTAAGATTAGAAATTAAATCGTAATTATTACGTTTTGAAAGGGGTGTCCGTTATGCAAGATTGGGTAATTATCGGTGGCGGTATTCAAGGGATTACGTTAGCCAGCTACCTCTTGGCTAAAAAATGTGTTCCGATTGAGCAGCTAACCATTATCGACCCGCACGAAGAACCTTTAGCGATGTGGAAACATTGTACGAAAAAAGTGGGGATGTCTTATTTGCGCTCTCCTTCTATTCATCATTTGCAGCCAGAACCATTTGGACTAGAGGCCTTTGCGAAGAAAAAAAATCTACATAAGCAACAAGCTTTTGTTCCTCCTTATGACCGGCCAAAGCTCTCATTATTCAACGAGCATTGTGAACATCTAATTAAAGATCATCAAATTAAGCAAAGCTGGGTTCAGGGGCGTGTAAACGGCTTAAAGAAGAATACGGATTTCTGGATGATTCAATTAGAGAGCGGGGAGGTGATAACAAGCAGACATGTTGTTCTTGCTATAGGAGTAGGTGAACAGCCTATTTGGCCAGATTTTGCCTATAGCTTAAAAGAAGAAGGAGCGAAAATCGAGCATATATTTGATCAGACCAAGTGCATAACCTCCGAAGAAGGTCAAGTATTAGTAGCAGGAGGGGGAATCAGCGGTGTTCAAACCGCATTAAAATTAAGTAGTGAGTTAAAAAACCCGGTAACCCTTTTGACTAGACATCCATTTCGAGTAAAGCAGTTTGATTCACATCCAGGATGGCTCGGACCAAAATATATGCGGCATTTCTTGAAGAAAAAATCATACGATCAAAGAAGATCGCTGATTAAACAGGCTAGAAACCGCGGTTCGCTTCCGGCTGAGCTGCGCACTATGCTAAGAAGGGCTGAATCAGAAGGTCTAGTGCAGTCGATAGTGAATGAAATAGCTGAAACGTATTATGATGGGCGTATTCATTTGACCTTTCAAGATGGCACTTCTTGGTACGGCGACAAAGTAATTTTAGCTACAGGCTTTCATCCTAATCCACCTGGTATGGACTGGCTCACCCAAACGATAGAAGAAGAGCATTTAACTTGTCATACTTGCGGCTATCCAATTGTAGATGATCATACGCTAGAATGGAGTGAAAATCTTTTTGTCTTAGGGGCACTAGCAGAATTATCCTTAGGACCAGTTGCTAGAAATATATCCGGAGCTAGAAGAGGCGCAGAAAGAATAATAGCTGCACATAGCGGCTGACAGCTTGAAAAAGCATCGTATGTATGAGCAGATGCTTTTTCAAGTGTAAACTATTCAAATGTGAGGTGAAGCTCATATCCATTTTCTATAATCATTTTCCCATTTTTATGATTTTCGATGTGCTCTTTATATGCTAGGGAATGAGCAGAGAACGCTTCTCGATCTCCGGACTCTAGTGCTTGATCGATTGAAATCAGTAATTGAGATTTCTTAAAGTGGTACATTGAATATTCAAGAACGGCCTGGGCGTAAAGAGACTGGACTGTTGATTCTGTACGTTTTTGAAGTGACTTAATAATTTCTAATTGTCGGTAAACGTTGTTATCCATCGCAAAGTGATTATTCATTGCGTATCCCTCCTTAGCTTTCTCTTTGTTCTACTATACCCTTCACTGCTATTTTCAAACCATTCACACATCTTTCTTGTGAAAAAATTATCCTCTTTAACCTGCCTAAAACTACTAAAAAACAGGCAGCTTTATTTCTAAGCCTGCCTGTCTGCCGTTAAAATTACATTGATTTTTCTCTTTTTATTTCTTCGCCGCGGGCTTTCCGTTCTTCTTTCGTTAGTTTAGGACATGCATAGCACTTCTTGCCGCCCTCCTTCACATAACTCATGCAGCACGCTGCTTTCACTCTAACCGGCTCTATGGGCTCCCACCAGCTGTCCACATAGCGAAAGGTTACATCATATGGATTTCTTTTTAAGCCGAAAACCTCGCAGTCGACCTCTCTTAACGTGTGCAGATCGTCATTTATTTGTTTCTTTCTCTCATCATCAGCGGTCACCATCCACGCCTCTTGCTGCTTATAGAATGGATTACATAGAAGCCCAAAAGCCTGCTGAATAGGTAAAGTCGAGGTAAGGGCAACCATTTCTATTACCGGACGAAGACGGTCAAATAATGCTTTATACTTCTCAGTTAACACTTTTTCTCGATCACCTTCAGGAAGCTTAGTGCAGTCGGCTTTAATTAAGGAAAAGCCAACTTCATCTCCTTTTACATAGAAGGCCAGATCTTCATAGTCAAGCCAGGAGTCATAATGAGATACGGTGTATTGATGAGCTGTACATAAATAAGCGACCCACTTCATCATATTCGCGCCGCCTGCTCTTTCATCAAGCCCTTTGCATGCTGCTGTTCGCTCTTTCATGACCTCATTCATTACCGCTTCTTTTTGAAGTTCATTTAACTTATAATATGAATCCGCTTCTTTGTTTAATTGATTTATCTTAATAAAGAATGTTGCCTCAAGCTCTTTTTTTAAATCTTGGTTAAATGGTTCACCATCAATCATACTAGCAGCTCCCTTCGTTTAAGTATTGCTCTTTCTCTATTACCAACCTTTTAAGATTAATGTTTTCGTTTACACTATATCATAATCGATTCAACGTTATCATGCAGGAGCTGTGCAAAAGAGTTCAGTTTTAATTAGTTTATTTTTAATTCATTCATTTTTAATTAGTTTGCTTTTTCCATTATTAACTAGTTGTTTTTTTAAGGCCTTTTGCATATAATAAGAACATAAGTTCGTATGAGGAGGATGAAGATGATGGCGAAGCTGACTAGTGACGAGCATCAAGCCCTTCATCACTATATTTTACTTTTAGTAGCCAGGCAAGTTCTTGAACGCGACTTTTCGTACCTAGAGCAGGCTAATTTAAAATTAGCTCACCCTTATCTCGAACTAACTAAATCCGTTCTTGATCATATCAGTAAAGAACTAAAAGCGATGAAGACTTATTTGCATGCCCATCACATTACCATTGACAGCAGAAAACAAGAGGGGTTATTTAGTGAATATTACTACCGCCATAAAGGATATGAAGGAGTGACTAGGGTTTTAAATGCTCATTTAAAAAACCAAGTGCATGATTATGTTACATCCTGCTTTACTACATTTAGAAAGCCTTCTTAATTAAAAACCCCCTTCTTACACTCCTGACAAAAAAGAAAGTGAATCACGCAAAGTGACTCACCTTCCTGCTTTTTTAGGTTTATTTTTTCTTAAAACGGCTTTTTTGATTCGCTTTTAGCTGCTTAAGCATATCAGTGACAGGAGATTCGGAAATTCGCTCTTCTTTTTTCATATGCTTATTAATGACCAGAGGTGCATGCTCCCTCTCACCTTGCATGTTTACTTCTACTTCAAAGGAATCTCCTTCACATACATCAGGCGGTAGATCACTTAGTGGTATAGTGTATTCTTTTTCGCTTTCACCAACAAGCAGCACAGCTGCTTTGTTATCTACAATGCGATCAAGTACAGCAATCATTTTATCCCTCCTATACAATCAGCAGTTAGTTCTTCAAACAAGCTAGCTCTTCTTCTATAATCTCAGAGAGTCTCCCATCACCAATCCCATTAATATCTGTTAATTCGTTCAAATTTGTAATAGGTCGCATGTCTATAAGCTGCTGGGCTCTTTCTTCTCCGATATGAACAATCATTGTTAACTCGTCTATAGAAGCTTCATTTATATTTATACAGCTGTCACTAGGTACGTCCTCATTTAGAGCAGACTGCTGATTATTTTCCGTATGTATTGATATACTGCTGCCGTCACTGATCATTTGAATCGACCCATGAAGATCTGTTCCATACCACTCAAGATTTAATCTATCAATTCTCTCGATCACTTCCCGGTGAGGGTGACCATATTCATTATCTGCTCCTGCAGAGTAAACGGCATACATTGGATCCACCTTACGTAAGAACGCCTCCTCGCTTGAGGTAGAAGAGCCATGATGCCCTAACTTGATAACATCGGCTTGAAGGTTCACTCCATTATCCACTAATTCCAACTCAATTTCTTTTTCAATATCAGCCATAAACAGCCACGCTATCTCACCATGCACCATTCGAAGCCCAATAGCTCCTTCATGAAAATCACCTGTTAATTCAGTGGGATTAATCACTTCAATCGTTAAAGAACCAATTTCAAACTCTTCACCTGCTCGCGGCTCATAATAGTCAGCAACCGAATCTGCAATAGCCTGAATCGCTCTTTCAAACGTTCTAGTCGTATGATCGTCACCAGACATCCACACTTCTGCGACGGGAAATTCAGCTAGTACTTGAGCCACTTGGCCGATATGATCAGCATGTGGGTGAGTTCCAACAAACAAGTCAATTTCAGTAACTCCCGCCTCTTTAAGAAGAGAGACCACTTCATCTCTGTCATGTCTGCCTGCATCAATTAAAACCGTCGAGTCTTTCGTTTGCAATAACGTTGCATCTCCTTGATCTACGTCTAGAAACGTTACGATCAGTTCTTTTTCGCCAATCTCCTTTACCGTTTTTTCTTCAGAGGTTTGACTTATCTCACTGCATCCACTCAGCAGCAGCATCAAACAAATCGTAAATAATACCGTCCTCATTTCAATCTCCCTACCCTTTTTTCGCCTGTCTATATCAAAGCTTGATTCATTACAATCATTAATTATACAAGAAAAAAAGAAATCATGGCACTTGGCTATGATTTCTTTTTGACGTTTATCCTAAAACTTTATTAATGGATTCTAGCACACGGTCTGCTTGAAATGGCTTAACAATAAAGTCTTTTGCACCAGACTGAATGGCATCAATAACCATTGATTGCTGTCCCATTGCAGAACACATAATCACTTTTGCAGAAGAATCTGTCTCTCTAATCGCTTTAAGAGCTTCAATTCCATCCATTTCAGGCATAGTAATATCCATTGTGACTAAATCGGGCTTTAATTCTTTATATTGATTGACTGCTTCTGCTCCATTAGCCGCTTCTCCAGCAATCTCAAACCCATTCTTAGATAAGATATCTTTAATCATCATTCGCATAAATGCCGCATCATCTACAATTAATACAGACGCCATCTAAATCACCTCTTCACCTTTGCTCTATGTATTTATTTCTTTCATTACGATTCTTGTATCACTTTTTCCAAGTTTAAGAGCGTAAATAAACGCTTATTAAGCTTGACTACACCTCGTAAGTATTCAGCTTCAACGCCGCCGACCACTTCAGGGGTCGGCTCTATTTTATCAACTGGAATATCAATGACATCGTTTGCCCCATCAACGATAAAACCAATCTCAATGTCACCTTTTTGGATCACAAGAATTCTCGTCGCTTCATCTAACCCTTTTTCTTCAATGCCAAATCGCTTTCTAAGGTTAATAATTGGTGTAATAACACCTCTTAAATTCATTACACCTGTGACAAAGGGATATGTGCTTGGAATTCTAGTAACGGGCTGCATCCGTTCAATCGATTGAATATAATCTACTTCGATGGCATATTCCTCGTCTTTTAATTGAAAAACAATGACTTTCATTTCTGTTTTCGCAGCTGTTTCATTAGACACACGAAGGCCCCCTCACTCGTTCATTACTTAATTAATGCGTTGGTATCTACAATAAGAGCCACTTGGCCATTTCCTAAAATCGTAGCTCCTGAAATAGCAAACACGTTTGTCAGATAGTTTCCTAGAGATTTTAGTACGATATCGTGCTGTCCAATTAATGAATCAACGACAAGTCCTGCTACTTTATCACCTTTATTAATGATAACAAGTGAATAAAAGTCTTCCGTTTGCTGCTCACCAGGAACTTCAAATATATCTTTTAAGAACACAAGCGGGACCACTTTACCGCGGAAATCAATCACTTTTTGATTGTGAGCGCTGTAAACATCCTGCTTATTAACAATGGCTGTTTCAACAATAGAGGATAACGGAATAGCGTATTTCTCTTCTTCTACTTCTACTAACATGACATCAATAATAGATAGCGTAAGCGGTAGTTGAATAGAGAAAATAGAACCTCTGCCAAGTACGGAATTAACCGTGACGATGCCGCCTAATGATTCAAATGTATTCCGAACAACATCAAGACCCACGCCTCGGCCTGACACATCTGTTATTTTCTCAGCTGTACTAAATCCAGAGGAGAATAACAGTCCAAAGACCTGCTGATCTGTCATCTTTTCTGCCTCTTCTTCTGTTACCACTCCATTAGATAAAGCTTTATTTAAGATTTTTTGACGATCAATCCCGGCTCCATCATCTTCAATTTCAATAAACACATTATTTCCGCTATGGTAGGCCTTTAATTTAACCGTACCCTCTTCAGACTTTCCATTAGCCAAACGAACATCAGGCGTTTCAATTCCATGATCGATTGAATTTCGCAACAGATGAACTAATGGATCGCCGATTTCATCAATAATTGTTCGATCAAGCTCTGTATCGGCACCAACAATCTCAAGGCTCACTTTCTTGTTTAAGTCTTTTGACAAGCTGCGAACCATACGAGGAAATCGGTTAAAAACTTGCTCAACAGGCATCATTCGCATATTTAGAATGATCTCTTGCAAATCTCCAGAGATTCGTGACATTCTCTCAACCGTTTCATTAAGTTCATTATTCTTTAATTCACTAGCTATTTGCTCTAGTCTTCCTCGGTCGATCACAAGCTCTTCAAATAAATTCATTAGAACGTCAAGACGTTCAATATTCACTCGAATCGTCTTATTTGATTCATGTCCTGCTTTTTTAGTTTCAGCTTTAGTTTGAACTCCTGCTTCTTTTCTTGCCGGGCTCTTTTTATCGGTTGGTTGTTTAGACGGTGCTGCTTGCTCTGTCGGTTCAGAGCTGGTGCTTTTCTCACCGGCTGCGAGCATTTCTTCTTTACTCGTCAAGTCAGCTTTTTCAACCGGCTGGACCACAACATTCGTAATCTCTGAAACTTTTAATATACGCTGCTTTATTTCCTCAGCTTCAACCTTTGAGACAAGCGTTACCATAAATGTCTCATCAAACTTCTCTTCTTCTAATTGATCAGCACTTGGTGTTGATTTAATGACTTCCCCAACCTGCTCTAATACTTCAAACACCATGAATACCCGCGCTGCTTTTAACATCGCTTGTTCATCTAATGTTACTTCAATCTGATAGGCATAATACCCTTGTTCAAAAGACTGCTCGAGCACGGTTCTTTCAAATTCATCATACACTTCAGTCAGTTGAACATTAGCAGCAGCTGGAGTTGCTGCGGCCGCTGCCGTTTCTTTTTCCGCAAGGGATGCTGCTTCTAGGCTCTCACCCTTCTCAATTGCCTCAAGCTTTGAAACAACGGCAGATACATCACGCTTGCCCTCTCCGCCAGAAGCAATGTCTTGTACCATCGCTTCAAGGTCATCTACTGCCAAAAAAACGACATCCATCACTTCGGACGTAACACTTAATTTTTGATTGCGAATAAGGTCGAGTACATTTTCCATGTTATGAGTTAAGTGTGCTAAATCTTCAAAACCCATTGTTGCTGCCATTCCTTTAAGTGTATGAGCAGAACGAAAGACCTCACCGACAATGGATAGATCATCCGGAGTTTGTTCTAATTTTAGTAAATGGTCGTTGATCGATTGTAAATGTTCTTGACTCTCATCAAGAAACACATCTAAATACTCTGAATTCATCAAGCTCTTGTTCACCTCAATGGTCACTTAGTCCTTCATGTTAAGAGGAACCTGCCGACTGCTGTTTCTTTTATCATAGCACATTTTCCTAAAACATGAGTATTTATTCATAGTAAAAATTGAATATCTTTTCTCTCCGATTTCAAGACTCATCCTTGTAGATAAAGGGGATATACTGCCTCACAAAAGGCATTACGGTAAAAAACTCCTGACAGCTGCGGTTTTATCCTTTAAGGTGATCTTCCATCAACATAGGTCTTTATACCTTAAATATTGTTCATATTCCTCTGTAGAAAGCGGCTTCGCATAATAATAGCCCTGAACAAGATCACAGCCTTGTTTTTGTAAGAAATCAAGCTGCTCTTTTGTCTCCACTCCTTCTGCAATAACCTTTAACTCCAGGGAACGGCCTAGATGAATGATCATTGATATGATCGCCTCTCCTTCTTTCCCCTTCCCGATCTTCTTGACAAATGACTGATCAATTTTCAATTCATGGACGGGCAGCTGCCCTACATACTGCAAAGAGCTGTATCCAGTCCCAAAATCATCTAAACTGATCCTGACCCCAACTTTAATTAATTGGTTTAATATATCCAGCGTTCTATCTAAATCAACGGTTACACTTTCTGTAATCTCTAAATCCAAATATTCTGGAGGCAGTTTTGTTTCTTTTAAGATCTTTTCGATGGTATGAACAATATTGTGTTGGAGGAATTGTTTCAAAGAAAGATTGACTGACATCGGTACTTTAGGGTAGCCTTCATTAATCCACTTAGCTTTCTGCCGGCATGCTTCTCTTAAAATCCATTCTCCAATTGGAATAATAAGACCGGTTTCTTCTGCAATCGAGATAAACTCACCAGGGCTAATCGTTCCTTCTATTGGGTGTTTCCATCTGACAAGCACCTCTTCACCACAAACATCCCCTGATTCTAAACAGAATTGTGGTTGATAATAGAGAGCAAATTCTCCTCGGTCAATTGCTTTCCTCAAATCATTCTCCACATGAAAATACCTTGAGAACTCTTGATACACATCGCGATTATAAACTTCCAGCCGATCCGACCCCTTAGCCTTAGCACGGTACATGGCAGCATCCGCTGAAGTAAGCAAAGCTTCTGCATCGATTCCATTTTCAGGAGACAATGCAATCCCGACACTGCCTGTTAAGGTAAATTCAAACCCATCCATAATCAGAGGTTCACGAATAATCGTTAAGAGATCTTCTGTTAATGAAACAGGCTCTTCTTTTTCCTTCACATCTGTCATCACTACCACAAATTCATCTCCACCAAGACGTGCGATCATAGATTTCTCAGGGAGATGAGCTTGCAAGCGTTCAGCAATATGTTTGAGTACCCGGTCTCCAAATAGATGACCAAGCGTATCATTAACATATTTAAAACGATCTAGATCGATAAACAGAACGGCTAGTTTCTCTTTGCTGCTAGCAGCATGAAGTAATTTATTTTCTAGATAGTTCATAAAACAGCGTCTATTCGGAAGGTTCGTCAATGGGTCTTCGTTTGCGAGACGATAGACTTCATCTTGTTGTTCGCTGCACTCAGCTGCTGATTTTTTCATTCCGAGAACAACTGCCCCTGCCGCCTTATGCTCAATGATGGTTGGGATCCAGGTATATACATAAGAGTGAGTGTAATCAACACTACCAGCCTTCTCCGAGTGGGATACGTTCCCACTCATCACCTCATCCCACGCCTTCTCATCATATATATCGGTCAGATGTTCAATCTTTTGATTGATAATTTCCTTACGGGTCCACTCATTCATATGTAGCCCTGCTTCATTTACCCTCACACATTCACCTGCTGCATTAATCACCAGCAGCAGATAGGGGCTGTGTTCAAATAAAGACATATATTCTTTTTCTAAATCGGAGAACCCGGCTTGTGTTTCATCGAATTTCATCGTGTTATCCACTCTTTCCTTAGAAATCTTTTCCATTCATTATATACTTCATTATACCATGATCAGAACTCACTAAAAAAAGCCAACCAACAGGTTAGCTTCAGTGAAAACAATCTAAAACAGACGAGATGACTTTTACATTCCTATGAAAAGAAGGGGGCGTATCCGGGTGTATGTACAAGCCATCCATGCCTAGTAAAACAGCGGGAGCCACATCATTAATGTAATTATCACCTATTGATACCGTACGAGCTGGTTCGACTTGATATGCAGCAAGCAGCTGCTTGAATAACCTGCTCGTCTCAGCTGGCTTTTTAGCCGACGGAATCACTTCTTTGAACATATCTGTTAATTGCAGTTCATGTAATAGACGGTTGACATCATCGATATCGCTATTTGTCACAAGAACGACCGAGGTTGTAGCGGCAAGTCTTTCAAGTGATTCTTTTAACCCCGGCAGCGGATCGAGAGTGAAGGCATCAGTCACCATAAATTCTTTTGTTGCTACATAACTTGAATAGCAATCTTCTACTCCGTAATGCTTCGCACATACAAAAGGAAGCCACCAGCCATCTCCTATTGCAATCATCGACTCAAAATCAAAATTAAGGTTTTCTTGATAAAGATCCTGCGTTGCTTGTTCTGATAAAAGAGACCCATCCCATCTCAAGGCCTGCGTCACAAGGAGAGTCATAGGGTCGATTGTTAAAACCAGATCCTTCTCTACATCATAGGCTTTCCCAATCGTAACGGGGTGCTCCCCTTCTTTCATCTTCTCGTAATCAGAAGCAAACTCTTTTTGCTGATCCTCTTTTACTTTTTGTTTTAAGTGATTCGCATAATACTCAAAATGCTCCCCACCCTCATATAACGTTCCGTCTAAATCAAAAATAATCAAATCATACCGTTCTAGCACAGACATTCTCCTTTCAAAAAAATCAAACACATATAGTCATCGTAACATTAATCACACGCTGTTCTTTTACAGTTTTCTACAAAAAAGGTAAAGATATTGTTAAAGGTGTAAATTTGTAAACCGATTATAAACAATGTGTAAAAATACGGTACAATGTGTAGATTTGTCATTGTCTATCCTCCATAATCACAGCTGTAAGACACACAAATACATACGAGGTGGGGAAAAGAAATGAAAAAAGTGATGACAGCTTTACTTATGATGCTGCTCGCATTAATGCTCGCTGCTTGCGGGGAGAGTAATGAGGAAACAACAGCAACTCAAGATCCAGAGCCACAAGAGGAAGATACAGAAGTTGAAGAGGATGCAGGAGCTGCTGAAGACCTGCCTGAAGAACTGATTATGGGCTTTGTACCATCACAAGATTCAGACAAGATTGCTGACACAGTAGCACCGCTAGCTGACCGTCTTTCTGAGGAATTAGGAATCCCAGTATCGGGACAAGTAATGACGAACTATACAGCATTAGTTGAAGCAATGGGAAATGATCGTGTTCATATCGGCTTTATCCCAGCTTTCGGTTATGTTCTTGCAACCGAGCGTTATGACAACGTTGAAGCTATTCTAAAATCTGTTCGCCACGGTTCTTCTACATACCGAGCACAATATACTGTTCGTGCAGATTCTGGCATCGAATCAATCGAAGATCTTGAAGGCAAAGTATGGGCCTTCCCAGATAACGTTTCAACAAGCGGCTACTTATTCCCTGCTGCTCAATTAATGGATGAGTATGGTGTAGAAGCTGTAGAAGATTATTTCAGTGATTTAATCCAAGCTGGTTCACATGACAATGCCATGATTATGGTTCTTGAAGGCGATGCTGATGTTGCCACTACATTTGAAGATGCACGTACAGCGATTGAGGGCGATTATCCTGAAGCAATGGATGAGTTAGTGCAGCTTGATTTCACAGCTGATATTCCTAATGACACGATCAGCGCTAACACAAACATGCCGGCTGACTTTATCGAGCAGATTCGTGCCGCTTTCTTATCTTTCAATGACGACGAAGAAATGCTTACGATTATGGATGAAGTGTATAACTGGACAGGCATTGATGAAGCAGCTGACAGCGACTACGATGTGGTCCGCAGCACCTATGAAAAGTTCAAAGATGATGGAGCAATTTCATTAGATTAACAAGGTTCACAAATAACCTTTAACATGACGAAGGGGGAGGAATGATTCTCCTCCTTTTTATTTGCCAGGCTTACATCAGGAAGGGGTACGATCATGATTGAATTTAAACAGACATCTCTTGTTTATCCAAATGGTACACAAGGCTTAAAAAATATTAATCTCAAAATCAATGAAGGAGAGTTTGTCGTCATTGTTGGATTATCCGGTGCGGGAAAATCGACTCTCATCCGCAGCATGAACCGCCTTGTTACACCAACTGAGGGGGAGCTGCTTATAGATGATGAAAATATTCTTTCATTTAATCAGAGAAAGCTTCGTGAACTTCGCACAAAAGTAGGGATGATCTTTCAAAACTACAATCTCGTCAAACGATCAACTGTGATGAAAAATGTCATTTCAGGCCGCCTCGGTCATACGGGAACTCTCAAAAGTTTATTAAGCCTTTATTCTCAAGAAGATCTTGCACTCGCTCATCGCAGCCTAAAACGTGTGAACATCACTGAAAAAATGCACCAGCGCGCCGATCAACTTAGCGGCGGCCAGCAGCAGCGCGTAGCGATCGCCAGGGTTCTTACGCAGCAGCCAAAAATCATTCTCGCCGACGAACCGGTAGCTAGTCTTGATCCCCCGACATCGCATCAGGTAATGACGTATCTTAGAAAAGTAAACCAAGAAGACAAGATTACAACGATCGTCAATTTACACTTTATCGATATGGCAATGGAGTATGCTGACCGTATTATCGGCATGCGTGCTGGCGAAGTTGTTTTTGACGGCCCCGCAAGTGAAGTAACAGAAGAAACATTTGAAGAGATATATGGACGAAAGATCAGAGAGGATGACCTTGTAGGAGGTCAAGATGATGAGTAACGGAATAAATAATGAAACGAATAACAGAACATCTATTGCGCTCTATTCTGTAAAAGTCAAACGTCAAATGTCGGTTATTCTCCTTGCTATTATTGGTTTATATATTTATACCTCAATTGCAACAGAATCATCTCTTATCGATTTTATTGACGGCTGGTCAGGATTTGAGCGAGTAGCAAAGGACCTCTTCCCTCCCAATTGGAGTTATGCTCCGCAAGTGTGGGAATACCTTGCTGAGACCATTCAAATGGCGATCATCGCAACCACTTTTGCAGCGCTCGCAAGCATTCCTATTTTTCTTTTATCTGCTGCCAACTTGTTTCCTAGTAAATGGGTTCACCAGCCTGTCCGCTTTATCATGAATGTTTTGCGTACAATCCCGGATATTCTATTAGCAGTTATTTTTGTAGGGATTTTTGGTGTAGGAGTCTTCCCTGGAATTATGGCCCTTTTTATATTCTCATTAGGGATTTTAGCAAAGTTAATGTATGAAACGATTGAAGCTATAGACACCAATCCGCTTGAAGCCATTCGCGCATCAGGAGGGAACACGCTGCAAGTGATTTGGTATGCGGTCATGCCGCAAGTACTGCCTCAGTTTGTTTCATTTGGTTTGTATGTATTTGAAGTTAATGTGAGGGCCTCTGTCGTTCTCGGATTTGTCGGGGCTGGCGGTGTGGGGCTGCTTCTTCAACAGCAAGTAAGCTTCTTCAATTACCCGCGAGTGATGACGATTATTCTCATCATCTTTATTGCTGTTGTCATCATTGATTACATCAGTAATAAAATAAGGGAGAGACTTGTCTAATGGAACATAAGCTGACACTTAAGAAACAAAGAACGAAGAAACAATGGATTGGATTTAGTCTTATTACAGCAACAGTGATCGCTTTATATTTATGGACCTTTATAGGAATTGATATTAGATGGACTCGGGTATTCAGCGAGCGTTCGATTGACAATTTCAGCCGGGTGATCCCCCAGCTGTTCTCACCCGATTGGTCCGCTTTTGGAAAAGTAATGGAGCTGATGTGGCAAACGCTGCAGATGGCCTATACCGGAACTCTGCTTGCAGCCATATTAGCCATTCCCTTTGGTTTTTTTGCTGCGAGTAATATGGTTAAAAGCAAACTATTAAATACCTTTTCAAAATGGCTGCTAGACGCCATTCGTGCCTTCCCGGAGCTGGTTCTTGCATTAATGTTTGTTGCTGCAATCGGCCCCTCTCCTTTTGCAGGGGTTCTAGCAATTGCTATTGGTTCGATCGGGATGCTTGGCAAATTGTATTGTGAAGTCATTGAATCAATTGATATGAATGTAGTCGAAGCTCTTGAAGCTAATGGGGCAAATAAGCTTCAAGTCCTCTTCTACGGGATTATTCCGCAAATTATTCCTGAGTTCTTATCGTATGCGATTTACCGATTTGAAATTGATGTTCGTGCTTCGACGATTTTAGGTATTATTGGAGCCGGCGGTATTGGAACATTAATTACGATCGCTACACAAAATCGTAACTGGGACGAAGTTGGAATGATTCTTGTCGTTATCGTTGTGGTCGTCACGATCATTGACACGTTAAGTGCGATGATTAGAAAACGGATTGTATAGAAAAAGCGGACAAACCAGTGGTTTGTCCGCTTTCTTCTACATTATATAGTCTATGAGATCTGCATTTGTTTTACGTAAATAAACCAATCTTTGAATAGCTTTTTTAATTGATACTTCTTTTTCTTCTTCTACATGAATGGTGTGCAGAGGTTTTTCTTTATCTCTTAACACATAGAGAGACATGGTAGAAATGGTGTGTCCTGTCTCTTGTTCATAAGCCATTTTGTAAAGGTATAATTGGACATCATATACTGCAAGCCACTCACTGCCTGACCGCTTAATTCGATTCGTTTTAAAATCAATAATATGCAAGCAGCCGTCTCTTTCAACGACTTTATCGATCTCTCCAATGACCTCAGCGCCGGCAATTTCTGTTGCAAATGACCATTCATTTTCAACAGGAGTACCGAGTTCCGTTTGCTGAGCTTCACTGTATGTTTCCATTAGTTCACTCACTTCTTGTTCGTAAGAAACTTTAACAGAAGCTGTGTCATTAAGCTCATCCACATAGTTCATCGCTTCTGTGACTGCTTCTTGGGCTCCAAAGCCATAATCCCTTAGTTCACAAGCCCTGTGAACGAGCGTCCCGACAACTGCAGGGTCTACTTGCTGCACTCGTGTTTCTTGATCGGCATCCGCATCACTTCTTAAGCGGCGAGACTCATTTACTCCTAACACATACTTCTCATAGTATTCTTCAGGTTGATGAATAAACGTCATGATCTCAGACACTGACAGAGGATAGAGAACTTCTTTTTTCGCCGCTAGCTCCGTTCCCTTATACAAATGGTTCTCTGCATGATGCGGGAGCTGCTCAGAGATCTCATTTACGACCGTTATATAGTCTTCTAATGGCCCACAGTCTCTTGCCTCTTCAATAAGGTGAAGCCAGGATTTTTTTGCGCCATCCCCGTTCCCAATCATGACTAAGTAATCTTTTGCACGTGTCGCTGCCACATAAAACAGTCGTTTGGACTCTTCTTCTGACTCAAGACCTGCCGCCTCCTTAACAAGTTCAAAGCCAGGGGTGACAAGCTTTTTAGGTCGGGCCTCAAGGTTATCTGTCTCTTCTTCTAAGCTCCAGACAATACCCAGCTTCGCATCAAACCGAACTGAACCCTTGTCTCCTTGTACAGAACGTTCTAATTGCGGCAGATACACAATTGGAAACTCCAATCCCTTTGAGGCATGGATCGTCATAATATTGACCGCGTCTCCCTCTGTGCGTTCCATTTCCGCTTCGCCCTCTTTATCATTTAAAGCCATTCTCTCATCAATAAAATGAATAATCTCCTCTAAGCTTCTTAAGTGTGATTGCTCAATCATTTGAATTAATTTTTCTACATTTTTCACCTTTTGGAGGCCGTTTGATTGGATAAGCAAACTATGCACAAGCCCTGTTTCTTTGATCATCCTATCAAAGGTTTCACCAGGGGATCCTTTAATAGAGAATGGTACATAGTTCAGGAGCCATTCCTTCAGTTTAAGGGCAGCATCCAAAATTTGTTGAGCGGGAAGATCACTTGAATCAGCTAGACCCGTTTGAGGCATTGATTCAGATAGTTGATACAGATAATCTGCAAAGCTTTGTGTCGCTTCTTTTTGTTTTGCAATCGTGACAAAATCATTCATCGTAAGACCAATAAGCGGACTTCTTAATAGAGATAATACATACACATCTTCAAACGGCCTGTTCATCCAACGCAAAAGGGTAAGGAAATCAATGATTTCCTGCCGCTCATAAAATCCAATACCCCCATACACTGTATAGGGAATGTTTTGCTTACTAAACGCACGCTCGAGCTTTAATAAATCTGTACGAGCAGGTATGAGTACCGCCATGTCTTTGAATGCTGGTGCTTGCCAGCTCTCCCCTTTAAAGACACGCGGCTGTTGTGATGTGATCATCTCATTGATCCGGTGAGCGAGAGCTTCGTACGAGCCCGCTTCCTCATCTGTTTCTTCCTTGTTAAGAAGCAGTAATTCCATTTGCTTTTGATCAGGTTGTTCTGCCTCTCTATTGGCACTAAGAGCTGCATACCGGGTTTGGTAGCTTTCTGTAATGTGATCAGTCATTGCACTTTGGAACAAGGCATTCACTCCATCAATAATCGGTTTACACGTTCGATAATTGATATTCATTTCAATGGCTTCGGCATTTTCTTGTTCGACAGCATCTTGTTCAAGCTCATTCATCAATCTTACATTCGCCCCGCGGAAACGATAGATCGATTGTTTCGTGTCACCGACAATGAAGCGGTAGGAAGGATTAATCCGCTCAAGCATCTCAAGCTGCAGACGGTTCGTATCTTGGAATTCATCTACAAGCATATGGCGAAACTGCTTTTGACAAGCCTCTTGTATCTCCTTATTTTCTAGGAGCGATACCGCCTTTTGCTGGAGATCACTAAAATCCACTACTCCCCTAAGCTCCTTTTCTCTCTTATAAGCAAGATGAAAGTCGCACAGTAAATCAATAAAACGCCCTAAAAGCAAGCTGGCGGCTTCATCTATCTCCACTTCTCCACCAACCGCCTTCCAGTCATCCTTTAATGGCTTCCAGTGCTCTTCAAACAGCTGAAATAGGGCTGGGATCGCTTCTTGCCACTTTTTATCAGTACGTTTAGGCATTACTCCGATCAGCCAATCCATATACTCATTCGGACCAGACGGGGAAGGCGGCGATAAAAAAGCTTCTTGAAGCCTATCAACATGTCCGGCTTGAGCTTTAGTTAACCCTTCTGCCGACGGAAATTGAGGGATCAGATCAAGTGCAGCCTTATGGAAAGCTTCAACTGTCTTTATTTGCTTTTCTTTCACGGCTTCCGCTTGAGAATGAAGCATGTCGTCCGCTTGCAGTTGGAGTACAGCATCTTCTCCTATCACGAGCTCTGATATAGAAGCATGAATGTCTTCCATCGTAGAGATAAATTGATCTTTGCTCATATAAGAAAAAAACTCTTTCGCTGAAGCTGTAAATTCAACATCCTGCAGATGCTTTTTTAAGACATCTCTTTTTAACTGCTTTGCTTCCACCTCATCAATAATTCGTATTTTAGGGGGGAGCTTTGCGGCCATCGCATACTGACCTAGCAGCTGCTGACAAAAGCTGTGAAAAGTGGAGATATGAGCTCTTTCCACTAGTTCTTTTTGTTCCCTCCAAAACGCTGCCTCTGCTTCCGTCTGTGCTAAAACCTCTTTCTCACTAATACGTTTGCGAACTCGATCCTTCATTTCACGAGCTGCTTTTTCGGTAAACGTAATCGCTGCAACCTCTTCGATCGTAGCGGCTATACTTGAGGAAGGCTCATGAAATGCTTTTTCGAGCAAGTACATGATCCGCTCTGTTAATACGCGCGTCTTACCAGAACCTGCCCCTGCAGCGATGACCACAAGAGATTGCTCATTGGTGATGGCGGATGTTTGTGCTTTATTAAATTCCATTTAGTAAAGCCCCTCCTTTTGATCTTCTGTCACTCGACAGACCGATTTGTAGGGACAATAAGACGAACAATCGAGCGGTCTTACTGAAAATTCCGTATGCGTGCCCTTCCATAAGGAATGCACTTTGTTTCTTAATTCGTAGACTTCCATAAATTCATCCCCTCCAAGATCATCCTCTTTGTTTTTGCAAGAGTGATGAACAAGGAATTTAGAGCTTTTTCCAATTTGATCTGAACGCCAAATACCATTACCTGCACGCTTCTCCGGCTCTCGCAGTGAAATATACGAGGCACCGTGAGCACGAAGGGCAGCATCAGTTGTGCTTAATTGCTCTTTTAGAGCTCTAGCATACAGCGGCAATTGAAGCTTTAGCCCGCTTCGCACTTCCTCTTCAAGCTTCACATGTGCAAACCCTGTTTTATAGTCATAAATCGTGAACCCTTCCTGATCAAGATCAACACGATCAACTTTACCGGTCAAATGAAGCGTTGTACCTTCATCTAATTCAAGTTCTAAACGAAGGGACGTTTCAAGCGAATGAATCTTCATTTCACTAAGATGAGGATTGTCCCAAAAATGTTTTCGCTCTGCCTGCCACCACCTGTTTATCTTCCGCCACCACTTTTCTTTCTCAAGAAGTAAATCAAGCCTAGAAATCTCAAAGGCGGTTGATTCAATTTGTTCCCATAACTCTTCAAATTTCTCTTTTAAAAGAACTGGGACCTCATTTTTTATTTCTTCTGTACACTCACCAAACGGAACCCCAATCAAATCAAGCTCTTTATAGATCGACTCTATCAACGTATGAATCATCTGGCCGATATCGATGGGAGAGATCCGCTCTTGTATACTCTTTACTTCCCCTACCTGAAGCACCCTCTCTAAGCCATGTTTGAATGGACACCTAGCGTAACTTTCAAGCTCTGTAATCGATACAGTATTCTTCATGAGGGAATCTTGATGAGCTTCTTCTAGCTTCTCCTCGCCCTCACTTAAGTACTGATGCCTTTGTGAAAGCTGTACGAGTTCAGCGGCCGGTTCTAAAACCTTCATGCCAAGCCCCATATGATAGGCGGTCTTTTCTATTTGGTCTTCTTTTGAAAAGCTTATTGAATGCTTCATTCTAGCTTCAAACGTGCACTCTCTTCCATCCTTTTGCAGCCATTGTTCGATAAACGGGGAAGGAAGATGCGGGTGATTGGGGTCAAGCCCTTTTGTGTACGTACATACAATTGATTTGGCTGCAAGCAGTAATTGCCCAAAATAAGCTTGCTGCTTGTGTCTAAAATGCTCTTGCGTCGGGAGTGCTCCTTCAACAGGAAGATTGTATAAATCTTTTTCATGAACATATCCGCCAAGCTGATGAACAGCAGGAAAGGCTCCTTCATTCATTCCAATGACATACATTTTCTTTCCTTCGAATAATCCAATATCACGCCATGTATGAACTTGAATACCCCTTTTTGAGCCTCTGGCTGTAAACAACTCTGTTCTTTTTGCAAGCTCTAATACCCAATCAGCAAATACATCAAGTGTCATATGAAGATCAGTTAAATGTTTTGCTTCGAGCTTTTCGGCATAATCACTCACTAATTCAGTCAGTCGTTCGATGGTCTTAAGTTCAAATACGATGTCTTTTAATTCACTTGTCCTAGTTTCCTGTCCTTGCCTCTGTCTCCATTTTCCATCTAATTCAAGTTGGATAACAGCTTGACTGAGCTGTTTTAAATAATGGTAGAAGCTTGAGGACTTTCGCCAATTGAACTCTTTAATCCTTTGATAGAGTTCTCTTGATTCCTGATGAATAATGTCACCTGTAGCTAGGAATGCTTCTTTTGCCTTTACATAATCTATTCCTTTTAAGCCATGGAGAGTAAAGATTTGATCGATCAGCGGCAATAGCTCGAAGCGATTGGTTTTAGAATAATCCCATGTCAGCAGCTTATGAATAAATTGAAAGGATATGGAGCAATCAAGTGATTTTTTTATCGGCACATTTAAAGGAATTTTATATTGTTCGGCGTAATATCGCAGTAAGGAAGCTCCATCTTTTTCATCTACCACGATAATCCCTGTTTCCTCATATAAAAGTGGCGACATTCTAATTTCTTCTAAAACAGCACGTATCTCTTCATTTTTCGTGCTTGCAGCGATCACATCAACATCCTCTGCTGGCTCGGCAGAAAGATCTGTTTCTGCATGCATCTGAAACCCTAATGCCGTTAATTCTTTTTGCGTTTGTTGAATGATAGCAAACTCCTGATCGATTGGCAGATAGATCGTAACCGGTATTCCAGCTGACACAAGCGCTTTTAGCAGAATAAATTGCAGCGGACCAAAATCAATAAAGCCATCAATATATACGCTGGCTACACGTGGCTTTTGATTGTCCAGAAGCTCTATTGCTCTTAATACGGTATTCTCAGGGTCGTACATTTTTTGGTTATGAACCGTTTGCTCTTCATATTGCTTAAAGAGCGGCATAAACTCTTCTAGAGACCGAGGAGCATCTTCTAACTCCAGCCCTAGACGTTTGATTTGTCCGTACGTGTCAGCAAGTCCACGGACCTTGCTTTGATTTTGATTAAATGAACGGTACCTTTCATCTGTTTTCATCATATTTTGGAAAAATAACGCTCGTTCATGTTCATCGAGGTAAATAGGCTCCCCTTCTGCCTCATTAACAATAAACGCCGCCAGATCATCAAATGTCGTATAGCGAACACCAGGCTGTCTTTTCCTAGCTTCTTTAAGCCAGCTCCCTGATGGCAAGAGATAAAATACGGAACCTTTCTCCTCCTGCTGTTTCGCACAAGCTTCTTTTAAACGGTCAATCTTAGCAACATCTTTAAAAGACGTTTGTTTAATTAGTCGCACGTTCACTTCACTCCTCTCTATGGCGGACAGATCGAATCATATCAATATGTGGAATACCGTCTTCATCATATACGTCAGAGATCGAATGAAAACCGAACGACTGATAAAAGCGATGCAGGTACTCTTGAGCTTGTATTTTAATATTAGCGCCCTCTGCAAACTGTTCTAAGCGAGTGATCGATTGCATCAGCAGCTCTTTTCCATATCCAAAAGAACGCGCATCCCGGCGTACAATTACTCTCCCGATTGAAGCTTCTTCGCCGTAGGAATCACCGGGCTTAAACAGACGACTGTATGCTGTAAGACGACCATCTACGTAGCCTAATAAGTGAAGCGCAGCTTGATCTTTATTATCAAGCTCTTTATAGGGGCAATTTTGTTCTACAACAAACACATCAATTCGTAATTGAATCAATTCATATAGTTCATTAATTGTCAGCTCATTAAATGTCTTTAACATCCATTCCATACGTAACACTCCTGCCTGTATACAATCCTTCTAACAGTTTACCATTCATCCTGTTGATCCTGTAGTCTCAGGCAGGTATTTACGTGGTAGAATAATAGAAAAAATGGGTTAAGGAGGGAATCTATGAAGTTTTATGTTGCTTCAAGTTTCAGTAATAGCGCAGCCGTTCAGCATGTTAGTGAACAGTTAAGAAAGGAAGGTTTCATTCATACATATGATTGGACGAAAAATGGCCGCGCCAAAACAAAAGAGGACCTAATCGCGATTGGCCAGCATGAAAGAGATGGTGTGAGAGAGGCAGACCTTGTCATCATTTTGCTGCCAGGAGGAAAAGGAACTCATATTGAACTTGGCATGGCAATCAGCCTAGAAAAGCGCATCTATCTCTATTCTCCAGATGATCAAATAAATGATTTAGAGGTTACGAGCACCTTCTATCATCTGCCAGAGGTAACTCAATGCATTGGGAGCATTAATCAGTTGATCGATCAAGTTGTTGCTGATCAAAAGTCCTATCATTAATTTGCATATCAAAAAACACACAGTCTGAGCTGACTGTGTGTTTTTTTGATTAAAATGAAATAACTCCATACCCAAGAAGGACAACTAATACAAGGGTAATAATAAGAATCGCCCAGTACATTGTCGCTTGTGAACCAAGTGTTCCCTTCTTTGTGCGAACAAGGATCATTTCCATTGCATAAATTAAGAAAAAGGCAAGTGCTCCCTTCACTACATACATAAGCGGGAAACCTAAATTGATCAGCATGCCGATTCCTGTAACAAGCATAATAATATAGAACAAACGTAGAACCATATGTACGATTTTTGCACCTTTTGCTTTACCTGATTTCATTAAGAAATAACAGATAAAAAACAGTATAACTAAAATGGCCCAAGAACCGATATGAGATTGATAAAGCGCATTATACATCCTATTCACCTCTTTTCCTTCCATCACTCGTTCCCATTATAATCTAAAAAAGAAAGAATGAAAAAGAATTCCTCATAAAACTAAAGAATGTTTGCTGAATTGCCATAAGATGACCGAAAACCCAAAGGAGAGAGCTCATCACTCTCTCCTCCTTAGTTTATAGAAGCTTCTCACCGAATAATGAACCCATTAAGGCAACGGCCACTTCTGCTGTTTTATTACGCTCATCTAAAATGGGATTTACTTCTACGAATTCAGTAGACGTCAAAATGCCAGCCTCAGCAAGCATTTCCATTGCAAGGTGACTTTCTCTATACGAAATCCCGCCAAGTACAGGGGTACCGACACCAGGGGCATCGTTTGGATCAAGCCCGTCTAAATCGAGGCTTAAATGAACACCGTCCGTATTCGTCTTCACATACTCGATGGCTTCTTCCATAACTCTTGTCATACCGATTCGGTCAATTTCATGCATCGTAAAAATCTTAATCCCTTTTTCTTTAATTAATTCCTTCTCCCCCTCATCTAATGAACGGGCGCCGATAATAACAATGTGCTCAGGCTTAATTTTAGGAGCAAACCCTCCAATAGAAGTAAGAGACTCATCACCCAATCCTAAACTTACTGCAAGGGGCATGCCGTGGATGTTGCCAGAAGGAGAGGTTTCACTCGTATTTAAATCTCCATGAGCATCATACCAGATCACGCCCAGATTTTTGCGATCTTTTGTTACTCCTGCAAGTGTACCGATGGCAATACTATGGTCACCGCCTAAAACAAGAGGATAATACCCTTCCTCTTCGATCGCTTCTACCTTCATACGTAAAAGGTCATTTGCTTTTATTACTTGGGATAGGTTTTTAAGTCCAGGGGAGACTTCCTCTTCTGTTCTTCGCTCAATGGTAATATCACCAAAGTCTTTCACTTCATGCCCTAAAGCTTCAAGTCTTGATAGGAGCCCTGCATATCGTATCGCACTTGGTCCCATATCAACCCCACGTCGGTTTTGTCCTAAATCCATAGGTACTCCAATGACACCAATTTTTAAATGCTGCATAAAAAACGCCCCTTTTTCCTATTTTCCTAGTATGTATGTAGAAGCAGAGTGAATGTATCACCCTGCTTTTAGCCTGAACTTATGCAAATACTTGCTTAATCTTAGATAAAGCAAACTCTAAATCTTCTTCTGAAATAATAAGCGGCGGTGCAAGACGAATCACGTTCTCATGTGTCTCTTTGCATAATAATCCAAGTTCTTTCAGCTTCTCACAATACTCACGAGCAGGGACATGAAGTTCGATTCCAATAAATAACCCTCGGCCGCGAATTTCTTTTATATCAGCATGAGGAATTTTACGAAGTTCCTCCATCACATACTCTCCTAGGTCATGAGAACGTTTCACAAGATTTTCTTCTTCGATTACTTCTAGCGCTGCAATAGAAACGGCACATGCAAGGGGATTTCCGCCAAATGTTGATCCATGTGAGCCTGGCTCAAATACACCTAATACATCACGATTTGCACATACGACAGAAATAGGCATTACTCCGCCGCCTAATGCTTTTCCTAAAATATACATATCAGGCTCTACTTCTTCCCAGTCACATGCAAATAGTTTACCAGAACGAGCTAGACCTGATTGTATTTCATCTGCAATAAATAATACATTTTGTTCCGTACAAATCTTCCGCACTTCTTTTAAGAAGCCATCTGGAGGAATGATAATTCCTGCTTCTCCTTGAATCGGCTCAACTAAGAAAGCAGCCGTATTTGGTGTGATCGCTTCTCTTAAAGCATTCGCATCACCATAAGGGATAATTTTAATACCTGGCAGCATCGGACCGAATCCACGCTTGTAAGCATCACTTGAAGATAGCGAAACAGCTGTCATTGTACGGCCATGAAAGTTATTTTCACAAACAATTATTTCTGCTTGGTTATCTGCCACACCTTTCACATCATAAGCCCAGCGGCGTGCTGTTTTCACAGCTGTCTCAACAGCCTCGGCCCCAGTATTCATCGGAAGGACCATCTCTTTATTCGTAAGGCTCGCTACTTTCTCATAAAAAGGAGCTAATTGATCATTGTGAAATGCACGTGAAGTTAATGTAATACGGTCCGCTTGATCCTTTAGTGCTTGAATGATCTTCGGATGGCGGTGTCCTTGATTTACCGCAGAATAGGCACTAAGCATATCGATATAACGATTACCTTCTGGATCTTCTACCCAAACTCCTTCTGCTTTTGAAATAACGATCGGAAGCGGGTGATAATTTTTCGCCCCAAATTGCTCTGTTTTTTCAATAATAGTTGATGTTTTTGTCATGATACACATCTCCTCTCAAAATTTCGCAATGTCTCTATAAAACTAAATGCAAGATTAATGCCAATATCGTAAAGGTGATAGTAAGGGAATATCTCCTCATTCCACAGCTAAACAGGTGCAAACAATACTAAAAAGTTTGCGCTTTTCTGCAAATTTTTTTGCACTTTTGTCCTGCCTTTCATATACTTACAGTAGGAGGTGCCATATGAACCGTGTTAGTCCAAAACAACTAGAGCAAACTGTAGACATTCTTACACAAGTGTTAGATACCATCGATGTCGGTGTTCATATCGTTAATTCTCATGGGGAAACCATTATGTACAATAAGAAAATGACAGAAATTGAGTCTATGCCCCCGCATGAGGTATTACATAAAAATTTATTAGATGTGTTTCTCTTTAAAGAAGAGCAAACCAGCACGCTCCTGCAAGCATTACATAAAGGTCAGCATTCCTATAATATTAAGCAGCAATATTATAATAATAAAGGGTTTCCAATAACGGCTGTGAATGACACTCACCCTCTTAAAGATAAGGACGGGGAGATCATTGGTGCGTTTGAGTTATCAAAAGATATCACCCGTCTAGAAGTATTAATGAAAGATCAATTGCACAAATCCGATCAAACCCGCTATACGTTCTCTAAGATTATCGGCCAAAGTGAAGCAATCTCACAAATCATTCACGAAGCAAAGCGTGCGACCCGGACGAGTTCTTCTGTTCTGTTAACTGGCGAGACCGGCACTGGCAAAGAAATTTTTGCTCAAAGCATCCATAATGGCAGTGAACGGGCTGGAGGTCCGTTTATTTCTCAAAACTGCGCAGCCCTTCCTGATAATCTTATTGAAGGTATTTTATTCGGTACAAAGAAAGGTGCTTTTACAGGAGCCGTTGAACACCCTGGCTTATTTGAGCAAGCAGAAGGTGGGACCCTTCTTTTAGATGAAATCAATTCATTAAACCTGCCCCTGCAGGCAAAGTTATTACGAGCAATTCAAGAGAAAACCATTAGACGGGTCGGCGATACGAAAGATACTCCGGTTGATGTGCGGATCATCTCAACGATGAATGAAGATCCATTTGAAGCCGTATCAAACGGCCGCCTCAGAAAAGACCTGTTTTACAGGCTCGGTGTCGTCTCCTTGTACATCCCGCCGCTTAAGGATCGATACGGGGATATCCCCTTACTGGTCGAACATTTTTTAGCTAAATTTAATAAACGATTTCAAATGCAGGTTGATTGGATTTCAGCAGATGTTCTTGAATTATTTGAGCAGTATGAATGGCCTGGCAACGTGCGTGAATTAGAGCATGTGATTGAATCAGCCATGAACATTATGTCAACAGAGCGTCAAATGGAGCTTTATCATTTGCCTATGCATATTAGAAGAAGGTTCACCGCACAAACAGAGCCCACAGAAGGTAAAGCCGAACATGTGAGTGAAGCTAAGGAAACTTTCTTACACAAGCCGCTTAAAGAACATCTTGCCGAAGTAGAAAATTACTATATTAAACAGGCTTTAACGGTGCATAAAGGCAACATCTCCCAAGCAGCTAAAGCGCTTGGAATCAGCCGCCAAAACCTTCAGTACCGATTAAAGAAAATGACGTTATCTGAAGAGGATTTATAAATACTAGAGCGACTATTCGATAGTCGCTCTTTATTTAGATAATAGACCTCGTAAGACGAAGCTGACGTTCTGCGGTCTTTCTGCCAGACGTCTCATGTAATAGCCATACCAATCCGTCCCATAAGGAACATAAACACGCATCGTATATCCTTCTTTTGCAATCGTCTCCTGCAGTTCTTTTCTGAACCCGTAGAGCATCTGGAATTCAAATTGCGTCTTAGGGATCCCCTCTTCTGCACAAAACGTTTTCACCTTATCAATAATCATATGGTCATGAGTTGCGATTGCTGTATAACTGCCGCTAAGCAAGTGCTGCTTAATGATTGCTAGGTAGTTGTCATCAATCTCTTTTTTATCTTGAATAGCAATTTGACTAGGTTCTTTGTAAGCCCCTTTTACAAGCCTTAAGTTAACACCTTGAAGATCAGTGACATCTTGGCTTGCACGGTATAGATAGGCTTGAATGACCGTTCCTACTGAATGTGGAAATTCTTCGCGCAGCTCGTTTAATAAATCAAGCGTTTGCTGACAATGAGCAGAATCTTCCATATCAATACGAACAAAATTTCCTAGCTCCTCTGCCTTCCCTACGATTTTTCTCATATTCTGATAGCAAAGCTCTCGCTCTACATCAAGACCTAGCTGAGTGAGCTTTAATGATAAATTGCATTTCACGCCAGTCTCTGAAATCGCTTTCAAAGTTTGCAAGCAATAATCTGCAGATTCTAATGCTTCCTCACGTGTTGTAATAAATTCACCTACATGGTCGACTGTTGCTACGAGCCCTTTATCATTAAGTTCTCTCACTGCAATCATTGCATCATTAATTGTTACCCCCGCGATAACCTGCTTTGCCCCCATCTTAAGTCCCCAACGCTTAGCTCCACGGTTTAGCACTTTATTTTTTGACAAATACAGAAACATGGGTTTAAGTACCATGCTAACCACATCTCCATTCTTCATATTCATAAGGTAGGAGGCACGGCAAAGCCTGCCGTGCACTCACTGTATCATTTTATAACGACTCAGAAATCGTCTTTGCTTGTAAGAAAAGCTGTAAATAGTCTGGACCACCTGCTTTAGAGTCCGTACCAGACATGTTAAATCCGCCAAATGGGTGATAGCCGACAATTGCACCTGTACAACCGCGGTTAATATACATATTTCCTACATGGAAATCTGTTTTTGCCTTTTCAATATGCTGGCGGTTGCGCGTAATAACAGCGCCTGTTAATCCATATTCCGTGTTATTAGCAATGTCTAGAGCCTCATCAAAGTCTTTCGCTTTAGAGAAAGCAACAACCGGTCCGAAAATCTCTTCTTGCATCAGGCGGGCATCTGCTGCCACATCAGCCACAATGGTTGGCTGGATAAAGTAACCTTTAGAAGAGTCACCTGTTCCACCTGCTACAATACGGCCCTCTTCCTTGCCGATCTCAATGTAGCTCATAATTTTATCAAATGCCGCTTGATCATTTACCGGCCCCATATTTGTATCGTTAATTGTTTCACCAACTGATAATTCCTTTGTAAGGGCAATCGATTTTTCAAGAACCTCATCATATACATCTTCAACAATGACTGCACGTGAGCATGCTGAACATTTTTGACCTGAGAATCCGAATGCAGAAGCGACAATCGATTTTGCAGCAAGATCTAGATCAGCATCTTTATCTACAACGATCGTGTCTTTTCCACCCATCTCAGCAACTACACGCTTCAACCAATACTGTCCTTTATTTACTTTTGCAGCACGCTGATAAATACGTTCTCCTACTTCACGTGAACCAGTAAAGCTGATCATACGAGTTTTCGGGTGATCAACGATGTAGTCACCAATTTCAGATCCGCTTCCTGGAATGTAGTTGATGACACCTGCAGGCATTCCCGCTTCTTCAAGCACTTCCATAAATTTCGCAGCGACTACAGGGGTTGTACTAGCCGGCTTAAGAAGAACTGTGTTTCCTGTTACTGCTGCTGCAACTGTTGTTCCTGCCATAATCGCAAAAGCAAAGTTCCAAGGTGAAATAACAACAGCTACACCTAATGGAATATAGCCGTACTGATTGTTCTCGCCGACACGGCTTAAGACAGGGATCCCATTTTTAAGTTCAATCATTTGGCGGCCATAATACTCTAAGAAGTCAATCGCCTCTGCTGTATCTGCATCTGCCTCATTCCAAGGTTTACCTGCCTCATATACAAGATATGCGGAAAATTCATGTTTGCGACGGCGGATGATCGCTGCTGCTTTAAATAAAATTTCAGCACGTGCCACAGGATCCCAGCGCTTCCAATCTTCAAATGTCGTCAGGGCTGCTTGCATAGCCTGTTCTGCATGATCTCTTGTTGCTTTTGAAACTCTTCCTACTACTTGTTCTTTCTTAGCAGGATTTTCTGATGTGATTTTATCATCCGTATAAACAAGTTCGCCGCCAATACGAAGCGGAAAATCTTGACCTAGTTCTGCTTCAACTTTCTTTAAAGCCGCCTGGAATTCTTTACGGTTTTCCTCTACCGTAAAATCTGTAAATGGTTCGTGTTTGTAAGGTACTGACATGTATAACCACTCCTTTAAGTCTAGTCACCCTATTTATAGTGCAAAAACTGTGCCAATTATGAATCTTTCTGAAGTAAGCGTTATCATTAGGCTTGTCTCTAGATCAGCATGCAAAAAATGTTGCAGGTGCAAACTTTTCATCAAAAAGGCGCAATATTTTTTGCACGAAAAAAGCCTGTGCACATGCACAGGCTTTTTTCTTTAATTTAAATCAAAATGCTTGCCATTCACTTCATAGACAACCCATTCCGAGATATTCGTTGCGTAATCAGCAATCCGTTCAATATAGCGTCCGATGAATGCCAGCTGTGTAATTTGATCCACTTCAACACTTGCATCCTCTACTTTAAATAATTCACGAATCAAATCCCCATACTGTGTATCTACCTTATCATCAGTTAACGCTATCTTTTGGGCCATTAAAATATCAGACTTCTCATAAGCCTCTAATGACTTAGTAATCATATCTTCTGCAATTCGTAACATAGCAAGAAGCTGTTCTTTATATACTGGCAGACTATGTTTATTCATTCGGATCGACTGTTTAGCCATATCCACAACAAGATCTGCTACTCGCTCTAAATCACTTGAAATTTTCAATGCTACAATTAATTTTCTTAAATCTGTCGCTACGGGCTGCTGCTTAGAAATAAGAAGGGTGACTTTATCATGCATATCAAGCTCTAATTGATTAATAGCTGAATCCTCTGCAATAAGCATCTTCATCTGGGCCTTATTATCAGATTCAAAAGCTTCCTTCATTTCGGCAATAACCTCTTCTACTTTATTTCCCATTGTTAATAATTCTTGCTTCACATAATCTAACTGAGAGTGAAACGTTCTAATCGTCATATGACATCATCCTTAACCGAATCGACCGGTAATATAGTCTTCTGTACGCTTATCAGATGGATTTGAGAAGATGGTGTCCGTTTTGTCATACTCAACAACTTCTCCGTTTAAAAAGAATGCCGTTCTGTCAGAGATACGAGCTGCTTGCTGCATATTGTGAGTGACAATGACAATCGAATATTCCTTCTTCAGTTCTTGGATTAATTCCTCTACTTTTAATGTCGATTTTGGATCGAGTGCTGAGGTCGGTTCATCCATTAAGATCACATCAGGTTCAATAGCGAGACAGCGGGCAATACATAGACGCTGCTGCTGACCACCAGACAGCCCATATGCATTCTCACTTAAACGATCTTTTACCTCATCCCAAATCGCAGCGCCACGAAGGCTGCGTTCAACAATTTCATCTAATACTTTCTTATTTTTAATCCCGTGAATTCTTGGACCGTACGCCACATTATCATAGATTGATTTCGGAAATGGATTCGGCTTTTGAAATACCATTCCTACTCTTGTACGCAAGTCTTCTACTTTAAATGATTTGTCTAAAATATTTTGGCCGCGGTATTCAATATCACCCGAAATCTTAACAATCGGTACGAGCTGTACCATGCGGTTTAACGTTTTAATGTAGGTTGATTTCCCGCAGCCAGAAGGTCCGATAATTGCTGTTACTTCTTTTTCATATACTTCTAGATTAATATTTTTAAGCGCGTGATCCTTGCCATACCAAAGATTCAAGTTCTTCGTATCATACACTACTTTTTTCTCAGCCGGAACGGTTTCGACACTTGAATTAGATTTAATCTCAACATTTACCTTCTTTTCTGCTGTTAACATCCCCATTATAAATACCCCCTATTAATACCTTTGTTGAAACTTATTTCGAATAATGATCGCTGTTGAATTAAGAATAAATAACACAATCAAGAGGACGATAATTGTTGCAGCTGCAAGATTTGCATATTCTGCGACAAGAGATGCATCAATTGTCCAGTAATAGATTTGTACAGGAAGAATGGTGAATCGGTCCATTAATCCTCCTGGAAACGGGATCAGAAGTGCTGGTATCCCAATAACGATCAACGGAGCTGTTTCCCCTATCGCTCGCGATAATGAAAGAATCGCACCGGTTAAAATACCAGGTAATGCCGCTGGAAGAATGACATTTTTGATCGTCTGCCATTTAGTAGCCCCCATACCGTATGAGGCTTCACTTAAATGATTAGGAACGGCGCGGATCGCTTCTTGACTCGCCACAACAACAATTGGAAGGACGAGTAAGGACATCGTTAATCCCCCTGCCAGGACAACTCCGCCTAAATCTAGTGCACGAACAAAAATCGTCATCCCGAGAATTCCAAATACAATTGATGGAACCCCGGCCAGGTTGGAGATATTCGCTTGAATAAAGGAATGGATCTTGCCTTTTTTTGCATACGCTTCAAGGTAAATAGCGGTCCCTACACCAAGCAGCATGGTGACTGGAGCAACGACTGCCATTAACCATAACGTACCAAGAATAGCTCCCATAATCCCCGCACGATCTGGATTATTTGAGAGACGTCCAGTCAAAAAGTCTACATTAATCCATCCGATCCCTTGCGAAAACACTCTGAAGATAAGAATCGCTAATACTACTAACCCGAACATTGTTGAAACAAAGAACAATCCTTTTGCCAAGTTATTCTTTATTAATCTTTTGTTCATCCGTTTTTGAACGGTATTTTGATCAATGTACTTTGATGTTGTATTGGTTTGTGTTGTCGTATCAATGTTCATATTAATATTCCTCCCTAAAGCGGCGAGAGATATATCTTGCTAGAAGATTCATTAAGAAAGTAAAAACAAATAACGTCATTGCTACAGCATATAAGCTGTAATATATAGTCGAACCGGCAGGAGCATCTCCTCCAGTTACTTCAACAATGTATGCAGTCATAGTCTGCATCGATTGAGTGATGTCAAAAGTAAAGTTTTTGGTACTTCCACTTGCAATCGTTACAATCATCGTTTCTCCAATTGCACGTGAAATACCAAGAACGAATGAAGCAATGATGCCTGAGATCGCAGCAGGAATAACGACTTTCCCTGTTACTTCAAGTCTAGTCGCACCTAATGCTAGTGCCCCTTCACGCATGGCACGCGGCACAGAACTCATCGCATCCTCTGATAATGAGGCAACCATTGGAATAATCATGATCCCCATGACAATACCTGGGCTTAGTATATTTGTTGCCTGCAGCCCTGGAATAATATCTCTTAAAATCGGTGTAACAAACGTAAAAGCAAAAAACCCATAAACGATTGTTGGAATACCTGCTAAGATTTCTAGCATTGGTTTTAATGTTCTTCTTACTTTATCTGAAGCATATTCACTTAAGAAAATAGCTGTCATTAATCCAATTGGAATCGCCACAAACATCGCGATGACAGACGAAATAATGGTCCCTGTTAATAAAGGCAGAACTCCAAATTGCGGATCTTGACTTAACGGCCTTAATACTGTTCCTGTAAAGAAATCAACGATTGGAACACGTTGAAAAAATTCGAACGTCTCACTCAATAGCGTATACAAAATTCCCACTGTGGTAAGGATTGAAATGCTCGCAATCACAAAAAGTAATTTTGGCATTACTTTTTCAATGAGATTGTTAAGATTTCTTGAGCTCTTTTTTTGTTCAATCATTTTTCTTACATTCACAGCGTTCCCCTTATTCATTTCGCTGTTTACATCCATTGCACGTGGCACCCCTTTTGGCTTGTAACCATATACTTTACATGTAAGTGGATGAGAACTCACAAGCTCCCATCCACCCATGCAGTACAATCAAATTAATTTAGACCATCTAAGAAACTGTTATACTCTTCAATTTCACTTTCTGGCAGTGGAGCAAATCCAGTCTCACCAGCAAATTCATTAACATTGTTTACAACGTATCTAGCAAAATCTAGTACTTGCGGCTTTTCTTTAGCCATATCAACGTTTAAGTAAGTGAATACCGGACGAGTGAATGGTGCATAGTCACCATCTTCAGCAATTGTGTCAAGTGATGGCTCAACTGGACCCTCACCGAAATCAACGTTTACTGCTTGAATTTGATCTTGGTTATTTACATAGTAGCCAAATCCGAAGAATGCAATTGCATTTTTATCTTCTGCTACTAGATTTACTAATGTAGAATATTCTTGCTGCAGGTTAACACCATCTACTAAGTCACCTTTATCAAGAATGTTCTCATAGAAGAACTCATATGTTCCGTGGTTTTCATTTGGACCCATTGGCTTAATTTCTTCATCTGGAAATTCAGGACGAATATCAGACCACTTCGTAACGCCGCCATCAGCACTGAAGATACTGATTAACTCTTCTTCAGTCAGCTCTTTTGCCCAGTCATTTTCAGGGTGAATAACAAACGTAAGACCATCTAATGCTACTTTAAATTCTTGTACTTCAATTCCATTTGCTTCTGCTTCTTCTAACTCTTCATCTTTAATTTCACGAGATGCATCATTAAAATCTGTACCGTTTGGAACTAAGAATTTACCGAAACCAGCACTTGTACCAGAGCGGCTTACTTCAACTGATACGTTCGGTTGTTCATTAATCATGTATTCTTCAGCAAGCACTGACATTAATGGATAAACCGTACCTGAACCATCAACGACTACGCTTCCGTCAAGATCTTCCGCTGCTTCCGCTGCATTATCTTCTGTCGTATCCTCTGAACCTGTGTTATCTGTCTCAGCCGGTTCATTAGATCCCCCGCCACAAGCTGCGACAACAACCATTAGTGCTGCCATTACTAAGAGCATTAAAAATTTCTTCACTTCATTGTCCTCCCTTTTCTCTAGGAAAAATAGTTGCGTAAGTGGTTCTCCCTCTCACAATTGCTAGTATAGTCGGGTAATATTAAGCAGGTATGATTGCTGTGTAAATGTTTTGTAAACCGATGTAAAAATAGAGTGAAATATGCCTAACCTTGATAGATAAAAAGCATAAAAAGCCTCTCTATAACAAACATAGAGAGACTTTTTGACCAGAGACAGGCCTACTTTATATGAAATTTCATTAATAGATCAGAAAGAGATTGTGAGAGACTAGTTAATTGCAGTCCGATCGCATGAGTAGATTTCAATTGTTCAATCTGCTCCTTGCTAGATTCTAACATCACCTCAGAGCTCGCTGATGTTTCCTGTGATACGGAGGCAAAACTAACAGCTGCAGCTTCTAGTTCTGGTACCATTTCTTTTAACTCACTTAATTTCAGCTGCATCCCATTAATCGTATTGCTTACTCCATTAATGCCTCCCATTAATTCATCAAACGAATCTCTTGATTGATTCGCCTTCCCGAGATTAATCCTAGTTTTTTCTAGCATATGTGTAAATTCTTCATTCGCTTCTATTGTAACTGTGTCCATTGTATCGATTGCTTGTGTAATTTCTACCGCTGCCCCTGATGATTGCTCGGCAAGTTTACGCACCTCATTAGCAACCACAGCAAACCCCTTGCCAGATTCTCCAGCTCTCGCTGCTTCAATCGTTGCATTTAAAGCAAGAAGCTTTGTTTGTTCAGCAATCCCTTGAATTAATCCAACTAGCTGTGAAATTGAAACGGAGTACTCTCTTACCTGCTTGACCGTTGTTGTTAGATGTCCGAAATCTGCTTCAAACATTTGAATCGTAGAAATCAATTCCATCATCGTTTTTTCACCCTTAAAGGCAGACTCGTTCATCTGTTTTGAGCGGTTTACAACCATATCCATGTTACTAGTTAAAGCATTCACCTTTTCTCTCATCTCTTTAAAGTGATACACACTAACCTCAGAGCTTGATGCGGTTTGCAGGGCTCCTTCTTTCACTACATGGATCGAATCTACTAATTCAAAGCTTGTTTCTAAAGATTCCTTTGAAGAAAAGGTTAACTTATCACCTGTTACTGCTAAATTTTTCGTAGTATCTGTTAACTCAAGTAATAACTCTCGCATATGTACAATCATCGCACGGTAGCTTTTATGTAGAGACTGTATTTCTGGTAAAGTCGTTTGTATTGGATCAGGTTCTCTAAATTGACCATTTCTTACTGCTCTCATTGTCTCTCGTAAATCTGTCAGAGGCTTAGTAATGGATCGAACAAAGAGTAATATAAATATGGTTGAAATCAATACACTAATTAATACAACAAGCAGATTAAAATAAGCCATGTTTACTACCGCACCCATATAAGAGGCTTCTGGAAGGACTAAGGCAAAAATTCCGCTGATTTCATTCATTGTTTGAAAGGAAATCAAATACCTGGATCCGTCTATTTCCACATGGATTACTCCATGATCACTTTGTTCCATTTCATGTATCACTTCACCAGGGATAAGTGGCAAAGTATTTTGACTTACTTGAAACGGGACAGCCTCTTGATTAATAACAGAAAAAAATTCAGCACTAATTCCGTCTTCTTCAAGTTTATCCTGCTGTGATCTAATATTTGACTCTAGCTGCTGCATAAAATACTCTTCATCACTCACATAGAGGAATTGAAGATTTTGAGCAATGACTTCCATTAAGTCCACTTCGCGCATCAGCCTGTTTTCAATAGAGTTGACTGTCATCTCTTTTGCTTTTAAATAAGAAGCAAACCCTCCTATTGATAAAGATACTGTTAGCAGCATCATAAATAATAGAAGTAATCTGCTGCGCATGGAGAATTTTTCTACAAACTTGCTATTTTGCCTTGTTCTCTCTGTTTTTTGTTTGTTCGAACCACTCTTTTTCTTATTTAATCGTTTCCTAAACACAACCAAACCCCCACTTAAACTAAGTCTTTAATACCGGATAAATTATACCAATCTATTATTAAGTGATTGTAAAGTCTGGGTAAATATAGCATGTAGTATTATTGGATGTGACTAATCTCAGGGGGGAAATTTCTTTTAGAAAAATCTTGATTAATAAAATAAACTGAGTTAGGATATAGTCTAAGTATTTGATCAATTTAATTTTATAAGTACATGCAAGAGGTGGTTTAGAGTTTGCCTTCTAAACCTTAAAAGGGAAGTCCGGTGAGAATCCGGCACGGTCGCGCCACTGTAAGAGCGAGCTGCTTATCATTGCCACTATTCATCATTTAGTGATCTTAGCTAAGTTGAATGGGAAGGGATAAGCAAGCGATGAACTTGAGTCAGGAGACCTGCCTTTTGTACGCACTAGTACCTACGCGTTTATTAGGGAGGAGTGATCGATATGTTTTGGCCGATGGTTTACGATCATCCAGGTTGAGTCTATGTATGTGATCTCTCTTTCAATCATGAAAGAGAGTTTTTTTATTTGCTGATTTAACACATCAGCTAAGTTCAACACATCAATAAAGACGACAATCTGGAGGGATTTAACGATGAATATAGTGACATCAAACACAGGCTATCCACGCATTGGGGAAAATAGAGAATGGAAACATATATTAGAAAAGTATTGGACAAAGAAAATAACAAGAGTGGCATTTGAACTTGAAATGAAACAGCTTCGCATTAATTATTTAAAGAAACAGCGAAGTAAAGGCATTGAACTTATTCCGATCGGTGATTTCAGCTACTATGATCAAGTTCTTGATACAGCTGTAATGTTCGGGCTTATCCCAGAGAGATTTCAATCAATGGAAGAAGCTTCCCTGGAACAATATTTTGCAATTGCCCGCGGAACAGATGAACATGTTGCTTCTGAAATGACTAAATGGTTTAACACGAACTACCACTATATTGTTCCAGAATTACAAGGCGCAGCACCAAAACTAACACATAACAGACTGTTAGATTTATTTAATGAAGCAAAATATGAGCTGGGCATTAAAGGGAAACCAGTCATCTTAGGTCCGGTTACATTGATTGCCTTATCAAAAGGATATGAAAACAGTGAATTTAAAGACAAGGTAGCTGAACTTACCCCTCATTACATCAAAGCGTTCCAAGAATTAGCCGAAGCGGGAGCCGAATGGATCCAAATTGATGAACCGATTCTTGTTCAAGATATCGCTCAGCCTACGATTGAGGTTTTTCAAGAAGTGTATAGTCGCTTTAATAAGGAGCTGCCAGAGGTAAAAATTCTTTTACAGACATATTACGGCTCGGTTGAACGCTATGAAGAAGTGATTCAATTACCTGTAGATGGTATCGGGCTTGATTTCGTCCACGATAAAGGATCCAACCTAGAGAAATTAAGATCCTCTGGGTTTCCTAGTGATAAGCTGTTAGCATGCGGGGTCATTGATGGACGCAGCATTTGGAAAAGCAACCTGTTAGATAAACAAGAGCAAGCAGCAAAAATTACATCCTACATCCAGCCAAGCCAATTGATCATTCAGCCTTCATGCTCATTGCTCCATGTACCTGTTACGACGGCTAATGAGAAGTCGCTGCCAGAGCAATTAGTTGAGGCACTTGCCTTTGCTGATGAAAAGCTAGAGGAAGTAGCCTTGCTTAGTGGGTCACTCAAATCTCCTGAGAAGAAAGATGAACTCCGAGCTTACAGTTATGCTATCTCTGAGTTTCATAAAGATACAGGCAGAGTTCATACAGATGTGCAAAGAAAGCTTTCTCAATTAAACGAATTAACAGCAACAAGAACTTCTTTTGAAGTAAGAAAAGAACAACAGAAGAAAAAGTGGCAGCTTCCTCCCCTGCCTACTACAACCATCGGAAGCTTTCCACAAACGAAAGAAGTAAGAGCTGCCCGCTTAAAGTTTAAAAAAGGCTCTTTGTCTGAAGCCGATTATGAAACATTTATTCAAGAAGAAATCCAAAAGTGGGTAAACATTCAAGAAGAACTTCAGCTTGATGTTTTTGTTCATGGAGAATTCGAACGCACAGATATGGTCGAATTTTTCGGTCAACGCTTAAATGGTATGGAAGTCACTACAAACGGCTGGGTGCAATCTTATGGTTCTCGTTGTGTTAAGCCACCTATTATTGCGGCCGATATCTCTTTTGACCAACCGATGACATTAAAGGAAACTCTGTATGCGAAGTCGTTGACTACAAAGCCAATGAAAGGGATGCTGACCGGACCCGTTACGATTTTAAATTGGTCGTTTGAACGAGATGACATATCACTTAGAGAAATGCTTAATCAGCTTGCCTTAGCTATCCAGGAAGAAATTCGTCAGCTAGAGGCAAACGGTATTGAAATGATCCAAGTAGATGAGCCTGCACTGCGAGAGGGACTGCCGCTCAAAGAAAATGAAAGAGCTGATTATTTAGCAAATGCCACTTATGCATTTAGACTCGCAACGAGCAGCGTAGAGCCTACAACTCAAATTCATACGCATATGTGTTATTCCGAGTTTGATGAAATTATTGAAACGATTGATGCACTTGATGCCGATGTGATTTCAATCGAAGCTTCAAGGAGCCACGGAGAAATTATTCATACATTTGAACGGTATGAATATCAAAAGGATATCGGTCTTGGGGTGTATGATATTCACAGTCCGCGTATCCCTAGTAAAATAGAAATGAAAAGAAATCTTGAGAGGGCGCTTCGTGTACTTAACCAGGAACAATTCTGGGTTAATCCCGATTGCGGCTTAAAAACAAGAACAACAGAAGAAACGATTGATGCTTTAAAAGTTATGGTAGAAGCGGCTGAAGAAGTACGCACGAGCTTACAGGTGGGGACCTCAAAATGACGACATCACACTCTACTAGTTATTCGAGGACGATTCAAACAAGACTCGTTCTTCCACCCGATACGAATCACCTTAAGACGATCTTTGGAGGACAGGTTCTTTCCTATATCGATGAAATTGCGGCAATCACCGCGATGAAACATGCAGGAAGTGTTGTTGTGACAGCTTCAATCGACTCCGTTGACTTCCTCTCATCAGCTACAGTCGGTGATGTATTAGAGCTTGAATCCTTTATTACTTCAACAGGCCGTACATCAATGGAAGTGTTCGTAAAAGTACATTCTACTAACCTTTTAACAGGAGTGAAAACGTTAACGACCAAGTCCTTTTTGACCATGGTGGCTGTAGATGACCAGAAGAAACCCTTGCCTGTTGCTAGCATCCTTCCTGAAACGGATGAGGAGAAACAGCTCTTCAAAACAGCAGCTGCAAGAAAGGATAATCGATTGAAACGGGCAATGCTTCATTAAATGAAGAGAGGCTTTGACACGAAAGAAATTGTTAGATGAAAATTGCGAATCTAATAATGGTTGGTAAGTGGTTTTATTCGCTCCTGAAATATACTTCGCTTTCCGCAGGGAGCAATTTAGTAATGGTTTAAAAGCTATTAAACATTAAGTGTCTCAAAGAAGGGTTATAGCTTCAAAACTTAATTACAAAGAGTGTTTAAAATGGGTTATAGCATAGCGGCCGCTCCTGAAATATACTACGCTTTCCAAGGGAAGCTGCTGAGCCTCCTCGGGCTTAGGCCCTGTGGGGTCTCAGCTTTGCTTTAGTTCCCTTAGGAGTCTTCGTATATTTCATCCGCTGGGGTGCTGCTTTATATAATTATTGTGTGTAGCGATTTAGTTAGGGTTCATTTCAAATTATATAAAAGCAAATACCCTTGGGTTCATCTGTAAGGGTCTCTGAACAGATAATTATAAAAGGGGAGCACTAAACAACATCCTTCCTCCGTTGATTAGAGCGGAAGGTGCGAGACACCTGCGGGATGTGCGTGACCAGGGAGATCCCTCATGAGCCAAGCGACGAGGAAGTTCCCGGACCGGCCCGCGGAAAGCGAGCACCTGCAGCGGAAGTCAACCACTATCGCAAGGTAAACTCATTCAGTTTATGCGTGGCCAGTAGTTATTCAAAAAAGCAAGGCGCAGAGGAAACTCCCGGACCGCTGCCTGCAGAGGAGATCAACAACCACTGCAAAGAGGACTTTTTCATTCGTTTCCTTAATTGTGGCGTTCTTGCATAAAAAAGACGACTAGTTCAAACTGTTTTGAACTAGTCGTTTTCTTTATTTCAGCATACCTAATGATCTAATAATACTTTCTATAAATACTCTAGTAATGCTGTTGCGATGGAAAAGTAAATGAGCAATCCTAATATATCATTAACAGTTGTAATAAATGGACCAGATGCGATGGCTGGGTCGAGTTTCATTTTATTAATAATGAGAGGCACAATTGTACCAATAATTGTAGCGATGCTTAATGTAAGAAAGATAGAGATACCAACTATGAATGCAAGCATCATATTTCCGTGCATCACTGTCACAATCCCTGCGATAACAAGCATACAGATGAACCCAAGCATCAAACCTGTCCCAAGTTCACGCTTTAACATCTTCCAGACACCATCTCGCTCAACAGTGCCAAGCGCTAGACCACGAACCGCTACAGCCAGTGACTGTGTACCAGTATTGCCCGCAGAGTCCATTAACAGCGGGATAAAGGCAGCCAACAGAACAATCGCTTCTAATGTTTCTTCAAACTGGCCGATCACTTCAGCCGTAATAAGTCCAAAAAACATCAATAAAATGATCCAAGGTGCGCGCTTTTTAGCTGCTTGAAAAGAAGACACATCCACATCTGTCGCTCCTTTAGATGCAGAAAATTCTCCTAAGTCCTCCGTTGCTTCCTCTTCTAAAATATCGATGATGTCATCCACCGTAACAATCCCGACCAGCTTTCCTTCACTTGAAATAACAGGTGCTGCCAAGAAATCATATTTCTTAATTAAGCGAGCTACATCTTCTTGGTCGGTTTTAGCCGAAACTGAAACGACTTCCCGGCTCATAACATCCTGTACTAAATCGACCTCCTCAGCAACAATTAAATCTCGTAAAGAAACAACCCCGACTAGTTTCTCTCGCTCATCTACTACATATAAATAGTAGATCGTCTCCGCATCAGGTGCTTCTTTTCTAAGCCTGCCAATGACTTCAGCTACCGTCTCTACAGCAGTAACGCGAATAAACTCTTTAGTCATAATCGCTCCGGCAGTCTCAGGCTCATAGGATAATAATTCCCGGACTTCACTTGCCTCTGATTCTTCCATTGAATGTAAGATGGCTGTAACTTCCTTTTCACTCAAAAAAGATAAAAAAGTTACGACGTCATCGGCATACATATCATTTAACATTGCTGATCCGTATGTTGGATCAAGCTCTTTAAACACATACATCTGCTCTTTCTTTTCAAGTCCTTCAAACACTTCGGCAAATTCATTCGGAGATAGGAATTGATACACTTTTTGGCGCGCTTCAATTGCTAGCTCAATGAAAATATCTGCTTGGTCTGTTGGGTGGAGCGCAAGAAACCACTCACGAAACTGTTCAACATCTCCACTTTTTAATAAATCATATATTTGCTTTGCATACGTCAATCTTTTTTGTTCGTTTAATTTTACCATGTTGTAGACCCCCTATTATGGGATCCACTTCCCTTCTCATTCGTGAGGGGGGAAATGGATCTTCTTGATTCGTTTCATTGCTTGATTTTACGATTGTATCTGATTGCTTTATCCTGCTATCCATTTCCGCACCACCTCACTCTCTCTATTCCTTTAAAAAGGGAAAATAAAACAAAAAAGCACCTCCTACGAAAGAAGATGCCAATACTAAATAACAGATATCAATTTCTTGATCATCAGTATACCGAAACCCTCCATTCGTAGAGCTTTAGCACTGTGCGGCATAGGAATCTCATTCCAGCTACATTAAAAACCACCTTATGTCGATGGTTCCTGTTGACCCATTGGCGTCTTTGGACATTTTTGGGCAGCAGCGTATCTCCAGCACAGGAGCCTCACCTAACGAGGAACTATTTAATTACATCGATAACTTTACAGGACATAAGATATTCTGTCAATACATCAAAATAAATTTTTTATAATGAGGTTAATTGTTTTCTGCCCTCAATGGTTTCAGACTGCCAAGGAATAACGACGGTATGTTTTGCGTGAGTGGTGATGACTTCGTTGATCCATTTGAACTCACTTTGTGCTCGCTCAGATAAGATTGGGTCGATTGTATTCGTGCCAGCAAAACTTTGATTAATCACCCACCAGCTTGGTGTAATATCAGCACGAATAAGATCATCTTGCAGCCTTGATGCCTCAAATACCGGCGTGGCTTCTGGCAAGGTGACGACAAGCACATCTGTCTCTTTTGGATTTCGCAGTCTTGGCAGTAACTTCTTCACAGATTCAGGCACTTCCCCCGTACTGCGTTCCATTTCCTTATGATAGGAATGTGCCGCATCTAATAAGAGCAGAGTGTGGCCGGTTGGCGCAGTATCAATGACGACAAATGCATCATCGGCTTCTTCAACTACATCAGCAAACGCTCTAAAGACTGCGATTTCTTCTGTACATGGCGAGTTTAAATCTTCCTCTAAATAGGCAAGTCCATCTTCATCTAAATGCTCACTAGATGCAGACAACACTTCCTGTTTATACGCCTCTACTTCGGCTTTCGGGTCAATTCGGCTGATCGTTATAAGCTGATCCTCTTTTTTAGAGAATAAATCACTTACATGCGCAGCCGGATCTGTCGTTGTTAATTTCACTTTAAGCCCCTTGTTTGCAAGGCCTGCTGCAACGGCGGCAGCGACCGTCGTTTTACCGACTCCACCTTTTCCCATTGTTAAAATAACTCCTTGCTCTTTTTTCGCAAGGTCATTAATCAGGACAGAAAGAGAATCAGCCTGAACGTCTGCACGAGGCACCAATCGCGCATTGCACTTAGGCAGCTCATTAAAAAGAGATCGCAGCGACTCTATTCCCGTCAGCTGATAAGGGACATACGGCAGCTCATATTGCTTTGTTTCTTGTAATTTTGCAGGCATTGATTGCAGGGCTTGTTCTTGGCGCTTATAAAACGCAGTTGATGTCAGATCATCGTTTACATAGGATTGCATTTTCCCGTTTATAAGCAGCCATTGATTAACAAGGCCGATCTCCTTCAGCTCTTCTGATGCACGGGCTGCCTCTTTAAGTGTAGACGGTTCTGGTCTTGCCACTAAAATAAGTGTTGTTTTCGCTGCATCTGACAGGGCTTTAACTGTATGTTCATACAGTGCCTTCTTCTCAGCTAACCCTGATAATGGACCAAGACATGAAGCTCCATGAGTGCTCGTATCTAAAAAGCCAGACCAAGCAGTTGGCAGCTGTAAGAGACGAAGGGTATGTCCGGTCGGTGCCGTATCAAAAAGAATATGATCATACTCATTTGTTCGTTCCGGATTTGTCAGGATCGTAGCAAATTCATCAAATGCGGCAATTTCTACAGTACATGCACCCGATAACTGCTCTTCCATTTGATCAATCACTGGTGCTGGCAGCTTATCTCGAAACGGCCCAATCATTTTATTTCGATAAGCAGCTGCTGCTTCCTCGGGATCTAAGTTAATCGCTGTAACGTTAGGAAGTTCATCGATTTTCGTTTCGTGATAGCCAATTTCCTGTTCAAAGACATCTTGTAGGTTAGAGGCAGGATCTGTACTAACCAAGAGCACTTTCTTCCCCTGATCAGCTAAGGCAACAGCTGTCGCACAAGCTGTAGAAGTCTTCCCTACTCCCCCTTTACCTGTAAAAAATAAATAAGGAGTAAGCTCTTCTTTTACTGGGTTAAAGCGATGAGAAGTTAATTGAAATTGTGTCATTATAATAACTCAATTCCTTTCATTTTTTTAGGCTCTTTGGTCAGCTCTTGCACGCTTATTCCAGTCCATTTTGCCAGCTGCTCGTTAGTAGGATACTTACCTGTTAATTCAACTTTATCATTAACAACGACAACAGGAAGAGCCTCCGTTCCTTTATCATTAAGAAGCTGATTTACATTTTTCTCATCAATAAAAGCTTGCGGTTCACTTCCTAGGTTATAGCGGGCAACATCTGCTCCCTTTTTTTCCAGCATAAAAAGTGCGGTTGCAATTCTTGTTAACTCAGGATCTACACTTGGTCCGCATACTCCGGTCGGACAACATAGTGCAGGGTCATAAATTCGAATCTTAGCCATTACAGTCATCTCCTTTATTCTCATGTGTAGGAAAAGGGTCAGACCATTTCAGTCGACCCTTCGAACTTGTTTATTTACCTGTTTCAGCGAATGTTTTAATACGGTCGCCAATTTCATCACGAACACGTTGGAAGAATGCCCATTTTTCTTCTTCTGTTCCTTCTGCTTTTGCAGGGTCATCAAAGCCCCAATGTACACGCTCTTTATTTGGCGGTGTAGCCGGACAAACGTCTGCTGCATGACCGCATAATGTCACTACAAGGTCTGCTTTCTTTAAGATCTCTTGATCAATCGTATCAGATGTTTGATTTGTAATGTCCACATCTACTTCTTTCATCGCCTTCACTGCATTTGGATTGACGCCATGTGCTTCAATTCCAGCTGAGTACACGTCATATTTATCACTAAGGTAATGCTTTCCCCAGCCTTCTGCCATTTGGCTGCGGCAAGAGTTTCCTGTACATAAGAAGTAAATAATTGGTTTTGACATGTTTAAAACCCCTTTGTTTATAGTAGTAGTAATGTATGTGCAGCTTTAAGCTACAAGATAATAATTAGCCAGAGGTATAGTCCGACTAAGGTAATAAATAGTGTTGGCACAGTTAAGATAATACCGACTTTAAAGTAGTAGCCCCATGAAATCTTCATCCCTTTTTTCGAAAGGACATGCAGCCATAGCAGTGTCGCAAGGGAGCCTATCGGCGTAATTTTAGGACCTAAATCAGAGCCGATCACATTAGCATAGATTAATGCCTCACGCATGATACCTGTTGTATTCGTGTCTGCAATCGCCAAAGCATTGATCATCACCGTCGGCATATTATTCATAATCGATGAAAGAATGGCCGCGATAAAGCCCATCGAGATCGTTCCAACAAATAATCCTTGATCAGCTGTCATTTGGATAAATCCAGCTAGAACATCTGTTAATCCAACATTTCGTAAGCTGTATACAACGACATACACACCGATGGAGAAAACAACGATCGCCCACGGAGCACCTTTAATTATGCCTGCTGAGCTTAAGCTTGGATTGTCTGCACTCATGATCCGGAAAATAATATAGAAAATAATGGCGATCGGCATAGCTACAAATGAGACTGGCAAGTGAATAAATTCACTTACGAAGTACCCAATTAAAAGGACAGCCAAGATATACCATGAAAGCTTAAACAGCTTCTGATCTTTAATTGCTTCAACAGGCGCCTTTAATTGAGACATATCATATTTTAGTGGAATGTCTTTTCTAAAGAATAGATACAATACAAGAATACTTGCCCCAAGTGCAAAGAAGTTCGGCACAATCATTCTTGTTGCATATTCAACAAATCCAATTCCGAAAAAGTCAGCAGATACAATATTAACGAGGTTACTTACGAGCAGCGGCAAACTTGTCGTATCTGCGATAAATCCGCTTGCCATAATAAATGGAAGCACCATCGCTTCTTTAAAACGCAATGCCCTGACCATCGCTAATACGATGGGTGTTAAAATTAAGGCAGCACCGTCATTTGCAAACAATGCGGCAACAACTGCTCCTAGTAATGAGACATATATGAACATTTTTAAACCATTACCATTTGCAAACCTGGCCATATGTAAGGCTGACCATTCAAAGAAACCAATTTCGTCTAATATTAATGAAATGATAATAATGGCAACGAATGTTAATGTTGCATTCCACACAATTCCTGTTACCGTCACGACATCGCCAAAATCAACCACTCCAACGATTAAAGCTAAGATCGCTCCAATTGTTGCTGACCAGCCGATAGATAAACCTTTCGGCTGCCAGATGACGAGAACAAGCGTGAACACGAAAATCAGTGATGCTAATATCACAGATGTCATTGTTTCCCCCACTCTCTTTTTTATCTATTACTTTTTAATCACAACACACTCGTAACCCGCGTTGTTCTAGTTCAATTAATTTAACCTGCTGACTAGGCAGGTGTTGTAGTAAACTTTTGACCATAGGGTACGCCAAGTGGTCAGGGTTTACCCTAAAGAAAATCCATTGGCCGCGTCTTTCTTCCACAACGAGCCCTACATCCCTTAATTTTCGTAAATGCTGGCTCACTGAAGGCTGACTCATGTTAAATAGTTCGACAAATTCACATACACAGCATTCATCTTCTTCCATAAGCGCCATCATCGAAAGACGTGTCTTATCTCCTAAAAGCTTAAGAACTTTTGCTGCTTCTTCTATTTCCACTTGAGATTTTGTTTCCTCCATATCTCTCAGCCCTTTCTTAAGTACAAAGTTAGTATATAAGCATATACTTATATACGCAAGTGATAATCATATTCTTTACATTAACTTAACATACTTTCTTTAGAGATAAAAATTCATTATATCAACTTTTTTTGATTTATTAGTTGCATTTAGTAAAATTAGGTAATAACCTATCTATAAATCAATTTATTTTGATCTAACAATAAGGAGGCAAGAAACATGAAGTTAACCATTCCTCTAACTATTTCTGAAGAAAAACCAGACTTTACGATGTATGAAAAGCAGTTCAAAGCATTAGCTGATCAAAAACGATTACAATTATTATCCATTCTTTGCGAACACGGTTCCTCTTGTGTATGTGATTTAACTGACATTCTTAATCTTACGCAATCTAAGCTTTCCTACCATTTAAAAATCTTACTTGATGCAGACATCATCACAAAAGAGAAAAGAGGGACCTGGAATTATTACAGTATCAATTCAGGAGTAATCAATCATTTATTATCAGAAGAGTTATGCTGCTTGCTCCGCCCAGCTGAATAATAAAATTAGCTGGGATTACTTTTACAGTCTACATCAAAATATTTTGATGTATTGTGGCCTATTAATCAAAAAAAATTGATTTAAAAGAGGGGTTTAAATGAAAGAAACAGTTATCAGCTTTAGTATGATCGCTCTGCAGTTAACAGTATTGTTTATCGGTATCTCATTTTTACTGAACTTCCTTCAATCCTACATACCTTACGAACGAATTGAAAACAAACTCAAGCAATCTCATCCTATTTTAGCAAGTGTCATCGCTTTATTTTTTGCTTTCCTTACACCATTTTGCTCATGTTCCACTATACCCGTCATTATTAATCTTCTAAAAAACAATGTCCGCTTCGGTGTAGTGATGGTTTTCTTATTTGCTTCCCCCGTACTTGACCCTACAATTCTCTCCATTATGACAGTCATTATGGGATGGAAAGTGACGATGATTTATATTCTTATTACATCGTCCCTCTCATTAATCATTGGACTGTTGCTAGAAAAGCTGGGGTGTGAACGTTATGTCAAACAAGTGATGATGAGTGGATATGAACAATCGAATAAGGCGTTTTCCTTTAAAGCTGCTTGGCTAGAGACATGGCAGTTAATGAAAACCGTTTATCCGTATTTATTAATTGGTGCGGCTATCGGAGCTGTCATACATGGTCTGGTGCCAGCTGAATTTATCAGCAACTATTTCGGCGGCGATGCTTGGTGGCTTATCCCACTTGCTGCAATAGTCGGCATCCCCTTATATATTAGACTCTCAAGTATGATTCCGCTCTCTCACATTCTTATCATGAATGGAATGGCAATCGGCCCTGTCATGGCAATGATGATCAGCTCTTCAGGTGCAAGCTTACCAGAACTTGTTTTACTAAAGTCCATATTTAAAAAGCAGCTTATTGTTGCTTTTGTCTTATCGGTGCTTAGTATGTCAACGATCTCAGGCTTTGTATTTTACTTTATATAGGAGGTGATCTTATGTGGAAAAAAATATTAAAAACACTCAACCAAAAACAGCAGCCCAAAAAATCCTCATCATGCTGCAAAATTGAAATTAAAGAAATAAATCATTCTGCACAAGCGGAAGAAAAATGAGGCTGGGACAAAAAGTTATTTAACTAAATGAAAATCCGAATAATGATAGATGTGGACATAAGCCGTTCCTGAAATAGACTTCGCTTTCCGCAGGAAGCCGGTGAGCCTCCTCGTGCTATGGCACTGCGGGGTCTCACCTTTGGCTTTTACATCCTGCAGGAGCATTCCTGTCAGATGAGTTTTAACCTATTGAAAAGAAAAGGATCCTCCGATATGATGCTTGTGTCTCAAAACAAACATTAAAAAAGGAGGATCCTCACATGAAGGATAATCGAACGAAACGAATTAATCAAGTTCAAGAAAGCACTCTTGTCATTGGAATTGATATCGCAAAGGAGAACCACTATGCCTGCGCGATTGATAGCCGCGGTCGAGAATTAGCTAAAGTGTGGAGGATTCATCAATCTAGAGAAGGCTTTATCCAGTTTGAAGAGTACATTCACATGTTAATGAACCAACATCAAAAGACAGATGTTCTGATTGGTTTTGAGGCAACCGGTCATTACTGGATGAACCTAGCTCATTTCTTAAAGGCAATTGACTTTCCATTCGTCTTAGTGAACCCACTACACGTGAAAAATTCGAAGGAAATGGATGATAACCTTCAAACAAAGAATGATGCCAAAGATGCCCGAGTCATTGCGAAATTACTTCCAAACGGCTACTTTAGTGTACCAAGAGACATGACCCCGGTAGATCATTCTTTGCGTCAAGGATCAGCCATTCGAGAACGTCTACGAAAAGACATTGGGGCAGTAAAAAATAGAATACAGCGTTGGATTGCCCTTTATTTTCCGGAATTTCGACAAGCCTTTAAGAATTTTGGAAAACAAGAACTGACGGTTCTAAAGCTTACTCCCCTTCCAGAAGATATCAAAGAAGCCTCTGCAGAGGAGTTAGTCCTCAAACAGAAAGAGGCTGGAGCTAAGTACGCGGGTAAACCTAAAATGGCGAAGCTCATTAATTTGGCCCGTCATTCGATTGGACTAACAGAAGGAGCGCAAATGGCGCGGTTAGAAATCCAAAGCTTGGTTCATCAATTAGAGCTATTAGATGCTCAACTCGAAGAAGTCACGACTCAAATGGTTGAACAGGCAAGATACTTACCGGAGTTTGAATACCTTGTTTCTGTTAAAGGAATTAGTGAAAACACGGTCAGTGAGCTGTTAGCTGAGACGGGTTCTCTTCAGAACTACGAACACCCACGCCAAATTATTAAACTAGCGGGGTTAACATTAAGAGAGAATAGCTCAGGGAACCATCAAGGAACCAAGAGAATTTCTAAGCGTGGCAGAAGAAGATTAAGGGCACTTCTTTACAAAGCCATCCTTCCGCTGATTCATAATAATGAGGCGTTCAACAGCGTGTATACCTATTATCACTCGCGCCAGTATAACCCATTGAAGAAGAAAGAAGCGATGGTCGTATTATGCAGAAAGCTCATTCAAGTGTTTCATGGACTGAGTAGGAATCAAGCAAGCTTCAATCCTGAAAGGATGTTAGCGGACCTCTCCTATATCACAGAGAGTAGAGCAGCGTAAGTGTTAAGCTTTCTTCGTTTTAACAACATATGCACAGAGACTCGGCAAGCGTAGACTTAAGACCGCCTAGGATAGGTGAGTCCATGCAGGAGTAGAAGCCGAGCTCTGCGTCAGGAAAGACCCAACGAAGGAATGTAGGCACTTGATGCCAGGAGATATGGGAGGGTACGTCCCCTGAAGCAGCAGAGATCACTCGTGCAAATACCATTTGAATTGGTAGTAGTTTACAAACTGCCAACGCCACGCGTAAGCATAACAGCCATATCCTTCTTAATCTTCCGTAATGTGTATATGGATATCGGAGTATAGTCTTAAAAAATTTTTTTTAGTAGTGTTAAAAACCAAAGAAACCCCCGTCAGATTAACTTTTCCTGAGGGAGTCTACGTCTATTTCATCCACTCATTTATCGCTTTATTCGGGATTTCGGTTACTTACTTTTATTATGTCCCAGCCTCTTTTTACAATTCAAGCACAAGCCCTGATTTTGCTAATAGAACAATCCGGTTAAACCTCTCTTCTACCTCCCGCTTTAATTGCTCATGATCCCCATGATGAGGAAGGTGGGAGAGAATGATCTTTTCTATACCTGAATTGACAGCTAACTTCGCTGCATCTTCACTGTTCATATGACCATATTGTCCTACATGATCCCCGCTGTAGCCGCTGCATTCTGTAATGACTAAGTCACATCCGTTTGCAAAATCAGCTAACCCTGCAAAATAACTAGAATCAGCGGTATAAACAATCTGTTTTCCCTCACATGTTATTTTCATCGCATAGCACGGAACAGGATGCTGCGTCTTGAAAAAGTAGAACGTGAAAGGCCCAATTTTAAGCGGTGCTCTCTCGTTATATGCTACTGATTTTACAAGATCTTTATATGCTAATTTATTGAAAGAAGCTGTATCTTCTTGATGGGCATATATCGTAAAATCCTTCTTCCGCTTTCCCATTCCCTTGTTTACAATCTGGGCATACTGAAGCGGGCCGATATCGGCGAAATGATCATGATGATAATGCGAAAGCACAACACCATTTAAATCATTAAGATCTATGTATTTTTGCACGTTGGAGACGACTCCGCTGCCACAGTCGAGTAACAGCTTTGTGCTGCCATGTTCTAGTAAATACCCAGAGGTCGCTTCGCCTCTTTCAGGATAAGCATGCCAATACCCAACGACTGTAATGTTCATCAGCACTCCTCGCTTTCTTTCTATTTATAACTCTCCGTACACAGTCTTTCCATTAATAAAGGTTTGCATCACATTAGCATGAACATTAAATGGATGATGAGACCAAATAACAAAGTCAGCATCCTTGCCTGGTTCAAGTGATCCTACACGATCGGCAATCCCTAGATGCTCTGCTGCTCTTATCATAATTGCTTTTAAGGCAGATTGCTCAGACAACCCGTTTTTCACTGCAGTATGGGCAGATGTAATAAGATGCTCAATCGTTACAACAGGATGATCCGTTGTAATCGCAAAAGGGACCCCGTGTTTCTCAAGCTCAATCAGGGTATGCCAGCCTTTATCATTCAACTCTACCTTTGTACGAGAGGTCATTGTCGGCCCAACTGAAACACGGATTGGATGATTTGAAAGATATTCTGCAATAAGATGTCCCTCTGTGCAGTGTTCTATAGTTGCCTCTACTTCAAACTCTTTTATTAAACGAAGGATGGTTACAATATCATCAGATCTATGCGCATGAATTCGGAGCGGAATTTCCTTTTTTATGACTTTAGCTAATTGCTCCATTCCAAGGTCGCGCCGTTTTAGGGTGCCTTCCTTTTGCTCCTTTACATAATCCTGAGCCTTCATCAGCTGACTGCGAAAAATTGCAGCTACACCCATACGAGTCATCGGCTCCTTCCCTTTTCCTCCATGGACTCGTTTTGGATTCTCACCAAAGGCTGCTTTCATACCTGATGGAGATTTAACGATCATCTCATCTGTGATCGTTCCAGCTGTTTTTAAGATTGACATTTCACCGCCGATGACATTCGCACTGCCAGGCATAATCTGAACAGTTGTAACTCCTGCTGCACGTGCATCTAGAAACCCTTGATCGAATGGATTTATACCGTCAATCGCTCTTACATGCGGCGTCGTTGCAGCAGATGTTTCATTAAAATCATGTCCTGCAGGCCCAATCCCTTCTTCAAATACGCCAATATGTGTATGGACATCAATTAAACCAGGAGTTATGTATTTCCCTTCCATATCAATGACTTCGGCTTCTTCAGGAAGATCAATCCTCTCTCCCGCATCTACTACTTTTCCTTTATTAACTAATAAGGCTGCCTTCTCTAATACTTCACCTGTTCCGTTTATTATCGTCGCTCCAACATATGCTTTCATGCTTAGTCACTCCTTGTTTCGGATACCGAAAAGTTTGAATACTTAAACTATACATGCTTTAGAGAATAACTTCTACCCATAAAAAAATCGACCAGCCATGTTTTGACTGATCGATTTATCGGTTGGATTTTCACGTTCGATTATTCTTCTCCAATAACCACTTCTGCAATATTCACTGCGTGGTCACCAACACGCTCTAGGTTACTTACCATATCAACATAAATAACACCAGCAGCACCTGTACATCTATTTTCATTTAAACGAATGATATGTTTCTTACGAAGGTCACGTTCCATCTTATCAATTTGTTCTTCTTTCAGTAAAACAGATTTCGCTTCTTCAATATCGTCTGTTTCTAATGCTTTAACAGCTTGTCTTAAAGTAGACAATGTCAGGTCAAACATCTCATCTAGATCAGCAACGGCTGAGTCTGAGAATTTCACTTTATTCGTAATTTGATATTCAACAAGCTCCATAATGTTCTCCATATGATCACCAATACGCTCTAGGTCACGGATCGTGTTCATTAATGTAGAGTGAGTTTTTGAATCTTCATCTGTTAGTGAATGAGAAGAGACTTGAATTAGATAATCCGTAATCTTTTTATCTAAATTGTTAATCGCATCTTCATATTGGGGAATAAGCTCTCTGTGCTTTTTCCCTTGCGTTTTAAAATACTGACCAACCTCTTCAATTCCTTTTTCAGACAGCTCTGCCATACGTAATACTTCTTTTTTCCCTTGGCCAAGAGCAATAGAAGGAGATTGCCTAATGAACCGTTCTTCTAAGTGAACTGCTTTGTATGCAATGGCTGAATCTTGTCCTGGGATTAATTTCACAACGATCCATGCTAGTACACCGATGAACGGCAGTTGAATCAATGTGTTTGAGACATTAAAAATACCATGAGCAAAAGCAATCGTCATCTCAGGATTTAGATTTAAGCTGTTTTGGAAATATTCAACGACTCTCGTAAAAGGAACTAGTAAAATCAATACTAATATCGTTCCAATTACGTTAAAAATAACATGTGTTAAGGCTGCTCGCTTTGCTGCAACTGATGCACCGATTGCTGCAAGTACAGCAGTAATCGTTGTACCAATATTATCCCCGAATAAAACAGGAAGAGCTGCATCTAAACTCAAAGCTCCTTGAGCAAACAATGTTTGTAATAAACCAATAGCAGCAGAAGAACTTTGAATAATGACTGTGAAAATCGTTCCAATTGCTACACCAAGTAATGGGTTATCACTCATACTGACCGTTAAATCAGCAAATGTTTGCAGATCGCGGACAGGCTTCATTCCATCTCCCATTAAATTCAGTCCCAAGAATAAAGCACCAAAGCCAAATAGAACTTGTCCGTAATTATTAACTTTATGATTTTTAAAGAAGAATATTAAGAATGTACCTACTGCGATGATTGGAAGTGCGTATGCCGAAATTTTAATCCCGATAATAAACGCCGTAGCTGTTGTACCAATATTCGCTCCAATAATGACCCCAATTGCTTGCTTTAAGGTCATAAAACCGGCATTAACAAGCCCGATCGTCAGTACAGTCGTCCCTGTACTTGTTTGAAGTAAAATCGTAACAAAAATACCCGCAAACACACCCATAATTGGATTTGTTGTAAAACGGTCAAGTAGATCTCTCAGGCCGTCTCCAGCGACCTTTTGAAGGCCATCCCCTAAGTACTTAATCCCGAAAAGGAAAATACCTAGTCCTCCAAAGAACATAAACAACAGTTCTTGTAAATCCATTACTACATCCCCTTTAGTTGTTGTCTGAAGTTGTCTTCAATAACTCATCCCTTGACCATAGTAAGAAACTTTTATTAAGAAGTAAACGATATTATTATTAAGATTTTGTAAAGGAATTGTAAAGGCGCTCTCTATCCTCTCATTTACAACATTCTATACCTTCTAGACTGCCCAAAAAACCTTTGAATGTTGAGCTGTTGATAACGTTCCCAGATAAAACTTTACCCTTTTATAGAAAATAATAACTTTTAAACACAACAAAAAAACCCTCAATTAGATATACTAACTGAGAGTTTTCTTTACAATTATGCAGGGTATACGCTCACTTGTTTGCGATCGCGTCCTACACGCTCGTATTTTACAACGCCGTCTACTTTCGCGAAAAGAGTATCGTCGCCGCCTTTACCAACGTTTGTACCAGGGTAAACACGTGTACCGCGTTGACGAACTAGGATAGATCCGCCTGTTACGGTTTGACCGTCAGCACGTTTAGCACCAAGACGCTTAGAACGTGAGTCACGTCCGTTCTTTGTACTACCTACCCCTTTTTTCGATGCGAAAAATTGAAGGTTCATTTTTAACATGGAATTCACCTCCTGGATATTTACTTTATTTCAATATACTCGCTGTATTCTTCAGCCATCGATTGAAGAGAGACAATCATCCCTTCAAGGAGGAGCTGGACTTTCTCATATGTGGTGTTATCCAAACCAGTTGGAACACCGCAGCGGAGAAACCCGCCTTCCTCTTCCATATGGATATCAAGCTCTACACTGCACAGGGCAGCAATCGCATTGACCGCTCCAAAAGAAACAGCTGAAGCTCCAGCGCAAACGAGGTCATGACCATGCGGACCGGAGTCAGCATGTCCACTCATCGTAAAAGAATCAATCTGTTGATTAGCATTACGTTCAATAAGAACAGTGATCATCTCTACACCTTAAGCGTTGATCTTGTCGATAACTACTTTAGTGTAAGGTTGACGATGACCTTGCTTACGACGATAGTTCTTCTTAGCCTTCATCTTGTAAACGATGATTTTCTTTTGACGACCGTGTTTTTCAACTTTAGCCGAAACAGTTGCGCCCTCTACTAAAGGAGCACCAACCTTCACATCGTTACCACCGATCATAAGTACTTTGTCAAAGCTAACAACATCACCAGCTTCAGCATCTAATTTCTCGATGTAGATTTCTTGACCTTCTTGAACCTTGATTTGTTTACCACCAGTTTCAATAATTGCGTACATACCTGCACCTCCTCATATACTCAGACTCGCCATTATAGGTAAGGGCTATGCCTTTTAAAAACCTAATCTGCGCGGTTGTAGTTGTTTGGGTGCGACCAAATAACTAACAAAAGCTATTTTATCACATAAAAATTCAGGGTGTCAATCGCAACTTTACGGTTGAACCTTTTATTTACCCTTTTTTCTGTTTTACCCGTTCAAGCTGGCTTGCTGCTTCTTCTAAATCTCCCATAAAGCGAATCGCAAAGGCTTCTTCTGGCATGTGCTTATTTGGCATAAGTAAAATCCTAAAGCCTGTCGCTTCTTCAAGCTGCTTTAATAATTCCCCTTTTGGCCCGGCCAGAACAGCAGACACGGCAGAAGGAAGTTCAATCAGAATGGCTTCATGGTCCATGCCGCGGTACTCCCATATTAGTCGTTCAATTTTATAAGCCTGTGCCTCATCTGATAAAACAGATCCCTGCTCCTTACAAGTTGGACATGCTTTTGAAAGACTTGCCTGCAAGCTTTGACGCACTTTTTTCCGCGTCATCTCAACAAGCCCAAGCCCTGTTAAGCCTACCACATTCGTCTTCGTCCGATCCTGCTTCAGCCCTCGTTTAAAAGCTTCTAACACATATTCACGATCTTCTTCTCGTTTCATATCAATAAAGTCAATAATAATAATACCTGAAGTATCCCTAAGTCTAAGCTGTCTTGCAATTTCCTTAGCTGCTTCTAGGTTGGTTTTCCGCACCGTATCTTGAAGATCCGTTTTCCCCGTGAACTTGCCGGTATTCACATCAATGACTGTTAATGCCTCCGTTTGATCAACGATGAGGTAGGCCCCGTTTTTCAGCCATATCTGCCTTCTTAATGCCTTATCTAGCTCTTTATCTATTCCAAATACCGAGAAGATATTTTCTTTGTCATGATAGAGCCTTACTTTTTCATGAACATCAGAGTAGGGAGCAAGGAGAGCTTTCAACGTCTGATAGTCATCAGCATCATCAATTACGATCTCATCAATTTGATTCAAAGAAAAATCAAGCATCATTTTCTCAATTAAACTCGAGCCCTGATGAATTAAAGCAGGAGCTCTCTTTTCTTTTCCCTCCTGCCACACACTCTCCCAGCTCGTTCGGAGAAAATGAAGATCTTGCTCGATCACCTCCGGCTTCGCATCTTCGCAAACTGTTCGGATAATCATTCCTTCGTTTTCCTTAAGAAGATCTTCTCCAATCCCGCGCAGCCGCTCTCTCTCTTCTTCTGTCCCCATTCGGCGGGACACTCCAACATACCCGCCTTCTGGCATATACACAGTGTATTTACCAGGCATTGAGACCACTCCTGATAAACGAGGTCCTTTTTGCCCGAATCCTTCCTTTGTGACTTGAACTAAAAGTTCTTGCCCTTTGGTCACAAATTCCGTAATATTTCGTTGTTTTTTCACCTCATCCGCTTCTTCTGATAAATGAAAACTTAGAAGATCATCCCGATAGAGGAACCCATTTTTTTCGCGCCCGATATCGACAAATGCTGCCTGCATGCCTGGCAGAACATTAACGACTCTGCCTATGTATACATTACCTACAATTCGATTTTCTGCAGGGCGCTCTACTAGTAACTCCACTACCTGCCCATTCTCCACTATTGCAGCGCGGCGTTCTCTTGTCGCTGTATTAAAATAGATTTTTCGATTCACAGGCCACCCTCCTTACGTCCAATTCCGTCCCTTTCATTGTACCTTATCACAGCCTTTTATGCAGTCTTTCGATTACAGGATTACACAACTAATCCAAAGAACTAATAACAGTACAACAAAGAGAAGCGGTCAGCAATCAGCCGCTTCTCTTACCTTGATGCCAGCTCAGCAAATGTTATCTGCCACTGTTTTTTTTGAATAAGGGCATCCAACACTTGTGCCTCGCAAACCGTGACCCTCTTTTTCGTCGCAGGATCAAGATAGTGAAATTCATGAATATATCCTCTATACATTTTTTTGATTCCGTCAAACAGGGAGAGCTGTCCTGATACAGCCACAGATTTGATTTTCTTTTTTGGAACCTTTTGGGTTTGAGGTCTTCCAATTAAAAATCGCATCATTCGATAATGCCTCTGCTTCCACTCCAGATAATGAACGATCATCAGAAAGCTTAATACGACCCATAAATTTAAATGAAAGGGAAATAGCGCTGCACTAAAGATCGTAACCACTCCCAACACTGCACAAGAGGCAGACCACGATCTTATTAATGCCATATGATAAGAGAAATACTTCATGTACAGCAATTGAATGAACCTTCCTCCATCAAGCGGCAAGATAGGAGCTAAATTAACGAGCAAAATGGTGAGGTTATGCCAAACAAATAATTCATGTGTAGACTGCGACCATACGTCCAGATAAAGCAGGATATAAGATAATCCAATCATCCAAACATGCTGAAGCGGCCCTGCGAGAATGACAATCAACTCTTCTTTTATCGGCCGGTTCCCGCTGTCTTCCACCTCCGCTACTCCGCCAAAAGGAAGCAGCTCAATTTTGTGAATCCTCCACTTAAACGAATGAGCTGCTATCGCATGACCCATTTCATGTATAAAGACGATCGCAAAAACGAGAAGCACTTCACGAAAATATCCAGTGATTACCCCTCCTCCAAGCACGACCCAGAAGAAGGGATTGATCTTCATTTTAGAGAGCAGATACCATAGACTACTCAAATGAAATCACATCACTGGGATCAATGTACTGATCTCCCTGTTTTAAAGCAAAGTAATAGACTCCTCTCCCTTCCTCATTAGTTGATACCGTGCCAATCTCATGGCCGGCTTGAATGTGGTCATACATATTTACATGAATGTCATTTAACAGCCCATAGATTGATTCGGTTCCATCATAATGCTGCACGACAACAGCCTTGCCAATCTCCTCATCATCGATGCCGCCTACAGTAATTACATAGCCGCCCTTTGCCGCTTCTATACTTGTATTAGCGCCTGTTTCAATATAGACGCCTCGTCCATTCTGTTCAAAGCCTTCACTAATCTGGCCGGATGCTGGTACGGCATAGACCATCTCCGCTTCCGGTTCCTCTTCATTTACGTCACCTAACGCCACATCTCTTGGCTCTGGCAATAGAGCCAGCGGCCGTCCAAATTGATTTTCATACCAATTGGCCACAGCAGCAAATTGAAATTCTTGTTCATACGAACCTTTCACAAACTGTCTGACTCCTTCAAATTGAGGAGCTCCTGTTTTAAACATGATGGCAATGATAAGAAAGATGCAGACAGAGAGCATAGCCCGGATTAAGAAATGATCTTGTCCCTTCTTTAATGGCGGAGTACTTTTAAACGATCCTGGTTCGACGTAAAAATCAGGCTCTTCTCTTGCATCCTCATGCTTATGAACGAGCATCGGAGCGGTTCTTTCTCTTTGTTTAACATTCCCCTGTATCTCTCTTCTCCTTGATTCTAAACGCTTTTTGACTTTATTCAGCTGCTTAGACATCCCTCATTCCACCTTTACCTTTAACTTGTTACAATAACTATATGACTTGTCCGTTTTTGATATGACAGAATTGGGAATAGGAAATAAGGAGGGGTCTTATGGAGAGAAAATATCTTGGAGTTGTTTTGGCTGGAGGGCAGTCACGAAGATATGGACGTCAAAAAGCCCTAGCACACTATCAGAGCAAGCCATTTTTTATGCATAGTTTAGACGCATTGAAGGACCTTACTGAAGAACAGCTCATTATCTGCCATCCTGCTATCTTAAAAGACATTAAAGCCAAGACAGAAACATCCGTTGTTCTAGATCACCCTAAATATCAAGGGTTAGGACCATTAGCCGGATTATACACAGCAATGAGCACAAAAGATGCTGAGTGGTATGTAACAGCTCCTTGTGATACACCTTATATACATACAGATGTCTATGAAAAGCTGATTAAGATCCAACAGGGAACAACTTCACAAGCCATTATTCCGATTATAGAAGGACGAAAACAGCCATTAATCGGTCTCTACCATAAAAGTCTGCAGCATACGATCAGCGAGCTGCTAGATCAAAAAATATATAAAGTAGGAGCCTTGCTAGAAGCGGCAGATACCTACTTAGCAGCTGATGCTTCATTCGACCCGGAAGCGTTTCACAATGTCAACAAACCAGAAGACTGGCCAGAAGCAAAACTAGATTAAAGGAGAGATATATGTTGAAAAAAAGAAAAATAGGAACAACAGATTTAGAAGTAAGTGAAATAGGACTTGGCTGTATGTCGCTTGGAACAGACCAAAATTATGCCACTCAAATTATCGATGCGGCTCTAGATGCTGGTATCAATTATTTTGATACAGCCGACCTTTATGATAAAGGATTAAACGAACAATTTGTCGGCAATGCCATTAAGCATCGTAGAAATGATCTGATCCTTGCAACAAAAGCTGGCAATCGGTTTGAGAGGGACAAGGAAGGCTGGGAATGGGACCCTTCTAAAAAGCATATTAAATCAGCCGTGAAAGACAGTTTAACCCGTCTGCAAACAGATTACATTGACCTCTATCAGCTTCACGGCGGAACCATTGAAGACCCGATTGACGAGACCATTGAAGCGTTTGAAGAATTGAAACAAGAAGGGGTAATTCGCCATTATGGAATTTCTTCGATTAGACCGAATGTGATTAAGGAATATGTGAAACGTTCGAATGTAGAAAGCGTGATGATGCAGTACAGCTTGCTTGACCGCCGCGCTGAGGAGTGGTTTTCTCTATTAGATGACCACCAAACCTCTGTTGTCGCAAGAGGGCCGCTCGCTAAAGGATTATTAGCCAAAAAACCTCTAAGCGCCGCAGGAGAAAAAATCCAAAAAGATGGTTATCTTGACTACACATTTGAGGAATTAAAAGTGGTTCTCGATAAACTTTCATCTCATGATGAATTCAAGCGCCCATTGTCTGAGCTTGCTTTGCATTACTGTCTGGCGCACCCTACTGTGGCCGCTGTCGTATGCGGGGCTAGCAGTATCGAACAAATTGAGGATAATGTGCGCGCAGTAGAAACAAATCCGTTAACAGAAGAGCAGGTAACATTGCTAAAATCTCTTACAAAAGCCTCTACCTATGAGCAGCATCGCAGCTAACAAAAAAAGCAAGGTTTCTGAGTTCAGAAACCTTGCTTTTATTTCTATTCATTTTCACCCGCCGCTAACTGGAGGGATAAACGCAATCACATCACCGTCTTTAAGGACTTCTGTACCTTCTGCATATTCTTCGTTTACAGCAATCATCGATTGATCAATAACATGCGCAATTCCCTCATGCTGCTCTTTTACCATTTCTTTCACTTCTTTAAGGCTTTTTCCTGAAGCATCGATTTGCATTTCTTTTGTGTTCAGACGCTCAGCTAACTCAGCAAATAATAATAACGTAATCATCATTCGTCTCCTTTAGGTGGTTTACCAGTTGGATAGGCTACTTTTTCAAGCTGATCGCCCATCCATTTTTCCCCGTCTTCCCAATGCTCCTTTTTCCAGATCGGCACAATCTCTTTAATGCGCTCAATCGCATAACGGCTTGCTTCATAGGAATCGTTACGGTGAGGAGTAGAAACTGCAATCACAACAGCTATTTCACTAATTTTAAGCTGCCCGATCCGATGAGTGATGGCCGCTCTTGTATCCGGCCACTTTTTTTTAATTTCCTCCCCAATTTGGGCAAGCTTTTTAACAGCCATTGACTCATACGCTTCATAGGCTAAATAAATCGTACGCTTTCCATGTGTAAGCTCTCGAACCGTGCCGATGAATGTATTAATCGCACCTGCATGAGGATGTTCTACTTTTTTCACAATTGCTTCTATACTAATTGGATCTCTTGTAATCTCGTATAAATTCTCCATTATTTCTTCTCCCAACGCGTTATAATCCATTCACTAATCCGTGCGGCATCATTCAAATGAAACACCGGCAAGTCCACTCTCTTTATTGGCAAGGCAGTCACAATTGCTTCTACCTGTTTTAGTGTAGCGACTAGCTTAAGATCACTCTCTTCTTTTACAATGATTAGTTTCGGGTAATCTTCTTGCTTAAACCCTTCCACAAGGACTCCATCAAGATCAAGAGTTTGATACATTGCCAGCAGTTGATCTAGTGATGGCTTTTGTTCTTGGGCCGCCTGCAATTGCAGAGCCCCATCTTCATTCATAACGAGACTTGCAGCCGCACCAGCTTGACGATGTTTCCATGAGTCTGTGCCAGAATCTAGAGATACAAGCTTGGTCGCATGTCCATGGTGCTTGATTGTCCCTATCCTCAAACCTCTTTTGGCTAGGTCAGCAATGACTTTTTCGATTAACGTTGTTTTTCCGCTGTTTTTATACCCTACCACTTGAATGATAGAATTTACTCCCACGGCCACTTGCTTCCCTCACCATCTAATAACAGCACCTCAACATCCATTCCAGTTGTAAATCCTCTTGTCCCGCCCGGCAGTACGATCAAAGCATTGGCATCACTAAGCGAGGTAACAGAACCTGATTTATCAAGACCGGTAGGAATCACGTGAAGACGCCCCTCTTTAATGCTTACCCTGCTGCGCACAAAACGTGTAAACGGGTTAGGTTTAGGAAAGTCAGCATCCAACACTGCTCGCTCTTTTTGCAGATGAGGCTTGTCATGGCTGAAGCTAGATAGAAGGATCGGACGAACAAAAAGCTCAAAGCCGACATAGCATGCCGACGGGTTGCCCGATAATCCGAACAACAGTTTATCGCCTAGCGCAGCGACCGTTGTCACACTACCTGGCCTCATCCCAACCTTATTAAATAACACCTCTGCTCCTAACTTCTTATAAATGGCAGGCAGATAATCATAATCGCCTACAGATACTCCACCAGTTGTGATTAAAAAATCAACTTGATCGATCGCATTGCTTATTGCTTCATAGCATTGATCAAAATCATCTACCAGCTTCCCAAAATAAACAGGCTCTGCTCCCGCTTTTTTTAGCTGTCCAGCTGTCATGTAGGCATTGCTGTTACGAATCTTTCCAGGTACAAGCTCATCACCCACATCAAGCAGTTCTGTTCCTGTCGCAAAGATTCCCACTTTGGGTTTCTGATACACTGGTACCTTTGCATATCCAAACGTTGCAAGCAGCGCCTTGACCCCGGGTGTGATTTTAGCTCCTTTTGAAACTAATTTAGATCCTTTGGTCGTATCTTCACCTTGCTTTGACACATTATCCCCTGCTAGAAACGAACGCTTAATTTCTATAAAATCCCGCTCAGCTTCTTTACATTCTCTTGTTAACTCAAACTGCACCACCGCATCTGCAGCAGCTGGAATTTGAGCGCCTGTCATAATCCGGATTGCTTCTCCCTTTTTTAAGGATTTGGAAGCAACCGACCCTGCCCCTATTTCTTCAATTACTTCTAAAGTGACAGGGTGTTCTCTTGTGGCAGAAATCGTATCTTCGGCACGGATGGCAAATCCATCATATGGAGATTTGTCAAAAGGCGGCACATCATGATCTGCCTTTATTTCTTCCGCTAAATAGTATCCATCACACTCATCAATGGATATCATCTTTACTCTTCCTTCTTTTATGTACTTCATCACTCGTGTAACCGCTTCAGAAACTGCGATCGGCTTTCTTCTTTCTACCAAGTGAAACACCTCGCTATCTATCTATCTTTCTATCTTTCTATCTTTCTATCTTTCTATCTTTCTATCTTTCTATCCTTCTATCAACAACACTCTCTTTTTTACACATAAGAAATTCCTTTTATTATACAAAAGAAAATAGTTTTATTAAAGCGGAATAAGGCCGCAAATCATCGTTGCGGCCTCATCTGTATCGTTACTATTAACGATCTTTTAAAATCTCTCTCATCACATGGCCAAGCTCTGGCACAATGATTCTGTCCATTGCAAGCTTCACCGCACCTGGTGATCCTGGCATTGAAAAGATGGCTTTTCCATCTCTGACACCCGCAATCGCGCGGCTTAAAATAGCTGCTGTTCCAATATCTTCGACAAAGCTTAAATAACGGAACACTTCCCCAAACCCTGGCATTTCTTTATCCAAACTGTCACGAACGGCTTCATACGTCGTATCACGCAATGCGATTCCTGTACCGCCGTTAATTAAAATGGCATCAATATCAGCACGGCTCGCTGCAATCTTTAACCAATGCTGGATTTGACTGTACTCGTCACGGACAATCTGGTATTCTGTTACACTATGTCCGCCCTCTTCTAACATTTCACGGATTAACGTTCCGCTTTTATCTGTATCATACGACTTTGTATCTGAAACTGTTAAAATCATACAACGCACTTCAGCTGGCGCTTCTTTCTTATGTTGTTCTACTGACATGTTGATTCCCCCTAAATTGACAAAAAAATAACTTTTCCATTATGATAACACAGATATCCAACAACAAAAGGCAATCCCCTCAAATGACGGGAAAGCAGGTTAAAAAGGAGCGATGAACTAGGATGAGTGAACTGACCCATTTTAATGAACAAGGACGCGCCAAAATGGTTGATATTTCTGATAAACAAGAAACAACAAGAACAGCCATTGCTCATACAAGCATTGAAGTAACAAATGAGATTCATCAAAAGATTGAGGAAGGAAAGATTGGAAAAGGTGATGTTCTCTCTGTTGCCCAAGTGGCTGGTATTATGGCGGCTAAAAACACGTCACAATGGATCCCGATGTGCCACCCGCTCTCCCTTACTGGCATCAATATCCGCTTTTCATGGGAACAGCAAGAACAAAAATGGGTGCTCAAGATTGAAGCTGAGGTGAAGACAAAAGGGAAAACGGGAGTAGAAATGGAAGCATTAACAGCTGCCAGTGCTACGGCTCTTACCGTTTATGACATGTGTAAAGCATTAGATAAAGGAATGATGATCGGTCAAACGTACTTAAGCCACAAGAGCGGCGGTAAAAATGGCGACTATCACCGCGCTTAACAGAACGAATGCCCCCAATAAAATGGGGGCATCTTTTTATCCTAATACCTTTAATGATTCTCGGTTAAATGCTGGAAGATCATCTGGCGTTCGGCTTGTGACTAAGTTACCGCCGCAAACGACTACTTCCTCATCATGCAGTTTCGCTCCTGCATTTTTCAAATCTACATGAATGGACTTGAATCCAGTCACATCTCTGTCTTTCAATACTTCTGCTGTTATGAGTAACTGCGGACCATGACAGATCGCCATAACAGGCTTGCCATCATCTACAAATGATTTAGCAAATTGAACAAAACGGTCATCACCGCGAAGGATATCAGGTGAGAAGCCTCCTGGAATGAAGAGGGCATCGAAGTCACCTGGAGAAACATCGTCAATCCCTTTATCAATTGTTACAGTTTCTTCATCATTTTTGCCTGTTACTTTATTGCCTGATTCTTTTTCAACCGTTACAATGTCATGTCCTGCTTCCTTAAAAGCATGAACTGGATCTGTGTATTCAACATCCTCAAATAAGTCTGTGACAACTACTGCAATCTTCTTACCCAACATAATCACTCCTTCTAGTTTAACTCTAGAGATAGAATACCCTTTGTTGAAGTGATTAAACATAAAGATAAGCAAGAAAAAACCACCCGAGAACAGGTGGTTTAACGAACGCCAAAAAATTGTTTAATTTTTGCAAAGAGTCCCTTTTCCTCTTCTAAAGACATTAATGGAACAGCTTCACCTAAAATTCGTCTAGCAATATTGCGGTATGCAATAGATGCTTTACTTCCAGTATGTAAGGCGATCGGTTCTCCTTTATTGGAGTATTTGATGACATCTTCATCATCTACAACGATTCCAATTAAATCAATTGCTAGAATCGAAGAAATTTCATCCACATCAAGCATTTCTCCGTTTTTCATCATATGCCCGCGGATTCTATTTACAACTAGCTTAGGAGCTTCAATCTCTTCTTGTTCTAAAAGTCCAATAATACGATCGGCATCACGAACTGCAGAAACCTCAGGAGTGGTGACAACAATTGCTTTGTCTGCTCCGGCTACTGCATTTTTAAATCCTTGTTCAATCCCTGCCGGACAATCAATTAATACATAATCGTATTCTTGTTTTAATTCGTTTACGATTTCTTTCATTTGTTCAGGTTCAACTGAAAGCTTATCTTTTGTTTGAGCTGCTGGAAGCAAATATAAACATTCAAAACGCTTGTCCTTAATTAACGCTTGCTTCAATTTACAGCGGCCTTCAACGACATCAACTAAATCATAAATGATTCGGTTTTCAAGCCCCATAACCACATCAAGGTTTCTGAGTCCGATATCAGTATCAATAAGACAAACTTTCTTACCATTAAGCGCAAGGGAAGTACCGATGTTGGCAGAGGTTGTTGTTTTTCCAACGCCACCTTTACCACTTGTAATGACTATTGCTTCTCCCATGCTCATGACCCCTTTCTATACCACGCTTCATCCATCAATAATTTGTGAATCATTCTTTTGAAGATTAGGACGCTGACGCATCAAGTCTTGAACTCTCTCAAGCTTAAAACTCTCGGCCTCGCTATCAAGATAAGCACTCGCCATTGCCACTCCTTTGTCACCCTCATCAAACTGGTGAATCTGATCGGCAATCCTGAGTTGCGTGGGACTCATAAGTGCTGCTGCAACAACTGCTTTCGTATCTCCTTCAAAACCTGCATGAGCCACTCCTTTTAGAGCACCCATTATATACACATTTCCTGTCGCCATCACAGTCCCGCTCGGGTTCACATCTCCAATTAACAACAGGTCGCCTCGGACTTTTAGAACTTGTCCGGAACGAACCATTTTCGTAAGGGTGACGACTTGTGATTCCTGCCTTAACAGCTCAGCTTCCGCTTTCGTTAATACATCTGAATGGATTTCTTCAATAGCCAGGTTTCGGCCTTCCGTTATTATGCTTGATATTTCTTCGGCTTGATCTTCTGTTAAATACCGATGTCCTACTTTCACATTGACCATCACATCAGGTTCATCTGATCCTTGGTAATGCTTTGTTGAAAGCTTTTCTTTTAGTTCCTCTAGTAAACTTTCATAGGAACAGCGGTCATCTAATAAAAAGTTCAGACCATCTTTCGTTCCTTTTATCGTAACATGTTGTTTTTTCTGCGTCATTCAACGTTCACCTCAGACACACACGCATTAAAGCCTGTCTCAAATCTATTTACTACTAAAATATCGGAAGAATCTCGCATCGATTTCTGTCGTTTCCATTCATTCGTTCGACCGTCTACTTCGACCCATTCGTTCAACCAAATTATTCAACAAGTAAGAACATGAGTAAAAAGGCTCAAATCGGTGATTGATAGTTTTATTCAACATGTAAGGGGCTAATCCCTCTTTCCTAACTAGAACTCTGTTAATATTTTTTTGTTTTTGTCGATTTAGAGCCTTAACGCTCACGAAGCCTCGAGTTATGCTGAACATGCATGCAAAGTTTCTTCACCGGATAGAGCACCAAAATGGCTAAAGCTCCGTTTAAAAGCAGGGTAGGCAAAAGCCGGTCAAACACAAAGGCTTGGCCGCCCATATCTGTAATGCCGATTAAACGAAACAATCCATATTGATAATAATCAAATAATGCCACAGCGACAAGGGCAAGAAGGATTGGCACGAGAATACTATCTTGGATCTGCTTATAAGACAAAGCAAAGACGTAACCAACAACAGCAAACCCAAACACATACACACCTAAAAGTTCGGTATACACCACATCATATATGACCCCAAAGCACAGCGCATATACTAAGCTGGTGCTTCTTCCTGTATAGATACCAATAAACACAAGCAGAACAACAAGAAATCTCGGAACCATGATGAGATCAGAACCGTATCTTTCCGGCATGAAAAATGGATATAAACTTCCTTCAATGACTAGAGCAAGCAATAAAAGTGTGGGAAGATAGGCACGGCTCACTACTGATCCTCCTCTAATATCTCTGGATCAACAGAGGTACTCGTACGCTCGATTACGTAAACATAATTTAATGAATAGTAATCTGCTGTCGGTTTAATGTAGGCATTTTGAGTCAAGCCGTATTCATCCGGCTCTACCTCAACCACTTCACCAATTAATAAACCTTCAGGGTACACTCCCCCAAGTCCAGAGGTGGTAACCATTTGCTCTTCTTCGATCTCGGCCTCAATATCGAGCTTCCGCATAATGAGGAGACCACGATCCTCGTCATAGCCTTCAATAAAGCCATTTAATGCTTGATCACCGACAATTTTCGCTGAGACTCGGTTGGTCCTGTCATTATCAGATAATAATTGCACAAATGAACTAAATTGACTTGTCCGTTTCACTTTACCAATTAAGCCGCCTTGAGAATCAACGAGCGCCATATTCGGTTCAATACCATGCTGGCTTCCGCGGTTGATGGCAATAAAATCATTCCAGCGGTCAGGATTACGGTGAATCACAACGGCTGGTCTCATTAAGTAATCACTTAAACTTTCTTCAAGGTCGATCATTTCGCGCAAGGTTTCATTCTCATCGCGAAGTAAATTACGTTCTACGGAGATTTGGGCGTATTCTTCAAGACGTGATTTGAGAAGTTTATTTTCTTCATACACGCTGCGAATATCAGATACGCTCTCAAAGAAACCCGCGACAGAATGTGCGGGTTTTGAGAACATAGACTGCACCCATCCAACCGTATCTCTCATAAACTGCTCTGGCCGTGTTGTATTCTCACGATCAGAAAGCGAATAACCAATCAGCGCCATCAAAATGATAATGCTGACAAGAAGAATAATTAATTTTTTGTTTGAGAAAAAGGATGGCATGCTAGACACCTACTTACGATTTTCTATCAGAACGAGACGTTATCCCAGCTTTTGAACGGAATAAATGTAGATTTTCAAGCGCTCTGCCTGTTCCGATGGCCACACAATCTAGCGGATTTTCAGCTACGATTACCGGCATGTTTGTTTCATCGCTTAATACGCGGTCAAGATTGCGTAATAAAGCTCCGCCGCCTGTTAGTACAATTCCGCGGTCGATAATATCAGCTGCAAGCTCAGGCGGTGATTGCTCAAGCGTATTTTTCACTGATTCTACAATCGTCGTAACTGTATCTTCAAGAGCTTTGGAAATTTCTTCTGCTGTTACAGAGATGGTCTTAGGAAGTCCTGAGACAAGATCACGTCCGCGGATATCCATATCATCTACGCCTTCTGGTGCTCCTGCTGTTCCAATTTCCATCTTTAACGTCTCAGCTGTACGTTCACCAATCATCAAATTGTATCTCTTTTTCACATACTGAATGATTGCATCATCCATCTCATCACCAGCCACACGGATTGATTGGCTCGTAACAATTCCGCCAAGTGAAATAATGGCTACTTCAGTTGTACCTCCGCCAATATCAACAACCATGCTCCCGGTCGGCTCCCATACAGGAAGATCTGCCCCAATCGCTGCTGCAAACGGCTCTTCAAGTGTATAAGCCTCTTTTGCACCCGCTTGTTTGGTTGCATCTTCTACCGCGCGTTTCTCAACCGCTGTAATCCCTGTTGGTACACAAACCATCACTGAAGGCTTACGAGTGAAAACTGAACGATTCTTAACTGTTTGGCGAATAAAATACTTAATCATTGTAGCTGTTGTATCAAAATCTGCGATAACGCCGTCTTTCATCGGACGCACAGCCACAATATTTCCTGGAGTACGGCCAATCATATTCTTTGCATCATTTCCTACTGCTTCAATTGAACCTGTATCTGTACGTAATGCAACCACTGACGGCTCACGCACTACGATGCCTTTCCCTTTAACATAAACAAGTGTATTAGCTGTTCCTAAATCAATTCCAATATCTTTTGAAAACCCACCAAACATCTATGTATCTCCCTTCAGACTGATCTGAAATCATAACCTTTATTATATCGAACATTTCTCAAAAAAAATAGCCTTAAGTTCCCCGACACAAAATTTCCACCTTTTGTTTCATTTTAAAATAATGTGAAACACGTGAACTTCTACCAAAAGGGCTATCTCCCCTTGATGAGACCCTTTACTACCTATGATCTATTTCTAAATGATATGGCCCTGCTCTTTTAAACTAATGAATTTGCGATCGCCGATAATGACGTGATCTAATAATTCGACACCTAATACCTTGCCTGCTTCATTCAGCCGCTTAGTCACTTCTATATCTTCAAGGCTTGGAGTGGGGTCGCCTGAAGGATGATTATGCAAACAAATGATTGAGGCAGCAGAGCGTCTTAACGCTTCTTTAAACACTTCTCTAGGGTGTACAATACTCGCGTTCAGGCTGCCAATGAATAAGGTATGACGATGAATCACGCGGTTTTTCGTATTCAGATAGAGAGCGATAAAATGCTCTTGCGTTAGAAATCGCATATCTTCCATGACGAAATTGGACACATCCTCAGGAGAACGTATCACATATTTTTCTTCAGTCGGGACTGCGTGGATCCGTCTGCCGAGCTCCATCACTGCTTGGATTTCTACTGCTTTCGCTGTTCCAATTCCATTTATATGACATAATTCTTCGATCGTCGCTGTCCGCAATAAAGTCAGTCCGTCAAACGAATCTAACATTTTGCCGGCAAGCTGCAGAGCAGACTCTTTTTTTGTCCCATTTCGAAGAAGGATCGCGAGAAGCTCTTGATTGGTTAATACATTGGCGCCTTCTTTAAGCATTCTCTCTCTTGGTCTTTGATGGGTAGGAAGATCTCTAATGAGGAGGGTGGGCAGCGTCATGGCTTTCTCCTTTCGGTATAGAAGAGTATGGGGTTGTCAAAGGTCAGTTCAGTTCGTTTATTAATTAATATTAGGGTATATATTGAAGTGCTTGAGTTCTCTCATCGTTTTCGCTAAAGGCAGACCGACAACTGTATTGTAGTCTCCTGAAATCGAATGCACTAAATAGGCACCGAATCCTTGGATTCCATATCCTCCTGCTTTATCAAAGGGTTCACCTGTTTCGATATATTGATCGATATCTTCTTCAGATAATGGATAAAAATGAACAACGGTTTCTTCAAAAAACGTCGTCACTTCTCCCTTTTCACAAATAGCTACACCTGTCAGAACGGAATGATCACGGTCAGATAAGGAAGTGAGCATCGCTTTTGCATCCTTGGCGTCACTAGGCTTACCTAAAATCTGATCATTACACACTACGACCGTATCCGAACCTAACACAACCACATCAGGATGATTCTGTGCCACAGCTTCAGCTTTTTTACGTGCGAGTTCACAAACAACTTCACTTGGGGTTAACTGGGGATTTACGGTTTCATCTACATCACTTGTTTGAATGGAAAATGTATAACGAGCCTGCTTAAGAAGCTCTTTGCGCCTTGGGGAACCGGAGGCTAAAATAAAGGGTTTCATGAAGGGTCACCTCAACAATGTTTTTCTTCATTGTACAAGGTTATGTACAGAATACCAAATAATCCTAATAACCACAATCGAATTCAGAACATTCAAACGAAAAAGCCTGAAAAAGAAGATAAAGTCTTCTTTTCAGGCTTAATGATCTTAATAAAATTCTACCACCTGCTCGTATGCCAGTAATACACGCAGCAACGACTGTTGAGCCTTCCATAATTCTTTTTGGTCGTTTGAATTCATAAAACCAGCGAGATGTCCTAGTGATGAATCAAGCTCGGTACCAAGCAGCAATGTCGAAGCTTGCGCCGCCTCAGGAATTTCTGCAAGAGCCTCTTCTCTACCTTCATGAAGAGTCGTCAGCTCTTTTGTAACAGCTTGAATGTCCGCATCTGAAATACCAGAGCCTTTTGCAAGGCTGTTTGTCGTGAGGGTCAGCATGCTGTTAAAGATAGATAAGGCATCGGTATACCATGCCGCTGAATTCTCACTAGCAGCAGCTAACCCTTCTCCGCTGACTTGATAAGATTTTAAATACGTTTCTTTACCTTCGTTTTCTAGAATGGCAGCAAGCGACGTCGTATCTCCTCTGTCAGCCCCTAGTCCGACAAACAAATAAAGAGGATCCGTCGTATCTGTTAACACAGCAGCTAGTCCGCTGTTTTGAAACACTGACACCATTTCTTGCCCCTTTTCAACGGTGGAGAATGCTCCTCCTTGAATCACTTCTACACTTAAAGAGGGCAACCCGCCGTCTATCGCTTGGAAAGTAGGTGCTGCCTCAGGACTCGCTTGTTGAATGGGCTCACTTACCGCTGCATTTTCCCCTCCCCCTGTAAAGACATTTAACACAACGACTCCGAAACTAACCCCGACAATAATGGCAGATAAAATAATGGCTATAGGTATGAGTGAAAATGATTTCAGCGAAGAAAAATTAGGCAGCGAGGGAAGTGAAAACGTAAACGAACGCTGTGATTTCTTTTTTCGGTTGACCGGAAGCTTCGGTCCGCTTTCACGGTTTCCATCATCCCAAAAAGGACCTTTCCCCTTCTCTCGCTCTGTTTGCCGCTCGGTAAAATCGATCACATTATCAGGCTTTGGTATCGGTGCATCCTCTAGCTCTGCTTCATACCGTTCATCCCGAGCCGCCGTAATTTCTTCCTTTGCTTCACTAAACACTCGGTCTTGGCTTTTGTATTCTTGTTCTTCTTCATGTAGATCATATTCATGTTCTTTGTATTCTTGTTCTTTGTTGTTCAAGCGAATTGATATGGTGCGCTTGTCCCTCTCCATACAGCACCTGCTCCTTTCAACATGTTCTTACTCCTAGTCTATTAACGGAGGTGAAATGATAGAACGAGAGAATAAAAAAACTAGAATAAACTAATTAAAAAAAGAGACGAAGAAAAGGATGTCTTCGTCTACTGGTTGTATAATGGCGAACTCTTATTAGCCGGTCTTGGATAATCTACTTGCGGAAGTTCTTGCTCTAAATCAGGCTCATCTATTGGGTAATAAAAAGCCGATACCGTCATCAAAAATTCAAGCGCTTCCTGCTCATCTTCGACTAACACTCGCTCACTTGGAGCCGCGTACGTAATCGAATCAATGCTCATTAATCGATCATTGCGATCTAGTTCTTCAGCAAATCGTGCCAGCCCTGCATATTCATTTGTACGGACCCGAAGCACAAAACGAATCACTTCTAGCCCTTCTATTGACGAGGCAGCTGCAGGAGGTGTTGAAGGTACAGGTTCTTCTTCCTCCTCAAGCTCGATAAAGTCCTCTAATTCTTCGGGCTCATTATCTTGCTCTTGACCCTGCTCAACCTCGATAGATGTCTCTCCTGTCTCGCCAAACCAGACCCCTTCAGCTTCATCTTGTATATCGATAGAGAGGATGTAGGCATCAGCAATGCCTTCTGCTCTCGCAAAGGTCAATAGCAGCTGGTCAACTAGCGGACGCACCGGAAGCTTACGCTGGATCATCATGGAGGATTCGATCACTTCTAACGGTTTCTCTTCCGCCTCTTCAATCACCCCAGCTAACTGCGCCTGTTCATATTCAAGCTCCACAAGGGCCGCTTCTTTTTCTAGCTGGATTGGACGAATAAAACTAAAAAACAACCAGATTAGAAAGCCGATTAACAGCAAACCGCAAAGAGAAATCCATATTCTTTTATCAAGCCGTATTTCTCTCATTGTTCATCACCTAAAACCCGACCTTCTTCTCGGTCTAAAGTTAATTCAAAGCTTGCAAGGTACCGTGATTTCACTTCATCAAAGTTTATCTCATGCTGCTCATCATCAAGCATTTCATGGCTGTCAATGACAGAGAGACGAACAGAAGTCGTGAGTGAACTGCTCTCTAAGGCTTCATGGTACTGGGCAATTTCTTCTAATCTATCAAAATGCACATCCACTAGAATGGAATGCGGCTGTGTGTAAGTGAAATATTGAATGAAACCGCGCTCAGGCAAAAGAGATACAATGTAGCTCGCGACAGAAGATGCAGGGACGATCTGCCCCTCAACAGCGGAAGCTGCCGAGTCAATCTGCTTAGCATCTGTCCATTCAAGCCCTGTCAGCTCCTGTCTTATTTGAGCAGACTCAAGCTGAACATTGTAGACTTGTTCATTTACCTCCTGCACTTCTTGTGTCAGATGGCGCTGGAATAAGAACGTTGTTAACACCGCTAGAAGCAGTAGAAATAAAAAGGCCCCCGCATATAAAATACTCGTATAATTTTTTTTAGGCTTCTCGGGTAATAAATTCACTTCAACGAGCATTAACGATACACCTCTTTTTTCAACACAAGGCCTTGGGCATCATAGTACCTTACCGGCGCATCATTTTTCGTTTGCTCAGACAAACCAACAATTTCAAGCATGAGCCGTTCACTAAACGCCGCCTCAAATTGAGTGAGATAAGGATGATCGCCACAAAGCAGCATTTGGCCCATTTCTCCCTCGCCTTTTAACACATTGAACTGATAGAAATTCATCACTTTTTCCACTTCACGGACACATTCTTCAATGGCTTCTTCCATTTCTTCCTCTTCCTTTGTCCACGTTAGACGGGTCACATCCCCTTCACCTGTTAAAGACCAGCCTTCCTGGTCAAGTTCTGAGAGAATCGTGCTTAAAAATAACGGATGATGATCTTTAAAAATAGTAATCGTTGTGACCATCGCGTCAATCTGCACTTGAATCACATAGGCCCCCGTCTGAACTTGTCCATTTTCAAAAAACAATCGGTAAGCTGAAAGCGTTGATAGATCAGCTGCATTGGGTTTCAAATGGACTTCAGAAAAGGCATCTATATATTGATTAAGAACGGATTCTCTTGAAGCAAAGAGCAGCACTTCCTTCTGACCGTCATGCATCCCAATTACTTTAAAGTCAAAAATCGGATCATCAAACGGCAGCAAAAGGCTTTCTCCTAAATCCAAATAAAGCTGCCCCTTCACTTCTTCATCCGGAATTGTTCCATCAATAAAATGGGTGCGAATAATCGTATGCTGCTGCGGCAGGCAAAATTGAATTCGTTGTCTTTTCAGCTTCCATTCTTCCACGCATTCAGTCAAAATCGTCACAAAGGTCGTCATGTCTTCAATCTGACCGTTCACGACAATCCCAAGAGGCAAGTAGCGCTCTTTTATTTGAGTGATTTGCAGGAGATCTGGCTGCTTGCTTCCTATATAGCGAATAACATGATCTTTAATAATAAAGGCATGCCGCTTTTGGTTCGTTTGTTGAAAAAGGTTCATCTTCTATTCACCATTTCTCTTTAAAAATAACTTCTTATACGTAGTTTACTATAAGAATAGACCTATATACCATTGGACTAGAGAATTTCCATAAAAATAAGCCGTTAGAGCTCCGAGTACGATAAAAGGACCAAATGGAATCGGCTTTTTGCGTTTTACTTTTCCAGCCGCCATCCCGATACCAGCAATGATTGTTCCATATAAGCATGAAAAGAAAAAGGCAAGCAGCACGTCCTGCCAGCCAAGAACAAGTCCAAGCACAGCAAACAGCTTAATGTCTCCGCCGCCCATTCCACCTCGGCTGATCACCGCAATAAGGAGCAGCAACCCAAATCCAACAGCCGCTCCCACAAGACTGGACCACCATGGATCAAGCGGTGCTACGGTCAAACGTAAAAGCAGAAAGAACGGCGTAAAAAATAATAGGATTTTATCTGGAATTAACATGTAGCGAATATCGCTGACGAAAATAATAGCAAGAAGCGAAATAAGTAAAAGAAGCACAATTAATTCATACGACCAGCCAAGCAACACGTAAGCCCCGCTGAACGCCAACCCAGTTGCGAGTTCTACAAACGGATAAAGCGGAGAAATTTTCGTTCCGCAGCCGCGGCACTTCCCTTTTTGAAAAAGATAAGAGAAAACCGGGATCAGCTCCCGCGTCGATAAATCACGGTCACACGTCGTACAATGCGAGCGCGGGGCCACAATCGACTCACCCGCCGGCACACGCAGCCCAACGACATTAAAAAAGGACCCAAACGTCAGGCCGAATACAAATAAATAACCAATAAACAACCAATCAACCATCAAGGCCTCCTAAGGTGTAACGATTTTCAGAATTTGTGTAGTGAAAAAGCCTATCGAAGGGATAGGCTTTTTTAGTAGTTAAGTGTATGATTACTCGTTACAAGCATCTCTACCTTTTTGAGATAAGTCTGTAGCAGTTTGTGCACCATCATTTCCAATATCACATTTACCATCTGGAAATTCAATTATTATTGCTGGCACAGTTCCAGTAAATGATATTGTGTATTCTACACCACTATCAGCTTCTCCCCAAGGGTTTGTAATTGGCTCATGATATTCTGCAATACCTGTTCTCTCCTCCTCTGTACTACTCTCCGTACTCTCAGTAAAATTAAAATCGTCATCCGTATCTCCCCCACTAGCAGCATACAACCTGGCAGCACTCAATACCTGCTGAGCATTCGAAATTGCTGCATCCTTCTTACTATTCTCAATAATCCCACTAATACTCGGTACTGCAATCGCAGCAATAATACCTAAAATCACAACAACTGCCAACAGCTCAACCAGCGTTAAGCCTTTTTCATTTTTCGTTTGTTTTAACCATTTTTTCATCAACATCGTGTCCTCCATTTTTCAATTTTCATCTGTTCACGCGTCTTTAGTAACTCTCTGCATATAAAAAACCAATCCTGCATGTAGTCATGACAAAATTGGCCGGTTGCACTAGCTGCTCCAAACTACCCAAGTGCCCATGTACAGATAGCTTTTCATCACGTTCCATATGAAATTCGTATACTTTTATAAGTATAAATGTCTAGTAGATTGGTTCTACAGAAATCATACTGGCAAATCCTTCATTTGTCTAGAAAAATCTTCTATCCAACCGCATCAAATATTTCAAACATCGGAATCGCAATCGCTGCGACAATCACACCGACCACAGCTGCCAAAATGACGATCATGACCGGTTCAATTAAGGCTTTGATTTGGTCTGTTCCCGCTTCTACTTCTGACTCATAGAAATCTGCCACTTTATCAAGCATTGTATCTAGTGACCCTGTTTTTTCACCGACCGCAATCATCTGCGTTACTAAAGGAGGGAATACCCAATGCTTATGCATGGGTTCTGCAATCGATTCCCCCCGCTCTAATGAATTACGAGATTCGCGGATCACTCGGGCAATCACTTCGTTTCCAGCAATCCGCTCTACAATAGCAACAGACTGCAAGATCGGCACAGAGCTTGAAAACAGCGAGCTTAATGTTCTCGTCATTCGCGCGAGCGCTGCTTTTTGCAGCAGCTTCCCGAATATCGGCATCCGCAGAATAAACAGGTCACGGTAATACCTAAGCTCCGCTCGATCGTTCACGATTTTCAACAGCACGATAACTAAAATAACGGCCAGCGGCAGAAGCCACCATAGTCTGCTGAACACCTCGCCTGCCTGGAGTACAAGCACTGTAATCATCGGCAGCTCGGCATTAAAGCTTGCAAACATATCAGCAAATGTTGGTACAACATAGGATAATAGAAAAATCACAATGATGATCGCCACAAATCCAACCACAATCGGGTACGACATCGCAGACATCACTTTTTGCTTAGTTTTATGTTGTTTCTCATAATAGCTCGCAAGCCGCTCTAGGATATCGTCTAAGTTACCGCCAAGCTCGCCTGCTTTGGCCATATTAACAAATAGCGGCGGAAACACTTTTTTTTGATTTTCAGCCGCTTGAGAAAACGGATTTCCTGCACGCAATTCATCCTCTACATCATGCAAGGCTGCTTTAAGTTTTTTAGAAGACGTCTGCTCACGCAAGATCACAGTAGCATCGACCACCGAGATCCCGGCTTTTAAGAGCGTCGCAAACTGCCTTAAATAAATGACAAAGTCTTGTGAGCGCACTCTGCCCGCACCTAGCTCGATTTCCATATCAAGAATACTTTTGGACTCACTCAGCTCCCTAACGGCTACCCCGTCTTCTCTAAGCATGAGACGGGCCTGCTTTTCTGAAGGTGCTTTCACTTTTCCGTTTTTCACTTGTCCGCGCCGGTCGCGTCCTGAATATTTATAAACGCCCATTTACATCCCACTTTCACTTACGTACGCGCTCACTGTTTCAAAGTCGACCGCACCTGAGTCAACTAATTCTTTAATCGACATCTCAAGCGTGTGCATCCCGCTTGCCCTGCTTGTTTGCATCACACTTGGAATCTGGTGAATTTTCTCGTTGCGGATCAGGTTTTTCACAGCTGCATTATTGACGAGAATTTCCGTTGCCGCTCGCCTGCCTTTACCATCTGCTGTTTTAAATAAACGCTGAGAGATGACCGCTCCTAAGACGGAAGCTAGCTGAATTCTAACTTGCGGCTGCTGCTCTGGCGGGAACACATCGATCACACGGTCAATCGTTGCCGGGGCATCTGTTGTATGCAATGTCCCTAATACAAGATGTCCTGTTTCTGCTGCCGTGATTGCAATCGAGATTGTTTCTAAATCACGCATTTCCCCTACTAAAATAATGTCAGGGTCCTGCCTTAAGCAGCCTCTTAGCCCGTTTGCAAAGTTTTGTGTATCAAATCCTACTTCACGCTGATTTATAATTGAGCGCTTATGCTTATGTAGATACTCAATCGGGTCCTCAAGCGTAATAATATGTTTATTCGTATGCTCATTGATCTCATTAATCATTGAAGCAAGAGTAGTCGATTTCCCGCTTCCTGTTGGACCTGTTACAAGCACTAGTCCTTGAGGCTTTTGGGCAATCTCTTTTAAGACTTCAGGCATCGAAAGGTCATCTAGGGTAGGGATTTTCGTCGGCACAACTCGGATTGCAAGACATACACACGAGCGCTGGAAGTAAGAATTGATACGAAAACGCGACACTTTAGGAATGCCATGTGAGAAGTCAAGCTCTCCCCGCTTTTGAAACACCTTCCATAGATGCTCCGACAAAATCGCACGCGCCATCCCCTCCGTGTCAGCCGGCTTTAGCACCGCTTCACCGTGATGAGCAAGTTCCCCGTTTATACGGATCACAGGTGGCACCCCAACGGTTAGGTGAATATCAGATGCCCCCATTTCAAATGCTTCAATTAGTAAAGATTCCAGCTTCTCTTTCATCATATCACTCCTCATATCTCTCCTTTACTCATCCATCGCCACACGCAGTACTTCTTCGATTGTCGTTAACCCCTGCTTTACTTTGAGCAAACCATCATCTATTAAGAAGATCATTCCTTGTTTCATCGCATAATCACGGATCGTGCTCATTGATTTGTTATTCATCATCATTTGACGAATATCATCGGTTACCATTAACACTTCCTGAATCGCCAGTCTTCCTTTATACCCTGTCGCATTGCAAGACGGACAGCCGCTCCCTCTTTTTACTTTAGAAGGTTTGATGCCGCGTTTTTCAAATAAATTCCGCTCCATTTCAGTCGGCTCAAATTCTTCTGCACACATCGGACATATTTTTCTCACAAGACGCTGCGCTACAATACCAGATAACGAAGAGACGACTAAATACGGCTCAATCCCCATATCAATCAGACGAGGAATCGTTGCAATCGCGCTGTTCGTATGAAGCGTGCTTAAGACAAGGTGTCCAGTTAATGAAGCTCTGATCGCTATTTCAGCTGTTTCAGTATCACGGATTTCCCCGACCATAACGATATTAGGGTCTTGCCTCAATACTGAGCGCAGGCCGGCAGCAAATGTCAGCCCTACTTGAGCGTTCACCTGCACTTGATTGATGCCCTCAATTTGATATTCAACTGGGTCTTCAATCGTGATAATATTCACTTGCTCTGAGTGCACGTGGTTAAGTGCCGCATACAGTGTTGATGATTTACCAGACCCAGTAGGCCCCGTAATTAAAATAAGCCCCGACGGCTGTTCAATCATTTTAAGAAACCGTTGATGATTAATTTTATTAAAGCCGAGTTGTGAAAGCTTATTCAGCGTACTGCCAAGGTCTAAAATCCGGATCACTACCTTTTCTCCGTACACGGTAGGCAGCGTTGAGATCCGCAAATCAATCGGTGTCATTTGAATCGATGTCTTAATCCGGCCGTCTTGCGGAAGGCGGACTTCTGTAATGTTTAGGTTCGCCATGATTTTCAAACGGGCTACAAGTGAATTTTGAATCCGCTTTGGATACACCCGCTCCGTTTTTAACACCCCGTCCACACGGTAGCGAATAACTATTTTCTTCTCCATTGGATCAATATGAATATCACTCGCTTTTTGAACGAGACCCGCTTGTAAAATTTGATTAACAAGCTTTATGACAGGAGCATCTTCCTCATCTGCATCAGCAGGATTCGCATTTGCAAGCGCTTCTAGATCCTTTTCATCGAGTTCTGCCTGCAAGAATGCATCGTCTAATTGATAATGGCGTTCAATCGCTTGTTCAACCTCATCTTTTGTCGCAATAGCCGCCTCTATTTGAAACCCCGTCGACATTCTCAGATCATCTATCGCATAGTAATCCATCGGATCGACCATCGCGACATACATCATGTTCCCTTCTTTTTTAAGAGGGATCAGTTGATTTCTCATCGCAAATTCTTTTGGCACCATTTTCATCAATGAGGTATCAATTGGGTAACGAAAAAGGCTGACATGCTTGATGCCAAGCTGGACCTCAAGTGCTTCAATCAGCTGTGCTTCTGATATATAATTTAATTCTAAGAGGGCATCACCTAATTTCTGCCCTGGCTTCTTACTCCCAAGCGCCTGCTTTAACTGCTCGCTTGTTAAAAAGCCGGCATCTACTAATAAATCCCCTATCCGTTTGCGTACACGAGCCATCTTTATTCACCTCTATTCTTCACCCTTCACTTTAGGCTTCTCTGACTCACCATTCTCATCGTGGGAAGTTCCATTATCAGACTGTTCCGGGACTTTGTTTGTATCATTTCCATTTCCGTTTCCACTCCCGCTTCCACTACTGTTCCCATTGTCGTTTCCACTCTCAGACCCATCAGCACCCTCATTTCCGCTGCTTGGTCTATCAGATGGCGGGTTTGCCTCACCCGAACCATTATCTACCGGCGGTACAGGAGTTATGACTGCATCTCCTCCTGGCGGCAATGGGTATATGACAGACGGCGGCAGAGCTGGGTTAGTGTCCTCAATCAGTTCTTCGTCAACAGGCGTTTCTTGTAAGCTCCACTCTTCAATTTTGTGCTGAGGCGGGTAGTAATCAATGCCGATTTTCTTTTTCACAATGACGTCGCCGTCTAACGAGCGTTCAATATGATACACATGAACAGAATATCCTGGCGCACCCTCACTTATAACCTCTTTATCCCCAATGCGGCGGTCAGGTGAGAATTGAACGATTGTACGCGGAGCGATCTCCTCTTGCTGCTCTAGTAACAGCTGATAGTCATGGATAAAGGATTTTCCAATTAACTCAATTGATAATTGACTATTTTCATAGCTCGTTTGCAGGACATAATCATAGTAGTTAGGGTTGTATACTTTAAAATCCATCGATTGAGCCGACACACTTGCTGCGTAGCCTGCTTCGGTGTAATCCGGCAAAGTCAGCCCCGTATGACGTTCAACGACTTGAATATTCGTCTGGCCAAACAATTGAAACAGGACAGTTGCCAGCATATCGAGTCCTTGACTATCAACTAAAGGCTGTCGCAGTTCTCTGAGCGTTTCTTGCACAGAAAATACACTTCTTCCGCTTACTTCATAGCCGTTTAATGCCTCTGTCCATTGCGGCAGATAAGTAGATTCCACCTGAGAAAGCTGCACGGATGCGACACTCACCTCTTCTAATTGAAAAGCTTGTTCAAAATGTCTGCTTAATTCAAATGACACTCGCTTCTCCTTCATCGACTGAAGTTCTTCTTCAATCGATGAAGCCAAAGAGTCGTAATCTATCCACTCCGATATTTGATAGCGGGATAGAGACTTGACCGCATCACGCAAACGTTGTTTATTCACAACAGCATAAATCTCTGCCTGCCTGTGGGAAGCGGCTTCCGTTAGAGCCTGATCGACTTGAAATTCAATGACATCACTCGGCAGGATGGCTGTTTCTTCAAATAGATACAAAGTGAGGCTCGCCTGCTCATACCACGTATTCACTTCATCTTCTATTACTTGTTTGGCCGCATTTTGCTCCATACCGGCTACTGATACACCAGCAATTTCCGTTCCCGTTTCATAAGCCCCTTTCTTCCACCACAAGTCTCCTAAAACAGCAGACCCGCCAACTGTTACAGTAAAAAGAAAAGCAGTAGATCCTATTAGAAGCAAAAAAGCGCGCAAGAATGGTTGCTGCATCAACATTCGTCAGTCCTTTTTATCGTCATTTTCTAATTCCTCAAACAATCGCTGTCTCGCCGTTACGAAGTCTTCCTCAGTATTTTTTTGATCATAGTTTGCAAGATTTTCATCATTCGTTTCATCTCTATGTAGCGGCGATTCTTCATTCATCCAATCAACCTCTGGTGCCACTCGTATCGGTAGATCATGATCATTACTTTCTTCATGGCTTTCTTCTATTGATGAAGCAAGACCTAATCTGCTTATACCAAGGTCCTCGTCCTCTTCCATTGAATCGGTCTCCTCTTCAGTCAATAAACTTTTGGGGCGATGTTCAAAGAAATCAAATACGTCTTCTTCTACGTCTCCCTTTTCATCTAGAGCCGTTGTAGATTCTTCCATAGCTGTCTCTTCTGATTGCGTAATTGGCTGGTTTTCTTCTTTTTCATTAGAAGGTGGTATTTCTTCTTGTCTGACCTCTTCTAGCATAGCTGCTGATTCGGTTTCTGGAAGCTTTTTTTCAGGAGCCCTACTAAAAGAAAAGACTGGCTCTCCCTTTTCAGAGTGACCTTCCGTTTCTTCCGTTTGCTCCTCTTCCCATTCGTCTATCTCAAATTGCTTTCCTAATACGACAATAAACAACAAAAGCAGTCCCATAAAAGCTAACGCAGCAATGATCCATGTATAAAGAGCAGCGAGTAAAAGCGTTAAACCAACAAGTAAACTTGAAATCATAATCACTTGAACGCGCTGCTTCATTGAAAGGTTAAAAGGAACCTTCCAGAAAAAAATAACGAGCAGTATCATACCTGCTGCTAACATTACGATCGGATACATACGAGTTAACGTCTCCTTCTTCTTCAAATGACTTCTAATATCATTCAATCATTCTATAAAAACTGACTATCATCATAGTATGATAGTCACTTCATCTCCTTAAGTTGATGATAGTAGATCAATTGAGACCAAGCAAGAAAAAAAATGAAAAAGAACGAAATGATCATAAAAGAGTCAGATTCTCCCTAAAAAAAGAGAACCACATTTCTTTTCTTAGAAATGTGGTTCTCCTTTCTCTTATTTATTTTCTATTAAATCCGGAGATAAAGCAGGTGATTCCTTCAGCCACCTTCTCACATCTGATACAAAATACAGCGAACCTGATACGATAATGATTTCATTATCATTTATATTTCCAACAGCATCCTTTATCGCTTCACTCCATGAAATAGACATCCTCTTATGCGGCACTAATGCTTGTTCATACAACTCACGCTCAGAAGCGGCTCTGAAGAAATCAAAGGTTGTAAACGTGAAATCTGCATCCATTGTCTCAAAAGGAGCGAGCAGTTTTTTCATATCCTTTTCTTTCGTTGCAGCCATAACGAGCTTATAATGCTTATCTGGATAATGAGAGGTCAGCGTTTCAGCGAGTGCACTCATCCCCTCCTCGTTATGAGCTCCATCGAGAATGATGACCGGCTCCTTGTTAACCACTTCAAACCGTCCTGCCCAGCTTGCGTTTTTCAACCCCTTTAACACGAGGTCTGTATCGAGTTCAATAATTCCCAGCTCTCCTAGCGTGATCATTGCTTCAAGTGCTAGTGCGGCATTATTGCGTTGGTGCTTGCCAGCCATTTGAATTGTGCAAGTGTCGAATGAAAGACGTTGCGAATAGAAAGAGAACATCTGACTTGCTGCATTTCGTGTAATAAGTACTTGTTCAAAGTCTTCATTTAACTGTTTAAGTGCAGCCTTTTCCTCCGCTGCTTTTTCTTTCAGTACTTGTTTTGCCTCTGGTTGACTGACACCAGAAATAACCGGTTTGCCGTACTTTATAATCCCAGCCTTCTCAAATGCAATGTCCTCAAGAGAATCACCCAAAATATGCATATGATCATGACCAATGGATGTAATGATTGATAGCAAAGGATCAATCACATTGGTAGAATCAAGCCTGCCTCCAAGCCCTACTTCTACTAACACGAAATCCGGCTTGCTTACTGTTGCGAAGTATAAAAAGCCGATTGTCGTAATCACTTCAAACTCTGTTGGAGAACCTAGTTCGGTTTTCTCAAGTTCTTCTACAAGCGGCTTCACTTTACTCGCACACTCAAGCAAGTCATCGCCTGGGATCGGCTCACCATTAACAGAAATCCGTTCTTCAAAACATTCAATATATGGTGAAGTAAAGGTACCGACTTTATAGCTGCTTGCTTCTAACATATGACGAAGATAGCTTACGGTTGACCCTTTCCCGTTTGTTCCTCCAATATGAATCGTTTTTAATTCTCGCTCTGGGTGTCCGAGACGCGCAAGCATCCACTCCATCCGCTTTAAGCCTGGCTTTATTCCAAAAGGCAGCAAGCTATGAATCCATTCTATAGCCTCTTCTACATTTCTCATGCTACAACTCCCCTATCTGTCTGTGCGCGATCAATCTACTATCTCTCATTATAGCGATGACTCCTCTATCAATTCAATAACTGCATCTATTATCTAATAATTACCTCTCGTCTTATCAGAAATATATAGATACCACGTCAAATGTGAGAGAGACTAAATCCAAATCCTTTAGACATGCAGGAACGTATACCGCTACTGAAAGATACTTCGCTAGAGTCGCTTATCGTTCGTATAATGAGTTAAACATTTTGTTTCTGGCATTCTCAATTAAACCTACTCTCATTCCTCTTCCTTAGTAATATTGTCTTATTCTATACCCGGTCATTTTATGTTGAACTAAGTTCTCACGTAATCTGACCCCTTTACTTGTTTCTCGACACCTTAAATACTAAGGAACCGATAGACTGCGTGTTTTTATGCTCATCAGCTGTCAGCTATTGCGCATATAACCCAACATATAAACTAAAACTCAATTTTTAAAAAGCCGCCAACCTCTATGAGATCGACGACTCGATATTATTATGCTTTTAATTCTGCAATACGTTCTTTAACGGTTTCGCGTTTCGCTTTGTAATCAGCTTGTTTTGCTTTTTCTTCTTCAATTACTTTTTCTGGAGCTTTAGCAATAAAGCCTTGGTTGCTTAGCTTCTTATCTACACGCTCTACTTCTTTATCTAATTTCTTAAGTTCTCCTTCTAGACGCTTAATCTCAGCATCAAGGTCTAAGAGTCCTGCTAATGGAAGGAATAATTCAACACCTGTAAGAACTTGAGACATTGATTTTTCAGGAGCTTTAAGGGCTGTACCTAATTCAAGCTTGCTTGGGTTACAGAATTTCTCAATGTAGCTCTTGCCACGTTCTAGTTGAGCCAGTGTATCTGCATCCTTTGCGCTGACAATCAGCTCAATTTGCTTACTCATTGGTACATTTAACTCTGCACGAGTATTACGAACCGAGCGGATCATTTCTTTAAGAAGCTCCATATCTTTTACTGCATCTGCGAAGATATATTCTTCTTTACGCACAGGCCATTCTGCAACAGTGATGGAATCGCCTTGATGCGGCAAATGCTGCCATATTTCCTCGGTAATAAATGGCATAATCGGGTGAAGAAGTCGCATTGTCTGATCAAGCACATAAGCGAGAACAGAACGCGTTGTCCGTTTTGCTTCTTCATTATCACTATTAAGAGGTAATTTAGCCATTTCAATATACCAATCACAGAAATCATCCCAAATGAAGTTGTACAATAGACGGCCTACTTCACCGAACTCATACGCATCAATTAAGCGTGTCACATCTTCTGTCGTTTCTTGAAGACGAGTTAAGATCCATTTATCAGCAATTGATTTTTCACCGCTTAGATCGATCTCATCATACGTTAACCCGTCCATATTCATTAGGGCAAAGCGTGAAGCATTCCAAATTTTATTGCCGAAATTCCAAGTAGATTCGACTTTTTCCCAGTAAAAACGTAAGTCATTTCCCGGGGAACTTCCTGTAGAAAGGAAGAAACGCAGAGCATCTGCACCGTATTTGTCGATAACATCCATTGGATCAACTCCGTTGCCTAATGATTTACTCATCTTGCGGCCTTCTGAATCTCGAACAAGACCATGAATTAATACATCATTAAACGGACGCTTGCCTGTAAACTCAAGACCTTGGAAGATCATACGTGATACCCAGAAGAAAATAATATCATAGCCGGTTACAAGGACATTCGTTGTATAGAAACGCTCATAATCAGCAGCGTTTGTATCCGGCCAGCCCATTGTTGAAAACGGCCATAATGCAGAAGAGAACCATGTATCTAGTACATCCTCATCTTGCTTCCAGTTTTCAGGATCTTTTGGAGCTTCGTGGCCTACATACACTTCGCCTGTTTCTTTATGGTACCAAGCCGGAATACGGTGTCCCCACCATAGCTGACGAGAGATGCACCAGTCACGTATGTTCTCCATCCAGCGTAAATATGTTTTCTCAAAGCGATCTGGAACAAAATTCACTTTATCCTCTGATTTTTGCAGTTCGATTGCTGCATCAGCAAGAGGCTGCATTTTGACGAACCACTGGGTTGATAAATAAGGCTCTACTACTGCGCCGCTTCGCTCAGAATGTCCGACTGAATGAGTATGCTCTTCGATTTTGAACAGAACGCCTGCTTCTTGAAGATCTTTGACGATTTGCTTACGGCATTCAAAGCGGTCCATGCCATCATATTTTCCAGCTTTCGCATTCATTGTTCCATCTTCATTCATCACAAGAATGCGCTCTAGATTATGGCGGTTTCCAATTTCAAAGTCATTCGGGTCATGAGCTGGAGTGATTTTCACTGCACCAGAACCGAATTCCATATCGACATAATCATCAGCTACAATCGGAATTTCGCGTCCTGTAATTGGAAGAGTAACTGTTTTTCCAATTAAGTGCTTGTAACGCTCATCTTCAGGGTGAACCGCTACAGCTGTATCTCCAAGCATCGTTTCAGGACGAGTCGTCGCAACTTCAATTTCTCCGCTTCCATCTGTTAAAGGATAATTCATATGATAGAAGGCACCTTGTACGTCTTGGTAAATAACCTCAATATCAGATAGTGCTGTTTTCGTTTGCGGATCCCAGTTGATGATATACTCGCCGCGATAGATTAAGCCTTTTTCATAAAGCTTAACAAATACTTCATTAACTGCTTTTGATAAACCTTCATCCAGCGTAAAGCGCTCGCGTGAATAGTCTAGTGAAAGACCAAGCTTTGACCATTGGTTGCGAATAAAGTCTGCATACTCTTCTTTCCACTCCCACGACTTTTCAAGAAACTTTTCACGGCCAAGGTCATAACGACTCACACCTTCTTCACGGAGTTTCCCTTCTACTTTCGCTTGAGTCGCAATACCCGCATGGTCCATTCCCGGCAGCCATAACGTATCGTAACCCTGCATTCGTTTAACGCGAGAAAGAATATCTTGTAACGTCGTATCCCATGCATGACCTAAATGTAGTTTTCCTGTTACGTTAGGCGGTGGAATGACGATCGAATACGGTTGTTTTTTTGAATCTCCTGTTGCTTCAAAATACTTGCCCTCTAGCCAATATGAATACCACTTTGATTCCGTTTCTTGCGGATTATACTTTGTAGGCATTGTCAGCTCTTTTTTCTCCATTAAGTATCCCTCTTTCTTTGCTCTAACTTATTCATCCATCTTTATGAAAATAGAAAAAACCCTCTTCCTCCAAAGGACGAAGAGAGTTTGTATTCGCGGTACCACCTTTGTTTGCAGCTGCCATTTAACCTACTTCAATAGTAAGCAGTGCGGCTGCACACTTCATTTGATAACGGCATCTAACCGACCACGCTTACTAATCGTTCAGCGGGGCTGCTCCTGGGCGACATTCAATTCCTACATCTTAAGAAATCTCACAGCTAATGATTTCTCTCTCTGAAAGGTTCAGAATTTACTCTTCCCATTCTACGCATCTATTTTCAACTGTATGGTTAACTGTATAGGTTAACTCATGTGGTTAACTTAATTGTATATTCCCGTAGGACAATTCTCATCTATTTTAGCTTGTTTGTTATTCATTCGTCAATATCAGCTTTTCCACTCTTACTAAATCATATACTATTCTATGTACAAAACCTAAGAAGCGCTACGGCAGAATGACTAAAAGCAGCTTGCACACATACTGCGGCATACGCATAGAGTACAGTAATGAGAGATTGGTTCAAAGATTGGTTCAATTGAAGGAGGGCTCAACATGATGGGCCGAAAATACCGTCGTCATTATCATCGTCCCCCTTGGTGGCTTAAAATACGAGCGATGTTTGCCCAGATATTGCTGCCGTTAATCTGCTTTCAATTTTTACGTACGCTGCTGTTTCCAACGACTTTTGACGTCATCTTGCTTACATTAATGTTCGTTCTATATTGTTCTCTCTTATTAAAGTTATTCTAGCTTAATAAGAGAGTTTTTTTATAAAAAAACGTTCTCTACGCTTAGGCAGAGAACGTCAGCTTCCTTCTGGCGGAATAATTAATTTTTGGCTTAATCGTTGAACTTTACGCAAAGAGATGAGTCGTTTCTCTAAACGTTGGACATGCTGCAGCTCGCTAAGCTCAGAACGCTTATTAATGTATGATTCCACTGCAAACACCACCGGTTCAGGAAACATTAAATACCCGCAAAGCAGCTCTTTCTCTTCATCAAGTAAAGGGAGATGGCGCTCATATCTCATAAACCACCTTAATACCTCATCTTCATTCCACATCGTATAACGAAAATTTTGACGGCAGAAGCTCGCTAGGTCTCTAGCTGGCGTATCGATGCTGGCCTTTTCAAAATTTATAAGTGTTGGTTCATTTTCCATATTGAAAATGGCATGCGCACGAGAGATCCGGCCGTGGCATAAAACCGTGCGGTACTTTTCTTTTTCAAGACATGCTTCATACCAGTTTTGCAAATGTTCGCTCGCTTTAACAGCCATTTGATCGAGCATATGCGCATGAGTGATAAATGTCAGCTCAAACGGCGACATATAATTTTTTCGTTCTACAAAATCAGCAAAGCGATTCAGCTCAAGCCGCTTCATTTCCCATCTTTTCTGCAGCTCATTAAAGGACTGATCTACTTGTTCTTTTACAAATGGTTGTGTTTTTACTGTCAAACGGTGAATGACAGCCATTTGTGTAGCGAGCTTCTCTTCCTGAGATTCCCGGCCCATATATTCTACTCCCTCATACCAAGGCATCACATAATACGTATGAGTATTCGTGGCAACCGTATACTCCCCGTATTTTGTCGGCATGATCGGAATTGCTTGTTTATAGTTTAATTTCGAAAGCTTTCTCATCGCATGGATAAATTCATCCGCTTCCATCCGGTTCATCGTTGTTTCTTTCAGGGCAAATGTTCCTCTAGATGTGGTAACTTTTTTGACCTTACCGAAATCTTCAATATGATCTGGGTAAAGGTCGTAATAAAACAAAATAGAGGCATAGGGACTAACAACGTGTTGCCTCATATAACCACCTTCTTTTGTTCATCTATCCACCTGGCTAAAATAACGACAAGATGTTTAGCAGCATCCCATTCAAGTCTCATCTGTGTAAGCTTTTCTTCTATTTCTCGTTCACTTCTATTGTTCATCAGCGCATTTGCTGCACTTGCCCATTCATAGGGTTCAAGACATTCTTGAAGTAAGAGCAACGCTTGATCTTTGTTAAACCCTTCTGTTTGTCCCATCGAATGAATGAGGTCTCTAAGGGAGTTAGTGCCATTCTCTTTATGCCATTGCATTAGAAAAGATCTTAAGGAATGGTAGCCTGATTCTGGTTGTTCATTTGTGCCTTGCCATACTAAGACATCATAAATACACCTGGCTTGCTTTGCAGTATGAATAGGATCTAGGACTGGCTTTTTTATATGACTTACTTTAATCGAAAGAGCTTTTGCTTTCTTTCTACGGTCTAACGCTTCTTTATGGTATTTCCTCATTTGAGTTTGAATGTCTGGTCTTAATCCATTTAACAGAACAGGATTCCAATGATCGTCCTTCCATTCAACTTTTTGGTCAGCCGGTCTTCTAACAGCTTGTTCACCTTTTGTTTGAATGCCGTTCGTGATCATTAGTCCAAATAATACCCCCCATGCTTGTTCATGACCTAGCTGCGGATATGGCTCTTCTAATTCGTCATGAAGAGTAATCCATTGGTCGCGCCATTTAGCTGAGGCTTCTTCCTCTTTGGTGCGGATCATGCGATCACATAAAACAAGGGGTGTTTGGATGCAGTTGTCACGCCATTTGATATGCCAGTCAAGTAAGGAAGAATCCGACCAAGAACGAATTCGCTTCCGTCCTTGGTCGGTAAGAATGACTGCCTCGTTAATAAATTCAACTTGCTTAAATCCATATTGTTTTTTTAGCCAATCCACAAGTTCTATCATAGCAGCTCCTTTTAGGACTTGGCGCTTGTTGGAATATAGAGAATTTGACCTTCTTCCACTTTCTCTTCTGTTAATTGATTCATGCGAGCAATTTGACTCGTACTGATGTTGTAGCGGTCAGCAATCGTATTGATGGTTTCATTCGGTTGAATGATACACATTCTCCATTTAGAAAAGCGCTCTTCACCTTTAGTCAGCATTTTTGTTAAATACAATGCATTCTCTTCACGCGGTTTATTCGCTGCAACAACTTGCTCTGCTTCCTCTGCCTCTGCTGCTTCTGCTTCTGCTTCAACATAAACAGGCTCTGGCGCTCTTGCTACCATTTTAGTGAGAGGACCAACCGATTCTTCCTCCGCTTCTACTTCTATCTCTTGTTCAATTTCTTCTCCCTCTTCCACCACTTGTTCTTCTACCTCTTCCAACACTTGTTCTTCTACTTCTTCTACTCTTTCTTCTGCCGCCGGTTCAACTTCATCTTGCCGATCATCTTCTACCTTATATACCATATCTTCTTCCATATCTTCTTCCACATCTTCTTGCCCTTCATCTACTACTTCTATTTCTTCTTCATATACGTCAGCGCCTTCTTGCTCTTCTGCTCGTTGTTCCTCTTCAGTTTCTTCATAAGCGTCCTCATACTCCGATTCATCTAGCTGCCCATCGAGTTCATAGTCCCGGGTTTCGTGATTCTCCACCTCAACCCGCTCTTGTGGCTCAACTGCTTCTTCTGTATCCTCTTCAGTTGGCAGAGGCTGCTGATAACCGTATTGAGAGAAGGCTGATGGCTGCCACATTTGTGTTTGTGGGGGCTTCGCTCGTTGTTCTGGGTGAAATTGCGGCGGACTAATTAAATGTTCGTTTGAACCCGCTCGCTTTGCATCAAATGCAAAAGATGGATCTACACTTTCTTCTTTCTTTACCTTTTGTGCTGCAGGAGGAGCCTCTCTCTTTTTTGCAACTTCTTGGTGATGATTCATTCCGCTGATACTTATACCTGCAGTTAATTGAATGCAGCTTCTCTCAGGCAGATCATAATCGAACGAATCGATTTGAACATAGACATCATCTAAATTATGAATTCTGCTGATTGGGATCGTTACGTCAATAGGAAAAAAATGAGTGATCTTCCCGGTTCCATCCTCAGACAGTGAGACATCACCGACAGAACGAAAGGCAACTTGGTCTTCAATCGACCCTTCAAGATCAATTCCTGATTCCGTTTTTGCAGGATGGTACTCACCAACTAACCTTAGACCGCCTTTAATATATACATGATGGTCCCTCTCCTCTATGGAGATATCTGGTTCAAGCGACATTCCTACAATTTCCTGTACTTCTTGCCCTTTATTTAACCAAACTGATTCCTCAATTGAAAACGATAGCTTCGTTGGATGTTCTTGTGTCACATTACATTCCTCCTCTAACATGATCAATCTACAACCGCTTATGTCTACACTATTCAGTACAATATCACTTTATGAGCAAGCCTTTGTAAATATGACCACAGTTTGTAAGAGAAGAGCTTTCAGTCAATAAAAAAACGAACCCTCGCTAAAGGATTCGTTTCTCTCATTATTTTAAGACAGCGAAGGCTGCCTCTGCCGCTTCAATCGTTTTTTCAATATCCTCATCTGTATGTTTTGTCGATAAGAACATACCCTCAAATTGAGAAGGAGGAAGAGAAATGCCTTGCTTGAGCATTTCTTGGAAGTAACGAGTAAAGTAATCTAAGTTTGAAGAGGATGCCTTTTCAAAGTTCGTTACCTTCTCATCTGTAAAGAAAAATCCTACCATCGATCCCGCTCGGTTAATAGAGTGAGGGATGCCGTGTTTTGTCGCTGCTTCTGATAAACCATCTGCAAGCTTAGCTGCTAGGGCATCAAAGCGATCATAATCTTCTCGCGTCAGCTGTGACAGTGTTTCATATCCGGCAGTCATGGCTAAAGGATTTCCTGAAAGGGTTCCCGCTTGATAAATTGGTCCTGCCGGGGCAATTTGTTCCATAATTTCTCGCTTCCCGCCGTAAGCTCCTACAGGAAGGCCGCCTCCAATAACTTTTCCAAGGCATGTTAAATCAGGTGTCACGCCTAAAACTCCTTGTGCACAGTTGTATCCTACACGGAATCCAGTCATAACTTCATCAAAAATTAACAGCGTGCCATTTTCTTCTGTAATCTCACGAAGAGATTCTAAAAATCCTGGCTCTGGAGGGACAACCCCCATGTTGCCAGCTACAGGCTCAACGATTACACCAGCAATGTCATCGCCGAATTGTTCAAACGCATACTTCACGCTTTCTAAATCATTATACGGCACCGTTAACGTATTTTGTGCAACGGATTCCGGCACTCCAGGTGAATCCGGCAGACCAAGTGTAGCCACACCCGACCCAGCTTTAATTAACAAGGAATCGCCGTGGCCATGATAGCAGCCTACAAACTTCAAGATCTTGTTGCGGCCTGTATAGCCGCGTGCAAGGCGAAGCGCACTCATTGTTGCTTCTGTTCCTGAGTTCACCATACGCACAACTTCAATCGACGGTACTCGCTCGATCACTAATTCAGCTAGTTTGGTTTCAAGCTCACTCGGAGCACCAAAGCTTGTCCCTTTTTCCGTAGCTGCTTTAAGCGACTCCACTACTTGCTCATCTGCATGGCCTAAAATAAGCGGCCCCCACGAAAGAACATAATCAATGTATTCATTTCCATCGATGTCATAAATCTTTGACCCTTTTCCGCTCTCCATATAAACAGGGTCCATTTTCACTGATTTAAATGCACGAACAGGGCTGTTTACGCCACCTGGCATTAATGGTTTTGCTTTTTGAAATGCAGCTTCTGATTTTTTAAACGAACGCATTTTCATCTCTCCTTTCGATTCCACGTTTTATTTTTACGTTTTCATTTTACGTATTTGACCCAACGCCCAAAGCTTACTTCGTTTCTTGAAGCCAGCGCGCCACATCTTTTGCATGGTACGTTAAAATAAGGTCAGCTCCAGCACGCTTCATGCTCGTCATCTTCTCTAGGACAATGGCTTTCTCATCCACCCAGCCGTTTTGACTAGCTGCTTTAACCATCGAGTATTCCCCGCTAACATTATACGCAACTACAGGATAGCCTGAATGGTCTTTCACTTCACGAATCACATCTAAATAAGAAAGGGCCGGTTTAACAATGAGAAAATCTGCTCCTTCTTCCATATCAGACTGTGCCTCACGCAGGGCTTCTAGTCTGTTTGCAGGGTCCATTTGATACGTTTTACGGTCTCCGAACTTAGGTGAACTGTGAGCTGCGTCACGGAAAGGTCCGTAAAATGCTGAAGCGTATTTAACGGAGTAAGCCATGATCGGTACATCATGGTACCCTGCTTCATCTAGTCCGTGGCGGATCGCTGCAACGAACCCGTCCATCATATTAGAAGGTGCAATAATATCTGCTCCTGCCTCTGCTTGCGAAACAGCCGTTTTGGCTAGTAGATCCAGAGTTGGATCATTTAAGATCTTCCCATCTTCAATCACTCCGCAATGGCCATGATCTGTAAATTGGCACAGACAAGTATCCGCAATGACAGTCAAATCCGGATGGTTTGATTTAATTTGACGAATCGCTTTTTGGACGATTCCGTGATCATGATAAGCAGATGTGCCGACTCCATCTTTTACATCTGGCACACCAAACACGATGATCGACGGGATGCCAAGGGCTGCTACTTCCTCTACTTCGGCATCAACAAGATCAAGTGACCACTGATAGACACCAGGCATTGAGTTTACTTCATTCTTAACACCTTCGCCCTCTGTAACAAAAATTGGGTAAATGAGGTCATCTGCTCTTACATGCGTTTCTCGGACCATGCGGCGAACACTATCTGAAATGCGCAGACGGCGGTGACGATTAAATTCTACATGCTTCATACCTTTTTGGCCTCCTTATAATAGGTAATGATCGCTTCAATTAAACCTTCTATTGTGTATGTACTAGCTGTTATATCTACGTTTAAATGATACTCTGTTGCCGTTTTTTCTGCAATCGGACCAATACAAGCAATCTTAGCATCCTTAAAAGGCTCTTCTATTCTAAGCTCAAGAAGAACCTGAGCAAAATGTCTAACCGCAGATGAGCTTGTAAACGTAATGACATCTATAGCCTGGCCGCTTTTTATAAAAGCTCTAAACTGATCTTTAGCTTCAGGCGGACAGACCGTTTCGTATATGGTAAGGTCTGAAACTTCAATCCCAGCCTTTTCGAGCTCTTTTGGCAATAGAGTGCGTCCTAGGTTTCCTCTAGGCATTAGAATCTTCTCACCAGCAGTGATATGTGTGGTTAATGTTACTGCTAAATCTTCTGCTACATAACGGTCAGGCAGCAGATCTGCTTTTAATCCGTATTCATCTAATACGGCTTCTGTTTTTTCACCTACTACCGCAATACGTGCTTTCAATGAGGATGGTAAATGCCTTTTTTTAAATTCCTCTAAGAAAAAACGTACCCCGTTCGCGCTAGTAAACACAAGCCAATCAAATTCATTTATGTACGTAATGGCTTTCTCAAGCTGATCACTCTTGACTGGCTGAAATAAGAGAAGCGGAATTATATGAGAAATTCCGCCTGCCTCCTCGATTTGGTTAATGAATGGTTCAGCTTGATCTTTTGCACGTGTTACAAGGACATGTTTACCCGACAGTGCATTTGTAGCCATTATGCGTCCAGCTCACGTTTTACTTTATCTAAAATTTCTTTAGCCCCTTTTTCAAGAAGGCGCTCTGAGACTTCTTCGCCCACTTTGACAGGATCCTGTCCAACTACAGTGTCTTTTAGGATCGTCTTACCATCAGGCGAGCCCACTAGTGCTGTAAGAGAAACCTGCCCGTCTTCCTGCATCGTTGCATATCCGGCAATCGGTACTTGGCACCCGCCTTCCATCTTGTGCAAGAACGTTCGCTCTGCTGTAACTGTAAGAGCTGTTGCTTCATCATTTAACTTTTGAATTAACTCAATCACTTCTTGGTCATCACTGCGGCATTCAAGTCCTAGTGCCCCTTGACCTACAGCAGGTACACACATTTCAGGCTCTAAATACTCCGTTACTAGCTCCTCTGAGTAGCCTAAACGATTAAGTCCAGCTGCTGCTAAAATAATTGCAGAGAAATCCTCTTCTTTTAATTTACGTAAACGAGTTTCAACATTCCCTCTGATCCATTTCACTTCTAGATCAGGACGCTCTGCTAACAACTGAGCAGAACGACGAAGGCTGCTTGTCCCAACAATCGCCCCGCTAGGCAAGTCTTTTAATTTAACATGATCAAGAGAAATAAATGCATCACGTGCATCTTCACGTTCAGTAATTGCTGCTAATGAAAAGCCTTCTGGCATAACAGACGGGACATCCTTCATAGAGTGTACAGCAATGTCAATCTCTTTATTTTCAAGTGCCTGCTCAATCTCTTTTACAAAGAGACCTTTTCCGCCTACTTTTGAGAGAGTGACATCAAGAATTCGATCTCCTTTTGTGACAATCTTCTTCACTTCAAAGTTGTAAGGCACTTCTTTTTTCTTTAATTGATTGATAACCCAATCTGTTTGGGTTAATGCTAAATTACTGCGGCGTGAACCAATAACAATCGTACGCATTTCATAAACCTCCAATTAATACACCGGTCAAGTATTATGATAGGATCATATGAGCAGAACCTGTAAAAAATTAGTTACACCCATAAATGAAACTCTGAATATTGACCAGATAAGAAATAGTTAATTAATAGTAATAAAAAGCATGCTATATTTAGCAATGCCATATTGTATCCTCGCACGTAGTGAACAGCTCGCTGATAGAGATAAACCGCATAAGCCGCTAACACGATCAATGAGCTGATGACTTTTGCATCCATTAATGGAATAAAGCCAAACTGACTGTATGCCCACACAAAACCGAGGATTAAGCCAATTAAAAAAAATGGGAAAGCAAAGATCGTCATTCGATTAGCGAGTGTATCAAGATTTGTTAAGGAACCAAACCGCACTAACCGTTTTCCCCACAGTTTTTTCTTCAGCATTTGATGTTGGATGACATACATAATAGAAAAAGCAAATGATAAAGTAAAAGCTGCATACGACAGAAGGATAATGGTAATATGAATAATTAACAGCTCAGATACAAGCAGCGTGTAAAGAGATTCTGGGATCCCGCTGTCTCCTACAAATAAACTGAATGCCATCATACTAAAGCCAATCACATTGGTGAAGAACACAAGAAAATCGACTCTAAAGTACCAGTTAATTAACAACGATAAACTAACAACAACCCATGCATAAAAAAAGAGCCCTTCAAACGGGGTAATTAACGGCAATCGATTTAACTCAAATGCTCGGTACACGAAATACACCGTTTGCAAGACCCATACTATAGAAAGTAACCAGAAAGCCAGTCGATTGACTTTCCGGTTTTGCTGTAAGAAATCAATAAAATAGCCAAATACACTTAAACTATATAAAACAATCGTTAATGGATAAATCCAATTCATCCGCCAAGGTCACTCCTTTCATTAGGAGCGAACGACTGCATCTTGCTCTTTTGAAATGGCTGCATACTCTTTCTTCTGTGCTTCCCACTGCTGCTCAGCCTCGCGCACACGAACCTCACGCTCATGAGCTTCAAGCTCATCTTCTAACGCAAAGATCTTAGTAAATAACTCAAGCGCATCATCAGAACCAGGCTCACCTGCAAGTTCCTTTACTCTTGTAACAGGGTCTCTTAGCAGTTGATTAACAATACTTTTCGTATGCTTACGCAGAACTTTCTTCTCACGCTCTGTTAAATCAGGCAGCTTGCGCTCAATACTCTCCATCGTTTCCGCTTGCACTGCAAGCGCTTTTGTACGAAGAGCCGTAATAATCGGCACAACTCCTAACGTATTAAGCCAAGATTTAAATTCATCAATTTCCATTTCAACCATAAGCTCAATTTTTTCAGCTTCGCGCTTACGCTCTTCTAAGTTAGCCTCTACAATATTTTGAAGATCATCAATATCATATAAATATACATCATCAAGCTCTGCTAAGGCAGGATCAAGATCACGCGGCACAGCAATATCCACCATAAACAGCGGACTGCCTTTACGCTTTTTCAATGTTTGAGCCATCATGTCTTTAGACACAACAAAATCACGAGCCCCCGTTGAGCTGATTAAGATATCAGCATCAACGAGCGCCTCTTGAAGCTGTTCAAAAGGTCTTGCTTGTCCGAGAAAACGAGCAGCAAGTTCCGCGGCACGAGCTTCTGTACGGTTAATAACCGTAATCTTCTCTGCCCCGTTCGCATGCAAATGCTTTGCAGTTAACTCACTCATTTTACCGGCCCCTAATATAAGAACATGCTTGCCAGTAAAATCCCCGAATATATTTTTACCAAGCTCGACAGCTGCGTAGCTGACTGATACTGCATGTTGTCCGATCTCTGTACCAGAATGTGCACGCTTGGCTAATGTTACTGCCTGCTTAAATAAATGATTAAAAATCGTTCCAGTTGCTTGTTCTTTTTGCGCTAAGAGGAAGCTGTCTCGAACCTGTCCTAGAATCTGCGTTTCTCCTAAGATCATAGAATCTAGTCCACATGCGACTCTAAATAAATGCTCAATCGCATGATGGTCTTCACGAATATCTAAATACGGAGACACTTCGTCTTTAGATAATTGAAACCAATCTGCAAGGAAGGTTTTCGTGAAATGACGTCCTGTATGAAGCTGGTCAGCCACTACGTAAATTTCCGTTCGATTGCACGTAGAGATAATCGTGCACTCTAAAATACTCTTCATATTACGTAATTGATTAAGAGCAATTGGCATTTCAGCTTCTTGAAAGGCAAACTTCTCACGCATCTCAACTGGGGCTGTTTTATAATTTAAACCAACAACTATAATATGCATTCTTCCTACACCCCCACCGTTCGATATCTCTCAATTAATATCTATCATGTCCTTCATACACTCAAGTGAGAGCATTACAGGATCTTACAAAAATCGATCAAATTAGGTAATAGTTTATCCTTTACCCTTTACTGAACTTATTATAACATGTCTGTCTAAACACACAAAAAAGAATTTGTGAACAGATCATGAAGCCTATGCTATTATGTTGGTATTACATAAAGACACTGGCACGTTAGTGAATTCTTTCCTTTTAGCATAACCATTTCTTTGTTACTATATGTCAGATTACCATAGGAATGATCCGCTTATGACATATGAAATGTGACCAAATTAATAACTGATTATTTTTGGGAGGACCTTAATATGAAGCAGCAACGAATCGTAAAGCCGAAAAGAATCTTTCCTGGAGTATTACTTATAGGACTTGGGCTCTATTTTCTCGTGAATCAATATCAATTCCCTTATAAAGAACAGCTAGCAAGCTGGCCGTCGATATTAGTCATCATAGGGGTCGCTTTCTTACTGCAGGCCACGCTCGGAAAAGAAACTCATTCCTTATTCCCTGGCCTCTTATTAACCGGCTTAGGGGTTCATTTTCACGGACTAGCTCTTCTTCCATCATGGCCCGATCATTGGGGAATGTATACCCTCATTGTCGGTATTTCTTTTTTAATCGTCTATATCCGCACAAAAAAAGAAGGGTTGATCCCAGGTCTCCTTCTCACGGTTATTGCCGTCATTGGTTTTATGTCATTTAACCCACTCGAGGCTATTGAGTCAACCACTCAATCAACCATCGGATCAATACCAACCATTTTACTAGATTTATGGCCTGTTGTCCTGATTATTCTTGGCGTTGTCTTTATTTTAAAACGAAAGTAATACCAAAATCAAAAGGTCTGCATCAATTTGATGCAGACCTTTTGATTTTTTATCTCGTTGCGTAATGCATAATTGTTTTCCATGCTTGTTCTTTCCCATGACCTGATTCAGATGAGAATAATAGCAGCGGGTCTTCCTCATGCTTTGACAACTCTTCTGAGATGACCCTCAAATGCTTTTGCCACTTGCCTTTAGGAATTTTATCGCATTTCGTTGCAATGACAATTACGGGAATGTCAAAATGCTTTAACCACTCATACATGAGCTTATCATCTTCTGTTGGCTTATGACGAACATCAATTAACTGAACAACAGCGCGGAGCTGTTCACGTTGCTGGATGTACGTTTCAATCATCTTCCCCCATGCTTCACGTTCTTTTTTCGACACCTTTGCAAACCCGTATCCCGGAACATCTACAAAATGGAGCTGCTCATTAATCGCATAAAAATTTAACGTTTGTGTTTTACCAGGCCGCTGCGATGTACGAGCAAGGCTTTTGCGGTTGATCATCTTATTAATAAACGAGGACTTTCCTACATTTGAACGCCCTGCTAAAGCAATCTCCGGTAACGGTGTATTAGGATATTGCTCAGGTTTTACAGCGACTGTAAATAATTCTGCTTTTGTTACTTTCATTTCTTCTCTCCCAACGCATGCTTTAAGACGTCATCTAAGTGCCCTACAAGAATATAGTTTAAATCTTCACGTACACTCTCTGGCACATCTTCTAAGTCTTTCTCATTATCTTTTGGGATGATGATGGTTTTAAGCCCTGCTCTGTGAGCACTCATTGACTTCTCTTTTAGACCGCCAATCGGCAAAACACGGCCTCTTAGCGTAATTTCTCCAGTCATCCCCACTTCTTTTTTAACCACTCTGCCTGTTAATGCAGAAATTAAAGCGGTGGCCATCGTTATACCTGCTGAAGGGCCATCTTTAGGCGTTGCTCCTTCAGGTACATGAATATGGATATCATTTTTCTCATGGAAGTCAGGCTCGATCTCAAGCTCCTTAGATCTTGCTCGAATATAACTAAAGGCCGCTTGAGCAGACTCTTTCATCACATCTCCCAATTTTCCAGTCAGAGTTAACTTCCCTTTTCCTCGGGCTAATGAAACCTCAATAGACAGGGTGTCTCCTCCTGCAGAAGTATAAGCCAAACCAGTAGCTGCTCCCACTTGATCCTCTTCTTCTGCCTGACCATAACGAAAACGAGGTTTTCCTAACATGTCTTCTACTGTCTTAGCTGTAAGTATAACACGCTTTTTTGTACCAGTTACGATCATTTTTGCTGCTTTACGACAGAGGGTTGCCAGCTGACGCTCTAAATTACGAACCCCTGCTTCCCTGGTATAATAGCGAATTACCTTTTGAATTGCTTCATCCTTTACTTGCATCATCGACTTTTTAATACCATGATCTTTCATTTGTTTTGGCAGCAAATAATTTTTGGCGATTTGCATCTTTTCGACTTCGGTATATCCTGCAATATGAATCATTTCCATTCTGTCACGAAGAGGTCCTGGAATCGTTGCAATATTATTCGCTGTTGTCACAAACATTACTTTAGATAAATCATACGGCTCTTCAATATAATGATCACTGAAATTATGATTTTGTTCAGGATCCAGCACTTCTAGCAAGGCAGACGAAGGGTCCCCACGAAAATCATTAGCCATCTTATCTATTTCATCTAGTAAGAAAACAGGATTAATGGACCCGGCTTTCTTCATCCCTTGTATCATACGGCCAGGCATAGCCCCCACATATGTACGGCGATGTCCGCGGATCTCTGCTTCATCCCTTACCCCGCCTAGAGAGATTCGTACAAATTCCCGATCAAGAGAACGTGCAATTGAGCGGGCTAACGACGTTTTACCTACCCCTGGAGGGCCGGACAAACAAAGAATTGGTCCTTTTAACTCATTCGTTAATTGCTGAACAGCTAAGTATTCAAGCACACGTTCTTTCACTTTTTCAAGCCCGTAGTGATCTTCATTTAAAATCTCTTCTGCGCGGTTAACATCTAATTGGTCTTCTGTTTCATATACCCATGGGAGTTGAATCAGCCATTCAATATAATTTCGCAGCACAGAGCTTTCTGCAGAATTAGCAGGCATTTTTTCATACCGATCAAGCTCTTTTAATGCTTTTTCTTCAACTGATTCAGGCATCTCAGCTTCTTCAATCTTCTCACGCAGCGTAGCGACTTCTCCGCCTCGTCCTTCACGATCTCCAAGTTCTTTTTGGATGGCTTTCATTTGTTCACGCAGATAATATTCCTTTTGCGTCTTTTCCATTGATTTCTTCACTCGCTGGCCGATCTTCTTCTCTAGACCTAACACTTCTTGTTCGTTATTTAAAATATCGATTAAATGAAGAAGTCTTTCAACAACATTATTCATCTCAAGAAGTTCTTGTTTTTCAGCAAGCTTCAATGGAAGATTAGATGCTAATACATCTGCAAAGCGATGTGGTTCTGTAATGTCAGAAACCGTTGCAAGTGTTTCTTGAGAAACTTTTTTACTTACTTTTGTATATTGTTCAAACATCTCTAACAAGCTTCGCATAATCGCTTGCGTTTCTGTTGTACGCTCTTTTTGTTCTTCTGTTAACGGAGAAATATCTACTTCAAGAAATTCCGCGTTTTCTACATACTGTTCAATTTCAGCCCGGTAAAGTCCTTCTACGTGAATACGAACCGTACCGTTTGGAAGCTTTAACAGCTGTTTGATTTTAGCGATCGTCCCGATTGAATAAATCTCATCTTCAGTCGGCTCATCAATTGAAATTTCCTTTTGAGTAGATAAAAGGATCTCTTCATCTTCATTCATTGCAAATTCTAATGCCTGTACCGACTTCGCCCGTCCTACATCTAAATGCAGAACCATCGATGGAAAGACGAGCAACCCGCGTAAAGGCAGAAGCGGAATTCGTCGTTTTGTCTTTTCTGCGACCATCCGCATACACCTCCAAATTTCCTAGTTCCGAATCAATACCCTAATCACCCATACGTTAACCTAAACAAATCGTTTAAGTGTAAAATGTTGTTGGATTGTTCTGGTTTAATTGCTAAAAGATTCGAATTTGATCTTCATTAATTTTATCTTATCCCCCATTCTTTGTCTAATGATAGTCGTCAGAACAAAGTTTCTGGCCTATACAGGGGTAATCGAAGAATCAAGACTTGTACTCGCTGGAATAACAGCTTCCTCTGTTTCAACTGCTTCTAGCGCAAGCTCTAACACTTCATCTAAATGAGTGACTGCAACAATCTCAATGCCCTTTACCTCTTGCAAGATTGCTTGTTCGTTTTCTTTAGGGATAATCACGGTTGTTGCACCGGCAAGCTTAGCCGCTTCTACTTTGGCTACCACTCCACCGATCGGCTTAACTGAGCCATGGATCCCAAGCTCTCCTGTCATCGCTACAGTATTTTTTATTTTTTGCTTTTGAATGGCAGAGAAAATACCAGTGGCGATGGCGATTCCGGCAGACGGACCATCAACAGGTCCTCCTCCTGGAAAGTTCACATGGACATCATAATCCTGAGTGGGGATGCCCATTCTTCTAAGAACCGTTACGACATTTTCCACAGAGCCTTTAGCCATACTTTTTCTTCTTATTGAACGCATTTGATTGCCTGTACTTTCTTCCTCTGCAATACCTGTTATATTTACCGTTCCTTTGCCAGGGTTATCGATCACATTCACTTCAATTTCAAGCAAGGCGCCCATATTCGGTCCAAATACAGCAAGACCATTCACTAACCCTACCGCAGAATCTTCGTGAATCTTCCGCTCCGGACGAGGTGTAAGCTGACTGGCATGCAGCACCCATTCTACATCACGCAGTGTGACTTCTTCTCGCCCTTCTGAGGTCGCGACACCAGAAGCGATTTGAACAATATTTACAGCTTCACGTCCATTTGTTGCATATTTAGCGATTCTCTCTAGTGCACTTTCTTCTGCTTTAAAAGAAAGCTTATTAATCGCTTTTTGAGCAATCAAGATAATTTCCTGTGGCTTTAAGGCACGGAAATACACTTCAAGACACCTTGATCTGATGGCCGGAGGCAGCTCTTGAGGTGTTCTTGTTGTTGCTCCGATCATTCTAAAATCTGCCGGCAGTCCTTTTTGAAAAATCTCATGAATATGTTTTGGAATTTGCTGATTTTCTTCACTATAATACGCACTCTCGAGGAATACTTTACGGTCTTCTAGCACCTTTAATAATTTATTTAGCTGAATGGAATGAAGCTCACCAATTTCATCAATAAATAATACCCCGCCATGAGCCTTCGTCACAGCTCCGTGCTTAGGCTGTGGAATTCCGGCTTGTCCCATCGCTCCTGCTCCTTGATATATCGGATCATGAACCGATCCAATTAACGGATCAGCAATTCCTCTTTCATCAAATCTTGCTGTGGTTCCATCTAATTCAACGAACACAGCATCTTGACGAAATGGGGATTGGCTGTTCTTTTTTGCCTCTTCTAATACTAAACGTGCAGCAGCTGTCTTACCGACACCAGGCGGTCCATAGACAATAACGTGTTGAGGATTAGGTCCGCATAAAGCCGCACGCAATGACCTGATTCCTTCTTCCTGCCCTACAATATCATCAAAACTGATCGGTCTTACTTTCTCCGATAGAGGTTCGCTTAACTGAATTTCTCTCATCTTTCTTAATTGTTCCATCTCTTTTTTTGAATCTCTATCAATGGTCACACGTTGGTTGCGTTGAGTTTTTAACAAATTCCAAAAGTACACCCCGATAATCACGCCAAACACTAACTGAATGATTAAAGCAATACCTGTCCAATTCATCCTGTAACCTCCTGATGTCGTCATAAATTGTTTTTCTGATTCGATTGTTCTTCTCAGTTAAATTGTCTTTTTACTTTAAATTGATTTGTTGCTTAATTTGTTTTTATTAGTATGACCGACAACAACGACACTAACCACAAAACTCATTACTTCTATAAATTCATGCAGGAAGCCTGAGATTACAATATAAAAAAACACATCTCCGCATTGGGAGATGTGTTTAAGAAGCATTAAGCACTTTCCTTAGGCTCTTCTTTAGACAGCGAAATTTCAGTACCATCTTCTGTTTTTAAGATTGGCAGTGCGTTTTCAGTGATACATTTATCATGGATCACACATGTTACAACATCTGAACGCGAAGGAAGATCAAACATTACATCTAGCATGATTCCCTCAATAATCGAACGAAGGCCACGTGCTCCTGTTTTACGCTCGATCGCTTTTTTCGCAATTTCCACTAATGCCTCATCAGTGAACTCTAGTTCGACATCATCAAGCTCAAGCAATTTTTGGTATTGCTTTACTAGAGCATTTTTAGGCTTCGTCAGAATCTCAACAAGAGCGTCTGTATCAAGCGGCTCAAGACTTGAGATAACCGGAAGACGGCCGATAAATTCTGGGATCAGACCAAAGCGCAGAAGATCTTCTGGTAATACTTTGCTTAGGTATTCGCCTGGCTTCAATTCTTCTTGCTTCACTTCTGAACCAAAACCGATCACCTTTTTACCTAAACGGCGTTTGATAATCTGCTCGATTCCATCAAATGCGCCGCCGCAGATGAACAATACATTCGTTGTATCAATTTGAATAAATTCTTGATGAGGATGCTTACGTCCGCCTTGAGGAGGAACGCTTGCTGTTGTTCCTTCAAGGATCTTCAGTAATGCTTGCTGCACGCCTTCACCTGAAACATCTCTTGTAATCGAAGGATTTTCAGATTTGCGAGCTACTTTATCAATCTCATCAATATAGATAATTCCTTTTTCTGCTTTCTCCACATCATAATCAGCAGCTTGAATTAATTTAAGTAAGATGTTCTCGACATCTTCCCCTACATAACCTGCTTCTGTAAGCGATGTTGCATCAGCGATCGCGAAAGGAACATTTAGAATGCGGGCTAACGTCTGAGCAAGAAGAGTTTTCCCGCTTCCTGTCGGTCCAATCATCGCGATATTACTTTTAGCCAGCTCCACTTCTTCAGAGCGGTTCATGGAGTTAATACGCTTATAGTGATTGTAAACAGCGACTGAGAGCGACTTCTTCGCTTGATCTTGACCAATTACATAATCATCTAAGATTTGACGGATCTCTTGAGGCTTAGGAACCTCTTGGAATTCAACTTCCTCTTCACCGCCAAGCTCCTCTTCTACGATTTCCGTGCAAAGTTCAATACATTCATCACATATATACACACCAGGACCTGCAACTAACTTACGGACCTGATCTTGAGTTTTTCCACAAAAAGAACATTTAAGCTGTCCTTTATCTTCATTAAATTTAAACATCAAATCACCCCTCACGAATATTTTACCATCAAGTGTCATCTTTTGCCTATCGATGACCCTTCATGGAGAGTTATACACGACGTAAATGAAAGTATGATGGGCATGGTTCATTAGCTTCGTCAAGCCATTGTAACACATAACCCGTAAAACCCGTTAAAAAAGCTCTGCTGCTATGTACAAATAATTCAAACTACTTACCCTATCATGCTGACAAGTTCTTTCTTTATTTAGTTTATGTGTGGATTTAGTATACATTCAAGATTCACCCTAAAAAATCCTCTTTCTTCATTCAAACTTTCTTCGTTCAAAGTCTTAAAGATTGATACGATTATCACCTTAGGAGAATATTGATCTGACGAGTATACATGTATGGATTACTTGAAGCGCTACATACATCTTGTTCATAAGAGATTAGAAACATACCTCATAACGGACAGATTTCTTAGAAGTCTTTTAAATGAGATAAAGACAAGGCACAAATTGTGCGCCTTGTCTTATTTATCACCTTTTGATTAAACTCAAACCTAAAGTTATGCTTTTTTGCTGTTTTCAACAAGCAGTTCAACAGCTTTTTGGATTTTAAGGTCACCTTTAATGCCTTCAGTTCCGCCTTGCGCAGCGAAGATTGTTTTTAATTCTTCAACAGAACGTTGGTACATTTCAGCCATTTTTTCTAGTTCAGCATCAACATCTGCATCTGTTGCTTCAATGTTTTCTGCATTAGCAATTGCTTCTAGAGTAAGGTTAATGCGTACACGTTTTTCTGCATCTTTTTTGAACTGCTCACGCATCGCTTCCTCATCTTGACCAGCAAATTGGTAGTACATTTCAAGGTTCATACCTTGCATTTGCAGGCGTTGTTCGAACTCTTGAAGCATGCGGTCTGTTTCAGTTGTTACCATAGCTTCTGGAATGTCAACTGTAGCATTTTCAGCTGCTTTTTCAACTAGAGTGTCACGGATTTCAGTGTCAGCCGCTTGCTCTTTTTCTTTTTGAAGCTTATCTTTGATTTCTTTTTTAAGCTCATCAAGAGTTTCTACATTTTCATTTGCATCTTTAGCAAACTCATCGTCAAGTGCAGGTAACTCTTTACGCTTAATATCATGTACTTTCACTTTGAATGTAGCAGCTTTACCAGCTAGATCTTCAGCATGGTATTCTTCTGGGAAGTTTACTTCTACATCTTTTTCGTCTCCAGCTTTAAGACCAATTAATTGCTCTTCAAATCCAGGGATGAATTGGTTTGAACCAATTTCAAGTGAATAGTTTTCAGCTTGTCCGCCTTCAAAAGCAGCGCCGTCAACGAAACCTTCAAAGTCGATAACAGCAGTATCGCCGTTTTCGATTGCGCCGTCTTCAACAACAACTAGTTCAGCATGACGGTTTTGAAGCTGAGTAAGTTCTGCTTCTACATCCTCATCTGTTACTGTTGTATCTTGCTCTTCTACTTCAAGACCTTTGTACTCGCCTAGAGTAACTTCTGGCTTCACAACAACTTTAGCAGTGAAAACAAGGTTGCTTCCTTTTTCCATTGTTTCGATATCGATCTCAGGACGATCTACAGGCTCAATGTTTGTCTCATCGATTGCAGCAGCATACGCTTCTGGCAGAAGAATATCTAATGCATCTTGATATAGAGCTTCTACACCAAATTGTTTTTCAAATAAAGAACGAGGTACTTTTCCTTTACGGAATCCTGGTACGTTTACTTTCTTTGCTACCTTTTTGAATGCAGCATCAAGTGCAGCATCTACTTTCTCTGCTTCAACATCAATTGTTAAAACGCCTTCGTTTCCTTCTAACTTTTCCCATTTTGCAGTCATAACTCTTTCCCTCCAACTATACACATGTTCGCAATGCGAACGATTTTTATACTGTTCATGATTTACAACCATTCTATTATAACATAACACTATGTGTTTTCAAATCAATCTTGTTTTGATTCTCCCCTTGACTAAAATCTACTTTTTAGTGATGAGGTTTACCCATCTTTTATTGCATAAAATGAGTATATGCCTCAAATACTTTTTCTTCTAGTTTAGCAACTTCTCTAGCTCTTTTTTCTAATGCCTCATCATCAGTACTATACAAATCGGCTATTTCACTGATCGATTCATCAAGCCCAAGTCTCTCACTTGCAAGAAGGTGATAAACGGCAGCCCATAAGGAAGCATTTTCAGGGGTCGGAATAAATGGATACCAGGCAAATAAATGCAAGCCGCCAATTTGTTCTGCCATCTCTTTTAATAAAGGATCTTTATGCTCTAAGCTGTCTTGCAGCGCCTCTTTTACTTCTACCGCAAAAGGCTGCTCATTCACTGCTTTTAATTGACTAGGGATGACTTTTTGTTCTTTTGTAGATTTTTTTATGTAGACTTCCGCGTGGTAGTTCTTTGTATGTAAAATCTCTAAGGCAAAGCTTCGCAGCAGCCAATCTTTTTGTGAATCTTCTATGTATGTAACTAACACTTCCAAGGCATCCTTATATGGGCGATCCTTTAAAACCTGCAAGGCCTTCCACTGTATTTCAATTGAACCGCTTTTTAAATCATTGCTTATTTCTTGGATGACAGATTGCTCATCATCTTGACTTTCATTCATCGTTTCGTCATCAATATTTGCAAGTAATACAGAATCATCGATCATCTGTCTGCTGAAATGAAGCAGCTGATAAAACGATTCAGCAAATTGAGCAGGCACATTATTTTCACTCAAAACTGCTTCTAGCATATCTACTACTTCTTGATAGTGGCCTAATTGGACCAACAAAGAAATATGTACTTGAAGATTATCGTAATATTCCCCAATTCCTTCATTTAAAAGAGCACTCGTATGAGTAACCGCTTCTTCTAATCTACCAAGCTCCACAAGACTCAATACTTTTCCAAATCTTACTTGCGGGTGATCTGGTTCATATTGCTCTGCTGTAAGGAAATGATTATAAGCTGCCGTTGCATCCTTCGCTTTTAGAGCATCCATTCCCTTTTCAATTAAGCGTTTAACAAGACCTGGGTATAAGATTACATTTGTATCTTTTTTATTCGTTTTTTTGCCGTCCATGGAATCGCTCCACTCTTTTTGACATGTTGCTTACTATTCTGTGTTTACTAGCATTAACCATTTATTTTAAGTTATTCTTTTCAGTTTATCAGCTTGATCCCTGAATTACAACGAGAACAGACCTTTAGGAGCGTTCAGAAAAAACATCCCTACCAATAATTTAAAAACAAACGAGTCATTTGACCTATTTCCTTTGACAAACATCCCTGTCTAAATTCATAATGATTATACATAAAATAAATAAAACTTGTACGGAGTGTATAAATGAAACTCGTGCATAAGGGAGATGGACAAATGGTTTTCCCATTTAAAACGAAAAAATCCGATTACAAACCAAGCTTAACAATCAATACAGGACTGCCTCATACAATCAACGATAAAGAAATAGATATGCGCATGGCCTATATGGGATTTTCAACACAAAGTACAGAGTACTTGCAGGAGTTGCAGGCGTTTGTTGATGAACATGCAGATGCTCTTTTAGAAGCAATATTAGATCATGTGTATTCTTTTCCACACTTAAAGAAGATAGCTGAAACACATTCAACTAGAGAGCGGCTTAAAGGGGTTTTTCTTTATTATTTAAAAAACGTTGTAGAAGGGGATGTATCCTTAGAAGATATAAGAAAGAAACAAAAAGTAGGAAGTGTTCATAATAATAGTGACCTTCCGATTGCGTGGTTTTTAGCAACGTATCAAGTCTTTTTACAATTAATCATTCCACAGCTGGTATCGAACTTTTTTAAGGAACCAGATAAACTAACAAATTACATTCTTGCTTTAACAGGGCGATTTAATTTTGATTCTCAATTAATTGTTGAGGAGTATCTTCAATCAAAAATGAGACAGCTAAACGATTTACACGAGTCAAATCAAGTCTTGCAGCAAGAACTCTTATCTATTAGCCAGGAGCTCGCATCAACGATAAACAAAACAGAGGCTTCGACTACTTCAACGACTCACAAAGCGAAGCAAATAGGACTAGAAACAGACAATACGGTGAAATCGAGTCAGAATTTACAAGGTCTGCTTCATAAAAATGTAAATGATGTAAACAGTATGTTCACTACTTTTGAAATGTTAGAAGAACAAGTCATACAAACGATCACTCAAACAGATCAATTAAAAGACATCTCAAAAAACATTATGAAAATGACGAACGAAATCGAAACAATCTCTGACCAAACGAATCTATTAGCATTAAATGCCTCCATTGAAGCTGCTAGAGCAGGAGAACATGGAAAGGGTTTTTCAGTCGTAGCGCACGAAGTTAGAAAGCTTGCTGAACAATCTAAAGAAATGAGCAGCTCCATTTCACACTTAATTAATGACAGTAACAAAACGATACAAGCTCTCGTCTCGCAAATGACGACAATGAATACCGCAAGATCAGGTTCTAGTGAAAAGATGACGACTGTTAAATATGGTCTTGAAACCGTTCAAATGGAAATGGAACATTATATTGAATTATTTAAGAAAAATAAAGAAGATGTTGACTACGTGATCTCTTCTATAGAGCATATTCACGAGACGGCGCATGAAATGGCTTCTCTCAGTTCTGAGCTGGAGCGAAAAGCAGAGGAAATAACAGCCAATTAGGGTTGAATATTAAAGGAAGAAGGGTGCCTGGTCAGAAGAGTTCTCCTAAGCATACAACCCATGACTTTTTCTGGTGAACTATATTCCTTACAATGGTTGTTGATTTCCGCTGCAGGTACTCGCTTTCCGCGGGCGGGCCGGAAGCTTCCTCATCGTTACACTCCTGCGGGGTCTCCCATGGCCAACGCTCTTCCCGCAGGAGTCGAGTACCTTCCGCTCCAATCAACGGAGCAGTAATCACGCTAAGTGGTTCAACAAAGAAAGGCCCTTATCGCGGTATAAAGTGTACCCTTTGTAAAGGACATTTTAGTACGCGATAAGGGCCTGATTTAATTGATCATAAATGGTTAGAGCGATAACTAAATCCTCCACGATATCACCACCCAAAGCAATAACTTAGTGGATGAAATATACGTAGACTTTGTGGGGACTAGAGCAGGAGTGAGATCCCATAGGGCAAAGCCCGAGGAAGCTCACTGGCTCCCCACCAAAATCGTAGTAGATTTCAGGTGCGGCGTGTATGCTCTCTCCCAGTCCTTTTTCTTTCTTATACAGGCTGACCTGTCATTTTGTCTTCATACTCTTTGATTTTCCCGTCGTATTTCAGCGTTAAGCTGATCTCATCCCAGCCATTTAGGAGCATCTCCTTCCAGTATGGGTCAATGGCAAAAGAAGTCTCAAAATCCTCTGATTGGATCGTTTGGTTTTCAAGATCTACGGTCAATCTTAATTCTTCGTTCTCCCCTTTTTGCAACAGCTGATATACATACTTTTCATCTAGTCGAATCGGAAGCATCCCGTTCTTTAAGCAGTTGTTATAAAAAATATCGGCAAAATTAGGAGCGATCACGACTCTGAAGCCATAATCATGCAATGCCCAAGGTGCATGCTCACGAGACGATCCACAGCCAAAGTTATGACCAGCTACTAAAATAGTCGCTCCTTTTGCATGAGGTTGATTAAGCTCAAATTCTTCGTTTTCACTACCATCTGCCTTAAAGCGCCAATCAAAAAATAAAAATTGACCAAATCCCGTACGTTCAACTCTTTTTAAGAATTGCTTAGGAATGATTTGATCCGTATCCACATTCACTCGGTTCATCGTTGCCGCCTTACCTTCGTGCACTTTTAATGGTTCCATCCTATATCCCTCCTATGTTGTTAGTGTTTTTCCTTTTTTGTAATCACGTACATCAACAAAATGGCCAGCAAGAGCTGTTGCAGCTGCCATCTCAGGACTAACCAAATGCGTTCTAGAACCTTTCCCTTGACGCCCCTCAAAATTACGATTGGATGTAGAGGCACAGCGTTCTCCTTCTGGAACGACATCAGGGTTCATACTTAAACACATGCTGCACCCAGAATCGCGCCACTCAAAACCAGCTTCAATAAATAATTGATCCAAGCCCTCTTTCTCCGCTTGTTTCTTTACTTTTTGAGAACCAGGTACCACCAATGCACGCACGCCGTCCGCTACTTTTCTTCCATTAATGATTGATGCTGCTGCACGAAGATCGCTTAGACGGGAATTTGTACAGGAACCGATAAAGACATGCTGAACCGCTACTTCTTGAATTGGTGTTCCAGGTTTTAGATCCATATATTCCAATGCTTGCTCGATCCCACGTCTATCTGCCTCAGATACCGCTTCACTTGGGGATGGAATCAACTTCGAAACACCGATCCCTTGCGACGGGTTTGTGCCCCATGTAACCATTGGTTCAATTTCTTCAGCACGAATCGTTACTGTTCGGTCGTATTTTGCTCCCTCATCCGTTGCTAGTTTGCTCCATTGTTGCGTTAGCTCTTTGAACGCTTCCCCACTTGGAACATATTCGCGGCCTTCTAAGTAATCAAATGTAACTTGGTCTGGGCTGATTAAGCCAGCTTTCGCGCCAGCTTCAATGGACATATTACAAATAGTCATTCTCTCTTCCATTGTCATTCCGCGAATTGCTTCGCCTGTAAATTCGATGACCGAACCCGTTCCGACATCGACCCCGAATTTTGCGATAATCGCTAAAATAACATCTTTTGCTGAAATGCCAGGTTTAAGCTTGCCATCAATGTTCACTTCCAATGTTTTTGGCTTTGACTGCCAAAGGGATTGTGTAGCCAAGACATGCTCTACCTCACTTGTACCAATACCAAAGGCAAGCGCCCCAAAAGCCCCGTGAGTGGATGTGTGACTATCTCCGCAAACAATCGTTTTCCCAGGTTGAGTAAGGCCCAGTTCAGGACCAATTACGTGGACAATACCATTCTCCGGATGTTCAAGATCAACTACATCAATTCCAAATTCATCACAGTTTTTCTGAAGGGTTTCAATCTGCGTTTTGGCAATCTGATCTGTAATATTGTAACGATCCACCGTTGGAACATTATGATCCATCGTTGCAAATGTTAAATCCGGTCTCCTTACCTTTCGATTGTTTAGCCTTAGGCCTTCAAATGCTTGAGGAGATGTCACTTCATGTACCATGTGCAGGTCAATATAGAGCAAACTCGGCTTACCTTCCTCTTTAATGACTTCATGCTGATCCCATATTTTCTCTATAATCGTTTTTGGGGTCATATGATTTCCCTCCCTTTACTTATTAATTGTTTAATATAAATGTTTTACGTACAAATATTTCACGTCCAAATGTATCATTTAGATGATCAAGGTATTAAAAGAGGGCAATGGATGAATCCACTGCACCTGCTTTTATTACACACGAATATGGTTTAATTGCTTAATGACTTCATCTGTCACTTCATCTGTTGAAGCCTGCGCCTCTCCCTCTTTTGCAAGGTCAGCTGTACGAACCCCGCTTTCAAGCACCGCGCTAACAGCTTCATCAAGCACACGAGCTTCCTCTTCTAATCCGAATTCATATTTTAATAGCATGGCAACAGACGAAATTGTCGCAAGCGGATTCGCTTTGTTTGTTCCAGCAATATCAGGAGCTGATCCATGAATTGGCTCATATAAACTTGGTCCAACTGCAGAGAGACTGGCAGACGGCAGCATCCCAAGAGATCCAGTCAACATAGAAGCTTCATCACTCAAAATATCGCCAAACATATTCTCTGTCACAACGACATCAAAGTAAGCCGGCTGACGAATCAACTGCATGGCAGCATTATCTACAAGCATATGCTCATAGCTTACATCTGGATAATCAGCTGCTACCCGCTCCACTACTTCTCTCCATAAACGGCTTGATTCAAGTACATTCGCTTTATCTACTGAGGTTACTTTTCCGCGTCTGACTTGAGCTAGTTCAAAGCCTTTACGAACGATACGTTCAATTTCATGACGTGTATAGGTAAGCGTATCAATGGCTAATTCATCACTGCCTTCCCCTTTACGCTCACGTGGTTCGCCGAAGTAGATGCCCCCTGTTAATTCCCGTACGATAATAAAATCTACTCCTTTGATTCTCTCAGGCTTTAAAGGCGAAGCATCCAGTAAACTTTCAAAACATGTCACTGGTCTAAGATTTGCAAATAATTGCAGCTCTTTTCTTAATTTGAGCAGCCCTTTTTCAGGACGCATTTCAGGTGCTAATTGATCCCACTTAGGGCCTCCGACTGCGCCAAGGATGATCGCATCACTTTGACGGCAAACATCAAGAGTCTGATCAGGAAGCGGGTTTTCATGCTGATCAACAGCACACCCGCCGATATCTGCAAACGTATAGTCAAATTGATGATTAAATTGTTCAGCAAGCTGGTCTAACACTCTTAGTGCTGAGCCTACTACTTCTGGTCCAATCCCGTCTCCAGGAAGGACAGCAATGGTCTTCTTCATACTGAGCCCTCCTAGGCGTTTAACTGTTTCATCCGCTCTTCATTATAAGCACGGCGGTTAATCGTACGGTTAATGGCGTGAATATACGCTTTAGCAGATGCTTCTAATACATCATGCGCTGTACCGCGTCCTGTTGATTCTACCCCGTCATATTGAATTTTGACGAACACTTCTGCAAGTGCATCGCGCCCGCCGTTAATAGACTGAATACGGTAATCTTCTAAGACAACCGGGCCTTCAATCATACGCTCAAGCGTATTATAGATCGCCTCAACACTACCCGAACCTGTTGCAGCTTCTTGAATCGTTCCCTCAGTTGGTACATTTAATGTAATTGTTGCAGTTGGGATATTGTTCGTACCATAGTTTACTTGCAATGCCTCTAGCTCGTAATGAGCAACAGAACCGCCTACAGTCGCTTCAGTCATCAGGGCAAATAAATCGTCCTCTGTCACATCTTTCTTTTTATCAGCCAAATCTTTAAAAGCTGTAAAGATTGTTTGAAGCTGCTCATCTGTGCCGTTAAAACCAAGTTCAACGACTTTCTCTTTAAAGGCATGACGTCCAGAATGCTTTCCAAGAACCATTCGGTTAGAAGACACACCGACTAACTCTGGCGTGATAATTTCGTATGTTTCTTTATTTTTTAACACACCATCTTGGTGAATGCCTGACTCGTGAGCGAACGCATTCGCACCTACCACTGCTTTATTGCTTGGTACAACCATACCTGTTAACTTGCTCACTAGTGAACTCGTACGTTTGATTTCTTTTAATGTTAAGCCTGTTTCAGCTTGGTAATGGTCTTTACGGATATTAAGAGCCACAGCTATTTCTTCAAGCGATGCGTTTCCTGCTCTCTCTCCAATGCCGTTTACTGTACATTCTACTTGGCCTGCCCCGTTTTGAATCGCTGCCAGCGAGTTTGATACAGCCATTCCAAGGTCATCGTGGTTATGAGTAGATAAAATTGCACGGTCAATATTCGGTACGTTCTCTGTTAAGTAACGGAACATATTCCCGATTTCATGAGGTGTCGTATATCCAACTGTATCCGGCAGATTAATTACAGTTGCTCCAGCATTGATCACTTCTTCAATGATCTTAGCCAAAAAAGGAAGTTCAGATCGGCTCGCATCCTCTGCGGACCACTGGACTTGCGGGAATTTAGCTTTAGCATATTTGACTGATTCAACCGCCGTACGAACCACCTCATCAGGCGTCATACGCAGCTTATAAGTCATATGAATAGGCGAAGTAGCCAAGAAAACATGGATACGAGGTTCTGCACTGTCTTTTAGTGCCTCCCAAGCCGCATCAATATCTTTTGTTACAGATCGAGCAAGACCGGTAATGGAACTTCCTTTTACCGTTTGGGCAATCGCCTGAACAGAGCGGAAATCTCCTTGAGAGGAGGCTGGAAATCCAGCCTCAATCACATCTACACCAAGTCTTTCAAGCTGCTTAGCTATCTCAAGTTTTTCTTCAAAGTTTAAATTGACGCCAGCCGATTGTTCACCATCACGAAGCGTGGTATCGAAGACGTTAATTTTTCGCACTAGCTACCACTCCTTTTGCTTTTGGCTTCGCTTTTACAAATGGCATCATTTCACGCAGTTCACGCCCTACTACTTCAATCGGATGATTTTTCTCCGCTTCGTTGATTGCAGTAAATTCTGGACGATTCACTTGGTTCTCAAGGATCCAGCCTTTTGCAAACTTACCTGTTTGGATATCTGTTAATACTTTCTTCATCGCTTGCTTTGTATCTTCAGTCACGATTTGCGGACCTGCTACAAAGTCACCCCATTGAGCTGTATCAGAGATCGAGTAGCGCATGCCTTCTAATCCGCCTTCATACATTAAATCAACAATTAATTTTAATTCGTGCAGACACTCAAAGTAAGCAACTTCTGGTTGATAGCCTGCTTCAACAAGCGTTTCAAATCCTGCTTTAACAAGAGCTGTTGTACCACCGCATAGAACCGCTTGCTCACCGAATAGATCCGTTTCTGTTTCTTCTTTAAATGTAGTTTCAAGAACACCTGCACGAGCAGAACCAATCTGCTTAGCATAAGCAAGTGCAATCTCTTTTGCTTGGCCTGTTGCATCTTGGAATACTGCAATTAAACCAGGAACGCCTGCACCATCTTCAAACGTACGGCGAACTAAGTGACCTGGTCCTTTTGGTGCTGCTAGGAATACATCCACTGTCGCAGGAGGTACGATTTGATTGAAGTGAACATTAAATCCGTGCGCAAATGCTAGTGCTTTTCCTGCTGTAAGCTCTGGTTCAATTTCTTCTTTGTACACCTTTGGCTGATGCTCATCTGGTAGAAGGATCATGATCAAGTCAGCTTGTGCTGCTGCTTCTCTTACTGTGTAAACATTAAAACCATCTTCTTCAGCTTGAGCCCAAGACTTTCCTTGACGAAGACCTACGATTACATCTACTCCGCTCTCACGCATATTTAGCGCATGTGCATGCCCTTGTGAACCATACCCGATTACTGCTACCTTTTTCCCGTTTAATACTGCCTCGTTTACATCACCGTTATAATATACTTTTGCCATTTCTCATCTCTCCCTTGTTTTGGTTGTTTTAGTTTTTTAATTTATTAGTTAATTAAGGTTAAACGATAGGAATCATTGAGCGGTTTTTTATGACCGCGATTAAATGCTGTGATCCCTGTACGGGCCAATTCTTTGATCCCATACGGTCTCAAAAGATCAATAAAAGCTTCCACTTTTGGATGGTCTCCAGTAATTTGGATCGTCATGCTCTCACGGCCGATATCTATAATCGATGCTCTAAATGGATTCACTAGAGCAGCAATTTCTCCCCTTTGAGCCGTAGATGCCACAATTTTAATTAGAGCAAGCTCTCTAGCTACAATTGCCTCATCTGTGATGTCTTTTACTTTTAACACATCTACTTGCTTATTCAGCTGTTTAATGACCTGCTCTACATTTTCCATTTGATCAGCGTTTACGACAAAGGTCATTCGTGAAATGGAAGGATTCTCTGTCACGCCAACCGTAATGCTCTCAATGTTGTAATGCCTTCTTGCAAATAAACCTGTAATTCGATTCAGCACACCAGATGTATTGTTTACTAGGGCTGTGATCGTACGTTTCATGGCTTAACCCCCTCCATTTGGTGCTGTCCTTTCCCTGGTGAAATCATAGGATAGACATTTTCTTGTTTTGCTACCCTGCAGTCCATTAAGACTGGCCCAGGATAGTCAAACATTTCTTTTAGAGCAGATTCCAGCTCGTGCAGCTCATTTACCTGCATCCCTTTAATATCATAGGCTTCAGCCAGCTTAACAAAGTTTGGCTGAACCGGGAATAAAGAGTTTGAGTAACGCTCCCCATGGAATAATTGCTGCCACTGTCTAACCATTCCAAGAGCGGCATTGTTAACAATCATGATCTTGATTGGCAGGTTCAGCTCTTGCAGGATAGAAAGCTCTTGCGCTGTCATTTGAAAGCCTGCGTCTCCAATGATCGCTACAACCGGTTTATCCGGCTTTGCAAATTGAGCTCCAATGGCTGCCGGGAAGCCGAATCCCATTGTTCCAAGGCCGCCTGAGGTTACCCATTGGTTAGGATGGTTGAACTTATAGAACTGAGCAGACCACATTTGATGCTGACCAACATCTGTTGTCACGACCGCTTCACCTTTTGTCACTTCATAAATCTTTTCGATTAGGTGCTGCGGCTTGATTATTTCACCGTCTTGGACATACCATAATGGATACTCTTTCTTCAGCCCGCTCAACCATGTTTTCCACTCCTGATGTTCACCGCGCTCTCCCTCTTCTTCAATCAACATTTTCAGCGCTTCTTTGGCATCCCCTACTACTGGAATCTCTGTCGGAACATTTTTGCCAATTTCAGCAGGATCGATATCAATATGAGCCACTTTTGCGTTTGGAGCAAAGTGTGCCAAGTTTCCAGTTAATCGATCATCAAACCTTGCACCGATACTGATTAAAAGATCAGCTTCATGGAGAGCCATGTTCGCTGTATACGTCCCGTGCATCCCGGCCATTCCGAGATGTAATTCATCTTCACCTGGGAAACTGCCCAAACCAAGAAGAGTGTTTACAACTGGAATTTGCTGTTGTTCTACATACTGAGCGAGTTCTTCTGAAGCTTTTGCGTGCAGAACTCCTGCCCCTGCAAGAATGACTGGCTTTTTAGCAGCTGTGACCGAATCAACCACCTTGCGAATTTGCAGTTTATTTGGAATAACCGTCGGCTGATACCCCGGGAGGTCAACCTCTTTATCGTAATCAAATAATCCTGTTGCTAAAGATACGTCTTTAGGGAGGTCGATTAGTACAGGTCCTGGTCTTCCAGTCGTTGCAATATGGAAAGCCTCTTTAATAATTCTTGGCAGCTCATCAACAGAGCGTACTTGGTAGTTATGTTTAGTGATTGGCATGGTAATTCCGATCATATCCGCCTCTTGGAAAGCATCTGTTCCAATGACTGTTGTTGCTACCTGTCCCGTAATGACTACAAGCGGCAGGGAATCAATCATCGCATCAGCAATTCCTGTCACAACATTTGTCGCTCCCGGCCCTGATGTCACGATACATACACCCGGCTTTCCAGATACTCTTGCATACCCTTCAGCTGCGTGAATCGCACCTTGCTCATGTCTTGCTAAAATATGTCTGATTCCTGTTTTATAGATTTCATCGTAGGTTGGAAGAATAGCTCCTCCTGGGTATCCAAAAATGACATCAACATCCTCACAGGCTAATGCTTTAATCAGCATACTAGAACCCGACATTTCTTTTGCTTGTGCATTTGTTTCGGTTTCCATACTTTGCAACTTTGTGCTCACATCTCTTCCTCCTCACAAACTATCTTTTTTGAACATTCTGTATTTTTATTGTGAATGAATATCTTGCATCTTTTTTATCAAATAAAAAAATCTTTCCACTCCACAACAAGCCGTTAAGGTAACGACTGAAGGGGTGAAAAGATTCTTTTCACGGTACCACCCTTGTTCGCTGAATAACATGCATTCAGCCTCTTGGACAAGCCAGGCTTATCACATTTTGATAACGAGTGCTTTTAACACTCGACCAACCCTAGTAGAATATTCGTTCAGGTTGACACTCAGAGGTGAGCTTCTTCATTAGAGCAACGCCGCCTATCAGCACCAGCAGCTCTCTGTAGTTGCTACTTCTAATGAATACTTTTCCTCTTCTTCGTTTTAACTATTAAATTTTCATAACTCCGCCAGTATTCGCGGATGTAACTAATTTTGAGTAACGTGCTAAATATCCTTTTTTCACTTTAGGTTCCGGTGCTACAAAGCCTTCTTTACGCTCTGCATGTTCTTCAGGTGTAACTAACCATTCAAGCGTACGGTTCGTTAAATCGATGCGGATCTTATCCCCGTTTTCAACGAATGCGATCGGACCGCCTTCCGCTGCTTCTGGAGAAATATGACCAATCGATATTCCTCGAGATGCACCTGAGAACCTTCCGTCTGTAATCAGAGCAACCTTTGTACCAAGTCCTCTACCTACAATCGATGATGTCGGGGCTAGCATTTCTGGCATCCCCGGTCCGCCTTTAGGTCCCTCATAGCGGATAACCACTACATGACCTTCCTTAACGGTTCCTTCATCAATTCCTTTTTGAGCCTCTTCTTGAGAGTTAAAGATAATTGCTTCTCCTTCAAATACCTTAATCGAAGGATCAACTGCCCCTACTTTGATCACTGCCCCGTCCGGTGCAAGGTTTCCATAAAGAATGGAAAGGCCGCCGACAGGACTATAAGGATTATCTTTGCGACGAATAACATCGTCGTTTGTAATTTCTGCATGTGCTACATTTTCATATAAGCTCTTGCCAGTAATCGTAATTCGATCAGGGTGTATCGCTCCGTCGATATGACAAAGCTCTTTCATGATCGCACTTACTCCCCCGGCTTGATGAACGTCATCCATTGAATAATCGGAAGCAGGACTGATTTTAGATAAGTAAGGCACTCTCTCAGCCACTTTATTAATACGATTTAAGTCGTACTCAATTTCTGCTTCATTCGCAATAGCTAATGTATGAAGAACTGTATTTGTTGATCCACCCATGGCCATATCTAGAGCAAAAGCATCATCAATTGCTTCTTCTGTAATGATATCGCGAGGCTTAATATCTTTTTCAATTAAGTTCATTAAATGCTTAGCTGCATCCTTGATTAATTGGTGGCGAGCTTCGCTTGTCGCAACCATAGTGCCGTTACCAGGCAGGGCTACACCAAGCATTTCCATTAAGGAGTTCATCGAGTTTGCTGTGAACATTCCAGAACAAGATCCGCAAGTCGGACAAGCACTCTGTTCAATTTCAAGCAGCTCTTCTCTTGTCATAGCCCCTGATGAGAATGCCCCGACTCCTTCAAATACAGAAGCGAGTGAAAGGCTTTTGCCATCTTTTGTACGCCCTGCTTCCATCGGTCCTCCTGATACAAATACAGAAGGGACATTCGTTCTAACAGAAGCCATTAACATCCCTGGTGTGATTTTATCGCAGTTTGGAATGTAGAACACTCCGTCAAACCAGTGCGCATTGATTACTGTTTCTGCTGCATCACAGATAATTTCCCGGCTCGGAAGCGAGTAACGCATCCCGATATGCCCCATAGCAATTCCATCATCTACGCCGATCGTGTTAAATTCGAATGGAATTCCACCTGCATCTCTAATTGCTTGCTTAGCTACTTCTGCAAATTTATTAAGATGCATGTGGCCTGGAATAATATCAATATATGAATTACACACTCCGATAAATGGTTTATCCATTTCATCTTCTCGTACACCAGCGGCTCTCAGTAAGCTTCGGTGCGGTGCGCGATCGATGCCTTTTTTAATCATGTCACTTCTCATATTATCGCCCCTAATTCCCCTTGCTTCTCTCCACTCCGCTCGTCTATTACTATCTCTATATAAGACTAACTAGTCTCAACTGACTTCTATCTGTTCTTTTTCTGTATATACTTTCTCTCCATCTTCTACAACACGCTTACGGAAGGCCGCTAACAACTTATTCGTTTCCTTTCCTGGCGTCCCGTCTCCGATGACTCTCCCATCTACTTTTACAACAGCAATCACTTCTGCAGCTGTACCTGTTAAGAAGACTTCATCAGCAACATAAACATCGTGTCTAGTAAAAGGTTCTTCCCTCATGTCGTAACCAAGCTCATTAGCGAGCTCGATAATTGCATTACGAGTAATGCCTTCTAGAGCTCCAATATATCCTGGAGGTGTGAGAATCTTGTTGCCTTTTACGATAAATACATTGTCCGCAGATCCCTCTGCAACATAGCCTTGATCGTTCAGCATAAGTGCTTCACTTACTCCAGCTAAGCTTGCTTCAATTTTTACGAGGATATTATTTAGATAGTTCAGTGATTTCACTTTTGGACTTAGTACATCAGGCCGGTTTCTTCTCGTAGCAACCGTTACAATTTCAAGTCCTGTTTTGTAGAGTTCTTTAGGAAATAAAGCTAATTCCTCTGCAATCACTATGACTTGCGGCTTTGCACAAGATGATGGGTCAAGCCCGAGATTGCCTACACCTCTTGAGATCACTAAACGAATATAAGCATTTTTTAATTCGTTTTTTCTTAATGTTCGGACAACAATGTCCGTCATTTCTTCTTTTGAATGAGGAATCTCTAACATGATTGACTTTGCTGAATAATACAATCTGTCAAGATGTTCGTCTAGTCTAAAGACATTTCCATCGTAGACACGAATGCCTTCAAATACGCCATCACCATATAGAAATCCGTGATCATAAACAGACACTTTGGCTTCATGTTTCAAAACAAATTGTCCGTTTAAATAGATCCACTGTTCACTCATGCTGCTCACTCTCCAATCAGGCAAAACAATGTCACAAACCATGTTGCCAAGCTCGTTTTACAACTAAAAAGGAACCTAGAATGTATCTTCCCTGAGCGGACATTTGTTTTTTCTAAGTTGTTTATTTGAGGTTTATAATACGCTCATTTTGGGAAAGGGTCAACCACTTTTGGTAAAATAATTTGACAATTTAGATTTGTCCGAACTATTGTATACGCTTACACTTATATCCTGCTTGCGTTACAGCTCTTTAAAATTCTTTTTATTTTTATTCATAGAATCTGTCGAAAGCGGAAAAGATATAGTTGGGTGATGAAGATGAAATGTAAGCAACTGTTCCGTTTGGTTTACTTATCTAAACGCTTTCCTTATATTCGATTGAGACAAAAAAGGAAAGCCTCTTTAATTTTAGTTCAAGAAAACGAGAATAGCTGCCGGACAAAAGGGGAACGAATCCTCTATGAGAAATTAAGAGAATCTGGATATTATCCGACCCCGCACTATAAGATGTTTGGCAGGACGGTAAACATGGCTCTTGTTCCATTCAGGCTTGCTTTGATGGAACGTACATCAGGAGTAGATGAAAAGAAGCTTGTAAGGTCGTTCAAGAAAAAAGGCTGGAGTGTATTGTTTTACGAGGAAGACACAATGCTTTCTGACACACACAATTACTTGAGAGAAATTAGACAGCAAGCAAGGCCAACAAAAAACGTCTCCGTATAAATACGGAGACGTTTTATCATATTTATTATTATGTATTACAGAAATGGCGTCCCAGGAGAGATTCGAACTCCCGACCGACGGCTTAGAAGGCCGTTGCTCTATCCTGCTGAGCTACTGGGACAAAGCGGGTGATGAGAATCGAACTCACATCATCAGCTTGGAAGGCTGAGGTTTTACCACTAAACTACACCCGCATGTTAAATTAATCGTTGCATTATTCAGCTCTCGCCGAAAATCATGTCTCTTCCTCTTCTAGTATATCAAGAAGATGAATGCGTCGAGACAACTCGCAGATGATTCATAGTAGTATTGCTCGTGGCTGAGGTTTTACCACTAAACTACACCCGCATGTTACTCATTTAAGTCGGTCAGATCAGTTACTGACGACGCTTATAAATATACCTTATAAAACAGTAAGTGTCAACAAAAATCCTATACTTTTTTTGGATAAAATTTTACTTATTAAGAAGACGGTCAAAATAGACCGTCTTCCCACTGCTTCTTCATCTCGAGTAAGTGCGGGATAGATCAGTTAACTTCTCACCGCTTACTCTTTCATAAAAGCTAACCTCTACCTCAGTATCCGTTATATCACAGATAACATATGTTTGCTCTTTAGGCTTTCGTGGCAGACGCATGCTGCCCGGATTAATGAATAGCACTCCTTGCTCCATAAAACAATCTGCTACATGGGAATGACCAAAACAAACCAAGTTTGCTCCTACTTCTTCTGCACGATAACTCAGAGGAACATACGTCATCTTCACGTTATAATGGTGACCATGAGTAACATACAGCGTTAGCGAACCATAAGTTTCTTTTATTTCTTCAGGAAAATCTGCTCCAAAATCACAGTTTCCTTTCACTGTTTTCACTCCACTAAGCTCTTTGGAATCAACCTGTAATTCAGAATCCCCGCAATGAATGAGCTCATCAACTTCATGCTTATGGCGGTCGACCACTTGAACAACCTCATCTGCCCACCCGTGGCTATCACTCATAATTAACAGCTTCAAACGATCTCCTCCCTTGATTGCCATTTTTTCTTTATTTCCATTGCTTCATAAGCTTCTCAAGTGCTTTGGCTCGATGGCTGATCTGATTTTTTTCCTGCGCTGAAAGTTGAGCCATCGTTTTATTAAATCCAGGCAAGAACATAATAGGGTCATAGCCAAATCCATTTGCTCCTGCTGGTTCTAGTGCAATGATTCCTTCACAAGTTCCCTCTACAACATAAGTCGGCTCTCCTGGAGAGGCTACGGCTATCGTACAAACAAATCGTGCCGTTCGATCTTCGCTTGGGATATCCTTCATTTCATTCAACACTTTTTCGTTGTTTGCCTTATCACTCTTTTCCTCACCGGCATATCTCGCCGAATAAACACCCGGACGTCCATCTAAGGCGTCAATCACTAAGCCAGAATCATCTGCAATTACTTTTTGGTTCAAAGCTTTTGCAAGTGTCTCTGCCTTTAGAGCCGCATTCTCTGCAAACGTTTTCCCTGTTTCTTCAATGTCAGGTATTTCATCATACTCAAGGAGAGATGTAACCTGATAGCCATCATGGGCAAACATTTGCTCAAACTCTCTTACTTTTCCTTTGTTCTTAGTCGCAATTATGAATTGATTTTTCATTAATTATTCATCCTTTTTATATGTATCAATCTTCTCTGAAATCTCACCTAATGCAGCTTTTTGATGGGAGATTAACTCGTCAATTCCATGTTCAGCTAAGTCAAGCAGTTGATTCAGCTGCTCCCTTGAGAACGTAGCTTCCTCACCCGTACCTTGAAGCTCAACAAATTGATGAGCGCCAGTCATGATGACGTTCATATCTACTTCTGCAGCAGCATCTTCAACATAGCATAGATCAAGCACCTCTCCATGAGTCGGCTCCACTCCGACTGAAACAGCTGCTAAATAGTCTTTAATTGGCCAGCTTTTGATCAGACCTCGCTCGACTGCTTTGTTAACAGCAATTGATAATGCGACAAAAGCTCCTGTAATTGAAGCGGTTCTCGTTCCACCATCTGCTTGAATAACGTCACAGTCAATCCAAATCGTTCTCTCACCGAGCTGGTCTAAGTCTAAAATGGTTCTTAGCGAACGACCAATTAAACGCTGGATTTCCATCGTTCTTCCCGTCACTTTCCCTTTTGATGATTCTCGTATTGTACGTTGTTCTGTCGCGCGCGGAAGCATAGAATATTCTGCTGTAATCCAACCTTTGCCCTGTCCTCTCATAAAAGGGGGGACTCTCTCTTCTATACTTGCCGTACAAATCACTTTTGTATCACCCATCGAGATAAGTACTGATCCCTCTGGATGTTTTAAATAGTCCGTATCCAACTGGACTGCTCTAAGTTCATTTACTTGTCTTCCATCTGATCTCATATTGCATTCCTCCTCTACCATATCATAACATCTATCCCTTTGTAGAATCACACAATATCCTATCTCCTATCCATCGAAATCAATGAAATCAGATGATTATCTAAAACCATACTTAAAAAAGAGACAGCATTTTGCTGTCTCACTCAATTAGAAACTCCCTGTATTCACTTTTTCCGGTCTAGATACAGGCTGCGTCATCTGACCGGATTCATGTAATATATTCGTTTCCCCATTTACTTGTACTGCGACCTGCTCGACTCCTTCTTGCTCTGTCAGGGTAAGCGCGAGCATATTCAAAGCTGCATCAGATACTGCTTTGGCATCCAGCTGGCTTAACAATGATTCATTAAAGTTTAATGTTACGACCCCATTTTCATATAAAGGGTCGGATAACAGCTCAACGCCGTTCCTAAAATCCGTTAATAGATTAGACTTATAAGAAGGCCCCTGCAAGAGTTCATTGACTGCTGCTTTCAATGAGTCTTCACCAAGTCCTACCCTTCTTGTGACAGGAACATAATACGTGTTTTCACCTTTTTGATCTAGAAAATAGAGCGTAACGCTTTTACTGTTAACCATATCTGCTACACCATTTGATTCAATATTAATCCCGTTAGCTCGGCTTACCCCCTCACCAATTGGAGTGCCATTTTGCGGCATCATCTCTTGATCATAACCATTAATTCTAATTTTCACTTTTTCAACTGTATCAAACTGTGTTAATGTCCACGTGATTGCTTGAAGAATCTGCTGTTCTTGTTCAGGATCATACTCTTTAAATTCATTCGAGAAATCAGCAATAGCGACTCCATCATCATCTAAATGTACATCGACTTCTGTCCCAGCAGGTATAACCGCTTTAAATCCATTTGGCAATAACTCAGTCACAGGTCCACCGTCAACTAAATATTGAAGAGACTGGCGCAGGACACTTTCCGTTTTAGGCAATGTTAACGTTTGAGGGACGACTAAGCCATTTTCATCGATTAGATATAATTCTCGCTGCACATCTTCTACAACTGCATCTGCCTCAGCTTCACCCTCATCACCATCTTCGCCTTCTTCACCTTTACTAGGAGCTTCGGCATCCCCTTCCCCGTCTACCCCTTCTTCACTCTCTTCTAATTCAAGCGAATCTCCTTCATCAATATAACTAACTGGCGGCGCATCCATTTCATTTGCTGCTTCATTTGCTCCAAATGAACACCCTGTAGCTACAAGGGTTGAAATGACTAATACTGGAACACCTTTACGAAAGAACTTACGCATTGTTTCCCCTCCTAAAAAAAGATGGTTTGTACTACATGTATACGAGCACTTTTGAACTTTAGACCACTTGTCTACAAAAAATAACAAGCACAAAAAAACCACCTAACGTAATGTTAGACGGTTTCTTGTCTGCCTAGATGAATCGACTCGACTTCAATATCGATTTCAAGCCATTTATCAGCAAGTGTTTTAAATTGGTCTTTATCTCCTGTAGTAAAGAAGCGGTGGGTTGGTTTTCGTTGGTCTGTAAACAGTAAATTATTATGATAGAGGAGCCCGCTCACTTCTCTGGCGGTTTCATCCCCAGATGAGATCAATTGCACATCCGGCCCCATCTGCTTTTGAATCGTGTCTTTTAACAGCGGGTAATGAGTACAGCCTAAAATCATCGTATCAAAACCTCTATTTTGTAATGGCTCTAATACTTCTTTTACAATCAGATCAGCTTCTGCTCCCTCAAATACTCCACGTTCTACTAACGGAACAAATGGAGGACAAGCTAGACTTTCCACTTTCACTTCATGATTAATTGACTTTAAGGCTTTTTCATACGCACCGCTCTCAATCGTCCCAACCGTCCCAATCACAGCCACATGATCCTTTTTTGTCACTTTGAGTGCACTTGTTGCACCAGGATGTACAACCCCAACTACAGGAATGGAAAGTTCCTTTTTCACTTCTTCTAAAACGACCGCTGTCGCTGTGTTGCATGCGATGACTAACATTTTCATGTTTTCTTCAAGCAGCCGGTTAATCATCTCCCAAGTGTACGTGCGAACTTCTTCGCTCGTTCTCGGACCATAAGGACATCTAGCTGAATCGCCCAGATAAACAATCTCCTCTTTAGGAAGCTGCCTCATCAGCTCTTTAGCTACTGTTAATCCCCCTAGGCCCGAATCAATCACTCCTATCGGTCTATCCACTATGTTTCCCTCAATTTCTATGCAACCTTGACGTTCTACACTTTAGCCTTCATTTCTTCATGTAGTACATGCAAGCTCTTCTCGAGAAAATTAACTTCTTCTTGAGAAAAATTCTGCAAAATATTTTCTAAATACTCTTGTCTTTTATTGATCACTTCATTAATAATTGTCGTTCCTTTATCTAACAAGTGAATCCTTACCACACGACGATCATTTTTATCTTTCACACGTTCTACCAGCTCGTTTTTCTCCATCCGGTCAACGAGATCAGTCGTAGTACTGCACGCTAAATACATCTTGTTCGATAGCTCTCCTATTGTCATATCACCATATTCGTTCAACCATTGTAATGCGACAAACTGAGGAGGAGTAATAGGAAACTGCGTTAAAATTTCTCTTCCTTTTTGCTTAACCATTTCTGAAACTCTTCTTAAAGATCGTTCAATTTGTTCAATTTGTTGATGGTCCATCTAATGTACCTCCGTCTATTAAACGTGATTTCGTCTATAACGTCTAGACGAAAATCGTCCTAATTTATTTTATATACTATACGTTTTCTCAAACCTGCAGCCGGTAAGCTCTAAGATTTAGTTCACAAGCTCATATCATTCTAAAAACACTTAATTTGTCCCTTAAAATATGTACCTTATTCCCTCATTGTCTCTGTTTTCTGCAGGAATTGCAAGCTTTCCTCTAACTGTTACGAGAAATGTCAAATGATTTTACTCATAAAAAAAGAGCAACCGCTTAAACGGTTACTCTAGATATTTTATGCTTTAACAAATGCTTCACGAACACGAGCTTCTACTTCATCTGCTGTATCTAAGTTAAGCATTTCTTGTGCAAACGTTGCTAATTCTTCTTTCGAAAGGTCAAGTAATTGACTTCTCGCAGGAAGGATTGATGTTGCACTCATACTGAATTCATCAAGACCAAGACCTAAAAGTAGTGGAATAGCAATCTCATCTCCTGCCATCTCACCGCACATTCCAGCCCATTTTCCTTCTTTATGGGCTGCTTTAATCACCATATCTACTAATCGTAAAATGGAAGGATGATACGGCTGGTACAAATAAGATACTCGCTCATTCATTCGATCAGCAGCCATTGTATATTGAATCAGATCATTTGTACCAATACTGAAGAAATCAACTTCTTTGGCAAAACGATCTGCAGCTACTGCTGTCGAAGGAATCTCAACCATGATTCCAACTTCGATCTCATCTGAAACTTCTACACCTTCAGCAGTAAGCTTGTCCTTTTCTTCAGCAAGTAAAGCTTTTGCTTCGCGAAGTTCTTCAAGAGTAGCAATCATTGGGAACATAATTTTCAATTGACCAAAAGAACTTGCACGTAGAAGCGCACGCAGCTGAGTACGGAACATATCATCTTTTTCAAGACATAGTCGAACAGCACGGTATCCTAAGAAAGGATTCAATTCTTTTGGAAGGTCTAAATACGGAAGTTCTTTATCTCCACCGATATCAAGAGTACGAATAACGACTGGTTTTCCGTCCATACGCTCAACCACTTCTTTATAAGCTTCGAATTGCTCATCCTCAGTCGGAAGTGCGTCACGTCCCATATAAAGAAATTCGGTACGGTATAAACCAATACCCTCGGCACCGTTATTGATCACACCTTCAAGATCTTTTGGTGTACCAATATTTGCAGCAAGCTCTACATGCTGACCATCCTTTGTAACAGATGCTTCATTTACAAGCTTAGCCCATTCTTCCTTCTGCTTTTGATAATCAGCTTTCTTCTTTTCGTATGTAGCCAACTCATCAGAAGATGGGTTAATAATGACATCACCATCGATACCATCTACAATAATTGTCATTCCATTCTCAATTTTTGCCGTTACTTCTTTAGCCCCTACGACCGCAGGGATTTCAAGTGAACGAGACATAATAGCTGAATGAGATGTTCTTCCGCCGATATCTGTAGCAAATCCTTTAATGAATACAGGGTTTAACTGCGCTGTATCTGATGGCGTTAGATCTTCTGCAATAACAATCGTTTCCTCAGCAATAGTTGCTAATGATTGAGCTTCAACACCTAGAAGATGTCCAAGCACACGCTTTGATACATCACGAATATCAGACGCACGTTCTTTCATATATTCATTATCCATGTTCTCAAACATATCGATGAACATATTAGCGATTTCATTTAATGCGTATTCGGCATTTTGACTTTCATCGTTAATTTTCCCTTTTACTGCATCAACAAGCTCAGGATCACTTAAAACAAGCAAGTGAGCCGCGAAGATCTCGGCTTTATCAGCACCCATTTCAGCTTCAGTCTTGTCTTTAATGACAGTCAGCTCATCTTTAGCTGTTTTAAGGGCCGCATCAAAACGCTCAATCTCCGCATCACGATCAGTCACTTTTTTTAATTCAATATTCAGGTCAGGTTCAACGTGGACAAAAGCTTTGGCGATTGCTACTCCGCTAGAAGCAGCAATCCCAGTTAATTTTAATGACATTATTCGCCTAACCCTTCTTTAATAACATCCTCAATTGCTTGTAATGCTTCATCTGCATCAGAACCTTCTGCCTTAATTGTTACTTCAGCACCTTGACCTACACCTAGTGACATAACACCCATGATTGATTTTAAGTTAACAGACTTACCTTTGTACTCAAGAGTTACATCTGATGAGAATTGTCCTGCTTTGTTTACTAATTGTGTTGCCGGACGAGCGTGAATTCCTGTTTCTGCTGTAATTTTAAATGTTTTTTCTGCCATTGTTCATCAACCTCTTTCATTTATTTTAGAATGGGGTTGGTTTGATGCACCCATTCTGTTTCATAATTTTGTTGCTGCTCTTTGCATCCTCCTAACGTTAACTATGCAATTTACATCTGCATGAAAACGTTTTAAAGGGAATCCTACAAAAAACAGGCATCAGTAAAGAAACGCACATGATGATAACATGGACTACACTTGTATCGTACCCCATTTAAACCTCATATACACTTCCATACTCATGCCTGATCTTGTCAGTAACACGTAACTAAGTGCAACATATTATTTATTTTATAAGACAACATATTATTTATTTAATAAATCGTTGTAAGTAAAACACAACTTCCGGCAGCTGTTCTGCCTTGTAATGTGTGTTAAAACGTTGATTTAAAACGTTAATTAACTCACTAGACACAGTATAGCACAACTCAAATTCTTCTTTCAACACATCTGATAGCTTGGGAGAATAGTTGACTATGTCAGTTGATTGAAAACGATCAATCAGTTCGCACAAAAAACTAACTAAACGCATATACTCAACTGAGCGCCTATTCAAACTGACATTGCCTTTTTCCATAATAATTTCTACAAGCTCTGAAATGAGCTGAGGATGTTCATTCATCTCAGATAATGGCTGATTAGATGAGGCACTATAAATATGCAACGCGACAAATCCAATTTCAGCTTCTGGCAGTTCGACAGTCAAGTGAGCGTTTAAGTAATCTACCGCTTTTCTAGCAAGGTGAAACTCGTTTGGAAACATCATTTCTGTTTCAGTTAAAAATGGATTAGAAATTTCGATCCCCTGCTCCAGCCTTCTTATTGCAAATTGAATATGATCCGTTAAAGCAAGATGAATCCGTTCATAAAGAGGCTTAGGCAGCTCTCTTTGAATCATGCGGATAATCTCATTGATATGAACGATTAATGCTTCATCTAGATCACTTAGGAGCTCCCTGTATTGCTTTTGTTCTTCTTTGTCTTTTAACACAAATAATTTATCAATTGCATCGGCTTGTATGTGCTGTCCTTTTTTTCGGCCAAAGCCAATCCCTTTGCCAATAAGAATCACTTCATTAAGCTCAGGACTTTGTGCGATTACCACATTATTATTAACTACTTTCTCGATTCGATAAGTTCCATTCATGAACTGCCCTCTTTTGCATACATTCTATATACCATCTTATCTAAGGAGTAAATCACCGTCAATAAATATAGTCATTCGTATAATGCTTTATTTATTTAGAGATTATGCTCACATGTTAGATGTTCTTTACATATACTATCAAGACTAAAGCCCTTCAACAGTGGGATTGAGTTACCCAAATTCGCTCTTAGCCCGAGCAAGAAGGAGTGAACTCATTGAAAGGAGCAGAATTCGGACCTAAACCATTACTTACGAAAAGGGAACGAGAAGTGTTCGAACTACTTGTACAAGATAAAACAACGAGAGAAATTGCACAAGAACTTTTCATAAGTGAGAAAACAGTACGAAATCACATTTCTAATACAATGCAAAAGTTGGGGGTTAAGGGGCGCTCTCAAGCTGTTATTGAACTGATCAGATTAGGTGAAATCGAAATCTAAACAGCATTAAACGCAGCAGGTGCACAAACATCATATGACAGCCTTCTCGGTCAGCTTACCTCCTAATTTGGAAGTAAGCTGACTTTTACTAATTATAAAGCCTCTGTAACCACACTTTTACCATTGCTTATGAACAAACCATTTCTCCTTTGAGGGCTTGACGCATTTCTTCATTCCAAGGTACTGCTTTGCCGCTTTCCTTACCTATCTGGACAATGGCTCCTCTTCCTGTTAAGCACACCTCTTGATCTTGATTAAGAACAAGATAGTGAAGATCCATTGATGAACTTCCTAATTTTTCTACTTTTACATATACTCTTAGCTGCTCGTTGAATTTAATTTGTCTTACATAGTCGCATTGAAGGTCAGCTGCTACGATCATCGTCTCAAAATCGGCATTGGCCCATTTTTGCATTAACCCTAACGAGCTGAAATATTCAAGCCTTGCATCTTCAAAATAAACAAGGGCATTTTTGTTGTTCACATGCCCGAAAGCATCTGTTTCTGAAAATCTCACACGAACCTCGCTTGAGAAAGTGAACCCTTTTTTCCATTTATCAAAATCAGTAATATACGCTGGCAGTCTCATGTTAGTCCCTCACTTCAAGTAGTCTATTAAAAAAACTCACCCTCTATTGACCTATGTACCTACTTACGGGTAATAGCTCAATAAAAGGGTGAGTGTTAAATTTCAATCATGAACCGATTAAGAATAATTCTTATTGTCCACCAAAGAAGTTCTTAAATGATTGTAATGTTGTTTGACGGTTTAGGTCCGCAATGGATGTCGTAAGAGGAATCCCTTTTGGACAAGCTTGTACACAGTTTTGTGAGTTACCGCAATTAGCAAGTCCGCCATCACCCATAATAGTCTCTAAACGTTCTGCTTTATTCATTTCACCAGTTGGGTGAGCATTGAATAAACGAACTTGAGATAACGGCGCAGGTCCGATAAATTCAGATTTGCTGTTTACATTCGGACATGCTTCTAAGCAAACCCCACAAGTCATACATTTAGAAAGTTCATAAGCCCATTGACGCTTTGTTTCTGCCATACGTGGCCCTGGCCCTAAATCGTATGTTCCGTCAATTGGAATCCATGCTTTTACTTTCTTCAATGAATCAAACATTCTGCTGCGGTCAACCATTAAGTCACGTACAACAGGGAATGTTTTCATTGGCTCAAGGCGAATTGGCTGCTCAAGCTGATCCACTAGTGCCGTACATGATTGACGGGGCTTCCCGTTAATCACCATTGAACACGCTCCGCATACCTCTTCTAGACAGTTCATATCCCATGCGATTGGAGTTGTTGTTTCCCCTTTTGTAGTAACTGGGTTACGACGGAACTCCATTAACGCTGAGATAACGTTCATATTTGGACGATATGGTACCTCAAACTCTTCCACATAAGAACTGCTGTTTGGGTCATCTTGACGAGTCACTTGGAATTTAATTGTTTTTTCACTCATGATTTAACAGCTCCTTGCTTCTTTTGTGAGTAGTCACGTTTACGAGGTTTGATGAGTGATGTATCAACTTCTTCATACGTAAAGTCTGGTGCGTTCTTCGCTGGGTTGAACGTAGCCTTTGTTGTTTTTAAGAAGTCTTCATCATTACGCTCAGGGAATTCAGGCTTATAGTGTGCTCCGCGACTCTCGTTACGATTGTAAGCACCAAGAGTAATTACACGTGCAAGGCTTAACATACCATCAAGCTGGCGTGTGAAGGATGCACCTTGATTACTCCATTTAGCCGTATCATTAATGTTGATATTTTTGTAACGTTCCATCAACTCTTGAATCTTTTCATCTGTTTTAAGAAGCTTTTCGTTGTAACGTACTACTGTTACGTTATCTGTCATCCACTCACCAAGCTCTTTGTGAAGGATGTAAGCATTCTCTTTACCATCCATTTTCATGATGTTATCAAATGTTTCTTGCTCTTTCTTCACTTCATTATCAAATAATGATGAAGACATAGCTTCTGCAGACTTCTCTAGTCCGTTCATGTATTCAATAGCTTTAGGACCAGCAACCATTCCACCGTAGATCGCAGAAAGCAGTGAGTTTGCTCCTAAGCGGTTTCCACCATGCTGAGAGTAATCACACTCACCTGCAGCAAATAGACCAGGGATGTTTGTCATTTGATCGTAATCGATCCACATTCCACCCATTGAATAGTGAACAGCAGGGAAGATCTTCATTGGTACTTTACGTGGGTCATCCCCCATGAACTTCTCATAAATCTCGATGATACCGCCAAGCTTAATATCAAGCTCTTTAGGATCTTTATGAGATAAGTCAAGGTATACCATGTTTTCTCCGTTAATACCAAGCTTTTGCTCAACACAAACGTCAAAGATTTCACGCGTTGCGATATCACGCGGTACAAGGTTTCCGTATGCAGGGTATTTTTCTTCTAGGAAGTACCACGGCTTACCATCTTTATACGTCCATACTCGTCCACCTTCACCACGTGCTGACTCACTCATTAGGCGAAGCTTATCATCACCTGGGATTGCTGTAGGGTGGATTTGAATGAATTCACCGTTTGCATAATGAACACCTTGTTGATAAAGTTTCGCAGCAGCAAAACCAGTGTTGATTACTGAGTTTGTTGACTTACCAAAGATAATTCCAGGGCCGCCTGTTGCCATGATTACAGCATCAGCTGGGAAGCTCTTAATTTCAGAAGACTTCAGATCTTGTGCTGTAATTCCACGACAGGTACCTTCATCATCAACGATAGCTGATAAGAACTCCCATCCTTCATACTTTGTAACAAGACCGCTTGTCTCATGACGGCGAACCTGCTCATCTAGTGCATACAGTAATTGCTGTCCTGTTGTAGCACCTGCAAATGCTGTACGGTGATGCTGAGTTCCACCAAAGCGACGGAAGTCAAGAAGACCTTCTGGAGTACGGTTAAACATAACTCCCATACGGTCCATTAAGTGAATAATTCCTGGTGCTGCTTCTGTCATTGCTTTTACAGGAGGCTGGTTTGCTAAGAAGTCTCCTCCGTATACCGTATCATCAAAGTGCTCCCAAGGAGAATCCCCTTCACCTTTTGTATTTACCGCACCATTAATTCCGCCCTGTGCACACACAGAGTGAGAACGTTTTACCGGTACCAATGAAAATAAATCAACAGGTACCCCTTTTTCTGCTACTTTAATTGCTGCCATCAGACCAGCTAGTCCGCCTCCGACAACAATAACTCTGCCTTTACTCATCCTGATCCACTCCTTAAATGTTTGCTAAGTCTGGATTAATGAATGCGAGGATTGCGCGAATCCCAACAAACGTTAATGCGACGAAAATACCGATCGTTACATATGTTGCAATTTGCTGTGAACGTGGTGTAACTGTAAGTCCCCAAGATACTGCAAATGACCATAAACCATTAGCAAAGTGGAACGTAGCAGCAACGACACCTAAAATATAAAAAGCAAGCATAAATGGACTGCTTAAAATATCGGCCATCATATTGTAGTTAACCTCTGCACCAAATGCAGCTGCGATACGAGTTTCCCAAACATGCCATGCAATGAAAATTAATAAGAAAATACCTGACGTACGTTGTAAACGGAACATCCAGTTACGGAAGAAACCATAACGTGCCGTGTTATTTCTAGCTTGGAATGCAATATAGATACCATAGATAGCGTGGTATAATAGTGGAATAAAAATAATGAAGATCTCAAGCGCATAACGGAAAGGTAAGCTTTCCATGAAATGTGATGCTTGGTTAAATGAACTAGCTCCTCTTGTAGCAAAATGATTGACTACTAAGTGTTGTACTAAGAATAATCCAACTGGAATTACGCCTAGTAAAGAATGCAACTTACGATTAAAAAACTCTCGATTACCGGCCATACCTTTGTCCCCCCACAATTGTTTTTTGACTACCCATACAAAAATCCTGTGTACATTCTCTCTTTTTCCGTATAACGTGTACCTCCCCACTGTGAAAACAACGTGATATGGAAATTAAACGAAATTTGTGAAACTTACGTAAAGTTTCTGTGAAAAAAATCCGACAAATTAATTGTACTCCCATCAGTTTGCCTCGTCAAGAAAACGTATACAAGTCTTTTATACAAAGTTTTTCGCGCTTTGTAACCCTTACTGGGCAAGAAACCCTTGGTATTTCGCACTTTTTGTAGAAAATAGTCTGTTAATTTTAATGGCTCTAACTCAATCTTCTGAAAAAAATTATAAAAAAAATCCTGTTTACCCTGAATTTCTCAGGATAAAACAGGACTTTTTGTTCTTTAACCAATAATAATCCGCTCAGTTGGATATTTAAAATGACTCTTCGTTTCTCTTCGTCTAATAGAGAATAAGAAGGCGATTAGTCCAACCCGCCCAATAAACATTAATACCATTAATACAAACTGACTAGGCAACGATAAATCAGGTGTAATCCCCATTGACAATCCGCATGTTCCGAACGCAGAGGCTGTCTCGAAAATAATGGCCAAGAGCGTAATATCATTTTGTGATTCAAATGCCACGATTAAGGTAACTGCTGCAAACAACATCACAAGAAATACTGACAGCACGATAAAAGCTTTTTGACGATCCTCAGGGTGGATTTCCCGTCCAAATACTTTAACGTCATCTTTACCTAAAGCAAAGCTTTTGATCGTCAAAAACATGACCGCGATGGTGGTCGTTCGAATTCCCCCGCCCACACTTGATGGGCTGGCCCCTATAATCATGAGTGCTGACATGAATAATAAAGTCGCCATGTTTAATTCTGACACATCCATTGTCGCAAGTCCGCCGCTTCTAGTAGTGGCTGAGTTAAAAATAGAATAAAATAACTGCTGGTGCCACTCAAGACCTACATAATATGATCCCGTTTCAAGCGCCCAAATTCCAATAACCCCAATAATAAAAACAGCAAAATAAGTAGTCGTTGTAATCTTCGTAAACAAGCTGAATTTAAAATGAGGGTTATCTTTAGAGAAATACTCCTTCAGTTCCATTAACACAGGGAATCCAATCGCTCCTGCAAAAATCAGCAGGATCACAACAAGCTGAACATAATAATCGTTCGCAAAAGGAATTAACGATTGCCCTGTGACATCAAACCCCGCATTTGTAAATGCACTTAATGAAGCAAATGCACCTTGATAGAAGGCTTCGCCAACCGTATCAAAATAGCGTATATAATATGTACCCAGAATCAATGCCCCAATTAACTCGATGATTAAAGCTACAAAAAGAATACCTCTCATCAAATTCACAAGGCCTGAAAACTTATTTTGGTTTTGATCGACCATAATCAGCATTCGCTGAGATAAATTGATTTTCTTTCCGAAAAGCATCCATACAAATGTGCCAAGTGTCATAATGCCAATTCCGCCAAGCTGAATAGCCAATGCAAGAAAAAATACACCGATATAACTATACGTCTCTGACACATTTACCACCGTTAACCCAGTCACACTTACCGCACTTACAGACGTAAATAACGCTTCAGAGAATGTAAGGTCGACTCCTTCTTTATGTGAGATAGGTAGATAAAGAAGGATACTAAAGACAATCATTGCTACGATATAAGAAATGATAATAACCCTAAAGGGGGAAAGAAATTGACTTAACCCTAATTTCATCGCGTAGTACCTCCGTATTCATTCGCGCTTAAGTATACCATTTCTGTATAGGAGAAACTATAAGCGCTAGGAAAAAAGTAAGCACTTTTCCTTATCTTTCCCTACGATTACCTCCCAATACTTCTGAGATTCCTTCTATATTCATTTGGACAGCTAGAAAGAGACCTTTTATAATATAAGAAGAGGAGAGGTGTTTTTCTACATGGAATCTAGAGATGAGACATTCGGTTACGATTTACTTAGAAATGATATTTTAAAGGAGGTCTTCGGGCAAGAGCATGACTCTATTTTGTACTGGGTTGGAAAAGCCCTTGCTCGCAAGTACCCGTTACATACAATCGAGGAAACCATCGATTTTTTTGAAAAAGCAAATTGGGGTACCCTGTCATTAGTAAAAGAAAAAAAGCAAGAGCGGTTATTTGAACTGCGCGGCGAATGGATGGATAAAAAAGATGATCGCTGTTATCAATTAGAGGCTGGATTTCTTGCGCAGCAAGTAGAAACATGGCTGTCCTCTTATACAGCTGCTACTCAGACAAAGAAAAAAGGAATCATTCACATTCAAGTAGAGTCGGATTTGCATGATGCGATTGAAGCCTAAAAAAAGCGATGCACATGTGCATCGCTTTTCCTTTATACTAATTGTGCCGCTTGTTCCTCATGTACTTCATCTAATTTAAACGCATCATGTAAGACCTCAACTGCCATCACCATATCATCTTCAGAAACAACAGCTGACACTTTAATTTCAGATGTGCTGACCATCTTAATAAATATTTCATTTTTAGCTAGAGCCTCAAACATTGTAGCAGCAACACCAGGATTTGAAATCATGCCTGACCCTACAATTGATACTTTCGCTAGATCTTCTTCATGATATAAGTGTTCAAATTCGAGTTCATTCTTTGCTTGCTCTAAGCATGCTACCGTTTCTTTCAGTGAGCATTGAGTAATAGAAAATGAGATATTAACATGATCTTCGTCATATTGGTTCTGAATAATAATATCTACATTTACTCCGTTGCTAGATAAAATCGAAAATAGTTTTGGCAGGGTATCCATACGGTTTGGCAGGCCTGCAACCGTTACTTTTGTGACGTCATTCTCAAATGCAATCCCTCTTACAATTAAATTTTTCTCCACTGTAACTTCCTCCTCAATCATTGTTCCCGTTTCTTCTACCATGCTTGATGCAACCATTAATGGAACTTCATAATTTTTCGCAAACTCTACCGCTCTTGGATGAAGTACGCCTGCCCCCAAGTTTGCCATTTCTAACATTTCATCGTAGGATACCGCCTGCAGTTTACGTGCCTTCTTCACATAACGTGGGTCCGTCGTGAATACTCCGGTTACATCTGTATAAATCTCGCAACGATCGGCCCCTACAGCTGCAGCTAACGCAACCGCTGTTGTATCTGAACCGCCTCTTCCGAGCGTTGTAATGCTGCCATCTTCTGTTACACCTTGAAACCCTGCTACAACTAGTACTTTTCCTGCTTCAAGCTGATTCGTTAAACGTTCAGAATCAATTTCTTTTATTCTTGCATTTCCATGAGTTGCTTCTGTTAAAATTCCTGCCTGACCGCCTGTATAAGATACGGCTTCTACCCCGCGCTTTAAGAGAGCCATTGTAAGTAAGGAGATCGTGACCTGTTCTCCTGTGGATAAAAGCATATCCATTTCTCTTTTACTTGGATGCTCCGTAATATCATTTGCTAAACCGACTAGCTGATCCGTTGACTTTCCCATCGCTGAAACAACAACAATCAGCTCACTCCCTGCCTCCGCTGCTCGTGTAACACGGTCTGCGACATTTTCAATTTTTTCTACAGAACCAACTGAAGTTCCGCCATATTTTTGTACAATTCTTGCCATTTCGCCTCATCCTTTCAATCTCTTCACGCGCGATACTTTTGATCGACTGGATGTGTTATACCTTTTTTGCGTACAAAAAAAGCAACAATAAGGAAAACCCCTCACCGTTGCTTGTCATACCGTACAGGTACCACACTACTCCCTTTCTCACGTGAGATAGTTCTCCACAAGACTATTGGGTATAGTCAAGTGACAGCCTTATCTCTGTTCGAGATAAGTCCAGCATGCATAGCTATGAGCTCTATACAAACTTCGGCGAATTCCCCTTTTAACCAGTGTCTTAGAACCTCATCGCTCTCAACTGGTTTACTAATGGTTTTCGCTCCTCTACCATCACTTCATTCTTTTGAAGTGCGGCATATTTAATTGGTTTTCATTCTAGCAGAGGATTACGTATGTTGCAACAAGAAATTTAATCTTTCTCATGCAGCTTTTCATATATAGCTTCTGCTACGTTCTTTGGCACCCCTTCTACTGCTAATTCTTCAATCGTCGCTTCCTTCATTTTTCTCACGGACCCAAAATGCTTGAGCAGCTGGCGTTTTCGTTTCTCTCCTACACCAGGGATCTCATCAAGCACAGATTGAAAGAAGGTTTTTGACCTCGTTTGTCTGTGAAAGGTAATCGCAAACCGGTGAACCTCATCTTGTATTCTTTGAAGTAAATAAAATTCATGGCTGTCTCTTTTTAACGGAATGACTACCGGAGGGTCGCCCATTAATAATTGTGAGGTACGGTGCTTTTCATCTTTAGCAAGTCCGCAAACCGGTATGAAGAGCCCTAATTCATCTTCGATTACTTCTTGCGCAGCAGCAATCTGGCCTTTTCCTCCATCAATGACAATTAAATCAGGCAGCGGTCTTTCTTCTTGCAGCAGCCTCACATAGCGCCTTTTTACAACCTCGCGCATTGAACCGTAATCATCTGGACCTGTCACTGTCTTGATCTTGTATTTCCGGTAATCTTTGCGGCTTGGTTTCCCATCTAAAAAGGTCACCATTGCGGAGACAGGATCTGTTCCTTGAATGTTTGAGTTATCAAAGGCTTCTATGCGATAAGGAGTTGCAATCCCCATCGCTTCTCCTAATCGTTCTACTGCTTTAATTGTTCGATCTTCATCCCGTTCAATAAGGGAAAACTTTTCTTTTAATGCAAAGGATGCATTCTGATTGGCTAAATCAAGTAATTCCTTTTTCTTTCCTCGTTTAGGATGTGCGGTCTTAACTTCTAATAACTGTTCCACCAACTCCCTATCCACCTCTTCTGGAAGGAGTATTTCCGCTGGCTTAATATGATCTTTTTGAAGATAAAACTGCCCTACAAATGTAAGCAGATCATCCTTGGCTTCTTTATAAAATGGAAAAATCGACACATCACGCTCGATCAGCTTTCCTTGACGTATAAAGAACACCTGCACGCACATCCAGCCTTTATCATAAGCAAAGCCAAATACATCTCGATTAATATGATCATTAATGGTCATCTTTTGCTTTTCTCTGACTTGGTCCATATGCTGCAATAGATCTCTTAATTCTTTGGCCCGCTCAAAATTCAACTCTTCTGAGGCTTTCATCATCTTCTCAGTAAGATCTTCTTTAATCTCATCATGACCTGAACGCAAAAATTTAGTGATTTCTTGAACCATCTCTTGGTTTTGCTCTTTTGTGACCTCATAAACACACGGCGCTAAACATTGACCGATATGATAATATAAACACACTTTATCGGGCATCGTTCTGCATTTACGCAATGGATATAAGCGGTCTAATAACTTTTTCGTCTCGTTAGCCGCTCCTGCATTAGGATAAGGACCAAAATACTTCCCGCCGTCTTTTTTTATGTTTCTTGTTGTAATCAACCGCGGATGCTCTTCACTCGTAATCTTTAAATACGGATACGATTTATCATCTTTTAACATGACATTGTATTTTGGGTCATGTTTTTTTATTAAGTTCATCTCGAGAATCAGTGCCTCGATATTTGATGAGGTCATAATATATTCAAAGTCCACAATCTCACTAACAAGCCGTTGTGTTTTCGCATCATGAGAACCAGTAAAATAAGATCGCACTCGATTTTTCAAAACCTTTGCTTTTCCTACATAGATAATGGTTCCTTGACGATCTTTCATTAAATAACAGCCAGGCTGATCAGGCAAGACCGCTAGCTTTTCCTTCAGGTAATTTCCATCTTTCTGATTCACTTACATGTCTCCCCCTCTCCATTACAGCGAAACTTTTTGCTGTAAACCCGATAGCTCTAACCTATTGGCTGCAAGATCTAAACATATGTTCTCTCACTCTATTGTTAGCGACATCTAAAAAAATATCAAGTATGAAGCAGCAAGCACAGCAAAAAATCGCGCTCTCTTTTGAGAGCGCGATTTCATAATGAATTATAGGTGTTTGTTTAGAAGTTCAGCTAATGCTTCCTTCGGCTGGAACCCAACAACTTGATCTACTACATCTCCATCTTTAAAAACAAGAAGAGTAGGGATACTCATGACGCTGTATTTACCAGCTGTTTCTTGGTTCTCATCTACATCTAACTTAGCGATCTTTACTTTATCGCCCATCTCTGTATCTAATTCTTCAAGAACAGGTGCAATCATTTTACAAGGTCCACACCAAGGTGCCCAAAAGTCTGCAAGAACGACTCCCTCACTTGTTTCACTTGCGAATGTTTGATCTGTTACGTTTACGATAGCCATCAAAAAAGCCTCCTTTAATTCTCAACAAATTAATTTACAGTCTGATTATACCATTTGACGTATTAAATTGGCGAATAAGTTGCTCGCAATTATTATCCCCTGCCTAGTATTAAAATAACCGAATGAATAATTTTAAAACATGCCCCGCTATAATCTAGGTGATAAAAAAAGAAAGCCCATGCGTCCATGGACTTTCTTAAAGGGTCATTAGTTAGAAACTAATGTGCTTTTAAGCTCTTCTGTCAGGATTGGAAGAATTTCAAATAGATCGCCGACTATACCGTAATCAGCTACTTCAAAAATAGGAGCTTCTGGGTCTTTGTTAATTGCTACAATGACCTTAGAGTTAGACATACCAGCTAAATGCTGAATCGCACCTGAAAGGCCAACCGCAATATATAAGTCTGGGGTCACGACTTTACCCGTTTGACCAATTTGCAGTGAGTAATCGCAATAGTCTGCATCACACGCCCCACGAGACGCTCCAACCGCACCGCCTAGTAGGTCTGCTAATTCTTGAAGCGGCTCAAAGCCTTCTTTCCCTTTTACTCCACGGCCGCCAGCTACGATTACTTTTGCTTCAGAAAGATCAACACCGCCTGTTGCTTTACGAACCACATCTTTAATGACTGTGCGTAGATCTTTAATATCTACTGTTAAGTTCGACACATCTCCGCTTCTTGACTCATCTTTTTCAAGCGGCGGAATGTTATTTGGACGGATCGTTGCAAAAACAACGCCCTCATTTACTTTCTTTTTCTCAAATGCTTTACCAGAATAGATTGGACGCGTGAATACCGCATCTCCTCCGTCCATCTCAACAGAGATCGCATCAGAGATCAGACCCGCATTTAATTTCATTGCAAGACGCGGTGAAACATCTTTACCTAATGAAGTGTGTCCAAGAAGAACTCCCTCTGGATTCTCTACATCAAGAACTTGCAATAATGCCTGTTGATAAGCATCTGTTGTGTATGTTTTAAGATCAGCATGGTTCACAACGATTACACGATCTGCACCGTAGTGGATAAGACTTTCAGCTAAACCGCTTACATCTTCTCCTAAAAGAACCCCTACTACTTCTCCGCCATCTGCCACTTCTTTTCCGGCAGCAACTGCTTCATATGATACATTACGTAATTCTCCGTCACGAACTTCTCCGATTACAAGTACTTTCTTTGCCATGATAATCCCTCCAATTAAATGACTTTTGCTTCAGATTTTAGAAGTGATACGAGCTCTTTTACTTGCGCTTGCGGGTCGCCTTCTAATAGTTTTCCTGCTTGCTTTTCTGGTGGTAAGAAGATTTCAAGTGTCGTTGTTTTTGCTTCTACATCATCTTCATCCAAGTCAAGATCATCTAAATCAAGTGTTTCTAATGGCTTTTTCTTCGCTTTCATAATACCAGGAAGTGATGGGTAACGTGGCTCATTTAAACCTTGTTGAGCAGTTACAAGCACAGGAAGAGATACTTCTACTGTTTCTTCGTCTCCTTCAACATCACGAACAATCGTTGCTGCTCCGTCCGCCACTTCAAGGTTTGTAATCGTTGTCACTTGCGGGATTTCTAATAGTTCAGCTACACGAGGACCAACTTGTCCGCTTCCTCCGTCAACCGCTACATTTCCGCCTAAGATAATGTCATACTCTTGCTCTTTTAAGTAAGCAGCAAGCATTGAAGCTGTTGTAAATTGATCCAATTCATCTACATCTTCGCTATCAAGCAATACAGCTTTGTCTGCACCCATTGCTAAAGCAGTACGTAGTTCTTTTTCTGCTTCTTCTTCACCAACTGTTACAACCGTTACTTCTCCGCCATGTTCATCACGGAGTACAATCGCTTCTTCAATGGCATATTCATCGTATGGATTAATAATAAATTCTGCTCCACCTTCATCAATTCGACCGTTTGAGATCGCAATTTTTTCCTCAGTGTCAAAAGTACGTTTCATTAAGACGAAAATGTTCATGCTTTATTCCCTCCTAGAATTAGTAAACTATTTATTTTGGAATTTAGGTGCTCGCTTTTCAATAAAGGCTTGTATGCCTTCTTTTCCATCCTCTGAATCAAATGCAAGTCCAAAAAGTTCAGCTTCTCGCTTCGCTCCAGCTTTGTACTGCTCATCAATGCCAAATTGCAGCAGCTCTAAAGTTAAACGTGTTGTGACTGTGCTTTTCTTGGCAATCTTTTTCGCTAACGCCATTGCATCTTCAATGAGCGCTTGCTCAGAATGAGTCGAATTAACAAGACCTAATGTTTTTGCCTCAGACCCTGTAATCGGATCACTAGTCAAAAGCATTTCGGTCGCTTTAGCACGGCCAACATACTGCGGCAATCGCTGGCTTCCTGCAAATCCTGGAATTAATCCAAGCTGCAATTCTGGAAGACCAAGTTTTGCATCTTCTGTTGCCAGACGAATATGGCAAGCCATAGCAAGTTCTAATCCTCCGCCAAGTGCTGCACCATGAATAGCTGCAATAACAGGTTTTTTAAATGCTTCAATACGATCAAATAGAACTTGACCTTGCAGGGCTAGTTTGGTGAAAGCTGCACCATCCTCTACCTCTGTGAACTCTTTGATGTCAGCTCCTGCGGCAAAGAATCTTCCTTCGCCGCATAAGAGGACAACATGAACATCATTATTCTGTTCAATTTGAGTAAAGGCTTCATCAAGTTCCGATAGAACGCCGCGTGACAAGGCATTTGCCGGCGGACGAGCTAACGTTATGGTCGCAATATGTTCGCTAACACAAAGCTTGATATAATCCATTCCTTCCACTCCATTCTTATCTACCTTTTACAAAAACCTCCCAAAAGCATTTGGTGTAAGGGTTTTGCTAGAGCACTCAGGTCATACTTGCAGTCTTTCATAACCCAATTTGTAACTACTTCATCTAACGTGCCGAAAATCATTTGACGCGCTAGGCGATTGTCTAACTCAGGGTCAAAATAACCGCTTTCTTTCCCTTCAGTAATTAATTCGTCCATCAAGGTTAAATACCCTTTTAAGATATCATTAATTTTTAGTCTAAGGTCCGTATTTGATTGTCTAAGCTCTAGTTGTGTGACGATAGCGAGCTGCTTATCTGCTTCTAATTGTTCAAAGTGCGTGGTCATTAGAAGGAGGAATTTTTCATCCACGGTTTGGCAAGACTCAATCTTTGTTCGAATGGTCTCTACAAAACGTCCCATCTTCTCTTCAAATAAAGAGGTCAAAATGTCTTCTTTATTTTTGAAATAAAGATAGATCGTTCCATCCGCAACTCCTGCCTCTCTGGCGATCTTCGCTACTTGTGCCTGATGATAACCGTGCTTAGCAATAACCGTTACAGCTGCATCGATAATCTGGTTGTATTTTGGTCCTTTTTTCTTTCCCACTTTTGTCGCTCCTTTAAAATGAATGAGTATTCATTCATATCTCTTATTCTAGTGGAAAAAACCAAGACTGTCAATCCACCATTTTCATAATTGAATGGTCATCAACTAGATTTTTCTTGATTCAATGCAGCGGTTTTCTCTTTTTCTTCCTCGATAAGTACTCGCTTTAAAATTTTACCTACAATTGTTTTTGGGAGCTCTTCACGGAACTCATATAACCTTGGTACTTTATAAGCAGCCAGATGTTTACGGCAGTATTGATTTAACTCTTTTTCAGTAAGCTGCTTGCCTTCTTTAAGGACGACAAATACCTTCACGGTTTCCCCGCGGTATTCATCCGGTACACCAATAGCTACTGCTTCTTGAATATCCTCATGGTTATATAACACTTCTTCAATTTCTCTAGGATAAATGTTAAAACCACCAGCAATAATCATATCCTTTTTACGATCAACGATATAAAAATAGCCTTCCTCATCCATGTATCCCATATCACCCGTTAGAAGCCAATCATCTTGCATCGTTGCTTGAGTAGCCTCAGGGCGGTTCCAATACCCTTTCATAATTTGCGGGCCTCGAACGGCAAGCTCCCCTACTTCTCCTTGCTCCACAGGTTCTCCTGTCTCCATTGAGAGAATGACAGCTTCTGTATCCGGCCACGGCAGACCGATACTTGCTTGACGATGGTCCCCCCATAATAAGTTACAATGTGTTACCGGTGATGCTTCAGTCAGACCATATCCTTCAACAAGCCGTCCGCCTGTCAGCTCTTCAAACTTCTGTTGAACTTCTTGCGGCAATGAAGCAGAGCCGCTAATACACGCCTCAATCGACGAAAGGTCATACTTCTTGACATCAGGATGATTAATTAAGCCTATATACATCGTCGGCGCACCTGGAAAGATTGTAATGCGCTTTTTATTAATAATTTTTAAGACTTCTTTTGGATCAAACTTCGGCACAATATGAAGTGCATTCCCGTTCATCAGCGTCAAATTCATTGATACAGTCATACCGTATACATGGAAGAATGGCAGCACAGCTAACGTACGCTCCTGGCCCTCTTTCATTTTGTACATCCAATGGCGGCATTGAATCGTATTCGCAACAAGATTACGGTGAGTCAGCATAACTCCTTTTGCAAGGCCCGTTGTTCCTCCTGTGTATTGCAGCAAGGCTAGGTCCTCTATAGGGTCTACTTCTACATCAGGACGCTTGTCAGATCCTTCCTTAACAAACGGCAGAAACGGATGAATAGTAGAAGAATATTCTACATTGACCGTCATCTTTGTGTTCTTTTTTTGGATAAAAGGATAAATCAAATTCTTCGGAAATGGCAAGTAGTCTTTGATAGCGGTTACAATAATATGTTCGACTGACGTTGCATTTTTCACCTTCATTACCCGAGGATATAACAAGTCCAAACATAAGATAATTTTGGCGCCTGAATCAGACAGCTGATGTTCTAATTCTCGCTCTACATACAGCGGATTCGTTTGAACAACTACTCCTCCGGCTAGTAATGTTGCAAAATAAGCAATGACTCCTTGCGGGCAGTTAGGCAGCATAATCGCTACGCGTTCACCTTTTTTAAGCCCTAAGGACTGAAGGTGGTTGGCGAGCCTTCTTACTTCTAAGTCAAATTGACTGTATGTAAGCGACTTCCCCATAAACTCTAACGCCGTATTGTTCGGATATTTATGTGCAGCTTGCTCAACTAATTCGTGTAGTGAAACATTAGGATATTCGATACTTGCTGGAATTTCCTTGTGATAACGTCCAACCCATGCATGTTCAGTTACTGTCGACATTAATTGGCCTCCTCATCGCTCCCTTTCCTTATAAACGTTTCCTCTCTCTCTTCTACATTGTAATGAATAATGATTCAATTTTAAATAGATTTTTGTGATTTTTTAAAATTTTCCTGCGATCTAGTCGGAATTTGTCTTTTTTTTACTTACTCACATAAAAAAAACTGCCCGAAAGTCGGACAGTTTCACTCTTCACACTATTCACTGCTTGCTTTTTTGGCTTCATGCTTTTTGTTTTCTTCTTCAACTAAGACACGTCTTAGGATTTTACCAACAAGTGTTTTGGGCAGTTCTTCTCTAAATTCATACAGCCTCGGTACTTTAAAGGCAGCTAAATGCTTGCGGCAATATTGATCAAGCTCTTCTTCTGTTACAGATTTCCCTTGCTTTAATACAATAAATGCTTTGACGGTTTCCCCGCGATACTCATCAGGAGCCCCAATAATGACAGCTTCTTGAATCGCATCGTGCTCATAAAGCACTTCTTCAATTTCCCGTGGGTAAATATTAAAGCCGCCTGCAATGATCATATCTTTTTTACGATCAACAATGTAGAAATAGCCTTCCTCATCCATATAACCCATATCACCGGTTAAGAACCAATCATCTTTAAACACTTTAGCCGTTTCCTCAGGCCTGTTCCAGTACCCTTTCATCACTTGAGGACCGCGGATGGCAATTTCACCAACTTCTCCAAAATCAGCTTTTTCGCCTGTTTCCGCAGAAATAATTGCAGCATCGGTATCCGGCCACGGCAGACCGATACTTCCTGTTTTCCTCTCTCCCCATATTAAATTAGAAATAGCAACTGGAGAGGTTTCAGTTAACCCATACCCTTCTACGAGTTTACCACCTGAGAGCTTCTCAAACTTTTGCTGAACTTCAAGCGGCAGAGGTGCAGCTCCGCTTAAACAAGTTTCAATTGATGATAAATCATATTCCTGTATATTAGGATCATTAATGAGTGCCACATACATGGTAGGAGCACCTGGAAATAGTGTAACCTTTTGCTTTTCAATTGTTTTTAGTACATCTTTCACTTCAAACTTCGGCAGGATAACAGTTGTTAACCCTCCCATAATTGAGAAGTTCATGATGACCGTCATACCATACACGTGGAAGAACGGCAAAGCTGCAAGCATTCTTTCATTGCCAGGGCGCATCTTATACATCCACGCCATACATTGAGATGTATTAATGACGAGGTTTGCATGTGTCAGCATTACACCTTTAGCAGGGCCGGTTGTACCTCCTGTGTATTGTAATAACGCCAAATCAACGGTAGGATCCACTTCTACATTTACCTCTTTTGTAGACCCTTGGTTTAAGAAATTTTTAAAAGCAAGCGTCTTATCGTCGTACACAACTTCAACTTTAATACCCATTTTCTTTTTTTGCACGAGTGGATACAAGAGATTTTTCGGAAATGGTAAGTAATCTTTAATGCTCGTTACGATGACATGTTCTAAGCTGGTTTTACTGCGAACGGCCTGCACTCTTGGAAATACTAAATCAAGACAAATAATTACTTTTGCACCTGAGTCAACCAGTTGATGCTCAAGTTCCCTTTCAACATATAAAGGGTTCGTCTGCACTACAATGGCGCCAATCATTAAAGCCCCGTAATAGCTGATAACCGATTGGGGACAGTTTGCAAGCATAATCGCGACACGGTCTCCTTTTTGAATGCCTAGAGACTGAAGCTGATTTGCAAACTGTTTAGCTTGATTGTAAAGCTCTTCATACGTTAACTCTTTTCCAAGGAAATGCAATGCTGATGTACTAGCATACTTACTTGCAGCTTGCTTTAGGTAGTCATGAAGCGTATTGTCCTCATATGGAATCGTATGAGGAATCTCCTTTGGGTAGTGCTTGAGCCAAACCTTATCTTCATGCGTCATAACAGTCATCTCCTTACCCCTTTCTCCATTCTCCTTTCTTGTGTGCCACTCTCCTCTAATACTATTGTATTGTAATCGCTTACAATTTTGAATCTTTTTTTTAAAATTTTCTGAACTTTTTTCCTAGTTCTTATTTATCCGATAAAAAAGACTGTGCAAAATACATCCGCACAGCCTTTATCTATTTTATGAAGCTGCAAAGAACATCATGTAAATGATACCCGCTAAAATGAACGCCCCGCAGCATACATACAATATTTTCATTAACGTTTCCAACGTACCTTCTCCCCTTTAACTTCTGCTTATAATACTCGCTCCTATGACATAAGACAGACCAATTGAAATCACCATCGCGATAAAGCCAACAGCACGGTTATCGCGAGCAATCTCTTCATCCACTTTGAAGCTTGGCGTTAAGAATTCAAATATAAAATAACTAAAAAGCAACAGCGCAAAGCCAAGTACTCCCCATCCTAGCATCATTAAAAGTGAGTCGGAGTGTTCAATGGAGTGCCTAAAAATGTTGGCTACACCAAAGATCTTTCCTCCAGTTGCAAGTGCCACTGCAATGTTGCCATTTTTGATTTCATCCCAGTTTTTGTATTTCGTTACCGTTTCAAATACAGCTAAAAAGACGATTAGCGCTAGCAAGGAAACACTGTAATATGCCGCAGTCTTGATTAATTCAAGCTCGAAAAAAGACTCCATCCTATTCTCCTTCACTCGTTTCTAACTCTAGTCAATTACTTATAACCTGTTCAATCTCTACAAGCACGTTTTTTCAAAGGTCTATTTTAATTCAATCACCGTATTGCCAAGACCGCCTTCATTCATCCCGCCGTCACGAGCTGCTTTTATTCTTGGATGCTTACTCACTAATTGCTTAACTCCTTTTCTGAGAGCACCTGTCCCTTTCCCATGAATAATTGACACTTGATGATAACCAGCCAATAGCGCATCATCAATATATTTTTCTACCTTTAACATAGCATCTTCATACCGCTCTCCGCGAAGATCAAGTTCAGGTTTCACATGATGCTCGCTGCCTCTGACAGTAGCAAGAGGTTTTGTCTCTACTTGTTTTGGTTTATCTAAGAGCTGTAAGTCATCTGCTTTGACTTTCATCTTCATAATGCCGATTTGAACGTTATATTCTTTCTCATTGACCTGTTCAATGACATGCCCTTTTTGCCCGAAGCTTAATACTTTAACATCGTCGCCGGCTTTAATTGTCTGCTTCGCTTTCGCTCTCGCAGCTTCCTTTTTCACTTTCTTTTGCTTTGCCGTCAGTTTTGGTGCTGCTTCTTCTAAATGTTTTTTTGCATCAATTAATTGATGCTCCTTAACATTCAGGCCTTCTTTTTGCATTTCTCTTAGTTCACCAATAATAAATTCGGCTTCTTCTTTAGCAGACTCAACTGCAGCTTTCGCTTTATCTTCGGCTTCTTTTAAGACACGTTCCTTTTGTTCTTCTAATTGTTCTATTTGAGCCATTAACTCATTTCTTAATGTTTCAGCTTTTTTCCTGATCTCGCTTGCCTCTGCCCATTCAGATTCAGCAGATTTTTGGCTTGTCTCTAAAGAGGCAATCATATTTTCAATCTGATTCGTTTCACTATCGATTTGTTCTTTCGCTGATTCGATAATGCGCTCATCAAGGCCAAGCCGTCTTGAAATGGCAAAGGCATTACTGCGGCCAGGAACTCCTATAAGTAAACGATAAGTTGGTCGCAGTGTTTCTACATCAAATTCAACACTTGCATTCATTGCCCCTTCTCGGTTATATGCATAGCCTTTTAACTCACTGTAATGGGTGGTCGCAACAACACATGCCCCTCTTTTATACACATCATCTAAGATAGAAATCGCTAGTGCAGCACCTTCTGTCGGATCTGTCCCTGCACCAAGCTCATCAAATAAGACCAGGCTTTGAAAGTCAACCTTACCTAAAATGTCCACAATATTTGTCATATGACTTGAGAACGTACTTAAACTTTGTTCAATTGACTGCTCATCACCGATATCAGCAAATATTTGCTTAAATACGGCTACTTCAGATTCCTCGTCAACCGGTACATGCAATCCTGATTGAGCCATTAATGTTAAGAGTCCTACTGTTTTTAAAGTGACCGTTTTACCGCCCGTATTTGGTCCTGTAATAATTAATGAACGGTATTCGTCTCCGAGGATCACATCAATCGGAACAACTTCCTCATCAGCCAGCAGCGGGTGTCTTGCTCTTTTCAAATGAATGTAGCCACGATCATTAAGCAGCGGGGCTGTTGCTTTAATTCGTTTTGCATAATGAGCTTTTGAAAAGATAAAATCAAGCTGAGCTAATTGCTCAAGATTAATTAAAATTGCCTCTGCATGCTCTGAAATGAGGGCAGACAGCTCTGCTAAAATCCGCTCAACCTCATGTGCTTCTTTTACTTTTGCTTCACGCAATTGATTGTTAATAGTAACAATTGCCTGCGGTTCGATAAAAAGGGTTGCTCCAGAAGCAGATTGATCATGTACAATCCCGCCAAAAGCACTGCGATACTCTTGTTTTACTGGAATAACAAAGCGGTCATTTCTAATCGTTACAATCGCATCTGAGAGCATTTTCTGAGTGTTAGAAGAACGTGTGATACTTTCAAGCTTCGATCTGACCGATGACTCATAACTTCTTACTTGCTGTCGAATCGTTCTAAGGGCCGGGCTTGCAGAATCCAGCACATGTCCATTATCATCAATGCATTGTTTGACCGCACGTTCTACATCCGTTAAAGGCTCTATTTGTTGTGTGTAATAATAAAGATGAGGCAGTTCAAGTTCTTCTTCTTCGACCATCGTCTCAATGAATTTCTTTAATTGTCTGCCTCCGTAAATGGTACTCGCAATTTCAATTAATTCACCAGCAGCCAATGCTCCGCCAATCTGCGCTCGCTTCGCATGTGCAGTCACATCAAAAATACCACCTAGAGGCACGTGACCTTTTAATCTTAAAACAGTAGCCCCCTCAGACGTTTCCTTTTGGCTGCGTGCAACGTCTTCTAGGTCCACATGCGGCTTAAGTGTATGAACAAGCTGCTTGCCTAAAGAAGAGGCCACATGTTCTTGCAGCTGCTGCTTCATTTTGTTGTATTCTAATACCCTTAATACACGTTCCATCTATTTACTCCTTTATAAAACCATTTTATATCTTTAGTTGTCATGGCGATTTAAAAATGCCCTCACTTCTTTTACGCCCCACATATTCAGTACTTGTTCTTTTTTCAGCATCGCTCTTCTTGCTTGCGCCACACCATATTTCATATCAGTTAACCCATCTATATGATGAGCATCTGTATTTACTGAAAGAACAACTCCTGCTTCAGCAGCTTTTTTGAGCCATTCGGCCGCTAAATCAAGACGGTTCGGATTTGCATTCAGCTCAAGAGCCGTATTCGTTTCTTTTGCTAATTGAATAAGAGCTTCTAGATCAACGTCATAGCCCTTTCGTCTGCCAAGTACTCTACCGGTCGGATGGGCAATTAAATCCACATGATGATTCGTTAAAGCCGTTTTCAACCGATCCATAATCACCTCTTGTTTTTGTGAAAAAGAAGAGTGGATCGAGGCAATCACAAAATCTACTTCTGCTAAAATAGAATCATCATAGTCAAGCGTTCCATCAGGCAGAATATCCATTTCAATACCGGTGAAAATCGTAAAATCCTCGTATTGCTGATTCAGTTCACGAATCTTTTCATGCTGCTCTTTAAGGCGTTTTACCGTTAACCCATTTGCCACCTTTAAATACTTTGAGTGATCTGTAATTGCAATATAATCATACCCTCTAGCTTGAGCTGCTTTTACCATTTCTTGAATTGAATTGGCTCCGTCACTCCACGTCGTATGCATATGGAGATCTCCGTGGATATGCTCTAAATCGACATACTCTTTCTCCGACTCGAAATACTCAACCTCACCTTGGTCTTCTCTAGCTTCCGGCGGGATGTAGGCTAGACCGAAATGGGCAAAAAAAGCTTCTTCATCTTCAAATGTCTTCACTTCACCCGTTTCACTATTTTCTACCCCGTATTCACTAATCTTTTCGCCTCGTTTTTTTGCAAGCTGACGCATTTTCACATTATGATTTTTTGAGCCAGTAAAATGATGAAGCGTCGTAGCAAATTCCTCTGGCTTCACTAATCTGAAATCAACTGAGATCGGGAATTCTTGTTCGATTTCTAACGAGACCTTGGTGTCGCCGTTTGCAATCACTTTCCCCGCTCCTTCAAGTGACACTAACTGCTCTCTTACTTTAGCAGGGTTATTAGTTGCAATGATGAAATCAAGGTCTTTCACCGTTTCGCGAAGCCTGCGTAAGCTGCCGGCTCTAGAATACTTTTCAATATCTGACATTTGCGCAAGCTGCCCTTCAACCCATACAGCAACCGGCAATACTAAAGGAAGAGCCAGTCGTTCCGGTCTTGTCATAGCCTCTTCAAGCGCCACCAAAATTTTCTCTTCCGTCTTTTTGCCGAACCCAGCTAAAGCTTGTACTTTTTTATCTTCACACGCTTGCTTTAATGTGGCGGCATCTACAACCCCCAGCTCTTGATAGAGCTTGCCGATCTTTTTACCGCCCAGCCCTTGAACTTTTAGCAATGGAATTAAACCTGCCGGGACATCTTCACTTAGCTCTTTTAATAATGTGGACTCTCCTGTATCCTTAAGCTCGTTAATGACTTCGGCAGTCCCTTTTCCAATACCGTTTAACTTTACAGGGTCTTCAATTTCATCAAGTGTCCGCTCATCAGTCTCAAGAGCTTGGGCTGCTTTTCTATAGGCAGATATCTTAAACGGGTTTTCCCCTTTAATTTCTAAATAAATCGCAATGGTCTCCAGTGTTTTAATAACCTCTTTTTTGTTCAATACACTCACCGTTCCTTTCTCCTATTCACCATCATACCGATTTCTAACAGGTAAAATCAAGAATTCAAGCAATCATAGAAAAAGGTCTAACCATTTCGGTCAGACCTCTTCGTTTTATGCCCCTAAATCATTTCGAATCCATAAGTCACGGATCCAATCAGATAAAAACGGCGTGTAATTCATCATTGTTTGAGCAACAATCGAGCGCTGCAATTGATCTTGTACCAAATCAACCGGCAGCAATGCCGCCACATACAGCAGAATAAATAGAATTAAGTAGGTTTCTACAAAACAAAAAATGCTTCCTAGTAAACGATTAATTGATCTTAAGATTGGTAGATGTGCTACAAAATCTAGCATTGACCCTACAATATGAAGTAGAATTTTTGTTCCAAAGAATAGAATAGCAAAAGCAATCCCAGAGTAATACACGCTCTCGCCATTAAAGGAATTAATAATCATTCCTACAGTGCTGTCTTGTGAAAATTGAGGATATGGAATCCATAGCTGGATATAGGATGCGACCTCTTGATAGTAAGTATAAGCCACATACAAGGATACTATAAATCCAACTAGATGAATCAGCTGCAAAATAAGTCCACGTCTACGTCCTATAAAGAAACTCATTAATAAGAGTAGAAGGATAAGAAAGCTCAACATATTATTCGTCTCCTGTCGTACGGTTTGATCCCTTTGTTTCGTTTGATTCAGATCGACTTGGTTCGGATCGGTTTAATTCCCTTCGACCTAAATCTGATTTATCTCGCTCGGTTATTTCTTGCTCTAATCTCAACTGTAACTTTTTACATTCATCCACTACATTTACAGCTGTTAGTACAGCAAGACGCGTTGTATCTAAATAAGGATTTCTTTTTTTTATTTCTCTCATTTTTTGGTCAACCTCTTGCGCCACTTCTTTTATATGTGCCGGAGATTCTTGACCGACAACCGTATAGTTTTGACCATAGATTGAAACAGTTGTCCGTTGCTTTTCTTTTTTCTTAGACACAAAAGAAGCCTCCTATCTCGACATTGTTCCTTCATTTATTCACTCAACTTGCACAATACTTTAAAGCATTATGCACAGTGTCTTCTATACCATTATACACAAACGGTATACAAAGCCGACAAAATCCTCCGTTTATCATAACACGAAGAAGGGTTGATGGAAATATCCTAGTTTCTTCTATTGGAAAAAAAAGAAAGGTTTCAAAGAAACCACTGCCGAGTCTTGCGGCAGTGGTTGATCGCATCTTAATAAGTTGTTAAGCCTGTAATTTTTTGCATGCGGTATAAGAACCTCGTCAGCCATGTTGTATTATCTTCATATTCTTCGTACGGCACTGTATAATGCCCTTGTTCATTGTTCCACACCCGCTCAAAATAGCTGGTGATATCTTGTGAGAATTCCTGCTCATTCGGTGCCTTTACCCATAGGTTTGTCTCTAAATTATAGTCGCGTAAGTTACGGCTTGTAAAGTTAGCTGATCCTCCAATAACAGTAGTTTGATCTTCAGTTATTCTTGCCATTAATTTTGGATGAAATTGTTCGCCAATCGTATCGTACCATCTAACCTCGATTTGACCTTCTTCTAGTAATTCCGCTGCTACCGGACGATTTGGCAAGCCCACCTTTTCTTGTCCGAACGCATCTTTATTAGGGTCTAGCACTAAGCGTACTTGAACACCCCTGTTTGAAGCATCAATGAGGGAGTTAATAACGTCGCGGTCAGATAGGTAAAACATTGCAAACCACAGCTCATCTCCGCTTTCTGCTTCCTCTATTAACTCTAACGTACGTTCATATATTCTGCCTTCCGTAATCACCCTAACTTCTGCTTCCCCTTCTTCTGCCGGACGAGCTTCAACATCAATTGTCGGACCATCTGAAAATTCGCTTGCAGCATTTTCAGTGTACACAAGCTCATCAATAATCGGCCCATCTACTTGAATAGCAATATTTGAATGATAAGCACTGGCATCATGAGGATTTGCTGAAGAAATAATCGCTGTTTTCTCTGTTGCTACTACTTTACGATGATTTGCTTTTACATTAAATAGCTTTAAATAAGATCTTAATGTCACGTCTGGAGCTTCCGGACTAAAGGCATTAGGAAGCCAGCCGCTGCCTGATTGACCAAACCATTGTATAAAGGTTCTCCAAATGCCTGAGTATAAAGGGTTTGAATCACGCAGCTGCGTTACATCAACAACAACCACATCAATCCCTGCATCACGCAGCTGCTCAAAATGCTGTGACTTATGCGAGCCATACGTTGTATTAATTTCATCTGATAACACAAGCATTTCAATATCAGGTTCTGCTTGTTTTTTCTCAATTAATACATCTGTCATATGCTGGCTAAGAGGGGGGAAATCCAGCTCTGGATCATAAAAGTCATTATACAAAAACATATCAAATACGATAAACTCTTCAGCTTCACTTACAGCCTCTTCAATTGCTGTGAAAATCTCATGCTCCATCTGGATGAGACCATCCTTTTGATACGTTAAATCGTATAAAAAATCTATATTATTCACGTAATAAGAGTCACTTTCATAAGAAACCCCTTCAGGAAGCGGACGGTAGATCCCATAAAGTGTAACGATAACTAGAATAGATAATATTACAATAAGTCCATAACGCTTTTTCAGTGATGCCACTCTCCTTCAACCAATTTAAAAGAACCCCCTGCCTTATCTTTTCCTTTTAGGCAGGGGGTTCAAACCACTTATATTAAGATCTTAAAGAAGCTCCGATTTGTGCTTGCAGTTCCTCCAGCACTTTTTCATGGACAAGAGTAACATCTTCATCCGTCAGCGTTTTTTCTGGATCTAAGTAAGTTAATGAGAAAGCTAATGATTTCTTGCCTTCTTCCATATGCTCACCTTGATAAAGGTCAAATAACTGAACAGAGCGCAAGAGAGATCCTCCAGTTTGGCTGATCAGTTTTTCAACTTCCCCTGCTTGTACTTCACTGTTTACTACAAGGGCAATATCTCTTTGGATGGACGGGAATCTTGGCAGGCCTTGATACACCACATCTTCAACATCAACGTTTAATAACATTTCTAAATCAAGCTGGAAGACATACGTTTCACGCAAGTCCTCTTCTTTTTCAGTAGAAGGGTGGACTTGACCGATAAATCCTGCTTCTACATCATTCAGCATGATCACAGCCGTACGGCCTGGGTGCATTTTAGGACGCTTTGCTTGCTTGAAGCTTACCTGATCTTCTAACCCGAATTCAGCAAATAATCCTTCGACAATTCCTTTTACTACAAAGAAATCTACAGGCTTTTTCTCGCCTTGCCATGGATGTTCAAGCCATAACCCCGTAAATGCTGCTGCTACCATTTCTCGCTCTACCGGCTGGCTTGTCAGCACCTTTTCCTCACTTGTGAAGATCGATCCAACTTCATACAAATGAAGATCTTGATTTTTACGGTTAAGATTATAGGTTAACACATCAAATAAATGCGGGATTAAGCTTGTGCGCATTGTGCTGCGGTCTTCACTCATCGGCATCGCTAAACGTACAGCTGTTTCTGCCGGAGACTCCTCTGCAAATCCCTCTGCTTTTTTAGGACTTGTTAATGAATACGTAATCGCTTGAGTAAGACCCACGCTTTCAAGGTAGCGGCGAACGCGGCGGCGTTTTGCTTGATAAGGTGTTAATGCTCCTTGAGTCGTTGCTCCTACAGGCAATGTCGTTGGGATCGTATCATAACCGTACAACCTTGCCACTTCTTCAAACAAATCTTCCTCAATCTGAATATCACCACGGCGAGTCGGAGCACTGATCACAAGGGTTTCTCCTTGATCCTCATACGTAAACTGCAGACGGTTAAAAATACCCTCCACATCTGCTTTTGAGATGTCTGTACCTAGACGATTATTCATGCGTGGTAAGTTAAGATGCACTTGTACTTCTTCTCTGTTTAATTGATCAGACTCCACCACACCAGATACAATGGTACCATCGCATAGTTCCGCAATAAGGGCTGCAGCGCGTTCTCCGGCAGCTTTTACACGGCTCGGGTCTACGCCTTTTTCAAAGCGAGCACTTGAATCACTGCGTAGTCCAAGGTCACGAGAAGCTTTTCTCACTGCAGCCGGATTAAAGTAGGCTGCTTCAAGAAGAATGGTAGTCGTTTCATCACTTACTTCTGAAGTTTGGCCGCCCATAACTCCAGCAATGGCCATCGGTTTCTCTCCATTTGTAATAAGAAGGTGATCAGTGCTAAGCGCTCGTTCTGCCTCATCAAGTGTAATCATTTTCTCGCCTTCACGGGCACGGCGAACCACTACTTCTTTTGATCCAAACTTATCATAATCAAAGGCATGAAGCGGCTGACCATATTCAAGCAGCACATAGTTAGTAATATCAACCACATTGCTGATTGGACGAATTCCAGCAGCTGTCAGACGGTTTTGCAGCCATAACGGGGATGGCCCTACTTTTACATCTTTTATAATTGCTGCACCGTAATAAGGGTTGTCATCGGTATTTTCCACATTTACATCAATGTAATCTGAGGCATGCTCGTCATTAGTTTGCAGGGAAACAGCAGGTAACTCTACCTCACGATCATAAAGTGCAGCAACCTCATACGCGACACCTAACATGTTTAAACAATCTGAACGGTTCGGTGTAAGATCAAGCTCTAACACTGTATCATCTAAATTCAAGAGAGCAAGAGCATCTGCCCCTACTTCAACCTCTTCCTTGAATACATAAATACCTTCTGCAAAATCTTTATGTACAAGTTTGCTCTCAATTCCTAGTTCCTGAAGTGAACAAATCATACCGTGAGACGCCTCACCGCGAAGTTTAGCCTTTTTAATTTTGAAGTTGCCAGGAAGTACTGCCCCAACTTTGGCTACCGCTACATATTGACCTGCTGCTATATTCTTTGCACCGCAGACAATTTGAACTGGTTCCTCTTCTCCGATATCTACTTGGCAGACATTTAATTTATCTGCATTTGGGTGCTGTTCACATGAACGGACATACCCTACGACCACACCGCGCACTCCTTGATTCAATTCATGAACAAAATCAATTTCAATTCCGCCGCGTGTCATTTTTTCAGCGATTTCTTTTGGTGTCACATCATCTACTTTTACGTAATCTTGCAGCCATTTATAAGAAACTAACATGATTCACTTCTCCTCCTTACACCCGTTTAAATTGCGCTAAAAAGCGTACATCATTTGTATAGAAATGACGAATATCATCAATATCATATTTAAGCATCGCTAATCGCTCTACACCCATTCCAAAAGCAAATCCACTGTATTCTTTTGAATCAAAACCGCTCATTTCAAGAACTTTCGGATGGATCATCCCTGCTCCTAGCACTTCAATCCATCCAGTGTTTTTACATACGCGGCAGCCTTCTCCTCCGCACATTCCACAAGAAACATCTACTTCAACAGAAGGCTCTGTGAATGGGAAGAAACTTGGACGCAAACGAATGCTGCGATCAGGTCCAAAGAAGCTTTGTGCAAAGGCTTCAAGCACACCCTTCAAGTCACTCATGCGTACATTTTTATCAACGAATAACCCTTCAATCTGCATAAACTGATGAGAATGTGTTGCATCATCATCATCACGGCGGAATACTTTACCAGGGCAGATAATTTTCACTGGTCCTCTTCCTTCAAACTTCTCCATCGTACGAGCTTGTACCGGCGAAGTATGAGTTCTTAGTAATAATTCATCTGTAAAATAGAAAGAGTCCTGCATATCACGTGCGGGGTGATCCTTTGGCAGGTTTAGTGCTTCAAAGTTGTAATAATCTGTCTCCACTTCTGGACCTTCCGCTACAGAAAACCCAAGTCCTAAAAAGGCATCTTCCACTTCTTCAACTACAGCCGTTAGTGGATGGCGCGCTCCTGTTTTTTGCGGACGACCTGGAAGAGTCACGTCAATGCTTTCCTTCGCTAATTTCGCTTCTACAGCCGCTGTTTCTAGCGCCACCTCTTTTGTTTCAATCGCAGATTTAATCTCATCCCGGACTTCATTTGCCATTTGGCCGATCAGCGGTCTTTCTTCAGCTGATAATTTACCCATGCCGCGAAGTACCTCAGTAATAGGCCCTTTCTTACCTAGATAAGCAACACGGACTTCCTGCAACGCTTTCACATCTTGTGCTTCAGTCACTTGTGCTAATGCTTGCTCTTTAAGCTCTTGTAAACGCTCACGCATGCTAATTCCTCCTTTTTTACCAATCATCTATAGTATGTCGTTCTAATACGAACGCAAAAAAAGGCCTTCGCCTCCCGCAAAAGGGACGAAGACCGTGGTACCACCCTTAATTTGTAATCAACAATTGTTCATTACATTCTTCATTGTCATAACGGCACATTGCCGGAACATCTTAACATCCAGAAAAATCTGCTGCCCTCCGATGTCTGCTCCAGAGTGAATTCAGTGATTCCTACCATAGAAATGCTTTCAGTCAAGGCATTCCCTCCCTTTTTGGCGGTCTAACACGTACTACTCTCTTTCGTCGCATATCCCTTATTTAATTGCTTCTATATTATAGATAATTCTAAGTGCTTATGCAACCGTTCGTTAACGAAAAGCGACTATCCTCTATATCTCATCCTAGCCTTTTAAATAATAAAGCAGGATGCCTGTCGCAACTGCTACATTTAAAGACTCTGCCTGTCCATATATAGGGATGTAGATATTTTGATCACTGCCCTCTAGCAGCTCGCTTTGCACGCCCTCTCCTTCATTCCCAACAATCAAAGCGAATTCAGGCTGCGGCTCAATCGCTGTATAAGAACTTGCTTCTGTTAAAGACGTCCCAAACACAGGGATGTTTTTTTCTTTTAACTTTTCAACCCATTCGATCAGTGAGCCTCGTATAACAGGCATATGGAAAATGGATCCTTGAGAAGCACGAATCACCTTGCTGTTAAATAAGTCAACACTTCCTTCTCCTAGTACGACACCTGTCATACCTGCTGCATCCGCTGTACGGATCATCGTGCCTATATTCCCTGGGTCTTGAACTCGGTCGATTAATAAAAACTGTCCGCTTAATGTAGTCATAGACGGGGGCGCTGGAATGGCACAAACCGCAGCGATGCCTTGAGGAGTCTCTGTTTCAGATATTTCTTTTAACACTTGTGGACTGACAATAATGATGTCATTTTCATAGACCTCCCAAGTAAGCGGCAGCACCGTTTGTTCCGTCATTAAAATAACTTCTATGTGGAACTTCGCTTTTAGGGCTTCCTCCACAAGGTGAAAACCTTCTATAAGAAATCTTCCTGCCTTATCACGGCCTTTTTTTGTATGCAGCTTCTTCCAGCCTTTTACTTGTTCATTTTTCACAGAATCGATTCGTTTCATGCTTTTCTCCTTTACGTTCATCTCTATTAACATCATACCGATTTTCTTGCTCATAATCCAGTCCGGCTTGTGACATACTAATGCAAGCAAGAAATTTATTTCCATATTAAAGGAGTGGTTTCAGGTGGGTTTTAATTTACGTGGAGCGATTATGGCTAATATTCAAGGCAGCAGTGAGGAAGAAGTAGAAGCAACCATTGTTGATGCGATCCAAAAAGGCGAAGAAAAGATGCTTCCTGGATTAGGTGTATTATTTGAAGTGTATTGGAAAAATGCGAACGAGCAGGAAAAAGATCAGCTTTGCCAGCAAATTTCACAAGGATTGCAATAACACACGAGAGCATGAGTGATGACGTTCACTCATGCTTTTTTTATGCCATTCCCTTGTGCTACATTCTAAACAAGGGAGCAAGTATACCAGCTAGCAAATATAATGAGGCAAAAATGACGATAAGTTTAAAGCAGAATGTCCATTTGTTCTTATCCACCCGAGTGATCTCCTTTCTGCTACTGTATGATCTGTGTATAAAAAAATCCAGCCGCGGCCGACTGGATTTTATCTTAGGTCTTAATTATACGTAATGGCTTCTACCGTTTCTTTATCAAGCTTTTTAATGACTTCAACAATTAACTTTACTGTGTTTTCATAATCATCTCTGTGAAGCATCGCAGCATGTGTATGAATATAGCGGGTAGGCACCGTAATCGATAGAGCCGGCACCCCGTTAGCTGTTAAGTGAATCGCACCAGAATCTGTGCCTCCGCCAGCCATAGAGTCAAATTGATACGGGATGTTATGTTCATCAGCTGTATCTACTACAAAGTCACGCAAGCCTTTATGAGAGATCATTGAAGCATCGTACAATACAATCTGCGGACCTTCTCCCATTTTAGCTAATGCTTCTTTTTCTGTGACACCAGGCGTGTCTCCAGCAATTCCTACATCCACACCAAAGCCTATATCAGGCTCAATAAGGTGAGCTGATGTGCGGGCTCCGCGTAACCCAACTTCCTCTTGAACTGTTCCTACACCATATACTGTATTTGGATGATCTACATCTTTTAGTTCACGTAATACATCAATCGCAATTGCACAACCGATACGATTATCCCATGCTTTTGCCATTAGTAACTTTTCATTTTTCATCACCGTAAACTCGCATACAGGCACAACAGAATCACCTGGGCGAACACCAAACTCCATTGCTTCTTCTTTGCTTGTCGCACCAATATCAATAAACATATCCTTCTTATCAACAGGCTTGCGACGAGCTTCTGCAGGCAGAATATGCGGTGGCTTTGAACCGACAACCCCTGGAATATTACCGTTCTTTGTCATGATCGTAACGCGTTGTGCAAGCATCACCTGTTCCCACCAGCCGCCTACTGTTTGAAAGCGAAGGAAGCCTTTATCATCAATACTTGTGACCATAAAACCAATTTCATCTAGATGTCCCGCTACCATAATTTTAGGACCAGCTTCTGATCCGACCTTTTTAGCAACAAGGCTTCCTAACCCATCAGTCGTTACTTCATCTGCAAAAGGGCTGATGTATTTAGACATCACATCACGAGCTTCTTTTTCATTACCAGGAATCCCATTTGCATCCGTCAAATCTTTTAGCATTTGCAACTTTTCATCAAGCTTTGTCATTATGTATTTCCCCCTTCAATGGGTATGCATGCTCACCCATAACTAGTATGTACTATACGACTAGTATAAATGAAATTGTTTCGCAACTCAAATTATTTCGAAAGAATGTTAATAGCCTTGATCTTGTCTTTCATGGTTCACTTTATTTTTTTCAAAATACGCTTGTTCAATCTCTTGGCCGCTAAACCCAAGCATGTCACCAAGTTTCATAAATGATGCCGTGAGCATATGAAAATCCTCTTCATTTCGATTTCTATTCAAATGATGAGTGGATTCCATTACATATAAAAATTGTTCTGTAAGCGTTCGCTCGGCTTGACCATTTTCATCCGTTGCAAAAGTGGTATACCCTAAAGACAATCCTAGCGTTAAAACGAAGTGAAGACCATCAACATATTCTTCTAAAATAACAGATCTCTCAGCCGGTCCTTTTTTACTCCAATACTTAAAGCATCTTGTCTCATTTGCTAGTTCTCCCAATTCCACAAGAAATGCAAGCTGCTTCTCTTGAAAAAGGTCATGCCCAGTCAGATTATGCTCCTCTAAAATACGGTCATTAAGATTTTTTTGAGTTTGAAATAATTGCTTTACATTTAAATTATTATCCTTCATCATGCATATCACTCCTATTCATTCTTATTTATTATACCAATTTTTTTTCATCATTTTGCAACCAAAGAAGGGCTGATTCGTATAAACTAGTAAGTAGACAAAAAACCCGCACGAAAGGGGCTTCTAGAAATGGTTATTTTATTTCGATTACTACTGCTTATCGCCATTGCGTTTATTGTATATTCCGCTATTAAATATGTATTTCATCCAAGAAGGAAACTTGAACAAGCTCATGATCGCAGACAGTATTTCTTTTTAGATGAAGAAAAGAATGTAAGAAAGAATTTTTTACTTACTTACAAAGGAGTTATGTTTGAAGGGGAAAAATATTTAGGGACGACGGAGCAATCGTTTGAAATTGTTTCGATCTATATTTGGGCAAGAGATACTGAGCGGTTAAAAGGGCTGCATCGTGAAGATTTCGAGTTTATTGAAGAGGATATCAGACTTAGATACCCTAATGCAAAAATTGAATGGAAGAGCCCGATTAAAGAATTTCTGAAAAGATAAAAATAAACCGTACCATTCCATTGACTATGGAAATGCTACGGTTTTTTCGTCTGGAAAAACTCTTCCCAGCTCATACTTGATTGTTTCTTTCTAAAAAGCATAAATAATAGAAGCAGGAACCCAGCAAATACGATCGTTCCTGCTAAAGGCAGCTCATGAATCATATCGCCAAAGGCTGTATATAATATTGCTGGAGGGATACTGACTAGAAATGATTTCTTTGTATATTCTTTTAATCCTTTTGATGTTTCAATTAAATAAAGTGAAACGACATGAAAATGAACCAAAGGCATCATTCGAATAATCATCATTTGCGGCAGGTTCCAGTCTTGGCGTCCTTTAAAGAAATGTTGTTTAATATTCGTCAGCTTTCTTTTAAGTCCTGGAGCAATTCGCACTAATCCATAGAATACTACACTTACAGCTGTCAAACCAATAATAGAATAAATCGACCCATACAGCGTTCCAAATAGATATCCACCAATCAAGCAAACAATTAATACGGGAATAAAAAACGCTTGTCTGAACACATGCAACAAAATAAAGAAGAGTGGAGCCAGCCAGCCGCTTTGTTCAATAAATAACAGCGAACGATCTAAAAATTCATTCATGCAAGCTCCCCCTCTCTTTGTATATCATTTCGTTAGCGTCTATTAAATAGTATATGTTTAACGACCCAGGATGATGAAAACGACTCCTATAATTTGAATGGTTATAATGATAGGAATTCCAGCTGTGAATGTACGATGCTTCGTTTTGTGACGGTATTCCTTCATCCCAATATACATACCAACGCCGCCGCCAATAAGGGCTAATAAAAATAAATTTTTCTCAGATACACGTCTTTTTTTAGCTATTGCTTGCCGTTTATCGTATCCCATCACTAGATAAGACGTAATATTAATGAGCAACAAATATATGAACCACTCCATTATATCGACTCACCTCTATTTTAGTAACCTTTTATGTATTCATAAAAAAAAGCGCGAGCAAGAATGCCGCGCTTTTTCATTGTTTTATGCGTTTAGGCTTGACTTAGCTTTTTCAGCTAATTGTGCAAATGCTTCAGCATCGTTCACTGCAAGGTCAGCAAGGATCTTACGGTTTACGTTGATTTCAGCAAGCTTAAGTCCGTGCATTAAACGGCTGTATGAAAGACCATTCATACGAGCAGCTGCGTTGATACGTGTAATCCAAAGTTTACGGAAATCACGTTTCTTTTGACGACGATCACGGTAAGCATATAGTAAGGACTTCATTACTTGTCCTTGTGCTGATTTGAATAATAAGTGTTTAGAACCGAAATATCCTTTTGCTAACTTTAATACCTTCTTACGACGACGACGAGCGACATAACCGCCTTTTACTCTTGGCATCGAAGTTCCCTCCTTTTAATCATCCGAACGAATCAATTATTTTTTGTACGTTAACATTGAGCGAATACGCTTGAAGTCTCCAGAGTGTACAATAGCAGACTTACGTAGCTTACGCTTTTGCTTTTGAGACTTGTTACCAAATAAGTGACTAGTGAAGCCGTGCGCACGCTTAAGCTTTCCAGATCCAGTCTTTTTAAAACGCTTCGCAGCGCCTCTATGAGTTTTCATTTTAGGCATAACTAAGGTCCTCCTTTAATCTTCTTCAAGCTAGTCGATGTTACTTTTCAGTTTTAGGCGCTAAGATAAGGAACATGCTACGACCTTCCATCTTAGGCTTAGCTTCAATGACAGCAACATCTTCACATTCTTTTGCAAGACGCTCTAATACTACTCTTCCTATTTGAGAGTGAGTAATCGCACGACCGCGGAAACGGATCGCTGCTTTTACTTTGTCTCCTTTTTCAAGGAATTTACGAGCGTTGCGAAGCTTCGTGTTGAAATCATGGTCTTCAATCGTCGGGCTCAAGCGAACCTCTTTAACGTTGATGACCTTTTGTTTCTTACGTGCTTCTTTGTCTTTCTTTTGTTGCTCATAACGGAATTTACCGTAGTCCATAATGCGACACACAGGTGGTTTCGCAGCAGGTGCAACACATACGAGATCAAGATTTACATTTTGCGCCATTTCAAGCGCTTCTTGTTTTGACTTGACTCCAATTTGATCGCCATTCGCTCCAATGAGTCGTACTTCACGGGCACGAATCCCTTCATTGACCAACATGTCTTTACTAATAATGAGCCACCTCCAAAGGATTTTCGCGGATCAAAGCAATTTATAAGCATAACTGTTCATCAAAAATGATTACAGAACATGCACCGATTCATGAAAAAAAGTGCGGGCGCACAATACGCCCACACTTCGGTCATTTACTAAAAATGAATCCCATCATACCTGGCAACAGCTTCATGCGTCAATCAGGTGAGAAGCGGGCGCTTCTGCTTGCTTTGTGTCCTTCTATTCGATTACCTAGATAACTATAGCATAATCCTTTTTGCGGTGTCAACACAATATGTCCGACTTCGTTATTTTAACGAATGTCCAGTCACTTTGCAATCCTTTTTTTATTTTAAGAGGAGTAGAAAATAATTGAAATGATTTCTACTCCCTCATTGACACAAAAAGATTATTTTTTCAGCTCTTCGGCTAAATCAGAAATAAATGCTTGAAGTTCTTTTGATTCTGAAGCCTGCTCTCCGTATTTACGGATGTTAACAGCACCAGATTCCATTTCCTTATCTCCTAGTACGAGCATGTAAGGAATTTTTTGCATCTGTGCTTCACGTATCTTATATCCAATCTTCTCGTTACGCTCATCAATTTCTACTCTGGCACCTGCTTGTTGAAGTGCGTCTTGAACTTTTTTCGCGTAGTCAAGATGCACATCAGGCGATACTGGTATAACTTGTACCTGAACAGGCGCAAGCCATGTTGGGAATGCTCCTTTGTACTCTTCAAGCAAGAAGGCAACGAAGCGCTCCATCGTAGAAACAACTCCGCGGTGAACGACCACAGGGCGGTGCTGCTGGCCGTCTTCACCAACATACGTTAAGTCAAATCGTTCTGGTAATAAGAAGTCCAGCTGAACCGTTGATAATGTTTCATCCTTGCCTAAGGCAGTACGAACCTGCACATCTAATTTCGGGCCGTAAAACGCTGCTTCACCTTCTGCTTCATAATAATCCACATCCAACTCATCCATCGCTTCTTTTAACATGCTTTGCGCTTTTTCCCACATCGCATCATCATCAAAATACTTTTCCTTATCTTCAGGGTCACGATAAGATAGACGGAATTTATAATCATCTAAGCCAAAATCTTTGTAGACTTCCTGAATTAAATACACAACGCGCAAGAACTCTTCTTTAATCTGGTCAGGACGACAGAAGATATGAGCATCGTTTAACGTCATTCCACGTACACGCTGAAGTCCTGATACAGCACCGCTCATCTCATAACGGTGCATCATGCCAAGTTCCGCAATACGCAATGGAAGCTGGCGGTAGCTGCGCATGTCTTGTTTGTATACCATCATATGGTGAGGACAGTTCATTGGACGAAGAACGAATTCTTCATTGTCGCGCTCCATAACAGGGAACATGTCATCTTTATAGTGATCCCAGTGGCCTGATGTTTTATAAAGTTCAGAGCTTCCTAAAATCGGCGTGTACACATGCTGATAGCCAAGACGCTCTTCTTTATCAACAATGTAGCGCTCGATTACACGACGAACAGTTGCTCCTTTTGGCAGCCATAACGGGAGGCCTTGTCCTACTTTTTGTGAAAGAGCGAAAATTCCTAACTCCTTGCCAAGTTTACGATGATCACGTTCCTTAGCCTCTTCTAGCAAGCGTAAATGTTCCTCTAGATCAGCCTTTTTGAAGAATGCCGTTCCGTAAATACGCTGAAGCATTTTGTTTTTGCTGTCACCGCGCCAATATGCGCCTGCCAGACTTAACAGTTTAAACTCTTTAATTTTGTTTGTTGAAGGGACATGCACGCCTCGGCATAGATCAAAGAATTCCCCTTGTTCATAAATAGTAAGGCTTTCCCCTTCAGGGATCGCTTCAATCAGTTCTAATTTGTACTCATCACCAACTTCTTTGTAACGAACAATAGCTTCCCCGCGGCTTAACTCCACACGTATTACTTCAAGGTTTTCTGCAATGATTTTCTTCATTTCTTTTTCAATCTTCGGCAGATCTTCAGCCGTAATCGATTCTTCTGAATCAATATCATAGTAAAAACCGCCTTCAATCACAGGGCCGACTCCAAGCTTTACCCCTTTAAACAGGCGTTTAACAGCTTGTGCCATTAAGTGTGCCGTACTATGGCGCATGATTTCCAGTGCTTCCTCTGAATCTTGAGTGACAATTGCTATCTCTCCGTCTTCAGTTAGAGGTGTACGTAAGTCAACTAATGTATGATTAAGCTTTCCAGCTAACGCTTTTTTCTTAAGACCAGGGCTGATAGATGCCGCAATGTCTTCTGTTGTCGTGCCTCTAGGGAACTCCTTTACCGCACCATCTGGAAATGTAATCTTTAGTACATCTGCCATTCTTCTCGACTCCTTTTTTTGTGTAAATAAAAAACACTCGTCCCTTCATCATAGAAGGGACGAGTGTAGTTCGTGGTTCCACCCTTGTTACGCTGCAGCAAATAAACATTGCAAGTGCAGCAACTCATCATACAAGATAACGGCTGTGCGCCGGCGCTAGTTAATCCACATACGTGTTTCCCTGCGCAGTTCAGAGGTGGTAAGGTCACTAATATGAGCTAGGAAGCTTGCAGCGAATGCCTCCCTCTCTGTAAGTCATATATAATGCCTCTTGTCCTCATCATAACCATTCATATCCAAAGTGTTGTTTCATATCAAATAGGTTGATATGTAGTATTATATGGATGCAGAATTGGAAAATCAAGAGGGCATCTCATTTATTCTAATCTTTTTTTCTCATAATGGTGATAAGGATATAGCTTCATCCGTTCTTGAAATATTGCTTGAATGGTCACTACGACCCCGTGATCTGGTTGATCGGAGAATACATGAACTATGTTTGGTACCATACTAACCAATGGACTTATCACCATTTCTTCAAGCTCAATTGAATGTTCGAAAATAAGTTCTTCCTGCAAATGGAACAATACCTCATCTTTTGCAAGCTTTCTAAAATGCTGATCATAAAAAGAAAATGTTCCGTCATGGACAACATAGATTTCATTATATTTAGAAGGCTTCGTTTGAACGTATTGCCGGAAATCTTCAATCATATTTTGATATTCTTGTTCGAGCATATACTCATCAATAGCAATTTCCACACAATCAATCAGCATCTCCCCATAATCTCTCAACCGGAATGTTAAAAATGGGTCATAATAAAAATTAGTTTCTTCTTCTAGACTATTAGCAAACGCCTCATAAATATAAGCATAACGATTAAAGAACGGTACGAGTGAAGGCAGGTCATTTCGATCTCCTTCTAAAATCGACCTTGCGATCATCAGAATCTGCTGCTGCTCTTCTTCATCTGTAAAATAAAACATCGATTCAATAATATCTAAGAGCCAATCATCTTCTCTTGTTTTTATCACATGTTCAGTTAATACAGAGGACAACAAGGGGTGAAACGAATCATAGAAACTAACCTGCTTATTTGTATAATCAAGCAAAATTGTTTCTACACCATTTGACTCCACTTTCCCTCCTAGTCCAAGATCTGCATATCGCTCAATGTACTCACGAAGCAGTTCATATAATTGCTTACAATCTCGCTCTTCTTCAAAATGAATGGCTATCACACCTATTCCCCCTAACCAACTCAACTAAAAAACTGATCTATAGTTACATACTCATGAAGTCATTTAGACAGGCCTTATTCCATCCTATGCATGAGCGTAGAAATAATGATTAGTTTTTCACATGCACGAGTCAGTATGGAAGAAAAACAAAAAAACCGCTCCTCTGCTAATAGCAAAGAAACGGTTTAGGATTAGTTCTGCATCGTAAAATCTTTTTCTGCTGCAGTTTCCCCGTCAAACATACGAACAATATCGTATTTTGTATTACGTTGAGCTGGAATTTTACCGGCTTCACGAATGAGACGAAGAATTTCATTCGTATTTACTTTATGAGTCGTACCTGCAGCTGATACAACATTCTCTTCAATCATTGTACTTCCGAAGTCATTACAGCCATATTCAAGCGACTGCTTTCCAACTTCAGGACCCATTGTAACCCATGATGATTGGAAGTTCGCAATATTATCAAGGAAAATCCTTGAAATCGCAACATTTTTCAAATAATCACGAGCCCCTAGCTTTTCTGTCTTCCACATACCCGTGTTCTCAGGCTGGAATGTCCATGAAATAAAGGCTTTAAAACAATCAGTCTCATCTTGTGCATCTCTTACGCGTTGTAAGTGCAGAGCACGCTCCTCGTTCGATTCCCCAAAGCCGATAACCATCGTTGCTGAGCCGTGCATTCCAACACGCTTTGAAGCTTTCATTGCTTCCATCCATTGTTCCCAGGTAATTTTTAAGCGACTGACACGAAGGCGCGTTTCCTCAGTAAGAATTTCAGCGCCACCGCCTGGCATACTATCTAATCCAGCCTCATGCAGGGCACGAAGAACTTCCTCCACTGTCATATCAGAAACTTCTGCAATTTTCCAAATCTCAGCAGGTGAGAAAGAATGCATCCAGATGTTTGGAAAACGTTCCTTAATTTCACGAAGAAGATTTGTATAGTAATCTAGTTTCAAGTCAGGATTCGTTCCGCCTTGCATAAGAATCTCTGTACCGCCAACATCAATTGTTTCTTGAATTTTCTCAAAGATACGTTCGTTGTCAAGTACATACCCTTCTGAATGTCCTGGCTTACGATAGAATGCACAGAAACGACAATACGTATCGCAGAAATTTGTATAGTTTACGTTTCTACCTATTACGAAGGTAGTTACAGGTTCTGGGTGCCATTTTTTCATTATCTTGTTGGCTGCTTCACCCATTTTCTCAACTTCATCACTTTCATATAGCGCAATCGCATCTTCCATTGAGATGCGCTCCCCATTTACCGCTCGTTCAAGAATTGCATCGATGCTCATGATTATGACCCTCACAATCTATCAAAATAAGATACCTTCATCCTATCATACATGAAACCCTTAAGGAAGCAACGGCGCTCCCTGTTCCAAAAGTTTCAAATTAATTTCTGTATTATCGCTTCTCTCTGCGGTTATGCCCAGCCACTGTCACAAATGTCGTGTTGTGCTTAATCCGCTCCATAATCCGCTTTGCCTTTAATTCTTCTATTCCACCACGGTCTGAGTAGGAAAGGTGATCTTCAAGTTCATCATAGTCATAATTAGATGTAAATAATGTAGGCAGCTTCTCAAGCATTCTGTACTGCAGGATCGCTCCGAGCACATCATCTCTCACCCAGCTTGAAGTCGTTTCAGCTCCAATATCATCTAAGATCAATACTTGAGCCTTTTTAATCGTATCGAGCTTTTCTTGAAAGGTCCCATCCCCAAGAGACTGCTTCATCTCACGAAAGAAATCAGGGGTATAAACCGTATACGATTCAATCCCCCGGTCGAATAATTCATTTGCTACAGCACCCATTAAATACGTTTTTCCTACACCGAATTTCCCGTAAAAGTATAAACCTCCACCGTCCTCACCCGGATTTGCCTTTAACGCAAACTCAAGCGCTGCCGCTCCCGCTTCTCCTCTCTCGCCGTCCATATCAATCTCCTCAAAACGAGCAGATAAGATATCTTTAGGAATATAAAGGGACTTCATGAGCTGACTTTGTTCTTTCTGCTTTTTCTCCTGTACTTTTAGGGCACAAGGAAGATAATGAAGCTCTAAGTGCCCCCGCTCAATTGATAAAGAGGGCTGATACCCCTTCATCATGTTAGGACACTCTTTAAGCCCGGGACAGTTTGCACAAGCTCTGCGCTCTTTTTTAAATTCATAAAGCTTAACCATTCCGCTATCGATCATCTCATTTGTCACGGAATCTTTATTCTCTCTAATAAATGCCTTAATATAGGGGTCAGTTAGAAGCTCTTCTCTTTGTTTATCTAAACGTTCTTTTAATCCTGTGCTTTTGGCCCATTGTTTAAGCGTTGATTGAATGGATTTCATTATCAGCTTTCTCCTTTCTCCCTTTTTCGTGCCCTAAGCTCTTCCATCATCTTCTCAAAACGCTTTTGGGCATCTGTCGTCTCTTTACCCGCTCCATTAGAAAGGTTTTCTGATGATGGACCGCTTTTTGCACCTTCACTCTCGTCCTCTTGCTTATTTTTATTCTGCTGCGTACCTTTATTCTTTTCTTTTTCTTTTTCTTCTATCAGCCATTTAGGTAAACGATCGCGTCTTGTAGTCTTCCTTGTACCTTGACTTCTTTTTGCAGCTGGAGTACTCTGGCCTTTTTCTTTTGCTAATGCCTTTTTCTCTTGTTCTTCTCTCGCTAAAAGCATAGCATCTTTCACTTTTTGGATCTTCTTTCGTGCCCAGTGAGCAGCGATCTTATCAATGAATGCTTTTTGCAGCTTCATATCATGCTGATACAACACATAGTCAATTAAGACATTCGCTACACCAGGAAGTAAATGATAATCAATGAGCAATGATTCTACAATTTTCGCATCAGCTGGCGCGACATACGCCCCGTCTGACCTGATTTCTAGTAAGGTTAACGGCGGTATTGTTTCATAAAATTTAATAATTTTTTCTTCTTCTGTTTCAGGTTCCTTTTCACGCATCGTCTGATGCTCTGCAGGATGCGTCCTTAATCCAAGCGCAGGAGGCTCTGAACTATGTTCGATCTTGTACCATTCTTGAGCTTTTTTCCGCAAGACATCAAGGTCTACTTCATCATCATGCAAAACAGCCTGGCCTACAATGCGGCTCATCTCAAGAGGCTTGATCCGATACACAAATGCCAGTTTAAGAATGGCATTTTTCACTCCTTCCGTAAGAAGGCGCTCTGGAACGAGGAAGCTTGATAAGTCTTTTTTCATTAGTTCAAAGTCAAATTCATCCTCACTAAATAATAAAGAATCGCTTTCCTCCCCTAACAATTCCATCTCCCCGCTAAACTTCATAGCATCTGATGTTTCAGATTGAAGGTTTGAGACAATTTCTGAATGATGTAGAGAGGTAAACACCTCATCAAAGGAATGAGTTAATTCTGTATACGTTTCTTCTTTCACAACTTCAACAGCAAAACGATCTCTCATTTGTCTGTACTTTTGTTTGCCTAAACGATTTAATAAATAAACACTAAGCACATCATTTTCAAAAAACTGCTTAGGATTCATAGGTTTTTGTAATTCATATAAATAAGAAGAGCCTTCCTCTGTTGTTTCTTTAAATGTTCTTATTAACCCTATAGCTTCTAGCTTTTTCCGCTCTTCAAAAATCGTTTGGAGAGGAATATTCATCATGAGCATCAGCTGTCTGTGAGGTTGACGTTCACTCCAGTATTGATCTCTTTCTAACTGAGCCCAAAATGTCATATATAAACTATGAGCTACTGCTCCAACCAGCGGCTGATACAATAATGTCATTACTTTTTGATCCAGGTCCGTCAAATAATCTGAAACACGTACTGTAAAAGGATCAACAGGAAGCAGTTCCTTCCAATGCCAGCTCATATTTATTCCTCCCTTCCTAAAAAAATCATGAGTAAAAAAGAGCTTATAGCGCAACAACACTACAGCTCTTTGATCTTTAACCTTTATTCATTAATTCGGTCAATTCTTTTATAAAAACATTGATATCTTTAAATTGACGATAAACCGAAGCAAAACGCACATAAGCTACATCATCAATTGTTGCGAGTCTCTCCATCACTAACTCGCCTACATCTTGACTGTTGACTTCATTTTTGCCTCTGCCTCGAAGTTCCCGCTCCACTTCGTTAACAATCTGCTCTAACGTCTCAAGAGGTACTGGACGCTTCTCACATGCACGAATAAGGCCACGCAATATTTTATCACGATTAAATTCTTGGCGTGTGCCATCTTTTTTTACTACAATTAAAGGAACTTCTTCAACCATTTCAAATGTTGTAAAACGATTGCTGCATGATTCGCACTCTCGTCTTCTTCGAATTGAACGTCCCTCGTGGCTTGGTCTTGAGTCAAGCACCCTTGTTCCATTATATTGACAAGCTGGACACCGCATGTAATCATCTCCACTTACTGTACCCTAACACGTGTCACCTACACCGATACAGTCTGGTTCTTAACTCTATCATATAAAAAAAGAAGGTATCTGACAAGCCAAGCTAATGAATTTGCCTTATTCTCTACACAAATTCATCTGCCATTCCGGTACCTAAATACGGCAGTTCCTTATCTAATTTCTCATAAATAGCCACAACGATCTTTTTACTTTTTCCAAAATCACTTGGGAGGCTTGTACCGCTTGAACAAGAAATATCAATAGCCGTTCGGTAAGGCTTTACCGTTACGATAGTGGCGACTAGAAGGGACTGTCCACCTTTTTGGGGCTCGGCAATCACTTCTCCTCGGCCGGTTTCTGCCTCTTTGATTTTCCATCCGGATGAAGAAAGTACAGATTCAACTGCATGCATGGCTTTATCTTTAGAAGTTTTATAGTAACGAGTTCTTAACCGTTCATCATAATGAGATTCAGCTGTTTCAGTATGATTATTAATAAATTGACCAATAAACTGACGAATAGACATTATATTCACCTAACTTTTCTTTTTCTTTCATTAATCATACCACACTCATCTAAGCAAATCAGTTTCAGTATACACAAAAAAGAGGAGCATCTATGCCCCTCTTTTTATGTGCGCAAACTAACCTGCGCCAAATGTTCTCTTTATGTTAGAACGCATTTACTGTTGTTTTTTCTACTTTGACTGGTCCCATTCCTCTTGGTACTTCAATCACTTCACTTGTACTAGCACCAAGCGCTTCAGCAATATAATTAGATGCTACATTAGGATCAATACGATCTCCACATGTATAGACATCAATACTTGCATATCCATGTTCTGGGAAGCTGTGAATCGTTAAATGAGACTCTGAAATGATGACTACGCCGCTAACACCATGTGGTGCAAATTTGTGAAATGCTACTTCACGTACTTCTGCACCTGCTTTAAGTGCAGCATCTACAAATGTTTGTTCGATAAAACTCATATTATTCAACTTCTCAATATTACATCCCCAAAGTTCTGCAATAACGTGACGACCCATAGTGTCCATAAGTTGAATCCCCCTTCACAAAAAATTCATGCCTTCTCAAGCATGTAGGATCGTTCAGTTACACGGGGGAAAGTTAGTCCAAAGAGGTCCTAACCCTTTCTGCAAGTAAACGCATCCTGGTTTGCTTTAATTGAAGTTCACGAAAATCAGTATACTTGTTTTATAAATTGAATGCAACCAATCCTTGTCATTTTTTTAAAAGAAATTTTTGCTACATTTTTTAATGTGCAGTGAAACAATAACCAGGATTTGTGCAAACATAGGTATACATTCATTTCATGAGCACTTCTCTTTTGTTAGGGTAACCAAACAGGACATTGCTATGAGCTTATATACGATAAAGCAATCGTACAAACGTTAAAATCAGCTCACATGAGTAGGTTCAGCTATTTTTTTTGCCACAAGATTCATGAGATCGACTACGCGGCAAGAGTATCCCCATTCGTTATCATACCAAGCAAGAACCTTCACTTGACGATCGCTCATCACCATTGTTGATAAACCGTCAATTACAGATGATTGCTCTTCACCGTTAAAATCAATGGAAACAAGCGGTTCGTCAGAGAAACCTAAAATACCTTTAAGTGATCCTTCTGCAGCCATCTTAAGAGCAGTATTCACTTCTTCTTGAGTCACGTCCTTTTTCACTTGAACTACTAAGTCCACTAAAGACACGTTAGGTGTAGGAACACGTAATGCCATCCCGTTTAATTTGCCTTCAAGCTGCGGAAGAACTTTAGCAATTGCTTTTGCAGCCCCTGTTGAAGTAGGAATAATTGATTGTCCGCATGCACGAGCGCGGCGAAGGTCTTTGTGCGGATTATCAATATTCTTTTGATCATTTGTATAAGCGTGTACCGTTGTCATTAAACCGCTTTCAATTCCAAACGTCTCATCAATAACCTTTGCAACAGGTGCAAGGCAGTTTGTTGTACATGATGCGTTAGAAATAATATGGTGATTACCTGGGTCATATTCATGATCATTTACACCCATCACAATCGTTACATCTTCATCTTTTGCTGGAGCTGTGATTAATACTTTCTTTGCACCAGCTTCAATATGGTATCCAGCCGTTTCTTGTGTTTTAAATTTACCAGTAGCTTCAATAACAATGTCTACTCCAAGCTTTGCCCATGGCAGCTCACGAGGGTCACGTGAATGAAGCAGTTGGACTACTTTTCCATCAACTACAATCGTATCGTCTTTCGCTTCTACAGGAAGAGTGTATGTTCCATGGATACTGTCATATTTAATTAAGTGAGCAAGTGTTTCTGCCGGGTAGCTCGCATTAATCGCAACAACCTCCACTTCATCCTCAAGCATTGCTTTACGAAATACCATACGGCCAATACGACCAAATCCATTGATGGCAACTTTAACCTTCATTAGAATTCCCCTCTCCAAATATATGTTATACTCAATATTGTTTTTATGTTAATTAGTATATCATATATACCATAAAAGGACGATTACTTTTTGAAAAAAACTGTGGAAAATGTGTGTCTGACTATAAAAAGAACCCTTCTAACTGATTAGAAGGGTTCTTTTGACCAATGTTGTATCACATTTTGTAATTGTTGAAAGGTTTCTTCAAGTGACCCGCTGTTATCTATAATGTAATCTGCACGCGATTTTTTATCCTCTAATGGCAGCTGCGAGGCGATTCTTGCTTTTGCATCTTCACTTCCTGCCTGGTCTCTGTCTAGCAAACGGTTCAGTTGTGTTTGTTTATCAACATACACAAGCATCACCCGATCAACAAGATGAAACAAGTTACTCTCAAATAAAAGCGGAATATCAAAAATAATTGTCTCGTGACCTTCGGCTTCATACCTGCCTTTTTGGGCAAGCATTTCACGCCGAACCGCAGGATGAACAATTTGATTTAATTCCGACCGCTTTTTCTCATCCTTAAATATTATAGAACCTAGCTTTTTGCGATTAATCGTGCCATCTTCAAATAATATCTCACGTCCAAACTGCCCTACAATCGCTTCGTAAGCACCCATGCCTGGCTCTACCACATCTCTTGCAATTTTATCCGCGTCAATTATGGGATAACCGTGTTCACTCAGCCAGTTGGAAACGGTAGATTTCCCGCTGGCAATACCCCCTGTTAATCCAATCAGCATATCCGTACCCTTTCTTCCTTACAGACTTAAAATTCCTAAAACAATTAAAAGCAACCCAGGAATAAATGAAAATTTCTTCATCATGCGCGACTCTGAAAAACGGAATCCGCTCTTCATGCCGAGCGTGACAAATAAAGCACTCATTAAGGCCACACTTACAGCCATTGGAATCGGAGAAAAACCAATTAAAGCCGCTCCTATCCCCGCCCCAAACGCATCAAGGGACAGAGCAATCCCAAGCAACACGGCTTCACGGCCAGTAATGGTACCGGAATTGTCAATATCAGCAACCATCGGCTTTCTCAGTATTCGAATAACGACACCAAACATTTTAATTTCAAAGTTCATAATGATCTCATCTTCTTTTGTTTTCTCGGAAGCTTTTGCCGGCCTGAACACTTGATACATGGCCCAAGCTCCAATCAAGATCAAGATCATCCCGCCGATAGAGCCCGCGACCTCAGCTGGCAGAACTCGCTGGATTACACTTCCAAATGCCATAGCTAGTAAAATGGAGGTTGCAGAGCAGCAAGCAATAAAAAGTAAAGATTTGAATGGCAGTTTCATTTTCCTAAGTCCATACGTTAACCCTACACCGAAACTATCTAAGCTCACAGCAAGTGCGAGCGCAAGTAATGAAAGAATCTCAACCATCGTGATAAGCTCCTCCCACCTAGACGATACGATAGTATATGGCAAAAGCCTATCCGATGTACGTTACAATTGGCAATTTGGACAAAAATGAGTGCCTCGGCCTCCCACAACGGTCTTTAAAATGTCCGTACCACACTGACGGCAAGGTTCGTTTTTTCTTCCGTACACACCTAATTTCTGTTGAAACATTCCCATTTCACCTTGACCATTCACATAGGACTTAATCGAGCTTCCTCCCATTTCAACTGCTTCTTCTAAAGTGGAAACAATCGCCTTATGCAATACAGCCATTTCCTCTTTGCTTAAAGAATGTGCTAATCTCTCAGGATGAATACGAGCTCTAAATAATGCTTCATCGACATAGATGTTTCCAAGCCCTACCACCGTTTTTTGGTCTAGGAGAGCAACCTTTATTTTCCGATTGGTTTTCTGAAATGCGTTCATTAAAAGCTCTGAGGTAAATTGCTCAGAAAATGGCTCTACCCCTAAATGAGCTAAAGGCAGGACCTTCTCTTCTGAGCCTTTTGGAAATAGATGCATCGTGCCAAACTTCCTCACATCCTGATACCTTAGCTCTTCCCCATCTGTAAAATGGAAAATAACATGAGTATGAGGAGGCAGCGGCTCTTCTTTTTCATATAGACCATAACGACCTTCCATTCGAAGGTGAGAAACCATTACGATATCATCGAACTCAAAAAGTAAAAACTTCCCTCTTCTTCGTATGCTCCGAATCGTTTGATTCATAAGAAGTGTTTCAAACTCCAAAACATCCGCCGGCTCTTTAATTATATTTGCCCACTTAACGGTTATTCCGGCTATCGTTTTACCGATCACTAATTCTGTTAACGTCCGTTTGACCGTTTCAACTTCAGGTAATTCAGGCATGTTGTCCTCTCTCCTTACTTCGCATCATACCAAGTATCACCGGCTGATATATCAACTTTTAGGGGAACAGCCAGCTCTACTGCATTCTCCATCACTTCAGGAACTATTTTCATCATCTCGTCCACCTCTTCAGGCGGCACTTCAAATATTAGTTCATCATGCACTTGCAAAAGCAGTCTGCTCTTTAGGTTTGCCTCTTCTAAACGAAGAGCCATCTCGACCATGGCTTTTTTAATGATATCTGCTGCGGTTCCTTGAATAGGTGTATTCATTGCGGTTCGCTCAGCAAAGCTGCGCTGATTGAAATTACGGCTTGTTAATTCAGGGAGATAACGGCGTCTGTTAAGCAATGTAGATACATAACCATTTTCTCTCGCCTCTTCTATAATTCGTTCCATATATTCTGCTACATTCGGATAACTCGCTAAATAACGCTCAATAAATTTTGCTGCTTCCTTACGAGTAATCCCCAGGCTTTGTGATAGTCCATAATCACTAATTCCATATACAATTCCGAAGTTAACTGCTTTAGCACTTCTGCGCATCATTGAAGTAACATCTTCTTCACTTACATGGAATACATCCATGGCCGTTTTCGTATGAACATCCATATCTTCTTTAAAGGCAGTAATCAGCTTTTCATCCTGTGCGATATGTGCAAGCACCCGCAATTCAATTTGCGAATAATCGGCAGCAAGGATCTTCCAGCCTTCCTCAGACGGAATAAACGCTTTTCTAATTTTTCGGCCTTCCTCTAAACGGATCGGGATATTTTGTAAGTTCGGGTCCGTAGAGCTTAATCTGCCTGTTTGTGTCAGTGCTTGATTAAATCGCGTATGAATTTTAGACGTACCCTTATGTGTCACTTTAACTAGTCCTTCAATGTAGGTCGAGTTAAGTTTGCCAAGCTGACGGTAATGAAGGATATGACGAATGATTTCATGGTCTTCAGCAAGCTTCTCAAGAACATCAGCCGAAGTAGAATAGCCTGTTTTTGTTTTCTTAATGACCGGCAGACCGAGCTTCTCAAACAGCACTTCCCCTAGCTGCTTAGGGGAGTTAATATTAAAGGACACCCCAGCATGCTCATGAATATGTTTTTCAAGCTCCGCTAACCTGCTTGCTAGATCTTCACCCATTGCTTTTAATTGGTCGATATCAACTTTTACACCTTCTGTTTCCATGCGCCCAAGCACGACCGATAAAGGCATTTCTAAGTCTTTAAACAGCTCAAATTGTTCATTTTTCTTCAGTTCTTCTTCCATCCGCTCTTTCAGTTCATAAATGACATTAGCTTTTCTCACTAAATGTTCAGCCAACACGTCTGTCTCAGGCACTTTTCGTTTAGCACCTTTTCCATACACCGCTTCATCCGCTTGAATACTTTTGGCTCCTTTTCGAGTCGCAATGTCACTTAGGTCATGAGATGAATGAGACGGATCAAGCAGATAAGACGCCATCAGCAAGTCAAAATCAACTCCATCTAACAGCACATCTTTCCACCCTAAAACGACCACACCACGTTTGGCATCTAGCAGCCACTTTTTCTTGGTTTCATCTTTTGCCCACTCAACAAACAAATCAGAACGAAGAGCCGTTTCTGTCGGGATAAAGTACCGGCCTTTCTCATGTACAAGAGCAAACCCTGCAATATCTGCTTGATGATAATTTTCATCCAATACTTCTACAACCATAGCAGCTGGCGTTGCGAGATGTTCTTCTTTTACCTCTTCCACTACATCAAAAGATAATTCCTCTAACTCCTTCTCTGCAGCACTCACGCCTGTATCAAATTGATCCACTAACGATTTAAATTCCAACTCTTTAAAGAGCGACACGACTTTTTCTTCATCGTATTCACCAAACTTAAGTTCGTCTAAGGTAAGGTTATACGGAACTTCTGTAAAAATGGTCGCAAGCTCTTTACTCATCAATGCTTGTTCTTTATTTTCCGAAAGTTTTTCTTTAAGCTTTTTGCCAGAAACGTCATCAACAGAATCTAACACGTTCTCAATCGTTCCAAACTGTTTCAGTAATTTAAGCGCAGTCTTCTCACCGACTCCAGGCACTCCAGGGATATTATCTGAACTATCTCCCATCAGTCCTTTCATATCAATGATTTGATGCGGCTTAATACCATATTTTTCATCAATCAACGCTTCATCATATGACTCGACATTCGTAATTCCTTTTTTAGTGAGGACCACTGTGACGTAATCCGAGACTAACTGCAGCAAGTCTTTATCACCAGAAACAACTTTCACTTCCCACTTTTCTTTTTCTGCTTCCTTACTAAGAGTACCGATAATATCATCTGCTTCATAATTATCAAGCTCGAACCTTTTAATATTAAAAGCATCTAATAACTCACGAATTAAAGGAAACTGCTCAGAGAGTTCCGGCGGAGTCTTTTGACGTCCTCCTTTATATTCTTCATATGTTTTATGACGAAACGTCGTTTTACCAGCGTCAAATGCAACAAGCATATGAGTCGGTTTTTCTTCTTGGATAATTTTTAACAGCATCGTAGTAAATCCATACACAGCATTTGTATAAACGCCTTTATCGTTATTAAGCAGCGGCAAGGCAAAAAATGCACGATATGCAATACTATTTCCATCAATTAATATGAGCTTCTTCAACGAATCGGCTCCTTTCTACACGTTTATTCTTGTCTTTAATTGTAGCATAACGGCTAACGAAAAAGAAAAGTCTCGCATATGCGAGACTTCCTTTTATGAATAATCCTGTTTAATCGATATATCCCATTAGAATACGAGCATACGGAGAGTCAGCAGGTAAGACAATGACTGTTTCTTCACCAATTGTCTGCTCATAAGATTGAAGTGTGCGGTACAACTGATAAAAATCAGGGTCACGTCCGAACGCGTCATTGTAAATAGACGCAGCTTCTTCCTCCCCTTCACCTTCAATCACACGCGCATCGGCTGTTGCGGTTGCAACAATTTCTTGTACTTCTCGATCAGTATTCGCTTTAATACGGTTTGCTTCCGCGTCACCTTGAGACAAGTAGTCCTGTGCTGTCGATTGACGCTCTGAAATCATCCGACGATAGACAGCCTCTTCATTTTCCTCTGGTAAATCCGTGCGCTTCATTCGAACATCAGTCAAGATAATGCCGTAATTACTGCGTTCTAACGCTTCGTTTACTCGTTCACGAACCATTTCATTAAAACTTCCTCTAGAAGATTTTTCTTCATTAATAATCTCATCAAAATTCAGCTGTCCTAACTCTGCACGGATGGCTGAGAAAATAATTTCACCCATGATCGCTTCCGCACGCTCAATCGTTGCAGCATTAGAAATCATTAATTGCGGGTCTTCTATCCGCCATAATGCATAATGGTCGGCAAGCATTCTCTTTTTATCTAATGTATTAATCTCAGCAGGCGGAATATCATAGATCATTTGATATTTTGGAAGAGTGGTAACGGATTGAATGAAAGGCAGTTTATAATTTAACCCTGGTTCATCTACCACACGCACGACTTCACCAAATTGGCGGACAACTTTATATTCACCTTGTTCTACAATAAACAAATTACTAATAATTGTAGCTAAAATCGTAATTAATATAATGGCTACAGCAATCAACTTCACATATTTACGCCACTCGTCACTAGGACGACGTTCATTTAAATCGACAATGTTCTCGTCACTCATTAGTTACTTCCCCCCTCTGCAGCCTCAGGACGACGCTCAAGCGGTCTAATCGGCAAATAATTAACCGTATCATTGTTGCTGTCCATAATATAAATCTCTGTATTCGGAAGAACTCGATCAAGTGTTTCTAATACTAAACGCTGTCTCGTTACTTCTGGATTGACGACATATTCACTGTATAAAGAGTCAAATAAAGCAGCATCCCCGCGGGCACGCTCAATCCGCTCTGCTTTTGTCCCTTCTGCACGAGAAATAATGGCATCCTTTTCCCCTTCAGCTTCATTTATTTGCTGATTTCTGTATTTGTTTGCTTCATTAATTTTAGTTAAACGTTCCTCACGAGCATCTGTTACATCTGTAAACGCACGACGAACTTCTTCAGTCGGCAGCTCAACGTCTTGTAGTTTTACATCTTGAATACTAATGCCAATCTCATACATCTCAAGCAACTCTACCAAATTCTCAAATACTTTTGCTTCAATCTCCGGGCGTTGGTCAGTAAGAGCTTCATCAATGCCAGAACTTCCAATCACGCCGCGCAGTGCTGCTGAGGTTGCGCTGTACAATACAGTTCTAGCATCCTCAGTGCTGTATAAATATTGCTCAGGATCTGTGATTCTCCATTGAACAGCAAGATCAGCAAAAAGGATATTCTCATCCCCTGTGATCATTTTTGCTTCATTCGTAAATTCAACCACTTCACCATCCTGCTCACTGTATCCTACTTGCAGATTGTATGTACCTCTAGATAAAATCTCTACTCGCTGAATCGGCCAAGGCATCTTAAATTTCAAGCCTGGTTCTGTGACTGTTTCGTCAACCTTTCCAAATGTAATTAATGCGGCTTGCTCTGATTCATCGACAATATACCAGCCTGTTGCAAGAAATAAAGCAAGAATGGCTATACCGATCAAGGAGACAAACCCAACAACTAACTGTTTGATTGTCATACGTAATCCCCCTCTTTTATCATTAGTACTTTATACGAGATGACTTTCCAAAAAGATTCAAATCCTATGAAAAAAGAACGATAGATTTTATACGATTGATTCTATAATGTTAGAAAATCCCTTACTATTATAGTATAGATTCTCTCTAACATGCAGGAAAAATTGTAAATATTGATAAAATGTTGGTGAATTTTGTACGTTTAGGAGGATGTACAGGAATGGGAAAAGACGAAAGCTAAGGGGGTGCTTTCGTCTTTTTAAGGGGATGTAAATCAACGTGAACAAACATAGAGATGGGATGAGCACCTAACGTTTGCCCTTATTGATGAAACCGTTCACTAATCATTGTAGATGATCTTCATTAAGCATTAATGAATAGAATGTAAATATATTGTAAAATTTTCTTTTTCTATTCTATCCCATGAAGCTAGGTTCTCACTGCTTCTCTTGATCTATCATCTGATCTTTCATAAAATGAATGGTGAACGTCGTTCCATGACCAAGCTCACTTTCAACTGAAAGCTTTCCGTTATGTGCTTCTACTAAATGTTTAACAATCGCAAGACCTAGACCTGTCCCTCCAGAGTTTCTGCTCCGTGCCCGATCTACGCGGTAAAACCTTTCAAATATTCGCGGCAGTTCACTTGATTCTATCCCAATTCCATTATCTGAAACAGTAAATAAGATTGATTGATGATCCTGTGTGACTGAGACATTAATTTCTCCATGGTTCGGAGTATAGGTTATCGCATTGCTGATTAAATTAATCGCCACTTGTTTCAGTCGTTCTGAGTCCCCGTCCATTTCTACTGAAGAGGCTGCATGCAGTGAAAGAGCAATTTCTTTTGCCTCAGCCTTTGGCCTTAATAACTCAACTGCATCTTGAACAATTTTTGTTAACTCAGCCCTACCCCAATTCAAACGAAAATAATGTTGTTCTAATTTTGAAAGCTCGAGTAAATCTTGAATCAAACTTTGCAGCCTTTCGCTCTCTTTATGGATAATCGTTAGAAACTTTTCCATATAAGCAGGATCAGCCATAGCGCCATCAAGCAGTGTTTCTGAAAATCCTTTGATTGAGGTAACCGGCGTCTTTAATTCATGTGATACATTTGCTACGAAGTCTTTTCGCACCTGCTCTAATTTTTTTAGTTCTGTTATATCATGGAGGACAAGTACAATTCCTTTTACCATACCCATTTCGCTCAAAATAGGAGCTGCCTGAATATCAAAGTGCTTTGTATCAATTCCGGTCACAAGTTGTATCTGTTCTCGATGTCTTTTTTCGGTTATAAATATTGTTTGCACAATTTTGATTAACTCTTTGGACTTGAATACTTCATGGTACAGCTGATTGAGCCACTTATCTGTATTTTCCTCAAAGATCTCGTGACATTTTTGGTTAATCAGCGAAATATCCCCTCTTGTATTGATGAAAATAAGTCCGCTACCCATATTGTTTATTAACGTCTCGAGTCTCTCTTGCTGCGCTTCGTGACGTTTTGTTATTTGTTCAAGATTATAAGCGAGAACATTCATAGAACGAGTCAGCTGTCCGACTTCATCCTGTTTCCCTTCAAATGTTCTCGCTTTAAAATTACCTTCTGCAAGTTCAATCGCTACTTCTGAAGCATTTTCAATTGGTCTGATCATTTCATTAGCTATACGGTACGTAATCGCACCAATTACAATAAACGCAACAGTAAAGCTGACAATGAGGATTGTCCAAATAGTTTCATTCAACTTAGCAATCGTCTGTGTCGCAAGACCAAGTCTTACATATCCAGATTGCTCAGCATCTACTTGATAAGGAACAGCATAATATAACAGCTCTTGTCCAATCGTATCACTGTACCGCATCTCTGTTCCATTTTTACCTTCACGGACTTCCCTGATTTCAGGCCGGTCTGCATGATTATCCATATCCTCTGGATCGGTTGCTGACTCCCCTAGAACAGTACCATCTGCTGCAATGATTGTGACCCGGGCATCGAGCCTTTCACTCATCCTGAGCGCCAGCTGCTGTTCATCAATCGCTTCTTCTGAATGAGATTCAATTGTAAAAGCAGCAAGCTCAGCTTCTTTCATTAGTCGATCTGTTAGATGATTTTCATATATATTTTTATATACTTGTCCAATCACTAATCCTAAGCTTGCCATCACAAGCAACGTAACGCTTAGGATCGCAAAGACAAGCCTGAATTTAAGCTTATGCATGAAGCTGCGGCTCTTCTAATTTATAGCCTAGGCCCCTCACTGTTTTAATGTACACTGGTTTTTTCGTGTTCGGTTCAATTTTTTCTCTCAGATGGCTGATATGAACATCCACTATTCTTGTATCACCCACAAACTCATAGTTCCATACTGCATTTAATAATTGGTCTCTCGTCAGCACCCTGCCCTTATGATTAGCTAAATAAAGAAATAGTTCAAATTCTTTTGGAGTCAGTTCTAACGCTTTTTTATGAACGAGAACTTCATAATTTTCAGGGAAAATCTCCACATCACCAATTTTTATGACACGGCCGTTTTCTTCATTATTAGCCGCCTCACTTGTCTCTGAGAGTTGAGCGGAACGTCTTAAGATCGCTCGGACTCTAGCCACTACTTCTCTTGGACTAAAGGGCTTCGTCATATAATCATCCGCCCCAAGCTCAAGTCCCAATACTTTATCGAACTCATCGTCTTTGGCTGTCAGCATGAGAATAGGCGTCATCTTTTTATTTTGTCTTAGCTGCTTACAAATATCTAAGCCATCAATTTTAGGTAACATTAAATCAAGTATCAACAGATCAAAAGGTTCATCCTTAGCAAGTGCTAATCCTTCTTCTCCATCTGATGCGACAGTCACTTCAAACCCTGACTGCTCTAAATTAAATTGCAATAGTGTTGCAATCGATTCTTCATCATCTACTACTAAAATTCTTTGTGCCATTTTGTTACCCTCCACACTCTACCTTATGTAGATCTTATATTAAACGGCTTCAAAAACGTCTTACTTATGTACTCATCCCTTTTCATAGTTAGTATACCAAAGTTCTTTCACATTTCATCATTCTTTTCTATTTTACTCGTTTAGTTTTTTCACTGGTTAAAAGGAATTGAGCAAATAAAAAAGCCTTATGAACATCAGGTCCATAAGGCATACTTCACTGTATCAATCGTTTGGCAGAGCCTGCATTACATTGCGAATAGACTCTACTGATTTTTCTAGAGCAGATTTTTCTTCATCTGTTAAATCAAGTTCAATTACTTTTTCAATACCGTCGCCGCCTAGAATCGTCGGCACACCGGCATATAAATCTTCATATCCATACTCGCCTTCAAGGTAAGCAATTGTAGGAATAACACGCTTCTTATCTTTTAAGATCGCCTCAACCATTTGAGCAAGTGAAGCTGCAGGTGCATAATACGCGCTGCCATTTCCTAATAAGCCAACGATTTCACCGCCGCCCTTACGTGTACGTTCAACAATCTCATCAATACGCTCTTTTGGAATCAATTTCTCTAACGGTACTCCTCCAGCTGCTGAGTAACGGATTAGAGGGACCATATCATCTCCGTGGCCGCCAAGAACAAAACCAGTAATATCTTCAACTGATAAATTTAATTCTTGTGCAACAAACGTGCGGAAACGAGCCGTATCCAGAACACCAGATTGACCGATTACACGGTTTTTAGGAAATCCTGATTCTTTATACACAGTATACGTCATAGCATCTGCTGGGTTCGTCAAAACGATAATATAGCAGTTTGGCGAGTGTTTGACTACTTCTTTCGTTACAGCTTTCATAATACCGGCATTAGTGCTGACTAAATCGTCACGGCTCATCCCTGGCTTACGAGCAATCCCAGCAGTGATCACGACAACATCTGAATCCTTCGTATCTTCATAGCTTGATGTGCCGATAATGTTTGAGTCCACACCTTGTACAGGCGTTGATTCAAGCATATCTAATGCTTTCCCTTTAGTCGGCCCCTCTAATTGAGGGATGTCCACTAATACAACATCGCCAAGCTCTTTTTGAGCGACCATTAATGCTGTAGTGGCGCCGGTAAAACCTGCACCGATAACTGAAATCTTTCTACGCTTAATTGCCATCTTCATCAACTCCCAGTTATGATAGTGAAACGATTTATTCCATAAATTAAGTTTATATCATTTTACCCTTAGATACAAAGAATTCAAAAAGCCCTAAATAAGGACTTTTTGAATTCATAAATGTTTTATGATCTTAAAGATTTTTAATTAACTCATCAGCAAAGCCTGAACATTTCACTTCAGTTGCACCGTCCATTAGACGAGCAAAGTCATATGTTACTACTTTACTTGCAATTGTTTTATCCATAGAAGCCATGATTAAGTCAGCAGCTTCGTTCCAGCCTAAGTGACGAAGCATAAGCTCACCAGATAGAAGAACAGAAGATGGGTTTACTTTATCAAGTCCAGCATACTTAGGTGCTGTACCGTGTGTTGCTTCAAAGATTGCATGACCAGTATCGTAATTGATGTTTGCTCCAGGAGCAATTCCAATACCGCCAACTTGTGCAGCAAGGGCATCAGAAATGTAATCACCATTTAAGTTCATTGTAGCTACTACGTCGAACTCTTTTGGACGAGTTAAGATTTGTTGTAAGAAGATATCAGCAATTGAATCTTTTACAATGATTTTGCCAGCAGCTTCTGCATCAGCTTGAGCTTTATCTGCAGCGTCTTTACCTTCTGCTTCAACAATCTTGTCATATTGAGCCCAAGTGAATACTTTATCTCCAAATTCACGCTCAGCTACTTCATAACCCCAGTTCTTGAAAGCACCTTCTGTGTACTTCATGATGTTTCCTTTATGAACTAGTGTGACACTCTTACGGCCTTCATCAATTGCATATTGAATAGCCGCACGAACCAGTCGGTCTGTACCTTCTTGTGATACAGGCTTAATACCAATACCAGATGTTTCAGGGAAACGGATCTTGCTAGCTCCCATCTCTTCACGAAGGAATTTAATTAATTTCTTTACTTCATCAGAACCTTCTTGATACTCAATTCCAGCATAGATATCTTCTGAGTTCTCACGGAAGATAACCATGTTCGTATCTTCAGGACGTTTAACAGGGGATGGAACTCCTTCAAAGTAACGTACTGGACGTAGACATACGTACAAATCTAACTCTTGACGTAATGCAACGTTAAGCGAACGAATTCCGCCGCCTACTGGTGTTGTAAGAGGGCCTTTAATTGCGATCATGTACTTGCGAACCGCATCAAGAGTTTCATCCGGTAACCAGCTTCCAGTTTCGTTGAATGCTTTTTCACCAGCTAAAATTTCTTTCCAAACGATTTTCTTTTCGCCATTATAAGCTTTCTCAACTGCAGCATCCATTACACGTGAAGCTGCTGCCCAAATATCAGGACCAATTCCGTCACCTTCGATATAAGGAACAATTGGGTTATTAGGGACATCAAGTACCCCGTTATCTACCTTAATTACATCTCCGTTTGCCATGTTACATTACCTCCCTAGATTGATAAAGCTGTCTTTCTTTTTGACAAGTATGACCTTGTCCGCTTCTTACGTATGTACAAGGAGATAAAAGCTCCTTGTTACGCTGAAATTAGCGCTGTTCAATTGGAATATATGTTTGTTTAGCCGGTCCTACATATTCAGCACGTGGACGGATTAGTCGGTTGTCACTGTATTGCTCTAGAATGTGAGCTAACCAACCTGATGCACGGCTGACAGCGAAGATTGGCGTAAACAAGTCATGTTTGATCCCAAGACTATGGTAAACACTAGCAGAATAAAAATCAACATTTGGAAGCAATCCTTTTTCGCCAGTAACCATATCTTCAATCTTAATTGACATGTCATACCACTTAGATTCGCCTGTAATACCCGTTAAACGTTTAGACATTTCACGTAAGTGTTTCGCACGCGGATCACCGTTTTTATATACTCGGTGCCCAAAGCCCATAATTTTTTCTTTATTATCAAATGCTTTGCGAATGTATGGTTCTACATTTTCAACTTGACCAATTTCCATAAGCATAGACATTACAGCTTCGTTCGCACCGCCGTGAAGAGGACCTTTAAGAGCGCCGATTGCCGCTGTAATTCCAGAATATACATCAGAAAGAGTAGCTACACATACACGTGCAGTAAACGTTGAAGCATTAAGCTCATGGTCAGCATGCAGAACAAGTGCTTTATTAAATGCATTTACTGCAATTTCGTCCGGCTCTTCACCATTTAGCATGTATAAGAAGTTTGCAGCAAACCCTAAATCCTTGCGAGGAGCTACTGGTTCTTTGCCTTCACGCACTCGAGAAAACGCTGTCACAATTGTTGGGATCTGTGCTTGGATCTTAAGCGCCTTTAGTCTGTTCGCTTCTTCTTCCATTACATCTGCACTTTCATCAAATAATGCGAGACTTGAAATAGCCGTACGAAGAGCAGCCATCGGATGAACTTCATTGATTGGATATGACTTCATCTGATCAATGATTGCTTGTGGAATTTCTGCATGATCAGCAAGCTCTTGAGTAAATGAACGTAATTCATCTTCTTTAGGAAGACGTCCATTCCAAAGCAGGTAAATTACCTCTTCAAAACTCGCATTATCTGCTAAATCGTCAATATCATACCCTTGATAGGTTAAGACGCTTTCAATAATTGAACTGACACTTGATGTCGTTGCAACAATTCCTTCTAGACCACGAGTTGTACTCACGTTAATCTCTCCTTTTCCCTAATTATCTTTTTTCATCTTTCGGTAAATGCTTACATTTCCAATTAAAAAAAGAAATGTGCGCTATGTAGGAAGGATGTACACAAGCACCATTATAAACATTTTTTACACTTTTGTGAACGTTTAATTAGTAATTAAATTGAATCATTTTAAAACTACCACTACATTTAGTATTCTGATAGTTTTAATCAGCAGCGGTCTTACCCGCCTAAATTTGAAAAGAATTGTACAACCCTCATCGCTAGATAAGCAATGCCCGCACCGATTAAGGGACCTACTGCGACTCCATTAAATAGGGCAACCGCCAAGATCGTACCAAACACCAATGCCGTTGTAATATGAGGATCATTTTTTAAAAGGTCAATTCCACTTGCTGCAATGAGTGCAACAAGAATGCCTGAGGCTAATGCAATCCACGCATAGGAAGACCGCACCGCTTCACCAAGTTGTTTAAAACCAATGTCACCTGTAACAATCGGCGTTAAAACCGCTATCGTTATAACAGTGACTCCTATATTAATCCCCTTTTGTTGGAAAATTGGAAATAATTTATCGCCAAGTCCTACCCATTTTATAATAAGCAAGAATCCAACAGCAACTAATAGAGATTGGTTTTTAGCAAGAAGGGCAACGGCAAGTAGAATCAGCATAAATAACGTTGCTTGTGAAAACAAGTTTGTACCCAACCTTCCTCCTTAGCAATTCTACTTTATCATATCATAGTTTTGAAAATTCCGCCATGTTTCACGCTTTTGCTACAAGTTGGGAAATATTGCATTGTGAAAAGAAAATAAAAACCACAGCTTATATGCTGTGGTTATCGTCTAGACATAATTATAAAATTCCCATTTTTGATCATTTTATTAAAGATCGAGAGCAGGAAGCCTTTTGCAATCCCGCGAGTTGCTGGTATTAGCAGAAAGAACCCAATTGCATCTGTAATAAATCCCGGGGTTAAGAGAACAACTCCCCCAATGAGGATACAAATACCATCCAGCATTACACTGCTAGGCAGCTGACCTTGACTCGCTTGAAGCTGAGCTACTCGAATCGCTTGAAGCCCTTCTTTTTTGGCAAGCCATGCCCCGAGTACTCCTGTTAAAATGATAAGAGCAATGGTTGGCCAAACACCGATCGTATTGCCAGATAGAATAAGAACGGCAATTTCTAGGGCAGGAACGATAATAATTAGTAATAAGAGGATTCTAAACATCGTTCTCTCCTTTATTTATAAGTCATGCACCCAAAACACATGTGATAAAAAAAGAGAGAAGGAAAATCCCTCTCCCTAAATCTTATTATAATACACTTGCATGTCCTCTGTAAATGTCACCGCGTGCGCCGTCTACTGTAATCTCTTCACCATCTTTGAATAGATCAAGTGCATTAACCACACCAACAATCACAGGTGTGCTTAGACTTAAACCGACTACTGCAGCGTGAGACGTTAGACCGCCTTCTTCTGTAATAACAGCTGCTGCCTTTTCAAAGGCCGGGATCATGTCTTTATCTGTGCTGTAAGTAACAAGAATAGAACCTTCTTTTACCTTTTCATTTGCTTCTTGCGCATTTTGAGCTACGACTACTTTACCTGAAGCTGAACGACGGCCAATCCCTTGACCTTTAGCCACAACTTCTCCAATTACATGTACTTTCATCAAGTTCGTCGTACCGGTTTCGCCTACAGGAACACCCGCTGTAATAACGACAAGGTCTCCTTGACCAATTTGACCAGCTTGTACGGCCGTATTTACCGTTGTATCGAGCATTTCATCTGTTGTTTGAGCTGTTTGCCCCATTAGCGGGAATACACCCCATACAAGGCTTAATGTGCGCATAACACGCTCATTGCTTGTCACCGCAATGATTGGAGACTCTGGACGGTATTTAGCTACGACGCGAGCTGTGTAACCACTCTCTGTAGCTGTGAGTATAGCTGATGCATTCAAATTAAATGCAGCATGAGCTACAGACTGGCTGATTGCACTTGTAATCGAAGGACGCGTTTCTTTTGTATGCTTAGAAAGAATCGCTTGATAGTTTAGTGCTTGTTCTGTACGAGCAGCAATGTTGTTCATTGTCTGCACAGCTTCTACAGGATAATCACCAGCTGCTGTTTCCCCTGAAAGCATAATCGCGTCTGTACCATCAAAAATAGCATTTGCGACATCACTCGCCTCAGCACGAGTCGGACGAGGGTTGCGCTGCATAGAATCAAGCATTTGTGTAGCTGTAATAACAGGTTTTGCTACTGCATTACATTTTTTAATTAATTCTTTTTGTACAAGCGGAACTTCTTCTGCTGGAATTTCCACACCTAAATCTCCGCGAGCAACCATTAATCCATCAGACACTTCAAGGATTTCATCGATATTGTCGACACCTTCTTGATTTTCAATCTTAGGGATAATTTGGATATCAGTTGCTTGATTCTGCTCAAGAAGTTCACGAATTTCAAGCACATCAGATGCACGGCGTACAAATGAAGCGGCAATAAAGTCTACCCCTTGTTCAATACCAAATTTAATATCAGCCGTATCTTTTTCGGTGATACCAGGAAGTTTCACACTTACATTAGGTACGTTGACACCTTTTTTGTTTTTAAGAGTACCGCTGTTTAAAACTTTTGTTTCAATTTCTTTCTCTCTAACTTCTACAACCTCTAATCCAATCAGGCCGTCATCAAGCAAGATTTTTGAACCCGGATGCACATCTTGAACAAGTCCAGGGTATGTAATCGAAATCTTCTCTGTATTACCTACTACTTCTTCCATTGAGACAACAAGGCTTTGACCTGCTTTTAATTCAGCAACGCCGCCTTCTAGTGTCTGTGTGCGAATTTCAGGACCTTTTGTATCAAGTAAGATCGCTACTGTTTTGCCTGTGCGCTTACTCGCTTCACGGATGTTCTCAATTCTCGCACCATGTTCTTCAAAATCACCGTGAGAAAAGTTTAATCTTGCAACGTTCATTCCAGCTTCTATTAATTCAACCAACGTATCAATCTGCTCACTCGCTGGACCAATCGTACATACAATTTTCGTTTTACGCATATTCTGCCTCCTGTAATTGCTGATCTACTATCTAAAATCTATTTTTGGGGTTAAATGGAAAGTTCTTGTGAAAGCTTGTACATGTCAAGATCGACGGAGTGTGGCTGAGCTAGTACTTCATTGATGTCATGATGGACTAACTTATTATTTTGAATTCCTACCGTACGACCAGCTTCTCCTTCAAGTAGAAGATCGACAGCTTTCGCTCCTAAACGGCTAGCAAGCACACGATCTGCCCCTGTTGGAGATCCGCCTCGCTGAATATGACCAAGCACGGTTACACGTGTTTCCATCTGTGTAGCATCACTAATACGTTTACCAAAGTCCATACCGCTGCCTGCACCCTCTGCAACGATAATGATACTGTGCTTCTTGCCGCGCTCTTGTCCACGTTCTAGACGACTGATGATTTGATTCATTTCGTAATCTGCTTCTGGAATAACAATCGTTTCTGCCCCATCAGCAAGCCCTGACCATAAAGCAAGGTCTCCAGCATGACGACCCATTACTTCAATAACATAGGTACGCTCATGCGAAGTCGCCGTATCACGAATTTTATCGATGGCATCAATAACTGTATTCAGCGCAGTATCAAATCCGATCGTATAGTCCGTACCAGGAATATCATTATCAATCGTACCAGGAACACCAATCGTTGGGAAGCCATGTTCTGTCAGTTTTTGAGCACCACGGTAAGAACCGTCGCCGCCGATTACTACAAGCCCTTCAATCCCAAATTTCTTAAGTTGTTCAATTCCTTTTTTCTGTCCTTCAAGAGTTTTAAACTCTTCACAGCGTGCAGTGTAGAGCATAGTTCCGCCGCGATGAATAATATCACCTACTGAACCAAGTTCCATTTTACGAATATCACCAGCAATTAGACCTGCATATCCGTAAGAGATTCCATACACTTCTAAATCATGATAGATTGCTTTACGGACAACCGCACGGATCGCGGCATTCATTCCCGGTGAATCTCCACCACTTGTTAATACTCCAATTCGTTTCATGAATACTCCCTCCATCAAGCGTCAAATTTATATATCTAAAAGAGACCTTAAATTGACAATCCCTTTTTTTACAAGGTGCCAAACCTACATTCTTCGTGCTTTCCACCTATTATCATGCTCTCATTTTAAAAAAATACCACTTAAATCAACTGAACACAATACAGATGCTTCCAAAACAAAAAGTGCTTTCTATTATCCAGAAAGCACTTTACCTTATTCTACGCCAATGGTATCGTTTACAAACGTAAATTGTCCGATTTTTTTGTATTTTTGATAACGTGTATTCACCAGCTCATCTTTTGATAATTTTTCCAAATCTCCTAGTGATTCACGCAGCATCTGATCCATTGCTTCTGCTTGGCTTTTCACATCTCGGTGAGCCCCGCCTTTTGCTTCACGGATAATTCCATCGATGATCCCTAATTCCTTAAGATCAGGTGCTGTAATCTTCATCGTTTCAGCTGCTTTTTGGGCAAGAGTCGCATCTTTCCATAGAAGCGCCGCTGCTCCTTCTGGTGAAATAACAGAGTAAGTAGAATTCTCGAGCATGAAAATACGATCTCCTACTCCAAGTGCCAATGCTCCGCCGCTTCCGCCTTCACCGATGACAATGCAAATCACAGGCACAGTCAAACCAGCCATTTCAAGCAAGTTTCTTGCAATCGCTTCACTTTGGCCTCTTTCCTCTGCTGCCATACCAGGGTATGCACCTTTTGTATCAATAAAGCACACAATTGGACGATTGAACTTTTCTGCTTGTTTCATCAAACGAAGCGCTTTGCGGTAGCCTTCAGGATGAGGCATTCCGAAATTTCGGCGAATATTTTCTTTCGTATCTTTTCCTCTTTGGTGTCCAATGACTGTAACTGGCTTCCCGTGATATTTTGCAATCCCGCCGACAATAGCAGCGTCATCTCCATATAAGCGGTCCCCATGCATTTCCAGGAAATCTGTAAATAAATGCTCAATGTAATCAAGGGTAGTTGGACGGTCGCTATGCCTTGCTATTTGAACACGCTCCCATGGCTGAAGATTGCCGTAAATATCTTTTTCTAATTGTTGAAGTCTTTTCTCAAGCTTCTCGATTTCATCACTTAAATCAATCTCTTTTTCACTTGTAAACGCTTTAAGTTCTGTAATCTTGTCTCTTAATTCAACAATCGGTTTTTCAAAACCTAGTTCACTTGCCATTTTCTACACCTCCTTATGCATGTTGATGAATATCTAATATAGTCGTAAGGACTTTTTTCATTTCTTTACGAGACACAACACGATCAAGCTGTCCATGTTTCAATAGGAATTCAGCAGTTTGGAAATCATCTGGAAGCTCTTGGCGAATCGTTTGTTCAATAATTCTTCTGCCGGCAAACCCAATTAACGCACCTGGTTCAGCAAAATTATAATCACCAAGAGAAGCAAAACTTGCAGATACCCCTCCAGTAGTTGGGTGCGTCATAATTGAAATAAACAAACCGCCATTACGATGTAGCTTTTGAAGGGCCGCACTTGTTTTAGCCATTTGCATTAAACTAAGTACACCTTCCTGCATACGAGCTCCACCTGAGGCTGAGAACAATAAGAAAGGATAGTCTTTTTCAATAGCTGCTTCGATCGCCCTAGTGATCTTCTCACCAACGACAGAACCCATGCTTCCCATCCGAAAACGTGCATCCATTACTGCAATGACTGCAGGAAACCCATTAACGTCTCCCTCGCCAGTAACCACGGCTTCGTTCAGGTTTGTTTTTACTCGGTCCGCTTCAAGTTTTTCTTCATACGTTGGGAAATCAAGCGGATTCTTCCCAATCATATCTTTGTCGTATTCAACAAAGCTGCCTTCATCAAACAAGCTTTCCATTCTCTCATAAGCACTCATACGATGATGATGACCGCATGAAGCACATACATTTAAATTTTTCTTTAACTCTTTTGTATACATGATGGTACGACATGACGGACATTTCGTCATTAAGCCTTCTGGTACTTCTTGCTTTGCACGCTCTGACGGAATCGTTGCATATCGTTTCTTTTTAGTGAATAAATCCTTAAGCATCTCAGCACCTCACTAGCTTCGGAGCCATATTTTTTAGAGCATATGATCACTTGTCCTAAAATAGTACAACCTTATTAACTTAATTAAAAACGACTATTTTCCAGGTGATTGCGCAACGCATCGAGTGCATCTTCTAACCTCTGGTCAACTAACGCTTGATAAATGGCTTCATGTTCACAAATGGAAGCCTCAGGACGTCCTTCTCGTTTGAGAGATTCTCTGATTGCTACTTTGTTATACTCAACCAATGAAACCCAGATGTTAAGCAGCAGCCTGTTCCCGCAAGCTTCTACAATTGTTTTATGAAACAAATAATCTTCATCAACCGGGAAATCACCATGCTCCCATTCTTCCCTAGACTGATCAATTAAAGACCTGAGTTTGCAAAGCGTCTCAGGAGTCATTCTTCCAAATGCTAAACGTGTCGCTTCTAGTTCTACAATTCGCCTAGTTTCAGTTAAATCCTGCTTAGCACTTTCCTCTTTTAATAAAAATGAAAGAATGATGTTAACAAGGCGGTGACTATTTACTGGCTTTAAAAATGTCCCCTCTCCTCTTCTGGTTTCGATCAAATCTAATAATTCTAGTGCCCGAAGAGCCTCACGCACAGAGGAGCGACCGACATTAAGCCGGTCGCTCAACTCGCGCTCTGAGGGGAGACGATCACCTTGTTTTAAATTATCCTCTTCCATAATCTCATTGATTTTATTAATAATCTCAATGTAGATTTTTGGCTGATGGAGTGACATGAGTCAACCTCTCCTCATTTTCAACTACCTTTTTAGTCTTGACCAATTACAGCAAGCTGACGAGTTTTCTCAGCCACTTGTTCAGGGTCAACTTTTAAACGTGCTACGCCTGTTTCCATCGCCGTTTTCGCCACAGCTGCAGCTACAGCTGGAGCTACACGCGGGTCAAATGGAGCTGGAATTACATAATCTGATGACAGGTCTGCTTCTGCTACTAAATCAGCAATAGCATATACCGCTGCTACTTTCATTTCTTCGTTAATATGTGTAGCACGAACATCCAGCGCTCCGCGGAAAATACCTGGGAATGCTAAGACGTTGTTTACTTGGTTAGGGAAGTCAGAACGTCCTGTTCCAATGACTTTTGCACCTGCAGCTTTAGCATTTTCAGGCATAATTTCTGGAACTGGGTTAGCCATTGCAAAAATAACAGGGTCTGCATTCATTGTTTGAATCATCTCTTCAGTTAAAGCACCAGCAACAGATACACCAATAAATACATCTGTTCCTTTAATTACATCTGCAAGACTGCCTTCTAGGCGGTCACGATTAGTAAATTTAGCTACTTCAGCTTTCACATCGTTCATTCCGTGAGAGCGGCCATCAAAAATAGCACCTTTAGAGTCACACATAATAATGTCGCGGACACCCATACGCTGCATCAATTTAATGATGGCAATCCCAGCTGATCCAGCGCCATTTGCAACAACTTTAATCTCAGACATTTTCTTGCCTGTAATCTTTAACGCATTAATTAAACCAGCAAGCGTTACGATTGCTGTCCCATGTTGGTCGTCATGGAAAACAGGGATATTTGCTTCTTTTTTAAGACGTTCTTCAATTTCAAAGCAGCTCGGTGCCGCGATGTCTTCTAAGTTCACGCCGCCAAAAGTCGGCTCCATTAATTTCACTGTCTCAACAATCGTATCGACATCTGTTGAGCGCAGGCAAATAGGGAACGCATCTACGCCTGCGAAAGATTTAAATAGTACTGCTTTACCTTCCATAACAGGAAGTGAAGCTTCAGGACCAATATTTCCAAGTCCAAGCACCGCTGTACCGTTACTTACTACCGCAACCATATTACCTTTCATTGTATATTCATAAACGGATTCAACATCTTCAAAAATCTCTTTACAAGGCTCTGCAACACCTGGTGAGTAAGCAAGGCTTAGATCCCGAGCATTTTTTACAGGCACCTTTGATTTTGATTCTAATTTCCCTTGGTTAGCGCGATGCATATGCAGCGCTTCCTCTCTTGTTGTTGGCACAACAGACACTCTCCTTTTAGTTCGGCAGCAAGACCGTTTTTTTTATTTTTATCACTTGTCCAATTTCATGATCGACAGAACAGAAAATTGGTCTGACCACCAAAATCATTCTTAATTATAAACAAAACTAAATCGATCAACAAGGGGGTAATTACTTGAAAGCCTTTACGAGCCCTTATCTAAGACCGCTTATTCATATGGTTCATTTATCATATCGTGTAAACGGGAGCTGCGTTATTTCAACACAACTTGCTCCCTGCCAAGCAGTTCCATTAAATGATTCATGCACTCTTCGCTCGGCCCCACCTCATAAACAGGCTGCATCTGTATTGTTTGTCTCTCCTTCTCCAAATAGGTGATGACTTTTGTGGCCCCTTCATCGCCTATCAACAGTTTCTTTACATCCGGCAGCTGCGATTGATCTTTTAATTTAAGGTACAGCACCTTCTCTTTACGAGATGCAGCGACAATCGATTGAATAAGTACACTCCTTTTTAGGAGGAATTGAGGCTTGTCACGTGTATGATCAAATGCCCCTTCCATGAAAAGAAGCTCTCCTTCTCTTATCATCGTTTCGTATTCTTTCCACACATCCGGGAAAACAACCACTTCACAATGGCCAGATTCGTCTGCAGCCTCCAAAAAGGCCATTGGATCTCCTTTTTTTGTCGTAATTTTTTTCAAGCTAGACACCATGCCCGCAATTCTCAATCGTTTACGTTCCTGACCTTTTTGGTCTTGAATCATATCTGCGATTAGCACACGCTGATATTTAGCTAACACATCGCTTACTTGCTCTATCGGATGCCCCGATACATAGACACCAAGAGCTTCTTGTTCAAAAGAAAGCTTTTCTTGCAGAGATAAAGGGTCAACGTGTTCATACTGAGGGGTTTCAATATCTAACGTAAACAATCCAGCCATTTCATCTTGAAAAGATAGTACTTTCTCAGCAAAAGAATACGCTTGATCAAGGTTATATAAGAGGGTCGCACGATCTTCCCCCCATTCATCCATGGCCCCAGCTTTGATTAAATTTTCAGTAGCGCGCCGATTAACGATGCGCTGATTAACTCTCACACAGTAATCAAATAAATCTTTATATGGCGCCTCTCTGGCTGTATCAATGATATGCTTTGCCGCCTGCACCCCTACATGACTAACCGGCAGAAGGCCAAAGCGAACAGTGTGTCCATGGTCTTCAAGAGTAAACAACAAACCACTTTTCGAGATACTTGGAGGCATGATGTCAATCTTCCTCTTTTTAGTCTCTTGAAGTAATTCCGTCAGCTTTTCTGGGGTATTCCATACACTCGATAGTAAAGCTGTATAAAAGGCAGTCGGAAAATGGGCTTTCAAATAGGCGAGTTGATAACTGATCATACTGTATGCAACAGCATGACTTCTATTAAACCCATAATTCGCAAATCGTTCAATGAGTTGAAATACTTTATTCGCTATGTCTTCGTTATATCCTTTTTCTTTGGCACCTTTTAGAAAATCTCCACGGCTTTTTTCTAAATCAGCTTTGTTTTTTTTACTAATTGCTCGTCTCAATAAGTCAGCACGGGCTAATGAAAAGCCAGCCATTTTAACGGCAATTTGCATAATTTGTTCTTGATAAACAATGACGCCATATGTTTTTCCAAGGATTGGAGTTAATTCCTCATGTATATCATTAATGGGGGCTTTCTTATGTTTCCCGTTAATATACACTTGAATATAATCCATCGGACCCGGCCGGTAGAGCGCATTAACTGCCACGATATCTTCAAATTCTGTCGGCATAAGCGAGCGCAGGACTCTTCTCATCCCCTGAGACTCTAGCTGAAATACTCCTGTTGTATCACCATTTGCTAAAAGTTCATAGGTTTTCACATCATCCCAAGGAATGGAATGAATATCCACCCTTCTTCCTGATTCCTGTTCTATAATAGAAAGAACTCGCTCTAGCAAAGTTAAATTACGTAATCCGAGAAAATCAAATTTCACTAACCCAATATCCTCTACAATACCCATTGTTGCTTGCGTCAACCGAACGGGTCCTTGCCCTTTTTGTAAAGCGACAAGCTCTGTTAATGGAACAGGACTTATCACGACACCTGCTGCGTGAGTAGACACATGTCTCATCAGACCTTCGATTGATTCTGCAATCGAGAGAAGTTTGTTTGCATCCTCTGAATCATTTCTTATTTGTTGTAATCCTCTCTCTTGTTCCATTGCTTTTTTAATTGTAATTCCAGGTGTTGAAGGGATGAGTTTCGCAACCTTTTCAATTAAAAAAGAGTCACAAGAGAGTGCCTTTCCTGTATCTCTTATCGCAGCCCTGGCTGCCAGCGTACCAAACGTAGCAATTTGCGCCACATGATCCGGGCCGTATTTTTCCTGTACATATTGAATAACCTCATCTCTTCTATGATCTGGGAAATCAATATCAATATCTGGGAGTGAAATTCGTTCTGGATTAAGAAATCGTTCAAATAAGAGATCGTATTTCAGCGGATTTACATCTGTTATATATAACACATAAGCTGTCAAAGACCCTGCAGCAGAACCCCGCCCCGGTCCTGTCATCATGTTTCGTTTTCTTGCATGCTGCATAAAATCTGCAACGATTAAAAAGTAATCATTGAATCCCATTTGGTCAATGACTGCTAATTCTTTTTCAAGCCTTCTTCTTACTTCATCAGTGATGGTGTGGTTGAACCTCTTGTTAGCACCCTCTAAGCATGCTTTTTTCAGCACTTCTTTTGCAGGCTCACTCTTTGTAAAAGGATAGGCAGGTAAATAACGCCGGTCTAAATCGATCGTAATATTGCATTGTTCAACGATTTCTCCTAACCCGCTTAAAGCAGCAGGAACAGGCGAAAATGATTGCTTTAACTCTTCTTTACTCTTTAAATAAAATGACCTTTCAGCGTGTCCCTCGTCCTGAAGGTGAATCGTTTTCCCCTCACGTATCGCTCTAACTGCCGCATAAGCTTCATAATTCTCCTTACTTGTAAATCGAACAGGGTTAGACCCGCATAGTTTCAAGTTATAACGAGAAGCAAATTGGGAAACAGCTTCCCAATGGTGACTTTCTCTATCAGCATTTCCAGCAAGGTCGATATACCAATCCTCTTTTTTAGAACGGGTGATCCAGCGCACACACCATTCTTTTGCTGCTTCTACCTCTCCTGCCTTGATCAATTGATGCATCGGACTGTCATAAGGAATAATAATGAGACAATCATTAATACGCGAACGCAAGTCATCAGGTGCTAATCCAGCACGTAGGTTGTCCTCTGTTTGAAGAAGGGTCGAAATCTTTAATAAGCTCTTATATCCTGTTGTATTTTTAGCTAGCAGTCTTAATGAACCGCTGTGCTCATTGTCTTTAATAGGTATCTCTAAACCTATTACAGGTTTGATCCCCGTTTCCAAGCAGGCTTTATAGAAAGGGACGGCCGCAAACATATTCCCTTTGTCTGTTAATGCAAGCGCAGTGAAACCTGTCTCTTTTGCTTTACTCACCAGCTCCTTAATCCGATTAGTCGAGGAAAGCAAACTGTATTCACTATAAACATTTGTATGAAGCAAGTTCACCGTTTCACCTTCTCTCTTTCTTAACGAACTAAAACTCCTATATAATCTTGTTTCATTTATCTTCTTTATTATAGTACGCATTCGATTTAAGACACCATAGCTTTGCATTTTTATTTAACGATGTCTATTTTCTACTCATCTAGTCAGCCCATTCGCTTTTAGTAATTTAACCAGATCAAGCATAAAACGTATTCCTCATTTATATAGTATATAAAATGGTCAGGACAACCTGATAAAGGATGTGGGAAAGCAATATGGATCGTGACCTTCTCGCAAATTTAATTATTGATTATTTTGTCGCATTTGGTGTCATTGTCGGCGGTGCAATTATAGGTGGAATTGGAGCATTTCTAATCGGCAAGCCGCCTCTGTCGGTTATGTACAATTTAGCTGGCAGCTTAAAGATTTGGGCGATTGTCGCTGCAATTGGGGGAACCTTTGATGTCATAACAAATATTGAGCGCGGCCTGTTTAACGGGACACACGATGATATATATCGAACATTATTTCTTATCTTCGCTGCTCTATGCGGAGCACAGACCGGCACAAAATTAATTCAATGGATTGTTGGTGGTGAGCAATTACCGTTATGAGAATCCCACCTTATTATAAACGACCGGGATGGCAGCGTTTTTTTGCAGGGATCGTGATCGGTGTATTAATTGGATGGGTGTTCTTCCTTTATCAGTATGGCTTAATTTATGAAGAGCTGATGGTTAAATTATCAGAACAAGAAGTAACCATTCAAAGCCAAACGAGAACGATTGAAGAACTGCGAAGTCAGCAGAAAGAGGAAAATGAAGAAAATGCACGTAAGCTAACGGTACAAAAAATTGAAATTCATTTCACCAATACTCAGCGGCTGCGCCTAAACCAATTAACCTTATTTGAATTACAGCAGCAAGCCTTAGAAGAACTGGCTTTTCTTGAGCGAAAGAACATTGCCTCTGTATCTGAAACAAGAGATTTAATGAAAAAAATGCTAGAAAATAAACTATTCGTGGTAGATGAAAATCGTTTTCAACTTGAAATCGAAGAAGTATATTTGACCACTACACTCGAAATCTATGCTAAGATCATCCCGCCTAGGTCATAACTTTAACAGTTTTGAGAACATTTCCGTATTTAACAACTAAATTTCCTTCTTTATTGTATACTGATAGTAATTCAACACGTCACTATTTAAATATGAAGGAGGCTGTTAGTATGGATGTAACTGGTAAAGAAATGGTCCTAGATCGCAAAGCGATGGCTCAGAAAAAGGTCGACAAAATTAAAGCTGGCTTATCAGCATTTGCTGAGACGAAGGAAGTTTCTGAATTAATCCGAAAGCAATTAGCCAAAGAAGGCATTGCCGTTCATGAAGACGTAACAGAAGTGGGTTCATGGTTTATCCCAGGAGATAAGGGAGCAGCAAAATCTTAGTTTCTTTATACTTGATAACTAAAAAAGCGTGGAGTTGAACTCACACGCTTTTTTCATTTTTACATGCTAATACCAGCTTTTGAATTACTTCATCAGTCTCTTCCCAAGAATATGCCGAAGCGCCAGCTGCCATCGGGTGTCCTCCGCCTTGATGCTCTTGTGCAATGGTGTTGATAACCGGCCCTCGTGAGCGGAGTCTTACTCGAATTTTTTCATCGTCCTCTACAAAAAATACCCATGTTCTAAGACCTTCCACATCTGAGAAGCAATTGACTAATTGAGAGGATTCACTCGATGTGACGTCAAATTGTTCCATCACTTCTTTTGTAAGCTTCATTACACCTACCATTCCATCAACGATTTCAAAGTGCTGCAGCACATACCCCTCAAGCCTAGTAATCTTCAGGTCTCGTTTATGAAGCTGGCTGTAAAATTGATTTTGATCAAAGCCTGCTTCAATCAATCGACTCGTTAATTGCATCGTTTGCGGTGTAGTATTGTTATAGCGGAAACGCCCAGTATCACCAACAATACCTGCATACAACAGAAGTGCGGCTTCAGAGTTAAGGTCGAGCCCTCGCTCTTTTGCTGCATCAAGCAGCATTACGATCATTTCACTCGTTGAACTTGCATTTGTGTCGACCCATACGATATCTCCATACGGCTCTTCGTTCGGATGATGATCAATCTTTATAAGTGTAGCGCCATTTTTGTAGCGCTTATCACTTATTCGATCTGTGTTCGCTGTATCACATACAATCACAAGCGCCCCATCATACACATCGTCAAGAATGTCATCCATTTCTCCTAAGAAGCTAAGTGATGGCTCCGTTTCCCCTACAGCATAAACAGTTTTATCAGGATAAGCCTGTGTTAATATTTCTTTCAACCCTAATTGAGAGCCTAATGCATCTGGGTCAGGTCTTTCATGACGATGAATAATAATTGTTCCTGCTTTTTCTACTTCGTCTAGTAACTTATGTATGTAATTCATAGTACTCCTCTTTTCTGGTCATTAAGATTAAAATACAGCTTTCTTTCATCTCGCTCATCAATACACCTTGATTAGACACGTTTATTAGACACGTTCATTATACGCGTTCATTGTTCGTTCACTAGCAATTCACGTTAACTCACGCTACAATAAATATAGCATATAGGGGAGGAAGTTGTAGCATGGATAAAGTGATGACAATTATTATTGTCTTTTCTGCGGTCTTTTTTATTTATAATAAAGTTAAAACATGGAAAACTCCTGAAGGTCTTTTGAAGCGTATTTACCAAACGAAGGCAAACATTTCAATCGGCTTTTTCTTGGTCGCAATCAGTATTAATCTCTTGATCGCTCCACGCAGTACGGTCGATGTGGTAGTAGGGATTGTGTTTCTTATTTTAGGTATAGCTAATGTTGTTTTAGGCTATAAAGCATACCGTCATTATATTCCGCAGCTAGATAATAAATAAATGCAAAAAAGGCCAGTTAACGTTATGTTACCTGGCCTTTTGGTTTATTCAATTAATTGCGCCATCATAAGAGCCTTACCTACTATTTCTCCCTCATGAAACATCTCTACATCAATTTTACCGTGTTTACGGCCGATTTCTAGCACTCTAGGCTGGATTACTATACGGCTTTCAATTTGAACAGGTTTAATGAAATATAACGTAATATTCTCAACAACCAGATCACCTTTTTTATATTTACGCATAATTCGGCTGCCGGCTTCTGTCACTAGAGTCGTCATAACCCCATATGAGATCGTACCAAGCTGATTTGTCATTTGCGGTGTCACTTCACACTCATACGCATAATCAGAATCTATCATCTGCTCTTCTATGCGGCTTGTAACCGTATCTTCAATGGTTTCACCCACATGAGGCTGCCTTTGAATCATCTGCAGCGCTTTTAATACGTCTTGACGGCTGATGACTCCAATTAAGCGGCGCTGGCTATCGATAACTGGCAATAACTCAATGCCTTCCCACACCATTACATGTGCAACTGATGCCACCGATGTCCGTTCATTTACTGTAATGGGATTTTTCGTCATAACCTTCTCGATCGGTGTTTGCTTTGTTGCCCCTAATACGTCTTTTGCAGCAACCATCCCTTGAATACGCATATGTTCATCAATAACAGGATATCTGCTGTGACCTGTTTTCGAATTCAACTCATGCCATTTCTCCACTGCATTTGCTGTTGTCATATAATATGTATCCTGCAGTGGAATGAGAATATCATCGACGAGGATAATCTCTTTTTTGATGAGTTGATCATAGATAGCCCGGTTAATCATCGCAGCCACTGTGAAGGTGTCATAACTTGTTGTGATAATAGGGAGATTTAATTCATCAGCGAGCTGTATAACTTCTTCACTCGTATCAAAGCCGCCTGTTATTAATACAGCTGCGCCTGCTTCAAGGGCAAGCTTGTGACCTTGATAACGATTTCCTACGATTAATAAGTTTCCAGCCTCTACATAACGCATCATCGCATCTAACTTCATAGCCCCAATCACAAAACGGTTAAGGGTTTTATGCAGTCCGTCTTTACCGCCTAAAACTTGTCCATCAACAATATTTACAATTTCAGCATATGTTAACTTTTCAATATTTTCTTTTTTCTTCTTTTCAATACGAATGGTTCCTACACGCTCAATCGTACTTACTAAACTTTGATTTTCAGCTTCTTTAATTGCACGATAAGCTGTCCCCTCGCTTACCTGAAGCGCTTTGGCAATTTGGCGGACTGAAATTTTCTCGCCTACTTCTAAATTTGAAATGTATTCTAAAATTTGCTCATGCTTTGTAGCCATGATAGCCTCCACACATTCATTCTAATCAGCTGTACCAACATGTAATTGGGTAACTGTACTAGTCCTATTATACGGCTGATAGAATACAGTATCAAGGCTATCTTCATTAACCTCTTACTTTGACTTGCTTGCCTCTTGACACAGCTTGGCTCTTTTTCAGCTGAACAGGCTTGCTGAATTGTGATAACAGTCCGTAGATATTTCCGCCGATCACAAGAAAACTAAAGGCTAGCCAGCTCCAAGCAAAAATTCCTGCCATGCCGCTTTCTTGAAAAGGGAGATACCCAAAACTGTAAATTAATAATGTGCTAGCAACTAGTAGACTGATGATAAGTCTCTGCTTCAACAAAGTCCCTCCTCGTTTTTCTTTTACTAGTACATATATGTCCATCGGCATAAAAAAAGACCGAACAAGAGCATTCTCTTGTTCGGTCCTATAATACTTATACGTCCATTGACTCTCCCACTTCTAACACTTTTCCTTTTTTACCTGATAGGTTATCAGCAAACTCGTGTGGGTCCTGTTCAATAACAGGGAATGTATTAAAGTGAATAGGAACGACCTGTTTGGCTTGAAGCCATTCAGCCGCCACACTTGCATCTTCAGGTCCCATTGTGAAATTATCGCCAATTGGTATAAATGCAAGATCAATCATATTGCGTTCTCCGATTAATTTCAAATCTGAGAACAGGGCGGTATCTCCCGCATGATAAATCGTTTTGCCTTCTGCTGATAGTAAAATTCCAGCTGGCATCCCTGTATAAATAATCTCTTGTTTTTCTTCATCTGTATAAGCAGAGCCATGAAAAGCCTGAGTTAATTTAACTGTCCCAAAATCAAAGGTATGCGCTCCGCCAATATGCATCGGGTGTACATTTACCCCTTTCCACCCTAAGTATGTAGCAAGTTCAAAAGGTGCAACGACTAACGCATCATTCCTTTTTGCAAGCTCAACTGTATCACCTACATGGTCATTATGGCCATGAGTCAATAAGATTACATCTACTTCCAGCTTGTCTGCATCCAAGTCCGTTAACTCATTGCCCGAGATAAATGGATCGATAATAATCTTTTTCCCATTTGCTTCAACTTGAACAACTGAATGGCCATGATAACTTACCTTCATTTAATGACACTCCTTAAGAAAATGTTTTCTTTGTTTTCCTTTACCTTTTCAACATTACAATTAAACCATTACACATAAACGTTAAAAATCCTGCCTTACTTTCCGTTTTCTCTGTTTACTTCAAAGAAGTTTTGTTTTTTTACTCCAGCCGTTTCAGTTACATAAGACGCTTCAATCACTGCACTTGAATCAACTGACATGACAACTTCTTTCAATTTTGGATACATAAAGCGGTTGGTTATACAATAGATGAGTAAACGTTCATCCCCTGTATACCCGCCTTGACCGTATAAATACGTAATTTGTACATCTAGTTCCTCTATAAGCTTTGCCCCCACTTCATGCGGGGCATCAGAGATAATCATTACCGATTTCCCTTGATTTAAACCATCAAGAACAAAATCAATTAACTTAGAAACAATATAAAATACAGCTACACTGAACATGGCTTGCTCAAGAGAGAAAACAAATGCTGCTCCTGTTAAAATTACCGCATTTACAGCTAATAAGAAGGTGCTGATAGGTATATGAAACTTCCTTTGAGCCCAGACGGCAATCATTTCTGTTCCGTCTACTGCTCCTCCTGCCTTAACGACGAGTCCTACTCCTAATCCAAGCATAAGCCCTCCATATAAAACAATCAGCACTTCAGACGATGTAATGGCTTGCATCGGAGCTAAAAGAGATAAGGCAATAGAAGTTACAGCGTTTGCATATAACGTGCGAATGATGAAACGCTTACCCATATACTTTCCGCAAAATAATAATGCAGGTATATTCAGTGCGAAATAAATCAGCCAAATAGGCACTCCAAATAAATAGTTACCCATTATAGCAAGAGCTGTGACCCCGCCATCGACAAGACTATTAGGAGCTAATATGAGCTCTAAGCCAGCCGCAACGATGATCGCACCAACTGTCAAGATTAAATAATCAATCAGTTTCTTCATCCACTTCTCCTCTTAACCCTTTCTCCTATTCATTTTACCATACATCCCACTACTAAGAATAATCAGACAAACTACAAAAAAATAAAGCTGCCTGAATGACGGCAGCTTTATTCTTCAGTCCATACCCATGTATAAAGTTTGTTCTCTTCATTCATATATCGAATATCTACCTTACTCACATTTGGATGAATTTGCTTTAATTCACGCACCATCGCATCAATTGCAGCATCTTCTTCTAAATTGATCAGCGAGACGAGACGAGTAACCTTTTGTTTCGCTTCCGCTCCCCTCTCGACATGGTTTCCTTCCTCGTACTCATAATAATCAGGATTATCAAATTCGTATTCATAGGTTACATCCTGCTCTGTAATCGTCACTCTAAAAGAAAGAGGACCCATTACATTTGCCGCTGAACTTGTAGTCGCACTCAAAAATAAGAATAAGAAACCCATGGATAAAATGATCGGGATCAATTTATTATTCAATGATTATCACCTCACTAGTAATGTGTGAAGATCATTGGATGATTATACATATTTTAACGGTAACGGTGTATGACATCTACTCCGCCGGTTACTTCTACGACCGTTCCTGTTACCATATCAGCATCTTCTTCACATAAAAAGAGGACCGTTCTCGCAATATCTTCTCCTGTACCTGAGCGGCCAATCGGCGTGTCTGAATCAGGATGCTCCCTAGCTTCTTTGATCGTCGACTCTTTCATCTCACCAAGAATATTACCCGGGCAGACCATATTAGCTGTGATACCGTATTCTGCTTCTTCTATTGAGATGGTTTTCATTAAAGAGACTAAGCCTACTTTTGCTGCAGCGTATGCCGAACGATAGATCCAACCCGGGGCACTGTTTGCCCCTTGAAATCCATACATCACGATACGTCCGTATTGTTGCTTTCGCATGATTGGAACAACATGTTTTAAAAGATGATAGACGGCGCTTAGGTTACCTTCAATCATCTCATACCATTCTTCTTCGTCATAATCAATCAGTTTTTTTCTCTCAAATACGTAAGGGCCGGCATTATTAATTAATAAATCAATTCTCCCAAATCGACTAAATGCTTCTGCGACAGCCCTCTTACTATCTTCTTTATTTGTCACATCCGCTTGAACGAATTGAAGACGGTTTAAGTCTCCCTTCCACTTTTCTTTCATTTTAAGAACAGCTTCTTCATCACTTCTATATGTAATCGTAACTGAATATCCACTTTTTAATAAACCTTCTGTCACTTGAACACCTAATCCTTTAGTTCCTGCTGTGATTAACGCATGCCTCATTAAGCATTCCCCTCTCAAGTCAAGCTTTATATCATTCGTTACTATTTATTCGCTTATTTAATTTATCAACTGCTATTTGATCATACTATTTATCAAATTCAATGTAAAAAAAGATGATTCTTTATGTAGTTCGTTCGCTGTCTCTATGTATGATTCCTTCTCCAACCGAAAAAAAAGCACGTCTTCTGCCTATAAGCAGAGACGCGCTTTCTCTTGTTACGTTAATTGACCATCCTCAAAATCTTCCTGTTGCTGATCATTCTCACCTGTATTTGCCTTAGGAGTTTCATTTGTGCCAGCATAATAAGCGTTCATCACTTGATCATGGACAGCATTTACCCCTTTTTCATCATACAAAGAATTACTTAGCTTATGCTCTTTCATCGTTCAAGTCACTCTCCTCTCATAAAGATATGTTTAGTATGAGCAACTTAAACGAGTATTATGTTTTTATGCTAGAGTTTCTTCTTTTACCTGTAAGATCTTATCTGCTTTAGTAAGTGCCAGTTTAACCTGCTCAAATCCTGTCCCGCCAGCACTATTTCTTCTAGCTACAACCGTTTTTGGCTGCAGAACCTCAAAGATATCCTCTGAAAATAAATCACTAGCTTGTTTGTATTCTTCAATCGTTAAATCGAGCAAATACACACCTTTTTCAATCGCTGTGAGCACCAGTTTCCCCACTACTTCATGCGCTTCACGGAAAGGCATTCCTTTTGTAGCTAAGTAATCAGCAAGCTCTGTAGCATTTGAAAAATCTTGGTGAACGGCTTTTTCCATCGTTTCATTATTTACTGTCATCGTATCAATCATACCGGCAAAGATATTTAGCGACCCTTTTACTGTTTCAACGGCATCAAACATACCTTCCTTATCTTCTTGCATATCCTTGTTGTATGCCAGAGGAAGTCCCTTTAATACTGTAAGCAAAGAAAAAAGGCTGCCATATACTCGGCCGGTTTTTCCACGAATCAATTCAGCCATATCTGGATTTTTCTTTTGCGGCATAATACTGCTTCCTGTTGCAAAGCTGTCGTCCATCTCAATGAATTGAAATTCTTGTGAAGACCATAAGATTAACTCTTCACAAAGACGTGACAAATGCATCATCAGTGTAGCAGAGGAGCTCAAAAATTCTACAATGAAATCACGATCACTGACGGCATCCAAACTATTTTGATAAATTCCATCAAACCCTAATAATTCAGCTGAATATTCACGGTCGATCGGAAAGGTTGTTCCTGCTAATGCCCCCGCACCTAAAGGAGAAATATTAACACGCTTTAGGCTGTCTTCATAGCGGCTGAAATCACGCTCAAGCATCCAAAAATAGGCCAATAGATGATGAGCAAATGATACAGGCTGGGCACGTTGAAGATGCGTATAACCTGGTATTAATGTTTCTACATGCTGCTTCGCTTGGTTCACAAGAGCTTGTTGTACATTTCTTACGGCACCCATAATCTCATTCGTTTCATTGCGCAAGTATAAGTGCATATCTGTTGCTACTTGGTCATTTCTGCTTCGTCCTGTATGAAGTTTGCCGCCTACTGGTCCAATTTCATCAATTAACAGCTTCTCTAGGTTTAAGTGAATATCTTCATTTTGAACAGAAAACTCTAGTTCACCTGCATCAGCTTTTTTCTGAAGAGTCTTAAGACCTTCTGTAATCTGCTCAACCTCATCTGCAGGCAGAATTCCACATTTGCCTAACATCGCTACATGGGCAAGACTTCCAGTTAGATCTTCTTTTACTAATTTTTGATCAAAGCCGATCGATGCACCGAATGCATCGACCCACTCTTCTGCCGTTTTTGTAAAACGACCTCCCCACAGCTTACTCACAGCTTTACTGCCTCCTTCTGTTTGTTCACAATGCTGTGCACTTTCGTTGGAAGACCCCAAAGTGAGATGAAGCCGACTGCTGCATTATGATCAAATTCATCGTCTGGTGTATAAGTCGCAAGCTTCTCATCATATAAAGAGAAATCAGATTTACGTCCTTCTACAACCGCATGCCCTTTAAACAGCTTCACACGAACAACGCCTGTCACAGACTTTTGTGTCTCTTTTAGGAAGGCTTGAATAGCTGGCTGTAATGGTGAGAACCATAGACCTTCATAAATTAGTTCCGTTAACTTTTTCTCCACTACCGGTTTAAAGTGCGCTACCTCTTTAGGAAGCGTTAAATCTTCTAGCTCTTTATGGGCTTTGATTAACGTCATCGCACCTGGGCACTCATACACTTCACGTGATTTAATTCCTACAAGACGGTTTTCTACATGATCAATACGTCCAACACCATGCTTACCTGCTATGTCATTAAGCTTTAAGATTAACTCATCTAATTGATAAGGTGCTCCATCAATGCTTACAGGAACCCCTTTATCAAATCCAATTTCAATTACATCCGCTGTATCAGGAGCATTTTCAATTGAAGCTGTAAGCTCATATGCCCCTTCAGGAGGTGTTGCCCATGGATCTTCTAAGATGCCACACTCATTACTGCGTCCCCATAGGTTTTGATCAACAGAATATGGATTATCTAAATCAACTGGGATCGGGATATTATGTTTTTTTGCATATTCGATTTCTTCATCACGAGACCATGCCCACTCACGCACCGGCGCTAACACTTCTAAGTTTGGATTCAAAGCTTGAATGGACACTTCAAAACGAACTTGGTCATTCCCTTTTCCTGTACATCCATGCGCAACTGCGGTCGCTCCAGTTTGCTCAGCGATCTCTACAAGCTTTTTAGAGATTAGCGGACGTGATAGAGCAGATACTAATGGATATTTTTGCTCATATAATGCATGTGCTTGCAAGGCAGGAAGTACAAATTCTTCTGCATACTCTTTCTTTGCATCAATTGTATACGATTGACTTGCTCCTACTTTTAATGCTTTCTCTTTTACAAAATCTAAATCTTTCCCTTCACCCACGTCTAAACCAACTGCAATGACATCATACCCTTTATCTGATAACCATTTAATTGCTACTGATGTATCTAGACCACCTGAATATGCTAAAACTACTTTTTTCTTTGTCATTTTACATTCCCTCCAAATGAATATTCATACTTCTGTTATTATTTTTATGCATTTCTTTGTATAAAAGGAGGTGACTTCTATTCATCACCTTTTGTATAAAACCAAACAACTAACTTATTAATATACAAAATACTTTACCAACGATTCTCCATTTTGGCAAGGGGTATTTTTAATTTTTTCTAAATGATATTTAATTGATCGTGACTTTCACTCAGGGATTTCGTTACAATATAAGAGAGGGGTGATGAAATGGACGTTGAATTTGTATACGATGAGCGTTTAAAGATTTCTCTTCCTCGATTTCATACAGCTTGGGATGAACTTGAGGAGATAAGACAAGCTCAAATTCTTCGTATGTGGGAAGAGATTCGCGGTAATATCCCAGAGCGTATTAAAGAATTAGAAGAGCTCATTAACGAAAAGAATGCTGCTTTATCAGAAGAGATGAATTTTGAACATTCTTGTCTTCTTAATACGGAAATAGCAGAATTAGCATCCATTATTAACGATCTCTGGATATGGTTTAGATTAAATCCTTCGCTGTCTAAGGGATGAGCCCTTAACTATAAGCCTCCTAATAAAAAACTCGTCTTGAAGTAGTATATCAAGACGAGTTTTTTCTATGCTTATTGGTTGCGCTCTGATAATAATCGTTTCTGATAAAATTTATGTGATAGTTCAATCACTTGCTGCGATAATCTGTAGTTTATACCAGCGCCAAATGCCATTCCAACAAGCGGCAGCCCTTGAAACACTTTTTTTCTGAGCATTGTAATGACGAAGCTTTTCGCCATCTGACGTATAAACTGTCCCAGCCACTCAGGTTCAACAATTTCCTCTGAACCTGCATAAAAGATATCATCCGTATGGTGCTGATCTAGATCCTGCCACAGCCGCTCCCATTCATGCGCTTGGAATGCTTTAGGCAAAGTTGACAAATGCAGAAGCTTTAAAGCAATAACCATTTCAACAGGACGTTTTAAATCGTACCCATAGATCGTTGCAATCTGTTGAATCGAACGGAGATTAATGGCTATCACTGCTGGAAGGTCAGCTGCTAATAAAAACATCCCGCCCATCCCCGTTAATCCGCCTTGACCAAGCGCGAGAAGACGCTGTTTGGCCATTAATTGATCAGTCATGTAATCGAGCTGCTCCACCGGGAGATATTGAAGGTCTTCAATGGAATCAACCGTAGGAGCAAACACTTTAGCATATTGCAGGATTCGCTTTCTTGTCTCCTCATGAGATCTTGTGTTTTGCAGATAAGCATGCAGATGAATAAAGACGTGATCAATCTGCAAAAGGACTTTCTGTCTTCTATGATCACCTAATTGTTCAAATAATTTATCTGTCCACTTTAGATAGGTGTATTCTACATCAGTGGCTTCATGCGAAAAATATGTATCTTCCCATTCAATAATTGCTTGGTATCTCTTTTGATCTCTTTCTTCCTGTCTCATTCGCTCACCTTCTTTTTTATAAGTAAATCATTAATTTAGTATGAGTTATACATCATGAATGGTGCATCTTACGTTTAAACATTGGAGAATACACCCATTCTTCTTCACTTCGTTCACGGATCATTTCAATGGCATGAAGTTTTGTATTCATTTCTTTTATAGATGCCAGCATGACTGCTTCTGCCGTTTTTTCCGATACAGCGCTCCCATATCCTTTTTCTACATCCCCGTTCTGACTGAGCATAAGATGTTTCAATGCAATAACTTCCACATCATCGGTCGAAATCCCTGCTTCTCTCGCTGCTTCATTAATCATTTCAATTCCAAGCACCATATGTCCCATTAATTCTCCGCTTGATGTATACTCTGGCGCTACTACATCCCGCAGCGCCTTCGTTTTTCCGATGTCCCCTAACAAGCATGCTGATAACACTAAATCTCGATTGACATAAGGATAGAGAGGCAGGAGCTGATATGCCGCTCTAGATAGCTCTACAATATGATGCATGAGGCCAGCATAGTAGGCATGATGATATGTTTTAGAGGCAGGGAGAGTCGTTAGTTTTTCCCGAATGGTACGTTCAGAATAAACCCGACGTAAAATATTTCGTAAAATGGGAGAGGTAACTTCCTCCATCAACATACGCAGCTCTTGCCATAGCTCTTCTCTAGATATTCCTTTTCTAGAAATCAGTTCACTAATGGATACTGGGTCGTCTGATGTTGCTAATCTAACTCTTAATAGCTTTAATAACTTCTTTTGCTTAAAGGTAGTGACAATCCCTTCTCCTTTAATTAATGCTTTGGGCTGCAAAGATTCTTTTTGCTCTTTCGTAAGGTCCCATAATTGAGCAGGGATAATCTCTAAGTTACGTTCTAAAAGAAAGGTTGCATATTCACTTCCATTAGAAGCCTGTTTTAACTCTCTTTCACGAATTAAAAAGAAGTTTGTAAACTTCTCTCCTTCATTTGCTTTTGAAAACAATCCCACATCATAAACCTCCTTTATGGGTGTTGCTTTATATATACCCCTTTTAAGATCTCTTACTATCATAGTCTTTTTTTGATTTAGATGTAAACAACGTGAAGATGTATTTAAAAAGAGCATCACTTACATGATTGTAAGTGATGCTCAAAGGAACTTATATTAGTTAGATAGACGTACTGTATCACGTGCAATCATTACTTCTTCATTCGTAGGAATAATGATTACTTTTACAGGTGAGTGCGGATAGTTAATGAACGCTTCTTTTCCGCGTACTTTGTTTAATGATGGATCCCAATATACACCCATGAATTCTAGGCCGCGAAGAACTCGCTCACGGATAACATCACTATTTTCACCAATACCAGCTGTGAAAATAATCGCGTCAACTCCGCTCATGCGGGCCGCATATGAACCGATGTATTTGTGAATACGTGAAGTGAATACTTCAAGAGCAAGCTCAGCACGCTCGTTTCCAGCTTCTGCTTCACTTTCAATGTCACGCAAGTCACTAGAAAATCCTGATACACCAAGAAGTCCACTCTTTTTATTTAACGTGTCTAATACTCCATTTGCATCTTGTCCTGTTTTTTCCATGATATATGGAATTAAAGCAGGATCGATGTTACCTGAACGAGTACCCATTGTTACCCCTGCAAGAGGTGTAAAGCCCATAGACGTATCAATTGATTTTCCACCATCAATTGCAGCGATACTAGCACCATTACCTAAGTGACAAGATAATAAACGTAATTGCTCGATTGGACGACCTAATAATTCTGCTGCACGTTCAGACACATACTTATGACTTGTGCCGTGGAAACCATATTTACGGATTCCAAACTCTTTATAGTAATCATAAGGTAAGCTGTATAAGAATGAGCTCTCTGGCATTGTTTGGTGGAAAGCTGTATCAAATACTGCTACTGCAGGTACATTTGGCAATACTTCTTTAAATGCTTTTATTCCAACAATGTTTGCAGGGTTGTGAAGAGGAGCTAATTCAGAAACTTCTTCAATTCCCGCAAGTACTTCATCAGTAATAAGAACAGAGTCGTTAAACTTCTCTCCACCGTGAACGACACGATGTCCGATTCCGTCAATTTCATCAAGAGAATCGATAATTCCAAGTCCTGTAAGCTTTTCAAGCAGAATTTTTACTGCTACAGAGTGATCTGGAATTTCAGTTGTTTCTTTTTGTTTTTCACCATTTACTTCAATTGTAAAAATACCGTCACCAAGACCAATACGTTCAACTAAGCCTTTTGTTACTACTTCTTCTTCAGGCATTGTTAGTAATTGGAATTTTAATGATGAGCTACCAGCATTAATCGCAATAATTTTCGCCATGTTAAGACAGCTCCCTTAATTAAGTAATTTATATAATTTGACTATCAGAGTAGATATCAATACCTTTCCATTTAAGCACCCTGAAAATACGTTTTCAAGTAAAATCGGCTATTTTCGCTTGTTTTCTCTTGAATTCTTTATTTTCAGACTTGAAACCGCTTAAATACTATACGTTTTTGTAAGGAGAGCCAGACACTTTTATATAACATCCAAAAAAATCCTGCTCCCAAATATGGAAGCAGGATTCATCTTATAAGTTAAGTTCGAGTTCAAACCACTTATTAATACGTGTCATCATATCCGTTAGTGCTGTTTTGTTACTGAAGGATGGAAGTTCTGCGAGCAGTGCTTGCTTTGCCTGAGACACACCTTCCCCTTTTTTCTGCAGCATTAATATACTTTTGCCATGATTATCAGAGGTAAACATCGTTTTTGGAAGCTGCAGCAGTCCATGGATCATCGCATGCTCTTTTAGATAGGCATGCAGCTTTGGTGCTTGTTCGCTTTCAAATAAGAAGTTAGGAACAATATAAAACAAGAACCCGCCTTCTTTCACACTGTTTATTCCTTTTTCAATCATAAGGTGATGACTAAAGGAATGACCTTCATCTGCCTTTACTTTATATTCCTTTGCAATTTCATCATGCGGATAATAACCGATTGGTAAATCGGTAACCACTAGATCTACCTCAGGAAATGTAAGCGGCTCTATAGAGTCCTTGTGGAATAGTTCAAGTTCAATCTCTTGTAAATTAGAGCTGACAAAAGCCAGTTTAAGAAGTGTTTCATCCACCTCAAATCCAAATCCTTTTGCAGGGTTTTCAGATTGATTTAACAGCGCTGTTAATAAATTGCCCGAACCCGCTGCCAAGTCTAAGACCGAATAACCACCCTTTGCTTTAGCCATCACTTTATTCACAAGGTAGCTTAAAAACAAACAAACCGCATCCGGTGTCATCGAATGATTTGGCTGTGTTGCTCCCTTCATTCCTTTTAAAACCGTTAACTGAAAAGCTTTACGGATATCTTCTTTTGAAAATTCACTTACGTCAAGCGGCCGCATTAAATCATAAAGACGGTCTTTCACTTCTGGTGTAACCGTTTGTACCACTTCACCTTGAAATAAGTTTTCTCCCATCTCAGAGAGTCCCTCTAGATAAGTAAAGGATTCGTGTTCCTCTAAGAGAGAAGCCCCTTTGTCTAGAAAGATAAAGAGCTCTTCCATTTTCGAATTCATTACGCTCATTTTTTCAACTCCTAGCCTAAAAAAAGGTCACCCACCACTTAGCAAGCGGGTTGACCCTTTTAACATTCTTTTTAAATGTAACCAGCGTGCTTAGTTTGCAGCTTTTGCTGCTTCTATAGCTGCTTCGTAATCTGGATGATTCGTTGCTTCAGATACATACTCCGCATAAGTTACCACATCATTTGAATCAATAACAAAAACGGAACGAGCTAACAGACGAAGTTCTTCAATTGCAACACCGAATGCTTGTCCAAATGAAAGCTCACGATGGTCTGATAATGTTTGAACATTCTCAATACCTGCAGCTGCACACCAACGTTTTTGAGCAAATGGCAAATCTACACTTACCGTTAATACTTCTACGTTGCCAAGTGATGATGCCTCTTCATTGAAACGGCGGGTTTGTTGGTCGCAAACACCCGTATCAATCGATGGAACGACGCTGATTAAACGAACCTTCCCTTTAGTATCAGCCAAAGTTACCTCTGATAAATCATTTGCAAGAACTTTAAAATCAGGAGCTTTTTCCTCAACCTTTACTTCTGTTCCAAGTAACGTTACAGGATTGTTTTTAAATGTAATTTCTGCCATGTGAACACCCTCCTATGATCGTTCCAAATTATGTACGTACTCATCATACATGAGCTGACGCCACAAATTCAAGTAACAACCTATTGTTCATACCTAAAAGGATGCAACTATTAACTTTATACACAAAAATAGAGAGTGGGGTTATCCCATTCTCTAAATTGGTGACTGATCATTACGCTGCTGGTAATTCATATTTGAATTGTTTGTATACGCTTGATTCGTTTGCTGCGATTGATTGGAATACGATGCGTTCGAACCTGACTTGATCATTTGTTGAATTTTATCCACTACTTGCGGAGCAAAATCCAATAATTTCTCGTAAAGGTGGGTGCTGCTATCAAGATGAACCATTTTCACACCTTGATGTCCGACTACTAAAAATGCAATTGGGGTGATGGAAACACCTCCGCCGCTACCGCCGCCAAATGGGTGCTTTTGCGTGTGATCTTCTGTAGATGATGGACGGTGCTGATCAATAACAAACTCACTTCCGCCAGCTGCAAACCCGAACCCTACTTTAGAAACAGGCATGATCACACTTCCATCTGGTGTCTCTACCGGATCACCAATAATCGTGTTTACATCTACCATTTCTTTAAGATTTTCCATTGCCGTCTTCATTAGCCCTTGAATAGGATGATCAGACATAACCTTTTCCTCCTTTAAATACCTGCATTCTTTCTTACATTGTTTCTGTAGCTTTTTGGTCTTGATCATGATTCCTCTTTGGTCTTCGCTTCCAATGTTTTATGATCGAAAGACCTACAAAAATAGCATGCCCTATCCCAAACATAAACATGCAAGAAAAATAGGTATGTGAAACAACGGCTTGATAATGAGGTGTCACAGACATTTTAGGCATCCTATGCATTTTCACATGGTTCCCGATTAGGCCTGCCATCATGCCTTTCATTGACCATAGCATACCAGCAGCAGGTCCTGTTAAAGCAGCATCTCCGACCCCAACATCCGAGTACCAATCAAATTTATACACATGGACATGCCTTAGAAACCTGCGAATAATCCGATTTAAGCCGACTACATGCCTAATCCAACGTTCCGCTAAATGAATATCGTGAATAATCGTCTCAAGCGTTATTTTCTTATCTTTTTCGCTTTCTGACCCAGCGATATTTTCTTTTTCCTCTACGATGATTGCTGGTGATTCTTCATTTATTTTTATCAGAGGTGCTTCAAATGTATATACACGCATCCACCAAATTGTTACAGCGGCCATTAGCAAGTCATCATCTTTCGTATGTTTATAAGTGAGTTCTATTTTTATTTTTGTAAGTAACAGGATGAGTAATAAGACAATAACTACAGCAAGAATGATTAAAAACCAAGTCATGTTAAACTCCCTTTAAGACAGCGTTGATTATTCTAGGATATCCCTGCCAAAAAAAAATAAACCTGTGCGTCTTGACACACAGGTTTACCCACTTTTATCTTTTTTCATAAATCACATAGGAATCAGCAATCATATCATGCAAGCCTTGCTTAGTAGACGTAAAAGCAACCGTTATATAAAGAATATAGAGGAGAGCAAAAGACTGGTGTAACACTCGTCCTACTCCTTCTCTAAATATGACCTCTCTCCACGAAAGCAAGTCTCCTTCTTTTGAAACGACTCGCAGACCAAATACCATCTTGCCTATAGTCGCACCATAAAACTTAGTCATCAGGGCGAAGTAGGCGAAGAAGAATAAGGCTGATACAACTAAGTCAAAAAATCCGTACATTCCACCCAATGCGTAACGAAGATCCGTTAGATTTAAGATCGGACCAATAAGCAGCCAACGTAAACTTAGCAGCATAAGAGCATCAAGGCTAAACGCCCAGAATCTCATCCAAAAACCAGCATAGTGCCGCTCATTCGCGTAATAGGTTTCACGTTCTATCTCTTCCTGACGGTTAAGTCCTTCACTTGGTTGAAGCGAGCGCTCCTGTCTCTTTTTTCTTTGCTGGAGTATACGGCTCCTTCTTGGGCGAGACCCGCGGTTTATCATTCCTTGCTCCAAAATGATCCCTCCCTATTCAGTGTAAAGATACTTTAATGTCGGTGCACGGCGCTCTGTAATTAATTGTTCAATACTTGCCAGTTCATTATTCGAAGATAACATTTTAGCCGCTGTCATTGAAAATAAACTGTACAGACCCGTATCAGCCTCATATTTAATTACACTATAATTTGCACCTAAGTCTTCACGCATCATGGCAATCGTATCATCAAGACTTCCAAGCTCATCAACTAAATCTATTTCTAAAGCCTGGTTTCCTGTATAGATTCGCCCGTCTGCTAATTGTCTTACTTCACTTTCAGACATGTTGCGTCCTTCAGAGATAATACGTACAAACTCATCATAAGACTCATCAATTAATGATTGTAAAATTGCACGGTCGCCTTCTGTCATCTCACGCGTCGCTGACATGATATCTTTGTATTCTCCGCTTTTAATCGTGTTGAATTTAATACCGTAATTCTCAGCCAGTTCAGCAATATTAATAGACTCCATAATAACGCCTAAGGAACCCGTAATCGTCTGTGGACTAGCTACAATCTTATCAGCCGGTGCTGCTATGTAATACCCACCAGAAGCTGCCATACTGCCCATTGAGATATAGACAGGCTTATTATACTCTTCTTGAACTTCTACGATCTTTTCATGAATTTCTGCACTTTCAACTACCCCGCCGCCTGGTGTATTCACTCGAATAATTACCCCTTGCACAGAGGAATCCTTCGCAGCATGCTCAATTTGAGAAAGAAAAGCTTGGTGCCTGTAGCCTTGTGCATCAAAAATACTAACAGCATCTCCTGTATCTTGAATCACTCCATTTAATTCAAGCACAACAATAGAGTTTCCAAAATCGTCTCCTTGTTCAATCACTCTCTCAGCCCAGCCATGTTCACTTCCAAACATTCGGTCTAAATCTGCCCCTGCTTGTGAAGTGGCCACATTAACTCCTACAGCAGCTACAACCAACATAAGAGCTGCAATTAAAGCCAGCCAGCGTTTGCGACTCATGATCCCACCCCTTCTTTTTGTATCACGTTTTGTTTCCGATTACGTAAACGATAATAATTTTTGATTCTTTTCCTGAACAAAGGTTATGATAACATAGAATCCTGTCAAATTTCACTTGAAGTGGAACTATTCACCTGATTTAATTCCTCTAGAAAGGATGATTCTGATGATTTCACGTAAAAACCTATACTTCTTCTTTAAACAAACGCCAGAAATGCAAGACATCGTAACACCACTTAAAAACTTAGCTGAGGTACATGGCTTTCATTTAGTTCATTCTATTAAAGAAGCAAATATTGTTGTAAGTGTAGGCGGTGACAATGCGTTCTTGCAAGCATTAAGAAAAACCGGCTTTAGAGAAGACTGTCTTTATATCGGAGTAAATACAGACCAACTAGGCTTCTACACTGATTTTACAATCAATGACCAGGAACGCATGATTCAAGCGATGAAAAATGAAGAGCTTGAGGTACGCCGCTACCCTGTATTAGAAGTATCGGTCAATAACGAGAAACCTATTTTTTGTTTGAATGAATGTTCTATCCGCTCAAATGTGATTAAGACCTTTGTTATTGATGTTGTCATTGATGATTTTGCTTTTGAAACATTTAGAGGAGATGGCATGATTGTTTCCACACCAACAGGCAGCACCGCCTATAATAAATCCGTTAGAGGCGCTGTTATAGACCCTACTTTGCCATCTATGCAAGTAAGTGAGCTAGCTTCTTTAAATAATAATCAATACCGTACTCTTGGCAGTCCGTTTGTCCTCGGTCCAGATCGTACGTTGCTTTTAAAAGTGGTCCAAGACGGAAACGACCACCCAATCATCGGTGCAGATAATGAAGCGTTAAGTCTGCGCCATGCTAAAAACATCCGTATTAAGTTAGCAGACCGACAAATAAAAGTGTTAAAACTTAAAACAAACTCGTTCTGGCAAAAGGTACAGCGAAATTTTTTATAAGAAAAGAATAACGATGAGCTTGATAGTCCAAGGTTATTCCCACTGAAGTAGATGTTGATCTCCGCTGCAGCGAAGTATAGTTCAGGAGCGGCAAGTACGCTCCCCCCCATGGTTTAGGTACTTGAGTCTTTAAACAAGCTTTGCACCCTAACTACACCGCCCTACTTAGTAATTACACAGTGCAATTACCCAGCAAATGAACGAAATAAAAACGCCTGTATGAACCATACTCAGCATAAACCGATAAAGACGACTTATTTACTACAAATAAGTCGTCTTTTACCTATTTATTCTTTTGATACATGATAGAGTCATCAACTACCGTCATAAGGACTTCTGCATGTAATAGATGATCAGGGTCTCCTTCAAAAACATTGTGATTTAAAACAGTAAAATCAGCAGCATAACCTGGTGCAATCAAGCCACGCTCACTCTCTTTTTCAATCGCACTAGCACTGCCTGTTGTAAATAACTTTACAGCTTCAAACATCGATAGCTTTTGATCAGGTAAATACCCTTCATGCGTTTCGCCTGGTTTCTTTCTCGTTACCGCTGCATGGATGCCTAATAGCGGATCCACGGGTTCAATAGGAGCATCCGATCCTCCCGCACAATGAAGACCTTCTTCAATTAATGTTTTCCAAGCAAAGGAATAAGGCAGACGCTCTTCACCAAGCCGCTCCATAACCCAAGGGAAATCCGCAGCCACAAAACGTGGTTGAATATCAAGAACTACGCGCAAATTCTTCAACCGCTCAATTAAATCTTGATTGATGACTTGTACATGGATTAATCGATCACGCCCATTTGTACAAGGATACTTTTCAATCGCATCAATTGCTAAGCGCAGAGCTTCATCTCCGATTGTGTGAATAGCAACAGGCATGTCTTCATCACGTGCTCGTTTTACTAAGTTTTCAAGCTCGCTCTGTTGATGCATTGCCACTCCGCTTGTTCTTGGGTCATCCGTATAAGGTGCGCTAAGAAGAGCCGTTCTTCCGCCTAGTGCTCCATCGGCAAAGATCTTCATGGGTCCCAGTTCAATATAAGGAGTTACTTCACCCTTACTGTAACCTGATTCTTTCATCTCATCTATAGCTTCATGATGGACAAGCAAATGTGCTCTAAATTTACAATCTACTCCATTGATCACTTCATTGAATGCATCAAATGTCTGTTTAAAGCCGCCGTAATAATTCAAATCCTCCGTATGTCCTCCAACTAAACCTAAGCGGAGCATATCCTGTACTGCTGTTTGAAGTGCTCGTTTTACATAAGCTTTATCAACAGGAGGAATGACCGATTTAACTAACTCAGTCGCCGCATCAAGCAAATAGCCAGTCGGCATTCCATCTGCATCACGAACAATCACCCCTCCTTCAGGATCAGGGGTGTCTTTTGTAATTCCAGCCAGTTCTAACGCCTTAGAATTTACTAAAGCTGCGTGCCTGCATATGCGCGTTAAGTACATTGGATGAGATGTTGTTATTTCATCTAATTCCATCCGGTGAAAAATCTTTCGATCTATAAAGTTATTCTCATTCCACCCTTCTGCAAATACCCATTCACCAGGCGGTGTGTCTTTTACTTTTTTTATCAGTTGATGAACCATTTCACTCGCTTGAGTGGTTTCTGATAAGTCGAGACGGATTAACCGTTCACCATGACCTACCATATGCAGGTGACTGTCTACTAAACCTGGATAAACGTATGCTCCTTCTATATCAACCTTCTTGGTGATGCGTTCTGAATATGCTGATGAAAGATCCTCTGCGCTGCCATGATCAATGATCTGTCCTTCTTCCACATATACAGCATCCGTTGTTTCACCCTCTTTTCTCATTGTAAAAAACGTCCCATTCCACCAAAGAGTCCCCACTGTTTTCCCTCCTGAAGTTGTAACATCATGTCATTTTTATTCTATCGTGACAGAAAACATAGCAAGATGCAATCTAGAGCAAAAAGAAAAAGCATGGCTGCTATTTAAGCCATACTTCCTCTTCTTTATCCTGTACGAGCGCTCGCTCACCAAAGAATAAAGGATATTATATCTTTTTAAGCTTCTGCATATTTCGCTGTTTCTTGCTGACGAAGCTCAATACGTCTAATCTTCCCTGATGTCGTCTTTGGAAGCTCGTTTACAAACTCAATTTTTCTTGGGTATTTATATGGTGCTGTCATCACTTTCACATGCTCTTGCAATTCAGCTACAAGTTGATCATCAGCTACTGCCTTTTCATCTCTTAATACGATAAATGCTTTTACAACATTACCTCTAATCTCATCAGGAGAAGCTACAACAGCACACTCTTTCACAGCTGGGTGCTTTGTAAGGGCATCTTCTACTTCAAAAGGTCCTATTGTATATCCAGAGCTGATAATGATATCATCACTGCGCCCTTCAAACCAGAAGTATCCATCTTCATCTAATTTAGCTTGGTCTCCTGTAATATAGTAGTCTCCTCTATACGCCATCGCTGTACGTTCAGGATCTTTATAGTATTCACGGAACAATGCAGGGGCACTCTTGTGCACAGCTATATCGCCAACTTCACCTGGCTGAACCGGAACACCACTCTCATCCACAATCGCTACCTCATTACCAGGTGTCGGCTTGCCCATAGAACCAGGCTTAATTTCCATCCCTTGAAGTGTACCAATGAGTAAGGTATTTTCTGTTTGTCCGTATCCATCACGAACATTTACATTGAATGCTTTTTTAAAGGTTTCAATAACTTGACGGTTAAGAGGCTCACCAGCAGAAACTGTACTTCTAAGCTCTGGTAATTTATAACTTTCAATTGATTCAACTTTAGCCATTAGGCGATATTCAGTTGGTGTACAGCATAATACATTAATTTTCTCATCTTCTAGACGTTGAAGGTACTCGTTAGGGTCAAAGCGGCCATGGTAGACATATGCTGTCGCGCCTACTCCAATCGTTGATAAGAAAGGACTCCAAATCCATTTCTGCCAGCCAGGAGCTGCTGTTGCCCAAACTTTATCTCCTTCTTGAACATCAAGCCACATTTTTGAAGCGACTTGCAGGTGAGCATAAGCCCATCCGTGTGTATGTACAACTGCTTTTGGATTTCCTGTTGTACCAGATGTGTAAGGAAGGAAAGCAAGCTCGTCTCTTTTTGTTTCTGCACCTTCGTAGTAATCGCTTTCATTTTCAGCTGCAGCAACTAGATCTACCCATCCTTCTAATGTTTGTCCAACGATTAGTTTAGCGTGAAGTGTAGGAGTAGAATCCCCGAGAGACTGAATTTCATCTGTAAATCCAGTGTAAGCAATAACAGCTTTTGCTTCTGCATGATTAATACGATAAGCTAAATCTTTTGCTCGAAGCATTTCAGAACAAGGAATAATGACAAGCCCTGCTTTTAAACATGCTAAGTATGAAAAATAAGCTTCAGGAACCCTTGGTAGAATAAGAAGGACCTTATCTCCTTGCTTTAATCCTTGGCTTAATAGAGCATTCGCAAAGCGGTTTGTTTGAGCTACTAATTCAGGGTAAGAAATGATGCGGCGGTTATTCTTATCATCTGACCAATCAATAGCAATTCGTTCTGTGTCTTTTGCATAACGTTCTACTTCATGAGATAAATTGTAAATCTCTGGTGCGATAAGTTGTTCTCTTTCCATAATCATCCTCCTCAATTATACATAAACCTTTATACATACACCTTGCTTCATTACAGGACTATTTTTTTCGATGTCCTCCTCCACATTATACAGAAAAAAATGATTTTTTTGAATATTATTTTCATAAAGATTGTGAACAAATAAAAAGAGAGCGGATGATCCGCCCTCTTAAGCCATTCATATAATATTAGTATTGTTGTCCGCCGAATTGTTGTTCAGCCATTTGAACTAGACGCTTAGTGATTTCACCACCTACAGATCCGTTAGCGCGAGCTGTAGCATCAGGTCCTAATTGTACACCAAACTCAGAAGCGATTTCATATTTCATTTGATCAAGTGCTTGTTGTACGCCAGGTACTACAAGTTGATTTGAGCTGTTGTTGTTAGCCATGTGTCTCACCTCCTTCTGTACTTATAGAATGAGTCACATGGCTGTTTAACATGCACAATATTTTATGGTAATTAATGAGAGAAATAGAAGCACGCTTCTTTGCTTTTATTTAACCGAAAAAGTCTGGCTAAAATAAGTCTTCCATGTCTTTTTCAGCTTTGCTTACGCTTGTGATTTGGACCGATTCCGTTCGTTCCACAGCATCATTTACGTATTTATCGAACTCTAAATACTTCTCAAACTTGTTCGCATGCTCTCTTTTTGGACGAGTCTTTGAGTCAGAAGGCAAGAAGATTGTACAGCAGTCTTCAAAAGGAAGAATAGACGTTTCAAATGTATCAATCTTCTTGGCAATATCAATAACTTCCAATTTATCCATTGTTATTAAAGGACGGATGATAGGTAAATTTGTTACTTCGTTAATTGTATTCATGCTGTGAAGAGTTTGGCTTGCAACCTGTCCTAAACTTTCACCAGATGCAATCGCTAATATATCTCGCTCACGTGCAATTCGTTCACTAATACGAAGCATCATTCGTCTCATAAGCGTCATTTGATAATTACTTGGCGCTTCTTTATGAAGGTATTGTTGGATTTCAGTAAACGGTACTAAATGAAGACGGATGCTTGAACCATACTTCGTTAACGTTTGAGCTAAATCTTTCACTTTTTGCAGTGCTCTTTCATTTGTATATGGAGGGCTGTGAAAATGAACGGCTTCAATACGAGCCCCTCTTTTCATTGTCAAATAACCAGCAACCGGGCTGTCAATTCCACCTGAGAGCATTAAGAGAACTTTTCCACCAGTACCAACAGGCAGGCCTCCAGCTCCCGGATACTGTCCAAAGGTTAGGTACGTTGCTGTCTCTCGTACTTCCACTCGAATATCTAAATCTGGATTGTGAACGTCTACTGAAATATCTTCTGATTGACTAAGTACATAACCGCCGATCATTTGATTTAATTGCTGAGAATCGATAGGAAACGGCTTATACGCACGTTTTGACGTGATTTTAAATGTTTTAATTCCTTCTGCCGCCTGCTGTTCCTTTAAAATTCCAAGTGCAGCCTTCTTCATTTCATCCACGTCATTTTCTACTTTTAACGCTAAGCTAAATGAGTGGATCCCGAAGATATTAGATAGCTTTTCCATGACAGGCTCATGATTCTCACCGTTTAATTCGATCACGATTCTTCCATACGTGCGTTTAAATGTAAGATTTGATAATCCTTTTAATGTGAATTTCATATTCTGGAGTAACTGCTTTTCAAAAAAAGATCGATTCTTTCCCTTTAAGGCAAGTTCACCAAAACGAATTAAAATATGATTGTATTCCATTTATTTTCTAACCCCCACTAGTGTTGGTATGATCTTCTTTAACTCGCGCAAGAAGACATCAATTTCTTTTTCCGTTGTCTCATAAGATAAACTGACTCTTATTGCAGAACCAGCTGCTGTTGAATTTTTCCCCATAGCTAGGAGCACTCGGCTGGGTTCGGCTAACTTTGAGGAGCATGCTGACTTTGTTGAGACATATATTTTTTTAGCTGATAGTGATTGAATTAGCACTTCAGGCTTAATTGATTCTACAGAGAAGTTAATAATATGTGGCGCAGATTTCTCTAATGGGCTGTTAATCGTCACTCCATCAATCGTTGGCAGACTGTGAATAAGTTTAGAATGAAGTTTTACTAAATGAGACTTCTCTTTTTGGGCCTTCTCCATTTCCATTCTTAATGCTCTGGCCATTGCCACAGCCCCCGCAACATGTTCAGTGCCTGAGCGTACTTCCATCTCTTGGACACCGCCATGAATTTGAGGCTTCAACCTTACTCCGTTACGTACATAAAGCATCCCTGTACCTCTTACTCCATGGAATTTATGAGCAGATGCTGTTAACAGATCAATTTTGGCTTTTTTTATATTTAAAGGCACTTTTGTTATACCTTGTACATCATCGACATGGAAACGAACTTGAGGAAAGTGGCTTAATAACTGACCTATCTCTTCTATTGGTTGAATCGTCCCTGTTTCATTATTAACATGGATAATTGAGACTAAAATGGTTTCCTTGCGAATAGCTTTTTTCACATCTTCTAAAGAAACTCTTCCATTAGAGTCTACAGATAAATATGTTACCTCAAACCCATCTGCCTCTAGTTCCTTATAGGTTTCATATGAAGAAGCATGCTCCACTTCTGTTGTGATCAAATGCCTGCCCCTAGATTTTTTATGATACGCTGTTCCTTTAATAGCAAGGTTATTACCCTCTGTTCCCCCGGAGGTAAACAAAATTTCTTTTGCAGATACGTGAAGCTGATCAGCAATAGCTGATCTCGCTTTAGTCAGTAATCCTTCTGCTTCCATCCCTAATGTATGAAGTGATGAAGGATTTCCAAAATAGTCATACGACACTTTTGTATAGGTTTCTAACACGTCTTGATGCGGTCTAGTTGTTGCACTATTATCAAGATAAATCATTGGATTATTTACCCCTTTAATTATGAACTTCTATAAAAAAAATTGTGCTTTTATCATCACAATTATATCTTCTCACAAACACAACTCTTGCACACATCCCATGTATGCATCATTATATCTTAGCACAAAATGTTTAAATGACAAGACAGAAAAGCGATCAGATATGTGAAATAAACTTTATCAAAAAACTGATTATTCTTTCTTTTTTAAAACTATTCAACAATTCGCAACATTTATGATACGATAAGCGACGGTAAGTGATAAGGGAATTTCTCTTATGACTGAAAAAACACGTATACGCTTACATTTATGGAAGCAAGTGCAAATTATACCATTATATTATATGTTGGAGGACAACTATGAATCGTACATTACCAATGAAGGACTTAGCAGCATTAGGCTTTCTAATGTTCGCTCTATTTTTAGGGGCAGGAAACCTGATCTTCCCACCATTGCTGGGGCAACAAGCAGGAACGGCACTTTGGCCTGCCATAATAGGCTTTCTTGTAACAGGTGTGGGACTGCCGTTACTTGCCATCATTGCTGTTTCACAGGTCAATGGAGATCTGCATCAATTAGCTAACCGGGTGCACCCAATATTCGCTGTTATTTTTTCATTCACTGTATACCTTGCGATTGGACCATTCTTTGGAATTCCTCGTACAGGAACCGTGGCATATGAAATAGGTGTGGTACCATTTTTGCCTGGTGGACAAGCTACCACTACTTCTTTACTTATATCCACTCTTATTTTCTTTAGTCTAACGTTCTGGCTAGCTTTGAATCCGGCCAAATTAGTCGACCGGGTCGGGAAAATATTAACACCGTTATTAATTATATTGATTGCCATCGTTTCCCTTCGCGGAGTATTTGCCCCGATGGGAAGCTTTGAAGCAGCTGAGGAAAACTATCAAAACGGCGCTTTTTTCTCAGGTTTTATTGAAGGCTATCTAACGATGGATACAATTGCTGCTTTAGTGTTCGGGATTGTCATCATGAACCGCCTGCAAGAAAGAGGAATTAAAGACCGTGCAGCTATTCAAGCCTTTACCATTAAAGCAGGTATTATAGCGGGTGTTGGATTGTCTCTTGTTTATTTATCATTAGGATACTTAGGAGCAAGCAGTGTTTCCACTATTGGTCGCTTAGATAACGGAGGAGCTATTTTAGCAGCAGTCGCAAATGCTCTTTTCGGCTCAACTGGTTCGATGATCCTTGCGCTTGTTATTACATTTGCTTGTTTAACCACATCAATTGGACTGGTTTCGGCATGTGGTGAATTTTTTGCTAAACGTTTCTCGAGTGTATCTTATCCTGTCATTATTTTCATCTTGTGTGTATTCAGTTTCACCATGGCTAACTTAGGTTTAAGCCAATTAATTGCCGTTTCAGTACCTGTATTAGTAACGATTTACCCTATTGCTATTGTGTTGATTACACTATCATTTCTCCACCATAAAATTGGTCAAAGACGCCAAATTTATATCGGAGCTCTTATAGGGGCATTTATTATCAGCCTGCTTGATGGAATCAGTACAGCAGGTGTTAATCTAGAGTCTCTCGCATTCCTTGACTGGATTCCATTGTACGGAGAAGGTTTAGGCTGGTTAGTTCCTAGTATCATCGGAGCTCTCATAGGCTGGGCTGTTTCAAAGCGTTAAAATGACGAGAACAAAAAAAGTGTAGCATCGCTTTGATGCTACACTTTTTATTATGCCGTATATTGTTCGCTTACCTTTTCAACAATCGATGGATCAAATTCCTTTACAGCTTGGTAAGCACATTCAATCGCTTCGGTGTATTCATATTGACGGAACAGCTCTTCAGCCTCAATTAATCCGTTTCTAGTACGTTCCGACCTGTTACGGTATCTATTAGCAAACTGAATTACTCTCTCTGCAAGCTGAGCTGACTCAATTGTATCTTTAATGAGCTGTTCATTTTCCTCTACACAACTAAGAGCTTCTTCTACCAATACATTGACACGCCCCATTTCAAGAGGCACCTGCTCAAGCTGTCTTGCCGCTGTAATCACTTTCATTTCACTTTCATCTAAGTGATCTACTGCCTCTTGCGGAAGGCCTGGTATGTTACTCTTTTGGAGGAGACGTTTACTCTCAAGCAGCTTTTGTCTTAACTCGATTAGTGTCTCTTTTGCATCGAGCTCATCTTGACGAAGGTCATTTAGTGCTTGTTTCCCTTTATCAATATCAAGCTGAATCTGTTTGATTTTCTCCATCCATTCTTCTACCATATCTAAGATAGACGTGTAGGTTTGAGAGTTATTTTCAGAAACATCTACAATCAGCTGCAGCTGATGCATTAATTCATTCAACTGTTTTTTCACTTTCTCTTGGAAGGAAATTTCTTCTTCTGCCAAACGATAACTTAACTGCACTTGAGTCGTTTCCTCCATTAAAAGAGTGAGTTGTTCATCTACTTGCTCAACCTGCTCTTTCATTGTAGGCACTGCTTTTGCTACCTCTTGTTTTGCTTCAACTTCAGTTTCTAACACTTCATATAACTGATCTAGTTGAGCGGTTACCTCAGCTGCCTTCTCTTCCATACTTTCTATTTCCTCTAAGGTAGAAATGTCAGCTAGCAGTTGTTCATTTTCGTTCGTAATCGATTCAATTTTAGACATGAGAGCAAACGGTTCTAAATAATAACCAGACTTCTCCATATCTTCAATTCCAAGGATCAGCTGGCGTACCTCTTGGGGGATGGTCGTTTTCAATTGAACAAGAATAGCAGGTACTTTCTCTACACTCAGTCGTACTAAATCGACTTCTTCTTTCGCTTCTCTCAGATATTCTCTTGCTTTTAAATAGCTTCCTTCTTCTGTAGCTTGATCAAAATCTTCAAGAAGCTGCTTTGTGTGCGCAAGTTTTTCATCAAAGGTTTCAACAGTTACACCTAGTGAACCTCGTTTTTTTAATACTTGCTGCATGACTGTATGGAATTGATCTTTTACAGAGCCAATTTCAGTGCTGTTTTGTTCAGCACTTGTCACAAGCTGGTTAATTTCTTCAACCATCACTTGAAGCTGCGTTTCAATCCCGTTCAGCCTGTCTGTCGTTAAAGCAATCAATTCCTTTGCTTTTTTAAAGCGATATTTAGTAGCTGCTTCTTCAATATCAAATAGTTGTTCTTCAATATTTGGAAGGATACCGCCCACGATTTCGTCCCATTCACTACGCCACAATTCAAATTTTTCCTCTGTTTCGCCTGACATATGTAAGTTCTTCACTTTTCCAATTTCACTTGGGATATCACGGTTTAAAATGGTATTTTTCCAGTCGTCTAATTTATCGACCTCTTTATAGATGTTTTTTCTAAATACCATTCCAATAACAAATAGTACAGCTATAACGGCTATTGCCGCATAAATTACATACATCGTCATTTGAGGACCCCCTTCTCTAGCATCATATCAGTCTTGTTTATGAAGGCCTCGATGATTGGTTTATACATATTAACTGCTCCGCACCATTAATCACTATGACCTCTCTACATAAGCTAAAATTCACTACTATTAGACATAATCTTTACATGGATTCTCTCTAAAACGTGAAAACCCTTTAATTTCAAACAAAATTATTCATTTTTTTATGTATACGATATGTAATATGATACCATGAAAATAAGCTTTTGTATGCCTTTTTATCATAGTTACATCTTCTTATTAATCTTATGTATGAAAGGGGTTTATTCATGATCAAGCACGATGGACACATCCATTCTCCTTATTGCCCGCATGGAACAGCTGATACATTTGCTGATTATTGCGAACAAGCTATTAGCGATGGTTTATCCGGCATCACATTCACAGAACATGCCCCGCTTCCTGAAGGGTTCACTGACCCTACCCCAGAGCAGGACAGCGCTATGTCTTATGGCCAGCTGACGTCTTATATAGAGGATTTACAAGCTGTCAAATCTTTTTATAAGAATAAGCTATCTGTATTAATCGGCCTGGAGGTTGATTTCATTGAAGGGTTTGAGAAAGAAACGACGACCTTTCTAAATGAGGTGGGCCCAAAACTAGATGATAGTATCCTATCTTGTCATTTTATTAACATAAATAACGAATATTATTGTATTGATTATAGCCCTGATGTGTTTTTAACGTGTCAAACATTGCTCGGCTCAACGGATGCAGTATATAAACATTATTACGAGACGGTTAAAAAATCAGTAAAATCTGACCTTGGTTCATACAAACCCACTAGAATCGGCCATATTACTCTTTGTCAAAAATTCAAAAAAAAATACCCTGCGACTGAATTACACAGCCAGGATATCATATCTATTCTCCAATTAATAAATGATCATAATTACAGCCTTGATTATAACGGGGCAGGTACACTTAAGCCTTTATGCGGAGTGACCTATCCTCCTGGTGACATCGCATCTCTTGCTCATCAATTAGGTATACCATTAATTTATGGTTCAGATGCTCATCAAGTAAAGGGAATGGCTGCCGGGGTTGATACCCTTTTTGATACGGATATTCTTTCTGCCCCTGTTCTACGCTAAATTCACCCTGCTTATTATGCGATTGGTTCGTGGCTCGCTTATTCCGCACAGGCATGAATCAATCCATCTCACTAGATGCTCTGCATAGCGGTCAATAAAATAAGGTTCCGTTGTAGATAACTGATAAAGTTCTCTAAAATACTGAGGCGAGTAGTAAGGAAGTGTAATCATTCCGCGTATTTGAATTAAGACAAAATCCACTGGCTGCCCTATAAACCTGCCCTCTCTCATCCCTTTTCTAATAATTTTCTCTACATCATGTTTTTCTTTCCTCAAATACGTGGACATAAGTTCCCTAACTAATATCGAGTCCATTGTCATCTCTCTGTGTACCATTCTAGCTAAATGATAATGTTTCTGCTGATAGCATAACAATGAATGCATCATGGTTAACAGCAGATCTCTAGCATCTTGGTTTTTAAGTTTTTCCTCATCCACCTTCATTGCCTGTAAGTATCCTTCTAGAAATTCAGTCATTAATAGTTCAAACAACCCTTTTTTTCCACCAAAATAATAAGATACGAGTGCAATATTTACATTTGCTTGTTCTGCAATGTGACGGACCGATGTTCCATGATAGCCTTGTGTATAAAATAAACGGGCAGCTGCTTCTTTCATCTTCTCACGTGTTGTTTCACTCATGCATTCTCCCCCTTAACAATAAACTGCTTGCTATAGTCTTTTACTTCTCTATTGTTTTGATTGATCCTCTTTGATTTGTTCGACATTCCCGTCAAACTTTTCTACAAAAAAAGCCCAATAAAACGAATCCTGGCAATAACATGACAGCGTCCACCAAATCTCTTTTTTATCCTCCAGTATTTTCAGAGTGAATTATTTTGTATTCCTTTGCCTCTTGCTGTAAACTATTTTCTATAATTCTATAGATGCTTGGGGGAGTCGCCATGTTTAATCAAGAAGCTTATAAAGGAGATCTTGCTTCAAATTATCAATTAGTTACTAAGCAATTGAATGCTCTTTTAACAGGAGAGAATGACCTTATTGCTAATTTGTCTAATGCAAGTGCTCTATTAAGTCAATTTTTGCATGATGTAAATTGGGTTGGTTTCTATTTATTAAAAGACAATGAGCTTGTTCTTGGGCCATTTCAGGGGCTGCCTGCATGTGTACGTATTCCACTTGGCAGAGGTGTATGCGGAACGAGCGCAGCTGAGAGAAAAACTCTTCGCATAGAAGATGTTCATGCTTTCCCTGGACATATTGCTTGTGATGCCGCATCACGTTCTGAAATTGTGATCCCCATTATAAAAGATGGTAATCTAGTTGGGGTTCTTGATATTGACAGTCCAATACTAAATCGTTTCACTGAAGAAGATCAAACACATCTTGAAGCGTTCGTTGAAGAATTAGAACGGCACATATAAACAAAATAATAGTTAAATTAAATAAAGCCTAAAAACAATGAATGTTTTTAGGCTTCTTCTTTAAGTGAAGAGCTCTCTTGAGCCACATGAATCCGGTTTTTACCTAACCTTTTGGCTGTATAAAGCCCGTCATCAGCTTCTTTAATTAATTCTTTTAGCGAGCGGGCAGCTTTATGATGATGCCAATAAGAGACACCGCATGAAACCGTAATAGGCGGCTCGGTTTGATATTCAACAGCTTCTACGATGCGCACGGCAATTTTTTTAGCATCTTCTAAATTGACTTTTGGCAGATATAGAGCTAACTCTTCCCCTCCCCACCTTGCTGCAATATCCTCATCACGAATATTTTCCTTCAAAATCTTAGCCACTTGAATAAGCACTTCATCTCCAATTTGATGTCCGTGTGTATCATTAATCTGTTTAAAGTTATCCACATCAAATAGAAGATACGTCCCATAGCCATCATTTTCAAGCGAGGCTCTAATTTGCTGATCTAAATAACTTCTAGAATATAAGCTGGTTAGATGATCGGTAATTACGAGTTTTTCTAACTTCTCATGAAGCATAGCATTTGTAAAAGCTAATGTAGAGTGATGTGCGAGAGATTGCAGCAACTTAAAATGATCGTAACTGAAACAATACGGCTTCTGATCCAGCACGATAACCACACCTTTTAAGACTCCACTTTGAATCATCGGCACCGCTAAAAGACTTCGATAATAAGAGTGCTGAAAGAGCTTGTGACTTTTAGAGTCCCCAACAAACTGCGGTTCTCTATGGTATTTCATCTCCATAAACAGCGGGTTGAGCTTCTTTAAGAGTGAGGGGTCATTGAAAACAGGTGTACTACCTTCTAACACAGTAATTTCTCCCTCTTCATAAAGAACAAAACCTACTTGTTCAGCTCCAAATGATACAAGAATCTGTTGAGTCATAAAGGTAATTGTATCTTTTAGTCTTAATTTTTCATTTAACTGGTGGGATGTTTGATTAATAAGCTGCAGATCTTGATTTAAGTTTCTAGACTGCTGATAAAGCTCGGCATTCTCTAAAGCGTTTCCCCCAGTATCCGCTAGGACATTAATAAACTCGAGGTCATGTGTGTGAAGGACAATGTCTGTATCAGCCTCTAATTCTATGACCCCGTAAACCGCTTGTTTGCCTCTAAGCGGCGCAAAAACATTCAGTTGTTTTTCATTTCTATCTATTTGGAGCTCTCCTTTTAAATAAGCATGCTCGGCCAATCGGTTATGGTTATCCATTCCATACACCAATGGTTTAATTGATAGGTCATGATCAATTTTCCACTCATGCGTTAAATATAAATGAACATTCCAATTAGGGAATACTTGATTAAGAGCCGTAATAATTTGTTTTAATACTTCGTTTATATCCATAGATCCATGACACTTCTTTGTTACTTGCAAAAGAAGATCTCTCTTCATGCTGACGGTAGTGGATTTCGAGCAATTATAGCCCTGGGCAAATAGTGTTTGGAAAGGAATCATCTCTAGGTGTCCTGCAGCAAACGCATCTGCATCTTTTTTTGTAGGGAAAGTATGAATAATCAATCCATATAATATCGATTTATAGTATAAGGAGATACATACATTCCAGCTTGGAGAAGTGGTAATTAAACTGCCCTCTACTACTTCCATGGAATGATCATGAGTCTTTTTGAACCAGCTCTCGATCTCTTTATTATTCTGAAGTATACCTTTATCTGCTTCTTCCCCTTTAACGAGTTCAAATTGTTCATTATTTCTTTCATAAATAGCTATCTTCTCTAAATGATTAGGCTTACCCGCTTTTAATGCGAGGGCATGGTAAGAAGAAGCTAATGCATAGAAATTAATTTGATAGTCTGCTCCTTTTAACCATTGATCAACAGTCATCATTTCCCCAACCGTAACTTCATTCCGTGGATTCATCTACTTTTACACCACCATATATAGGAAAATACTTAATTTACTCTTAAATATTACTGGTTCATATAGGCTTATCTAGAGAAAATGTCACAAACTATAGGATAATGTAATCAAAAAAAACCATTCTCAATTATACTTTCTAGGTATTTGTTACTGTCATTATAAATCAACTTATAACACATTACTATTATTTTCCACGATATTATTTTGAAAACCTTCCGACAATTTTCACAAGAATCGCCTTTTCTTGTTTCCTCTTGACTTTCGCCCCTATTAAGCTTATACTCGAATTTGTGTGAAATACGACAGCCTAGGTAAACTTAATATGTCCGGTCATTTTGTTCCTCGATTAGCGGCTGCAAACTGAGGTGCATCACGTAACTTCTAGCTGTCGAAGCGAAGATGCATGAAGGCAAAATGAACATATTAAAGAGATTACCCATCGGTTGTTATTTTGCAACATCAAAATAACAAGGAGGAGTCTTATTATGGCTCGTTATACAGGTCCATCTTGGAAATTATCTCGTCGTTTAGGAATCTCTCTAAGCGGTACTGGTAAAGAATTAGCAAAGCGTCCGTATGCTCCAGGGCAACACGGTCCAAACCAACGTAAAAAATTATCGGAATACGGTCTTCAACTACAAGAGAAGCAAAAGCTTCGTCACATGTTTGGTGTGAATGAGCGTCAATTCCGTCGTATCTTTGATGATGCTGGCAAAATGCCTGGTATCCACGGTGAAAACTTCATGATTCTTCTTGAGTCACGTCTTGATAACCTTGTTTACCGTATGGGCCTTGCTCGTACTCGTCGTGCTGCTCGTCAGTTAGTTAACCATGGTCACATCATGGTTGATGGAGGTCGTGTTGACATTCCTTCATACCGTGTTAAACCTGGTCAAACAATTGCTCTTCGCGAAAAATCTCGTGACTTAAGCGTTGTTAAAGAAGCTCTTGAAGCTAACGATTTCACTCCAGCATACGTAACATTCGATGCTGAGAAGCTTGAAGGTACTTTCAGCCGTCTTCCTGAGCGTTCTGAACTTCCTGCTGAAATCACTGAAGCTCTTATCGTTGAGTTCTACTCTCGTTAATCTTTTTAGATTGCAGAGTAATGCACAAAAACCCCTTGAAATGTTGTTACATCAACGTTTCAGGGGATTTTTTATTTTTATCTACTTTGCAAAATGATGCAGGCTAATGCACTAAATTGGGGCCAACTGGGGCCAATTTGGGACCAAATAAATTACTGGCATGGGTGAAGGGATGGGAAGAAAAACATTTACCTCACTACAAATTGATGTTCAATTATAAAATAAAATAGAGAAAATACTATGAGGGTATTTATGTGTATTTAAGAGCTATTTCACAATAATCACCATTATCCATTTAAGATAAATCTACCATGAGATGATACAAATATACTTCTTTTCCTTTCCTTAGATGCTTTGTTTTGCAGATCCTGATATCTGAGTAATCATAACCTTCAACCTCTTCGTATTTTAATAATTTAAATGGATATGTATGTTCTTGGACATATTTAACATACCTCTTCCAAAAATCGAAAAAGTTCTTAGAGGATGAATACACTAAAATAAAATTATATTTCAGTCCTGTTGTGTCATAATTAAACAATTTATCTATGTGAAATCCTAAGTATGATTTATTTAAGGAATTTAAATTTAAAGCTTCTATAATCGAAAACGGATCACTATTTTTCTTTTTTACAAATAAATCTATTTCCCCTGAAGTTTTCCCTGCTCTTGATTTCCCCCATAAAGTCTGATCCTTAATATTAAAGCCTGCCATTTCTAACATAGAACCAATAAAAGTATTTCTTTCGTTTTCAGACGCATTTCGATATATTTGGTTTCCCTGCAAATTGATACAAGAACTTATTACTACATCTAAAAGATTTTCATATGAGGAATCTGAAAATATTTCATAAAGGTGCATTATATTTTGGGGATTATGCACCTCTTCAATCTTTTTTACTTCAATTTCAATCCTTGTTTTCTCTATATGAGGAAATGCATCCTCTAATTTATTTACAATAAAATCTTTAGACGCATTTTCACTAATCTTGGAATCTGCTGCGACTTCCCTTAAATATAAGAGAAAGTTATGCTCTTTAGAAAGTACATCTACCTCATTTATTCTTTTATTAATTTTACATATTTGGGCATTAAAATTAAGTGCAAATAATGGTTCAATAGATCGTCTAATTAAGTTTTCAGAAACATTCTTAATTAGTTCATTTTTTATTTCTTGATTTTTAATTTCATAAAAATAATAGCATAAATCATTAAAGCCCTCTCTATAATCTAACCAATCTTCTGGTTTAGAGAGTTTTATATTATTGAACTCATAAAGTTTTCTATAAAGCCCTACCTGTAATGGTGATACAACATCCTCTAATGCGAAAAGGTGCTGTTTCCACAATAGTTGAACTATCCTTCTCAAATTCTGTTCGAGATCAGCTTCTCTTCCTTTTAAAACATTCAGTAAATTTGAAACAATCAAAATAAAAAACTCTGCATCGATTCTATTTTCTATAGAATTTCTCGAATGTATAAAATATTCTAGACTTCTTGTTAAGTACTCTATATATCCTTCTTTGTTCACCTTTACATTTGCTTTAAAAAAGAAGACCAAGCCCAAGTGATATAAACTCTCACTTTTCACTTCAGATTCATGATGTTCAACTAAATTTTGATATATTTCTTCTATCTCTTCAGGTTCATCCTCATAAAAAAGGAACAAATTTTTTAATCTCGTAGTTTCTAAAAATATATCTTCAGTTTCTGTCCAATCATCCAATAAAAGATTTAGCGCCACTCTCTTCTTTATATTTTGTAGCTTAACGAGATTCATAAAATGTTCTAAAGCTTTTTTTCTAATATTTAAATTCTCTTTTGAATTTAATATTGTTTCAATTAAGAAACTCTGAGTTGTTTTAATCTCTTGTTTATTAGGAATTTTGTTACTTTTAGTGTCGAAAAAATTGAACTTATCCTTTATTGGCCAATTCTGAAACTCATTTATATCTTTCATTAGAAAACATAAGTTCCTTTCTCAAAGATTTTTTCATTTTCAACAATGTTCTCTAACTGTCTCTCAGCTGTTCCTATTATTATCTGTAGTTTATCACCATATCTTTTATCGATATTTATTAAAGTCTGTGTCAATCCATTTAAGTATTGAGAGTCCCCCTCTTCTTTGTTAGGACTATCTAAAATAAGAAATCGAGTATGCCTTCCAAAATTATTTTCAATATCTAATTGGATAAGTGCAAGATAAAACGCAATTTTTGCTCTTAATTGTTCACCTTCTGCTATGTCATCAAAACCAATAAACTCTCCATCTTGCTTATATTTGATGTCAAAGTTTTCATCAATATTAATCTCTGTAATTGATGTTAGTCCAAAATGGTGAAGTTCTTCTAACATATTATCCGATAGATAGGTTAATATATATTTACTGCTTTCATATCTAAAATCACTAAGCTTCTCTATGGCACGTTTAACAAGAGGAATTTTTAAATCATCTTTTAATTGTTCTTCCAACACTGTATTCTTTCCTAAATTCGATAGCTGATAATCAATTACAGCTTTTTCTGCAATTAAATTCATCTTCCAACTATCATTTGTCTTCATCTTTACTGATTTTATTTCATTTTCAATAACCCTTAATTGGTCCCTAAGAGGTGATATATTATTTTTTGTGTTTAGGTTTTCTTCCAATTCAAGATAGGATTTTTTTACACTACTATAGATTTCGTTCAGACTTTGAATACTGGTTTTTATTAATCTTTCTTCTTTGTTCAATTCATCAAGAATTCTTTTTAAATCATTGACTTTTTGATGGAATGCTTCCTTATTCATTTCAGTATTCGAGTGATTGATTTCCTCATGACACAATGAACAGGTGTCTTTATGTTTTTTTTGATTTTCTACTTTATGATTACAACTAGGACAATGCTTTATATCAAGGTTAGTAAAGAAGCTGCCTATTTCAATGTACTCTTCCAAATCATTTATGTATCTTATGGTTGTACTAATTTCCTTATTTATTCTCTTCAATTCTAATGTATATGAATTGATTTTGGAGGTAATTGAGTTTAATTCATTTGCCTTTTCATTAGCGAGTTTACCATTTCGAATAATAATTGAATTTTCATCATTTATCTTATTTATTACTTTTTCATATTCCTCATATAGTTGGTTTAAAGAACTATGATTTGAGTTTAACTTTTCTAATTCTAGATCTATTTCTTCCTTTCTTTTTAATAAGTAAGAATTCTCAATTGTCTCTTCTTTATTTTGATTTGAGAATTCATTTTCCTTTGCTTTATTAAAAGTTAGCATATCGTGCTTAACTGTAAGGTAATTAATCGCATAGGTTAGTTCAAGTCCCAACAACATTTGAAATACTTTTTTCCCTTGACCACCGTACATTAAACTCGAACTATCCTTCGATTCAAGATAGATTGACTTAAAGTATGTTTTCCAACTAGCCCTAGATTCATTTAGCTCGTTCTTGTCTTTCTGGGAAGCTTTTTGGGTCCACTTTAATGGATAGTAAGAGAATTGTTTAAAAAAGAACTCCTGAATACTTTTTTCATAATCAGTTATGCTGGTTGCAGAAAAAATCGGAGTAAGTTTATTTAATTCTGAATAGCTCACATCTTCATTATTTAGACTATATAAAGAACCACTTAATCGAGAGTTGTTAAACTTTATAACTGCGGAATAATTTTTATTATTAATTTTAAAGCCCAAATTAATTAGTTCAATCCACTTTTTCACATCCGCTTTCAACTTATTACTTCCAGTAAGTGCAACTTGTATCATTTTAAATAAACTTGATTTTCCTTTTAGATTATCCGCAATAATTAAATTAATGCCACTATCAAGCGGAAGAGTAAAATCAATTATGTTTCCATTACTTTTTTTTCCTTTAATACTTAACTTTGATATTAATAATCTCTTACCGGTAGAAACAGGTGTATCTTTATCGTAGTCACCTTTTATATTTAATATATCTTCGATTTCACCTAATGAAAAATTTTCTTTATATTCTTGATGTAAACTACTAATAAACCTATCATAATTAAATTTCATAATTCTTCACCATACATTTCCGAAAATAGTTTTTTTACATCGTTTTGAATATCATTAATGTACTCCTTGTAAGAAGCATCTCTATACTCTGTTATTTGATACTGTAATATTTTCAGTTGAGTTCCTGTTAAATCACCAAAAAATCTCTTTATCAAATTGCAACGTTCTATGTACCATTGTATTGTAGGAAGATGTCTAAGTGAATTCTCAAACCTGTCATGTGAATACTTAGTAATATAATAGTGCTTATCTATTGTTTTAAGGTCAATGCTTCTTCTACTTTTAAAGTCAATAAAATCAATACTTTTAAGAAAGCTAATCACATCATCAATATCCTCGTATGCACCAAAGAAAAACCTTTCCATTTCTAAACGTCTAATATTTGGTTCTTTTGTTTCAAAAATTTCTTTTACAATTCCTTTAATTTCTTGTTTATCGAACTTTCCCTCCATCGCAAATAATAGTAATTCGTATGAAAAGTAGTCAGGATTACGCAATAAGAAATCAATTTTTTGAATTCTAACTTCACTTTTAAACACTTTTTTATATACTATTGAATCTTGACTTGATGTTTCTTCAGAAAAAATATATAGAATAAGGAATATTCTAATTCTATCTTTATAAACTCTTATATTCTCAAAATCTTCCGACAACTGTTTTTGAGACATTTAACTACCTCCCATATATTGATTTTCCCAATATTGTCCTATTTAACATTATTACTTAAATTGAAATTCAAAGTAAACCCTTAATTAACAACATTAGAGCCGTACCATTGTTATATTTGAAGCATTTTTTGTACTACTGGCATCACCTTAACTTAGTGAAAACCGCACCTCTACCTTCCAACAGTAAATTGTTTTTGTCCTATACTCACACTACTATCCAATTTCCTCAATTTCAACTTTAGAACTTTCTAACCTTACCATCGTTATACCTTTTCATCCTATTGAGACCTTTTCAATATTAAAGTGATTTTCATTTTTGTTCATTTATAAAGTAATTATAACATTAAAATGGGAATAATTTACTGATTACTCTCAATCCAGCTCCCCGCGTAAAAGAAATGAAGTCACAAGAAGAAGAACGAAGTTTAACCCAATTAAAAGTTGCAGAATGTTGCACTGCTATGTCTAAAAAGTTTTTTTATAAACTACATTTAGTGTGCAGGGAAGACCTTAACCTATTAATTGAGTAATACCAGATTTTAGCCAACATCAAAGAAGAATCCTGTTTTAACACAGGATTCTAATCAAGATTTTTCTGCCGAGGCATATATTAATTAATTGCTAGTGATAGGATATTGATACGAGTAGTCGAAAATTAGATCATAACTCGCTGCAATAATAACGCTTTATTGTGAAATTCACTCTCGATTGAATTTAATCTATCAATCGGAGTCACATAATAATTGCTAAAAAGTCCATTTCGGACTTAACTCCGTAAACGTGTGGTGATACACCCCTCAATTGAATAAAATTAAAGATTTGTTCTTCATTTAGTACATCTTCATCTTCTACTTAATAAACTAATCGTTCAGGCTGTGCTTGTCTTACGTTTACTCCAAAAACAGCATAATAAAAATTACATTAGATCTTACACCTTCTTTTTAAAGATGTCTATCCAATGGTGTTATATAGATTACTAGTTGACTTTTATATTTATTAGCTCATATTAATAACCAATTCCTTAATATTAAAAATCCACCTCCAAACTATCAACACGTTCTATTAATCCTTTGGCCTTTAACTTTTCTTCTCTTTTTCTCACATTTCTACTCACTCTAGGTTTATATTCTTTATATGGCATTTTAATCGGTGCTGTCTTACTTAAATTTTCTATAATACCTTTAGTGTAAGTCTCTTTTTTATCCCTGTGACCCTTCCTGTGAATGTCGAATGCAGACTCAACAATTTCGACTCTATAGCTTTCTATTTCAGCTAGGAAGCTTACAACGGTTACTACACTTACTTTTTCAGAGTTTCTAACTAGGCGAATACTTTCTAGGTAGTCCATGAAAATCTCTTGATTAATAGTTGTGAAAGGGAAGTCATTTGATACAACATTTTCAACAAACTGTGCCGTATCTTCATATGACTGTAAAAACAGTTCAGAATTTCTAAATACTTTTGATAAACAAGAGAACCCCCTGTTCTCTTTTATGTTATATTCATTTTGTTTAAAAATTTTGTTAAAAGCTTTTGTTATAGTATTGCTGCTCTGTTTGAGCTTCTCATTGCTATTTAGATAGTTATCTGGTTTGCTAGTGATACTGCCTTTACCTTCTTCTTCTCTTGATATCTCTAGCTTCTTAGGAACAATCTGATTGCTAGACTCATGAGTATTAGGTTTGTTATCTGCTTGAATTTCTTCATATCTTAATATTGATGTCATATTTTTATAGTTGGTTAAATCTTGAAACAAAGAATAATCAACAATCAATATCTTTGTTCCACTTTTCATTGGTAGAGTTTCAGTTTTAATAAGGCCCAAATCTTCCAACCTCTTAATAGAGCCTCTAATTTTTGAATATGACCACCCTGCCTCTTGTTCTAATTTTATTTTTGAAGTGATTAACTCACCTCTACTACATAGTTCGCTGTCAATAAAGTTGGCCTTCTCGCATAAAAAAAGGTATAACATCTTATCACGAGGTCTTTCAATTTTTATTCTTGGCACGATATAAAAGCCTTTTACATTTTGTACAGTAAACAAAATTAATTCACCTCTTCAATTGATTTTAAATACTGTACATTATGTGTTTGAATATTTTAAGTCCTTATAATAAGTTTTTTTTCACTAATATATTTCTCTATTAGCTTTGATCTAAATACGTCAAGTGTAGATCACATCATTCTTTAATTAGTCTTATAAAATAAATCCCGCTCATAAAAATGAACGGGATTTATACTTTATTCATTGTTGGTGGCATAACCAGTTTTGTTATTTTACTAGCTTCTTAACACCTTCAACTATATCATCTATAGTGTTAACAGCAGAGTTAAGGGCTAGTTTACCAGCTAAAGGATAGCTATATTTTTTCACTTGATCAGCTGTAACATTATGCCAAATTGGTAGAATCATTTGTTTACCTGTTGCACTCTCTTTAGAAAGGATTCCATCTAATTCATAGTTTGTCCAATACTTCTCTATAAAACTCGGAGATACAACAACTATCCCATATTTTGAATATGCAAGGCCTTTATCAATTTCCCTTCTAATACTTTGTCCCCAACCTATACTATCGGTATCATACCATATTGTTATACCAGCAGCCTTTAAATGATCAGCTAATGTCGAAACATAACTGTCTTTATCATCTGCTGAATGTGATATAAAGACATCATATTCTTTAGCTTCATCGACTTCTTTGTGAGATGCATTTAGATTCTCAAACTCTTGGTTTTGCTGAAAGTATAAAGCGTTAATTTTTTCTTCTTGTTTTGTATTAAGTTTGTTTATCGCTTCCTGTTCAGTTTTACTAAGATTCGTTAGTGCTTTATTTAGTTCAATATTCTTTTTGGCAATTTCAGTCATAACTTTAGCTTGATCTTCTTTTGCTTTTTGTACTTTTTTATTTTCTCGTTCTATTTCTTTTTGTTTGGTTGAAACTGTAGAAGTACTTTTAGTTCTTTTTATCGTTGCATTTGCGCTGTTTATCTTTTTAATTGCATTACTTTCATCTTTTACAGCATTTGCCCTTTTTCCCTCTAAACGACTTATGTCGTTTCGAAGCCTTTTAATTTTAGACTCCAACAGCGTTATACTAGACATTTTTTTCAACTCCAATTCTAATATTTATTAATCAAAGAAACTATGATTGCTCTTATTCTAATTATACAACACAGGGCAGAACTAATGTTCTATAATTAATTTAAACTTATATGAAAGAGGTGAAATGATGAGCAAGTCTTTTGAACTCCTTTTAAAAGATGTTTTTCATGAGGATTTCTGCCATTTCAATGATAATCTCTCTAATAATGTAAACTTTTTGCCAAAGAAGTACCTCACTATTAAGGAAGTATCAAATATAACAGGTATAGGAACTTATACTTTACGACAGTTAACCTATGCAAGAGCTATGCCTCACCGGAAAATTAAAGCTCGAATTATTTTTGAAGAAAGAGAAATTAAAGAAACAATCTCAAATTACAATAAATTTGGTTGGACTGATCCAGATAAGAATTGGGATGTACAGTTAGTGCAGGATGATATCATGCAATTTGAAAGAGATAAGGGAGGCAATAAAATGATTGAAGACATTCTGAGAGAAATAATTAGAGAGGAGCTTAATAATTTCTCTAAGGATATTAAAAAGCACACTAACAAAGAGAAGACTAGCTATTATGGCAGAACCGTTTTAACAATAAAAGAAGCTGCTACTCATTTCAGAACAAGTCCTTCCACAATATATAGTCTAATTAAGGAAGATGGAATGCCCCACTTCAAAATTCAGAGCAGGTTTTATATTGTATTGGAAGAAGCTGAAACATACTTATGGAGAGAAACTGCGAAATCATATGCAAACGAAGGAAATATTTATTGGCAACGAATTCTTCAAAGATTGGATTGGGAAGAAAAAGAGAGAGAATTAGCTTATGCAAAAGCTTTGAAAAGATTGGAAGAAAGCTACTAATATAAAAACAGCAACGATAGGTCAAGATTGCTTTATCGTTGCTGTGTTGTACCAAATCAATTGGCAACAAACAGTTCCGTAGTAAATATGTTTATATTCTGCTTTCTTTCTTCTTATTTCACTACCTACCAAACCACCTCTCCCACAATTCTTGAAATACAAAATTACGTTTAATCATCACAGCATAACCAAACGCCAAGATAAACACAGATTCAGGCTCAACCGGCAACCCTAAGAAAATGTTTATTATTATGACATATGTTAATGCTAGTGGGAGACATATGCCCAAAATATTGACATATAACATTAATCTCTTTAAATCCACGAACCTACCTCCTTCATCCGAGGGTGATCATTTAACTGTTTTACTCATTTTCTGACTTCATATTGTCTATTATTTCGACTAAAAAATTTTCCCATTTGTCATCTTCAAGGAAGAAAAAATCGAGATAACTGGAATTAACCTCTCCATAATCTGTTTTTTGAATAGCTTTCCTTCTCCCGTATTCATTATTCTGCTGCGAATATAAATTCTGTAAATTATAAATCAATTGATTAAATCGCCAATCAGGTTGCTGCTGCCATATTGTATTAAGTAAGTGTAAAATTCTTTCAATTCGTTCAGGTTCTCTCATTGTCCCACTCCATTCTAAATAATCATTGCTCTTTAAACAGAATTGCTAGGTCCACTTTAAATTCTGGTATCAGTTTAGACTGGACAACACCTTCATTTTTTGCAATGTCTGATTGGTTGTATCCGTGTTCATCCAGCGAAAATAAAAGGACAGCTTTGAGTAAAGGATTAATAACCCAATATTCACTGACTTTAAAGCTCATATATAGATCTAATTTTAAAACTAAATCATGAGCTTGATTAGTTGGACTAATTATCTCAAAGATAACATCAGGAACCTGTCTTCTCTCATTCAAAAATTTAAAAACGGCTAAGTCTGGTTTAATTATTGCGATATCATCCTGTTTAATTAATAATAAATCGTTCGGATAACTACAAAATGAATAACTCATTCCACCCAATATTAGTAATTTCTTTCTTAGTCTTTCAAGAATGAGTTGATGTTCCTTTTGAGACGTTGGTAGACTAAATATTTGTTCATGTATGTATTCTAGAGGATTAGGCGAACTCTCGCTATTTTGATAAAATTCTTCTAAAGAATATCGGCTCATAGCCCCCATCTTTCCTTCCTCAATAGTAATAAGGGGATCTACTATTTTCATATACATCAACCTAAAAGTAGCTCTAATTCTAAGATAGTATAATAACCACTTCGAGAAGATTCAGAAATCAATTGTTCTCTAACTAAGTGATTTATTGAGTGTTTTATTTGGGTCTTTTTAATTCTCGTTCTTTTGGCTAAGTCATTAATATCTAGTTTTACCGTGTTTTCTTGATTATTAAATACAAGTAAACATAGGTAGACATAAACAACTAAATCTATTCCCCTTATTTCTTCCCCATACTCTGCAGCAATTGCATTAGAAGGAACAAAAAAACTCTTCTCTCCGTTTGAATTTAATCTTTCATCTGTACCACCCAAAAAAGTTTCAACTTGTTTATCAAATTGCTTATATATCTCCTCGTACAATTCTGCATCAGTAAGCGATTGATTAAATAAACTTGTTGGCAAAATAAACAGATCTAACATATTTATCTCCTAACTCTATAGTACTTTAAAATAAATTTACGAATAGAATGATGCTACTCGATTCTAGTTCTAGTGACCTTTTTGTTGCTGTACGTTTCATTTCTAACCTTTTTCGCCTTCTCAACCTCAGATTGAATCACTTTAATTGTGCTATCCTTTGCATATTCACACTCTTCAAGAGTTGCACCAATATCGTTAGCCCAAAAACCGTGAGAACCTAACAAGAGTCGAATTTCATTAAATAACTCATCCGTTAATTCTTTATGTGCTTCCTCCACCTCAAAGGCCTTTATCTTTTCTTCTACTACAGTGGCTATATTAATTACTAATTTCCCTGAATAGATCTTCATGTTGTTAGCTATCCCTCCTTTATTTTTATGCTTATTTCTTTACTAAACGATCAATCATAAATGTCATTGAATCACTAAATCCTTGTCGATATGCTTGTTTTGTTTGAAAAAAGATCTGTTCGAAAATATTTGATCTTATATCCTCAATTAATAAATTTCTAGCCTCATCATCTAATGTTTGTGTCGCATCTAACAATTTCTCCTCTAAATCTCTGTAAATAATATCCGCATAAACTTGATACTCCTTACTTATTAACAATGCCTCTAGTCTGCTTTCTATAAACTGTTCCGTAGTAGCCTGTAAACCATCAAGCATAAATTCAACACACCCTTTTTTTTCGTTAAATGTATATATTTCGTTTAATGTATTATAATTTATTTTTATTTGATTGTAAAATTAAAAAACAGTACGATAGTAAAGAAGTGCTAGTTATAAATATAAATATAAATAGTTTAGATGAGGGAAAATTATGAATAATACTTTAGCGGGTAAATTAGTTAAAGAGTTGCGATTAGATAAGGAACTATCAATGAGCGAATTTTCTAAGAGGGTAGAAATATCCCAACCTTCTTTGTCACGAATTGAAAATGGAAACCAAGAAATGTCTTTTTCTCTACTAATAAAAATATGTAGAGAGTTAGATATTTCAGTTAGTGAATTCTTTAATAGATTAGAAAATACAGAACAACTCTTAAATGAATCAGTAAAAGAGATAGACAATGCCAATGTTAACACCTATTTAGACTTCGAAAGCAAACTCCATAAAATGATTGACGGACTAAATAATGAACAAAAAAAAGCATTATTTGCTTTCTTATTTTCTCTAGAAAAATAGTATGTAAGCACAATATTAATCGTCTATTTAGTAGTCAAATTACATGATACTAACAAAGTCAGTCTTGGTTCATAATTTGATAAAATATAAAAAGGCTATAAATCCAAAATTTTATCAACCCTTGGATTTATAGCATTCTAATCAGTTATTTTTCTAAGTTTTTCCTCAATTCTTCCGGCAAACAATCGTTAAGAAAGTTAAACAATACTCTCCCCTCCACTTTGTCAGCTAAATAGTTGAAATATACCTTTTCTTCATTTTCAATGTCAATTCCTTCAAAGTGTTCTTTATACAAATCCCATAAGCACGGATGCTGCTCTTTTATATACTTAAAATTGAAACTAACACCTGTTTTTAGATAATTCATCCAAACACAACCTTCCTCTGGATATTAAAAAAGAATAGCTTTCGATAAGAGGTAAAAACAAAATAATGTAGGTATTATCGTAAGAAAGACCCCAAAAACTCTAGTCTTCATTTTTAACTGCATTATAAAACCAATCAAACAAATTGCAAACAAAAACATGAAGTACCACCTATATGTCGCAGAATCCGCCTCAGCATTCCCGGACCAGCCATCCAAAAAGAAAACAGTAATACAAAGAGGCATGATAGCAAATTCCAACTATAAAAAACAGCTTTTCTTGGCATCTTGATCCTCCATTTCATTCAACTGAGCATTCTTCGTTTTCCATCTTACTGAAATTAAAGGATGTTATGTTGTTTTTTGGAAATTCAATACAATTAATATCTATTAGGATATCATTTTACCAATATATGGTAAATCGTAAAATTTATATTCGCAGTAGGAATATAATAAATTCCTTATTTGATATTAATTTAGTTTTTACTATTGAAGCCATTGTTAAAGATTATCTCCCTTATTATTTTTCAGATTAAAGCTCTTCAATCCAGTCTCTAGTAATACATGAATGAAACCATTAATTTTAAAGGAGTTTTTCTTACATATACTTTTTATTAACTCATAGTTTTCTTCCGTTAGAAATAGAGATTTCTTCTCTGTTAACTCTGAATGGTCAACATCCCGATAAGAAAGAAATAATTCATATTCTTTATCCTCTGTTTTTATTTCAGAATGAACCTCTGCAGATTGATTTTGGCTTAATTCTTTATCTACTTTTAGCACTTTTATTGTTTTAGTTATGTCCCGATTCAATGCTGTGTACTTGTCATTGCTTCTGCAGACCCATTCATTGGTTTCATTATCAAATTCTACACAAGAGTTTTTAAGTTTTTTCAACAATGATCCTGCGGGTTTATTTAGTTTCTTCGCTAAATCGGATATAGATTTACCTTCATTTAAGAAAACTAATACCTCATATATTAACAACCGTGTTGCCCTCCCTCCATTTATTTTTATTCATTGTATCTTCATTTTTTTATATTTTAATAGCAATAAATAAAAAATTGATTCTGAATTTTTTCAGAATCTGAAAATTGTTCCACTTTTTTCTTTATATTTTCCATAGAACTTAGAACCCCATCACTGACCTAAATATCTTATAAATCTTAGTTTGTTACTCTTAATAGATACTATAAAAGGTAACTACAAAAAGTATCGGAAAAAAATGAAGATACTAAAACAACCACTCACAAATACAGCAGCAGATATTTTTTAGGTAATTAACTTTACAATTGGGTAGATCTTAATACGCCCAATTGTACCTATGGGTAAGCCTATATATTTATATCCGTAAATCCTAGTAATACTAAAGGTTAAATCATGCCTCAAAGGTCGTAAAAAACCGACTATTATATTTTTTTAGAGTAGATTTAACACCATTAATAATTTGCAAGAATCATAGATAAACACATCAAACACTTCCTACTGAACACTTCATTAAGTGTTATCTTTATCTAGTAACTATTATCAGTTACTAACAACAACTTTTTATCATTTTTAACCCCATATTTTAAATGAAAAACTTTAACAGATACTATTAACAGTTACTATAAAAAGTAACCATTCGTCTGAAATAATCCTGATCAATATGTTGTATTCGGGATTTTGATTACGGCCATTGAATATTACCACTAATGCCTTCTATCTTACCAACCTTCGCCAAAGTATTTACCAGGTGATGTCAAGCTCTTTACCAATAAGACACCCCTTACAGAATGCACATTGTAAGGGGTGTAAAGAGAGCCTTATTTAAATTAAAGTTCTTTACTTAATCCATATCTTTCCCTCATGGAAACTTCCCCGTCAATAAGAATCTGATAGGAATCATGAATAATACGGTCTAAGATTGCTTCTGCTATAGTTTCATTTCCTAATTTCATGTGCCAACCACTTGGATCTATCTGAGAACAGAATATAGTTGAAGCCACTTTGTGGCGTGCTTCTGCTATTTCTAAAAGGATTGCAGCTTCATCAGTAGACAACTCGGTCAGTAACCATTCATCAAGTATTAGTAGATCTACTTTTTTATATTTCTTTATACACTTACGATAACTTCCATCTGCAGCTAACTTTGCGAGTGATAATTCATCTATTAATTCTGGTAAGCGAATATATTTTACTTTGTAGAATTGACGACAAGCTGACACCCCAAACGCACTCGCTAAATACGATTTACCTGAACCAGTGGGGCCTTTCAAGATAATATTATGACAATCGTGTATATAGGTACCATTCGCAAGCTTTAAAATAAGTTCTTTATCTAGTCTTCTATCCTCGTAATATTCTATATCTTCGATACATGCATTGGAATCTAAGAATGTTGCTGATTTTATTAAGCGTTGAAGTGTATTGCTTTTGCGTCGAGAATACTCTAAATCAACAAGAAGAGTGAAACGATCTTCAAAGCTCATCTTTTGAAAATCCTTGCTTGATGATTGCTCTTTATAGGCGTCCGCCATGCCACCTAGTTTCATTTCGTGTAATTTAGTCAGTGTTTGGTCATTTATCATCTGTCTGTTCCTCCGTAGTAACCTGCTCCACGTGTGAAGCCGAAATTATTCTTAGTACTCTCTGATTTTCGTTTCAATTCTTGTTCAGCATCATTCTTCTTATTACTCTTCAAAATGGTCTGAATGCTTTTAACCGTAGGTCTTTTTGTCATAGAAATAACCATTTTACAAGCGCGTTCAATCTCATATTTTGTGTAACTTCTCTCTGATTTCTTTAACGAGAATATTGATTGCAATGCTTGTTTTTCGTTTTGAGATGTATCTAAGATGTATTGAACAACGTTCAACGTCGATTCTCCAATGCTCTTTGCCCACTCAAAGGCGGCTTCTGGTGTCTGATCTAGAAATAACTTGTGATTATCTGGCATATGGTCGCGACTAGTAGATAATTGACCATACTTGCCATATAATCTTTTATGAGAGGCTACTCTCATATGGTTAAAGTAGACTTCAACCATATCGTCTAAGAGTTTCACATCTACTTCCCGATTAATATACTCGTATGGAACTGAATAAAACATACTATCGACAGAGATGTGATAATCGGGACGTACTATGGCTTTTTTCCATTCGGACATCTTGTAAGGTTTACTAGGTAGAGGGGAAAGCGCAAATTTCTCCTCTTCCTCAAAAGCTGATAAACGACATCCTTTTTTCCGAGTAAAAGGACGTTCATTAAACTCCTTTAATTTCTTCCAAACTTCTTCGTTCAATTCATCAATGCTGAAACATTGTGTATTCCTTAAGGCTGCAATAATCCATGTTGAGATAGCATTAACTGAGCCCTCTACACTTGCTTTGTCCTTCGGACTTCGAACACGAGCAGGCATAACTACTGTACTGTAATGGTCCGCCATTTCTCTGTAAGTAGGGTTCAAAACCAACTCACGTGATGTATGCTTTGTCACACTCGTTTTCAAATTATCTGGCACAACAATTTGTGTGCTTCCGCCAAAATACTGATAAGCACGATTATGAGCTTGTATCCAAGAACTCAGATTCATAGATAATGTCACTTCCGCATAAGATATCTGACTGCATGGTAGTGTAGCAACGAAGACATAAGCCTTTACTTTCTCTCCAGAATCCCTATCAATGACGAAAGCTGTAGATCCCGCCCAATCAACTTCCATAATTTCACCTGGCTTTCGGCGTATACGCAAAGTAGCTTTATATTTATCTGCATATCTACTGTAATGGCGCAAAAAGCTACGATACGAGTAAGGAATCCTGTTGTTAGCACGACACTCTGCTTCATACTCATAATGTAGAAGGGAGAGTGTTACATTCGGTTTGGCCAACTCTTCATGGATATAATCGAAGTTTAAAGGGTGTCTTCCTGATCCCTCCAACGTTTTCTCTGGGAAGAGAAATTCCTCAATCCATTTATCTGTCATCTCTTCATCTAACGGACAAACAAGCCCTTTCTTTTCTGCTAGACGGATAACCTCTGTTACTTTTTGCCGAGAGTTGCCAGTGCTTGCCGCGATACCTCTAAGGCTAATTCCCTCGTCATGTAATTCTAAAATTTTCTGGTACTTAATCAAAAAAATACCTCCATATAAAAATGTCACACCATTAGGTGTGCACATTAATTATACAAAGGTATGTTGTGGTAAACTCGTGGCATTAACTGGTACATTTATTGTCATTTGACGGTAAGAAACATGGCAGAGGTGGTACATATCAATGGCTGTAATCAGATTTAATTAATGCTATATCGCAGTACATTTTATAAATTAAAAATGAGCAAAATATGCAGAGCTTAATTAAAACCCTGCATCCTTTAGGCTCATTTCTATAACTATTTAATTTTCATGAATAGTATCGTTATACTACGCAGTAATTGGTTCAAAAAATTTTTAGGTATCTTGTTCAACATAAGCACATCTTTAAGTATAATCCTTCACATTCTCTTGTATGAATCATAACCATTTTGCACTGACTCTAAATTCTTTAAATTCAACTTGGAAACTAAATAAATCCACACTAGTCCTCCAATGGGATTCTTTGGACAGTTCTATTAACAACCCCTAACTTTTTAACACACAATTGGCCATTGTTATAATCATTCAACAAATCTTCCATAGTAGCTATGTAACTTTCATAATCATACCAACCTAACATATCCATTATCTCTATACTCTTGTTCTTACCAGATGCATTATGCAGAGCAAATTTACTATCTATCTGTGCCAATGCTTCAAAGCAACTTTTAGTTACATTTTTATTGCTCCCTTCTTCGTAATGCATAGATTGATTTCTTCTGATTACAGCCATCCGATTGAACCAGTTGTGCCATCTTTTTGATCCGCCTCGGACATGAATTTGATCCAATTAAGACATGACTGACCCACCCTCCTATATAATGAAGGAGCACATTTGTGCAAATTTATTATATAGGAGGTTTTTTTGTGGTTAAGTATCGAGAAATCTTAAGGCTTCATGCGCAGGAAGTCACACAAAGGGGGATAGCTTCGAGCTGTGGCCATTCTAGAAACACAATTAGAGAAGTAATTCGGCGAGCGGAAGAGAAGAACATTCAGTGGCCAATAGAAAAGGACATGACAGATCAAGACCTACAAATGATTTTATTCCCTGAGAAAAAGGTGCCGTCAGACCATCGTCGAAAGCCTGATGGCGAGTATATTCATAAGGAATTGGCTAAAACTGGGGTAACACTCTCCCTTTTATGGGACGAGTACTCTTTACAGTGCAGGGCAAACGATGAAATTCCGTACAGTTATCGTCAGTTTTGTAGATTTTACAACGACTATGCAAGGAAAACCAAAGCAACAATGCGCATCAAAAGAAAGCCTGGGGAACAAATGGAAGTGGACTGGGCAGGTCAAACTATGCATATCACGAACAATCTAACAGGAGAAGAAGCTCCTGTTTATATTTTTGTTTCTGCATTGCCATGTAGTCAATATGCGTATGTAGAAGGATTCTTATCCATGGATGTAGAGAGTTGGATTACAGCCCATATTCATGCTTTTGAATTTTATGGGGGAGTCACGAGGATTATTGTTCCCGATAACTTAAAGACAGGAGTGACAAAGTCTTCCCGTACCGATCCTATTATTAATCAAAGCTATCAGGAAATGGCTGAGTTTTACCAGACTACTATTATCCCAGCACGTGTACGTCATCCCAAGGACAAACCAAGTGTAGAAGGTAATGTTGGTCATATCTCAACTTGGATCATCGCTTCTCTTCGCAATGAAAAGTTCTTTTCTTTGATTGAACTAAACAAAGCGATAAAAGAAAAACTAGATGTAGTGAATACAAAACCTTTCCAAAAGAGAAAAGGGAATAGGCAGGAAGCATTTTTAGAGGAAGAAAGATTTGCATTGATTCCCCTGCCTCATTCACCTTATGAGATCGCAAGCTGGGCAAAGACCGTTGTCCAGCCTGACTATCATATAAAAGTGGATCATAACTATTACTCTGTTCCCTATGATTATATCAAATATGTGGTAGACGTTCGAGTAACGAGGAATATCATTGAAGTATTTTATAAGAATATACGAATTGCTTCGCATAAAAGATCAAATAAGTCAGGTGGAGATTTCAGTACTATTCCTGATCATATGCCTAGAGACCATAGAAAGTATGCATCATTTGATAAGGAATTTATATTAGAGTGGGGTGCTACAACTGGCCCTGCCACCTTATTAACCATTGAAAGAATCTTAGAATCTTATCCGACTGAAAAGCAGGGCCTGAAATCTGCCTATGCATTAATGAAACTAGCAGATAAATACTCTATCGAACGCATAGAGAAGGCATGTGAAAGAGTGTTGTCCTATACGCCAAGACCCAAACTAAAAAGCATTCAAACCATCCTAAAAACAGGACATGACAAATTACCAGTAGAGGATACAAGCAAACAGTTGAGCACACAAAAAAATGATAACGTTTACGGGTTTACTCGTGGCGCTGATTATTACGGAGGGAATAATAATGACAATTGATAACACTTTAACAAAATTAAATGAAATGAGAATGACTGCAATGGCAGAAACATTAAGAGAACAATTGAGAAATTCAGAATACCAAGAACTATCTTTCGAGGAACGATTTGGGTTACTCGTTGATATCGAATGGTCCAGAAGACAAAACAATAAACTTGATCGCCTGATCAAGTCGGCTGAATTACGTGATACACAGGCATGTATCGAGGATATTGAATATCATCCGGATAGAAAGCTTGATAAAGCGCAAATTTTACGATTAGCAACCTGTAATTATATTGAAGAACATCACAATATTATATTAATGGGTGCTTCTGGAAATGGAAAAACCTATTTATCTTGTGCATTTGGCATAGCTGCATGTCGTCAGTTGTATAAAGTGAAATATATTCGATTACCAGACCTCTTGGATGAATTAGCAATCGCAAGAGGAGAAGGAACTTATAGAAAGGTGATGAAAAAATACAAGAATGTAAACCTACTCATCTTAGATGAGTGGCTATTAACTCCGTTAAAAGAGACTGAGGCAAGAGATCTTCTTGAAATCGTAGAAGCACGCCACCAGCAAGGATCAACTATCTTTTGTTCTCAATTTGATCCTAGAGGATGGCACGATAAAATTGGTGAAGGTACACTGGCAGATGCCATTCTAGACAGAATTGTGCACGATTCCTACACCATACTTATTGACGGTGAAGTCTCCATGAGAGAACGTCACGGATTGGCGGTATCAAAATGATCCCAGAAGAAGTTGAAATCCGTATAGCGAAGTATTTTTTACACATGTATTTACCTGATGAAGTAATGCGGAAAGTGGAAGAAAAACTCCTACCTCCATGTGTTTGGAAAGGTGAAGAGGAATTAGACTACGATGAACTCGTTCGTTGGTCTCTTGAGATAATTAATCAAGAACTAGACGGTAAAAGCTTTAAATAAGTCAAACAGCCATTGGAATGTTTCAGGTTTCAATGGCTTTATATCAATCTACTATTGTCTCTCTCCCCGGCACTTACTGGCTCATTCTGGCTCAATACTCATACGGAAAGATTACACCAATAATACTTTTGGATTCACTATTTATATGGTTGTGGATCACTTCTGTCATAAGTGGATCAATATCTTGTCCGGAGTGGGTCAAAAAGATGGCAGAGATGGGGCTAACCTATGTCCTTCTTCACTTCCTGCAAAAATAATCGTAGCAACAAATGAGTCTTCTATCTTTGGCTCTTGAGGGAAGTTAATAGTTTGACCGAATACAATAGAGAGTCCTTGTTTAGCTAATTGCAATATAGAACCTGCGAGTATTCTCCGAGTAACATCAAAGATATCCGCTTCATTTCTGTACTTTTCAGATAGTTCCTTAGCGTTGTTCATCTCTTTAGTTATTCGTTCGCTATCAATCATCCCATTACTATCCATGCTTTTTTTGTTCGTAAATAATAGTCTACCTTTTTCATTTAAACTGCCACATTAGTATAAAACTTCACAAAAAAGGCGTTAATCCTTCTTGGATTAACGCCCTTGTTTACCACAAGACACTCTTAATTGGCTATTCTCTTTCAGTGATAATGAAAAATCATTTTCCTTAAAAAGATATTACTAACGTAAGTTTAACTACTATTTTTAATAAGGCTTATTCAATATTATTCATTTCCAAAATTATATTTTCATTTGATGACTCAATAATTGACCTAGGTATTTGAGTATATTTCCATTCAGGTTCAGTATAATTTGAGACAGAATTAGACAAATAGTTGCTTAATGACCTATCCGTTATATAATTTCCATTTACAATAGCACTCTTTTCTTTCCCACTTAATGCATTAATTAAATGATAAGTCCAAACTCCATTCATTAAAATATCCGAGGAATATGAGCTTTGACCTGTTAAACAAGATAAAAATATAGAATAATTTGGATTTTCGTTAGTATATATAACTAATTCATCATCAATAATATCCGATATATTACTTCTCTCATTTTCATCCTTAAAGATTTTGGCACAGGCATCTATAAAAATTAATGCATTATTACATTTTGATTTTTTTAAAGGATCCAATAATAACTTTGATAGTGATATAGCTGTTTCCGTTATACTAGAAGAATGCATATCATAAGTTGACAAGTAGTTTGTTACTCCATTATGGAATCCATGACCTACATAATAAAAAATAAATCGATCTTTCTCAGTTAATGAATTAAATAGCATTTTAAGATCAAATTCTAAATTCGACTTTACTGCCTCTTCATTTTTTATAACAATAATATCTTCTTCTCTTATTTTCATATGATCAATTAATACATTTTTAAATTTCTCTGCATCATCGTTAGCATATTTAACAGGGGGGATTTGATTTTGATTTCTAGGAAAATAATTTTCTATAGAAATAATAAGAGCAACGTTTTTTTCATAGTGCGGTTTACTTAATGTTGTTACTGTTTTAGGTGGTCTATTTTCTATAACATTTTGATTCCCCACACGAACATATTTATAATTACTAATTAAAATTGGCTCATCACTTTTTCCTATTTCTATAGCAAATATAATCTTTTGGTTATGTTGAGTCCAATCATACTTAATCTGTGGAACCTTTGATAATAATCTTACAGCTTCTCCTATTATCTCAACTACTTTAAATTCTATACTTATACCTACAACTTCATTTAAATGTGAGTTAACTTCTTTAATTCCAAATATTAATTTACCTCCATCAGTATTACTAAAGGCTGCTATGGTCTGTGATAATATCTGTGGAGTATATGGGACTGGGCTAAAGTCTAAAACCTTAGACTTCTTCTCTTTTAATATCTTATCTAAGTCATCTGAAATAAATTCAATGTTATTAATGGGAATTTTATTCATTCCTGTTTTCTTAAATAATTGTCCCATAGTTATCCTTCTAACACTATGTAAATCACCATTTTCACACCACAGCTCAGCATCCATATAGTCTAGAACATCGAACTCAGAAGTATAGTATAATAAAACCTTATTTCCATCAGAAGGTCTGGCAACTACCGCTATTTCATTACCATTTTTATAGATCCCTCCAATTATACTTTTAGCTATTCGATAACTATTTGAACAATCATATTCATCTAAAGTTGTTAGATAGTTTAATACATTAGTAACTGCTCTATCGACTAAACTTTCAGCATGAACTAATGCATTATATTCCGATTTAGATAAATGATAAAAAGAAGGAGGCATTTTGCTATTTTCAATTTTACTTTCTAATTCTGCAAATGATTTTAACTTATTATCATTTGTAGCTCCTAAAATTTCGCAGTCATCCTCTTTAATATGAGTAATATCAAATTCTTCAACTTCGAAATAATGCTTTATTTCTGGAATAGATGATCTTAAAAGAAAATCAATTTTTTTGTCATGACCTCTTAAATTATAATAATTACCTAAATCCCCAGATAATTTTAATAACACACTGTTTGAGTCCCATGGTTCCTTTACATAAAGTGTGTTATCCATAAAGTGAGTATAAACTACTTTAGAAAATCCTAATTCATCATAAGTAATTTTTAATTCTTCTGCTTCGTATAATTCTAAGGCATCTGTATTTTCTTCTAGCATACTTAATGTAGTATTTATCAATTCGTTACTTTCATCATTTTCAATCCAAACTTTTAAGTATGGTAAAATTTTATACAAATGGCTCTTTAACGAATATGCTGACTGTATTTCGGAATGAACTAATTTAAACTCGCTTTGTCTTAAAATTTTTACTTTAAAGCAGTTTAAAAATGTTTCTAGAGACCGATGCTGTTTATTTTCGGAGCTTAAATAAATGAACCCATATTGTTCTTGGAATACAGATTCATTTCCATCCCAATAATAATATAGACTTTTGCATTCACCGAAGAACTTTTTACTATTTAATAAACAATTTTCTTCAGACCATTTTTTCACTATTTCAAGTTGGTCCTGATTCCAATACTCACAATTATCCATAAGTTGGTGATATATTGACTGAATTCTTTTTAAATTATCTTCTTTAACTTGATTGTTATCGAGAGTGTCCATGGAAATTTGTGATAAAAGTTCTAAGTAGTCTTCAAGCTCAAGATGATTTTTTAAATTAAAAAATGATTTCCATTCTGATGAAAGCTCATTGCCCTGAAAAACTGGCAGGTATTTACCTGCGACTTCAATTATCTCTTCCGAATTAAGAAAAATTGCACTCGAGTTTAAACAATTATTCTTTACTGTAGGTAAACAATTATTGTTCTTAATAAACCAAGGAATGTAGTTTTCTATCTCATCACCACTAATTCTCCCATGACGCCCACTATATCCCCAAAATGCAAGAGCAGGTTTTTTTAATTCATTTGGAGAATATAAATCCATTATGTCTTCCCATAATATTTTGGCAACTTTAGGATTATTATTTATATTTTCAAGAAACTCAATTGAAACTATTCTTTCAAATTCATCCGCCCTAAATACAGAGTGAAAGGGTTTAAACTTTTTATCATCCTCATTAAAGTATTCGTCTTTAATTCCTTTTGATAATAATTGCTGTTTAGTATATTTGTCTGAGTAGTTTAGGAGTGAAATTCCTTCCTTAGCACCGAGTTTCTTAAAAAAACGTTTCCATTCGTCAATTTCTAATTTATTTTCACAATACTCTTCACTAATAAAAAAATCTTTCTGAATTAACATTTCTAAATCCACTCTTGGTTTATAGTAATTAGATAAATAACATTCTTTTACTGGTATTAGTGAACCCTTTTGTGTAAGGATTTTAATTTTATTTAAGTCATTTAAAAGAGCATCATCCAAAACACCTTTTCTATATAATAAAAATAAATCAGTTATTAATTTATGTGTATTTTCTAATGTTGAAATGTTTTCAATATTCGGTATTATATTTTGACGTATGTAAGTTACATCAGTTTTTTCCTTAACACCTAAATTTTCAAGCCATTTATATAACTCTCGGTTGACTTTTATAGTTTTTTGAATTGCTTCATGTAAAAACATCAGATCACTTTCAGGGTTATTCCAATTTGTATCATCGGGAGTTGGAATACATACTTGATTAGGAAAGCTTAGCTTTTGTTTGTGATTCCAAATAAAAGGAAGACTCTGCATAAATTGATCATCAAATGGTTTAGTCTTTTTATCATAAAGTTTCTTCAAATGAGAAATTAAATAAATATTTTTAAACTCATTATGTTCCACATAAAAATAAGATGAAAGAAGAAACTTACTAAATTCATTCCAAGAAAACTTAAAGGAACATAAATCATTTATATATGTTGAATAGGGATTACTTTTTATAAATTTTTTATTCAAGGATTCTTCATAATCTAAAAATCTACATACATATGCTTTAACAGCTTTTTCCCCAACAAAAGCTTTTTCAGATAAAAAAGTTGTATCTACTATAGCGTCCCTAACAGTTATTAATTCATCATCTCTTGTAAGTATAAATTTAATTTTATTAAACGCTTCTTTAATACCACTATTGAAACTATTCCCTAATTCATTTTTATATATTTCTTTTGGGATTAATTGATAACCTTGATACTTAAACTCCGAGCATACTAGCTCTGCAATCCAACGAACAATTTCAACAGGTAATGAATTAAAAATCCATTGATTCCATTTTGAATCACTATGTAATGATTCTCTATTAGCCGCAGTTAAAAAACTTGTATTTACCAAGACTGGAAGTTCATATTTAGATTCACCTGTCGGTAAGTAAGAATACAATAGATTTTCTTCTTTAGATAATTTCACTATTTCATTATCAATAATTTTTGCAGCTAAAGTAATCTCAATTTCAGTTGCTGCTGCTAATTTTTCTGGAATATTTCTATCTTCATTAAGAATTGCTCGCATACTCTCTGGTACTTTTAATGTAGTACTTTTAATTATCCATTCTGAATTGCTATGTTTATTCTCTAATTTTATTATGTTTTCACTGCTACGATCTATCAAGATCGATGAACTCTGAGGAAGTTCGAAGTTAATTTTTGAGATATTTTTTAAGAATAAGAACATATTTGTGTTTTTAGTTAAATAGTTTATGGCTTCTTCAACGTCAGCTAAATTATGTAAAGTAATAATTGTTGCAACATTGATATCTTTACTTTTTATAAACTCCCTTATCGATAAACTTACTTCATCCTCTTTTGTATATATAGGAATTATCTGCCAAGGGTATTGAAACTTCCTGCCACTTTCAGTTTCCCATTCCTCCCTAGAATATTCCCATTGCCATCTAAAATCATAGTCTCTATCAAATCTGAAATACTCACCGTTCGAATAAATTTTTACTTTATCTGACTGACCAAATACAGATTTAAAACCTATTCCCTTATAGCCTGTCTTGCTAATGTCATTTTTTTTGGTTCCATTATTTACATTACAAATCCCCATTAAATCCCGCTTATCAAAAGCTTTTCCACTATGACCAAATATCAATTCTTGACCTATGATCTTCACCCAAACTTCAACAGGATTACCCTTTTCTAAAGAATCATCAGCATTTTGTAGTAACTCATAGATGAATCTATTTGCATCAGTATATAAATCACCAGATAATGCATTTAATGAGCTTGCCTGATTTACTGCTTGTGTCGGGTTTTTATAAGAAGAATTCTCTTCAAATATACGTATAATATCTTGATAGATTGTCAATTGAATCCCTCCAAAAATGATAATCAAATTTCTTATTAAAATAATTCAATGTACATGTCATGATATTACCATGAATGCCTACTGCTACCCTTTTTCTACGATATTTAGAAACAATATGCTTCAAACCACTTATACCACGTTCTTGAACTTCTTGATTAGATTCACCACCCGAAAACCTAAAAATGGGATTATCAAACACATATTTAATGGCTTCAAGTGGTTTATCAAAATAAAAATCTCTTGCTGCTAAGTCTCTCTCTATAAAACGGGAATCCAGTTCAATTTCTTTATGTAGATACCTTGCTAGTCCTTCTACTGTTTGTATTGCTCTTACATATGGACTAGATATTACATATTGAATATCCTCTTTTATCATTTTGTCAGTAATCTTTTTTGCGGTAGCCCAACCTTTTGCAGATAACTCTCTAGTTTCTTCGTTTTCTAATGAAAAATCAGAATGAGCGTGTCTAAGAAAATATATCTCTGTATTCATTAACTCCCCACCCTTCCACTTTTACTACATATTTATCAATCCATTTAACTCTATGACTTTATCGTGACGAACTCTAACAACTAATCTTCTAGTTCTTTCAATAAATCATTTGCTTCTTTTTCAATCTGCTTTATTTTTTCTTCCCTATTTTGTTTCCTTTCTTCAATTAATTGGTTCATTGATTTTTTATGATTAATACTTCTTGGCCATTTATTCAAATTTATAATTTTCTTTCTTTCTTTCATATTTAATACCTTGCCTTTCTTAATTATTTATTTCAACCTTTACCTTAGCTACTTTCTATATCTTACCATTCAGACTCGACACCTTCACACAATACATGATTTATTGAATCCACATATTAAAAAGTCCCGCCCAAATTAATGAGCGGGTTTCTAGTTTTTTTAGATAATATTCTTAGCATAATACATCTTCTCACAAACTATTAACTAAATTAAAATTATATAGTTTGTGAGAAATTTAATAGAAGAGCGTGATAATGGCTATTTTCGCACTCTACCTTTTCTACTATAAAAATGAAGGGTTGGTAAACCATCCTACATTTTTGTTTTGCTAATTCTTATAAAGTTATCCAGCGTTTATCTCTGTATATACTTCCGCAATAATCTTATCAATAAAGTATGATTGGAATTCTTGATCGCCTAAAATTTTATGAGTGTATTTTTCATTTGCTTCCATTCGGTCGATAACAAAATCAATTATACGCTCTTTCATTGCTAATCTAAAGTTATCATATGAATTGTTTTTGGCCCTTACTTGTACATCTTCACTCTTTGTCATCGTTGACACTACTTGTTCATCAAACAATAAATCTTCTTCAGTAAATTCTGTACCAAATCGGTCATTTAACTTTTCCAATATACTAGACAACTTAGTCTTCTCATCTTCTACTGCTCCACCAGCACCATGTCTTTGTGGATCTAATTCCACGCCACCTGTTTTTTCAAGCTCGATGCTCCCTTCAAATACTTTTTGATTGCGGTAGTATTCTAGTGCCACATCATCTGCTAAATACACGTCTTTATCGTTTTTGTCACGCGGAAGCTTCCGTAGTAGGTAGTTTAAATAGATATATAACTTGTGTAAGTCTACATCGATAAACGTTGCAATTTGTAAAACGAACCCATACGTACGAGTAAACTTTGTTGCAGCTGCTTTAAAGGCCTCTTGCTCTCCTGCTGAAAGTTTTTTATAACGTTCCACACCTTTATCAATTTCTGCATTTAGCGCAGTTTGTGCTGATGTAGATTTATTTAAACCGCCATTTAGTTCTAACTCATTTACCTTCTGTACTTCTTCTTCCGTAAAGATTTGATATGGCTCTAATTCACCTTGTAAGTCATATAAAATGTTGGGATCTGTAACTTCCGAAAGACTTGTTGACTCATAATACGGTTGGAACGATGCCTTAATATCTTCTTGCTCATTTACAAAGTCTAAAACAAATGTATCTTCTTTACCCGGACAAGTACGATTTAAACGAGATAATGTTTGTACAGCTTTAATCCCACTTAACGGTTTATCTACGTACATAGTATGAAGCAATGGTTCATCAAAGCCTGTTTGATATTTCTCTGCCACTAGCAACACTTTATACTCATCTGAATTAAACTTTTCAGGCAATTCTTTTTCAGAGAATTTGTTCATATCCGGCTCTGTATAAGAAATTTCGCCGTCCTTTACAGTACCTGAAAACGCTACGACTGTTTTTAAATCATCATAACCCTTTTCATCAATGTACTTATCAAAAGCTATTTTATACCTCACTGCATGTAAACGACTCGCTGTGACCACCATTGCCTTTGCACGACCACCAATTTTACGCTTTACAAAATTCCGGTAATGTTCGATAATGATTTCCGTTTTCTGTGCAATGCTATGTGGATGCAATGACACATACTGAGCTAGCTTTTTGGTAGCTTGTTTCCTTGATACTTCTGGATCATCATCAATTGTCTTGGCAATTTTCCAGAAGGTTTTATATGTAGTATAGTTTTGTAAAACGTCTAAAATAAAACCTTCTTCAATGGCTTGACGCATCGTGTACTCATGAAAGGCACGTGGTTTTCCATCCATTCCAAGTGTACCGAATTTCTCTAATGTTTTTGGCTTCGGTGTAGCAGTAAAAGCAAAGAACGATACATTATCTTGCTTACCACTTTTCATAATGGTTTCGATAATTTGTTCATCAAGAGACTCTAAATTTTCTTCTGCAATACGATCTTCATTGTAGGCATCTTCTAATGTCTTGTCCGATAAAATATTCGTTAATGCCGTTGATGCTTTTCCACCTTGTGATGAATGTGCCTCGTCAATTATCACTGCATACTTTTTACGATCTATTCCCGCTACTTTTTCCATAATGAATGGGAATTTTTGTAGAGTGGTAATAATAATACGTGTTTCATTATTAATCGCGTTAGCAAGCTGCGCAGAATCTTTATTAATACGCTCAACCATCCCCGCTTTATGCTCTAACTGATATACAGCATCTTGTAATTGCTTATCTAATACACGGCGATCTGTAATTACGATGACACTGCTAAAAATCGATTCGTTATTTTCGTCATGCAGCTTTGCTAAACGATGGGCTAACCATGAAATTGAGTTTGTTTTTCCGGAACCTGCACTATGTTGAATTAAGTAATTATGCCCTACAAGACGTACTTTTACATCCTCTTCAAGTTTCCGCACTGCATCTAACTGATGGAATCGAGGGAATATTAACATTTTGCGTTCCTCAATTGTATCACCGTTTGAATCTAATATATCGTCTTTCTTAATAAAGACAAAACGAAATAAAATATCCAATAAACTATCAGGTGCCAATATCTCTTCCCATAAATAATGGGTACGGTAGTTTTCATATACAAGTGGATTTCCTTTTCCACCTTGATTTCCTTTATTGAATGGTAAGAAATACGTTTTCCCTTTTTTCAGCTCTGTCGTCATAAATACTTCATCTGGGTCAACCGCAAAGTACACCACTACACGTTCATTAAATTTAAACAACCGCTCATTTGGATCACGATCAAACTTTAATTGCTTCATCGCTTGTTCGACTGTCTGGTTTGTTAATGGGTTTTTCAACTCCATTACAATAAGCGGCAGCCCATTTAAAAACAGCACCATATCTACGCTATTATTATGTTTATCGCTATAGTAGACTTGACGGGCAACATTAAAACGATTTTTCGAATACCACTCATTCGTTAATTGATTCATCGTTGTAGCTGGTTTATGGTAAGCAAATTTTAATGTCACACCACGATCTTTAATCCCTTTTCGTAAACATTCCACAAGCCCTTGCTTGGATGTTTTTAGTTGCTCTACAATTCGCTTTAACACCTGCTCTTTATAATTTGGTCCATAGGACTTTTCTAATGCACGTAAAGATTTTGATTGCGTATCTTCTAAGAAAGCAAATAACTCTTCTACATCAATAGCATATTGTTTAAAAAGCGCACTTGCCTCTCCTTCAAGTACTCGCTTTTTATAACCATTTGCAATTAATGCTGCTTCAATATTCGTTTCAAATCCTTTTTCCGACGTATCCACTGCCATCTATACTCACCTCACTTAATCAAGTTCCAACTCACGCACATCAATCTTTCCTGTTACTGCTTCGTATATAAGAGATTGGCGGTATTCTTTTAACTTTTCGATTTGTTCTTTAACTAGATTAATCAAATTAAAAATCTTCATTTGCTTATTGTAAATCCATTCATTTATCTCTCTTTGTTCTTCTAAAGTAGGAGGAATTGCAAAAATCAACTCTCTTACTTGAGCAAAGTTTAAACCCTCTCGTGAGCTACCATTTTGTGCAAACCAAATTTGTTGATTAATAACATCAGAAGCCATCAACATATTGAAATAGTATGGATAAACCTTATTTTGGTTTAAACGAATAATACAAACGTGTTGATTCACATTAGCTCTACCAAAATCTTTAGGGACAATTGTTGTTCTTCCAATAGATGCACCTGTAATATTTAGCAGTATATCTAAAGGTTGGACCTGAGAAGTTTTCATTTCTTCATTGATTTCCTCTGAGATAAAAGCTAAGTCTTTTAAATGAATACCATCAAAATGAACGTTAAGGCTTCTTAAAAAAGGAATACCTTCATCAAGATAAATTTCTGCCCCCCCAGAAGGTGTTTTTCCACTCCCTACATGAATAGCGAAATGCTTAACTTTTTTTACTTCCCAATGCTCTGGGATTTCACCAATCCACTTAACTCCAGAATCTTTCATATTCATATTCGGATTTAACCCTTTTGTAACAGCTTCTGTAAGAATTGATTGACGTTGTTGTTCAAGTAATTTAATAAATTTTCCCTTTTGCTTGATTAATATATCAATATCTTTGACTTTATACTCAATGTATCTCACAATCCTTTTTTGAATTTCCAATGAAGGTATAGAAATAAACAAGTTTTCTATAACCTTCATGCCAATATTTTGTTGTGTACCGTAACTCCAACTAACTTCTACTTGCTCTCTAAAAGCCAGAGAACCAACAAAATAGTATAGATACTTTGGAATTACTATTTCTTTTTTTGCACGAATTAGTGCTAAAGGAGACCAAATGCTAAATTCCTCATCAGTGTCTACCATTGCAATATTACCAGTAGTTGCACCTGATTTAACCATGAAAATATCATCTCTTTGTGGCTTACACTTCTTAATATATTTTTCATGATCTTCTTGAGAAATATATCCCCTTTTTAAATCGAAATTTAGATTTCCGTTTTTAACTGATTCTGCAGATAGAAATGGCACACCGTCTTCTAATAATTCAGGTGTTTCATGTGGTCCATCCGTAATAGGTATGTCTAATACTCTTTTAATTTTCATAACTTGCCAATCGTAATTGACATTGTTTCTCTCTAATTCAAATAATGGTTTCATCCCATCACCTTCTCTAACTGCTCAGCAATCTCTGCCTCTAACACGCGTATTTCTTCCATAATCTCTTGTGAGCCACGTAACGCTTTGTATTTGTAGAATTGTCTAGTAAATGGAATCTCATAGCCAATTTTTGTTTTTGTTTCATCAATCCATGCATCTGGAACGTGCGGTAATACTTCACGTTCAAAGTAATCATGAATACTTTCTCTAAGCGGTACATTTTCTGTATCACGTAAGTCAGTATCCGGTTCCATCTCTGTTTTGTTTTTAATACAAGGATCAGCTGTTTCATCTTTTTCAGAAAGACCATTTAAAATGGCTTTTAATACTGGCGCACCTACTGTAATCTCTGCTTCTTTAAATGCATCTTTTAATATTTTTGTAAATGCTTCACGGTTTTTATATATCTCATCACTAGCTAAGTTGCGCAATACTTTAATAATTTGTGTTTGCAGTTCTTTTCCTGCTTCGATTTCTTTAAGCCCCGCTTCCCCTTTTTTCTTTGATGTCGCAAGATTCATGAACCCTTTTTCTTCTGTAATCTTTACAATCCGTTCTTCGTTTACTTGGAAATTTAAGCGTAATGGACGTTCTACTGTAATTTTGGCATAACCGAAATCTTCATTATCAAAGATTTTTACGTATTCTCCTTCTTGGAAATCTCCATATAAACTAACGATATTATTAATTTGTTCTTCTGTGATTTCATTCCGTTTGCTTCCCATACTTTTCTTCATTTTCTTATAGAAATCAACTGCATTGACTAACTCTACTTTCCCTTTACGTAATGGTGCTTTATTATTCGTTAAAATCCAAATATATGTGGCAATCCCCGTGTTATAGAATAAGTCGTTTGGTAATGCGACAATGCCTTCTACTAAATCGTTTTCTAACACATACTTACGAATTTCGCTTTCCCCTGATCCTGCATCCCCTGTAAATAATGGAGAGCCGTTCATAATAATCGCTAACCGTGACCCTTGTGGATTTTCAGCAGTGACAGGTTTCATTTTAGACAATAAGTTCAATAAGAATAAAAATTGTCCATCACTTGTGCGCGGTGTACCGGGACCAAAACGACCATTAAACCCCTGCTTCTCATGTTCATCAACAATAGGCTTTTGATAAGATTTCCAATCTACCCCATAAGGTGGATTACTAATTAAATAGTCAAATTTATCATATGGGAATTGGTCATTGGATAACGTGTTCCCTAATCGAATGTTCTTAGCATCCGCACCTTTTATTAAGATATCCGCTTTACAGATAGCATACGATTCACCGTTGATTTCTTGTCCAAAGAACTCTAATTGCGCGGAAAAGTTTACACTTGCTAAATATTCTTGAGCAACAGACCCCATGCCCCCCGTACCCGCTGCGCAGTCATATAGTGTTTGTGTTAAACCGGGCTTTGTTAAAATACTTGCATCATCATGCAAGAATAATAAATGCGTCATTAAACGAATCACTTCACGTGGAGTGTAGTGGTCCCCAGCTTCTGCATTCTCATTGAAGCGACGTATTAATTCTTCGAAAATGTAGCCCATTTCTACGTTAGACACTACTTCTGGGTGCAAATCAATTTCACTGAAGCGTTTAATCGTTAAATATAACAGATTGTTTGTTTCTAGCTTGTCGATCTGGCGTTCCAAATCAAAATGATCCATAATATCTCGTGCAGTTTTTGAAAAACCATTTATGTAATCACGCAAGTTATCAGCTATGTTATCTGAATCACTTAATAATTTGTTGAAATCATATTTACTTGTATTATGGAAATTTTGTTTTGCTACACGGTTTAAAATTGGCTCTCGTGCTTCCTCATTCATAGAAGCAAACTTTTCTGCTGAAGCTAATACCTCTTCTTTTGTACTATCTAATACGCAGTCAAAACGGCGCAATACAGCTAATGGTAAAATTACTTTCCCGTAATCTTCTGGCTTGTATGGACCTCGCAAAATCTCTGCAATGGACCAAATAAAACTTACTTTATCCTGAAAGTTAATCATGTTTTCTCATCCTTTAAATATATTTATATTTACATTTTACATTTATTGAGTAGTTCTTAAAAGCTTTATCAATGTTAGCTAGAATCCTCAGCAGACGGAGGTAATTTTCAACTAGTGCTAACTTACATTTGGAAAAACCTACTAGTCTATTCTACCGATAAAATTTTTGCCTCACCAATATAAAGCACATATTTTTGAACATAAGTATTGATTAGGCTTAACAGCCTAATCTACAGCACTAGGAAATAATGTTCAATACTTTGAAGTATTGAACACGCTACAACTATCAATCTTATACTAAACCTAATTAATTCAACAAAATCTTCATTTATATCATTACTAAGAAAATTACTAAATCAATCACTAATTTCTTTACTAATTTAATTACTTGACGTTTTACTGAATCATTTAGTAATATGTACTTAACAGAAGTAAGGAGTGATTAATATGGAAGCACCTCGTCATTTAGCTCATAAGCCTGTTTATACAATTGATAATTATAATCAGAAGGATGGAAAAAATAATCCTGACACTACTGATGCACAGGCTTTAACGATTGGTAACGCACAATGGAACGATGATGAAATTTCCGCTAAGGTTTGGAGACATACAACTGGCGACGAAAGCACAGGCAAGTGGAGCAGACAAAGTGAAGAATTACCTTTGCACCGACTCATTGACCTCAACATTCTTCTTGCAAACGTTTTGGCTGATCTTCAGGGAGAAACTGTTGTATCAGAGGATGTAAAATTGCTGAACCTTAACAAAAGAAAATTGGTAAAAGGATTTATTGAAGGGAATAAAGATATTCTTTACCCACGTTTGAATGAATTACGACGCCTATTAAACGAGATAAAGTTACCATAATCAGATACTTAATAAGAGTGACTCTTTGAGCAAAGAAAGCATAAAAATGGACTGAACACCAAAAGTTCAGTCCAAAAAGCTTTAATTAATTCATAATAACGGTCAGAAGTAATTTAAACATACCCATTTAAATTCAAGTTTTTACACATTATTATGCCTTTGTGTAATTTAAGGTATGAGGATTATTTTCACTTATGAAAATCAAAGAAATCATTTTGTTGCAGATTCCATCTTCTATTATTCTTAATTGCCTTATCAAAGTCTCTTTTAATAATCATGTGATAATCCTTTGCTTGCATATTGGCTTTGGGGTTAAGTGATAATATAAACTTCCTTTCAAAATTGTATGGAGCATACCAATTCCATACGGTTGCTTTCTCTTTAATGTAAAAATCATGTACGGTTACAAGTGATTTAAGAAGTTCTTTTTCAATTTTCTTTAAGTGGCTCATCTGAGAAACTAAATAAAAATATTTGGATGTAAATCCACACATTAAATCAGCTGCTTGAATACAAGGCTCTTCTATAGAATTCCTTACAGTGATTGACTTAATGTGGGGGAATCTACTAAGCCATATAACATCATTATTATTATATACAATTGGTGGTTCTTCTTTGAAAAAGACCTCTTCTATTTCTTTAAAAATTTCTGAATACCCTCGAAGACTATCATGATAAACTCTTACCGAAATATTTCTGTTATTAGAATATATCTCTACATTTCTTAATATCTCAAGCAACATTGTTTGAGTTAAAGTAATTCTATTTTTAAAAGTTCCGTTTTTAGTAACAGTTTCAAACTCATCAATCATACTAAGATAATTTTCTTCCGTAAGATTTCTCAGTGAATTTGCAACTTGTTGATGTCCCTCTTTTTCAAATATTGATATTAGACCTAAATTAATTTTACTTAATTTATCAATTGGAATAGTTCCATTCTTAATTAAAATTGCAAAGGATTCTAGTATCGTTTTATCTTGATGATTAAATATACAATTTGCTAAAGCCTTCTTTAATTCTACAGGATGAGTTAAATATTCATTTACATAAGGATTGTATTCACAATCAAAAAAAGTCTCGACGATTTTAGCAGCTACCATGAACTTCTTATCAGCAACTATAAAAAAAGGAATGGCAGAAAATTCATCAATCAATTTATGATAAATACTAGCAAACAACTCCAAACCACCTGTTCTCTTAAAGACATTCTTTGATTTAAGTTCTACAGCTTGTTCTTTTGATATAATACTATTCAAGTAGGTTTCGACCAAATCTAGCTTCACATTTGGAACAAGCCACCCTCCATATGTAAAAAATGGCTGGTTATCATTTAACCAATCTGTTCCAGTATTTCCGCTTTCATCAATAAAAAGTGTTGCTTCCATTCATATTCTCCTTATGGGTTACTAGAAAAATTCTTAAGTACCCATTCGATAATTCTAAACCTATTCCTGCTTAGTAAATATTTAGTCAGGATGTTGAAAAATTGTTGAACAAGCCGCCCTTTACGAGTGTCTTATTCAAGATAAATCTTTCTAATTCTGGTCTTTGAAGGATCATACTTATTAACATATTCTACATATTTTTCTATAACCTCATATAACATAACTGCTTTTTTGGCCATATCAAAAAAATTATTATCAATGAAGTCTAAAATATCATCAATAAAAATGTGGGCCAAATCATTACGATTGTTTAAAATTCCTCCTATTTCTTCGACTAAATCCTCATCGCTCAAAAGGTACATATTCATCGAGTGATATTTTTCTTCACTTGTAGTATTAGGATCGTATCTAAAATAGGTATAACTTATAGCCCTTGCAAACCTTTTAAATAATTCAGCTAAAACCACTAGTGTTGCATAAAACCCTATAATTATAGTAAGAATATTCTGTCTATATTTCACTCTGGTAAATGAGCTAAAAAGACAATCCAAAGCGAGAGGTGGCACTGACCATTTGGTAAAAATATACATTTAATACTTAAGCAACATCGACTAGTACATGTTTACGGACTTCCTCTTTGCTCAATGAACCTGAACCATGTTCTTGCTGGTCTCCACATAGTTGCCTTGAGCCATCGGGTAATCCGTAATAATGTAGGTTTTCCTTTGGCTTCAAGTTGAACGAGTACATTGAGGCAATACGTAATTAACGCAAGGAAAATTTGATTGTGTACAGCTTGTTCGCTGTATCCAAAAAATGTTTTGATTTCGACGTGCTGCTTTAACCATTTGAAAAATAACTCTATTGCCCATCTTGAACGGTATAGATCGCCTATTTCTTCCGCTTTTAAGTCAAAGCGATTCGTGATTAAACGTATTGGATTCCCTTTGGAATCAACTGTTTCAAGGATTCGAAATACATTTTCAGTACGCTTTTGTGTTGTACCGATGTACGCTATTTTATCCGTTGTAATCGGACTTCCTTCAGGTAAAGAATAGGATTCAACCTCTCTTATGACGGCATTCTTTTTCAGTCTTGAGAGAAAAAAGATTCCTTCATCAAAGTAGCGATCAAACCGTTGATAGTCGATATATCCACGATCAAACACATACATGGCATCTTTGTCATCAACGAGAATCTCCAATTGATTCCGATCGTGTTCAACGGCATTTGTGATAACCGCTTTATCAGGATAGACCGTATCTTGATCGACAAAAACTAATCTAAGATGAAGTTTGACACCACCCTTGCTCTTCCGAAATGTAGCCCAGTTACAACGGGTGAGATTTAGCGGCAGGGTGCTTGAATCAATAATTTTTAAAGGAAATGGTGACTGATATTGGTTGGTTTTCATCTGAATCTGCCGAACTAATTCAAGAAAGACGATGGAAAACAGCGATGAATCTATAGCCCTGTTTTTACGAGAAAGCTGAGAAACACTGATTGATTTGATCCCCAGTTCTTTCTGTAAGTTTTCATCGGCTAGTTCTGCATTCAACGCATGAAGGCTTTCCACTTGTTTCAAGTGTGCATAGAGAAATAGTTTTGTAAAAGAGGACGTTGATAATTTCTTCTTATACTTATCTAGTCCATCTTTTTTTACTTGTTCATCAAAAAGTTTCATATTTATGGGTGCAACCCATTTACCAAATGAAGATAATCGTGTATTCTTGTCCATAGCGGATATCCTTTACGTTGGATTTGGGCAGGAACCACCTGTACTTCCATTGTAAAGGATTTTTTTGTGCGCTCATGAACTGAAATTTGAATATTGGGTGTATTTTGAATCTTGAAATAATATTAATGCAACACTAGTGAGCTAAAACAATAAATTTATATCTTATTGCATCTTCCATAGGGCTGTTTATCATATGTGGCATATCCATTATATATTTTTGGTAATTGTCACCTTCTAATTCTTTAACCATTTTAAATATGATTTCTACACTAACTCGAAATCTTCCCTTTATGTATTCTCTTGACTTTAATATCTCTAAATTCTCACTCATTGGGTTCTCAACACCATTCCTGTAGAATATCCTCCTAAAGTATACCAAAAAATCCAAAATTATTGATTAAGTTTATATTTCTTATTAAAAAGGCAAAGAGATAAGATACATTATTGAAACAACAAACTCTATAGAACTTTTTGATAAATAAAAGTGAGCAAAGCATCTACAAACTTTGCTCACACTAAAAATATCCTTATTGTTAATTTACTTCTCTTACACGATTAATCTCGATAATATCATCCATCGAAACCTGATATACATTGTATAGTGTCCTTCCTAGATTAACTGTTCTTTTTTTGTTGAGACCTATTAATAAAGCTTCTTTCAACACCTCCCACTTTTCACCAATCTCTTTAATGTGTTCAGAGCTATTTTTTCATAGTGTTCCTTACATCATCCTATAAAGTTGTTACTACCATTCCTCAATTATTTCTTCTATAACCCTCTTTGCCTCTTCCCAATAATAAAATCTTTTTCTAACCTTCGTTTTTTCAATTAGTTTAAATCGGGGATCTTTTAAAAATTCCTCCTCTAAGAAACGACGAGACATAGAACATTTTTTACTCAAGGTTTCAACATCTACCAAAAATAAACTTTCATCTATTTGTACATCAATTCTTTTTTGAATGTATTGCTCGATGGACTTGTTATCCAATTCAATATTTACGTTTGCTTGTGCAATCACAATCTCACCCTCTTTTAGACTTGTTTATCTACTTCTACTGCAGCATTGGATTTTGCTAAAAGCATATTACCACCGCAAACTTCCTATTCGAATAGCTTTAATAAACAAAAAAAATTTTTTCGAGGGGTTAAAATACCGAAAATCTCAAAGTATCATATTGTAGCTTAATTAACCAAAATCATAGAGAGGAAGAAAAGAAATGAAACTGCACAAGTCAAAAAAAGACCCAGAACTTTATTGCTACTTTGAAAACGGAAAAAAGAAATGGATGTACCGTCATAAATATTACGACCAATATGGGAAACGAAAAGAGAAAAAGAAACGGTTCGATACGGAGAAAGAAGCATACCAAGCTCTGTTAAAATTAAAAGTTGATACACTAAAAGGGGCATTCAAACAGGTTCAATTCTCTAACTATACAATTGCTCAATGGTTTGATACATGGTTTGAAACTTACAGCAAAGATTGGGAAATTAGTACTCGTATCCAAAGAGAGTCGGCTATACGACTGCATATTAAACCACTCCTTGGCAACTATAAATTAGCTGATTTAAGTAAATCCATCTACAAAAAAGAGTTCGTTAATAAACTTCTTGAAAGTAAAAAATCTAGTACAGTAGAGACATTTCATAAGATTTTTAAAATAGGCATTAATGCAGCTGTTGAAGAAGAAATTATTCCTAAAAATCGTTTTACCAAAATCACAGTTCAAAATAAAACAGAAAAAAACTTCATTGAAAACGCTCAAGAAAACTATTTAGAGCCTCATGACTTGATTAGAATGTTGAAGACGGCAAAAGAAAGTGAAAATATCACTAACTATTCTTTACTTTACCTTTTAGCTCACACTGGACTAAGAAGAGGTGAAGCAAACGGCCTGCGTTGGAATGATATAGATTTTGAAAATCAAAAACTTACTGTGGATAGGACAAGGGATAATAAAGGGAAACGTCCCCCAAAGACAATTAATAGCTATCGTACAATCGATATTGACAAATCTGTTATTGACCAGTTAAGTAAATATAGAACTTGGTGTAAAGAGACGAAACTTTCATTTGGAAAACATTTAAAAATTGATGATTTCATCTTTATTTCTTATCAAACAGGAGAACCCCTATCAGATAATACTATCAATAATGCTTTAGATAGAGTGGTAGAAAAGGGAAACATTAAAAGGATTACACCACATGGACTTAGACACACTCACGCAACAATTTTATTAAACGATAGTGAAATGAGACTTAGTACAAAAGATGTGGCAGATAGACTAGGAGACACGGTAAGAGAAATAGATGAAACTTATCACCATGTCTTACCGAAACGCCGGCGAGAAACAGCAATAATTTTTACTGATATATTATCCTCCACTAAGGTAATTTAACCACATCTTTTAAACGCTCTACATTTAAGGAACTTCTTAACTGAAGTTCCTTTTCTTTATTTATAGAGTTATTTATCAAAACAAACTCTTGAAGACAATTTCAATCTGTTCAATTATACTTAATTAGTAAGAAGCAAATGAAGATACATATAGATAGAACCTTTTTTATTCTCTTACTTCTTTCTATCCCTTCGCCCATGCCAAAGAAAGGATAGGAATATGAAGTATACTAAATCTAAAAAAGACCCCGAACTTTATTACTCCATAAACGATAAAGGTGAAAAGCGCTGGATGTTTCGTCATAAGTATTATGATTCTTTCGGAAAGCGTAAAGAGAAAAAGAAGCGGGGGTTCCTTTCAGAAAAGGAAGCATATCAAGCATTATTAGAAGTAAAGACTAATACTGCTCAAGGTGCAATTAAATTAGTAGAGTTTTCTAATTACACCGTTGCTGAATGGTTTGACATTTGGTTCGAGACACATCAGCTGGATTGGAAGCCTACCTCACGCTTGCAACGGGAAATGGCTATTCGACTTCAGATCAAACCCTTATTAGGCAATTACAAACTTCAAAAACTGGACAAAACAACATACAAACAGGCGTTTATTAACCCGCTACTCAAAAAGTATAAAGTCGAAACTGTAAAGCTTTTTCATCGATTATTTAAGATTGGAATTAATGCAGCTGTAGACGATGAAATACTAGCACGAAATCGCTTCACCAAAATTACAATTCGCGATGAAAAGTCTGAACTTCTTTCTACGAAAGGGAATATAAACGAAAACTTTTTAGAAGCGCACGAGTTGAATAAGTTGTTAGCCACTGCAAAAGAGCATGAAAACATCACAAATTACACTTTCTTTTTACTGTTAGCATACACTGGTTTGCGACGTGGTGAAGCTTGTGGACTACAATGGGATAATATTAACTTCACCAAGAAAACATTAACCGTGGAACGAACAAGGGACAATAAAGGAGTACGAACCCCCAAAACCCAAAATAGTTATCGTACGATCTTAATTGATGAAGTTCTAGTACAACAATTAATAGTGTATAAAAATTGGTGTAAAGAAACTAGACAAAAGTTTGGACACCATTTGAAGAATGATGACTTTATATTTCTCTCTTATCAAACTGGTGAACCAATCACCGATAATAGTGTTATTTATTCTTTAAGGCGAGTGGTTAAAAAAGCTGGCATAAAACCAATCACTCCACATGGGTTAAGACATACTCACGCAACTCTTTTACTCAGCCAAAGTAAACGTGCTGCGAGTGTAAAAGTAGTTGCTGAACGGCTAGGAAATACGCCACAAATGATATTAGATATATACGGTCATACATTTCTGGACCTAGAAGAAGAAACTGTTCAATTATTCTCAGAAAGTTTAAGTGGGGCCAAAAGTGGGGCCACTTCTGAATAACACTGGTGTAAGCGTTGGTATATCAAGGGTTGAGTGATTCGTTGAATTCTACTCTCGTTAATCGCTTCAAAAAAGACTCTGGGATCTCCCGGAGTCTTTTTTATTTGACTAAATAAAAAAGAAGAACGCATTCCCCGTTCTTCTTTTTTTATCTTCTATTAATGTGTTACAAGCTTAGCAAATTTACGCTTACCTACTTGAACGATTAGTCCATCTTCTATTTTAATTTGGGCTTGAACATCTTCTACTTTTTCTTCATTTACTTTAACACCGCCATTTTGAACCATACGACGTGCCTCTCCTTTAGAAGACATCATCTTCAATTCAACCAGCAGCTCAACAACCCACACAGCGTCTTCCCCGCTCCACTTCACTTCAGGGATGTCTGTTGGGAGGGTACGCTTTTGAAAAACTGTTTGGAAGTAGCTCTTTGCTTCATCAGCAGCATCTTTTCCATGGTACATTTCCACAAACTTAGCACCTAGATTCATCTTTGCATCTCTTGGGTGTACTGAACCATTCTTGATCCCTTCTTCTAGAGCATTGATCTCATCCATAGGAATATCTGTTGCCAGCTTGTAATATTTAATCATTAATTCATCTGGAATCGACATCGATTTACCAAAGATTTCATTTGGCGACTCATCAATACCAATGTAGTTGTTAAGGGATTTAGACATTTTTCTTTCTCCGTCAAGCCCCTCAATTAACGGCAAAGTCATAGCTACTTGCTTCTCTTTGCCATATGCCTCTTGAAGTGTACGTCCCATTAAAAGATTGAACTTTTGATCCGTTCCTCCCACTTCAATATCAGACTCTAACGCCACGGAATCATATCCTTGCATTAATGGGTAGAAGAACTCATGAATGGAGATCGGCTGACCAGATTTATATCTTTTCTCAAAATCATCTCTCTCAAGCATTCTAGCTACTGTCATATTAGCAGATAGACCGATAACATCCTCAAATGATAAAGCTTTGAGCCATTCTGAATTGTAATAGATCGTTGCTTTTTCCATGTCGAGAATTTTTCCGTATTGCTCTACATACGTCATTGCATTACGTTTTACATCTTCATCACTTAATTGCTTTCTAGTTTCAGATTTCCCAGTAGGATCACCAATTCGTCCGGTAAAGTCACCGATAAGCATTTGGATTTCATGACCTAGTTCTTGGAATTGACGCAGCTTGTGCAGGGGAACCGTATGTCCAAGGTGAACATCAGGCGCAGACGGATCCATCCCTAGCTTAACTTTTAACGGCTTACCTGTACGAACCGATTTTTCAATCTTCTTTTTTAATTCATGTTCTGGGGTAATTTCTACCACGCCACGTTTTAGAATCTCTAATTGACGTTCTACCTCTTGTTCTTGTTCTAGTGTTAACTTCGTTTCTTCACTCATTTCATGCTGCCTCCTTTATTTAAATAACCCTTTTTCATCATGTTAGAAATAAGCATCTAATCTAAAATTGGACATAAAAAAAACTCCTCCCAAAAAAGGGACGAGGTTCTCGCGGTACCACCCTTGTTGAAGCTATCACTAAATAAACTTCCACTCAACATGATAACGGTATGACCGTTCTTGCTACGCAAGAATTGGCTCCAGGCTGTAATTCGAATACTGCTTCCCTACTGATTTCCACCTGCCATCAGCTCTCTAAAAAGTAAAACAGTACCTACTCCGACCCTTCAAAGCTGTTTACATATACTGTTCTCTTTTTACCACATTTCTATTTTTGTTGTCAATCGCAGACTTTCTTAGATTTTGTAAAAACATATCATCCTATGTAAACCTATGCTATAATATTGCTGATATTCTAGCTATAGATGCGATTATTTTACACATTATCTCTTTAGCTATAATGCCTGATACTATAGGCCTTTGAACTTAATAAGGAGGTTTGCTATGAAGAGTTTCTACTCTCAAATGCAACAAAAACTGAGGTTATTTTCAGAGTCATTACATGAAAAACAAGTCTTTCGAAAGATCGGCATTACATACCAAGTGTTTTGGAATTTATTCCTAATTGTTATGATCGTGGGATTGATGTCAATCTTTTTCATAGGGGGAACTGCCGCTGGATATTTCGCTTCTCTAGTTAAAGATGAGCCTCTTCGGTCACCAGATGAGATGGTAACAGACATCTATGACTATGAAGAAACCAGTCAGCTGTTCTTTGCCGATGATACGTACTTGGGTGAGCTCCCTACTGAGCTTGAACGACATCAGGTTTCTTTAGATCAAATGTCGGACCATGTCAAGAACGCAGTAATTGCAACAGAAGATGAGCACTTCTTTGAACACGAAGGAATAGTTCCTAAAGCGATTTTGCGAGCTACATTCCAAGAAGTTGCTAATTCATCTGTTCAAACTGGAGGAAGTACACTCACTCAGCAGTTAATTAAGCAGCAAGTTCTTTCGAGTGAAGTCTCTTTTGACCGTAAAGCAACAGAAATTTTACTGGCTATGCGGCTAGAGCATTTTCTTGAAAAAGAAGAAATTTTAGAAGCTTACTTAAATGTCGTTCCCTTCGGACGTAATGCATCTGGCAGACAAGTAGCAGGTGTTCAAGCAGCTTCACAAGGGTTATTCGGTGTGGATGCCAAAGATCTATCCATTCCGCAAGCAGCCTTCATAGCTGGTTTACCCCAAAGTCCATTCGGTTACACTCCTTTTACCGGGAATGGTGAGGTGAAGGAGAATTTAGATCCGGGGTTAAATCGTATGCAAACCGTACTTAGACGAATGCATGAGGGTGGATTTATTAACGACCGTGAATACGAAGAAGCATTAGAATTTGATTTACGTGAAAATTTAACAGACCGTACGCCATCGCCGATTGAAGAATATCCGTATTTAACACATGAAGTGATGAGACGTGCTAGTGATATTCTCTACAGTCAAAAACTTGAAGAACATCAAGAAGAGCTGAATGAACTAGAAGGCGATGAGCGCCAATTGTTTCTTACTGATCTTCGCTCTGAAGCAGATGCAGATCTAAGACGAAAAGGGTTTAGAATTCATACAACAATAGATAAAAATGTATATAATGCGATGCAAGAAGCAGTTAATGACCACTCCTTATTCGGTCCACAAAAGGGTGATGATCAAGAAGAAGTCGGGGCTGTCTTAATTGAAAATCATACAGGAGCGATTAAAGGCTTTGTAGGTGGACGCGGGGAAGGCGAAACAACAAACCATTACAATTACGCGACTCAAGCCTACCGTTCAAATGGTTCTACCATGAAACCATTGCTAGCCTATGGGCCTGCTTTAGAAATTGGAGTAATTCAGCCAGGCATCGTAGTTCCTGATACGCCTGCCACATATAGCGGTGGACAACCTTATTCTAACTTTGATAATAGTTATGCTGGCTTAATCTCTGTCCGTGAGTCACTGGCTCGTTCTCGTAACATACCTGCTGTTCGTTCTTTCCAACGAGTTCCACATGAACAACTACGAGAAACGATGATTAATCTAGGATTCACCCCTAATGATGAGAGTCAGCCTTATGAATCTGCCGCTCTTGGGGGAGCCTTTGATGTCACAGTAGAGCAAAATACAAGTGCCTTTTCAACATTTGGCAACGGAGGAAATCGAACCGATCCGTTTATGATTGAACGAATTGAAACAGCAGACGGCGACATAGTATTTGAACACGAGATAAAACAAGTAAATGTATTTACACCTCAAACAAACTATTTGAGCATTGATATGATGCGAGATGTTTTGCGAGCTGGCGGTACAGCAAGCTCGGTACCCGGCCGCTTAAAATTCTCAGCTGATTGGGCTGGGAAAACAGGTACGACCGGTGAATTCAGAGATTCTTGGTTTGTGGCTACAAACCCTAATGTAACACTTGGCGTATGGATTGGTTACCGTCAAAACCAGCCGATCGATAGAGTCGTGAATGGGTTACGTTATGGTCCTAGGACGCAGCGTATTTGGGCTAACATCGCCAATGCTGCTTATGATCAAAATCCAAATTTATTAGCTCCAAGTGAAAGCTTTGCTATGCCTGAAGGAATTGTGCGCAGATCTGTCTGCAGCATTACAGGTCAAGCTCCTACCTCATTATGTGAGCAAGCAGGACTCGTTCGGTCAGACTTATTTAATGTTAACTTCCAGCCTGGTTCTGGAGATAATTTAGATAGTGCACGATATGTTACGATAAACAGTCAAAACTATTTAGCACTTGATTCGACTCCGCAAGAATTTACAGATGTCGGAGTGACCGTTCCTGATACAGTCTTTGGGGTCAGCAATATAGGTGAATATTTACCTGACTCTATGCAAGGGGTTGTCCCTGATCGAGATGCACCAAATAACGGACGGTCCCCTGGGGCAGTCAGCGGAGTATCATTAAACGGTCAAACATTATCATGGTCTAAGCATCCTGATAATGATATTGTCGGTTACCGTATCTACCGAGCGGCTAACGGCAGCAGCAGCTTTGAGCGTGTAGGGCATGTGAAAGGCAATGGTTCTACAAGCTATACAGTAAACGGTGGATCATTTGCTTATTATGTTACTGCAATCGATACAGCTGGGAGAGAATCAACCTCTTCCTCTCAAGCTGAAGGTGCCGATTATTCAGATGCACCTGAACCATCTGAGCCCGATGAACCAGATACTGAACCAAGCGAACCAGACGAAGATCCTCCTTCCGAGCAAAATGGAGGGAATGATAACGATGGTGGAAATGGTGAGAGTGATGGAAATGGGAACGGCAATGGAAATGGTAATGGTAATGGTAATGGCAATGGAAACGGGAATGGCAATGGAAACGGGAATGGCAATGGAAACGGGAATGGCAATGGAAACGGGAATGGCAATGGAAACGGGAATGGCAATGGAAACGGGAATCAACCGCCCCCAGAAGAACCTGGAGATCCAGAAGAGCCAACAGATGATGATTAAACGAGAGGAGCAAACTCAAATTGAGTTTGCTCTTTTTGTCCCTCATATCGCTGGCGCTGGGGTCTAGAAAGATGTTATACAACAAAGACACCGCTTGCCTTAAGGCAAGCGGTGCAGCTTATTAATCTTCCATTGTAGACAGATCACCTGTCGGTAAATCAAGTTCCCACGCTTTAAGTACGCGACGCATAATTTTACCGCTGCGTGTCTTAGGCAAGCTCTTACGGAATTCAATCTCTCTAGGAGCAGCGTGTGCTGCTAAACCTTTTTTAACGAAGTTACGGATATCTTCTTGAAGCTCATCAGTAACATCATATCCTTCACGAAGAGCTACAAATGCTTTGATGATTTCCCCACGTACAGGGTCTGGCTTACCAATAACACCAGCTTCTGCAACAGCAGGATGCTCAACAAGCTTACTTTCTACTTCAAATGGTCCTACACGCTCACCAGAAGTCATAATGACATCATCAATACGTCCTTGGAACCAGAAGTAGCCGTCTTCATCCATATAAGCGGAATCCCCTGATACATACCAGCCATCAATTTCAAAATAGCTCTTATATTTAGGTTCGTTGTTCCAGATCGCACGCATCATTGAAGGCCAGCCCTTACGGATTGCTAAGTTCCCCATGCGATTAGGAGGCAATTCATTTCCTTGGTCATCGATAATAGCAGCCTTTACTCCTGGGATCGGCATACCCATAGACCCTGGACGAATTTCCATAGATGGGTAGTTACAAATAAGCTGAGCTCCAGTTTCAGTCATCCACCACGTATCATGAATACGTAAGTTGAAGACTTTCATACCCCAACGAACCACTTCTGGGTTAAGCGGTTCCCCAACACTTAAGATGTGGCGAAGAGAAGATAGATCGTATTGTTTTACAAGCTCATCTCCAGCACTCATCAGCATACGGAATGCAGTAGGAGCACTGTACCACACTGATACGTTATAGCGCTGTAATGTGTCGTACCAGTCGGTCGGACTAAATCGTCCGCCTCGAACAACATTAGTTACCCCTGCGAGCCAAGGACCAAAAATCCCGTATGATGTACCAGTTACCCAGCCCGGGTCAGCAGTACACCAGTATACATCCTCATCTTTAAGGTCAAGAACCCATTTAGCCGTTTGATAATGCTGCAGCATAGCATTGTGTACGTGAAGGACACCTTTTGGTTTTCCAGTAGAGCCAGACGTGTAATGAAGGATTAATCCATCTTCACGGTCTACCCACTCAATATCAAGCTCTTCGCTTGCAGCATTTAATCTAGTAAAGAAGTTTAAATAAGGACCCTCTTCTTTTGCGTCTTCATCTACAATTAGTACCTTTTCAAGTTTAGGCAGATCATCCACAGGAACACGCTCTAGTAGAGCAGGTGTTGTGATCAGTACTCTAGCTTCACTATCTTCAAGACGATCACGTACAGCACCTTCCATGAAAGCTTCAAATAACGGACCGACAATGGCTCCCACTTTAATTGTTCCAAGAATAGAGAAGTAGAGTTCCGGTGAACGAGGCATAAAGATAAATACTCGATCGCCTTTTTCTACGCCAATATCACGAAGGACATTCCCTGCTTTATTTGACTGAATCTTCAAATCATTATACGTATACTTTTCATCTCTTTTTGCATCACTATAATATAAAGCTACGTGATCTTTCTTTGTTCCCTCTGCATGACGGTCAATTGCTTCATAAGCTAAATTCACATTGCCCGTTTCACTCCAAGAGAATTCTTTTTCAACCGTTGACCAGTCGAAATTCTTTGCAGCCTCATCGTAATTTTCTAAATTAAATAACCCTTTTTCAGATGGAAGCGCTTGCACATTCATTATACATCTTCCTCTCTATTATGTATTTTCTACTCTATTATAATACAGACTGAAAATTTATTCAATTTAAAATTAATAGTAAAGGGAATTCTTGTATATTCTTGTCGTAATTTACTTATCAAATAGAATAATTTCGGAAAATTTCTTGAACTCTCTCATCTTGATAACGTTATCATGTATAATAAAGACGAATCTGCTTGGCAAAAGGTGGTTACACAAAAATGGATCATCCTAAAACGTATTACTCTATGGAAGTAACATACTCTGAAGGGACATTATTACTTGAAGGCCCTATCTCAGCTGAAGAAATTGCTTCTTATGATTTTCATGAAGACCTTACTTCATTTAGACCTTCAGTTGAACAAAAGAAAGCGTTAATCGGTATTGCAAAACTGCCTGAGGGACGAATTAACGTTGTACGCGACGGAAATACGATTGTTGGTTATGTTACATTTGTTTACCCTGACCCGATGGAACGTTGGTCAGAAGGAAAGATGGAAAATTTAATTGAACTTGGAGCTATTGAAATTGCTCCAAAATACCGTGGTGCACAAGTCGGAAAAAACCTGCTGCGCCTTTCTATGATGGATGATGCGATGGAAGATTATATCGTGATTACAACAGAATATTATTGGCATTGGGATTTAAAAGGAAGCGGCCTCGATGTATGGCAATATCGAAAAGTAATGGAAAAGATGATGAATGCTGGTGGACTCGAGTGGTATGCAACAGATGATCCAGAAATCAGTTCTCATCCTGCCAACTGTTTAATGGCTCGTATTGGAAAGAGAATAGACACCGATTCGATCCAACAGTTTGATCAGCTGCGCTTTCAAAATCGCTTTATGTACTAATACAGGAATCTAGAATGACTTACTTTTATTTCATAAAGGAGTGAGTACAGCCATGATTTTAGAAGAAATAATGAAAACCGACGTTATTACTTTGACAGAAGATACTCCTATTAAAGATGCAATGCTATTGTTAGATAAGTATCGAATTCGTCATATTCCAATTGTTCAAGGACCTGAAAAAAAAGTGGTCGGCATTATATCTGACCGAGATATTAGAGATGCCAGCCCTTCTATTTTTCACTCAACCGAACATTTAGAGGATTTCTTGAAGCCAGTTTCTTCTATTATGCAGCGCAATGTTATAACGGCACATCCACTAGATTTTGTAGAAGAAGTATCTACGATCTTCTATGAAAATAATATTGGCTGCCTGCCTGTTGTTACAGATGACGATGAATTAAGAGGGATTATTACTGAAACAGATATTCTTCATACGCTGGTTGAATTAATGGGTGCTCATCAGCCAAGTTCACATATTGAAGTAAAAGTCTTGAATCAAACCGGAATGCTTGCAAGTATTGCTTCCATTTTTAAAGAGATGCATATCAATATTACGAGCGTTCTTGTATATCCATATAAAAATCCTGAATATAAGATTCTTGTTTTCAGGGTGCAAACGATGGATCCAAGACGTATCATTAAAGCGATTGAACAAGCGGGTTATGAAGTGATCTGGCCAAAACAACCAGGGATGAACTTATGACACACGAATCTTTATTTATCTATTCAGACAAACAACTGACCTATCGCTTTAATGAAAGTCACCCATTTAATCATCAGCGGCTTCAATTAACGTATGATTTGTTAACAAGTGTCGGCTCCTTGTCTAAAGAACATATTATAGAACCACGTATGGCAACAGAAGACGAATTAAAGCTTGTTCATGACCCTGCCTTCATTGATGCGGTTAGACAAGGAGGACAAGGCACTTTATCAAATGGAATTGCCTCTAATTTTGGACTAGGCACTGAAGATACTCCTCTTTTTCCTAATATGCATGAGGCAGCCTCTCTACTTGTTGGGGGAACATTGACCGCAGTTGATGCTGTAATGAGCGGCCAGTGCAAGCACGCTCTTCATTTAGGCGGAGGGCTTCATCATGGCTTTAAAGGACGAGCTTCGGGTTTTTGTATTTATAATGATAGTTCAATCGCCATTGAATATATGAAGCAGAAATACGGGGCAAAAGTACTCTATATTGATACAGATGCTCATCATGGGGACGGGGTTCAATGGGCCTTTTATGATGATCCCGATGTATGTACCTTAAGCATTCATGAAACAGGAAGATACTTATTTCCTGGTACTGGAAGTGTTGGAGAAAAAGGCTCTGGAAAAGGATACGGTTATTCTATTAATCTTCCTGTCGATGCTTTTACAGAAGATGATTCTTTTATCGAACTTTATGAAACAGCTTTCAGAGAAGTCATTGAATTTTTCAAACCAGATGTGATATTAACGCAAAATGGTGTCGATGCTCATCATTATGACCCATTGACTCATTTATGTTCATCAATGAGAACTTATGAATTTATTCCAAAACTTGCCCATGAACTTGCTCATGAGTACTGTGATGGAAAATGGATTGCTGTCGGCGGCGGCGGATATGATATGTGGCGTGTGGTACCTAGAGCTTGGTCTTTAATTTGGCTTGAGATGACAAATCAAAGAGATATTCTAGACAAGCCGATCCCACAGGAATGGTTAGAAAAGTGGCAGCCTAAAGCTGAAAATCAATTGCCTTCTACATGGAATGATCACCCCTCAATTATTCCGACTATTCCGAGAAAAAGCGAAATAAATGAAAAGAATTTAAAAACATTAGAGAAAGCCCTTTTTCATATTCGCAATGAAATGAAAGCAAAAGCAAGAAAAGGATAGCGAAGCGCTATCCTTTTAACTCCTTGAGCATTGCTTTTACTAATAAATGAGACTGCTCGCTGGCAATGTCTGTGAATTCCTGAAAGCTGATTTGTGCCTCGCCATTTGCTTTATCAGACATAGAGCGAATAATAACAAAAGGAACATCATTCATATCTGACACATGAGCTACAGAAGCCCCTTCCATTTCTACACAAACCCCATTAAATAACTCTTTTAACTGTTTTACTTCCTCTTTATTTGCAATAAATTGATCACCGCTAAGAATACGCCCGCACACAACTTGTCGATCCGTGAGGCTGTCCGCTGCCTCTTTAGCTATTTCGACTAAGCGTGTAGAAGCTTTAAAATCCGAATCCCCGTCATACATAGGGATCTCACCACGCTTAAATCCTAATGGACTTGCATCTAGGTCATGCTGCATTGCACTTGTAGAAATAACAAGATCACCTACTTCAAGGCTTTCATCAAGTGCCCCCGCGACGCCTGTAAATAAAATATGACTAACCTCAAAGCGGTCAATCAAAATTTGTGTAGTTAAAGCAGCGTTCACTTTCCCTACCCCTGATTTACACAGAACGATATCAATCCCGCACATCTTGCCAACATAAAATGGAACCTTTGCAAAGGTTATCGTTTCTTCAACGCTCATCTCTTTTTGCATTCGTTCAATTTCTTCATTCATTGCGCCTATTACTGCTACTTTCATAAATACACACCTCATTAAAAATTAGGTAAATAAAAAATAGGACCCGAGATGATATCTCGGGCAGTCCATTAAAACGCGTCTTCTTCTGAATATGTAGGGTCAGAAATAACAATGACCACACGGCGGTTCAATTGTAAATTCTCTACTGTCGTATTTGGTACTACAGGTCTAGTATCCCCATACCCAGTAGCAATAAATCGCTTTGGATCAAGATCATTCGTTTCAACTAAGTAACGGATGACACTGCTTGCACGAGCTCCTGACAATTCCCAGTTTGATGGATAACGAAAATTTGAAATCGGCCTGCTGTCTGTATGACCTTCTACTTTTACCATATTAGGTATGGCAGAAAGCAATGTCCCCACCTTTTCTAAGAAAGGCTCTGCAGAATCAAGCAGCTCAGCTTCTGCTGTTTCAAACAAGGTCCGCTCTTGTAAAACAAGAACAACCCCTCGATCATCTCTTGTCGCTGAGATCACATCATTCATTTCATTCACTTCTAGGAACTCTTGGACTTCTTCTAATAATTCATCCATATCGACCTCATCGGTATTAGAGCCTTCCTCACTAAAACCCCCCTCGTCAAAAGGGTTTGGAAACTCCTCACCGAATTCTTCCGATGGATTCTCAAATTCTATCGCAGAAGGAAAAAACTCAAAAACTTGTCTTTGCTGAAAAGATTCAGAGATTGCACGAAACTTCTGAGCATCAACAACTGACATTGAAAATAATAAGATAAAAAACACGAGAATAAGCGTCATCATATCAGAGAATGTGACCATCCATTTTGGAGCGCCCTTCTCTTGCTGGCGTCGCCTACGCTTCATTGTCTTCATCCCCTGCATCTTCCGTCTTTTGTTTCTCACGTGTAAAAGCACTTAACTTTTCTTCTAGAATTTTAGGATTTTGTCCTGACTGTACCCCAATAACTCCTTCAATAATAATCTGCTTAACAAAAACCTCTTCATCTGTTTTATTAGCAAGCTTAGTTGCCATTGGTAGAAAAATAAGGTTAGCAAGCACAGTACCATACAAGGTCGTAAGAAGCGCAACAGCCATATTAGGTCCAAGTGTGGCAGGGTCATTTAGATTTTGCAGCATCAGCACAAGCCCGATTAAGGTACCAATCATTCCCCAAGCAGGAGCATATTCTCCAGCTTTTTCAATAATCGCACGCCCTTTACGGTGACGCTCTTCCATAGCTACAACCTCGGCCATCATAATGTCTTTAATGACATCAGGTTCAATGCCGTCAACGGCAAGAAGCACCCCTTTTTTTATAAAGGGATCCCTTACATCTTCAAGGCCTACTTCTAAGGCAAGAAGACCTTCTCTTCTAGCTTTACCTGATAAATCAACAAAGGTTTGAATTAATCCTTCAAGATCATGATCAACAGTTTGGACCGATTCCTTTAATACTTTTGGAACCATTTTTAAGTCTGGTAAAGAAAAAGTAATAATAAGTGCTGCTATAAGTCCACCAAGTACAATTAATATCGAAGCGATTTGGATAAAAAATATAAGGCCTGATGGTCCTGAATTAGAGAATACAGCCAATAGAAGTACCGTTATTCCTAAAAATACTCCTATTGGCGTTAAGATATCAAATTTTTTCATTGGTCTCTCCCTGCTCAGTCATCTCTCTATTTCTATAGATTATGACTTTGTTGAATCTCTAAATTCAATGCGGTGCGGAAGGACGACGATATGATCATTCACTTCTTCTTTGTTCATGTATTTCGTCAGCAATCTCATGGATACAGCGCCAATATCATACATCGGTTGAACAACAGTCGATAAAGTAGGACGAACCATCGTGGCAAGTCGTGTGTTATCAAAACCTAAAATTTCAAAATCCTGAGGGATATTGTATCCTCTATCTTGTGCCCCGTGAATAACACCTAGTGCCATTTCATCGGTTGAAGCAAAGATTGCTGTAGGCTTCTGCTCAAGATTTAGCAACGATTCCATCGCTTCAATGCCTGAATCATACGTGTAATCACCAATTGCAATAAGGTCTTCATTGAATGCTATCTTAGCATCTTCAAGAGCAGCGCGGTAACCTGCAAACTTTTGATATCCGTTAACAGGATCATCTAACGTGCCGGACACCATGCCGATTTGTGTGTGGCCCTGCTCAATTAAATGAGTAATCGCATCATACACTGCTTGTTTATAATCAATGTTGACTGATGGAATTTCTTTATTCGTATCAAGCGTGGCAGCTAATACAACTGGGACAGGAGAACGTTTAAATTGCTCTGCATGCTCCTCTGTAATCTGTCCACCCATAAATACAATACCATCCACTTGTTTTTCTAACAGCGTATTAATCAGATGAATTTCCTTATCTTTGTTTTGGTCTGAGTTACACAGAATAATATTGTACTTATACATCGTCGCAATATCTTCAATTCCACGTGCAAGTTCAGCAAAGAAAATGCTTGAAATATCAGGGATAATTACCCCAACTGTTGTTGTTTTCTTACTAGCTAACCCACGTGCAACAGCGTTTGGACGGTATCCAAGGCGCTCGATGGCTTCTAAGACTTTCTTTCTAGTTGCCGGCTTAACATTTGGGTTGCCATTGACGACACGGGAAACGGTCGCCATTGATACGCCTGCCTCTCTTGCTACATCATAAATCGTCGTATTCACTGTAATCCTCCTCTATCAAGTAAACGTAATTATTCACGTAATCAATGTATTGTTATCATACGATACTATGATGAGGTCCGCAATGTCTTTACTCTACTTATATCGACACTCAGGGAAAATATTTGACATCTTTGTGTAAGAATTCACGATTTTTTCGAATCCGTTGCCAAAGCAGCCTTATCATCATGTATGTACGCCTATATGTATAGCATGTACCTTTTGGACTCAACTTAAAAGCCGTCCCTTATATTTATAATAAGGAACGGCTTAATGGATTGTTTACCCTTTATATAAACCTGATGCTTGTAATTCATCAATGAATTCATTGAATTGCGGAATATCCATTTGTTGAGCTGAATCTGAAAGAGCAACCGCTGGGTCTGGATGTACTTCTGCCATGACAGCATCTGCACCAATCGCAAGCGCAGCCTTAGCTGTAGGTAAGAGTAAATCACGACGGCCTGTTGAGTGTGTAACATCAACTAAAACAGGAAGATGTGTCTCTTGCTTAAGAATTGGAACAGCTGAGATGTCTAAAGTGTTACGAGTAGCTTTTTCGTATGTACGAATTCCACGTTCACATAACATTAACTGGCTATTTCCTTTAGCTACCACATATTCTGCTGCATGAATGAACTCTGAAATCGTTGCTGAAAGTCCTCTTTTTAATAATACTGGCTTATTAACTGAACCTGCGGCCTTCAGTAACTCGAAGTTTTGCATGTTACGTGCACCGATTTGGATAACATCTACATATTCTACAGCTGTTTCGATATCTTGCGGACTAACAATTTCACTAATTACAGCCATATCTAACTCGTCTGCAACTTGTTTTAAAATCTTTAAGCCTTCAAGTCCAAGACCTTGGAAATCATAAGGAGACGTTCTTGGTTTAAATGCTCCACCTCGTAATAATTTTAAGCCTCTTTCTTTCATTGCTTTAGCTACAGTAACTACTTGCTCATAACTCTCTACCGCACATGGTCCCATGATAAGACGCTGTGTGCCATCTCCAACTTTTTCGCCTCTCAAGTCCACAACCGTGTTTTCTGGATGCTTCTTACGAGAAACTAGTAAAGCTTTACTATTATCATCTTCTTGAAGCTCAAGGCTTGCCTTGAAGATTTGCTTGAATAAATGCTGTAAGGTTGATGTTTCAAATGGACCTGTATTATTTGCTGCAATATGATCTAGCATGCTGCGCTCACGTACAGGATCAAAACGATTAACACCTTGTTTTCCTTTTACTTTACCAATCTCTTGAACCACTCTAGCACGCTCATTAATTAACTCAAGAAGCTTCAGATTCACCTCGTCTAATTCTGATCTCAACTTATCTAATTGTTCATTACTCATTTCTCTCCACTCCTCATCTCTTTGGCTTCTTTTTCTTAATTAGGATTCATTATAAAGCATAATTAACTGAATGTCACGAATTTTTTCTTTATTAATTAAACGCTTTTAAGCGCTAAAGTGAATCATTTTTAAATAATTGTCCACTATCTTACTATAAATATTATTTACATGCAAAAGATCCAGGCAGCCTGGATCTTTTGACATCCCCTTTTCATTACCTTTGATTACGCTTAGATCGTCGGATTATTTTCTTCATATACTGGATTGCAATAATAAGGTGGACGGGGGCCTATTTTGGGCATAGCCCATGTTTGATCTATATAAGTCATTGTTATTGCCTCATCAGAGTCTGCTTCTAACAATAGTTCTGCTTGAGGGTTATAAATATAATTTTCCATCCTCTTTCCTCCTATTCTGTTTTCTCATACTTACCCTATGCTCCTGCTTATATTTTGAGCCAGGTTACATATATTCACCTCCATCTATTCATCACAACACATGCCCAGGTTACATAAAGTAGCACAGAAGACAAAAATAAGGAGGCTTCGAATGAGTAAAGACCAGCCCAAAAGAGATAGCTCATACCCGCTCTATCCTAACTACGGAAAAATTACTCGGTATGAAGACATACCCATAAATGTACCTGAACAAAGACAGTTACGGCAGCCTGGCTATGAGAGTGCTATGGTGCCAAGGCCGATTATTGAAAACCCAAATTATAAGGGCAGTGAAAAATTAGTTGGTAAAACAGCACTGATCACAGGTGGAGACAGCGGAATCGGTGCAGCTTGTGCCATAGCGTTTGCGAAAGAAGGTGCAAATATTGCGATTGCTTACTTAGATGAACATGAAGATGCCAACAGAACGAAGGCTAGAGTGGAGGAATTAGGACAGAGATGTTTATTAATGCCCGGCGACCTTCGCAGCAAAGAACAATGTGTGGAAATTGTTGAACGTACGATAGAGGAGTTTAAGCAATTAGATATCCTTTGTAATCATGTAGGTATACAATTTCAGCAGCCTAGTTTGCTTGATATAACTGATGAGCAGTTTGACGATACATTTAAGGTCAATATTTACTCACACTTTTATACAACTAGAGCAGCTCTTCCTTACATGACTGCTGGCAGTTCAATCATTAATACATCTTCTGTAGTAACCTATGCAGGAGAAAAACAAATGATCGATTACACAGCCACTAAGGGTGCGAATATAGGATTTACCAGAGCTCTTGCTAATAATTTGATTGAGCAAGGAATAAGAGTGAATGCTGTTGCTCCAGGAAGAACATGGACCCCCTTAATCCCTTCAAGTTTCTCTGCTGATGAAGTGGCTGTTTTTGGTGCATTCAATCCAATGGAGAGGATGGCGCAGCCTTTTGAATTAGCCCCAACCTTCGTCTACTTAGCTTCAGATGACTCAAGGTTTGTAACTGGACAGACGCTTCATGTGAACGGCGGAGAATGGACATCATCCTAATTTGTTCTAAATAAAAAAACGGTAATCACTATGCGCAGTGATTACCGTTTTCCTAATTTACCAGTTATAGAAGATTAAAGAGTACGCTGTGCTTCTTTTTCTTCTTCTAGTTTATTTTGAATGTCATCTACTTCATTTTTTACACTTTCAGCAATCTCTTCTCCAGATTGTTGTAAGTCACCTGAAAGATCTTGTGCCAGCTCTTCTGCTGATTGTTTCACCTCATCAGCTTCACCGCGCACGCTGTTTGTCACTTCTTTAACCTTTTCAGACACTTGAGCTGATTGCTCTGAAACAACTTTTGCAATGTTGTTTGATTTTTCTTTAGCATAATTAGCCCATTCGTTTCCTTTTTCATACGCATTATTGGTGAATTGGTTTGTCTTCTCACGAGCAATAGTAGCTTGTTCGTTTAAGTCACCGCGTAATTCCTTACCAGACTTAGGTGCTAATAATAAGGCTGTTGATGCTCCAACAATTCCCCCTACAAGTGATCCAATTAGAAAATCTTTTGTGTTCATGTCTCCCACTTAAATCTCCTCCTTATGTAGTGTAGATGATTGTTCTTGACTTGCTTTGCGAGCTTTAAATTTCGTATAAAAGTCAATTGCAACATTTCCCCATTGGACAGCTTTGGCAATCTGTTCAGACTGCTTAACTGATTGTTCTGAAACTGTTGTGGAAACATGGCGAATTGAACGATTAACCTGTTGAACAGAATCTCCTAACTCCTTCACTGAGGCAAAGACTGTATTCAACGATTCCGTTTTATGTTGAATATCATCTGCAAGCCGGTTTGTTTTGTTAAGAAGAAGTTCAGTTTCATTCGTAATACCATTCACTTGCTTTTCAAGTCCTGCCATTGTATTTGCAACATGATCGAGTGTTCGATTAGCAGACTTAAGCGTTACAACGATATAGCCAACTAATACGGCAAAAGCAATAGCTACGATGATTGCACTGATATAAAGTAAACTTTCCATATGTTTGCTTCCACCTCCTTATACCTTCTATTACCCTAATTCTCGCCAAATAAAACAAGGTATAACATAGTAATTCGATAAAATATTAGAAATTCCTCCTTTAATTCTTGTCTTACTATTAAGTTTTCTTGTTATCGTATACAATAATAAGGTATATAAAGGAGGCAAAACAATGAGAGATCCCCGAATTACTACGTTAGCTAAAAACTTAATTCAGTACTCAGTGAATCTACAAAAAGGCGAAAAGGTTCTAATTGAGAATTTCGGCCTGCAAAAAGAACTAGTTACAGCCCTTGTTAAAGAAGCATATAACGTTGGCGCATTGCCATTTGTCCTTTTAAAAGATCACCAAGTGGATCGTTCGCTTCTTCTTGGTGCAAGTGAAGAACAACTTGAAATGATGGCTTCATTTGAAGCACAAGTGATGAGTGAAATGGATGCTTATATCGGACTGCGCGCAGGCGATAATATATCTGAACTTTCTGATGTTCCAAGTGATAAGATGGCTCTTCACGGAAAAACAGTCGGAACAAAAGTTCACCGTGAGATCCGCGTTCCAAAAACTCGCTGGGTAGTGCTTCGTTACCCAAGCTCCTCTATGGCTCAATTAGCTAATACGAGTACAGAAGCTTTTGAAGACTTTTATTTTAACGTATGCAACTTAGATTACAGCAAAATGGATAAAGCGATGGATTCTCTGGTTGCTTTATTTGATAAAACAGACCGAGTACATATTAAAGGGCCTGGTACCGACTTAACTTTCTCTGTTAAAGGGGTCCCGTCCATTAAATGTGCAGGGCATATGAATATTCCTGATGGTGAAGTATACACTGCACCCATTCGAGATTCAGTGAATGGTACGCTTAGTTATAATACTCCATCACCGTACCAAGGTTTTACTTTTGAATCGATTAAATTCACGTTTGAAAATGGTAAAATTGTAAAAGCAGAAGCAAATGATACAGACCGTATTAATCGTATTTTAGATACAGATGAAGGTGCTAGATATATTGGTGAGTTTGCTATAGGCGTTAACCCATATATTCAGCATCCAATGAAAGATATTCTTTTTGATGAAAAGATCGATGGAAGCTTCCACTTCACTCCAGGTCAATGCTATGAAGAGGCTTCAAACGGCAACCAATCTTCTATTCATTGGGACATTGTCAATATTCAGCGCCCTGAATATGGCGGCGGAGAAATCTATTTTGATGAGGTGCTTATTCGTAAAGATGGACGCTTTGTAATCCCTGAGCTAGAAGCATTAAACCCAGAAAACTTAAAATAAATGATGAAGCTGCAGCTTTTCTCACTGCAGCTTCTTTTTTATGGTTTAAGTACTACCTTAATGTTACCATCTTCTTTTTTGTCAAAAATATCGTAAGCTTTCGGTGCTTCTTGTAAACTCATACGATGCGTAATAATGTCTGTAGGATCAAACTTCTTCTGCTTCACCATTTCATAAAGCTTTGGCATCATGTGAATAACGGGTGCTTGTCCCATTTTAAGAGATACATTCCTTGAGAAGAAATCACCGAGTGGAAAGTTATTCGCCTCTGTTCCATACACACCAGTTAACTGAACCAGTCCGAACTTTCTAACGGCTTTTGATGCAGTAATAATAGGGCTGATCGTTCCAAATTGATTATCGCCCTTTGAGCCGAATGTTTCACCAGGAGGTACAGTGCCATCCATCCCAACACAATCAATGACAATATCAGCACCACCATTTGTTTCTTCATTTAATAAATCACCTATTTCGGGGTTTTCACGAAAATTAAAGGTCTCTACTTGGTTTGTCCGCTTAGCATGAGCAAGGCGATGATCCACTTGGTCGACTGCGATTACTCGTTTCGCTCCTTTTAACCAAGCTAATTTCTGAGCCATTAATCCAATCGGCCCGCTGCCGAGAATAATAACTGTGTCGCCTTCTTTAACAGGCTCAACACTCCACCAAGCAGTAGGAATGACATCGGATAAAAAGAGAACACTTTCATCATCTAATTCGCTGTCTTCAGGCACTTTAAAAGAAGTGAAATCAGCATAGGGAACTCTTAAATATTCTGCTTGGCCGCCTGGGTAGTTTCCAAACATCTTAGAAAATCCGAATAACCCGCCAGAATCACTATGGGGATTGGACTCATCACATTGACTTTCCATTTGGTTTTGACAGAAAAAGCAAGTGCCGCACCCAATATTAAATGGAACCACGACCCTGTCACCTTTTTTCAAGCTTTTCACATTTGCTCCCACTTCTTCTACAATCCCCATCGGCTCATGTCCAATGATATAATCTTCTTCTAGTGGAATCCCTGTTTTATACAAATGAAGGTCGGATCCGCAAATACCTGATGCTGTAATTCTTATCACCATATCATCAGCAGATTGTATACTTGGAGCCTCCATCTCTTTTACTTCAATTTTGTCTTTAGCTTGAAATGTTACAGCCTTCATTACCAATCCACACCTTTCTAAATGTAAATTGCTATACTCCTTCCTTTTTATGGTTACAGCTAAACATACAATGTTTAATAAATTTTGTTCGTGGAATCATCCCTACAAAAAGATGAAGGGTGCGATTCAAATGACAATAGACAAACAAGATTATTTCAAAACTACTTATGAACAATCTCGAGAGGTATTCCGAGGACATTTAGACCCCATCAAGAAAAAGTGGCCTAATGCTGTGATTTCGACTAAGCCAATTGGTAATGAAGCTGATAATACAATTGATATGATTTATGCAGAAGCCTTAACTGAAAATAAACAAGTCCTCTTTTTTACAATCGGTGAACACGGAATCGAAGGCTTTGCTGGTGCTGCTTGCACTCATCTATTTATCAATGAATACCTTGATCGTATAGACCCTCATACAACAGGCATATGTCTTATTCATGCACTAAATCCATGGGGGATGAGAAATTACCGAAGAGTCACTGAAAACAATGTGGATCTTAATCGCAATTATCTCTACGATCCAAATTCTGTACCAAAAGACATCAATGATCATTATTCAAAAGAAAGTGAGATGTTCCTTCCAAATGGAAAAATAGCAGACCTCACACAAGAAAAGCGAAAGCTGTACACACAATTAAGTAAAGCTCTAGTCACTACCGGTTACAGCGGCATTAAAAAAGCGAAAGGAATGGGGCAGTTTGAATTTGAACGAGGAGTCTATTACGGCGGTAAACAAGAAGAGCCCAATACAGCTTATTTAAAAGAAATTCAAAAAAAGCTTTTATCGACATTCGCACGAGTCGTTCATATGGATTGGCATACTGCACTCGGCCCTGCTAATGAAATCACTATGGTTATATCAGACCTTGATGGGCGCAGTGAAGAACAACTAAAAGATACCTATCAGCTGAAAAATATTCTTCCGTTCTCTGCTGATAAAGTAAAAGGAGATTCCACTCACCATTTTCATAGAGTGAGAAAAGAAGAATATCCAGATACGAAACTTTTTTCGGCATTATTTGAATTTGGAACGTTTGGAACCGGAAAGAAAGCTGAATTTCGTGAATTTCAGACGATTATCTTAGAAAATCATTTATATTTTGAAGGGGCAAAAAAACAAGAAGATATCGATTGGATCATGAATGAATTTAAGGAAATGTTTTATCCGGATGACCCAGAATGGAGAGATTCGGTTATAAAAGAAGCTCGTCTCGGTATTGAGGCCGTTTTAACAGCTGAGGATATGTTACATTAATCAAGAAAACCCCCTGCAAATGCAGGGGGTTCCTTTTAGTTTAACGTATTCTCATAGGCTTTTTGGAATTTTTGAATGTCTCCTGCCCCCATAAATAACAAGGTGCTGTTTTGATGTTCCTTTAACCTTTCAACGTCTTCTTCAGTGATTAATTGAGATTGTGGAATGAGCTCCTGAAGATCTTGAATCGTTAACGATCCTGCTTGTTCACGAGCTGATCCAAAGATGTCGCACAGGTAAACATGATCTGCCAGCTTCAATGCCTCAGCAAATTCATTCAGAAATGTTTTAGTACGGGTAAACGTATGCGGCTGGAAAATAGCTACTACTTCATGGTCCTGATATTTCTTTTTGGCAGAATCAACTGTTGCGGCAATTTCAGTTGGATGATGTGCGTAATCATCAATTAAAATCTGGCTGCCGACTTTCTTTTCCGTAAAACGTCTCTTTACCCCTTGGAACGTTTTTAGATGTTCTTTAAGAACTTCTGCAGGTACATTCTCATAATGGCATAATGCAATAACTGCAAGAGCATTTAACACGTTGTGATTCCCATAGCCAGGAATAGTAAATGTTCCGTATAAATTATTACGAACATACACATCAAATTTCGTTCCTTTGTCCGTCACTTCTACACTTCTTGCTTGGAAATCATTCTGCTCGCTAAATCCATAAAATACAACAGGTACATTCGCATGAATCCCTTGTAAATATTGATCATCACCACAGGCTACGATTGCTTTTTTAACTTGCATTGCCATTTCACTGAATGCTTCAAACACATCATCAACGTCTTTAAAATAATCAGGGTGATCAAAATCAATATTCGTCATGATACAGTAATCAGGTTTGTAGTTAAGGAAGTGTCTGCGGTACTCACAGGCTTCAAATACGAAATACTTTGAGTCTTCCTCCCCTTTACCTGTTCCATCCCCAATAAGGTACGATGTTGGGAAGGCTGAACCTAACACATGAGATAACAGCCCTGTTGTTGATGTTTTGCCGTGGCAGCCAGTAACAGCCACGCTCGTAAACTGTTGAATAAAGTCCCCCAAAAAGTGTGGATACTGATCAACAGGAATACCGATTTCCTTAGCACGAGCAACTTCCTCGTGGTCTTCCCCGTAAGCTGCTGAAACGATAACATGCTGATCTTCTTCGATATTATCTCTGTTAAATTCTAATAAAGAGATGCCTTTTTGTTCTAACGGGCGCTGAGTAAAAAATTGTTTCGCAACGTCAGATCCTTGCACGTTCTTCTTCATATCATGGAGAATTTGTGCTAATGCACTCATCCCCGATCCTTTAATTCCAATAAAATGATATTTAGTCATAGTTGGACCTCCAAATTCCTCATGGTTTCAAACCGCGTCCAAGTCATGTGTAAGTGTTGGGTTTATGTAAATCCATTTCACCTTTTACGATTCACGTTATGATTATAGCAGAAATACGAGCAATCACCAATTCGACTTGTTCCGCAGCACGAATTCCTCATTTTTGACGAGTACTTAAATTATTACCAATTATTAAAACCATGATTTATTCCTAAAAAAAGTGACCCACTCAATTAGCGGGTCACCTAACCGTTAATCGACAAGTTCTAATCTAGGATTGTCGCGATAGCGCCTGCCGGCTTTCGCTTCATGTTCCCCATTTAGCAAGACATTGTCTCCTGTAAAACCAATGTGTATCTTAAGCAAACTTCCTCCGACCCCGTAAATATCAATAGGTACACCTTGCTCTTCATAGGCCTCAATACGCTCTGCATTAAATCCTCCGGTGGCTACAATTTTCACGTGGTTAAACCCTTCTTTATCTAACGCTTCCCGAAGAGCAAATAATAGAACTGGATTAGCTCCGCGCGGGTCAAATGCCCCCATCACCTCAGGGTTTCTACAGAAATACTGGTCGACCATCGTCCTAGATGTATCAACTCTGACTCCCTTTAATTCTTCTCCAAACTCCCTTGCTACCTTTAGGGAATCCGTTATCACGTCATTATTATAATCAACTAAAGCCATTAATTCATCTTCTGGGAATTCTGCTTTATATGCTTTAGTCGCCTCAACTACATCGCCTCTGAACAGTTGAATAAGAGCGTGAGGCATAGTCCCCATTCCTTGTTTACCCCACCACTCATTCATCGCATGAGTCGCCTGAGCTTTTGATCCGCCGATATAAGCTGCATAGCCGTCACCCGACTGCTGGGTAAAATGATCGTCTCGATCTCCCATAAAAATGACTGGCTTTTGAACACCTGATTTTCTCGCTGCTTTTACGACATTATATACATTAGTTGCTACAGATGTTCTTCTAGCAAAAATCCCATCAATTATACCTTCTAAATAACCGAAGTTTTGATAAGGGCCTTTGATTGTTAAGACCGTTTCAAACGGCTTAATTTTATCTCCGTCCTTTAAAGAGCGGATTTCAAGTTCATCTGCATTTTTAGCAAATGTTTTAATTAATGCAATGACCTCATCAGTCCCGCAAAGAATAGCATGTTCTTTTTGGAAAAACTGCATCGTTACAATATTGTCTGAATGGTATTTTTCTACTATCTCTCTCGTTTTCAAAAAATAAACCGCCGAAAACCAGCCTTCATGAATGCGTTCATCAAATTTAAACGTTTGATTTGTTAAACGTTTAATTTCACCTTGCATCTTCAATTCAATTTCTTTCATAGCCCCTTATACTCCTTGTACCCAACTATAGTTATCTTCTCTCTCTATCTAGCTTATCTCGTTCTAGCTTATATCATTCTAGCCGCATTTTACTAGCATCGAAACTCTTATCGTACTTATCATATATAACCTTTAGGATGAATACAAGGTTAAGCAAGGATTTATCTTACCTGTTTGGGTATAACCTCTCTTCTAGCTCGATTTCGTCAACAAGAATATGTCTTGGCTTGCTGCCCATTGCTTCACTAATGACACCCATATCTTCCATCATATCTATTAATCTAGCCGCTCTATTATACCCTACTCTAAATCTTCGTTGTAAGCTTGAAGCAGAAGCTCCGCCTTGCTGAATCACAAAATAACAAGCTTCTTCTAGCAGGTCATCATCTTGTTCTGCGCTGCTTTGCATTTTTTTCAGCTGTTCTGGCGCAAAAAGATACTCTGGCTCTCTTTGTTTTTTCACAAAAGCTAATACATCTTCTATTTCTTCATCAGAGACAAATGTACCTTGAACCCGTACAGGCTTTGGAGCCCCGTTTTCATGGAATAACATATCTCCTCTTCCTAATAAACGCTCAGCCCCGCTCATATCTAAAATCGTTCTTGAATCTGTTTGTGAAGAGACAGAGAACGCAATACGAGTAGGAATATTTGCTTTTATCAGCCCCGTAATAACATCTACTGACGGACGTTGTGTCGCTAATAATAAGTGAATCCCGCAAGCTCTTGCTTTTTGAGCAATCCGGCAAATGGAATCTTCTACATCTTGCGGTGAAACCATCATTAAATCGGCAAGCTCATCAATAACCACGATCATATAAGGAAGAGCTGGCTTGTCTTTTGATTCCGAATAAAGCTCATTATAACGAGTGACGTCTCTGACTCCTTGCTGGCTGAACAGCTCATAACGTCTTTCCATTTCCCCTACTACCCATTTTAAAGCAGCTGTCGCTTGCTTTGCATCCGTGATCACTGGCGTGACAAGATGAGGTAATTTATTATACGGAGCTAGTTCAACCATTTTGGGATCAATTAATAATAATTTCACCTCATCTGGATTCGCTTTATAAAGCAAGCTGATTAAAACAGAGTTAATACAGACACTTTTTCCTGAACCTGTAGCCCCAGCAACAAGTCCATGAGGCATTTTACGAAGGTCTGTCACAATTGGCTGCCCTGAGATATCCAATCCGAGCGCGACTGTAAGAGGTGACTCCGGCTTGATGAAGACATCCCGGCGTAAAATTTCTCTTAAGAAGACTGGTTTCGATACTTTATTAGGCACTTCAATTCCAATCGTGTTCTTCCCAGGAATAGGGGCTTCAATTCGAATGTCCTTCGCTGCTAAAGCCAGCTTCATATCATCTGTTAAACTTGTTACTTTATTTACTTTGACTCCACGCGCCGGTTGAATTTCATACCTTGTTACAGAAGGTCCTTTTGTGACATTAACAACCTTTGCATCTACGTTGAAGCTTAGTAGAGTTTCTTCAAGAATTTCTGCTTGTTCTTGTAACCATTCACTATCCTGCTCCTCTTGATGCTGAGGATATTTTAACAGCTGGATACTCGGATGATTATATTCACTTTGCACTGTAACTTGCTGCGGCTGGACTTTTTGAGGCTTTTTATCCTGAGGAAGCATCATCACATTAAAAGGAATGCTCTCTTTTGGTTTACTCCTAGCAGCTGCTTGATCGCTCTTAACCTCTGTCTTCTTTTCTACGATAACTTCTTCATCTAGGCTGTTCTGAATACTTTCTTCAGTTTGGATAGTTTCGATCTGATTTGGTACATTTTCGTAACTTACTTCATTTTGTTCCACTGGCTCTGTGACTTGTGATGACGAAATTACTTCGTCCGCGGTATCCGTTTTAAATGCCTCTGCCTCGTCATCCTTATCTTCCTCTATCGTTTCAACAACAGATGCTGGTTCAACAGTTTCCTGAAACGGGCTCTCTACTGGTTTCTCTTCAACGTGTGGTAAGTCCTCTTTGAAATCAGTGGCTGTTTTTTGAACATCAGATGGATCTGATTGAAGATTATGTTCAGGTATTTGTTCATCTACGGGTTCATTCACTGTTTGGGTTATTGCTTCATTTACTGTTTCAGCATCGTCATCCTCTATAGAAAGGAGGTCGTTTCTTACGTGGACATCGACTTTTTCAGGTATAGAATCAAGTATAGTTGACTTTTCAGTAGCAGAATCATCTTGTGTTGTTGATTCAGAGGACTTTTCTGCAATTTGATCTAGTACAGTTGCTGCAACTTGACTATTCCTCAGGTTTTCAGCTTTTAGAAATACTTCGAGCTGTTTTTCCATCGTTACACTTGGACGTTTTGGCTCAATGACTTTCCCGTACCCAGGAAGAGAAGATAATAAAGATTCATCTTCAAGCATGTTTTTCTTTCTTTCTTTAAATCCATACACCGGAGATGGTATAGAAGTGGGTTTGAACTCCTTCTTTGATTGAGGAAAACTGGGAGTATAACCTTGAGTATTCCCCTGAGAATTTCCTTGGGTTCGCTCCATTGCTTTTTCTTCAATTTTCTTATCTACTTTTATTTGTGACGGCTTATGTCTCTCTTGGCTTACTCGTTCTGTTCTTCTGGTACGTTTATTTTCAGGCTGTTCTTGTTCTGCCTGTCTAAATGTCTTTCTTGGACTGTGTTCAGTTTCACTAACTGAACGTTCCCGCTCTTGATTCTCATCTTCTATAAGAGGAAAACGAAATTTACCAGGCTTAGGATATTGGTAGACCATCCGTGGTTCACTTTCGCGCTGCCCGCTTTCTATGTAGCCAAAAGACCTCTTACTGTTTTGGGCTGCTTGGGATGGATGATCCTCTGTTGTTTGTTTGTGACTTTTAATAGAAGTATTATCCGTTTCTTCCCCGCCAGATAAAGCCCCTTGGATCTTTTTAATCCATTGCTTTAATGTATCCATACTCCTCACTCACTCTCTTTCTAATGTTTCACCATTTTTATGACTATTTAACTGACTATCATTCGTTCTAAAAATAGCCCTTTCATATATGAGTAGAAAAAACCACTAGTTAGCTCTAGTGGTTCTGTTTATTCGTATCAGCCGATCACAAAAAAGGCAAATCCGGCTTCATATGGCTTCATCAGCTATTAGCGTATTACTACCTGATTGTACCATAATCATTCTTTTGGTGATTATGGCTGCTTTGGTTTTTTCTGAGCTAGAATGAAAGTAGGTTCTAGTTCTCCGTCCTCATACATGAAAGGCAGCGCGGTTACCGGCACTCTTCCTTCTCCAAAAAACTGAAGAGCGATCTGCGCGAGTACATCATACCCGCTGTCATTTTGAATGTCTGCCATAATTAAAACATCTTGGTGAGGAATTGCAACGGCCAATTGACCTGTCACTTTTTTCGCCATTTTCTCTAGGAGTGATGGATCAAGAACTCGGCTTGCATCGTACCCATCCTTTGCACGTAAGAAATAGAAGGTATTTCCTGCAACCACATCTTCTTTCATCGGCTGTGGCAGCGACCGAAGATTGAAGCGTGACATTTCTCTTATTTTTTCAGCCGTCAGACCTGACTCACGTACCATTTCCTCATCAATCAATGTATAGGCTTCCCCTAGATCTATAGCATAATAGACACGAGTCTCTGCTGTATGTTCCTCAAATAGCAACGGTATGCCGTCTTTGGTCTCATCAGGGAAAGAAGTTGACCTGATAACAGGGAATATTTTATTTTCATTCCCTTTTAGAGAAGGTCGTTTATCCATCGTTGCAAGGCCAACTTCAATATAGCGGATGACCTCATCAATGGAATCATACTCTTCTCTTTCCCATTTTGCTAATAAAGGCTTTAAAGAAAGGGTTACTCCTTTATTCGTCTTACTATTTGTAATACGTAAGGTTGACTCTTTATGATTGTATGTGATGCTGCGATCATCACGTTCTAATTTTTCTTCTACCATTTTTCTAAATTCACGAAGTTCCATTGCATACACTCTCCTTCATACCTTACAGTGTACCATTTCTAAGAATGGCTATCCAATGATTGAAATACGAGACCGATATAAAAAAGGAGTATCCACATCACATGATGCGGATACTCCCTGCCGATTAATAGCTGTTAGCTTCTGCTCTAGTTAAGAACTCAATAATTTCTTCTTCTGTTTTACGATCCTTGCTTACAAAACGATCTACTTCTTTTCCATTTGAAAAGGCTAAGAAGCTTGGGATGCCCATCACCATGTGTTCTTGACATAGATCAATAAACTCATCACGGTCTACATAGTAAAAAGAAAACGAAGGGAAGTCCGCTTCAATTCTAGGTAAAATAGGTTCGATCACCCGGCAGTCAGGACACCAGTCTGCTGAAAACATAAATACGACCGTTTCATTTTCAGCCAGCTTGTTAAATTGTTCTACACTTGTTAATTTCTCCATTATTCTCATTCCCCTTTATGATTGTTCTATCTTCATCTCTCCCATTTTAATATATCCTGCCTTTCTCATCCATTCAGAAATACCTAAACTTATTAAAGCAGGTAAAATAAAATATAGAAGCCCAACTGACAAAGCCGTTTGATAGCTGAACCCCATATCGGTAAATGTCATAATCGGCCCTACTAATCCGCTTGTTCCCATTCCAGCTCCAGCTGGATTATTCGTTAGCCCAAACATCGTAGTAGCGAACGGTGCTAAGATGGCCCCTGCTACCGTTGGAGGAATAAGAATGAGAGGATGTCTAACGATATTGGCTATTTGGAGCATCGATGTTCCTAGACCCAACGCAATTAATCCAGACCAGCGATTTTCCCTGTAGCTGCTTACCGCAAAGCCGACCATTTGAGCTGCACACCCTACTGTCGCGGCACCTGCAGCAATTCCTTCTAACCCAAGCATGATAGCGAGCGCTGCACTTGAAATAGGTGCTGTGAGCGCAAGCCCCATCAAGGTGGCAATAATGATCCCCATTAAAATCGGCTGTTGTTCTGTGGCCCACATAATCAAACTGCCAAGCTGTGTCATCCCTGCATCGATCCCAGGGCCAATCAGACTAGCTATCGTAAAACCAGACAAAATCGTCACTAGCGGAGTGATAATAATATCTATTTTTGTCTCTCCTGACACCATTTTTCCGAGTTCAGTAGCGATCACTGCAGCAACAAAACTTCCAGCTGGTCCTCCTAGCTGGAAACCAGCCGCGCCGCTGATTAGAGCAGCAAATAATACAAGCCGCGGAGCACCTAACCCATAGGCTACAGCTGCACCAATGGCCGGGCCGGTAAGACTCATAGCAAGCGCTCCAATTTCTATTAAAAATTCTAATCCAGTTTGCTCACCCACTGTACGAATAATCAAACCTATAATTAATGAAGCGAACAGCCCTAAGGCCATATGACTTAATCCTGTAATGACATAGGTTTTCCAATGTAATTCAATGCCTTTTCTTTTTAAGAAATTCTGCATGCCCTCTCCTACTCTCTCATAACATTTAAATCATTTCTTTCCTATCATAACCGCAACCTTTACATGTGACAAGACAGATCACCAATGAATCTTGTCCTATTATTCGTCTCCAAAGAGTTCTTGCTTTATAATAGAAAGGGAAAAAATAGTAAAGGAGAGATGATTGTGGAACTAAACGTATATTTAGCAGGAGAAATTCATAGCTCATGGAGACAAGACCTGAAAGAGGCTGCCAAAAATCGAAATCTACCTCTTCATTTTACAGGACCGATGGAAAATCATGATCGGTCTGATGATATTGGAGAAGAGATCTTGGGTACAATGCCTACTAGCATCCTAAAAGATGAAGCTGCTTCAAGTATTAATAATTTACGTACTCAAATTCTTCTTCAAAAAGCCGATGTCGTTATCGCCTTATTCGGAGAGACGTACAAACAATGGAACAGTGCCATGGATGCTGCCACAGCCATTGCCTTGCAAAAACCATTAATCCTCATTCGACCAGAAAAGCTGCATCATCCGCTTAAAGAATTAGCAAATAAAGCACAAGTTGTCGTTGAGACTCCTGAACAAGCGATACAAGCTCTCTCTTATGTGTTTGAAGAAGAATAAATGAAATCTATTGAAAGCATAAAAAAGCATTAGGTCCATTTCTCAAGGACACTAATGCTTTTTTTCTATTAATGGCTGTATGAAGGTCTGTCAAATTGATATTGACCGTAAAGCATCCGTACAATGTGGCTAAACATTTCCTTACGAGTCAGCATACCGGAAGTAAAGACTCCAACTGCACCTTCTTTGTGGCGGATATGAGGATCTTGCATGAGCTCACTCATAATCACACCAAGCTCATAACCTTCTTTTAATTTTCGCTCAACATTAGAAGGCAATGGAATTTTGGCCCCACTGGCAATCCAAACTCCCCCCAAATGATCCGTTAACGCTCCCCAATTACATAGCATGATCCCATTAGGGGTTTCACAAACCCCTCCTTCAAGTCCAACAGCTATGTTTGAGCCTGCTGCACTTAAGGCAAATTTCGCTCGATTAATGGCACCTTCCAAGGTCTCTTCTTCAGAGAATGGTTGAGCTGACACACCGGACGGGGCATCAATACTAATGAATTCCAATGGCTCACGAATAAGAGTATCCATTACAGCATGCACTTTAGCGGGATTTTTTGTACCTATTGCTAGCTTCATTTTTTCCGCTGACCTCCATAATTCCTATTACCAGTAAACGTTTAAACGCCTTTTCTTATTTGTTCTAATGTGTTCTGATCTGTATTCTTCACTAATTTTACAATTAACTCTTTTGCCGCTGCATAATCATCAATATGAATAATGGAAGCTGCTGTATGAATGTAACGAGAACAAATACCAATTACCGCTGAAGGTACCCCGTCCCCTGACATATGCACACGTCCTGCATCCGTACCACCTTGCGAGATGAAATATTGGTATGGAATATTATGTGTTTCAGCAGTATCTAAAATAAATTCACGCATGCCGCGGTGAGTCACCATCGTACGATCTAGAATACGAAGAAGCGCTCCTTCTCCAAGGTGACCAAAGGCATCTTTTCCGCCTGTAGCATCGTTTGCTGGACTCGCATCTAGCGCATAGAAAATATCAGGCTTTATCATTTGAGCAGAAGTTTGAGCTCCTCTTAGTCCAACCTCTTCTTGAACGGTAGCTCCTGAATAAAGCGTATTAGGAAGCTTTTCATTTTGTAATTCTTTTAAAAGCTCAATGGAAAGCCCTACCCCGTAACGATTATCCCATGCTTTTGCTAAGATTTTTTTATCATTTGCCATAGGTGTAAACGGGCAAACCGGTACAATTTGCTGTCCAGGCTTAATGCCGATTTTCTTAGCGTCTTCTTTATCATCTGCGCCAATGTCAATATACATATGTTTAATTTCCATCGGCTTCTTACGTTGAGATTCTTCTAGAAGATGAGGCGGAGTTGAACCTATGACTCCGATAACCGGACCGGCATCAGTCATAATCTGAACTCGTTGAGCAAGCAGCACTTGGCTCCACCAGCCACCTAATGTTTGAAAGCGAATTAATCCCTTTTCATTAATAGATGTCACCATAAAGCCAACTTCATCCATATGACCAGCTACCATAACCGTAGGGCCTTCCGCGGCTCCCTTCTTCACACCAAAAATACTTCCTAGACGATCTTGTACAATTTCATCAGAGTATTTCTCAAGCTCTCCTCGGACAAACTTTCGAACGTCGTGTTCAAATCCAGGGGCTCCTTGTAATTCTGTTAACGTTTTAAACATAGTAAGCGTTTCTTGATTCATGACAAGCTCCTTTCGATTCCCGAAAAATATATGTACATATTTATTTTATCTGAATCCTCTAGCAATTGCTACTTTGCCTAAATAAAACCTTCTTTTAAAAAAATGAATAAACAATGACTCATCTTATTTAAATTGGAAAACGACAGAAAGTTTCTGTATACTATATCTAGTCTTAGTTGTTTTGAAAAAGTTAATGCTTCCTGAATATCACCTGACAAATCTAACGTAAGTGTGAAAGGATGATCATGATGAGTATAAAACGTTTTGCATTAGGAGTCGGCATTGGCGTTGTTGCAGGGTACTTCCTACGTCCAAGCCTTGAAGCAGAAAAAGTATCACCTGAGAAAGCATTAAAAGAAGTGAAGAAAACCGTTTCGTCTACTCATGCTATATCAGGATCTTGGATTCATATGATTCCTGAAACAGTAGAAAGAGAAAATGTACGTGTGGAGGTATATCGTGGAGGTATTTCTACGACAACTGAATCGGGTACAGTACAATTCGAATTTCTAGCTGATACTAAGACTGGTACGTTACTCGAGTTAAAAGCAGCATAAATTAAAGAATGAGGCTGGGACTAGGTGTGTAACGAATGAGAAGGCTGAACAAAATGTGGGTAATGCGTATACACGCTCCTGAAATATACTACGCTGCATTTGCTTATTGTTCCCTCATCAGATAAACACTTGCTTTTGTCCCAGCCTCTATTTATCAGCTTGAATAAACGTATTGCTCACGTTCAATTGACTCGACTATTTCTCCGTTTTCATTCCACTTTACCGCACGATATTTATAATCATGGTAGAACAAATACCACGCGTCTTTTTCTTTACCGTACGTTTGCCATTTCTGTTTATTGAAAATAGAATCCATTGGAAAATCATCGTAAGCGAGCACCCAAAGAGGATTGGCATGAGCATGAGTCGGCATAATATCTGCTAAGTGAATAAATGTCTCCCCACCATGTTCTAACACCAAGATACAATGTCCATCACTATGACCGCCTGTATGGACTAATTTCACTCCCGGGATTGGCTCAATTTCTTCCTTGAACGTCTTTACCTGATATTCAATCGGCTTCCAATTTTGTTCCCAATATGTATTTTGAGAGCGCACATTTGGATTTTTCATTTCATTCCATTCTATTTCTGAAGTATAAATGACAGCGTTCTCAAAAGTAGGCACCCATTGTCCGTCCTCTTCCTTTGCTAGGCCAGATGCATGATCAAAATGCATATGTGTCATCATAACAATATCAATATCAGCTGTCGTCATACCTAACTCTTGTAAATTACGTTCAATAGAGGACTCTTCTTTAATTCCATAATTTCGCTTTTGCTTATCTGAAAAACGACCGTTCCCAATTCCTGATTCCATCAGAATGTTTTTCCCATCCTTTTGTATTAAAATCGGATCTGTTCGAAGTTCAATTTGATTGTTTTCATTATGCGGGTATTTACGGCTCCATAATGGTTTAGGTACAACACCAAACATCGCACCGCCATCCATATGGGTTACTCCCCCGTTTAACCAAGTCATCTTCATGCCATCTCTTTCTAAATTCTCCACAGGAAACCCCTCCTTTGATTCATTCTTCTTTATTTTATCACAATTCACACTCTAAACACTCTGTGTTTTTGCGAGGCGTTCACTCTATCCATTATGTGAAATCTTTTTTCAAGCCGCCTAGTATTTTCTTAAAAGTTAATAGGCCATAAAAAAACACTGTGACTGCTTTAAAGCCACAATGTTTGAATTTTCATGAGTTTGTAAGAGAACCTTTTTTTATACTGCCTCTGTAAACAACTTCTTCTTATCCACCTTCCCTACTGGTGTTTTTGGTAATTCCTCAACAAAAGTTATTCGCTTCGGAATTTTGTATCGCCCTAATGTTCGTTGGCAATGAGCCAGCAGTTCCTCTTCTGACAGCGTAAAGTTTTTCTTTACTACAATAAACGCACTCACTACCTCGCCCCACTTTTCATCAGCGAGTCCAACGACTGCTGCTTCAGAAACAGCCGGGTGCTCGTTTAGAACATGTTCAACTTCTAGGGGATAAACATTTTCTCCTCCGGTAATAATCATATCTTTCTTTCGTCCAACAATGTAAAAATAGCCTTCCTTGTCTCTTCTACCTAAATCACCAGTGTGAAGCCAACCATTTATTACTGTATTAGTGGTTATCTCAGGCTTTTGCCAGTATGAATCAAAGACATGAAGACCACGGATGCATATTTCACCAACCTCATCATGGTCAGCCTCTTCTCCATTTTCTTTGATGATTTTCACCTCATTATAAAGCATCGGTTTTCCAACGGATCCTCGTTTTGAAACAGCTTCGCTTGGGTCGATGAAAAAGTTATTCGGGCCAGCCTCTGTTAGTCCGTATCCTTCCTTAAAGGCAAGCCCTTTTTTTTGAAACGCTTTATATATGACATAGGAGCAAGGGGCACCCCCAGAAAGAAAGGTATGCACTGAACGAAACGTAGCCTCTTTAAAGCTCGGTGCTTTGATGAGGAGATGATACATCGTCGGGACAAGTAAAATAACGGTACATTGGAATTCTTCAATTAATTGAATCGTTTTCTCGCCATCAAACTGGTCTGATAATATCACGGTGCCCCCTATGTGAAGGATAGGTAAGGATAGGGCGTTCAACCCTCCTGTATGAAACATCGGCAAGCTCGTTATCGTTTTGTCATCGCTCGTTAAGCCCCAGCTTGTAATAGTATTGATCATATTAAAAAAAACAGATTGATGAGTTAATACGACTCCCTTTGGTAAACCTGTTGTCCCCCCTGTGTAAATTAAGAGCAGCGGGTCAGAGTCGGATATCTCCTCCTTTTTACAAGGAGCGGCTTTTGCAATCCATTCTTTATATTCTTGGTTTAACTGTACACTCGGAACCCCCCCATCAACTAATGAGATGAAGATTTCATCAACAAAAACTAAGCTCGGCTCACAATCAGAAAAAATATAAGCCAGCTCGGTGGATGAAAGACGCCAGTTCAACGGAACAAAAATAGCTCCAAGCTTTGTAGCGGCAAATAGTAAATCAAAATAACTAATATGGTTTGGTGAAAGTAAAGCGATCCTGTCCCCCTTTTTAATGCCACGCTGCTGCAACATTCCAGCTAATCGCTCGGCTCGTTCATTTAACTCCTGATATGTCCATCGTTCTTTCGTGCTTCCATCAATAATAGCAATATTCCAAGGGGTAAGCTGTGCTCTTTTGCATAACCAATCCTGCTCCCAACTCATTTACACTCCTCCTCTGCTTTCTTCGCTTAGGTTCAGTGTATAAAATGGACGTAACAGTCTAGTAACAAAAAACCCCTTTTCGTTTAAACCGAAAAGAGGCTCGTTTCCTTCTTTTTTAGAAAATCTTCCATAACCTTTGTTACTTGTGCTAAATCATCAATGAGCGGAGAGTGTCCGCAATCTTTTAATCTTACATAATATGCTCGCTCTCCCAAATCTTCTATTAATTCTTGAGTCATCACTTCAGAAATGACTAAATCATGCTCACCCCATAAAATCAGTACGGACTGGGAGATATTATTTACTTCTCCACTGCCCTCTACCAATCCATTATGATGTTCACTCATATTAAATGTATTAAGTGCATAATATACATCTGCTAAATTTTTTTGAGTACACATGTCATCAATATATTTCTGATAGCGTTCTTCACTCGGCTGATTCTTTGTATAAATTAAGGAATCCCATATTTGCTTAAGTAAAACGGTATTACGTGTTAAGTAGGCCTCTTCAATTGGAATCGTCCTTACCGGATCAGCCGCTATCGCTTCCTTCGTCTCCAACCGCTCGAGACGACTTTCTTCTATCTGTTGATAATATGGATAGCCCCTTGTAGAGGCAGAGGCGAGCAATACGACACGCCGTACCTGCTTTTCCTCTCTGGCTGCTACCTGAAGAGCGACTGCGCCACCTGTTGACCAACCGATTAAATCACAGGAAGCTATTTCTAGCTTTGAGAGAACTTCTCGAATGTCTTCAGCAAAATCTTCAATTGAATCAACTGCTCTATGATAGGTCGACTCTCCAAAACCTCGCATATCAATGGCATACACTTTAAAGGTTGGATCAAGACTTTCTAAGAGGAGATCCCAGTGCAATGAAGACGTCATATTGCCATGCAAAAGGACAACAACATCAGTTCCCCCTTCTCGTTCTCGATATGCAAGCCGTTCTCCATTGTTTAAGTCAACATATTTAAGCTGAATGTTCATGTTTACCCACCTTCCCTTCATCCCAAATGATAGTCGTAGCTCCCCATGCATAACCGATACCAGCACTAACAAGAACAACAATATCTCCACTCTTAAGCATGCCGGCTTTTTCGGCTAATTCTAAGGATAGAATTTGATCGATCTGACCCAGATGTCCGTAATGGTCCAAGTAAATCGATTGCTCTTGAGTTAAGCCTAGTTCGTTTAGGATATAGTCATGGGCAGATTTTTTCATATGAAGCATCGCAACGTAGTCGATATCGCCAACAGAATAACCGCTTTTTTCAAGGGACGATTTAATGACAGTAATAAAATTAGCCATTGAATTCTCCGCTAATCTCTCCTTCATACTTACAGGATCGATAACATCTAAATAGTTCTGCTTTTGCTCCAGTACTGCTGGTGACAGCGGCTGTTTAGTCCCGCCCGCTGGTACAACTACGTCCTCAGAAAAGGCGCCGTCTGTTATAAGTTTTGTTTCAAGCAGACGGTGTCTATGAGCACCCTTTTTTAATACAATAGCTCCGCCCCCAGCTGCAAGATTATACATGAAACGAGTTCTTGGATTCGCATAATCGATAAAATCTACATTTCTGTAGCCTCCAGCAAGCAATACGGTTCTTACTGTGTCATCTGACTTCATTAAAGATTTAGCAAGGTTCAGCGCCATAATTGTCGTCCCGCAGCGTAAGGCTACATCAAATGCCCATGCATTGATTGCACCAATACTCTCCTGAAGCTTAATCGCAGCCGTCCAGAGCGGATACTCTTTATGCTCTTCACCAATGTAAATAATGATATCTATATCAGCAGCATTGATTTGTGCTTTTTGTAAAGCTTTTTCGGCCGCCCAGATCCCCATTTGGCATGTGTGATCGTTTATACCAGGAATTGTTTTTTGAACGATCCCAAGCTTTTCTTGAACAATTCCAATCGGTAAGTTGGCAGCTGCTGCTAGTTCTGATGCAGTCATTCTTTCTTCCGGTAAATAAATACCTGTCGCTATAATTCCTACCTTCTCTACTTCTAGATTCATAGGTGCATCACCTGCTTAATATAATCCATTGCCTCTTCTAAACTAGCGCAAACGTATTCTTCTTCTGTTTGAACATGCTTAATCTTTATCCGCATCGTATCATGCGGGTGGACACGTAAAATAAAGGACGAAACAACTTGGTCAAGGACTTCTTCCATCACTATCACTGCTCCCTTAGCTAAAGGTATCTTTTACCGCACCAGCTTCCATTTCTTTTCTGAGCTTTTCTTTCTTTTTATATTGGCGTTTATCCCACCAATGCTTCGTCGTTCCAACAATCCCTTTTGGGAAAAACATAACTACTAAAATGAAGATTATGCCAAATAAAATGACCCAACGCTCAAAAATCCAATGTACTTTTGCTAAGTCCATTAATCCATGACGAGCAAGCTCAATAATTGCTGCCCCCACTACGGAGCCAAATAGTGTACCGACCCCGCCAATTATGGTAATTAACAACACATCAAGCGAGAGCTCAACAGATAATACAGCTGTATTAACAAAACGTAAGCTCATTGCATATAGGATTCCAGCCAGCCCAGCAACCATTCCAGCTACAACATTGGCAATAACTTTATAGTGCATCACTTTAAAACCAAGTGATTCGACACGAGGCTCATTTTCACGAATGGCCTGTAATACCTTTCCCATCGGGGATTGAGTGAAGCGATCAAGGAAGATATACGTACCGACTAACAGAACAAGGGCGATTAAATAAAAGGAAACCCGGTCCCTGAAAAGCTCTGGTACAACGAATGTAAAGCCATCGTTTCCCATTGTAAGAGAACGCCATTTCTCAGCTGTGACTAAAAACAAACTAGATACTGCAAGCGTTAGCATTGCAAAAAAGTGACTTTTTAATCTGAGCGTGAGAATACCAACCAGATAACTTACTACCCCTGTAAAAATCAGTGTAAGCACTATCGCTACGAAAAAAGCGGGCATTGTAGAGCCAAACATTTTCAAGCAGATAGCGACTGTATAGGCACCTATTCCAAAGAACATCGCATGACCAAATGAAACAATGCCAGTGTATCCGAGTAAGATGTCATAGCTCATCGCAAAAACAGCAAAAATAAAAATTTGAGTGAGCATAATTAGTGCTGTACGCGAATCACTCACAAATGGAAATATAGCTAAACCTATAGCTAAAACAAGTAAAGTTAGTTTGAAGCGAGAGAGTTTTTGGAGGCTTTTCATCGAACCGCCTCCTTCATGCCCATAATTCCAGATGGTTTAAAAATTAAAACGGCAAGCATGATTAAAAAGTTAACAGCAAGCGCAATATCCGGTGCGTAGTATCCAGCATAAGCGCCGAGCAAACCGACAATAATCGCCGCAACCATCGAACCAAGCACACTGCCCATTCCACCGATGACAACAACAATAAAGGCTAAAATTCCGTATTCTAATCCAATTTCTGCATAAATAACCCCTGAATAAGGACCAAATAAAACTCCAGCTAATCCTGCCATTGCAGCACCAAGCATAAAAACAAATAAGAATACTTTACGAATATTAATTCCAAGAGATTGAACCATTTCTTTATCCATAACTCCTGCTCGCACAATGAGACCAATCTTTGTTCGGTTTAATAAGAAAAGCAACCCGAGAAATACGATCAATCCTACAGCAATGATAAACAATCGGTATTTAATTAAGTAAAGCCCTCCAATTTCCCAGCTACCTTGAAGCCAAAGCGGTGCCTGAGCTTGCAATATGTTAGGTCCCCAGAATACTTTCACGACCTCACTCAAGACGAGCATCGCCCCTAAGGTAATCAGTAATTGTTGAATATGATTTCCATACACAGGCTTGATGATAAAACGTTCGAGTAAGTATCCAAGCACCATTCCAATGACCAATGCTGCTAAGATTCCTGCTAAAAAGCTTCCTGTAGTTGTATAGGCCCAAATTCCAGCATAGGCTCCCCATAAAAACAAAGCACCATGGGCAAAATTTAATACATCCATTAATCCAAAGATGAGCGTTAAACCTGCTGCTAAGAGAAAAATCAGCATGCCTGTTGCCAACCCATTAATTGTTATATTTGCAATCGTCTCCACCTATATCACTCCTTTTAGGCTATACCTAAATATTTACGTTTTAACTCTTCATCGCGACTAAGCTCCTCCATTTCACCTTTATGCACCGAAAGCCCATCATCAATAATATAAAATCGATCTCCGATTGTACTTGCCATCATAAAGTTCTGTTCAACGAGGACCACCGTCGTTTTATCTTTCATTTCATTAATTGATTCCATTACTTTTTCAACAATAATGGGTGCAAGCCCCTTACTTGGCTCATCAATGATTAGTAATTCATTGTTGTTCACATATGCTCTAGCAATGGAAAGCATTTGTTTTTGTCCGCCTGAAAGGTGCCCGCCTTGCTTTTTCCAGAATTTCTTTAAATCCGGGAACAAATCTATGATGTAATTCATGCTCGCTAATGTTGCTTCGTCTTTCTTTTTCATCGCTACATTCATATTTTCTTCGACCGTTAACCCACCAAAAATACCTTGATCCTCTGGAACATAGCCGATTCCCAAATTAGCTATTTCATAGGTTGGCAGCTTATGAATCTCCTTGCCTTTATACGTAATGGCCCCTTCACGAACAGGGTTTAATCCCATGATTGAGCGAAGCGTTGTTGTTTTCCCTGCTCCATTTCGACCGAGCAACACCGTAACCTCACCTGGCTGCACCTCAAAAGATACTCCCTGCAAAATATGATATTGCTCGATATACGTATGAATATGATCCACCTTAAGAAGCGTCATGCTGCATACCTCCTAAGTAAGCTGACTGCACCTGCTCATTATTCATAATCTCTTCTGGTTTACCATCAGCAAGTAATTCTCCGTGAAACAGCACCATCAAGCTATCTGAGAGATCAAGCACCATATCCATTTTGTGCTCAATTAACAATATTGTTCGACTGCGTTGATCACGAATTGATTTAATTACATCAAGAATCATCGGAACCTCTTCTAACGACATGCCAGCAGTCGGTTCATCTAATAGAAGCAATTCAGTCTCAAGCGCTAACAGCATCGCTATTTCAAGTTTTCTTTTTTCACCATGAGCCAAATTTACAGCTAGCTCTTCTGTCTTATCTTTAAGAAGAACTACATCTAGCAGCTCCAATGCCCGCTTTTCAATGTGTTTGTATTTCGAAAAATGAGAGAAGATATTGTAACGGATACCTTGCTGTGACTGAACAGCTAACCGTACATTTTCATAGCATGTTAAATTCGGAAATACATTTGTGATTTGAAAAGACCTTCCAATTCCAAGTCTAGTTCGTTCAGTGGCAGAAAGGTTTGTAATCTCCTTTCCATTAAAGATGACCTCCCCCTTTGTTGGCTTTAGCTGACCACTCAACATGTTAAAAAAGGTAGTTTTCCCTGCCCCATTCGGGCCGATAATTGATTTCAACTGATTACGCTCTATCGCAATTGTGACATCGTTTACGGCAACATGGCCGCCAAACGCAATCGTCAATCCTTTTGTTTCTAATATTGTTGACATCCTTTCTCCTCCTTTTTTAAAGAGAGTACTATCAAAAAATCTGATAGTACTCTATAGTCATTAATTATTGATAGGCGGCGCTGTTTCTTCTGGTGTTAGTTCACGAGAAAGAACAGGTACTGGATAGTCATATTCAGGTGATTCTTCTAGCGTAATCGAATACATAGACTGAAGGGCTTGATGATCTTCTTCTCTAAACGTCATTTCTCCCTTCGGCGTATTAAATGTCATGCCTTCCATGGTAGAAATGAGCAAGTCTGTATCTGTATCTCCACCAGTCTCCTCAAGCGCTTGCACAATAGCCATCGCCGCTGAAAATCCACCTGGTGTAAATAGATCCGGCATCTCGCCGTTATAGCGCTCTTGGTGTGTTTCAACTAACCAATCATTCACTTCGTTATCCGGAAGACTGTGATGATATACTGTAAAGCCTTCCATCCCGACAACCGCTCCCATTGTGCGTAAGGCTGCGATGTCAGGTGCTCCTGTGGAGATTTGAATTCCACGCTGTTGTACACCCATATCAGCAATTTGCCCCCATGGATTGTTTGCTCCTGCCCAAATAACAAACAAGTAGTCAGGATCTGCATTAATAACTCGCTGAATATTTGAAGCAAAATCCACCCCAGCCGGGTCTGCATATTCTTCGTGAAGAACCTCTGCACCAAGCTCTTCTGCAGTATTTTTAAACGCACTCACGCCGTCACGACCAAATGCATTATCTTGGGCAAGGGTGGCAATTCTTACTCCCTCACCTGCAATTGCAGCTGCCCCGGCAGTTGCATCCTGTGAAGAGCTACGCCCTGTACGAAAAACATAACGATTCCAGTTTTCCCCAGTAATACTATCTGCTACTGCTGGTTCTACCACCATTATTTTCTCGTACTCTTCCATTAAAGGAAGTACTGCAAGCGTATCGCCTGATGAAGATGAGCCAACAATAAAATCAACATTATAGTCTTCAAGTAAACGAGTTGCTTTGTGAACAGCCACGTCTGATTGAGTCTCTGTGTCTTCAACGTAATATTCGATCTTTTTGCCGCCAACCTCCATCGTGCCATCAGTGGCATACTCCAACCCAAGCTCAAATCCCCTTACGGTTTGTGTGCCATATGCTTCTAAAGCTCCAGTTAGTGAGGTTAAAACCCCAACACGTACAACATCTTCTGCCTCAGTATTCTCTGGACTTTCCCCTGCTTCCTCACTGCCTCCTACGTCATCAGCTCCACATGCAACAAGCATTGATGTCATCAAGGCCAACCCCCAGCCTATCAAGCTTTTTCTCCATCTCATTTTGTTTCCCCCTTTTGTTTTAAGAATTATCTGAATTATATCTTCCTGTAGTTGCATGTAAGTTACAGACTTGCTCAATGAACGTTTTTGTAGAGGCTGCCACCTCTTTTGCAAAGTGAATAGCGATCGAAAAGTGATTGGATTGGGGAATTTCTATCAATTCATAATTCTTGTAACGAGAGACTAGCTCATTACATTGTTGCTTTGAAATAACAAAGGCCTCCTTATCGTATAGACAATCTGGTGCAAAGAAAATGAGAACAGGAACGTTTATTTTTTCATGCAACATGGTAATTTCAGCGGCAAGAAGATTTTTTAGTTCTTCTTCAATCGTTACCTTACGAACTTTTGGTTGTACACTTCCATTTTCCATGTGATGGACATCATAATTAAAATAGCGTTCTAAGCCTTGATGCCATGGTTTAAAGAAATCAGTTTCCTTCATTTTAGAAAGAAATGTTTGATAGCTTTCATATTGATGATCGAGACGATTAATAGACGGGGTTAAGGCTGAAATAACACGTTCATCTAAGTTAGCTCCTCCATCAATAAGGATCAGCCTTTTTACAAATCGTGAATAATGAGCAGTAAAATAACTGGCAATCATCGCTCCTAGTGAATGCCCGACGACAATTACATTCTCTAATTTGAGCGCTCTTAATATTTCCACTAAATCTTCTGCATGTTCTTTTAAGCTGTAACCTGCAGCTGGCTTACTGCTGTTTCCTCTGCCCCGTAAATCATAGCTTAGGACACGATAATCCTTCACCCACTCTGATGCTAGTGAATCAAAAAAATGAGCATTAGCGGTTAAACCGTGTATGCAAACGATCACCTCCCCGCTGCCACCATGGTCGACCACGTTAAAGTCTAAATCCCGTACATGAACAGTTATACACCTCTCCATCCGCTTTCTCCCTTCGAAGTATGAATTTGATTTCTTTCCTATCATAAAAAATTAAAGTTACAATTTTGTCACAAAAATAGTCAGCCTTTACAGGCTGACTATAGATGACTTAAATAAATTTTTTCTGTTGCTTCTTTAATCATTTTCCACATTTCTCTGGTTGTTTCGAGCGGGGCTACACCTAACTCGTCTTGAAGCTGCTGTTGGCAACGCTCATAGATACGAAGAGCCTGTGTACGGTTTTGTTTGCAATAATAACAATACATAAGCAGCCTATACGCTTCTTCCCAACAGCTATCTTCTGTTAAGATTTGTTCACACCAGCGAATCGCCTCATCAAACTTTTCTTCAGCGACACTAATTTGAGCAACTCGCTCTACTCCTCGTAAATATAAAACAAATAATTGCTCACGCAGTTCAATACACCAATCATCGAAACGCCGGCTCGGCAAATACTCCCCGCGATATAACTCCAGACCTTTCACAAGCTTTTCTTTTGCCCGTTTCCGGCTTCGCTCCTCTAATCCTGATTCAATGTAATAGATAAAGCGATGGGCATCAATATCTATGCTCGCCTCCTTATTCAGACCGTACATTTGGTCCTCACGAGTAATAAAAAAGGCTTCTTGGCGAGCTTTTCGATGTGGTTCAATGGCTTTATTCATTGCATTCAAAGCAACCTTTAAGTCGCGACTCGCGTCCTCCTCATTTTGACCAGGCCATAGTAAATGACATATTTCAGATTTTGCAATAAACTGATTAGCTCTTGTGATAAAAAGTTGGAAAAGCTCACGCGCTTTATCACGCTTCCACCCTTTTTCATCAAGCTTATCCTCCCCAAGCCACACTTGAAATTCCCCTAATGTTTGAACACGAATCGTATAGCCTGGGTGAGAAGCCAATTGAGCAAAACCAAGCTCTGCGAGAAGGGGTTCTACTAAATATGCCTCAACTTGATGTGTTTTTGCTTCTAGCAACAGTGGCGGTATGCACTGAATATCTGTGGGACCAAACAAGGTCTTATTAGAAAAAAAGAATTGAGAATTATGTTTTTGAATGAGGGTCAAGCAGCGTGTTATCGTCTTTTTAAAAGCTGATGAATTTTCTTGTCTTAAATAGAGTGACGAGAGCCAGTAAAGTGTGACAGTTTCTCCGAAACTTTCGCCACAGCTTCTAAAGGTCTTCTCACACCCATTCAAACGCTTTTCTGCTTCAATCAAATCACCCTGCTTAAAAGTGACAAGCGCCAAAGCTAGCTGGACTAAGCCGCTTAACCAACGATCTTTAACACGCTCTGGTTCTTCAAGAGCCACCTTCCCTATACGTAGCGCTTTATCATATTCTCCTTGCTTTCCATATAATAAACAAAGTCCCATATAAGCTTCTGATTTACCGCGTGACATCTTTAAATCACTCATCAACTTTAGCGACGTTTCATAACATTGAATTGCAAGAGAGGGATCATAATCGTCTAGTAGCTGCACAGCATGACCCATTCGAGCCCATCCTACCGCCTCAACAAAAGGAGAGCGACGTTGAACTCCGCCTACGATCGCCGCCTCAGCCTGCTTTTTGGCGTGCTCTGTTAATCCCATTAAGCTATTTAATAAAGACAATAGCAAATCCCCTTCTCGGTGAGAGCTTGAGAGTTTATGATCCTTCTCATAAAGCTTAGCTTCCTGTAATAATTCCTTTGCTGTATGAAACTGACCTGTCCTCAAAAGGTATCGAGACTCAAGTTCAATATTTTTATATTCTGGATGAACAGCCTGAATTTTCACAAGCCAGGACTCAACTTCCTTTACTTCACCGAGGTTAAGAAGATTTTCTGACATCAAACTATAAAGTCTCACCTTGCGCTCTACACTCGTGTTTGTACGCTCCATATAATTAATCGCTTTTTGTAAATAAGGCTGTGCTTTTACAGGTTGGATTGTATCTAAATAGATTTGAGCGCGCCCTTCCATACTAAGGCTCAAGCCTTCAGCATCTTGCTTTTCTTCTGCAAGCTCTTCAAGTTTACGGTAACAAGTCATGGCTTGCTCAAATTTTGAATAGTACCGATTCATCTCACCTTCAAGATACCAAAGCAACCAATATTCGTCCTTCATTATCTCTGGGATTGAGTCAAGCGTAACCATGAGTCCTTCCATTTTACCATTGTGTAAAAGACGTATACCTTCGTGAACTAAAAGAGCAGACGCTTCCCTATAATCACCAGCCCGCATGTATACTTCTAAGCTTTTTTCATAATCACCAGCAGCCTTATAGTAACAAGCTACTCTTTGCAAAAGGTTATCCTGTAAAATTGGATTTTTACTGAGTTGACGCAATAGAAAATCTCGAAACAAGGCATGATACCGGTACTGGCTCTTACCAATTTCTACTACAAACAAGTTCTGTTGAATGAGATGAGTAATATAATTTCCAGCATGCACAGCTTCAAAGACGGTTTGACAAAGCTTTTCATTAAACTCCTCAAACAAGCTTGTTTCTAATAAAAATTTCTTAATTTCTTCAGGTTGTCTTGAAAACGCTTCCATTGTTAGGAATCGAAAAAGCTCGTCGGTAGTCTCAAGACCATCCTGAAGAACAGCTTGAACTTCCCCATGTTCTTTCCACTGTTGACCAAGCATTTGCAAGGCAATTGCCCACCCTTCAGTCGCTTTTTCTATCTCTATCAACTCTTCTGGTGTACAGTCAATATTAAATACATCTGAGAGGAGAACATCAATTTCTTCATTTGAGAAAATAAAATCAGTTTCGGTTAATTCAAGTAATTGTCCGTTCAACAGCCTTCGAGTAATCACATCCCACGTTGGCCGCACCCTTCCAGCAAGCACGATGTGAACGTTGGCAGGCGCTGATTCGATTAGTAGTTGGAGCCAGTCTTTAACAAGTTCTGAACGTTCTGTAATATGAATATCATCAAGCACACAAACAAATGGTTTTTTCAGTTGCAAAAGCTCATTGCAAAACTCTATACATATATAGTCGAGCTCCTCTTCCCACCCTTCAACCTCACCTGAGATCAAATATTCAATAAGCTCTGAACCAAAATGCGGGAATTTCTCACGCACAGCATGTACAACATGAACAATAAAGTGAAAGAAATTTTCATCTTGTTTTGACAAGCTGTACCAGCAGGATAGCTTATCAGAGGTATCCAAAAAGCTAGAAAGTGCAGAGCTTTTTCCATACCCTGGCCCTGTATGTATCAATGTTAGAGGACACTCTTCAATTTGTTTTAATTGTTTCATTAATTTAGGTCGATAGATCATTGAACTACGCTGCAAAGGGGGAATAAATTTAGTCCGCAATACTGCTAACCTTCGTTTCGGTTGCATATAACTCCTCCTCTCAATCATATAGCTTTTTTCTATTAGATGTTCCTTGGATTTTCCAGAACAATCTCTTGTCTCAACCTCAATCTTTCTGACCGGAAAAAAGTCTGTCTGCTGCTTTATTACTATCTTTTCGGCTAGCAGGGTGATGATTTCCTGCTTAAATCAATAATATTATTTGTTTTTTACTTAAATTCACCAACTGGAACATTAGTCACTATAATTTTATCTATCGTAACATAACTCAGTTACAGAACTTTTATAAATTCATGAAATTGTACCATCCCCTAGATCCCTTCTTCATTTAAAGCACAGTTATTAAACATGTCTTATAACATATCTTTTTTTCTGATTGTTCATCACATCATTTCACTTGTAACTTATATGAAACTTTCCCCCTTCATATTTAAATAGTCAGGCCAATCCTGCACTAACTGCCCTAATTTTCAAACCCATCTTCTTGACAAGCGATGAGCCAGAAAACAAGCTAGTTTCAAAATTCTTAAAAAGGAGGAAAATGTACTTACTATTATTTAGGTTTAAATTTTAGAAGAGGAGAGGATTTAAATGATTCAAACTAAGAATATGTTGAAAGTTATACGTTCATTAATAATTATTGGAATATTCCATCTTTTAATCACATCCACTGTATTTGGGGAAGGGACATTTACTTCTCATTCATATGGCGGTAAGACTTATAAATTGTATGTACCTAGTTCCTATCATACTTCTGAACCCGTCTCATTAGTTGTCATGCTTCATGGCTGTACGCAAGATGCTAATCAGTTTGCTGCTGGAACAGAAATGAATACTATTGCAGAACGAGAATCCTTCATTGTTTTGTATCCAGAACAAACATCAAGTGCAAATTCTAGTAGATGCTGGAATTGGTTTGAAACTGGACATCAAGCTAGAGGAAGCGGTGAGCCCGCCGTTATTGCTGGAATGGTTCAGCAAGTTAAAAATAATTTTGCTATTGATAGCGATAACGTATTTGTGACAGGACTTTCCGCTGGAGGCGCAATGAGTGTCATTATGGGTGCGACTTATCCGGATGTATTCTCAGCAATTGGTGTAGCGGCTGGCTTAGAGTATAAAGCAGCCACTAACTCCATTCAAGCTTTTACTGCTATGAGCAGCGGGGGGCCAAACCCCAAAACACAAGGTACCTTAGCCTACAATGCAATGGGTCAGTATAAGCAGGTGATGCCTACAATTGTTTTTCACGGAACAAGTGACTATACTGTACAACCTATTAATGGAGATCAAGTCATATCGCAATGGGCTAAAACAAACGATCTGGCCTACGGCGGAGTAGAAAATACGTATATAAATGATACACCAAATCAGACAAAGCAAGGACAGGTTTCAGGAGGGCGTAGTTATACCAATTACATCTATCAGGATAAGTACGGAATAACCATTTTAGAAAAATATTTAGTAAATGGCATGGGCCACGCTTGGTCAGGAGGGAGTACCCAAGGGAGCTACACCGACCCAAACGGTCCAAATGCGAGCGAATTAATGTGGCAGTTTTTCATGCAGGAAAGAGGAGAGCAGGACCCTAATGAAGATGACCCAGGTGAGGGGGCCCCTCCTATGACAACAGCATCACCCAACGGAGGCACTTATACGAGTCCAGTCAGTGTGACACTTCAGACTAACCGAGAAGCAAAAACCTACTATACAGTCGATGGTACAACACCAGATGAGAATTCACCTGTCTACTCCGAACCTATTTTTATCGAGAACTCTTCAACCTTAAGGTTCTACTCGGTTGATAGCAACGGCTTATCCGAAGAGCTCCGTTCTGAGGATTATATGATTACTGAAGCAGCAAATGAAGTGATTTTATCGTCTATTGCACAGGAAGACGGCTTTGTCGGACGTTTTAGTGCAGATGGATTAAGCACATCTATTCTAAAGGTGGGTGATAAGGGGATGTATAACACTGATACGTACCGCACGATATTATCATTCGATACCTCTTCCCTTTCGAGTACCCACACCCTCAAAGGGGCTAAGCTTAGAGTTTACCGAAAAGCCCTACAAGGTAATGTACAAACAATGGATGTAGATATGAAAGTGAATGCATTTGGCACATCTTCTTCTCTAGAGTCCATTGATTATTCATCAGCTGCAACCTATTCTAACCTTTTAACTGCGCAAGTACCATCACAAGATCATCAATTCGTGGATTTTGAATTACCATCACATGTTCTAAAAGAAATTGCATCCAATAACAAGTTACAATTTCGAATTAAATCAGCGACCACAGCTTCGTTTACGAGCAATGTATTGGAGATTCACGGAGGGGAGCATGCAGATTATGCACCGCAATTAATCGTAATCAAGGACTAACCTAACTTAATTTAGAAAAAGAGTCTGTCTAAATAAATTTATAGTCTTCTGGCAGACTCTTTATTCCCTTATTTCCCCTCGTTCTCTTCATAAAATTAGAGGCCCTAAACTTGATATGCAAACAACAAAAAACTCTTCATTCGAAGAGTTTATTTGTTATTAAAATGTGCTTCTAGACGATAAATGCGCATTCCTTTTTGCGAGAATTTTTCCTCGTATTCAGTCATCACATTTCCCTCCATTGAACTTTTATGGAGGTCTAAGCTAACTTGATTAAAAGCCATTCCAAAAGTGGACATACTATGAAGGGAATATTCAAATAACCCTTGATTATCGGTTTTAAAGTGAATCTCTCCATCTTCTTTTAACACTTTCTTATATAGAGTTAGGAAATTCCCATGTGTAAGACGACGCTTGGCATGCTTATTTTTAGGCCAAGGATCTGTAAAGTTTATAAATAAACGATCAATCTCGCCTTCACCAAAGAAATCCAATAAATTCTCTACATCTTCATTTAAAAATACAACATTTTCCTGCTCAGTATCGCGAACTTTTTCCATCGCAGAAATTAAGACACTGTCATACTTCTCCACCCCAATGAAATTAACATTAGGGTGTAACTCACCCATTCCTGTTAAGAATTGACCTTTTCCTGTTCCTACTTCCACATATAGCGGCTTGTCGTTGCCAAACCATTCATGCCATTTATTTTTATTTTCGTGCGGGTTCTGAATAACAATGGATGGATATTTGTCCATCTCTTCTCTTGCCCACGGCTTGTGACGTAAACGCACCGTAATCACTCCTCCATTTCTTCAACTCAATCATGTATTATAACCTTTATAGTCAGCAATGTATATGAGCACTTCTATTTTGGAATTTTTTATATTTCTGCGATTTCTGTTCTGAATACATACACGACCAGATGTACACTCTATATATAAAGGCTGCAAATTAACAGTTGGAACACAGCCGTCAGAAAAAGTGGAGAGTGATTGTATGCCCATTTCAAATCAACACAAAATCGGCTTACTTTGTGACATTTTAAAGAATCAAGCAGACGAGCATTATATGACTGATGACGAAGCTTCTCAAATTACCCGCTTGCTTCAATCCTTAAGCAATGACCCTTCTGTAGATCAATCGATTAAGCAGATTATTGGTGAAATTAGCGAGCAGCATCAATTGAATCATGAACCTTTTTTACAAGAGAATGTCGAACAATGGTTAACTGGTATGAATCAGATAACGTTCGACAGCAATACGGGACATTCCCCAGGAAATAACTACAAATAATTATTTCCTCTTTCATCATTCCCCGGCTTTGACAGCATTTGCATATAAAAAAGGCTGCTCCCTGTGGATCAGCCTTTTTATTATGTGATTTTGCACCTTCGTTATTCTTTATAATCCTCAACTAATAAGGAATGGAGGTATTCTTTAAATTTATCTACTTCAGTAAATTGTTTACGCTCATAATGCCAAAGAATAACTGAGATCGTTTGAGAAACGACATACCAATGCATCCTCTCACGCAATGATTCTCCGAGCAACAATCCATACTCTTTAATCCAGTCTTCCCATTCTTCAGGCGGGATATAAGAGTAGAGTAATAATCCTAGATCAAGAGCCGGGTCAGCAACCGTTGCACCATCCCAATCAATTAAATATAGCTGCTCTTCCTCATCTTGAATCCAGTTGTTATGGTTAATATCACAATGACATACCACATAATGATCATACGAGACATCATTTAATTGAGATGCTAAAAAAGCCATCCCTGTTTCAATGATATCGTCTTCTACTTGATTTAATTGCAGCTGAACACGCAGGTTATCTACAATGACTTCTGGCGATAAAGGTTCATTTCCTATTCGCTTAAACATATCAAGCAGCTCGCTCGACCCGTGAATTTTAGCTAAAAGCTCCGCAACTTTTCGTTCTTTCATTTCAAAAGCTTTTAACTCACGGCCTTTTACCCAACGCTGTGCCGTTACAACATCACCGTTTTCTAAGCGTTTAGTCCATAGCAGCTTCGGAACAATTCCTTCAGCAGAAAGAACAGCAAGAAATGGTGATGAATTGCGTTTCAGAAATACTTTCTGGTCACCTTGCTGGGCTATATATGCTTCACCTGTCGCTCCACCAGCTGGTTCCACCTTCCAGCCATCTCCTAAAAACATTTCCAACCAATTCACCCTCAATTTCCATTAACTTTCTTTTCACCTTACTGCATTATCTTCTTAGTATAGCGTATTTTGTCGTATTTACCTATCAAAAATTCAATCAATTTCATTAAATAATAATTAAAATAACAATCGAAACCCAGTGTCACATGCTGTATTAGCTACTTTACACAAAATAAGCAGAGTTTTAGTAGGCAACTCTGCTACGCTAATAAATTATAGTATTCTTTAAGAATTGATTTCAATAGTATCAAAAAAGCTCGTTTACAGTCAATCACCTTCACTCTTTATCTTCCTGATTCTCTCCCGTCATAACTTTAATAAACAAGTAAAACTTACAGAAATCTCATGATATCGATTACATTTAAGAAGAATGTAAAAAGACAATTGACAGAAGTATTGTGGATTTGCTTCAATATTGAAAGTACCTAAAAGGAATGCAGCCGACGATTGTCATTATAGCTTAACTTAATTGGGATATCATATAGATAAGCATGGCTATTTGGTATAAACTAAGCTTGTCTAAAAGAGCTAACGAAAATCGTTATAATCGAAGAGCCGAACGGAGGATTTTAGTCAATGAGTCAACATCCAAACAGAGCACGTTTACTTATTTCATGTCAGGATAAACCTGGCATTGTATCAGCAGTGTCAACATTCCTTCATCAATATGATGCGAATATTGTTCAATCTGATCAATTTTCAACAGACCCTGAAGGCGGTATGTTTTTCATGAGAATTGAATTTGATCTGGGAAATTCAAGCCCTGATTTCCTTCGGTTTAAAAAAGAATTTCATACATTAGCCGATAAATTGGACTTTGAGTGGAAAATGGAACTTGCGGCGAGAAAAAAACGCATGGCCATTTTAGTTTCCAAAGAGGATCACTGCTTATTAGAACTTTTATGGAGATGGCGTTCAGGTGAATTACAAGTGGATATTCCATTAATAATAAGCAACCACCCTACTAATAAACAAGTTGTGGAAAGCTATGGAATTCCTTTTTATCATGTACCTGTAACTCGTGATACAAAAGAAGAGGCTGAGCAGGAAGTGATTAATTTACTGAAACAGCATGATGTGGATTTCATTGTATTAGCACGCTATATGCAAATCCTTTCACCAACATTCGTAGAATCATTTCCTTATCGAATCATTAATATCCACCATTCATTCTTACCTGCCTTTATTGGAGCTAATCCATACGCGAAAGCATTCGAACGCGGGGTTAAATTAATTGGAGCAACAGCTCACTATGTTACAGATGATTTAGACGAAGGTCCGATCATCGAACAAGATGTTCTTCGTGTTAACCACCGCTACTCTACTCAGGAACTACGTGTAGCAGGAAGAAATGTAGAAAGAATTGCGTTAGCCAGAGCCGTAGAATGGCACACAAACGACCAAGTCATCGTCTACGGAAACAAAACCGTCGTCTTTTAAAGAAGAAAAGCAGAGGGGTTCGGTTAGATATGAGGAGGGTGGAGCTTGGACAATTAGAAGCGCTTTTGGCTTCGTTTGGCGAAGCGAAGCATCCGATTATCTGAACCCTGCAGCTAGACAGAAAAGCGGAATGACATGATCTGGCATTCGAAAACTTAGGGGAAGCAAAAAGAAGTTGATTTTTGACTTCGTTTGATTAACAAAAGTTTCTCGAAGGGCAATGTCATGAAGCTAGACAGAAAAGCGAAGGCGACTGGGCTGGCATGCGGTAAAATGAGGGGAAGCAATGAGAAGCGTTCTTTGCTTCTTTTGAAAAATGAAGCCGCCTATTACCCGTACTTTAAAAGGCCAAATAAAAATCGATCCTAGATCTAGGATCGATTTTTATTGTAGTTTTTTGAGTTCTACGTTAATGTAATCTTCTTCTTCTTTGCTCATTTCAGGTTCTATATAAATCAGATGGGCTCCCTCACGAGCTTCTGGCAAGGCTAGTTCACCGTACATCTTGATCCAAAGCAAAAGAGCTTCCTTTAATCCACGCTTTGCCTCTTTTACCGAATACCCAAAGCTGACACAACCTTCAGCTCCTATAATTTCTATCATAATTTCTGTCTGACCCGTCCAATCTGGCACACGCCGGACTTGCCAAGCATAATCATCAATTTTCGGTACTATCTGCATGGGCACCCTCCTTCTCAACTATTACGACTTCACGTGACTGTTTTAGTAAACCGCCGTATGATTAAAGACGATTATATCAGCTAATCAAATGCACAAATAAAATCCCTATGCCTTGCATAGGGAACGTTTAACATCCTTACCTATTATACGGATTTCTTCTTTTAAATTCAATCTCGATCCGTTATTTGTAATCTTCAGTTAAGTCTCATGATTTTCCATTCTTTGAAACGCCATCGTATGTGTATATCCTAGGAGAACTTCAGCTGCTTTTAATTGCTGATGTTTTATTGGAGAAGGATTTTTTGCAAGCTTGTAATGCCAATCTGCTTTGTTACGCTGATCAATGAATTCGACTTTCTTACCTGTAAGGTGGCCGTCAATCAATCCATTCGGAGACAAGACTACCTTTCGAATGGGTATGCTTAACTCTTCAGCCTCTAAGATCGGTTTAATCACACCGCTCATTCTCGATAATGAGAGCAATGGACTAATTCGCTTTTTTTTCGTTTGGTCGATATACTCTGTCCAAAACCGTTCTGAGCTCGCTTCAAATATACTATGTTCATGTCCATCTAGAAGGGCCACGCATATTACTTCATTAGGTGTAATCAAAATAATATCCAACTCAATAGGAGCTTTCTTAATATAGAAAACGGGCCTGTACATCACAAAGAAATTATCTGGCAGATGCTGAGTAAAAAAACGAAGGACCTCATCTCTTTTATACCGAGGGTGGAGGGAGGATTCTTCAAGTAAGGAAGAACTTGCCCATCTTAGTTGTGAATGAAATAATTCCTGTAAAAACCTTTCTTTTACTTGCTCAAGACTAAGAGAAGGGTCCATCTTTTCCTTTTCTTCCTCCACATCTAACTCTTCTATATTTGATTGGCTGCGCTTTGCTTTCCAGCTTTTCATCTTTCTAACAGCTTGACTGAAAAAGCTGCCTTCTTTTTCTATTAATACCTCATCCTGAGACTGCTCGATGTTAGTATGGTCTGCCTGTTGAAGACGCTCCCATTCAGTTTTCAGAAATTCCCATCGTTCTTTCTTCATTCTAGTAAACTGACTAGGGTATCTGTGAAGATCTGATTGATACCTTGAAACATAGTCTTCTAGTTTAATTAAATGTGACATCGTTATCCCCCCGACTCTTGGGTGAACCTATTCTAATAAAGAAATAGTACCATACCTTCTGCAAAATTAGAATGAATAGGCCAAGACTCCCCTTTTTTTCCACGATTCACCCAAACATTTACATGATTACCTGTTAGAAGAATACCGTAATGATTAATGCTACTACTATGGCACTAACAGTCATCGCAATAGAACTGGCGGCACCATCTAGTTCCCCATTTTCAAATGCCTTTGCCGTTCCAATAGCATGGGACGCACAACCCATTCCTATTCCTCTACTGATCGGGTGAGTAATGTTAAACCATTTATATAAAAAAGGGGATAACACAGCCCCTCCTATACCTGCTATCATGACAAAAACGGCAGCTAAAGGGGCAGCGCTGCCAAGATTATAAGCAATCTCCATCGCAACCGGTGTGGTAATAGACTTGGGAGCAAGGGCCCCGATGATGGAAGAATCAATCCCTAGCCATCTAGATAGCAGCACTCCGCTGAAAACGCCGATAAACGCACCTACTGTAATACTTAAAAGAATTGGGAGAATAAACCGTTTAAGCATAGGCAGCTGCTTGTATAATGGATAAGCAAGAGCAACAACTGCAGCACCTAGTAACTCATCTAACCATCTGCTTCCCTCTTTGTACAAGTGATAATCTATATCTAATAGAAGTAATAACAGAATAATAGATAGGGTAGACGTCAAAATTGGCAATGTAAATGGATGAGAAAGACGTTTATAAAAGGTTTTGGCAAATCCATATATGATAATCGTTAAGGCAAGCATGATGATCGTTATACTCCATTCATTCATCACTATACTCCTTTCTATTAGGCTGCAGTCGATTACTCTCCATTTTATGTATACACCATTGACTAACCAGTCCTGCGATCCCAAACACCAAGATTGTGCTTATTAGTGTAATGACAATTAATAAGGAGCCTTTACCGCGGAAGACATCAATATATTCCATCACTCCTACGGTTACAGGAATAAAAAGCAACGGCATATGGCGTATTAAAAAGGTTGTCCCCTTTTCAATTCTTGTAACTGGAATGATTTTTGTTACGAGCAAGATAAATAATAAAAGCATGCCTATAATACTTCCAGGGATGGACAATGATAAAGCTTGCTGAATCCATACCCCTAACCTATAAAACCCATATAAAATAGCGATATGTATGAGTACTTGCATAAAAGAGACTACCTTCATCCGGCTATTCACCTCCTAAATTAAAACGTTGAATTTCTTTATATTTTGGACTTTGCTTCGGGTGGATTTCAATTAGCTGAAAATACGGTATATCCCACTCTACAAAGGATTCAGTAAATGGATCATCTGACAATAAAAATTCCATTTGTCCAACCCATTTTTTAGCAATAGTCATATGTGGACGGTACGGTCTGTTGTCTGTACGCAGGTCTAAATTTTGACATACACCATTTATTTCTCTTTGGAGTTTATGAAGCTTTTCTAGATTGCCCTGAACATCTGCCCAAAGAATGCGCGGTGACCGTTCATTACCGAATGTGTTTAGCCCGCCTATTCTTAAAGTAAAGCTAGAGAGCCCGCTTGAGTTGAGGGTCTGATTTATCTGTTCAATCAATTCTTGCCTTTTCTTCGTTGATACAGCCCCTAGAAATACGAGCGTAATATGCAGATCCTCTGGATGAGGCCATTGTTTAAATGGATATTGTTTTTTCAAATCAGCTAAGTGCTTACTATACAGTTCTTTAATTTCCGCGCTAACTGGCACTGACAGAAAATAATGTTGTTCGTTCATACTAAGACCGCCTTTTTCATCCTAATAACTCCTTTTATGGAACTGTCTTTTGGGGTACTCTTATAAATGATATTGTATCAAAAGAAAGAATGAATATAAGTAAAACATTTATTTATCATCTTTTCCTATCTTGTTAATAGGAAATCAAAACACAGCTGTGATAAACTATACGTATAGAAATCAGGATTGGATGTGGAATGATGAGAGTAGTTAATAATATGGCAGAATTAATTGGTCAAACGCCACTTGTAAAGTTAAATCGCATCCCAGCTCCAGGCGGTGCCAAAGTTTATCTCAAAATGGAAATGATGAACCCTAGCGGAAGTGTTAAAGACCGTGCTGCATACAATATGATTATAGAAGCCGAGAAACAAGGTCATTTAAAGGAAGGCTCAACCATCATTGAGCCAACAAGCGGAAATACAGGTATTGGCTTAGCGATGAATGCCGCAGCTAAAGGATACCGTGCGATTTTAGTCATGCCTGACACGATGTCACAAGAGCGAATTAATTTACTAAAAGCCTACGGTGCAGAGGTAGTACTGACAGAAGGCGATAAGAAAATGCCAGGTGCCATTGAAAAAGCTCATGAATTAGTTAAAGAAATACCAAATAGTTACATGCCTATGCAGTTTGAAAATGAAGCAAACTCAGATGCACACCGCAAAACAACAGCTGTAGAAATTAAAACCGCGCTTGATAGTGTAGATGAATCATTATCTGCTTTTGTAGCTGCATCAGGTACAGGAGGTACGATTACTGGGACAGGTGAAGAACTAAAACGTTTCTACCCAGAGGCCTCTATTCATGTAGTAGAGCCTGCAGGTTCACCAGTCTTATCTGGAGGCAAGCCAGGACCTCATAAATTAGTCGGTACAAGTCCTGGATTTATCCCTCCTATCCTTAATGAGCAAGTGTATGATGAAATCTTGAAAATTGAAGATGAGGATGCTTACCGCGTTACACGAGAACTTGCCCAACAAGAAGGGATTCTAGTCGGTCCATCTTCAGGTGCTGCTTGCTTTGCAGCGCTAGAAGTAGCTAAACGCTTATCACCTGAGGATGTGGTTGTAGCGATTGCTTGTGATACGGGTGAGCGTTATTTATCTACTGACTTATTCGAGTTTAACGATCAATAAGAAAAAGCGGAGAGATTAATGATCTCTCCGCTTTTATTATTTAGCAAGCTCATAAATAGCCTCAGCATAAATAGCTGCTGCTTTAATTAAGTCATCTATTAAAATGTACTCATCCTTTTGATGGGCAACATCTTCTCTTCCAGGAAACATCGGCCCAAAGGCTACGCCGACATCAAGAGAACGAGCATAGGTTCCTCCTCCGATCGCAAGTAAACCGGCTTTCTCACCTGTTTGGCGTTCATACACTCCTTGAAGCGTTTTAATTAGAGGGTGGTCTCCCTCTACATAGCTTGGTGTCATATGATCAATCACCTTTATCTCGGCTTGATTATCACTTGCTGCCTGCTTTAACGCATGAATAATCTTGTCTCCATCAGCCGTCACGGGATACCTGATATTTAATCCAACTCCAGCACTAGATCCCCGCTTGTAAGATACTTTACCAACATTCACAGTTAACGGACCAGATACTTCATCCTCTACGTTTATACCGAGCGTTTGACCATAGAAGTCTCCTTGACATTTCTCGCCTAACAGCGAAATAAAGGCCGGAAGTTTAGTTAACTGAAGCGAGTGCAAAAACTCTGCTAAGTAAAGGCTTGCATTTATTCCTCTCTCTGGTGTAGAGCCATGTGCAGATTTCCCAAGAATAGATAAAACGAGGGTTTCCTTCGTATGGTCAAAGGAACCTTCAAACGTTTTTTCTTCTAGAAATGCGGAAAATGAAGCGATAATAGAGGCTAGGTGTTCCTCGTTCCCCTTCAACTTCACTTCTGCAGATTCTGGCACCATATTTAAACGTTCGCCTGACTTAAATGTTTCTAGTTTAACCTCTCCGTCTGAATCTTTTTCGGAGAATTTAAGTTCTACATCCATAATTCCCTTTTCTGCATGGATAATGGGAAAATCAGCATCAGGTGCGAAGCCGATTGTCGGCATTTCTTCATGCTCAAAATAATGCTCTACACATCTCCAGTTGCTTTCCTCATCCGTCCCGAAAATAATCCGAACACGCTTTGACAACTCTACATTTAATTCTTTTACTAAGGCTAAGGCAAAAAAAGCTGCCATTGTTGGACCTTTGTTATCTATTGCCCCTCTAGCAAACAGTTTCTCTTCCCGAATCTCTGCAGCAAATGGCGGGCTTGTCCACCCCGTTCCTGCCGGCACCACATCGAGATGACATAATATACCTACACTCTCTTTTCCAGAGCCATGTTCTACATACCCCGCATACCCATCAAGATTCTTAACAGAAAAACCACGATCTTCACCTTCTGTTAACATATGTTGCAATGCGTTTGCAATTCCCTTACCAAACGGCTGGCCTGCTGATGCCGTCGACTCATCTAAAACACTGTTAATACGCAGAAATTCTTGAGTTTCATTTATTAACTGATCTTTTCTTTTTTCTACTTCGTTGAGCCAATTAATCTTCATTTTTCCGATTCTCCTTTACATACATGAACAATAGTCAAGCAAAACCTTTGCTAAATTTCAAGAATTATTATAGAATATAGGTGTCTGGAGGGTTCGATGTGATCATGTGTTTCTAAATCACTATCACGAACCAATATCAACATTACCTTGCTATAAGATAAAAATCAAATGACCCACTACAACCAAGATTTGTGTAATGCTCTTATTACGTTAAGACGAGAAATCATTTCTCACTCTTAGCTGGCAGTCAAGAGCCAGAAAATAAGAACGCATCTACATCTCATCCCCCTCTGACGGTAAGTGATCCGCTGTAGTCCTGCATATATATGTTTAAAGAAGCATAGAATGTGCTATAGGACTAGGTCATGATTATGAATAAGGAGTGGTTTTTTGAAAACTTCAACTGATCGTATGCTGACCCGTATTAAATCCATTTACCTCTACATCAAACAAAGGGGGACCGTCACGACGACTGAATTGGTTGAAGAATTCGGGATTACCCAACGCACCATCCAGCGTGACTTGAATGTACTAGAGTACAATAATCTTGTTAGCAGTCCTTCAAGAGGAAAATGGAGCGTAACAGACAGAAAAACACGCGTTTCATAGTTTCTTTAACTTGAAATTGCTGTATGCTGGACACTACCTTACGAATTGATAACGACTTCTATGAGAACATGTATAATACTTAAAGCCACAAAAAGACGAAAGGAGCAGATCCTTTCGTCTTTTTGTGGCTTTGATTTTGTTCTTTGATTTCTTCTCTTTATTTTAGTTCTTCAAATTAGTTCTTCAAACAAGGCCAGCTTATCTTCTTCAGTCAACTCCCGGACCATGCCCTTTTCTAAACTTGGATCAAGTTTCAAGCCACCTATTGATATGCGCTTTAAAAACGTCACTTTCTTGTCTACTGCTTCAAACATTCTTTTTACTTGATGAAACTTTCCTTCAGTAATCGTTAATTCGACCTCCGATTGCTCACCTGCGGTAATGATGGTTAAATCCGCAGGTTTTGTTACGTATCCATCATCAAGGGTTACTCCCTTTTTAAATAAACCAATGTCCTCTTCTGTTACGGTTCCTTTTACTTTAGCATAATACGTTTTTTTGACATGTTTCTTGGGTGACATCAAAGAGTGAGAAAATTTCCCGTCATTTGTAAGAAGCAGCATTCCTTCCGTATCTTTATCGAGCCTGCCAACCGGGAATGGATCATATAAGAGATACGATTCATCTAACAGGTCTATAACGGTTTTATGATGGTTGTCTTCCGTAGCAGAAATGACGCCTTGCGGTTTATTTAACATTAGGTAAACATACGGCTTATATTCTACCAGTTCGCCATGGACTGTCACATCGGATTGATCAGGGTCTACTTTATATGAGCCATCTTTTATCACCTTTTCATTAATTCGTACACTGCCGCTTTTAAGAACTTTTTTCACTTCTTTTCGTGAACCATATCCCATGTTCGAAAGCAATTTATCTAGCCTCATCCTCTTCACCTTTCTATCGATTACTTTATGATGGATTTTAACTATTCGATTTCAATTCATCAATAATAGACTTTGCAAATCCACCCAGGTCATTGTTTAGGTACCCTCGAACCACACCAGGTGCAATTTGCTTTTGTATCTGTTTTATTACCTGATTTGAAAGCTTCATCTCTTTGGCTTTAGTTTCAATTTGTATGAGCATTTTTAAGGTTTCTTTTGTAGCTAGTTTATTCGCAGCCAGTACATCCTCTTCACTCACCAGCTCCACCCTGAGAGCTGGAAAGAGTGTTTGAACTTTCTCTTTAAAGTGTCCGCATTCAGGCGGAATCGCTAATAAACCATCCTTATCCTTCAGCAATTGTGCCGCATGCCCAACTAGTTTACAAGGAAGCAATGTTCTTCCCTTTACTAACGGCATCACATCTTTTTCTAATAAGGCAGTAGCAAAATGAAAAATAATGACATCTTCATCTAAGTGATGGATATGCTCTGTAAAGAATTCCTCATAGGCATTCTTAGGAAGACAAACGAGCATCATTTCTGCCTTCTTAAGTTCTTCTTTTTTAACTGGGACTGCAAATGGGTACTGACTTGTGAGCTCCCTTACTGTCTTCTGATTTCTTCCGTACACTCCAACTTGGTCATGTTTTATTTGAGAGAGCAACGCTTTACTTAGACGTCCTGAGCCTATGATAATAACCATTTTGACCCCTCCTGTTTAAATAATAAAAGAACTGCAATCGGGTGATTAACAGCTCTTATGAAGCAATCTCTTCGGTTTGGAACATGTAGTGACGGGTTCGCATTCCAACATTTAAAACAATTCCAACGGCCAGCATATTCGTTATAAGCGAACTACCACCGTAACTGATAAACGGAAGAGCAAGACCTGTAATCGGCATTAATCCGATTGTCATCGCGATGTTTTGGAACACTTGGAACACAAGTAATCCAATCACACCAGCTACTAAATACGTTCCATATAAATTATTACATGTCAGCGCAATGATAATCATGCGATAAAAAATCAAGAAATACGTAACAAGTAAAACAGTAGCTCCTATAAAACCAAACTCCTCACCGATAACGGTAAAGATAAAGTCGGTATGAATTTCTGGTATTGTATCACTTTGTGTTTGCACACCTTGTAGATAGCCGCTTCCATAAAGCTGACCTGAACCAATACCACGGATAGCCTGCGTTAACTGATAGCCGTAGCCAGACGCATATCCTTCTGGGTCAAGCCAGCCATAAATTCTCTCGAGCTGATGCTGTGCAATAATCTTAGTAAATATTTCGAAATGATTATTGTGGAGCCAGACTAAGGAAATAATCCCCGTGACAGCAGATAAGCCTAAAAAGCCAAGAATCCTCCATGCAATACCTGACATTAACAGCATTGTAGCAATAATACTTGCAATAACAAGTGCTGTACCTAGGTCTGGCTGCTGAAGTATGAGAAAGAATGGAGGCAGCCCTACCGCTAGAACTTTAGCCACCACAATCATATCTGATTTGAAGTCTTTTTCCCTTCGCTCTGTCGTAATCTTGTACAGCAGATGGGCTAAAGCTAAAATAACAAAAATCTTAACAAATTCAGATGGCTGCGGCTGTGCAAAGCCCAGGTTTAACCATCGAGTTGACCCGTTTCTAAATACCCCAAGCGGAGTAAATGAAACAAGCATCAGTGCAATCATTCCGATCGCATAAAGCGGAATCGAAAAGTTTTTAAATAAATCGTAATCCATTACCATCACAAGCGCCATAATGAGAGTTCCAGCAACAAAGAATATGACCTGCCTTCTTAAGAATAAGGTAGGGTCACTGCTGAAATACTGCCCAGATCCGCTATAGATAGCCAGCAGACTAAAACACATCAACACAAACAAGAGAAAAAGCAATGTATAATCAATTTGTTGCAAATTTGTTTTACGTTCTTCCATTGTCTCCTCCAAACGAAACAACTACACCTATACGCACTTAGGCAGTCAACGGTTCATCTTCATGCTGGTTCAGCCGCTTTTGCCGGATGTTATTTCTAGATATATTTGCAAGTATCGCTATTGATACTAATGTAACAAGCAACGAAGATCCCCCGTTACTAACGAGTGGAAGCGGAATTCCTGTAATAGGCAAGAGTCCTGATACTGCTCCCACATTAAAAATAACTTGAATAGCAATTTGGAACACAATTCCAAATGCCATCAAACTTCCAAATGGACTTTTACAGCGAGTTCCAATAATAACACCACGGAACAAAATTAACCCATGACATGCTAATACGAAAATAACGCCTAAAAAACCTAATTCTTCTGAGACAATCGCTAAAATAAAATCAGTATGTGCCTCAGGTAAGTATAGAAGCTTTTGTACACTTTGTCCAAGTCCCGTACCTGTTAATCCCCCATGAGCAATGGCTATGTAGGAATTAACGAGTTGAAGTCCATCGCCGAATTGATCGGAAAATGGATCTGTAAAAGAAGTAAGACGCCTTATTCGGTAAGGCTCTGTAATAGCGAGGGTCGCAAACAGTCCGCCTCCCACAAGCCCCAATCCTAATAAATGTCTAAACCTAGCCCCTGAAAAGAAAACAATTAATAAAGAAACCATTAAAATCGATGTAGCAGTACCTAGGTCTGGCTGAAGCATAATCAGTCCAAAAATAACCGCAACCACAACGAGCGGCGGAAGAACCCCTTTGATAAACTGATCAATATACACTTGTTTTTTGGAATAGACATGTGCAAGGTAAATGACAATTCCGATTTTCACAAATTCTGAGGGCTGCAAATTAAGCGGACCAATACGAATCCAGCGCTGGGCCCCACCTACTTCATGACCTAATGGGGTTTTAACAAGGATTAAGGATACTACCATAAGCCCGACAATAACGATGGCAAGCTTTCTGTATAGCCGGTATGGAAAGTGCATGAAGAATAAAAAAGCTGGTATGGCAAGCAAGAACCACACAGCTTGTCTTGTAATAAAATGATAAGGATTATTAAACTTATCAATCGCCAATACATAACTTGAGCTAAATACCATTAACAGACCGAACCCAGCTAATAGGAACGTTGTAATGATAAGAACCCAATCATTATCTTTAATAAATGAATATTTCATCCGGTCCCCCAACTTGTTCAGTCTTTATTTTTTTCCATGACTGTTCTAGCTTGATTCATTATATCAAACGACTGAAATTAGAAAAAGGGGCTTTCGTTGCCAACACTTGTCGAAATAACGGCGTTTAGACAAGATTCATCATATCCTTCAATATTTTACATGATTACGCAAAAAAAGAAAGACCAGTAAAAGACCATTAATTTAAGATAAAAATTGAAAAAGCTGACTGCCACGGCAATCAGCTTCTCACACCTATTCCTCTAACTATTTTCTTTGGCGGCCTTTTTTCGTTTTAGAAAGCGAAAACGGTGGCCTAATACTTTTTCTGCAAGACCAGATCGGTATACAAAATACCCATAAACAAGTGCACCGATCCCAACACCTATGAACATAAGAATAAAGCTGTTCAATCTTGTATCAAGAGGCATAAACGATTGAAGTCCATTAATCCCTAATACGACGGCTCCTGCCATGACACCTGAAAACATTAATACAAGAAGGAATCGTTTGAAAATGGAGGAGTAATCAAATTGCGCATAGCGGCCAATAGCCCACACATTAATCATAATCCCTACTAGATAGCCGGCATAAGTCGATACAATTGCTCCAGCAGGCCCCATTAGAAGGAGCATCAAATAATTTAAAGCTAATTTAACTAATAGAGCTGCTACAAGAGATAAGACTGCTTGCTTTTGACGATTCATCCCTTGCAGAATCGCAGCTGTTACAGCAAATAGCGAGAATAGCAGCGTCATAGGTCCATAATATTGTAAAACCATTCCGCCAATCGCTAAATCTTCAAGTCCATAAAGAGAAGCAAAAACTGGGTAAGCAAGTGCCGCCATCCCTACTGCAGCTGGCACAGAGATAAATAAAATAATCTGATACGTCTGAGTGATTTGACGCTGCAAGGCAGCGTGATCACCGGAAGTAAAAGACTTTGTAATCGTCGGCACTAATGTAATAGACAATGCCGTTGCTAAAGCCATCGGTATAAGCACAATCTTATGAACAGATTGGTTTAGCGCACCAAAGAACGCCTCTGAAACTGCTTCATAGGAAGTACCAGAAAGAGCGTTATTTACGGTGAATAAATCAACATACTGAAACAAAGGAATGGCTAAGCCAACAAATGATAAAGGCAGTGCATAAGCAATCAGCTCCTTATACATTTGAGGAAGAGTTAAGTCATGCCTTATCGTACTTTCTTCTACTTGCTTTAAAATATGTTTTCTTCGTTTAAACCAATAATATAAAAGAACCGCAAGACCGCCAAGCCCCCCGACAAAGGCGCCGAATGTAGCAAATCCGACGGCTAAACCGATACCGCCATCGCCAACCCCTACAATTATAAAGGCCATTGCAAGGATAAAAGAAATACGAACAATCTGTTCAACTACTTGTGACACACTCGTCGGCCCCATGGATTGAAACCCTTGGAAATACCCTCGAATAACAGCCATCACCGGGACAATGATCAGCGCAACACTGACCATACGGATGGTAAAAATAACATCTGCTTGAGTGTTACCGCCAGGCTTTTCCACAGGAAGAATACTAGGTGCCAAGACAGGCGCCAAAAGAAACAGCGTCAGAAACGCTAGAAACCCTGTAATAGACATAAATAATAAGCCAGATTTGAATAATCGATGACCGGTTTCATAATCTCCTAGTGAATGATATTTAGAAACAAACTTTGATACGGCTAAAGGAACACCGAGTGTAGCTAAACTTAATATGACTACATATTGTGCATATCCGTATCCATATAAAGCAAGACCTACTTGTCCTACTAATGCAGAAAACGGAACAATATAGACAAAACCAAGGATCTTCGAGATAAGCGTCGCAGCCGTTAAAACCATTGTGCCACGCATTAATTTTTGATCAGCCATCTTTTCCTCCTACTTTTACTAGAACACTTCGTAACAAACGACCTCTATTTTTCACTTCTAGAAATGATATTTAACACTAGTAAGCATTGTAGCATAGAGACACACTAAATATTTAGTAATTATATAAAAAAGTCTAATCGAGAAATAACTGCATTTGAGATAAAGCTTACACTCATTAAAATGTGCGATATATCAGGACAAACTTCCTTTTGCCTATAAAAGATGCTACTCTAAAACAATCAAATGAAGATAAATAAGGTGATATAAATGAATAAACACGTAATTGTCATTGGCGGCGGTCCAGCCGGGCTAATGGCTTCTATTGCTGCAGCGGAACACGGCGCAAATGTAACACTTCTTGATAAAGGAAATAAACTTGGTCGAAAGCTGGCTATTTCAGGAGGCGGCCGCTGCAATGTGACAAACAGAATGGACTTGCAGGAATTAATTGCTCACATCCCTGGAAATGGTAGGTTTATGCACAGTCCGTTTTCTGTCTTTAATAATGAAGACATTATTACCTTCTTTGAAGGGCTTGGTATCGAGTTAAAAGAAGAAGACCGGGGCAGAATGTTTCCGGTTAATGATAAAGCAACGACCGTTGTCTCTACTCTTCTAAATCGTGTCCATGCATTGAATGTCAATATCCGAACAAATACAGGAGTAAAATCCCTTCAATTTAACGAGGAGAAAGTCCACTCCGTTCAATTACAAAATGGTGAAACTCTCGAGGCTGATGCTGTTATCGTCGCTACAGGCGGGAAATCAGTACCTCATACCGGCAGTACAGGTGATGCATATCCGTGGGCAGAGGAAGCTGGACATACGATTACAGAACTCTATCCTACAGAAGTTCCGATCACATCAAATGAGCGCTTTATTAAGCAAAAGCAGCTCCAAGGCTTGTCCCTTAGAGACATTCATCTCTCTGTTATCAACCCGAAAGGAAAAGTGATCAAAACTCATGACGGTGATATGATCTTTACTCACTTTGGAATTTCCGGTCCGGCTGCTCTTCGCTGCAGCCAGTATGTGGTTAAAGCATTAAAGAAATTTTCCGTTAAGACCATTGAAATGCAAATTGACCTTTTTCCTGCCACTAATAAAGAAATGCTCTTTCAAAATTTAGTGAAACGCGTCAAAGAGGAACCAAAAAAATCCTTAAAGAACTTATTAAAAGGCTTTGTACCTGAACGCTTTCTTTTATTTATGTTCGAGCAGCTGGACCTAGATAGTACTCAGGCAGCTAACACTTTTTCACATGACCGCTTACGTGAGATCGCCGGCTTCTGTAAGGCCTTTTCTTTTAAAGCAAATGGTACGCTCTCTATAGAAAAAGCGTTTGTTACAGGCGGAGGCGTTTCTGTTAAAGAAGTAGAACCGAAAACGATGCAGTCTAAGAAGAAGCAAGGTCTCTTCTTCTGCGGAGAAGTATTAGATATTCATGGATATACAGGAGGATATAATATTACCTGCGCCTTCTCTACTGGCTACACGGCTGGAAAAGCAGCAGGAGAGCTAGTCAGCTCATTATAGGGGAATTTAAGTTATTCACAATTCCACAGATCACTCCCCTTAATAAACCAATATTTGTCCGTTTGGATTTCAACAGACTGTGCATAACTCATTTTTTATCCACAAGTTATACACAGTCTGTTAGTATTTTCTGAAAATTTGTTGATAACGCTTTCTTTATTAACAAATTTATGTGGATATAATATGTGATTGAATATTCATTCATTTAATGATAAAAGAAAAGAGGAGCTGCCCTTGTGGACAGCTCCTTTTTCTCTCATTTGTGAACCGGCGTAATTATATGCTGAGATCATACATAACCATCTGGCATCGACGCATATCTCAGTTGAACCGACGCAATTACCTTAGAAAAGTGCAATAACATTCGGCAATGACGCATATACGTGTGGAACGAGCGTAATTAGTGTTCTTACCGACGCATAAACTGCTTGAAAACGTACAATTACGGTTTAGCAGCCAGCTGAGCGACTTCAGCCAGAACAGTCGCTTTCACTTTTCCTTTTAGCTCACTACGATATTAACCAGCTTACCTGGGACGGCGATAATTTTTCTTACCGTTTTGCCGCCGATTGCTTCTTGAACTTTGTCGTCATTCTTTGCGATTTCTTCCATTTGATCGCGTGATGCATCTGCTGGAATTACAAGCTTTGCACGTACTTTACCGTTAATTTGAACAACTACTTCTACTTCATTTTCAACAAGAAGTGATTCTTCGTATGTTGGCCACTCAGCATATGTGATGGTTTCGTTGTGTCCGAACTTCTGCCAAAGCTCTTCTGCAATGTGAGGAGCGAGTGGCGCTAGAAGCTTAACAAAGCCTTCCATTAACTCACGTGGAAGCTTCTCTTGTTTGTAGGCATCATTGATGAACACCATCATTTGAGAAATTCCAACGTTAAAGCGAAGCGCTGCAAAGTCTTCCGTCACTTTTTTGACCGTTTGGTGATACGTACGGATAAATTCATCTGTCCCTTTTGTATCTGTGATTGCAGGGTTCAGCTCGTTTGTCTTTTCATCGATAAATAGACGCCATACACGATCTAAGAATCTGCGTGCTCCGTCTAAGCCGTTTGTAGACCAAGCGATCGATGCATCAAGAGGTCCCATGAACATCTCGTATAAACGCAGGGTATCTGCACCATGGCTTAGAACGATATCATCAGGATTAACTACGTTTCCTTTTGATTTACTCATCTTCTCATTGTTTTCACCAAGAATCATTCCTTGGTTATAAAGCTTTTGGAACGGCTCTTTCGTTGGCACAACTCCAAGGTCATAAAGGAACTTGTGCCAGAAGCGTGCATACAACAAGTGAAGAACCGCATGCTCTGCTCCGCCAATATAAATATCTACAGGCAGCCATTGCTTTAATTTTTCAGGATCTGCTAAGGCTTCGCTGTTGTTTGGATCGATGTAGCGAAGATAATACCAGCAGCTTCCTGCCCAGTTAGGCATTGTGTTTGTTTCGCGTCTGCCCTTCATGCCCGTTTTAGGATCTGTCACTTCAAGCCATTCTTTGTGGTTAGCAAGCGGTGATTCTCCTGTATCAGACGGCTTGATCTCATCCATTTTTGGCAAAGTTAATGGCAGTTCTTCATAAGCGACCGGTGTCATTGAACCGTCTTCCCAGTGAATCATAGGAATTGGCTCACCCCAGTAACGCTGACGGCTGAATAACCAGTCACGTAGACGGTACGTTACTTTTTTCGTTCCGTAATGATTCGCTTCAAGCCATTCAATCATATTTGTAATAGCAGATTCTTTATCAAGACCGTTAAGGAAGTCAGAATTTACATGCTCCCCGTCACCTGTATAAGCCTCTTTTAGAACGTCTCCGCCAGCTACTACTTCAATAATTTCAAGGTCAAACGTCTTAGCGAACTCATAATCACGCTCATCATGAGCCGGAACAGCCATAATTGCTCCAGTACCGTAGCTTACAAGTACGTAATCAGCAATCCAGATCGGAATACGTTTACCGTTGGCAGGGTTTACAGCAAATGCACCTGTAAATACGCCCGTCTTTTCTTTAGAAAGCTCTGTACGCTCTAAATCACTCTTTAATGCCACTTGTTTTTTATACTTCTCGACAGCTTCTTGTTGTTCTGCTGTTGTAATTACATCTACCAGCTTATGTTCAGGAGCAAGCACCATATAAGTTGCGCCAAATAATGTATCCGGCCGAGTCGTGAATACATCAACTTTCTCCGCGTCGTGTCCGTCTACTTTAAATGTAACCTCAGCCCCTTCTGAACGGCCGATCCAGTTGCGCTGCATATCTTTGATGCTTTCTGACCAATCAAGCTCATCAAGGTCTTCTAACAAGCGGTCAGCATAAGCTGTAATTTTCAACATCCATTGTTTCATGGGACGACGTTCTACAGGGTGCCCCCCGCGCTCACTTTTCCCGTCAATAACTTCTTCATTTGCAAGTACTGTTCCAAGTGCAGGGCACCAGTTTACAGCTACTTCATCAATGTAAGCCAACCCTTTTTCATAAAGCTTTAAGAAAATCCATTGTGTCCACTTATAATAATCAGGGTCAATCGTATTCACTTCTCGGTCCCAATCATAAGAGAAACCAAGTGACTTAATTTGACGGCGGAACGTATCAATATTTTTCAGCGTGAATTCAGCTGGATCGTTTCCTGTGTCTAGTGCATATTGCTCTGCTGGAAGTCCAAATGCATCCCAGCCCATTGGATGAAGCACATTATACCCTTGCATTCTTTTCATACGTGATAGAATATCTGTTGCCGTATAGCCTTCTGGGTGACCAACATGCAGGCCAGCTCCTGATGGGAATGGAAACATATCTAAAGCATAAAACTTTGGCTTATCTGCCTCTTCTGTAGTTTTGAACGTTTTATTTTCTTCCCAATGCTTTTGCCACTTTTTTTCAATGTCTAAATGTGAAAACGACATATCTTTTCCTCCTTCGAGTTTATACGTATTGTTGTCATCCTGCCTGCTTGAGCTATCTATTCATGATTGCCACGCAACCTCATTTTCAATCGAACGATTAGGGTTAAATTGAAATCACAAGATTTTAAATCGCTAATGATTTTAAGAAACAAAAAACTCCCGCCCCTAACAATAGTCAGGGACGAGAGTTGTGTTATTCCCGCGGTACCACCCAAATTAACAAGTAACATTACTTGTTCGCTCAGCACGCTTAACGGACGTGACCCGTTGAGAATTACTACATTTTTCACTCTCAAAACTAAAAGGCGAGTTCATCATATCCTTCTGGCAGACTTTCAGCAGCCGTCTGCTCTCTTATTTCCCAGATATCATTACTACTCCTTCTAAACGTCTTAATATGAACTTAATTAGTATTGTATGAAGTGAATCGTTCGATGTCAAGCTTTAACAACACTATATTCCGATTTAACTCGGCAGGTTCATCTCTTCTTTTTCTAAGGACATGTTTCTCTTAATAATAGGGGTGTCATATTTCATAAGAAACACGATTGCTATTCCAAACATAACTAAGAGCACATAAATGAGAATTGTCATTGAATAGAAATCCACTAACATTCCTCCGAGTAATGGTCCGATCATTTTCCCTCCAGTAGACACACTGTTGACAATCCCTTGATAGAACCCCTCTTTTCCCTTCGGAGCTAAATCATTTGCTATCGTCGGTACAGCCGGCCATACAAACATTTCACCAAACGTCAAGATAATCATCGCAGCTAAAAATCCGCTGAAGATTGTTGCTTCAGACAGCACGATATAAGAAGCCATAAAAATAATGACACCTACTATCATTTGACCTTTTAAGGACATCTTACCCCTTTTAATCAGCCATGAGACCACAGGCTGTGCAAAAACGATCATTAGACCGTTCACTGTCCAAAATAAACTATATTGCTGCAAGGAAATACCCAGAGATTGCGTATGAACAGACACATTAGCCTGCCACTGCGTGTAGGCAACCCAGCAGATAAAAAAGGCAACGGATAGCAAAAGTAATGAATGAAGCCGGTAATTGCTTCGGAGAGAAGTCTTTTGTTCAAATACATTCACAGCATTGGCGTCAGCTGTTTTCGCCTTCATCCCTCTAAATGCAAAAACTACAAATACGAGCAGAAAAGCATACATCAAAGCATTCGCGCTAAACACATAGGTTAATTGAATAGAAGCAACGATCCCTACCAATGCTGTTCCAAGCGCTACTCCTACATTTTGCGCGACGTACATGGCATTAAACGGCTTTCTTCCCCCTTCAGGCCATAGACTTCCACCTAAGGCATACATCGCTGGAAACATCATTCCAGAACCAAATCCAAGCCCCATTAATAAAAACATATAAAAGTAATAGCTATGAAAAAAGGCCAATATCGTAGCACTTATGGTTGTAATAATAATAGATAAAATCATTGTCCGGTAGGCACCTATTTTATCGAATAATCTTCCGCCGATAAGGTTGCCGATCACCCCGGCAAAAGCATTAAGCATTAATATAAATCCAGCTGCTGTTAATGAGCGTCCTAATTCTTGGTGGATGATAATCGCATTTAGCGGCCATAAAAAAGAAGCCCCCGTCACATTAATCACCATCGCCACTACTAACAGCCAAAGAGCCTTAGGCATAAAAGCGCCCTCCTTCTTCTAACGTGTAACGCGAGCATTATTTCGAGCACCAAAATAATACTAGTAGAATCATCTGAAGAACGCAATCATTTTTTCGTATTTACATACTGTCTGAATCTTTGCCATTTCTTTTTTTCACCAAGACTCTCATGCTACAATAATCTTGCTACAAGTATGAAAGAAAATCGAATGGACCTAATATTTTAGAGAGGCTGACTTATATGTGTAATCAATCGATAGTAAACGCCGCTGACTCTGAGCGTTTCAAACAGTTTGGCGATAAACGCTATTATTCATGGAATAACCACCTACGTCAGCATTTTGGCGAGAAAGTTTTTAAAGTTTCACTTGATGCTGGCTTTGATTGCCCGAACAGAGACGGATCTGCAGCTTACGGAGGCTGTACATTTTGCAGCGAAAGAGGGTCTGGTGATTTTGCTGGTGACCGCTCAGATGACCTTGTCACTCAATTTAATACCATTAAAGAACGAATGCACCATAAATGGAAAAGCGGCAAATACATCGGCTACTTCCAAGCGTACACAAATACATACGCCCCGGTTCGCACCTTGCGTAAATATTATGAAGTGATACTCGAGCAAGAAGGCGTCGTTGGTTTATCTATCGCCACAAGGCCTGACTGTCTTCCTGATGATGTCGTTGAGTATTTGGCTGAGTTAAATGAACGAACCTATCTATGGGTAGAGCTAGGCTTACAAACAATTCATGAAGAGACAGCACAGCTTATCAACCGTGCTCATGACTATCAATGCTATGTAGAAGGTGTAAAAAAGTTAAGAAAGCACGGGATCCGCGTGTGTGCTCACATCATTAACGGGCTCCCAAAAGAAGATCATAAGATGATGATGGAAACAGCACGTGAAGTTTCTAAGCTCGATGTTCAAGGGATTAAGATCCACTCTCTTCACCTTTTGAAAAAAACCCCTATGGTCAAACAATATGAAAAAGGACTGGTTGAATTCATGAGCATGGAAGAGTATGTAAACCTTGTTGTTGACCAACTTGAAGTGATTCCGCCGCACTTTGTCATTCATCGATTAACAGGAGATGGCCCTGCAGATTTAATGATCGGCCCGATGTGGAGCACTCAAAAGTGGTCGGTATTCAATGCCATTGAAGCGGAACTTAAGCGCCGTGACAGCTGGCAAGGTAAGTTTTATCAAGCGGAGGTTAAAGAATAGATGAAATTATTAGGCGTTCTTCCTTTTGCGCGTTTTTTACTTGAACGAAGTATCTCACCAGGTGATATTGCCGTCGATTGTACTGCAGGAAACGGGCACGATACTTTATTCTTAGCAAACTTAGTTGGCAATACTGGCCATGTGTACAGTGTTGATATCCAAGAAACTGCGATCACAAACACAAAATTAAAAGTAGGAGAGGCTGAAGTGGCCAATCGAGTAACCCTTCACCAAAGCGGACATGAACATATTTCTACTCTCATTCCAAAAGAAGAATATGGTCGGGTCAAAGGGGCGATTTTTAATTTGGGTTACCTTCCTGGAGGGGATAAGTCGATTGTGACTCAATCTCAGACCACAATTAAAGCAATTGACTCTCTACTTGAACTCATGCCCAAGGGAGGCATGATTGTGCTTGTCATTTACCATGGACATGCCGAAGGGGCTGCAGAACGTGATCATTTGAGAGAGTATGTAACAAGACTTGACCAAAAAAAAGCTCATGTTCTAAACTATTCGTTTATTAATCAAGCGAATAATCCCCCGTTCATTGTTGCGATAGAAAAAAGATAAGTGAGTTCAGTATCAAAAAGATTAGTTGACAAGTTTCGTGATTTCTTTACACTTATATAAAAGAAATGATTGATAAATCAAACTTTTTATTGGAAATAAGTTCAATATTACGAAGGGGTGTACTCATCATGACAATTCTTGATTCGATCTTAGACTATAACAAATCATTTGTTGAAACAAAGCAGTATGAACCATTCCAAACAACGAAGTTTCCAGACAAGAAACTTGTAATCCTTACGTGTATGGATACTCGTCTTGTCGAACTCCTTCACCGGGCTATGGATCTAAAAAATGGGGATGCCAAAATTATCCGTAATGCAGGTGCTGTTATTTCTCACCCATTCGGAAGTATTATGAGAAGTATTTTAGTGGCGGTCTATGAGCTGCAGGCTGATGAAGTCGTTGTAGTTGGACACCACGGCTGCGGTATGGCAGGACTCGAGTCTGAATCCATTCTTGAGAAAGCAAAAGAGAGAGGACTCGACGTAGATGTAGTGGATACGCTTGAATACTCAGGCATTGATGTGAAAGGGTTCTTAACAGGCTTCTCAAAAGTTGAAGATAATGTTGCTCATAGTGTTGATGTGATTAATAATCATCCGTTATTCGTTCGCCAAATTCCGGTTCACGGGCTTGTAATTTGCCCTGACACAGGGAAACTAGATGTCGTTGTAAATGGATACGATCATCTATAATTACAAAATCCGCTGCCATCTATGTGCAGCGGATTCTTTATTTTACGTCATCACTTTTTCTTTATCAACCTTTTATTAATCAACCATTCTACGAGAGACCAAGGTAAAATGCTTTTGAAAAGCACTAACAGTCGGACCCCTTTACCAGCATGATAGCGGAACTTAGGCTTTTTTGCTTCCGAGATTTTGACAATCAGTTGAATGACTTCAGCAGGATCTTGGGCGCCTGCTGCTGTTTGTTTTGCTTGCTGATAAATAGAATCAAAAAATGGATCATTCATCCCATTCTTTTTTGAACGAACACTTTCCAGTCCTTTGTTCCAAATATTTGTTTGAAAAGAACCTGCTTCAATCAGACAGACATAAATATTTTGCGGAAGGAGCTCTAAACGCAGAGATTCGCTAAATCCGCCAATAGCAAATTTGGACGTAACATATGGTGCCAGCCCCGGAAATCCGACTCTGCCGCTAATGCTTCCTAGATTAATGATCTTTGCTCCTTTTCCATTCTTTAATAACGGCAAAAACGTCTTCGTCATTGTGATGACGCCAAACAAGTTCGTATCTAGCTGCTTCCGCCATTCCTCTATTTCAAGCTTCTCAATCATTCCGCCTGCGCTGTACCCTGCATTATTCACCAGCACATTTAATTGACCATATTGCGATTCCACATATAAAAATGCCTCTTTAATATGATCTTCTCTCGTGACATCAAGCTGAATTACATCTATTAAATGACTGGTCCCTTCACGCTTGGCTCTATCTAGCAGTTCATTGCTCTTTTTCACATCTCGCACCGCTGCGATGACTTGGCATCCCCTTTTGGCAAGCGATAATGATGACAATAATCCAAATCCGCTGTTCGCTCCTGTAATAAGGACGACTCTTTTATGTCCCATCCAATGTACGCCTCCTAAAAAAAGAACTGCAGCCATCTAACTCGCTGCAGCCTATCTCTATCGTTTAACTTCTTCTAAAAACCCAGCTGTTCAAATAAAAAATAAAGGTAGGAAGTCCGCCGGTCTTGATCATTTTTTTCGACTTTTTCTTCATCTCTTTATTTCCCTGCACTTTTTCATCAGATAAATAGATAGCAATAATCCCTTGATAAATCAAACGGTGGAATTTAGGGTCTGGGAGGGTTGAAAGACTTTCTTCTGCCTTTTTGACAAAATAGCGAAAGCGCTCAATCATTTCCTCTTCACTGTCATAGTAAAATAGGAAGTTAAGCTCATCATCAGCAATGTCTTCTTCTTGATCAATAAAATAATCAAGTAAAATATGAAATCCTTGAACCCACGGGAAGTACCCGGCTTTAATTGTTTCAGCAGTCTCACTCGTCATATTAGGTTTTGTTGAATACGTAGCTAGTGCGTATACACCTAACGTAGAGGCTGTACAAGCTGAAAATTCATACCATGTCATCTCAGGCATCTTATGACGATGACGCTCATACCAAGCTTTAAGCATAGGAATCCTGTCTTCTTTTTTCACATGTTTATACACTTGCAGATCACAATAGTATCCGCTTAACTCAAGCATAGCAGGCTGCATCTTTTTAAAAGACGGGAAGGTTGATAGGATTTGCTGACAAGTCTCTATCAGCGCGTGTAAGTAACCGCCATCTTCTTGCTCGTTACGGAACTCATAGTTATTCTCAAGCGGTGCCCCTGGTGTCAGGGCTGTAAGCAACGCATTATGTAGGGCGCGAAAGTCTTTAGGGTCTAGCGAGTCGCTTTGGTCACATAAGTTGTCTAAGTAATCGCACATAATCTGATAAGCAATGATAAATTGGATTAATTCATCAAAACGATCTCTAGCAACTAATCCAAACACTCCTCCCCCTTCGCAATGAAATTTCTTTTTACTTAAGGCATCTAAGGCTTGTGAGCGCAATTCATCATCAGGAATCGTTTGTGCCTTTTCTATCCATTGATTAAAATAACGATTTACAGTAGGGACAACATCACGATAAATATTCATTAAAATCGGAATCGGTTTTGTAGGGACTTTCATATGAAGTGTTCTCCTCCATTCACTTTCCATAATTAGTACCTTAGCACAAAAAAAAGCAAGCAACAATAAATCTACCGTTAATGTCAAAGCATCCTCATAAATTCCGCCGGCCGCTGCTTATTGCTTATAATTATTGCTTACACAAAAAAAGAAAGCCTTGTTAAAGCTTTCTTGTAAGAGTCATTCTATGGAAGGAGGATGTTTACAAATCCGATGGCATACCTGAATACATCTTCTCTTTCCGGCTCATTAAAAATTTCATGATACAGCCCTTCCCATTCTTTATAACTCTTTTCAGTTAAAAGTAAATGATCAAACCAGTCCCTTACAGCGATTTGGTCGACAATATAATCTTCACCAGACTGCATCACTAATATAGGCAGATTCGGCATTTTTTCAGGATAGCGGTTGGCAAGGTGCATCGCTTTCGTCAGCTCTTGATACCACCTAGCGGTCACCCTCGTTACACGCAGTTCATCTTTCAAATAAGCTTCACGTACTTCTTCATTGCGCGTACAATGCTCAGTACGCAATCCAGATTTAGCACTGAAGGTTGGTGCGACTCTGTGCAAAAGCTTTGTAGCCAATGCCTTTGTTTTTGGAGGGGGGCTGCTTAATCCTAAGCAAGGTGAAGATAAGATTACTCCAGTAATATGAGTATGATTACGCTCCATTAACGAACGAACACAAACAAGACCTCCCATACTATGGCCAAACAAAATAATCGGTAAATCTTTCTTTTTTGCCTCAAGCATCCATTCATCAACCGCATCTAAATATTGATTAAATGATTGCACATGGCCTCTTGTACCTCTTGTCTTCCCTTGACCTGGCAAGTCTCCCATCACCACATCAAAGCCGTGGTCATTCCACTTCTTAGCAAGCCACATATATCTCCCGTGATGCTCACCGGCTCCGTGTACCATTACGATTACACCACGCGGCTCAGAAATCTCTGATTTCCACATAATTGATTCCCCCTAACTTCATTTCTTCTCTTTTTTTATATTCGTTTCCACCTCTATGATATTTACGTTAAAATTAGTATAGCTGTTTTTTTATCAAATCAAAAGGATGTGTATAAAATGATTTATCCATACGAGGGGAAATGGCCTAAAATTGATGAGAGCGCTTTTATTGCTGATTATGTCACAATCACCGGCGATGTTACTATTGGAGCAATGAGCAGTATATGGTATCAAACTGTGATCCGCGGTGATGTGTCTCCAACCATTATTGGCGAACGTGTGAATATTCAAGATCAATCCATGCTTCATCAAAGCCCTAAATACCCGCTTATTATTGAAGATGATGTCACTGTAGGCCACCAGGTCCTTCTACATAGCTGCACCATTAGAAAAAATGCCCTCATCGGAATGGGGTCGATTATTCTTGATGGAGCTGAAATCGGCGAGGGTGCATTTATCGGTGCCGGAAGTCTTGTCCCTCAAGGAAAGAAAATCCCACCTAATACCCTCGCATTCGGTCGTCCTGCTAAAGTAGTCCGTGATTTAACGGATGAGGATCTAGCAGACATGGCAAGAATTAGGCGGGAATACGTAGAAAAAGGTCAGCACTACAAACAAGTGCAATCAGAAGTAAATAAAAAATAAATAATCAAAACCTTTTATCTTGCATCTACTCAAGATAGAAGGTTTTTTGTCATGTTCTCATAAAATATGCCGCCTCCTGTCTAAAGTCGTTAAGACGCCTTCACACTTCTAAACAATACATTTACCTTCCCTTGATAGTAACTCAATAATTCCCCCTTACACTATAAGAAAATAGAGAGGGGGAATGAAGATGATCATAAATAAATCTTGGTTGTATGAAACGGACTGCCAGCTGTTTTATTTAATTAATAAGCATCACCGCCTCATGCTGCCGATGCAGTATATCACTCACTTGGGCAGCGCTCCATTAACTATTATTTCTTTACTAAGTTTATTACTCCTCACATCGGGTGATATGTTTACAGCCAGTATAGCTGCCATGGCTGCATTAATCACAAGCCACCTTATTGTCAGGGGTATAAAACACCGTACCCCTAGATACAGACCTTATGTATCTCTCAAAGAATCCCATGTATTAAAAAAGCCTTTAAAAGATCATTCGTTTCCATCTGGACATACAACAGCAGCCATAGCAGCCTGCACGCCTTTTATGATGATGTTCCCAGCCTATTCTATTCTCTTTTTAATTACGTCATTTCTTGTTGGCATTTCACGCATTAGTCTTGGGCTGCATTACCCTTCTGATGTTATGGCCGGATGGGGACTTGGGTTTGTAAGTGGTGTACTTTTTTATGCAGCAGTTGTTGCTTTGATGAGTTGAGATCGATAGGAGGATGAAAGATGAGAATCGCTATATTTTCTGATACGTACAGTCCACAGGTAAACGGAGTAGCTAGAACGTTAACGAGACTTGTCAGCCACCTAGAGAAACGAAACGTTGAATATCAATTGTTTATCCCTGATCAGCTAGAACATACAGACCCATTTAAAAGCAACATTCATTCTTTCACAAGCTTTCCCTTTTTCCTCTATCCAGAGTGTAGAGTTGCTTGGCCTAATATGCTGAGATTAAAAAAAGAGCTGCTAGCATTTAATCCAACCGTCCTCCATGTAACCACACCTTTTAACCTGGGATTGGCAGGTGTTCACCTCAGCAAGAAATATCACATTCCTTTAGTTGGCTCTTATCACACTCATTTTGATCATTACTTGCAATACTATAAACTCACTTTCCTGTCCGACTTGATGTGGTCTTACTTAAGATGGTTTTATGCAGACTGTAAGAAGGTCCTCGTTCCTTCAATTGAAACAAAGCTCCATCTTGCCTCTAAAAAATTTAACCATCTAGATATATGGAGCCGAGGTGTAGATTGCCAGCAGTTCTCACCCTCAAAGAAAGAAGGATATTTGTATGACCTCTACAATATAGAACAAAAATTTGTTCTCCTTTATGTTGGCCGTATGGCACCCGAGAAAGATCTTGCAGCCATGAAAAGGATTATGCGCCAGCTTCCTAAAGAGATATGTGAACAAGTTCATTGGATTTATGTTGGAGATGGGCCGATGCTGTCTGAAATGAAGTCTGAGTTCCAATGTGATCAGGTGACGTTTACAGGCTATTTAAACGGCGAGGCTCTCTCAGCACTATACGCTTTAGCCGACTTATTCATTTTCCCTTCCCAAACGGAGACGTTCGGTAATGTCGTATTAGAAGCTTTGGCTTCAGGAACACCAGCTATTGTTGCTGATAAAGGAGGCGTTAGGGAAATTGTGGAACATGAAAAAACAGGAATGATTTGTAAGTCTGGTAATGCCGAATCTTTTGTTCAAGCCATTACTAAGCTCCTTTACTCTCCTAGTCAGCGGCTTGAGATGGGATTTGCAGCAAGAACGTATGCCTTATCCCAATCATGGGATTCTATTTTCGACGGATTATTATCAGACTATAAAAAACTTAGCATTGGTTCCTTGGATAAAAGATCCCTTGCCTAACCTCTCTCCCCTTCAATCCTCACCACTTTCTAGGCGTGAGCATAGTGTAATAAAGAGTTAACTGATCTTTTGCTAAGGAGTGGGAGAATGTATTATTACGATCCAATGTTTGAACAGATGGAGAGGCAAGGACCCCCTGGGCCTCCTCCGCAGATGACGCCTCAGCTTCCAAGCGGTCCTCAAGCTTTCGCGGTGGATCCTGGAGCCATTAATCGCTGTTTATTTCGATTTACATTTATCCGCCTAACAAATGGTGAAACGTTTTGGTTCTTTCCTACATTTGTAGGCCGAAACTCAGTTGCCGGTTATCGATGGTGGTTTTTCCGCTGGGTAAACTTCGGGATTGATTTAAGAAGAATTTCATCTTTTCAATGTGTATAAGAAAAAACGTACCTGTGCCAAAACAGGTACGTTTTTTTATCCACATGAATAACATTGATTCTTATTCTCAATACTAAGAGTATAAAAAGAAGGCACGGAGAATGCCCTCTTTTTATACTCTTAGCTTGGTTCAAACGTTTTGCAATCCGTTTCCTCTTGACGATCTGCTTGTTTCCCTTTATGACTGATCACATAAATCTTATCCGCTGCACATTGGTTACCATGTGACCAATGTACACAATTGTTCACTTCACATAAAACATCTTGTGCCATATTAGTCCACCTCCCTCTTACTGCCTAGCTTGGCCTTTTTTGAAGAGAAGCATACCTCGAAGTGTTTCTATAAATTGCTATACCCCGTTTATGGAATCTAAAACAAAAAACACAATCTCTCAAATGAGAAATTGTGCTTGTTTGTATTTCCTTTAATAAAACTGTAAATTAAAGTCCTGCTTGTTCTTTAAGAACAGCCGCTTTATCCGTTTGCTCCCATGGAAGCTCAATATCTGTACGTCCAAAGTGTCCGTATGCTGCTGTTTGCTTATAGATAGGACGACGAAGGTCTAGCATTTTAATGATGCCAGCAGGACGAAGGTCAAAGTTATCACGAACTAATGAAACGAGTGTTTCCTCAGAAACTTTACCCGTACCAAATGTATCAATTGAAATTGACACTGGCTGAGCAACACCGATTGCATATGCAAGCTGCACCTCACACTTATCAGCTAGTCCAGCTGCAACGATGTTTTTCGCTACATAACGAGCTGCATAAGCACCTGAGCGGTCAACTTTTGTTGCATCTTTACCAGAGAATGCACCGCCGCCGTGACGAGCATATCCACCGTAAGTGTCTACAATGATTTTACGTCCAGTCAAACCAGCATCCCCTTGAGGTCCGCCGATAACAAAGCGTCCTGTTGGGTTAATGAAGTATTTCGTATCCTCATCAAGCAATTCAGCTGGTACAACCGGGTTAATGACATACTCTTTTAAGTTGCGTTGAATTTGCTCAAGAGTTACTTCTGGATGATGTTGAGTTGAGATAACAATCGTATCAATACGAGCTGGTTTTCCGTCCTCATCATATTCCACAGTCACTTGTGTTTTCCCATCTGGACGTAAGTAAGGAAGAATTTCTTCTTTACGTACTTCAGTTAAGCGGCGAGCTAGTTTATGACTTAATGAAATAGGAAGCGGCATAAGTTCTTTTGTTTCGTTATTTGCATAACCAAACATTAAACCTTGGTCACCTGCACCAATTGCTTCAATTTCTGCATCAGTCATTTGTCCTTCGCGAGCTTCTAATGCTTGGTCAACCCCAGCTGCGATATCTGCTGATTGCTCATCAATTGATGTTAAAACAGCACAAGTCTCTGCATCGAAACCATATTTAGCACGTGTGTAACCAATTCCTTTGATCGTCTCACGAACGACTTTAGGGATATCTACATATGTGTTTGTAGTGATCTCACCCGCAACTAAAACTAAACCAGTTGTTACAGATGTTTCACAAGCTACACGAGCATTAGGATCTTTCGCTAAGATCTCATCAAGAATCGCATCAGAGATTTGATCACTAATTTTATCTGGATGACCTTCTGTTACTGATTCTGATGTAAATAAACGACGACTTTGCTTTTCTACCATGTTCAAATTCCTCCTATGCAGACAACTACAACGGTTGTGTGCGAATGATTTGAGACGGCACTCGTTTCTCATCCAATGGGTGATAAAACGGTTTAAGACGTGTATAAACGTAGAAAACCCCATTCCATCGAGGAAAAGGGTTGAAATGTTTACCTTTCGCCTCTTATCGTTCAAGGCAGCTGCCTTGCAGGTTAGCACCTTTTCACTCGTTTGGCATGAGTGTTGGTTGCTGGGTTTCTTCGGGCCTGTCCCTCCACCTACTCTGGATAAGAGTATCCGTTCGCGACATATCATAACGTACATAGAATCCTCTGTCAACACCGGCCGAAAATTCACTAATATTCATACTTTTAGTCGGAGTAGAACTCGTTTATAATGAGTTATACTATTCATTTATTAATGTCATTTTATTATCATCACCATCTAGATTAAACCCTTTTCTTCTATATAGTATTATGCTTCTTCCAGAATTCATTTCTTCATATTTTATGGACTTATTCATTTAAACTCTTCTTCATTTTCGTCTCAAATCGTAAGAACTAACACCTTTTCCCCTTTGGCCCTTTCCATACCAAAAGGGCGGCTTTTGGTTCATTGCATCATTTTTCAAAAAAACTTTCACATTAGTATAGACTAATAGATATAATGTGTTATACTAATTGACATAGAAACGATGACAAGTACCAAATACCAATAAAAAGTTAAATTACTTTAAATAGGAAAGGGTTTTGCGACAATGACTACTTTAAGCCTTACATCAGAACTTGACCAATTATTGAAAAGTGAGCAGACACACCATGATTTACCGATCTCGGCATTAGTTGAAAAATCACTGATGCGTAAAGAAGGTAAATTAACAGCTTCTGGTGCATTAAGCGTTGAGACTGGTACGTACACAGGACGTTCGCCAAAAGATAAGTTCATTGTCAACGAGCCAAGTGTAACCGACAAAATTGCATGGGGCCCTGTTAATCAGCCAATCGAGAAGGATGTATTTACGAAGCTTTACAAAAAAGTGCTGGCCCACCTTGGAACGAAAGAAGAATTATTTGTTTCAAAGGGATATGCTGGAGCTGATAAAAACTTCCGTCTTTCTTTAAAAGTTGTAAATGAATTTGCATGGCATCAAGCTTTTGCTAGACAATTATTTATCCGTCCAACTGCTGAGGAATTGAATCAAGAAACCATTGCAGACTTTACGATTGTTTCAGCACCAACGTTTAAAGCTGATCCTGCAGTAGATGGAACTCGCTCTGAAACATTCATTATTATTTCATTTGAAGAACGTATCGTTTTAATTGGAGGAACTGAATATGCAGGTGAAATGAAAAAATCTATTTTCTCTGTGATGAACTTCATGCTCCCTGAACAAAACGTTCTTTCAATGCACTGCTCTGCGAATGCAGGAAAAGAAGGCGATGTTGCTTTATTCTTTGGCTTATCAGGTACAGGTAAAACTACCTTATCTGCTGACCCGAATCGTTACTTAATTGGAGATGATGAGCACGGGTGGTCATCTAACGGTGTATTTAATATTGAGGGCGGCTGCTATGCAAAATGCATTAACCTTTCTGAAGAGAAAGAACCGCAAATTTGGAATGCGATTCGTTTTGGATCTGTTCTTGAAAACGTTGTCGTAGATGAAAAGACAGCATTACCTGATTTTGACAACACGGTTTTAACAGAAAATACACGTGCTGCTTACCCGCTTGAAGCGATTCCTAATGCACTTACACCAAGTGTTGCAGGTCATCCGAATACAATTATCTTTTTAACGGCTGATGCTTTTGGCGTATTGCCACCAATCAGCAAATTAACAAAAGAACAAGCAATGTACCATTTCTTATCTGGCTACACTAGTAAGTTAGCTGGAACAGAGCGCGGGGTTACATCACCAGAAGCAACGTTCTCAACATGCTTTGGTGCACCGTTCTTACCGCTTCCTGCAGCTCGTTATGCAGAAATGTTAGGCGAGAAGATCTCCCAGCATGATGTTCAAGTATTTCTAGTGAATACTGGATGGTCTGGCGGTCCATACGGTATCGGCAAACGCATGAACCTGCCGTACACTCGTGCAATGATTCAAGCTGCATTGCAAGGTGAGCTTCGTCAAACAGAAACAGCAGTTGACCCAATTTTTGGTCTGCACGTCCCACTTCACTGCCCAGGTGTGCCTGATGAAGTTCTACACCCGCGTGATACATGGACAGATAAAGCTGCGTATGATGAAAAGGCAAAACAACTTGCTGCTGACTTCCAAGAAAACTTCAAGAAATTTGAAAATGTCAGCGACGAGATCAAATCTGCAGGACCAACATTATAATCCCATTATTAATCATACTTTTCCCACTAAAAGCCAAGTCGCCTTACACGACTTGGCTTTTTAGTATCTTATTTCGTTTACTATTTACCCTGCATTCCTTCATTGACATGGGTCAGCTTATCCTTTATCGAAACACCATCTTTGTGGTAATGAAGCTTGATATTCGTTAACACATCGCTTGCCCCTTCATCAATACCAACTTGCTGTGCTGATTTAATCACATTAAATACATCATCAATACTTCCTTCTATTACCGTTTCCATCGGTCCTACATGATAGGTGAGTCCAGAGTTTTGAACAACCTCTACAATCTTTGGAATCACACCGTCCGTATCAACATCTTTCCCGTTCGGTAATACTTGAAATCCTGCTGTTACAGTTGCCATTAATCTCATCCTTTCATGTTAGCGTATATGTTTCTCTAACCGTTTTAACAAATTTCCAAACATATTCCACTAAAGCACAAAAAAACACCGACCTGAATAAGTCGGTGATTAACCAAGTCCGTGTTTTCGTTGCGCTTTTAGCCACTTCCCTGCCTCTGTCAGGATTCTCTGTTGTTCTTTTGCAGGAAAATGATGAGTGTAATCACGGTAATACCAAGCATCAACTTTTTTATTTACCTGATTTAGAGCCTGCTCTAGTCTATAAGCATGCTCAATCGATACGTGCTCATCTTTCATCCCGTGGATAATTAAAACAGAAGATTGAAGATCCTGCAGTTGATCCAGGGGTGTTCGGTCTACATATCTCTCTGGATATTTATTTGGTGTCCCTCCTATCACTCTCTTCATCATCCTTCTTAAATCGACTCGTTCCTCATACGTTAAAAACATATCCGTCACACCGTTCCAGCTGATAAGAGAAGCAACTTTCTTATTGTTCAGTGCAGTTAAAAGTGCCATGACTCCCCCTCTTGAGAATCCGATAAGGTGGATGCTATCGGGGTCAACAGTTGGATGACTGAATAGGATATCACAAGCTGTATGTGCATCTTCTCGATCTTCCCCTGCAAAATCTTCCTGTCCCTCTCCCCCTTTATTGCCACGATAAAATGGAGCAATGACGACAAATCCTTCGGCTGCCCATTGAATCACCCGCTGAATTCGAACCATCCCAACATTTTTTATGCCCCCTCTTAAATAAACAAGTCCCGGAAGCTTCTCACGAGTGAGTGTTTGCGGTTCAGCTAAATATCCCTTTACTTTCAACCCATCACTTATGTATGTAATTAAATACAATGAAATGTAGGAGTGAGGGGATGGAACTTTTTGTTTATCAATGATCATTTTCATCATGCCTTCACCTCTTTCATGTCGCCTCTAGCATACCAATCCCGCTTTTAAAACACCAATCATCTAGTATGTGATGGGCATACACACATTTATGTTTTCCTACATAAGATATTTCAAGATTCACATGATGAGGAGTTGACATGCAATGAAACTGAAAAAATGGATATGGCTCCCGTTACTTATCAGTCTGATCCTTATTTCTATTAGCTGTTCATTTGGAAATAGTTCTAATGAAAAAGTAAGAGTAGCTGAAGTGACCCGGTCTATCTTTTATGCCCCTCTTTATGCCGCAATGGCACAAGGTTATTTTGAAGAAGAAGGAATTGATCTTGAGTTAACTACTGCTTGGGGCGGAGATAAAACAATGACTGCGTTATTATCTGACGGTGCTGATATTGCACTCGTTGGGGCTGAGACATCGATATATGTCTATGCACAAAATGCCTCTGATCCTGTTATTAACTTTGCCGGACTTACCCAAACAGACGGCACATTTCTTGTAGCTAGAGAACCGACTGATGAGTTTCATTGGGATGATTTAAAAGGCAGTACGTTCCTCGGTCAACGTAAAGGCGGCATGCCGCAAATGGTAGGCGAGCATGTATTAAGACAGCATGGAATTGACCCTAGGAAAGACTTAAACTTGCTGCAGCATATCGATTTTGGAAACATCCCGAGTGCTTTTGCTTCTGGTACAGGTGATTATGTTCAATTATTCGAGCCTCAAGCAACGTTGTTTGAAAATGAAGGATTAGGCCATATTGTTGCCTCATTTGGTGAAGAGTCTGGAGAGGTTCCATACACGGTCTTTATGACAAAAGAAAGTACCCTTACGAATAACAACGAAATGATTGAACGCTTTACCCGTGCACTATACAAAGGACAACAATGGGTAAGTGAACAACCTCCTGAAATCATCGCTGCGACCATTGTAACCTTTTTTGAAGATACGCCGGTTGATGTCGTCACTCAAGTAGTAGAGCGCTATAAGGAACAAGGGTCTTATGCAACGGATCCTTTCTTATCATCAGGTGCTTGGGACAATTTACAAACGATCATGGATGCATCAGGGGAGCTGCCATTGTATGTTGAATACGAAGAGCTGGTAAACACCCAAATTGCAGAATCGATCGTAGAGTAAGGTGGTTAGACCGATGGGAAATTTACGTGTAGATGATGTCTCACTCACTTATTTATCCAAGAGTGATGCCACTAAAGCTCTTGTCGACATTCACTTTTCAGTTGAGAATGGAGAATTCATCTCCATTCTCGGCCCAAGCGGCTGCGGGAAAACCACTCTCTTATCCCTTGTAGCAGGAATCCTTAAGCCCACTTCAGGAACCGTAACACTAGACGGGATTCCTACCTCAAGTAAGCAGGCGAATATCGGCTACATGCTTCAACAAGATTATTTGTTTCCTTGGCTGTCAATTGAGTCCAATATTAAGCTTGGTCAAAAAATTTTAAGAATGGATACGCCGCAGTCTAAGGATTCAGCTCTCTCGTTATTAGAGAAAGTGGGGCTTCTTGATAAGCTGACACACTACCCCTCCCAGCTCTCAGGAGGAATGAGACAGCGCGTGGCACTTGTGAGAATGATGGCTACAAATCCTTCTCTTCTGCTTTTAGATGAACCATTCTCTGCTCTTGATTATCAAACAAAATTAAAGCTGGAAGATTTAGTAGCCACGATTTTAAAAGAAGAACAAAAGACAGCGATTCTTGTCACCCATGATATCGGTGAAGCCATTGCGATGTCTGACCGTGTGATTTTATTATCTGCCAGACCAGGCCGGATCGCTAAAATCTTTGACATTCCAAAGGAAATCAGAGGCGTTCTTCCATTTGAAGCAAGACAGCTTTCTTCCTATACAGAGCTTTTTAATGAAATATGGAAGGAGCTGGAGAGTCTTGAAACAAACAAAGGATGATTTAAGTCAAGCTGATTTGCACCAAACGTATCTGCGCTCCTTAAAGAAGGAAAAACGAAATGTACTATTTGTTCAATTAATCATCCTGATGTCATTTATCGGCATATGGGAAATTTCTGCGAGAAATGGCTGGATCGACCAACTATTGTTCAGCATGCCCTCTCGAATTTTCAACCTTTTAGTCACCCGAATAACGGATGGAACTCTGATCACACATACCTCAGTCACTTTATTTGAAACGGTGCTTGGATTTATTATAGGAACACTAGCCGGAACGATCTTAGCAGCTGTCTTATGGTGGTCCCCTTTTACTTCTAAGGTGCTTGACCCTTATTTAGTCATTTTAAATTCAATGCCCAAAGTGGCGCTTGGGCCCATTTTAATTGTGGGGCTTGGACCAGGCTTCACTTCAATTATCGCCATGGGGGCGTTAATTTCTGTTATTATTACCACGATGGTCGTCTACACAGCATTTAAAGAAGTGGATGCTAATTATATTAAAGTGATGCAAACATTCCAGGCTTCTAAGAGGCAGACCTTCCAATCAGTCATATTGCCTGCTTGTGTTCCAACAATTATCTCAACCTTAAAGGTCAATGTAGGACTTAGCTGGGTGGGAGTCATTGTTGGTGAATTTTTAGTCTCAAAGCAAGGACTTGGCTATCTTATCATTTACGGCTTCCAAGTGTTTAATTTCACACTTGTCCTAATGAGCTTGTTTGTTATCGCTATACTTGCAACCATTATGTATAAAGCAGTTGAATGGCTTGAGACAAAGCTTGTCAAACATTTCTAGCCCAAAAAGAGCAGCTCATTTCAGGAGCTGCTCTTTTCTTAAATAGTCTAAGCAATAGGTTAACACGTCATCTTTCATTACAAAACTAAAGCGTGAATCCTCTCTGATTGTATCAGGCAGAGCGTCAAGGCAAACTGGCCCATTTGTCTCATAGTAACAATCTTTTTCTTGCAAAGTTGATATCACTGCAAAGTAAATATTCTTATGAATACGCTCTTCCTCTGCGGCTACTTCATATTGCCCAAGCCATGTTATCGAATGAATCAGAGCACCAGTCTCTTCAAGTACTTCTCTATGCGCAGCTTCTAATGGGGTTTCCCCGTACTCAACCTTGCCGCCAGGAAACTCCAGACCTCTCTTTTGATGTGTCGTTAGAAGCCACTGATAACGATATTTACAGATGACCCACACATGTTTAGGGTCATTTGAGAACGGTTCTTCCCCCTTTAACACTAGACGAACCGTATTCCCATTTTGATCAGTAAATTGCCGCATTCAGGCGTCCCCATCCTTCCCCATCTATCTACTTAGAAGTATACGTTGTTTCATACAACAATCCAACCGATTTACCATGTTGGATCGCTGCCTTTATCAGGTCGTATAAAGCAAATGGCAATGATAATGGCTGCCGCTCCAACGCCTGCTTGGATTAGAAAGAGAAGAGAATGGGTCGTATTCATTAATATTGCAAAAACAGGGGGACCTGCTGCTACACCAACAAAGCGCATACTTGAATATAAAGAAGTAACAGACCCTCTTTGTTCCATCTGTATTCCTTCGGTTACCAATGCATCCAGACTAGGCAGAGCAATTCCAATTCCAATCCCGCTGCTGAGTAAGGCCGTTAGTAAAAAGTAGATGTCATCTGAAAAGGACAGTGCAAGCATTGAAATAGTTAATAAACTTACCCCAGTTAATGTCATTCGTTTCATCAGCCATTTTTCTTGCCCGATGATTTTCCCCGCAGATAAAGAAGCTATGCAAAGGGCTGCGAGCGGGATCGCTAGAATAATCCCTTTTTTCACTCCTTCAATTTGATATTGCTCCTCTAACATGGTAGATAAATAAAACAGAACACCAAATAAAATAAACATACAAATCGCACCAATCAGAAATACAGCGTATAACCAAGCCCCTTCCCTTTTAAAGATGACTTTTAATGACAGGAAAAATTCTTTTCCAGCTAAAGGGTCCTTTTGCATCGGTGGAGATTTCACTAGAAAAATGATAAGAGCAATAGAAATGACACAGAAGACGGGAAAGGCTAAAAAAGGCAAGTACCAAAGGAGCGAAGCCAAAAAAGCACCGACGATTGGGCTAAGCACTTTTCCAAATGTATTAGACGTCTCAATCACTCCAAGTCCATTGCTGACTTCCTGCTCATCTGTAAATAAATCACCTACAAGCGGCAGTACGATTGGAGAAGCACCAGCTGCGCCAACCCCTTGCAGCAGTCTGCCAAACATAATCACCCAATACGAGGACTCCATCTGCCACGCCGCAAAGCCGGCTAGTAAACCTCCTAGTGCTGCAATGATTAGACTTGGGATAATGACACGCTTTCTACCGATTTGGTCGGAGATATACCCCGCTATTGGTATACATATAATGGCCACCACCGAATAAACGGTTATTAACAAGCTTGCTTGAAACGAACTTATGGATAATTCACGTTCAATAATAGGCAACACAGGAATAAGCATCGAATTCCCTAATGTCATGACAAGGGGAATTGATGCGATCGATAACAAGTCCCATTTTTTCTTATCTTTCATTTCGATTTTTCCTCTCCTTGTCACCATCATCCAAACGCGTTAAACATTCGGTACTCTTAGTATGGAGAGTTTCTTTTTAACTATGCAGAACCAAAAAAAGGCTGATCAAACTACAAATGTTTGACCAGCCTTTGATTGCTCTTATTTCAGTTGATAGTTGCCGCTCTCTTTTAATGATGCATACACTTCAGCTAACGTATTTTCTGAGTGAGCTGCTAAGTTTTCTTTACGGCTTTTGAATTCCTGGACTAACTGCTCACCACTAAGTCCCTCTTCGACCAGGTCCTCAATCACATCTTCAATCACTTCGTCCTTTTGCAGAACTAACTTGGCTTCTAATAACACACTGATTCCATCCGATAAGTCTGTGATCGTAACAACATTTGTGACCATTGTTGCAGGGTGATTGTTTTTAGACGTAATAATAGCATCTACTAGCAAATGGCCGCTTTCTTGTTTGATTTCCTCGAAATAACCTTTAAATGATTCCTCCATGACAGCATCAATATGCCAAGTATGTTCCTCGTTTTCCATGTTTATAATTAATCCATCTTTTAATGGGACCGCACGCTGCTTAATCGAACCCTCGCTGCCTTCTAATATACATAGTGAGTAAAGCTTAAACGTTTTCACAAAATCCCCTCCTGTTTCGTGTGTAAGGAAAATATGTACAGTGCTTTTTATTTATTTAAGTATAACACAACTAAAAAAAAGGCTGGGTTAGAACGTATCAAAGGAGAGTTGCCGCTCCTGTAATATAATTCTCTTTCCATGGGGAGCTAGTAATTTATGGAGAAATGAAGGGCAAAAATACATCTGGTCTTCTCATATTATTTAAATAAAATCACTAAAACATGGGTTATAGCATAGTCACCGCTCCTGAAATATGCTTCGCTTTCCGCGGTGAGCTGCTGAGCTTCCTCGGGCTTTGGCCCTGTGGGATCTCAGCCCTGCTCTAGGCACCGCAGGAGTCTCCGCAGATTTCATCCGCTAGGTAATTTACTCTTAGTAATATATGAGTTAGATGAAGTCTCACTCAGTTCAAGTGAACAAACCAAGCCTTCGTTTGCTTAAATCACTGATCAGTTACTTATAATGGGAGCACTATACAACATCCTTCCTACGTTGATTGGAGCGGAGATCAACAACTACAAAGGACTTTTTTTGCCCTGCTCTTCGTTCGCATACTGCGGCAGGCATAGATCTTTTTATTAAGTTTGCAGCACCTTACTCGTTGTTTCTTTTATCGCTTGTTCCATAATGGAAATCATCGCATCGAGGTCCTCGTAGCTGCTTGCATAAGGAGGCATAAATACAATGGTATCGCCTAGTGGACGTGATAACATGCCGAGCTTCCTCATTTCAAGAGTTGTCTGATAACCAATGCGTTCAACCCATGGAAAAGGCTGCTTCGTCTCTTTATCAAGTACAAGTTCAATCCCCACCATTAAGCCAAGCTGTCTAATATCTCCCACATGCGGCAAGGCTTTTAATGCCTCCAGCTTTTCTTTGACAAATGCCGTTTTCCTCTCAACATCTTCCATTACGTTTTCTTTCTCAAAAATATCTAAGTTTGCAAGAGCAGCAGCACACCCCAGTTGATTTCCTGTATAGGAATGCCCGTGAAAGAACGTTTTCAGCTCAGCATAATCTGCATAAAAGGCTTTATAAATTTCTTCGGTTGTTAACGTGGCTGCAATAGGCAGGTAGCCTCCTGTAATTCCTTTAGCTACCATCATAATGTCCGGCTCCACTTCTTCATGCTCCACCGCAAACATTTTACCTGTGCGCCCAAATCCTGTTGCCACTTCATCGACAATTAATAAGACGTCGTGTTTCTTGCAAAGGTTCTTTACCCCTTTTAAATACCCATTAGGCATCACATGCATTCCGCCTGCACCTTGGACCATACCTTCCATTATAACAGCGGCAATCTCCTTGCCTTTTTCACTTAACATCGTCTCAAGTTCAGCCAGCGCTTGATCCCTAACGTCAACCGGGTCCGGCAGCTCATTGCGATAAACCGTCGGAAACGGCACTTTATAGCTGTCAAACATTAACGGCTTGTATGTAGTATGAAAAATGTCTACTGCCCCAACGCTAATTGCCCCAACTGTGTCACCATGGTAGCCATTGGTCACTGTCACAAATTTCGTTTTATCTTGATATCCTTTATTTCTCCAATATTGAAAGGCAATCTTCAACCCTATTTCAACAGCTTCTGCCCCGCTGTCTGAGTAAAATACTCTCTTTAATGGAGCAGGAGTTAGATCAATCAATCGTTCAGCGAGTTCAATAGCTGGTCTATTCGCTGCTCCTAAAAGCGTTGTATGAGCGACTTTTCCTAGCTGCTCTTTAATCGCATCATCTAGTTCTTTCTTTTTATGGCCGTGGACATTTAACCACAGGGATGAATATCCATCATAATAACTTTTGCCCTCTGTATCATATAATCTGACCCCTTCTCCATGTTCAATAACTAACGGGTCTTCTTCATAATCTTTCATTTGAGTAAAAGGCAGCCAAAGCAAGTCCTTACTTTTTTGAATAAGCATATCTTTTTCCATTTTTATGCACCTCACAAGCTTGTAGTAATCTTTCATTTAAAACGGAATCGGCCATTTGTTGCAGCTCTTCTATTAGCGCGGTTGGCTCAAAGACTGGCAGCTTTACAATAATTGATGTGTCATTCATTTCTTCAAGCATTCGTTTATTGTCTTCTTCGATCGGATCAAACTTATTGCCGCATTCATTCAAGATGATTCCATTAACTTTAATTCCTTTGCTTCTCGCATAATAAATGGTCAAGGCCGTATGATTTAAGACTCCTACTTTTGATTTAGCTACCACGAGCACTGGAAAGCCTATTTGCTGAATAAGCGTGGTCATCGTCGTACCATCAGATGATAACGGGACAACCAGTCCTCCCGCCCCTTCAACAACGACTAGATCATACTCTTTTTCTAACTGTCTTATTTGAATAATTATCTGTTCAATACCAATTGCTGAATTTTCGAGTTCAGCTGCTAAATGAGGTGAACAAGGCACCTTATATGTATATGTAGTCTGTGCTGCCGCAGCATGTCCTGCCACTTGTTTATAGAACTCCATGTCCGCTTGGTCGGTTTCGATTCCCGTCTGTACAGGTTTGTAAGCCACTGCATTAATGCCAGCTTGTCTCAATGCACGTACTACATAAGCACATGCTACTGTTTTTCCTACGTCTGTATCATTTCCCGTAATAAATATTCCTGCCAATCTGATCCCCTCCTCGCAGCTTACTTTTCTAAAAATTAACATTGTTATAACTGCTTTTCAATAGAATCGAGCAAATTTGTTAACTTTTTTTATATCTAGGTTAACAATAATGATAAAAAGAAACTTTCTGCCAAAAGGCAGAAAGTCATATGTGTAGGGTATCGTCACCATTAATTATGAGGTTTTTATTTGCTGATAAACGGATTCAAATTGCTTATCTTTCACCCAGTTCAAGAGTTCTACCTCTTTTTCAGTCAATTCTCTACCAAGCTTACATTTACATTCTACTAAGAGCTCTTCATACCATTCTTCAAGTGCCATGTGTAAATGTCTCCTTTTCGAAAAACTCCAATAAAAGGTGAAGGCTTGACCTAATATTGTGTAACATAACCCTAGTCTATTCATCTAGATTCCATATTATGTTCTACATATAATTCATTCTATCTGAATATTGCAAATCCTGCACTAATTAATTTGAAATTCAACTTATTTTCGTTGTTTTTTTCGAAGGAGGAGACACAAATTGCTCAAGTTCCCTGGTCTGTAATTCTTGGTAAAGAAGCTCTAAAAATTCAAGATCTAACTCTAGCTCTATTGCTTTTAAATAAGCATCAATAAGAATATCATTACGAATCTGTTCCATTTTACCTTAGCAACCTCTCTTCATTCTATTATAAGCAACCGGACTGGTTGTCTTCCATTCTTAGAATCCTTTTTTATCATATGCTTGCTTCATTTGCTTAAGTGCTTTTGCTAAGGTGTCTTTTGAACAAGCTAAGTTCATTCTTTCAAAATGCTCGCCTTCTGGACCAAAGATCGGACCGTGATTAAAAGCTACTTTCGCTTCGTGCAGCAGCCATTCATTTCGCTCTTTCTCAGGCATACCAAGCTCCTCAAAATCAATCCATAGAAGATATGTGCCTTCTGGCTTAATTGGTTTGATTTTTGGCATATGTTCTTTAAAGTACTGTTCCACAAATTCATAGTTTTGCTGGATATAATCCATCAACTCGCTTAGCCATTCTTCTCCGTGACGATATGCTGCCTCTGTCGCTGCTTGTGAGAAAATATTTATCGAGCTGAATGTTGATTGGATAAATTGTTTAAGCTTTAGTCTCTTATTTGGATCAATCACAACAGCATATGATGCCTGGATTCCGGCCAGGTTAAACGTTTTGCTAGGCGCAAGGCACGTCAATGTCCGCATTGCCATATCTTCATTGATAGAAGCGATCGGAATATGCTTTTGACCATCAAAAAGGAGGTCAGCATGAATTTCATCAGATATAACTAGCAAATCATGCTTCTTGCAGATTTGAGCTACTTTTTCAAGTTCCTCTTGCTTCCACACGCGGCCTACAGGGTTGTGAGGATGAGACAGCAGCAGCACTTTTGTCTTTTCAGTAATCAATGATTCTAAATGGTCATAGTCCATCTCATATTGATCTTCTACTCGCTTAAGCGAGTTCTTCAAAATAATACGCCCATTTTTCTCAATAACATCGTAAAAAGGATAGTAAACAGGCGTTTGAATAATAACTTCGTCACCCGGTTCTGTAAAAGCTTGAATCATATGACTGATTGTCGGGACAATCCCTGATGTGTAAATAAAGGATTCAGGATTAACTTCCCAGCTATATCGGTTTAGTAACCAAGTGCATATAGCTTCGTCTGCTTTTACAGAAGGAGCTGGGTACCCAAAAATACCGTGTTCTACTTTATCTTTTAATGCATCTATAACTGGGCGCGGTGCTTTAATATCCATATCAGCTACCCATAAAGGAATAACGTCCTTCGCTCCAAAACGAGCTTCCGTCATATCCCATTTCATAGAGTCTGTCCCTCTTCTATCTTCAATAAATTCTAGCTTTGTACTCAAAACAACCTTCTCCTTCCATTGCAAAAAAGTATCTTATCGACACCACTAACTAGTATTCAATATAAACATACTTATTTCCTTTTCATTCTACAAAAAGAATTTAGACAACATACATTATTTTCAGTTTACTTCGTGTGTAAGGTCCCTGCCTTCTAATCCTTGGATAATATGGTCTCTTGCCATTTGAGCCATTTTCATTCTTGTTTCAAGCGCAGCACTCCCAATGTGAGGCATTGCGGTAACATTAGGTAACTTAAGCAGCGGATGATCTGCAGAGATCGGCTCCTGATCAAATACATCTAAGCCAGCGGCATAAATTTCATTTGTTTTTAAAGCCTCATATAAAGCCTCTTCATCTACGTTTGTACCACGGGACGTATTAATAAACACAGCGGATTTTTTCATCTTAGCAAATTGTTCATGTCCCATCATTTTTTTCGTCTCAGGAGTAGAAGGGGCTAATAAGACTACATAGTCTGATCGCTCCAAAAGCTCATCAAAAGTAACATAGGAAGCATGTAATGTCTCTTCTGCTTCTCGTTTTCTTGATCGATTATGATAGAGAATTTTCATCGAGAATCCTTGAGCTCTCTTTGCTACTGCTTCACCTATACGCCCCATACCGATAATGCCAATTGTCTTATGCGAAACTTCTTGACCGGTCAAATAAAAAGGCGCCCAGCTTTTCCATTCGTCTCTTCTAATTACATCTGCTGCTTCTATAAGCCTTCTTCCACTCGCTAAAATTAAAGCAAATGTCAGATCAGCCGTTGCATCTGTTAAAACGTTAGGCGTATGCCCGACTTTAATTCCTCGCTCTATAGCCCCTGCTACGTCTATATTGTCATATCCAACCGCCATTGTACTCACTACTTTTAGCTTTGGCGACTGTTCATATAATTCATTATTAATGTCATCTGTTAAATTCACTAGTAATGCATCAGCATCCTTACTTTCTTTTAATAAAAGGTCACGAGGCATTACTTTATCTTCATATTCCCACATCACTACCTCATATTTGTCTCTTAACGGGTTGATGATCGAATCTGGAAACTTTCTTGTTACGACAACCTTCATCCAAATCCACTCCTTTCTCTCTCTACTTTATAAGATTCGACTAAATGTTCCTTATTCCTCCACTAACGTATCACAGTATTCATTACAGGTAAAAGCTTCTACTCCTCTTTCTTAAATTGTGCCCACTTTGGAGGCAGCTCGAACGTTTCAATATGTTCAAAAGATATAACTTTTGTTTCCCCTGCTGTCACGAGCAATGTAACTCGATCCCTCCCGACCCTTATATGAGGGCCAATTACCGGTACAACATCAAGAACTACTTTAAAACGGAAGGAACGAAATCCATCCATTCTTTCAATATGTAAGACGGACATTTCGTAAGGATATACAACGGGTACCTCCTTAAGACTTTTTGCATAATACTTCTTAACGGCGTCACTAACTGGATCTGTCAATTGAAGCATCATGATATCTTGAACCTGAAGCTCTAAACTGTCCACATTTAGATTAAGTTCTTTAGAATAAACGTGATTTTGTATTGGTAAAAACAAGAGAAGAAAGCATATATAAACCATCCCTAATCTTTTCATCAGAGCTCCCCCTTTTTCAATGTATCTACTTAGCCTCTCTCAGTTTCCACTAATCATTCTTAAACGAAAAAAACAGCCCACTTAATTTTGGGCTGCTCCTTCTTATCAACTGTCTTCTTTTTTTATAACAACGACTGTCAAAGGATCGATCGTTATGCTTTTAGCGGTTAATGTAAAGCCAGTTGGGTTCTCAATCTTATCAGTGCCTGCATTAGCGGCATCTGCTATGACAATCCCTTGGGTGATGTCTTCAGATAACGTCAGCATTCGCTCATGCAAACTGGCATTGACAAATACATAATAGCTGCCCGTTCCGTCAGTAGCTGCATTTCTGTAGGCTAAGATTAAGTCAAATTCTTGAATTTCAGGCGCTTCTATCAGGTGTACATGCTGATCTATGAGCTCCTTTGTTCCTAGCCTGAACGCATTCGTAGACCGTCTCAAATGAATTAATCCCGATGTAAATTTTCTTGTTGCTGTATGAACAGGAAACTGGTTTGCATCCGCAGCCTTTGACCAGTCAAACATATTTATTCGATCAGAAGAGTTGTATGAATCATGAATAAAATGAGGATATCTAAACGGTTCCCCTTGCTCATTTACCATAAACGTTGATTTATAAGGCGCGTGCCCTGTGTTCGCTAAAAACTGCTTTGTCCTGCCATACTCTTGGCCGGCATGGATAAAAGCTGTTCCCTGACTTAACAACACGAGCGCATTTCCTATTCTGATTCGTTTATGAATTTCTTCTTGATGGTACTCTGGATCTTTCATGATCGACTGAGCAATGACATCGTGAAGGGTTAAATTATCATGTGCCTCAATATAAGGCACGACATCACCAGGTGAAGTAGCGATGAAATTATGTGGCTGGGCTTTAATATTATCAAATATTTGACGTATGTTTCTTGCGCCATTCGTTAAAAATCTTGGCTGTCCTTCACTTCCATAGCCAGACTTTAATTCATTTCTAAATTCATCAGAAAACACACCCACACTGTCGGTATATTGCATCCAATCTTGATCAGCTGCACGGACAGGCAATCCCTCATCGCCTACAAATGTCCTCCAGCCTTCTCCTATCATTAAGATCTTGGGATTGAGAGCTTTAGCCTGATTATATGCTAGTTGGATTGTTTCACTATCATGGTCTCCCATCATATCAAAACGAAAGCCGTCTATTTTAAATTCTTCCACCCAATAGGTAATTGAATCTAACAAAAGCTTTCGTGCCATAAAATGTGTGGTACCTAACCGTCCTCCGCCAAAGCTCGTTCTTGCAGTCCCATCTATGTCCATAAAATGATAATAATGAGGAACTAAGGTTTCTAGGATTTCAACGAGAGCTGTATGGTTATAGACAACATCTAATATGACGCCCATTCCTTTAAGGTGGACCGCCTCTATTAAAAGCTTCAATTCTTCAATTCGACGCCTAGCGATTTCAGGTTGATCTGAGTACATGCCTGATGGCGAGAAGTACCCATGCGGATCATAGCCCCAATTATAATTATTTCCCTCAGATGAAAAATCCAGTTCGCGTGTTTTATTATCATTTTCATTCACTTTATAACAGCTCATGATGGGCAAAAGCTGAATATGAGTGACCCCGAGTGTTTTAATATAATCAAGTTTATCAATGAAAGCAGTGTATGTCCCAAAAGGCGACTCTAAATCATTTTCAATCATTGGATCAGAAGTGAAGTCTCTTACATGTACCTCATAAATGACTGCATCTTCTCTTTTTTCATATTGTTCGATCGCTGCAAAATCCAGCTCTGGACCTATGGTTGAAGGATTAATAATGGCCGCTTTCCCCACTAAATAACCTCCTCTGAAATCCCATGCTGCCATTGATTTTGCATATGGGTCAAGCCCTAGTTTCTTCTGACCATTCACTTCAATAACATAGTGATAATAATAGCCTTCTAAGTTACTTACGCCCGTATTTTCATGGGTAAGTGTCACCTTCCATACACCTTGATCTTCTTTGGTCATGATGATTTCATCAGCTATGATATTGAACTGATCTTCTTTATCATAAACAATTACACTAACAGAGTCGGCTAATGGAGACCATAGCTTTAAAGTGGCATTTCCATTTTCATGCAAAGCGGCTCCTAATTGTCCCTCATATTTAAAATAGGTATCCATTAACGTCCAATGAAGACGGAGCTGTATGGCTTGTTCTTTATATGTCACTGTAAATGGTATGTGTTCTATTGAAAATACACCGCTTAGTTCAATTAGATCGTCTTCAATTTTTCTTACTTCATCTATTGGAATATCCTCGCCGGTATGGCTTTTAATATGGATATTTTCTTTGAGATCATTATCACTTAATTGATCGATACCAATCCCTTTTACATGAATAGTCGTCTCTCCTGCTACTACTCCTGAATGCAGATAAAATCCTATTGGTGGTGTATTCATCAATGATCACCAACTCTCCCCAATTAAAATGTGCTTATTACCAACATATGCACTGATAATGAACATGTGTACTTGAGATAAGAATGCCTTATTAAAATCAAATGAGAACAAAAAAGCATATAAGAAACGAACCCTTATATGCTACTCATTTTATGTTGAAATATGCGGTTTTATAAGGTGAACTTATAGATCTTTAACTTTCCCGATCTCTTTTTGAACATTCCCCTTTGTTTTTTCTTTCTTGCCTTCTCGCTGCATTTTGTTATTGTTTGTTGCATTTCCCACTTGATCCTTCACTTCACCTTTTGTTTTGTTCACTCCGCCTTTAACCTTATCTGAAAGTCCATCATTATTGTTTGCCATCGTTTTATTCCTCCTTTGTTTGTTAAAGATATATAACCTCATTTAGGGAAGAATAAACATCACTTTATAGGAATGAATATGGTAAGATGGCTACAGTAGTATTGGAGACTGTTTAAAAGGAAAGGTGTTAGTCCATGAGTATATTAACCGTTAAAAACTTAAGCCACGGTTTTGGTGACCGTGCTATTTTTCATGACGTTTCCTTCCGCTTATTAAAAGGCGAGCATATCGGCTTAATTGGCGCAAACGGCGAAGGTAAGTCTACATTTATGAACATTATTACAGGTAAGTTAATGCCTGATGAAGGAAAAGTAGAATGGTCAAAAAAAGTTCGTGTCGGTTACCTAGATCAGCATACCGTACTTGAGCGAGGCATGACAATGCGTGATGTTCTTAAGAGTGCATTCAAATATTTATTTGACCTAGAAGCTGAAATGAATGCGATGTATGACAAAATGGGGGATGTAACTCCAGAAGAGTTAGAAAAGCTTTTAGAAGATGTCGGTGTGATTCAAGATACTCTCACAAACAACGATTTCTATGTTATTGATGCCAAAGTAGAAGAAATTGCTCGCGGCCTTGGTCTTGATGATGTTGGTCTTGAGAAGGATGTTGAAGATCTAAGCGGCGGTCAGCGTACTAAAGTTCTTCTTGCTAAGCTGTTGCTTGAAAAGCCAGATATCCTCTTGCTTGATGAGCCGACGAACTATTTAGATGAACAACATATCGAGTGGTTAAAGCGTTACCTGCAGGAATATGAAAATGCCTTTATTTTGATTTCACATGATATTCCTTTCTTAAACAGTGTAATTAATTTAATTTATCATATGGAAAATCAAGAGTTGAATCGTTATGTCGGCGATTATGATCATTTCCTTGAAGTTCATGAAATGAAAAAGCAGCAATTAGAGGCCGCTTATAAGCGCCAGCAGCAAGAGATCTCACAGCTTAAAGATTTCGTAGCAAGAAACAAAGCACGTGTATCTACACGAAATATGGCTATGTCTCGTCAAAAGAAGCTAGATAAAATGGATGTAATTGAATTAGCTAAGGAGAAGCCAAAGCCTGAATTCAATTTTAAAGAAGCACGCACAACAAGCAAGCTTATTTTTGAAACAAAAGACCTTGTGATTGGGTATGATGAGCCGTTATCTCGTCCTCTTGACTTACGTATGGAACGCGGTCAAAAAATTGCTTTAGTTGGGGCAAACGGTATTGGTAAGACGACCCTGCTTAAGAGCCTGTTAGGTATTAATAAGCCTCTCTCTGGATCAGTTGAACGCGGAGATTATCAAGAAATCGGCTATTTTGAACAAGAAGCAAAAGACTCCTCTAACACGTGTATTGAAGAGATATGGCAGGAGTTCCCTTCACTTGGACAAGCAGAAGTCCGTGCAGCTCTTGCTAAATGCGGCCTGACGACAAAGCATATTGAAAGTAAAATGATTGTATTAAGCGGTGGAGAAAAAGCAAAGGTCCGCCTTTGTAAATTGATTAATCGTGAATCAAATATCCTTATTCTCGATGAGCCGACAAACCACTTAGATGTAGAAGCTAAAGCTGAACTCAAACGTGCCTTAAAGGCATACAAAGGCAGTATTCTTCTGATCTCGCACGAACCAGAATTTTATGAAGACCTCGTAACAGACGTGTGGAACTGCGAAAGTTGGACGACGAAATTAGTATAAATAAGAATTCGTGACAAAAGTCATTTATAGATGAGAAACAGCGCGCATCTGTTCTGCAGATACGCGCTGTTTCTTTTTTTGAAGGATAACCTTTCAATAAGCAGTGACTTAGCCGAACTTTCTCAAAAAGAAATACATCCCTATCATAGTTGTTGATCTTCGCTGCAGGCACTCGCTTTCCACGGGCGGCACCAGTTGCCTCCTCGTCGCTTTGCTCCTGTGAGGTCTCCCTGGTCACGCACATCCCGCTCCAATTAACAGAGGAAGGATGTTGTGAAGGTGCTCCCTCATTATAAACAGCTTCTAACCCTAAAATACGGTGCGGCAGATGAAAGCAATAATCATTAGAACTGGGCTCACTTCCTACATCATTCCACTACATTTCTAAATTAAGCGATAACTTAGCGGATGAACTATGCGCAGACTCCGATGGGGATTAGAGCAGGAGTGAGATCCCGCAGGGCATAAGCCCGAGGAAGCTCACTAGCTCCCCACGGAAAGCGGAGTATAGTTCAGCGGCGGCTGCCTTACACCATTCAAGCTTCTTGTTTCATTCATTCGTACCGGGGAATGATGGCATTAGAGGAGTGATCATATGAGCTTTGATTATGAGCAAGACTTTGACAACATCAATTTCCGTGAAAACCCTGAAAAGTATCGAGTCGGACGCGGGGAGCAAGGCGTTCTTCTCGTGGAACCTTATAAAAGTGAAATTCTTCCTCATTGGCGTTTTAAAACACAAGAAATTGCACGCGAATCATCTGAGAAAATCTACCAACTCTTCCAATCCTACAAAGAAAATGACGATTTCATCGGCATGGATATGGCTCGTAAATTCATTCAAATGGGTTATACGAGAGCCAGACGCTATGCAAATTATAAAGGCGGGAAAAAGTACGATGAAGACGGTCATGTGAACAAGCGGCAGATAGATGAGGAAAAAGCAGAGTCGGCACGAATCTTTGAAGAAAAATGGAAAATCATTCGAACAGATAAAAAGTATCTTGAGAAAAAGAAGGATCACCAGAAAAATTTCGGGTGATTCTTTTTTAATTCCTCCCTATGCGAACACTTCTATTAATTAAACGTTTGTTTAATCCCCAAAGTGCGTCAAACATGTGGTACAATAACGCTTGTCTGAAAAAAATAAGCTGCCTGACTCTCAAAAAATATACAGCGAACCTTACTAAAAAGGAGGCATGTCCACCTATGAGCCATACACCTTTTATTGCCGTTGAAGGACCGATTGGAGTGGGAAAAACCTCTCTGGCTAAAGCGATATCGCTTCATTATCAATATCATTTACTAAAAGAAATTGTCCACGAGAACCCATTTCTAAGCAAGTTTTATGAAAACATAGAGGAATGGAGTTTTCAAACAGAGATGTTTTTTCTCTGCAATCGCTATAAACAGCTTGAAGATATCCAGCGGAAATTTCTAGCCTCCAATGTTCCTGTCGTTGCGGACTACCATATTTATAAAAATATTATTTTTGCCCAGCGCACATTAAGAAGCGACCAATATGAAAAGTACACCGCAATCTATGATATTATGACCCAAGATATGCCTAAGCCGAACTTTATTATCTACCTTGATGCAAGCCTGCCGACATTGTTAAAACGAATAGAGATGCGCGGCCGTGAAATGGAACTGAAAATGGATCCTGCATACTTGCGTCAGCTTAGAGAAGATTACGAAACGGCCATGGCTAAATGGGCCGTCGAATACCCTGATATACCAATAATCCGCATCAATGGAGATGAGCTGGATTTTGTTCAACATGAACAAGATTTGCAAAAAATCTTCACCCTGATTGATGATGCTAGAAAAGAAGGAGCTTTTTGCCTTGAATCTACGAGATAAATACAATATCCCAAAAGATGCTATTATCACAATTGCCGGTACAGTTGGCGTTGGGAAATCCACGATGACCAAGTCCATTGCAAAAGCGCTTGGTTTTCAAACCTCTTTTGAAAATGTAGACCATAATCCATATTTAGATAAATTTTACGCAGACTTTGAGCGTTGGAGCTTTCATTTGCAGATCTATTTTTTAGCCGAACGCTTTAAAGAACAAAAGCGTATGTTTGAACAAGGCGGCGGATTTGTACAAGACCGTTCGATTTATGAAGATACAGGTATATTTGCGAAAATGCATGCAGATAAAGGAACGATGAACCCTGTAGATTACGAAACGTATACAAGCTTGTTTGATGCGATGGTTATGACCCCATTCTTCCCTCACCCACATGTTCTCATTTATCTTGAAGGAAGTCTTGATGATATTATTGACCGCATTCAAAAACGAGGACGTGAAATGGAGCAGCAAACACCAGTCTCTTACTGGGAAGAAATGCATAAGCGTTATGAAACATGGATTGACTCGTTTACTTCCTGTCCTGTCCTGCGCCTAAATATATCTGATTACGACCTGCTTCGTAACGAGAATGATATTGAGCCGATTATTGCTAAAATCGGAGACGTTATTGAAAGCAATCAGACAGCTGCTCAGCTGTAACATACATCCCTCCTTAGTTCTCTAAGGGGGATTTTTTATTTCTATCCAACATAGCTCGTCAACTCATAATTACCCTCAAAGCTGAATATGATAGGGCAACATGTCATAACTAGCGAGGTATAGAATGATTGAAATATCAGGAGTCCCTTTTCACTCAAGCACAAGCTGGCCTGCCGGGAGTTTAGAGCGAAGTATTGTGGATCAGATGATGAATTCTTCTGCTACTTTTTCCTATCGTTCAATGAATGAACAGCAATTTGAAGTGGAATTACGGAGAAGCATCATACGAAGTTCTCGAATGCTTAATCAAAGTAATGCCGCTTTTGAAGTATTTGAGACCTCTCGCAGCAATCCAATGTATTGGTATACAACAAGATACGGAGGTTTTCAATTAAGACCTGGAGCCAGACCTTCTGTTGCGATTGATGATATTTACCGTAATAGTCATATGTATGGGTTTGAATGTGCGACAGCCATGGTGATTGTTTATTACCACGCGGTCTTGAATGTCATCGGTCCAGCTAAATTTGATCAATTATTTCCTGACCTTTACTTGTACAGCTGGAATTTTGACCCTGATCTTGCCCTGCAAACCGGATTTTCTGCTCAGTTTGTCCCAGGGGATGTTGTGTATTTTAACAACCCTCAATATCATCCCCAAACCCCGGAATGGCGAGGAGTTAATGCGGTTTTACTTGAAGACGGAACCTATTATGGCCATGGCATGGGGATTATGAGAGCCGACCAGATGATTGCGAGTTTAAATGAATCCAGAGCGCCTTGGGCCACGCAGCCTGCCTATTTAACAAATATGGTGACAAGACCTGGATTCGCTTATTTAGCAAGTGTGGCTCAAATGCGCTCACAACGACCAGAAAAAGTAAAGTATCCTGTTATTGAACATAATGAATGTTCCATCTCCTTTGACCGATACGTCTATTACCTCAACAACACCCACCTTAACGGGCCAACCCCATAAGGTGGGTGCTTCTTTTTCAAGGACATCATTCAGTCAGTTGATGGACCTCCAAGGCTGCTCTTATGCCTGACTCAACTGCACCCTCAATCCAGGCATGCATGAAAGAAGTATGCTCTCCTGCAAAATGAATCCGTTGTTCCTGCATTGTTATGATCTCTGGATATGTCGTGGCTTGATAAGGTCCATATAAGGAGAAACACCCGCCTGAAAAACGATTTTGTCCCCAATTATATGAGGTTCCTGCTAGAAAGGTTTGTTCTGCTTTTTCGCCATGGATCCTTGTAATAAAAGTCAACGCATATTCCACTCGCTCCTCATCAGACATCGCCTCCCATAACCTGGCATTCTCACCCCAGCTGTAGCTTCCTAATAAGACCCCAGGACCTGGCTTACCGATCCCTTGGTTTGGATAATACATAAACTGAGTCGGCAAATCCGTAATCAGCTTCCCCCCTAGCATCCCATCTTCCTCCCAAAATCTCTCACTAAATTCTAGGCCGACTTTCACAGAGGAGACATAAGGCAGCGTCCGTATCGCTTTCCACTTTTCATATCTAATGGAATGGTAGGGCTCCACTTCAATAAACTGGAATACAGAAAAAGGAATCGTTGAAATGACATAATCTGCTTGAAAACTATGAATAGATTGAGGCCCTTCTGTATTTACTTCTACTCCTTTATCATGCTGGATTATTTTTTTCACTACATGATTTAAATAAATATCCTCTTCTAAATCAGGATAAAAGGAATAAGGAAGCCGGTCATTTCCCCCTTCGATCTCATAAAACGACACATCTTCCATAAAGATTGTATTTACAATGTTTAAGAGGGTATCTAAAAAGGATAAGGAAGGAAATCCTTCGATCCCCAAAAGGGTCTGTATCTTATGGATAGCTTGAGTTGATAACGTTCTTCCGATTGGATTATTCCGAAAAAAAGTAGTCATTGAATACTGATCAAAATTTCGTCTTAGCAGCTCTCTTTGCTGCTCGTTTGACTTTCTGTAAAGGTCAACAAAGCTAGTTACAGCTTCTTGTAATAATTGTTCGGCTGTCTTACCTTTTTCATTTTCTAAAAGCGGGAACTTCAAAATGGCGGGATCTTCTTCGTATTGATATCTTCTAACCAATTGTCCATTAACATATAAAAGATCATTCGGTGTGCTTGTGATAAAAGGGTTTATAGATAGGCTCCATTTGTTGATCCAGGAAAGTGTTAAGACATGATGACTCGGGATACGCATTGCACCCGCTTCAAAATAGTTCCCTTCAGAGAACGGTTCTCGGATCGTATGAACTCTTCCACCAATTCGGTCATTTCCCTCAATAATCGTCACTTTGTGGCCTGCCTGCTTTAAGAGATAAGCAGTTACAAGCCCAGCCATTCCAGCTCCCAAAATTAATATATCTTTTTGAGGTGCTCCGATATCGGGCAGCCCCTCTTCAATTATTTTAAGATATTCCTCCGATTTTTCGGTATAAGAAGGTAACGGATCTATTCTTCGCATTTCCCAAGCCTCCTTGATCATCTCAAGCAACTCAGCCTTCTAGCTCCACCATAAAAACCGGACAACGTTTACGCTGCCCGGTCATCATCTTCTTTATCTGTTTTTGAAGTAAAATAATACAATTTCGGAATATGGAAAAATGGAACATACTCAAGCAGTAATGAAGCTCCAACAAACGCAACCATTTGAAGGTCAATTCCTTTTAGCATCACGGCACGCTCCTCTTTTGGGCAGTTTATGATGCCACATGATTGTCTTATGACTAGTGAACCTTACTGCTTATAAAAGTATTCCCCCGCCTGAATAGCACCTCTGACCTCAGGAGGCTTCTCTAAGCTGTTTGTTGAACTAAAGGCGACCGGTTCTAAAGGAACGTCTAACACTTCCCACGCCTCCGCGTATCTTCCTTTTTTAAAGGCTTTAATAACTACATCTAAGTCCAAGCGATCGACAATATGAACGTCCGTTGCTGCGGCAAGTTTCAAGCAGGAATCTGAGAGTTTATCTGCTGTTGTAATAATTAAAGCCCGCTCTGCCCCGTAAAAGGCTTTTGCTGCATATACTTCCTGCACCGCGGATAACCCTAACTTCTCGCGATATCGCTTTGCTTGAACGACACACTTCGTCCCGTCTTGCTGCTCATAAAATAGATCAGCCCCGTAATCTCGGCTTTTCTTGGTCTGATAAACCTGCTCATACTCAAGAGCTGAGATCAGCACATAGAGATAATCCTCAAATTCATGTCCATCCATTTTATCGATATCACGCATTGTAATTTTAGCCAAATCAAATTTTCTTCTTCGCCCAACTATCCATTTAATCCAGCCTATTAATAAAAGGACTACAAGAGCCACCGCTATCCAGATCACTAACGAAGAACTAATTGAAAACGAATCAATCAACCGTCTTCACACCTTTCTATTCACATGCCCTCATCATACGGGATTCTCCCCCTGCATGCAAACATATGTTTTTCATCGCTCTACATCAAAAGTCGTAGAGACGGCTCAACCAGATTATGCAAAAAAGATCCGTATCTTCACCGAGGACCGCGGACCGCGTAATTCGTAAACTGAAAGTAACTAAAACAAAGGAGCTGGTAGGATCATGCAGAAACAAAAAGTAATTATGATCACTGGAGCATCAAAAGGATTAGGAAAAGCATTAGCTCTTCACCTTGCTGCTAAAGACCATAAATTAGCGATTTGCGCACGAAATGAGAAAGAGCTGAAGCAAGTAGAAAATGAGATTCACAGACGTGGTGCAAAAGTCGTTGCGGCCGTCGCTGATGTAAGTAATAAAAAAGATGTAGAGCGCTTTGTTTCTATAACTGAAAATACCTTCGGCAAGATTGATGTTCTAATCAATAATGCCTCTGTATTCGGCCCTGGCCCAACGTACTTAGCAGATTACCCTGATGAGGCATTTGAAGACGTCATTCTCTCAAATATTACGAACCCTTTTTATATGACAAAGAGAGTATTACCCGGCATGCTTGCTAGACAAAGAGGAACCATCATCTCAATCACTTCTGAAGTTGGTATTACTGGCTATGCAGAATGGGGAGCCTACAGTGTCTCAAAATATGCCCTAGAAGGATTGGCTGCTGTCTGGGCGGATGAGTTGAAAGGTACAGGAGTCCAAATAGTGCTGGTCGACCCAGGAGAAATGGATACGATTATGCACAAAATTGCGGTACCAGATTGTAATTACTCTCTCTCATCCCCAGAACAAATTGCACGAACACTAGAATCAGTCGTATTAGATGAAACGATGAGCTTAAACGGGAAAAGATTCGAAGCACAAGACCTTATCGAGGAGGGACCTCATGATGATTAATAGTACGATCCATTCATTTAAACTACCACCTAATCTGCATGCCACTACGCCTGCAGAAGTTACAAGAAATCAACGCAGCGATGTAAGGTTAATGACTTTACACGGAGACAGCGGGGCTTGGGATCATCACACGTTTGAAGATATTATAGACCTTCTTCAGCCTAATGATCTTCTTATCTTAAACACTAGCCGTACCATTCCAAGCTCACTTCGGACAGTAGATGGGGCAGAGGTCCGACTTTCAAGAAAGATAGATGAACAGGTATGGGAGGTTTTAATCTTAGAGGAACGTTTAAACGAATCCACCACTCTCTATTTTGATGATGGAATCTCGGCATCTATCGTCGGTCCAGGTATGGCTCCTGAGTTGACTCTTATTGAATTTTCTATTGGAGGGGAGGAGTTAATGCACTTCTTTTACAATCATGGTCAGCCAATCACCTACGAATATATCGATTCTCCGTGGCAGCTATCACATTATCAAACAGTCTATAGCCATTAGCCTGGATCTGTAGAGATGAATTCAGCGGGGCGTGCATTTTCTCATAAAATGCTGAAACAATTAAAGGATAAAGGAGTTCAGATCGCCTATGTGTGCCTTCACACCGGCCTAAGCTATTACGAGAACAACCGCTGGCCTGATCCTTTAAGACACTTTGAGTGGTTTTCAGTGGGAGCTGATACCGTTGAACATATATACAAAACAAAAAAGGGAGGACATCGTGTGGTGGCAGTTGGAACCACTGTGGTGCGCGCGCTAGAAAGTGCATATGACCCCAAAGCTGGATTGCAGCCACAAGAAGGGCTCACTAATGTATATATTGAAAAAGATACGACCTTAAAAGTTGTAGACGGCCTGATTACAGGATTTCATGAGCCTGAAGCGAGCCACCTTGATATGTTATGCGCCTTTGTTCAAGAAAAAAAGTTGATTGAGGCCTACCAAGCAGCCATAAACGAACAGTATCTATGGCATGAGTTTGGTGATTTGAATCTCATTTGGAAGCGGACCTATGCATGAAGCTGCATCATCTTGGAATTGATGTCGTTGATCTTAATAAAAGTACAGAATACGTCCAATCTACTTATCAAGCTCGGTTTCTTTTTGAAATCACTTTTGGTGAGGAGACGATCCGATTTTTCCAGCTGAATGAGTTCATGCTCGAGCTTATTTATCACCCTGCCAAAGAACAATTAAGCTGTCATGTTGCATGGCAAGTAGATTCGATTGACCGCATTCTTAATCACATAAGCAGCGAGGACGAAAAAAAGATCGAAGGACCCTATCAATTTGAAAATGGCTTGACATCTATTTTCCTCGAGGTAGATGAGGAGCTGTATGTAGAATGGTTGGAGGAAACTCCTCTTTAAATAGACACTATTGAAACCCCCATTCCTTCAGTAATGGTTGATTCCTGCTGCAGGTACTCGCTTTCCGCGGGCCGCGCACTTGATAAAACATCTCCCTACAGTAGTTGTTGATTTCCGCTGCAGGCACTCGCTTTCCGCGGGCGGCCCGGGAGCTTCCTCGTCGCTTTGCTCCTGCGTGATGTAAAGCAGGGCTGAGACCCCACAGGGCCTAGCCTGAGGAGGCTCAGCAGCTTCACGCGGAAAGCGAAGTATATTTCAGGAGCGGCGAGCTTATTCTTCCCTCCCGCACGTTTGACGACTTTTAAGATTGGCCCCTAGACCCTGTTAATTTATCCCCATCCTCATTGCAAATAAGGCTGCTTGTGTTCGATCTGAGAGCTCTAATTTAGAGAGGATATTTGAAATATGCGTTTTGACTGTTTTCTCTTTGATATGTAGAACATCCGCCAATTCTTTATTACTTCGTCCTTTTGCTAATTCTATGAGCACTTCTTTTTCACGCTTGGTCAGTCTTTTTACTTTAGCTTCCTCCTCGTCTTCCTTATGTGAAATTCTAGTCAGCACGTACTTCATCACTTTGCTGTGCACTTTACTCTCACCTGCATGAAGAGCACGGATCGTTTCTGCTAATTCTTCTGGGTCAATGTCTTTTAACTGATAGCCGCTTGCACCAGCTTTCAGCGCGGGAATCACATAATCTTGATCCGAGAAGCTCGTTAAAACTAAAATCTTCAATTCGGGGTTTACCTTTATTAACTGTTTTGTAGCTTCTATTCCGCCCATCACAGGCATGACAATATCCATAAGAACCACATCCGGTTTTACAGTTTGAACAAGCTTTACAGCCTCCTCACCGTTTGTTGCTTCTCCTACTATTTCTATGTCGCTTTGTGTATCTAGAAAAAAACGCAGGCCTCGTCTGACCATTTGATGATCGTCTACGATAATCACTTTAATCATCATTCTCTCTCCTTTTTTGTTCGAAAGATGTTTTGTTCGTTAGAGGCTAGAGGAATAGAAATTGAAATCACAGTTCCCTGATCAGGAGCACTCTTCATGTTAAAGGTTGCGCCAATCTCTTGTGCTCTTGTTCGCATGTTGAGAAAGCCGTCCCCACTAAAGATTGAATGATCTTGTGGGGAAAACCCGCATCCAAAGTCTGTAATACTAACCATCCAATTAGATTCATCTCGATCAAAATGCAGGTCGACGCTTTTTTCTCCTGAATGCTTGCTGCAATTATTTATTGATTCTTGAATGATTCTCCACACATTGCGCTCCACCCTAGATGGTAATTGAACGTTCCCGTCACCTTTTACATTCACTTTTATTCCAATCAGTGCTGCATAACGATGGATGGCAGCAACAATCCCATCTTCTAGTTCTTCCGTACTCGTCTGCCAAATGATCTGCTTTAACTTTAGAAGAGCCTCACTGGATACCTCTCCAATTAAATCTATGGCTTCGTTTACATTCGTATCCTCACCCTTGCCTTTTATCCCTTTAGCAGTAAGTGACACAGAAAAAAGTAATTGATTTACAGAATCGTGCAAGTCGCGAGCTAATTTATTTCTTTCATCCATTCTCGCAAGTTCTCTTTTTTTTTCTTCCTGTTTCAGTCTATAAATAGCAGCACCAATTTGAAGAGCTACTGTTTCTAATACCTCTAATTCCTCGTTAGAAAAGTGGTTTTTATCAACAGAAGCAATATTAATTAACCCATATGTCCTATCCCCCGCAAAAATGGGGACCGTTGCATGATGAGTTAAGCCTTTGGTTGGTCTGCCTAATTCACTAGCTCTTTCAATCCTTCTGCATTCCATAATATTCGCTGCTTTTTTCAATTGTCCGTTCATATATTTATCTTTACACCAGCAGCCACCCTCACACATGAGCTTTGAGCGATGTTCGAGCCCGCTTGGAAGCCCATGATGAGCAACCATTTGATGACGATGGCCTTCAATTAAAAAGATCCAACCTGTATCATGATTAGTTACTTCTAACAGCCTCTCTAAAACAGATTGAAGCATAGTAGAGAGGTCTTCCCCCACATTTAACGTTCGAGCGATGACTTTAAGCGTATGGACGACATTCACCTGACCAACTCCTTCTCTTTATTATAACGTTAACACCGTTTTTCAGGAATTATTTACATATTATTGATTTTTAGTGGAATAGTAAGAATGATTTGTATAGAAAGGATGTTGCCTCGTGCAAGAAAAGAAAACAACCATGATGGGTAAAAAGAAACGATATCCTTTTTTGCCTACTCTCTTATTTGTCATTACATTTTATATGGTCCAGCTTTTTCAATATAACGTGACTGTATTCTTTATCGTATTAGGGTTATTAGGATCCATTCCGCTATCTTGGTACGGATGGAAGCAGCTTAAGATCGCAGAACAGCGATTATCTTCTGCCCGTGAAATTGATGGGATGACTCATCATCAATTCACTTTATTCTTAAAGCCTCTCTTTCAAAAGCAAGGTTACTCAGTCACAAAAGTAAAGCACTCAAATGAACATGGCGTTCATCTCATTGTACGAAAGCGCGGCATAAAGGCGATTGTACATGCTAAGCTAAGTCAAAATGAAGTTCAGGCTAAAGCGCTGCGAGATATAAATTACGTTAAGGAACAATATAAAGCAAATCAAGTAATAATTGTGACGAATCACCTCTTTACAAAAGAAGCCGGACAATATGCTACCGCAAATAAAATCATCTTAATGGATCATAATACGTTAGATGCGATGATCCAGGTCTTTATGAAAAAACGAAAAAACCATCGCTTTATTGACAGGGTTCGATCTGCTTGGCTTGATTAAACCCCCTCCTGTAGAGTACGTGCTCTACAGGTTTTTTTGCGTAAAAAAAGAAGAAAGATGTCTATTTGTACACTTATATAAAAAATAAAAAGTAACAAAATTTTCATAATTTATTGATTTTTCTATCTAGAGATTATACCCTGTTATATATGAAAGGGTTTTCATAGCTTTAGAAAGAGAAGGAGGAGAGAAAGATGAATACAACGAAAAACAGGTGGTTAATTGCTTTATCTGCCATCGCTATCCACCTATCCATTGGCGGAGCTTATGCTTACAGTGTCTACACGTATCCTATAAGTGAGCAAATGGGCTGGTCGCCAACAGAGATTACGATTGCCTTTACGATTATGATGGCGCTCGCTGGTACTTCTGCAGCTTTCTTCGGAAAATTTGTTGAACGCAGCGGACCTAGAAAATCTGCCATTGTTGCTGCTGTCCTTTTCGGTTTAGGACAAGCTGGTTCAGGTGTTGCCATTGCGCTCGGGTCCTTGCCGCTTTTCCTGTTAACATATGGACTAGCCAGTGGATTAGGTCTTGGTATCGGATATATTTCACCTGTATCTACTCTTGTAAAGTGGTTTCCTGACAGACGAGGACTCGCAACAGGCATGGCAGTTCTCGGATTTGGGAGCGGCGCACTTATTACAGCACCCATCGCTGCTAATTTGATGAGCACCATTGGCATCTCCGCTACATTTTACGTACTCGGTGCCTGTTATTTCGCCTTAATGCTTGTGGGTGCTTCCTATATTGCCCCGCCAAAAGAAGGTTGGATGCCGGCTTCGATGAAACGTAATATCGCTTCTGGAAAAAAAGTAATCAAAAAAGATCTTCAGCAGCTGACTTCAAACGAGGCTGTCAAAACGAAACGCTTTTGGATGCTTTGGACAATGATGTTGATCAATACAACAGCCGGAATTATGATGATCTCTGTTGCTTCTCCAATGGCTCAAGAGGTTGTAGGCTTATCTGCCGCTGCAGCTGCTACATTGGTTGGGATCATGGGTATCTTTAATGGGGGCGGCCGTCTTGGCTGGGCAGCCATTTCAGATTATATTGGACGCTCAAACGTCTTTCTCATATTCTTTGTAATCCAAACGATTGCCTTTCTAACATTACCGATGATTACTAATGTTATCATCTTCCAGCTTCTTATACTGCTTGTTGTCAGCTGTTATGGCGGCGGTTTCTCCAATCTCCCAGCCTTTGTAGGAGATTTATTTGGAACAAAACAGTTAGGGGCCATTCACGGCTACTTATTAACAACATGGTCACTTGGCGGGATATTGGGTCCAATGATCGTATCCCAAATTAGAGAACGTACAGACAGCTATATTCCCGTTTTCTATGTCTTCTCAGCCTTGATTCTGCTTGCGCTGCTTGTGTCTATTATGATGAAGCTAGATATTAAAAAGAGTGAACAAGAAACAAAACAAAGACAGGAACAAGTCGTTTCTTAACCTTGCAAGCAGCAAAATAGACTGACTGGTCAGTCCAAAAAAGGTCTTGCGCATAAGCTGATGCTTATCGCAGGACCTTTTTCCATTATTCTTTTACAAAATTAATAGTGATTCCCCGGTCAATCTCCTTGGCTGTGAAGGTTAAAGCTCCCCATACCGTTATAGCGGTAATGAACAGGTTTAGTGCCAAGCCGACTAACGTCACTATGATTGGCATACTCGATTTTAACCCGATTATCCATTGAACAATCATCATAAAAAAACCACTTGATTCATCCCCCAGCAAAAAAACTAGCTCACTGGCAGGCAGTAATGTTAAGCCAAATGGAATTACTTGTATGAGCACATACCCCATTGCGACAAATAATAAAATGAACGAGGTTCCTGTTTCTAAGCGATTTTGAGGGTTTTTATGATTAAACTTCGCCCCAATGGCACCAAAATATAATCCGATAGCGCTTGAGCCTAGACCGGTTAATCCAATTAACAACCAACCAGCTACCGTATGAAAAGGTGACCATCCGAATATAATAGCACAAATGATCTGCAGTATTCCGATAAATCCGAATAGAATCAGCCAATGAATCCACAGTTTCCCAACAGCAACCTCAATTCCCTTTAAGGGCAGCACCCGCAGCAGGTCAATTGAACTTCCTTCTCTTGCAACAGAGCCAGAAGTGAATGTCGACGTCATAAAGGAAAACAACCCTAGAGCAATAGCTTGAAGACTGATCCAAGAAAGGGCGGGAACTGTTTGAAGAAACTCCATATTGCCGTCTCGAATCATAATCGAGAATATAGGAAAGAACATAAAAAATGTCATAGGAATCAGCATCGTCCATTCTCTCATATCCCTCTTGATCGTCCGCCATTCTTTTAATCCAACCTCAATGATTGGAGTCCTTACTTTAAATACAGCAGAGGATGCCTTCTTTTTCTTTCGGTTTGATCTGCTTTCATTCATCTGAATCCAGCCTGTACGAAATCCTTTATCCACCAGCATAGAAGATAGATATAAGACAGCTAATGTCAAACCTGCGAGCAATCCACTAAACAAAATGGTTTCTCCCGTTACGTCACCGAGTAAAAGATGACTGACGCTTTCTCCAGCCCAATACAATGGCAGCCATTGAGGAAGCTCTGGGATAAGCATAGAAGACTCCCCCCCGCCCCCTCGAGACATCATTGTAGGGATTTGAAAGGCCACATAGCCTAGAATCCCTGCAAAAGCAGTAATTACAGTCATCAATTCCTTCGCTCTATGGGCAGGGATCATTTGAATAAGAAGTAAATTAAGTAAATAAGCAATCCCAAGCCCCATTAATACAACCAAAATGGCTGTAAAATAAGCAAATGGGTAATAAAATATATTGGCCCCCGCACCTAGACCAAACATGGTAAGTAAGACGAGTGAAGCTGCTAAAATCAGCCCTGGTATTCCAAGAAATACCTGCGTGAACTTTGCCCAGTAAATATGAGTTGATTTTAATGGCAAAGTGAACAACAAGGTTAAGTCATCATCGCCGTACAATTTGGTAAACACTTGTGGTACAGCAAATAAAATTAAGAAAGCAAAAAGAGATAGAAAACTAAGAGAAAGGATATCACTTAGTAATTCTCCCGGAAGCGTCCTTGCTACAGAAAATACGATACCGCTAAAAAAGAGAACCGCAAATCCTATTGCAACACCAGAAATGATAAGCGTCGTTTTGGCTTTATCGGAAGATTCTTTAAAGCTATTAAGATTCATCCTCCAAAACCAGCGAATTAGATTCCACGTCATACCCTCACCTCTATTCCCTAATCCCTTTTGATGGATAATCTTCCATTTCTTGCACGTATGATTGTGTTTCACGATCTCCAGTCAGCTCCAAGAAAAGATCTTCAAGCGATGAATCCTCACTGCCTTTTTCCTGACGTAATTCATCTACTGTTCCAACTGTTAATAGATCCCCATTTTTAATAATAGCAACCCGGTCACACATCTGCTCAGCAATTTCTAAAATGTGAGTGGACATAAATACCGTCATGCCGCCTCTACATAATTCTTGAAGCAGATTTTTCATCGTACGAGCTCCTTTTGGATCTAGTCCAACAGTAGGCTCATCAAGAAATAACACTTTCGGTTCGTGCAGAAGCGCTGCACACAGACTAAGCTTTTGTTTCATCCCATGGGAATAGGTTTCAATGAGCTCATCTAACCTATGTTCAAGCTGAAACATGCGGACATACCGCTCGGCCCTTTCTTCAAACTCTTCTTCCTTCAATCGGAACACACTCGCTGTAAACTGGAGGAACTCACTCCCTGTCAGCTTAGGATAGAGCTTTGGCTGATCAGGTACATAGGCAATCTGTTTTTTAGCCTCAAGTGCTTCCTTCCACATGTTCACCCCGGAAATATGAACCGTTCCGTTTGTTGGCTCTAGCAATCCTGTCATCATCTTAATCGTTGTCGTTTTCCCCGATCCATTGGGCCCTAGAAAGCAAAAAAGTTCCCCCTTTTTCACTTCTAAATCAAATGGTTTAACGGCATGATTTTCTCCGTACTCTTTTGATAGTTGATTAAGCTTGATCCTTACTTCATTCAAGCTGCTTCCCCCTTAGTTATCTATGATCTGATATGTATAGCCTAGATTAAAAAAAGATAAGGTGAATCATCATAGAGATGAATTCACCTTATCATCCTAACATAATTTGTCATTAAATTCAGGCTTAGATAATACCTAGCACCGTTCTCGATATATTCATAGAGGCATGCTGCAAGCGCATAAGCTGATTGACTAAATCAAGATAAATAGCGCTTATTGCCGGGTTGTATTCATTCTGCTGAAGCAGCGTATTGAAATGATCAAATCTAAAATCTCTTTCTTTCTCACTAAGTGCGCCTTGTTCTCTAATGACTTTTCGAACTTGCTTATTATTTTTTTCTTCACAAGCTGTGATTGCATGCTGCAAAATATCTTCAATAGTTGGGATAAACTCTTTTAATCTCTCGGCATCTTCTGCCACTAACTCAAAATGCTGATTTCGCAGTTTTTCAATATTAGCTGAAATTTGGAGGACAATATCACCTATCTGCTCTAGGTCATTTAACATATATAGGAGCTTTACCTCTTGGTCTGATTGTTCCTTTGACAAATCTTGCTGGGCAAGCTTTAAAAGATACTGTTGAATAATTAAATAAGCTTGATCTATATATTCTTCTTTGCGTACGATCACATGATGGTCTATGTTCCCGTCTATAATTGCCGGAATGGGAGCAATTATTTCCGTTTGAATATAACGCGAGAGCTTGAGTACTTCTTTCTCAGTCTGAATAAGGGCTTCATCCGGGATTGCTAAATATTGCTCACTTATATGAACAACCTGCCTTGGTTCAGATGGAGGGAGAAACCTAGTCATTAATTTAGCCAAAAGAGCTAAAAATGGGAGCCAGCATAGTGCTAAAAAGATATTAAAAGCAGTATGAAAGTTAGCAATCTGTCGTTCTGCTTCTCCAGGGATAAACATACTAATCACAGGGAATATCAATAACATCATTCCAACCACAACGACAATTGACAGCTTCATAACTAAATAGGCAAAGGCAACCCTTTTTCCTTCCCGTGAAACAGAGAAGCTAGCAATTAAGACAGGTACAGTTGATCCTACATTTGCTCCAAGCACAAGCCAAATGACTTCTTCATAACCCATCGCGCCTGCTGAATAAAAGGAAATCCCAATAATAATCATTGCCACGCTGCTATGAAGGGCTGCGGTTACCCCTACACTCAAAAGAAAAAGCCAGATTGGTTGACTCGTTAGACGCAGCATCCATTCTGTTATAAAAGGATCATTTGCTAAAGGTGAGACTGCTTGTGACAGGTAAGAAATTCCGAATAACACTAACCCTAGACCGAGAAGAACTTCACCCGCTGGTTTCACACGATCCGTAGAGATAAACACAAGGAAAATAACACCGAGAAAGATAAATACCGGGGATAGCTGACTAATATTGAAAGCAAGCACTTGCACAGTGAGTGTCGTTCCAATCGCAGAACCTAATATCACACCTAGTGCTTGCACAAACGTGATGATCGAGTGACTCACTAGTCCGACTGCAATAATGGACATCACCGTGCTGCTTTGTAAGAAAAAAGTAAAAAAGAGACCAACAATTAATGCCTGTAATCTATTTTTAACGAGTACGCCCATTTGATGACGCAGTTTATTAATAGCTGCTTTTTGTAATCCTTTACTTAGTCGATTCATTCCATATAAAAAGATGCCAAGCCCTCCTATGAAGCTTAGAAGGCTCTGTGTAATCATCATGGAGAATTCCTGCTTATTGAGGAGTGGCAGTCTAGTAAATACTGTCTGTAATCTCTCGCTGCATTGGAAACATGATCGGCCATCCTTTCAAAGAATCGACTCATTAAAATCAACTTGCCCCCGCTGTCTGCAGGAAGCTGCTCTAGACTAAGAGAATCAGTAATCCGCTTAAAGGACTTTTTATTCAAACGATTAACGACCTCATCTTCTTTTTCATAAATAGCTTTTAAGCGTGAACAATCTTCCTCTTTAATCCCCTCTTTAAGAGACTCAAGCATTTGACCAATATTCTTCATAAACTGAGAAAAAGATTGTATGACAAGATGAGGTACTGAGTCAATTGGCGCCACAACAATGATATTAATGACATGATCACCAACACGCTCTAAATCTTTAGCCATCTTTGAAAATAAGAAAAGCCCCTTCACTTGTTTGATGGCGAGCTGTTCATAGGATAAGAGCTCAAGCACCTTTTTTTGTATCACTTTATTAATGGCATTCATATCTTTTTCTGCTTGCAAAATACTTTCCTTATCAAAGGTTGAGTCTTTCTCTATCGATTCTGAGCTAAGCTGCAGCATCTGGTAGCTTAATTCGACCATTAAAAGAAGCCGTTCTTTCAATTCATTTATTTCTCTGTCAAGAAAGTTGGTCCGTGTCAGCATCCGTATCCCCCCTTCTTATACTTGTATAGAAAAGTCTTACTCACTATGCGTATGAGTAAGACTTTTCATTGTTTTAATTAATGATTTAACGCTTCATCAATTAACTCTTTTGCTTTATTCAGCGATGCATCAGGATCATTTTGCTCATAGAGCTCTTCAATCGCATTTTCGATAATATTTCTGGCCTCAGGGAAAACATTCATCAATGCCCCTTGAGTTGCAGGCGTCAGCTGAGTGTTTTGCAGCTGCTCTACAGCTGTTGTAAATTGAGGAAATTCTTCATATACAGCAGCCAGCTCCTCTACCTCATAAGCTGCCGGCGTAATCGGGAAGTACCCTGTTGCCGCAGCCCATTTTGCTTGCACTTCAGGATCAGCTGTATACTTTACAAACTCCCATGCAGCTTGCTGTTCCTCAGCCGATACTTGGTTTGTAATCCACAAAGATCCGCCTCCGACAATCACACCGTTTGCTTCTTCTCCGTCTACATGCGGTAAGAAAGCTGTACCGACTTCAAAGGGAGAATCATTGACATTATCACGAGTTGCAGCTGTGGAATCAAGATACATTGCAACCTGGCCTGCACGGAATGCAGCGCGAATATCATCCCACTGACGACCGAAGTTGCCAAGCGTTCCTGCTTCATCCATCTCGTTTAACCAATTAAAAATATTTTGCCCTGCCTCACCATTAATCAGAGCTTCGGCAGGCTCTCCGCCGCGACCGTTGTCTTGATCAAGATAATGAGCCCCTTGATTCGCTAATAACTGCTCAAAGAACCAGCCATAAATAAGAATAGCAAAACCGTTAGCATCTGTTTGATCAGTTAATGTTTGAGCGGCTTCCTTCACCTCTTCAAATGTACGAGGAGGATTTTCTGGGTCAAGCCCCGCTTCTTTAAACATATCCTTGTTGTAAAACATAATGGCATTAGATGTATTAAACGGCATCGAATACAGATCACCATCTAATTCATAATAGCCTAAAATATTTTCTTCAAGCTGATTCACATCAAAACCGTCTGCATCAACAAATTCTTGCATCGGAGTGATAAAACCGCTGTCACTCATGTATTTAGTTCCCACTTCGTACACTTGCACTAAAGAAGGGGCCTCAGTTGAGCCGCCAACTGCTCGTAGTTGATTTAGGAGCTCCTCATAGCTGCCCTGATAGACGGCTTCTACTTCAACAGTGTCTGATTGAGCATTAAAATCTGCAACCATTTCATCAATCGCCTGCCCAGGGCCTCCACCCATTGCATGCCAAAACGTAATCTTTTTCTTGCCTTCTTCCGTTGCAGAATCATTTCCGCCGCAAGCCGCCACGACAAACAACATTAAACAGGCGACCACACCTAGCCAGACTTTCCGACTCTTCATCTTCTTCTCCCCTTTTTTATATTTATCCCTTTATAGCTCCAGCCATTAACCCTTTACGAATGTGTTTTAGGCCAAAGAATAAAAGCAGCAGAGTCGGCAGCAAAATCATCACTACTGCTGCCATTACCATATTCCAAGATGTCGATGATTCTTGAGCAATCATCATTTTCAGTCCAATTTGAACCGTTCTGACATCATTATTACTCGTCACTAAAAGCGGCCAGAGATACATATTCCACGTTGTTAAGAAACCATATATCCCAAGCGCACTTAATGTAGATTTAGAAAGAGGCAGAACAAAGTTCCAATAGAAACGAAATCTTGAACACCCATCCATTTGAGCGGATTCAAAGATCTCCTTAGGAATCGTTAAGAAATGCTGTCTTAACAAGAAGATTCCAAAAGCTAGTGCAAAAAATGGCACAGTTAATCCTTGATACGTGTTAACCCACCCTAAATTGAGGATCGTAAAGTAATTAGGGATGACTGTCGCTTCCCAAGGAATAAGCATCGTTGAAATAAAAAGTGCAAAGATAATTCCTCTTCCCTTAAAAGGAATGAAGACAAACGCATACGCTGCCAGACTACAGACAATTAACTGACCAATCATAACAACAAATGAAACAATGAAACTATTAGTAAGGAACTGGAGCAACGGGACTCTATTAAACGCTTGCCCGTAACTTTCTACGCTAGGTGATGCAGGGATGAGAGCTCCGCTGAAAATCTCTCGAGTAGACATGAGACTTGCTGAGAATGCATAGAGGATGGGAAAGAAAATAGCCAATGCTGAAGCAATTAATAAGATGTAGAGAATGATTTTTTTCATCATTGGTAGTGCACCTTCCTCTCTCCCACTTTAAATTGAAGAACAGTAAAGATAAGAATAATCAAGAATAGAACAATCGCTTGTGCACTAGCATATCCAAACCTTCCGTTATAGAAAGCCTCACGGTAAATCGAATAGACAATGAGATTTGTTGAATTAGACGGCCCTCCTCCGGTCAAAATATCGATTTGACCGAACGTTTGAAAAGAGTTAATTAACGTGACAACGCTTACAAAAAATAATGTTGGAGATAACATAGGAAGAGTAATCTTGAATAATTGATGCCAATACCCCGCACCATCAATTCGGCTGCTTTCATAAAGTTCCTCTGGTATATTTTGAAGGCCGCCTAACAAAACAATAAAGTTAAAGCCTATGTTCATCCAAATGGTTGTTATGGCTACAGAAACTAAAGCCCAATCTGATGAAGTCAGCCAATTGATCCCGTCTATACCGAACACTGCTAAGATATTATTAAGCACCCCAAGTGTCGGGTGAAATAAAAACAACCAAATGGTCGCCCCCGCAGCTACTGACACTCCTAAAGTCGATGAAAAAATGACACGAAAAAAAGCCATTCCTTTAAGTTTCTCATTTGCTATCACTGCTAAAAACAAAGCAAAGACGATGCCTGTAGGAACGGTATAAAGTACAAACTTAAACGTTGCCCACATACTAGTTTGAAAGGCACCTGACTGCAGAAGCCTAGTGTAATGTCCGGCTCCTACAAAATCTTGGGTGACCCCGCCAGCTGTGGTAACAAAAAAACTGAAGTAAAGCGTCTTTAACATGGGATAAAATAAAAAAACACTAATGACAATTAAAGCAGGGAGCAAATACAACACACCGGAAGCGAACAGTTTCCATTGTTTCTTATCAGATTTATTTCTTTCTTTATCTATGCGTTTTCCCATTAGAATGCCCCCTATTATCATCGAGAAAGAGAACCTGCTTAAAAGGTAGCAACAGCTAATATAATGGGGGGTTCTCTTAATCTAGGTAAAATGAAAAAGACTGAGCGGACAGATACAAGCTAATTCATCCTATGCCTGTTAAAAAAGAATTAGTACAGCATCCGTTGGGAAATCCTGTATATACCAAACACTTATGTAATGTTCATCAACTCATGTCTACGAGAGCTTATTACTATATCAATATAAAAAAACCACATCTATAGTAGATGTGGTTTCGTTTATATGGTTATTACATAGTGTCATCTTCTTGAGAATGTTCAATATCAAGGTCTGTTCCATCATCCCAAGTAATTGTTAACTCAAGGCTGTCATAGTTTGGATCTAGACCAAAACCTTGTACAACAGCATCAATGATTTCTTCTTCACTCATAGAACTGTCTAGTTCCATTTCTTCAAATGTCGTTTCTAGTTCAGTATACGCTTCATCACCCTCTAATTGAGTGTCATTTACTGAATCATCAATTTCTGCACGTACTTCCTCTGGATCATGTTCATACGTTACATCATAGTTGTCGCCCATTTCATCATAGTTAACATTTAGCTCAAATGTCGAGAAACCAAATGCGGTTGTTGCAGGCTCTTCGTCTTCAGTCATGTCACCCATGTCTTCGCCCATATCATTATCTTCATCAGTGTCAGTGTCGTCACCCATTGTTGTATCATCGTCACCGATTGTGTCGTCAGTATCATCACCCATTGTGTTATCTTCCTCTTCTACCTGATCCTCTGGTGCTGGGTTGTCCACCTCTTGATCTGTGTTACAAGCTCCTAAAACGATCGTTGATGTAATAAATGCTCCTGCTAAGATTGTTTTTGCTTTTTTCATAGTAATTGTGCCTCCTAATTTGTTTAGTGTACTTATTGAGTAACCGTTATTCATAGAACTCAAACATTATTTTTAAAAAATAATTATGTGAGATTGTTAGACAATGTGTGAAAAATACACATTTGGTTAATTACTTCAAGAACGATCTAAAGAGAACTTTGGCCGCTATCGGTTTTTCCAACCGGCATAATATCAGCTAATATTTCTTTTGTTTCAGGCGATCCTAACGCATAAAGCTTCTCATATAAAACTCTTATCTCTTTTTGAGTGTGATCTTTTTCATTATCCGCTTTTCTTTCTTGAAACGGTCTTTCAAAAATCTGCTGCGGTTCAAAATCTTGATTACTGACCGATTCAAGCAAAGCGTGAATCTCATCCTTTTCATCAGGAGTTGCATAAATCTCATATTGAATAAGATTATCAGGGGTTTCTGTTTTAGTAATACTTAAAACTGGCATATCTACTGAAACAAAATAACGTTCACGTTCCACTATGATCCTCTCCTTTTAATTAAGTTGTATCTAATACTTCCTTACCCCATCTGAACCTATTTACACATAAAATAAGACCAAGCACTGTGGCTTGGTCTTATTCTTCACTTGTTGAACGATCTTTCGTCTTTTCTTTTTTCCGTTCCTCTTCTTCTTCATATTTAATCTCATCTAGCGGAAGATCATCTACAGGCATCACTGTTTGATCCCGCTCTTTTTGTTTGCTTCTATCTTCTTTAAAAGCTTTTGACTTATCATTTCTTTCTTTAAGAACTTTGTCTTTTTCTTTATTATCCAAGGTAATCCCTCCTCTTTAGTATAGGAGATTCCCTGTCATTCTTATCTTAAACCTTATTAATCTCTAAATAATTTCTTTGTTAAGTCATCAATTTTTTTTAAAATCTTCTGTTTCAACTTTTTTCAAACAGGAGAATACTCCATTGACTATCTTTATCAGCCTCTAAAACTTCAGCTACATTTAAAAGATACCCGACTCACTCTTTCTATCACCGATGATAAAACATGCTTAGAGAGCTGGGATCTACCTAAGGAAGAAGCTATTATTTCAATGCTTCATGCTGCTGAAGAATTTATGACATTGGTTAATAAAGAAACGTTCACCTTATTCCAAACGGAAATTAATTCTCTCCAACAAAAGCTGGTCAGCTTAAATACGTTCTATAAAATCTAAACTTATAAAGGCTTAAGCACTCCCAAAGGGCTGTGATTTAAGCCTTTTTGTTTCTTTTAAAACAAATTTAAAAATAATCTGAAAATATACTTGCATTCCCCTTATCTGTTATAGTACAATGAATTCAACAAAACAAACGGAGGCGATTAATAATGACTTACAAAGCGATGATTACAAGAAGAACTGGTATGAAAGAGTGTACGGATTGTGGAAAGGTTATTAATCAAATCCAAGAGGCTTATTTCAATCAATGCGAGAAGTGTCTAAGACATGCAAACCACGATTAAACAACATACTGTTATATAACATTTAACTATTAAGTCTGATTCAATTTATTGAGTCAGACTTTTCACTGAGAATATTCAGCCAGGAGGAAAACATGGAAATTATTACGGCAGATTTATGTGATGAATTTAGAGAAAAAGTAAAAATAGCAGACCCCATTTTTAAGATGTTCGGCAAACGGAAATCTTTTTACGGCCCTGTACATACGGTTAAAGTGTATGAAGATAATGTCCTTGTAAAAAAAGCTCTCCAAACCATCCCCGAAGGCAGTGTTCTTGTCGTTGATGGCGGTGGTTCAACTCGCTGTGCCTTACTCGGAGATAATTTAGCTGATATCGCCGTTACACGGAAGCTCCCTGGAATTATCGTTTATGGCTGTATTCGAGACAGCGCGGAAATTAACCAAATGGATATTGGCGTAAGAGCCATTGCCACTCACCCTTTAAAAAGCATTAAGCAAGGCAAAGGGCTAGAGCAAGTTGCTGTTCAATTTGCAGGGATTAACTTTGAGCCGGGAGCTTATGTGTACGTTGATGAGGATGGGATACTAGTTTCAGAACAACCATTAGTATAACTACTAAAAGAACAGCCCAAGCTTAGGCGCTCGGACTGTTCTTTTTACATCATTGGAGGAGTATCATGAATATACGGAGGAGCTGGATTTAAACTAGGCGCATCCGCAAATGGGTATGGTTCAGCAAAATATTGAAATTCACCTTCCCCGTCCATACTCGGACCGCTCGCCCAGCGTCCTTGTGCACTTTCTTCTCCCCTTGATAAATTGATAAATAAATGAGATACTTCTCGTTTCTCAAGCTCTCTTGGGAAAGTACTTGGAACAATGACACCTTCTTGAGCTTCTAGTTCACTAATGGCAGCGAGCCATTGATTTTGGTGCATTGTGTCCCTTGCAATTAAAAAGGAGAGCATATCCTTTACACCACGATCGTCTGTCTGTTCATACAATCTTACAGCTTGAAGTCTTCCTTGAGACTCAGCATTTAAATTCGCTCTAAAATCAGCTAATAAATTCCCGCTTGCAATAGTATAACCGCCATTCCAAGGAACACCTACACTATTTACCGGCATCGCACCGAGCCCTGAAACAATAGCATGCTGCGGATTCATACCTCCTAATATTGCACCTAGCACAGGATCTTGGGCAGCTTGCTCCTGCTGATCGACTGGAGCCCCCTCTAGCAGGTGAGCAATCATTGTCGTTAACATTTCAATATGTGCAAGCTCCTCTGTCCCCACATCCATCAGCATATCCCTGTACTTTTCATTCCCTCTTGTATTCCACCCTTGAAACAAATATTGAATAGCTACTGAAATTTCACCAAATTGTCCACCCAGTATTTCTTGAAGTTTCTTCGCATAAACTGGATCCGGTCGTTCTGGCTTCGCCCAATATTGCAGTTCCTTCACATGATAAAACATATCATCCCCCCTCATCACACTAGTTAAATGATATGTGTTTGACCGCTCATACAGAACACAGACAAACTTAGTTTATTTTGATTGATCAAAAAAATCATACACACTCATCAGCGATCTTTGTTGGTCTTTTGTTACGTGACTTGCTAAGATTAATTCAATCATACATAAAACAATGATAATTAACACACCTGCTACCATGCTTCATCCACTCCTTTTTAAGCTGATACTAAAAAGGTAATGTATGAAACGCGTTACATAGCAAGTGATTTTTCAAAAATTAAATTGAGGGGAGATTGCTCATGGCGACGATTCGAGAAATTGCAAAGATCGCACAAGTGTCAGTAGCTACTGTTTCAAGAGTACTAAACGACCACCCTTATGTAAGTAAAGAGAAAAAAAGGGCTGTGCACCAAGCTATAAAAGAACTTAATTACTCTAGAAATTTAAAAGCTATCCAATTAGCAAATAAACACTCAAATCTTGTCGGGGTGATCCTCCCAAAAATTGACCTTCCGTATTTCAGTGAAATTGTAGAAGGTCTTGCTGAGGAAGCTAGAAAACTCCACCTTCAATTAGTGCTTATTCAATCTAATTATGAAACCGAAAAAGAAAGAGAAGCTTTGGAGCTATTAAGGGGACATCTTATGGACGGAATTATATTTTGTTCACGTGCCATTTCACTTATTGAAGTAAGAACCTATCAAGAATATGGTCCGATCATCCTTTTAGAAGATACTGATCAAGATGATTTTTATTCAATAAGCATCCCTCATGATCAAGCGTTTAGTTATGGCTTAGAATATCTTCATTCTAAAGGGCATAAAAAAATGGCCATCGCGTTAAATCGAACGGATGGGATCAACAGCAAAAAAAGAATTCATTCCTATAAGAAAATGATGGAGCAAATAAAAGAACCTATCAGAAAAAATTGGATATTTGACCACTGCTTATCAATGGAAGATGGTGTTTCTATCGTTCAAAAATACTTGTTGCTAAAAGAAAAGCCGACTGCTATTTTAACCACAAATGATCAGCTTGCAGCGGGAGTCATTTTAGAAGCAGCAAAGCATCAGTTAAACATTCCACAAGACTTGGCTGTGTTAAGTTTTGATAATCAAGACATTTCAAAAGTAATGGATATTTCTACTATAGGTATTCCTATTAAAGAAATGGGCAGTGAAGCATTGAAAACACTTTATAAGATCAGAGAGGGTCTCCAACCAGTCAAAAAAAAGCGCGAACTCCCTTTTAAACTTATTGAGCGATTAACTGTTTGATGTTATGTAAATTCAACTTCCCGATGCGGCCTATGTATGCAGCTCCCGAAATATACTACGCTTTCCGCGGAAGCTTCCGGACCGCCCGCGGAAAGCGAGTACCTGCAGCAGAGGTTAACACCTACTGTAAGGCGGACTTCTGAGTGACATTCTTTACTTCCAAAGTAGACCTTGCGTGAACATCATCCGCTAGATTAGAGCTGTTCATATCATGAGTCAAACACTGTGGTTATGTCCCAGTCTGTTTCCTTTATTTTTCACTGTATTTCTTGGTCCGCTCGAGTGCACCGTCTTTTTTATAAACTTTTAATTGAATCTGCTTTTTCGCTAACAGCTCATCTCCATATTTCAGCGCTTCTTCTTTCGTTTCAAATGTCTTACTTGCCCTCTCTGCTCCTTCTTTCTTGATCGCCCATTGATCATTTTGATTTATTAATTGATAAATTTCATCGTTCTTTGTGTTCCCGATTTTCTCTGCTTCATCAATTGCAATAGGTATCGCTCTTCCTTCTTCATAACCATCTTCTACTAATGAATTAGCAATTTCAATTGCTTTTTCTTTCACTTCTTTGTTTAAATTCTTCATCGCATCTGGATAATCATTTTTGTTCCAAGGCATTGCACAGCCCCTCCATTCTTTTTGTCTTTTCTTTTTTTCTATATGTACCCTAAACGTTCTTGAAATAATCAAGTATAAATCACTCTAAACAACAAATAGTAGATACGAAAGGAGTGAGCGTAATGCCACAAAACCTAAAAAATCTTATGTCCACTCAAGTATTTTCTGTCACACCAGAACAATCGATCCAAGAAGCAGCAGCTCTTATGAAAGAACATAATGTCGGATCCATCCCTGTTGTTGAAAATGGTCAAGTAGCAGGTATGATTACCGACCGTGACATCACTCTGCGTTCAACTGCGGAGGGTACTTCAACACATATTCCGGTACGCGAATGTATGACAAGCAACCTTACAGTAGGAACATCTACAATGGATGCACATGAAGCAGCTGCTTTAATGGCCCAGCACCAAATCCGCCGCCTGCCAGTTGTTGATAACGGTCAATTAGTTGGTATGGTTGCTCTTGGCGACTTAGCTGTTGAAAACACGCTTCAAAATGAAGCTGAAGAGGCTTTATCGGATATTTCACAGAGTAATGATATTCAAAATCAGTAGTCCTTAATTAAAAAGCTGCCCGAAAAGGTTTCTATACCTTTTTGGCAGCTTTTTGTTGATGTTATTTTTTTAGTGCCTCATAAACGTTTACAATTCCATGACCAAAATGTTGACGGCTTTTTCCTGTGCCAAAGTCTGCTGTTTGCTGTAATAAAGTACGAATCTGCGCTGGAGTCAATTCCGGATTCTCTGCTTTTACTAAAGCAAGTGAAGCAGCAACTTTAGGAGCAGCCATACTCGTACCAATCGCATAGCCATATCCCCCAGGTACGGTTGAAAGAGCTCTTGCCTCCGTATCCCCGCCAGGTCCTGCAAGATCTACATTTCCATAGTTTGAGTAATAAGCTAATTCATCATGAATCGTAGAAGATGACACGCTAATAACCCATGGTATATCAGAGAATGTATCATGGAGAGGCCCTGACCATTGCGCTCCTTCTCCAGGAATCGTATACATTTTCTTCCCTAAATCAATGGCATTATTTCCATTAGCACCTACGATCATCATATCCTTGCTTTGTGCATATCTCACAGCACGCGAAGCTGAAAGGTGAAGAGTTCTTTGCTGCTCGTTATTCATCATGCTGTAAGTTCCAAGACTCAAGTTCGCAATATCTACGCCATCATCAGCAGCAGTAGTAATTCCTGCTAATATACTCGTCCAATTACTAACTCTATAAGAGGCCATGGCAAGTTCCGGACCAACTCCCATCACTCGACCATTAGCTGCAATCGTACCAGCCACATGCGTTCCATGCATGCCAGAGTAGGAGTTGTCTGCTGTTCCTGGAACGAATGATTTTGCAAATAATAGATTATCCTTAAGATCAGGGTGAGTTGTATCAACTCCAGAATCAATAACCCCTACTAAGACATCGTGGTTACCAGCATTCAATTTCCATGATTCTCCGTTATTAGTTACGCGTTTAATATCCCATTGGTACTCCTCATACAAATCAGCTTCACTCGCATTGACTCTCAATTGATTTATTTCGTACGCTCGCTCTAGTTCAACTTCTGGGGATCGCAGTTCTACATCCTCTGCAACAGCTGCAATTCCACCGTGATGTTGAGCCCATGCTTTAAATTCAGGATTTGAAGTGCTCACATTGATTACTCCTATTTGCGGGACTTCCTGTAAAACATCTACTCCTAAATCAGCCATCTCTTCCACAATAGCCTTTGGAATTGTTTGTTGTGAGAATGTAATAATATAGTCCGTTTTTTCCTCAGCTAAGACTCCTGAGCCACCAAAAGCCAATAACCCTGTTAATGTTAATCCTGCAATCCATTTTTTCATCGTATTCCTCCTCGTATGTTTTTACCGCCTTTTAAATGTTCGGTTCTCTAAGTAATTTCCCTTCATCCACTTGTAAGATATTTGAAAATGAGTAATAAGCCCTTTAAATTTCATTAGTTCTTTATTACTTGAGTCATTTTAGCTAGTGATAGTATATTACAGTTAAAATATTAGCAATAAAGAGTCCAAGGATGTTAAAGTTATTAGTTCAATAATGTTAAAGCTATTAGTTCAACGAACAGCATGAAGAGCAATCTAATTACGAAGTAGGAGAATATAAAATACACTAACAAAAAAAGGCGACCGCATTTGGTCGCCTTTCTTTTTTTATGGAGCATAGCGGGCTCGAACCGCTGACCTCTTCGCTGCCAGCGATACTTCCGAACCATTCCACGTTTCTATATACGGCAAGTCTATACGATAAGCCTAACGTTAAGCCACGTTTATCATACACTTTCCCGAAAATTATGTAATATAACGCAATCTTAACATACAGGCGTTGGTTGGCGCAATATAAAGAACGTTTCGCTGCACCTAACGACCGATTACCTACCGCGCAAAAGTTAGTTGCACGTATGACGTTGCTAGCAACAACGAATATTACAAGTTCCTTTTTAATGCCCTTAAAAATTCATTTATATCATTATCCATACTCTCTTTATAATCTCTATAATCATGAAATTCATTCGAAACCTCAAATGTATCGCCTGTATTCAACTTAATAGTTACAAGTTTATTCTGTTTACTTAGAGACTCGATATTAGGATATGCATATTCTTCCACGATTTTCTCTATCAATTTAAATGGGTACTCAGTTTTATTAATTGTAATTACACAACTTTGCCCTTCAATTCTTTTATTTTCATGTGCTTCATAAGTGTAGTGCGTTAATGATTGTTTTGCGCAGTGAAGAACTTCAATCTTACCATCTTCTTTATATATCTCTACTGCATTAATTATCCCTTCATGCGTATGGTCCAATATAGAAAAAAATTTATCACTATATTTATTACCTTTGTGCTGAAATCTAAGATACATTGTCAAAATAACCACGCCTTTCGATATAGTATATTTTTACTATACTACATAAATACACAATACTCACTATATTTTTACAATTATTTATCACCTTTCATGAAGAGTCAAAGTGTTTTCTAAAAATTCGCGGTGTATCCGAAGAAGATGCCGGTACACACGACCCTAGGCTATGGGGGTCGCCGCCACTTCTCCACTCACCCCGTCCGCACCTAGTCCGATAACGATAGTTTATGAAACGTTAAATAAAACGAAACTTTTGCGCTGAAATGAATCAATAAATCGGTACGATATCCGTTTCATTATCTATTGACCGATAACATACGTTTATGATACGATAAGCCTAACGAATACTAGGAGGCGTTATTATGATTATCGGATATGCTCGCGTATCAACAGCGGATCAATCGCTCGACTTACAAATGGACGCATTAAACAAAGCCGGATGCGAACGGATATACACGGAAAAGGCAAGCGGCGGCAAGGATGACCGCATCGAGCTAGCGAGGGTACTCGACACCTTACGCGAAGGTGACACCCTCGTCGTCTATAAGCTAGACCGCCTAGCCCGTTCCACCAAGAAGCTAATCGAGGTGGCGGACCTACTCGACGAACTCGGTGCGGAGCTCGTAAGCATAAACGATAATATGGACACCAAGACGCCCATCGGCAAGGCGATGTTTCGTATGATCGGCGTGATTGCCGAGCTGGAACGAGATATGATAAGGGAACGCACTAAGGCGGGATTAGAAGCGGCGCGGGCTCGTGGTCGCAAAGGTGGTCGCCCTAAGACTGACGCTCGCAAGCTAGATCATGCGGTGCGGTTATACGAAGCTAAGTCTCATAGCGTGAGGGAAATTACGGAGCTTACCGGAGTTAGTAAAGGCTCTTTGTACCGCGAATTGGATCGGAGGAAAGAAGGCGCTCAATAAAGGGCGTCTTTTTTGCGTGTTCAAAGTATTCCGGACCCCACGCGCAAGGACCGTGTCGCAGGTAATATCGGAAGTATTCGGAATAGCCCCGGTACACTTCCTTCTATATATGCGTACCCTTTCGAAAACTTCCGATGCCTCTCCGTCTGACCCGTGTCGCAGTCGTAGAGTGTAAATAGTGTAACGGAAAATACCGACTATGACCGCCTTACTGACGCCTTTCTTCTATATAGTGCGTAATCGGTACTGAACGTTACACTCTGCGCCTCTATCCGAAGCCTTTCGCAGTTAAATATCACAGCGGATCACAAGCTCGAAAAGTTTCCGACGCGTGTCTATCTGGACCCCCTCGCAGGTTTAGAGTCCAAATAGTCTAACGTTCGATTTCCGTTCCTTCTATATATGTCCGCAAAAATGGACGTTAGACTCTATAGTCGCATGTAGTCGGACACCGGCGGTCATTCCCGCTCATATTTGCGATGTGTTTCTTCTTATATGTATACGCAATAAACGAACAATGTCCGGCTAGATGCGACTAAAGCTATGTAAAGAGAAAGAGACGCAATTAAGCGCCCCTCATCGTTTAAATAATTTCGTCTAACACTACACAAAACTGCTCTCGCTCATCCCATGCAACAAGCGCTTGCTCTCCGACTTTTAAATTAGCAGCCGACCTTGTGACGGTTAGGAAAGCGCGATCTAATTCGATCTCATCGCTGTTCATTCTAATGCGCATATTCGGCATTGGCTCGAGTACAGTAGCTCGCTCTAACTTAGTATCTGTATTGTAGCCAAGCCTCTCGATAACTTGTGCTAATTTGGCGGTACCACTGCCCTCGATTCTTAAACTTCGGTGTATAGTCAATTAAAACGCCCCCGTTAAACTTGGTTTATGTCGTAATATTTGTTTACCTAACTCTTCAGCAATTGCTTCAATGTCGCTCTCTTGGCGTACGTGGAAAGTATTTCCGGAGATAGTTACGGTAGTACCACCACCATTACCACCACCGGCGCGACCTTCTCGGTATGCTTGTGCTTCTTCGCGTGGTAATACCATTTCACCGCGGTGAAGTCTCGCATGATATCCATCATATCTGACGTTATCTAACCCGTGATAATGTCCGTTCCCATTTCCTGCTCTTCCGCCTGTTACTAAATTAATAGCTCCGCTGAAGCTCGGCATCTTAAAGTTAGTAATCGCGCTCGTAAATGAGTCCCACTTGCCTTTCGCAGTATCAATGAACGACATTAGCGGACTAAAGAAGTCGCTTACCGCTGAAGTAGCCGATGACATAGAGTCGCTAATCTTCGTTTTAACCTCGTCCCACGTTTCGCGAGTCTTTCTGCCGATGTCGGTGAAGTTCGATTTAATGCCCGACCACAATTCGGCTGCTTTAGCGCGGATCTCATCGAAGTTTTGATACAAAGATACGCCTGCCGCAATTAGTGCGCCAATAGGACCCGCAACAATAGCAAGCATCGGATTATCTTTCAGTCGTGCCCATAGCTGTAATGCGCGCTCCTTGATCGTGTCGAAGTTTTGATAAAGCGAGATACCGGCCGCGATTAAAGCGCCTATTGGTCCAGCTACAATTGCGAGCATTGGATTGTCTTTTAAACGTTCCCATAATTGAAGCGCCTTCTCTTTAACCGTGTCCCAATTTTTCCACAATAAATATCCGGCCGCGATTAATCCTACGATCGCTGCGATAACCCATGTGATTGGAGAGGCCAATAAAGTAACGTTTAACATTGCCTTTGCTGCAGCTAGCATCTTGAATCCGGCCACCATCGACGGAATCATTGAAAGTACAATGCCTATGCCTAGCGCAATAGGAGCAATAGCTGCCGCTAAAATACCAAGTACGATAATGATCTTTTGTGAACGGTCATCAAGTGCGCCGAACTTAGATGCTAATTCCCCGATAAATTCGGCAGCTTGTCTTACATACGGCTTTAACTGGTCGCCGAGTACGAGCATAAAGCCTTCAATCGAGGACCTCATACTCCGGAACGCCCCGCCTAGCGTATCTTCCATTATGCCGGCTGCTTCTTCTGCGTATCCAGTCGAGCCTCGTATCGCTTCTTCAAGCTTGTTGTAGCTCGCCGATCCTTCTTGGAGCATCGCATTGACTCCTCGCATCGCTTGTTCGCCAAATATCGAACCTAATGCGGCATCTTTCTGCGCGGTAGTCATTCCCTGCGTAGCCTTTTCGACGTCTCCCATTACCGAGCCTAAGTCACGCATGTTCCCCTGCGCGTCATATAGCTCTAACGTCATATCTCCTATCGCCAGCATGCCATCAACCGCTTTATTACGCATGTCTGACAACATTGACGTTAATGTCGTACCGGCTTGCGACCCCTTGAGGGATTGGTTGGCAAGAACTCCGAGTACGGCGTTTGTTTGCGCCATATCCATACCGGCTGAAGCAGCGGCACCGCCCGCATATTTAAGAGCCTCACCGAGCATATGAACGTCAGTATTAGCGACCGCTTGCGTTTTAGCAAACATATCGGCTGCTTCACCAGCTCTACCGGCTTCCATTCCAAAAGCGGCCATTTGATCGGTTAGAATGTCGGAAGCACTTGCGAGATCCATTGACGCAGCACTCGCTAAGTTTAGAAGTCCAGGAGACGCCTCCATAATCTGATTTGCATTCCAGCCGGCTAGTGCCATGTAACTTTGGGCATCCGCTACTTGGGACGCCGAGTGCGCTGTCGTAGAACCGAGCTGCATCGCTTGTTCGCGCATCTTTTCAAATTGCTCACCTGTGGCGCCGCTGATCGCTTGTACTTTCGCCATAGAATCATCGAAAGCAGCGACTGTCTTAACTGAAGTACCCGCAATAGCTGTTAAAGGCGCCGTGACAGCGACCGATCCGACTTTACCGAATTTCTGAAGGGCACCGCCCCATTTTTCGAAGTTCTTTTGATTTTTTTCTATCTGATCGCTAAATTTACTTACGCCTTCACTGGCGCTTCTTAGCGGTTTACTGAATTTATCAGTTAGCTTTAAAACAGCCTCTAAATTAAACGCCATTTATACCACCCACTTCTCGCTGACCTCAATAATCCTGTCGTTAATGCGTTCACATTCATCGTAGTCATACTTTCGTAATGACACCGCCATAGCTTGGAGAGCATCGGATATTCCCCGCATCGCTTCTTTTGTTTCGCCTTCAAGCCCATCAATGAAGCGGTCGTACTCCTTAAGTTTGCGAATGGATCGCTTGGAAATGATGCCGGTTCCCATTTCGGCGTGAATCGAAGTGAATAGCTCGGATAATCCTGTCAGTGTTTTCATTTGATCTCCTCTTTTCTAATTTCATTTTTTAGTAGGTAAAGAAATAGCCCGCCGATCTGAACGGTAAAGTACAGATACGCAAGCATTACAATAAAGCCAATTACATAAATGAAGCTCAATTAATCACCGCCTTTTGAATAAATAAAAAAGACGCCCATTGCGGACGTCGTAAATTGGAGGAATTTCTATTCAGTTAGTTGTACTGCGCTAAGAACTCGCCTTTCAATCGAGCATAAACTGCCGCTGACTCCGGTGTCTTGTACGTTAATGCTGCACCATACGCGCGACTAAGCTTATCAGCATTTACATGGTCACTTGTAATTCGAGCCACTGCCGACCTGTCTCGCTCGGCTTTATAGTCCGCCGTTTCAATGTAAGTGTCGCCTACCATTGCTAATACTTCGCTGTCTTCTGTAATGACCGGCTTTCCTTCGTAAAATTTCATCTTCATCGTAACAACCCCTTTTTGATTTTTTTATTGGAGGAATCCATAGCTCCACATCGAATGATGTCTAGGCATCCGAGCTTCATCGCAGTATGTTTAAGTTACATAAAACTTTTATAATCTCTTACTAACGATTGGTAACCTTCGCCGAACAGTTTAGAAACTCCGACATTAATTTGCATTTCATCAACCGCCGAGCTACCTTTAAGTGCTTCAATTTCTTTTAGTAAATCTTGCGCAGCTACTTTCTCAGAACGTGATCCTGTAATCTTTAAACCGTCGTACACTGTTCTTAATCGAGTTGGATCCGTATGCGCACTCATTTGAGCGCCGAAACTAGCGAACTCGCTCGCGACTTTGTTTGCAAAATAAGGCGATTCAATTCCGGAAATAAAGTCGAGCATTGCTTGAGCACTTGTCCGACTCGGAAAGACCGCTAGTTCCGTTTTAAGCTCGCTGAATTTCTGCTCAAATAGCGCAATATCAACGTCAGCAGGTTTCGCTTCCGGACTTGTCGCTAGCTTTTTCGCAACTTGTTCCGCCTCTTCAAGCTCTTTTTGCTTAACGTTCTCAATAACACTGATAATCTTCGCTAATTGGCGAGCGCCTTCTTTCTTAATTTCGCGTTCTTTTTCGGCCATACCAAAAGCTGATAAAGTTCGATCGTTTGTTACTTCGCTTAGCTTCTGTTTGACTTCATTGAAGATTACTGCTGCTTGCGCCATCGAGCTATTACCTTTCGCTTCTCCAGGCGTTGTATATTTTAATGACTTTACCTTCTCAATACGTTCCTTAATTTGTTGAATACTCATAAATGACCGACTCCTTTTTAGTGTGGTATTTGAAATTAATTTAAAGCTCTTTGAATCTGCGTAAAGATCGAAACATTTTCGTTGGTAGAGTTTGACGCAGCTAAGTCACGCGCCATCTTTTCATGCTCCGGCTTTACTTCGCCGCTTTGTAACGCTTGCCTCAATGTAGCCTTCGCCTCATGAATGCCGACATGCGCCCGCCTGCCTTCTTCTTGCATTTTGAAACGGTCCGCTTGAATTGCATAACGCTCTTTATCCGCATTAGTGGCGCCGTCCGCTTCTGCTTTCGCCTTCATTTCATCGAGCGCTTCGCCTCTGAAACTACGCAAGAACGGATTCTCTTCGTCGAATAATACGTTTAATTGCTCGCGATATAGTTGCTTTAATCGGCTGTACTCCGCTAGTTTGCGAGGATTGCCGGACTGTTGAGCTTCTGCCTTCGCCTTTTCTACTTGCGATTCTAAGATTACGCTCATTATTTCGCCCCCTTAACGTGTTTGTCTGCCCACTTGCTGGCGTCGTACTCACCAAAGAAGTATTTATCGCGTTCATCAGCGTCAGCTTCGATCTTGCCTAGCTTGTAATACACGTAATCGCCTACTTCGTGAATCGTCGCTTGTTTTTCATCGTTGTATTCAGCGATTGCCGCTTGGTATTCGGCCCATGCTTCGACCCATTGCTTCTTAGCTTCGAACATTTTCTCGTAGGCTGGCGCTAGTTTAATAGCTTTAAATTCCGGCAGATACTTACTGCGCCACTCTTCAACGATGTCGTCCGGCGTAATTGACGTTGTTTTCATTTGCGTAAATAACGTCTGCTCCTGTCTCCGTCTCGCGTGTGCCTTTTCAGCTTCTTTGATCTTCTCGTCTAACGCGTCCAACTCTTTAGTAATGTCCTTACCGTCAATAAGAGACGCCCGTAGTTTTGCTTCATATTCTGCTTTCAAGCCTTGCACTTCTTCTTCTGCCTGTTTAACGCGAAAACTCATTTCACTTGATTGGCGCACTCTAGCCGCTCTTTCTTCTGTGTACTGATCTAACAGCTCAAATTTCATAATCGTAATCCCCTCGCAATTTCATCAATATTTTTTCTAGCTTTTTTACCAAGAACCCCCGCAACTTAGAAGGCTTCGGTCGCTCCTCTTTTATTACTGGCTCTATTTCATGTACTTCACGCAGCAAGTCAGCGATCAATTCAATCTCGCGCCGTGTATCATCGACGTCACTTGGTCGTTTAATAGATACAGCAATGCCGGCAACTTCCAACGCTCCCTTAAATAGCTGCTTGTCCGCGGTATATAGCTCGAAATCATCGCCACCGAGCTTCTTCAAGCGTTCAAACGCGTCGCCATAGCCATCAAACTTAACGATAATCTTGTCGGCACAAAGTCCGTCAGCGCCATAAAGTATCGCGACCAAGAACATTTCGCTCTCTAATTGCTCAACATTCGCAACAATTAAAGGACGCATACGCGCTCGCCTCGTTTACCTTTGCGCGTTTCTTTTAGCTCATACGTCACTGCTGCCCCCGGGCGTGGCTCCCCACTAATTACAGAGTCGCGATGTATGAATACGTCTTTCTCGGTATAACCATAACCTCGCGCAGTATTGAACCATGCGAGCCGATCTTGTGCGGGCTTTTCGGTCTTGGACTTCTTCCCTTCTCGCTTGCTTACGTGTCCTGTAGGTTTGATCCACGCTAAAGCTTCTAACGTTTCTGCATCATTCTTCCAAATTTCGTTCATTCTGCATTCTCCTTCGCAATTGTAATTTTTATTTTGAGAACCGTCGCAATGTCACTGGAAAGCTTGCCGCCGACCAATGTCATTACGTGACTCTTGTACGTATTCGCAACTATTACAGCTTTCTCCAAAGCAAGAAGCCGCGCTTCAGCTTCAATTTTCGTTTCATTAAAGAACCGCTCAAATCCGAGCGTCTCGCCTACTATCGTCTTAACTTGGTATTCACAGAGAAAACCATCATTGAAAGGTTTTGCATCGAACTCAATAATTGCCACGTTATCCGGAAATAACGGCCGGCCGCCCTCACGTTCTAAATACTTTCGTTGCTCTCCGTACGGTCCATAATGTTCGTGAGCATAATATAAGCAATCCATTTTCGTTCCTCCTTAAAACGACGCATTAGAACGTCATATTTGCTATTACCTTACAAATACACTAGGCGCATCATAACCTTGCGTATACACGCTAAAAACACGCTAAATTTAGCTGATTTCGGCTTGAATGCGTCGTTTTCTTGCCCTATATTCTCGGTCCCTTTTACGACGTTGCTCCGCATTGATTTTCGACTGGCAGCTCGAGCAATATTTCTGCGCATTGGATCGCTTTTGAAACGGCTGCTTGCAGCTTTCGCAATAGTCCGCAAGTGATTCAGAATTACCGAGCGCATTCCAATATCGAGCGGTTAAAGATTCATCGCCTGGCATTACGCAATTCTCGTAATAAGAGCACCGTATAAAAGATTCGCCAGCACCGAAAAAAGGACACTGCCTATCTAGTAGACACCGCCCGTTACCTGCATATGTTGCGCATTCACTTTTAACTTGTCGTTGAATTTCCGTTTTAAGACTCAATGTCCGCCTCCAATTGGAACTCGCTATGAATACTCATAATACGGTCCAGTTTTTTTTCCGTTAACTCTAGCTCTCTTTTCAGTCTTAAAATTAATCTATCAGTTAGTCTCCTTTTACCATTTTCGATATTGCATAGATGAGCATCAGTAACTCCCATTAGCGAACTCATTTCAACTAGTGTCAAACCATAAACCTCTCTAATTTTCTTTACTTGAATAGAAGTTAATTTCATTTAGTACCCTCCTCAATTGTTAGTTTTTATTAGCAATTTGGACATAAAAAAAGACGCTTGTCCTTAGACAACCGCCGGTAAATGAATATTCTCTTCCTCACTATATACGTGATTGAGTTCCATAAGCATATTCTCAACCGACTCTACTTCTTGCTTTGTCCCATATGCCATTGCAAGGTACCATTTAAGCATCGGAGTAGACATCTTAAACTCATTTACTTTACCGCTAAGCAATCTCGCCTGAGAGTTACTGTAGTCCAGCCCTAGTACCTTTATCTTGTGCCCCTCAAGAGAGTCGCTAGTTGGTGCCTTCTTTTTAACTCCAATCTCATTAATTTGCTTATCAATTGCTCGCTCGTATTCCTGCATTGTGAGTGTATTTCTTCTCTCCCTTTTCTCTTTGTTTTCTTCGCGAACTTCTTGGAAGGCTTCGGTCGGTAAATATGTACCGTATTTTTTAAATTGTCGTAGAGCCCGCTTCTGCTCATTGCTACATTTCTCCCCGCAATATTTACTGTTATTTGCTGACGCCTCTGAACACCTCCAACATGCGCAAATAGTTTCCCCGTAGGCATTTACTTTCGGAATGTAACCGGTATACTCAAACTCCAAAGCTTCCCATTCTTCACGCGTTTTATTCAGAACTTGGCTCCTTCTCTTGTTTTCATCGGCTTTTAGGATTGCGTTAGTAAATCCCTCAATTTCACCACGTACTCCTTCGAAAACGACTCCCTTTTTGGCATTACTTTGACGCTGCTTCGCGCTGACTGCATCCATTTCCGGCAACCCAAGTGCGATAATTTGAGTGCTTATCCTCAATACAGCTTCTGGCGCAGCATATTTACTTCCTACCATTTTGAATACTTCCTTCGCCTTCGCTTCAAGTTTCTTTTCGTTTCTAATCATCGTAATCTCCTCCTCTGATTTCCAGGCGCGCCGTGACTACCCTGCCCCTTATCTTTTGACTTTGCTTCTCTTCGCAATATATCGTGTACTTAATATCGCGTTATCTTTTTAATTTAAATATCGCGCAATAGTAGATAACCAAATGAACGAATGTGAATGCAGGTTAAGGGAAGTGTTCTTCTTCCCGCCATTGTTCTTTTGACTTTGCCCCCGCTATCTTTTGTTGGTATGTTACATATTGGTATGTTACGTATTGGTATGTTTACTTGGGGGATAGAGCACCCTATCCAATCCTCCGTCTAACACCCATTTCCATACCTCCGTTAGACACCGTAATCGCTAAAATTCGGCTCTATAATCTCCCCATTTTCACTCACCAGGTAGCCGTCATCAGTTATCCGCGGGCAGAATGAAACAAAGTACCACTTTGCACGCCTCGTTCCATCCCAATGATCGCGAGTCTCGGATATTAGTCCGTTCGCCACTAAAATTCCAACTAGCTTCGGAATCCTCTTTTCGTCTATACCTAACGCGCTTTTAATGCGGGCCACGCTCGGAAATGCAGCTCCAAACCGCTCATTTTGCGTGCCATCTTTGCGTAAATAATTGCCGTCCACATACGATAATAGGTAAAAATACAGCGCTATAAGGTCACGCGACTGGAATTTCCGCTGATTTCGACCGTGATTCGCTTGAATTTCAGCTATGATGCGCGGAAATACCTTACGTATGACGTCGAGATTATACATTTCGTAGTTCCTCCCTTCTAACAATTCCTTTTTATCGTTCGGTAATTGCTTCTGTTCGTTCATGTTTTTCCCCCCTTAATAAATCCTACAATCTAAACATGCCATTCTGCGCAAAAATAGATAAACTTTTTATATACTCACTTACTATGTGGGACAGTAACCCATTAAATTGGGACATAAAAAAGTCTTCATAAGACTATACGCAAAAGAACCCCTCCGAGGGGAAAAGAATTTTTAACCCTATATACTTCTAGACCGTTTTGAGCCGCTATGTCGCACACTTTCCCTTAATTAGTTTTTAAAAAAATAATCCAACCCCGAAAAGCTGACGTAATAAGTTTATTGACTTACACAAACATATGTTCTAATATATAATTAAAGGAACGACACGCCAATGCCGCTCCTCTCCTAGAAAGCCCCTCGCCTAAAGAGGCCTTCGTTATTAGCCGATTATTGCCGTAACCGACTATCTATGTAGGGTATTTGCCGATACCCCGATGCTCCTCCGACGCATTCCCCGATCGGGCTGCCACACCCTTGCGCGTTCATCGGAGACGCCAACTACACCAAACGCTCTAAACCGAAGCTATAATCGGAACATCGATCCGCATATAGCCGAAAGTAATCGTATGCTGATAGCGCTTGTAGTCGACCATATAGCTCGGTAAGCCCGACCGGCTTACGAATGCCTTCTGCCAAAAGGATCGACCAACCTAGACGGTTATCAGCATCTACTGCGCCAAGTCTTACTTCGTCTCGTGCTGTATATATTGCGATGCGATTCTTATGATCAACTAATGCGCTATGCCGCTCCGTCTTAATGCGTCCATCCGATTCGAAGGAGTCCTTGATTGTCGTTAGACTGAAATTCATGCTAACATCGCCTCCGCTTGATGCGGTAACGTGAATCCCAATTCTTCGATCACTTCGCAGTTTACATATGATCCGCCTAGATAGGCGCCTCGTGCTGCAAAGCCTTGCTCGACTATAAATGAGTCAAAGTCTTCTACTTCAATTATTAACTGCTCGCCAGTCGCAGCCAACGTTACTAGGAAAGCATTCATTTCCGGTTGAAAAATAAATCCGATTAATTTGTTCATGTTAATTTCCCCTCCGTTTAGTGTTAAAATAGTTAGTAGTCAATTTGTCTGTATGTCAACATCCTGACCTTCTGTAATCATCATACAATTGATACGTCTAAATGTCAACATGCTGACATAAAATTATTTTGGAGGGGATCTTATGATTATTTGTACACTTGGTGAAATTATGGAAAAGCGCGGCTTATCTAATAAAGACGTCGTTGAATTAACCGGAGTTAGTCGTAATACTATTAAAGGCTTTCAATCAGATGCCTCTAAACGCATTGACTACGAAACATTAGATAAATTTTGCGAAGGACTGAATCTAACACCTGGAGAATTGCTGAAATACATAGAAAACGCCCCAGCCCGCGACTAATGCGAGTTGAGGCGTTTTTTGTTTACCACACGATCTTACCTGCTGTAGATCGACCGAGAACGATTTCATTTTGCGAATCGTCGTATACTCCAACTAATACTCGGTAATCGTCCCATAGTCCGCCTAAAGATTCATTGCTTGGCGCTTCATAATCGGTTAACATAGCCGCTCGAGAAGACAATGCGCGAACAAAGCTATCTGATAGCTCTTTGGCCAACTCTTCAGAGATTGCGGCGTTTTCTGCTATTATAGCAAGGTTAATTTGATTGTCGTCTTGAACGGACACCGCAGCATCGCTTACGTGTTCATTATCTTTCATTAAATCCGTAGCGTAGTTAATCATATCCTCTGTAACTTCATGCCTCGGCTCACTACTGCCGCATGCTGTAAGAGCAAATAATAACAAGAAGGCGGCTAGAATCTTTTTCATTAATAAATACCCCTCTACTTTTAACTTATTGTATTGAATTACATAACTCTGATTACTTCACACTAATATTTTGATTATACTGATATTAGTAGACATTAATATAAAACAAGAATATAATAATAAAGAATCGATTTTAGAAGGATCGGTAGTGCCTCTTGCATTTTTGCAGGAGGTTTTTTTTCGTTATGCTTTCGCTTTCTTTCCGCTCATAACCATCGCTGCAAACAGTAGCCCGCCGAGCGCCAAGCCTAGCACGAAGCCGATCGGACCTAACAGTAAGCCGACGATAGGGAACGTCAATAAGAAGGTAAGCCCGCAACCGACGCGCTGTACTTTACGACCGACAGCTTTCGTTTTATCCGCAAATTCTTCGTGCTCCTTCTGCGCCTGCTCAGCGTTAAGTTTAACTGTTTCAGCTTTTGCGGCATTTTCCGCCTTCTTCGCTTGATACTTTGCGTCCTGTTTCGTATACCAATTCTTAAATGCGCCCATTGTCGGCACCTCCGATAAGTAATATTGTCCTATTACCAATGTAACGTATACATTTATTTCTTTCAATGTAAATTTTTATAAAATAAACAACCACCCTAATAATGCCAGCATTCCATATATTAAAGCTCGCTCCTCATCTGTAAACCAACGCTCCCTAACCTCGTAAGACTTGTAAGAGCCTCGAATTCTAACGAGCTTGATCGGTCTATCCGATGGTAATTTTAATTCCGCCGTTTTCGCGAACCTGCCTAATTCGTCCCTGTTCCGGTTGCTGACGTCTAGTTGCTTCTTCCGTTCGTCTGATTTTCTGTTCGCCATTGACGTCCCCGCCTCCCCTCTCTTCCGACTGCCCTTGCGATAGCCATAAACCGTGGTCCGATGCGCTCCAATCAGCGCGGGGGAGAGGGACGTCTTTGCGTAAATAAGGACGTATCAGCTCACTAAATAGATTCGAGTGGGCAGCGTTAAACAATGCCGCCCGTATTATTTGATTGCGATCGAGAGTCGTTGCTTTAAATAGCGCATCAACGTAATCTTTATAGACGTCTGCATACCGTACTGTCGGCCTATACATCTTGCTCGGTACCTTTCTCGTGCAATAGTTCGGTAATTGCGAGACGTCCAGCTGGTGTCAGATAAATTTTGTAATTACCCTCCGCTAATACTTTCACCAATTCTTCTGCTAGTTGCTTCGTCATATAATCAGCCTCCTCATGATGTGTGACGCCTCGTCGACGTCCTTGATAAAGTATACAAAGCATCGCTTGTCCGTTATGTCATAAAGTTGCCCGAAGTTTAAAAAATGACATTATGGACAGACTTACACTTAAGGAGGTGTCCTGAATGTTCGGAATCGGAAAACCGCGCAGCAAATTCGGAAAGAAAATTGATAAGTACGGAATAACACAATTAGACTTAGAAAAAGAGTCAAATCTTAGTCGTGGTACGATATCTAAAATGTGTAACGATAAAGACTATAGGCCGAAAATGGCGACCGAGTTAAAAGTTAAGAAAGCGCTTATTAATTTAGGGCAGGATCCTTCTAACTTTGGCTTATGATAATTGAATACGCTATCTTCTTTGCACTAATTGGCTTTTGTTTACTACTATTCTTCCTTTCTGAAAGACAATACAAACCGCGCCAACACACGCCCCGCGACAAATGTGAATCACCAATAGAACGGCGCTTATATGACGGTTTACTTGCTCGGGGTTATTCGCCATTAACACAGGTACCATGCGGAAAATATCGCATAGACATAGCACTTGTGTCTCACAAATTAGCGATTGAAGCTGACGGTAAGGCATTCCATAGCTCACCGCAACAGAAAGCACGCGATAAACGTAGAGACGCCTTTTTGCGTAATAATGGCTGGCGTGTCATGCGCTTCAGTGGTCGACAAATATTTCGTGAATTAAACTCCGTACTTGATCGCATAGAGAAGGAAATTAGCTCGTAAGCCACGTCATATCATGGGCCAGCTTTTCACGCCCTAGCAAACGGATAGCGCGAGCCGTAGCTGCTTGGAATGCGTTGTATAAGTAATTTGCGAAGTTATTTATCTTACCGCGCTTATGCTTGAATATTGACGCATTAAACGCTTCTACGAATGGCTCCGGATTATCTTCAACCATTACGCTACGGCTAATTGAACGTTTAGCACGCAATAGGATGCCGTAATACTTATAAATGTCGTCTGCTTCGAAATAACGAGACATCGCTTCGTAGACTTCCTTAGGCAACGCTTGAGCTAACGTATTGGCAGGCGCGACAGTATCTTTTAATGTATTAATAGATTGCGCTTTAGTAGGAGCTTCTTTGGCGTGACATTCCGGCATGACATCAACTTTAATCGGCTTAATTACGATAGCATTTGCAGCTTGGCGACGATCACCTTTAACTCGCTTCAATTCGTGCTGTTCGATTATGCCGAGTTCTTCAAGGCGGTTACATGCGCGGATAACAGTACGCCGTGACTTACCGATCAATTCAGCGATTTTATTCTTGCGCAGATAAGAGACGCCTAGATACTTGCATGAATGACGCGCAATTACGTCTAGGACTTCGCGAATAGTTGGTGTAAGTTGTTCCGCGTGTTGGTCGCGGTGTTCTTTAATGGCCGCATTAAGATCGGCTATACTCGCAAAGGTAGCGAGCTTTTCGTATGTATTTTTATCGGCTAATAGCATGGCGATGCCCTCCCGTTTGAGTGCGCATCACACGAATATACGTTCGGTTAAATAGATAGACCGGTTGCGTATTGACTAGACCGGATTTTTTCGATAAACTAAACATAGGCTTGAGTGGTTTACCGATGAGTGTCTAGTGCATTCGTAGGTGAAGCGCTCTTTTTTTTATCTCAAGATTTTTCTCTCTTTATTTAACTTCCCAATAACTCCGTTAATAGGTGAATACTGCTCGTGTTGCTTCGCAATACTCTTGCCGCTTACATGGGTATAACGAGTAGTCATTCTAAGATCCGCGTGACCAAGTATTAATTGCAAATGGCGAATGTCACCCCCAGCTTCTAAGAACATTGTCGCTCCGGTATGTCTAAACAGATGCGGATGAACGTTCCTTTCTATCCCGGCTTTCTTCGCAAAGCCTTTCAGACGACTACGAAAATGATTTGGCTCAAGTTGCTCTCCATAGTTAGACAAGAAGATATATTCACTATCAAAAACATCTACTTCTTTTATTAGCTCTTTTAATAAGCGTGCTGTTCTTTTCTGAAATGGCACATGCCTGCCTTTTCGTGTCTTTGTAATTTCTGCTCGTATATGAACGGTATTGTCTTTGAAATCTATGTCTCGCTTTCTAAGCGTACAAACTTCATTAATCCTGCACATTGTGTCTAACAAAAAAGTCATAATTACGTAATCACGAAAATCAGCATATTTCCGGTGATAGGGAACTGACATTAACGCTTTAAGCTCATCGACAGTTAAAACATCTATTTCCTTCTCTATTTGGCGAACTTTCTTTACCTTGCTAACAGGATTAAAGTCTGCTAAATCTTCGTCTACTAAGAACGAAAAGAATGTTTTTAGAGTCTTTATATGATCGTTTACCGAACGTGGAGAAAGCCCTTTTGTTTGCACGTATTCCGGTTTGTGCTTATGGCCATCCCATCTAATACGTTCTCTAAGCAACCAAGCCACAAAGCCCCGCACAGTATCAGTTTCTATGGCGCGTATATCTAATTGGACGTCGTTGTTAGTTAAATATTCGCTAAAAACGCCATAAACGCGTCTGTATGACTTAAGCGTCCCTTCTGCACGCCCCTCCGCAACTTTAGAGTCGTAGTATTTTTCGAATAGCGCATCTAAATCGTAAATAGACTTTCGCCACTCTATGCCTGAACGTTCATTTTTTACCGACTTACCTGCGCGATTAGACACGACAAAAAACGCCTCCCTTTATAAGGAAAGCGTTAATAATTGCGGCTATGAACGTTAGTTGTAGCGAAACACTCCTAAATTAGGAACGCTTCGTTGCGACAAGTCTCCGTATAAGCCTTCGTATAAGAAACGTTGTTGTACCGCGGTTTGTAAAAAAAGATGGAGCATAGCGGGCTCGAACCGCTGACCTCTTCGCTGCCAGCGAAGCGCTCTCCCAGCTGAGCTAATGCCCCGTATGTAAGGTACTTGTTTTTATTATAGCAACTTTTTCTTTAATAGCAATCAATAATTTACATAGAAAAAGAGGATTATTTTAGTTATAAGTTGGCAATGTGAGTAAGAGCATCATGATTTTGGAGGTGACACTTTCATGTTCACACTATCTGACATCCCAATTTTACTTGTCTCTTTGTTCATTCTCCTTCCGCTGATTACTATCATACACCAAGCCGGTCATGTATTTTTCGTCTGGCTTTTCGGTGGAAAAGTTACATTCGTTATAGGTGCCGGTAAAAAAATATTTTCTTTTGGCTCCATAGAAATTAGAAGAATTTATTTCTGGCATTCTTTTTTTCAATTCGAAGAACTTAAACATGATACGACATTCAGCCATTTGTTAGTATTTATTGGTGGCTCTTTGTTTAACTTCATAAGCATTCTCATCGTTAACGGCTTAATTTTAATGGACATTCTTGCACCACATATCTTCTTCTATAATTTTGTTTACTTTTCAATATACTATATTTTCTTCGCCTTATTTCCGGCTAGATATTCAGAAGACCATCCTAGTGATATGATGGCGATATACGATTTGTTGAAATATGGTAAAAGATGCGATCCTTTAGACTAAAAATGTCAAAATTAGAATTTTATAGAATAAATATGTTTGAAAAATTTCTAACTTTGGTAAACAGGGAGTGTAACATCACTAAAATTTTTTAGGAGGATGATTTACATGGCTACAAACAATAACAATAATAATAACAACAATAACGGTAACACGATGAGTCGAGAGGAAGCAGGCCGTATGGGTGGAGAGAAAGTGAAACAAGAATACGGTAAAGAACATTTCCAAGAGATCGGTCAAAAGGGTGGAGAAAATTCAAATAACCAAAACTCCACATCATCAAATAATAGCAACAGTAATAACAATAACAGCACAACAGCAAACAGCAATAACAATAGCAACAACAGCAATAGCAGCAACAACAGCAGCAATAGCAGCAACAACAGCAGCAATAGCAATAGCAATAACAATAGCAACAACAATAGCAACAGCAATAACAATAGCAGCAACAGCAATAGCAACAACAGCAATAACAATAGCGGCAATAGCAATAGCAATAACAGCAATAACAATAGCAACAACAACAGCAATAACAATAGCAACAACAACAGCAATAGCAACAACAACAGCAATAACAATAGCAACAACAACAGCAATAGCAACAACAACAGCAATAACAATAGCAACAACAACAGCAATAACAGCAATAACAGCAATAACAGCAATAACAGCAATAACAGCAATAGCAACAACAGCAACAACAGCAGCAGCCAGAATATGAGTTATGAAGAAGCTGGCCGTAAAGGTGGCGAAAAAGTTAAGCAAGAGTATGGTTCTGATCACTTCGCTGAAATTGGCAAAAAAGGCGGCCAACGTTCCAGTTAAGTAAATGGTCAGCTCGTATAGAAGATCAAAAAGGAGTATTTCTCATCAGAAATACTCCTTTTTGTATGTTAAAAGATTAAATCTAACAGCCACCAGCCTAGTGCCCCAACTACGCCAACCACGAGAGAACTTATGACATTTTCTAACGTGAGTTTCTTGTGCTTTGTGACATCGAAGACAAGCCAGCCACAAAATATAGCAAATCCAAAAATAACAGCAGTTACCATATGTCCCTCTCCTCTTCATACATTCCACATTCATCTTAGCAGAGATACGATTGCTAGGACAAGAGAGTGGTTATACTGATTACTATTAATTTAAAAGGGATCGGTGGTTGTCGACCATGTTAGAGTTAGTTGTTTTACGTGCTCTTGTAGGACGTATTCCGATTGTCGCTCGATTAATATCAATCGTTTTCATTTTAGCCACAACGATTGGGTTAATTATTCACTTTATCGAACCTGATGTGTTCCCTACTTGGTTTGATGCCGTATGGTGGGCGCTAGTCACTGTCTCTACAGTTGGCTACGGGGACTTTGTACCAGTAACAACAATCGGACGTGTTTTAGGAATTATTTTAATTTTTTCAGGAGTGGGGTTTATGACTCTGTTTGTCACCTCACTTGCCGCTAAAATGATCTCGACTGTAAACGCTTTTCGTGAAGGGATGTTAACATTTATGGGTGATGGACACGTTATTATTATCGGATGGAACGAACGGAGCAGGCACGCAATTGAAAATTTGCAAAAGGTAGAACCTAAATCATCAATCGTATTAATTGATGATACGTTGCAGGAGCTGCCTCAAGGATTAAGACATATTCATTTCGTTAGAGGAAACAGCAGTGAGGATGCTACATTAAAACAGGCAAACATAGGGCTCGCAAGCAGTGTGCTTATTACTGCGCAGCATCAAGGTAGTGAGTTTTCATCAGATGCTCATTCAATTTTATCCACATTGGCTGTCAAATCTCAGCATCCAGAAGTGTATACGATTGTGGAAGTGTTAACAACTGAACAAATTGCTAATGCTAAAAGGGCTGGCGCGGATGAAATTGTGGAATCTACTACGTTGACAGGTTCGGTTCTGATAAACAGTCTGTTATACCATCATATGAGTGACGTACTAGACGACTTATTAACTTTTAATGAAAGAACTCAATTAACATTCAGCCCTATCGTGGAAGAACATGTAAACAAAACGTTTGCTGCTTTATTAAGCGAATTATACAACAGAGGAGATTTATTAATTGGAGTAAAACGTTCTGAGGAAGTTTTACTCCATCCGCCTCATGACACAGTAATACAGCAAGGTGATTTATTAATATTAATTAACAGGCTCCATGCTAGTACAATAACGTAAGTTCAAGCTCTTGAACTAAGCTCCTTGCAACAGTCATGTATTTATTGTCTACTTTAGCGTCTTTATCTACCGGCTCTTGAAATTGGTTAAAGATGCTGTTGTATGTCATCGGAATCAACCCATTTAGAGGATCTGTATTATCATCAAGTCCTTTTTGAAATTTATGACTTAAAAGAAATGGCTGCCCTAATGAAACACTTACCCCTCTTTCCCCTAACTCTCCGTCAACCGGCTGAAAAGGCAGTCGTAAAAAAATATATCCTACCTCTTCATCAATTTTATAATCAAAATATCCATGATCATAATCCCAGCCGCCTCCTATAACATAGCCAAGCGGTTTCAGTTTTTCTTCTAATACTTGAAGTTTAAATTCTTTACCTTCTACAGCAGATTGTAAAGCAATCATTCACCCCACCCTTTCTTATAGATAATGTACAACTAGTATGTGCTTTGACCGAAAGAAAAATGAGCAAACAAAAAAGATCACGCAAAAGCGTGATCTCAACAATCTTTATTTAAGGCGTTTTTCTAGCTCAGCTTTTTCTTTTTCAAAGCCAGGCTTCCCAAGAAGAGCGAACATGTTCTTCTTATATGCTTCTACTCCTGGCTGGTCAAACGGGTTGACTCCAAGTAAGTAGCCGCTGATGCCACATGCTTTTTCAAAGAAATAAATTAAATAACCGAAATGATACTCGTTTAGTTCTGGGATATTGACAATTAAGTTTGGCACTCCGCCATCAGTATGAGCAAGCATTGTCCCTTCAAAGGCTTTCTTGTTCACAAAATCCATCGTTTCCCCTGCAAGGTAGTTCAAGCCATCAAGATCATTATCAGCTTCCTCAATCTTAATCTCTTCACGAACCTTCCCTACATTCAATACCGTTTCAAATAAGTCACGACGGCCGTCTTGGACATATTGCCCCATTGAGTGCAGGTCTGTTGAAAAGTCAACAGAAGCAGGGAAAATTCCTTTTCCGTCTTTTCCTTCACTTTCTCCGTACAGCTGCTTCCACCATTCTGATACATAGTGTAGAGACGGTTCATAGTTCACCATCAGTTCAATCGTTTTGCCTTTATTGTAAAACGCATTACGTACAGCAGCATATTGATATGCTTGATTTTCTTTAAGGTCTGGATTAGAAAGGTCAGCACTTGCATCAGCAGCACCTTTCATCAGTGCTTCAATATCAAGACCACTCACAGCGATTGGCAGAAGTCCTACTGCAGTAAGTACAGAGAAACGTCCCCCAACATCGTCAGGAATGATAAAGGACTCATATCCCTCTTCATTTGCAAGAGTTTTTAGAGCTCCTTTCTCACGGTCAGTTGTTGCATAAATTCGCCGACGCGCTTCTTCTTGTCCGTATTTCTTTTCTAGGAATTCACGGAAAATACGGAAAGCAATAGCTGGCTCTGTCGTTGTCCCTGATTTTGAAATAACATTCACAGACACATCTTTACCTTCAAGCAAAGCAAATAAATCTTTTACATACGTTGAGGAAATATTGTTTCCAACAAAGAATACTTGCGGCGCTTTACGTTCTTCTTTTGACAATACATTATAAAAAGAATGATTCAATGCTTCAATCGTTGCACGTGCTCCAAGGTATGAGCCCCCAATTCCAACAACAAGAAGTACGTCGGAATCATTTTTAATTTTTTCAGCCGCTGCTTGAATGCGTGAAAATTCCTCACGATCATACGCTGTTGGCAGGTCAATCCAACCTAAAAAATCATTTCCTGCACCTGTTCCGTTATGTAGAGCTTCATGAGCTGCAGTTACAGCATCTTGCATGTTATCAATTTCATGTTGTCCAAAAAAAGACAGTGCTTTTGAATAATCGAATTGAATTTTTTCCATGAAGGTGATGCCTCCTTAATCATTTACGTTCATTTCACTATTCACTTTAACCGAATGCCTGTATAAGAATCAAGTTCATCTAGAAATGTAAGCGGAACCAGTGGAAAATTAATTCATGCTTAAAGAAAAAAGACTTGGAAAGAAGAATGTTAAAGTGGAATTTAGGAAGCACGCCGCTCCAAAAATATACTTCGCTTTCCATGGGAAGCTGGTGAGCCTCCTCGAGCTTCCTGCGCGGTCTCACCGTTGCTTTGGATCCCACTGGAGTCTACGTATATTTCTTCAGCTAAGGAATTGCTTCGTTCAAAAAACCCCTTAAATACAATCTTCAGTCCAAGTCTATCTTCACCTTATAGTGCTTCTGTTAAAATCTTTTTCACATCGTCTTTATTTAATTTTCTAAAGTTGCCGAATTCGCCGTTTTCAACTGCAATTCCAGCCATGCGGTCAATTTGTGATTCGTCGATATCATAATCAGCTAAGCGATTTGGCGCACCAAGCTCCGTCCAGAAAGCTGATAATTTATCAATTCCTTCAAGTGCAAATTCACGATCAGATTTGCCTTCTGGGTCAACTCCGAGCACTCTAGTCGCAAGCTGTACATGCCGCTCGATTCTCTCATCAAGACTATTGCGCATCCAGTGAGGGAAAATAATCGCCAATCCGCCTGCATGCGGGATATCATACACCGCAGACACTGCATGTTCAATATTATGTGTCGCCCAGTCTCCTCTTAGCCCCATTTGAGTAATGCCGTTTAAAGCCATCGTTCCACAGTATAGAATTGTTTCGCGATGTTCAATATTATTTAGGTCAGCTAGCAGCTTCGGAGCTGTTTCCATCACTGTTAATAAAATTGACTCCATAATACGATCTTGAAGCGGTGTATTCTCAGCATGATGGAAATACGCTTCAATTACATGACTCATCATATCAACCATGCCATAGATCGTTTGGTCTTCTGGTACAGATAATGTATTTTTAGGATCTAAAATAGAGAAAGTAGGGAATGAGTATGGACTTCCCCAGCCGACTTTCTGGCTAGTTTCCCAATTCGTAATAACGGACCCTGCATTCATTTCTGAACCAGTCGCAGCAAGAGTTAAGATTGTTCCAAAAGGAAGTGCTGAACTCGGCGTATCTTTTTTCGTGATGACATCCCAGATATCGCCATCATATTTAGCCCCGACAGCGATCGCCTTTGTTGCATCAATAACACTTCCGCCACCTACAGCTAAAATAAACTCGATATCATTCTCACGGCACAGCTCAATTCCTTTTCGAACCGTCGTTAAACGCGGGTTGGGTTCAACACCTGCAAGTTCCGTCACTTCGGCATTGATCTCACTTAATTGACTGATGACGTGATCGTACAAACCGTTTCGTTTAATACTGCCTCCGCCATAAACCACTAATACTTTCTTGCCATAACGCTTTACTTCATTGGCTAATTCTTCATTCTGGCCTTTACCGAAAACTAATTTAGTTGGATTTTTAAAAACAAATGGATTCATATGTATTCCTCCTTGATAGGGATTTACCTATTATTATCAACAAATACCGTGACATATGTAAAGGAAACAGACTTCAAATCCCATTTCCCATAAATTAACACTGTCTCCTAACAATAGGCAACGGTATAAGTGAATAATTGTCCACTGACATCCTCATTCTAAAAGGGAAGCACACCCTCACATCGATGGTTGTGCAAATCCTTAATAGCAGGAGGTGAATGGTGTGAGTGGTATTCAACGTACAGCGCTTGTTTTAGCGATTATCGGCGCAATTAACTGGGGGCTGATCGGATTTTTCCGTTTTGACCTTGTCGCGGCAATCTTTGGCGGACAAGCTGCAGGCCTATCTCGTTTAATTTACGCGCTTGTTGGTCTAGCTGGTCTTTATTGTATTTCAATTCTGTTCAAGCCTGATGAGGAACTTGAACGCGTACCAGAAACAGAACGATAAAAATGGCTTAAGCATCTCAAATCTTAATTTGAGGTGCTTCTTTTAATTCCTATGCCTCACTATATTCTCCAATAGATGATACTTTCCTCCAAATATATAAAATAAAAAAGCATCCAGTATAACCGGATGCTTCGGTGGCAAGAATTACTTCTTAGCGCGCTTGTTAAGATCAGCTTGAATTTCGTTAGATTGCTTTAACCATTCTTTAAGCTTATCTTCAAGTGTGTTGAAACCTTGTTGAGGTTTGTTTTGTTGTTGTGGCTTACGTCCGCCTTGACCGCCGCCAGTGTTACGAGGCTTAGCTGGACGAGCTGGGCGCTCAGGAGCTTCTTGTGTAGCACGGATAGAAAGTGAAATCTTACCAGAATTTTCTTCTACGTTCATGATTTTCACTTTAACTTCATCGCCTACAGAAAGAACATCATTGATATCTTTAACGAAACCGTGAGCTACCTCCGAAATGTGTACTAAGCCTTGTTTTTGCTCGTCAATTGCTACGAACGCACCAAAAGGCTTGATTCCTGTTACTTTACCTTCTACAATACTGCCTACTTCATAATTTGACATCTACATACATCTCCTAACTATTTATTAACCTTTTAATATTAACATAGGATGCGACTTTACGCAAAACATCGTTTAAAAAGTTTTTATTTTACATCTTTGCTTATCTTAACAGGTTTATATAGAAACGTAAAACAAGAAATGAGACAACACCTTATAAGCCATCTGACGACATGTCAGATGGCTTATGGATTAATTAACGTTTACCTGTTTTGGGCTTTTCCGAAGTTAATACTCCGCCTGCAATAAATCGTTCATCAAGCTCAATTCCAAGCTCTCTTTTGTACTTTTCAACCTTATATTCATCTTTGCGTTCAATGAAAGTAACGACCTTGCCTTCTTTGCCCATTCTGCCTGTACGTCCTGCTCGGTGAAGATAACTATCAGGACTTGCAGGAGGATCTAATTGAATGATATGGGTCACATCATCAACATCAAGTCCTCTAGCCGCTATATCTGTAGCTACTAAAATGTGAATGTCACCTTTGCGGAATTGATTTAGAGCCTTCTCACGTTCTTGCTTCGTACTGTCTGAAGAAAGTGAAGCAGCTTTAATTTTCCGGTATACGAGCTTTTCTGTCGTTTCAGCTAATTTTTCAAGCTGATTAACAAATACAATCCCTTTTTCAATTTTTTCAGCATGGATCAGCTTTCTAGCCATATCGACTCGCTCTCTTGCTTCCACGCGAATGAGCAAATGCTCAATATGATCGACTAACAGGCCCCCCTCGGCTTCCATCTCGACTGTAAAAGGTGCAAATGAAGCGATCATATCAGCAAAGTCATCGGGTAACGTCGCGGATACGAATAAGAACTGACGATCACGGCCGGCACGCTTTGCAATTTCCGTAAAAGCATCCCATGAAGATTTCTCTCCTAGCATGCGATCTGCTTCATCAACTGCAACGACTTTTAACTCATGCAATTTCAATTTCTTCATGTCTACAAGTTCCAGCACTCGGCCTGGTGTCCCAACGGCAAGCTGCGGCTTTTTCTTTTTTAGACGTTCTAATTGACGTTTAACATTCGCACCACCTATAAATGAACCAATTTCAATCGGTGCCTCTTTCGTTAGTTCACGTGCTACCTCAACAATTTGCATCGCAAGCTCTTGAGTTGGGGCAAGAATTAATACTTGAAGCCCTTTTTCCTTGCTGTTAATTTTTGCAAGAGCCGGCAGAAGGAAAGCAAGTGTTTTCCCTGTACCTGTCTGCGAGCGTGCGATAATGGATTGACCTTGGAGTGCTTCTGGAATCATTTTCGCTTGGATATCCGTTGGTTCGCTTACTCCCATTTTCGATAATGCTTCCTGATACATTGACGGCAAGCCGTCGATTTCAAACGTACCTCTCATAGTTAAGCCTCTTTCTTTTTGTTTATTTTTCTGTGCGCGTTAATTGTTTAACATCCGCATCAGTCAATTTGTTTAATTGATTTAAAAATGCTTGTTGAAAAGAACCGATACCTTGTTCGTTCGTTTCAGCAAATGCACGTTCACTGGCAATTCCGTAATAAGCGGCTGCTTTCCTGCAAGCATTCGGAATATCGTCTTTTGATACCGAGATAAACGCAGCTACTACTGCACCAAGTAAACAGCCTGTCCCAACAACTTTAGTCAGCCATGGATGACCGTTGTAGACCGTTTGGACATGAACACCGTCACTTATCACATCCACTTCTCCTGTCACAACTGCTACACAAGAAAACTGTTTTGCTGCAAGCTTAGCAAGTTCTATCGTATCACCTTCCATCGCTCCGTCAACACCTTTTACAGAAGCTTCTATCCCTGCAAGAGATGCAACTTCCCCAGCATTTCCACGAATAACGGTAATATCTACTTCTTTTAAGATCTTAAGACTCGCTTCTGTTCGAAACGACGTCGCCCCTGCTCCAACCGGATCTAATACGACCGGAACTCCAGCTTGATTTGCTGCCTTTCCAGCTATGATCATTGCTTCTACTTCTTCTGTTGATAGTGTTCCTATGTTTAATAATAGGCCGCCTGCCACCTGGGCTAGGTCGGCTGCTTCTTCTTTCGCATACGCCATAACAGGAGAAGCACCGAGTGCGAGTAATCCGTTCGCAGTAAAGTTTGTAACCACCACATTTGTCATACAGTGAATAAGCGGGTTTTCTGTTTTAATTCGTTCTAACAGCATGTCATTACTTCCCTTCGATAAATAGTTGGGTTTGAGAAAATCTTACCTTTTTTTATTTATGAAAACAAACACTAGTGTTGCATTAATATTATTTCAAGATTCAAAATACACCCAATATTCAAATTTCAGTTCATGAGCGCACAAAAAAATCCTTTACAATGGAAGTACAGGTGGTTCCTGCCCAAATCCAACGTAAAGGATATCCGCTATGGACAAGAATACACGATTATCTTCATTTGGTAAATGGGTTGCACCCATAAATATGAAACTTTTTGATGAACAAGTAAAAAAAGATGGACTAGATAAGTATAAGAAGAAATTATCAACGTCCTCTTTTACAAAACTATTTCTCTATGCACACTTGAAACAAGTGGAAAGCCTTCATGCGTTGAATGCAGAACTAGCCGATGAAAACTTACAGAAAGAACTGGGGATCAAATCAATCAGTGTTTCTCAGCTTTCTCGTAAAAACAGGGCTATAGATTCATCGCTGTTTTCCATCGTCTTTCTTGAATTAGTTCGGCAGATTCAGATGAAAACCAACCAATATCAGTCACCATTTCCTTTAAAAATTATTGATTCAAGCACCCTGCCGCTAAATCTCACCCGTTGTAACTGGGCTACATTTCGGAAGAGCAAGGGTGGTGTCAAACTTCATCTTAGATTAGTTTTTGTCGATCAAGATACGGTCTATCCTGATAAAGCGGTTATCACAAATGCCGTTGAACACGATCGGAATCAATTGGAGATTCTCGTTGATGACAAAGATGCCATGTATGTGTTTGATCGTGGATATATCGACTATCAACGGTTTGATCGCTACTTTGATGAAGGAATCTTTTTTCTCTCAAGACTGAAAAAGAATGCCGTCATAAGAGAGGTTGAATCCTATTCTTTACCTGAAGGAAGTCCGATTACAACGGATAAAATAGCGTACATCGGTACAACACAAAAGCGTACTGAAAATGTATTTCGAATCCTTGAAACAGTTGATTCCAAAGGGAATCCAATACGTTTAATCACGAATCGCTTTGACTTAAAAGCGGAAGAAATAGGCGATCTATACCGTTCAAGATGGGCAATAGAGTTATTTTTCAAATGGTTAAAGCAGCACGTCGAAATCAAAACATTTTTTGGATACAGCGAACAAGCTGTACACAATCAAATTTTCCTTGCGTTAATTACGTATTGCCTCAATGTACTCGTTCAACTTGAAGCCAAAGGAAAACCTACATTATTACGGATTACCCGATGGCTCAAGGCAACTATGTGGAGACCAGCAAGAACATGGTTCAGGTTCATTGAGCAAAGAGGAAGTCCGTAAACATGTACTAGTCGATGTTGCTTAAGTATTAAATGTATATTTTTACCAAATGGTCAGTGCCACCTCTCGCTTTGGATTGTCTTTTTAGCTCATTTACCAGAGTGAAATATAGACAGAATATTCTTACTATAATTATAGGGTTTTATGCAACACTAGTGGAAAACAAATTTAATATTTTTTTAGTTTGAGACGTTTAAAGTGTGCCCGATTGGTCATACTAGGTATTACAATCGTATTCCCCCATAATTGAGGCAAGAGCGCCATGCTCTTGCCTCCTTTTTTTATGTTAAAGAGCTGCTCCTCTAAAAGTGAGGAGCAGCTCCTCTAAAAGTGAGGAGCAGCTCTTCTGATGTAGATACGTTGCTTTGGCTAGTGAAACGGTGCAATTACTCTCTAAAAAGATACAATTCCGCTGTGCCTTGAAGCAATTAGTTGAGAAAGACGCAAAGAAACCTTTAACCGACGCAATTGCGCGAGTAAGGAGCGCAATCAGCTTTGTAACAGACGCATAAACATCCTGAAAACTTATCATTGTTCAAGACCTCACCTATTACACAGCTCCTATCAGCTTAAAACTGTTTTAAAAACCGGCCGATCCGCTCAACCGACAGTTCGAGATTTTCCATAGACGTTGCATAGGAGCAACGAATATGCCCCTCGCCGCCTTCACCGAAAACATGTCCAGGAACAACAGCAACTCGCTCTTCTAGCAAAAGCTTTTCTGCAAACTGTTCAGATGTTAGGCCTGTTTTTTCAATCGACGGGAAAGCATAGAAGGCACCGCCTGGCGTGTGACATTCCAATCCAATTTCAGAAAAAGATTTAACAAAATAATTACGACGCTGCTTATAGGACTGCTTCATGCGGTAGACATCATCCATACCGGTCTTCAGTGCCTCTAGCGCCCCGTACTGTGCCATCGTCGGGGCACACATAAGGCTGTATTGGTGGATTTTCAGCATTGCACTAAGCAAGTCTTTTGGGGCACATACAAAGCCAAGACGCCATCCTGTCATGGCAAATGCTTTTGAAAACCCTGAAATGATGACCGTTCTCTCTTTCATTCCTTCAAGGCTCGAAAAGGCCACATGCTCTTCGTCATAGGTTAATTCGGCATAGATCTCATCTGAGAAAACTAATAAATCATGACGTTCAGCCAGCTCGGCTATCTCTTTTAATTCCTCTTTATTCATCGTTGATCCCGTAGGATTATTTGGGAAACAGAGCATCATAGCTTTCGTTCGGTCTGTGATGACAGCCTCGATTTGAGCTGCGGTCACTTTAAAATCAGTATCAATATTCGTCCCTACTGCCACAGGCACCCCGCCTGCCATCGATACTAAAGGCGCATACGATACGAAACTCGGCTCGACTACAATGACTTCATCGCCTTCATCTAATATCGCCCTCATCCCGACATCGATGGCTTCACTTGCCCCTACAGTTACCAGGATCTCTGATTCAGGATCGTAATCAACAGAGAAGCGAGAAGTCATATAATTAGAGATTGCTTCTCTTAATTCAATGATGCCCGCATTGGCTGAGTAAGCAGTGAAACCGCGCTCCATCGAAGAAATACTTGCTTCACGTACGTTCCAGGGTGTCACAAAATCAGGCTCCCCAACACCAAGTGAAATGATATTATCCATACTTGATGCAAGGTCGAAAAATCGTCTTATGCCTGATGGCTGGATGGATTGCACTTTTTTAGATAAACGTTTGTTTACTTGTTTGGTTGTCATGGTGCCACCACAATTCGGCGATCTTCTTCTCCTTCTCCAAAGACCACGCCATCATGTTTATATTTCTTCAGCTGAAAATGCGTTGTTGTGGATAAAACAGAATCTACAGTTGAAAGCTTCTCTGAAACAAAGCGTGCAATCTCAGACATCGTTTTCCCTTCAATAACTACCGATAAATCATACGCACCAGACATTAAGTACAAAGCTTTCACTTCAGGAAAACGATAAATCCGCTCCGCTACTTGATCAAAACCTACTCCGCGCTGGGGAGTCACCTTAACATCGATCATCGCCGTGACCCCTTCATTTTGATCCACTTTGCTCCAGTCAATTACCGCAGAGTAGCTTAAAATAATGTGATCATCCTCAAGCTTCTTCAAGAGCCCCTTTACTTCTTCTTCAGAAGCGTCTACCATCTTAGCTAAGGTCGGTATGGAAACACGGCCATTTTCTTCTATAATATGCAAAATATCAATTGCTTTACTCTCCATCTCTCTCTATCTCCTTTCGCTTATAGCGCATGGATTGGTTCAATTTTGTTTATCATAACATATTAGCTATTTTTCGATACGTTTTTCACATAAAATTCTGAATAAATCTACACAAAGGAGTGCTTGTATAAATGGAACTATCTAATTCATCAAATAACCGAACAGCTCTTTTAATTATAGATATGATCAGCGACTTTGAATTTGAGGATTCGGAGCTGTTAATCAAACATGCTATGCCTGTTGCCAAAAACATCGCAGCTCTTAAAAAGAGAGCAAACGAAGCTCATATTCCTGTCATTTACGTCAACGATAATTACGGAAAATGGCAATCTGATTTCAGACATTTAGTTGCTCACTGCCTTGAACACGATGTAAAGGGCCGTCCTATTGTTGAAATCCTCCATCCTGACGAAGAGAAGGATTATTTCGTCTTAAAGCCTAAGTTCTCAGGCTTTTTTGCAACACCTCTAAATCTACTATTGGAACATTTAAATGTGGATACCCTTATCCTAACTGGAGTTGCGGGTAATATGTGTGTACTCTTTACAGCGAATGATGCTTATATGCATGACTACAAAATATATGTACCAAGCGACTGCTCTGGATCTAATACAGCAGAAGCGAATACGGAAGCTCTTCACCTGATGCAAAATGTGGCGAAAGCTGATATAACACCGTCCGTTGATTTGGATTTGCCGCTTAAATAGGATTATTTTTAGATAAAAGAGAAAGCCTGCCATTACAAATATGACAGGCTTTCTCTACTTTTATTTTGAATCCCATTTCTCATTAAAAATCAGACTATCCAGCTCTCGGCGCTTTTCCCAGCCAGAAGACTGAAGAATCGGTTTGTCCGGATAGTTGTCGGTATATCCAATGGACAATAGAGCAATAGGCTCAATATGAGGCGGGATATTAAGAATATCGCGAATATCATTCTTTTTATAGAAGCTTACCCACCCTAGAGCAAGACCTTCTGCGGTCGCAGCAAGCCACATATTCTGAATCGCACAGGCAGTTGAGAGAATATCGGTCTCTGGAATAGAGTTACGGCCAAGTACGTGAGAGCCGCCTCGAGTCGGGTCACATGTCACGCAGATCGTCACAGGTGCTTGCTTTAACCCCTCAATTTTAAGGGATAAGAATTTTTGATGGCGATCATCTTTATTCTCATAATGAATAGCCAGCGCACGGCGCTCTTTATCAGCCGCCCAAGCAAGCTTTTCTTTCACTTCATCACTTTGTACAACTACAAAGTTCCAAGGCTGCATAAAGCCAACGGATGGACCTTGATGTCCAGCCTCAATGATCCGTTGAATTTTCTCCTCTTCTACTGGAGCAGACAAGAATGTTCTTACGTCACGGCGAGTTGCTATTACTTTATAAATTGAATCTTTTTCTTCTTGGTTAAACATTTCATTTATATCCTTATTAGACTTATCATTATTAGACACGATAAAACTCCCCCTTGCTTTCTATATTTCCACAAATAATCATTACTTCTATTCTATGATCAAATGGATCTTTGAGCTAGCTTTTTTTATTCAAAATGAAAACCCTCGCATTACATGCGAGAGTTATTATCTAACCGGTAAACAATGGCTTCATATGGTCTAAGTTTAATTTCATCACTTGCTGGCAGCTCGTTTGCGTAATTACTAATGACCACTTCTGCTGCCTTTCTATTTCCTAAATCAAACGTTGTCTCTTCACCGTAAAAATTACAGATGACAATAAGTTGGTCGCCGTTTAGCTCCCTTTCATAGGCAAATACAGACGGATGATCGGCATCAAGCAGTTGATACTTTCCATAAACAATGACTTCATGCTGTCTTCTTAATTGGATCAGCTTCTTGTAATAGTGGAAAATAGAATCCTTGTCTTCTAATGCCTGCTCCACATTTATGTTTTGATAATTTGGGTTTACGTCGATCCAAGGCGTGCCTGTTGTAAATCCAGCCTTTTCTTCAGCACTCCACTGCATTGGCGTACGTGCATTGTCACGGCTTTTCACATATATGGCTGGCATTATATCCACAGGCCTCATCCCTTTTTCTTCAACCATTTCGCGGTAATGATTCAGCGTTTCAATATCACGATAGTCTTCAATCGAATCAAAATGGATATTGGTCATGCCAATCTCTTCGCCTTGATAGATGTACGGCGTCCCTTTCATCATATGAAGGAGCGTAGCAAGCATCGTTGCAGACTCTCTGTGATAGTGGGTGTCATCCCCAAAACGAGAGACAGTTCGGGGCTGATCATGGTTGCTCCAATATAAGCTGTTCCACCCAGAATTCGCTAACTCCTCTTGCCATTTGGAAAGATTATTTTTTAAATCACGTAATTCCAGTTCCTTCAATTCCCACTTTGGTCTGCCCTTATGTTTATCAAGGCCCATATGTTCAAACTGAAAGACCATATTTAACTCTTGACGCTCGACAGCTGTATATTTAATTGCTTCTTCTGGAGTGACTTTCGGACATTCTCCAACTGTCATAATATCGTACTTAGATAATACTTCCTCATTCATTTCACGTAAGTAATCATGAACCCCTGGCAGATTAAATTGATACGCCTCAGCTTCAGCGTCCCCTTTTTGATACGCATCACAACTTGGCAGAATTTCTTTTTTGGAGATCATATTTATGACATCCATTCGAAAACCATCCACACCCTTATCAAGCCAAAAACGCATCATCTCATATACATCTTGACGCACCTGTTCATTTTCCCAATTTAGATCAGGCTGCTTTCTTGAGAACATATGCAAGAAATACTCATCTGTCTTTTTATCATATTCCCACGCTGAACCGCCGAAAGAGGCAATCCAATCAGTCGGAGGTTCATCCCCTTTTCCCGGCCGCCAAATATAGTAATCACGGTAAGGGTTGTCTTTAGATGAGCGAGATTCTGCAAACCAGTGATGCTCATCAGATGTGTGATTTACGACTAAATCCATGACAAGCTTAATACCGCGTTTATGCATTTCATCTAATAATTGATCCCAGTCTTCCATTGTGCCGAAGTCATCCATAATTGCTTTGTAGTCACTAATATCATAGCCGTTATCATCATTAGGCGATTCATATACCGGTGAAAGCCAGACAACATTAATCCCGAGTTCAGTTAGATAATCAAGCTTCGAAATGATTCCTTTAATATCTCCTATTCCGTCCCCGTTGCTGTCATAAAAGCTGCGCGGATAGATTTGATAAACGACACTTTCTTTCCACCATTGTTTGTCCATTTCTGCACCTGCTTTTTGTTTATTCTAGATTAGTATGTATTTCATCCTGCCATTTTATCGATTATTGCTAACAGATTCAACCGGCACGAAAAAGAGCATGAGGTTCTCCCCATGCTCTTCATCACTTAAGAAAATACTTCACGCAAGCTTGCTTTATCCTGTTCTAACCAGTATTCCATCAGTTTCTTTGCACCTTTTAGATCATGAAGCTTCGCTTGTCCGCACTGCTTCTCAGTCGCAGCCGGGACCTCTTCAAGTTCAATAGAATACTTCATCGTTTTCTCAAGAACATCAATAATCTCATCAACCGAAGGCGCCCCGCTCATAATTAAGTAGAAACCTGTTTGACAGCCCATTGGTGAGAGGTCAATCACATCAAAATGGTCATAGTCTTCGGCAAAGCGGCGAACATTCAGCGCAAGTAAATGCTCCATCGTATGGATGACATTAGGCTTCATCGCTTGCTTATTAGGCTGAAAAAAACGGATATCAAATTTATTAATTTCCCCGTCAGTTCCAACGTCATGACGCCCACAATGTCTGACAAAAGGTGCTTTTACAATTGTATGGTCTAACTCAAAACTCTCTACAGTCGGCACACTGATCACTCCTTGTCATTTGCTTTAATCTAGCAGTTGACTACAGTATAACGAATGCAGAGTGAGAAGTCTAAACATTTACGAGAATTTTCTGATTATATGACTATTGTTTCCGTTCCTTTGTGACCGTCTGTTTGATTTGTAATTCATTACGATCAACAAACTCACTAACCTCTTGTTCAAATGAATGCGGCTTAAAACGATGAATTTTCATCTGCTGACCTGACTTGCCCGTAACAATGAAAATGACTTTCGATCCTGCAATAATTTGATGGACATTTGTAATCTCCATTGCTTGCAATTGTTTCGTCCGAACCTTCACACCAGCTACTTTTATTATCATTACAAGTCTATCTTCTTCTACCGTTAGATGATAACGAGTGGTTAATGCTAGAAAGCTTACAGCCATCGCTGCATAAGCAAAGTACTGAATATTACCTTCTAGAGCATACGCATAAGTCATCGCCATAAAAAATAGAATCGTCCAGAGAATCTTGGGTTCTTCTGCTATAAATGTCTTCATTCCTTATCCGTCATCCCTTTACTGTGTACAAACGTCATAACAGCAAATAAAATAAAGCTTACCACTAGGACTGTTCCGCCGATAATATAGAATAATAACTGCACGATCTCTGGTATAAAGTCTGGCTTCATGTAGTAAATGTACATGCCTGCTGTCAGTCCAAAAGCACCAATAAATGCAGTCCATACTTGGGCAGCGGCTAATTTAGACTGCTTTGGGATAGGGTATACCCGGTAAAAAATTGCAAAAGCAAACAGCGAAAGCCAGCCGACTACTAAAATATGAGCATGAATCGCTCTTAACATCATCGACCCTGCTCCGGCCATATGTGAACCCATAAACGTTCCGATCAACGCATAAATGGCAGATGTTCTTAATAAAAACTTTGTACGGCTCATTAATCTTCTCCCCTTTTAATTGAATGTCGAGTGAATAAATGATCTGAAGGTCAATCATCATTACCAACTTCTTATTATACAATAGTTTGAGCGGGTAATAAGCAAGGGAATAATGAATACTAATTGAACGAATAATGTTCACTGTATAAAAGCTTGTCCTAATCAGTTACAGAGAGGATTAATCAATGAAAAAGAACTCGTTTATGAAGCATTTTATGGAACAATTAAAAACGGATCCCATCCCAGATTGGTCAGCTACATTTGCCTATTACTTCATGTTATCTATTTTCCCATTGCTGATTTTTATGATCGCCCTTTTGCCATACTTTCAATTAAATATTGATCAAGTGTATCAAATCTTATATGATTATGTGCCAAGCGATTTAGCCGATTTGTTTGGGAATACGATTCTTGAAGTGATCAGCCACCCTCAAGGCGGTTTAGTCTCATTTGGGGTAATCGCAGCCATGTGGTCAGCATCAAATGGAGTAAATGCCCTCATTCGCGCTGTAAACCGCGCTTATGGCATTGAGGAAACAAGGAATTTCCTGTCACTGCGATTGCTTTCCATCCTGCTTACGTTATGCATGATTTTTGTGGTGGTAACGACCCTCCTTTTGCCGGTGTTTGGTAAATTAATTATTAATGGAATGGAATACTTGTTTGCCGTACCACCCGAGACTGCTGAATTCTTAAACGTATTAAGGTGGATTATAGGGATCGGGCTTATGACTCTTGTTCTTATGTTTTTATATTGGGCAGCGCCAAATGTAAAATTGAAGTTTAAACAAGTCATAATTGGGGCATTAAGTGCTACTATAGGGTGGCAAATCATCTCTCTGCTTTTTTCCTATTACGTGACTAACTTTGGTAACTACTCAGCAACCTATGGAAGTTTAGGCGGAGTCATTATCCTAATGCTTTGGTTTTTCTTAACCGGTCTGATTATCATCGTCGGCGGAGAGATCAATGCGACAATTTTTCACCAAAAACGGGCGAAAGCAGAGAATTTATAGCCATTTCACTAAATTCATGTATAAAAGTCTGAAAACGGTCAATGCTTGTATCAGATTGGCAGGACGAAGATATTTAAAGGAGTTGGGAATAATGAATAAAACAGAACTTATTAATGAAGTTGCTGAACGTACGCAATTATCTAAAAAAGATGCAGGGAACGCAGTAAATGAAGTATTTGATGTGATTTCAGAAACAATGTCAAAAGGCGAGACCGTTCAATTGATCGGTTTTGGAAACTTTGAAGTGCGTGAACGTGCTGCAAGAAAAGGGCGCAATCCGCAAACTGGTGAAGAAATTGATATTCCTGCAACAAAAACACCGGCATTCAAAGCTGGTAAACAACTGAAAGATGCTGTTAAGTAATTAATGTAAATAAAAAGCATGAACCCAATTAGGTTCATGCTTTTATTTTATGCTTCGGTTTGATATGGATTTTCATTTTCTACTGGCTTCTCATACGTTACATACGTATTCGCAATCATATCGTGAATACTACGTTTATCTTTACGTAAGCCGACCATAAATGCCGATACAACATAGGCAATCCCTAGTGTAATCACATACACAAAACCTGCTACGAGCACGCGAAGAAGCATCGTACCGAATCCAACGTTGCTGCCGTCCATTCTCACAATACGAATTCCGCATACCTTCTTCCCTAACGTATAGCCGTACCATAAGACAGGAAGAATCAGCAGATAGGCTAACTGAACAACCGAATCAAAAATTAACTGCCCATCCTCATTAAAATTCAAAGCCATTGAAATGATAAATGTAACAAGTCCTAATAACAATCCATCTAAAATAGAAGCTCCAAAACGGATCCAAAATCCCGCGGGTTGTTTCACCATATAGACTTCCCCTTTCTTCTCTTACCTCTTTTATTATTCATAAGTACGTTAACCATATGATAAACATTAGTCAAACATTTTCCATTATATCACTATTCACTCTCCCAAACTATCACAAACATTGTTAACAAGACGTTTAATCTAGTTGACAAAAAACAATGTTCAGATTATTCTAATGTTAACTAATTACTAACATGAGGTGAACATATGTCAAGTCGTAAACGCTATTTTTCTACTATTGAACTGGTCCTTATCCCAATGTTTGCAGCCTTAATGGCGATCGGTGCAAACGTTACATCCTTCTTAGTGATTGGCGGGGTACCTATCACGCTGCAGACACTGTTTGCGACATTAGCCGGTGCTCTCTTAGGCTCAAGACGCGGTGCTCTAGCTATGATGATTTATGTCCTGATTGGACTAGCTGGCTTCCCTGTTTTCGCCCAATTTCGCGGAGGCTTAGGTTCTCTTGTCAGCCCTACGTTTGGATTTTTATTATCTTTTATCATTCTAGCTTTTGTCGTTGGTAAAATCATTGAGAGAAGCAGCAAGAAATCCGTTTCAACATTTATGGTTGCATGCTTTGTGGGTCTTACGATAAATTATGTTCTCGGAACGAATTATATGTACTTCGCTTATCAATTTATTGCAGACCTAGATGCGATCACTTACGGTATGGCTTGGTCATGGATGGTTGCACCTCTTGTAAAAGATATCATCTTTACAATTTTCGCAGCTGTTCTAGCTTCTCGTATTTATCACACGGTTAATAAAAACGCGAACCCCCTTCAACGAAAGCTAGCTTCATAAAGCGAAGACCCCCTCAAGTTCGTTTGAGGGGGTTCTTCTGCTTATAAAATCATTGCCGCTGCAAATCCAAAGATTAATAGCGGAATATTAAAGTGAAGGAATGTCGGTACGCATGTATCCCAAATGTGGTTATGCTGTCCATCAGCATTTAAACCAGCCGTTGGTCCAAGCGTACTATCTGATGCAGGTGCTCCGGCATCACCCAATGCCCCTGCTGTACCAATTAAAGCAATAATCGCCATTGGACTGAAACCTACTGCCATACCAAGCGGTACAAACAGAGTTGCAATAATAGGGACCGTTGAGAATGAAGAACCGATTCCCATTGTGATGAATAATCCAACCACTAACATAAGAATGGCAGCAACAGCTTTACTATCTCCAAGGATTCCTGAAACTTGATCCACTAATAGCTCAACATGACCGGTTTCACGAATAACCGCTGCAAACCCTGATGCGGCAAGCATGACGAACCCAATGAATGCCATCATCTTCATACCATTTGTAACAACATCATCAGCTTCTCTCCATTTCAGAACGCCGCTGACTAATAAAATCACAATACCAGCTAATCCAGCAATAATCATAGATTCCGTTACTTGCTGAACGACTAAGGTAGCCACAACAGCGATAATGGCTGCTGTAATCGACCATGTAGTATAAGGAGTTTGTTCTGAAGCCTCCCCAATAATCGGACGGTCTTCATACAAACGACGTTTACGATATGTTACAAATACCGCTACAATCAGCCCTAGAACAAGCCCTGCAGTTGGGATCGCCATAGCCACCGGAATATCGCCAAGCTCGATCGCTAAACCGCTCTCTGCCATATTATCCGCTACAATTCCGTGGAAGATCGCACCGAAGCCATAAGGCAGGAATATATAAGGTGCTGTTAAACCAAATGTCATGATTGCAGCAATGGCCCGGCGATCTACTCCTAGACGATTAAGCACTTTTAAGATCGGCGGGATTAAAATCGGAATAAACGCAATATGAATTGGAATCACGTTTTGAGAGAAACAAGAAATGACAAGAATAGAAAAGAAAATAAGTGCTTTAGATAATATCTGTTTCTCTGTATCTCCATTACGTCCCACAAGCTTAATTACTGTGTTGACCATCATATCAGGAAGACCTGTTCTTGCAATAGCGACTGCAAACGCTCCAAGTAAAGCATAACTTAATGCAACAGTGGCACTTCCTCCTAACCCATCACTAAATACTGCCACCGTCTGCTCAAGTCCAAGTCCGCCTACAAATCCACCTACAAGTGCTCCAATGATTAAGGCAAGCACCACGTGTACACGTACCAAACTAAGTACAAGCATCACGATGACTGCGAGTAATACAGCATTCATCGAAATCAACTCCTAATCCTTTATCTTATTAAATCACTAATGAACTAAAACATACATATACACTATCATTCTACGAACCTCATTGTCAATGACTTTCTTTCGTGTGATAAAGGACTAAAGAAAAAAAACACTTGGCTCTTTATCCAAGTGTTGTTAGTAACGTAATTTCAGCAATATATCTTTAATTTCCTCGTCTTTCATAATTGTCTCTTTATACCGTTTTGTAATTTTCGTCAATGCCACATCATGATAGAAAAATTCCGTGAAGAATTTTACTAAAGGCGGTGATTGGGTACGGATCGCTTGCCAGCTCGACTCTTCAATCCCTGCAAAGAGCATTTCTCTTTGATCGACAATTAAAATCCTGCTGCGTTCTAGCGTATTATGATTCTGATCAGGAATAAGAGTGGACACGGCTTTAATACTTGTCTCAATTTCTCCAATCGCATGAATATGAATGTCGAGCCCTTGTCGATCTTTCTCTTCTAATATTGGAAGAAATTGATTCAGGTCATCGCCCCATGCAGATAGATAAATCGAACGCTCTGCGCCTTCCGTTAGTTCCTTGATTAAGGATTGAATCGATTGGTTTTCCTTCAAGCTCCAAATACGGTCATCAAGCGGTACATCTTCCACTTCAATCTTTTTAAGTTGTTCAATATTCTCCTCAAAATCTGCTTTTAATTTTTCAATAACTGATTCTAACGGAAGCGCTGTATATAAGCGTTTCTTCTCAACTGTAGCTTCTAGAATCATTCCTTTATCTGAGAGACGCTGAAGAACTTCATATACTTTTGACCTTGGAACACTTGAGCGCTTCACGATCGCCGTAGCATCTAACGGCTGGTTCACTGTGATAAGTGACGTATACACTTGGCTTTCATATTGTGTAAATCCAAATTGTTGAAGCATGCTGCATTCTCCTTTATTTATCCTTGTCTTAATCATAGCACAGGAAACATAATCATAAAATTTCTCCTTGTGCCATCCACCTTTTAGTGTTACCCTTCTAGTGGTAACTAATTAAAGAGGTGTTTTTATGGATAAACGAGTTTATTTATTAACGATTGTTTCTTTTATCGTAGGTTTAGTAGAACTTATATTGGGAGGCATCCTAGATCTCGTTGCATTTGATCTTGGAGTAACACTAGGTCAAGTCGGGATGCTCATTTCTATTTTCTCATTAGTCTTTGCTGTCTTTGGACCGATCTTATTGACGGCGACAGCTACAATGGAAAGAAAGAAACTGACGCTAATTGCGTTGGTCGTGTTTTTCTTTGCCAATCTTTTAGCTGTTTTAAGTTCTGGGTATGCGATGCTTTTAGTGGCACGGATCATCTCTGCCATGAGCGGGGCTCTTTTAATTGCTCTATGTGTCACGATCGCCTCAAACATCGTGTCTGAAGAGTTTAGAGCACGTGCGATTGGGATTGTTTTCATGGGAATTAGTGCATCACTCGTACTTGGAGTACCTGCTGGTCTTATGCTTGGAAATGCATTTGGCTGGAGAGCACCATTTATCATGATTACGGCCTTAACTGCTCTCTCGTTTATCGGTGTTTATTTCTTAATGGACAAAATCGAGCCAAAACCAGCACTATCGATTAAAAAGCAATTGCAAACATTAAAAAATAGAAAGATTTTACTCATACAGTTAACATCGTTTCTATTCTTAGCTGGTCATTTAACGCTTTATGCGTACCTGACTCCATTTTTACGTATGACGATGGGAATGGACGGGACTTGGATTAGTATGATGTATTTAATCTTCGGTGTGGCAGCAATCATCGGGGGCGGTGTTGGCGGAATGCTTGCTGACCGTTTTGGGACAAAGCCTACGATTGTGGGGGTAATCATTGTTTTTGCTGTTTCTATTTTCACAATTCCATACACAACATCAATTCTGCCGCTGTTCTTAGTTGTGATGGTCGTTTGGAGCATGTTAAGCTGGGCGATTACTCCAGCAATTCAAAGCTACTTAATTGAAACAGCCCCAGAAACATCTGATATTCAACAAAGTTTGAACAACTCTGCTCTTCACTTTGGAATTGCTGCAGGTTCAATGATCGGCGGTATTGTGATTGAGCAGTCAACGGTAGAAATGAACGCAACAGTCGGAGGCGTATTCGTTCTCTTCTCGTTAGGCGTGGTGATCATGTCGATGGTAAAACGAAAAGAAAAAGCTTTATCAACTGCTGCATAAGTATAGGAGGTTGAGACAGGTCATGAAAAAGTCCCCCTACAGTAGTTGTTGATTTCCGCTGCAGGTACTCGCTTTCCGCGGGCGGTCCGGAAGCCTCCTCGTCACTCCGCTCCTGTGGGGTCTTCCCTGGCCATGCACTTCCCGCAGGAGTCGAGTCCCTTCCGCTACAATCAACGGAGCGCGTAGGTTGTTTAGTTACTCCCTCATTACTAGCAGAAAATGCTTCGGAAATTTGAAGTGTAACAAGTGGTAGCTCAGTCCGATATTCATTTGAACTTTGCGCGCCATAAATTAAATCCTCCAAATAACATCCTCCAAAAATATAACTTAGCGGATGAAATATGTGGAGACACCTATGAGTACTAAAGCAAAGCTGAGACCCCACAAGGCATAAGCCCGAGGAGGCTCAGCAGCTTCCCATGGAAAGCGAAGTATAGTTCAGGAGCGGCACATAGAGCGCACCTGCACTATTCAAATTCCCATAAGTTACTTTAATTTTGTTCCAGCCCCTTATTCATTAGATTGCTTTTAATGTATTTGCCCCTTTAGCAGTAATAAATCCCTGAACATTGATTGTCTTTGGCATTAAGGGGTGACGTTCGATAAGCGCTATATTTTTCTTAATGACCTCTTTCATATCTTCAGGTCCGGTTAACCAAGAGATGATATCCTTTTCCACCACTCTAATGTAATCAAGTGTATGGAGTGTATTTCCGGAGACTCCCGCTTCCTCCATTTTCAACAGAAGATCCTCTCTGTGAATGTTACTCTGTTTGTCTCCTTCAACCCCTATGACATATACATCTTCAACATTTTCATAATAAGCCGCCATGATAATACTGCGGATAATGCAGCCATACGACTGAGAAATAAAACTGCCATATGAGTGGATAAAGAGCAATTCATCCAGCGGTTTCTTTAAAACAGAGGAAAGCCACAATGACTGATTTCCTTCTAGACTAGTAATAATTAAGGTCTTTTTACCTGCTGTTTTCTTTTCCATTTGTTTTACCCCCTATATTAGATAGCATATTGTTCAAATTTCATATATTTATTGCATCCACTTTGCTAGTTCAAAGTAGAGCGGTATTCCAACAATTAAGTTAAAAGGAAATGTAATTCCTAATGCCAGCCCTAGATAGATCGATGGGTTTGCTTTTGGAACGGATGTTTTCAGAGCAGCTGGAGCAGCTATATAAGAAGCACTTCCGGCCAACACTCCCATTAACGTAGCTCCTCCAAGCGAGAGGCCTGCAATTGTACCTGCCAAAACCCCTAAAAGTCCAAATAAAACAGGAGAGACGAGGCCAAAGATTAAAAGTTTCCAACCAAATTCTCTTACTTCTTTAATGCGTTCACCCGCAACCAAGCCCATATTCAATAAAAATAAGATCAGTACACTGCTATATAAATCCATAAAAAGCGGCTTGATCATTGGAATGGCACGCTCCCCTAAAAACAGACCGATAAGCAGACTGCCTAATAATAGAAGAATGCTTTTGCCGAAAATACTTTCTCTCAGGACTTCTTTATCAAATAAATGAGAAGTGGAGACAATACCTAAAGTTCGCTGAGAAACAGGTGCTATTTGTTTATTTTTTTCAACCAGCTTTAGTAAGACGAGTGAGACTAATATAGCTGGACTTTCCATCAATACGACTAAGGCATTCATGAACCCTTCGTAAGACGTGCCAACCTTATCTAAAAAGGAGATGGCCGCCCCGTATGTAACAATACTCACAGAACCATACGTGGCTGCTAATCCAATTGAATTATCTAAATCTAAATGAGTGAGCCGCAATAAGACGAGGATTAAAACAGGGATAATTGTTCCCAAGAATAAAACGGCCGCTATTGGTGCTAACACATCTTGAATAGAATAACGAGATAGCTCTATTCCCCCTTTTATCCCGATTGCTATCAGAAGGTAAATACTTAATGCTTCACTTAGCGCAGGCGGGAACTTTAAGTCTGATTTACATATGGCTGCAATAATGCCTAATACAAAAAACAAAACGACAGGCGATAATAAATTCTCCAACATAATTTCTTGCATCCTCTTCCTCCTTTTGATTAATCAAAAAAAACCGACAACTACAGGATTTAGTCCTGATCATTGTCGGTTTATCTTCAACTACCTTCTCGGTTTTTGAATGATCTCCCACCTATTTACTTTGCTGCTTTCTTTTCAAGGTTAGCTGTAAGCTTAAAAACCATAATTCTCTCACCTGTAGTAGTGCTGACATCGGTGTGAAAACTTTTCACTTCTTCACCAGTAATGGAAGAGATAATGTCAATTAATCCATCTTTTCCCGACTCAATTAAATCGGCCCTTATTCTCTTAATCGAGAGCATACCCTCTTTTGTTTTACTTAACGAGTGCTCTGCTGGCGTTAAAACTCCGAGTAAATTAACGATAATCATATCTCGCAAAATGTCTGTTTTCACAGATACAGACCCTCGCCCAAGATAGTCTTTTTCCCACTGTGTTAACACCTTGCTTATTTCAGCTTCCATGCTTCCTTTTGTTTTAGAAACCATTTTTCTCTCTCCTCTGCAAACAAAAAACGGTATATTCCCCAATAGAGTCCCCTCCCATTAAGAAATATACCGATTTATACCTATTTTTCCTTCTCTCAAACAAGCTGCTTCTTCATTCAGCCAATATTCATTAACTGCCTGCTAAAGCCTCTCTTCTAATCGAAGTTAAAACAAAAATCTCTCGGTTATTAAGTTAAATTCATCTTACGTTTTTCATTCCCTTGTGTCAATCATTTTTTTAATAATTAGTTTATTGTTTTTGCTTTATCCTTAAGAAATGTTGTTACATTATCTAACGCTTTGTTTAAGAACATTTCAAACGTCGAATCTGTCTTCCATCCGATATGCGGGGTAAGAATCACATTGTCTAGTTCGGTAAGCGGATGCTTGGCCTTAAGCGGTTCTTGAGTAAATACGTCAATGCCTGCCCCCGCTATTTGTTTCTCCTCTAAAGCTTGAACGAGTGCTTCTTCATCCACAATTTCTCCTCGTGATGTATTCATAAAAAACGCACTTCTTTTCATCATTTTAAAATGTTCAGCTTTGATTAGATTCTTTGTTTCTGGGACCAATCTCACGTGCACTGAAAGAAAGTCTGATTGAGAAAACAATTGCTCCAACTCTACATATTCAACATCATGTAGAAAGGCTCTTTCCTCTGTTAAACGAGGACCCCAAGCAATTACTCTCATGCCGAACACTTTTGCAATACCTGCTACCCGAGCGCCGATCTTGCCTAAACCAACCACACCTAACGTCTTGCCAGCTAAGCCTGTCCCCATAGCATTCGACCACTTATTTTGTTTCGTCTCTTGATTAAGCTGAAGAATTTGTCTAGCATGAGCAATCATCAATCCAAATACAAGCTCCGTCACAGCTTGAGATCCTCCCGGTGTAGTGAGAATCTCGATTTCTTGCTCCTCTGCTGCCCCTTTATCAATATGAGCCGTCCCAGAGCCAGTTTGTGCTATCAGCATAAGATTTGGCAGTTGGAGAAAAAGCTCTCGTGTAAAGTGGGTGCGTTCTCGAATCGGGATTATGATTTCTGCGTTCCGGATACGATTTACTAATTCATCTCCCTCTGCCTGATCATAAAAGATTTCTACGTTTACATTTGCTAAAGAAAGCTGTTCAAAAGATATTCGATCAGTGGTGCGCTCATAATCGTCTAATATAACAAGCTTCATCATGTCTCCTACTTTCTATTTCTTCATACAAATTATTTCCATAACAGACTCGCAAATTCCTTCTATAAAAAAAGAAGCCGTCTCCATACGAGACAGCTTCCAGGACTAAACTATGAAAGATAAGATTAGTCCGCCTATTGCACCCGTTAATACGATAATCCACGGTGCCCATTTGTAATAAACAAGCATCGTAAATAATAAAGCAGCGAATGCAAAGTCAACAGGAGATAAAATGGAGCTTGTAAAGATCGGGTGATAAAATGCTGAGATTAAGATCCCGACTACAGCCGCATTTACTCCCATTAATGCTCCTCTCACTTTATCATGACGGCGCAGCGCATCCCAAAAAGGTAGAGCTCCTAAGATTAATAGAAAAGCCGGCAAGAATATAGCAGCAGTCGCAAGCAGTCCGCCCTGCCATCCGTTTATCACAGCTCCAAGGTAAGCAGCAAATGTAAATAAAGGACCTGGTACGGCTTGTGCTGCCCCGTATCCTGCAAGAAAGGCTTCTTCACTTATCCAGCCAGTGGGAACAAATTCACGCTCTAACAGCGGCAAGACAACATGACCACCGCCGAAAACTAGGGAGCCTGCACGATAAAAGCTGTCAAACATCGCTACCCAGTTGTAAGCTGTCATCTCTCTTACTATAGGAAGAAGAATTAACAGCCCAAAAAATATAGTTAAACAAACCGAGGCAAAACGCTTGCTGATCGGAAAGTTCATTTTCACCTGGTCTACGTTATCATGGTTCTTATACAACATGTACCCGGCCATTGCTGCTAGCAGGATAACTCCCACTTGTGTAAACGCTGTTTGCCACAAAAGCGTACCCATCAGGGCTGCTAAAGCGATTGTTTTGCGTTTCACATCGGGCGTTAAATTTTTAGCCATCCCTAAAATTGCGTGAGCCACCACGACAACAGCAACAATTTTCAACCCGTGAATCCATCCAGCATCGCCTGCATCAAACGTTTGAACAAGCAGGGCAAACACGATTAAAACAATAACAGAAGGCAGCGTAAACCCGATAAATGAAACGATTCCTCCTATCACTCCTGCTCGCATCACACCGATCCCTATGCCGACCTGACTGCTGGCTGGTCCCGGTAAAAACTGTGCCAGTGCTACAAGATCTGCATAGCTTGATTCGTCCATCCACTTACGCTTTCGCACGTACTCTTGATGAAAATACCCTAAGTGCGCAACGGGACCGCCAAATGATGTAAGACCCAGTCTTGTAGAAATGATTAAAAGTTCAATGAGTGTTTTAAAGCTCATTTCTTTTGTTTGTGCCATCTTTGTCTCCTCTAGTTGATTTATCCTTCCTTTAATTTATCATTACACAGGTCAGATCTCAATTTCACCAAGAAACCTTTACACAGACTTAACAATGTCGATTTTTTTACTCCTTGCTTCCTTCCATTGTCTGTCTATATGGAGGATGGTACGATGAAACTATTATTGTTTCATAAAGGAAGGAAAACAGTCATGATATTACGTAAAGTTCTAGTCGCTATTCTTACTAGCTTCTTTGTTATTCTCTTTGGGTCTACCTACATCAGCTCTTGGGACATGTTTCAAACGTTTTATGAAGCCTGGTTTTTTGCTTCTTTATTCGCTGTAACGGGAATTCTCTTTTATCTGCTGCCTGTATCCGTGCTTGCCGAGTTTATTAGCCGTAAATACACGAATTCCATTGTGCGAGGAGGCATTTCCCTTGCTGTTCATATCGCGCTCGTTGCTTTATTTGGGTTATGGGATGCAAATTTAGGGTATATTGCCGTCTTCGCAGCATTTGGCTTTTTCGTGATTGATGAATTGACGAGAAACTTCTATGACATACCTTTGATGAAAAAGCTGATTGTCTTCTCAACCATCGCAACAGGACTTATTACAGTTTGCTTAATGATTATCGGATTCATGAGCACCCCCACCAGCTAACAACATTACAAAAGCTGTCCCGCGTATCGCAGGACAGCTTTTGTTCATATTGGAAAGGACGCAATAAGGCGATGAATACACGCAATTGAATTTGTCTCTGACGCATAAATGGTCTGAAAAGATACAATTGCAGTTCAATCAGAATCGCACCCTACTCACCTAGCAGACGAGCCCTTCCTATTTGTTTTTATTCGTGCTCAGCAATTTCTTCTAGTAGAAGGTCAAACATCTCGCGGCCTTCATCACCGATGATTTCATCGCGGAAGAAATCACGAATTGGCAGCTGCAGCTCACGGAACTCTGCACGCTCTTCTTCAGTCAGCTCAATCACTTCTGTTGGGTTATCCGTATCATTGACAATCGAATCAAGCAGCTCTTCGTTTAGCTGGTCTTGAATTTCAAATCCACGGTCACGCATTTCTTCTACCGTCTCATCTAATGCTGTGCGGATATCTTCAGGCAGATCATTGTAGATACCAGGGTTAATCGTCACCATTGCTACATACGTGTTATGGTTTGAGATTGTCATATGATCTTGAACCTCATGGAAGGACGCATCCTCGATAAAGAAAATTGGATTTTCCTGTCCGTCCACTACCCCTCGATCAAGCGATACATAAAGCTCTGACCAGCTAAGCGGAGATGGATCTGCACCGTAAGCGCCGTATGTTTCAAGCATTAAAGGTGAACTTTGTGTACGCATTTTGAAGCCGTTAAAGTCTTCTGGTGTACGTAATTCACGGTTCCCTGTCCACTGCATTGCCCCTTCTGACATAAATGCAAGCGGCTTAAGGTTTTGCGCTTCATATAATTCGACTAAATGTGTGTTTAACGCTTCACTAGTATTTAAAATTTCTTGTGTGACTTCTTGGTCATCTGGGAACAAGAATTGCAATGAGAACACTTGCCCTTCAGCTACTAAGCCGCCAGTGAATCCTGGAGAAATAATTCCCATTTCAAACATCCCTTGCTGGACGCCTTCAACTTGGTCTACTTCACTGCCTAATGAACCGAAATCGTACACATCAATATTTACTTGGCCATCTGTCTTTTCGTTTAAACGCTCAGCAAATTCTTGTGCGTACTCATATTGTACCTGTCCTTCTGTTTCCTCTACGACAAAGCGCCAGTCATACGTTTCCCCACCGCTAGCTCCGTTGTCGCCCTCAGTTGAAGCACCGTCACTTCCACATGCTGCAAGACCTACTGCAAGTGCTGCTGCCATTGCGCCTGTTAGTACTTTTCTCTTTTTAAAAAACATCGAATACCCCCTGTTTTTAATCTATTAAACCTATTGAAACAAATTCTATTTTGAAAGGATCATCACATAAACCTAAGAAGGAAGAGTGATATATCCTCAAATAGTATAATCAGCACGGATGCGATCAATAGCATAATAATGTATGGCGGAGTCCCTCTAATAACATCTAAGTATGACTTATTAAAGACGGCACTCGCCGTAAAGATATCAACTCCAAATGGCGGGGTAGCTGAACCTAGCGCCGCTTGGAACGTAATCACTACTCCAAGATGAACAGGATCGACACCGGCTTGAACAGCAACCGGATAGAAGATCGGAGTCAAGATTAAAATAACAACGATTGGATCGACAAACATACAGCCGATAAAGAAGAAGATCGCCACAATTAATAAAACTTGAAGCGCAGTCGGATCAGCAGGAATAACTGTCTCTGTTAATAGTCTTGGAATTCTTGCGTATGAAATCAACCAAGAAAACGCCTGCCCTGCTGCTACCAAGATAAAGACCGCTGCTGTTACGAGTCCAGTAGATAGAGCAATTTTTGGAATATCAAACACCTTGATCGAACGGAAAATAAGCACTTCTAAGATCAAGGCATATAAAACTGAAATCCCTGCTGCCTCTGTTGGACTGAAATGACCGAAATAAATACCCCCGACAATAATGACTGGGAATCCGAGCGGAAACAATGCACGCACTGTCGTTTTCCCGCGGTCTCTCCAGCTCATTTTTTCTCCAAGTGGAATATTGAATATTTTCGCATGGATGTAGCTGTAAATAGCGAACATTAAGAAGATTAAGACACCAGGACCTATACCTGCGATAAACAAGTCGCCAACAGATACATTCGGTGCTGCTAGTGCGTATATAATCATCCCAATACTTGGCGGAATCAATAACGCCACATCACTTGCATTAATAATTAAAGCGATGGCACTGGAATCTTTGTAACCTACTGATAATAGCCGCTTTCTCATTGGTTTACCGATTGCTACAACTGTTGCTTGAGTAGAACCTGAAATCGATCCAAAAAGTGTACAAGCGGCTGCCGTTGTTATGGCATACCCTCCTCGAACATGTCCGACAAAGGAACCAACAAAATCTAATAGCCGTTTCGATGTTTTTCCTGTAGACATAATGTCTGCTGCAAAGATAAACAACGGAACCGCTAATAGCACATAAGAGGAAATACCCTCCATCATTTGTTGTACCAGAAAAATCGGATCAACATTCGGCATGAAAAAGAGGATGACAACAACAGAAGCGGCAAGCATTGGGATCATCATCGGAAACCCAAGTGCCAGCAAAACGATCATAACTGTTAACATTGTTGCTACCATGTACGTTCCTCACAATCTATTTTGTTATTGATTACGAGTAATCTTTTTTATCTTGTGCTAAGTACACATCTTTTTCTTTTATATTAATCCACATATTTCGTAAAAACTGGATGCCTCCTAATGTAAAGCCGATTGGTAAAAAGATGGCCATCATATAAACTGGCATTTGCATGGATGTCGTCACACGCCCAGTTCCGTGAACAGATAAGAAATACCCGTATGAATAATAGGCTAAGATAAAAAGAATAACTGCTGTAACGGCAGGAATAAAGATCGCAAGCCCTTTTCTAATAGGATACGGAGCTAGATCAAAAAATGCTGACATGCTGATATGGCGGCCTTTTCTAGCTGCGTAGCTGATGCCGATAAACGTTGCGATAATTACCGCCATTTGACTTACTTCATTGGCAAAGGACCAGCTGCTCCCAAAGATCGAACGGCTTAAAACATTTCCTACAACCATAACGGCTATAATGATAATGGAATAACTAAGAATATATTCTTCTAGCTTCATCAACCCGTAATCAAGCTTTCGAATGACGTTCAAGCAAAATTTCCCCCTTTCTAAATAAGTGTTTAAACAAGTTAAATCAGCATGTAAAAACTTGAAAAAGAATAAAAAAGAATCACTTACTAAAAATCATACTGGAAAGAAGTTTCCACCACAAACGTGATATCTACGTATATTTCCGGATGTCATAGGATGAGACAGGTTCTCGAAAGGTCACCAGAATGATCTGTCTATATACTAGCCACATCGCTTAAATATTCAGAATTTCAGAACTTCACACAGGAATTTAGTCCCATAAAAATACATATATCTCATATCTTTTCTTAAAGTTATTATTCCTGCATAAAAAAAGAGCACCTATCACGCAGGTGCTCCAAAACGATCTTATTCAATTTCTTCACGGTTCATAGCAAGCTGTGCCAACGTTCTAGCCATCACCCCTGTGCCTCCGAGCGGGCAAAGGTTATTTGGCTTTGAATTCCAAGCAGTACCTGCAATATCAAGGTGAACCCAAGGAGTGTCTCCCGCAAATTCACCGATAAACAAACCTGCTGTTATGCTGCCGGCTAAGCGGCCTGGGGCGTTATTTAAATCTGCTACATCGCTCGTTTTCAACATATCGCGATACGGCTTATAGCTAGGCAGACGCCAGATCCACTCACCTGTTTCAACAGATGCTTCTAACACTTCTTCCATAAAGCTCTCATTATTAGTAACTGCCCCTGTCGTACAATCTCCTAGTGCAATTAATACAGCACCTGTAAGAGTCGCTACATCTACTAAATTCGTAGCTCCTAATTGCTTAGCATAAGCTACTCCATCTGCTAGAATTAAGCGTCCTTCTGCATCGGTATTACGAACCTCGATCGTTTTGCCATCCATTGCCCGGATAACATCGCCTGGCTTCAGTGCAGAACCGTTTAACATATTCTCAGAGGAAGGAATGACCGCTAACACATTTACATCCGGCTTCATTTCACCGATAATGTCCATTGCGCCTAAAACAGCTGCCGCTCCTCCCATGTCCATTTTCATTTGATGCATATTTTCACGAGGCTTAATTGAGATACCACCTGAATCAAACGTTAAGCCTTTTCCAACAAAGCCTAACACATCATCCCATGTCTCTTTCGCTTGATATTTTAAGACAATCATTTTAGGCGGTTCATCGCTTCCTTTTGCTACCGCAAGAAGCGCGCCCATACCAAGTTTCTCCATGTCTTCTTTCTCAAGCACATCGTACTCAAAACCATGCTGATCCGCTAACTCTTTTGCCTCCTTAGCAAGTTCAGTCGGAGTAAGCAGGTTACCTGGAATGTTAATGAGTTTACGCGCACGGTTTGCCCCTTTTCCGTAAGCAAAACCGCAATCAGCTGCTTCCACTAACCCTTCTGTTCCTGAAACCGCATAGAATGTTACTTCTTCAATAGACACATCCACTTCATTTGTTTTTTCTTTATAATCCGCTACTTGGTATGTACTTAATGCTAATGATTCTCCTGCTAACACTGCCAAATCCTCAAGCTCAGCAGCCTCTGAGCGAAAGCTATCAAGATCAATAGCAATGTTCTTTGAGCGGTCACTTCCCGCTTTCTTCCCTGCAGCAGCAAATACTTCACGCAGACCTTCAGCGTCCAATTCTTCTTCTTTGCCAAGTCCAACGATATAAATGACATCACACTCAATCTTTTGTAATGTATAAAGCGGTGTAACTTTACCTCGTTTTGTTGAGATCTTCTTATTTTTCTTTAATGTTGTTATTTGACCATCTAAAAATCCGTCCACTTCTTGAGCCGTATTCGTTAACTGTTTCTTTTCAAATAACCCGATAATGAGGGCATCATGCTTTGCCGCTTGATCGTAAGATTGCTGTATATTAAACATCTTTAAAACCCCTTTCAGCTTTACATTTTGATAATGTCCACCTTAAGTATACACGATCTTCAAAATATTTCGATATTCGAAGCATAACTTTCTATGTTCAGAACAGAACGAAACGGGTATTGTATGGTATAATGGAAATCAATTTGACTAGACAGCTACGTAGATTCACATGATCAAATAAGCAGCAAATTGCTTGTCTTACATGTGAATTCGTATTTTCATAGATTCGACTCATTCGACTCATTCGACTCAATAGAAAGGAAGAACGTCTACATGGAGATTTTTCATAATTTTCCGCTTTGGGCAGCTTTATTTGCTATTTTCTTTGCTCAATTCATTAAAATTCCTCTTGCCTTTCTCCCTACGCGGAAGCTTGATTGGACACTGTTTACAAGTACAGGAGGCATGCCAAGTTCTCACTCGGCTGCAGTTACGGCTCTTTCAACTGCCGTAGCGATTGAACACGGGATGGACTCCACAATCTTTGCCGTCGCAGCAATCTTTGGGATTATTGTTATGTTTGATGCAACAGGGGTGAGAAGACATGCTGGTTATCACGCAACGGTTTTAAACCAGCTGGTAACGGATTTTAATAAATTGGTTTCAGAAGTGAAGTCCTGGCCTAAAAAAGAGGAAATCGAAAAGCGTAAAGAATTAAAAGAATTATTAGGTCATCAACCAATTGAAGTATTCTTTGGAGGCCTGCTCGGGATTATTCTAACGTTAATCCTACATGCCTTGATCCATTAATAAAAAATTAAAGAGTAAGAGGTTTGGACATTTAGTGTTTTAATAACAATGCGAAAAAAGATGAAGCGCGCATATACACCGCTCCTGAAATATATTCCGCTTTTCGCAGGGAGCTAGTGAGCTTCCTCGGGCTTTCGCCCTGCGGGATCTCACTCCTGCTCTAGTCCCTGCAGAAGTCTACATATATTTCATCCGCTAAGGTACTTCTTTGTATAGAAGTTATGAGGATAAATTTAATTTTGGCTCAGTTCAACCTCATTATCGCTCTGTTGATTGGAGCGGAAGGTACTCGACTCCTGCGGGATGTGCGTGGCCATGGGAGACCCCACAAGAGCGAAGCGATGAGGAGGCTCCCGGACCGCCCGCGGAAAGCGAGTACCTGAAGCGGAAATTAACAACCACTGGACGGAGAGAGAGTTCTAAAGAAATTCTCCGTATTTTTCATCTTCCAAGTTAGACATTCGCTTATCATGGAAACACGCTCGTTTAGTCCGAGCTTTTTTTATATCCTTAACTTTTTTCTGCAAAAGGAGGTTCACTTATGAGAATTGTATCTATTTGTCCTAGTAACACAGAGCTTGCTGCATACTTAGGGTTAGAAGATCAGTTGGTTGGAGTGGACGATTACTCTGATTGGCCACAGTCCATAACAACTCTCCCTCGCCTTGGCCCTGATTTATCCATCGATATGGATAAGCTTGAAGCTTTGCAGCCTGACCTTGTCCTCGCTTCCCTTAGCGTTCCGGGAATGGAGAAAAATATTAAAGAGCTTGTGCAACGAGACATCCCGCATGTAGTTTATAATCCACAGTCTCTTGATGATATCGCTTCCGACCTTATCGACCTAGGCAAACGCACTGGACGTGAAGAATATGCAAACCATGTTGTCTCCCTCTATCAATCGATGATTTCCGATTACAAAAGCATTGCATTACAAGTAGAAAAACAAACGCTCTATTGGGAATGGTGGCCAAAACCTGTTTTTACTCCAGGAAGAACAAATTGGCTGACTGAAATCAGTTCATTAAGCGGGGGAGAAAATGCATTTATGGATAAAGAGGAAGCAAGCATCCAGACAGATTGGGAAGATGTATACAATCGAAACCCAGACCATATCTGTCTTGCATGGGTAGGTATTCAAACAAACAAGGTGAAGCCAGAACTGCTATTGAAACGGCCTGACTGGCCAGAGCTACCAGCAGTAGCAGAAAATCGAGTCCATGTTCTGCCTGAGCCCCTCTACTGCAGACCCTCTCCAAGGCTTTTACTTGGACTTAAAAAGCTTGCTGCAATCCTTCATCCCGAACATTTTCCAGCGGATGACGGTGTTGACCCTCTGCTTCAACAAGCATAACAAACAGGAGCTGACCTCGGGTCAGCTCCTGTTTGTTCATAGGCGCAATATTGTTTTGAATCGACACTATTGTAATTAGCATAGACGCATATAGCGGTTGAAACGACGCAATAACACCAGATAGACGCAATAAAGCTGGCAAACGGCACAATATCCGTAAACATCAGCGCAATAAGCTCTTTAACTAACGCATAACTCTCATGAAAAAATACAATAACGATTTTAGGCTTCGTCAGTAATTACTTATTCATAAGACTTTTCATTTCTAAATACTTGTACAGCCTCATCTTCATTTAAAGCCATTAATTCCTCTTGAGTTAACTTTCCCTCGCCTCGTTCAATCACATACACATCTAATTCGCGCTTGCCCCATTTATTAAATACGTCATCAACTGAATCATAGTAAAGATCAATGATATGACCTTTGATGGCTGATCCTGTATCGGCAACTACCCCGTATCCATAACCAGGAATGTAGAGGATCGTTCCGATTGGAAAAACACTTGGATCTGCGGCAATCGTTGAATATAGGTCTCTATGAACCTCCACCCCTGAATATGTAATGCCATAACTCGGGTGTCCGGGGTTCTTGCCAGTTGATTCATACCCTGCCGTATATCCGGTTGCGACCACTCGTACACTTGGATAGCGCTCCCAGTCAACAGCTTCAAAAAGACTGACAGGTGAAGCCTCCACCTCTGTTGACATCGACTTTTCCTCAATCTGCATCGTTGGAATGGCTCGCTTAAAGAAAGCTGACGCCTTTTCCATATGCTGAACTGCCGTTCGTTTAAGTTCATCATTTGTATGAGCAGCTTGTTCGCCTACCCACCGGCCAAGCTCCTGTGCCCCTACTCCTGAAAATGTTTGAAAGGTTGTAAAAAATGCTGCTAAAAATAACGTTGTCATGACCAGCCTGCGGCCAGCTTGTTTCCACGTATTCATAATCTCCTCCTCTCTTTGAGTCATCTTGTCCCAAAGAGAGGCATTCTATTCATCTAGCCGTAAATTGTAAGAGTAGTGTAGTAAATTCCCTGCTTAGTCTTTCGTTTTAAAGTCGTCCATTTTAAAATGCTGAAGCTTAGCGTTAAGCTTCTTACTTACATCTGTAAGGTATTCTGCTGTGTTTGTAATTTCTTCAGTTGAGCGGAGCTGTTCATTTGTTGAAGCAGAGATTTCCTCGCTTCCGGCAGCTGTCTCCTCGGTAACAGCACTAATCTCTTCTACAATTTCAAGAACCTTACTTGCTTTTTGTTTCGTTTCATTGGTTGTGTGAACGAGTGAATGTAATTGGGCAGACATAGCACTAGCCGCTTTCTCAATATCTTGAAAGACGGCCGTTGTGGATTGTAAGACACTAGACTGCTCCGCTTGCAGATGTTCACCATTTTTCACTGCTTCATGCGCCGCACTCATTTGCTTGGTTAAGGCATTGGTCATCGTAAAAATCTTTTTTGTTGCTTCTCTTGACTGTTCTGCTAGCTTTCTCACCTCATCAGCTACTACCGCAAATCCCTTACCTGCTTCACCAGCTCTAGCTGCTTCAATGGCTGCATTTAAGGCGAGTAAATTTGTTTGATCTGATATGCCTGATACAAGCTCGGCCATTTCTTCAATGGAATGAATATGATCTGTTAACGAACCGACTGATGCGACCATCTGATTTGTCGCCTTTTTGTTTTCAGCTGAGATGCTCTCTTGTGCTTGTATCGCTTTTTCTCCATCTAGCACAGCAGCCGATACTTGCTCCCCAAACTCACTAGCTGCTTCGATTGCTTCCACATTTTTATCAAATGCTGCGTCCATTTCCTCAACAAAAACGACCGTGTCTTGAAGATTTTCAGATACTTTAGCCGCTCCGCTGGCCAGCTCCTCTGTTGAGATCATAACCTGCTGACTCGTTTCTACTAACTGCGTGGTATCTTGAGTGACTTTCCCGCTGTAGGACAGCACTTCATTGCTTGTAAGACGAATGGAGTGCAAAAGCTCCTTTAATTGTTCTACCATTTGAGAGAAAGATGTAGTTAAGCGTCCGATCTCATCATTGGTTTCTACTCGTTCAGGTTCGACCGTCAAATCACCTGATGCGACTTGTTCAGCTTGAATAGAGATCTTTTGCAGCGGAATCGTAATCGACCTTCTCGTCCAAAAGCTGATTACAAGAGATAAGGCAAACAATAATACTGCACTGATCATTGTCGTCCAAATTAATCTCTGCATAGCTGCTTCAGAGTCGCCCATCAGCTGATTATATTGATTAGTCGTTTGCACATTTAGTCGATGTAAATCATTTAACACCCCAAGGGCACGCACAGATTGACGCATAACCTCAGTCGCATTCCCAACTTCTAATGCTTCGGCTGCTGTCTGTGATAATTCCTCATACTTCCCACGAGCCGAATTAAAGATATCCTCACTTGGATCTCCCTTTAAAGCTGTCTCTAATGCATCAAACCGCTCACTCATGGTCTGTAAATGCAGGGTTGCTGCTTGTCTATTTTGCTCTGTTTGGCTGTATGCATAGTAATTTAAACTCTGCTGACCTGTCACGACTGATGCATCTAATCGTTGCACATCAATTAATACATGCGCATAATCACGATTTGTTGATTGAAGATTGATCATGCCGAGAACAATGTAGGCAATCAACAAAACAGAAAGCCCTAAAATAGAAACGACAGGTACTAGAAGCTTATGTTTAAGTTTCATTGTGCTCCCTCCCTCTTTTCTGAAATAACTACCTCACCATTAATGATTGCTTCGTTGATTTCTTCGATTTTACTTATATAGGCCTCCTCATTTACGATTCTAAACGGGGCTAAGCCAACACCTGCTTCCGCTAAACCGAAAACAACCTCCTCATCAAGATGTTGATCAGCATAAGCAACAACCGATTGATAGACTGCTTGATCTATGAATTTCATCATCGAAGTCATGACAGAATCCTCGGCTATCACGTATTGATCACTATCTACGCCGATACTTAATACTCCTCTTTCTTGGGCAGTTTGAAGGACACCGACCCCTGTTAAACCTGCAGCAGCATATAATACATCTGCGTCTTGATCGATCATGCGACTTGCAAGTGTGGTTCCTATCTCAGGTGCCCCGAAGTCATTTGCAAACTCAATCAACACCTCAATATCTTCTTGCACATAACGTGCACCTTGTTCGTACCCCGCAGCAAATTTATTAATAAGAGGGACATCTGCTCCACCGACAAAGCCAATCACCCCGCTTTCAGAAGCCATTGCTGCCGCTGCTCCTGCAAGAAAGCTTCCCTCATGTTCTTTAAAGGAAACAGATGCTATATTTTCTTTGTCTGACAGGTCATCAATTAAGAGAAAGTGCTGGTCTGGGTGTTTATCAGCTGTCTCTTCAAGTGCATCCTTCACCATAAAACCAAGGCCAATAATAAGATCAAAGTCCTCATTTACTAATTCTGTGAGACCTTGCTCATACGACCCAGCAGCCTCTAATTCCCGGTAATCAAACATGATGCCAAGCTCTTCCCGCGCTCTAATCAAGCCGTTAAAGGCAGCATCACTAAATGACTGATCTCCTAGTCCGACGTCTGACAACATTATTCCAACTCTCAACTCTGTTTCGACCTCTTCTTGCACCGCCTCATTTTGGCAGCCAACAAGAAGAAGCCCCGCTATAGCAAAAGCTGTGATTACTATCTTTTTAAAAAACATATAAAGCCCCCACTCTTAAGAAATCTAGGTTAAATTACCTACTCCTCTTTATATAACGGTTAAAATTCTCTTAAATTGAAGTCATTTAAAATATAGTCAATTTTCAGATATAATCACTTCAAAAAAAGCCCTCCTTTTTTCAAAGGAAGACTTCACTTTAGAACATTTGATAGCCACGTACACGAAGCATTTTTATCACAACACCTGCAATAATAGCTCCGGCAAATCCACTCACTAAAATTAAAATATCTACCAGCTTTAATGCGACAAATGTTTGACCAAGATCGGCAAATGAAGCAGCTGGTGATGTAAAGTAATCAAAGAAACCGACATTATCAATAATTAAAATAACGATAACCGGATAAGCAACAGCCATAATCCAGGTTGAACGTAAAACCATATTTAACAAGAAGCCGATCCCAAAAAATAAGATGAGGAACAGCACCATTGATATTAACAATTGTGGTAAGCTCACAACTTGCACCCCCGTATCATAGATAGTTTACTGAATACATGGCAGGTGCGTCAACTATCCATCGCTTATCTTTTGTGGCAATATCCGCACAACTATTCAAATAATACCTTACAGAAGTACACATACTTTTAATGAGTCATATATAAAGGATGTGTATAAGTGGAACTAACCAAAGAACTGTTCATTCTTATCATTCGTATCATCACGATTATTCCGTTGTTATTATTTATCACCTTAAAGATGGGCAGGCGTTCGATTGCAGAGCTGCCCGTATTTGATTTCCTCATCATTATCACACTTGGTGCTGTAGTTGGTGCAGACCTCGCTGACCCTGATATTGACCATCTGCATACCGCTGCTGCCGTCGTTTTCATTGGAATTTTTCAAATCATTGTTGCCACCCTTAAAATATCTAACCGAACGTTTGGAAAGATGCTCACCTTTGAACCAGCGGTAGTTATTTATAATGGCATTTTCTTAATCGAAAATTTAAAGCAGATCCGATATTCCATTGATAATGTGCTAATGATGCTGCGGGAAAATGATGTATTTGATGTAAGCGAGGTAGAGCTTGCAATTATTGAGGCAAACGGTACCTTAACCGTGCATAAAAAACCCGATAAAAAGCCTTTGACTCGTGCAGATGCTAATGTGGCTGCACCTCACTCAGAGCTTGCTCTTCCTGTCATTATTGATGGCTATTTGTATAAAGATGTCATTACTCATTTAGAAGTGAGTGAGGAATGGGTGTATCAACAATTAGAAGAGCTCGGAGTCCCTAGAATAGAGGATGTATTCTTTGCTTCTCTTAATAAAGATCATACATTCCATGTGTCTTTGCGGCAAAATCAGCTTTCTCTATTAAAAGAAGCACCTCTGCTTTATCATTAAAAAGAAGCAAACTGTTCAAAGGAACAGCCTGCTTCTTTACGTATTATTGCTTTTTATGACTCTTACCATGGCCTCCGCAATGCTCACATGTTTCACTGCCGCCTAGTAATAACTGAAAATAACCTACACCGTTGCAATATGGACATGTTCCGTTCTCTGTATACTTTAATGAGCGCTTCATTCTCTACACCCCTTTTATCTTTATAGATTGTTTAATTATATTATCAGAATATTTATATAATTAAAACTTCTTTTTAAGGACTTCCGCGCTCATGTAAGCGCAAACAAAAAATATTCTCTCTAGAATGCTTACGCTTAAATAGAATTACTCTCTTTTTCAAAAATAAAAAAACACAAGTGCGCACTTGGAGTGCACACTTGTGTTAAATAAATTGCTTCTTACAATGGGTTTTTCCCTTTTTTCAATACAAGACCAGGTCCGCCTAATAAGAATAGGTAGCGGTTATCAATCATCTTCTTTATGAAGTTAGCTTGAGCACCAAATAATTTACGAGTACCAACAACTCCGATTGCTTCCTTGCCGCCTAGAGATGCTACTGTACCTTTAATGTCTGGCTTGAATGTCTTCAGTGACGATCCGCCTTTCATTAACAGCTTAATGTTCTCTGCACATGTTTCAGCCATTTGCATAGCGATTTGAGCTGTTGGAGGGTAAGGACGGTTAATCTCTTCGTTAATGAGAAGAGCACAGTCACCAATGATAAATACATCATCATGACCAGGAGCACGAAGATCTGGCTCTACTTTAATGCGTCCGCGCATTGCTTCAAATCCAGACTTCTCGATCACAGAGCTTCCGCGTACACCTGTTGCCCATACAACTGTCTCAGCTTTGATTTCATCTCCACTAGCAAGCGTAACGCCAGTTTCTGTTACTTCTTTGATCGGGCAGTTAATTTTGAACTCTACTCCACGAGCTTCAAGAAGGTTCATTGCATACTCAACAAGCTCAGGGTCGAATCCTGGAAGCGCTGTTGGAGCTGCTTCAATCACGTACATTTTTACTTTTTCACGAGGAATGTCATAGTGTTTGCAAAGCTCTGGAACACGCTCTGAAAGCTCACCAATGAACTCGATTCCTGTGAATCCAGCACCAGCAACGATGAGCGTTAACAGCTCATCACGCTTCTCTGTCATGTTGTTATATCTAGCAAATTGATACTCAATATGCTCTTTTACTTCACGTGCGCCATTTACAGTCCATTTGCTGAATGCATGCTCGTGTACACCTGGTACGCCGAATGTTTCTGCTTCAGAACCGAGTCCAACTACAAGATAGTCATAGTCAAGTTCACCATTTTCAAGGATGACTTTTTTAACGTCTGTTTTGATTTCAACTACAGAGTCTTTTACAAACTTGATCTTGTTGAGATCTAGAACACTTTTGATCTCCATACGAGTACGTTCAGGAGAAAGTGTACCAGCAGCTGGCTCATGCAGCCATGTTGTTTGGTAATGATAATCGTGCTTGTTCACCAATGTAATATTGGCTTCGTTATGTCCTAGCTGCTTTGACAAACGAGTCGCTGTAATCATTCCGCCGTAACCAGCACCCAAAAGGACGATACTTGGCTTTTTCAAACTAATCACTTCCATTTTCTTATTTTTTACTTGCCTTTATTATACAATAAACGATGACATTGTGATTTATTTCACGAACTAATTTATAAAGAACGAATAATAAGTAAGATGAATGTCGCAAAATATTCACAAATACAATTCCTATCATATTGGTTTTCCCGCTAATTTTCAACTTCATTTTTACTTTTCTTTGTTTTTCCATATTACGAAGAAAGCGTTTTTGAATTTAAACATAAGATGTTCTAATCTAAGCAATTTATTCAAGCGGATTGTGCAATTGAATAATGTACGATTTAATTAAGAATGATAGGACCCGTCTTCTTTCTTTTTATAAGTGGATATGCATATAATGGGATTGTAGAGACAAACTTTTTCGGGGGTGGCAAGAAACGATGACAAACGAAGATCAAATGTATGACATTACAATTATTGGTGGTGGACCTACAGGGCTGTTTGCTGCTTTTTATGCTGGGATGAGACAAGCAAAAGTAAAAATCATTGAAAGCATGCCTCAATTAGGCGGTCAATTATCTGCCTTATATCCGGAAAAGTACATATATGACGTGGCCGGGTTTCCAAAAGTGAAGGCACAAGATCTTGTTGACGGCCTGGCAAAGCAGGCTGAGCAATTTAATCCGACTGTTGCACTTGAACAGTCTGTGACCCAGGTCGAGAAGCAAGAAGATGAGACATTTATGATCACAACGGATAAAGAAACACATTTTTCAAAAGCCATTATTATTACTGCAGGCGTAGGTGCCTTCCAGCCTCGTCGCCTTGAAGTGGACGGCGCAAAAGAATACGAAGGAAAGAACCTTCATTACTTCATTAACGATTTATCAAGCTTCACAGGTAAAAAGGTGCTCGTATGCGGCGGCGGTGATTCAGCTCTTGACTGGTCGCTTATGCTTGAGCCGCTTGCAAAAGAAGTCACATTAATTCACCGTCGGGATAAGTTCCGTGCTCATGAACATAGTGTCGAGCTTTTGCATCAATCAAAAGTAAATGTTATGACACCTTTTGAAATTAAAGAACTCCATGGAGATGGAGAAGCTATTAACCAAGTCACGCTTCAAGAAATCAAAGGTGACCGCAAAGAAACACTAGATGTAGACGCAGTGATCGTAAACTTTGGGTTTGTTTCTTCCTTAGGTCCAATTAAGCAGTGGGGCCTTGAGATCGAAAAGAATTCCATCGTCGTCAACTCTAAAATGGAAACGAATATTAAAGGAATTTATTCGGCTGGGGATGTTTGTACGTATGACGGCAAAGTTAAACTTATCGCCACAGGATTTGGAGAAGCACCGACAGCTGTTAATAATGCCAAAGCCTATATTGATCCTGATGCTAAATTACATCCAGGACATAGCACGAGCTTATTTTAATAAGAAAATGCCTTAGCGATATCCGCTAAGGCATTTTACATGTTAACAATCTTCTGGCGTTCCGGCATTGGTTGCTGTACGGAATGATGAACCACACCCGCAGTTTGCGATCGCATTAGGGTTATCAATAGTAAATCCGCCGCCCATCATGTTTTGTTTATAATCAATCACGACACCTTTAATAATTGGTGCACTTTCATTGTCGATTAATACAGGCAGCCCGCTGATTTCAAGCTTTGTGTCATCTTCAGTTTTTTCTGTATCAAAACCCATTCCATATGACAAGCCGCTGCAGCCTCCGCCTTTAACACCGACACGAAGCATAAGACCTTCTTGACCTTCTGCTTTCATCATTTCTTTAATCTGGCTTACTGCCGCTTCCGTTAATGTAATCATTTTATCACTCCTATTAACGATTGCTCTCAGTATACCTTTTGTTCTCTTGAACCTCAAGAGACATGCTCTCATCATCTGCTCAAAATTCGAACGCTTCCTTTAAAGGTTTATTTTTTCCTTGATTATTGTTATGCATCATAGCAAGGTTATGGGCCCGATCTAATTCCTGGCTATAATCTAGTACGAGTGGGTGAGACATACCATGTTTAGCTGCTGCATGTATCATTTTTTCACGTAAAGATTCAATTTTTTCAAGACAGGCATCATATGTTAATGCTGTAGTCATCGTCATTCACCCCTCTAATAGATGTATGTATAAATAAAGAACTTTAGTATAATATAGTAGTAAATCACAGTCGTCCGTACATCTAAATTTGTATATTACTTACATTTTAATTAATTACCGTAAGTAAATCAACTATGAAACAACTAAATATAGATGATTTTCATTGTTTTTTACAATTTCTACACTAGATATTCAATATCCTTCCTCTTTTCCAAAAACGTTCACTTTGTTTTCATTATCTTTATCTGATAGTATAATAGTGATTATCGTACAAACATTTTGCCACATACTTTTTATAAGGTTTGCTGCCTTTTACTTAGAGTTACGAAAAATAATATGTACCGAACGTCTCTTTAGACGGAATGGAGGATAAGGACATGACAACAATCCTTACAGATACAAAATTACAAGGAATTGCAGAGAAAGTTCAGCACGGCGAGCGATTATCGATTGAAGATGGCCTATATTTATATGATACGCCTGACCTTCTAGGGATCGCACAACTCGCTAATCAAGTAAACTACAAGAAAAACGGGGACAACGTTTATTTTATTCAGAATATGTACATCAACCCTACAAATGTATGTGAAGCAAATTGCGGGTTCTGTGGATTTAAGCGTAAGCCTGGTCAAGAGGGAGCCTATACGATGGACAGTGAAGCTCTTCTAAAATACGTAGAAGAGCGCTGGAATGATAACATCCGTGAATTCCATATTGTTGGGGGGCACAACCATGAAGTGCCGTTTGATTATTATCTTGATACAATCCGTACCTTAAAAAAACACTATCCTAATGTGACTGTAAAAGCTTATACAGGTGCTGAAATTGAGTTCTTCTCACGTATTTCAGGATTATCTATGAAAGAAGTGCTTGAAGAATTAATTAAAGCAGGTTTAGATACCCTTCCTGGCGGCGGAGCGGAGATTTTAACTGAGCGTTACCGCTTAAAAATGAGCCCTGATAAAGCTTCAACTGACCAATGGCTCGAAGCTCATGAAACAGCTCACAATCTTGGACTTAAAACACATGCTACTATGCTTTATGGTTCAATTGAATCGAAAGAAGAGCGTCTTATCCATATGGATCGTCTACGTCAGCTTCAAGACCGTACAAATGGATATATGGTATTTATCCCGCTTGCGATGCAGCCTCGCAGCGTAAATGCTGGTCTAAAACGCCGTACTTCTGCTTACGATGATATGAGAACTCTTGCGATCAGCAGGCTTATGTTAGATAACTTTGATCATATTAAAGCATACTGGATTAACATCGGTGTGCAGCTGACTCAAATGGCACTGACATTCGGCTCAAGTGATATTCACGGTACACTTATTGAGGAGCGTATCTCTCACTCTGTAGGAGCCCTCACTTCTCAAGGTATTACTCGTGATGAATTAATCCACTTAATTAAGAGTGCAAATAAAGTTCCAGTTGAACGTGACACCTTCTATAACGTTATCAAAACTTACTAAACATAAAGAAAGCCGTTCCTTTTATGGAACGGCTTTTTGTTAATTAAAAATTTGATTGATGGATTGTTTTAAAACGTCAGCAGACTTATTAAATTGCTTTTGTTCAGTCTCTGTTAAATTTAATTCTACCAGTTCTCTAATTCCGTTAGAGTTGATAATGGCTGGCACACCGATACACACATCTTTTTGTCCGTATTCACCATCAAGCAAAGCCGAGACCGGGAGCACTGCATTCTCATTTTTTATGATGGCTTTTGTGATTCTAGCAAGGCCCATCGCAATCCCATAATAGGTTGAGCCTTTCTTTTGAATAATATCATAGGCAGCATCCCGAACTCCGACAAATAACCGTTCAAGTTCTTCACTGTTGGGTTTATTAGGGTCTTGATAATCTTTGAGCGGCTTGCCGCCGATCGTAACGTGGCTGTATACAGGAAGAGAGGAATCTCCATGCTCTCCTAATATGTAGGCATGTACATTTCTAGCATCGACTTCAAATTTATCTGCCAATGCATAACGGAATCTCGCTGTATCTAGAACTGTTCCAGAGCCGATAATTCGGTGAGCTGGGAGACCCGAATACTTCCATGTGGCATAAGTAAGCACATCCACCGGGTTTGTCGCAATCAAAAAGATTCCTTTGAACCCTGATTTCATTACAGACTCTGTGATCACTTTAAAAATCTTAGCATTCTTTTCAAGCAGGTCTAATCTTGTTTCTCCAGGCCCTTGGTTAGCTCCAGCACAATTTACGACAAGATCAGCATCCTTGCAATCCTCGTAGGTTCCAGCCCATATATTCATTGGAGAGGAAAACGGCATGCCGTGAAGAAGATCAATCGCATCTCCTTCCGCTTTTCCGTGATTTAGATCGATGATTACTAAATCTCTGACAAATCCTTGATTTAGTAAAGCAAAGGCGTAACTTGCTCCAACAGAACCTGCCCCTATTAAAACTACCTTCATGCTTTTCAACTCATTAATCATGTCATACCTCCTCGTAAATCTCTCCTTAACTCCCCCTTAGTCTATGTTAAAAAATGTCTAAAATCTACCACTTCTTATAAATAGTTACGTCTAATTTGTGAAATTCTTCACAAATAAAATATAAAATAGAAGCTGGCTTTATACCAACTTCCTCGTACTAATATTTATCTTTATTTACGTTCAAATACACCTTCACAAATAACTTCAGCTGCACCGGTCATTAACACATCTCCTGACTCGGTCCATTCAATCTCAAGGTCTCCCCCGAGCAGGTGCACCGTTACAGATTCCCCTTTGTTAGAATGTCCATTCAGGATTGATGCAACGACTGCAGCACATGCTCCCGTCCCGCAAGCCTGCGTAATTCCTGAGCCTCTCTCCCACACGCGGAAATGAAGCTCTGACTCACTGACAACCTCTACAAATTCTACATTTATCCATTCCGGAAAACGCTCATCTTTTTCAATAATCGGTCCTAATGTATCTACTGGTGCTTGGTTAATATCTTCTACAAAAAACACTCCATGCGGATTCCCCATTGACACAGCTGTAAGCTCAAGCTTCGTTTCAGCGACTTCGAACGGCTCTGCTACTATTTTTTCCGTTGATGAACCAAGCATCGGAAGACTCTCTCTAGTTAGACGAGGCTTGCCCATATTGACCGTCACCGTATGAACGCGCTCTCCTTCTATATGGACTGTTGCCGTAACAAGCCCGCCTAATGTTTCAATTTGGAATGTTTGATCTTTAACATAACCATGTTCATAAGCAAATTTTGCTACACAGCGAAGGCCGTTACCACAGTTTTTTGCTTCTGACCCGTCATTATTAAATACTCTCATTTTCACAGGCGCAACGTCTGAAGGACATACCAGGATCATCCCGTCAGAACCAATTCCTTTATTTTTGTCAGCAACCTCTACAGCTAATGCGGCCAATTGCTCTTCTTCCAATGTTTCTTTAAATAAATCAACGTAAATATAGCTGTTTCCAAGGCCGTGCATTTTCGTGAATTTCATCTAGATCCCTCGCTCATTTTTTTTACTGGTTATTTTCTTAATGGCTCATCTGCCCAAAAATAATCGTCGTCTGCTTCTAATATTGTAATTTTACTACGGCAGCACGGCATAATTAAGATCGTTTTGACACCTTCTTTAGCTTGCTTATAATCACGAGGTTTCATATGGGTCAAGACTTGTTCTTCCTCACAAAACGGACAAGAACTCACATAAATATCCTCAAATTGCCGCTCATATGGCAATGTATGTTGAAAAGGTATCACATCCATATTCTACACCTACTCTCTTCAGTAAATTGCTGTTCGTTGTATAGGTTCAGCTCCAGACGTACAAAAGAAGCTTCTAGAATGTCTAGAAGCTGACTATTAAAACATAGGATTTTCCTCTAAATACGTGTAGATATTTTCTACAAGCTCTTCATTTGTTTCACCGGAAATATATTCTCCATTTACAAGCGCAAAAGGTGTGACAGCACAACTCCCGCAATTTCCTAGACATCCGTATTCAATAATATCTAGATTAGGGTCACGTTCTAGCTCTTCCATCGCCTTTTGAGTGCCGCTTGCAAGATTACTTAAACAAAATTCGATAATAGGACGCATCACTTTCACCTCAAATTTCTTGTCTATAATCCTACTCGGATGCGAACTATAAGTCAATGATATCTGATTATAATCTGTTTATAATATGAAGGAAGATTTTAACGCATCATTTTAATGCTTTTTATTTAATATTGTCTTCGTCTAAAAAAATTCACAAATTTGTTGTTATTTACTGTATAACTCGTTATAATCAAAACTGACCAGGGTCATTTTTAAGGAGCGACGACATGAGTGAGAGAGCAAAGAAAACACAAACGAAAAAGAGAATTGAACAAGCAGCCAGAGAACTATTTCTTGAAAAAGGTTTCTCTCATACGACTGTCTTAGAGATCACAAAGGCAGCTAATGTCGCAAAAGGTACGTTCTTTAATTATTTTCCTACTAAAGAATCCATTATGCAATCGCTTGCAACCGAACGGATACAAGCTGCGCTTCCATACATTGAACAGCCTAATCTGAGGACTCTTCCTCTCGGGGTACGTATTCGCTCTTATCTTCAATTTATTTTAAGTGATTATGACATTCACCCTGCATTAACCATTCAAATTTGGAAGCATGTGATCGAGGATGAACAACTGCTTCTCCCACATTGGGAAACCCTGTTATCTCAAGCAGAAGAAACAGGTTATATTCGTTCTTCTATTCCTATTAAAACGTGGTCGCACATTATAAACAGTCATGTTTCGTATGGTTTACAAACGTTTGCGAAAGAACCTACAAAAGCTCAGTTACTTTCTAAAATTATGGACCTGATCCATGCCAGTTTAGAATCTATTACAGAGCAAAGGAGATACTCACTTATGAAAAAACTTGTTGTTTTAGGTGCAGGATATGGCGGTATGCGTATTTTACAGCGCCTCTTACCGAATGATCTGCCAAATGACGTTGAGATTACACTGATTGACCGACTGCCTTATCACTGTCTGAAAACGGAATACTATGCTCTTGCAGCAGGAACAGCAGCAGATCATCATCTGCGCGTTCAATTTCCAGAAGACTCTCGTCTGAACATTAAATACGAAACGATTTCAGAAATCCATTTAAACGATAAAACCGTTGAATTAAGCAACGGGGAGTTTGTTCCTTATGACCAGTTAATTATCGGTCTTGGCTGTGAAGATAAATACCACGGCGTACCAGGCGCTAAGGAGCACACATACGGCATTCAAACGATGGAAGCAACAAGACGCACGTATGAAGCCCTCAACAATATCCGCCCGCAAGGTGTCGTATCAATTGTCGGCGCTGGCTTAAGCGGTGTAGAGCTTGCTAGTGAACTTCGTGAAAGCCGCCCTGATCTAACAATTAAATTATTTGACCGTGGCGAGATCATTCTATCTATGTTCCCTCGCCGCTTAAGTACGTATGTCCAAAATTGGTTTATTGACCATGGCGTAGAAGTGATTAATAAATCGAATATCACCAAAGTAGAAGAAGGCGCTCTATACAACCATGATGAGCGTGTTGACACCGATGCTGTCATTTGGACTGCCGGCATTCAGCCAGTAGAAGTTGTTCGCAACCTAGATGTTGAAAAAGATAAGCAAGGCCGTGTGGTATTAACTCCCCAGCACTTCCTTCCAACAGACGAAAATGTCTTTGTTGTAGGTGACTGTGCGAGCCTTCCGCATGCACCAAGCGCACAGCTTGCGGAAGGACAAGCAGAGCAAATTGTAACGATCTTAAAGAAGCAATGGAACAACGAACCGCTTCCTGAGGAACTCCCGCGCATCAAGTTAAAAGGAGTACTCGGATCACTAGGTAAAAAGCACGGCTTCGGACTAATGGGCGAACGCACCCTGCTAGGCCGAGTGCCACGCGTCCTAAAAAGCGGCGTCCTCTGGATGTACAAACACCACTCAGGGTCATAAGAAAAGCGGAAGGGTTCGTTTAGGTATGAGGAGGATGGAGCTTTGGCAATGAGAAGCGCTTTTTGCTTCGTTTGACAAAGTGAAGCCACCGATTACCTGAACCCTGAAGCTAGACAGGAAAAGCGGAGGCGAGTGGGCTGGCTTGCGGAAATATGAGGGGCAGCGATATGAAGTCGCTCTTTGACTTCATTCGATGCACCGTTATTTCCCGCAAGGCAACGAGCCGGAGCTAGACAAGAAAAGCGGAAGGGTTCGTTTTGGTATGAGGAGGATGGAGCTTTGGCAATGAGAAGCGCTTTTTGCTTCGTTTGACAAAGTGAAGCCACCGATTACCTGAACCCTGAAGCTAGCCAATAAGAAAAGCTGTCCCATTTATGCGGACAGCTTTTTCCTGTTTAGCAAGTGACGCATATACTCTTTGAAATAAATCAATTTCTTTAAACTTAGACGCATAAAAAGGTTGAAAAGACGCAATTAGCTTGGATTGGCGCAATTAAGCAGACTAGCGACGCAATAACATTTTGCACCCGCGCAATCAGGTTTTCAACCGACGCATAAACGTCTTGAAACGGCGCAATTAAACACCAAGACACGGACCACCCTTAGCGACTCGCTTCAATCTTCTCATAGATAGTCTTCAAACGCGGATTCCCTTCCCCTACTACTTCATCGTTAAATACAATAAGCGGATAAAAATATTCATCCTCTAAAATAGCATTAACGTAAGACTGATGCTCTTCACCGTAGATTCCGTGGATATCTACGTAGTCCACTTTCACATTCTCCTGTTCATACTTTCTTGACAGAGCCGCTTCTAGCCACTCTTTGGTCTCATATGCAGTGGGTAAATTAATGCAGCTGGCACATTTCTCTTCTGCTCCGTACACGACAAGTCTAATTTCGCTCATAACAGCACCCCTCTTCGTTTACCTATCCTAACCATATCTGTACTTTTAGCATATAGGAAACGATAGCGAAAGATCAATCTCTTACTTTAAGGAATGGCCTCCATCGGCAATCAAGTTATGGCCGATCACATAGGAAGCATCTTCTGAGGCAAGAAAATAAATAATGGAGGCAATCTCATCTGGAGCTGCCCCATACCCTCTTGGGTGCTTTTCGCTAACCTTTTTAAATGAGCATTTTCCTCCATACAGCCAATGAGCGAGCGGGGTATCTACAAGTCCAGGTGATATGGTATTAATTCTTATTCCCTGCTTAGCGTAGCGGGCGGCTAATGATTTTGTTAACGAAATGAGGGCCGCTTTTGATGAATTATAAGCAGCTAGTGCAGGGGGATATGTAGTAGATCCCATAGCAGAAGCTACATTAATAATCGCTGCTCCTGTTTTTCGATCCATCTGTTTCAACCCATGTTTCATCATCAAAAAAGCAGCTTTCACGTTTGTGTTAAACAACTCGTCCCATTCATCTTCCTGGATTTTCTCAATCATTCCTGCAGCTGGCTGAACCACTCCTGCATTGTTAACGAGCACATCAATCGATCGAAATGTCATAGAAAGCTCTGCGTACAATCTCTCCACTTCATTTTCACACCTAATATCGGCTTGAAAAAAATCGACATGTCCCTTGTACTCACATCGATCAATTTCACTAATAAAGAACGAGCCTTTTTCATGAGATTTACTGACAGCAATCACATGATCTCCTTCTTTAGCAAAGCGATGAACGGCTGCTTTTCCGATTCCAGAGGTAGCTCCTGTTATTAACACCGCTCTCATCATCATCCCCTCCACAATATATATACTTTAATTATACATATCTTATACAAAATATGCATGTTTTTCTTCGAAAAGGTTCGGGTGCGCATTTTAAAAAATATTCAGCCCATATTTAAATGATCATGGCAGATTCATGGATTTTTTTCGTGCTGGCTATTATAATATAGATAGAAAGGGGTTGTTAATAATGGCAACAAGTACTGAAATGGTTGAGCAAGTACAGGAAGTATTAGATAAGCTTCGTCCTTTCTTGCTTCGTGATGGCGGGGACGTTGAACTTGTAGAAGTTGAAGATGGTATCGTTAAAGTTCGTCTTCTTGGTGCATGCGGTTCTTGCCCAAGTTCAACAATTACGCTAAAAGCAGGAATTGAACGCGCTCTTCTTGAAGAAGTTCCTGGCGTAAAAGAAATCGAGCAAGTATTTTAATGTAAGCTATTCGTATTGAGTAAGATCGATACTGCTTCATAATAAAAAGCCCGCAGCTGCGGGCTTTTTTCTTTTACATAAAATAATCATCGTAAGAGGCTTCGGCTTCTTCATAGGAAGAAAAAATAGCATCGTCTTCTTCAATGGGATGGTAATAATCAAATAAGACAAGAGAGATCTGGCCTGGATTCATTGGATCTAGGGCAATTGTTGCCTCTTGAATAGAGGAGACAGTCGGCGTGTGAGGATTCCTATAGATCACATATACCGACTGCCCCTCATGTAATTGATTCATATCAAGCATAGCGGACACTCCTTTTCATGGCTGATGATTATGGTTTGCCCGACTATGCTTGAACTATTCATATGAAAATGTTTAGGCTGGAACTTAGATTAAGCTTCTCGTAAATAGCTCGGAACCTTGACACAGACCCCGTGCTTCGCAGGGGCTAAAACATCAATTTCAAAGTCTGGGAAACGTTTCGAGAGTACTTCTTTCACTGCTTCCCCGCGATTTAGAGGGGCTAAGCAGAAAATTGTTGGACCAGCACCGCTTAATGCTGCACCATATGCATCCGTATCCTCGCGCACGACATCAATCACATCTTGCAGGTGCGGGACCAGCTCTCCTCGGTATGGATGATGAAAGATGTCTGCACTCATCATCTCTCCAGCTAAGCTGAAATTGCCCTGAAGAAGCGCAGCTACTAACACATTAGCTACCCCGCTCCCTCTGACAGCTTTTTTGTACGGAAGGGATTCAGGCAGCACCCCACGAGCTTTTTTCGTTAACAGCTCGTGCTTTGGAATGACAACGACTAGATCAACTTCAGGCACTCCTCCATACAGAACATGCGTCGCTTCCTCTGTGTGAGTGCCGATAACAAGTCCTCCATATACAGAGGCTGCTACATTATCAGGGTGACCCTCCCAAAGACTCGACAGGCGCACTTTCTCTTCAGGAGATAGAATATTATTCATTTGTTGATTAGCAAGCTCTATTCCAGCTACAATCGCAGCAGCACTGCTTCCTAGACCTCTTGTTAACGGAATATCGCTTGTCATCTCGACTTCACAAGGGGTGAGCATATAGCCGTATGTATCAGCTACGTGTTTTGCCACTTTGTAAATAAGGTTCTCTTCATCAGTTGGAACGCCTTTGAGATCCGGTGATTCAGAATAAAACGACCAAGCATCTGCGGGTTTTGCGACTAACGTTAAATATCGATCAACCGCAAGTCCTACAGAATCAAATCCAGGTCCTAGGTTTGCCGTGCTGCCAGGAACCGTAATCATAAAAGGTTCAACGCTCACAGCTTAACCCCTCCTTTAATATGAGATAAGAATGCATCCTTTTCATTAGGAAGAACCGTTGGTTTAACAGCTACTGTATCCATTGCTGTGCTTGGATCTTTTAAGCCGTTTCCTGTTAACACACATACAATCTTTGAGCCTTTCTTTAATTCACCTGAAGCAAGCTGCTTTTTCACACCTGCTAATGAAGCGCAAGATGCCGGTTCAGCAAATACCCCTTCACGCTTAGCAAGAAGCTGATACGCCTCTAAAATTTCTTCATCTGTTACGTAATCAATGGCTCCATTTGAATCATTAGCTGCAGTTACCGCTTGAGACCAGCTGGCAGGATTTCCGATACGGATAGCTGTAGCAACTGTTTCAGGCTCTTCAATTACTTCATCACGAACAATCGCGGCTGCTCCCTCTGCCTCAAACCCACGCATTTCAGGAAGGCCCGTACCTTTCTTTTCGTGGTATTCGTTAAACCCTTTCCAGTACGCTGTAATATTTCCGGCATTTCCTACTGGGATTGCAAGTACATCCGGCGCTTGCCCAAGTGCATCACACACTTCAAATGCAGCCGTTTTCTGCCCTTCAATTCGATAAGGGTTTACCGAGTTCACTAACGTAATCGGCTCCGTTTCACTGATCGCACGAACAATTTCAAGCGCATGATCAAAGTTTCCTTTAATCTCGATGACTTCAGCTCCGTACATGACAGCTTGTGCTAATTTACCAAGAGCGATTTTTCCTTCAGGAATAACGACAATACATCTCATGCCAAGACGCGCACCGTAAGCCGCAGCCGCTGCTGACGTATTTCCTGTTGAAGCACAAATAATTGTGTCACTGCCTTCTTCCTTTGCTTTCGCAACAGCCATGACCATTCCGCGATCTTTAAAAGAACCAGTCGGGTTTGCCCCTTCTACCTTAACGTATAGCTCCACTCCCCATTCCTTTGACAGATTTTCAAGAGGGATCAAAGGAGTATTTCCTTCTTTTAACGTTAACATTGGTGTTTTATCATTTACCGGTAAAAACTCTTTATATTCATGAAGTAACCCATTCCATTTGCTCATTATTTATTGTCCTCCCTCAACACGGTAGCTGCTCTCTACGTTTTCTACAACCTCAAGCGCTTGTAAACGTTCATATAGTTTCTGATAATTCTCTTTGCTTGTATGATGCGTAATCACAATAACTTCAGCTTCTTCTCCTCCATCTAGCGGAAGCTGCAGAAGCTTCTCAAAGCTGACTTCATATTCTGCAAATAAAGAAGTAATAGCAGAGAATGTTCCTGCTTTATCTGTTACTCTCATTCGTAAGAAATACTTAGAATCAATTTCCTTATCTTCTTTAAGTACCTTCTCATGAAGCGGCGCATGAACGGTATGACCATTCACTCCTAAGCGCATGTTCTTCATCACAGTCACTAAATCTGAAACCACTGCTGTTGCTGTCGGCAGCGAGCCAGCACCTGGGCCATAAAACATTGTCTCTCCAACTGCTTCTCCGTACACATAAACAGCATTGTATTCATTATTTACTGCAGCTAGCGGATGGTCATTTGGGAGAAGTGTCGGCCCTACACTTACTTCAATTCGGTCATCATCACGCTTAGCGATACCGATTAATTTCATTGTATAACCAAGCTGTTCACAGTAATGAAGGTCGCGATCCGTGACTTGTGAAATCCCTTTGACTGAAACATCATCAAGACTAACATCCATCGAGAACCCTAAAGTAGAAAGAATTGCCATCTTTCTTGCAGCATCTAACCCTTCCACATCAGAAGTCGGATCACTTTCTGCAAAACCTAATTCCTGTGCTTGAGCTAACACATCTAAGTATTGGCTTCCTTCTTGCGACATCTTCGTTAAAATATAGTTTGTTGTTCCATTCACAATCCCCATCATCTTTGTAATCCGATCAGCCGCTAACCCGTCAGCTAAACTTCTCAAAATAGGAATTCCTCCAGCTACACTTGCCTCATAAAACAGGTCACAGCCGTTTTCTGAAGCGAGATGCAAAAGCTCTGCTCCGTACAATGCCATTAAATCTTTATTTGCAGTTACGACATGCTTTTTATTTTTCAGGGCATTGGCAAGATGTTCTTTCGTATCTTCCACACCGCCCATCACTTCAATCACCACATCAATCTCTGGGTCGCAGCATACTTCCGCAGGGTCTGTTGTCAGCCAGTTTTCCTCAACTTCAACTCCACGTTTCTTATCTGTATCACGAACAAGCACCTTGGCCACATTTACAGCGCATCCTACTTGATGCTTTAATTCCTGCTGGTGCTGTTTAATAATCGAAATAACCCCTGTTCCTACCGTTCCAAGTCCTAATAACCCTACATTGATGCCTTGTTTCATTTCTGCTCCACTCCAATCCAAACTATACGATCTGTTTCTCTGTTTTGTTCCTCTAAAAAGAACATTTGTATTTGTATAAAGGACATTATAAGATGAATTTCCATTTAAAACAAGGGGTATTTTGTAAATGTTCAAACAATTTCAATATATCATACCACATTATCCATTTATCGCCCTCAATTAAATACACGCACTAAAAAAACCGCCTATAAAAAGGCGGCTTCCTTTGCATTTGACTATAACCATTCTACATTTGGAGTTCTTGAGGAGGTTTTAGGAATCCGTATCATCTCTGAAAATTGCTTTAAAAATTGTTCGTTTTCTCCTTCTTGTTCAATTAAGGAGAAAAACACCTGACCATGCTCTTGTTTATCCTCATTTATTTGGGCCCGGTAGTAGTTCTCAATCGACTCAAAATAATGTACAGGGAAAAGCAGCCGAGCATAGGTTAATCTCCAAGCATACGTGCTTAAAGGTTCATATTGCTCATAGCCTTCAATAAATGAATGCACATCTTCCCAATTATTATTACGGCTTAGCGCCTGATCGTAGCGCTTTTGCCTAATCCACTCTGCGATATCTCGGCAAGGATGATCATATACAAATTCTGTCGGTCGTTTTATGATCCCGCCTCGTGTAGATGTCACAAGCCATGTTTGATCTGTAAATCGTCTATGACATACCGTCCCTTGCTCCTTGTCATGAGTAGGATCATCAAGCCTTGCATCGACCGCATATTGAATCGCATTTTCTGTAAGACCCATATAATATGGGTAAGAGTACAAAAAAGCCTCATCAACATAGGATCTTGGCTGCTCATAACCAATCTGTTGATACCAGCCCTCAAGCTGCTCAAGTCTCTTCTCCCATAACTTATGCCACTGTCCAAAATAGTCATGCGATTTCCTCGTTTGAGGCATTTGCTTTCCGTAATAGTGAATGGTAGCTAAGTGACCGCCAATGTCATAACTAGATTCTAAGTGAAGGCCTCCATTTCGCTCAGGTTCAGGCATTTCAAATAAATAAACTTCCTGCCCGTCAATCAGTCCGACATTGCCGTTTGATTTCGTTTTTTGCAAAGTGAGCATAGAAGCATCACCAATCGAACGGTAATATTCAGCATAATCAAGCATTTCTTGTTCTTTTGAAGCACAATCTTCTTTTGGAAAGAATACATACGACTTCCCGCCGGCTTCAAATCCTTCAAAGTCTCCTAAAGCAAAACGCGAGTCACAATAAAGCCCGTACTGATCATATACATTGCGCTCAAACACACTTTTCCCCTCCTTGCCATACACACCTTTTATCTAGTCTATGACCCATCTGCATAAAATGTGTTCAACTCCCGTAGACTAGTAATAATCATTTTGTCTCCACACCAAGTGTTGATAAGGTGAACCGAACGCTGGAGGGGATTTTATGTCTGAGAAAAAACCACAACCTATTGATGAAGTTGAAAAAAGAGCTCGTGAAGCACTTGAAGAGCGCGGCGTAACGATTAACGACATTGCCGATCTTGTCTATTTTCTTCAGGAAAAATACCATCCCAATTTAGAGATGGATGACTGCATTCATAACGTCAATCGAGTGATCCGCAAACGCGAAATTCAAAATGCGATATTAACAGGAATTCAATTAGATGTATTAACAGAGCAAAAAAAGCTCGAAGAACCGCTTCAAGGGATTATTGCAAGAGATGAAGGGTTATATGGGGTCGATGAAATTATTGCATTGTCTATCGTAAATGTGTACGGCTCAATCGGCTTTACAAATTATGGCTATATTGATAAACAAAAACCTGGGATTTTAAAGAAATTAAATGACAAGTCAAGTGGGGAGTGTCACACGTTTTTAGATGATATTGTAGGTGCGATTGCAGCAGCTGCTTCAAGCCGCCTCGCTCACCGTGCTGCAAATGTAGAGTAAGGTGTTAAGGGATGGATTAAAATATGCTTCCTAGTTTACTACATCCGATCAACATACCCTAGATTCGGCTGCCACTTAAGTGATTAGTCGGATCTATTACATATGCCTAAAAAAGATCCAAGCTTGTAAGATACTTTTTTTGTTCCATCGCCTAAAGACCCGCTCTCCTTACATAGTTGTTGCCGTCCGGAAATTTCCTCATCGCCACGCTCTAGCAGGATTCCTACTAGCCACGTACACAATGTAAAATCCCCCATGCCATAAGTGTTGATCTCCGCTGCAGGCGCACGCTTTCCGCGGGCGGCCCGGGAGCCTCCTCGTCGTTACACTCCTGTGGGGTCTCCCCTGGCCACGCACATCCCGCAGGAGTCTCGTATCTTCCGCTCCAATCAACGGAGCGAGTAGGTTGTTAGAGGTTCCTCATATTGAAAGTAATTGGTTTCGATTCGACTGATCCAAAACGAAATAATGCCACTAAACCTGTTTCAACGACCGTACTTAGCTGATGAAATATGCGTAGACTCCTGTGTGGACTAGAGCAGGGGTGAGATCCCGCAGGGCTTTAGCCCGAGGAAGCTCACCAGCTCCACACGGAAAGCGAAGCATATTTCAGCAGCGACGCCTATGCTATAACTAATGTTTAATGTATTTTAAGATAAAGAATCTTTGAAGCCATAACTAAATCACTCCACATATTAATTAGAAAATGCACTAACCCAGCGGATGAATATGCGAGACTTCTGCGGGGACTAGAGCAGGGCTGAGATCCCACAGGGCAAAAGCCCGAGGAAGCTCACCAGCTCCCCGCGAAAAGCGAAGTATATTTCAGGAGCGGCGAGCTTACACAAGCCTAAGGTAATATTCTTGGGCTAGGACACAAAAAGGCTCATGCACACGCATGAACCTCTTAAACAAACGTTTAATTAAACTGCCATTCAGACAAAGATGGTAATACATAGGTTGGCTTATCATCCACATCTTTTAAGTGGTCCTCATTGCTCACTCCCGTTAATACCATTAATGTATCAACATCGGCATTGATTCCCGCTAAGATATCTGTGTCATAATTATCACCAATCATCAGTGCCTCTTCTTTTTTAACCCCTATCTTCTCAAGTGCCTGTTCGATCATGATCGGCTCAGGCTTTCCAATAAAGGTCGGTTTCACTCCAGTAGAAGTCGTAATCACTGATATAAGTGAGCCGGCACCAGGCATTAGTCCTTTTTCAGTCGGTAGGGCACGATCGCCATTTGTTGCAATAAACGCAGCACCACTTCGAACAGCCAGTGCTGCTTTTGCTAACTTTTCATATGTAATTTCTCGATCTAATCCCATCACAACATAATCTGGGTCCACATCAACCAATTCATGTCCCTCATCAAGTAGACTTTGCTTTAGTCCATTTTCTCCTACCATTAAAACTTTTGCATTCGGCTTAAGGTCTTTAATCACACCCGCTGCAGCCATACTTGTCGTGAAAATATGTTCACTTGTCGCAGGAACCCCCATATTCTGTAATATCCCTGCTGCTTCTCTTGGAGTTTTGGTAGAATTGTTTGTCACAAATAAATAAGGATACCCCATTTGTTCTATTCTTTTCACAAAATCAATAGCTTCAGGAATCGGTTCAGTGCCTCGGTACATTGTTCCGTCTAAATCAATTAGAAATCCTTTATATGCTTTCATTTTCTACTCCTTATAAGAAACAACCACCTTTAGGCAAGGTGGCTGTCGTGTTATTTTTTACTTTTCTCTTTTAAAACATATACACAGCCCGCCGTATCCATCTTAGCCATGCACTCTTCCCTTTCGATCTCATCCGTATCAAGCAGAGACTTAAACAGTTTCTGTTCACACGTACACGCAACAGGATAAGCCGTTGCGACTTGCGCGATCGGGCAGTTGTATTCTACAAACCGATATGTTCCATCATCCTGCTTCTCAACCTCAACCATATACCCGCTCTCATTTTGAATACGAGCAAGTGTCTCAACACGCTCTTCAAAACTGCCTGTTACAGCAGTGCTGTATTTATCAAGCAGTCGTTCGCGGCGCTGTTCAAATAACTTTTCAATCATTTCCGTACCACTTAATTGTTCGAGGTCTTGTAAAAATTCAAGCGAGAGATTGCCGTAATTCCTTGGGAAGCTCTCTTCTCCTTTAAGGGTTAAAGAATATTTATGTGTAGGGCGGCCCATCGGCTGTCTTTCAAGCCTCGATTCGATCAGCCCTTCTTTTTCTAATCCTTGTAGGTGTCTGCGCACCGCCATCTCTGTAATTTCTAATTGCTCAGCTATTTCTGAGACGGTCAGCTGCTGGCTTTTTTTTAACATCACTAAGATGACTTGCCTTGTGGAGTTGGTATTATTATTCACGACCATCACCATCCTTCACCTCATTGTAAGCGATGTGTGGTCAATTGTAAATTTATGTGTCAATTTAAAACTATTCTTACATTGACCTTGAACACTTACCTGAATTATTAATTCTGTTCAGGCAAAAACGCAGAAACAGGACCAAGCTCCTCGACTAAATAGCGTCTAACATGGCTTGAGAAAGACTCTAGAGCCTTTCTTTCCGTTTGAATGACAGCTTGTACATCTTCATGCTTAATTTGTGTGTAGTATGTTACAAGCGGCTTTCTTAAACTGACCACTTTTTTTAGGGCAGCCGCCTCTTCTTTTTGGAGCACTTTTTCATCAAAAAGGATTTCTACAATGTCTTCATAGCTCCCAGGATCACGCATGATAAAGCCGTCAATCATACTATTCCCAACATCAATAATTGATTCAATGACAACCGTTGCAAACCGCTCATAAGCAAGCTTATCCTTTACGGTTTCAAGAGGTTGATTCTCCTCAAATTCTGTTAACAATTGATCCATATATGTAAGGGTATCTTCAATTTTTTCACGATTCACAAAATACATAGGAACACCTTCTTTTTTTGAATTAGTATAACACATTAAACGTTTTTTTTAGATAAAGTTAAACACATCAAAAGAAATGATTTATTCTTTACGGCGTTTTTGTTATGATAAAGAACGTAAATGATTCGACAAGGACCTGATTGATTGTCGAACAAATGAAAAGTAGTGAATGCTACACACATTATGCTACTACAAAAAAAATAAGCTACACAAAACTTTTTTACACAAATGGAGGAGAAACAACTTGGATCGTGAACTAGCCTTAGAAATCGTCCGTGTAACGGAAGCAGCAGCCCTAGCTTCATCTCAATGGATGGGCCGCGGGAAGAAAAATGAAGCAGATGATGCTGCAACGAGTGCCATGCGCACAATGTTTGATTCAGTAAACTGCAGAGGTACTGTTGTCATTGGTGAAGGAGAACTTGACGAGGCACCAATGCTCTATATTGGCGAAGAAGTCGGCAGTGGGCATGGTCCTGAAGTTGACATCGCGGTTGACCCGCTTGAAGGAACAAACATCGTAGCGAAAGGACACCCTAATGCGATGGCTGTTATTGCGGTAGCGGATAAAGGAACGCTGCTTCACGCACCAGATATGTATATGGAAAAGATCGCAGTCGGACCTCTTGCCGCTGGACTTGTCCGTCTTGATGACCCTATCGAAAAAACAATTGATATTGTGGCTAAAATGACAAATAAACGAGTGCGTGATGTAACAGTGATTATCCAAGAGCGTGAGCGTCATGCTGAATTGATTGAACGCGTTCGCCAAAAGGGTGCTCGTGTTAAATTATTTGGTGACGGTGACGTTGGTGCTTCTATTGCCACTGCCTTGCCGCAAACGGGTATTGATTTGTTTGTTGGAACAGGCGGAGCTCCAGAAGGTGTTATTTCTGCTGCTGCACTAAAAGCTTTAGGCGGTGACATGCAAGCTCGTCTTGTACCAATGAATGATGAAGAGTTTGAACGCTGCAAAAAAATGGGGCTAGAAGATCCTCGTCAAGTATTACAATTAGACGATCTTGTTCGCGGTGATGATGCTATTTTTGCTGCAACGGGAGTATCTTCTGGTGAATTAGTTGAAGGCGTACGCTTTTTAGGCGGAGACCTTGCTGAAACTGACTCCATTGTTATGCGTGCTAAGACAAGAACAGTCCGCTACATTAAAACACATCACCATCTTGATCATAAACCTCATTTAGTGATGAACGACTAAGTATCGCATCCCCTCTTGTGGCATGATATGATAAAAAAACAATGTTACTTGGGGGGCAATAAGAATGTCTGAGCGCTTTTATTTATATGATGACACAGAAGAAACAAGGACCAGATTTGTAAGCTTTATGGGTGAGTCACAACGTTTTGACCTAGCCATCATCACCTCTTCCCGCTATTACGGGAAAAAGCTGGTTCTAGATGTATTATCTAATCGGTTTGCCATTATTGGTACAGACGATTTAGAAGAGCCTGGCTATCTTGAGCACGCTTATCAAATCAGTGAAGAAGAAGCTGGCGAATTACGTTCGTTTTTATATGAAGTCATTTAATAGTAAAAACCATCTCTTCCGGTAAAACTAACGGCAGGAGGTGGTTTTTTTATGCCAGATTCACGTGATAAAGAAACGGAAGATTACACTGACTTCTCAAACGTCGAAACGATGCGTAATTTCATTTTGCCAGAAATTACTCCAGAAGGCCCTTACGGCTCACCAATCAATAAGGATAAACCTGTTGAAAATAAAAGCACCCCATGGAAGCCTGGGCAGCGTTATTACAGCGCTTTCAATTATGAGTTTAAATCTTTGCACCAAAACCTTCCGCGTAAATATCCAGGACATCACCCAACTCATGATGATCCTGATAAAAACGAAGAACCACCTTACACGACCACTTAAACAAAGAGCCCTTTAAAAGGGCTCTCCCCTATTCTTCACTTAATGCCGCTGCCTCTTCTGCAGGTACGGGCTGTTTTTCTTTTTCCCTATCCTTTTCTTTCGTTTCCTTCACTTTCTTAAGCACGAAATAAGCGCAGCCAAAATTACAATACTCGTATAAATAATCAGGAAGAGTACTGATCTTCGTATCAAAGGTCGACTTTTTATGGCGGTCTTCAAAAAAGCCGCGTAAACGCAATTGGCTGTAACCCCAATCACCAACAATATAATCGTATTTATTTAACACATCACTGTAACGTGACTTAAAGGCTTCTTCATTCCAGCCCTCTTTTATATCCTCTATTACTTCATACTGCATTCCTTGAATGCGAACCACTGGGCTCACCTCACTTTTCATACCCTTATTATACCACACCCGAGCCTCCCTACAGTAACCTTTGTGGCATCATTTTCTATCAGTAAAAACATTTCTTTTTGGTCATTCTTAAAGTAGAGGGGGAATGAACATCATGATAAAAAAATCAATGGTGATCTCTGGTGTCGCAGCTTTAATGCTTATGACCGGCTGCCAGATGAATGATGTGGGGCAGCAATCGATGCAGCGTACAGCTAATCCGAATTACGGCCCTATGCAAACGAATCATGGCTATTATCCAATGGGAATGGGTCAGCAAAATCAAAATAATGACTACAACCATTATGGGTACACAAGATATCAAAAACAACAGGTAGAAGCAAACGGCAGACAACAATCAACACCTATGTTTGACCGGACAGAGCTTTCTGATACGGTAACAAGAATGGTCTTAACGAACGAAACGGTGAGCGAGGCCGCAACGCTTGTTACAGATAAGTACGTATTAGTTGCCTATGACTGCGATACGAACGACCGCGATTACGTAGCGGACCAAGTAAAACGCAGTGCGATTTCTGTAGTTCCGCGTTACTATGAAGTCTATATTACAGATGATCATAGTCATTTCGAAGACATTGAACGCTTCCAAGATGGCTCCACAACAACTGGAAATTTAGACGGAACGCTTAAACAAACGATCCAAGAAATGCGCCAATCTCCACAAGGTGCCTACAACGAGGACACCGACGACAACATGAACGTCATGGAAAAGAAACACCAGAAATTAATGGATTAAAGGAAAGGCGGAAGGGTTCGTTTAGGTATGAGGAGGATGGAGCTTTGACAATGAGAAGCGCTTTTTGCTTCGTTTGGCAAAGTGAAGCCACCGATTATCTGAACCCTGCAGCTAGACATGAAAAGCGGAGGCGAGTGGGCTGGCATACGGAAATATTAGGGGCAGCGATATGAAGACGCTTTTTGTCTTCATTCGATGCACCGTTATTTCCCGCAGGACAACGAGCCGAAGCTAGACACGAAAAGCGGAGGCGAGTGGGCTGGCTTGCGGAAATATAAGGGGCAGCGATATGAAGACGCTTTTTGTCTTCATTCGATGCACCGTTATTTCCCGCAGGACAACGAGCCGAAGCTAGACACGAAAAGCGGAGGTGAGTGGGCTGGCTTGCGGTAAAATAAGGGGAAGAGAAGATTGTATATATTCAAGCCTTTTATGCGTCAATGTATACAGCCATTGCTCTCCTCTCTCGCCTTATTGCGTTACTTGCCGGCTTGATTGCGCCGATGTAGTTTAATTGCGCCTAATCAAACGTTATATGCGTCTGTAGCAAGCGTATATGTATCACTTCGGCTAATAATAGCGCCAGCCTTTACTCTAAACCCAAAATAGAGCAGCTCCCTAACTCAGGAGCTGCTCTATTCTTATTGCTGGCTTTTTTCAATCGCTTGGCCAAGATCGCCTAAAATGTCTTCAATCGCTTCTGTTCCGATTGAAAGACGAATCATTCCAGGTGTCACTCCTGCTGCGAGCTGTTCTTCTTCTGTTAACTGCTGATGAGTCGTACTAGCCGGGTGTATAATCAGTGATTTTGAATCCCCTACATTAGCTAGGTGTGAGAACAATTCAACCGAATGAATAAGCTTCTTCCCAGCCTCTACTCCACCTTTTAATCCGAATGTTAAAATGGCTCCCTGACCTTTTGGCAAATATTTTTGAGCGAGGTCATAGGAGGAATGAGATTCTAACCCAGAGTAAGAAACCCAGTCAACTGACTGATGCGCCTCAAGAAATCTTGCTGTCTCCAACGCATTTTCACTATGCTGCTTCATTCGTAAATGAAGGGTTTCTAGCCCTTGCAGAAGTAAAAATGAGTTAAACGGTGCAATAGATGCCCCTAAGTCCCGAAGAAGCTGTACTCGTGCTTTTATAATATAAGCAATTGGACCAACGGCTTCTGTGTAGACGACGCCGTTATAACTAGGATCCGGCGTCGTAAGCCCAGGATACTTATCTGTTTTTGTCCAATCAAACTTTCCACTGTCTACGATCACCCCGCCAATTGAAGTACCATGGCCACCGATAAATTTTGTGGCAGAATGAACAACAATATCCGCACCATGCTTAATTGGCTGCAGTAAGTATGGACTTGGGAAGGTATTATCGACTATGAGAGGAAGATTGTGCTCATGAGCAATATGAGCCACTGCCTCAATATCTAGCACATCTCCTTTTGGATTCCCTACCGTCTCTGCATAGATGGCTTTTGTTTTATCAGTGATAGCTGCTTTAAAGTTAGCAGGATCAGTCGGGTCAACAAAATGAACCTTGATGCCAAGCTTCGGTAATGTTGTTGAAAATAAATTATATGTACCCCCGTATAAACTGGCGGCCGACACTATTTCATCTCCAGCCTCAGCAATATTTAAAATAGAGTACGTAATTGCCGCCTGTCCTGAAGCAGTCGCAAGAGCCGCTGCCCCGCCTTCAAGTGCGGCTACTCTTTTTTCAAATACATCGGTAGTCGGGTTCATTAAGCGTGTATAAATATTTCCAAATTCACTTAGCGAGAATAAATTTGCAGCATGATCTGTGTCTTTAAATCCATAAGAGGTTGTTTGGTAAAGCGGAACCGCGCGTGAAAACGTGGTTGGATCAATCTCTTGTCCAGCATGAATAGCTAATGTTTCCGGCCTGAAATGATTCTCTTCACTCATCTTTATTCCCCCATTGACTTCGTCTTTTTAATAGTAGTACGTATTGCTTCAATAATATTCACACTATTCCGACTTGTCAAGAGAGAATACACGGCGGTTTCTGACTTATTATTTGACTGCTTCTCATTGTTTATTGCGCCTATTCCACTTTTTATTGCGTCGATGCAGTTACTGATTGTTCTTATTGCCATATTTATTGCGTCAATTGAATTGAATTGCATCAGTGTGAACGTTATTTATATTCCTTTTAAATATAATTGTCACTAGTTTCCTTAGAATTGCGCCAATTTCTCCCCGGCACGCCCTCGCCCCTATCCACTGGCAATCAAATAGAAAAGAGCGCCGCAGCGCTCTTTCCTCATTAATTATGTGTTTTTGCTACTTTGTTCGCTTCTTCTCTTACCTGGGCTTCGTTTACCTGCTCATCGGCATGGTATGAAGAGCGTACAAGCGGACCAGATTCACAGTGGCTGAAGCCTTTTTCAAGAGCAATCTCTTTAAATTCAGCAAATTCTTCTGGTGTGTAATACTTTTGTACTTTTAAATGCTTTTTCGTCGGTTGAAGGTATTGTCCAATAGTCATGATATCCACGTTGTTGGCACGAAGATCATCCATTGTTTCAATAATCTCTTCTCTTGTTTCACCAAGACCGATCATCAGGCTTGATTTTGTAGGGATATCTGGGTTCATTTCTTTAGCGCGGCGCAAGAACTCTAATGTACGGTCATACGTTGCACGTGCGCGAACTCTTGGCGACAGGCGGCGAACCGTTTCAATATTATGGTTCATAATATTCGGTTTCGCATCCATTAACGTCTTCAGGCTATCAAAATTACCTAACATATCAGATGGCAGTACTTCAATCGTACAGAATGGATTTTTACGGCGTACGGCACGAACGGTTTCAGCAAACACAGCCGCCCCTCCGTCTTTTAAATCATCACGAGCGACAGCTGTAATAACGGCATGCTTTAATCCCATCATTTCTACAGAATCTGCTACACGTTCCGGCTCTTGCAGGTCAAGTTCATTAGGAAGACCTGTTTTAACGGCACAGAAACGGCAGGCACGTGTACATACATCCCCTAAGATCATAAATGTAGCCGTCTTACGAACAGCCCAGCATTCATGGATATTTGGACAACGCGCTTCTTCACAGACTGTATGTAGATTTTTCTCGCGCATCATCTTCTTTAGACCAGTGTAAGTCTCATTTGTGTTTAATTTTATTTTCAGCCACTCCGGCTTACGTAAATGTTCTTCTTTCTTTGCCATGCTATTCACTCCATCCGCTTTCCCATATTCTGCATACGAAAATCGACAAACCTCGCTGCATTTATCTTTCTATACTTTATCATGATTATTCCCAAATGACCAAACTATCGCTCGAAATTTCCATTGATTCACTCATATTTTTCTCTAAAAACTTTGCACACTAGAGAAGAAGAGAATTCCTAGAGGAGGGAATAAAGTGAAACGAGCTAAACGGTTTTTACAAATACTTATGCTGACCTTATTTATAATCAGTTCTGCTCCGCAGATTACTTTAGCAAATACGACCGAAGAAATGTCACAAGAAGAAATATTCAATGCACGGATGGAGCTGTATCAAAAAATGGAGGCCATTACCCAAGTCCCGTGGCATTATTTAGCTGCAGTTGATACGTATGAGCGTGGACTGCGCCGTGCTCAGCGTGACCGACCGAGGGAAGAAGGATTTATTTCTATCTTTTATGATCCGGAAATATGGGCAGGTCCGATCAACCCAAATAAAGAAGACACAGATCCGTTATCCATTAGTTTATTTAATGGTATAGGGTTAGATGGAAACGGTGATGGCGTCGCGAGTCCAACAGACGATGAAGATGTTCTTTACACATTTGCTCATTACTTAGAACAATACGGATTTGACGAAGATGACTTTAGAATTGCTTTATGGGATTATTACCAGCGCGAGCAGTCTGTTTCTATTATCCACGGTCATGCAGCTGTGTATGAGCATTTTGGAACACTTGATTTAGATGATCATGCGTTCCCTATCCCTCTCAATTATAATTACAGCTACAAAAACACATGGGGGGACCGCAGAGGTTGGGGCGGAAGGCGGATCCATGAAGGAACAGATATTTTTGCCGGTTATAATGTGCCAGTGCGTGCTACAGCTTACGGAAAAGTAGAAGTTAAAGGATGGAATATGTACGGCGGCTGGCGTATCGGTATTCGCGACTTAGATAATGTGTATCATTACTACGCTCATTTAAGCGGCTTTGAGAAAGGAATTGAAGAAGGAAGCATTGTGTCTCCTGGCGATGTGGTTGGTTACTGCGGAAGCTCGGGTTACGGTAAGCCCGGCACCCAAGGCAAATTCCCGCCGCATCTTCATTATGGTATGTATAGAGATAACGGCTTTACTGAGTGGTCATTTGATCCATTCCCTTCCCTAAAGCAATGGGAGCGTAAAGCGTATCAAGACCGCAAAAAGAAGAAATAAGGAGCCAGCTTATGCTGACTCCTTATTTTTTGTACTTTTTAAGAAGAAGCTTTTTTCTGCTTAGCTACTCTAACTGCATTTGCAATACTTAGAGCCATACCGCCCCAAATAATCAACATGCCGACAAGCATCATAACAATTGCGCCTGTACTCATTATAGCTCAGCTCCTTTATCATTTGAGTCTGCCGGAACATCAAGGTCGTTCTTCTGCCATTTGAATGCCGCAAAGACGAATCCAATGACAATCGCTCCGATTGCTACTACCCAGCCCCAGCTCACAACAAGCGATGTTGGATAGTCTTCGTAATTAGATGTGATATTTGTAATCGTATTTTGAATCGCCATGTAACCAAGAACAATCGGCGTGATAATGCTTAAGCATACTTTCCACCATAAGCCTGTTTTAAAGTCAGAAACACCGTTTGCATGACTTTGTAATTCAGGAAGCTTACGGATGAACCATGATACGGCAATAACAGATACAAGACCAGCTAATGCTACACCAAATTGGTTAATGAAGTAATCTGCTGTATCTAGGAAGAACAACCCGCCTTGTGTCGCAAAAAGCAATGAAATCAAGGCTGATAATCCGCCCCCAAACGCAACGGCTTTTGTACGAGATACTTTAAACTTATCTTGAATCCCTGCTACAAATGTCTCCACAATTGAGATAAGTGAAGATAAACCTGCAAGCACTAAAGATCCGAAGAATAAGACTCCGAAAAATGCATTCATGCCAGGGAATGTATTAATGATCTCTGGGAAGACCACAAAGGCTAGCCCAATCCCTGCACTTGCTACTTCATCAACGCCGACACCAGATGCTGTCGCCATGAAACCTAATGCTGCGAAAACCCCGATACCTGCTAATAACTCAAAGCTCGAGTTACTAAAGCCTGTAATAAAGGCATTGTTGTTAATATCTGATTTCTTCCCAAGATAACTTGAGTAGGTGATCATGATCGCAAAGGCAATCGATAAACTAAAGAAGATTTGTCCGTAAGCTGCAACCCATACACCAGGGGACATGATCTCGCTCCAGTTTGGTGCAAAGAATGCATCTAAACCAACCATTGCTCCTTCAAGCGTTAACGCGCGAATAACAATTAATAAGAACATGACAAGTAACATCGGGATAAAGATACGGTTGGCCATTTCAATACCGCGTTTAACCCCTTTAAATAATACGCCGAGCGTTACGGCCCATACAACTAATAACGGAATGAATACACCCGGTACAAGGGAACCAACTTCACCTAACGCACCGCCTGATAAGTCAATACGCTGCAAGTACTCTCCCATTAAAAATCCGCCGGTATCTTCTCCCCAGCTTTGATTGAAAGCAAAATACGTGTAGGCAATCGCCCAAGCAATAATAACTGCATAGTAAGTGGAAATAACAAAGGCAATCGCTACCTGCCACCAGCCGATCCATTCGGCTTTTTTGTTTAACCTAGCATATGAAAGCGGTGCAGAGCCACGATACTTGTGACCTAATGTAAACTCCATAATAAGTAGCGGAATTCCCGCTGTTAATAGTGCAAAAAGATAAGGTAAAAAGAATGCCCCCCCACCATTTTCATACGCTACATAAGGGAAACGCCAAATGTTACCCAAACCGACTGCTGAACCGATCGCCGCTAAAATAAATCCTGCTCGTGTTCCCCATTGCTCTCTAGCCATCGTCGATAACTCCTCTCTGTTGTGAACTAAGTTCCTTAAATTGTATTCAAAAGATTCTGTAAATAGTAGCCGCACTAAAAATATTTTCCATCAAAATTATTTGACAATTATTTCAACAAGTCTATTTAGCGCATCAACGTGTAGTAGTATCCGTTTTTGTAACCCCTCCATTTTTTAGAGTTATCTGACTATTCACTTTTTGATTATAATGATTTACTAGATGTTTGTCAAAATAATTTTAAGGAAATTGTCACATTTTTCGAAGGTTTTCTCAAAAATTGTATAGGAATTAGGCAATATGATCCAAAAAAGGCTTCTGCTTGGCAGCAGAAGCCTTTTCTTTAGGACTCGATCGGTGTTGATAACTTTTTCAATATAAGAACTGTGATTACTAATAATACAAGAGCTGTCACAAGCGTTAAGATGACACTTCCTGTTCCACCTAGTACTAGGTAGGAAATCAATGTAATAACGGCTGCCACAATCGCATACGGAAGCTGCGTGACTACATGGTCAATATGATGACTTCCTGCTCCTGTAGAAGATAGGATTGTCGTATCTGAAATTGGTGAACAGTGATCTCCAAAGATCGCTCCAGCAAGAACGGCTGCAAGCATTGGAAGCATCATTGTGATATCAATAACAGCGGCCATCTCTCCAGCAATAGGAAGAAGCAGCCCGAATGTACCCCAAGATGTACCCGTTGAAAATGCTGCAAATCCAGCAATTAAGAAGAGGATTGCAGGTAAGAACATTGGGTGAATATTACCATCTACAAGAGAAGCTAGATATTGACCTGTTCCTAAGTCGCCGATGATTGAAATAATCGTCCATGCAAATAGTAAAATATAAATCGCCGGAAGCATTGATTTAATCCCGGCCCAAATCGTTGCACCAAGGTCACTTGCTTCGGTTTTCTTAACAATATTAAGCACTAGAGCCACTGCAAAACCGATGATACCACCATATAATAATGATGATGCTACATCCGTATTTTCAAATGTAGAAAGAATCGTTGCGGCACCTTCTGATGCTTGAATACCTGTAATAATCATAAAAGCAACTGTTCCTAAAACTAAGGCAACAATCGGCCATACAAGATCGCCGACACGGCCTTTATCACTAACTTTAAGGTCTTCTTGATCTCCTGGAATCGCACCAGAATCAGGGTCAACAAGCTCCCCAGTTTTCAATGCACGCTCTTCATGTACTCTCATTGCTCCAAAATCAAGCTTAAAGAATACAACCGCTAGAACCAGCCCGATCGCAACTAGTGCATAAATGTTCATCGGAACCATCAGCATGAACGCTTGTAAGCCTTCATACTGCGTCACACCATGTGTAGCTAAAATGCCGGCAATAATCGTAATGATGTATGCTCCCCAGCTTGATACCGGTGCGATAACACACATAGGTGCTGCTGTAGAGTCAACCAGGTAAGCAAGTTTTGCACGAGATACACGGTGACGGTCTGTTAATGGTCTAGACACGTTACCTACTGTTAAGCTGTTGAAATAATCATCGATAAAGATAATAATCCCTAACATGACTGTTACAAGCTGTGCGCCAACACGAGTTTTGACACGCTTTAATGCCCATTCTCCAAACGCACGGCTCCCTCCTGAACGAGTAACGAGCGCCGCCATCATACCAAGCAGTAATAGGAAAAAGATAATATAAAGTTCCCAATCATTAATAGCGCCGTCTGCGACAAAGATTGCCGCAACAATTGATACAATTTCAGCTACACTATCAACAGGATTATACCCGTTTAACATTAGTGCACCGACGATAATACCGACACCAAGTGACAATAGCACGCGTCTAGTTAAGATAACCATCGCAAGTGCTAGAATCGGTGGCAGCAGCGATAAAATTGAACCTTCCATTCGGTCCATCCCCCTTTTTTGAGTTTGTTGATACAGGGATGCATCCTATACTCGGATAAAAGAGTATAAAAAAAGCCGATAATGGCTACCCATTATCGGCTTAATAAGCACAGGTATCCCCATCACAACAGTAGTTCTCCACAGTCTATTGACTGTGACAGTGTTACACTTCTTCAATGCAACCCCAGCAGAAAAGGTCTGACTCCTCTTTTCCACTTCGGCAAATGATCCTTTTCACACTTCTCTACGTTGTCATCCTCCAAGTGTGTACTTATCTGCATTCGCGCCTCTACCCCACCATGTTGATGAGGCAACTTCATATTAAGTTTGCCGAATTATCTTATCATAGTTTTACAAGGTTGACAATGTTAATTATCGCCACCGCCTAAGGTATTACCAGGTGCTGGTATAATCATGCTGCCGCCGTTCCCGCCGTAGTATTCAGGAACTTCTCCTTGAATGTTAATGAGGCCAACTGGAATTGTCGTCTTAATCGCTTCTGTATTTGTAGCAAAAGGAATAACAATCTTTACATCAACCACGACATCAAAATTGACAGACATCGTCGTATTATTAATGCCTGTGTTGAATGTTTTTAAATTTAAATCCGTTTTCACATCCCCAATCGCTGAAAAACGAACAGGTACTTGCGGTCCTAGATGAGCAAGTAAGGCATTATTTGTTGCCTGCCCTAACGGAATCGTATAAATTATTCCCCCGTCTGAGGTGACAGCCTCTTCATTATCAAACGAAACATCAAACGCCTCGCCTTGTTCGACCGCCTTTAAATGGCGCTGTACGCGGTTTGTTGCTTCTGAGAGAATACGGTTGTACATTTGCGTATTAAATTGAATCGTATTATCAGCATCCCGAATAAACAGCTCTTCTTGATTAAGATCTGATGCGATCTTTTTAGATACCGCATCGTTTATCGCTTTTGTTGCAATGACTCTCGTTTCTGTTGTGGCAATATGAACAAGTGTCGGTCTGATTCCTTTCTCAATGATCCAAAGGCCTTGGACGGTTAAAATAACAAAGATTAAAAAGGATAAGAGCAGTACATAACGAAATGGCAAGGGACCTTTCCGGGGTCTCGATCGTTTGCCGAATCTCATGTTGAAAACCCCCTTTGCAAAAACTATATGCAGCAAAGGGGGACAAATTGACTTCTATTTATTTATGCTTGATTACTTTTTACGCTCATACGTACAGAACGTATGAGGATAGCGGTTTTTCTCATCCACTTTACCTGCCTCCTCAGAGACCTTTTCCCACTCACTTTCTTTTATCTCTGGAAAAAATGTATCCCCCTCAAAGGTTTCGTCAATATGAGTAATGTACAGGCGGTCAGTATCAGCCCAAAACAGCTTGAATAATTCGGCCCCACCTATAATGAAACATTCCTCTTCTTGTTTGGCGATGTCTAATACTTCTTCTAATTGATGAACGACCTCACAGCCCTCTGCGTTGAAATCTCTATTTCTCGTTAAGATCACATTTCTGCGCTTTGGAAGAGGACGGCCGATCGATTCATATGTTTTACGCCCCATCACAATGGTATGCCCTGATGTCACTCTCTTAAAATGAGCTAAATCAGCAGGCAGATGCCAAGGAAGATCGTTATTTGCTCCGATTGTACGCTTGTTATCCATCGCTACAATATAGGAAATCATACAGATACCTCGCCTTTAATATGCGGATGCGGATCATAATCTGTTAACTCAAAGTCTTCAATTGTAAAGTCAAAGATCGATTTCACTTCTTTATTGATTTTCATTTTAGGAAGTGCTCTTGGTTCTCTTGTTAACTGAAGCTTTACTTGCTCAACATGGTTCGAATAGATGTGAGCATCTCCAAATGTGTGAACAAACTCACCTGGCTCAAGATCTGTTACTTGAGCAATCATCATCGTCAACAGCGCATATGAAGCAATATTAAAAGGCACGCCTAAGAAAATATCGGCACTGCGCTGATATAACTGGCAGGAAAGCTTGCCATCATTTACGTAAAATTGGAACAAACAGTGGCAAGGAGCAAGCGCCATTTCATCAATTTCTGCTGGATTCCAGGCACTGACAATCAGCCTTCTAGAATCCGGATTATGTTTAATTTGTTCGATCAACTCAGAGATTTGATCAACTACTTTGCCATTTGCGCCTTCCCATGAACGCCATTGCTTACCATAAACAGGTCCTAGATCGCCATTTTCGTCGGCCCATTCATTCCAGATTCGAACGTTATTTTCTTTAAGGTATCCAATATTGGTATCACCTTTTAAGAACCACAATAATTCATGGATGATCGAACGAAGGTGAAGCTTTTTCGTCGTCAGTGCCGGAAATCCTTCCGCTAGATCGAATCGCATCTGATAGCCAAACGTACTAATCGTGCCTGTCCCCGTACGATCTGATTTTGTTTCACCATTTTTTAAAACATGCTCACATAAAGCAAGATATTGGTCCATTTATGTTCAACTCCTTTATTTTACGCTTGCAAGTGTTGCTTCTGTTTCCACGATCGTCACATCTAAATAATCCATTAAATCAATATCATAATAATGTTTAATTCGCTGCCCATTCTCGTTAAATACGCGTACTACAGGGCGGGTGCTCATTTGTTTGTTCTGTTTGACCACAATCGCCATACGCCCGTCACTTAATTTTACCGTGAGGCCGATTGGATAAATCGAAATGGTTTCACGAAACGTTTCCACAAGCTTTTTGTCGAAGATCTGGCCTGCCCCGGAATAAAGCAGTTCAAGCCCTTCATGAGGCAGCATCGGTTTTCTATAGACACGATGAGAAGTGACCGCATCAAATACATCGGCAATGCCAATAATTTTAGCATACTGATGAATGTGTTCGCCTTTTAACCTACGAGGATACCCGCTTCCATCTATGCGCTCATGATGCTGCAGTGCACAGTGAGCAGCCAAAAGAGGAATATTCGGGACTCCCCGCAGCATATCATAGCCTGCCATCGCATGCGTCTTGATGATTTCATATTCATCATCATTTAATCGGCCTGGTTTATTTAAAACCTCAAGCGGAACTGACACTTTACCGACGTCATGCAGTAAGGCACCGACCCCGATTTCATTTAATTTCTTCGATGAATAACCGAGCTTCATCGCAAGACCTAACGTGTAGACCGTCACATTTAACGAATGGGTAAATATGTAGTTGTCATGCACATAAGCTTCCTGCAGCATTGCAAGCGCATCTTGATTTTCTTTAATATCTTTTAAAAGGGAATCAATAACTGATGTAAAGCTCTTGCTGAGATGGTCCAAATTAATCGTTTTGTTGAGCTTTGTTTCCACACTTATCGCTTTGAACTCTTCTTTAATCGTTTGAACCGCCTTGTGCCTAGTATCCTCACGAATCACTGATTCAATGACAACATCTTCTGTCATCTCATCTTCTATGTAGATATAATAGATTCCCATACCAACAAGACGGGCTTTTAGACGATCTGTCAGGGCAACTCCCCTAAAAAGCAAGATCTGGCCGCTGTCATTATAAATATCCCGGCCGAGCGTTGCTCCAGACTCTACATGCTTAACAGAAACTAACCTCATAGTCGTTCACCTTGATTCTTGTGTATTTAACACGCAACTATAACAAAGTGTACCGCATGCCTGCCTATTTGTGAACAACCCTCTGTGACAAAAATAAAAAGCCCTTGATCGGCTGCTTTTTATCAGCGGCCGATTAGAGGGCTTTCTTCTATGAATCGTATTTCATTTTCAATAAAGCCTCTTTCCCTGTCGTTCCCACGGTAATTCCGAGCTCTTCAGCTTCAAGCGTTACTGACTCAAGAGGGGCCTCTAGCAGCTGTTCAATTGTTCGCACACCTACTGCCCTGCCCGCTACGATTTTACGTTCTTTCAGCTTAGCGTTTAACAACCCGACATCAAGCGCTCCGCACATAATATAGCCGACATCATTTGTGACAGCCATAAAATTGGTTTTCGGCAGCTTTAAAGTGACCGCTATAAACGTCTCTCCTTCGATAGTAATAGGTGTCATTTCAAGCATTTTACTCCACTCCTTTTTCAAATCCAGTCATCCGTTTTCCTTATTACGATATGACCTTTCAAAGGAATGGGTGAGCATCAGTTATGCCCAAATTTGTCCTAGCTTCCAACTAAGAACGTCCCGCAAAAGCTCTGGCATATAGTAGGTTTTCTTTTTTGCATCTGCAATGGCCGGATAGAGGTGGCCAAACGTATACATATCAAGCGTTGCAATCGTATAGGTTTGGTTAAGATCAAGCGGCTTGCCTAAAATAAGGACCTCAGTCACTTGTTCATACTTATCAAGCTCCACTTCAATCCCAGTAAAAATCATCCGTCCTAATACTTTGCCTCGAAAGCCAAATCCCTTTAAAGCCAATGTCCTCATCTCTGTACTAAAAGAACGGATAATGGTGCTTCTAAGGGCTGCTCCTGTTAATTCCACAACACAGGGATTAATCGGATGCGGACACGATCTATGGACATCCTGCATCGTCACAGGACCTTCTGTAAATGTTTCAAGAAGAACGCCTGCATTCATCATTCCAATCTCTTCTTTGCACCATTCAGTTAAGGCATCACAAAGGATTTGCGAGGCCTCTGACTCTTCTTGCCATGAAACAGGCAACACTCTAGGAAGATTGGCAATATGTTTGGCTAAGGCTGTTTCTGAGTCTTGATTTAATTGATCCAACAAAGCAAGCGTCGCATCATCTTCTTCCACTAATGAAGCCGGATCAATCAATTCAGCCTCATCGGCTGCGACGGTTTTTGTTTTAAGATCGACATCAATCGTTACTTTTCCAAGATACGCACCGTGCTTGCCAGCTTGTGCAATTAACGTGCCGTAACGTCGTTTCCCTTTTTCAAGAACATGATGAGTATGTGCCCCTAAGATCACATCAATTCCTTCAACTACTTCAGCCAGTTCCTCATCACGAAACAAGCCTAAGTGCGATAAGACAATGACAACATCTACCTTGTCTCTTACTTCCTCTACACACTGTTTAATCGCCTCAATCGGCGGAGTAATTTTCCAGTCCAGCTGATGATAAAATTGCTTAAAAGGAGCAGTAGCCCCGATCAAAGCAATTTTCACCCCATTTTTCGTTTGGTGGATGGCATAGGGCTTTGTCCAGCGCGGCCGCTTGCCTTCAGCAGTAAATAAATTGCTGATTAACACCTGAAACTGGGCATTCGTATATAAAGCATCAAGCTCGTCATGCGAGAAGGTAATTCCTTCATTATTGCCGATGGTTGCATACTCCACCCCTGCCTCATTTAAAAGAGATACATTCCCAGCACCGCTTGTCGCTTCTGTAATTGGATGACTTCTATCTGCATGGTCGCCCAAATCGACATATAAACTGTTAGGATCCTTATGCTGCTTTATGTAGGCAACAAGCTTCGCCCATGTATCAAAACCGCTATGAATATCATTTGTATGATAAATCGTAATTCTCTCTACTGACATCGTTTCCTCCTCCCTATGCTCCTGTAACCCCTTGGTAAATCAATCGTATAGCGGCAATGATTAAAAAGATACGAAACGCTATTAACAACGCATTACTGGATAATCGTTTATTAATTGCAGCCCCAGCTATTCCCCCAAGATAGGCTCCAGGAATTAACGCAAGAGCATACAGCCAGTTCACATTACCAAGTACAATATGTGAAACCGAGCTTGTTATCGCTGAGAGCAAAATCATAAACATCGACGTAGCCACTGCCATATGAGGTGGAAAATGAAATAACATAATCATTGCCGGCACCATTAACGAACCACCGCCAATACCGAAAAGTCCGGATAACATACCAACAACAAACGCAATTGAAATGGCAACAGCCGGCCGGTAACCATATTCAAATGACTCACCAAGATCGTTTACATATGTACGCTTAACCCCTTTTTCAGATAACGGGATCGGCTTTAAATATGGCCTTATGATTAATACAATCGCCACCACAATCATAAATAAGCCAAAATAAATTAAAAATGGCTCCACTTCAAGGTAACGGTTTAACCAGACCCCAATAAGTGCACCCGGTCCGCTTCCAAGAAAAAAGAGCAGGCCGCTCTTATAATCAACTTTCTTCTGTTTAATATACGCAAGAGTTGATGATAAGCCTGTAAAAATCATGATTAACAGCGAGGTTCCAACCGCTACTTGCGGTGTGACTCCTGCTAATATACCGACTGTGGAACTTAATAATAATAAGGCCGGTACGACAATAATTCCCCCGCCAAGCCCGAGTAAGCTTCCAAATGTGCCTGCAACCAGCCCAACAATAACGAGCAATATCCACTCCATAAAAGGAACCTTCCTTTATTTCTGTCTTTAATTAATTTTACTATATTATTCCGAAAATAAGTCCAATTGTCTAGGGGCAAGGCCTGTGTATTCAATATCAAGCATCGAGATCATCTCTTGTGCATTTCCTGCAGCATCGCCGCCTGAATTATTATTGAAGATCATATAGATCGTCTTCGATTCTTTTTCGAGCTGGGAGAGATTCTTTTGCCATTCTTTTAACTCGTGTTCCTTATACTGATACAAGTACCGAACATCACGCCACTTTCCGTTGCCTGGATCATTCCAGCCATGACGGTTGCGGCCGTGCATGCGAATTAATGTCGCTTCTTTATTTGTCGCCTGCAAAACAGCAGGGATAGAGCCTACGCCTGCTTGCGGCTCATCACAGATGCTGTGAATCCAATTTTCTTCTTTCATAAAGGAAAGAGTTCTCTCTTTCATATCTGAGGTGAACCATGTCTGATTCCGAAATTCGAGTGCACATGGAATATCCTTTAGCTGCTCTTTTACATAACGTAAATACGCCACATGCTCTTTCTTACAATCAAACCAAGGAGGAAACTGACATAGAACCATCGCAAGCTTCCCTGCTTTTTGAAGCGGCTCAAGCGAGGCTCTAAAGGCCGCAAACATTTCTTCTCTCGATTCAAACGGATCTGAGCTTTTCTGATGACCTGTCATGCCTTGATAGGCTTTTACGACAAATTTAAAAGAAGACGGCGTCACTCTTGCCCATTTCTCCATGTTGCGAAGCGGCTGAACAGCATAAAAAGAAGAGTCTAATTCAACGACAGGAAAGAAACTAGCATACGTTTCAAGCTTTTGGTTGCTAGGGGTCCCCTCATATAAGTCATCATGGTCTCCCCAGCCAGCTAATCCAATGTAGATCAATGAACTCACCTTCCTTTTTAAGAAGATCGATATGGGTGCTGCGAGCTGTGTGGCGGGTTCTAGCGCGAGGCGATTGCGTCGGTTCAGGCAGTAATTGCGCCGGTTGCCTGTCGGCTGCCCCGCGTGTCCCGCAAACCCATGCCATATATGTAGAAAAGAAAAGCGAATCCATGATGGATTCGCTTTTCGCAACGTGCATAGCACGTATCATTCATTATCCAATCCTTAACCGATTGAACCTTCCATCTCGAACTTGATCAGACGGTTCATTTCAACGGCATATTCCATTGGAAGTTCTTTTGTAAATGGCTCGATGAAGCCCATTACGATCATTTCTGTTGCTTCTTGCTCAGAAATACCGCGGCTCATCAAGTAGAAGAGTTGATCTTCAGATACCTTTGATACCGTAGCTTCATGCTCAAGTGTGATGTTGTTATTTAAGATCTCATTGTATGGAATCGTATCAGAAGTTGATTCGTTATCCATGATAAGCGTATCACACTCGATTTTTGATTTAGACCCTTCAGAGCGGCGTCCGAAGTGACAGATACCACGGTACGTTACTTTACCGCCGTGTTTAGAGATTGATTTTGAAACGATTGTTGATGAACAGTTTGGCGCTAAGTGGTGAACTTTTGCACCCGCATCTTGGTGTTGTCCTTTACCCGCAATAGCGATTGAAAGGATCGTACCTTTTGCACCTTCACCGCGCATTACAACAGCTGGATACTTCATCGTTAATTTAGAACCGATGTTACCATCAACCCATTCCATTGTTGCACCAGCATCTGCTACCGCACGCTTAGTTACTAGATTGAAGATATTAGGCGCCCAGTTTTGGATCGTTGTGTAACGGCAGTATGCGTTCTTTTTAACGATGATTTCAACAACCGCACTATGAAGTGAGTTTGTTGAGTAAACAGGTGCTGTACAACCTTCAACATAGTGTACAGAGCTGTCTTCATCAGCAATGATCAACGTACGCTCGAATTGACCCATGTTCTCTGAGTTGATACGGAAGTACGCTTGAAGAGGCGTATCCGTTTTAACACCTTTTGGCACGTAGATAAATGAACCACCAGACCATACAGCAGAATTTAATGCTGCAAATTTGTTATCAGATGGAGGGATAATTGTACCGAAGTGCTCTTTAAAGATCTCTTCGTGTTCACGAAGTGCTGTATCTGTATCTGTGAAAAGAATACCTAGCTCAGTTAAATCTTCTTTCATGTTGTGGTAAACAACTTCAGATTCATACTGTGCAGATACACCTGCAAGATATTTTTGCTCAGCTTCTGGAATTCCAAGCTTATCAAATGTGTTTTTGATTTCTTCAGGAACTTCATCCCAAGATTTCTCAGACTTCTCAGACGGCTTTACGTAGTACGTAATTTCGTCAAAGTTAAGTTCAGATAAATCTCCGCCCCACTGAGGCATAGGCATTTTATAGAATTGTTCTAATGACTTCAAACGGAAATCAAGCATCCATTGCGGCTCTTTTTTCATACGTGAAATTTCTTCTACGATCTCACGAGTTAAACCACGCTTTGAACGGAAGATGGATACGTCACGATCCGAGAACCCGTATTTGTATTCACCGATATCAGGCATTTTTTTAGCCATGTCGGAAACCCTCCTTAGATAGTTGCTTACCCCTTTTTGCAAAAGGCTAAGCCGTTATTCTTTTTCGTTTAGGCCCTTCTCCATTGCTTTCCATGCAAGAGTTGCACATTTAATTCGCGCTGGGAACTTTGAAACCCCTTGAAGAGCTTCAATATCACCTAAATCAAAACGATCTTCATCGTATTCTTTGCCAAGCATCATGTTTGAGAAAATCTCAGACATTGCGATGGCTTCTTCTGCTGTTAATCCTTTAACAGCTTGAGTCATCATCGATGCAGAAGCAAGGCTGATTGAACAGCCTTCTCCTACAAACTTCGCTTCAGAAATACGATCGTCCTCTAACTTCATTTGAATCTGTATACGATCTCCACATGTCGGGTTGTTCATGTTGACTGTCAGTGTGTCACCATCAAACTCACCACGGTTACGCGGGTTTTTATAATGATCCATAATCACCTGACGATACAAGGTATCAAGGTTATTAAAAGACATCTCCGAAGTACTCCTTTGTTTTTACTAAGCTCTCTGCAAGGGTATCAATATCTTCTTTTGTATTGTAAATATAGAAGCTTGCACGAGCCGTTGCAGTTACATCCAGCCATTTCATAAGCGGCTGAGCACAGTGATGACCTGCGCGAACAGCAATTCCTTCCGCATCTAGAACAGTTGCAACATCATGCGGGTGTACATCATCTAAATTAAAAGTAACAAGTCCTGCACGATGTTTTGGTCCATAAATAGTCATGCCATCTACTTCTGACAAGCGCTCAAGTGCGTACTCTGCTAGTTCATGTTCATGCTTTTCTATTTCATCAAGACCGATCTCAGTTAGAAAATCAATCGCAGCACCGAGGCCGATCGCTCCTGCAATAATCGGAGTCCCGCCTTCAAACTTCCAAGGCAGCTCTTTCCAAGTTGATTCTTGCAGTCCAACGAAGTCGATCATTTCTCCGCCAAATTCAATCGGTTCCATATTGTTTAAAAGCTCTTTTTTACCATACAATGCTCCGATTCCAGTCGGTGCACCCATCTTGTGACCAGAAAATGCGAAGAAGTCACAGTCAAGATCACGCACATCAACTTTCATATGAGGAGCACTTTGTGCCCCGTCAACAACCATAATAGCCCCGTTGCGATGGGCAATCTCAGCAATTTCTTTTACTGGATTGATCGTTCCAAGTACATTTGATACTTGCATGATCGATACTATTTTTGTTTTCTCGCTGATCGTTTCCTCTACATCTTTAAGATCAATGGTTCCGTCAGCTTGAAGAGGTAAATACGTTAACGTAGCACCTGTTGCACGAGCCACTTGCTGCCACGGTATGATGTTGCTGTGATGCTCCATCGGGGTAATGATAATTTCATCTCCAGCCGATAAATTGCTTCTCGCATAACTTCCGGCAACAAGGTTCAGAGCTGTTGTTGTTCCTCTAGTAAAGATAATTTCTTCAGCGGAGGAAGCATTAATAAACGAACGAACCTTCTCACGTGCTCCTTCATATTCATCTGTCGCCATCGTACCTAGTGTATGCACACCACGGTGTACATTAGAATTATAACGACGATAATAATCATCAAGCTTTTCAATGACAGACAACGGCTTTTGAGAAGTCGCTGCACTGTCAAGGTACACGAGAGGGTGGCCGTTTACGTTTTGGTCAAGAATCGGAAATTGCTTCTTGATCTCAGCTACATTCATTACAGAACTTTCCTTTCAATTGCTTCGCGCAATTGCTCTTTCACTGACTCGATCGGCAGTTGTGACACAACAGGAGCTAAGAAACCGTGAATAACGAGTCTTTCTGCTTCCTTACGCGGAATACCGCGGCTCATTAGATAGAACATTTGAAGCGGATCAATACGGCCTACAGAAGCTGCGTGACCTGCCGTTACATCATCTTCATCAATTAGAAGAATTGGGTTGGCATCTCCACGAGCTTTTTCACTTAGCATAAGAACGCGCTCAGTTTGTTCACCATTTGATTTTGTTGCTCCATGTTCAATCTTCGTAATTCCATTAAAGATGGCTGTTGCTGCATCACGCATAACACCATGCTTTAAGATATATCCTTCAGAATGCTTTCCATGATGGAAGATCTGTGTTGTAAAGTTTTGCTTTTGGCTGCCGCGACCGATTGTTACAGTCTTAGTGTCAGCCCAAGAACCGTCACCTACAAGATGAGTCGTGTTCTCTGATACGGTATTTCCGTCGTTCATTTGACCAAGTGCCCACTCAAGACGAGCATCGCGCTCAACGTGTCCACGACGTACTACATAGGTTGTTACATTGCTTGAAAGATTATCAACTGCACCGAACGCTACTTTTGCGCCTTGTGCTGCATAAACCTCTGCCACAATATTAGCTACCGCCTCATCTTCTGATAACGAAACATAGTTTTCAACGTATGTTACTGAACTATTCTCTTCTGCTACGACGATGACGTGGTTGTATAAACCAGCATCCTTTGCACCAAATGCATATACAGCTTGAAGCGGTACTTCTACATCTACATTACGAGGCACATAGATGAACGTACCGCCGTTTAATAATGCAGCGTGAAGAGCTGTTAGACGGTTTTCATCCATTTGAACAGCTTCACCGAAAAGATATTTCTTCACTAGATCTTCATGCTTTTCTACTGCAGTAGCAAGATCTGTGAAAATAACGCCTTTATCTGTCAGCTCTTTTGAGACCTTCTTATAAACCGTAGAACCGTCTTGCTGTGCTAGAAGGTTATCTACTTTATCTTCATCGCCAACTAAGTTACGGATTCCTTCAGCAAGTGCTGCTACATTGTCCGCTGCTTTTACTTCAGCAAGATTGTAGTTAGCTGCTGTGAAGTTCCATTTATCGATTTTTGTTTTATCAGGTTTAGGGAGCTCAAGCGTATCGAATAGCTCTGCTCCTTTTAAACGGATGTCTTTAAGCCATGCCGGCTCATTGCGTCCATCCGAGAATGCTTGAATCTGTTCTTTGTCGAACGTTACTTTTGTCTCGATTGACATACATACCCACCCTTTACTGTTGATTCGCTCATTTGCTTCTTTTCTTGCTGTGCAAATCATGCACTGCAGATAAAACTAGACTGACTTAAGCTTCTTGGTTTACGCGCTCGTCTTCAATGCCAAGTTCTTCTTTAATCCAGTCGTAACCTTCTGCCTCAAGACGTTCAGCTAATTCAGAACCACCAGATTTCACGATACGGCCTTGCATCATAACGTGTACTTTATCAGGCTTGATGTAGTCAAGAAGACGTTGGTAGTGAGTGATGATTAGACATCCAAACTCAGAACCACGCATTGCATTAACACCTTTTGATACGACTTTAAGTGCATCGATATCTAGACCTGAATCGATCTCATCAAGGATTGCAAGCTTCGGCTCAAGCATCATTAATTGAAGAATCTCGTTACGCTTCTTCTCACCGCCAGAGAATCCTTCATTTAAGTAACGCTGTGCAAACTGTTGATCCATTTCAAGAAGATCCATTTTCTCATCTAATTTACGGATGAATTTCATTAGAGAAATCTCATCACCTTCTTCGCGGCCTGCATTAATAGCAGAACGTAAGAAGTCCGCGTTTGTAATTCCACTGATCTCAGATGGATATTGCATCGCTAGGAATAGACCTGCTTGTGCACGCTCGTCTACTTCCATTTCAAGCACATCTTCACCGTTCATTGTTACAGATCCGCTTGTGATTTCATATTTCGGATGACCCATGATTGCAGAAGCTAAAGTTGATTTACCTGTACCATTTGGTCCCATGATTGCGTGGATTTCTCCACCGTTAATTTCAATACTGAAGTCTTTAAGAATTTCCTTTCCTTCAATTGAAACGTGTAAGTTCTCGATTTTTAAGAATGGTGCTGACATCTTTATGACCTCCAATTTATCTTGCTTATAACAAGCAGTGTGATTTCGATGATTAAATCGAATTATTCTCAATCTATTCTCATTACAATCTTATAACAAATCCAACATAAGTTCAAGGTAACGAGACTAGTATGTACAATTGCGTTTCACGCAACATTCTTCATTATAATATAGATTGGTTCATACACAAAGGGAGCGGCGCCAGTTATGGGCCACTCCCTTATGTCATTTTATTCTATCCTAACAGAACTTATAGATGGTGTTGATTGAATTCCCTTACCATTTCATTGCAGCGTTTGTATTCTTTATCACGAGCTCTCTCAATTTCCATTCTTTTATCGAGGCTTCGGTTGTATTCCTCATAACCTACTCCATGTGCAGAATGCATTGCCTTTTCCATATCACTCGTATACGCAGCGTCTAATGACTGGATAATGAATCAATCCCTTCTCTTTTGATACATGTATCTTAACATGAACGCTTTAATTGACCAAAGCGCAAAAAAGAGGCTGAGGTTCCTTTACAGGTTATCAGATCACCTATGCCATTGTCAGAAAACTTACCAACACGATAACTCTTATTTCCACCGTTTTTCGACTTGACCCAATATTTGAAAAATTTACTGCTGCATCTGACTGCCTTTGCCGCTAAGGTCGGTCATTGCTTCTTGGACAAGAGTGACAGCCTGGCTCATCGCTGCCCCGCCGCCGAATGCTGCTGTAACGCCCACTGCTTCTAAAATTTCATCTTCAGTACAGCCTTGGTCGAGGCATCCTTTTGTATGATAAATAATACAATACTCATCTTGTGAAAATACACTAATACCAAGTGCGATCATTTGCTTTTCTTTTTGAGAAAGCTTGCCTTTTGCAAAACATGCTTCTGTGAACGCATTATATTTCTTAGCAATATCAGGCATCTTCTCTGTGAAGTGTCCTAATCCTTCTTTATATTCAAGTAGTGCCATCTCAACTGCACTTTGGTTCTGCTGTTGCTGCTGTTCCATCATTCATCCCTCCTAAAATTGAATCCACTTCAAAGGTAGTATTCGATTTCAGGAATTCATTTATACAAAAAAGAACGCCATTTTGGCGCTCTTTATCTGTTTTTCATCTTATTCTTCAGTTAAAGGAATAACAGCTCCATTATACTCTTCGTTGATGAAGTTTTGGATCTCTTCAGATTGAAGAACTTCTAAAAGCTTTTGTACTTCTGAACGCTCTTCATCTTCTGCACGAACAACGATCAGGTTAGGTTGAAGTACATCTTCTTCTTCAAATGCAATTCCGTATTGCTCAATATCTACTCCGCCCTCAAGAGCGTAGTTTGTGTTGATGACAACAGCATCACCCTCGCCGCTTTCAAATGAAGGAGCAAGCATACGAGCTTCTACTTGAGTTGAACCAAATTGTAAGTTCTTCGGATTAGATGAAATATCATCGATTGTTGCTAATTGACCTTCTTCAACATCTAGCTCAATTAAGCCTGCACGCTCAAAGATCGGCAGAATACGGCCGTGGTCACTGATTGAATCACTCATAATAATTGACGCGCCTTCAGGAAGCTCATCAAGGCTTGAATATTCTTTAGAGTACACACCGATTGGTTCTGCATGGACTGCACCAACGCTGACAAAGTCATAGTCGTTCTCATCAATTTGCATTGCTAAATAACCAGGCGTTTGGAAATAGTTCACATCGATGTCGCCATCACGTAACGCTTGGTTTGGCAAGATGTAATCTTGGAAAACTTGGACTTGAAGGTCAATGCCTTCTTCAGCAAGCAATTCCTGTGCTGCTTCAAGGATTTCTGCATGCGGTACAGCAGAAGCACCGACTGTTAATGTCGTTGTTTCACCTTCAGCACCCTCACCAGCTTCGTTATCTGTTGTTTCTTCCTCTGCACCGCCGCATGCCACTAATGATACAGACAATGCTGCAGCTGCTACTACGCTTAAAAACTTTTTCATCTCTCTTTTCCCCCTACCGTTTATCTGTTTTATTTGTAAAATAATCACCAATCCACTGGATCACAAAAACGACCAATAGAATTGCGATTGTTGCTACCAAAGTAATCTCGCTGTTATTGCGCTGGAATCCTTCTAGGTACGCGAAATGGCCCAGACCGCCTGCACCAATGACCCCTGCCATCGCTGTATAGCTGACAAGTGCAATCGCTGTAACGGTGATTCCAGAAATAAGTGCTGGCAAGGATTCAGGAATTAAAACTTTCCGAATGATTGTCCAGTTGCTCGCTCCCATTGATTGTGACGCTTCAATAACCCCTTTATCGATCTCACGCAGGGCAATCTCCACCATACGCGCATAGAACGGGGCAGCTCCAATGATTAATGCAGGAAGCGCTGCATTTGCCCCAAGCATCGAACCTGTCAGGGCCCTTGTAAATGGAATTAATAAAACAATTAATATGATAAATGGGATTGATCTAAAAATATTAACGATAAAGCTTGCCACCACGTTAACAAGATAATTCTCCCATAGATTCCCTTTGGCTGTCAGATAAAGAACTAATCCTAAAATGAGTCCAAGTACAAATGTAGCAAAGACAGAAATAGACGTCATATAGAGCGTTTCAAGCGTCGCATCCCATAAGCGGTCCCATTTCACATCAGCTAGAAATTGATCATTCATACGTGATCACCTCCACTTCCACTTTCTTGCTGCGGATAAAGGCAATCGCGCGCTCGACTTCATCAGTCTCTCCGTTTAAAGCAACAAATAACGTCCCGTATGACCCTTCTTGGATCTTCGTGATCTTTCCTTGCACAATATTTACTTCAATATCAAATGAGCGAATCAGCTGCGTAATTAATGGGCTTTCCGCCTCTTCACCGACGAAGGTTAACTGAACAATTTTACCTTCAGGGTGATCTGCGAGTAATTGCTTAATCGCATCTGTCGTTTCTTCAGGCTCTGTAATTTGCTTAACAAATTCCTTCGTCATCTCTTCTTTTGGCTTACGGAATACTTCTAGCACCGGTCCCTGCTCAACTACTTTACCGGCTTCCATCACAGCCACTTGATGACAAATTTTACGAATGACGTGCATTTCATGTGTGATCAGCACGATCGTTAAGCCTAACTTTTGATTAATATCAACGAGCAAGTCCAAAATCGAATCTGTCGTCTTAGGATCTAGTGCGGATGTTGCTTCATCACATAACAGCACCTTAGGATTGTTAGCAAGCGCACGTGCAATACCGACACGCTGTTTTTGTCCGCCGCTCAATTGCGATGGATAGCTGTCTCCGCGTCCTTTAAGCCCTACTAGCTCAATTAACTCATTCACTCGTTGTTCACGTTTGGCTTTTGGCACACCTGCAATTTCAAGAGGAAACGCGATATTATCTCGCACCGTACGCGACCAAAGCAAATTAAAATGCTGGAAAATCATCCCGATTTCTTGACGGGCTTTTCTTAATTCTTTTGTTGAGAGTGCTGAAAGCTTTTTGCCAGCTACAACAACCTCTCCTTCTGTTGGACGTTCAAGCATATTTAACATACGAATTAACGTACTTTTACCTGCGCCGCTATATCCAATCACACCGAATATCTCACCCTCGCCGATATTTAAATCAACGCCATCGACGGCATGAACGGTGCCATTCTTCGTTTCAAATCGTTTACGAATCGATCGAAGTGAAATCATTAATTACTCCCTACTTTCTCTATAAATCCCAAACCACGTTTTAAGCTTTACTGAAGTTATTTAGTAAAGCATGAAAGGATGAGGATCTCCTAACTCTAACGTACGACAAACTCATACACAATAAAAAAGCCCTTCTGTTTATGATGAACAGAAAGGCGTAAATTCATTATCCCTTCTCTCATCTACCAAAGCTCATGCTTTGCAGGAATTAGCACCTTCTAGGTCAACATATGACTTAGTGGTTGCTGGGTTTCATCGGGCCAGTCCCTCCACCTCTCGCGATAAGAGATATAAAGTTGTTGTCGTTCGCTTTTACATGAATGCATCATAGCACGCGGGTTTTTTAGCTGTCAACGATTTTATGCCGAAACATTTGAAGAAGATATTTCCGCTTCTTTTTTCTCCCTAAATACTAGAAAAAAATAGACCGAACCGATGAGATACAGGCTTGCTGTGATCGTGAATACATACGCATACCCGTAGTAGGAACCATGAATCATTACAAGGGTAGTTGAAACAGGACCCATTACCGCCCAGCCAAGCTGGAACACCATCTGGCCCACTGAGTTAGCAAGACCTTTCATCGAGTCATCTACCTTCCGCATCATCAATGCCATCTGGATTGGATTCCCTGCATTCATTAATGCCTGCCTAAATAAGAAACCTATAACAGCAACCCACAATATTTCTGTGTAGGCAGTTAATAGAAGAAACGGCAAGGAGGACAGCTGCAAAATGACCACCGCTTTTACTTCACCCACTCTTCGCACGACACTTGGACCGATCATTAGCGCAATCGCCGTCATTGCCTGGCCTAAAGAGAGAATAATACCGACAACCGAATAACTTACATCAAAGCGGTCGGTAAAATAGAGATTCAGGTAAGGGATAACGAGACCAGATCCAAAGCCAATCAATAAGTTAGCTACAGCGAAAAGTCCGATCACTTTCAGACTGGAACGATGTGTCGTAAATAACTTCCCTAGAGAGCTTGCTCCTGTTTTCTCTTTGCGGACTTTTTGTTCCTCACGAATCTTTAAAATTGGAATTAACGCTATAAAAAATAATGCTGCCCCAAACAACAAGGTGATTCGTACACTTGTTAACATGGCGAGGCCAAATACATTATGAAAAATCAGACATCGTCCCGCCTAATGTGTTTCCGATTACGTTTGCTACCATAATAAGAGCAAAGTTAAAGCTGAACAGGTGCACCCGTTCTTTTTCAGATGAATTTTCCGCAAGGAGTGGAATAGAAGAAACTTGGATAAACGCCATAAAAAGTCCTGTCATAAAAGCAGTTGCTAATAGAAGTGTTTCAGCTGTCAGCACCCCTCTTAGTAAAAGACTGACGGCTGCAAAAACGGCTCCAAACAAGATGACTTTCTTTCGGCCGATCTTATCACTCAACAAGCCAGCAGGCAAAAGTGCAATCGCACTAGCCATAGCCTGCATCGCAATGACTCTGCCGTTGACTTGATCAACATAGCCTAACTCACGTATATAATAATTATAAATAACCATAAAAATCCCCATCCCAATATTAGCTAGGACAGAGGCTAAAAGAAACAAACGCACATTTCGATTATATGATTTAAGCTGTCTTGACCAGTCTCCCATAAGACGCGCCATATCGACCATCACCTTTTCATTATTTCGATCCCCTAAATATAATAGTCGATTTCACCCAAAATAAAAAGCCTTTCGTCAAAGTTTTCAGACGAAAAGCTTACATCATCTAACACCAGTTCTTCTAACACCAGCCCTCTTCACAGCTGTCTACATAGGAAGTCACTTGGTTAGGGTCGGTCTGTTCATATCTATATACTTTATCCTCTTCAAATACATATCCAGCACTCATAATATGCTGCAAGCCCGCTTCTGTTTCCGTTACTTGTCCGATGCGAGCATCATCCACATACAGGTTCATATGGCCGTTTTCATACTTTCCTTTTACCTTGCTTGTCACATCCACTTTCACTAAATCCATACCGTTTCCCCTCCAAATGTATGGTGTAGCTATAGTGTATGCCGCACGGTGTGTTCTACTCAAGGAAAAAGAAAGAGAAGGAGGCAGGTTCCTCCTTCTCTAAAATGATTAATCTTCGCTGATCATTTCTGCATACTGAGAATCGTTCATCAGCTTGTCCACTTCATTTGAATCCTTAGGCTCAACAACGATCATCCATGCTTTTTCATACGGTGATTCGTTTACAAATTCAGGGGAATCATCAAGCTCTTCGTTGATTTCAACGACTTTCCCGCTAATTGGTGCATATAGTTCAGAAACAGTCTTAACTGATTCTACACTACCGAAAGGCTCGTTTGCTTCGATGTCGTCTCCAACTTCAGGAAGCTCAACGAAAACGATATCTCCTAGTTCTGATTGAGCGAAGTCTGTAATTCCGATACGTACTTTATCGTCTTCAACTTTCACCCACTCATGCTCTTCTGAATACTTTAATTCCTTTGGTACATTTGCACTCATGTGATAATCCCTCCATCAATTTGGTACATACTCACTCTATTATACCTTTTTTGCCATATAAACTAAATGCTTAGTCGAAAGATTTTGTCTTAATGTGTCATGATCAACGTGATTTTGTATAGGATTATTTCCATGTTTGCTCAAATTGCTCTTCTTTAAAGCCTACCGTGACAAGATTGCCGTCCGTTGTAATCGGGCGCTTAATCAGCATGCCATCAGAAGCAAGCAGCTCAAGTTTCTCCTCATCACTCATATCTGCCAGCTTATCTTTTAAGCCAAGCTCACGATATTTTTGTCCGCTCGTATTAAAAAATTTCTTAAGCTCAAGTCCGCTTTTTTTATAAAATGATTCAAGCTCTTCTTTAGAAGGAGGTGATTCTACAATATGTACTTCGTTTAATTCAACTCCATTTTCTTCGAGCCACTTCTTCGCTTTACGGCATGTCCCGCATTTCGGATAATGATAAAACGTTACTAACATAAAAAAACTCCTCTCCTGCTTGGATACTTTACGTCATTATTGCTTATTTTTTCTATTTCTACAACTGTTACGCTCATGATCATCTATATCACTTTCCCACATTTGCTGAATGGCTGCTTGAGTTGTATCTTCTGTTAGATCCGTCGCAAACTCCTCTACTCCAGTTAATGGTCCTGTATACTCAATCTTCGGCTGCTTTTTCATCGTAATCCCTTCCCTTGTTGTTAAATTTGATTATAGGATGCTACGAATGAGCCGAAACGATTCTGGAAGTTTAGAGGGGGCTGATAGTACCGCATAACTTAAAGCTCTGGGCGGCAATTGCGTCGGTGTGGCGTTGAATTGCGCCGGTCTAAACGTTTATTGCGCTGCTCAGAGTGATATATGCGTCACTACAGCGGTGTATTGCGTCAGTTGCTCTTTATTGCGCCGGTTCAGGTACTGATTGCGTCATTCTAAAGAACAATTGTATCTACCTTCGTCATAATTGCGCCTGTCTGCATTACGCCGGTCTGCAACAAGCCGCCAGTCTGCATCGTGCCTCCATCTTCCTGGGCTTCCGCTCTTTCCGCTCTGGTCCGAGCACTTCCCGCACTAACGACAAAAAAGCCCGCTTCCAGGGCTTTTTTGTACTAGAGAGGAGAATGCTTCATAAGAAAGGAGTTATATAATTTTTGGGGCGGTTAAGCCCCAAAATTGGTTAACGTAATTGGACTAACAGTCGTAACTATTAAACAACGTAGCGTTCTTCTTTAAGAACTTCCGCTGCAATTTCACGCTTAATGCTTACTACATTAATTGGCGTGTGGCGCGTTAATTTGCGCAGGATGGAAAGCATCGTACGAAGAGTATCTCCGCTTTCCATGGCCACTAAAGATTCTTTCGCATGAGCTTCAATGCGGTTGAATGCTTCTTGGCAATATACTTGAGTCATGCGAAGCTTTTGAGCTGCTTTCTCTTCGCCAGACTTATTCATTTGTTTCTCTGTACGTAAGATTACTGATTCCATAGAGAACACTTCACTTACGATATCAGCCACATTTGAAAGAAGCTCTTGCTCGTGCTGAAGCTTTTGTTGATACTTCTGAGCTCCAGTACCAGCTACCATTAAGAAGATTTTCTTAGCCATGCCAAGCAAGTATTTCTCTTGCTCAAGCGGCGAGTCACCGATTTCTTGCGGCATCATCATCATTAACTCTTCTTGAAGCGCAGTTGCTTTTTGAAGAAGAGGAAGCTCGCCTTTCATTGCTTTACGCATGATCGTACCTGGTACAAGAAGGCGGTTGATTTCATTTGTTCCTTCAAAGATACGGTTAATACGAGAATCACGATAAATGCGCTCTACTTCGTATTCAGCCATAAAGCCGTAACCGCCGTGGATTTGAACAGCCTCATCGGCTACATAATCAAGCGTTTCAGAACCTGATACTTTATTTAAAGAACACTCAATCGCATATTCAGCAATTGCATTAGCAACGGCACGGCCGTCTTTTTGCTCTTCATCAGATAATCCGCCAAGACGTTCTTCAAATAATCCGCCCGTACGATAGATGGAGCTTTCAGCAGCATATGTTGCTGTTGCCATGTTTGCAAGCTTTTCTTGGATTAAAGAAAATTTCCCAATTGGTGTTTTAAATTGCTTACGCTCGTTTGCATATTTAGCTGCAAGCTCCAGCGCACGCTTTGAGCTTCCTACACAGCCTACTCCAAGCTTGTAACGACCAACGTTTAGGATATTGAAGGCAATGACATGGCCCTTGCCGATCTCACCAAGTATGTTTTCTTTTGGAACTAGTGCATCTTCTAGGATTAGTGTTCTAGTAGAAGATCCTTTGATCCCCATTTTCTTTTCTTCTGGACCAGTTGAAACGCCTTCGTAGTCTTTTTCTACGATAAATGCTGTGAACTGCTCACCGTCGATTTTTGCATAAACAACGAAGACATCAGCAAAGGCAGAGTTTGTAATCCATTGCTTTTCCCCATTTAATACATAGTGCGTTCCTGCTTCGTTTAGAACAGCAGTTGTTTTCGCACCTAGAGCATCAGAACCTGAGCTTGGCTCTGTTAGTGCATAAGCAGCAATGGTTTCACCGCTTGCCAGGCCAGGAAGGTACTTTGATTTTTGCTCGTGATTTCCAAAAAATACGATTGGAAGTGACCCGATTCCAACGTGTGCGCCGTGGCTTAATCCAAATGCACCGCCGCGAACAAATTTCTCAGAGATTAGAGATGAACTGATCTTATCAAGTCCTAAACCGCCGTATTCTTCAGGTACATCAGCACCAAGAAGTCCGATCTCACCAGCTTGCTTTAAAAGCCTTACTGTGTGCTCAAATTCGTGGTTTTCGATCTTTTCAAGATGAGGTACGACTTCTTTCACCGCAAACTCTTCCGTTGTACGGCCGATCATAATCTGCTCATCTGTAAAGTCCTCTGGAGTAAAGACCTTATCTGCCTCAATATCCTCTACTAAGAAGCTCCCGCCTTTTACGACACGTTCTGCTGTGTTACTCATCATAATTCCTCCCTTAATATATGTGATCTAATAATTGTCACCTATTAATTAACCAATTAATTCAAACACACCAGCAGCACCCATACCGCCGCCAATACACATCGTTACAACACCAAACTGCTCGCCGCGGCGCTTCATTTCATGCATCAATGACAGCGTCAGCTTTGTACCAGAGCATCCAAGCGGATGGCCAAGAGCAATGGCTCCTCCGTTGACATTCACCTTATTTGTATCAAGCTCTAAATGACGAATAACTTGAAGTGATTGAGATGCGAATGCTTCATTTAATTCAAATAATCCAATATCAGAAATGTCTAAACCTGCTAGTTTAAGAGCTTTAGGAATCGCTTCTACCGGGCCGATCCCCATAATTTCAGGAGCAACACCTGCAACAGCAAAACTTCTAAACTTAAGCAGCGGCTGCAGGCCGCTTGCTTCTGCTTCTTCACGGTCCATAAGAAGAACCGACGCTGCGCCATCACTCATTTGTGACGAGTTCCCAGCTGTTACAGACCCTTTTGGATGGAAAGCCGGACGAAGTTTCGCAAGACCTTCAAGCGTTGTATCAAGACGAACACCTTCATCTGTATCAAATACAACCTTTTTCTCTTTTAATTTATTGTCAGGTCCAACTGCACGAAGCGTAACATCGACTGGTACAATTTCATCAGCAAAACGATTCGCTTCAATCGCAGCCGCTGCTCGCTTATGACTCTCTACAGCGAAAGCATCCTGATCTTCGCGGCTGATGCCAAAACGATTCGCTACTTCTTCTGCGGTATATCCCATGCCCATGTAATACTCAGGCTGTTCTTCAACAAGCGTAGGGTTAGGAGCAATGACATGCCCGCCCATTGGGATCATACTCATTGATTCTGCACCGCCTGCAATGATCGCTTTTGAGTGGCCCAGCATAATGCGCTCAGCCCCGTAAGCAATACTTTGCAAACCTGATGAACAGTAACGGTTTATCGTAATAGCTGGTACTGTGTTAGGAAGTCCCGCAAGAGCAGAGATGCTTCTAGCGACGTTCATTCCTTGCTCTGCTTCTGGCATTGAGCAGCCAATAATCACATCATCTATTTGTGCTGGATCAAATCCTTCTGCACGTCTTAATGTTTCTTTTATCGTAAGAGCACCAAGATCATCTGGTCTCACATTTGCTAAAGTTCCACGCTTTGCTTTTCCGACTGGCGTACGAGCGCCAGCAACGATTACTGCTTCTCTCATTATCGTATCCCTCCTGCCTGTTTGAATTAGTTACGTAACGGCTTTCCTTTTGTCAGCATGTATTGCATACGTTGTTGTGATTTCGGCTCACCAACAAGACTCAAGAACGCCTCACGCTCTAAATCAAGCAAGTATTGCTCATCCACAAGTGTTCCTTTAGGGACGCGGCCGCCCGCTAAGACGAATGCAAGCTTCTCGGCAATCTTTAAGTCGTGATCAGAAATCATGCCGCCAAACTTCATTGTTTTTGCTCCAAGCAACAGTGTCGCATAGCCTGTTTCACCAACTACAGGAATCTTCTTACGCTCTGGCGGACGATAGCCAGACTCTTCTAAGTGAATGACTTGCTGTTTCGCACGGTGAATGACGTGTTCCCCATTCATTACAACCCCGTCGCGTTCACTTAAGAAGCCATTTTCACGCGCTTCATGAGCCGATGTTGCCACTTTTGCCATGGCAATCGTTTCAAATGTTTTATTTGCGATTGCTTGAAGGTCAATTTGTGCTCCTTGCGGCAGGCTTTCAAGGTTGCGAAGGTACAATTCTTTGTTTCCTCCGCCGCCAGGAATGAGGCCGACGCCGACTTCAACAAGTCCCATATACGTTTCATGAGCTGCTTGAATGCTTGCAGAAGGCAGGCAGATCTCTGCTCCGCCGCCAAGCGTCATTCCAAACGGTCCTGTGACAACAGGCTTTGCTGAATAACGTACATTGGCCATCGCTTGCTGGAACTGACGGATAACTAAATCAATCTCAAAGAAATTATCATCTTGTGCTTCCATTAAGATCATCATTAAGTTCGCACCTACACAGAAGTTCTTTCCTTGGTTTGAGATCACAAGCCCTTTAAAGTTCTTTTCTACTTCTTCAATAGACTTATTAACCATTTGAATCACATCAAGGCCGATGGAATTGTTCGGTGAGTGGAATTCAAGCAATGCTACATCATCACCGATATCAATAAGTGATGCACCGCTGTTTTTCATTACCACATTGTCTGGCTTTAATGATTTTAGATGGATGTTTTTAGGGTTTGATTCCACACCCTTATATTCACCCTGGTGGAAGTAGCTTGATCCTTTATAGAATGTTTCGTTTCCTGTCTCAAGCATTTCCTTTACCCAGCCAGGAACCGTTTCGCCTTCTGCTTCCATACGTTCAACAGACTTGGCCACACCGATCGCATCCCACATTTCAAATGGACCAAGCTCCCAGCCGAAGCCCCAGCGCATTGCTTCATCAACAGCTTTAATGTCATTTGCAATCTCATATGCTTTTTCAGCAGAGTATAATAAGGTTGGCTTCACTAAGTTCCAGATCAACTGTCCTGCACGATCATCTGCATAAGCAAGCACCTTTAACTTATCACCAGGCTTTTTCGCTTGTTTTGCTTGTTCTACAGAGGCTGCACGAAGCTTTTTACGTTCTTGGTATTCAAGCGTTACTGGATTAAGTTCTAAAATTTCTTTCCCCTTCTCCGTACGCTTTTGTACAAAGAAGCCTTGCCCGCTCTTGCTTCCGAGCATGCCTTTTTCAGCCATTTCCTTCATAAATGCAGGCGGGTCAAATACGTCTTTTTCCGCACCCTCCACTTCGTCATACACATTTTTAGCAACGTGTAAGAATGTATCTAGTCCAACGACATCTAATGTACGGAACGTCGCACTCTTCGGACGGCCGATTAAAGGTCCTGTTACAGAGTCAATCTCTCCAACAGAGTACTCCCCTTTAAGCATTTCATTAGCTGTTACTAAAAGTCCGTAAGTTCCGATACGGTTTGCGATAAAGTTAGGTGTATCTTTACACTCAACCACACCTTTACCAAGTGTATCTTCAGCAAACGCTTTCACAAATGACAGTACGTCTGGATTTGTTTTCTCTGTTGGAATCACCTCTAAAAGCTTTAAGTAGCGAGGCGGGTTAAAGAAGTGCGTTCCAAGGAAATGTGCTTGGAAATCTTCTGAACGGCCTTCTGCCATTGCTTCAATGGAGATTCCGGATGTATTAGAAGTGACGATTGTACCAGGTGTACGAACCGCATCCACTTTTTCAAATAACTGACGTTTAATATCTAAGTTCTCAACGACTACTTCAATAATCCAATCAACCTCGCTAAGACGCGCTAGGTCATCTTCTAAGTTGCCTGGCTCAATGTATGTAGCAAGTGATTTAGTTGCAAGTGGAGCTGGTTTTTGTTTAGCCAGACGCTTAATTGACTCTGTACTGATACGATTACGAACGGCTTTGCTCTCAAGCGTTAAGCCCTTTGCTTCCTCTTGTGGTGTTAACTCTCTTGGAACAATGTCTAATAATAATGATGGGATTCCGATATTTGCAAGGTGAGCAGCAATTCCAGAGCCCATAACTCCCGATCCAATGACAGCTGCTTTTTTAATTTGTCTACCCATTGTTCTCCCCCTTAATCGTTAGTTCTGATTGATCCATTAGGATAAATGATTTGTCCAAGCCTTACCTTATATATGATTGCTGTTGATTTCATATGCAGGAAACTTACCGAATGAATACTCATTCATTATTTCCTCAAAAAAAAGGCAACGAGCAATTTGTCGTAACTTCTATCTTTATAATAAATGAATTGTCGTTCAGTTGCAATACATAATTCTGAAAATTATCATCTTTCTTATTGTTTGATCAAATATTATTAATTAAATGTTTGTTTAATGCCTTTATATTTATGGCTCCCCACCTCATATTTCCATTGTTTTGTAAACTGTCCTAGTTGTTCATAGCATATATCTCGCCCTGTTCCCTAACACTAAAGCTGTATCAAAAAGCTTGGTACGCAAGATTTTCTATGATCAAAAGGAGGTTTTCCTTATGCAACAACAACCAACACCACAACAGCAAGCTATGCAACAAGGAAACATGTCTCAATCACAAACGGGGCAAATGCAGTATCCTGAACCGCCGCAAGTGATTACAACAAAAGACTCTCTATATTTAAATGATATGCTTTCGTGGAATTTACTTGCCACAAAAAAAGCCCATTTTTTTGCTGAGCAATGTCAGGACCAAGAGATTAAGCAAGCACTTGAGAAAGCTGGTATGATGCATCAGCAGCACTATGAGAAAATATTAACGCATTTGCAGCCGACTCAAGCTCAATCAACTATTCCAATGCAGTAAGCTTTAGCATTCGTTAATTAGGAGGAATCGTATATGAATCAACAGCAACAACAAAACAAAATTAAGAACCCAGAGCTTCAAGTTCCTAAAAATACGCAAATGTCTGAGCGTGATTTCATTAACGATCAGCTTGCTACAGAAAAATACATGACGTCTTCTTACAGCATCGCTTTAAACGAAGCAAGCCACGCTGCTTTGTATCAGGACTTAGCCGGCATTTGCCAGCAAACGCAAGACTGTCAGCGCGATTTGTATAATGTGATGTTCCGAAAAGGATTCTATGCGCTAGAAGCTGCTGAAGTACAGAAAATGCAGCAAAGCTATCAACAATTCCAAGGCTACACAAACCAGCTTCCTTATGGAAATGGCAGCGGCAATCCTTCGATGAACTAAAAAAATAGAGCTGCCTTATAGCGGGCAGCTCATTTTTATTGGAATAACACAATTCCTCTGTGAAGCGATACAATTATGCTTTCAAATGACGCATTTTTCTTTGGAATGGGCTCAATTACAATGAATTGACGCAATTTAGTCATTAAGCGACGCAATCACTCGATGAACAAACGCAATCAGCTCACTTACTGACGCATAAACGTCCAGAAATCATCCAATTAACTGCATCCTCACCCTGCACCCGCGTCTCATACAAAGCCGCTTATTATGCTTCTAATTGTTCTTTAATCTGAGTTACCAGCGGGTGGTCTGCAGATAATGAAGTCACTTTAGTAATCGTTTCTTCTAAGCCTTTTTCCTTCAGCATGCTCTGAATCTTAACGCTCTCTTCATCTGAAGGAACATCAAATTGAAATGCTGCGGCTGCCACTTTAACCAGATGAGGCGACTGTATCCCACGATCATAAAGCTGTACTAGAGGGCCAATCAGCCTGTCGGAAGCACTTAGCTTTCGTAGGGGATTTCTTCCAACTCGCTCAACAGGATCTGACAGATGTACATTTTCAAAGCGGCTGATGATTTTTTCGCGGTATTCCTTTAGTTCTGCTCCATCAAATTGATACTTCTCTTCTAAGAGACGGCTCGTTTCTTTCAATACTTCCTCTAGTTCCTTACGAATCGATTGATCTGCCACCGCCTCTGCAATCGAAGGAATTCCTTTTGCAAATCCTACATACGCCAGGCAGGCATGGCCGGTATTCACTGTATACAGCTTTCGCTCAATATAAGGATTGAGTTCTTCTACATAGTTCACCCCTTGAAGACGCTCTCCTGTCTTCATGCCTTTTGCAGCCACAACCCATTCAAAGAAAGGCTCTACAAGTACATTTAATCCGTCTCTCGTTTGATTAGGAACAATTCGGTCTACAGCGGCATCGGGGAATCCAACGTTCGCTAAGATTGCTTCTTTTGCTTTATTGTCTTTCATCTCATCTAAGACATGTCCTTTTAACGTCGTTGATGCACCAATAGCATTCTCACACGCAATGACATCGACTGCACCAGCTCCTGCTTCCACTCGCTTTAATAACCCTTTTGCAAGAATCGGTGCGATCAGCGGAAGAATATTAACTCCAGCAGACACCGTAATTAAATCAGCTTTTGCTAACGTATCTATGACCTCATCTGCTTGGGTTTGACTGTTCAACCCGTAAACATTTTTGATAAGGACCGTTTCTTCTTTTTCCTGAGCTAAACGAATGTAATACGATTTTTGCTCGTTTAACTGGTCAATTAAAGGCTGGGCGACATCAACAAAGTAAATGTCATAGCCATTTTTATGGAGTACTTCTCCAATAAAGCCTCGTCCAATATTTCCTGCTCCAAAGTGTACAGCAAGCATATTACTCAACCTCGTTGAAGAAGCTCATTAATTCTTCTTTTGAACCTGCATTTAAAATCTGCTGTAGTGTATCCTCTTCAGAGCATGTGATTGCAATATTTGATAGGATTGATAAGTGTTCATCCCCTTTACCTGCAATACCAATGACAAGCTTTACTTCGTTTCCATCCCAATCAATCGGCTGGTCTAGGAGCATAATCGTAATACCTGATTCGATCACTTCTTTTTTCGCATCTTCTGTTCCGTGCGGGATCGCTAAGAAGTTCCCCATATAAGTTGATGTCAGCTCCTCACGCTCCATCATTTTGTTTACATACTCTGCGTTGACATAGCCATTTTTATGAAGAAGCCCTCCCACAGTCTGAATCGCATCCTCCTTCGATTGCACATTCTCACCGTGTAAAATATTCTCTAGTTGTAATACTGCTTTAGCCATGTTTGATACACTCCTATTTTTGTAATTTAGTAATTAAATACTCTTTCAACTTTTTCTCAAGCAAGGTAAAAATCTCTTGCTCATCCCCCGTTTCAAATTGACGGATGGATTCGCTGCTTTCTATGACAAGAGCACTAATGAAACTCATTAATTCAAGCCCTTCTCTATTCCATTCCAACGGGGCGAGCATCAATAAAATCCGTTTCACTTCAGTGTCTTCATTGTCCATTCCACGTAAAAGCATCGATTCTTCTAGCTCATGTACAGTAAACGTCGCAATGTCTACGGCATCACTTCGGGTGTGGAATAGAGCAAGCGTTGTTCCTGGAATGGCAAGGCCTCCTAGCTCTTCCCTTTTCATTAACGCATCTGCAACTAATTCGCTATTACGAACAAGTGAGCTGTCTTCCTGGTCTTTCGCTAATTGAATAATTAACTCATTCAGTGACTCACACACAGGCCAACTCTTTAATTTGAAATGAGATAACACTGAATTAATCAAGGAACTGAGCTGCTCGATATGACCGAGTTCACTCAAAACCGTTTCTTTCGCCCATTTGTCATCAGAAGCGCTCTCAGCATCTATTTGATGTTCCATCTTGCTTACCTCTTTTGCGTCAGCAGCCTGTTCTTTCGTCTTATTGTTTGGATTCCAATTGTATGAATGGATATACTGACGGATCCGGTCCACTTCTTTTTTAGATAAAAATGGATTAACGAGAAAATAAGGATCAATTGACATTAAGGGAACCGTTGAGATAACCACTGTATGGTCAGGAATCTGATCCTGGGTAATATCAAATGCTGACATATGCGTAATCCCCTGAATTTCTGGGATCTCTTTTTCAAGCCTTGTTGCTAAAAGCTTAGATGTCCCAATGCCGCTTGAACAAATGACAATCGCTTTTATCACAGCTTTCTTTTTCGACCGTTCAATGGCTGATCCAAAATGCATCACAAGATACCCAATCTCTTCATCTGGAAATGACCACGTCGGAAAAATTTCGACTACACATTCTTTGATCGTATTAAATAAAGGCGCGTAACCTTCTTTAATAGCAGGAAGCATCGAATTATAAATTTTCATTCCTTGCTCCATACGAAACAATGCAGGTTTTAAATGGCTGATCAACCCTTCTAACAATGAGTGATCATTGATTAATGCGACTTCTGTGCGAACACCAACTGCTTCGATTAATTTCTTCGCCCGCATCGCAATATCAAGTGACGTTTCCTGAAAAAAGAAGCTGCCATCATCCCCTTGCTTAGCTCCGAGTAAATGCATTGCTACATAAGCGACCTCTATTTGAGGAATATCGATGGAAAAGGTTTCTTCGAGCTTTTTAACTAACCGTTTAGCTGCTTCATATTCATTTGTTTTTAATACTTTTTCAAATCCCTCGGAATGCTTTTCAATTTTCTCGCCACGCTTGATACGATCAACTGCTAAGCTTAAATGAACAGCTAAACCAACATAGGAGACATCTGCAATCGGCTCCCCATCTCTCCGGAGCTCATGCAGCGTTTCCAGCACTTTTAAAATGACGTTTAGATCAATTAAATAAAGAAGCTTTTCAGACGCTTGTTCCCCAAGTTCACTTTTTAAGCGGTAAGACTCCAGGATAGACACCAGCTCTTCCTCGCTCACTTTGTCTGTAATCAACCGTCTGAGCGCCATTCTTTTTTTAGGTTCATCCCCTTGTATTTCAATCCCGTAACTGCGCTTGCGCACCATTTCAAGATCAAATGACTGCAGCCAATCATTGATTTTATTTAAATCATTGCTGATCGTAGCAATCGTTACACCAATTTCTTTGGCTAACGTAAACAGCTTCACCGGCTCTCGTTCTTGCAGGAGAATAGATAGGAGCAGCTGCTGCCGCTCCCAAGGTGTATACTCATTAGGCTCAGATTCTGTAATGAGCTCTTTTAACTCTATCTTTTTAGTATCTCTTCCGGTGAGCTTTAACCCAACACCCGACTGCCTTTCTAACGTCAGTTCATATTGAGTTAACATCTGCTCAATCCCTTGTATATCTCGATGGATCGTTCGTGTGCTGACATTTAATCGGTCGGCTATTTCCTTAATCGTGATGCCTTGTTCGGCTTCGATTAAATACTGAATGATATGTCTTTCCCTTGCTGACAAATACATTGAATCACCCCCGTTCATCCGGCGAGTTTTTTATTCGTCACCCTTTAATTCATTGACAATCTCATCGTACTTTGCACCATTCATAAAGTTTTCAACTGAAATATGCGTTTTATTCGGCTGCTTTTGTTTTGCGCGATCCGTTAAATCTTTATGAGTAATAATTAAATCAGCATCATCTGGAATCTGATTAATTGCTTTATTTGTTACTTCAATTGAGAGCCCTGCTTTGTTCACTTTATTTCGCAAGATCGAGGCTCCCATCGCACTTGATCCCATACCGGCATCACATGCAAAGATGATCTTATTAATCTTGCTTGGGTCAAGTTTTCCTGCTTGATCAGCAGTTGTTGTTACTTCTTCTGTTGTTTCAGATGTTGATTCAGCTGTTAAAGCACCGCTGACACTGCTTTTCTTGCCCTTCATATCTTCCATTTTTGACGTTGCTTCTTCTAAACCATCTTCGTCATCTTTTGAACTTTTTAAAATAAGAGATGCGACAGCAAACGAAACACCTGTTGCCACAATGACACCTAACAGCACTCCTAAATGATCCCCGCGAGGCGTCATCAGCATGTAAGCAATAATACTTCCCGGTGATGGTACGGCTACTAATCCTACGTTAAACAACATGAATGTGAATACACCGCTCGCACCGCCGGCAATGGCTGCTAATAAAAGCATCGGCTTCATTAAGATGTACGGGAAGTAGATTTCGTGAATCCCCCCAAAGAAGTGAATCACTGCCGCTCCACCAGAAGAATACTTCGCTGCTCCTCTTCCAAACACTAAGAAGGCAAGTAAAATCCCAAGACCAGGACCAGGGTTAGACTCTAGCATAAATAGAATTGACTTCCCTGTTTCTGTGGCTTCTTGAATACCTAATGGCCCAAGGATACCGTGGTTAATGGCATTGTTTAAAAATAATACTTTCGCTGGTTCAACAAAAATACTCGCAATCGGGAGCATTCCAGCATCTACAATGACACGTACACCTGCTGCTAAAATACCATTAAAGGCTAAGACAATTGGACCTACCCCAAGATAAGCAAGCAGTGTGAGAAATAACCCGACAAATCCAGCCGTAAAGTTATTGACCAGCATTTCAAATCCAGAGCGTACTTTTCCTTCAAATAATTGATCGACCTTCTTAATCGCATATCCGCCAAGCGGCCCCATAATCATCGCACCGATAAACATCGGAATATCTGCACCGACGATCACACCCATGGCAGCTGTTGCTCCGACTACCCCTCCACGTGCGTCATAGACCATCTTACCCCCTGTAAACGCAATCAATAATGGAAGTAAATATATAATCATTGGATCAACCAGCTGAACTAAATTTTCATTAGGCATCCATCCGGTTTCTATAAATAGGGCTGTAATAATCCCCCAAGCAATAAATGCTCCTATATTAGGCATAATCATGCCGCTTAAATAACTGCCAAATCGCTGAATCTTTGCTTTTACACCAGCGTTTTTTCTTTGTTCGTTTGGCATGTTCATTCCTCCCCCAAAAAGTAATAAATCTTATACTCTAATAGTAAAGCGCTCTCATAGGCTTCTCAACACTATCTAAATGCAATTTCGTCAATGTCCTTAGTGACAAAATTAAAAACATCTTTTGGAAAACACCATCAGTATTATTTATTTAATCTTATTATTGACAAATATTTGTAACCGTAATATGGTTAGTTACATAAGTAATGAACCAAGGAGGTAATGATGGAGCGATTCGATGACTCACGGCCCATCTTTTTGCAAATCGCTGAAAAGATCGCTGATAACATTATCCATGATGAACTAGCAGAAGGCGCTCAAGTTCCTTCTACAAATCAATTTGCTAAACATTATCAAATTAATCCTGCCACAGCCGCAAAAGGGATCAATCTTTTAGTAGAGCAAGGAATATTATTTAAACGAAGGGGTGTAGGTATGTTTGTTGCAGAAGGTGCCAGAGAGAAACTGCTTGAGGAACGCAGGCAAAAGTTCAGTAATGACTTTATTACCCCGCTGCTTCATGAGGCAGAAAAACTCCAGTTATCAAAAGAGGCTATTATTGAGATGATCAACAAGGGAGGAAAATAAATGAGCACGAATATCGTATTAAATGACGTGTCTAAGAGGATAAAGAAAGAAACCATCATTGACTCTATTTCATGTACGTTTGAAGAGAACCGGATTTATGGACTGCTTGGTCGAAATGGTGCAGGGAAAACAACATTGATGAAATTGATGACTGGTCAGTCCCTTCCTTCCGCGGGCTCCATCCTTATTGACGGGGAGACACCATTTGATAACCCTGCTATTCAATCAAAAATCTGTTTTATAAAAGAGAGCGGTAATTTTAAGGCTGCGATGAAAGTGAAAGATGTATTGAAGATTGCTCCTGCATACTTTCCAATGCTTGACCAGGATGCCGCTATGGAGTACCTGAACATCTTTAATCTGCCTTTAGAGAAGAAAGTATCTCAATTATCAAAAGGTATGACTTCAGCTCTTGGAATTTCTATCGGTATTGCAAGCAGAGCCCCTCTCACAATCTTTGATGAACCGTATATCGGTATGGATGCAGCAGCAAGACAAACCTTCTATGATTTGCTGCTCGATGATTACACTACTCACCCAAGAACAATCATACTCTCCACTCACTTAATTGATGAAGTAAGCAATTTGTTTCAAGATATCCACCTAATCAATCATGGACGGCTTGCTTTAACAGAAAGCGTAGAGGCATTAAAGGAAAAGACGTATGTCCTGCGTGGATCTAAAGAAGCAATCGCCCCGCTTCTTAATGAGGTTAAACTATTGAGTGAGTCGTCTTTTATCGGCGAATACTCAGCTACTGTATATGACCCTGATCTAGTGCTTGACGCGCTGCCGCCATCGATCGAGAAAAAGACACTGACCCTCCAGCAATCTATGGTCATGCTTACGGACGGAAAAAAGGAGGCAAGAATATGAGACAATTTACTGCACAAAGTACGATGATTATGTCTGATTTAAAAAAGAGCTTCATCACCTTCTGGGCGATTTTGACAGGGTTTGTTCTCTTCTTCCTTTTACTCGTGTTATTTCTTGGAATTCCTAATATGATTGTGATGACAAATGCACCAATGTATGTGTTCCTTGCTATTTTTGGCTACAGATTATTAAGCAGCGGGGATTTTGAACATGCGATTCACTTAGGAACGACTAGAAAGGCATTTGTTTTCAATGTGACGATTTTCACTTTGCTGCTTAGTCTTGTATTCTCTCTCATTAATCAACTCTACATTTTCTTTATCGATCTAATTCAATCGTTTCTTATTCAAAGTGAAATTACGTTTTTCACGTGGGATTCCGTTCTTTCTTCCGGTAATGGATTTTGGGTAAATCTAGTGGCTGATGGATTAATTATGAGTATGCTTGGAATGCTTTTATTCTTCCTTGCCTCCTTACAAGTGAGGTTTGGTCAATGGGCTATGCTGTCTGTTGTAGCAGCTTCCGTGCTCTTATTATTTATCCCGGCGATTCATACACCAATCATTGATTGGATGATCACTTTACCAAACAGCGGTACGTTTATAACAGAATTTCTTGTTATGCTTGCACTAACTTTTGTTTTAGGAGTCATAAGCTATTTCAGTCTATCAAAAGCTTCCATCTAAAAACTTTTCCATATCAAAGACGATTCTCCATCATAGGAGGATCGTCTTATTTTCGGTTAAAATGTTTAGGATCTTTCTATATGGGAACAGACTACTGTACACCAAAATTTGGATCAGGAGGTTTTATAAAATGAACGAAAACAAAATTGAGAGTGAAGTTCAACAATCTATTCCTGAAGAAAAAGAAGAGATCCTGCAAAACTTTGAGCAGTTTAAGGATTACTTAGGTGACAAAGTAGCAAAAGGTGAAAAATTAGGCATGAGCGAAGAGACACTGGCAAAATATGCTGAAAAAGTCGGCGATTACCTCGCTGCAAAAGAAGATCCTAGAAACCGTGAAGAAAAGCTTCTTCAAGAGCTATGGCAATTAGGTGATCAAGAACAACGTCATCATCTAGCACATATGCTTGTACGATTGGCACAATCTACAAATTAATAAAAAGGCTGTCCTCTAGCGGGCAGCCTTTTTAGTTTGACCTCAGACAGTGCCCTAATGTAAGCCCGATTAATTCCCTCATTTATTCGACACAATCCCACCAAATTTTCCCTATCCAAGAGGAAAATAGATGCGTATAATTAGGTAGAAATCACTACAGTACGGATGTGAAAATTTTGATCCAATCAATTCTAGCTAATATTTCAATTCTATTATTTATGCACCTCTGTATTCAGAGCCTCTATTTTAAAGAGAAAAATATTACAAAACTCAAGTTTGAAAAATCATTTATGCATGTCTTGATTATTTCAAGTGCAATCATTGCAATGTTTTATATGCCAATCTTTATTGATGAGTTCAGGTTTGATTTGCGTACGATTCCAATAACGATTTTAGCAATCCTGCATGGACCTTTGCTCGCTATTCCAACGCTGATCATCACCTCTATTTGGCGCTTCGCAGTTATAGGAGGACCCGGGGCTGTGCCTGGGGTTATTTTCGGATTAATGATTCCGACGTTTATCGCATTAGGAGTGTTTCACCTTAAAAAAGCGCCTTTAACGTATATGAAAGGTTTCTTCTTATACACTTTATTTTGGTTAATTTGTGATCTGCCGATTATTTTCTTTGTTCCAAACGGTCTTGAAGCATTTCAGGATTTTTGGCTCATCCGCTTCGTTTCATTTCATTTAGGCGCATTTACGTTGTTTTACTTTATTACACTTAGCTACCGAAATCTTGAGCTTATGGATAAGCTTAAACATTATGCCGATCATGACCCGTTGACAGGTCTTTATAATGTAAGGAAGTTTTCTGAGATGATTCGCGAGAAAAAGTCGGCAGGCTCTTCATATATTGCTATGCTCGATATTGACCATTTTAAAAGTATTAACGATTCGAATGGACACCCAAGCGGTGATAAAGTGTTAAAAGACCTTGCTACAATTCTTACGTTATATTCATCAAACCATTTGCTTTGTGCAAGGTATGGCGGAGAAGAATTTATTCTGTGTATCGAAGCTTCTTCTATTAGAGATGCCTATGTGGTCGCAGATCTTATTAGAGAGAAAGTAGAGTCTTTTCCTTTTCAGAACATTGAAGGGGAGAAAATCGGCAGGGTAACCATCTCGGTCGGTATAGCCCGCCTAGAGGCTCCTGATCAGTTAAATGAAGCCATTGAAGCTGCAGATAGACAGCTTTATACTGCTAAAACAGAAGGACGAAACCGGGTAAACATTAAAAAAGGACATTCTCATACTGCGAGCAGTTAACCGCATATTTCTATGATGATCTGCACACCCTAACCTTCAGTTAAAGGAGGGGTATAGATGAACTCACTACGCGCACAAGAGATTGCCGCATCACCAGTAATGGCAAACGTCATGTACAATGAACAGGCTGTGTATATTCAACATGTTGATGAAGGCGCACAAATGGCTAGAATTTATCCGCTGAACGAGCCGAATAATGAGCAGGACGTACCATTATCACAGCTGGTAGAGCAGTAAGAACTGATAGCAAGCCGCCTATCATTAGGTGTTATCTCGGCTCCTAGGCACTCGTTTCCTGCGGGCAGCCTCGGAGTCTTTTATCAATAGAGTGAGAATATAGTTAAACAATTTCATCATTAAAAACACCTGTTCATTGATCTTTGCAAACGAAGCCCTAGACACCAGCTTTTTTTACGTTGAACTGAATTATAACAAAATCAATCCACTTGATAATTACCAAAGCAATAACTTAGCGGATGAAATATACGTAGACTTCTGCAGGGACTAGAGCAGGGGTGAGATCCCACAGGGCAAAGCCCGAGGAGCTCACTAGCTCCTCGCGAAAAGCGAAGTATATGTCAGGAGCGGCGAGCTTAGTATGCATAGAAAATATTTCAAATAAGAAAACCATAGGGAGATTTTAGTTTCCCTATGGTTTTCTTATTATTATTTATCTGTTTGCTTTTTTTTCAAATACTCCGCACGTATTTTTTCGAGTCGCTGCTTTTTATCCAATTTAGCAGGCTTCTGTTTTTCATGAAACTTTGTTACAGCTGCCTTACCTTTAGAATCCAATTGATATTTTCCCACTTTGTTCACCTACTTTTCTTGTCTTTAAAGAGAATCTATTCAACAAATATAGTATACCTTATTTTACTGAGTAAACCTTATTACCTTATCATGTACCGCTGTCTTTGTATATATTAATAATCCCCATGAAGTAAGCTTATTCAACAAGAAAAAGACGACATTTCATTTCAATCAATGAATCGTCGTCTTCTTCATTAACCTATATACACTAACTTGCTGGCCGTTCTGCTTCGTCCATCCATTCGTCTCCTTCAACCGCGCGGGAAACAAGCATACTAGATACGGCATCCCCTGAAGCATTAACCATCGTTGCAGGCGGATCAACCAACGTACCGAGAATTGCTAAAATAGGGAGAGCCTCCATCGGAAAACCATACATCGTAATGATCAGCATTTCCCCAATAAATCCACCGCCAGGCACCCCGCTCATCACAGTCCCTACTAACAGAGAGATACCAATCGCAATAGCGAACGTTTGAAAGCTTAGAAAATCCATTTGAAAAATCCCAAACAAGAAAGCAATTTTTAATATTGCCGCTAAGGCGGAGCCATCCATATGGATTGATGCACCTAGCGGAATGACGACATCTCGTACATCTTTATGTACACCCATCTTTTCTGTCGCTTGCAAGTTGGCTGGAATGGTCGCTACACTGCTTCCCGTCGATAAAGCGGTCACTGCAGGCGTTAAAATATTCTTCCAAAACACCTTCACTCCTGACTTCCCTCCGGCAATAAAAGCATATAACGTAAATCCAATCAGGAAATAGAGAATCGCAACCGGATAATAGACGATCATTGCTTTTGCATAGCTCCCTAAAAGTTCTGGCCCGAATACCCCTACTAATGAAGCGAAATAAGCGCCGAGACCAATTGGAGCATAATACATAATAATGCCGACAAGCTTGCGCATCACTTGAGCGCCGCTATTTAAAAACTGTGCAAAAATACGTCCCTCGCTTCCGGCGAGATTCGTTGCAAACCCTACTAATACACTCATAATAATCAAAGCGAGCATACTCGTTCTTGAGAAAATATCAACGAAATCAGGAACAGTCACAGCTTGGACAATTTGAGCACCTAGACTAAGTGACTCATCGATTTCTTCTGGGGTTTCAAATTGAATTGACACACCAGCAGCTGGCGGCGATAGAGTGACCGCTGCAATCATGACGATCGAGGAGATAATGCCCGTTACAATAAAGACGATCATCATCCACGTCATAATTGTGCCAAGCCTCTTTAAGTTTGACATATTGGCAATCACCGCACTAATCGAGAAAAAGACGAGCGGTACAACAATCGTGAACATGAGATTTAAGAAGATATCACCTAAAGGCTTCAACACTTCTGCTCGTTCACCTAATAAAATACCTAAAATACTACCTATAATAATGGCTGCTATTAAAAATAAAGGAAAACGATATGCTTTCAATCTAGTCAGCTCCTTTCCTATTTATAGTAAGTCATTTCTTTCCAAATGAATAGATCCATAAGTCTTGAGAAAATCATTACTCATAAAAAAAGAACTCTGCCGGAGTAAGGCTAGTTCTTGACCCTACCACCCTTCTGACGTACCTTACAATTCCTGCATAGATCAGAATAGCTTTCATACTTTCTGCACCATACTACTATATGGGAATGACGAAAAGATGAGGAGTGTAGTATATGAAAGCTGTGACGTATCAAGGAAATCACTCAGTTGAAGTAAGTGAAGTGCCCGATGCAAAGCTTGAAAAACGAGATGATGTGATCGTTCGTATCACCTCGACAGCTATTTGCGGGTCTGACCTTCACTTGTATCAAGGAAATATGCCTTTGCCAAAAGGATACATCATCGGTCATGAACCGATGGGAATCGTAGAAGAAGTAGGACCTGATGTCGAGCGAGTCAAAAAAGGAGACCGCGTCGTTATTCCATTCAATGTTTCCTGTGGTGAATGTATGTATTGCCAGCATGATTTGACCAGTCAATGTGATAATTCTAATCCTCACTATGATTCCGGCGGATATTTTGGATACACGGAAAAGTTCGGAAACCATCCCGGAGGTCAGGCAGAATATTTAAAAGTTCCTTTTGGAAATTACACACCATTTGTGATTCCTGAATCATGCGAACTTGAAGATGAATCATTGCTGTTTTTAAGTGATGTACTCCCGACTGCCTATTGGAGTGTGGTTCATTCCGGTGTCAAAAAAGGAGATACGGTTATTGTACTCGGTTGTGGGCCGGTTGGTTTAATGACCCAAAAATTTGCTTGGATGCACGGAGCTAAAAGAGTGATTGCAGTGGATTATCTCGATTACCGCTTAAGACGAGCAAAAGCATTAAATAACGTAGAAGTATTTGACTTCGCTGCGTTTGAAGATATGGGTGAATATTTAAAAGAAATTACTAAAGGCGGAGCGGATGTTGTCATTGATTGTGTGGGGATGGACGGTAAAAAATCGCCGATTGAGTTTATTGAACAGAAATTAAAACTGCAAGGCGGGACACTCGGTCCTATTCAAATAGCCACTAAAGCTGTTCGGAAAGCAGGCACTGTTCAGATCACAGGGGTATATGGGAGTCTCTATAATCAATTCCCTTTAGGGGCTTTTTTCACAAGGAATATCACTTTAAAAATGGGACAGGCTCCTGTTATACCGTTTATGCCTCTTTTATTAGATAAAATAACTAATAAAGAGTTTGACCCAAAGGAGATCATTACTCATAAACTCCCACTAAATGAGGCGAAGAAAGGATATGAAATCTTTAATAACCATGAAGATGACTGTATTAAAGTTGTTTTAAAGCCATAATAAAAAAGCTGCACCTTACATGTTGCAACATGCAAGGTGCAGTTCGTTTTTATGATGAGCGTTTTGCCATCTGAGCTTCTGTTTGAAGGTCTACTGGAATAACTGCATCTGTTAGCTCTTTGTCTAACTCATTGCGGTAGGTGTTTAATTCCTCTTTAGACCAGCCAAGTTCAGACTTCATATAAGCAAGAACCGGCTCTTTCCATGTGCGGACCCACTGAATATCAAAGAATAGAGCCCCTGTGCGGCGAATAAAGAAATCCACAGGCTTCACTGTCATCTCATCATTCATTGCATATTTTAATTTCACATATACATAAAGGCTAAGCTTTGTCTCTTCTTCACTCTTATAATCTTTAGCATAAGAGAAGAGTTTATCAACATTAGAGCCATACATGCCAGCAAGCTTTTTACCTTCCTCGTACGTAAAGCCATATCCTGTTGCTTCTTCTGCTTTTTTAGCAATGAATGGCTCTAGACCAATAGATCCGCCTACATCTCCGCCTGAAATCGGGAATTTCTTTGTCCCACACGTGCTGAACACTTTATATTGATCTTCTTTAAAGCGTCTGGCAATTAAATTGACAACAGACTCAGCCATTTTACGGTAGCCTGTTAATTTACCGCCAGCCATCGTAAGAAGACCGCTCTCGCCTTCCCAAATCTCATCTTTACGAGAGATTTCAGATGGATCTTTTCCTTTTTCATAAATAAGCGGACGAACCCCTGCCCAGCTTGACTCTACATCCTCTTTTGTGACAGTCACATCCGGGAACATGTAGTGGATAGCGTTTAAAATATACTCACGATCCTCAGAAGTCATCTTAGGGCTTGCCGTTTCTTGATCAAAGAACGTATCGGTTGTTCCGACATATGTTTTTCCATCACGAGGAATCGCAAACACCATGCGGCCGTCCGGAGTATCAAAGTAAATCGCTTGGCGCAGCGGGAACACCGATTGATCAATCACTAAGTGAACCCCTTTTGTTAGACGCAGCTGCTTATTGGTTTCAGAGTAATCCTTTTTAATAATCTGATCGACCCAAGGACCTCCTGCATTAACTACTTTTCTCGCATTAATTTGATACGTGTTTTCTGTCAGACGATCAGAGACGACAGCACCAGATACTTTCTTATTTTCATCATATAAGAAGTCTTCTGCTTTCGTGTAGTTAATAATATCTGCACCATGCTCAGCTGCTGCTTTAATAACCTCAATTGTCAGGCGTGCATCATCTGTTCTGTACTCTACATAATAACCGCCGCCTGTTAAGCCGTCCTTTTTCACAAGCGGTTCTCTGTTTGCTGTTTCTTCAGCTGAGAGCATTTTTCTGCGCTCAGACTTCTTAACCCCAGCTAGCATGTCGTATACAAACAACCCAAGGGAAGCACTGTTCTTTCCGAATGTTCCGCCCTTATGCATCGGCAGCATCATCCATTCAGGTGTTGTTACATGCGGTCCATTTTCATAAACGATTGCTCGTTCTTTACCAACTTCAGCTACCATCCCGACTTGGAATTGTTTTAAATAACGCAGACCGCCGTGAACAAGCTTCGTTGAGCGGCTAGATGTACCTGCCGCAAAATCCTGCATTTCCACAAGGGCTACTTTCATTCCACGCAGGGCTGCATCTAGAGCGATTCCTGCTCCAGTAATACCCCCGCCGATAATTAATACATCATATTGCTCTTTTTCCATTTGTTTAAATTGATCTGATCTAGTCCGTGCTGAGAAATGTGTGCTCATGATCCTCCAAACCTCCACTTTTTATTTTTGTATACAAAAAAGACACCGAGAAACGACAACAAGCATAATAACAAGTTTGTTATTACGCGCATTGGTTCTCCGTGTCTCCTACCGTCTATTAACTTAACTTCATGATAACATAGTTTTTTCTGTTTGGATAGCAAGAAGCGTATGGGAAAAAGAGACTGGACAAAAGTATTTTGTCTCAGGGGACTCCAAGCATTACAAATGCAGGCTGTATAGTATTACCACTGCTGAATACCTCATAGTGCTTGAGTGTGCTCGCCGCTCCTGAGATACACTTCCCTGCCATAGTTGTTGATTTCCACTGCAGGCGCACGCTTTCCGCGGGCGGCCCGGGAGCTTCCTCGTCGCTTTGCTCCTGTGGGATCTCCCTGGTCACGCGCATCCCGCTGGAGTCGGCGCCTTCCGCTCCAATCAACGGAGGAAGGATGTTGTTCAGTTGCTCCCTCAAAATAAGTAGTACTTAGTGAATAGAACTGAGCCTATTAACTACATTATTCCACCCCATTCCTGGAAAAAACAATAACTCAGCTCCTGAAATATGCGCAGACTCCTGCGGTGCCTAGAGCAGGGCTGAGATCCCGCAGGGCACAAGCCCGAGGAAGCTCAGCAGCTCACCGCGGAAAGCGAAGCATATTTCAGGAGCGGCGAGCTTACGCCTACACTGCATTTTTTCCCTTGAACTAAACTGTGACATCACTAGATTCCTCTAGCTTCCTGGTGTTTTTTCAGTTGCCTTATGTACGTTAAAAACAAGACCCCACAGGAGAAAAGACAAGTAGGCTCCCGTACCCGCCCACGGTAATCAACCACTACTAATAGGAGGAGCTTTTCAGCGCCCTCCTTTTCTCCCGTTTGATTCGTACTTTGTAAGGTATCAATCCTCTAACTCTAGATGTTCTTTTAGCTTAGTTGATAGGGATGCAAGCTCTTCTTCATCAGGAGAGAAATAATAAATACCGTCTTTCTTTATATCTTCTCCTTCTAATTCATGCTGTTCGATTTGATCAATAGCCACATTATAAGTGGAATAAATGTCCCATAGTTCTCCTAAAGAGAGATTCGTTAAAACATTATCTTCTACGACTTTTAGAATATCATTGAAATTAGTGAGTGAAGAAATACTCGACCCCTTTTCCATCACCGCTTCCATTACTTCACGCTGCCTTTCTTGGCGTCCGAAATCATCATCCGGATCTAAATGCCTCATCCGAGCATAGCCAAGCGCTTTTTCGCCATCAAGCTTAATCGTTCCTTCAGGGTAATGCATCTCATGAAAAGTAAACTCTTGATCATTTTCTACCTCAATGCCCCCTACTGCATCGACGGTATCTTTAAAGCTTTCCATATTCACTTTCACATAGTAATCTACCGGCACATCTAAGAAATGCTCCACCGTATAAACAGCCGTTTCTCTGCCGCCTAAGGCATGCGCATGACTGATTTTATCTTTTGTTACATAACCTCTTATATCCACCAGCGTATCACGTGGAATACTGACCATCTGGATCGACTCCTGATTAGGATTAATCGTTAGAAGGATCATCGTATCGCTGCGCCCAAGATCTTCTCGACCTTCAAGTTCATCTACTCCCATTAATAAAACAGAAAGAGGATCTCCTTCATCTAAGTTAAGTTCTTCGAGCCGCTTTTCAGACTTTGAACGATCCAAGTTTTCTTGAATACTGCCAAAAGCAGACGTCGCAGCACTCCACACATATCCACCCGCTCCAACTACAAGTACTAGAGCAGCCGTCATTAGAATAAGGACTATTTTTTTCATTTTATCTGACATGTCGACACCTCCATTCTAGCTTCAGCTTAAAAGACGTAAATGCCCAACAGCAGATTGAGCATTTACGATTTATTTCCTGATTTAATTCCCCATTGCGAGTTAAGCAGCAGGACTTGTCTCTGACTTTGTTTCCGTTTGATAGTTTCGGCCTGTACGAGATACTTTGTTCCAATCAGTGTTGAAGAAGTACTCAATGGTCCCGTGCATAACAATGTACATCAGAGCAAATCGATAAACAAATACATCTAAGAGAATCGTTACAAATAAAGACGGGATATCTTTCCACCTAAATCTAAACCCGTGATAGCGATTCATAATGAGCGCAAAAATATCATAAACGACCCCGAAGATAAGCAGGAAGGTTAGATAGTACAGCACATAAGCTAGATACGATTCCGGCGGCGATATAATCGCGTTGGCAATAAAGAAGCCGGTCATAATAAAGGCTGAAACAATTCCGACTAAAAATGATTCGAAAATATAAAAGAAAGAAACAGCCTTCCTAAATAAGGTCTTTCTAAAGAAGGAGTGGAAATGAATCACGCAATCAATATAAGCCTTCTGCCATCGTACACGCTGCTTGAAAAAGTCGTTCCATGTTTCAGGCATCTCCGTATAAGAAATGGCTTCTTTCAAGTGGATAACTTTCTTGTTCACATGTTTGGCAATATACTCGTGCATTTTCAAGGTGATATCAATATCCTCGCCGATCGTTGAACGGTACCCTCCTACTTCAAGCAATGCATCTTTTCTAAAAATCCCAAATGCCCCTGAAATAACCGCTAGCGCGTGAAAACGTGCTAATGATATTTTGGTTATATAGAAGGCTTTTAAGAAATCAAACATTTGCAAGCGGACAAGGAAGTTAGCGTGACGGAGCGATAAACGCTTGAGCGGGTTCTTTGTTTTCGTTTGCAGGACATGCACCATCCCTCCAGCAGCAACCACATCCTCATCTTCAAAAGCCTCATTTACTTTCGGCAAGGCATTTTCAGTTAAGACAGTATCGGCGTCTAATGATACGACGATGTCCTCTCCGGCATATTCAATCCCAGCATTCAGCGCATCCGCTTTTCCTCCATTTTCTTTATCAATAACGTAAATAAACGGATACAGTTCGGATTGATAGACACCCCTCACTCGTTTATGCGATAATTTTTGTAAAGGTTTTTTCGTACTCGGCTTAAGCTTTAAATACGTATTTAACAGTGAAAACGTTCGGTCTTTCGAGCCGTCATTAATATAAATAACTTCCTTCTTTTGATAAGGCAAGGAGCTCATATTTTTTAATGAGGTTTCGATGATCCCTTGCTCGTTGTAACAAGGAACCAACACACTGATGCCTTTTTCTTCTTCAAGCTGTCTTCTAATACTCTCACCTTTTGATTTGAACCAAGGCAGAGAATGAAGTAAATGAAGTGCAGGAAAAATAATCCCTAATATAAAGAAGACAAAAAACAGCTTCTCAAAAAACTCACTCCATTTAAATAAATCCTTAGCGTCCCATAATCCGCTTCGTCTCAAATCAGCAATCCCCGTGATTGCTCCGTTGACTTTATTTAGCTCCAGTGCTTGAATACCGCCAAAATAGACGGCAAGCTGCCTGTTTTGAAACTGATAGCCCGCTCGTGCAATATCGCCTAATACGTCCTCAGGAAAGCCATCTTCTACATATAAGACATCATCTTCCCCGTAAAACCGTTTGGCATCCACTGCATCTTCAAGCGGCTCATCGAAATAGAGGTGCCTTGATAACACCTGGGCCATGACAGGAGGTATTCGGTTCCCTCCAGGCGTCCCAATTCCAATCACTCGCTCGTCCTCTACATAAATAGTAGGTGCCGATAAACTTCTTGAACGTTTATTGGGTGCATATGCGTTTGGAGAATTAGCGAACTCACTAAATTGCTCAGTAGAATTATTGATAAAAAAACCAGATGTATATTCACCAGAACCAAAGAAGTTGCTCAGAGTATCGGTCGCTGATACGACCATTCCATCAGGATCCACAACGACAAAATGTGTCGTATCTGTTTTTTCATCATGTTCTCTTTCTTCATCAAAGATCGTTTCTTCGGATGGTTCAGAAAGTGAAATTTGACTTGCCAGCTCTTTAATATGTTCGTCGCTTGTCAGCTCGTCCACATCAACATCAGCAAATTCCGGATCCCCCACTTTTTTAATTCGCTCGTTCTTTGTAATCTTTGAAATTTCATTCATAATATGAACAAATTCAAATTCATTGTCTTTCGTTTCCTCTATATTCATTTCTTCCGCGAGAAGCATAGACTGCACAACAGAAACCCCGGCTAGTGGCGCACTTGCAGAGTATAGCGTTCCATTTTCAAGCTCACCTTTTACTGCTTCAGTTCTTTCTACTTCATATGCAGCTAACTCTTCAGCATCTATATAAGGAACTGCCGCTGTGAATTTCTCACCAATTTCCCCTGCATAAAAGGCTCTTGGCCCCATTTCCTGGATAGCCGATAATGTCTCTGCTAACTCTGGCTGCTTTAAGCTGTCTCCAGGCTCAATAGTCTGACCGTTTGGGAAGAAATGTGGAAGTTCTTCAACTGGCAGACGAGGTTTCGCAGCTTCAAGCCGTTCCCATAGAAGATAGTCGACTTCAAACCCCTCTTCTGCAAGAGTAACCGCCGGTGAAATCAGATGTTCCATCGGTGTTAACCCAAGATCCTCATGAATCTCAGCAAGTCCTCTGACTTGTCCTGGGACGCCCGTTGATTGTTCATTCCATTCTTCATCAGATGTTGCACTTGCCCGGTAATCATACACAACCGGCTCTTCTTTCTCAGGAGGTAAAATAAGCATTTGACCGCCGCCGCCAATCCCTGATCCATATGGTTCAACTACACCTAACACATAGGAAACAGCAATTGCCGCATCAACAGCATTTCCTCCATTTTCAAGAACCTCCATCCCCGCTTCGACTGCAGCAGGGTGGGAAGCACTGACACCGTAATTATCGTATTTACTTTCTTTAGGTAATCCTTGTTCTTCAGCAGAAGCCGCATGCATTGGTATCAGACTGCTTAAGACAAGACTATTTATGATAAATAAAATAGCTGCTTTCTTTATAAACAAATAACCGTTCACCTCCGTCTTCCTATATAAAATACATTCGTATCCTATATCAATAAGACGAACCCTGCAATTGTGTGCTGAGCGGTGATAACGAGGTGGCGGCAGTCATTCTTAGTACTATTTCATTATCGTTCACTATGCTTTTTTCACCGAAAACAGAGATACACCCTAAATTAAATTAAGCACAATGATACCTTTATCTTTCGAATACCTAACATTAATCAAGACGTTTTGCACATGCATTCCCGGACTGAATTAGTTACTTCAAAACTAACCTAATTCGACTTATTCCTTTTTTACCGGCCTATCCTCCTCTTAAAATCCAAATTTTTTACAATTTAATTAAACGAAACTAACAGAGGGTCATCCCCTATTGGCATTATGCCGCTTTAACTTTTGTTCCCGTATGAGCTAGGCATTATTTTTTTGGACAATTTTATAGGGGTTTTCATTTATTTTGGATGATTGGTATAAAAGCTATAATCGGTTTCGAACAATGTTTAAACATTACGAGTGGAGGTATACGTAGAAAGAATACAATTCTAAGGAGGGCTTTTGATGTCACATGAGAAATATAAGTCAATGATAACGACATTGCATGAATGCATGACTGCTTGTAACCATTGTTATGACTCTTGTTTAAAAGAAGATCACCTTGAGATGATGAGAGAGTGTATTCGATTAGACCGAGAATGTGCCGACATATGCAGTTATTTTGAACAAGCTCTAGTTAGAGGCACACCTTATGTAAGTGAGCTCGCTGCCTTATGTGCAAAAATATGCGAGGATTGTGGAAATGAGTGCAAAAAGCATGATCACGACCACTGCCAAAAATGCGCAGAAGCATGCTTTAAGTGTGCGGAAGAGTGCAGGAAATTAGCAGCTTAGTATGTATGCAAAATGAGGCTGGGGCTGTTGATATATCAACAAAAAATAGCGTACCAAATCATTGCGAATTGGTACGCTATTCTTATTCCTATTTTTATTCTCTACCTCAAAACGATGTTTTTATTATGAAAAAGCTTCTAAGCCAAAAACAAAATGAGCGACTAGAAACACGATAATCATTAATACAATTCCCACTACTAGTCCTGTGAACGGCTCTTTAATATCATTATTCATTGATTTCATCTCCTCTAATGTGTGAGTTGTTTATAACTTGTGAATAACATTAGAGTGAGCGAAAAAAGTACTTTGATATTTGATCGTCATGAGTAGGCATTTTATCTTAAGTAAAGGAATAGATGATTTCAGATAAAACTGGAGATGAGCTGAAATACTGTCTGCACAAGCCAAGACATAAGCCTTTAAAACATAACCCGTATACTCAATGGTTGGTCCAGAGCTCAGTCCTCCCAGCTTTTCTAACTCTTCTAGTTCATGGGTAATGTATGCAGGGTGATCATGATGTCCTTCAGGTATGAGTACATGGCTGTAAGAACTCACAATAACTGATAACAAAAAACTAACGATAAGTAACCCTTTGCCCATCCTACACACACCTCCCCTACCTAATTTTTGATTCCCCTTTGTGGATAATCGTACTATAATCTAGTTTTTTCCTTTTGTCTATTGAATATGTGAATAAGAAGTGGATAACATCAGCTTTAAAAAACAGCAATACCTTCTGACCCTGAAAACAATCGGGAAACGCTCAAATATGTGCCTTCAGTTATTGCGTTAGGAAGATGTTTTGTTTATGGAGGTTACTTTATAAAGAAAGGAGCTGTATTAATGTTAGAAAAAACTGAAGCTGCTTATTTAGCCGGAATTATTGATGGGGAAGGTACAATTTCTTTAACTAGAGCGCATTTGAAAGAAAATCGTAGACCTGTTATTTCTATACCGAGTAAAGACAGGGAACTATTAGACTACATTAAAAACCTGGTTGGAGGTTATATTACATCAAAGAAAAACTACAAGCCTGGAACTCATAAAGATTCTTATGTTTTATCGGTCAAGAATAAAAGTATGGTTATGAGTATTCTAAGAGACATTATTCCCTATCTCAAAATAAAACAAAAAAAATTACGGGCTCAATTTATATTAGATCATTACGAAAACGTGACTTGTCGGAATGGTAAATACACTGATGAAAAATTAATATTAAAACGAAAATTCGAGCAAGATTTTTTCTCTTTATAACAAAACAACCCGATCACCTGGTGCAGTGATCGGGTTGACGGTATAAGTATGGTGGAGACGGTGGGACATGTAATTCCATGCTTTCGCAATGGCACTGACTATATCTTGAACTTGATCAACAAGTCCCTTGGCGTATTATGGAACATGTATTTTGTGCAATCTATTGCAGAATGCTCCATCCTAGTACTACCTTGTAGGCAGCCTATAAGTCGATACACGGCTGTTGGATTGCTCCACATACCGCTCGGCATCACCTTATCATAACGTATTCGTCATGACGTAGACTTCACCGATAAAGCCAAGTTATCACTCATGCGTCACCACATGAGGCGACTATTTCCATAATCGAACCCACGTCCAGAAACAACGACACTTATGCTTCTACGAGTGTAGTTACTGTATTAGCATTTCGCCAATTCTTCTGCCCAGTAACAGGCGTCCGAACGGCTAGTCTGATCAATCTCTTCCTTCGCTCACAGACGGAGAGCAGCCGGCGTAGCCCACTTAGAGTGAGTTCCAGTACCTACCACATGGGCGATGGAGGGTGGAACCGCAGAGTGCTATTAGGCAGCTACTGCGAAGTTGTTGTTTTCTTTGCCAGTTATAGGCTTTGGCGTTTTAACGAGGCCGACCCCCTCGACTCGCAACATAAGCACGACCTATCCCTGTCGAATCCTAAACGTCCCCATGTTGTAAAAAATATGTGGGATCTCTTTGTATTACCGAAGCCATCCGTTGTAATCAACAGCCCAGAACATCTGTGCTCTGGACTTCTTATTATAGCATCCCTTACTTTTTCTTGCAACTGGAAGTGTTACCCTCTCATCCGGTCCTTTAATGCACGTTCTACTTCACGTTTGGCATCCTTACGCTTAAGCGTTTCACGTTTATCAAAGTTCTTCTTACCTTTAGCAAGGCCGATTAAAATCTTGGCATAGCCGTTTTTAATATAGACCTTTAAAGGAACAAGTGAGTAACCTTGTTGCTTGGTTAAACCAATTAACTGATTGATTTGCTTTTTGTGAAGCAGCAGCTTGCGGGCACGTTCTGGTTCATGGTTGTAACGGTTTCCTTGTTCATACTCGCTGATATGAGCGTTATGAAGGTATACTTCCCCGTTTTTAATCCGCGCAAACGAGTCCTTTAAATTCATACGGCCGGCACGCATCGATTTAATCTCAGTTCCCTGCAGTACCATACCTGCTTCATATGTTTCTTCAATGAAATAATCATGTCTTGCTTTTTTATTTTGGGCAATTACTTTTCCTTCTGTTCCAGCCATTGTCCGACACCTCGTCATTCTTCATTCTTTCATCTTAGCAAATAGAAGCGGAATGCGTCAATCAGGTCAATCAGCGGGTCAACCAGCGTCCGGTGTCGTATGTGTTAAAAGGAAAGGCTGCCTACTTAAATAGACAGCCTGCATAAGTGTTAACGTTTTTTCTTACGTCCTTTTTTACGCTTCACACTTGGCGCATTCTCATAAAAAGCACGTTTCTTTTTCTTCTTACTAGAACCATTACCGCCCTCGCTTAAATTAAGCCCTTTGCTGTTTCCTTTTTTACTGCGCCCGCCTCGTCTACGGTCGCCTTCTTCGCCGCCTTGACCTGCGCGTTTTTTTCGTTTACCACCTTCAATGACTTTCGGACGGCCGCGGCCTTCTCGCGGTTTACGCGGCTTCATGCCTACTACTTCAAAATCAATTGAAGCTTCGTCGACATTAACATTGAGCACACGTACTTCAATTTCATCTCCAATACGGAAGACTTGGCCGGTACGCTCACCGATCATCGCATATTGCTTCTCATCATAGTGATAGTAATCATCTGTTAAGTAGCTGACATGCACAAGACCTTCAATTGTGTTCTCAAGCTCAACAAACAAGCCAAAGTTGGTCACGCCGCTGATCATACCTGGGAACGTTTCACCAATTTTATCTTCCATATATTGAGCTTTTTTCACACTGTCCGTATCGCGTTCTGCCTCTACTGCACGACGCTCCATTTCCGATGCGTGGCGAGTAAGATCTGGCAGTTTTTCACGCCAATGCTCCTGCGTCTCGGCATCGACATTACCCTTGATTAAATACGTACGAATTAATCTATGGACAAGTAGATCCGGGTAACGACGGATTGGGGATGTGAAATGTGTGTAGAACTCTGTTGATAACCCAAAGTGGCCTAAACTGTTCGGGTCATATTTTGCTTGCTGCATCGAACGAAGCATAACCGTGCTGATTACCGTTTCCTCAGGCTCTCCTCGAACTTCTTCTAAAAGCTTTTGCAACGCACGCGGATGAACCGTGTTGGCATTTCCTCGTACGACATAGCCGAAGTTTGTGATAAACTCTAAGAATTTAGTGAGCTTTTCAGCATCAGGATCTTCGTGAATTCGATAAACAAATGGCAGCTTCAGCCAGTGGAAATGCTCAGCAATCGTTTCGTTCGCTGCGAGCATGAATTCTTCGATTAAACGCTCAGCTACAGAACGTGAACGAAGCACCACATCATTTGCTTTCCCTTCTTCATCCACAAGAACCTTTGCTTCTTTAAAATCAAAATCAATGGCTCCGCGCTCAAAACGTTTGTTGCGAAGAATCGCTGCAAGCTTCTCCATCGCTTCAAAATTTGGAACAAGGGACTCATAACGAGCTTTTACTTCTTCGTCATTATCCACTAGAATTTTATTCACATCTGAATAGGTCATTCGCTCAGTCGTTTTAATCACACTTTGGAAAATCTCGTGGTTAACCACTTGTCCATCAGGCGTGATTTCCATTTCACACGACAATGTCAGGCGGTCGACTTGTGGATTCAAACTGCAGATTCCATTTGAGAGACGGTGCGGGATCATCGGAATGACTCGGTCTACTAAATATACACTAGTCGCCCGATCAGCCGCTTCCTTATCAATAGGCGATCCTTCTGTGACATAATGGCTGACATCAGCAATATGAACACCAAGTAAGAAGTTGCCGTTACTTAACTGCTTTACATGAACTGCATCATCTAGATCTTTTGCATCGGCCCCGTCAATCGTGACGATCACTTCATCTCGAAGGTCACGTCGGCCCTCGATATCTTTCGGATCGATTTCATCACTAATTGAGTTGGCATGCTGAAGCACTTCATCGGTAAATTCAAGCGGAATGCCATGCTTATAAATAATAGAGAGAATGTCCATCCCTGGGTCATTTTTATGCCCAAGAATTTTCGTCACTTCTCCTTCTGCACTCATTCGGCCTTCAGGGTACTTCGTAATAGATACGACGACTTTATGTCCGTCAACAGCACCTTTATTTGCGGTGCTTGGAATTAAAATATCATTTGGTATACGCTTGTCATCAGCTACAACCATTCCGTATGAATCATGATCTAAGTACGTCCCCACTACATCGGTGACACCACGTTCTAAAATACGGACAACCTTTCCTTCAGGCCTGTCACCTCTTGAATGCTGGTGCAAACGGACAAGAACCGTATCACCATTCATCGCACTTTCAAGGTCTGCTTGAGATACATACACATCTTTCTCTCCCTCAATATCAGGGATAATAAAGGCAAACCCTTTCGCATGTCCTTGTACACGGCCTCTGACAAGATTCATTTTTTCCGGAACCCCGTAACGGTCGCTTCTTGTACGAACGACAAGACCACGGGCCTCCATTTCATTTAATGATTTCACTAGCTCTTTAAAGTTCTCGCTACCTTCTACTTGAAAAACCTCTTCAAGCTCAGCTACAGAAACGGGCTTCTCGGCTTCGTCGCGAAAGTAGGTCAACAGTTGCTGGATTTGTTCTTCATTCATTTTATAATCTCCTTTCGGTACAAACAGCCCCGCCTGTTCTGTTCTATACAGTCCAGTCTAATCCTTCTAAAAATTGAAGAATATCTTCATGAAGCTGTTCTTTTTCTTTATCTAATGTAATAACATGGCCTGATTCCTCATACCATTTTAATGATTTTTCATCTGATTCGATTTGATCATGGATAATATTTGCACTTTCCACGTCAATCATCTCATCATTCCTAGCCTGAACCACAAAAGTTGGAGAATAAATATGATCGAGATGATTGTGAACATCTTGTATTAACTCACCAAGGGCACTTAGCGTTCCCATCGGTTTAAATGCTTCCATCTCTTGATTGATCACATCATCTGACTTTTGTTCACGCTTTTTGTACTCACGGGCATAGGCTAGAACGCCTTTATACATCGCATCCTCTGTTTTTGGGCGAACGGGAGCGCACATTGGCACAATACCCTTTACAGGTAAAGTGTACCCGATTTTCAGGGAGAATACCCCGCCAAGAGAAAGCCCGCACACCGCAATTTCCTCATGACCTTTTTCTTTTAGGTAGTTATAGCCTGCCTCTACATCCTTCCACCAATCTTCAGGACCTGTATGAACAAGCTCTTCAGGAGGAACTCCGTGCCCCTTATATAAAGGGGCGTGGCATGTGTACCCTTCTTTTTGTAAGTGGCGTCCGATCATTCTCACATCGGCCGTTGTTCCAGTGAAGCCGTGCAACAGAAGAACCGCACGGTCTCCTCCTTCAAATGTAAATGGCTTAGGTGCTACTACTTTCATGTTCGTCTTCCTCTCTTGATTTAAATGAATCTATATCGGTTCCGTCAAATAAAAATTCTTCAATTACTTCAATTAATACGTCACGTTCAAAGCCGTGGCAGATCATATGATTGGACTTCTCTAAAAAGCGAAGCTCCTTTTCCTCTGAGGTAATCATATCGAATAAATACTGCGCACTCTTTTTGGGGACCACACCGTCTTTTCCCCCTTGAATAATAAGAGTGGGAATATTTACTTTAGCTAAATACGGCCGGATTAGTTTCACTGCCTGCATAAATTGAAAAACCGCAGCCATTGGGGTTTCAAGAACTTTTTTACGATATAAATTATAAGTGAAATCATCCTTTAACTCACCGCGAAACTGCATCCGTACAGCTTCTTTTAAATCTTGCAACAGCTGCATTGGATTCAAGTAATAAGCTGCGGCACTAAGGAGCACCAGCTTTGATACAGGATATTTAGAAGCTATATAACAGGCTAACATACCGCCCATTGAAAAACCAATCACATACACCTTTTCACAGCGGTCTAATAATTCTTTGACCGCCACTTCAGCCATGTACACCCATTCTTTATACGTAACGTCTTTTAAATTCCCGCTAGGTCCGTGTCCAGGAAGCGTTGGGGCATAGACAAGCCACCCCTGTTTTTGCAAATGAGAGGCCACAGGCTCCACTTCCCACGGTTCACCGGTAAAGCCATGCAAACAGAGGCATCCGATCATCTCTCTCACCCTTCTCTGCTGTTACTATGATTGTACCCGATTGACATGTTTTACAATCTTCTTTTCCATACATTCTTCTATATCTTTATGCTTCCCTAACAAAAGAAGCAGCAGGTATCGCACCCGCTGCTTAGTAATTACATGAAATATGCGACGGCAATTGTTAAGACAAAGAACAATACCGCAAGAACAACTGTCGCTCGGCTTAACACTGCATCAATTCCACGCGCTTTTTGCTTACCTACTAATTGTTCTGCTCCACCAGAGATTGCACCAGATAAACCAGCACTACGTCCAGATTGAAGTAGAACAACCGCAATTAACGCGATTGAAACGATAATTAACATAACAAAAGCAACCGTTTGCACCCCTTCTACACCTCCAAGCACAATATGCGCTTCTATAACTTTACCACAAATAAGAGTGTTGTAACAACATTATTTACAGAATCACCTAACAACTAAATATAAAAGAGTTCGAAGTTAAATATCATAATTCTTATGAAATATGCTCCATATCCACAGGGTAACGCGTCCTCTCGTACTATGCTTGAGGCTTCTCCTGGCAGTAATTGTTGATCTCCGCTCCAGGCACACGCTTTCCGCGGGCGGCCCGGGAGCCTCCTCGTCGCTACGCTCCTGTGGGGTCTCCCTGGTCACGCGCATCCCGCTGGAGTCGGTGCCTTCCGCTCCAATCAACAGAGAAAGGATGTTGTTAAGTTACTCCCTCAGTATAAGTAGCTTCTAAAACCTAAAAGACGGTAAGGAAGATGAAAGCGATAATAATTAGAACTAAGCTCACTTCCGATCTCAATCGGCTACATTTTTGGAAAAAGCAATAACCCAGCGGATGAAATATGCGTAGACTCCTGCGGTGCCTAGAGCAGGGCTGAGATCCCACAGGGCATAAGCCCGAGGAAGCTCAGCAGCTCACCGCGGAAAGCGAAGCATATTTCAGGAGCGACGACTTTGCTATAACCTTTGTTTGAGCCGCTTTATGTTTAATTGCTTTTAAAGTATAACTAAATCGCTCCACATAATAATTACAAAAAGCAGTAACCCAGCGGATGAAATATGTGTAGACTCCTGCGGTGCCTAGAGCAGGGCTGAGATCCCACAGGGCATAAGCCCGAGGAAGCTCAGCAGCTCACCGCGGAAAGCGAAGCATATTTCAGGAGCGGTGAATCCTCTAGAACCCATATTAAAGACCGTTGTTGTTCAAAAGAAAAAGAAGCGCATCGTCATGCGCTCCTTTCATCGATTTATTACTTCTTTAAGTTGTAGAATGCACTGCGGCCGCCGTATTGAGCAACGTTAGCCAGCTCGTCTTCGATGCGTAGAAGTTGGTTGTACTTCGCTACGCGGTCTGTACGAGAAGGTGCACCTGTTTTAATTTGTCCAGCATTTGTCGCAACAGCGATGTCAGCGATTGTAGCATCTTCTGTTTCACCAGAACGGTGAGAGATAACTGCTGTGTAACCAGCACGCTTCGCCATTTCGATTGCTTCAAATGTTTCAGTAAGTGTACCAATTTGGTTCACTTTGATTAGAATTGAGTTACCAATTCCTTTTTCAATACCTTCAGAAAGCTTTGTTGTGTTTGTAACGAATAGATCGTCACCAACAAGCTGTACTTTATCGCCAAGACGATCTGTTAACAGCTTGAAACCATCCCAGTCGTTTTCGTCTAAGCCATCTTCAATTGAGATGATTGGGTATTTAGAAACAAGCTCTTCATAGAATGAAACCATTTCTTCTGAAGAAAGAACTTTACCTTCGCCAGAAAGATGGTATTTACCGTCATCTTTGTTGTAGATTTCAGAAGCAGCAACGTCCATTGCAAGAACAACTTCTTCGCCTGGCTTGTAACCAGCTTTTTCGATTGCTTCAATGATTGTTGAAAGTGCTTCTTCATTTGAAGATAAGTTAGGAGCAAATCCACCCTCATCACCTACAGCTGTGTTGTAGCCTTTGCCTTTAAGAACAGCTTTTAGGTTATGGAAGATTTCAGCACCCATGCGTAATGCTTCTTTGAAGTTTTCAGCACCGATTGGCATAACCATGAATTCTTGAATGTCAACATTGTTATCAGCGTGCTCACCACCGTTGATGATATTCATCATTGGAACAGGAAGCTGCTTCGCGTTGAATCCGCCAAGGTATACGTATAAAGGTACACCAAGTGCTTCAGCAGCAGCATGAGCTACAGCCATAGATACACCAAGAATTGCGTTAGCGCCTAATTTAGATTTATTTTCCGTACCATCAAGCTCAATCATTAATTGGTCGATACCAAGTTGATCTAGAGCGTCAAAGCCAATAAGCTCAGGAGCAATAACGTCATTTACGTTATCAACTGCTTGAATAACTCCTTTACCCATGTAGCGCTCGCCGCCATCACGTAATTCTACTGCTTCATATTCACCAGTAGACGCACCGCTTGGTACAAGCGCACGGCCCATCGCACCAGACTCAAGATATACTTCTACTTCTACTGTAGGATTACCACGTGAGTCAAGGACTTCGCGTGCGTAAACATCTGTAATCATTGTCATAATATAGTCACTCCTTAAAATTTAAAATAGTTTCTTTCCAGTCATTTCGTTTGGCTGAGAGCCGCCTAAGAGGGCAAGTACTGTAGGAGCTAAATCAGCTAAAATTCCATCTTCACGTAATGTGAGACCTTCTTGTGTCACAATAACAGGCACTCGGTTTGTAGTGTGCGCAGTCATTGGCTTATTATCAAGCGTTGTGACTTCATCGGCATTACCGTGGTCCGCAGTAATGACAGCCGCTCCGCCTTTAGCAATGATTGCATCGACTATTTTACCTAAGCACTCATCCACCGTTTCTACAGCCTTAATTGTCGGTTCAAGCATGCCTGAGTGTCCGACCATATCAGGGTTTGCAAAGTTAAGGATGATCGCATCGTGCTTGTCTGCTTCAATGTCTGCTAAGAGTGCGTCCGTTACTTCATAAGCACTCATTTCAGGTTGAAGATCATACGTTGCCACTTTAGGAGAATCAATTAAAATACGTTCTTCTCCTTCAAATGGCTCCTCACGTCCGCCGCTGAAGAAAAACGTCACATGTGGATATTTCTCTGTTTCGGCGATACGTAATTGTTTGTAGTTTTGTTGTGCTAATACCTCACCTAATGTGTTATCTAGGTTTGTTGGTTTAAACGCCACATAACCGTCGACTGTCTCACTAAAGTGCGTCATACACACATAATGAACATCTGTTGGATGAGCTGGTCCACGCTCAAACCCACGGAAGTCTTCGTTAGTAAATACTTGTGACATTTGAATCGCACGATCCGGACGGAAATTGAAGAAAATCACCGCGTCATCATCTTGTACCGTACCCACTGGTGTACCGTCTTCATTCGTCATCACAGATGGAATGACGAACTCATCATGGATTCCGTTTTCATAACTGTCTTTTAACAGCTCAATCGGATCTTGATAAGCTGGTCCTTCGCCATAAACCATTGCGCGGTATGACTTTTCAACACGATCCCAGCGACGGTCACGGTCCATCGCATAATAACGCCCGTGCAGGCTGGCAAGTTGGCCTGTTCCGAGCTCGGTTAATTTCTTCTCAAGCGCTTCAATGTAAATTTCGGCTGATGTTGGTCCGACATCACGTCCGTCTAAGAATCCGTGAACGTACACTTTCTCTACTTGTTCACGTTTTGCTAGTTCAAGAAGGGCAAATAGATGATCGATATGACTGTGAATACCACCATCTGATAATAACCCATAAACATGAAGTGCGCTATTCTTTCTCTTCACATGCTTGATTGCTTCGTGGAAGGTCGCGTTTTCAAAGAAATCTCCTTCACGAATAGAAAGGTTCACACGAGTTAAACTTTGATACACAATACGGCCAGCTCCAATGTTTAGGTGACCTACTTCTGAGTTCCCCATTTGGCCCCCAGGTAATCCTACCGCCTCACCAGCTGCCTCAAGTGTCGCATGCGGGTACTTGTCCCAATAACGATCAAAGTTTGGTTTTTTTGCTTGTGCCACTGCATTTCCTAGCACTTCATCGCGCATGGCGAATCCATCAAGGATAATGAGTGCTACTGGCTTCTTGCTCATTTACCTGCCTCCAAAAGCTCAAGAAATGATTTTGGCTCAAGACTGGCTCCGCCAACAAGTGCGCCGTCAATATCAGCTTGCGCCATGTACTCTGCAATATTTGCAGGCTTCACGCTGCCGCCGTATTGAATACGTACTGCATTTGCAGCATCCTCTGAGAAGTTAGATGCAACCACTTTACGGATGTATGCACATACTTCGTTTGCATCTGCTGCTGAAGATGATTTACCTGTTCCGATTGCCCAGATTGGCTCATAAGCAATAACAGTTTCTTTTACTTGATCTTCTGTCAGGCCGCTAAGACCTTTTTCTACTTGCTCGCGAACAACATCATTTGTTTTTCCAGCTTCACGCTCTGCGTCTGTTTCACCGCAGCACATGATTGGCACTAAATTGTGTTTGAACGCAGCATGTACTTTTTTGTTTACCGTTTCATCTGTTTCAGCAAACATTTCACGACGCTCAGAGTGACCAATGATCACATAAGCTACGTTCATGTCTTCTAGAGCAACAGGGCTGATTTCGCCAGTAAATGCGCCATTTTCTTCAAAATGTACATTTTGTGCTCCTACTTTAAGGTCTGTACCGTTAGTTTCAGATACTAGGCTTTCAAGAAATAAAGCAGGTGAGCATACTACTGCATCTACTTCGCTGTTAGCAGGAACGTTTGATTTTACTTCTTGGACAAATTGTTTTGCTTCGCCAAGCGTTTTATTCATTTTCCAGTTACCTGCGATAATTGGCTTACGCATGTGAACCACCTCGTCCTCGTATTATTTTTCGTTTAATGCAACGACGCCCGGAAGTTGTTTTCCTTCCATGAACTCAAGGGAAGCCCCGCCGCCAGTAGAAATGTGACTCATCTTATCTGCTAAGTCAAACTTCTCAACAGCTGCAGCAGAATCTCCGCCGCCGATTACTGAATAAGCATCACTTGTTGCAAGAGCATCAGCTACTGCCTTTGTTCCATTTGCAAATACGCTTAATTCAAATACACCCATTGGTCCATTCCAGATCACAAGCTTCGATTCCTCGATAACGCTGCGATATGTATCACGTGTTTTCGGTCCGATATCTAGCGCTTCCCAATCAGCTGGAATCGAATCAATATCTACTACCTCTGTATTTGCCTCTTCTGAGAAATCATCAGCGACAACCACATCTTCTGGCATGTAGAATTTCACGCCTTTTTCTTTCGCCTTGTCCATAAATGACCGAGCTAAGTCAATCTTATCTTCTTCTAGAAGCGACTTCCCTACTTCATGACCTTGAGCTTTGACGAATGTGTAAGCAAGCCCTCCGCCAATGATTAAGTTGTCTACTTTTTCTAGAAGATTATCAATCACACCGATCTTATCTTTTACTTTCGCCCCGCCGATAATCGCTGTGAAAGGACGCTCAGGATTAGATAATGCTTTGCCAAGTACATCAAGTTCTTTTTCCATAAGAAGGCCGGCAACTGCAGGAATATGTTTTGCAATTCCTTCTGTTGAAGCGTGAGCACGGTGAGCTGCGCCAAATGCATCATTCACATACACATCAGCAAGGCTTGCAAATGCCTTAGCTAGTTCAGGATCATTTTTCTCCTCACCAGCATAGAAACGAACATTCTCAAGCAATAACACATCACCATCTTGCAGGCTGTTTGCAGCGGCTTCCGCTTCTGCACCATGCGCTTCGTCTACTTTTTTAACATCTTTATTAAGAAGTTCTCCAAGACGAGCAGCAACTGGTGTTAAACGAAGCTCTTCTACTACCTCGCCTTTAGGACGGCCAAGGTGGCTTGCAAGAATTACTTTTGCCCCTTTTTCTATTAAGAACTCAATCGTAGGAAGTGCTGCACGAATACGAGTCTCATCAGTGATTTCGCCATCTTTCATCGGAACATTAAAGTCCACACGGCAAAATACCTTTTTTCCCTTAAGATCAATGTCGCGAACGGTTTTTTTGTTCATTAGATCGGACCTCCAGTCACATTCTACTCTCTATACTTGACAGCGGAAAGGGGAGTTAGTACTCATACTCTCCTCCCCCATTGCTATCTTATTTGATTATAGTCCTTGTTTAGCGATGTATTCAACAAGATCTACAACACGGTGTGAATAACCTGATTCGTTGTCATACCAAGAGATGACTTTAACCATGTTGCCTTCCATAACCATTGTTGATAATGCATCAATTGTAGAAGAAGCTGGGTTACCGTTGTAGTCACCAGATACAAGCGGCTCTTCGCTGTATGCTAGAACTCCGTTTAGAGCACCTTCAGACGCTTCTTTGAATGCTGCATTTACATCTTCAGCTGTTACTTCTTGATCAAGTTCAGCTACAAGGTCAACTAGTGATACGTTTGGTGTCGGAACACGCATAGCACCACCGTTTAATTTACCTTTAAGTTCAGGTAAGACTAATGCAACTGCTTTAGCAGCACCTGTTGTTGTAGGAATGATGTTCTCAGCTGCCGCACGAGCACGACGGTAGTCTTTGTGCGGAAGGTCAAGAATTTGCTGATCATTTGTATATGAGTGAACTGTTGTCATCATACCGCGGCGGATACCGAATTTGTCGTTAAGAACTTTTGCAAATGGTGCAAGACAGTTTGTTGTACAAGATGCGTTAGAAATAACGTGGTGGCTTCCTGCATCGTACTTGTCTTCGTTAACACCCATAACAACTGTGATATCTTCATCAGATGCAGGAGCTGAGATGATTACTTTCTTAGCGCCAGCTTCGATGTGTTTCGCTGCATCTTCACGCTTAGTGAAGAAACCAGTTGATTCTACAACTACTTCTACTCCACGATCGCCCCAAGCAAGCTCAGCTGGGTTACGCTCAGCAGATACGTTGATTTCTTTTCCGTTTACAACTAATGCGTTGTCTTTTACTTCGATTTCTACATCAAGTACACCGTGTACTGAATCATACTTTAGAAGGTGTGCAAGCATGTTTGCATCTGTAAGGTCATTGATTGCTACAACCTCAACGTTCGGATTATTTAATGCTGCACGGAATACGTTACGTCCAATACGACCAAAACCGTTAATACCAATTTTTGTTGCCATGATAAAATTCCTCCTAGTAGTAAGTAAGTTTTTGATAAGAAATACTAAAGTAACTAGCATCCTATCTATATCAAAAAGGGCGTTACCCTTTTATCTACCATCATTATGTTTACTCGATTATGCTTTACTCGATTTCAAGCAATCGTCTTGCTGCAGACTCATCTGTAATCAGTACATCGCTTGGGCGGTATTTCATGTATGCAGAGATGGCCTCTGCCTTAGATTCTCCCCCAGCAACGCTTATCACATACTTGTTATCTAACTCGTCAAGCTGCAGGCCGATCGTACGCTGTTTGTGAATAATGTCACCTTCACGGTTAAAGTAGTAGCCAAATGCTTCTGCTACCGCTTGTTCCCGCTCAATCTTCTCGATAAACGTGCTCTTAGATCCTCGGCGTGACGCCATTGTATTGGCTTCACCTATTCCGTGAATAACCACACGGGCTGATTTAATCAGCTTTAGGATATCCCCGATTGAAGGCTCTAATACAAGAGAAGAATAAGCATCTTCACTTAGTTGGTCAGGAACGTGAAGCAGCCTGTACTGAGCCCCTGCTCTAGTTGCAAGCTCGGCGCTGATTGTATTGGCTTGATTTTCTACGTTCTCACCTAACCCACCGCGTGCCGGCACAAACGTGACATCCCGCATTCCAACATCAGGCGTCATCATTTCAGCAACAGCGGCTAGTGTGGTTCCTCCCATGACAGCAATAACATCACTTGGTTCACGTTTGGCTTTCAGCTCAGCCACACTTGCACGTCCAAGCTCATGCTTTACCCAATGGTCTTCATCACTATTTCCAGCGACAACTAATACCTTTTTTACACCAAGCTTAAGCTCTACTTGCTCTTCAAGATTTCTAAGACCAAGCAATTCTTTCATTACATCTTCCAGCTGGTAAAAAAGCGCCTCACCAGAAGGTGTAACCGTCATTCCTGATGTGGCAAAGTGAACGAGTCCTTGGTCTTTTAAAAACGTCACTTCTGTTCTCAGTACTCGCTCTGACATTTGCAGATTTGTGGATAAGCTCCTTCTACCAATCGGCTGCATCAAACGAATGTACTGGAGAATTTTGAAACGTTTTACCATAACATCGAGCAAGTCTGGTAATAATTTTTGCTGAATATCTAATAATACTCGCATCACACAAAACTCCTCATTCGTTACTCACATAAAATTCCTATTGGGTTATTTTGTGTCCCGCACAGTCATTTTACGTCCCGATATGGGTAAAAAAAGATCAAATCCTCATCTTCACGTTCATTTTAACAAGGATATGATCTGGTTACAAGCGATATTTACCCAATTATCTGAAGTAAACGTTTTCTTATTTTTTCTTTTGATAATTGCCCGTAATCAATTTCTTCGATGCCTTCTTCTGTTTGCACCGCTGCAACTGGAATCATCAGTTGATAATTCAAAAGCAGTTCATCGTCTTTATAAATATCCACTACCGATAACTCAAAAGGAAGCTCTTCTTTTAGTTCTTGCAGCATTTGCTCCCCTTTATCACAAAGCGGGCATTGCTCTTTCGAATACATTACTACTTGTAGCATGCGTCACTATTCATCTCCTATTCATACCTCTTGCGCTTTGAGGAAGACGGAATCCCAAGCTCATCTCTGTATTTCGCAATCGCACGGCGAGAAACAGTGATTCCTTTTTCACTCTCAAGCCATGTGACAATTTTTTGGTCTGATAATGGCTTTTGCTTCGATTCACCTGCAATCAGCTCTTTGATCAATTCTTTGATTGATTGACTCGAGGTGGATTCCCCGAAGCCGTTCTTCACACTTGATGTAAAGAATGCTTTCAGCTCATACAGCCCGCGCGGTGTCTGCGCGTATTTATGAGTGGTGGCACGGCTGACAGTGGACTCATGCATATCAATTTCTTCAGCAATATCTTTTAGTGTCAGTGGCTTCAATACCCCACTTTTTGATTCAAAGAAATCGCGCTGATGACGGACAATCGCTTCGGCTACTTTTTTAATCGTCTGCTGACGCTGTTCAATACTTTTTAGGAGCCATTGAATCTGTTGATATTTTTGCTTAGCATATTCAGTCGCTTCCGCATGATTCGAACGATGCAGAAGCTGTTCATAATCACGGTTAAGCCTGATTGGCGGCAAGGAGTCATCTATTAACTGCACGACTAACTCGCCGTTCTTCCATGTAATTGAAAGATCCGGGATCAAATAATTCGTCGGCTCCCCTGAGTATTGGGTGCCCGGACGCGGATCTAGTGTTTGAATTAAGTCGTACACATCTTGGATATCACTCATTGTCACATCTAATTCAGTCGCGAGAGTCTTCCATTTTTTAGAAGCAAGATCCTCCATATGCCGGGAAACGATGATTTCAGCCAATGGCGCTTTATTTGAAAGGTGCTTAAGCTGCAGGAGAAGACATTCTGAAAGAGATCTAGCACCTACCCCGGCAGGCTCAAAGCTTTGCAAAATACGTAAAACATCTTCTCCCTCTTCTGTTGAGATGGCTAAATCACTGCACACCTCTTCAAACGGGCGGCAAAAGTAGCCGTCTTCTCTCAAGCTGAAAATAAAATAATGAAGCTGACGCTCAAGTTCTTCTGATAACGCAATCTCCCCTGCTTGGGAAACTAAGTGCTCGCTCAAACTTTTATGGTCAACAAGGGCATAGTCAATAGGCGATGCCTCGTCTTCACTCTTTCTAGTGCTACCGGACCTCGGTGCCGGTGCCCCTATATATGAAGATTCGCTCCCCGCTTGCATAGAAGCTTGATCTTGTAAGTCAATTAATGGATTCTCAAGTGCCTGTTCATGTATGAAGGCGGACAAGTCTGTTGTGGAGTACTGCAACAAATTAATCGCCTGGCGCAGCTGCTGCGTCATAATTAATGTTGTTGTCTGCTGTTGAAAAAGACCAAACTGCATAAACTTCCTCCTTCCTTCCGTAAAAGTATCATACCATAAAAACCAGATATGCGAGCCGCATTGTAAGCGCTTACTAAAATAGTATGAATACAAATAAAAATCAGACCAACTAAAGCCATTATACTACAGAAAAGTGGAAATGAGTGTTCTGGCATGTAGAAAAATTAGAGGAAACAATATGAAGTCGTTCTTTGACTTCATTTGGTTCATCGTTTTTTCTAGCAGGCCAACGAATTGAAACTAGACAGAAAAGTGATTTTGGCTCGTTTAGGTATGAAGGTGGTGGAGCTTTGGCAATGAGAAGTCGTTCTTTGACTTCGTTTGACAAAGTGAAGCATCCGAATACCTGAGCCAATGAGCTAGACAAGAAAAGTGGAAATGAGTGTTCTGGCATGGAGAAAAATTAGAGGAAACAATAAGAAGTCGCTCTTTGACTTCTTTTAAGACCAGCCAAAAGCATTTTACGTTTGAACTACTTTAAATTCGGCTATGATGTAAGAAGGGTTTAAGCACCAACATAGGGAATAGTATGTAATAGAGGAGGCAAAACATTTGACCTTCTTTGACCTATTAGGTATGATGTACATATATTTAAAAAGCCGTTCGTACATAAGAAACTGTTTACCAGACGGCGGCAAGACAGCTAGAATCAGCCTAATGATTTTAGAACAATCCATTATAAGGAGGAACTTATTATGAACTTAATTCCTACAGTTATTGAGCAGACAAACCGAGGTGAGCGTGCTTATGACATCTACTCTCGCCTACTTAAAGACCGTATCATCATGCTTGGTAGTGCTATTGATGACAACGTAGCAAACTCTATTGTTGCTCAGCTTTTATTCCTACAAGCAGAAGATCCAGAAAAAGATATTTCTCTTTATATTAACAGCCCAGGTGGTTCGATCACAGCTGGTATGGCGATCTATGATACGATGAACTTTATCAAGCCGAAAGTATCAACTATTTGTATCGGTATGGCAGCTTCTATGGGGGCATTCCTTCTTGCTGCTGGTGAGCCTGGCAAACGTCTTGCTCTTCCAAACAGTGAAGTGATGATTCACCAACCGCTTGGCGGAACACGCGGTCAAGCTTCTGATATCGAAATCCATGCTCGCCGCATTATTGAAATGCGCGAAACATTAAACAAAATTCTTGCTGAGCGTACAGGTCAACCATTAGAAGTCATCGCACGCGATACAGACCGTGATAACTTCATGACTGCCTCAAGAGCAAAAGAATACGGCTTAATTGACGAAGTAATTTCTTCACCAAAAAAATAAGCACAAAACGAAAAACCACCTGGCATTTTGTCAGGCGGTTTTCTTGTTATAGATATCCCAAGGTCTTTGATTGAGTTCCTCCTACAGTAGTTGTTGATTTCCGCTGCAGGCACTCGCTTTCCGCGGGCGGCCCGGGAGCTTCCTCGTCGCTACGGCTCCTGTGGGATCTCCCTGGTCACGCGCATCCCGCAGGAGTCGGTGCCTTCCGCTCCAATCAACCGAGAGAGAAGGTTGGATAGTGCTCCCTCATCGAACGTGTTCTTTGCTCAGTGGTTTAGTAAACGAAGAGCGGTTTATAATTTGAACTGAGCCTAACTAAATCGCTCCACATAATAATTACAAAAAGCAGTAACCCCGCGGATGAAATATGTGTAGACTCCTGCGGTGCCTAGAGCAGGGCTGAGATCCCACAGGGCACAAGCCCGAGGAAGCTCAGCAGCTCACCGCGGAAAGCGAAGCATATTTTAGGAGCGACGAGTTTACACCTACACTGCATTTTTGTTTTTCACTTGATCTTCTAACTCCCCAAAAAAGCATAACATAGCGGATTTTCTCAGGAGCGTCAAGCCAACTTACGTACCATTGTATTGAAACTATTCCCAAACAAAAAAACGGCCCTGCATCAGGCCGTCCCTTTTTAAGCTTCTTTCTCTACATAGGCAGCTAGTGCTTTTAACGCTTCTGCCTCATCATGTCCTTCAGTAATAAGGGTAATCGACGTGCCCTGGCTTAAAGCTAGGCTCATAAGACCCATAATACTCTTCGCATTCACTTTCTTTTCACCCTTTTGAATAAATACATCAGATGAAAAACGATTCGCTTCTTGGACAAATAGAGCTGCAGGTCTTGCTTGCAAACCGGTTTTTAGTTTAACTTGTACTTCTTTTTCTGCCATCTGTGTCCCTCCTCTACTGTTTTTCGTTCTAGTCTTACATTTTTAATTCCACCGATTGCCCAGAGCGAATACGTTCAGCCAGCTGGTCAATTTTCCGGAGACGATGATTGATGCCTGATTTACTAACGACACCGCTTTCCACCATTTCCCCAAGCTCTTTCAATGTAACATCTTGGTGTTTCATTCGAAGTTCTGCGATTTCACGTAGTTTCGGCGGGAGCTGCTCAAGGCCGATCTCACGTTCCACCAGCCGGATATTCTCCACTTGTCTTAAAGCTGCACCTACCGTCTTATTTAAGTTAGCGGTTTCGCAGTTTACAAGACGGTTTACAGAATTACGCATATCTTTCATAATACGCACGTCCTCAAAATAAAGAAGAGCTTGATGTGCGCCGATGATGTTTAAGAACTCCGTAATTTTTTCGCTCTCTTTCATATACGTGATGAACCCCTTCTTACGTTCCAATGTTTTTGCATTTAGATCGTATTCGTTCATCAATTCACATAAAGATTGATTATGTTCCTCATATAGAGAAAAAACCTCTAAATGATAAGATGAGGTTTCTGGGTGATTAATTGAGCCCCCTGCTAAAAACGCCCCTCTTAAGTATGCTCTCTTACAGCATGATGTGTTCACTATTTCTTGTGAGATCGTGCGAATAAATGAAAACCCTTCTCCAAGGATTCCAAGCTGCTCAAGCAATCGTTTTGCCTCATGAGAGATTCGAACAAGATAGACGTTATTTTTCTTTAAGCGCATCTTTTTTCGAACCAGAAGCTCTACAAAAATCTCTGGATATAATTTTTTAATTAAAGTGTAAATCCGACGAGCAATCGCTGCGTTCTCGGTGGTCACATCAAGTCCAAGCTGCTTGTTTCCAAGTGACATCGATCCATTCATACGGATTAAAGCGGAAAGTTCTGCTTTAGCACAACAATCCTCCTGCTCAAACTGGGTTAGTTCTTTTTTAGTAGTGGCTGCGAAGGACATTACGTTCACTCCTTTCAGCCGTGCAGCACGCATGTATGACCCGCTTTTACTAATTGATCGTTTGCAAAACCACACGCCAATATTCTAGTAACCTTTTACGCCATTTACCTTTTATCTATTACATCTATCAATGCCTTAGATACTTTAATCGCATCATGTCTCAGCATTTTCTCATACTCTACAACAAAATGATCACAGATTATGCCGACGCCCATTGATTGAAGCCGGTCTGTATCTACAGTAACAGGGACAGCATGTTCTTTTGAATAATGCTTCCTCACTTCATCAGATATAGATGACCCATGAACGAGGATTTCATCTATCATACCTTTTCCGCAATGAGAAAACAACGCATCGAGGTGTTCGGATGCTGTATAGCCGTCAGTCTCTCCGCTTTGTGTCATCACATTGCAGATATATACCTTTTTCGCTTCTGACTCTGAAACAGCTTCACTGATCCCTGGAACAAGCAGATTTGGCAGGACACTTGTATATAAGCTTCCTGGTCCAAGTACGATGAGGTCTGCCTCTTGAATAGCTTTAACACTTTCATAAAGCGGACTAATGTCTGCTGGTGTTAAAAAGACTCGTTTAATTCGTTTTTTGGAAAGCGGTATTTTAGACTCCCCTGTTACCACGGTGCCATCTTCCATCTCACCATGTAAGACGACACTGCGATTAGCAGCAGGAAATACTTTTCCACGTACATTTAAGACCTTGCTGAGCTCTGCAATCCCTTTGGCAAAATCACCAGTTAGAGAAGTCATTCCTGCTAACAGCAAGTTGCCTAAGGAATGTCCTGATAAGCCATTCCCATTTTGAAAACGATGCTGAAATAACTCTTCTACTAATGGCTCTACTTCAGCAAGGGCAACGAGAACGTTACGAACATCTCCTGGAGGCGGAATATCAAGCTCTTGCCTCAAACGCCCTGAGCTGCCCCCATCATCGGCCACTGTTACAACCGCCGTGATCGAAACAGGAAATGTTTTTAATCCTCGAAGCAATACAGATAGTCCTGTTCCTCCGCCGATTACAACAATTTTTTTTTGCTTCACGTTGTTTTTTCCTTCCCCTTTTCAATATCTCTATGACTCACATGCATTACATACTCATTTGAAAATGCCTCACCAAAGTATTCCGCTAAAGTAACCGAACGGTGCTTTCCGCCAGTACATCCAATTCCGATGACGACCTGGCTCTTCCCTTCACGTTTATACTGAGGAAGCATATACGTCAGCAAGTCACGAAGCTTTTCAATAAATGTCTGTGTTTCACTCCACTTTAATACATAAGATGAAACCTCTTCATTTAATCCTGTTTGAGGTCTTAGATGATCGACATAATGAGGGTTAGGCAGGAATCTCACATCAAAAACAAGGTCGGCATCAATCGGAATTCCGTATTTAAAGCCAAACGACATAATATTGATCGAGAATGGATGACGGTCCGTCGTTTTAAAGCGCTGGATGATTCTCTCACGCAGCTGGATTGGCTTCATCTCTGTTGTATCAATAATTTGCTGGGCGCGGCCTTTTAACTCTTCAAGCAATTCACGTTCTTTTTTAATTCCATCCAGCGGAAGCCCGCCTTTAGCTAATGGATGAGACCTTCTCGTTTCTTTGTAGCGTTGTACGAGCTTGGCATCCTTTGCATCTAAGAACAAAATTTGCATTTTAAGCTGGATGTTTTCTTCTATGCTGATCGCATCAATTGCCTCAAATAAATGATCAAAAAATGCTTTCCCGCGAAGGTCAATGACGAGTGCGACTTTATTCATCGTCCCGTTAGATCCTTTTAAGAGATCAACAAATTTTGGAATTAAAGCAGGCGGCAAATTATCCACACAGAAATATCCTAAGTCTTCAAAACTTTGGACAGCCACAGTTTTTCCTGCCCCAGACATTCCTGTGATGATTACGATTTGTATTTCTTCTTGATTGGTCATAGCCTATCACCTGCTCTTAGATTTAGTTCAATCTTATTAAAAATAACCTTATTTATGTTTAATTTATCTTTCAGCTTATCTTTACTTAGATTGATCAGGGATCTGATGGATCTGGATCTAATCGATAAGATAGTAATTTAAAATCGGGTGTGTAATGGAATGTTCCATACATCAGTCCGTCGTGTTCTAACACGTGATGGAATAACTGTTTATCTCCTTCAGCCATAGGCAGGGATGTAATCTGATCTAGCGGCTGCCATTTTAAAGATCCTTCTGGTGATTCCTCAAGCTGTTCACCTTCATACTGTGTTGCTTGAAATGTAAACATCATCCACTCAGATTGAATCTTGTCATCTTCAATAATAACCATTGAAAAAACGGCACGCAGCTTCGCATCTTTCACAAGAAATCCTGTTTCTTCACGGAACTCTCTTGTCACTGCTTCTTTAATGGATTCACCAGATTCCATTTTTCCGCCTGGTGCCACCCACCATCCTCTACGTGGCTTCTGTAACAATAACGCTTGTTCTCCATTTACTAGTACACAGTTTGTAACCCTTTGCAACAGCTTCACCTCAGTTCTACTACTCCTTAATATTATACATTCATTTTGATAACGTCACAATTACTTGGATTAGGGAAAATTTGCATGGGGAGTTGATTTTGTCGAATAATTTCAAAAATAGACAAAAAAAGGGCACGGACGGTGTGTCCGTGCAAATTATATAAAAAAGGGGGTCAATTACTTATTTATATCATACCCCATATATATTTCATCCTTGTTACAAACTCATTAAGACCGAATTACGTTTTTTTCTGCAGTTTTTTGAATTATTTTGTCCCTTCTGCGAGACTTTCTAAATAATGTTGCACATTTTGAGCTGCTAAGCTACCATCGCCTGTTGCTGTGACGATTTGACGAAGAGATTTTTCACGAATATCACCTGCTGCATAAATGCCAGGTACTTTCGTTTCCATTTCTTCATTTGTAACAACATATCCTTCTTCATTTAAGATGCCAAGATTTTTCACACTCGCATTTAGCGGAAGCATACCGATGTAGATGAATACACCATCTGTCTTGAACTCTTTTGTTTCGCCTGTTTCTGTGTTCTCAATTGTGACACTGCCTACTTTTCCACCCTCTTCATTGATCTCGTTTACGACATGATTCCAAACAAATTCGATCTTGTCATTGTTAAACGCACGATCTTGAAGAATTTTTTGAGCACGAAGCTGATCACGGCGGTGAATGACTGTCACTTTAGAAGCAAAACGAGTTAAGTATACAGCCTCTTCAACAGCCGAGTCTCCTCCGCCGACAACAACAAGCTCTTTCCCTTTAAAGAAAGCTCCGTCACAAACAGCACAGTATGAAACCCCGCGGCCGCTAAGCTCTTTTTCACCTGGAATGCCAAGCTTTTTATATTCTGCACCCGTTGCAACAATGACAGAACGCGCCTTGTATTCTTTACTGCCTGCTTTGACGATCTTATAATTACCTTCATCGATAATCTCTTTGACATCGCCATAGCCATATTCAGCACCGAACTTCTTCGCATGCTCAAACATTTTTGTTGAAAGCTCAGGCCCTAAAATATGGTCAAATCCGGGATAGTTTTCTACATCTTCTGTATTAGCCATCTGACCGCCAGGAACTCCGCGCTCAAGCATAATCGTGCTTAAGTTTGCACGAGATGTATAAACAGCTGCAGTCATTCCGGCAGGACCTGCTCCTGCGATAATGACGTCATACACTTTTTCTTCACTCATCCTAATCCACTCCTTCAATCATTGCTGTAAATTGATTTCTACCCTTATCCTAATCAAGAGACATATAAGTGTCTACTTATATGCTCAAACGACACAAATTCTTTACAATTACCACAGGCGGTATTCCACATCGCGCGCCAAAAGGGTGCCTTGCTCTACTTTTTCAAGAATTTCTGCCGCAGCTTTATTCCCTAGCTTTTCCGCTCTGCGCCAGTAAAATAAGGCCTTTTCGTATTGGTCTGTATGATAGTGCGCAACAGCTAAGCAATGGAACAGATCCGGCTCACGATCTAAAATAAATGGCTCTACACGCATAATCCGACCGATAACCTGCTCGTAATGTCCGACTGCTGCCAGCACTTGTGCTACCTTCATATGATGTTCGATATCAAGCGGATAAATGCGCTTAATCGCATCAATAAAAGGAGATGCAGACAAATCATCCTCTTTCATCGTATAAAATACAGCTAAATTACAAAGGGCGAATAAATTCCCCTCATCTTCTTGTAACACATTTCTGCTTAGTTCAAACGCCGAATCATCGCCTAACCGAAAAAGTGCTTCAGCTAAATGGTTATGCGCCGACCAGCAAGCAGGGTGCTCCGTAATAATATCTTGCAAAATAGGAAGCGCCTCTTCAGGCTTCCCATCCCTAAGAAGCGTACGGGCACGGCCATGCTCAATAATATATTCATCAGATGACAAATCAAACGACTCCCAATCTTCTTCGTCGTCCGCATCTGCCTCTGCTTCATTTTGCTCTACTTGCATGAGATCCAACAGATCCCCTGCATCTTTAAAGAACTCCCCTCCAGGAGTTAATACCATATAACGCTTTGCCGCCTCTTCAGCCTTTTCAAATAATCCAAGGTAGGCGTAGTTGTTTGCCATAAAGAAATAACATTCAGATTGATCGTCGCCGTGATTCGTTAGGACCATCTCTAAAATGTCATTCGATCTCTCATACTGGCCGACCTCTGAGAGAACTGCCGCTAATTGAACATGAAAAACCGGCTCTTGATCCGTCAGCTTAACAGCACGTTCAAATAGTTTCACTGCACGCTTCAGATGGTTTTTACGGTAAGCGATAATACCTCTATGAAAGAAATAATCGCCGCTGCGATAAAACGGAACCACATTTCGGTTTTCTTGCTCGTTTTCAGGTGTTAAGTTCATGAAGTTTAATTCCCCCAAGTTCTCATTCATACACCCAAGTATACAATAAACAACGAGAAGTAGGAATGTGAAATAAATAATCTATTAAGTAGAAGTTCTCTTCGCCTCTGTCCACTAAAGAAAACTCAGGAACATATCATCATGTTCCTGAGTTTTTATAGAATGTTAAGCCGCCTTCGCCATATCCCTATGAATGCTTTGGCCGCCATTTCGTTTGTTGTTAATGAACCCTTTCATATATGGGATTAACCAGCGGTCGCCGCCGTATCTGCCTGCATTCGCTCCTGCTGCCAAGATAAAGATGGTAAATAAGATCATCCACGGATTAGAAGAAATCGTTCCGGCAAATAAGAAGGCAAAATTCATCATAATCCCGAAGAAGGCTGCAGCCGTTGTAAATACCCCAAAGATCAATCCAAGACCGACAAACAACTCTCCCCATGCCACCATGAAGCTGAACAATTCTGCATTAGGAACAGCAAACCCCTCAATAAAAGCATGGTATGTTGGATATTGCTCAAGCACAGCGGGGTTATTCACAACGCCCATTAAATATCCCTCAGCACTAAATCCTCCCGTTACTTTACCAAAGCCGGCTGTCACCCACATCCAGCCAATATATAATCGGATCAACGTTAGAGCTCCTGCTGCATAGCGGTTCGTCCGTAAAAAATTCATAAACATCGTAATGTCCTCCTCTTGTTTTCCTTTTAGGTATGATTTCAGTTTGCAAATTGCTTTGTGAAACATTTCACATGACAAGTTAAAAAAATTTGATTTGGATTAGTGATCACTAACTTCCTTACACTCATAGTATACTACGATTAGTTTGTGAAGTTAATCACATATCAATGTTTTCTGTGACTACTTCGTGAAATGTTGAGCAAACTTTATATAAAAAGAGACCTATCCACATGTGAATAAGTCTCTGTCTCTTATGATTTAGGCTTATGGCGTTCTTCAAGCACTGATAACACTTCGTCTAACGGCAGCTTTTGTTCTCTTAACAACACGAGAACATGATAAAGGAGATCTGCCACTTCCCATTTTAATTCTTCTGGGTCACGGTTTTTCGCAGCGATAATCACTTCCCCTGCTTCCTCGCCGACTTTCTTCAAAATCTTATCGACCCCTTTTTCAAAAAGATAGGTCGTGTACGCACCTTCAGGCATCTCCGCCTCTCGCTTAGCAATGACACGCTCTAGCTCATCAATAATTGCAAATCGTGTAGGATTGGTACGGATATTTTCGCCGAAAAGCGAATCGCTGAAGCATGTGTAATCTCCTTTATGGCATGCCGGACCTGCCGGTGTGACGAGTACTACAATCGCATCAGCATCACAGTCATAACGCATGTCAACAATCAGCTGCGTATTGCCAGAAGTTGCGCCTTTATGCCACAGTTCTTCTCTAGAACGGCTGTAAAACCATGTTTCTCGTGTTTCTAGAGATTTTTGCAGAGATTCTTCGTTCATATAAGCTAATGTCAGCACTTCTTTACTTGTCGCATCTTGAACGATTGCCGGCACTAGTCCACGTTCGTCAAATTTGATTTTATCTACACTCATCGAACGAGCACCCCTTCCTCTCTCAAGTATGTTTTTACTTCTTCTACAGATGTTTCCTTGTAATGGAAAATTGAAGCTGCGAGTGCCGCATCCGCGTTGGCTTCTTTAAACACATCAGCAAAGTCTTCTTTTTTGCCTGCACCGCCTGAAGCAATAACCGGTACGCTGACCACTTCATTGACCGCTTTTGTTAAAGCAAGATCAAATCCAGTCTTAGCCCCGTCTTGGTCCATGCTTGTAAGCAAAATTTCACCTGCACCTAAACGCGTCGCTTCCTTCGCCCAATCACGTACTTCCCACTCCGTTGCTTGACGGCCGCCATGTGTATAAATTCTCCATGAGCCAAGCTCTTCGTCATATTTCGCATCAATCGCCACGACAATACATTGCGAGCCAAAAAAGTCTGCTCCCTCACGAATCAGCTCAGGACGTTTCACTGCTGCTGTATTCAGTGATACTTTATCAGCACCGGCCCGCAGCACTCTCTTCATATCTGCAAGCGTATTAATCCCGCCGCCGACCGTAAAGGGAATAGCAAGCTTTCCGGCCACTTCTTCCACGACTTCGACCATCGTTTCACGCCCTTCATGCGAGGCGGAAATATCTAAGAATACTAGTTCATCAGCTCCCTGCTCATCATAAAAGGCAGCGAGTTCAACTGGATCACCTGCATCACGCAAGTCCACAAATTGAACCCCTTTGACCACACGTCCTTCTTTCACATCCAAGCATGGAATCATTCGTTTCGTAAGCATGCGGTCTCACTCTCCTTTTAATGCGTCTTCGAGGGTAAATTGATTCGTATATAAAGCCTTGCCGACGATTGCTCCGCCGATCTCACTTGGGTGTTCGCGCAGTTCTTTCAAGTCAGCCAAATTGCTGACGCCGCCTGAAGCAATCACTTCTTTCCCTGTCGCCTCAGCGAGTTTTGCAATTGCATCTGTGTTAGGACCGGATAACATCCCATCTCTTGAGATATCTGTGAAAATAAATACCTCGGCCCCGTGGCGTGCGAGCTCATTGGCAAGATCAACTGCCTGAACAGAAGATGTCTCAAGCCAGCCGTCAGTTGCCACATAGCCATCGCGCGCATCTAAGCCGATTGCAATTTTCTCACCGCCGTATGTAGAAAGCATTTCTTTAGTGAAAGCAGGATTATTGACTGCGACACTTCCTAAAATGACACGATCAACCCCGCGCTCTAGATAATACGCAATATCTTCAGCGGTACGGATGCCGCCACCAACTTGAACGGACACATCAAGTTCTTGCGCTACTTTTACAACATGCTCATGGTTAATGCGAGTCTTCGCTTTCGCCCCGTCTAAGTCGACCATATGAATCCACTTTGCTCCTGCTTCAGCAAATAATTCAGCCATCTCAAACGGTGAATCACCGTACACCGTCTCTTGGTTGTAATCGCCTTGAACAAGACGCACACATTTCCCATCACGCATATCAATTGCTGGATAGATCTCAAACTTAGCCACGTGCAATCGCTCCTCTCTCTACATAAGCCCCGTAATTTTTCAGGATCGCCAGTCCGACCGTGCTGCTTTTCTCTGGGTGAAATTGTGTTCCTAATACATTCTCACGGCCAACAACGGCGGGAACGACTCTTCCATACTCACTTGTAGCAAGGAGTACATCCTTATCGTCTGTTTTCACAACATAGGAATGCACAAAATACACATGACCTTGTTCTACCCCGCGAAGCAGCGAGCTTTCTTTATGAAACTTCAGTTTGTTCCAGCCCATATGCGGTACTTTATAGGTCTGGCCCGAATCATCCACCCCGCTGAAGCGTTCCACACGTCCAGGGAGAAAACCAAGCCCTGATGTAAGGCCATGCTCCTCACTGCTTTCAAATAAAAGCTGCATTCCTAGACAGATACCAAGCAGCGGTTTGCCCTCATTTGCCCAGTTACGTAAAAATAGCGCAAGACCTGTTTCATTTAAAATACTCATCGCATCACGAAACGCGCCTACTCCCGGCAAGATCAGCCCATCTGCCTTTTCAAGCTCAGCCGGGTCCGCTGATAGAAAATAAGGCATGTCCTTGCGCTCTAATGCTTTACTGACACTATGTAAATTCCCCATGCCATAATCGACAATGCCAATCATCTACAACATTCCTTTCGTGGATGGAACCCCTTTAACACGCTCATCAATAGTTGTTGCCTCATCTAAGGCACGCGCTAGTGCTTTAAAGATTGCCTCAATAATATGGTGAGTGTTCTGTCCGTAATGAACAATAACGTGCAGATTCATTCTAGCTTCAAGTGCAAGCTTCCATAAAAACTCATGCACAAGCTCCGTATCAAATGTGCCCACCTTCTGGCTCGGGAACTCAGCACGGAACTCGAGATGCGGACGGTTGCTTAAGTCCACTACCACTTGGGCAAGTGTTTCATCCATTGGAACAAAGGCACTTCCATAACGCTTAATCCCTTTTTTATCACCTAAAGCTTCTTTTAAAGCCGTCCCAAGACAGATTCCGATATCCTCAGTTGTGTGGTGATCATCTACTTCTGTGTCACCATTCGCATCAACCGTCAAATCAAAGTGGCCGTGCTTTGTAAACAAATCAAGCATATGAGTGAGAAATGGAACGCCTGTCTCAAGCTTAGAAGTACCTTCCCCATCAATTGAAAAATCAAGAACAATATCTGTTTCTCCAGTCTTTCTTGCCAGTCTAGCTTGTCTCATCTCTATTCATCCTCCAACCTAATATCGATTGCTCTTGCATGCGCTTCTAATCCTTCTAATCTAGCAAGGGCTGAAATACTTGCTCCGTTCTGCTTCATTGCCTGTTTACTGTAGCTAATAACACTTGATTTCTTCACAAAATCATCGACACTTAACGGACTTGAAAAGCGTGCGGTGCCATTTGTCGGTAACACATGATTCGGTCCGGCAAAGTAATCACCCACTGGCTCTGAGCTGTATGGTCCAACGAAAATCGCTCCCGCATGGCGGATACGACCAACAAGTGACATCGCATCCTCTGTTAGGATCTCCAGATGTTCTGGTGCCAGTTCATTCGTTACATTCACGGCTTCTTCTAAATCCTTCGTCACATAAATGGCTCCATAATCTTGAATTGATGCTTGGGCAATTTCTCGCTTCGGCAAGGTTTCAAGCTGACGAATGACCTCCGCTTTTACTTCATCGGCGAGGTCCTGACTTGGTGTCACAAGTACGGCCGATGCTCGTTCATCATGCTCTGCTTGACTCAACAGATCTGCTGCAATGTATTGCGCATTCGCATTCTCATCCGCTAAGACGACAATTTCACTCGGTCCTGCAATCATATCAATATCCACTCGTCCAAATACCGCGCGTTTTGCCAAAGCCACGAAAATGTTGCCTGGTCCTGTGATTTTATCGACAGCTTGAATGGTCTCTGTTCCGTAAGCGAGAGCGGCAATTGCCTGAGCGCCTCCTACTTTGTAAATAGAAGTGATGCCAAGCTCCTTCGCTGTAACGAGAACACTGGCCGGGATTGTGCCGTCTTTTTGCGGGGGAGTAACGATCGAAATTCTTCCTACGCCCGCTGCCTGCGCCGGGATCACGTTCATCATAATCGAAGAAGGATAAGCTGCCTTGCCGCCTGGCACATATAAGCCAACAGCATCAAGCGGAGTTACTTTCTGGCCAAGGATTGTTCCGTCTTCTTTTGTCGTCATCCAAGACTGCTGCACCTGCCGCTGATGAAAATCACGGATATTCCCAATTGCCTCTCTAATAGCTTTTAAAACGCCTGGGTCCAGCTGTTCATAAGCCGCAAGAAATTCTGGCTCTTCAACAAGAAGTGCGTCAAGCTTCGCCCCGTCGAACTTCTCGGTATATGAGAACAAGGCTTGATCGCCGCGATTTCGCACCTCTTCAATAATCGCATTCACTGCCTCGCGCTGCTCTCTCGTACCAGCATCTAAGTCTCTTTTTAAACTAACCGAATCTGTCACCTCTATAATCCTCATGCTTCCACACCATCCACAACACCCGACAAACGTTCAACCATGCGGTCAATCTGCTCATCTTTCATGCGGTAGCTGACTGGGTTAACGATTAAACGGGAGGTGATCGGCACAATTGTTTCAAACTCAACCAGACCGTTTTCTTTCAAGGTGCGCCCCGTTGAAACAATATCAACAATGCGATCCGCCAGTCCGATAAGCGGTGCAAGCTCGATGGAACCATTCAGCTTAATCATCTCGACCTGCTCGCCTTGCTCTTTAAAATACTGCGCTGCAAGATTTGGATACTTGGAGGCAACTTTCGGATTAATGTCTTTTTTCTCATATCCCGGAAGACCTGCCACCGCTAAATAGCACTCGCTGATTTTTAGGTCAAGCACCTCGTACACATCACGTTCTTCTTCAATCATGACATCTTTTCCGGCTACCCCAATATCAGCTACCCCGTGCTCCACATACGTCGGTACATCCATCGGCTTTGCTAGAATGAAGCGCAGGTTCTCTTCTTCGACATCTATAATTAACTTTCTTGAATCATCAAATTCCTCTGGGAGGCGGTAGCCGGCTTTACGTAATAACTCAACCGCCTCTTCAAAAATACGTCCTTTTGGCATTGCCACTGTTAACACTTCGCTCATTCTACTCGCCTCCTTTTTTAGACTTTCCAATGCAATAGATTACATCATCGTACTGCTCGCTCATTTGATCCACATCGCCAACTCCAGAGAGATCTTGCAGGACAACAGAAATCCCTTCTTCACGTTTCCCACGGGCTAACTCTGTTGCTTCAGTGCGGCGCTCCTTGCTGAAAATCACACATACATTCTCATTACCAGGCGCTGTCTTGCCGATCGCTTCCGTTAATAAGTCTAAACGCACGCCAAACCCTGTCGCAGGTGCTGGACGGTTAAACTTTTCAAGCAGCTGGTCATAACGGCCGCCGCTGCTTAATGGCACACCAAGGTCACCGCCGTAGCCTTCAAATACAACCCCTGTATAATAGCTCAGGTGCAATACAAGATTTAGGTCAAGCTTCACATACGAATCAATACCGTAACTCTCAAGCACATCCCATAACTGTGTTAATTCATTGAGAGCGCGCTCTCCTTGTTCTGTTTGAATCAATTCACGTGCTTGATCAAGTGCTTCTTTCCCGCCGCGCAGCTTAAGCAGCTTTAAGAGTCGGTCCTTATCTATTGATGAAAGGCTGAGCTCTTTTACATGCTCTTTGAAGCCGACGTAATTCTTCTCATATAAATAACGGCGAAGAACAAGCGCTCGTTCCTCATTTCCGACGACATCTAAGAGCAAGGCATCGACATAGCCGACATGCCCAATCGCTACTTTAAAGTTATCAAGACCGGCACGCTTTAAGCTTGCGATCATTAAAGCAATCACTTCACCATCAGCACTTACTGTCCCATCTCCAATCAGCTCGACACCAACTTGTTCAAATTCAGCCGGCTTGCCGCCTTCATGCTGCTGGGCACGGTATACATTTGACTGATAGTTAAGACGCACTGGGAATGTTGCTTCCTTTAAGCTTGATGCAACAAGTCTTGCAATCGGTGCAGTCATATCTGGACGAAGCACAAGGGTATGTCCTTTTGAATCCAGTAATTTAAAGAGCTGCTGATCTAAAATCGCAGACGCATCTCCAACCGTATCGTAAAATTCAAGTGTTGGGGTATCAATTGTTTGATAGCCCCATAATGACATTTCTGTCGTCAGCTGATCGCGAATCAACTTTTTCGTTCGATAAAGAGCAGGTAAGGTATCTCTCATTCCAATCGGCTTTTCAAACATAAATGGCTTCGACATCACGTTCCACTCCTTGTTATCTCTATTTATAAGGTGAGTCAGCTTAAGCGGCTTCCTCATACTAGTTCGTTTCGTTTTGCTTTAGTTCGCTAATATACTACCGAAATAAAGAATTTATATGTAGTCTACACGAGGTTACCCATACCGTCAACTGAAAAGACTGATTTTTTTGAGATTATAGAGTAATAGAAGATGGGGCTTCAGCGGGACAGTGAGGCCGATTGACGCAATTATAGCTCGAACGAATACTATAACGTCTGAGACCAACGCAATAACGTCTGAGACCAACGCAATAACCCATCCAACCCGCGTAATTACATCCAATCGGCGCAATAAGGCCTTGAAGCGGCGCAATTACTTGAGCAAGCGACACTATTACCATTTGAACAGACGCGATTACGTCTCCAACCGACGCAATCCCCTTGCTCCGCACAAACCAATAACCTTCCCATTCTACTTAGTATTCGACTTTTTCTCCTATAAATCCTCCAGCACAGAAAAACCGCTCCAGCACATTATTTGTGCTGAAGCGGTTCTAGACTCGTTCTTTTATTATTTGCATCGGGTTGCCGCCGACAAATGCGCCGGCTGGTACATCACGGTGGACAAGTGTTCCAGCTGAGATGACAGCCCCGTCACCAATCGTTACACCTGGAAGAATTGTCGTATTCGCACCGATCATCACTTCATCGCCGATCACGACATCTCCAAGCCGGTACTCTTTAATCAAATATTCATGGGCAAGGATCGTCGTATTATAGCCGATAATCGTATTGCGCCCAATCGAGATACGTTCTGGGAACATAACATCCATCATCACCATCAAGGCGACCGCCGTCTCAGGTCCGACTTTCATTCTGAGAAACATGCGGTACAGCCAATTTTTCACCTTTAGAAAAGGAGTGTAGCGGGCAATTTGGATTACAATAAAATTTTTAACAACTTTAAAAAACGGAACTGTGCGGTAAATATGCCATAAGGAATTTGCGGTTTTCACCGGATAGCTCTCAGTTTTTCGACTCACTATCTCGCCTCCACGATATCTAGCAGATCACTCATTTCTGCTAAAATGAAGTCCGGATCTAAGGCGCGCATCGCTTCTTCCCCTTTGATTGACCAGCTGACCGCAGCTGTTGGGATCCCCATATTTTTGCCGGCATGAATGTCATGAGGACTATCGCCAATCATCATCGCGCCTTCTTTTGTGACACCAAGGGCATTCAATGCTTTTTCAAGCGGCTCTGTGTGCGGTTTCGCATTTTCAACATCATCAAGACCAATGACAACATCGAAAAATTGATCGAGCTTCATCAGCTTCAGCCCCATCAAGGCCGTTTTGCGGATTTTTGTTGTCACGATCGCTAGGTTATAGCCTTTTTCGTGAAGTTCCTTAATGGTCTCATAAACACCTTCGTATTCTTTGACTAGCTCATCGTGGAAGGAATGGTTATGCGTACGATACACGTCAATCATTTCCTCATAACGCTCAGGGTCCACTTTTCTGAAGCTGTCAATTAACGGCGGGCCGATAAAATTGATTACCTGTTCACGGGTGTACTCTCCAGGCTTAAATTGCTCAAGAGTGTGCAGAAATGAAGCAATAATTAAATCATTGGTATTAATTAATGTTCCATCCAGATCAAATAATAGTGTTTTGATACCTGTTTCAGTGTTCGTATTAATGTTCATAGGTCGTCGCTTCCTTTCGATTTACCTGTTGATCTTTTTCAAGCCGGTTCCAGATGAAGGCCACCGCCATCGTGAGAACAATTGCCGTAACAAGACGGATAATTAACAGCGGCCAAATAGGGATGCCAAGAGGAATAAAGATCAATGTGTCTTCAACTACCGCATGACAAGCCACGAGAAAAATAAAAACTAAGTACAAATCTTTCTTCGAGACATTGTCTTCTTTCACCGCTTGAATCATCACCCCGGCCCCGTAGGCCAAGCCGAATGCTAAACCCGAAGCGAGTGTAGTGGATGTATTTTCACGAATGCCAAGCAGCCGCGTAAAAGGCGCCATCCAGCGTGACATCACTTGCAGCCAATTCATTTCTTTTGCAATTTGCACAAAAATCATTAACGGAATGACGATCATAGCAAGCTGCAGGATACCAAGTGTCGCACTTTCCACACCTGACCAAGCAATTCCTAGCCATGTCGTCGGGTCAGCACTTGGAGTTGTGGAGACAAACCCATACTGTGCCTGCTCGCCTCCTCCGCTCCAAAAAAGATTGATCATAAAAGCGGAAAATAACGCAAGCCCGACGCGGACTGCTAAGACGACGCTCATTCTGATGCCGACTTTGGTCGCAACTGCCGACTCTACAAAAAGATTGTGAGAGAAAGAGAGCATAACAGCGAGGATAAACACTTCTTTCACTGTAAAATCAAGCGTCAAAATGGCTCCAATCCCTGCGTACAGATTTAACACATTTCCAAGAACGAGCGGAATCGCTGCTTCCCCAGGAAGTCCAATAAATCTCATTAACGGTGCAAGCCAATCAGCCATCCATCCCAGCAGCGGTGTATAGCCTAGGATCGTCACAATTAACGTGATCGGAAAAATGATTTTCCCAAGTGTCCACGTCGTTTTGAGACCGACTAAGAAACCTCTTTTCAGCATGTGCTCTCTCCCCCTCTAACTCCTTATTTACTTCTTCTTTTTCTTTGTCTTTTTAGAAGAAGCTTTTGCTTTAGTTACTGGCAGTGCAGGATCTAAATATCTTTTCGTATCAGGCTGTTTTCTGCGGTACACCCATAGAATAACGGCACCAATTACTAATACGATTGAAATGACCTGCGCTGTTTTAAGCACGCCGAAAATGAGTAAATAATCTAAGCGAATGATCTCGATAAAGAAACGTCCTACTGAATACCAGATCACATACGTAAAGAAAATTTCCCCTTGTTTCAAGTTCACTCTACGTAAGTACAGCAACAAGGCTACCCCGAGCAGATTCCAGATCGATTCGTAAAGAAAGGTCGGGTGATAGTAGGTGCCGTTAATATACATTTGATTAATAATGAATTCAGGCAGCATAAGCCCTTCAAGAAACTCACGCGTCACAGGTCCGCCGTATACTTCTTGGTTCATAAAATTACCCCAGCGGCCAATCGCCTGTCCTAATAAAATACTTGGTGCGGCTACGTCAACGAGCTGCCAAAAGGAAAGATTATGTCTTTTTGTGAACACATAGGCCGTTAAGACCCCTCCAATAAGAGCTCCGTGAATCGCAATTCCACCTTCCCATATGTAGAAAACACGAATTGGATCGTCAGCAAACTGTTCCCACCTAAAGGTCACATAGTATATACGAGCTGAAATTATTGAAATTGGAATCGCAAACAGCAAGAGGTCAGCGAAAGTTTCCTTCGGCATTCCTAAGCGAACGGATTCTCTTGAAGCTAAGATGTAGCCAAGAAATACCCCAAGCCCAATAATGACGCCATACCAATAAATCGTAAATGGACCTATATCTAAAAAGATCCGACTAAGCGGTTCAATCGATTCTTCCATTTAAATCATCCTCTCTATCTCTTGTTTTAGTCATTTAGTTGAATTCGTCACGGTCTCCTTCTTCTATTACATCCGTTAAACGCTCAGAAAATTCTTCCGCTGCGTTAAAGCCAAGGCGTTTTAAACGGAAGTTCATCGCTGCAACTTCAATAATAACAGCAAGGTTACGACCTGGACGTACAGGCACGGTCAACTTTTGAATTTCTGAGTCCATGATTTTCATCGTCTCTTCTTCAAGCCCTAAGCGATCATAGGCTTTCTTTTGATCCCAGAGCTCAAGATGAATACATAACACAATTCGTTTATACGGACGAACCGCCCCGGCACCGAATAACGTCATTACGTTAATAATGCCTAGTCCGCGAATTTCTAATAAGTGCTGAATCAATTCAGGAGAACGGCCGACGAGCGTATCTTCATTTTCCTGGCGAATTTCTACTGAATCATCCGCTACTAATCTGTGTCCACGGCGAACTAAGTCTAGAGCGGTTTCACTTTTACCCACACCGCTGTTTCCTGTAATCAGCACACCAATGCCATAAATGTCCACCAACACACCGTGTACAGCTGTCATTGGTGAGAGCTTACTTTCAAGATAGTTTGTCAATTTACTGCTCAAACGTGTTGTTGTCTGCTTCGAGCGCATAACAGGAACGCCGTTTTGCTCAGCCGCTTCGAGTAGCGCACGAGGAGCCTCGTTCCCACGTGAAATAATAATTCCCGGTGTATCATATGTACATAATTTAAGCATCCGCTCTTGTTGAACTTCTTTTGTCAGCTGCTCAAAGAACGTGAGCTCCGTTCTACCTAACAGCTGCAGACGTTTTGCCGGGTAATACGTGAAAAAGCCTGCCATTTCCATACCAGGACGCGATATATCACTCGTTGTAATCGGACGGTAGATTCCTTCCTCACCCGCTAATAACTCTAATTGAAATTGTTCTAGTAAATCATTTGCTGTTACTTTAGCCATGCTATTCCCACCTCGTCACTTTCCCACATTTATGCCGATTTAAAATCTCTAATCCAGTTTTAAAACCTATTTTCCATTTTATCATGTTTTAAGGAGCAAGACGAACATGAGAAGCACTGCTCATTTCTTTCACTAGAAAAAGGCCGGACCTTTAGAGGCCAGACCTTTTTGTCAATTAATTACGGAGCGGCTTAACGACAAATGTTTGGATTAAAGCGATTAGAATAGAAGCAAGCAGCGCCATGCCAAATCCATTAATCACAAACGCATCACCCATAAGGGCCGCTGTCAGCATTAGTGTTAACGCACTAACCACAAACAAAAATAACCCTAATGTTAAAATCGTGATCGGCAGCGTTAATACGACCAAGATTGGTTTAACAATTGCGTTCACAATCGAAAGCAGCACACTGGCAACAATGGCAGCCAAAAAACCAGAAAGCTCAAAGCCGTCAAAGACATATGCAATGAGTAATAAAATGACAGCATTTATAACAAGACCTATGATCCATCTCATTGATTAACGCACATCCTCTTCATTAGGGATTAGGAAGATGGCGATAAAGTAAGCAAGGAGAAGCGGAAAACCGACTGACAAGAAGAAAAGTACGATAAAGATAATTCGTACAATCGTTGAATCAATGCCAAAGTATTTCGCAAGTCCTCCACATACACCAGCTAATTTGCGATCATATTGTGTTCTGACTAATTTTTTCATCTCATATCACCTCATTTTCTGGACGGCTTCACGTGTATTTAACTTAGCGGTCTTTTACCAAAATAGAGCCTGTATAGGTCACAGCATTCACCTTCACGCGTGGCGAGGACTGCTGGTTCCCTACAAAGCTTGTGCTTTTTTGGGCAAATTCTTTCTTCTCATCTAGAATTTCATGGTTGGCTAAGTCCACTGTAAAGCCGCCCACATTCGTTTTCAGCTTACCTTCGACGCGGATATCCTCCGGCACATATAAATGAATACTGCCGGTCGTCGCTTTAAGGTCCGCATATCCGGACTCATTCAAGGCATCTAGTTTGTATGTGATGCCACCGTTAACTGTCTCCGCATCCACATCCTGAGCTTTTCCAGATAACGTGATGCTTCCATTGACCGTTTTCACATCAACAAGATCAGACTCTTGATGCTCGAGTTCAATAGCACCATTTACTGTTTCTGCCATGATCTTTTTCGCTTTGATGGATTTAAAAGATATCGCTCCGTTTAACGTATTTACATCAAATGTATCGACATGAATCTGTTCCCCTTTTATTTGACCGTTAAACGTATAGAGCTTAAGGTGTTCAAATGTCGTTTTAGGAACATAAACAGTCGCTTGCACTTTTATTGATTTTACTTTGGTATGGAATAATACTTTTTGCTCGTTCACGCGGAAAGTCGCTTCCTGCAAGAACACACGGCGTGCCTCTTCTGAGTCTTTCACGCGATATACACGCGCCTGACATTCAATTCGAACATCCGGCTCTTCCCAAGGAACAAAGGTAATCGACCCGTTTTCAAGTGAAATATCCACATTAGCAGGAGCTAGGTCACGATGTTGGAAAATGTGGTCCACCACAACAGAAGAACCAAAGTTAAAGTCTAGATCAAAGTCTTTAATTTTCTGGAGTGCCGTGTCAATGAAGCTTGCAAATCGATTTTCAGCAGAAGTGGATTGACGGTTGCGTTTCTTATACTCTTCTCCCTCATCCCAATTCACATCTGTTGATAGAGAAGCTGGCTCAGCACGCCTTGGTTCAGGTTCCGCCTTCGTATCCATCGCTTCTAAAAGCTTAATGCCCTCTTCAGCTGTAATTTTACCATCCTCGATCATCTTCAAAATCATTTTCCGCTCTTCCATCGTTAAAGCCTCCTTAATTAATGTAGCTCATGTCAGATTTTCTATAATACTTAGTAGAAAAGGTACGCACTAAAAGCACGCACCTTTTCTGTTGTCATCTTCTATTGTATTACGGATGAACCTGCAATCATGTTTCAAATCTTTTAGCTTTTTTGTAACTCTTTTTCTTTCATTTGATCATTCATTTGATCTTCCATCCGTTTACGATCACGTTCAAGTATCGGTTTTAAATAGCGGCCGGTATAAGAAGCTTTTGTTTCAGCCACTTGCTCTGGTGTCCCTTCAGCGACAATCTGCCCGCCTTTGTCCCCGCCTTCAGGTCCAAGATCAATAATATGGTCCACCGTTTTGATCACATCTAAATTATGTTCAATAACAAGGACTGTATCCCCATTATCGACAAGTCGCTGCAACACTTTTAATAAACGGTCAATATCATCAACATGAAGACCAGTGGTTGGTTCATCTAAAATATATAACGTTCTGCCTGTCGCACGACGGTGAAGCTGAGAAGCAAGTTTCACACGCTGCGCTTCCCCCCCTGATAAAGTCGTTGCTGGCTGGCCAAGTTTAATGTAGCCGAGCCCAACATCGACCAAGGTCTGCACCTTGCGTTTAATTTTCGGGATGTTAGCGAAGAAGTCTACACTCTCTTCCACTGTCATTTCAAGCACATCAGAAATGGTCTTTCCTTTGTACTTAATTTCAAGTGTTTCACGGTTATAACGTTTCCCTTCGCACACTTCACAAGGCACATATACATCAGGCAGGAAATGCATCTCAATTTTAATAATCCCATCCCCGCGGCAAGCCTCACAGCGGCCGCCTTTTACATTAAAGCTGAAGCGGCCTTTCTTATATCCGCGCACTTTTGCCTCGTTTGTCATCGCAAACACATCGCGGATATCATCAAACACTCCCGTATACGTTGCAGGATTTGAACGAGGTGTACGGCCGATCGGCGACTGGTCAATATCAATAACCTTGTCGATCTCATCGATACCAGCAATTTCTTTATGTTTCCCTGGCTTGTCCTTCGCACGATGAAGCTTTTGAGCCAATGATTTATACACAATCTCGTTAATAAGGGTACTTTTTCCTGAGCCCGAAACGCCTGTTACGGCCATAAATAAACCAAGCGGGAACGTAACTGAAACGTTTTTCAAGTTATTTTCGCTTGCTTTTTTCACAGTAAATGAACGACCGTCTGAATTTCTGCGTTCTGTTGGCAGCGGAATAAACTTTTTGCCGGATAAATACTGGCCTGTAAGTGATTCTTTATCTTTCATAATCTCTTCTGGCGTCCCTTGTGCCGTAATCTGTCCACCGTGAACGCCCGCACCTGGACCAATATCAATAATATAGTCAGCTGCCATCATCGTATCCTCGTCATGTTCAACCACAATCAATGTGTTCCCAAGATTCCGCATATGTTCAAGCGTTTGAATTAAGCGGTCATTATCCCGTTGATGAAGGCCAATGGACGGTTCGTCAAGAATGTAGAGAACGCCCATTAACGAGGACCCAATTTGAGTCGCCAGGCGGATACGCTGCGCCTCACCGCCTGATAAGGTACCCGCTGCACGCGATAGAGATAAGTAGTCGAGCCCAACATTGATCAAAAAGCCGATACGGTCATTAATTTCTTTTAGAATAAGGCGAGCAATTGCATAATCCTTCTCACTCAGTTCTAGGTTTTCAAAAAACTCTTTTGCTTCTTTTACTGAAAGAGAGGAAACCTCACCAATATGTGTTCCATTAATCTTTACAGCTAGAGCTTCCTTCTTTAAACGGTAGCCCTTACAGCTAGGACAATGCTTATGCGTCATATACGTTTCCATTTGATCACGAATATAATCAGAGCTTGTCTCATGATAGCGGCGTGAAATATTGTTCGCTACCCCTTCAAAAACAATCTCATTTTCTCTCACTTGTCCGAATTCATTTTCATAACGGAAGAAGATCTTCTCTCGTCCGCTTCCATGGAGCACTTTATCAAATAAAGCTTCAGGTATCTGTTCCACCGGCTGATCAAGATCAATTCCGTAGTGATCTGCAGCTGCAGCTAGGAGCTGTGGATAATACTGTGAACTCGTCGGCTCCCACGCTGCGATTGCATGCTCACGAAGTGTTTTTGATTTGTCAGGGACCACAAGCTCTAAGTCCAATTCAAGCTTTGAACCAAGTCCATCACATGTTGGACACGCGCCGTATGGACTGTTAAACGAGAACATCCGCGGTTCAAGCTCTGAGATCGAAAAGCCGCACTCAGGGCATGCATGATGCTGGCTGAAGAGCAGCTCTTCTTCACCAATTACATCAACAAGGACACGTCCGTCTGCTAATTGCAGTGCAGTTTCAAGTGAGTCAGCTAAACGAGTATGAATGCCCTCTTTGATTACAATTCGGTCAATAACGACTTCAATGCTGTGCTTTTTATTCTTTTCCAGCTCAATTTCCTCTGCTGCTTCACGCATTTCGCCGTCCACACGCACACGGACAAAGCCTTGTTTCTTAATGTCTTCAAGCACCTTCACATGTGTTCCTTTCCGCCCTGAAACGAGCGGTGCTAAAATTTGCATTTTCGTCCGCTCAGGATATTCAATCAGGCGGTCCACCATTTGCTGAATCGTCTGCGAGGAGATTTCAATCCCATGCTTCGGACAAACTGGTTTTCCGATACGTGCATATAAAAGCCGCAGATAATCATGGATTTCTGTTACCGTACCGACAGTAGATCTTGGATTGCGGCTTGTTGTTTTCTGATCAATTGAGATAGCTGGTGAAAGGCCTTCAATTGCATCCACATCAGGCTTATCCATCTGTCCTAAAAATTGACGAGCATAGGCAGAAAGGGATTCAACATATCTTCTTTGCCCTTCTGCATAAATCGTATCAAAGGCAAGCGAAGATTTACCTGAGCCTGATAAGCCTGTTAATACGACAAGCTTGTCGCGAGGAATCGTCACATCAATATTTTTTAAGTTATGTGAGCGAGCTCCTTTTACGACGATTTCTTCTAATGCCATCCTGTTCACCCTTCCGCTTTTAGCTCTAATAATAAATCACGAAGCTCTGCCGCACGCTCGAAATTTAATTCGCGGGCAGCATCCTTCATTTCTTTTTCCATTCGTTCGATCATTGCTTCTTTGTCTTTCTTGCTTAACTTCGTCTTCGGTGCGGCTGTTGCCTCGCCGTCTTCATCCGATACAATCGTTGCCTGGATCACCTCTGGAATTTTCTTTTGAATCGTCTTAGGGGTGATGCCATGTTTTTCGTTATATTCTTCTTGAATGCTGCGGCGTCTTGCCGTTTCATCAATGGCGATCTGCATCGATTTCGTCATCTTATCTGCATACATAATGACATGACCATTAGAGTTACGAGCAGCACGTCCTATCGTTTGAATTAACGAACGTTCTGCACGCAAGAACCCTTCCTTATCAGCATCGAGTATCGCAACAAGAGACACCTCAGGAATATCAAGCCCTTCACGCAGCAAGTTAATGCCGACTAACACATCAAACGTTCCCATCCGCAGCTGACGAATAATTTCGATTCGTTCAAGCGTCTTTATCTCTGAGTGGAGATAACGTACTTTAATGCCGATCTCTTTTAAGTAATCCGTTAAATCCTCAGACATTTTCTTCGTCAGTGTCGTGACAAGCACTCGTTCATTTTTCTCGACTCTTGCATTAATTTCGCCGATCATATCGTCAATCTGGCCTTCGATCGGGCGCACGTCAATGGTTGGGTCGAGTAACCCTGTTGGACGGATAATCTGCTCGACCATTTTCGGCGTGTGTTCAAGCTCATACGGCCCTGGTGTCGCTGAAACGTATACGCTTTGTGAAATCTTCTTTTCAAACTCATCGAATTTTAAAGGCCGGTTATCCAGCGCTGAAGGCAGACGGAATCCGTGATTCACGAGCACTTCTTTTCTAGCTCTGTCTCCGTTATACATTCCCCGAACTTGCGGAAGTGTAACATGTGACTCATCGACAATCAGTAAAAAGTCTTCAGGGAAGAAGTCAAGCAGTGTATAAGGGGTAGCTCCCGCTTCGCGCAACGTTAAGTGTCGTGAATAGTTCTCGATGCCTGAACAAAAGCCCATTTCAGCCATCATCTCTAAATCATAGCGCGTTCTCTGTTCAAGACGCTGCGCTTCTAGAAGCTTCCCTTCCTCATGCATTTTCTTCAGCTGTTCTTCAAGTTCTACTTCGATATTAGCAATCGCTTTTTTAAGCTTTGCTTCACGGGTAACGAAGTGGGATGCTGGGAAAATGGCTACATGATTTCGCTCGCCTTTAATTTCACCTGTCAGCGCATCTACTTCTGTCATCCGGTCAATTTCATCACCAAAAAACTCCACACGAATACATTGTTCATCACGAGATGCCGGGAAAATTTCTACGACATCGCCGCGAACTCGGAACGTACCACGCGTGAAATTGACATCATTTCGGTCATATTGAATGTCTACTAAATTACGCAATAAAGCATTACGGTCCATTTCCATTCCAGTTCTAAGAGACACGACTAAGTCGCGGTACTCCTCAGGCGAACCTAAGCCGTAAATACAAGAGACACTGGCAATAATGATGACATCTTTCCTTTCAAAAAGCGCACTTGTAGCCGAGTGTCTAAGTTTATCTATTTCTTCATTTATACTTGCATCTTTTTCAATATACGTATCAGAACTAGGGACGTAAGCTTCTGGCTGGTAATAATCATAGTAGCTGACAAAATACTCTACAGCATTGTTTGGGAAGAACTCTTTAAACTCACTATAAAGCTGGCCTGCAAGAGTTTTATTATGGGCGATAATTAATGTGGGCTTGTTTACTTCTTGTATAACATTAGATATCGTAAATGTCTTACCTGTACCTGTTGCACCAAGCAAAGTCTGATGCTTTTTTCCTTCTTTTATCCCTGCTACAATCTCTTTAATCGCAGCAGGCTGATCGCCATCTGGTTGATAAGGCGAGTTAAGTTCAAATGTCTGATCCACCAAAAAACCTCCTCACGAACCTATGATCTCTTAGCAATAGTATATCACAACCAGCTAGGTTAAAAGCAAATAATAAGAACGTACGTCCCCATGTTTTTTCCTTAAATTTGAAACTACTTCGTATTAACATAAAGAAAGAGAGCCGATTTCTCGACTCTCCGCTACATACCTGGACGTTTGGTTAATACTTTTTTAGCGATAAGGACGCCTGCTGCAAATGATGGGATGGCAAGCAGCAAAAGCCACCAAGGTTTATCATACACACTGATGACAGACAGAATGACCATCCATGTGACAATACTTGCTCCGACCAAACTAAAGGTTACTCTTGTGGTGATGACCATTAGCAAGAACGGGGCGAACAGTGCTAATAATATTTCTGACATGCTCTATACGATTTCTCCTTTACTTTATCTCAAGCTTAAACCACCGAATCTTGCAATTGATAGTCTTGCTTTACTAATAATACACCTAGCTGATGATGTTCTCCGTCATAAAGGGCCCCTTGGGTAAATCGAACTTCCCCGGAATGGTCAAGCACATCTAATTTACAGAAGGCAGCAGCATTAAGCTGGAGCGCCTCATAGAAACTGTTCTCATCATGGACGGTTTGACCATTCACTTTAACTATTGTCTCTCCTACTTGCAGTTTCATTTTCGTAGCTGGACTATTCGGAATCACGCCTAAAATCACACAGCCCTTATCCCTTGATCCGTAAAATGCAGGGCCTGCCTCATCACGAGCCTTGGCAAGCATCCATAACACTTCTCGTAAAATGATTGCTAGTGAAGCTGCGAGCACCGCGACAAATGGATACCAATAGCTTACTGCAGCAAGAATACCTAGAAACACCCCAAGCCCGGCTACTCGCATACCCATCATCTTTATAGGCTCTTTTGGCAAGCTTGAACGAACACGCTGTCCAAACCCTACTAGTACAGGAAACAGGATCGGCTGAAAGCTTGTCTCACCTAAAGAGAATACCGGCCAATACTCAAAGCCAGGTATGATTCCTGTGGGTACGAAGAAGAAGACAGGAACAATCCATAATCTCTTAGCCTCTTGAAATCCTACCCATTTACCACGCTTACTTCGTTCAACACCTGGTGATGTATACACATCTCCATTGCGATAAATAAGGATCCCTTCACCCATCACTAATAAAGCAAGAATAACGGCTATATAATGCAGCGGGAAGCCGCTCAGAAAAGCAGCGATATTTTGCAGCATACTAACCTTAGTAAATACAGGTGCAAACGCCACAGCTAAAAGGGACAGACCCATAATATAAGAAGGTGACATCCATCTGACAGAGGTAGTTAACACCATCACAATCGAAGCCGCGATCATGACAAAAACCACTTCCATCGTGATCACAATTCCAATTCCAAGCGTTGCGGCTGAAATAATGAGCCCAATCAATAACGCAGGCAAGAATGGAATGACAAAATCAGCAATCTTATCTGTCACACGCGTATGAAACGCTACCCGTTCTCTTTGAACGCGGCGATGCGCAATTAAAAAAATCACAAATAATCCTATGTACAAGATGGGGTTGGCGAAAAATGAGCCAATCGTAAGTCCCAAGCTTTTCAGAATGTCGATCATCATACATCTAACGCCTCCAGAACTCTTTCTCTCTATTCTACATTATATAAGGGGAAAAGAGATAAAGGATCTATGAGAAATTGTGATTTTTGATAATTTCCTACAAAGGAGAGGGTGGTTAAGAAAAATTAACTAAAAATAACATGCACTAACTTAGTATCCTACTTACAATAGTTGTTGATTACCGCTGCAGGCACACGCTTTCCACGGGCTGACCGGGAGCATAGCCATAGCTTCACTCATACGGGATCACCATGGCCACGCATCTCAGGCTACTAAAGAGTTCTCCCTGCAATAATTGTTGATCTCCGCTGCAGGCACACGCTTTCCGCGGGCGGCCCGGGAGCATAGCCATAGCTTCACTCATACGGGATCACCATGGCCACGCATCTCAGGCTACTAAAGAGTTCTCCCTGCAATAATTGTTGATCTCCGCTGCAGGCACACGCTTTCCGCGGGCGGCCCGGGAGCATAGCCATAGCTTCACTCATACGGGATCACCACGGCCACGCATCTCAGGCTACTAAAGAGTTCTCCCTGCAATAATTGTTGATCTCCGCTGCAGGCACACGCTTTCCGCGGGCGGCCCGGGAGCTTCCTCGTCGCTTTAGCTCCTGTGGGATCTCCCTGGTCACGCGCATCCCGCTGGAGTCGGTGCCTTCCGCTCCAATCAACGAAGCGAGAAGGTTGTATAGTGCTCCCTCATCGAACTTGTTCGTTGCTCAGTGATTTAGTAAACGAAGGGCGGTTTATAATGTGAACTGAGCTTAACAAAATCGCTCTACATCCTAATTACTAAAAGCAATAACCAGCGGATGAAATATGCGAAGACTTCTGCGGTGCCTAGAGCAGGGCTGAGATCCCACAGGGCATAAGCCCGAGGAAGCTCAGCAGCTCACCGCGAAAAGCGAAGCATATTTCAGGAGCGACAACTATTCTATAACCCTTGTTTGAGGCATCTTATTTAAGGTATTTTTTTAAAGATAACTAAATCACTCCACATAATAATTACATTAAGCATTAACCCAGCGGATGAAATATGCGTAGACTTCTGCGGTGCCTAGAGCAGGGCTGAGATCCCACAGGGCATAAGCCTGAGGAAGCTCAGCAGCTCACCGCGAAAAGCGAAGCATATTTCAGGAGCGACAACTATTCTATAACCCTTGTTTGAGGCATCTTATTTAAGGTATTTTTTTTAAGATAACTAAATCACTCCACATAATAATTACATTAAGCATTAACCCAGCGGATGAAATATGCGAAGACTCCTGCGGTGCCTAGAGCAGGGCTGAGATCCCACAGGGCTAAAGCCCGAGGAAGCTCACTAGCTCCCCACGGAAAGCGAAGCATATTTCAGGAGCGGCGAGTCCGCTATTACCCATGTTTATTACATACAAAAGGCCCTTATCCAAACTTTTCAATAAGAAAAGCTCGCGATAAGGGCCCGGTTAGAGACTTCGTTTCATCCCCGTCTCTTCGTCATTAATTCACTTGTTTCATAATTAACTCAATCGCTGTTTGCAGCTGCTTGTCATTAGACTCATCGCGGACTTCATCAACGATTATCTGCTGCAATGCGCCAGCTGTTTCTTCGTCAATATCGCCTGTCTCACTCAATCCTTGGGCTTTTTGAAACGCACGAACCGCTTGCTCCGTTTGTTCATCATAATACCCATCTGTGCGGCCAGGCTCATGACCAAGTCCTTTAAGCATCGTCTGCGCACTACGGATCTGCTCATTCATCATATCGAGCGTTAACGTCTCATCACCTGTGAGCGGTGCAGAATAGAAGTAATCTGGCTGCTTCACTTCCACAGTAGGGTCGACCCCTTTGCCATTAATATCATTCCCAGCTGATGTCAACCATTTGAATAAGGAAAGCTTTAATTCACTTCCATCACCGAGCTGAATCGTTTGCTGTACCGTTCCTTTTCCAAATGTTGTCTCACCGACCACATCATAATCACCTGCTTCAATTAAAGCAGCCGATAAAATCTCAGACGCAGAAGCGCTTGAACGGTCTGTTAAGCCAACAATCGGATAAGGCTTTCTCTCATCTAATGAAGATACGTAACGAACACGCTCTCCGGCACGATCTTGGATTTGTACAATTGGTTCGCCGCCAGGAATAATCAGCTTACCGATTTTTTCCACGCTATCTAAGTAGCCGCCCGGATTTCCGCGAACATCAATTAATAGTCCATCAATACCTTGTGCTTCTAGTTCCGCCAAGCCTTCTTCAAAACGTTCAGCTGTATCAACAGAGAACGAAGTAATGTCGAGCATTCCGATCGTTTTTCCGTCACGCTCAATCGTGCTGACTCTTACCGTTTCAATTGGAATGTCATCTCGTACTACTGGAATCGTTAGTAATTCGTTTGCTCCAGCACGTTCAACGGTAAGTGTTACGGTCGTTCCCTTTTCCCCGCGGATCTTTAACACTGCTTCATAAAGGGATAAACCGTCTGTTGACTCGCCGTCAATTTCAATAATCTTATCGTTCGGCTGAAGACCTGCTTGTTCTGCAGGGGACTCACGGAACGGTGCCACAATCGTGACCGTGCCATCTGTCATGCTTACTTCAGCTCCGATTCCTTCAAAGCTTGAGCCAAGCGACTCCACAAATTGATTAGCCGTTTCTTGATCCATATACACGGAATAAGGATCATCTAACGTATCAAGCATTCCTTCAATGGCCCCTTGAATTAACTCTTCTTCACTCACATCTTCTACATATTGCTCTTGAATAATTGCGAGTGTCTTCGCAATCTTCTCAAGTGACTCAATATCCTCTAGCTGAACCTCTTCTGCAGGCTGGTTATCTGAATCAGTTGTTGACGCCCTCTCATTTCCTTCTAATGCAAATGAGCCTGTAAATAAAAAGATACTTCCTAAGCCGATCGCCACTACAGCGACTAGTATGAGAAGCAATTTCTTGCTATTCATCCTCACCACTCCCACTTGATCTCAAACCACAAGGGCCGATTGATTATCTTGTTTGTTACGATCTTGCAAAAACATTTCAAGAAAAAACACATATGTTGAGCGGTATGCGTGTATTAATTTCCCCGAACACTCTTTCATGTGCAATAAAAGGCATTACACGCGCATGTGCAATGCCCTATCTTACCTTCATCTTATGTGTAGCTTGTACGGTTTATGTCGCATCTATCTAATACTTCCATTTTAAACAAGGACCTTTCGCAAGTCAAAAGAGGATAAGTGTTTATAGTATGAAAGATTGTCAAAGAGAAGGATTGTGAATCTCTTTGCAGATAAAAAGAATGTGACATTTCCTGCCGAATATTCTGACAATTACTCCTAATTCCTGTATAAAAATACTTAGCGACATACCTACTATTAGGAGGACTAGTTAAATGACTGTAACTGAGCTTTTCAAATTCAAAAATGAAAGAATCAAGGTATTGCATTTTACATGGTTCGCTTTCTTTATTTCCTTTTTCACTTGGTATAATATGGCGCCTCTTGCAACAACAATGCTTGAAACTATGGACTGGTTAACCCCTCAGCATATTGCAGCTCTAGGTATTTGTAATGTTGCCCTAACCATACCAGCCCGTGTAATTATTGGTACGTTGTTAGATAAATACGGTCCTAGAAAGGTCTATTCAGCATTACTGATTATCATGTCCTTCCCCGCTATCGTATTTGCTTTTGGAGATAGTTGGGCACAATTAATGATTGCCCGTTTAGTACTTGGAAGTATTGGCGCTAGTTTTGTAATCGGGATTAGAATGGTTGCTGAATGGTTCCCTCCAAAAAGCATTGGTTTTGCAGAAGGAATTTATGGCGGTTGGGGAAATTTCGGGTCCGCAGTAGCTGCTATGCTTCTTCCTTGGTTCGCTCTTACTCTATTAGGTGGAGATGAGGGATGGAGATATGCACTAGCTTTCACTGGAGTAGTATGTTTTGTTTATGGGTTCATCTATTATTTTAATGTTAAAGATACTCCAGATGGAAAAGAGTTTATTAGACCCAAGAGAAGCGGGGCACTAGAAGTGAGCAGCTGGGGAGATCTAGCACAATTAATCTTCTGGACGTTACCACTCGGGGGAGCACTAGCCCTTAGTGCATGGAGACTTGCAAACCTCGGTTTCATCTCAAATACGGCTCTCTATCTTGTATATGCAGTCATTGGTATCACCCTTATCTATCAAATTTTCATGATTTTAAAAGTGAACATACCTATCCTAAAAAAAGGAGTACCTGAGGATGATCGCTATAAATTCAAAAATGTCGGTGCTCTAAACAGTACTTACTTTGCTAATTTTGGAGCTGAATTAGCCATTGTTTCCATGCTTCCAATGTTTTTTCAATTAACATTCTCTCTCTCTGCCTCTCAAGCTGGTCTTATTGCCGCCTCATTCGCCTTTGTGAACTTGTTAGCCAGACCTCTAGGCGGAATACTATCTGATCGGATGGGCAGCAGAAGAAAAGTGATGCTTATCTACATGTTCGGAATTACCCTCGGTCTTTTCGGAATGGGATTTATGGATTCTAGCTGGCCGCTTATATTTGCTGTCGCCATTACCGTCTTAACGTCCATGTTTATCCAAGGTGCCGAAGGGGCTACTTTTGCCGTGATTCCTATGATTAAAAAGAGAGTAACAGGTCAAATTGCAGGAATGGCTGGAGCTTACGGGAATGTTGGAGCGACTATTTATTTAACTCTTTACACTTTTGTAACGCCTCAACAGTTCTTTTTTATCCTTGCCACAGGGGCATTAGGCAGCTTTATTATTTGCTTCTTTACACTGGAAGAGCCTAAAAATTCATTTAGCGAGGAATATTATCTTTCCTCAGATGAATTAAAATCAGAGGAAGAGGAAGTTTCTCAAACCATCAATGAAGAAGGACTTAAAAGAAAAGCCTTATAGTCATTAAAAACCGCTCTCAAAGCAAATCTGAGAGCGGTTTTTACTAGTATTGATTGTTTTAGTTTGTAACCGAACGTATTCTCACGGCACTAACTTTAAAGCCTGGCATTCTGCAAGTAGGATCTAGTTTTTTTGAGATTAATTGATTTACATTTTGAGTTTCTTCCCAATGAAACGGCACAAATAGTGTGTCTTTACGAATGGAAGCACTCAACCTGCTCCTGACTATAATGCTGCCTCGTTCTGACTCAATTTCAACTAAAGCCTGATCGTTAATTTTATATTCTCTCGCTGTTTCCGGATGGATCTCCATAAAAGACTCAAATTCCCTTGCAGCAAGACTAGAACTTTTGCGCGTTTGTACACCTGTTAGATAGTGAGACATGACTCTTCCTGTAGTTAAATACAAAGGAAAATCCTCTGAGGGTGTTTCCTTTTTAACTTCTGCTTTGTTAGGCACCGGGATCATTTTTGCTTTCCCGTCCGAATGAGCAAAACGTTCTTCAAATAAACGTTCTGTGCCAGGATGTAATTCATCGGTACAAGGCCATAATATTCCGTTTTCTTTTCTTAGGCGATCATACGTAATTCCAGAGTAATCAGCTAATCCACCTTTGCTGACTTTCCTTAATTCTTCAAAGATTTCTTCGGAGGTATGATAAGAAAAATAATCGCCATATCCAAGTGCTTGAGCAACTTCGCAAATAATTTGCCAGTCATGCTTTGCATTTGCCTTTAATGGGAAGCTCGCCTCTCTTAAAGTCACTCTTCCTTCAACATTTGTCATGGTCCCTGAGGTTTCTAAATAAGAAGTTGCAGGTAAAATCAAATCGGCTAGGCTGGCCGTTTCCGAAATAAACATATCTACGGCTACGAAAAAGTCTAACTTCTCTATAGCTTGTTTCACAAAAGCCGAGCTAGGATTAGATACTATTGGGTTTGAACACATAAGAAACAAACCCTTTATTTCGCCTTCATTCATTTTTTCAAACATCTCAAAAGCGGAAACCCCCTTGCGAGGTAAATCCTTTTCCTTCACTCCCCATAGGTTTGCCACATACTCACGATGCTCTTGATTTTCAATGGACCGGTAGCCTGGCAGCTGATCTGCTTTTTGCCCGTGTTCTCTAGCCCCTTGACCATTTCCCTGACCTGTAACAGCTCCAAATCCTGAATAAGCTTTCCCCACCTTTCCAGTAGCTAAAAGAATATTCAAGAAATTCCTTACTGAGATCGACCCATCTGTCTGCTGCTCGACTCCCCTTGCGGTAAAAATCATGCCTGTTTCTTCTTTTCCAAACACAGTCGCAGCTTGCTCAATTAATTTGCTTTCTACCCCGGTTAACCTAGCAATCTCTTCTAGGTCAAGAGAAGCTACATGACTTTTCACTTCATCAAAACCAGCTACCCTTTGTTCTATAAAAGAGTGGTCTATTAGTCCTTTTTCAATAATGACCTTTAATATTCCATTCGCTAACGCTGCATCCATCCCAGGTTTCACCTTCAAATGGATATCTGCTAGTTTAGTTGTCATCGTCTCTCTTGGGTCAATTGCTATGATAAAGCAGCCCTTCTCTTTTGCTCTTTCAAAGTATGGCATCATCGTTGGCTGACATTCAGCAATATTCGTTCCAGCTAATATGATGCACCTGGTACCTTCAATATCCCTTATGCTATTTGTAAAACCCCGATCCATTCCAAAAGTCTGAACGGCCGCTGAGGCTGCTGATGACATACAGAGACGACCATTATAATCGATATATTTAGTTTGAAGGGCAACACGGGCAAATTTGCCAAGCAAATAGGCTTCTTCATTCGTAATGGTTGCACTGCCATAAACAGAAAGTGCATTTTTTCCATAAGATGATTGAATGCCTGTGAACTTCTCTTTAATCAGAGCAATAGCATGTTCCCATGAGATTTCCTGAAATTCCCCATCTACATTTAATAGCGGATTTCTTATTCGATCTTTATGCAGGGCATGTTGGTGTGCATGTAACCCTTTGATACAGAGACGTCCTTGTGAAGTTGGATTATCTTTAGCAATTGTTTGATATTTTTTTCGCGTAACGGTAGATTGCTCAATCAGCTGCATTTTACATTGCATACTGCAGAAAGGACATTGAGTATCATATATTTTTTCAGTTTGGACCTCTTTTTGTTTTTTTCTAAAATAACGTAATAACAGTTCAGTCATCTACCAATCATTCCTTCAAAAAGTAGTATAGTCAATATTAAGTCCGCACTTTAACCGATACTTCTTTCCCTACACACGTACACCTGTTTCGAGTTCTGAATTTTCGTTCAATTCATCTCGTAATTCATTATCTAACAGAATCTCTCGTACATGTAAAAGGTTCATTCGTTCCAGCCACTCAAAAAGCTGTTCACTATATCTCGCGGTTTGGCGATAGTATTCAATAAGGCTTATAAAGATTTCTAGTAATTCATGATCAGAGTTCGCTACATATAACAGCTGGACAGCCTTCATATCTTTTTGCATTCCACCTACATAAATTTCCCAACCAAGATTAGAATGAACAACCCCTATATCCCCCAACTCAATTCTTTTTTTAGTATGAATACAACCTGACACCCTGACTTTTATACGATGAGGAGTGTTTATGTGAGTGATCATCTGATCCATTTTTTCACCTAGCTTAAACACCTCCTGCTTGTCGCACAGACAATTTTCGTCTCCCATACATTCATTCATAACCTGAACTATATTTGCATCTTTCCTCATTAACGAAAGGTCGGTTTCATTATCTATTGCACACAGGGCCTCTTCACTAACACCTAATAACGAAAGTCTTTGCTCTTCTGTTATGAAAGCTTGTCGTATACGATATTTTTCCATTAAGTCTGCAAGCTTTCTTAGTTGTTTTGCATCTGTAAATCCTCCATACATATGAGGAGAAACGATGTAAGATCCATCATGTTGCCTCACCGCATAGGGATGATCAAAAAGTTCGAATGATGCTTCTGCTTGTTTATGGCTTGGGTTTAGCATTTTAATGTAATAATCGATGGCCGCAGCACACAGTGAACATCCTTCTTTATTTGACCAGCCCAATCGAGAAGTGACTTCTTCAAAAGACACAAGCTGCAGCGTCTGCATATTTGTCACTACTTCCTCATCTGTTAATGACGTACAAGAACATAATGAACGTTCTTCCTTCACTTCTTTAAACTCAGCACTTTGCATGTACGTCAACAAATCGCCCACCAAGGACTTACATCCGCCGCATGCACCAGAAGCCTTTGTACATTTTTTTACTTCCTCAATGGTTGTTAATGCCTGCTTTTGAGCAACTTCAATTATTTCTCCTTTTGACACTCCATTACAGTTACAAACAATAGCAGCACTTTCCATAGTAGATATCTCTGAATTCTCTGGTGAACCTTCTTGCATTAAAAGCTTCTTTTCCTTAGCCGTTATTGCTTTCTTCTTATAAATGTAATCAATTAATCGATTGGAGGCAGTGGCATCTCCAAACATTATGGCTCCTTTAACCCTGTCATCTCTTAAAACAATTTTCTTATAAATAGATTCATCTTCGTCATAATGAATCATCGTTTTGGTTGTATCATCCTCTCCCCAGTTTCCTGCTGAGAACACTTCCACTCCAGATATTTTTAATTTCGTTGATAAAGTAGAGCCTTGATAACCATGTGAATCCACTTCACATATATGTTTTGCTAGCTCTTTTCCTTGCTCATACAATGGTTTAACAAGTCCATATACCTTATTTCGGTGTTCTGCACATTCACCCACTGCGTATATATCAGGCGCACTAGTTTGAAGATAATCATTCACTTTTATAGCTCTTCTTGTTTCAATCCCGGCCTTTATTGCAAGCTGAATATTAGGTCTGACACCAGCTGCCATGACCACTACATCTGCAGCTGCTTTAGTTCCGTCTTTAAAACGAATACCTTCTACCCGCCGTTCACCCATGATCTCAGCCGTCTCTTTTTCAAGCAAAAAATTCATTCCTTGTTGCTCAAGCTCATGCCGCAGCATTTTCGATGCGGTAGAATCCAGCTGCTTATCCATCAATGAGTTAGAAAGATGAACCACATCTACCGCCATTCCTAAGCCCAACAGGCCTCTTGCCGCTTCCAGCCCTAACACTCCGCCGCCTATGACTACAGCTTTTTTATACCGCTTTGCACTCTCCATCATCTGAGTACAATCCTCTATTGTTCGAAAAGTATGGACTCCCTCTTTTTCTGCCCCTGGGACTGGCAAGATAAAAGGGGTAGATCCAGTTGCAATGATCACTTTATCATACTGAACTTCTTTATTTTGATTCGTACGGATACACTTTTGCTGATGATCAATCTCTGTAACGGTCTCACTTGTATACAATTGAATACGATTCTTCTCATACCAGTTTCGATCATTTAGAGTAATATCCCTTATCTTCGCTGAGCCTTGTAAAACGGAAGATAACAGGATGCGGTTATAATTGAAATGTGGCTCGCTTCCGAATATGGTAACATCAAATCGATCAGGCTGAAGCTTGAAAATCTCTTCTAGACAATGGACTCCTGCCATCCCATTTCCAATGACCACTAATCGTTGCTTCCCCATATAGTCCCCTCCTGTTTTTAATAACTTTTATCTAAAAAACTGTCTGCACGATTTGTACCAATACATATCATTTCTATTTTAACTAACCAGTAAGTGTAAAATCTTTAATCATGTCAGATCAACTAACATATTCTTTTTTACCAAACACAAAAAAACACAACTTGTAAGAATACAAGTTGTGTTTGACATGTTTTACGTACGAATTAACGTGGAATATATTTTAAAGGATCGACTGAGTTAGATTTCGCGCCATTCCAGCCGCCTTCGTGTACTTCAAAGTGTAAGTGCGGTCCAAACGAACGGCCTGTATTACCCATCATACCAAGGCGCTGTCCTTTTGTTACACGGTCTCCATTACTCACTTCACGATTTTCTAGGTGAGCATATAATGTCGTGATTTGCTGGCCATTTACCATATGAGAAATTAATACGGTATTTCCGTAACTTGAAGAGTAGTAAGACTGAACAACTTGTCCATCTGCTACTGCAACAATTGGAACGTCACCAGTACGTCCATTCTTACCAATATCAATTCCGTGGTGCATACGGCCGCCAAATGTTGCACGTGGTCCGTATGTTGATGTAATCGTTCCTGTTGCCGGACGCATAAACCCTGAGTTCGTTACTGCAGGTGCACTATGCTGCGTGTTACTGCTTGCACTCGAATTTGAACTAGAGTTTGAGTTTGATCCAGAACTTCTTGAAGTCGATTGCTGGCTCGCAGCCGCTGCTGCAGCTTCTTCTGCTTTACGCTTTTCTTCTTCTTTGCGTTTACGCTCTTGTTCTGCTTCATATTCTGCAAGCTGCTGTGCTAATGCCGCTTCTTGCTGCTTTAGAATTTCATTTTCATTATCTAAGTTACCAAGATCGGTATGAAGCTCGCCTTCTTTTTGCTCAAGCTGACCGAGAAGACGATCTTTTTCTTGACGTTGTGCTTCAAGTTCAGCACTTAACTCTTCAAGCTCGATTAGCTGCTGCTCTAAATTAGAAAGCTCGCTTTCAACGGTCTCTTTCGCTTCTTCAAGAGCTAAGTGATCTTCCATATGTGCTTCTAGGATACTACGGTCCTGCTGAGCAATAACCGTTAACGCACTGACACGATCAAGGAAATCACCGAAATCTTTTGATCCTAAGATCACTTCTAAATAGTCAATAGATCCGCCAGATTGATACATTGAACGAGCACGATCCTTTAATAGTTCATCACGTTCTGCGATACGCTCTTCTAAAATAGCAATCTCTTCTTGAAGTTCTTCAATATGAGCACGTGTTTCTTCAATTTCTCCGCGCTTTTCACGAATCTTTTGGTTTGTTTCAGACATCTGCTCATCAATTTCCTGCATTTCAGCATTCACTGACTCGAGTTCCGCCTCAATTTTCTCTAATTCCGCTTCCGTCTGAGTTGCTTTTTCTGAGTTTTGCTGCTGCTCACGTTGAACATCAGAGATTTGTTGTTTAAGTTTACTGTTGGCATGGGCTACATCCATTTTCGGCGAAAATCCAAACGAACTGAATGTAAGTATTGCGGCTGCTGCGACTAATCCGATTCTTCTCCTCATTCGACCTTGCTCCTCCTCATATGTAAGGCAGCAGCAAGAAGCTGCTACCTTTTATTACATTCATTTAGACTTTTAAAAACTTACGAACTGACATTACGCTTCCCCATACACCGATAAACGCTCCGATTCCAACTAACAGAGCAGCGATTTGCCATATATAAGGGAATGGCGATAACAGTGAGAAAAATAACATTTCAAACTGTGCTCCATACGCAGAGTAAAGATAGGAATAACCAAAACCTAATACGACAATCGGAATTAAGGAACCGACTACACCTAACAGCAGTCCTTCTACAAAGAAAGGCCAGCGGATAAAGCCGTTTGTTGCCCCTACTAGTTTCATAATTTGGATCTCTCGTTTACGTGCGATAATCGTAATTTTAATCGTGTTGGCAATTAAGAACATCGCTGTAAACATCATCCCGACAATAAGAATGACGCCAATGGTTCTAGCAAGATCTGTAAAAGCGAACAAGCGCTCAACAAAATCTTGTCCATAATTCGTTGACTCTACATAAGGCATTTCATCTATTTGCTGAGAAATAGATTCTGTTAATTGCGGACTCGCTGCTCTGACAATGAATGCATCATTAAGCGGGTTTTCCTCTCGTATCGATTCAAAAGCGCTTCCTGCTTCATTTAAACTGTCTATCAGCTGATCGAGACCTTCATCCTTACTTAAGAAGGTTACACTCTCCACGTTTGGGGTGTTTTCTATTTGAGTTCTTAGTTCTTCTTGTTGTTCAGGAGTTGCGGTTAATTCAATATAAGCTCTAATCTCAACATCATCTTCCACACTGCTTGCAAAATTATTGGCATTTAATATTAAAAGTAAAAACGCACCTACTACAAACAACATGACGGTAACAGCACTGATCGATGCAAACGTCATCCAGCCGTTTCGACCGAGATTTTTCGTGCCTTCTTTTACATGGCGTCCGAGGGTTCTAAATTTCATAACCGTATTCCCCCCTTACCTGGTCACGCACAACTCGTCCATTCTCAATCGCTATGACACGTCTTTTTAAAGTGTTTACGATGTCCTTATTATGAGTAGCCATCACCACAGTTGTCCCGCGATGATTAATGTCCTCTAAAATATCCATGATCTCCCAAGCAGTATCTGGATCAAGGTTTCCTGTCGGCTCATCAGCAATAAGCACATCCGGCTGGTTTACAATTGCACGGGCAATTGCTACACGCTGTTGTTCCCCACCTGATAATTCATCAGGGAGTGCTCTAGCCTTACTCTTTAAGCGAACAATATCTAAAACATCCATCACCTTACGTTTAATGACCGATGGATTCTCTTCAATTACTTCAAGAGCAAACGCAACATTTTCATAGACTGTAAGACTTGGAAGAAGCTTAAAGTCTTGGAACACTACACCGATTCTACGGCGCAGATGAGGAATTTGCTTTTCTTTTAAAGTAGATAGATTCGTCTTATCTATAAGGATATCGCCTCTTGTTGGGCGTTCTTCTCGGTACATCATTTTAATGAACGTTGATTTACCAGCACCGCTGGGCCCAACGACATACACAAATTCACCTTTTTCAATTGTTATATTAATGCCATTAATTGCAGAAACATTGTTTGGATACACCTTCCAAACGTCTTTCATTTCAATCAAGTATCTCACTTCCTTGCGTTCAGTCTCTCATGGTGTCTATTAACCTTCATGATTTCCTACGAACGCTGCTTACATAAGCAACATAATACGACGTTAAAGTCAGTACTTTTTGTAGAATATGAGCCTATCCTGTCGGCTCGCTTACCCATTATACCATTTATTAAAACTTGTGCATGATCATTTATGTTACATTTTCATTTCAAACGTGCTTTAAATTGTAAAAAAATTCGGTATAAATGGATGCATAAAAAAAGATCTACCCTCAATATGAGAGTAGATCCTTTGGCTTATTGAGCTTCAAGCCATGCAGCTAGGTTAGCAGCTTCGTCATCATCTAAATTTTGAGCAGGCATTGAACCTTGTCCGTTTTGGATGATGTCTTGAATTTCAGCAGCTGACAGGCCAGTTCCTACTAGAGCTGGACCTGATGCCCCTTGAAGATCGCCGCCATGACATGCGATACAGCTTTGCTCATATGTAGCACGAGCTGATTCTGCATCGTAATCACCAGCTGTTGCATCATCTGCAGGCTCATCTGCTGGAGCTTCATCTACTGCTGGAGACTCCTCATCAACCGGTGGAGCAGCTTCGTCTCCGCCGCCACATGCTGTAAGAGCAACAACTGCGCCAAGAGCTAATAAAAACTTTTTCATCTGTGTTTCCTCCTTTTTATTAAAATGAATTGGATAGATATGGGTAGAAACCCATCACACAATATTATAGCCGATTTATTATCCCTTACGCTTGCTTGAATCCTTCCCCAAGCACCTCTGTGGCATTCGTAACAATGACAAACGCTTTTGGATCAACGGCTCGGACAATTTGTTTCAATTTTGTGACCTCCTGCTGATTGACCACACACATCAGCACAGGACGTTCCGCATCCGTATAGCCGCCATGTCCGCTCAGCTTCGTCACGCCGCGATCGACATCTCTTAAAATGCTTTGGCGAACTTCCTCTTGATGATCAGAGATAATAAGAGCTACCTTTGCATATCCTACCCCCATTTGCACTAAATCAATCGTTTTTCCTGTAACAAATAATGCAATTAAGGCATAAAGTGCTAATTCCAGACTAAATACGACAGCTGAAGTCGCTACGATTAAGCCGTCAATGACAAAGACACATAAGCCAAGGGACACCCCTGTGTACTTATTGAAAATTTGAGCTGCAAGATCTGTTCCTCCTGTACTCGCATTGGCACGGAATACCGTCCCGAGTCCTAAACCGACTCCAATCCCGCCAAATAAAGCCCCTAGTAAAGGATCCTCAATCCCAACTGACCAATCTCTAGAAATAAAAACGACAAACGGTAAAAATATCGTCCCGACTAACGTTTTTATGCCGTATTTAAAGCCACCAAGCATCAGCACCCCTAAAATAAATAAAGGAATGTTAAACGCCCATAACGTGTACGCCGGCTCAAAACCGACCGTATAAGTTAACAGCGTACTAATCCCGCTTACTCCGCCTGATGCGATCTTATTAGGTAGTAAAAATAAGTTAAATGCCAATGCCACGATTGCTGATCCAACTAAAATATACGTATAATCAATCATTCCTTGCATTAAACGGCTGCGTGGCTCAGGCAGTCTTCTTGTGTTCACCATGCTTGTCACACTCTCTTTTCTTCGTAGTATGTCCTAAATCCTACGGTAGTATAGCACCACGGCCTCGCGCTGTAAACGCGAGCTCGCTAATGCGGTGAAGGGGTTGCGGGGTGCTGGCGCGGGACTGAGCATCAACTGAAGAACCTCGAGACCGAGCGCTCAGTTGATACAAATAACTCAGATACAGACGCTATTCCTGCCAATACTGACGCTATAAACTCCTCAGATGGCGCAATTACAAGTTAATTGCGTCAGTTCAATCTATAATTGCGCGGGTCGTGTTAATTATTTGTGCTGCTGTCTCAATTTATTGCGTCACTTCAAGCCGTCATTGCGCCACTCTGCTCGCCCTCTTCCCGCACCGCACAAAAAAAGACTGTTCCCAAAAGAACAGTCTCCCTGCTAGATTACATCTTCAATGATGAACGTAAATATGCATTGATAAATCCGTCTAAATCGCCGTCCATGACTGCGTTTGTGTTTCCGATCTCGAAGTTTGTGCGGTGGTCTTTTACAAGGCTGTACGGATGGAACACATACGAACGGATCTGGCTTCCCCAGCCGATTTCTTTTTGTTCACCGCGGATTTCTGCAAGTTCTTGCTGCTGCTTTTCAATCTCTAATTGATAAAGCTTCGCCTTTAACATCTTCATTGCTTGGTCACGGTTTTTAATCTGTGAACGTTCACTTTGACATGTAACGACTGTGTTTGTCGGCAAGTGAGTGATACGGATGGCAGAGTCGGTTGTATTAATATGCTGACCACCGGCGCCGCTCGCACGGTACGTATCAACTTTTAAGTCCTCGGTGCGGATATCAATTTCCACATTATCATCAAGCTCCGGCATGACTTCACAAGATACAAAGGATGTGTGACGGCGTCCTGATGAATCAAACGGAGAAATACGAACGAGGCGGTGAACCCCTTTTTCCGCTTTTAAGTAGCCGTATGCGTTATGTCCTTTAATAAGGAGGGTAACGCTTTTCACCCCAGCCTCATCACCTGGCAGGTAATCCATTGTTTCGACTTTAAAGCCGCGCTGTTCGGACCAGCGAGTGTACATACGAAGGAGCATGGATGCCCAGTCTTGTGACTCCGTACCCCCAGCACCTGGGTGCAGCTCAAGAATTGCATTATTTTTATCATATGGCTCACTTAAAAGAAGCTGCAGTTCAAAGTCATTTAGACGAGAGATTAACTCTTTTACGCCTGCTTCAAGCTCTTTTTCAAGCTCTTCATCCGCTTCTTCTTTCACAAGCTCATAGGATACTTCAAGGTTCTCGTACTTTTCTTCAAGCTCTAAAAATACATTGACTTGTTCTTTTAAGCCGTTTGACTCATTAATTACAGTTTGGGCAGCCTCTTGGTCATCCCAAAAGTCAGGAGCAGTCATAAACTCATCAAGTTCAGCCATGCGCTCTTGCTTCGCTTCTAAGTCAAAGAGACCCCCTAAAGTCTGTTAATCTTTTGGCCATTGCTGCTAGTTCTTGCTTCACTTCTACTAATTCCATACGCTCACCTCATTAATTAATTCCCTACATAGATTTATTGCCGAAAAGGCTAAAGGAGCCCGCATAAGCGGGGCTCCATTCATACCTATATTATACGTTAGCGCTTTATTTCCCCGCTCCGCAGCAGTTTTTGTATTTCTTGCCGCTTCCGCAAATGCACGCGTCGTTACGTCCGATCGTTTCACCTTTACGGATTGGCTGCTTTTTCTTCGGTTCTTGTTTAGATGTATCTTGATGAACTGCTTTTCCTTCAGCTACTTTTTGACGCTCAAGGTTCTGCTGTACTTGTGCCTTCATGATGTACATTGAAACCTCTTCTTCAATAGAAGCAATCATCGCTTCAAACATTTCGAAGCCTTCGAAGCGGTATTCACGCAATGGATCGTTCTGCCCGTATGCACGGAGGTGAATCCCTTGGCGCAGCTGATCCATTTGGTCAATATGGTTCATCCATTTACGGTCAACCGTGCGGAGCATAATAACTTTCTCGAACTCACGCATATGTTCAGGTGTGAACTGCTCTTCTTTTTCATTGTAGCGAGCAATCACTTTCTCCGTAATAGCCTCCACCATTTCCTCTGGATCTAAACCTTTAATGTCTTTCTCTTCAAGCTCGCCCTCTTGGAGAAGGTTTGCATTCATATAGTTGACGATCGCCATAAGATCCCAATCCTCTGGCACTTCATTCTCAGGTGTGTGCAGACGGACTGTGCGATCAATGACATCCTTAATCATCGTCTCCACAATTTTACGCAGGTTGTCAGACTCAAGTACTTCCATACGCTGCTTGTAAATGATCTCACGCTGCTCACGCATTACGTCGTCATATTGAAGGATTTGCTTACGAGCATCGAAGTTGTTACCCTCTACTCGTTTTTGAGCCGTTTCAACCGCACGTGAAACAAGACGGCTTTCAATCGGCTGATCCTCTTCCATGCCAAGACGCTCCATCATTGAACGCATATTATCAGAGCCGAAGCGGCGCATTAATTCATCTTCCATTGATAAATAGAATTGAGATGAACCAGGGTCCCCTTGACGACCGGCACGACCACGAAGCTGGTTATCAATACGACGACTCTCATGGCGTTCTGTACCTAGAACATGAAGACCGCCAAGCTCGCGTACACCTTCGCCTAGTTTAATATCTGTACCACGGCCGGCCATGTTTGTTGCGATCGTTACCGCACCTTGTTGACCTGCACCCTCAATAATTTCAGCCTCACGCTCATGATTTTTCGCATTTAATACATGATGCGGGACACGGCGTTTATTTAACAGCTTTGAAACAAGTTCAGATGTCTCAACGCTTACAGTACCAACCAGTACAGGTTGTCCCTTTTTATGGATTTCTTCAATTTCGTTAACAACCGCTCTAAACTTCGCTTCCATCGTCTTGTAGATAAGATCCGGCTTATCGATACGGGCAATTGGTTTGTTGGTTGGAATCACCATAACGTCCATGCCGTAAATATTGCGGAATTCTTCTTCTTCTGTCTTCGCAGTACCAGTCATACCGGCAAGCTTTTCATACATACGGAAGTAGTTTTGGAACGTGATAGAAGCAAGTGTCATGCTCTCGCGCTGGATCTGCATGCCTTCTTTTGCTTCAATCGCTTGGTGAAGACCATCACTGTAGCGGCGTCCTTTCATCAGACGGCCTGTGAATTGGTCAACAATCACCACTTCACCGTCTTCCACCACATAGTCCCCATCACGCTGCATGACGACATGTGCTTTTAAAGACTGATTTAAGTGGTGGTTTAACTGAACATGCTTTTGGTCATATAAGTTTTCAATTCCAAACGCGCGCTCTGCTTTTGAAACCCCTTCTTCTGTCAGCTGAACAGCTTTTGTTTTCTCATCAAACGTGTAATCTTCCTCTGCTTTTAACACGCGGATAAATGAGTTTGCCTGCGTGTACAGCTGGGTTGAACGTTCAACCGAGCCAGAAATAATTAACGGGGTTCTTGCTTCATCGACTAAGATCGAATCAACCTCATCGACAAGAGCAAAGTGAAGCGGACGCTGTACCATCTGCTCTTTGTAGAGAACCATGTTGTCACGAAGATAATCAAAGCCTAGCTCGTTGTTTGTGCTGTACGTAATATCCGCACGGTATGCTTCTGCTTTTTCTTCTTTAGTAAGGCCTGATTCGTTCAGCCCGACAGTCAATCCTAAGAAACGGAATAACTCACCCATCGTTTCACAGTCACGACGAGCTAAGTATTCATTGACTGTTACAACATGAACGCCTTTACCTGTTAAGGCATTTAAATAAACAGGGAGTGTTCCAACTAATGTTTTACCTTCCCCTGTTTTCATCTCAGATATATTTCCTTGGTGCAGTGCAATACCGCCTAATAACTGTACGCGGTAAGGTGTCATTCCAAGGACACGTGTTGAAGCTTCGCGAACAGTTGCGAAGGCTTCTGGTAATAAGTCATCTAGTTTTTCGCCTTTTTCAAGACGCTCTTTAAATTCAAACGTTTTCTTTTGAAGACCATCATCTGATAGCTTTTTCATATCATCGGCTAGCGCATCAATTTGGTCCACGATCTTTTCGTTTTTCTTTACTTGACGCTGACTTGGATCACCGATGACTTTTTTTAGTAGTCCTAGCATTGAATTCGCCCTCTCTTCATTCAGCTCATAACAACAACTTTCTATGAACGTGAAGCTTTATCTCGCATATGCTCAATTTTAACAGGTTAAATCTGCCCTTACAAGGTAATTACCGCTACGGGGCCTAGAAGATGTCGACACGAACCCGCCTTACAGTCAGTGAATCGACAACGCGAATCATTGAAAAAGTAAAACTTTATTAAATGGTGGGAGATTTTTTTGCCCCATCCCGAAACCTAAGCTTCACTTAGCCTTTCTTGTTTTTCATCAAGCTTCTATTTTTGGTACCTTGCACCCAATATACGGAATAAACCCATTTTCTTGAACGTTTTCATTTGATATAGTAGAAAAAAATGCAAAAAATGAGGAAATTCTGATGAAGAACCCGCTTAGCTATTTAAAAAAGGAGAGACCGTATCAACTTCGAACACTCATCATCCTGTTAGTATCGATTGTGGTCGTTAGTGCCCTGCTGTTAACCGGCCTTCTTGTTGCCTACGATACCGCCCAGCGCAGCGAGCGGACTCTTGAAGAGAAAGCACGGACAATCGCTGCAACGATCGGACAAACTCCAGATGTCATTTACGGGCTGCGTAACGGGGATCAAGATGGTTCTGTGCAAACCTTTACAAAAGAGGTTCAAGACCTAACCGATGTTCACTATATCGTCGTCATGGACATGAACAGCATCCGGCTGTCACACCCAAATGAAGAATTAATAGGGGAGAGATTTGTCGGCGGCGATGAGGACCGGGCCTTACAAGGTGAATCCTACACGTCAGTTGCAGAAGGGACATTAGGAGAATCTATGCGTGCCTTCGTACCCGTCTATGACGGAGATGAACAGATCGGCGTTGTCTCTACCGGTATTTTGCAAAGCCAGATCCGCTCAACGATCATTGAAGGTCAAACAAGCATCATTTACGGGCTTATTCTCGGTTTGTTAGCTGGCTTAATCGGAGCCCTGTTTTTAGCGCAAAAGATTAAAAATGTCTTAAATGGGCTTGAACCTAGTGAAATTTCACAGCTGCTTAAAGAACGCGAGGCGATGCTTGCTTCTGTTCGGGAAGGAATTATTGCGATTGATGAAAAAGGTGTGATCGTCGTTGCAAACCGTGCGGCTCTCAGCATGTTTGAACGTGCCGGGCTTAAGGGTAATCCATTAGGACAGCATGTCGCATCCTACATGCCAAACTCCCGACTGCATGAGGTATTAGTGCATAAAGAGATGAAATTAGACCAAGCGGAAAAGCTGAATAAGCTCGATATAGTCATTAATCATGTCCCTGTTAAGACGTCCGGCCGATTAGTCGGCGCCCTAGCTACCTTCCGTGATAAAACAGAACTGACGATGATGCTAGAGCAATTATCAGGTGCGAAAACATATGCTGAAACCCTGCGCAGCCACACCCATGAATTTATGAATAAACTCCATGTCATCTCGGCGATGGTTTTTACCGAGTCCTATGATGAATTGCAATCTTACATTCAAACAATCTCTGACTTCTATCAAAAGGATGTCGGCTGGATCTCCGACTATGTAAAGGACCCAGTCTTAGCCGGCTATCTTCTAAACAAATTAAGCTTCTTAGAAGAACAAGGCGTCGAAGTTGATTTGTGCGGTGAAATGCCGTGGCCTTCGATTAGACAAGCTGAGGTGCTGGATTCTCTTATTACAGTCATCGGCAACTCGCTGGATAACGCCTATGAAGCGATTAAAGACCAAGATGTGCAGGAACTCTATATTGACGTTTCATATTCAGAAGATGGTTACTTAGAATGGACCGTAGAAGATAACGGGCCAGGGCTTAATGAGGATCATCCGAGAAATTGGCTGGAGAAAAAGCAAACGACGAAAAGCGGCGACCGCGGCTACGGCATGTATCTAATTAATGAAGCAATCCGCCGTACAAACGGAGAGCTCGAAATTGAATCACAGAAAGGAGAAGGAATGACCTTTAAGGCACGCATTCCCTACACCAACCATGATACGAGTACTCATTATTGAAGATGACCCGATGGTAGCTAAGTTTAATGCGATCTTCGTTGAAAGAATTCCAGAGTTTAAGCTTGTTGGTGTCGCACGCGGCATTGAGGAGGGCTGGACGTATTTAAACGAGGAAGCTGTTGATTTAATTTTACTAGATGTATATATGACAAATGAGAACGGGCTGGATCTATTAATGGAACTGCGACGCGAGAATCATCCGGTCGATGTGATCGTCGTCTCCTCCGCCAATGACCGCGGTTCGATTCAAACCGCCCTCCGTTTTGGTGCGGTAGATTATTTGATTAAGCCGTTTGAGTTTGATCGTTTTCAAGATGCGCTCTTACGTTATAAGCAGACCTTTCAAGATATGAAAAAAGAAGCAATCCAGCAAGAAGAGGTTGATCGTTTATTTTTAACAAAAGGCAATTCAAACAAAAATGTCCCAAAAGCTGATCTCCCCTTGCCAAAAGGAATCACAAAAGAAACGTACATACGCGTGCTGCGAGAAATTAATAAGCATAGCGACTGGTTCTCTACCAATGATCTAGTAGACGCAACAGGCATCTCACGCGTATCATTGAGAAAATACCTGCAATATTTAACGAACTCAGATATTCTCCTGTTCGATGTCGATTATCAGCGCACAGGCCGCCCGCTGCATCAATATAAGCTGACCAACCAAGGCTATGATTATATTGTGAGTGTATTAAAGGAAGAGAAATAAGCGGGAACTGCCGTGTTTGCGGCAGTTTTTTGGTTTGGTGCGGTGTTTTATACTGGAGGACTGAGCGCTCAGTAGGAGTTTTTTAGCAAATTTGTTGTCTTTTTTAGCAAAACCGTCATTTTTTCTAGCAAACTAGGTGACTTTTCTAGCAAATCTTTCAATTATTTTAACAAATGATAACAAATATTGGAACACACCTACCCTCTCTCACTTTCTTTAGTTACAAAACCCTGCATAATAGTTTCTAAAACTGTACGATAAGACTCAAATGATTCAGAATATAAAGAAAGAAATCGCTTTCAAGAGAGGGAGGCTTTAAACATGAAAAGTATGGTAGCGAATGTTTGGAACGGCCTGTGGAACTCACACCGCCAAACGAAGAATTTGCTCAATGTCTTTTCCTATCAAAAAGGATCAGCTGCAAAAGCTGCAAATGCAAGCGCCACGAACGCACGTGAGGGGCAGTCGATGCAGCCGCAGAATAATGATAATGAACCGAAAAATTCGTATTCAAAAGCACAAATGATCGGACTGATTTTAGGTCCAGCACTCTTTTTACTTACCATCTTATTCTTTTCACCAGAGGGACTAAGCTTTGAAGCAAGAGCTGTTCTTGCGATTACATTATGGGTTGCAACCTGGTGGATCACTGAAGCGATTCCGATCCCGGCAACGTCGATCCTGCCGATATTCTTACTGCCGATTACCGGTGCACTTGACGGGGGCACAGTTACTTCTGCTTACGGTGACGATATCATTTTCTTATTCCTAGGTGGTTTCTTTATTGCCACAGCTATGGAAAAATGGAACCTGCACAAGCGTATGGCTCTAGCGATTATCGCTTTTATCGGAACAAGTACACAGCGTATTTTACTTGGATTTATGATTGCTACAGCATTTTTATCAATGTGGGTATCGAATACGGCAGCCGTTATGATGATGGTGCCGATGGGACTTGCTATCACGGCTCAAGTAGCAGCAGCTCTTAAAGGAAAGCCTGAAGAGCGCGACTTGCCGAAATTTGAAAAAGCGCTGATCTTCGGTGTAGGTTATGCGGGTACAATCGGTGGTCTTGGTACGTTAATCGGGACGCCGCCAAATATTATTTTAGCTGCACAAGCACAGCAATTATTTGATGTTGAAATTTCATTTGCAAGATGGATGATGGTCGGGGTTCCTGTTGTTATTCTTCTCTTAGTCAGTGCCTGGATGTACCTTGGACGTGTGGCATTTAAGATGAGTATCACAGGCCTTCCTGGAGGCAAAAATTTAATTCAAAGCGAGCGCTCTAAGCTTGGAAAAACGTCATTTGAAGAAAAAGCTGTAGCTGCTGTATTCTCGTTTGCTGCATTCATGTGGATCTCCCGCGAATTTATCTGGGTCGATCTTGTTCCTGAATTACGTGATGGTATGATTGCCGTATTAGCCGCTGTTATGCTGTTTGTCATTCCAACTTCACGTAAATTTGGTTCTCGTATTTTAGAATGGAAAGACTCGCGTGATATTCCTTGGGGCGTGCTTCTTCTATTCGGGGGCGGTCTTGCGATTGCTGCTGGATTTAGAGAAACAGGCTTATCTGATTGGATGGGTACGCAGCTTACAGTCCTTGACGGCTTGCACTTAATCGTCATGATCGCTGCAACAGCTCTATTCGTTCTATTCTTAACAGAGATCACATCAAACACAGCGACAGCGACAATGATTATTCCAGTTGTTGCGTCCCTTGCACTAGCGTTAAATATTCACCCATTCGCCCTCATGATTCCTTGTGCGATGGCTGCTAACTGTGCATTTATGCTTCCGGTTGGTACCCCGCCAAATGCGATCATTTTCGGTACGGGGAAATTAAAAATTATCGAAATGGTACGAGTCGGGTTCTTAGTTAACCTTATCGCTGCAGTATTGATTGTCCTTGCCGTGTACTTCATGGTGCCGCTATTCTGGGGCATTGATCTAAATGTAGTACCAGCTGGATTCAGCTTATAAGTAAAAAGAGGAAATCAACTTTTCTAGGCGATTTCCTCTTTTTTTCATTTAGACATCCTTCCAACTTGGCACCCCTTGCATATCGTGGTGATAAAGAAGGAGGTCATGATATGTATCGAAATCAACGCAGTATCAATTGGGGGGTGGACTCGGCCGCAGCTGTCACACAAGAGCTGTATGAGTGCGTCACCTCCTCGTACGGACAGCCTGACTTTTGGGGCCGCTTCCTAACCACGATTGAAAATGTATGCGACGGCCTGACTCCTGAAGAGATACGCTTTATCCGCGATCAAGGGATGAAGATTATGCCGATCTATAACAATTTCAGTGAAGCAGTCGGTGAACGTGCCGGGGCAGTGGCCGCACGTAATGCGATCTTCCAAGCAAGACGGCTCGGCATTTTAGAAGGCAGCTTCATTTTCGCTACTATTGAAAATTTCTTCAATGTGGATCCAGCATGGCTGATTGCTTGGTCCGATGCGTTTTATACGAGTCCTTACCGCCCAGGCTTTTTAGGCGATCCGGTAGAAGGCGGCTTTAATGATGCGTATTGTAATGCGTCTGAGGCAAGTGAGAGCATCCGCCAGCAAGCGGTGATCTTCAGCGCAGAACCTGAGCCCGGCACAACGCCTAAAAACCGTATTCCGCGCTATAATCCAGCACGACCGAGTTGTGATGCTAATGTATGGGCATGGCAATATGGACGCGATTCTGAATCCTGCCCAATTAATACCGTCTTAATGGAAGCAAGGCTGTATGAGACCCTGGGGTAGAGACTGACGCAATTAGGACCTAATAAGCGCATTTAATCACCCAACCAGCGCAGTCCGAGCTTAGACTCACGCATATCTGCCGGCAACCGACGCAATAGCACAAGCAACCCATATAATAACCAGCCAGACTGACGCAATCATCCCTCACCCCTAAACAAAAACAAAGGAGCACAGCTCGTAAGCTGCACTCCTTTTTCACGTTATTTTAAGCTTCCGGCTCGATTAAGCCGTACTTGCCATCTTTACGACGGTAGACAACGCTTGTATCGCCATTTACTGCATTTGAAAAGACGAAGAAATTATGGCCTAACATATCCATTTGTAAAATCGCTTCTTCTGCATCCATCGGCTTTAAGTTAAAGCGCTTTTTACGAACCACTTCGATTTCATCTTCATCCGGCTCGACTTCTTCCTGCTCAAGAGGCTCTAACTCATTCTTGAACATATATTTTAAGCTTCCTTCTTGACGGAACTTACGGTTTACTTTTGTTTTGTGCTTACGAATTTGTCTTTCAAGCTTTTCAATCACATTATCAATAGCAGCATACATGTCGGTATGAGTTTCCTCACCACGTAGTAAAAGCTGCGGCATTGGGATTGTAATCTCAATAATATGCTGGTTATTTAACACCTGCATGCGTACATTGACATCCGCTACAGGGGTAGTGTCAAAATAACGCTCGAGCTTCCCAACCTTTTTCTCAACATAGTCGCGTAATGCTGGAGTTACTTCGATGTTTTCGCCACGAATATTATAATTCATAAAGAACTCCTCCTTTTCTATGTACTTAATATTCTACATACCCTTCATCTATTCCTTCTTAAACCTTTAAAAAGATTTAATAATGTGACAACATTCTACATCAGGCGTTCATAAGGTGTTCACATAACACAAGCGTTCCACCACTCCAATGGCGCAGAAGCCTTTCTAGGTAAGAAATTGCCACATCTATAACATTTCCAAAAACGATCGAGACACACGTTCCAAAACTTCCCTCATTCGACAAAAGTAAATGAAACTGCAGGGATAATCTATCTTGAAAAAGTAAAAACCCATCCCGAAAACGGGATGGGTTGTATCGTTATAGCTATAGTTCATTTCCTGCCCAGGAATGTGAATTAAAGCTTAACTACGTTTGCAGCTTGAGGTCCGCGAGCACCTTCAACAATTTCAAACTCAACGTCTTGACCTTCGTCTAGAGACTTGAATCCTTCAGAATTGATAGCTGAGAAGTGTACGAATACGTCGTCTCCATCTTCACGCTCGATAAAACCGAAACCTTTTTCTGCATTAAACCATTTTACTTTTCCTTGCATGTTTTCACATTCCCTTCGTAACTTAATTCACGTGGAATAATTTCCACACTTTTACTATAGCAGCGTCAGATTCTGTTGTCAAACGGTTTCATTTTAAATTTACAGAAAAAATAGTAAATTTATAAAGTACAATACTGAAATAGTTGTAAACGTTTGCTTTTTAGGTTTCATTTTACCTAAATCAGGGAATAATTCATTGTCTCTATTATGTCCTTTCTCTTATCCTTTTCATGAGCAAAAAGAATGATTTCCCTTCTTTTTACCAATTGATTATAAGAATGACCTATCATCAATTGGTACTCTCTGGTAAAATGAAACATGACATATGGAGCAACAACATAAAGGGGATGAACAAATGAAAAAAATGAAATGGCTAGGTGCTGGGATTGCCGCTGTGATGATCATGACAGGTTGTAATGAAAGCTCTACAACAGAGATTGATGAACTAGAAGAAGTGGAAGCGGCTGAACCTGCTGAGGGAGAGGAACCAGGGCCAGAAGAAGAGCCGGCAGCAGATGAAACAGAGCCTGCTGAAGAAGAAGTCAGTGAGGAGCTTACAGTAGAAGATGTTTTAGCTAAATCAATTGAAGCAATGAACGGTGTTGAAAGCTTCTCTACAGAGATGGAAGTCGATCAAGAAACGACTCTAGGTGAGGAAGAGACCATTGCAACGAAAATGACAATGAAAATGGATGCCACACAAAATCCATTTGGCCTCTATCAAGAAACGTCTATGCAAGTTCCTGATTTTGATGAAGGCGACTTAATGGCGAAAGTATACTTTACTGAAGACGGCGCATATATGAATGACGGTATGGAAGATGTCTGGTTCAAGTATCCAGATGACTTCACACAAGATTTGCTTGCCCTTCAAGAAATGCAAATGCAGCCTGAAGAGCAGCTTGAGATCTTAAAAAGCTATTCTGAGAATTTAACGATGACAGAGGATGGCGATCACTACGTTATTACAGTGGAAGGTTCAGATCAGACGATTGATCAAATGGCTGACCAGCTGAACATGATGTTTGGCGAAAACTTAGGTGAAGGTTTCGGTGAGTTAACATCAATGATGGATATTACTCAATTAGATTACACGCTTCACATAAATAAAGAAACATTCTATCAAGAAGCAATCGATATGATGATGGAATTCTCAATGGAAGCTGAAGGCGAGAAAATCTCGATGATTCAGCATTCAAAAGGAACATTCTCAAACTTCAACGAAATTGAAAACATTGAAGTCCCACAAGAAATTATTGATTCTGCAGAAGAATTAGACCTTGATTTCGGCGGCTTTGAAGACTTTGATGAGACAGAGTTTGAGCTAGAGGAAGAAGAAACAGAATAACATTGATTGTGAGCAGCGTATCTTCATGCGCTGCTTTTTATTGCATAGAAAGCAAATCTTTTTGTATAATAGACCTAACAGAACAAAACGAAAAAAGCAGGGTGCGGCAAACACCCTGCAAACGCAACTACATGTCGCTAATGGAGCGACTGACCATCAGGTTATTGCATAGAAATAGCACACCTTACTGGCAGGCAGGGTGGCTATTTCTTTTTGTTTAACTCCACGACGATCGTGATCACTAAGCCGAGTACCGAAACGAGCACAACAATCATTTGTGCCGATAAACTAAGCGCCTCGTATGTCGTAATAAGCATCACCCCCTTTCATAAAGGGAGTTCAGCCGCCACCTTGCTTATGCAGTTGCTCCTCTTATTATACCAAGCATGCACCCCTCTTTTCACCACAAAAAAGCACAAGCTCCCAAATAAGGAACTTATGCTCATCTTATACTCCCCGTTTATCAAAAAACACACCATCCGTTGTTGGTCCATCGTAAGGATTTTCATATTTTTTGTGGGTCTGTTTTTTCACTTTCAACTCAGAAAGATTGGCCTGGATCTTCGCTTGGATCACTTCAAGCCGCGCATTCAGCTTCGTATTCAGCTTTATCAGCTCATCTCCAAGCTTTTTCTCACCAGCTGTCAGATTCTCTCGCTCAATTTGCTCAATCAATGCCGCGCGATACTCGAGCTTGAGATCAATAATCGCTATAAATTGATCCCTTGAATCATCCTCTTTAGGCAGCGGCTTTTCAGTATGTTCATACAAAGATTGTGTGGCAATATACAGTTCTTTTACGACAGACATTATGCCTTGCCGCCCGCCCCGTGACGCTGCTTGCGATCAAGCTGGATCACTTCTTTCCATGTATCGCGAAACTCAACAACGAGCCCTTCTGCTTCTGTTAACGCATTGGCATCGTTTTTCACGTTTGCTTCGATCAGACGGCTCAAAATAAAATCATACATCCGCATCATATTTTGCCCGACTTCATTATCTGTTTTTAATGTCACCATTAACTCACGAATAATATTTTGTGCTTTCGTCGAGTTCAGATTGCGTTTTTCTAAATCATTTTCTTCCATTGCCAGACGTGTCTGCTTAATAAATTTCAAGCAGCCATTATATAACATTAACGTTAACTCCCCCGGGGAAGCTGTTTTCATCGCATTTTGTTTGTAAGCCGATTGCATTGCTGTTGCCATATCAAGTCACCCTTTCCACTTCAATCATTGTGGTGATTTCACATTATTTATATCGGCTTTTATTCGTCATTGTTAAACATTAAATTCGTTGATCGACAATTAATCCCGCATGTTTTAACATTGAGGCAACCATATCGAGAAATTGTTCAGGCGGAATCTCTTTGACCACTTCATCTGTTTCAAGATCAACCACTTGCACATACATTCGGTCCAAGTCTTCATGAACATTAAATTTCACCGACGTCTGATTCGTCTTTAACAAATCATTCATGCTCTCAACCTGATCATCCAGCAGATCCTTCGAATAATGATTCCGTCTTTCTTCTCTTACATATTCAATCCCTTTTTGAATCAATTCACCCGGTGTGTTCTCGATTGTTTTTGCAGGTTTCTTTGATAGGTCAATAAGCTGTGATGACGTTGAATGTTGAATCTCCATAAGGCACCTCCGCAGCACGACGCTTTTTTCTTTTTTATCGGTCCATATCGCGTCCCGTTATAGCATTTTCCATAAAAAAGAAGCTGCTCTGTCACCAGAGTCAGCTTCCTCCCATCTTCTATTCAATATATACATACACCCGCTCGCCCTCGATCTCCACGTCATAACGGTTCACACAGCCTTGATCCGGCGCCTGGACCTGGCCGTCACGGACGTTCACCTTCCAATCATGCAGCGGGCAAAAGACATGTTCGCCACTGACAATCCCTTCAGAAAGGGGACCTCCTTTATGAGGACATTTATTTTCGACTGCATGCACGGTATGATCTTCTTGTTTAAATAAAGCAAGCTCAATGCCTTCTACCTTCACTCGTTTTCCGATCCCGACTGAGAGCTCTTGAATCGTGGCTACTAATACCTTTTTTACGCTGTTTACTGTACTCATACGTTTCCTCCTTAGGACATCGTCACATGCGTTTTTTGATATTGCTTCTGCTTCTCTTCATTTTCAACGATCTCTTTCCACGGGTCTTTTCCAGTTGATAAAGCAATCTCCAAGCGCTCAATTAAAGCGTTTCGTCCTTCCGTATCTTCTAAGACCACCTGTTTCATATGATCAAGCCCGACACGCTCCACAAAATGAGACGTACGTTCTAGGTAACGGGCATGTTCGCGGTAATATTGCAGGAAGGCACTGATCGTATCAATGAGCTCTTCTTTCGTTTTCACTTTACAAAATAAGTCGCCCCCGCGCAGGTCAACCCCGCCATTTCCGCCGACATAAAGCTCCCACGCTCCTTCCACGCCGACAACGCCAAAATCTTTAATCCCTGATTCGGCACAGTTTCTCGGACAGGCTGAGACGGCCATCTTCACTTTATGAGGGGTGTTAATGTATTCAAATTTTTTCTCTAGCTCAATGCCAAGACCGATTGAATCCTGTGTACCGAAACGGCAGAACTGTTCACCGACACAAGTTTTTACCGTACGAAGCGCTTTTGCATAAGCTGAACCGGATCTCATCCCTAGATCACTCCACACTTTCGGCAGGTCTTCTTTTTCTACGCCAAATAAGTCGATGCGCTGTCCGCCTGTTACTTTCAGGAGAGGAACGCTGTACTTATCTGCCACATCAGCAATTTTACGGAGTTGATCGGCATTCGTTACGCCGCCGTACATTCTCGGCACAACCGTAAATGTCCCATTATGATTGATATTGGCATGAACTCGCTCATTAACAAAACGAGAAGATGGATCATCAGCATTTTTGATCGGATCAACCATTTGCAGATAGTAGTTAATCGCCGGACGACACTTTGAACAGCCTTCATCCGATTCCCAGCCAAGTACATTCATCACTTCCCGAGGGTGAGATAATCCAAGCTCGCGGATCTCAGATACCACTTCCTCATGGGTGTATTCCGTACAGCCGCACATCGGCTCTTTCACATTCCCCACTTCTTCACCCGTCGTTAACTCCAACAGGTCAGCAACCAACGGCTTACACCCTCCGCAGGATCTGCCGGCATTCGTACATTGCTTCACCTGCTCCACAGACTGCAAGCCAAGATCTGTGATCGCCGTACAAATGTCTCCTTTTGAGACGCCATTACAGCCGCAGATCGTTTCTCCGTCTGCCATCGCCACAACTGGACTCACCTTTGAATCCGAGGAAGACTCTGACGGCAGGATCGCCACTTTGCTCATTTGAGAAATGTCTTCTCCGCTCCTCATCATATTTAACAGCCGCGGGGAATCCCCGGTATCACCAAACAGCACAGCCCCGACCACTTTATTGTCTTGAACGACGACCTTCTTATAAATGCCTTCAAATTCATCATGCACCCGGATTGCTTTTGTTTTTTCATTATCTTGAAACACCCCTGCTGAGAACACATCGACTCCTGACACTTTTAACTGGGTATAAACGATGGACCCTTTGTAGCCTGGTTCTGAAGCGGCATCTGTTGAACAAAGATGGGCAGCAAGCACTTTGCCTTGTTCATAAAGCGGTGCAACCAAGCCGTATGCAATGCCTCGATGCTCGGCACATTCCCCGACCGCATAGACATTTTCAGCACTTGTCTGCATATAGTCATTAACAATAATCGCTCGTTCTGTCTTAAGACCGCTTCTCTTCCCTAATTCAATATTCGGTTTGATGCCAACAGCCATGACGACAAGGTCAGTTTTTAGGACCGAACCGTCTGTAAACCGCACCTCTTCTACACGATCTTTGCCGAGGATCTGCTCGGTATTTTTCTTTAAATGGAACCTCATCCCTTGCGCTTCAAGCTCTTCTTTCAGCATCCTTCCCGCTGGCTCATCAAGCTGCCTCTCCATTAGGAAATCACTGATATGAATGACGTCTACTTCCATATTTAAGTTTAAAAGACCACGAGCCGCTTCAAGGCCTAGCAAGCCCCCGCCAATCACAACGGCCCTTTTATAGTTTTTTGATGTCTCAATCATCGTTTCACAGTCTTTAATATTCCGAAATGCAATCACGCCTTCTTTATCCGCACCCGGCAGCGGCAGCATGAACGCATTAGAACCGGTTGCCATGATTAACTTATCATAGCTCTGGACCATTCCTTTCTCACTGTAGACCACTTGCTTTTTCGTATCGACTTTCTTTACAGCATCTCCTGTATGCAGCGTGATATGGTTCTCCGCATACCACTCATAGGAATTTAGGACAATATCATCGACACTTGCATCCCCTTGCAGAACAGATGAGAGCATAATCCGGTTGTAGTTTGGGTGAGGCTCCTCGCCAAAGACCGTGATATCAAAACGATCTGGATCTTTTTTCAACACTTCCTCAATCGTTCGAATTCCTGCCATACCATTCCCAATCAAAACTAGTTTCTCTCGCATCAAGCTAAACCTCTCCTTTTTAAGATCTATTTATAGGGGCTATTTAATAAAAGCTATTTAATAGAAGCTAATTTCTGGTTGACGACAACTTCTTTCTGATCCGCTTTCTCTTTTGACTTCAACGGATTGATCATCCAATACAAGGCTCCGACAAACAGCGCCCCGCCTACGATGTTTCCAAGTGTGACAGGTATTAAATTATGGACAAATCCAGCGATGGTAATCGTCTCTGGATGAGGGTGAACAAGCGCTAACCCGAGTACGGTCATATTAGCGATGCTGTGCTCATAGCCTGAGGCGATAAATGCAAACAACATCCAAAAAATCAAAATCAGCTTAGCAGCGTCATTTTTCGTGCGAAGTGCTGTCCAAATCGCTAAACAGACGAGCCAGTTACAAAGAATACCGCGGAAAAATAACTCACTCGTGCTCAAATTCATCTTGTTTGCCGCAGCTGTCATCAATAGGTGATCCCCGCCAATTCCAGAAAAAATACCTGAAGCTAAAATTAACAAACATAGAGCGATTGCCCCGATAAAATTGCCTAAGTAACACCAAAACCAGTTCGTGAGCGTATCTTTCCACGTCGTGTGACCCGATAAGGTGCTGACCGTGTAGACCATATTATTACCGGTAAAAAGTTCCGCTCCCGCAAAGATTACGAGTGTAAGAGCGACGCCAAAGGATAACCCCATCACAAGCGAAGTCACTTGCATCGACATTTCAGCGAGCGGCGCCCCGACAGACATAATCAACACAATTCCAAGACCGACATAGGCACCCGCTAAACTAGCAGAAATTAAATAACGAAAACGACTTGCCTCAAGCTGTTTCTTCTTTGAAAGTGCCATTCCATTCAGCGTCTCTAACGTATCTTTGAACATGTAAACGATCCTTTCTTTCCCTATAAGGGCTTAATCAGCTTCCTTTGGCCAAGACGACATTGCCTGCTAGTGCTAAAGCGATCTCCTCTGTTGTACTTTCCTCATCTAATACGTGATCTGCGATAAGACCAATTTCCGCGAGACGTTTACTTGCTGCAGGCCCCATGCATATTACCCGAAGCTTATTCGACCACTCCGCTGTACTTTGGCCAGTCAGTTTAAAAAAGGCAATAAGCTTTTGCGCTTCATTCTCGCTTGTGATTATGAGAGTATTCACATGGCCTTCTTCCATTAAACGAGATAAGGCCGTTACTTCTCCGTTTGTCACGCATTTTTCTGCGATCACCCACTTTGTTGCTTGGAGCGGAGAAGATTGATCCAGTTCGATCTCACTGCCAATCACAAGCGCCCTTTTCCACTCATGGATACCAACCCACTCTTGTACGAGATGTCCTGCATGTCTTAAAGCTGTTTTCGTCTCATCGTTACTTGCGTAAAAACAAGCGTTCAGTGTACGCAAGTCCATTTCGCGTTCACCAACCTCCTTCAGAAATGTTTGAACTGCCTTAGGAGAATAGAAAACGATTTCCTCATAATGCTCGATATCTTCAAACACTTCATTATCTAAACAGGTTGAATATTCAGTTAATTTTGGGTGTTCATAGACATCTGCTCCTAGTTTGCGTAGATGCTGTGCCGCTTCTTTCTCTTCTATTGTTGAAGTTGGCATTAAGATCCCTTTTCCATGAAGCATTCTGTTATCAAACCAATTTAACTTCGAACGCAGCTTGACCACTTCTCCAACTACAATAATCGCTGGATTTTGAATCTGGCCTTCTACGAGATTTGCAATAGTTGCTAATGTACCGGTAATTGTCTGCTGTCTGCTGTAAGTTCCCCACTGACTAACCATCACAGGGGTATCAGCGCGTTTTCCATTACTGATTAACTCACTTGCAATCGTGCGGATATGTTTCACTCCCATATAGAACACGATCGTACTCACACTTTCAGCAAGCGACTTCCACTTCACATCCGGCTTGCCATCACTCGTTTTCGTATGTCCGGTCACTACCGCAAAAGAACCAGAATGCTCCCTATGTGTAATCGGAACGCCTGCATACATCGTCGCTGCAATACCTGCTGTAATCCCTGGTATAATCTCATAGGGGACATGGTTGTCGGCTAATAATTCAGCCTCTTCACCAACTCTGCCAAACACAGCAGGATCTCCGCCTTTTAAACGAACAACCTTCTTTCCTTTTCTCGCATGAATCAACAGCTCTTTTTGAATATCTTCTTGACGAAGCGTGTGCTTGCACGGCTGCTTCCCGCAATAGATCAGCTTGGCACTCTCTTTCGTTTCCGTTAACAATACAGGGTTAACCAACCGATCATACACCACGACATCCGCTTCTCTTAACGCATTCAGTCCCTTTATCGTGAGTAATTCTTTATCACCCGGACCTGCTCCAACGAAATAAACGATTCCTCTCTTCATGTCGACTAACCCCTTTCTCAATTACTACTATAAAGGAAAATCTTTTCGGAATGGTCAGATATGTTATGTTATCTGACATGGAAATTTGGATGGAAATGGATGAAAGTTAGAACGAGAAGGATTACAGACATAAAAAAACGCACAGAAAATGGTTTCTGCACGCAACTTTTATAAACCAACAATATCAAATAAGTAAAGGTTAAACCGAATCATTAAATAGATCACAATAAGACTATTTGTCGTAACAAAAACCGTTTTACTTAACTGAATATGATTCCTTTTACAACTTTTTACGATTCGATGAGCGAGATAGAAAAATAATAAGAAAAACAGAGTGGGGTACCCAAAGCCATAATATAACTTTTCAATCAGGGTGAGATCCCTGGAGGGCCATCTGCCGCTCTAAATCTCGACATTCCCACCCATATAAAGAAAAATAGTTGAAAGACATAGGCTGCTAACCCAAGAATGACTAGGTATGATAAATAGACAACGAGCTTCTTCATATTCCCCCTCTTCCTCCATCCCTTTAAGCTAAAGAAGACCAGCTAAATGAACTGATCTTCACAACAGATTACTGATTTCCATATAATTGGGCAAATAACGATTCTGCTTGCGCATTCGCTTGCTGCATCGCTTTTTCCATGGCCGTAAACTGGCGCCAGTAACGGTCTTCTACTTGCTGAAGACGGCGTTCAAAATTGGTAATTCGGGTATTAATTGATTCAATTTCACGCCCTAGGGTGAACTGATGGTTCGCAACCTTACCGCCCATTCCACCGGCACGGCTCGAGATGCTGTCAATCCCGCTCGTCAATGTCTCACGCATGCGGCGGATGATCCCTTTTTCACCTGAAGTCGGACCATCGGAGTTAAAGATTGCAGCAACACCAGCAGGATCTCTTTCGATTGCCTGACGAAGCCGGTCTTCATTAATCTCAAGTTTCCCACGGTCGTTATAATCACGAGAGGTTGTAATCCCGATTGCTGAGAGCTGATTATAATCGGAACCTAGGTTATTAGAGACCATCCCGTAAATATCCGTACGCATCCGGTCCATTACACTTTGGATCATCCGGTCATTCCGCAGCATTCCGCTTTGTGCACGCTCATCCCAACGCTCTGCTTCCTTCTCGCTGATCGCGTCACGTTCTTCATCCGTAAGCGGCTTATAATCACGGTAACGCTCTTCGGTCAGCTTGCCATTTACAAAGTCGAGAAGCTCGTTGTACTGATCAACGAATCCCTTGATCGTGTCGAATACTTTGTCTGTGTCGGTGCTGACGTTTAGAGAGACTTCTTCATTACCTACCGTTTCTCCTCTGAGTGTGATGGTTACCCCATCAATGGTGAAGGTGTTGGTTTGACGTTGTGTTTCCATGCCATTGATGGTGAAGACGGCGTTTTTGGCCTCCTGTACGTTTGAACGTGTCTCAGGATCACCTTCTTCATTTACTACTTGGTAATTTTCTTTTAGCTTCAGTACTTCATTAAAAAAGCCATCTCCAAAGACCATCTCATTTCCACTATTTTTATTGTTTATACCAGTTTCTTTACGGGTGGCTGAGACTCCATCATTATGCTCGTCATAAAAAATACTAACCCCAACATTTGAGCGATTTACCTTTTGAAACACCTGGCTAAGAGTTTCAGAATCTTTTATAACAAAAGTATCCTTTACCTCTTTTCCATCTCTATCGAAAGTAGTGATAGACGAGGTAGTATATTTTTCAGTTTCACTCTCTTCAATAAACGTTACAGAAACTTGAGCGCCAGATGCAATCGAATTAGCAAACGTAAGTGTTCCAGTTTTGTAATCCACCGCAACTTGATTTTCATTAGGTGTTCCCTGAACTACCTCATATTCTTTACCGTTCACTTTTACAACTGTATCAGCTTCAGCATTTTCTTTTAGATTATTTACATTACCTTGAGCAAATGAAACACTGGTTGTTGCTGAGCTCGTACGGATGGTTTCAGTTTTCACTGCCCCATCTTTCCATTCAATTGCTTGATCAAACTTCTGATCCTTCAAAGCTTTACTTGTATCCACTTTCTCTTCTCCAGAAATTCTACCAGCACTAAAATTAGACTCTGCCCTAGCAAGTTCATTTACTTGAGAAATCCTTAACGAGACATTCCCGGAACTAGCACTCGCTGTTGCCGAAACTAAACTGCTATTTGAGCTCGTCACCCGTTTCGCACTTAAATTCGCACTCGTTAAAATAAACTGATCGACCATTTTATTTCGAAACTCATTAAACTTCCGGTTCACTTCACGGTACGCGTCCATCTGCCATTCTACGACCTGGCGCTGCTTCACCATATTATCAACAGGCATCCGCTCGGCCCGCATTAAATCACGCATGATTTGCTCGGTATCCATACCCGAGGCTAAACCACCCATCCTCATTCGCTTCACTCCTCGACACTGCACTTAGTTACTCTTTATATCGGCAGAAGATACCTTTTAGTAAAGAAAAGTTTCTTGTTTTAATGAAGGTTAGCGCCTGTGGCTTCCTTTTGCAGCTCAATTAACTGCGATTCAAGCTTAATGAAACGTTCATTTAACTCTTGACGATCTTCTTCATCTAACTGGGGATTCATCGCTTCTTCCGCTAATTCTCTCATCTCTACAAGCGTATTCTCTATCTCTTCTAGTAACCGCGCTCTCTCCTTACTCCATTCTAAATGCTGTCTCAGAACAGACAGTTGATTCACTTGATCCATTTTCCCCTCTTTCACCTAACAGCCCCCCATATAAAAAGAGCAACCTCCGAGGTTACTCTCACAAACTCAAATCAATCGTACTCCCTAAATGAGGCTGAGCCGCTTGTTGAATCACCTTTGCATCAGCTGAACTCATTAATTTCTGCAGCGCTTCACCTTGCTGCTCAGCATTCCCCATTGCCTTTTTATCACAGCCATAGATGCCTGTTGCTGAACCTGGCCTTGGTTTAAAGCCATTGAAAGTAGTGCGATATCCATCTAAACCCTCCTAACCTATTACGAAACCAAATACTTAGAAAAAGCCGTTGAAGAATCCGCTTCCACTTTCTTAAGCTGCAGAAGCAAATTAAACTGAACCACTTCCTTCACACGACCAAATTCCTTCTTCTCAAAATGAGTTAACACAAGCTCCAAACTCTCACGAACTTTACCAAGTTGAACGCAGATTTCCTCCCCTTCAACTTCTTCAACCACAGGAGCAATCGAACGTTCAATTGCCGCATACGCCTTCATAATGTCCTCAAACAAGATAATCCCTTGCTCAAACCTGCCTTCATTTAATAGAAGCTGAAGATGATGGGTCCCCTCTACCATCGTCTTAACTAAATCCAGCGACTGCTCCATGACATCACGGTATTTTTCCACTACTATCACTACTTCCCTAATAAGTTTCTATTAGTAGTATCGGTAAATTAGAAGGGAAGTTAAGGAAAATAAAAAAACTCCAGCAATTTGCGAAAGTTTTGATTGTCATTTAGACGACAAGATCTATTAACGTTGAGTAGTGACTAGCGAGGTTCGCTTTTTTAAAGGTACTTATCTTTTATCGATGCTATACATAGTAGTTACTTTGCAGTAGAAAACAGCATCTTAAATATATGGTAATCAATCGACAAAATCTAACAATCTTCGGGTGGTGACAGTGCACTGCTTGCTTCGGATTCAGCAAATTGAAAGTATCATCAGGTGATGTTACCTTCCTTTCCTTGTACAACATACTGGACTCCCTCACCATCTTTAGACTAACAATGCTTACTCGTTTAGCTGGCTGTGATTTCTCTTCTTTCACTACATCCATCAATGGCAACTGTAACTGCTTTCTGTAATCATACTTTCTCATTTTACATTCCTCCTAAAATAGAAAAAGCCCCTACTCCCACAATGGAAGTAGAGGCTTAGGTCGCTTGTTTCTTGAACATCTAGTGCTCACAGAACAAACGTACGTTCATTTTTATAATATATGGTTGAATATTCATTTAGTTCGTTTTAGGTTATTGTTGTGTATCTAGGAAAAGTTTGTTCTTAGTAGCCATCACAAAGAGCCATCCGAAACATTGCATGTATACTAGATAAATACTCAGTAAGACTTTTCAAATCCGCTGCTAGCTTATTTAATGGCATTTCTTTTACACTTTTATGTGCTTCAATTGGTTCCCCAGACTCTGGATTTACCACTACAAAAAATGTGGATGGTTTCTCCATGGGGATATGTTCTTCAAGGTCTTGTACTTCAACCTTTTTGTTATAATGTTTTTCTGACTCCCTAGAGTTCTGATTTGAGTCCGAATTACTTAAATCCGAATATCTAAAGTATGTGCTTTTATCATCATATTGCTTAATATGATCAACTATCCTTTGATTGTCAGGATTAATTATCTTTGAGAGCTTCATTGAGGCTTGTTTATGTAAAGATTCTTCATGTTCAATAATTAATTGCTCAAAATATCTATACAATGCTGAAATGTAATGACAAGAAGTAATCTTCTTCCATTCATTTTGCTTAACCAAAACATATGGCATATTTGAATTATAGGATACTTCACCATCTTTATAGTCTATTTTCAATTTCTTGTGAATGATAACAATTAGTGATTTTAAATAAAGTTCAATTGAATGCCGATACATGTACAGATTTGGTAATAAGCCTGTTGTTTTTCTAGAAGGGTTATTTTCCCACATGAAATTAGCTGTATCATGAAAGTTTGATGCTGATACTCCAAAACCAAAATCTAAATGAGTGCTTGGATCAGTAAATTTATAATTCAACAAATCATTCCCCCTTACTATACAAAAGAGACCCTAGAAATCTAGAGCCTCCCATAAATTGAATATTAAAATTATCCAAGTAACTGTAAAACAGCTTGTGGAGCTTGGTTCGCTTGTGCAAGCATTGCTTGAGAAGCTTGAGAAAGAATGTTATTCTTCGTCATTTCCATTACTTCACGAGCCATGTCTACGTCTCGGATACGTGATTCTGCAGCTTGTAGGTTCTCAGAAGAGTTGTTTAAGTTAGAGATTGTGTGCTCTAAACGGTTTTGAACCGCACCCAGTTTAGACCTCTCTGCAGAAACCGTTTCAATTGCACTGTTAATAGTTGTAATAGCACTTGATGCTGCAGCTTGAGAAGATGAAATATCAATTCCTTTTGATGTATCAATAGTAGCGGCACCTACAGTAATATCAGTTACTACTGCTGCGTCTGCAGTTAGGTCAACATCTTTTTCTAATACTGAGATTTCACCGATACCCTTTAAAGCATCAATAACATCTTGTTTAGAAGCAGTTGCACTATTGTCAGCAGCTTGAGCTAATGTAACAGTAATTGTAGTTCCATCTTCACTCATTACAGCTGTTGTTTCACTAATTTCAGCACCTCCACCAAGTGCCGCAAACTCAATTGTTATTTCTGTTTCAGTATTATTTTTTACGGATGCATAATCTCCAACATCAACTGCAGATGCTGTAGCTTCATTAACTCCCAATGCTTTTGAAGTCATATTATCAATACTTAATGTAATATCTTGTCCTGCATTTGCACCAATATGAAACTTACCTGAAAAACCATTTTCACCCATTAAGTTCTTAGTATTAAACTCAGTATTATCTGCAATACGTGTGATTTCTTGAGCTAACTGATCAACTTCTTTTTGTAATTCTTCACGGTCTTTATCGTTATTCGTATCGTTTGAAGATTGAACTGCTAATTCACGCATACGTTGAAGAATTGAGTGTGTTTCTTGTAAAGCTCCTTCAGCTGTTTGAATTAAAGAGATACCATCTTGAGAGTTACGAGAAGCTTGATCTAAACCTCTGATCTGTCCACGCATTTTCTCAGAGATTGCAAGTCCGGCTGCATCATCACCTGCACGGTTAATACGAAGACCAGATGCTAATTTCTCCATTGCATTTTGTCCGTTTTGTTGGTTTACACCCATCTGACGGTACGTATTCAACGCTGGGATATTATTGTTAATAATCATGTAAAATTCCTCCTTGAATTTGAGTCCGCCCACGTCCTTGTGGTTGGATAGTGATATTTGAGCCGTAGGACTTTGTTATCGGCCGCTAACTAGGTCCTCGTGCTTACACTCTTTATATCGGTATGAGAGGTAAAGTGTTTAGTGTTTTTTTACTTTTATTTGTGACTTTTCTTCTAACAAAAAAACACCTGATCCTTCGATCAAGTGCTTTCCTCTACCTTCTATTCTTCTTCACAAAATGCGTGATAATCTCTACCTTCGACCTTACATTGAGCTTCCTCTTAATTTTCACGATGTTGTTATTAATCGTGTGGACAGAGTTATACGTTTGCTCTGCAATTTGCTCTGCCGTTTTGCCTTGAAGTAAGTAATAAATGATATCTTTTTCGGTTTGATTAAATTCAGAGTGCGAGTCGAGGCTGATCGTTAAGTCTTCCGTTCGCTTTGGCTTGTTATTGCGGTAGACCATAGCTAGTATACCCTTTTGAAACGGCAGATCTAGGCATGGATAATGCTTGATGGCTTGATCCATTGATTTGATGAGGCAGCTGCTTTCTTTAGCGATAATGCTTGCTTGCCCATACGACAATATTTCTTTTGCGAGATCTTGCTCTTCTTCGCTGATAACCCATATGTATTTTTTCTGCTGACTGCTATACTTCTTCGTTTTCTTTTGTAGAAGTTCTAAACAAGTGCGGACGTCTTCAGGATTATGTATCACTCGAAAGGTTAGTTCGTTTTGTTGGTATTCATTTAGACCTTCTATGATTTTTGTTTGCAAGGAAGCATCAGTCGTTATAAAGGTGATGGACTCTTTCTGTGTTGTTGTATGCATGTAAATCCTCCCTCATTTACTGACTTACTCTATTCATTCGACAAATTTAATCGACATCCTTGTCAAAATTTCGTATTACAAAGAATATATCATAAAAGATCCTTTTAGACTATTAGTTTTTACCTAAAATTCTGCTAAATACGACAAAAAAGAACAAATCTCACCAGTATGTGAGATTTGTTCTTTTTAGGTTTGATCTCGCTTGATATATCCTCTCAGCCCTTCTAAAGATACTTTTCTTGCTGCTTCATGGTTTTCCTTTTGAATATCTAAGTACACTTCTTTACGATGAATTTCAATATTTCGCGGGGCATCAATTCCAAGCTTAATTTGATCTCCGTCAACAGCAAGGATCTTAACTTCAATGTCATCTCCAATTTGGATCGCTTCTTTTAACTTTCGTGTCAGGACGAGCATTTACGCCTCTCCTTTCACTGGTTGCTTAAAGATTTGAGCTTTCGTGAGGTAGTCTGTGTTGCTTAATAAAAGCTGCTTTCCTTTTTGTTTGGCAGCATTAATAATAACAGGCGCTTGCAAATTAGCCGTTGTCTCTTCAAACGGTTCTTTCACTGTCAGCATTACGAATGTCGCCACTTCTTCCTCTGATTGAATATCTAGCTGCTCAATTGTTGAGTCAGGCAGCTTCACCTGATAGCCCGGTACAAATTGAAATGGGTTAATGACAATAAATGCTACCTCTTGTGTTGTCGTTGATTGCAGCACATAAAAAGGCGTTCCTTCTTCAAAAGGAAGCAGCACAAAAGACTTCTCTTCTTCAAATGCCGGAATCCCCTTTTCAAAGCGAATGAATCGGCTTTCTTCTATTTCAATCGTTCCTGTATATTTGGTTTCAATCTTCAAATCTATCACACCTTTTGTCGATTTCTTCCTTTATGATAGCATGTCTTCTAGCAATCTCGACTTTGTTTAACAAGATTCTTAAAAATAATTAAAAACTTTTAAAAACTTGAAGGAATTTACAAACTTATGTAGAAAATTACATTATACCTAGGTAAATAGTCCGCTATTTACCTAGGTACCTACCCCATACGACTGGTTGAACCGTTTGGGTAACCAAGCGGCAGCCTGCCTCACATTCTTCAATATGCCTTCTCAAACGTTACGTATTTCCAATTTGAAAACAACTTAAAAAAGGGCTTTGCATAAAAGGTGTAGTGTGTTCAATCCTTTATTTTGGTGTGTTTAAATGGAGGTATGTAAGGTTTGGCGGAGACATCTTGCTGAGCGCGGGGCAAGTCGTTCGTTACAGGTGTGGAGTTCTGTTCAAAAGCAGTGCCCCGAACAGCATTGACAGACCTGGCGAGAGACTGCAATCCTCTGCAGCTCTCTTGCGAACTGTCGCCCTATAAGCTTGAATCAATAGCAGCTCCAATCGCTTGAAAGGAGATGCTATTTTTTTGTTTTACATACGTTTCGGTCTGCCATTTTGGCATGTGTACTTCTGGCTCACGCCGGTTCACAGAAATAGCTGCTTCGTGACGCGGAACTTGAAAACTGATTTCACTTGGTCGAAAATCAATCTTTGTTTGGTTCATCGAGCGAGGGATGTTCACTAATTGTAGCTGCGGTTCAGGAGATTGGCTGTTTTGCTTTGCGATCCGTGCAATCGCTCCGCCGTACCCATGCTCTATTTCCATCATCTGAGTGCCTTCTTGAGTTTTCTTTGCAAGATACTCATAGACGATCGATTTTATCTTCCCGTAGTTATCATTGGCAAAACGTAATGGATTCTTTAGATTCGCATCAGCGAAGGCTTCTGTTTGATCTATCGATAACTGCGGATAGGTTGTGCTGATCTTAAGCGGCTCTCGATTCGTTTGGATGTTCAAGTCAGCTTGATGCTGCTTAAGCTGCAGTGTCCCTTTTTGTGATCTTAATCCCGTTTGGGCGGGAGTCGTTTGGATATTGAGTGATGCTAGCTGCACAACCCCACCTCCTATTTATGAGATTAACGTAAGAAGTCGAGTAAAGACGGCTGGATAATTCGTGCCCCGACCGCCATCGCTGCACGGTGAACACTTTCTTGTGTAGTTAAATCAATAATTACTTGCTCCATATCCGCATCTTCATTTTCAGACATAATACGTTTGGCAATTACTTCTTGCTCTAGAACGCGGTTTTCAATCATCTCAACCCGGTTAATACGCGCTCCTAGATTGGCGCGGGCTGATAACACATCATCCATGCATTTATCTAATCGATCTAAATACCCGTTAATCTTGCTTCCGCTCGAGTGTTCCATATCATCCATCAATAGTTCAAGCTCATCTGTTATCTCTTTAATAATCGCAAACAACTCAGCTGAAATAACATTTTGCGTATTTACATTGCTGGCAATGGTTACGCCTTTAAGAAGTTCAATTTCAATTGTTTCATTGTTTCCGGATACTGGTGACTTAGATGGAATGACGTTTACATTAAAGAAACGATTATTGTTTTGTTTATCAACTGCTTTAATCGCTGCCTCTATTTCTTCTATTGGTGCATAGATCGGTTGTTGATTTACATATTTCCCAGTAGCTTCGTCATATACAAAACGATACTCTTTATTGTTAAACATTAGCGTAGCAAAGTAGTCCTCCGCTTGATATGGCGGCTCAAGATCACTAAGCTCGATCTCAATACGAGTTTCTACAGTTTGCCCGTTTACTTCCACGGTTGCATTTTGAATTTCTTCTAGTGAATAACCATTTAATCCACTCACTTCAAATGAACCTGTTGCAGAACGGTAAGGAAGCTGGATTGGATCATGCCCCGGAATATTCACCGTTACTACATCATTTGCTGACGCCTGCAGTGTACTAGCTGGTATCGTTAGGGAAATATTCTGAGGCTCTTGAAACTTTAATTCGCCATTAGTGTCAGTAAATTGGACGGTTTCGCCATCAAGTGGTTCAATTTCAAATAACTGAACGTCCACCTCATTGTTTCCTTCGAGATAATTATGTTGCTGAGTGGTTAGTGGAACTTTATAAACACCATCTCCCACTGCTGCTAAGGTCACCTCAACAGTACCCCCGCCTTCAAATGGGCCAATTCGCAATGTTTTACCTTCTAAATCTTCTACATTTTCTAGATTAAATGTTTCTCGCAATTGGTCGGCATCAAAAGACAAACCAGTAAACGTGCTTTCAACGTCATAGGAACCAAGATTTTGATACGGCATTGGATTTGGCGTATCGGAAACCCCTACAAATTGTGGTCGATTAAGATAGTTTGGCAGTTTCGATAAGTCGATTGGCTGCTTTGAAGTATTCGTTCCATTAAATAAATACTTATTGTTAACTTTTGTATTTCCAATCGAAGCTAAGTGCTCGCTCAGCTGCTGGATTTCTTGAATAATATTTTTACGGTCGTTGGAATTATACGTATCGTTTGACGCTTGGACTGTCAGTTCACGAATACGCTGTAACGCCTGATTGACTTCACCTAAAGCGGAGTCCGAGCTCTCCATAAAATTGTACATCTCCGCAAGATTACGTTTAAATTGAGTCACTTCTGTTACTTGCGTGCGGTAGCGCATTCCGTTCATGGCAACAACAGGATCCTGAGACGCTCTCGTAAACTTTTTTCCTGTTGCTAGTCTATCTTGTATTTGGGCTAAATTCGCATAGCCAGAACTAATGTTTCTGAGCGCATTATTAGCTAACATTGATTGAGTTACACGCATCTATCTCACACCTTCTTATCTGCCCACAACACCCAAGCCGTTAATAATACGATCAAGCATCTCATCGACCATCGTAATATTTCTAGCTGCCGCATTGTATGCATGTTGAAATTTAATCATATCGGTCATTTCTTCATCTAATGATACGCTGCTCACTGACTGCCTGCGTTCCTCTACCGTATTTCTCAGCATATCTGCATTTCTCATCATACGGTTTGCCTCATTTGTATGAACAGCCATATCACCAATCACGCTCTGATAGAAGCTTTGAACGCTCGTGTTCGTTCCCCCGTAATTAAGTGTTTTATCTTTCACATTGGCAAGTTCAAGCGCATTCGCACCACTCCCTACGAACGCCACACCGTCAACACCAGGCTTTGCGGCGGCAATTTTATTGCTGCTTGTCATAATATCCGCTGATAATTGTAAACGGCTTGCAGCTCCCGCTGGTTGATCAGATGTAGGAGATGCTCCGGTTCCACTATAGGTGAAGAAGTTAAGAGACGGTCCTTTTTCTCCAGCCTCAATATCTTCAAGATTCCAGCCTGCGCGGTGGACTTTATTAAACTCTTCGACAAAGGTCGCTACCATCTGATCTAGATCATGCAGCATTTCAGGGTAGACACCTTTTTCCGCGCCTCCATCCATGTAACCAAACGATTCAATGATCGCTTTAATGCTTCCTCTAGACTCAAACTCGGCAACTGACATACTATTCCCGCCAAATGATAGATTCTCAACAAGACCTTCTCCGTTAGTTCCAGCAAAATCGATGGAGAGGTAGTTAACCGAATGATTTGCACCGTCAATCAGCGTAATTCCTAAGTCTTTTCCGTCACTGTCAACAAGTCTTACATTGTAAGCACCTTCTGCCACACTAGAAGCATTTCCGCCTGATTCAATGCGGTCTATCTTCACGTTTACATATTGCGATAACTCATCAATCAAGTTGTCTCTGCGATCGTAAAGGTCATTAGGAACATACCCGTGCGGCTCCACTTTAGAAATCTCTTCATTGATATTTTTTATTTGATCAAGAATCGAATTAAAGGCTTTTTCTTGAACACCTATCTCCCCTTTTAAATCTTTCTGGATGATTGTTAGAGAGTTGGAAACATAATTAAACACTTCAGCCACAGCAACCCCGCGCTCCCGAACAACAGAACGCGCCCCCGAATCCTGCGGGTCTGTTGATAAATCTTGCAGCGCATTCCAAAAGCGGTCCATCGTACTTGCAATCCCGTCTGTGCTCGGCTCATTTAGGATGTCTTCCATTTTTTGAAGGCCAGTGTGGCGTGTGCTCCAGTAGCCTGTTTTACTTTGTTCATTTCTAAATTGAATATCAAGAAAATGCTCGCGCACACGCTGAATCGATCCCGCTTTCGTACCCGTCCCAAGATGCCCCGGCAGCATTGGACGGTTCATTCCAATACTTGGGTAAGGCTCTGCTTGCGTAAAATTAACACGCTGACGCGAGTAGCCAGGTGTGTTCGCGTTGGCAATATTATGACCGGTTGTGTGCAAAGCGTACTGCTGCGTCATCATCGCACGTCTTGCTGTTTCTAATCCATGAAAAGTTGATTTCATTTCTGCTCCTCCACTTACTTAAGCTTTCGAATCAAAGGCAGAGCGGCTGTAAAGCTCTGTTTGATCTTGTTTGTTTGTTGGATTCTGATAGTGCACATCCTCTGTCTGCGGCACCATGAGGTCAAGGGAAAGGTTAACAAAACGCAAGGATTCTTCAATTAACTCTTTGTTTTGCTCGTTCTGCTCAGAAAGTCTCCTTACTTCCTTTAGCAAAGCTTTCTGCAATCTCTCGATCATGAGACGGTCTTCACCCTCCGTATAGGTGAGCAATGTTTGAACCGTCGCGTCTTCTCTGCCCTCTCCCTTATGCCTCATAAACTCTTCTGCTGTACGTACCCTTTTTGCATCTGCCGTTTGTATAGCACGAATCAGCTTAGCTTCCTCGCGAACAACCTGGCCAAGAGCATTCATGTCATTGGCTTTAATCGCACCAAGCTTCTGCACTGCTGTCTTATTCAATTCTTGATGAAGCTTTAACAGCTCCGCTAATGCTTGGATCACCAATTGTGCTGACATGATACTCACCTGTCCTTTTATTTATCATTCCAGAACTCATACATTTTCTTCGCTACAGCTTCTGGATTCACTTTGTATTCCCCAGCTTCGATCTGCTTTTTAAGCGCCTCTACTTTTTCCTCGCGCGCCTTCTCGATTGGGTTTCCTTTTTGCATTTCAAGTGCTTCTGTTGAAATTTCAAGCTTATCAACTTTCTTCTTTGCACCTTGAAGCTTTTCAGATGTGTCTACTTGTTTTCTGTAAGGATTTTGCTGGATGGACTGGTATGAATTAATCTTCATCGTTTTCCCTCCTTTTTTAACATCACTGACATAAAAACGTACCGATGGCTCTTACAGCTTATATCGGCACGGGGGTTGTCTCTGTTAAGGATTATTTATCAAACCGGTCATCTAAAGAGTGATACGTTTTATTCTGGGCACTTTCTTCAGCTTTTAAATTTTCTGCCACGCGCTCTTTAAACTCTTTCTCTTTTTGAATCTGTTCTAAACCACCTGTTATATTCCCTTTGCAGCTTTCACAGATACGGCCTTCTTGAATAAGCGCACCGCATGATTCACATGGGTAACCCATGTTTGGAAAATGAGTGACGAGGATTCGCCCTTCTTTCACAAATTGATGAATCTGTTCAAGGGGCACCTCTGTTTTCTCATGCACCTCGCGGATTGAGGCCATACGGTTTTGTTTACGACGCATAAAGCGTGAAACTTTATCGTAGTTCTCTTCTTGTTCTTTATAACATGCGTTGCATAATGGACGGAGTGCCTTTACAAATAAAGCCCCACACTTCGGGCAATTGGCTACATTTTTCATATCCGCCTCTCCTCTCTTACCATTTCATTATAACGTATGCGGCGCATTCTTACCTAGCAAGCGTTAACGATTCAATATGCTCTGCGCCGTGCTTCCTTAAGACGTAAGCAGCCTGCCGCACCGTTGTCCCTGTAGTATATACATCGTCAACTAACACGATTTTTTTAAGTGTTTTCACCGAGTCTATTCCACTCTGTATATAAAAAGGCGATTGATTCAATTGAGAGACTCTCGCTTTACGATTTTTCTTGCTTTGCTGCTCGCTCTCCCTCCTGCCCAGCGTCACAGTAGGAGCAAGCCACTCCTTTGTTATCAGCTCCACTTGATTAAAACCGCGAGCATGAAGACGTTCGTTGCTGAGTGGCATGAGAACAGGCGAATAGTCTCTAAAGTTTTTAGCATAAAAGCTTTTTAGTTTGGTTGAAAAATAGCGGCTAACCTCAGCATCCCCTTGGTATTTATATTGAGCGAGCCACTCTTTCATCGTCTCATTATATGCGTAAAGCGAGGTGTTTTTGACAAGCAGGTCTTGTGCTGTTTCGTGCTGGTTCCATTTAGTACAATCAAGACATAAGGACTCAGCAGAAGATCGCCACATACCTCCGAGCACACGGCTGCACAGCTCGCATTGCTCCCCGCCTAACATTTCCAGCCCCTCTTCACATCTCTCGCAAACCAACTCTTCCTCACTTCCTAAAAAGATCGTACTCCAACTCAACTTAGCCTGCGTTTTCTCGTGACAAATTAAACACCTCACCACCTATACCTCCCTCTTGTTCATCCAGTTAATCTGCGCTCTCGCCCGTACCATTGCGTCAGTCTTCCCGTAATGAAAAAAGGTGACATCACCCGTTGGCATCTTGGCACTTCTTCCAACCCGTCCTGCAATTTGAACAAGCGCTGATTCGGTAAACACATGATCTTCCGCCCCGAGTACCGCAACATCAAGGTTTGAAATGGTTATTCCACGCTCAAGAATCGTTGTCGTTAGCAAAAGAGAATACTCTTCGTTTCGAAATCTAGCTACTTTTTCATGCCTCGCTTTATCAGCTGCATAGACCGCTTCATGTTTAATAGATTGAGAGCCTAATAGATGAGAAATTTCCTTTAACACGTCAACTGATGGCAAGAATAAGAGCGTAGGCTTCTTAGCTTCGAGTCGTTCCTGAAGCCACTTCATCACAACAGGAGGGAGTTTCTTTTTCGTGAGACGTGTCCGCCAATTGCCGCACCAGGTGAAGGTTGGGACAGGCAGTGAAAAGCCGTGGTAACGCCTCGGTACATAAACGATTTCTAGTTTGGGTATTTTTCTAATTTGGCTGGTAGGGGTAGCTGTTAAATAGATGAGGCTCGATTGGGGCTTTCTTGCTTGTTTAATCGCATATTGGAGGCTTTTGTCGTAACTGAACGGAAATGCATCGACTTCATCTACAATCACCACATCAAAGCTTTGGAAGTACCGCATCACTTGATGAGTGGTGGCGATCACAAGCTGGGCGTTTATGTGCTGGTCTTTACTGCCGCCGTATAGGCTTGCTATTGGTATAGAAGGGAAGACAGTACGGAGTCGTGGGGATAACTCTTTGACCACATCCACACGAGGCGTCGCAATCAATACTCTTTCACCTTTATTGATAGCCGCTTCGATTCCTTTAAAAAGCATCTCTGTTTTCCCTGCCCCGCACACGGCCCACAGTAAGAGAGAACTCTTCTCTTCTACTGCTTTGATTACAGAATTTGAAGCTTTCTCTTGAGCTAGCGATAGTTCCCCTTTCCATTTTAAAGAGGATGAGTGATTGAGAAATGGAGTTTTATCAGAAGTTGCGAGGTGGATTAGAGGCTTACATTCTTGAACTTTACCAAGTTTAATGCAATGTCGGCAGTACAAGCAGTCCTTCTGACACGTGTGACAAAAATGAGAGGCGAATAAACTGCGGTCACGGTTTCCGCACCGTACACAGCTGGGGATAGACTGTTGATAAAGGATGCTGGGAGATTCTATTAATGCACCAGTGTGGATAAGTAAATCTAGTTCATGCTTTGGAAAGGGAATTTCTGTTCGCAGCAGGCGCTTGCCTGTGATAAATGTGAGTAAGTCGGTGGACAAGTGGGATCACCTCGAAGGATTAGTTAAGTTTGGGGATAATGATAAAAAGAAAAGCATGAAACAACGGGTGCTGCTTCATGCTTTATTTATTTTAGCGGGATAATTTATACCATGATACACCTAGGCTTCCTTCTCCTAAATGTGTCCCGATCACCGGACCGAAATGGCTGATGTCTACTTCGACATTTTCAAATTTCACTTGGATTTCTTTTGCAAGAGTTTGCGCTGACTCTAAGCGGTTGGCGTGGATCACTGTCACTTTGTACGCCCCGCCTTGTGTCACATCTTCTTCTAGCAGCTGACAAATACGTGCCACAGCTTTCTTCTCCGTACGGACTTTTTCAAACGGTACAATGCTTCCTTCTTCAAAATGAAGAATCGGCTTGATCTTTAATAGATTACCCACTACAAGCTGCGCTGCGTTCAAACGGCCGCCGCGGTGTAAGTGCTGGAGGCTGTCTACCATGAAATAGGCTTTAAGTGTTGTTTTAATCTCTTTTAGATGCGCTAGTATGGATTTCGCATCCGCGCCTTCAGCGGCCATCTTCGCTGCTTCAAGCACAAAATAGCCTTGAGGGGCACAACTGATTTCAGAGTCAAATCCCTCTACCGAGATATCTTCAACCATACTAGCAGCACTCATCGCAGACTGGTATGTGCCACTAATTTTGCTAGATAAGTGGATTGTAATGATTTCTTCATAGCCTTGATCTTTCAGTTTCTCAAATGTCTCGAGAAAATGTCCGATTGCCGGCTGGGATGTCGTAGGCAGTTTTTCTGTATTCTTTAACAGCTTATAAAATTGGCTCGTCGTAAGGTCGATTTCTTCTTGATAAGAATCTTCACCAATAACAACATTTAACGGTACCATCTCTATTGAATACTGATCTCGTATATCTGGCGCGAGATACGCGGTACTATCTGTTACAATTGCGACTTTATTCATATCTAATAGATCCTCACTTTACTTTCCCATCTTGGGAAGATTCAATTTTAAATAATTTAATTTGAATAATTTAATTTGAATAATTTAATTTGAATAATTTAATTTGAATAATTCATTTCGATTATACTCGTTTTCTCTTCTATTAAATGTACCGTTAATTCTACTAAGATACAAGAGGAGAGATAGTCGATTTATGTAGGGATATGGAATTGCGTCTGTTCGGTTTCTGATTGCGTCGGTGGAGCTAGGAATTGCGCGGATGTCAGGGGTATTTGCGTCGACTCAGCATGTAATTGCGCGGGTTGACAGGGAATGCGTCAATTCAGAGCTGAATTGCGCCGGTGTGGCGAGCGATTGCGTCTGTCTAGACTGTTATTACCTCAACTGAGCGCTCAGTCCATTGTTAGTCTGTCCTTAAAGTCTTCCTCTCCCAACCAAAAACAAGAGATACCACTAAGCGGTACCTCTTGTCCACCATACGAATTAACGAACGATGACATATCCTTTTTTAATCGCTTCAACTACCGCTTGAGTACGGTCGTTTACGCTCATTTTTTGCAGGATGTTACTTACATGGTTTTTAACTGTTTTTTCACTAATGTATAATGACTCACCGATCGCACGGTTGCTTTGACCGTCAGTCATCAGCTGAAGTACTTCACACTCACGACGAGTTAAGATATGAAGTGGCTTTCTGTATTCGACTTCACGGAAGCCGATTGACTCTTCATATTTATCGTCCTCTGTAGCTAGACGACGGTATTCTTTAATTAGGTTATGTGTTACTTTCGGATGAATGTAAGATCCGCCTGAAGCAACAACTTTAACAGCTTCAATTAGAGCACCTGCATCCATTTCTTTTAACAAGTAGCCTGATGCACCTGTTTTAAGAACATGCGTGACATATGTCTCGTCATCATGGATCGATAGGATTAACACTCTCACATTTGGATATGCTGCAACAAGCTCACGCGTTGCCTCTACACCGTTCACTTTTGGCATATTGATATCCATTAAAATCACATCAGGGCGATGCTCATCTACAAGCGCTCTTGCTTCAGAACCATCTTCTCCGTCTGCTACAATTTCAAAATCAGGCTCCATTGCTAGGATTCGTTTAACACCTTCACGAAATAGTTGGTGGTCATCAATTAGTACTATACGGATCTTTTTATTTTCGTTCATCCTTATCACCTCTCCGTTTACACGGTATTATCTTTGCCAATTACTAGTTCAATTAATCCAATTTAATCATGAATCATACAATATCGATCTTTATGTTAATGGTACAGCAATGGAAATGAGGGTGCCGATATCAATTTTCGATTGGATCTGCAGCTCTCCTTTGAGCATGTTGACCCTCTCCCTCATACCCATGAGGCCAAATGATCCTTCTTTTAATTTTGATGTATCAAATCCTACTCCATCGTCTTTAATGATCATTATAACCTTTGTAGGCTTAATTTCAATTTTAACTTGGATTTCTGTAGGGTTCGCATGCTTATAGGCATTTTGTACCCCTTCTTGGATTAATCGAAACAATGCCACTTCATATTCTTCTGGAATTCGTTGATCACGGCCCAAATGCTGAAACCTGACAGCAATGCCATTGCGTTCTTCAAAATTTGCTAAATACTTCTTCAATGTAGGTATTAATCCCAAATCATCTAACGCCATCGGTCTCAAATCGTAAATAATCCTTCTCACTTCCGCAAGTGAACTTTTTACCATTTTTCTAAGGTCACGAATCTCATTTAGCGCTTCTTCAATGCCGCGATCATGATAAATTCGTTCTATTAGCTCAGACCTAAGCAGAACATTCGCCATCATTTGAGCTGGTCCGTCATGAATTTCCCGGGAAAGCTTTTTCCGTTCTTCTTCTTGGGCCTCGATAATCTTAAGCCCAAACCTTTGCTTTTCCCTAGCATCTTCTATAACTTCACCTACTTGCTTTAAATCACTGGATAAGAAGTTGTAGACAACAGCCATTTGACTGGCTAATTGCTCCGCTCTTTCAATCGTTTCATTTAAATTAATCAGCCTTCGTTCGATATGGTCACGACGCTCTCGAAGCTTAATTTCTTCTTGTTGCAGTACGGCTAGCTGAACTTGGAAATCATTTGCCTGTTCGTATGCCGATTTTACTTCTTCATGACTATAACGATCGAACGCTTTGCTTACTTCCACTAAGCGATTTCTCGCAAATTTCGCATGTAAATGAGTACGATCTGTTCTTTCAATAACGCCGGCCACTTTCATCCTGACATCTTGAAGCTCTTTTTGAAGCATTTGATACTCCTGCCTCGATTTTTCACCAATGTCAAAGATCTGTTCCCGGCTTTGTCCCACCGTATCTAATGTTTGATCAATTATCTTGTCTAACATGTTCTTGTCAGTCAAGGCTCTCACCAACCCCCACCGCCTTATACTGGCGCTAACTGGTGCAGAAATTTAAAGCTTGTCCATTTGCTTCATGATAAAGTTTCCGCTATCCTTATCTTACAACAATAGGATGAAAAAAGCGTTACTTATTCCTAGCGTCCTTTTACTCATCTCGACTGCTTTATCGGATGACTACACTATAGTACCAAACCTTTATTACATAGCGATAACGCTGATTTGTAAAACTATGAAAAAAAGAGGAGGATTGGTGGCCTTGCTACCTATTTATTACACGATAAAAGACAGGGGAGAACATGAAATTGTCATTCAAAAGTCGCGCTTCATCTCCTACTTTTCTCGCGCGACGACAGAAGAAGAGGCTCAAGCCTTCATTGAAGAAATTAAAAAGTTAAATCGTGATGCTACTCATAATTGCTCTGCTTATCTAATTGGAGAAACTGACAACATCCAAAAAGCAAATGATGACGGTGAACCAAGCGGGACAGCCGGTGTTCCAATGCTTGAAGTTTTGAAAAAACGTAAATTAAAAGATGTAGTTGTCGTCGTCACGCGTTATTTCGGCGGAATTAAACTCGGTGCAGGCGGACTTATTCGCGCTTACGGCGGTGCTGTCAGCGAGGGTTTGAACGCAGTTGGAGTGGTCGAGCGCAAGCTGATGTGTGTGGTGCATACACAAGTTGATTACCACTGGCTCGGCAAGGTTGAAAATGAATTAAGACAATCAATCTTTCAACTAAAGCATATAGATTACCTTGATCAAGTGGATGTGCAGACTTATGTAGCGACAGATGAAATCGAGGCATTTGAAGAATGGATGACCAACTTAACGAATGGTCAGGCGGAGATTAAGCGCGGCGAAGAAGTATATTTGGAGACAGATATTTGATTTGGGCTTTGACCTCGTTTGGCGCCAGGTGAGCGGCGCAATTAATTAGGTAGTTGATACATTAACAAGCTGAACTGACGCAATTGCGCCTGCCTTTGACGCATATAAAGTGGAGAGTGACGCGATTCCGCCCGAGAAGGAGGCAATAACTCCTTCAATCGACGCAATCGCGCCCACCCTCAACCTGCCATGCCCTTAAAATCAATAGCTGTTACATCGCCTCAATCATCACCTGCATTGCCCGCAACATCTCCTCTTCACTCATACTCGGCAAACTTGGTTTGGTTAGAGCCATCTGATGACTTGCTGGAACATGAACAAATCCAGCGGGTATACTTAATCCGCGCTCGCCCAGATAGTGCAGCGTTTGATACATAATATTGTTGCAGACGTACGTCCCTGCTGTATTTGAAATGGCTGCCGGGATCCCTGCTCCTGTTAATCTATCGACAAATGGGCGGATAGGCAGCGTCGAGAAATACGCTGCTGGGCCACCTTCGACAATTTCCTCATCTTGCTTTTTTACACCATCATTATCAACTTCACCATCGTTGCAATTGATCGCCACACGCTCCGGCGTGATGCGATTACGACCTGCGGCTAGACCGAGCATAATTACTGCATCCGGATTAATTTCTTCTATCTTTTCTTTAACTTTACCCGCTGCCCCACTAAACGTCACCGGCAATACCGCAGCTTTCACTTTATATTCTCCAATGACTTCCCCATCAATAGCTGCTGCGATTTTGCGGGTTGGGTTGTCTTCATGATCTAAAAAGGGTTCAAATCCGGTTACTAGAATGGTCTTCATTTATCTTCTCTCCTAATTAAACAGATAAAAGAGGTAGAAACGAATGTCTCTCCCTCGCAAAATTATTTTGTAATATAAGAAAATGAGTCTTTGTATTGCTTCAGCTCAATATTCACATCAGCTGAAATAATGCCTTCTATTTTTGCTAGTTCTTTATTTACAAAGTGAACGAGATCATCGTTATTTTTGAAATAGGCTTGCATAATCAAGTCATGCTGGCCGGAAAAAGCACCGACAAAGCGGACTTCCGAGAAGCGGTTCAGCTCGCGTGCTATGCTCTCTTGGTAGCCGAGTTTGGTTGAGATGCCGATAATGACTTGTACGTTTAAGCCGATTTTATTTGGGTTCATATGGATAATGAATTCAAAGACATTATCTTTTAGCATCCGGTTAATTCTTGTACGGACAGTTCCTTCACTTACATTTAATTCTTTTGCTATTTCGGTATAAGACTTCTTCCCGTCTTCTTGCAGAAAGCTTAGAATGGTGTAATCCATTTCATCGATCTTAGACATGTTCATCACTCATTTCATTTAAGTCTTACTCACGTTTAAAAAATGAGCAACAGGTTTAATAAAAGGACAGAGAATTGCTCTCTCTGTCCTTTCCGTTTTTATTTTTCAATTACTCGTGGATCAAGCGCATCACGAAGGCCGTCCCCAATGAAGTTAAAGCATAATACGGTTATTAAGATCAATAAACCTGGGAATGTCGGGTACCACCAAGCGTTACGGAAAATCGTAATACTTTGAGAGTCCGTTAACATATTCCCCCAAGATGCATTTGGCGGTTGAACCCCAAGACCGAAGAAGCTTAGCGCTGATTCGGCAAGGATAAATCCACCTACTGCTAGAGTAGCCGCTACGATAACAGGTCCAAGTGCATTTGGTAAAATCTGTGTAAAGATAATCCGGGCATTAGACATCCCGATTGTACGAGAGGCAAGCACAAATTCACGTTTCTTTAAGGTTAAGAACTCTCCACGAACTACACGAGCTGTCCCCGTCCAACTTAGCAAAGCAAACACAAGAATGAGAATATTGATGCTTGGCTGCAGGATTGCAACGAGTGTAATTAATAAGAAAATATTCGGGAACGCAAGGATTACGTCTACTAAACGCATTAAAAATGCATCCACCAGTCCGCCGAAATACCCTGCTACAGCTCCAATAACAGAGCCAATAGCCACTGCTCCAAGCATCGATGCAAACCCTACATATAGAGATACCTGCCCACCGTAAAGCATACGGCTAAATAAATCACGCCCTAAATGATCAGTACCAAGCCAGAAATCAGAGCTTGGAGGAGCCAGACGATTTCTAAGGTCTTGATAAGATGGATCATGTGGTGCAATATAAGGTGCTAGTAAACACGCAGTTGTAATTATAGCGAGTGTGATAATGCCAAATACGGCAAGCTTATTTTGTAAAAATTTACCAATGATAATCGATAGGAGAGAGCGACGTTCTCCAATTAACTGCTTGTCCTCAACCGGAGGTTTCCCTTCAGGTGTACTCGGTTGAAATACTTGTTGTGCATTAGATTCCATGAAGTCTCCCCTCCTTAATACTCAATCCGCGGATCAAGGACTGCATATAAAATATCCGCAATTAAGTTACCAATTACTGTTAATAGTGCACCAAACATTGTGATCGCCATAATGACAGGATAATCACGCTGGAATGTCGCATCGATAAATAATTTCCCGATTCCAGGCCAGCCAAATACTGATTCAACGATCGCTGAACCGCCGATCATTGTCGGAAGCATTAAACCAAACATGGTGATAACCGGAATTAATCCGTTACGAAGTCCGTGCTTATAAATAACGCGGCGCTCTCTGAAACCTTTTGCACGAGCGGTACGTATATAATCTTGATTAACCACTTCAAGCATACTAGAACGTGTATAACGAGTGAGTCCCGCCATATCCGCTGTGGCAAGAACTAATGCTGGCAGTATCAAGTGTTTTAGTCGATCAAGTATACTGAAGTCAGCCCCTATTGTAGCCACACCCCCAATAGGTGTCCATCCGAGTTGTACAGAGAATACCATGATCAACATAATTCCTAGCCAAAAGTTCGGTGTGGCAAGTCCAATAAACGACCCAAAGGTCACTCCATAATCCGTTAAAGAATACTGCCTAGTAGCTGAAATAACCCCAAATGGTATCGCTATTATGGCTGCTAAAAACAGCGAGGTCGCCATTAGTAGCAAAGTATTTGGAAGACGATCTAAAATCATTTCCGTTACAGGCATCTTACGTGAATAGGACGTTCCAAAGTCACCTTGAGCAACGTTACCTAACCAACGTACATATTGCACAGGAATCGGATCATTTAACCCTAGTCGTTCAATTTGAGCTTCTCGTACTTCTGCAGAAATCTCAGGATCAAGATTTAAAATAGCAGGCTTACCTGGTGCAGCATACATAATTGCAAATGATATGATGGAAATACCAATTAGAATTGGGATCATCATGATCAGCCGTCTGATGATGTAACTAGTCATAATTTCATTCCTCACAATCCCTCAAGATAGTTTAGTAGAGTAGGAAGGGGAGGGAAATCCCCTTCCCCCCACTACTTGAAGGCTTACTCTGTTACGTACCACTCATTAACTTTGTAGCTGTTTAAACGTGGGTGATGAGTAAAACCTTGCAAACGGTTATTTAAAAGTACATGTTGTTCTGGATAGAATAAGAACGTGTATGGTTGCTCTTCAGCAACAATTTGGAAGATCTCAGAAATTGCTTCTGCACGCTCATCCTGATCCACAATTTTCTTGTTTGCATCTGCAAGTTCATCAACAGTCGGATTATTGTAAGAGATACTGTTTAAGCCAGCTTGATTTTCACGGGAATGCCAAATCGCTGATGGATCTGGATCAAGACCTAATCCCCATGCAAGCACAACTGCATCAAAATCACGGTTTGGAGGATTTGTTTGTTCTAAGAACGCACCCCACTCCATTTGACGAGCTTCTACTTCAATACCGATATCACCAAGCATTTGTTGAACAATAACACCAATGTCACGACGAACGACGTTACCATCATTAGAAAGGATTTCAAAAGCGAAACGCTCTCCATCTTTTTCAAGGATGCCATCAGCACCAGGCTCCCAGCCAGCTTCAGCTAAAAGCTCTTTTGCACCTTCAGGATCATAATCAAATTCAGGAGCAGAATCAGGATAAGCCCAGCTAAGAGGAGATGCCGGAGCATGCGCTACTTCTGCACGTCCTTCCATAATTTCATCAACGATAAGCTGACGATCAATAGCCATTGTTAAAGCTTGACGTACTTTAGGGTCTTGGAATAATGGACGCTCATTATTCCATCCAATGTAGTCATATCGTAATGCTAGAGTTGAAGAAATACGACCGTGGTCATATGTTTCAGCTGTAGCATATTCTGTAGCAGGCAGAATCATATGATCTGTTTCACCAGTTTCAAATAGTAATAATTCAGCGTTTGAATCCGACGCTACACGCCATGTGATTTTGTCTAAATATGGACCATCAGCAAAATAATCTTCATGAGCAACAAGCTCAATATATTGTCCATCTACATACTCAACGAATTCAAATGGACCGGCACCAATTGGGTTGTTACGGTTATATTCCATGTGCTCTTCAAGATCTGCTACAGGAACATCGTCTAGAATATGTTTAGGAAGAATTCCATAAGTAGTACGTGTAGAGAACGTAGCATCTACATCAGATAAAATGAACTTTACTGTGTAATCGTCAATGACCTCAACACTATCAAGGTATTCAAAATCACCAGCACGTGGGCCTGTGTAATCTTCGTGGATGAAGATATCGTAAGTAAACTTTACATCTTCAGCTGTAAGCTCTTCTCCATCGTGGAATAGAACACCTTCATGAATCGTATACGTATGCTCTAATCCATCTTCAGAAATCTCAGGCAATTCTGTTGCAAGGGATGGAGTTAGATTTAATTCAGGGTCAGCCTCAATAAGCTGCGCATGAATCATATCTGCTACATCACTACTAGCTGTATCTTGAATATAAAGCGGGTTGAATGTTACCGGCTCACCCGATGTGCTTAAAACGATACTTCCACCTTGTTGAGGCTCGCCGCTTGCAGCTTCCTCACCATCACCATCTTCGCCTTCACCTTCTACTGGATCTTCAACATCTGGATCTTCATCTGTTGATGCAGGCTCATCTGAACCGCCGCATGCTGCAAGTACAAGCATAAGCGCCATGACCATGCCTAACAGCACTAACAAACTTTTCTTTGTCATCGTCTTTCCCCCTAAACCTTTTTTAAGTATTTTTTCTTGCAGTCTTGCTAACATCCTACTGCTTTGCCTTTAGCCTTAGTATGTAGGCAACACCTCCCTTAATGATTAACCTTTTTCAAACATTCTTGGCTTACTTATAAAGGTGACAAGCTACAAAATGATCTTTTTTCACTTCTCTATATGCCGGCGTGACTTGCTTACACTCTTCCATCGCCATCGGACAGCGTGTATGGAACACACATCCTGTCGGCGGGTTAGATGGACTTGGAATTTCCCCTGTTAAAATAATGCGCTCACGTTTCACTTCTGTCGGGTGTGAACGAGGCACCGCTGATAAGAGCGCCTGTGTGTAAGGATGCAATGGATCAGCATATAAATCCTTCTTACTTGCTACTTCCATCATTTTCCCAAGGTACATTACACCGATTCGATCAGAAATATGTTTAACAACCCCCAGATCATGGGCAATAAATAAGTAAGTGAGTCCAAACTCATCTTGAAGATCTTTAAATAGATTCAATACCTGAGACTGAACAGACACATCAAGGGCTGATACTGGCTCATCTCCAATAATCAATTTAGGATTTAATGCCAGGGCTCGTGCAATCCCGATACGCTGACGCTGACCACCTGAAAACTCATGCGGGTAACGATTGGCGTAGGCTGGATTCAAACCAACTTTTTCCATCAAATCTTCAATGTATTCCTGCCTAGCTTTCCCTTTATACATACCGTGAACGCTTAATGGTTCACGTAAGATTGTTTGCACCGTTTTTCGCGGGTTAAGCGAAGAGAATGGATCCTGGAATACCATTTGGATATCCTTACGAAATGGATGCAGCTCTCTTTCTTTCATGTTGGAGATATCTTTTCCGTCAAAGATGATCTGACCATCAGTCGGTTCATATAGACGCATTAACGTTCGTCCGGTTGTGGACTTCCCGCAGCCAGACTCTCCTACAAGACCGAATGTTTCTCCTTTTCGAACGAAGAAGCTGATGTCATCTACTGCTTTGACATGACCCACTGTTCTTTGAAACATTCCTTTTTTGATTGGGAAATGTTTTTTCAGGCCATTTACTTCAAGCAATACATCGTTCTCTTTAGCCGCGCCAGCATCCGGGCGGTCAGTTAGTTGTGTGCTCATTGTTGCTCGCTCCTTCCTCAAACAAGAAACATCTCACCTTACGTCCCGGTTCAACCTCAAGCAGCTCAGGCTGCTCTCCTACACAGCGCGCCATAGCGTGCGGACATCGTGTGACAAAGCGGCATCCTGTAGGAAAGTTGTCCGGTGTCGGCACATTCCCGGCAATCGATGTAAGCCGATCTTTTTCATCATCAACATGCGGTACAGATTCCATTAATCCTTTTGTATAAGGATGAAGAGGCTTATCAAACAACGGAACCACATTCGCTTCTTCAACCACCTGGCCTGCATACATGACGACAACGCGGTCGGCAAGTTCAGCTACCACTCCCAAATCATGAGTAATGAGAATAATAGAAGAGTTAAATTTATCACTTAATCCTCGCATTAGATCAAGAATCTGCGCTTGAACCGTTACATCCAGTGCTGTGGTTGGCTCATCGGCAATTAATAGTTTCGGGTCACAGCTCATCGCCATTGCAATCATGACACGCTGCCTCATCCCGCCAGATAAGCGGTGCGGATAATCACGAAGAATTTCATCTACGCGAGAGAATCCAACGAGCTGCAGCATTTCACGAGCGCGCTCGTAAGCTTGTTTCTTTGAGAGCTTCTTGTGGTAGATGAGCGTTTCCATCAACTGATCTCCAACTGTAAATACAGGGTTTAATGAGGTCATCGGCTCCTGGAAGATCATTCCGATATCATTTCCACGAACCTTATACATCTTGTCTTCCCCTTGCTTGAGAAGATCCTCACCATTGAATACAATTTCTCCGCCAACGGTTTTTCCGCCCGGAGAAGGTACCAGCCGCATAAGAGATAACGTAGTCATACTCTTACCAGACCCTGATTCCCCTACAATCGCCAATGTTTCCCCTTGTTTCACTTCAAAGGACACATCATCTACAACAGGAAGCTCTTTTCCTTTTTTAAAGAAATAGGTTTTTAGATTTCGAACCTCTAGCAATGGCTTGTTTTCCACCATAACATTTACACCTCTTTATCCTAGAAGACTACATTCCAATTATGAAATAACGAGAAAGAGCTTGAATCTATTTCCCAGGTAAGCAAGAACAAGAAAATTATGAATTATCAAGAGAATTGAATACTCATTCATACCTGGTATGGACTAAAACAATCGGCCATACCCATTGTCTCAGCTGCTATTATCAACTTTTCTCATAGTTTTCTGCAAATTTAGTAAATTGGACTAACGTCATTATATGTCAATGTCATAAAGAATGCAATATTCAATCTTTTTAAAATAATTTTTCTTTGTGATAAATTCTTACAGACTTCGTAATCAAAATGTAATGAAACATTGTCCTTATGCGATTTAACAGGCTTCCAATTCGAATTGTGTAAATAAAAAAGCCATTCCTTACGAATTTATAAACAAGCTTATAGACCCATAATTGGGAGAATCAAGCAAAAAATTATATTAATATAAAGGTAAGCGTTTACATTTAATGGATGTAGATGTGTGATGTCGGACGAGTGTATACCACATTAATATGTATCGGGTGCTGGGCAGGAATAGTGCAGAGCCTGATTGCGTCAGTTGTAGCCTTTAATGCGTCTTCCCTCTCTACTTATGCGTCGCTCTCTTCTATAATTGCGTCGCTTCAGACCAATATTGCGCCTCTCTCCTCTTATTGCGTCAGTCTTCGCCGCTATTTGATCGATTTCCTGCTTATATGTAATATTTCCCTGCATTAATGCGCCGGTTGCTCCACACGCAGTGGCTTTTGTACCAAAAATCTTCCGCTACCCAAAATAAAATACCGAGTTTCTTCTATATTATAACGCGTCACATAAGTAAAGCTCCTCTGGCCTCATCGCCTAGAGGAGCTATACTCTTTAATCTAGCTTTTCATTTTCGGATCGAGCGCATCACGCAGTCCGTCTCCGATCATATTAAATCCTAGTACAACAAGCATGATCGAGAACCCTGGGAACAGCACCGTCCATGGGGCGGACTGGATGAATTGTCGTGAATCAGATAGCATCTTGCCCCACTCTGGCATCGGCGCTTGGGCACCTAAGCCGAGGAATCCAAGTGCTGCGGCTTCGAGTATCGCTGTACCGAATCCGAGCGTTGCTTGAACAATGATCGGTGCGAGACTATTTGGGAGAATATGATGGAAGATGATCCTGCCATTCTTCATCCCCTGCGCCTTGGCTGCCATAATAAATTCTTCTTCCCGCAAGCTGATGACCTTTGAACGGACCAGCCGTCCAAAAATAGGCACGTTGACAATCGCAATCGCAATCAACGCATTTTGCAATGACGGTCCTAAGATCGCAACAATTGCAATTGCTAATAGAATGCTTGGGAAAGCGAGCATAATATCGAAAATGCGAGAGATCAACATATCAATCCAGCGGCCGTAGTAGCCAGCGATCAAGCCAAGCGTCGTCCCGAAAATCAGAGCCCCTGTAACTGCAAAGAACCCGACTTGGAGGGAAAGTCTTGCCCCGTACACAATTCTCGTAAAAATATCCCGCCCAAAATCATCGGTTCCAAACCAATGTTCAGCAGAAGGACCCTGCAGGCGGTTTGACGGGTTGGTTTCAGCATAAGAGCTGCTCGTTAAAAGCGGAGCGAATATAGCAATTAAAATAAAACTAGTAATAATAATGAGCCCGACAATTGCGAGCTTATTCTTCTTCAGCTGCTTAAACGCTTCCCTCCAAGGAGAAACCGCTGTATATTGATCCTCTGGAGGGGGCGAATTAGGCTCTGGTGTCATCAACGGCTTAGCATGTTCTGTTTTCATCCGAGTCCCTCCTTAATATTTAATCCGCGGATCAATGTAGGAATACAGCAGATCAACAAATAAATTAATTAAAACAAAAATGGTCGCAACAACGAGAATTCCAGATTGAATGACCGGATAGTCACGATAATTGATGGCTTCAAAAATATAACGTCCAATTCCCGGCCAGCTGAAAATCGTCTCGGTTAAGATGGCGCCGCCTAACAGGTTCCCCGTTTGCAGACCAACCACCGTTAATACCGGAATTAATGCATTTTTCAGCGCATGTTTATAAATAACCACACCTTGTCCTGAACCTTTTGCATTGACTGTTCGAATATAATCCGAGCGAAGCACTTCAAGCATACTCGAACGGGTCATTCTTGCAATAATTGCCATCGGAATCGTGCCAAGTGCAATTCCCGGAAGAATTAAATGTTTGATCGACTCCCATGTCTTATCAAATTGCCCGCTAATGATCGTATCGAATACGTAGAGTCCGGTCGTTGAAATAATCGGATCACGCGGATTATCTCGTCCGAAAGCCGGGAGCCACCCAAGCTCTTGAGCAAAGATCCACTGCTCCATCAACGCGAGCCAAAAGATCGGCATCGACACTCCGACGAGCGCAATGAACATACTCAAATAGTCAAACCAAGAATTTTGCTTCCACGCACTGACAATACCAGCGTTGACACCAATAATAATGGCAAAAATCATTGCAAAAATCGTCAACTCGATAGTGGCTGCTAAATATGGCCAAATTTCTTCCATAATCGGTTTATTTGTTCTAAGAGACGTCCCTAAATCCCCTGTTGCCAAGTCTTTCATGTATAACCCGTATTGCACCCAGTACGGCTCATTTAGTCCAAGACGCTCTTCAAGATCAGCGATTGCTTGAGGAGAGGCTTGTTCACCAAGAATGGTTTGTGCGGGGTTTCCAGGTATTAAGTGAATGATTGAAAACGTCACGATTGTCATCCCGATTAAAACAGGAATCAACAATAATAAACGTCGCATCGCATAAGCCAGCATGATGTCACCTCGCTACTATTTAATCCTAAAAAAGGAGGAGTAGAGACGTCTCTACTCCCCACCTTTTGCTTAGTTCTCTAGTTCAACTTCATCTAATGTTTCACTTGTAGATGGGTGTGGTACATAGTTCTTCACGTTCGAGCTACCCGCTAGTGTCGGGATTGAGTGAACAAGCGGAACCATTGGAGCATCTTCATGAATCAGCTCTTGTACTTGCTCGTAAAGCTCAGCACGCACATCAAAGTCCACTTCTGTTTTTGCCTGAACAAGCAGCTCATTCACTTCTTCATTGCTGTAGAATGAACGGTTACCACCAGGGATCGCATCACCGTGTAATAGGTTTGAGAAGAAATAATCCGGGTCACCATTTACACCAGACCAGCCAAGCATGAACACGTCATGTTTACCTTGCTCTGTTTCTTCAAGATATGTTGCCCACTCTTTTGTCACGATGTTTGCCGTAATGCCGACATCAGCTAAGTTTGCTTGGATTGCTTCTGCTGCACGCTGCGGATCTGGCATGTAAGGACGAGCAACAGGCATTGTCCATAGATCAAATGTGAAGCCATCTTCAATTCCAGCTTCAGCTAAAAGTTCTTTTGCAAGCTCAGGATCATAGCTGTACTCATCAATGGCATCATTATAGCCAAGGTATCCTGGCGGGATTGTGTTTTTCGCTGTTTCTGCTAGACCGCCGTAAAGAATCGCAATTAACCCTTCTTTATCAATCGCATGGTTAAAGGCACGACGAACCACAGGATCGTTAAACGGCTCTTTATCGACATGGAAGCCTAAGTATCCAATATTATTTGTTGTACGCTCAAACACTTGCAGGCTGTCATCGCCCTCAATTTGAGCCACATCATCAGGGTTTAACCCATCCATAATATCAATTTGGCCAGAACGTAACGCTGTCAGACGAGCCGAGTTATCAGGAATCACCTGGAAGATAACGCGGTCAAGCTTCGGCAGTCCTTCTTTCCAGTAGTCTTCGTTTTTCTCTAAAATAATTGAGTCATCACGAGACCAGCTGACAAATTTAAATGGACCTGTTCCTACAGGGTTTTCATTGATTGCACTTCCATGCTCTTCAAATGCTTGAGGAGACGTAATCGCAAAGTAGCTCATCCCCATGTTTTGCAGGAATGACCCTAACGGTTGATTTAATACAAACTCAATTTCATAATCACCAAGCACGTTGATTTCTTCAATCACGTGACCCTCGTCACCTTTATAGCCGCCAAACTGCGTGCCATACACGCTGTATGTGTAGCCTTCATCAAGGAATGCATACTTATGCTCTGGGTCAGCCCAGCGCTCGAAGTTCACTTTTACAGCTTCTGCATTAAAGTCTGTTCCATCATGAAATTTCACACCCTCTTCAAGGTGGAACACAAAACGCAGACCAGAATCATCTACTTCCCAATCATGAGCAAGACCTGGACCGATTTCAAATGAATCGCGGTCAAACTCGATCAATGTCTCATAAATATTCTTTGTGACACGAGACGATTCACCATCTGTTACACTTGCATAATCTAAGCTGACAGAATCTCCACCACGGGCAAATACTAATGTTTGATCTCCTGTGGACTCACCCTCTGTGCCTTCTACTTCCTCTTCTGCCTCACCATCACTAGACTCTGGTGCCGACGTATCATCACTGCTGCATGCAGCAAGGAATAATACGAACGCAAGCAAGAGCACCATCAAAAACGACAATCGATGTTTCATGCATCATTTCCCCCTGTCTCTTCTTTGTTTTCTCTATCATTCATGCAGCGCTGCTAGTTATAAAGGTGGCAGGCTACAAAATGATCATCTCCTACATCCTGCAAGGCAGGGCGTTCGGTTTTGCAAATGTCCATGCATTCCGGACACCGCGTGTGAAACGTGCAGCCGCTTGGCGGATTCGATGGGCTTGGTACATCGCCTTCTAAAATCATCCGGTCCGCCTTCGCATCAGGGTCTGGCACAGGTACGGCTGAGAGCAGGGCTTTTGTATAAGGATGCTTCGGCTCCTCATAAAGCGCATCCTTCCCAGCAAGCTCAACCATCCGGCCAAGATACATCACCCCGACGCGGTCACTTATATGCTTAACGACACTAAGGTCATGAGCAATAAACACATACGTTAACTTAAACTCATCCTTCAAATCTTCCATCAAATTAAGAATTTGCGACTGCACCGAAACATCGAGCGCTGATACCGGCTCATCACATATGACAAGCTTCGGGTTCACCGCAAGCGCTCTAGCTATCCCAATTCGCTGCCGCTGCCCTCCGCTGAATTGATGAGGGTAACGATTCGCGTGATACGAACTGAGTCCGACCACCTCAAGAAGTTCGGCAACTTTTTTACGCCGCTCTTCCTTTGTCCCAATCCCGTGCACAAGAAGCGGCTCGCTGATAATCCGCTCAATGTTATGACGTGGATTAAGCGATGCATACGGATCTTGGAAAATAATCTGCATGTCTCGTCTGAGCTTTCTCATCTCTTCATCCGAGAGCTTTGTGACATCCCGACCTTCAAATTTCACTTCACCTTCTGTCGGCTCAATCAATCGTAAAATCGATTTACCAGTAGTCGATTTGCCGCAGCCAGACTCGCCAACAATCCCTAAGATTTCGCCTTCATAGACGGTGAAACTGACATCATCAACTGCTTTGACCTCGCCTACTTTTTTGCTTAGGAAGCCTCCGTGCACATCAAAATATTTTTTCAATCCGTTTACTTCTAAAAGTGGTTTAGCCAACGTTCTCGCTCCCTTCTGTGTCATAAAGGAAGCACCGCACCTGATGCCCGGCAGAATTCGTTAAGAGCTCAGGATCTTCTGTGATACAGCGGCCAAACGCCGATTCACAACGAGCTGCAAAACGACAGCCTTGCCTGATGCTCCCAGGCTTTGGTACACTCCCTGGAATCGAATACAGCCGCTGCTCTTTCTCATGAATCTTTGGCAGGGATTTAATCAATCCTTTTGTATAAGGATGCTTCGGCTCTTTTAGAATTGCACGAACCGTCCCTTCCTCCACCACTTTGCCTGCATACATCACAATCACTCGGTCACAGATTTCCGCAACCACACCGAGATCATGAGTGATCATCATAATCGCTGTCCCTTGCTCCTTATTTAACTTCCTCATCAAATCAAGAATCTGCGCTTGGATCGTTACATCGAGGGCGGTTGTCGGTTCATCCGCAATCAGTACTTCCGGATCACAGCTCATCGCCATCGCAATCATGACACGCTGACGCATTCCACCAGATAATTGATGCGGATACTCATCCACAATTTCATCCGCACGTGGAATCCCAACAAGCTTCAGCATATCGACCGCTTTTCTTTTCGCTTCTTTTTTAGACAGCTTTTGATGGTTGCGGATCGCCTCCATCAATTGATTGCCGATTGTAAAGAGAGGATTTAATGATGTCATCGGTTCTTGGAAAATCATCGCGATCTCATTGCCGCGAATTTTTTTCATCCGCCGTTTTGAAACGGCTGCGAGATTCTCTTCTTTAAACAGAATTTCTCCGCCAACAATTTTACCTGGAGGATTCGGCACAAGGTTCATCACTGATAAAGATGTGACACTTTTCCCGCAGCCTGACTCTCCAACTATGCCGACTACTTCTCCTTTATGTATTTTCATGCTCACATCATCCACAGCCGGAATCTCACCATTGTCTGTAAAAAAATGCGTCCGCACATTTTTAAGCTCAAGAACAACTTCAGACATTTAAATGCCTCCTTCACACATCCCTATAGAAATGTCATTTGACTTTATCGTAGAAAGATATTTATCGATAACATTATGTACACACCAAAAACACATACAAGAATAATAGATTTGTTAATTTTCAGAATTTTACTGATATATTCTAAAATATATAATATTCTGAATACAATCAAGTACTTTTTTTCTAAATTAGGCTAAATTCGTTCGCTCATTTACGACAAAATATCTATATGCTATGTGTTTCACACGCATACAAATAAACTCACTGCCATAATTTATTCATTTAATATGAATACTTTCGTACAATTTTTTCTTTACGCCCTAGCGATTATTCGCTATGATATGATAGATATGGACAAATTATTTAAAGTGAGGTATTGCCATGGCGCAATCGAGAGTGAGACGACGTAAAAGTCGTTGGAAACGAACAGTAAAGATCTTTGTATTTATAGGTCTTTTCTCCTTCTTACTAGCTGGAGCAGCCGTTACCTATTTTGCTTTTCAATTAGCAAATGCAACGACATCATCTGAAGTAGAGCTAGAACGCGGGGAGAAATCAGAGCTTCGAACTGAACCTGTAAATCCAAGTAAAGATAATATATCGATTTTATTTTTAGGATTAGATGACCGTGAAGGAAATTTAGAGGGACGCACAGATGCAATGCTTCTTGCTACCTTCAATAAAGAACTAGCATCCATCAAATTGTTAAATATACCTCGTGATTCACTTGTGGACATACCTGGCCGTAAAAACCGTGACAAAATTAATCACGCCCATGCGTACGGGGGACTCGATACAACGATCGATACGGTTGAAAATTTATTTGATATCCCAGTTGATTATTATGTAACATTAAACTTCGTTGCCTTTGTTGAAATTGTTGATGCATTAGGCGGCGTAGAAGTTGAGGTTCCATTCACATTTACAGAAATGGACAGTAATGACACGCACGGTGCCATTACATTAGAAGAAGGCACACAATTGTTAGACGGTGAAGAAGCACTTGCTTTCTCGCGTATGAGAAAAAGTGATCCACGTGGAGACTTCGGCCGCGGCGAACGTCAGCAAGAAGTCATTAAAGCCGTTATTCGTAAAGGGGCATCTTTCTCTTCCATCTCAAGCTACAATGAAGTATTGCAGAGCATTGAAGATCATATCTCAACAAACTTAAGCTTTGGAAACATTGTCGCTCTTCACTCGTATGCAAGTGAGCTGAACAATATGGATTCGATCCATATTGAAGGAGACGATCGCCGAATTAATGGCGGGTATTACTTCGAACCGAGACAAGACTCCATTGATGAGTTATCAGCAATCTTCCGTGTTCACTTAGGTTTAGTTGAACCAGAAGAGCGTGATTATGATTCATTTGATACAAACGAAGATGAAGAAACAGAATAATACAAGCGAAGGTTCATCCACCAATCTGGTGCGATGAACCTTTTTTTGAGGTTGTTTCGAGCAAATTATTAGGAAATTTTAGCAGAGTCGTCATTTTTCTTAGCAAAGCAGCAAATAATCCAGCGAAAACAGCTTTTATTTTAGCAAACGCATCAAATAAATGGAACTCTCGCTATATGCCGCAAAAAAGCCTGAGTAATCATCACGATCACTCAGGCTGTATTCATTCTTATGAAATTCGTCTTGCACTATTTTTGTTCTGAATGCGACGAACTAAATTCATCACTGGACGGTACTCATCACTTACTAAGCCGACACGCTCTGCAATCAGCTCAATAACGACCAAGCTGATAGTAATAACTAGTAATGAGATCCATAGCGTTGACATCGTAAGAACAACGGCTGCTAAACCAAAGAATGCTGTCATCGCATAAATAACTAATACAGTTTGTTTATGAGATAAACCGATGCGCAGCAAGCAGTGGTGTAAGTGCGATTTATCTGGTGCTGATAATGGTTTCTTCTGCACCACACGACGTACGATCGCAAACAGTGTATCTGAAATTGGAACAGCTAAGATAATGACAGGAATCACTAATGAGAATGCCGTAACATTTTTAAATCCTAATAATGAAATAACAGCAATCATATATCCTAAGAATAAGGCCCCTGTATCACCCATAAAGATTTTTGCCGGATTAAAGTTATGAACTAAAAATCCGAGCGTACTTCCTAATAAGATTACCCCAAGAGATGCGACAAATATATTGCCGTCTAAAATCGCAAGACCTGAAATGGTAATTAAAACAATTGATGAAACACCAGCTGCTAGACCGTCTAAGCCATCAATTAAGTTAATCGCATTCGTGATCCCGATAATCCATAAAAGCGTAATTGGTATCGCTAACCATCCTAAGTGCAATTCCCCGCCGAAAGGCAAGTTAATAAAATCTAAGCGAACTCCGTAAAATATAACGACACCTGCTGCTAATAACTGGCCAAACAATTTCCATTTAGCGGACAGCTCAATCATATCATCTAAAAATCCGGTTAAAATGATAATAAAGCTTCCGATTAGAATCGGTATCATGTAAGGACTAGCCGGTTGTAAGATGATAAAACCAATAAGAAATCCAATATATATTGCCAAACCACCTAACCTGGCCATCACTTTCTGATGGACTTTACGATGATTCGGTTGATCTGTAGCGCCAATCTTAATCGCAAATTGTTTTACGACCGGTGTAATTAAAACCGCGACGATAAAACATATCAATAATGTCCAAGCGATCATGGTTGAACCTCCTTGTTTATACGTTCTCCAAATATCATGTTTTTATTTCATACTTCTGCCTTATATATTCTGTTTTGACAAAAACTATAATACTCCTAATCTACTACCTAACGGATTATAGCACATTGTCCTAATCAAGAGAAGCGCTTTTGAAACAAAACAGTTTTCGTTACATAATTTCACAAACAAATGAGATGAAACATTTGTATTTATCAAGTTCTAATCAAAAAAACCAAGACATCAATTCGTCTTGGTCCTTTATATACCCTTTACCTAATGGAATCAACCACTAATTTAGCTGTATGGCGCGCTTCTTCTTTTGCGTGGTCTGTATATTGCTTCATTTTTTCTAAGGCTGAACGTAAATCTTCGAGCTGCTCATTCATAACAGCAACTAGCTCCATTGCTTCCCATTTTTCATTAACATGAGCCGCTACAGGCTGCTTGCAAAGTGAGGCAAATGAATCAATTTTAGGATCATATGACAACGCAACAAACGGCGTATCTACCACTGCAGCAAAGATCAATGCATGAAGCCTCATTCCAACTAGAAGATCACAATCCTCAATCCATTGAATTTTCTCTTGGATCTCCCCGTCATGCGGCATAATCTCTGCCTCATGCCTCATCAGATCTAACACATCCTTTGAGGCGTTGTGATCATGTTCACCATGCATGGGGATGAAACGGATATTATATCCGCGGTCTGCCACTTGATCAAGGGCTTTTGCAATCTCTTCTTTAAACGAGTAGTCACTTGGCCAATCACGCACCGACACAGCGATCCGCTTGATCTCACCTTTCGCTTGTTCACTACCATTAGGACGCGTGATGCCAAGCACCGGATCTGGCACAAGCTTAATTTCTTTTGTGACACCAAACTGCTTAAGCAGCTCTTCTGACTCGTGATCTCGGACAGTGAGGAGCGAACTCTTTGACACAGTGCTTTTAACAATCTTTTGATTAAACCCTTTTGAAACGGGCCCAATTCCTTGCGCATACACAAAGAATGGCTTTTTGTGCAGCTTTGCAAGCCACATAATTCCTGAGTAATAAACCACGCTCCGATTCCCAGTTTTATCTTGAAGGAGGCTCCCTCCCCCACTGATCACTCCGTCTGCGCGTTTTATGGCTGCGGAGACGTCTTTAAGCTTCCAGCGGTCCACCGCATCCACTTGGTACGTTTCTGCGGTTTTCTCAGGCTGGTTAGACAGCACGGTTAGTTTGATGTCAGGCTGTTGCTCGCGAAGCGCTGAGATAATCGAGAATAGAATTGCCTCATCCCCCACATTATCAAAGCCATAATAACCAGATAACACTAGTCTCATCTATTCATCCACCTCTTTTCAACCTGAGGGTACACATAATTTGTTATCACACGGAATATGAAGATATAGAATAAGCCAAATCCAAGGCCAAATAACAATCCGTACACACTGCGCAGACCAGATACTAACAGAGGTGTGTGCAGATGCGTGAATGTCCCTACAATTGAAGCGAAACCAAGCATTCCAATTGTTATAAAGATCGGCGCAAGCTTATTTTTCACCATCATCATGTACAAGCCTAAAATAAATATCGGGAACCCGATTAAGAATTCCGTTGTTCTCGGTCTGACGTAAAGAAGATTTTCAAGCCACTGCCTGAATTCAAGCTCATATGGAAGAGCTGTTGCAGCGTTCCCTGTACGTGTAACGTAGAAAGCTAAAATCGCGCCCACTATAGCCATGACCATTAAATGCCAATATCGTACAGGCTCATTAAGTGTCTGTCTAATAAATGTTATAAACAACACAACCCCTACAATAGCTGCAGGTGCTATAGATAATACTTTTACACCTCTGAATTCGTCTACTTTAAGGAGAAATTCAGTACCGTAAAGCATTCCAACAACCAGCCAAGCCCCAACTAAAGCGATACCGGCAGAAATAGCATACGTTATAATCAGGTGCTTCCAGTTCTTTATTCCCCTAAAATGAAGTCCGGCATAAACAGCTGCCGAAATAGCTGTCAGAAGTGCAAGACCCTTTAATGCTAGGTCTATATTAAACAATATCCCTGCTGCTGTTAAAGCAAGCCCTCCAATTCCTGCAGGCCAAATAAGGACAGGATATATTCTGTATGCCGTCAATGCAATCAGAGCAGCTGCTCCAAGTGAAACAATCAACGTAACAATAGTAGATTGAGACAAAGATCCGTATGTCTCAGCCCCGGTATTTCTATCTTCCCCTAATTGACTTTGAAGTTCATTTAGCATCTCTGTTGTGTAATGGAAGCCTTGCTGTGCTTCTCCCGGGTGGTGATATGTTTGTAAAGTACCGCCAGGACGTGCTAATGGATTAACAAAAAGCATTCGAATATTACGTTCTTTATAGCCACGAATTCCTTTATCCAGCTCTTCTTGATATTTTGGTTCATTTCCTTTACCCAGCTCCATGCTGAACAAACGCACAACATCTTCTTCTTTATTCCCAACGCGAAGAAGGGATCCCATGCCGCGCTGATCATTAAAATCAATCTTTACAATGTTATAACCATACTCATTAAGAGCATCTGTAAAGGTTCTTATTTGTTCTGGTTCATTGAAACCTACAACATCATTTCCAGAAAACAATATTTTATCTGCTTGATAATCAACTGCTAACCTTTCTAACTGGTCATAAATAAAATGATTTTCATGCTGAATCGTTGGAAACCTGTTAGGTAATCTTGGGATGATCTCCATTCCTGCATCGTAAACTAAATCAATTGCTTCAAAATCAAACGTAATAGGCATTGCCGCTAAACTTACTTCATAAGGAAGAAAAAGAATTCGATCTTCACCATACTCAAACTCTTCCACTTCATATTGCGTGAGAAAAATTTCATCCTCATACATTAGTTCATAATGATTATTGTAAGCCTCTTTGATGAGGTCAATATAAGGGCTCTCATCATCTAAAATTCGAATATACTGCCCGTTATATTCAGAAAGCTCATCCTTCGCCTCTGGGTGGTCATGGATAATTTCAGGGCGTGATTTCCTCTCAAATTCTCCCTCTAATACTAAGTCCCAAATCGTAAGAGGCTCAAAGCTCATCGAGGACAGCCCACTATCTCTTAACTGTTCAAGTATTTCTTCTTCCGTCATCATTTCATCAAGCATTAACGGCCACTGCTCGTATTGATCATAGGCCATCGTAATCTCATAACTTTTATTGCTCTCTTCAACGTTCACTCGATCAATAATTGATGGTGTTGATACGAGCAACGCAATCACAATCAGCGCCCACGCTATTTTCTTAACCAACGGTAACACCCTTCCTTTTCCTTATTTACGTCTATTCAGTTTAGAAAGAAGCGGGAGCGATGATGCGATCTCATCGTCAATTGCTTTCGTTCCAATTAAAATAACAACATATATGATGGCACCTATAACTACCCCGGCTGCCACAAACAGCATCGCGTTCAAACGAGTCCATAGCTCCACCTGTAAATAATCGACTGCAAATAACAGCACTGCCCCCATGACGACACTCGCTAAGGCATATAACGCATGCGACCGGCGTACAACGGGGAATGGCAATGTACGGTATAAGATGTACACATTTAAAATGGTGATCGCCACATACACGATTAATGTTGAAATCGCGGCCCCGATCATTCCGTACTGGGCAACTAAAATAATATTTAGAACAAATTTAACAGCAGAACACATAAGTACAATAATTGCAGCGGCAAATTCGCGGTTAGCCCCTTGCAGCATCCCCGTTGTTAAGACAGAGAATGAAGTGAATAATGCACTTACGGATAAAATGAAAATAACATCACTGCCGAGCACATCTCCAAATAACGCATAGTTAATCGGGACAGTCAGCGCAGCAAGGCCCATCGCTGCAGGCCAAGCCGTTAAATGAGTAATCGTATTTCCTCGATCAACAATCATAGAAGCTCTATCTTTATCATTTGTCGCAAGCGCTTTTGTAATCGCAGGGATCAATGGTAAAATCAGGGCGCTCGCAAATACGACAGCCATCTGCACCAACGCTTGTCCACGTCCAAAAGTTGTTCCGTAAATATGAGCGACTTCTGATTCGGTATTTCCTAGAGCACTTAACTGCCTAGGAATCGTTAGCGAATCAACGACATTTAACAGCGCCATCGTTAACGCACCGAAACAAATCGGCAAGGCCACGATCAAAATCCGTTTAGCCCAATGTGAGAATGTTCCCTTGTTCATTTTGGTCGCGGTTTTAATAGGCTTGCGTCTTGCAAATATCACTTTTAAATAAACGAGTGAGGCAAGGACCCCGACAACGGATCCAATCATGACACCTGCCGACACAACCTCGGGGGCAAATGCTTGAACCGTTAAGTAATAAGCGGCCACAATAATGATAAACACACGCACAAACTGCTCTAACACTTGAGAAACCGCAGTAGGCACCATATCCTCATACCCTTGGAAAAAACCGCGGTAGACAGCCATATACGGCGCAAAGATCAGCGTCACTGACACGGCTAGGATCGAATACGTCATCAACGATCCGCCTAGGAAGCCTGCGATCCATTCGGCCAGCACAAACATTAAGATAAAACTGATCACGCCGAATACCATTCCTAAAATCGTTGCCGTCCGGTAGATGAAATACACATCGTTATCTCGGCCCTTCGCTCTCGCTTCAGAAATCAGCTTCGAGATCGCAAGTGGAATCCCAGCTACTGTGATAATTAAAATCGACATATACACAGGGTAGACAACACTGAAAATACCAAGCACTTCATCCCCTGCAATGTTTTGCAGAGGAATCCGAAACACGCTTCCTAATAGTTTCGATAAAAAGGTAGCAATCGTAAGCAGGATTGCCCCTTTTAACAAGCTCGATTTACTCATTTTTTCGCCCTTCTCTTCTCACGCAGCACTTTGCCTGCAAAGATAGGCAGCGCAAGCATCCTCTTCCATCTAGAAGGCTGCTTTACGAGGCGGTAAAACCATTCAAGATGAACCTTCTGCCAAAACTCAGGAGCTCGCTGTACCTCACCTGCCAGCACATCAAAGCTTCCGCCAATCCCCATGAAAAGCCCCTTATCAAATTGGTCCATCCGCTCTGCAATCCATTTTTCCTGACGCGGAAATCCTAATGCAAGAAAAACCATATCCGGCTTCTTTTCTTTTATTTCATCTTCAATCGTCGTCTCTGACCAATCAAAGAATCCATGATGAGAACCTGCAATAACTACATTCGGGAACTGACGATTTATTTCTGCAATTGTCTTTTGCAGAACTTCATCCTTTGCCCCTAATAAATAGATTGAATATGACTTCTCATTTGCAAGTGCGAGCAGGTCCATAAATGTATCAAACCCCGTCACTCGCTCTGGAAGCGGATGACCTAGCATACCGGCTGCTTTCACTACACCGATTCCGTCTGCTGTTATATAGGTCGCACGATCAAGATACTCTCTGTACGTCTTATCTTCATATGCATGAAGCACAATTTCAGGATTAGCTGTTACGACAAATGTTTTATCTTCCTTATTAAGATGCTCACCGAGGCGAGCCACAAATTGATCTTTAGTCGTGTTAATAAAAGGAACGCCAAGAACTTCAACAAATCGTTCTGACAAAGTCAATCACCAACTTCTGTATTTTTATGGAACATAGATGTTACTACATAATACTCCTAGCAAATCATATCAAAAAACAACAAAGGATGGAATTACCTTTTCAAATCATTCATGATTTCACCAAATCCCCCAAAATAATTTCCTTATATTTCTACATACTTCTATTATCTTCTACTCTATTAAACAATCGGCGCATCATGTTATACTAGGAAATGATGACAAATTAAGGAGAGAACGTTATGTTACGCTCAATTAAAAAGCTGATTGGTGACTCTCAGCAGCGAAAAATAAAGTCATATGAAAAAGTGGTAGCGAAGATCAATGAACTCGAGCCACATATGGAAAAGCTGTCAGATGAAGAATTACGTCAAAAAACTTCCCTATTTAAGGAACAAATACAAAACGGTACCTCTATTAATGAATTAAAAGCAGAAGCTTTCGCTGTGGTCCGTGAAGCCTCAAAGCGCGTCCTTGGGCTGCGCCATTATGATTCACAATTAATCGGAGGCTTGGCATTAAGTGAAGGAAATATCTCAGAAATGCCAACAGGAGAAGGAAAAACACTTGTTGCCTCTCTTCCAAGTTACTTACGTGCCCTTGAAGGAAAAGGTGTCCATGTTATCACTGTAAATGAATACCTTGCAAGTCGTGACCGTGAAATTATCGGACCGGTTCATGAGTTCCTTGGCTTAAAAGTTGGGTTAAACGTTCCAATGATCTCACCAGAAGAGAAGAAACTAGCTTATGACGCTGATATTACATATGGTGTCGGAAATGAGTTTGGATTCGACTATTTAAGAGGGAACATGGTCTATGCAACAAGCCAGCGTGTACAGCGCCCTTATCATTTCGCCATAATTGATGAGATTGATTCGGTTTTAATTGATGAAGCAAAGACTCCGCTTATCATTGCTGCGAAAACGCAAGTAAGTCCTAACCTTTATCATATTTGTGCAAAAGTGGCACGCAGCTTCAAAGAAAATGATGACTATATGTACGACCCTCTTCTTAAAGCCGCAAGCTTAACCGATAACGGTATCACAAAGATTGAACGTGCTTTTGGAGTCGATAATCTATATGACCTTGAGCACCACACGCTTTATCACTTTATGATACAAGCCTTACGTGCACGGGTGATGTTTAAGCTAGATGTAGACTACATTGTAAAAGAGGGCGAAATTCAGCTCGTTGATATGTTCACAGGCCGTATTATGGAAGGCAGAACATTCAGCGATGGTCTGCATCAAGCTCTTGAAGCCAAAGAAGGCCTTGAAATTACTGAAGAAAACAAAACTCAAGCTTCGATCACGATTCAAAACTACTTCCGTATGTACCCTAACCTTTGCGGGATGACAGGTACAGCTAAAACGGAAGAACGTGAATTTAGAATGGTATACGGCATGGATGTTATTCAAGTACCAACCAATAAGCCGCGCATCCGTGAAGACCGTAATGATCTTGTATTTGCAACGAGCGAAGATAAGTATAAGGCAGTTGCAGCAGAAGTGGAAGAACGCCATAAAACAGGACAGCCTGTCTTAATTGGTACAACATCAATCATTCAATCAGAAACAATGGCGAGCTACCTTGATGACAAAAAGATTCCTTATGAACTTCTTAACGCGAAGAGTGTGGAAAAAGAAGTCCAGTTGATCTCTCTTGCCGGTCAAAAAAATCAAGTGACGATTGCAACAAACATGGCAGGCCGCGGGACAGATATTATGCTGGGCCAGGGTGTCCATGAGCTCGGTGGACTGTATGTAATCGGTACCGAGCGCCATGAAAGCAAGCGAATCGATAACCAATTAAGAGGACGCTCCGGACGACAAGGTGATCCAGGCGAATCTCAATTCATCATCTCCATTGAAGACGAACTTTTATTGCGCTTTGGCGGAGAAATGATTGAAGCATTTAAAGAAGAGATAAAAACGGACGACAACGGACTAGTCCAAAATGAAAACATAAACAAATTAGTTGATAAAATTCAGAAGATGTCTGAGGACCATAACTACTCAGCTCGTGAGTACACATTAAAGCTTGATGACATTATTAATGAACAGCGGGAAGTTATTTACAAGCTTCGTAATAAACTGCTGGAGTCAGAGAATAACTTTGACACGGTACGCGAAATGATTGATACGACGTGGAAAGACTACGTGGATCATTATTGTGCAGACGAGCTTCTTCCTGAAGAATGGAATCTTGAGGAACTAACTCAGCGCATTCAATTAATCCTGCCTACGTTTAAAGGATTTACTCAACGCCCTGATGAGAAAAAGGAAGTACAAGCATATATCACTGCGACATACGAGCAATTTATAGGTGACGTTGAACCGCTGCATGAGCAGGAAAAAATCCGTATCCAAATCGATCGAATTTTACTATCTAACCTAGACATACATTGGACGCAGCATCTTGAAGAAATGAACCGCTTAAAAGAAGGAATTGGTCTGCGCAGCTACGGTCAAGAAGATCCGATGCGCATCTACACACGTGAAGGATTCGAGCTTTTCACCATGATGTACAAGACCTTACAGCGTAATTCAAGCATCCAGTACTCAAAAATGACTACTCGTTATTTAAGTGTAACCACCAAGGAGGACTAATCTAGCATGCTACCATTTTTCAACAAAAATAAAGACAACAAGCCAAAACTAGAAGGAAAAGAAAGTGCTGTTTCAACTGAAGAATTATTAAATGAAACAAGCGAAGAATCAGCGGATGAATCAATCTCAACCGCTTTATCGATTCACCCAGCCTGGAATGTAGCAAAAGAAGATCAATATGCGTTTCAATTCCTTAACATGGAGCTTGAAGATTTAAAGCCTAATCAATTATCTCTATCTGGAATAAGCTTAATGCAAGTGGAAGAAGATCAATTCCGCGCTTCTGCTTTTATTAGAAGCAGTCTTGACAAAGCGATCCAGCTGCAAGAAGTAACCCTTGTTCTTCTAGATGAAAAGGATCAAGTATTAGGACGTAAGGCGTTTGATTTAAGTGAAGTAGGAGAAATCCCTGCAAGAAGCAGCCGCCCTTGGCATTTTTTCTTCACAACTAAGGATTTATTTACTACAGATCTACCGGCTTCTGGCTGGAAGCTTGCGTTCCAACTTAATCCATCAGCACGAAAGCATTCACTAGAGCTAGCAGACTCATGGAAAAAATCTCTAGCGAAAGAAAGCAAACAGAAGCTAGAAGAAATGGTTGAAAACCTAGAGCCTCCTAAAAAAGGTGAGGTTAATTTCATGGGACTTCAAGCAAAGAAACAAGAAACAGGTGACTTGCATATTACTATGCTTGTCCGCAACGGAAGTGAAAAAACGATCAACCTTGAGCAGATTCCTTTAAATGTTGAGGATGCAACAGGTGAAGTTGTTGCGACCGGCGGATTTAAGTTAGAGGACTTTAAAGTGAGCGCTAATACTAGTAAGCCATGGACATTCATTTTCCCTAAATCAATGGTCAAAAAGGATACACCAGACCTAAGTAAGTGGAAAGCTTACCCACCAAACCAAAAATAATGAAGAAACTCCCCGCCGTAGCGGGGAGTTTTTGTGTTAGGCCAAGGTGACATGCTAGGCGGCCTCAGATGATTGGGCCGATTCAGCTCACTTATGCGCCTGTCTCAGAGCTAATTGAGCGGCTCTCTCACTTTATTGCGTTCGTTCACCTGTTAATTGCGTCACTCCGGCTTTTATGCGTCGGTTCAACCTGATATTGCGTCGCTCGCTGCTGCTTATGCGTCCATTCTAGCTATAATTGCGCCGGTTGACTTCACTCCCCGATTGACCTCACGCGCCGGCACACCACGCCTCACGCCACAGCACCAAAAAACCGCCGACTCCCATCGGCGGTTCACATCCTTACTTATAATAATCCACAACACCTTCTAAAATCGCTTCAGCAGATCGTTGACGGAACGAATCCGTCTTCAGCTTAGCTGCATCTTGCGAGTTAGAAATAAACGCGAGCTCGAGCAATACGCTTGGCATTCTTGCTTGTCTTATGACTTGGAAGCCGGCTGTCTTAACTCCTCGGTCGCGCGTACCTAATTTATCAATGAGATGGCCATGAATCGCGTGAGCAAGCTTCTCGCTTCCGGCTGAGGCATAGGTTGCATCCCAATACGTTTCTGTCCCATTGGCAGAAGTTGCGGTGGCAGCATTGGCATGGATGCTAATAAACAAATCCGCATTCGCATCATTGGCTACTTTCACGCGGTCAGATAAAGTCGGGTACACATCCGTGTCTCTCGTCATAATCACATGAGCACCAGCAGCCAGCAAGAGCTTCTCTGCACGCTGAGCCACATCTAGAGCAATCTCCTTTTCCTGCAATCCGTTCCCGACTGCCCCAGGGTCACTTCCGCCATGGCCAGGATCGATCACAATCTTCTTCCCTGATAAAGAACCGCCTTGACGAACGGGACTAACGTTTATAATTAACTCTGCTGTTGTATGAGATATGGAGGCCTGGTATCCATCTGCTACCCTGAACGACATCCCTTTTCCTGCTGATTGATTAACAGCCGATACTTGACTCATTCCATTAACAGATGATGCTACGATCGGCATCTCAGCAGCATTGGTTGTAATCGTTCGCAGCGTTCCGTTTTGTTGATGCGATGTATTGACGACACCACCAATTTTCGCCCATGAAAGAGTAGTCACATCCCCGACTTTCGTTACTTTAGGTTGGCCTAACAGACGCTTTTGGACACCATTTTGATACAGATCTAAATAATAGGAATGAACATAGGCATCTCTGCCATTAAAAGTGATTTTAGCCCAACGGTCATCAAAGCTATGTACTTCTACTGTTTGTCCGCTTGTTAAACGCCCTAAGGAAGCATGACTAGTATCAGGTCCCGAGCGCACATTTAATGTATCAGCTCGTGCAACAGTCCCGCTATACACACCAGTTGAACCTGCACTTTGTGTTTCTCTTGTAATTCTTACTTCACGAGCTTGCTGATTCCAGTTTACATCCGCTCCAAAGGTTTCTGAAAAGAAACGAAGAGGTATAACTGTACGTTGTTCAAATAAATGAGGTGCTGGTGAAACAGTCACCGAACGGTTATTTACAATCGTATTCGTATTATCTAAAGTAAATAATACTTCTGTGCCTCGATCTGATGCCCATACTTGTCTTTCTTGATGACGCCATTTGACATCTATATCTAATGCTTCTCCTATCGCTCTAAAAGGCAGCAACACTCGATTATCAATCATTGGTACCTGTGAGATATCCAGATCCAGCCTCTCACCATTCACAAATATTTTAATATCACCGTTGGCAGGCTGTTGGGTAGATGACACTCTTATGTAATCTTGATGAACATAACCTTTTTGATTTCCATATGTAATCTCATACCATGATGGAACAGATCTTAGAATCACTACTTTGTCATTTACTTTTAGTGAGCCGATAGAGTTGGCTTGAGAAGATGGTTCAGCTCTCACATGCAATGAGGTAGCTGTTACAACTCCCTCTTTTGATGAAGCATCAACTGTTTCAAGAGGGCTGAATACAGAAACGAGAATAAACATAAGTAAAAAGACTATACTGCGTTTAGTCATAGGAATATATACCCCCTAAATAATTTTAAAAAAGAGAGGTAACACACTGCTACCCCTCTATTTTATTTAACGCTTCATAATGTTGATTGGTTCAAGATAACTTCCGTGTACGTAGCCATACTGGTGATCTTTATGATCAGAGAAAATCTGATACCAGGTTGCACCCGCTTGATTTCTGCCAGGTACGTAAGCAACATAATGACCTGCTTTTGGGAACTGGAATTGCGCGGCTGAACTAGTTGACGCATCAGAGCGAACGTATAGTCCAGCTGTCGTTGTTTTCGCAATTGTATAGTAGCCATAATCTTTCTTGCCTAAAAAGTTATCTGCACGATACATATGACTAGCAATTTTCTGACCCCAAAGCGGATCTGAGGCATAATTAACATTCATACCATGCCCTTTCAAACCAAGCACCGCACCGCGGTACTGATCCCCGCCTGGAGTTAAGTAGCGGTTGTTCATTGAGTTTGCGACATGATGAATGGATTCTTCGAAACTATTAAACGGCTTCGCATTTCCGAGCGGATCACTATCATAGGCTCCGTAACCGAATAGATTTTTACGCTGCTCTGCTATCACACTTAGTCCATAGCTGCTTTCATGAATCGCTTTTCCAAATAAATAGAGAGCATTAATTCCGTATTTCTCCTGTGCCTCAATAAACACATGTCCAAGATTTAAAAGCGGGCTGTCTGTTGCTACATTTTTACCGTTAATTGTTTGGTTAACAGATGCGATGTAGCGGTTCAAATCTTCTGCTGTATAATTAGTCTTCGTGCGAAGCGGCAGGAAGTTAAAGTATTGATACGCAGTGCCAACTTTTTGGCCTGACACGTTGAAGAAATCATATCCGTTTAGACTGTAATAGACTTGTCCATTTTGCATAAAGGAAGGAGCATCTGAATAGGGCCGTGCCCATTCATATTCTCCTTTTAGGTGGTCAAACCCTCTGTAATGCAGGACTCCGTTCGTTACCGTATATTGAGCGCGGCCTTTTTGAAGTTCAGTTGGAAGCAGCCAAGCTTCAGATTGGCGAATATACCCTTCTCCGTCAGCATAGCGGACGTGCACCCAATTTTCATCTGCATTAATATATTGAAGCTCTGTCCCTTTAACAACATAGGTCAGCTGGCTTGTCTTAGCAGCATTCATAATCCTTACAATTTCTTGACCTGCAGGCGGATTTGCAACCACTAACCCGTTCTTCATCTTCATAAGGTTCTGCCCTTGGTAAATAAGATCTTTACCAGTATTTGCTGCTTGTTGATACGTCAGATAAGCTTGTGTATCTAATCTCACTTGTCCGTTTACAATCGTACCTGTTTTATATAAATCATTTAGACTATCACCAGACTCTAAGACTTGAAGCATACGTACAATAAACGCAGCAGCATGTGCACGGGTAGCATCATCTTTAGGACCAAAACGCAGCCTTTGATTACTGGTTGGGATCCCGTGAATAATTCCTAAATAGGTGTTATTCGCTACCGCCTCTCTAAAATTAGGATGAATCTGCTCAACATCTGTAAAAGTTAAAGCCGCAGGTGTCAAAGACATGCCCTCATATTCTAAAGCACGACTAATCATCGCAGCCATTTGTTCCCTTGTTATGTTACGTTCAGGATAAAACGAACCATTTGGGTAACCCGCAACAATTCCACTCGCAGCTGTTCTTCCTATCCCTTGAGCAAGAGGGTGACTTTGGGGAACATCCTCAAAGTTTGAAACACCATTTGGAAGAGACAATGCTCTTGCTACAAATGTTGCAAATTGAGCACGGTTCACTCTATCATCTGGTCCAAATCTACCTGGCCCGTAGCCTTTTAAGATACCTCTGTTCACCGCTTCTCTCATTTCCGCTTCCAATGAATGGCCTGTTAAATCATCCTGCACTTGAGCCACCATTTTATTTGGAGCATATATTAAAAACGAAGAAAAAAATAACACGGTGACAAGCATCAGTTGTATACACTTCTTCATATCTATTTTCTCCCCTCGACCTGTCTATTAAATTAGTTATTTACTCGGTCTAGAAACACAGAAAATTCAGCGCGAGTAGTCGCTTGGTTAGGACCATAATTTCCATTAGGCATACCAGAGGAAATATTATTGGCTTTTAATGTATCAATAGCTCCGTAAGCCCAATGTGTTTTAGGCACATCCGGGAATGGAGAGGTGCTGGTTCCTGATAGTTTATAAGCACGTTGGAGAATAGCTGCCATCTCAGCACGTGTTAACGTAGCATTCGGGTCAAACCTTGTAGCCGTTTTACCTGTCATAACCCCCGCTTGTTCCACCGCTAGTATAGTAGAGTAATAGGTAGAACTTGGATCTATATCTGTTAAAGATGTTTGACTGCCGTTGCTTGTCAAACCTAGCGCACGAGCAATCATGCTGGCTGTTTGAGCACGAGTGATTGGTTCATTTGGTCTAAATGTTCCATTATCAAAACCACTTATAATTCCTTCATTACTTAAGTTTAAGATCGCTCCTCTACCCCAAAAAGTAGAATTAACATCAGAGAATCTTTGCACTTCATAAGATGGGTTATAGATCGCTTCTAAATGATCAAAATATACTCGTCCATTACCTTGCTTAGAAATTGTAGGCTGAGCAATATATACTTGCTCTATGCGGATAGGTGCAGTCAAGCCTTCAGGTATATTAGCTCTGACATGCTGCCAGCCTCTCCAATTGAATCGGTTTTCTTGTGTAAAATCAACAGTATGACGATTTCCCTGCCCATCAAGCAATGTAGCCCGTAACCAGTGTTCACGTCCATCACCATACGCCCACATACCGATTTGTTTCGGGTTGCCTAATAACGTTTTCGCTTGATCAAATTTCACGTAGGCCGCTGATGTACCTGATTCACCTTGAGTATAATCATAATTCAGGCGCACAGAAGACTGTCCCATTCGGATTGGTTCATAACTTGTTGCTCTTGCAATAGATGCGGTTGCTCTCGCTGCACTTGCTGAGAGTCCAGTGGTCGAATCAAAATCATTAACCACTAAAGCATCCTCTGTAATTTCAATTGGTGCTGCTTTAGATATAACTTGTAAAGTAGTTGGAACCGCTCGCTGTCTGCCTCCTGGATCAGATGGTCGGTTAACTACAGATACATGATCAGCCCATGGATAACGGGCTACCATTGTAGTAGACCCACCCCCATCTAAATTGATGGCATTATGAGCACCTATGGAACGCATGTAGGCAGCAAGTTCGGGAATCGTTACACCATTACTGTAGCCAGACTGCCTGCCATCAATGGTGACTAAGAAAAGTTTTGTTCCATCACTTGATGCACCAACTGCCGTTCGAGGTGCTCTCTCTCTAGCAAAAGGACTTGATGTACTCATAGAAATAGATGTTTGCCCATTTCTTACGAGAGTTGGTCCTGTTGCTAATATAAACTCTGCATCTCTCCACGCATCATTAATTGAGGCTTCGACGGTTAATTCATCTCCAACGCTTACACCGGTTAATGCATCACGGAATGGTCCTCCATTTGCTGAAATAACAAATCCATCTTTAGGAATTGTTGCATTCGCCCCTTCTCCTAATCTGCGAATCTCTGAAACAGTACCAGTAATCTTATCTCCGAATGAAAAATTCGCAGCACTTTTATTCGTGTTTGTTACAACAATATCTGTAACCCACTGACTTGCACCAGTCGTTGCCTCTTTATAACCGCTCGTATAAAGGACAGCTTCCCTTTCCCCGCGAGCACCGTTAATTGAGCCTAAATCATATGTTTGTCCATTAACATAAAATGTTGCCTTTGTCTGAAAGTCTGTAAGCGTTAAAGCCCCGTTGCGATTCACACCGAAGGCAAATGGTGCATTTACCGGCCCTCCTTGATCATTAGATAGAACTCCATAGTTTAAGATCTTATTATTTTCAACAAGCAAATTGACCGGCATACCATTACTCATATTGTAAAAAGAAGCATTTACTGCCCCTACTACTCGATGGTTTTCATATGTATTTGCCATCGCTTGCTGAGAAGTGGTTTGAACACGCCCTATTGGTGTAGGATAATACAACTCTAAACCAACATTTGGATTACGGTACTGAACATCTAATACTTGTACGGCTTGATTTCTGCCGCTCCCGCTGTAAGACTCTCTTACAAGCGAAACTCCTTCTGCTAAATCTTCTTTCTTTGCGGATGTTTTCGTTCCAAATCCGTTATAACTATACGCTTCAACCGGCACCGCTAATGAGGCCACCAAAGCGACTAGAACTATTTTACTAATAAAACGTTTCACTTGCTTCACTCCATCATATTTTCTCAAAATATAACTCTTCTTTATATCTTTCGTCATATTTCATCTATGATTTTACAAGATTACCATGTTGTTTAAAAGATTTATTGGAAAACTTTGTGATTAAATAGGTAAAACCATACTTTATGCTCATAATTTGTGTAATTTTGTTTTTTTCTACTATAATTACAACCTGTTTTCATATATAGTAGAGTTAATAACACATTGTCAAATTTTACATATTGGAGGCCTACTTACATGAAGCAAAAAACAATGCCAGCAATCTTAGCTACTTCTTTCCTCGCAGCAACTCTATTTACTCCTGCTGCCCTTGCAGAACATACGGTTAAACTACCAGCAGCAGAGAATCAAGCTGCAATACTAGTAGACTCTTTTACAGACGTACCGAATGATCACTTCGCTTATGAGGCGATCCACTACCTTCATAACCTTGGCTACATTTCTGGTAAAGGTAATCATCAATTTGCGCCGCAAGCCAGCATTACCCGTGCTGAAGCCGCATTAATGATTGTTAATGTTACCGGATTAAAAGCAACTGATTCCTACTCATTACAAGTATCGGATGTTTCTGCTAACCATTTTGCCTATGATGCTCTCCGTGCTCTTGAGCAAAAGAAAATTATGCAAGGCTATGAAAAGAAAATGCGTCCAAATGACCCTATTACTAGAGCAGAGGTAAGTGTTCTTCTTAGCAAGAGCTTTAACTATGCTGAGCCGGCACGCTTCCACCATTTTACGGATGTAAACCGCAATGCTTGGTCGTATGAATATATCAACAAGCTTGCAGAAAACGGGATCACCTCACAGCAAGGGGCAAACTTCATGCCTAATAAACAGACGACTCGCGCAGAATTTTCTATGTTTGTCGCCCGTTCCCTTAACGATCGTTTTAAATAAAACAAAAAAATCCCTCAGGCCATAAGCTTGAGGGATTTTTCTCTTACTTTTTATCGATATTGATATAGTACGGATGCAGGCTTGTGTCGCCGTTTGTATCTTGAACGACAATGCTGTACGTTCCTTTTGCTAAGTTTGCTCGTACATATTCACGATCGCCTTTGCCGTAATAATCTGCACTTGCTACCGTTTGTCCGGCACCATCAATAATTTTTATCACTCCATCTAAATCAGAAGGAATGTCTAATGTTGCTGTATAATAGCCTGGCTCATTCACAGTGAATGAGTGCGTTTGGTGTACCTTGCCGCTGTGATGTTCTACCGGCAAGAAGCCCGTAGTTCTCCAGCTATTCACCCCAACTGCACGAAATGCTTGTGGTTGTGCACGTGTGTGATCAATTTCTGAGACTTGCAGACGATAAGGCGTCAAGAGCGTATCTTCTCCAGAGAAGAAAGAATCATTGGCTACCGCAATAAAGTAACCAGCTCCAGATTTAACACGGAACGAACCTCGCAGTTCAGCCTCATCAATATACATTGGCATAAACGGCATGATACGCTGCTCTTCATCCCCAGTGATCTCACCATCACCATTTGTGTCTTCAATAACTAAGATCAACGGGAGGATATCTTCAAAAAGATTTTCCGGTAAACCGCTTTTAATTGCCTGTGAAGCTGGGAGGTTTTCAAAATGGAAACCAGCAACGCCATCTTCTTTAGCTTTGTAATAGAATACATCTTGACGACCTGTCATAGAAAGATTGGCATTAATTGCGTAGTTTGGCAGCTTTGCAGCATTGGTCAGGTCATCATTTTTCCAGTAAGCATCCTCAATATTTTCACGAAGCATAGATAGTGAAAGCTCGTATGCTTCAAGCGATGGCTGACCGTAGCCTACGTTATTACCCATTGCCACTAAGTACGTCGCGCCTTCTTCGAGTCCCAGGTGAAGCACAGGTTCTCCGTCTAATTCTTCACCCGTAAAAAGGTTGTACCCTCCTGATTGCGTAAGGTACGTCAAATACGTCTCTCCTTCTTCTGTTTCATTCAACTTAAATACTTCTAATAACGGGTTTAATGAATTTGCCTTGTTCCAATTCAATTGGTATAAGCCATTCATTTCAGGCGTAATCGTAAAGAAATCAAAGTCACCGTACATTTGGAAATAACCATCTAGATTGCTGTTTACGTCAAGTTCTCTTGCTGTACCAATGATGCTCTCAAGCTCTTCTTCTTCAAGGTACAGATCAAATCCTAATTGGAAGTAATCAAGCACCTGCTTTTCAAAGCTTTGACGTGCTGTCCTGTAATCCTCGAACTCTTCTTCGGTCCATTCTTCATCATATGGCGGCATATCGTAATCATTTGGATAACCGTCTTCATCTTCAGGGAGGACTTTTGCCCGGATATTCATTTGGTAAGGAAGATGAGAGGAATCTCCGTGCATTGGACCAAATTCAAACATATCAAAGAACATGAACATAAATGGATCTAAATCAAATGCTGAACGCGTTGTTACTTCTACGACATATTCCATACCTGGAATCGTCTCAAACGTAAGCTGTGTATCTACTCCAACACCATAGGATTGATCCTGATACATTGGGTATGGACCGTAGTCGTCATAATAAACATCTTCCATATCCATATACTCTTCTAACTCTTCACGCTCGCCGTAGAACATATCAAATTCTTCTGCAAAATAAACATTGATCGCCGTATCAATTCCAGGTACCCCAGGAATCGTGATCTCTACTACTTCACCTTCATCTGATGTGAAGCGGAAATAATCTTGATCTCCCTCAGGACCAGCTAAATAAAGCGGCCCAGCGACATCTTTTGCTGTAGTAAACGGGAAACGATTAATCTCAATTGGTGAATCTACAGTTAGACCATCTTCTAAGTACTCATCCGCACGCTCTACCTCTAGTGTGAACGTGTGCGTTGAGTCATTCCGATAATGTTCATTTGTGTCATAAACAGCAGCAACAATTGTTCCATCCATCAGCGCCTCATGAAGAACTGCTTCTATTTCTCCTTCACGCACTTTATCGATTACAATTGGTGCCTCGTCGCTTCCTTCATACGTCAGCTCAATCGCTAAATCATATAAAGCAGAACCTTCTAATTTAAACTGAAGCAGCTCGCCTTCGCGGACATCAATGCGGTACAAATACTTGTCAGCCATGTTTTTAAACGAACCTTCAGCTTTTGCTTTGTCATTTGTAAAAGACAACGTTGATGTTGACTCACCGCCAGCACTTGGCAGTTTTGAAACGTCAAATGATAAAGCTCCTTTTGGATTGACCATACCAAAACCAAACTCTGTATCATACCCTTTTGCGCCAAGATCTGTTGCTGTCTGTTGCAGGATATACATCACCTCATACGAAGTAAGGTCAGGATACTTTGATTTCAACATCGCAGCAACCCCTGCAACAATCGGAGAAGCCATCGATGTACCTGACATCTCTTCAAATGTAGAGTGCTTATCCACATCAAACATCGGTGCATATACCTGGTTTCCTGGTGCTACCACATCAAGAGCAGGTCCATAGCTTGAGAACCATGCAAGCTCATTTGCTTGATCAGTCGCCCCGACATTAATAACCCCCGCATACGCCCCGGGATAGCTTTTAATGGTAGAGCCATTATTTCCTGCAGCAGCTACTAATACAATTCCTGCTTCAACAGCAACATCAATCGCATCTTGGATAATGGATGACGGCATCGTCGAACCAATACTCATATTAATGACGTCAACATCCTTCTCAACTGCATGAAGAATCCCTTCGGCAATTGTGAAGTCAGATGTGAACATACTGCGGTTAAATACATCAATAGAATAAATGTCAGCATCTGGATAAACTCCATAACCGCCAACTTCATTTCCTTTTTCACCCGCAATAATTCCGGCAACATGCGTACCGTGTGAATCAATCTGCGGACGCTTCAATGGGTCAAGGACATTGTATTCACCAACTAGAGCATGTTTTAATTCAGGGTGATTACGATCTAAGCCGCTGTCGATTACCCCGACCGTTACCGCATGATCACCTGTCAGCTTAAGTGCTTCCTCGATCCCAAGTTCATTTAAATGATACATAGATGAAGCTTTCGGATCGGTGACAGCCAGCTGTTGAAAAGGTACACTCGCCTGCACGCTGATCACTGAATCAAGGGCTGCGTATTTCTTCGCCACCTGCTCAAGCTTCATTCCGCCGCGGACCTTTACAACATCATATCCCAGCGTCGGAATACGCTTTTGAAGAGTCGCTCCCGCCTTTTGGTGATCGGCATTAGAAATCGCCTCCGAATACTTAATGACTAATGTATCCTCACTCGGTCTTAACTCTTCATTCTTTACTCGATTCGAGGAAACAAGTTCATCTGATTCTATTCCTAAATCACCTAGTAATTTCTCAAGTCTTTCTTGGTTCGAGTCACCTGTCGTTATAGCCGCTGAGACTGGCTGTGCGATTAAGGAGCTCACTAATAAGACAATCATAAATAGTAGAAACGTTTTGTTGCTGCGTCTGAACATGATTACCCTCCTACAGTGTACTAGTTTAAATAGTCTATCTACCCTAGTTTACAGGAAAATAGTAGAAATATATAGAATTATTTTCAAGTAGTAGAGCAAAAAGAAAAGCTGTGTAGAAGATTGGTATAACCTTCTACACAGCTTTCGTTCTTAATATAAATAATCTTCTTCAAAATCAAATGAAAAATCTTCTACATAATAGATTTTCCAGCTTGAACCGATTTTCTTCATGTAGAATGTCGGCTCATAATCGACTGTTTCTACCACATCACGTCTTTTATCTGGATCGTAGTACTCAAACGTCATTGTTGCCCCTGTCCCTTTAACTTGAGCAAAGCGCGTATGGTTGCTCTTCACAGTGAAAGTCAGCTCACCTGTAATATTCATATCAGCTAAATAACCATATTCATAGATTTCTGTTGCAAACGCTTTTTGGAATCCTGTATAGTACGTGTTGATATGGTTTGTAAGCTGTGCTTTAGTTGCATTATCTAAAGAAAACAAGCTTGTTTGGTATGAATTTGCAAGTGAGACAAGAGTATCTGCACTTGTAAGATTTTTCGTTTCACGGTTTAATGCACGGTGCAGAAGCACTCCTGCCTCACCGCGTGTAGCAGCACGGCCCATACCGAAAGTTGTTTGACTTACACCGCTCACAAGTCCAATCGAGCTTGCTTTTTTGATATCTGCTGCAGCCCAGTGGCCAGCCGGAACATCTGTGAAGTTCTTTGCTGTACCGCCTGTAAAGCTGATCGTATCTGAGAAAGCACGTACAATCATAGATGCGATTTGTTCACGAGTTACATTTTGGTTTGGACCAAATTTACCCCCGCCAAGACCAGCAATAATTCCGTGATCACTAGCAATCGCAATCTCATTACGCAGGGCATGGTTCGCTGGTACATCTGTAAAAGGGTAGCTTGTGCTTGCACTTTTTCTAGTTAACTGCAGGGAACGAACGATAATCGCTGCAAACTCAGCACGCGTAATCGTACGATTTGGTCTAAATTCATAATCACCTTGGCTCGTTTTATAGCCGCCAAATATATCAGCGTTCACTAAATCATCTAGCTGATCAGCACCCCAGTGATCCCACACATCAAATAAAAAGTAGCTGTCAAAATCACGAGTCTGTGCAGAAGCAGACATTGGTACAATGGCAGTGAACGAGAGTAATACAGCTAAAAACAGCGTAAAAATCTTTTTCAACTCTTTCATCCTTCTTCCTTTTTCAAGTAATGATTTCTACCGTAGTTTACTCTCTCATAACAGACTTTGTATACAGGATAAAAGAATTAGTTTTTTACTAAAATTATACTGACTAGAGACACTTTACAAATTGGTGAAAAAACCTTAAACTATTTGATCAAAAAGCAGAATCCCTTACTGGGCCTCTGCTTCGAGCGACTGCCGTACTTCTTCAATATGATCTTCGAATGTTTCTTCTGTTACCCACTCGCCAAAATCAGCTTCTTCAACCTCTTCATCTTGAAGACGTGCTGCTATCCCATCTCCAACTTCGGCATAAAAATGATGAGCATCATAAAAACGATCCAGATTCGTCGTCACTTCATTTATCGTCATAAAGTTATATACACCGCCGAACACCTCGATAATCTCCCTTAACCAATGCGTGTAATCTGGAAGCCGTTCTTGTTCATACAATAAACGAAGCAGCGGCTCAGTTACCGGTGTTACGTACACGATAAAGTCAGTATCCGGATTTTCATCGACCATTTGCTGCAATTGATTCTTGTATCCAGAATGGTATTGATAACTAGGAGCATAATGGATCCCTTTATACCGTCTTAAGTCACCTTTAATCAGCTCGTCCTTATCTTCTTGACTGATCTGCTGAAACTCAGCCGTGTGGTGCCTGTCATAACGCCTCACAAATTGTTCGGTATCGATTAAAGATGACCAAGCATTCTTGTAGGAATATTCAAATGTATCCATTGATAATAACGTCTTAAAGCGATGAAGCGGATCTTCCACCGTTTCAAAATACTCGCTTGGAAATTCTGTCTGCTTCCTTGTTTCATTCGTTGTGAAAAAATCAAGCCCGAGCACGATCAGTTCAAGTTCATGCCCATGTTTTTTAGCAAAATGAATATATTCATTAAACTCTTCAATCGAAACCGCAGGAACGGAATAATTGAACATTTTCACGCCTTCAAACTGATGCTGATCCACAACTGTTGAGCGGCTGCTTCCAAGCAGAAGGGCATTGTACTCTTGATCGGTATAGGCAAGGTGAAGTGATTTCTGCTCCCGCTCATTAATACTGTCTTGCCGATCATTAAATGGGTTGGCATGATCAAACGCCCATAATGGATCCACCATATAATTAAATCCTCCAACAAGCATAACCAGTACCACACATACGGCTGCAAGCTTTATGAGCCAAGCCTTATAGACACCCATCCATAACCACCACACTTAGAAATTGAAATATAAAAACTCACTCACTTCAGATAAGCTTAAAATACTGTAGATTAATGCCGCTGCACAAATCAACACATGATAAAAATTCGGTTTAAAAGCTTCCATTCTCTCAATTGAGTTTCGCCATGTTAAAACGACGATAAATGCCGCTGCTGTTAAACCAAGCCCCCAATAAAAGTCCGCCTCAGCCATTTGAAACTCAGCCGCAAACGTAAACCAAGCCATCTGCTCCGCTGCCCATTCAGGAAGCGCAAACCCTGAGAACCCAGCCATTCCTTTTAATACTTTCAACGCATCCTCAAAGCTCTCTGCTCTAAAGAACACCCAGGCAAAATTAACAAATTGAAAGGTAATAAACCAAGCTAACACCTTATTCATCTTAAACCCGAGTTGCTGCCACAGGCGATTGATCATCATCGCCACACCGTGAAGCACTCCCCATAGCACAAACGTCCAGCCAGCCCCATGCCAAATTCCGCTCACAAAAAAGACAATGAACAAATTTACGTACGTTCTTACTTTCCCCCGCCTATTTCCACCAAGCGGGATATACAGGTAATGGGTAAGAAAACGCCCAAGAGTCATATGCCACCTTCTCCAAAACTCTTGAATACTAAGAGACTTATAAGGAGATAAGAAGTTTACAGGCAAGCTGATATTAAATAGGAGTGCAAGGCCAATCGCCATATCAGCATAGCCGCTAAAATCAAAATACAACTGAAACGTGTACGAATAAGATACGAGCCACGCTTCTAGAAAGGTTAACGACTCACGTACATCAAAACCGTTTGTCGCTGTCTGGGCAAACGTATCTGCAATCGCCACTTTTTTAAATAGTCCAATCGAGAAAATAAAAATCCCCATAGCCATATGCTTTGGATTAATCCATCGATTTTGGACGTCTTCAAATTGAGGCATCATCTCTTTATGATGAACAATAGGGCCCGCGATCAACTGAGGGAAAAACGTGACAAAAAGCGCATAATCAAGCAAACGGTAATTCTTTGTCTCGCCCCGGTAAGCATCAACCAAAAAGGCTATCTGTTGAAACGTAAAAAAGCTGATCGCAAGAGGAAGTGTTAACTCCAGCAAGGCCCAGTTCGCATCCAGCAGCGTATTGACCGTTCCAATAAAGAAATCCGAGTATTTAAAGTAGCCAAGTAAAGCTATATTTCCAATGATCCCTAGTGTAACAAGAGCTTTTCGAATGGCGGGTTTGCGATCAGATACTAGAGCACGTCCAATCAAAAAGTTCATCGCCATTGAGGCTAAAATCAATGGCAAATATAAAACATTCCACCAGCTATAAAAAAAGAGTGAACTAACAACGAGCCACCCTTTGCTAAATGTAATCCATCCACATCGATTAAAAACGAAATAGAAGAGAAAGACGATTGGCAGAAACACAAACAAAAATTCATATGAATTAAATAACAACCGAATCCCCCACTTTATGTCACTCTCTCTTTTTACAAAATTCAACAAACTCCCAACCGATTATATCAAGCTTTCCCCATCTCGACAATCAAAGGGAAAACCCCTCTTCATTAAGAAGAGGGGTTCAGCACCCAATTTATTTCTTCTGGTGCTCCACCACACCTGCTAGGGCGTAAAGAGCAATCATCGAAGCAAAGTGGCTGGATACATTCGTTGGGTCCTGCTGCGGGTACACCTCAACAAAGTCCATCCCAACAATGCCGCGCTTTGTAAATTCATAAATTAACGTAAGCAGCTCATATGACGTGAGGCCGTTTCCGTCAACTGGCCCACCTGGATTAAAGGCAAAGTCGAGTACGTCACTGCATACTGAAAGGTAGACAACATCTACACCTTCGCTTGCTTGGTCATACAAGTCTGCCGCAAGCTTACGAATATCCTTTGCTTCGCGGATATCATTGATCGTAACCGTCTTCGCACCAGCCTCTCGTGCAAACTTGCCGCTCTCTGGCTTGTTGCGCGGTCCGTGGATTCCGGCATGAATTAAGCTTTCATTTCTGACACCATCAAGCTCATAAAGTCTCGCAAATGGTGTCGAACGGGCATATTTATCACCGTCGTGATGCGGCATATTATCATAGTGAGCATCTAAGTGAAGAATGCCGACTTTCTTACCCGTGCGCTCGGTTAATGCTTTAACAATCGGGTAGGTGATGCCGTGGTCGCCGCCAAGCGCGAGCGGGAATTTTCCGGAATCCCACATATCGCCTGAAAACGACTCAATCCGGTTCATCGTCTCAATTACATCTGCAGGAACGACATCCACATCGCCCATATCCGCAAGCTTCAAGTGCTCGAATACATCGATATGATCAAGCTCAGGCAAGTATCCGCTGTATCGGCCTGAGCATAAGCGCATTACTTTCGGCCCCAACTCACAGCCTGTGTAATCGCCCCATGTAACAGCACCTTCCCAAGGGACACCGTAGATTAATACATCCGAGTCTTCCGTTGATTCCGTCGTTCCATTAATCGCTCCTAAAAATGGAGGGGTATTTCCGTAAATATTCTCAGTCATCTTTATCCGCTCCTCTACCTCAATAGTCACCCTCTTTATATACCCGGTTTTTGAGCAAAATAATCATTATTCTTCTTCGTCGATCGTTAAGCCCTCTACATGCTTCCTTCCCAGTTGATGCTTCTTTTTACGATATTCCTTTGATTTGAAAATGATGTCGATATCATAGTCTTCAGGATAGAGTTCATTGGCTGAAACTTGTAGAGTCAGTCTCTTATGGTTGACCGTCTGCTTTTCTTCTTTCACTTGCACCATATAATTTCCTGCCTCATCCGGTCCTTTGTAGACAATCCCCAATTCGTTTGTTGAGGACAGACGAACTGTATCTCCTTGAACAAAGCTCCTTACAGCCTCTTGATCCTTCTTCTTCGTTGTTGGCTTTTTTCTCGCATGCTTGTTGATAATGATTTGTTTTTCGTAGCTTTTTTGCTTCGTATCTATGGTGTGATGCAGCGGGATACCTCCTGTTCAAGCTCACCTAAATCATTAATGGACCATGCATACGTTGTAATAAGCGGAGCGGTAAATTCTTTGTCCTGCATAAACCGTTTTAATTTACGACAATGATCTAAAAAAGATAGAACAATCGTCAACTGATCAGGACGCAGGAACAGTCCTTTATTGATCTGTTCTAAGTAGCCGCTCATCTCATCAAGAGAATGAATCGGCACACTAGATGAGATTTTGAGAATTTGAACCGCTTCTCGGACCTCCTCTAATAAATGTTCAATTCTTTTTTTATTGGTTAAAGGCCGGCTCGCTTTAATCTTAGCCTTCGCTCTTTTTGTAATGGCTTTATCTGCTACTTTATTTAAAATTCGGTGGTAATCAAGTTGCGGTAACACCAGATACTTGTGATAACGTTTAAAATAAAGCCGCCGAATATCAGTAAGAAAACGGTCAGCATAAAGATGGCTTCCATGTTGGTCCCTCCGTTCTTATAGGATAGTTTACGTTAGTTGGTGAGAGAAGTTTCACAGTTTTACTCGAACCTCACAAAAAATAACCCTATCCAATCAAGATCATAAGAAGGACAGGGTTATATTAATTAGAATAGCTATTCTGTTTACACTTTAAATTTAGATAGCAGCATTTTTAATTCCTCAGCCATTTCAGAAAGAGATTTGGCTGAGCTAGCTACCTCTTCCATTGCAGCTAACTGCTCCTCTGTTGTTGCAGCCACTTCTTCAGATGTTGCCGCGTTATTATTGGCAATACCCGCTAATTCACTGGTTGTTGCATTCACTTCTTGTATTCCTGCTGACATCTGCTCAGCTGTAGCAGAGACCTCTTGCATTTGCGGCGTAATGGACCTCATGCTGGATAAGATTTCTGCAAACTTTTCCATTGCATCGTGAGAGATTGTCATTCCATCTTTTACATTATGTGTTACTTTTGACATCACTTCTACAGAGCTTTCTGTATCCTTTTGTATTCCTTGAATTAATTCAAAAATTTGTTTAGCTGAGTCTTGAGATTGCTCGGCAAGCTTCCGAACTTCACCAGCTACAACCGCAAACCCTTTCCCGTGTTCACCTGCTCTAGCTGCTTCTATTGCAGCATTCAAAGCAAGTAAATTGGTTTGTTCTGCTATTCCTGTTATGACATCTAAAATTGAAGTGATTTCTTTTGAGCGTGTAAATAATGACCGAATCATAGTATTTGATTCAGTTACAGAAGCCTCTATTGAATTCATTTGTTTAATCGTATTTTGAATGGCTTCATTTCCTTCCTCTGCCTGCAATGTAGCTTGTTGAGTTAATTCAGCTACACTCATTGAACTCTCAGCGATTCTCCCAACACCCACCGTCAGTTCTTCGATGGATTGTGAGTTCTTTTCGATTCCGTTTGTTTGACTTTCCGCACTGCTGGCAACTGTTTGTATGGAACTAGCCACTTGTGAAGTAGCAGCACTCGTTTCTTCTGAACTTGCTGTGAGTTCTTCTGCTGAAGCCGCTACTAAGTCCGTTTTTGAGTCAACTTCATTTATTAATTCTTTAAGACTCATCTGCATTCCTTTAAAAGCTGAAGCCAATTGACCAATTTCATCATTTGAATGGATGGTGATTTCCTCAGTAAGATCGCCCTTGCTCACTGTCACTGCAGAATCAGTTAGTTTTCTAATCGGTTTAATAATTGAAAGGATTACAAAATATACAGATACACCGCCTACTACTAAGGCCATTGCAATAACACCAATGGTTGTGAGAAAAATAGGGAAGGCTGCTTCGTCTACTTCCTCTTCATACATATTGCCCGCAACTTTCCATCCTGTCATATCATTTGTGACAAAAACCATGTGCTTAGAATCACCATTTAACTCATAAGGAAATTCACCAATCTCTTGAGTGTATAAATTTTTATAATAAGCTTGAGTTGCCTGTGTTCCGCCCTCCTCAAAAGGATGGGCAATGTACATTTGGTTATCATCTAATAAGATCGCGTACCCTTGATTCCCTATCTGGACTGAATTAGCCAGCTCTTGAAGGTGTGTTAGGTCTACACTAACAGCTACAACACCAGAACCGTCTTGCAGAGCTTTTGATACCGTAATAACCATATCATCTGTTCCTGCGGCAATGTAGGGTTCAGATATAACGACATCACTTGTATTTGACATGGCATCAATATACCAGTCTCTCTCTCTTGGGTCGTAATCAGGATCCATCGCTACGGCAGGCTCTTGAATAAATAATCCATCTTCTTCTGTCCCCACAAATATACTTGTCGCCTCAGGGTGGAGGGCTGCATATTGTGCAAATTTCTCTCTTAACTCAGGGCTCTCCGTACCGTCATAAAGGTCTGATGTGACTGATTCAGAAAACACATTCATATCATTGATTTTAGGCTCAATCGTGTTGGTGATGATTGAGTTTAATAGATTTACATCTTGTTTACCAGCGGAAATGATTTCTTCTTCCACCGCACCTTTTGCAGCATTATAAGCTAACATTCCGATAACGACCGAAGGGATAATGAGAATAAGGGTAAAAGAAATAATCAATTTCATCTTTAACGTTTTAAGTAGTTTCAGTAAGCGACTCATCAGCAATTCCTCTCATTCTTTTAATTCGTTCAATTTTGGCACTCAAGAATATGTAAGACTTCCACATTAATTCTAAAATACCAGATAAATAGTACTATATACGACCTTGGTTCAGAAAGAAATGACTTATGAATTATTCTTAGTTTTCAGAAAATGGATGGAGGTCTCTCTAATTGGATTGCGTCTTTTGCCGCTGTAATTGCGTCCTTTCTGAAGCTAATCGCGCCTCTCCGGCCGCTATATGCGCGGGTTCCAGTCTATTTGCGTCACTCTCCTCTGATTGCGTCAGTTTACGCTGCTTATGCGTATGTTCAGCGGTGAATTGTATTCACTTCGGCGGTAATTGCGCCGCTCTCTCCCATCCGCATTCGGCCAATACTTGTGAAAATACAACAAGAGGCATTGACTCAGTCAATGCCTCCTAACTATCTATTCATATCTCAACGACTCAATTGGATTCAATCTCGCCGCTTTGTTCGCTGGAAGCAAGCCGAATACAATGCCTAATATCATCGAGAATAATAGTGCTCCGATGATGACCGGCCATGAAAGAAGCGATGGCCATCCAGCAAAGAAGGAAATCAGAGTAGAGATCCCTCCGCCTAAAAGGATACCGATGATCCCGCCAATTAACGTCAGGATGATCGATTCAATGAGAAATTGAATGAGAATTTGCTGGCGGGTTGCACCGAGTGACTTACGAATCCCGATCTCGCGCGTTCGCTCTGTTACAGATACGAGCATAATATTCATGACACCAATTCCGCCGACAAAAAGAGAGATCCCTGCTATGCCGCCTATAATCATTGTCATAATACGTGTGATCTGACCAATCCCCTCTGCAATCTCTTCCATATTCATTACTTGATAGGCCTCTTCTGTATTCTTTCTTGCATTCAACAGTTGTACAGCTTCTTCTCCTGCTGCCTGCAGCTCTTCAAGCGACTCCGCTTGAATCGTCACTTGATTGAATTCACTCTTACTATAGACCGTCCGCCACGTCTCCCATGGCATATAAACTTCCTGCATACCAAAGGCAAACAATCCACTCGGTGCTTCAAGTACACCGATAACCTCCACCGGCTGATTAGCCACACGTATCACTTCGCCTACCGCCGACTGCTCGGGAAACAGCTCTTCATTAAGAGAATCTGAGATTAAAGCTACTCGACGTCCACCGAGAAAATCGGCTGGCTGCAGTGAAAATCCTTCTGCCACATTGAGCTGGTGAACATCCAGATACGTTTCGCTGATTCCATTAACGGAAGCATCACTTGTTTCTGTTTGGTAACGGATAGAGCTATGTTCATAGCTTGTCGCGACTACATTTGCAATGCCATCAACCGTCTCAATTTCACGGATATCTTCCAGGGTAAACGCAGGTTCATTCCAGATATTCGGATTCGTCTGCATCTCCTCATCCGATGGCATATAGAAAATTTCTGATGTATTCCCCTCTCCTGCAATCGAGGTCTTCAACATTTCCTCGCCGCCCTGACCGATCGCAACGACAATAATGACCGCGGCTACCCCAATTATGATCCCAAGCATCGTGAGAACAGAGCGCATCTTATGAGCTTTTATCGAGTTGATTGCCATTAAAATATTTTCTTTTACACTCATACTGGCTCTACCCCCTCTCACGGCTCACATGCGACGTTAACTCGCCGTCCCGCACATAGATGGTTCTCTTTGTGTACTCAGAAATCTCCGGCTCATGAGTGACAAGCGCAATCGTTGTCCCGCCTTCGTTTAGCTCTGTCAACAAATCCATAATTGTTTCACTCGTCTTTGTATCAAGAGCTCCTGTTGGCTCATCGGCTAAAATGATCGACGGTTCATTAACAAGTGATCTCGCAATGGCGACACGCTGCTTTTGCCCGCCAGAAAGCGAGTTAGGGAGATAATCCATTCGATCTTTCAGTCCAACAAGACTAAGTGCCTCCTCAGCCCGTTCTTCACGCTCTTTTTTTGAGAGACCTGCATAAATCATCGGCAGTTCTACATTTTTCTTCGCAGTTAATCTTGGCAGGAGGTGGAACTGTTGAAACACAAAGCCGATTTGTTGATTACGTACTTTCGCAAGCCCCTGTTCATCATAACTCGAGATGTCTTCTCCATTTAAAAAGTAGTGGCCGGTGCTAGGGGGATCGAGGCAGCCAATGATATTCATCAGCGTTGATTTTCCAGATCCAGACGGGCCCATAATCGCTAGAAAATCTCCCCGTTCAATGTCAAGATCAATTCCTTTTAAAATCGTCGTATCCTCTGCCCCAACACGATAGCTTTTCGTAATACCCTCCAGCTTAATCAAGGACAATCACTTCCGATCCATCACGAAGCCCTTCTGGAATGTCACTGATGATTTGATCAGACTCACTAAGGCCAGACCGAATTTCATAACGGCCATCAGAAGTCATACCAAGCTCCACTTCCCGCTCCACTGCTGCCCCCTCTACAATGGTGTACACATAGGCCGTATCATCAAGCTGCCGCACCGCTGAAATCGGCACCGTTAGGGCTTCTCTCTCATCTGACACGACATTTAAAATCACCTGGTACCCAGGACGCAGAGAGCTTGTGTCCCCTTCTTCTACTTTTACGGTGAACGGATACTTAATTCCTGTTCCATCTAGTTCATTTTGCGAAGGGAGAAAATCAATCTGATCGATCACACCCGTCCACGTTTGATCAAGAATGGCATCGGACGTAATGCCTACCTTCTGTCCTTCCTTAATTTCAAGGGAGTCATATTCAGATAGATCTCCGCTAGCTATAAACGACTCTGTCGAAGCGATCGTCACCTGCGCTTCTGTCCCTTCATCAATCTTTAGGACGACACCCGCAATCGGACTTTCTTCTGTTAGATTTTTCGTACGATTTTCAAGCTGTTCTTTTTGCTTTAACAGCTGTCTAAGGTCAAGGTTTGCTGCGCGTTTCTCATAGTCAAGCTGCTCATGCTCAGAGCGAAAATGATCTCTCGCCTCTTCTCGGCCTACATCATCTGCAAGCTTATTTCGTTCATCTGAAAGACGGTCTTCTTGCTTTCCGACTTGGTTAATCCGTAAGTAACCTGCTTCAATTTGAATGGCGAGCTGTTCTGATTCAAACTCAAGATCCTCACTTGTGTATTCAATCAATGGAGTTCCAGCCTCAACTGTGTCACCTTCCTCGACCAGTAACGTATAGTCTTCTTCCGCTCGTATTCGAATGTGCTCCATTTCTGCTAACTCCATCTCACCCGGCACCATGATTTCATGCTTCACCGTTTGAATCTCAGGAGCAGCCGCCTCTACGTCGAACGTGTCACTCCCCTGTGACTGCACGACAGCGATCGCTGTAAAAAGAATTACCGACAGGACAATAGCCGACCCAATCCAAACTTTCTTTTTCATCAATTTCACCTACACTCCAGCCGCTAAAAATCCGATTAATGCAGCACCTACCGTAATGATCAGCGTCACAACCCAAGCAGTAACGGGTTTCATTGAAGCGACAATACGCAGACCCATGGCCATTAGAATAATGCTCCAAATCGAAAACACTTCAAACAAGCTGACAAGCGAGTACATCGGATCATATGGATCAAAAAATACGGTCAGCCCCGTAATCATCTGAGCAGGATTTAAATTCAACGCTAACGTCAAAATGCTATTTAGGACTAATCCAATTCCTCCAATGAACATAATAAATACATTTAATGAAAACAACTGCTTAAATGTCGCATCACCCGCAGTCAGCTTCACCACAATCCACATGATAAAGGCACCGATCACCCCGCCAATCACAGGCATTAAGAGTGACGTGACAAAAGTGGACACACGAATAGCTGTTTCTGCTCCTTCAATCATAGCCATATCTTCAGCAGAGAGATCTCCCATCATCAATTGAAAATCAGCTAAAAACGAAAACAAGGCAGCCCACAAGGCATACACTGCTGTCACGATAAGAAGCGGTACAAGGACCTTTGGATTCTCACGCATACGACGGAACTGCTCCTGTGGCTCCGTAATAAATTTAAAGATGGATGGCTTTTCACCCTTCGGCAATTCTGGTTTGTTCTCTAATGCAGTTTCAGACATGCTGCACTCCCCCTATATCCTTAGTCAGTTTATAAACACCTCTCCTATTTACGCATAAATTGGAAAATAGTTTCAACAAAAGTCCCGATATTTTATAAATTCTTTATAAAATGAGTAATTATATAGTCCAAGTTATTAGGTGGATGATGGAACAACAAGGGGGACAGATTGCGCCACTTCACCCAGCTCCAAAAACCAAAAAAAGACTGACCCTCTAAAAAGGATCAGCCTCATACAATCATTGAGCAAAAGCTGCTTCCACCGCATCATATGCATTCACATATCCAGCTCCGACTTCCCATGACTCATAACCTGGCATCGGTGTCGCCGTCTCTTGTAATATCTCTTTCACCTCACTTGGAGTAAGCGAAGGATTTGCCTCTAGCAGCAGGGCAGCAATACCTGCTACATGCGGTGTTGCCATCGATGTGCCGCTCATCGTTGTATAAAACGGTAAATATCTCGCTTCAATTAATTGAATATCTTTTGGCGCAGAGATGACCGATAAAGGTGAAAGTACTCGTGTTGAGATGATATCGACACCTGGTGCTACAACAGTCGGCTCATCTTTCCATGTCCACTGCTCACCATCCATTTCAAACGTTCCCCCTTGATCAGAGCCTCTTGATGAAAAGTCAGCAAGGCTGCCATCCTTCTCACCAGCACCAACCGAGATGACCCAAGGTGCTTTTGCATATGGGTTATGTGTATTTTCTTCTGGACCTTCATTTCCAGCTGCAAATAATACCGTAATCCCGGCATCATAGGCTTTCTTGCTTGCCACATTAATTGGATGATGAGGATCAAAGTCCCCAGATCCGCCCCATGAGTTCGTGATGATTTGAATATTGTACTTATCTTGATGTTCAAGAGCATAATCAAATCCGCCAATACCATCAAGGACGAGCAGTACAGCCCCTGAGCCGTATCCGATTAGATCAGCACCAGGTGCTGCCCCTGCATATTTCCCGCCAGACATCACTCCCGTACCGCCAACTGTCCCAGCCACATGAGTCCCGTGTCCTGAATTGGTATCTGTGTTAATGATATTCTCTATATAAGAAATTGGGATAATACCTGTGCTTGATAAATAAGAAGTTCCTAACACATTTTGCACGAGATTCTTTTTAAACGTGTGGTCACCATGTGTACCATCGACGCCGCTATCGTTGACTAGAACACCGACACCTTCTCCAGTAACAGGAAGACCTCCGTTTTGCTCAGTAAAATTCTCGTCAGCCCTCACTTTGTTTACACCCGTGATCTCATTAGCATCCGCATTAAAATACTCAAGCCGCTCATTTAAGTAGATGGACTTCACATCATCATTCTCCGCTAATCTTTCTACTTGCCCTTTCGTAAGAAGGGCACCGACAATCGGCAAGTTGTTAAGCGACACTGCCGATGTGATATCAAGACGTTCCAGCAAAGATAAATGAGCAGCAGTCGGCTTGTCCTCTCCTTCAAATGTAACAATGACCTCAGCTAATGAATGACGATCTAGAGCAGCCCACACGTTTTCATCGACAATCGTAGACGAAGCCTCCGCTGATGGACCAGCAAACATAAATCCTTGTCCCAGCAAGAACACGATAAGCACTATACCTAAAAGCCTCTTCATAACAACACTCCTTTTATTTTGAGAATAGTAGGAAAACTCACTATTCTAGCTTCGCATACGAGCATTAATTTCCACTATTAGACAAATGTACGATTTTTTAGTTAATATTTATCAATTGTTAACACTAAAGTTTCATGAAGATAACATTTTGGCGGTAGGAAGTTTTTATAAAGAGACTATTCGAGAGTTGCTGGAGCGTTTGTTGCGGCGGGGATTGCGCCGGTTACCACTGTTATTTCGTGAGTGCAGAGAATATCGCGCCATTTCGGCCGCGATATGCGTGGGTTCACGGACTAATTGCGTCACTCTCCTCTTATTGCGTCGGTTCACGCCTTTTATGCGTCGGTTCAGCATCAAATTGTATTCACCTCGGCGATCATTGCGCCAATGCTCTCCGCTCGGCACTCGGCCAATGCTCAGCACACAGCCGTACAACACCACACAAAAACCCGCGCCTTTGGGGCGCGGGTTCCTTCCTACACTGCTCTCCTCTCGCGTCTAGCGCGGATTCGCTGGCGTGCATTCGACTGCAGCAAGTACAGTGCAGGCACGATAAACAATGTGAGCAGTGTGGAGAAGATCAGTCCTGAGACGATCGCTATACCGAGCGGCTTGAATAGCGTGCTGTTGCCGAGGGCAATCGGCAATAAGCCGGCAATCGATGTGAGTGAGGTCAAGACGATCGGGCGGAAGCGCTGCTTGGCTGCCATCATGACAGCTTCACGGGCATCCATTCCATCTTTTCTTCGCTGCTCAATAAACTCAATTAAGACAATTCCATTTCGGACGACAATTCCGGCTAGACTGACGGCTCCCATCATCGACATAAAGCCGAGCCCGGTCTGGGTAAGGAATAAGCCGATCAATGCTCCGGCAATCGCTAAATACACCGTACTTAAAATCAAAATTGGCAACGTCAGCGAGTAGAATTGAATCGCAATGACAATTAAGATCAAGAATACAACGACGATGAAAATTTGACCGATATCAATAAACACATCTGTACGGGCAGAAGTTTCTCCGCCGATTGACAGCGAGTATGCAGCGTTGTCTGCAGTGACTGCATCAAGGTCTGCACGAGCATCGGCTAAGATCTCATCACTAGAACGATCACTTGGATACGCACGTACTGTAATCGTCGGCACCGTATTCGCATGCGGGATACGCGGCTCTGTGGTGACCTCATCAACTGTGACAAGGTCGCTGACAGCAAGTCGTTCACCAGTGATGCCTTCTACCGTGATCTCATCTAGCACATCAACTGATAGAGGCCCTGTATTGGCATAAACCATGCGCATATCAATCAACTCACCCGGCTGCTGGAGCTGCCCAAGCGGCAAGCCTTCTCCGACTAGACGCAGCGCCGTTGCAAGATCATCACTTGCGACTCCGTTCTCTTCAAGCGCGTCACGGTCTGGTGTGACTTGGATCGTTTCTACATCTTCACCGACATCATCATCAACGCTTGCGACCCCTTCTGTGGAAGCAAGGATTTCTTTCACTTCATCAGCCATTTCACGGAGCGTGTCAAACTCTTCGCCGCTCACTTCTATCGCAATCGGCGCGCCGACTGGCGGACCGGATTCAATCATCGATACATTAATATTAGAGGCTTCAGGGAACGCGTCTGGCATCGTTTCGTTCCACTCGTTCATTGTCTCGCGTGTCGAGAATTGCTCGCGGTCTATGAACACAAGGAAGTTCGCTGCATTTTCACCAGCTGCTCCGCCTCTTCCTGCCCCAAACAGGCGCGGGATATCTGTTCCGACATAGGTTGAAACCGAACGGACATGATCGACATCATACAGCCATGCTTCGATTTCTCTTGCTTGCTCTTCAGTAGCAGATAGTCCTGTTCCCTCAGGCAAGGTTACCTCAACAAATACTTCCTCACGGTCTGTGTCTGGGAAAAACTCAAGCGGGATAAACGGAATCAGCGCATATGCTGCTGTTCCGAGCAGGAACCCAGTGATTACAACTAAGAGCGGGCGCTTTGTGACGCCTCTCATCATTCGATTTCCGTAGAAGCCAGCAGCCTTATCAAACGTGCCACCTAAAAATCCGGCCGGCTTCCTCTCGGTTCTTGTAGTAGGCGAAGCCGTTTTTTCACGGATGGTTCGGTAAATTGGTATTAAGAATAATGCCACGAGTGTCGATGCGATCATTGTCGCAATTAACACGGCTGGCAGCGGGCGGATAAATCCACCGGCGCCTCCTGGCAGAAGCAGGAGCGGCATGAATGTGAACACAACGGTTAATGTTGATGTCAGTACAGATACTGCCACTTCCTTCGTTCCGTTAATTGCAGCTTCCATCGGCTTATCACCCATACGTAAGCGGCGTTCGATGTTCTCATTGACTACAATTCCATCATCGACCAATATTCCCAAGGCAATAATAAAGGCAATCAAGGAGATTTGGTTTAAGTCGACGCCGATAAATGGCAGAATGATCGCTCCTAAGCTTAAAGAGACAGGAATCGCTAGAGCCACACTTAACGCTGTTGAGACATTAAGCCCCAGTGAACAAACAATTAATACGGAGACAACGGCGATCGCAAATGAAATCGCAAGGTCACGGAACAGCTCATTTACAAGATCTGCCTGGGTGTACAATAACGTCATTTCTACACCGTCTGGCAGCTCTGCTTCCATTCTATCTACAAAGCTGTCGAGTTCCGTTTGAGCGCTTGTCACACTTGCTCCTGATTTCAGATAAAACGTAAGCGAGATTGCTTCTTCCCCTTCAAAGGCAACTTGCTCTGTAACTGGCTTGAACGTTTCATTGATAGTCGCGACATCACCAAATTGGATGATGTCTCCTTCGGCATTTGCTCCTACAGGAAGAGTTTCAAGGTCTGAGAGATTCGTAAATGTCTCAAGTTCTACGCGGTAATTATAGTCATCGGTCTTCCACTCACCTGGCGGAACCGCGCTGACCTCGCCGTTTAAGACACCAATAAGCTGATCGGTTGAAATATTCTCATCCGCGAGCGCCTCTGGGTCTACTTCTATTAAAATTTCCTTTTCAAGCGTCCCTTGTGTCTGCATAGAGACGATATCCGGAAGCTCATTTAACCTAGTATTCCAGCGGTCAAGCATCGCATCAACTTCCGGCACAAGATCAGAATTATCGAATGTCAGCTGATAGGTTGCGAGTCCTTGTGTGGAAAGCTCATTATTAAACATCGGCGCATTCGCATCATCAGGAAATTCTGCAGAGGCATCGTTTACGCGCTGACGGACTTCGTTCCACACTTGATCGACATCAAGGCCTTCTTCAAGCTCTACTGTGACAAAGGAGAGACCAGGACTTGAGACAGAGGTGAGTGAGGCAATTTCCTGCATTTGTGAGAGGTTTTCCTCAAGCAGGTCGGTCACATTTTGTTCCACCTGTTCACTAGATGCCCCTGGATACACCGTCATTACTTGGGCAATTGGCGGGTTGAATTCTGGGATTTCACGCTGAGGCAGCTGCAGGAAGCTCAGCACCCCGACGAGAGTAAACATTAGAAAGAATAGAATAGTAATTTTGCGTTTTCGTATCAGCCAAGAGATCATCGGCTTTTCTCCTCTCACATTTCAAGGTTTATTATATTTTTGGACGAACATTGTACATTTGTTATACAAGATTGATTATACAAAGGGAACGTGAAAAGCACAAATGATATCCTCTGAAAAAATATACAAAAAGAAGGTTCGAACAGTCGAACCTTCTTTCTTATCTTATGGATTCAAGAAATTAATCGTGTAGTAAGGAGTCTCACCATTCCATGCAACCCCTACACCTGCTTGCTTAAATGTTGTACCTAATGTATTCGACCTGTGACCAGCAGAATTCCAAAGTGCTTCATGTGCATAAATCGCATCACTATGAGAAAAAGCAAGGTTCTCTCCTGCTTGCGAATACTTTATTCCAGCACGGTCTAACCGGTCAAATGGGGTTTCATTTGCTTGATTAAAATGGTTAAAGTATCTATTCTCAGCCATATCCTCGCTGTGATCGCGTGCCACATTTGAAACGGAGTCATTCCAACTAAGCGCCTTCTCTCCTTCACGAACGCGGACGGCATTGGTCAGCAAAAATAATTGACGTTCATAATCGCTGATTTTAGCAGCTGGATCAGCACCTACATAGCCTGCCTTCTCAAGCTCTGCTTCTTTCTTTACAATCTGTATTGCGGTTGCTTGATCACTGTGTTGTTTGTCGTAAAAGACGGTGACATATGCGCCTTTGTGATCAAAGGTATCACGGTTTGAGCCGTCTATGCGATAGACTTTTTCTCCTTTTTTAATCGTTTGAAGAGGTGTTCCAAGCAGATTGCGTATTTGTTCTCTCGTATACGTTGATTTTTCGTTGTTACTGCCGATCATTGAGATATGATTCGTATAAAGGGCCGTCACTTCATTTTTATTAATTCCAATTTGCATATAGCGGTCATAGCCTTCGTGAAACACATGCCAATCAAATGAATAGCTGCTTGCTAATTGCTCTAATGAACCTCCGAGTAAGGATTCAACTTGATCCATCGTATCTCCAAGCTGAATATTGCCTACTTCAAGCTTAATCTCTTGTGCCGAAGGGGTAAGTTTATCGTTTGATTCAATATATACGGTTCTTGTCTCCTGATCCCATCTAACCATGGCGCCTAGCGATTCTGACACAAAACGAAGCGGGACATAAGTGCGTTGCTGATAGACATACGGAGCGATAGCCAGAGTCTTATTTTCCCCATTAACAAGGGCTGTGTGTGATCCGATTGTTAGAAGGATTTCTGTACCTTCTCTTGTGGCGGTCACTGTTCTTGTCGCTTGATCCCACTTGATTTTAGCTCCTAACTCTTCAAAAATAACCCGCATCGGAAGCATGGTTGTTCCTTTTTGCACCTGTACCGGGGCATTCATATCTAATTGATGATCATTCATCATCACGTTAATAGGCTGATAAGCACCTGCTGTTGGATTATGTATTAGAAACACCATCAAAATAAACAAGAAAAATATAAGTACTCTCTTCATCTCACACACTCCCTTCTCACTAATATGTCCCAGCTAGCAGTCTATGATATCTATATTTCATTGTTTCCCATATTTGAAAAACGTAAACTCAAATCTATGACAATCTCAAAAAGTTCAAAAAATAAATTGACGAATTTTTCCACTAGCTATACGCTACTATTATAGTAAACCGTTAAGAAGGGTGTGGATTCAATGTCCAAAAGGTCTATCTTTTTGTCCTTATTTTTAAGTTTCATAGTAGTTGTCTTAATTCCTTTTTCAAATGAGGTAAATGCCTCAAATATTGTAAATCCAAAGCAGGTTTATTCATTTGAACAAATGGAAAGAGACATTGTTCGATTAGCCGAAACGTACCCAGAAATCATTGAATATAAGGTAATTGGAGAAAGTGAGTATGGCAGACCAATTTATGCGGTAAAGCTCGGGAATGGTCTATCAACTTCTTACATAAATGCATCAAACCATGCTCGAGAATGGATTTCAACGAACCTTACAATGAATATGATCGATCAATATGCCCAGGCCTATAGATCTAATCGTAATATTGGCTCTTACAACGTAAAAAATATCCTAGACTTTCATAGCTTTTGGTTTGTCCCGATGATGAACCCTGATGGAGTAACCCTTCAGCAAAGAGGTTTATCAGCGTTTCCATCAAGCGCTCATAGTGCACTTATAACGATGAATAACGGAAGCCTTTCCTTTCAACGCTGGAAAGCAAATGCTCGCGGAATTGACCTAAACAGACAATTTAATGCGAATTGGAATAACTTAGCTAATGATCCTGGGCGGCCTAGCTGGTCTAATCATCGTGGGAGTGCTCCTCATACTGCCAAAGAGGTAAAAGCTGTGTTGTCCTTAACAAATGAGATTGATCCTGAAATGGCTGTTTCTTATCACAGCAGTGGAGAAATTTTATTTTGGAACTTCCACCAGTCTGGTGCTCAACTCACTCGTGACCGCCAGCATGCTAGAGCAATCAGCAGCATGACCGGCTACACCATGATGGGTGTTCCTTCACGTACAGGCGGAGGCGGTTATACAGACTGGTTTATCCAAGAGTATAAGCGTCCAGCTTTCACACCAGAGCTGGCACCTTATGTCGGCAATACGCATGTCCCACTTTCATACTTTGACCGGATTTGGAACCAAAACCGTCAAGTAGGGCTTTATGTGGGACTCAACAGCCATCGAGCCTTCATGTCACGCTTTGAAGCAAGAAAATTACCAGTCAGCCTTGAAGTAAATGGGAATAATTTAGGTCAAACAAGCGGAGCTTTTTCTGTACAAGGAAGAACCCTCGTACCTGTTCGAAGTATTTTTGAAGAGCTTGGAGCCACTTTAAGATGGGATTCCCGAGCTAGAAAAGTATACGTTACTAAAGATGACATAAGCATTGAAATTCCTATTCATAAACATGAAGCTATAGTAAATGGTCAAAATGTCTCACTTGATGCGCCTGCAATGCTGCTTGATGGAAGAACTTTTGTCCCCCTACGCTTCATTAGTGAAGCTATTGGAGCAAATGTACAGTGGAATCAACAAACAAGACATGTAAAGATCACATTAGAGGAAGCTGTGCAAATGACGGAAGAACAAGTTACTATTGATGCTGACGCAGAAGCAACAGAACTAGATGAAGAAGGCAGCTACTCCCCAACTTCTGATGTCGATGAAGACACGGAAGCTCCCTCTGATGATACAGACGACCATAAAGAGGAATCTACTTTAACTGAAGAAACGTCAGAAGAAATAACAAACGACTAAAAGTAGCCTAAACCAAGTCTTTTTAAAACAAATAGACTTGGTTTTTATTTCTGTCTTTTTTCTGTTACCTCCCATTCCTTAACATGGTATAATTTAGTAGTTTATTAGGTTTATATAAATAGATCTTTACGATCAGGAGGATCAATCCATTGAATAAATTGTTACAAATAAGTATTTTTATAGTCTTGTTGCTTATACTTGTATTCCCAAGTACGAATGTATTTGCCTTTAGCTCCCTGCAAAATGTATATATGTTTGAAGAACCATATATCGTTGAGCATAAAGGTAGTGCCTCTCTTCTGCCAGGAACTATGCTTACTCATAATAATCAAAGCTATATTCCTTTACGTGATGCAGCTAATTTATTTGACCTTGAAATAACAAGCAATGCTTCAGGTATATTTCTAGAAAGTAGAACATCAAGCAGTTCGATTCACATTAACTCAAGCTTGAATCATCCTCTTCCTAAACAAACTATACCGTCTAATGATTTTGTTTCCTTTTCGATCCCTATTGGAGCTCATGCCGGTGCTGTTTTAGAAAGCGGCCAGGATCGGCCTAGCTTCACAAAAAATGCAAATGCAGCCCTTTATCCAGCAAGTACAGTTAAAGTAATGACAGCCTTATTAGCCATAGAAAAAGGTAACTTATCAGACCGCGTTGTCGTTGGGCCAGGGGCTGCTACGGTACCCTTTGACAGCTCAAAGGCGGGTGTTCGTCCTGGTGATGTGATGACTCTTGAACAATTATTGCACGGCTTAATGCTCCCCTCTGGAAATGACGCAGCTGTAGCTATTGCTGAACATATAGGAGGAAGCCATTGGCAATTCGTTCAAATGATGAACCAGCGCGCAAGAGAGCTCGGTGCGACAAATACTACTTTTATGAATGCACACGGGTATGATCATCCTAGCCAAAAAACGACTGTCTCTGACCTTGCTAAAATTGGAGCAGAGGCAAGTAAACATCCTGAATTTCTAAAATTAATAAGCACACCAACGTATGCTACCACTTATCGAAATCGAGCTGGCAGCCCGGTTCATAAAGTATGGAGAAATACAAATCAAATGTTGCATAACCAAGCTTATCGTCACTCGAGTATCATTGGTGGTAAAACAGGATATACAAGTGTTTCAAGGCATAATCTTATCTCTTTTGCTGAAGCAGGAGGTTCAACTTATACCACCGTTATTTTACGAGGGGAGCGTACTCAGCGCTATTATGATACAACAAACATGCTCTCACGTGCTATTTCAGCAAGACAGCAGTTTGATCAATCAAATAAAAAGCAAGTTCGTGTCCTGCCTTTAAGCTCATCTATTCTCTATAATAATCAGCCAGTAAATCTTGAAAACCAAGCCTTTATGTACAACGGTACGACTTATATTCATACGGATCTATTAAGTCTTTTTTCAAATGCTGTTACTACTGCCTCTGTATCTTCAGTACAGCAAATGCATGCTGCTGTAAATGGAGAAATCATTGGTTTTGATCTGACGCCGCCTGTACTTAGTTCTGGCAGAATGCTCGTACCGATTCGCGCTATTTTTGACTTCCTAGAGCTGGATGTTCATTGGGACGCTTCTACTCAAACGGTCACAGGGTCTAATCGTGATACCGTAATTGAGCTGCGAGTAAATCAAACAACTGCTAAGGTTAATGGTACGACTCATACCCTTGATGTACCAGCTACAGTAGTGAATGGACGAACCCTCGTACCAATTCGTTTTGTAGCAGAATCTACCGGCTCAACGATTGACTGGGGACGCGCTCGTGTACTTTATCTAAATTAAAAAAATGAGAGCCAAGAGAATATCTCAAGGCTCTCATTTTGATGTATTTCTTCTGTGATTTTGAGGAACTATCTAAAACTTCACTTGAACCCCTATTCTATTGTACATGCTATGATATAGTAATAAAGAAATTATTATTTTTATAATGGAAGTGAAAATATGGCAATACAAAAAAAAGCACCTATCTATGAACTCAATGTTGTGCGCGGCCTAGCTATATTAGCTGTTTTAATGGTCCACGCTACGTCAATAGCTGCCGTCACGCTTGATACAACAAGCATGTCGTTTTTTGCATACAATGCATACAACACGTTTTTCCGTTTCGGAACGGCTACTTTTATCTTATTAAGCAGTTTTGTGTTATTTTACAGCTATTATCATAGGGATATTTCACGATCGCTTGTGACGAATTTCTATAAAAAACGCATGCTGTATATCCTTATACCATATTTCGTTTTTTCACTTATTTACATCACGGTCAATTCTCGGATGTTCAGCAACTATGCTGGCTTTAGTGATTTTCTTAATGATTTTGGAAACAAGCTTATGATGGGCAGTGCACATCCGCACTTATATTTTGTCTTTATTAGTGTGCAGTTTTATTTATTGTTTCCTCTTTTCTTAGTATTTTTAAAGAAGTTCCCAAAAGTAGTAAAGCATCTTATTTGGATTGGCTTTGTTATACAATTCGCATACTCATTACTGAACCATTTTTATATCAAATATCCATATGTAGGAAGTATCTCTCTTTCCTATATGTCACATTATTTAACGGGTGCTTTTATTGGAATCTATTACGAATCAATAAAACAATGGTTTTCAATGAAAGTTCGTCCTTTCTTCAGCAAACAACGGTTAGTCATCCTTGGTATTGCAGCAATCTGGGTATTCGCTGTTATTGGACATATTTACCTGTACTATATGCAAAGAGCACATGGAGTGAGTTTTGATTCAAAAATCTTCCATTTGTTCTGGAGTTTACACACCTATTTCAGTGCCTTAGTCACTATTCTAATTGGTCATTGGATTTATAAATTCGGAAAACCTTTTATCGTCAATTCTTTAACGTACCTTGGTATGCTATCATTTGGAATTTATTTAATCCATCCACTGTTCCTGCTCTTCTATAGACAATATGTCTATTTTGGAAATGAAATGTGGCAGTATCATTTATGGATCTTTAGTTGCTTTGTTATTGCTTTAGTAGGCTCTATCTTAGTAGTACACCCTGTCCTTTACAAGATGAAAGGCGGATGGATTTTCTTTGGAGCTCAACCTAAACGTCTAAAAGCCGAGACAAAAGCTAACGCCAAACAGCTTAATTAATTATTGGAAAGAAGCCGCAACTATTGAGTTGCGGCTTCTTTCCAATAATTAATACGTTATAAAACCATTTCTAGTATCAACTGTTACATAGTGACTTTCGCCATTAGATAACGTCACTTGATAGTCATGCTTTTCATAGTTATAAGGTTCATGCGAGCTAATATTAACTAGTTGAAGATGAGTTACAGAAGAAGTATAGTAACTGCCCGCAAATTTCTGCACAGCTTTCTCTGTTTCTTCATGTGTTAAATCAAACCCTGCCCCCTCTACTGCTGTTAGATTAGATTGATGGATTTTATACTTCCCATCATCAGGTCTCATTTCAATCGTGAAAAACTTCGGGTCATGCAGTTCATTACCCAGAATGATCGTTTCCACCCTCACACTGTTTACACTAAAGGCTGCCGCCTCTGCACGTACGTGAAATCCACTTGTATCACCGTACAACATCTCATCACAGTTAGAACACATTTGCTGATAGTGTCGATATAGGTGACCATATGCATAGCTTGTAGTCCCGTAATTAGCAACTTCGGGACGGATCGTTGAATATTGTGCACGAGGCGATCCATGTAGTTCAGGACTGCGGAAGATCTCTTCAAGCTTCTCTACATTTGATTTTGCCACGCGAATAATAGATTCCTCAATAATAGAATCTGCATCAATTTTAAATTCCTCATTGATTGCCCTCGCAAGAGATGCTGAAAATTCCGCCCGCGTCATAGGCTGGCTTGGTAAGAACTGAGCTTGTAGATTACCAGCCATCACACCGTTTTTGGCAATAGCCCTTACAGAAGGTGCTGCCCAGTGATTTCGTTCTACATCTGCAAATTGGTATTCATTTTGTCCAGTTAATTCGAATGCCTCAGCAATCACCCGTGCCATTTCTGCTCTCGTGATTGATCTCATTGGGTGAAAAGCTTCACCATCAGCAAACACACCTCGTTCAGTGAGTACACTGATTGCATGGTAACCAAATGTCTCTTCATCGATATCCTTGTAGGAAGGCTGCTTGGCTGCTTCTCCTCCCAAATTCAGTGTACGGCTAAGCATAACAGCTACCTGTGCTCTGGTTACTGGGGCTTGAGGCGAAAAGTTCCCTCCCCCAGTGCCGGTAACAATCCCTTCTTCAGCTAGATAACGAATCTCATCAGTTCCCCAATGACTTTCGGGAACATCTTTAAATAAAGATTGTGCCTGTACACCGAATGGCACGATCAATAAAATGACTAGTACAATAAAGCCTATTTTTATCTTCACATCTTCTCCTCCTTATGTATCCTACGTTTCCATTATTAGATAATCGTTTCAAACCTTCAATTATAAATCTTCCAATCCACTCCTAAACCTTATAAACAGTACCTTTTCACTAGTTTTCTAGATCTAGTAAATCACCCTAATCTGTAACTAAGTTAGTATTTTTCTACAAAAAAAGACTGATTTTGATAAAATCTCAAAAAATATGTATCTTGTCCGAACATCTTGTGATAACCTTTTTAGTGTATGCGTTACCTTACTTCGACTTTATTTGAGGATATCGTTCTACTAATCTTCAAATAAGGATCACTAATCAAGGGGGAATCACTTTGACTCATTCGAACAAACGTGCAAGTCGCTTAATGATGCTAACGCTTTCATTACTACTTGCTCTATCAACTGTCCTTCCTTTTATCGGGACAAAAACGGTTGCAGCTGAGAGTAACACTCCTAAGCTCGCAATCATGGGTACATCAGATATCCATGCCCACATGATGCCTTATGATTACATGGCAGATGCAGTAAATGAATCAATTGGTTTATCGAAAGTGTACAGTGTAGTAGAAGAAATGAGAGCTAAATACCCGAACTCAATCTTAGTAGATAATGGAGATATCGTTCAGGGTAGTATTTTAGGGGATCTTGAAGCAACTGTAGATCCACAAGACAACAATATTATTATTGATGTCATGAACTATATGGAATACGATGCAGCAGCAGTTGGAAACCACGAGTATAACTTTGGCCTGGATTTCCTAGATGATATTGATGCACAATCTGATTTCCCATGGTTAAGTGCGAATACGTATAACAAGAATGATGATACACACCGTTATGAGCCATATACAATGGTCGAGCAAACGATTGACGGCAATGACATCACGATCGGTATCATCGGATTTGTTCCTCCCCAAGTCATGACTTGGGATCGTCTTCACTTAGATGGAAATGTCTATGTAACTGAAATTGTTGAAACAGCAGAGAAATACATTCCGCAAATGAAAGAAGAAGGTGCAGATGTAATTGTTGTTGCATCTCACTCTGGATTTGATACAAGTGAAAATGCTAGTGAAAACGCATCTTACCAACTCAGTCAAGTTGAAGGAGTAGATGCATTAATTACTGGTCACCAGCACTATGTGTTTCCAAATGACAAAGAACAGTTTACTAATCTTTCTGATTCTGCTGATTTTGAAAAAGGAACATTAAACGGAGTGCCGACAGTAATGCCTGGTTCTTGGGGGTCACACCTTGGTTTAATCGAGCTTGACCTTTCGTTTGAAGATGGGAAATGGACAGTTGAAAATGGTCATGCAACAGCTGTAGTAACAGCTGATTACGATTCACATGAAGCAATCGAAAACATTGTTATGGACCGTCACAAACAAACAATCGAGTATGTAAACAGCCCGGTAGGTACGACTGACAGAGAATTAAACACATTCTTTGCTCGTATTTTTGATAATGAAGTTGTTCAATTAGTAAATGATGCTCAACTTGAATTCGCAACTGAGCACTTTGCAGGCACAGATTTAGCTGATCTTCCGCTATTATCTGCAGCAGCGCCATTTCGCGCAGGACGTGGCGGGCTAGATTATTACACAGATGTCCGCGACACGATTGCCATTAAAGACGTAGCTGATATCTATATCTACCCAAATACTCTTCATGTAGTTAAAGTAGATGGTACCGTTCTTGAGTCTTGGTTAGAAGAATCAGCTCGTGCATTCTTCCAAATTGACCCTTCAAAAACAGAAGCTCAAGAATTAACGGATCTTAATTTCCGTGAGTACAACTTCGATACAATTGAAGGCGTTGAGTATATGATTGATGTAACAAAACCTGAGGGCGAGCGTATTGTTGATTTGACTTACAACGGCGAGCCTGTTGACCCAGAACAAGAATACCTTGTTGTAACTAATAACTACCGTGCTTTCGGCGGAGGAGATCATTTAACCGCTGACACAGAAGTTGTTTACTCAGGTACTGAAGAAAACCGTGAAGTGATTATTGACTATATCCGTGAGCGTGGCGAAATCTCTGTTGAAGTAACAAACAATTGGTCAATCGCTCCATTTGAAGCAGAAGGCCCAATTACAATTCGAACAGCAGCTGAAGCACCTGCTTATGCTGAGCGTGCAGAGGTAGAAGGCGTTACGTTCTTAGAAACAAATGCTCAAGGCTGGTCAGTATTCGAGTTCCATCCAGCAGCACCTGTAGAAACAGAGCCTCCAGCTGAGCCTGTATTTACAGATATAAATGAGGAAACTCGTGGATACGAGGAAATGATGGCTCTTTATGAAGCTGGCATAATCTCTGGTTATCCGAACAAAACGTTTGGTCCTGACCTTTCAATTACACGTGCAGAAGCAGCTTCTATGCTGGCTCGTGCAAAAGGACTTGATGTAGAAAATGCTCCTTCTGCAGGCTATCGTGATGTTCGCACGGAATCTGTATTCTATCCGTTCATCAATGCAGCAACCGAAGCAGGCATTTTCACCGGAACTGGATTTGACCGCTTCTCTCCTGATAACCGTATTACTCGCGGTGAAACAGCAGCAGTACTTGTTCGTGCGTTCGAACTTACTGGTTCAGTAGATCCGAAAGTAACAGACATTGAAGATTCAATCTTCCAAAACGATATTAAGACACTTTATGCAAATGAAATTACATCTGGTACAAGCGCTACAACGTTTGGCACGAAACAAAATGTAACACGCCGTGACTTTGCGATTCTTGTTTACCACTCTATGAATAAATAAGCTAAAAGCCCCCAATTGCTGGGGGCTTTTCTTTGATAAGAAGCGTGTCCATGGGTGGCTTTAATCAGGCGCAATTATACGCTGACCGAATACAATTCTTCTTAACATGGACGCATAACCTGTTTAAATAGACGCAATTAGATGAGACTGACGCAATTGTGCTCTCAAGAGACGCAATTCCGCAAAACAGAAGCGCAATTAGCTTCTGAACTGGCTCATAAACGTTTCAAAATCATACAAATCCCTTCCGGACAACCTGCACATCAGTCCCTCACCTAATTTCTAATTCCATCAATCGACCTGCCTCTTCATAATAGCGTTCCGTTTTCTCCTCTAGTAACGCTAAGATCTCCACCCACTCATCATCATAGAAGGAAGACTCCTGACCATTAGTTCCAAACCTCACAAATGGATTATGATACCACTGCGTTTCATCAAATTCGACAAGCGGAGGTACGTCCATCACTTCTTCGATCGCCTCATACCATGCTTCATATAACCCTAAATACCACGTGTATTCCTCAAGCTGCTCTGTTGATAAAGCCAGTTTCTGTTCTCTTGGCATATAGTCTTCTTCAAACATCACGTGACCTCTAGGACCATCTCCTCTAATCGGCTCCTCTGCTTCAGTAACAAGCCAGCGCACTTGCTCATCAAAATAGTAAAAAGCATCATCAGCAGCAGAAACCGTTAGACCCCGCCGCCATTCTGGATCACCCCGATTTAACCAACTAGCAAAATGATTATAATCCTGTACAGAACCAATAAAATGTCTTAATCCAGTCATTATCCCCCATAAATCCTCATAACTGATACGTTCCTGCTCCATTGCCTCACTTAACATGAGATAACTTGCTGATGGAGTCGCAAGCCCCACCCCTAGCTCATTTGTTAGCTTATGATCCAGCACGTGGCCATAACTCCTTTTCTCCATTTGCTGATAAATGAGCACACTGCCAAGCAGCATAACAATCACAATTAATCCAATGATTACACGCTTCATCTTTTTTAGTTTATCTTCCATCTAGCCTATCCCCCGCCTTCTCTCTTCTGTAGTCAGTCTACTATGCACAAGTAGAAACAACAACCACTATTTCAAAATAATGGATTAGTAGAATCTCTGACATATTTCTATACTTTCTCTACTTATTTCTATATAATTTTACATGTATCCGCTTTCTGCCAAGCGGAAAATAGATTTCTAGGAGGAATATGATGAACGGAAAATGGTTGAAAAGCATGCTGGCGACTCTATTAATCTTAGCTTCTTGCTTCTCTTTCAGCGGACTTGCTCTTGCTGATGACACTGACTCAGTGACGCTTGACATTGTGCATACAAATGATATGCATGCAAAGATTGCTAACTTCGGTAAAATTAGCGCGTACATAGACGAGAAGCGCGCTGAGTCTAGTAATTTCTTATACTTAGATGCTGGTGATATTTTCAGCGGAAACCCTGTTGTTGACCTGCAAGACGGTGAGCCGATTGTAGCTCTTTTAAATGAGATGGGACTTGATGCGATGGCTATCGGTAACCATGAATTTGATTACGGTCAAGAGGCATTCCAAGAGCGTGTAGAACAATCAAACTTCCCTTGGTTAAGTGCCAACACAGAAGTGGTTGATGAAACGATTGCGATTGAACAGCCTGAGCCTTATGCAATTTTCGAACTTGAGGGTGTAACAGTAGGTGTTCTTGGGTTAACTCAAACTCCTCCAGCAACTGCACCTGCAGGGATTGTCGGACTTGATTTTCATGATCCAGTCGCAACAGCTCTAGAATACGAGCACCTTGCTGATGATGTTGATGTATTCATCGCATTAACTCATATTGGCTTCAATGAAGATCAGCGCTTAGCTGAAGAAGTGGACTTTTTCGATGTCATTATCGGGGGTCACTCTCATACAACGCTTGAAGAGCCGGTAGTCGTTAATGGTACGTCGATCGCTCAAACAGGCGGAGATGCAAATAACATCGGCAGCCTTGAAATTACGTATAACAAAGAAACAGATGAAGTAACGGTAACTGGCGGCCTGCAAAAAGTGTCAGAGCTTGAAACAGTAAACGCTGAAGTTGACGCGATGGTTAAAGCATACGAAGCAGAAGCTGAAGAGCTTCTTGGTGAAGTAATTGGCCATACAACGACTGGTTTAACACGTGATGGTCGTAATGACGGAGATGCTCCTCTAGGGAACTTTTGGATGGATGCTGTGCTTCACTCTGTTCCTTCTGCTGATATCTCATTAACGAACAATGGCGGAATCCGTGCTAGTATTGAGCCGGGAGATATTACAGCTGGAGATATCTATACAGTTGAACCGTTTGGAAATCTCATAACATTAAGAGAAATGACAGGGGCAGCTATTAAAAACGCAATTGAGTTCTCTTATAACCGTAATGATCGAATTGACCTTCAAACAGCTGGCCTTAATTATACAATCTATGTGAATGAAGAAAAGGAATATGTCGATTCAGAGTTATTTGTAAATGGTGAGCCAATTGATATGGACGCTACGTACACTGTTGCTCTAAACGACTTTATTGCATCAAGCGGAGACGGGTATAACTTTGAAGGTAAAACCATTCAAGATGACGCTGGATATGTGACAAATGCGATGATCACTTACGCTCGTCACTTAATGGAGACAGAAGGCGTGATCGATTACGAGGTTGAAGGACGTATTCAAGTGAAATCAGCTGATGAGCTTCCTGGTACTCCTGAAGAACCAGCTCCATCATTCTCTGATGTTCCTCAGAGCCACTGGGCATTTGATTATATCGAGGGCTTAACAGCTAAAGAAGTGATCTTCGGCTACCCAGATGGAACATTTAAGCCAAATAACAATATTACACGTGCTCACTTTACTGCTCTTCTTGTTCGAGCATTTGACCTAGAAGTTAGTGGGGCAGCTGAAACTCCATTTAGAGATGTAACGGAAGCTCAATCTGCGTACGTGCTGGCTGCTTATGAAGCTGGAATTGTAAGTGGTATTACGGAAACAACATTTGCACCTAACGCATTAATTACACGTGAGCAAATGGTTACGATGCTAATGCGCGCTTATGAGTATGAAACAGGTACAACAATTGATATCAACGCAGCCTTAAGCTTTGAAGATGCTTCATCAATTAGTCCATACGCTCAAGCTTATGTTCAATATGCAACCGATCTTGGTATCATCTCTGGTACTGCAGATGGAAAGCTATTCGAACCTAAAGGTGCAGCAACACGTGCTCAAGTAGCTACTGTTCTATACTTTTACGCTGAACTAATCCAATAACTATCAAACGACTCCTGATCATGCAGGAGTCGTTTTTGGGCTGTATCATTTCCCCGGAAATCGAATTTTGTCATATGTTCCTATTTTTGTGATGCCTGATGAAGATTTAATTGAAATAGAGTGATGCATGCAGGCTGAACTTCCTTGCCTCTTGCCCTCTTAAAACCCTCCAAAAGCAGTAATAAAGACGAATAAAGGAAGGATGCCTTTATTCGTCTTTTTTGACATTTTCCAATATTGGTAGATAGTCTACTTGATTTCCTGTAGTATACAACTTGGAGGGGATTTATATGAAAAAACAATTGATATCAATTGCTGCTGCAGCAACGCTTTTCGGGGTATTACCTACGTCTATACAGGCCGCTCAGCCAGCCTTTACAGATATTGAAAAATCTTATGCTATAAAGGAGATCCAAACCTTAGTTGAGGCTGACATTATCGCAGGATATCCTGACGGAACATTTGGGCCGAAAAGGAATATTACACGTGCAGAGTTTGCTAGAATATTAGCAAATGCACTTGAATTACCTGCAAATGAACCTGCTGCAAATATCTTTTCTGATGTCCCATCATGGGCAGCTCCTGAAGTAGGCGCACTTGTTGAAGCAGGTATCGTCTTTGGTCTATCAGAAGACACCTATGGAGCAAGTGAGCTTATTACCCGCGAAGATATGATGACAATGATTATTCGCGGACTTGGGTTTGACGATTTTTCAAGATTCACGGGCTTTTATCCTGAGTTTAAAGATTGGGAAAAAGTCTCTGATTATGCGTTTAACGATGTAGGTTTAGCTACTTTTATAAGTCTAGCTAAAGGAACAAATGATGGGTACTTCTTACCAGACCAGCCGGCAGAGCGGCAAGCTGCTGTACGTTGGATTTATGAGATAACATACAATACGAATCAATATGAACAAAATCTGATGGAATTACTAATTAATCGTGCTTATTTAGGTCACTTAGTTATGGATATCATTTGGCTTGACGATAAAACTGTTGAAATTAAATACTATCAACAGCCAGACCGCATTGCCACGATTGATGAATTAACTCCCGAATTCAATGCAGTCTTTCAATATTTTTATAACTCAAGACAATATGGACATGATTGGATTGAATACTCTTCAGAAGAAAAAGATCAATTCTTAAGAGAAATGATCTCCTTTTGGAGCAGCAAATATGGTTATTACCGCTTACTTGCACCATCTGACATCGTCCTAAAGGATATGCAATCTTACTTAGATAACCACTTTGTGGAGGATAATCTATACAGTTCAATCGGACAGATTATGGAAAACCGTGCGTTTGATCGAGGGTTTATTGAACGAGTCCCTGTTAATCCATAAGGAGCGGTTGGTTGGTTCGCCCTATTCCGCCTTCCAACATTACTCGCCAAACCAAAAAAGGTGACGATCTACTCTGATCGTCACCTTTTCTTCTATTAATTAATGAATACGCTTCGCGCCTAAGTAACGTGCGCTCCAGTAGCTGTTGCTCATGCTTGTTACGGTTACCCCAGTAGATGAACCACTGTGGATGAACTGGTTGTTTCCAATGTAGATTCCGTTGTGCGATGGGCCGCTGTTCACTGTTGCGAAGAAAACGATGTCTCCTACACTTGGTGCTGCCACAGTAGTGCCTGAGTTCCATTGCTGCAGTGCGGTACGCGGTACAGAAACTCCCACATCACTGAATACACGTTGGATAAATCCGCTGCAGTCAAATCCTGCTGTTGTCGTCCCGCCGTAGCGATAAGGTGTTCCGATGTAGCGGTTTGCACTTGATACAATACGTGAACCGATTGAGCTGTTGCTTGAAGAAGCGCTTACTGTCTCAGTTGCTGTACTTGCTGCTGCTGCGTTTGATCCGTGTAGTCTTGATAATGTTTGCGGGCCGGCTACACCATCTACCTGAAGCTTGTTCACCGCTTGGAAACGACGGACTGACTCAGTCGTTACTGTGCCATAATAGCCTGTTGAGTTAGAGTTAAAGTAACCTAGCTGACGAAGGCGGTCTTGTAATCTAGTAACCTCTGCACTGCGTGTTCCTTGACGTAAAGTAGTAGAAGTTGCCGCTTGTGTCGTTGAACCTGATACTGCTGCTTGTCCTAAAGCTGAGAATGTCTGTGGGCCAGCGATCCCGTCTACGCTTAACCCTCTCGCACTTTGGAAGCTGCGAACCGCACGCTCTGTTAATGGACCGAATACCCCGTCTACTGCTGAGCTGAAGTGTCCGTGATTACGAAGCTGCTGCTGAAGGTTTGTTACAGCTGCCCCTCTTGCACCAGTACGTAAAGTAGCTGAGCTTGTGTTTGAACTTGCTGCCGTCACTGTGCTTCCGTTTGCTTTAAGTGCTGCAAATGTTTGAGGGCCGGCAATGCCGTCTACCTTTAATCCGTTTGATGCTTGGAATTTACGAACAGCATCCGCTGTAATAGAACCGTAGTAACCTGTTGCACGGTCGAATGTGAAATAGCCTTTAGATTTCAGTGCTTCTTGAAGCTCTGTTACGTCCGTGTGATTCATGCCCACACGTAAAGTTTGATCTCCGAGTGCTGCGTCTGCCATTTGCGGGGCAGCAAAAAATAATCCTGCAGCCACTACCGATGTCACTAATACTTTTTTCATCTTTCCCGTTCCTCCTAGATATGTAGATCGTTATATTTACTTTCGTTTACAGTTATTTTTACATACTCATTGCACATCTCCATAGATTAATAGAGTCTATTTGAGATTTGACTTTCTTATAGTACCAAAAAACTTCGCGATTCGACGAAATGTTACACAACTGTAATGAAAGATAGGACTAGAATCACAGGAATTGATATTATTAATTCATAATAAAAGAGCCGAGTGTATGAACACTCGGCTCTCATATTAACTTTCATTATTGAATAATGTATTCAATCGAAGTTGCGATCAAATCCATTTTAGAGTCTGCGTGGTTGCTTAACAAAATGACTACGTATTTTCTTCCTTCATGTCTCTTAATGTGACTAGTAAATCCTGTTGTAGAACCAGATAATATAGACACCCTTCCAGTTTGGGATAAAAACACTTGCCAACCATATCCCCATGCTCCTTCGTGCGGAGTGAGCATTGTATGCAGCGTACTTCTGCCCATTAATTCACTATTAGTTAAAGCCTGGTCTAGCTGATAAAGATCTTCAACAGAAGAGTATAAGGCTCCTGAACCACCTCTTAAAGAGAAGTCACGATTTACAGATACCCATCTTCCATTTTGCCATTGATAACCTTTTGCTTTCACCTCTGACTGGCTTGAGTTTAAATCAAATCCTGAAGCACTCATACCTGTTCCGGAAAATACATGATCATTCATATAAGCTTGGTAGCTCTTTCCAGACACTTTCTCAATGATATCGCCTAAAAGCATATAGCCCACATTGCTGTAACGCTGGCCTTGTCCAGGCTGATAAATAAGTTTTATATTCTTATATTCTGTATCTTTCTCCCAAGGAAGGCCTGCAGTATGGGTGAGCAATTGATGAATCGTTATTTGATTAGCGTACGGCAAGTCAGGAAAATACTTGCTTAGCTTATCATTTACATGCAGCTTCCCTTGTTCTTGTAATTGCATAATTGCTGTACCAGTAAATCCTTTTGTAATCGATGCGATAGCAAACTGAGTTTGAGGTTGGTTGCTAACCTTACGTTCTTGATCTGCATATCCGTACCCATTGCTAGATAGGATTTCCCCATTTCTTGCTACTAACGCAGCCCCTGTGAATTGTTGTTTTCTATGTAAACGAGTTAAAAAGTCATTAACCACTTTCCCTTTTAATTCATTTGAAGGGTTTGGGCTTAATAACAGGACTTCTCTAGAGGGTGTTAACCAAATGACACGCTTAGTAAATATCTCTGACACCTCTCTTAATGAAAGCATCGTTCTGCCGTTTATCAGCCTTGGTTTGTGAATGAATTGTCGCTGCTGGTTATTAAAAGTGTAAAAAGGATCATTCGATGAAAAGGAAAAAGATTTATTCCCCCCGATACAAGAGGCTGTTCGAGAAGACTGCTGCCACCCGATATTGTAACCTAGAGCATTACAAAGTCCCCTCAACTCTATAAATGTCACTCCATTAACTAATATAGGATTTACATCAAAAGATAAAGACTTATCGTCCAAAAAGACATCCGGGCTCTCATTTGCTGACACTTCAGCCTTTATGAGCGACAGCAAGACTATTACAAGAGACATGGTTATAAGGATTTTTTTCATTTTTTTACCTCTTTTACTTTTAAGTAGAAAGTATATCAACAGAAAAATAATACCAAATTCTTCTGTCAAATCCTATCTTTTTATTGTGTAATTTGTCTTGTAAACAATACCCGCAACAAATAATATGAAACATTTACCAATAAAAAAGAAGAGCTTTTTTAAGCTCTTCTTTTCCACTATTTGTATGTCAATTAGCTTGCATCCTCTACTTCAACCTCTTCTAAGTCCCATTGTCCAATATACTCATCAAATGAGATTGCTGAATCAATGACTTCTTGCGGGATCATAATTTTCTCAATCTCGTTAAAGTTTGAGTAAGTGCCATCGACTTTTTGAGTTAACTGCATGGTCTCGCCTTCAATTGTTACTGCTAATTCAGAGGTCATTTGTTGAGAAAGAGGGAATAATGTTTCTTTATCAAACACCGAGCTGATAGAAAGATCGAAGTTCTCAAATAGAAGCCCAATCATTTCTAATTCCTCTTTTGGTATACCAAAGTCCATACCGCCTAACAGTTCATTTAATAATTCATTAAAACCTGAACCAGTAATCGAGAAGCTCATCAGATACGTATCTTTATTTTCAATCACGCTGACGTTCTCTGCATACTCAAGAAGAAGCTCATACTGATACATCGGGTCCATCTGCATCTGACTAAGCTGGAGGATTTCTTCCACCATATCATCGTCATACTTAATCCATTGACCCATTTCAGAAACATAATAGCCTTCTTCTGTTAAATAAGCCTCAGATACAATAGATTCTCCGCTAAGCTCTTCCATCGTCATAGCCATGTATTGATAAAAACCAATCGGGTCCATGACAACGTCCATCTTCATGTCCATCTCCATTGTCATTTCTTCACCGTCTACATTCATAATCTGCCAAAGCTCCATATCAGCAGAATAGCTGTTTAAATCAGCTTCAAGCGTGGCCTTTAGAAATTCCTCTACATCATCTACCACAACCCCAGATGCCGAAGTAATATGTACCGTAAAAGATGCCTGATTCCAATCAACTCCATATTCAAATTGTTCAGCAACAAAACGAAGAGGAATCAATAAGCGATTATTCTCAAGAGTTACCGGAACATCAATAGATGCTGCTTCACCATTTATCAATACCTCTGGCTTACCCACCGTTAATTGAACAAGATCCTTCCCATTTGAAATAGCTGCTGTTCGTTCTTCTTGATTCCAAGTTACATCCAACCCTAGTAATTCAAATACTCCACGCACAGGGACTAGGGTACGACCTTCTTTAATAGTTGCAGAAACATCAAACTCCACTAAGTCCCCATCAACCATAACTTTTACATTGGATGTTGTAGTTGCAGCTGCAGCTTGAAATGGGGAAAAAATCATTGCAAGACAGGCAACTAGCATCGTCCAAATAACGAAACGTTTCACCGAATCACTCCTTATATTTGTATCAAAATTTAGCGCATCATAAATAGACTTCTAGACTAATGATAAAAGTCCTGCATAATTCCCATAAAAAAAGAACGCCTTATGAATCGTTCACAAGGCGTTCACATCATTTCTTATAATCGGCTGTTTAAACGTTGAATTTGATAATCAGCTTCCGCTTGACAGCTGTAATCAACATCTTCAATGCCTAATTCATTAACAAGCTCATCGATTTTTTTCATTTGATTCTCAGTTGGAGCCGTTTCGAAGATTTTCTTAATAATCTCATTTACTTTTTTCGTTAACTCCTCTTGGAAAACAGGGTTTTCAAGCAGTGACTGATCCACTTCCTTCGTCCATTGAGCGCTCTCTTCTGAATACTCGCGCCAGAACCTTACAAACTTATCACTATTGTAAGCATCCTCATTCCACTCGATGCTCTCCATATAGAGAACGAACGCTTTCTTTACTGAATATGTAATACTTAACTTGGTGCCGCGTGAAAGATCTTTGTACATTTGAATAACCTCACATACAATAATTTATTCGATGGGCCTCATCATCCCACCTAAACTTTCCTCTATTATACTTTAGTTTAACTAAATAAGCGTGTAAAACGCAAGATTGGTTGAAATTGACTATAATGTAACCTAAATGAGGTATGACATGAAAATCTTTACTATTTTACATACACATTTGAATAGAATATTAAACCCTTTTTTACAAGCGAGCTCGAATTCAGCCCGCTTATCTCCTTACCTACGAAAACCTCATCAATAATCGTTATATTACATATGGGAGTATCATAGAATCGAAGGGAAAGGTTTTATACCTGTTAGAAACGGAGACAGCTAAGAGGAGGTTATAGCAGGGAAGAAGCTAGCCACCATAATGGGGATGCTAGCTTTTATGACCTGCTGCTACTGTAATGTAGCAATGATTGAGTGCTTCAAGTGATAATGTACTCTCATGTATTCTTGTTCACTGCCTACAGGGTATCTTCCGAACATATACGGATCTTCCCCTGGAGTGTTGATTACATATACCCAGCCATCACTAGATGTTGCGATTTTCTGCATTACACCATAACTCCAAAATTGATCCCAATCTCGTTGCTGTACTTTGTAGACTGCTAATAACTATCACACCTATTTCCTCAAAACACCTCTTTTTTTACGTCAAATCATGTCGTATCCCTACGTCAAGGAGCTCGCTCACAGTATGATTGAGCGGGCGTGTATAGAGGGTGGCGCTACGTGCGAGGGGAGGCGTGATGCAGTTAGTAAATTAATTAATGTCTCAAGCAAGATCCCGATCCCCATTGACCCGCTGAACCATATCTACGCCTTCCCCACTAACTCCCCATCCAAATTCGAATGCAATTGGATTTTCTACCACCATATTCACATTTTCAAGAAACTCTCCAACCAAACACTGATCACCTTCATGAACCATCACCAGCTCACCGTCGATATCACTCATTCGACCTTTGAAAAACAAATCCAGCGAACATCGTTTTGTATTGTCAGATTGACGCAAAGGCCGGTAGAGAGGAAGCGGCGGTTGGAATATGTTTGAAGGAAGTTTTGGATGGAAATTGAGAAGAGACATAAAGAATGCGTGGGTATTGGAAGTCAATCTACTTTTACTAATGCTAGAAAACCTTGAAGGCGTATAGCCTAGGTTCTCATATTTTTCATTATGATATTCCCCAAACACTTAACTCATAATAATATTCTGTTCGTTCAATACAAAAACCAAAATTAAAATTTTCTGAGACCAGGATAAAATCTCCATATCCAACTGAAAACTTTGTTAACTCAATAATTTTATGTAAGTGACTAAATACTTCATCAACATTAACCAACACTGCTTCTATTTCATTTCCTCTAAAAAACAATTGTCTTCCTTGTTTTGGGGCTATTTCCAGAGTATCAATAGTCTCTTTTAACACTTGTATTGATTTTTGAATATGTTCTTTATAGCTATCTCCTTGCAATTGAACCTTGTTTTCCCATGTGTTAAGTAACGAAAATACATTCTTACAAAATAAATCGTTATCTTCAATATCTAAAAATGGTTCCTCTGTAAGAGTCATGAAGTTTAATTCTTTTACTAAATTTGCTCTCCTGCTTTTTCTTTTTAACAGCTCCATTTTCGTTTTTCTTTCATCACTCAAATTAATCACTTTTCTCATGGGCGACCCTTCCTTTTATACCCAACAAAACCTTCCTGGGAACTCATATTGAAGCATATAAGAATTAATAAGCCCGCTAAGCTATGCGGGCCATTTTCATATAAGTGAATCACTTAAATCATCTCATCATATGCGTCACCTAAAGAATCAAAATCATTTTTTAACCAGTACCAATATTGTCCTTTATTCTCAACAAGTCTCTCAAGTAGATCGGTAAATGAAGTGGCTATAATTTGTGTTTCACCTACAAGCCCATGACGATCAAAGAAACTGTCATAGCATCTCCCAAGTCTCTCTTTAGCAAGGTCAATAGTTAGGTACTCGTCCTTTCCATCATTACAAATGATGTACCAATTAGATGATATATCTTCTTCACATAATTCACCTATGATAATTGGATTGGCCAACACAAACTTATCTGGCGGAACCACAAAAGTTGGGTATTCCTCACGTTCATATAAAATGACTCCCCCGCAAAGGGTGTAAAACTCTTTTATATCCTCAGGAAGAACGTGACTTGTTTCATCAATACTAGGTAATCCATTAGGTTCTAGTACACGACAACCTGGCAGAGTTTTAATTTGTGTAAGTAATTTTTTTATCTTCTCCATTTACTTAGCTCCTGAGTATCGGCCACTCTTTTTACATAATTAGGAACATTATGTTTAGCCCGCATGTCTATAACCCCGTGATGTTCTCTTAAGGTAAGTTATGAAAATTATTTTACGTCCTTTAATTCTTGTTTTACTAAATCAAGAGCAACAGCCAATTTTATTTGATTTTGCTTACTAAGCCCTTTCAGATACTGTGAAACTGTTAATGTTTTAGCCTTTGGTTTCATCTCATAATTATTACGTTCTAATTCAATTTCTGCTATTAAACTATCATTTATAAGTATCTTATAAATATCCTCACCCTGTTCAGGTATCCAATGAATAATATATGCTGCTTTCAATTCTGGATATTCACACCTTTTAACTTCAAGCAGCCTCTTTTTCTCTTCACTGTTGAAAAGTAACTGATTTGATTTAATCAGTTGTTCTCTCATTTCTTGTTCTGTTTTACTTCAAATTAGTTTCAAAATCCATCCCCTCTATTCGATAACATTCGAGTGATGGCAAGCACCAAATCTTAAAGCAGCTCCACTCCAACTTGTTTATAAAATTTAACCTTTACTCTCTTTTCTTCCCCGACATACAATACCATAGCATCGTCGTCTTTTATTATATTGGTTACATTATTAAAATCACCTGTAAATACGATAGAATCATTGAATGTTATACCGAGACTTATCGCTTGTTTATATACATCTAAAGTTAATATCAGCTTGAAATTTTGATCATCTTTGTATGTATAAATTAATTCCCCATCATCGATATTGCCCGATATACTCACTGGCTCACTTTGAAAAAGTTCTAATAGATCATATTCATCATACTTTATAGACATTTGTATTCATCCTTCTTAATTCGAGTGTAGACAGAAACTGCTACTACCACCACCCACACAGGTCATAGTGTAAATAGCAGTTATTAATTACCTATTTCCCTTTCCCATACTCTCTTTCCATCGGTTAAACATACTGAATTAGGTGGATCCTATTGGTTCACCCAAGTCCACTCTCTCTTTATTTTTGGTATGTACATACCTCTCCATCAGGTTGACAGTCTATTAAGCACTGGGTCGTCCGTCACAAAAAACCTTGAAAGGCATTTAGCCAAGCAAGGTTTTTATTTATTAACTCAAAAAAATAGGTAACTGTTTTAACCATTCTTCAAAGTTATTAGCTTCTTTATCTATATTAGTTTCTTCATGTGAATAATAGTAAACCCCTGTGTTTGGACACTCATTGGAAAGAAGGCAGAAGTAGTCACCATTACCTATACTATAAAACGGGATTAATTCTTCCTTCCATCCCCCCTGTTTCATTTCATAGTCATAGGTAAATTCAATAGTGTCATTTCCATTTGTATTACCATTGGATACATTTAAGATATCTCCTGGAAACGAATATTTAGACATTAATTCAATAAAAAATTTAAACTCCGATGGAAATTGACATCCAAACTTTTTTTCGATATACTCCCAATCACTTGCCAAAGGAGTATCTAAATTCCCTAATTCTTTATCTAATATACCATCTAATAAATTTGCAATTTCATCTCTTGTCACTTACTTTTCCTCCTTTTAAATACCTTCTCCTGGTAGTATATATTCTTTTCCTCTTTCTTTATAGTGTTCTCTAATTTCCTTGGCTCTTTGAGAAGGAGTTAACTGGGAAGGTTTATCATGACGTGTATGATTTCCTCCACCTCTATGAGTTTTTTGTTCTAATTCATCTAATATCCCACCATTTTTAACAGGGACTTGTTGTCTATGGTGTGCTTCTATATTTTTATCACCATGCAACATTTTAGTTGTTGGTCCTTTTCCTTGACGCATTCTTATGACTTCTTCAATTGTTTTTGGTTCATATCTTACAGGTGGTATAGTCATAGGTGGGTCTGGATTTGGATAATTTGATGGACTTAGCTTAACATAAAGCGGTCCCCTCATCCACGACACCCTTCACCTGGCCCTTCTCCTTTAACACCGCCACGGCCATTGCCAAATCAAACAACGGACCATTCTTTTTCTGCTCAGCCGGAGACAAATTCACGACAATTTTCTCGTCTGTCACATCACAATCAAACGAATGCAACGCAGACAACACCCGCTCCTTTGACTCCTTCACAGACGCATCCGGCAAACCGACAATCACCATCGACTCCGTCCCGCTAGAAATATGCACCTCAACCTGAACCACATACCCAGCCAGCCCCTTCAACCCAATACTAGAAACAATCGCCGTCAAAAGAAAACCCCCTATTCAGTTTTAAGAATGAAAGTGAAATGAAAGAGATAAGAAATGATAGAAATGAAGATAAAGAGGAAAAACGAAGATAGAGCAGAAGAATTACATACTGTATTATTCAACCAAAAAGGAGGAAGTCCTCCAAGAGAATAAAATAATCATACGGGTTTCACCATTAAGATAGGACGCTAAAGTTTTTAAATAAATAAACAAACACCAGCCCACTAAGCTAGTGCTCAGCAGGCTGATTTATCATGTTACTCGACAGGATTCGGGTGGTGATAGCACCGAAACTTTCGCTCGTCCATGTTTTATTACCTTTCCCGGTCTTTAAACCATCTCTCGTTTTCTTGAACTAATTTTTATCTGTTATCTGTATAATACTTTTGCTTTGGACTAGTTGGTTTATCAGGAATAGTTAATTTTAATAATCCGCCTTTAATTAATGGGTTCAATATTTTTGTTCTTAAGTATCGCTTACTCTTTATTTTCAAGAATTCCTGTATTTCACTCCTACTTTTAGGAATTTTACAAAACTCTAATACTTCTTTAGCTCGATCATCTTGATCACTAGCTTGATCACTAGCTTGATCACTAGCTTGATCACCACCATGCTTAGGCTTCAATGGAATAATCGTTCTAAACACATCACTCTCAATAAAAGTAGGCTCTGCTCCTGAATAAATTTTATTATATTTGTAAGTATTTCTAATACCTGAACCAGGTTCATCTACACGTCCGATTTCCTTAAAGAACTTTGCAATAGTAGGGTTTTTAGGAAACGGTGAGAAATTGCCTGGATCAATAGTTCCATTACCGTGTGGTTTGTTACTATTCTCAACAAAAACCCTTTCATTCTCAATAACAAGTTTTGCTGGAAATGGGTTTGAAAACTCACGATGAACAAGAATATTCGATACTACTTCTCTAAATATAGTGTCTCTTAAGCTTACCCTCTGGTCCTTTTCTAAATAAAATTTATCATTCAAATGTTTTGCGATAAACTGCATGAGCCTTTCGTAACTCTCAATTAAATTGGTCCTAATATCATCTCTGTCATCATAACGGTCTATATCATCTCTACGTAAAATAGCGTCAGTTCTATAATGAGGAAGGGCTGAAATAATAAGATCGTCCTTACCTAGAAGCAGAATGGCAGCTAAGGTAATTCCTTCTTTCCCACTTTGTAAATCCTTCAGATATAGTCCCGCACTCTTTAAGAGCTCCATATCATCCATTAGCTTCCATGGGTGATCCGTTCTCTGGTTTTCTGCCAGCTTTCTAACTTTTATAAAAAGATCACTTCTTAAATCAGACAACTCCGCAAAAGGAAATATACGGTTTTCTGAATATGTCCCTTGCTTTCTCATATACATTGCTGAAACCTGGTTCGTATTATCAGTAATATCTAAATCGCCATCTTCATTCCGATCAAAAATTTTCCCATTACAGCGATGTACTTGTGAGCTTTCCGGTACAAAGATATAAAGAATTTGCTTGCCAGCAACTTCAATTTCTTCAATTGATAAATAAAATGTTGGACTAATCTTTTGAGGATTGTTCATTGATGTTACAAATTCTTTCTTCACTTTTTCAATTGCATCTTCATTAACACCTAATACGTTTCCATAATCATCTACACCTAGAAATAGATGCCCACCGTTCCGGTTTAAAAAAGCACAAACAGACTCAAAAACATCCCTGTTTAATTTATCTCTACTTTGCTTAAATTCAACAGATATGCCTTCGCCTTCATTAAGGAGCTCTTGTAATTTTTTCATTTTCATAAGCATCATCATCCCGCTTTAGTTTCTCTAGGCAACGTATTCTAATATTACTATGTATTATAAGCCATTTATGTTCTTTTAAACCCTTATCCGTACTCCGTATAATATATTATACATTAACATAACTAATTCTATATTCGAGTTCAGAATCCTCTTTTTTAATAATAATCATAAAAGTTACGCTCCATTAAGAGAGCAATAAAAAAAACACCCAGTTGCTGTCTAAAACCTAGACTTTACTCGGTGGGTTTTGTTGCTCACTATTTTTTTATTACTTCTCAATGGTTTTAAAAAGTCCAGGGCCCGTAGGTCACCGACTCTGTTTGATCACAATCTAATTCACCATGCACCGCAAACTGATAACCATACTCTATATCCTCAGTAGCTTCTAGAAATATCCCGTTTGGATAAAGACGCTGTTGAAGGATAAAGTTCCTTCGCTTTCTATTAAAGTCATACAAAGAGATCGCAGCCGGTATGGTTTCCATCGTGACACCTACTTCTTCAGCCATCATTTCATTAAAACAACTCCCACATAATCTCTCCTGTTCATCATTGGTAAATATGATGGTAGCTTCATTTTCCTGACAACGATCACAAGTATTCATTTATATCACCTACGCTTTGATTTACTACCTTACATTTAATTATGTCATACTCATTTTAAATGTAAATGATTAGCAGAGAGTGACGAACATCTCCATATCACACACGAGGCTAACAGCAAACTGATAGATTAATACATCTACAAATTAACGCACTATAGTGAGAGGTCCGAGTGAAACTAGCCTACCAAGCTACCACTCAGCAGGGCATTGATTGGCTGTCAAGTGGCCTCCTTGACTGGCAATCAGTGCTCTGAGACACTAGGATAAGCTAAGAAAAAAAGAAGAACCAAAGCCCACTGGCTCTAGTTCTTCAAGGTAAATCCGAATGTATAGTGTCTACTTTAGAGGTCGCAACCCACAGGCACCTTCCCCATTCATCCAAAAGTCATTAATGAATTATCTTCTGCTGGTAGAACGTTTGTAGAACAAAAAATTAATGACTAGAACGTAATCAAGTCTATAAAGGTTTTAAAACAGCAATGCGTATAATAAAATTGGAAAACAGAGAAGAATACAATAAATTGATAGCTGAATTCAAAATACGGATTCCAACAACCTCTTAATATCATTGTAGCCGTTGTGTGGATTACAGCGTTTTTTATTCGGGCGGTGACAGGCACCTTCCCTACTCTCTATAAACTTAAAGGTTGGTGAACAAACTGTGCCATATTCGTATGATGTTAAAATTGACTTTTATAATGACTGGATACAACATTTAAAAAGATCACTAATTTCACTTGGATATGAACCTCCTGAATCACCGAAAGAAATATCTTTTCAATACTTTAATTTTCTTAGAAGAATAGTCCCTCCAATTCCAAGGAAAGTATTGCTTTCTAGAGAGTTTACATTTCGTAATGATATGAGGGAAGGCTTGGAGCTAATAATCGAGAAAGTGGAAAAGGGAATAGATTTAGGACCTCATTTAAGTAGCAATATTTTTGACGTAGAATACAATGATGACTTACTGAATGATTGGGGAATTTACCATTTGCATCTTGGTACAAAAATCCGCAAAAAAGATGGATTAATAGAAAGGACTGGACCTCTTTTATTTGTACGTTTCGACAACCAATTTGCATATTTCATTAATATAATGAATCATGGAAGTTGGACAAATCAAGATATGGTAAGAATAATACATAAAAACTGGCCTAGCTCTATAAAAAGTTTTCGTCTAAAAGAAATAAGTGGTGTTCATCCCAGACTTACCAATAAAGATATATACAAATTGCGGCGTGGAGGTGCAAATTCAGTTATAGAAATAGAAGATGGGGTTGTATATGCACCGTAGGTATGGGTATTGCGACCTCTAGAATTAGTGTAGATGTTGTACGTACTTCTGATTATTACACCAAAGTAATAAGAGATTATGAAGATTTGGTTAAAAAGAATATAACTAAAATAGTTGATATTGCAGCAATGCAAGGAATTAAACTAGGGAAACACCTCTGTTTCCGTTTAGGAATTGAAAATGAAAATATATATGCCTTTGAGGTTAATAAGCGTGCTTTTATTAAACTAGGACCATTAAGGTGAAGTCTAAAAGAGCTATTATCTCCTTGAAATCTACTACGTTGCAAGTAACCGAATACTTCAATAAAAGAATCTCATTCCGCATATACAAATTTTGAACCTTTTCAAATTGCCCAATAAGGAGTAGCCGAAAGTGAAAAATAGAATTGCAGAAATAGAGGCACAAAAGAACGAAAAAGGACTTTTAAAAATTTACCGAGATAATAATGGTCATCTAATGTTGGAAGATCGCCCTAAAAAAAAGAGTAGTGGCTTATATTGGATTCTAACCTCTTATACAATGGAGGAACTTTGCCAAGCACAAGCATCAACGCATATAGGCGCTGTAAATATACCCCTACTTTCTAAAAACAGAAGAGATTTACATCATATGATTAAGCCAACTGATGCTGATGAATTTTGGATTGTTTACAATGGCATCGGTGGTTGTCCAAAAGAAAGTAAAGGGTCTTACGATTTAGGAAGCCGCGTGATTCAAGAATTTTCTAATCACCAGAAAACTGGTTCGTTAAAGATATTAGGAACAAATTTAAATGATCTGAGCAAGTGGAGATACACATACGTAGAATTAGATTGGGAGGATTATCATGCAAATAAACAAGATTACGAGACGGGCTGGCGTTTAGAATATAGATGGCCAATCCTATCGAAGCAATGAGCCTTCCTCTTCCTATTCAACCACTCTTCAAATGGCTCCTAGGTGTTTTATACCAATGGAAAACAGACCGCTTAGCCCCTCTTATTTGGAGAAAATTAAAACATCAGAATCGTCCCGGAGTTTCTTCAAGAAAAAAGGCAAGAACAGTCATTTTTCTGACCATTCTTGCCTTCTTTTGTTCTACTTTTCGTTGGACAAGCGTTCTAGCTGAAACAGTCCATTCCAGTTTGAATTATCAACTAGTTTCTGTAACACTTCTTCTCCATACTCGGCTGGAATAGTAGCTAATTTTTGCAGCAGCAGTACTTCAAGTGCATTTCGGAGTGAATCAATTGTTTTATGCTGTTTTACAGCTTGTACAGATGCTTCTAATTCCTCTGCTTTATTAACCGCTGTTTCTACTTTGCCATCACCATCTAGTACTTTCTCAAGTACAGCATGACGACCTGTGATACCTAAATTAATGAACATTTTATTACCTGTCGCAAAGATAGCTTCATTTAATGCATCTTTAGAAGAAAGTTTAACTTCTTCTTGCTCTAATGTCTATACATATTTATATTAAATATTTCAAGTCATTGTTGTTACGGGGTTTAGAAGAATAGAAAAAGAGAGCTACCGCAATTGTGCGATAACCCTCTTCTTTATCCTTTAAAGGAGTGAGGGGATGACCCCTATTCCTGGACTTGTGGTCCTACGTTTCTTGTAAAGCAAACTTTGATGGTGATAGGCACCAAAACCTATATATGGTTGAGTTATTGGTTGTTACGCCAAACAAAAAAAAGAACTACCGCTGTTAAGCGATAGCTCTAATTCATTCTATTTATCTACTAAACTTTCGACAAAATTCGGGTGGTGACAGGCACCGAAACCTGATTATTGTCGCTGCAGTCAGGCTAGTCGATATTAATATGGTACTTGGGAGAGAGATTGATAGAAGGGCGTATGGATTGTTTGCGGTGACCGCCGTTGGGTGCGGAGTGTTTGGGTTGATGGAGGGGTTTGTGGTGGGGGTGGTTGTAGGAGTGGTAGGTAGAGTGGTTAGTAAGGATATGATAGAAAAACAGAAAAAAAAGTCCTGATGAGATTTCTCTCAACAGGACTTTTCGACATATAACGGTTGATGACAGCGTACTATGTCAATGACCATCAGTATATTATAGCCGATTAACTTACGAAGCAGATTATTTAAATTAATTAAATATGTCGACACGATTCGAGTCTTTCATGTTATTAAGCCAGTTTTTCAAACGTTTGGAATGGCCTAGCTTGTTCTCGCCCTTATTTCTTTCTTCTTAATTAAAGCATAGATCTACCCTTCTTAAAAGATTCTTTTATAATACTCACAGTTTGTACAAACCCATGCATACAACTCATCAAAAAGAATTCCTTCTTTCAAGGAAAGCTCTTCCCACTTATCTTTAGTCATTTCATCGCCGCATTGTTTACATTGCTTAATAGTATCAGTGATTCTTGGTTTGATATGTACAGTAGACAACATTAAATATCCTCCCAAACAGTAATTAGTTACTATTTTACCACACTTAAGTGCCTATTAATAGGATTAATTTGGAATTTTTAACTTTTTATATTTTATACATTGATCACTATAATAGAAAGAAAAGACCCCAATAAATTCATTGGGGCCCTTTTCAAAGTATTAATTTGTTAACCCAACAACTTTGAGCATTTCAGACAACATAATTGCCATTTGTGCACGTGTTGCTGTGCCTTTTGAATCTAAGTCGCCGTTGTTATGGCCACTCATAATTCCAGCTTGTACAATCATATTCATTTCATCTTTTGCCCATGCAGATACTTTTTCTCCATCAGGGAAGTCTTCTAATACGTCAACTGCTTCATGGTTACTACTATCATAACCAGCAACGCTCATCGCACGAGCGATCATTGAAGCTGCTTGCTCACGTGTAACAGGGTCATTTCCTGCAAATGTACCGTTAGCATGACCAGTTATAATTCCGTACTCAACAGCTGGCATTAATTCATCAGCAAACCACTCACTGCCTGCTACGTCACTAAAGCGGCCATCATACCCTCCACTGCTTGGCAATGCTAAAGCACGAGTTAATAAGGTTGCTAATTGAGCACGTGTCATATCCGCAGTTGGACGGAATGTGCTGTCAGGGAACCCGTGGAACGTGTACGTAGATGCTAATGCTTCTATCGCATCCTTCGCCCAATGGGTTGCTGTAACATCTTTAAATGAGACTGCGTTTTCCACTACTACATAACGACTATTCGTCATGCTGTTAAATGTTGCTGTTTTCCCATTCACTTTCGTTGGTACAGCAGTAAATGTTCCGTCTTCATTTAGACGGACAACCGTGCTGCGGCCAGGAATTAAATCTTTTTTGGCTTCAATTGAACGAGCTACATATTGATTAAAACGATTAAGAGAATTCGTCTTACCATTTGTTGTTACACTCACTTCAAATGCAATAACATCTGAGACCGTGTTTACATCAACAGATTGATCCATATCCATTGGGTAGATCTTGATGTCAAACGAAGATGTCTCAACTGTATCCATTTCACTTAAAGGTAAATGGTACGTACCATAGCTGGTTACTACTTCAATTATTTTAACTGAATGTTGCTTCATCATTGCAACCTGTTTTGAATCTAACTGAATTGAAACATGCTGACCAGATTGATGATCAACCTCCATTTTTAATGAAGTTGTTTGAGCATTTTCTAACGCTTTCTCTAATAGCGCATCAGATAAGGTAACATTAACCATTTCAACATCGCCATCTTTTACTACTTCTTTCTCAAAAATGAGATGACCATTACTTGGCGTTTCTGGAGTTGGAGGTGTAATGGTTCCACCGCCTGTACTTCCTCCAGGGCTTCCGCCATCAGAACCATCGTCAACTCCCTCTTCTTCCTCATCTTTACCCTCTTCAGCCGTTGCTGAAGTACTGGCAGAAATAGCTTTCTGTTGATTTAATGGTTTCCCTGCATAATCTTGCGCATCTGTTGAAAGATTGAATCGATATGCAGAGCTTGCAGTTAAATCACTTGCGGTAAATGTGAACTCTTGTAATAGTCTTTTACTATCATCTGATTTGTAGTCTAAAACCTTGTCATCTTCATCTTTCACGACTTGATATCCAGCTACACTATCAGATTCATTTGTTAATTTCGGTTTAGTTGTTTCTTGGCTGTTTACATCAATTAACTGCACCGCTGTTTTTACAGTCTCCACGTCCATTAAACGATCAAATGTTAAAGTAACGGTTATTTCTTTATCTGTACTTGTCACTTGTGTTAACACATCTTGTTCACGAGGTGCAGATTGACGAATTAATGGTACATTTAATTCTGTTTCAGGTGGCGGCACAACTACATCACGGCTTGTATACGGCTCATAACCCGCCTTTTCATACTTTACTTTCCATGTGCCTTCTGGTACGTCCCAGCGGTAGCGACCATTATGATCAGTAATTTGCGGATTGATTTGACCAAAGTTAACCGCATCCCACTTCTCTTCTTGGCTTCCGTTCACTTCATAAACAGTTGCTGTAACGCCTTGCAGACGATTTTCCATACTACCTTCAAATACATAACCTGCTGGGTCAATGAGAACTAGAACTTCCATTAAAGGAACTCGTACGGATTGCCCATCTTTTACGATTTCCACCTCAAGTAATTGATCACCAGATGAACTCCAGCCATCTGGAAATGTTACTGCCCAAGTATTACCATATTTCTTCATTTCGTGTTTTTCACCAATGAAATGTAAATACGCTTTCTCTACTTCTCCTTCAAATTCCACCTTCACATCAATGGTTGATACCAATTCCATGATTGGGAACTTGTTTAAAGATTGATATGGGTTTAACGTAACTTGATCATGCCATCCTGCTGAGAATGAGGCGAGTTTTACAGTTGGGAATGATGGTTGATATTCTACTGTTTGTGCAGCCGTAGAATAAGTCATGCTCTCTTCTCCAACTGTCAGGCTAACGTTAAACTTTTGATCCTTTGTTTGGTCATCAGTTAATTCAATTTCTTTTGTCCATTTACGTTGTGATGGCGTGAATTCAGCCAATGTACGCTCACCATCTTGAATTATTACAGGTTGTCCTGGAGTCGATTCCCCACTAACAACAATTGTTGCTGAACCTGTTACTGCAGGTACTTCAACAGCTCCATAAAGGACGCTGGTGTTTGTTATGATCGTAGCTTCTGCGTCACCAGCTTTTAATATAGCTTCTGTCAAAAACGAACGCTTCGTATCTTCTTTTACCTTTGCATTAAATGTGATGGTTCCTTCTTGATTAGCAGTGACATCCTTGAGAACCCATGAGTTGTTCTCTGGATTGAATCCATCTGAAACAATAGATTTTAACTGATCTGCCTTAAGATCAATCGTTAACTCATCGACTGCTTCCCCACTATTCTTATAATTAATTGTAAATGTAACCTCTTCACCTGGCTTCACTAACTCGTGATCTGCTTTTATCGTTGAATCAGCCCAAGCTGCTGCTCCTGCATCCCGTAAAATCATTGTGACGAACTCTTTTGAGCCTACATTTTCAAGCGTATAATTCTGACCATTATAGTATGCACTTAAAGTGTATGGACCTTCTGAATCCCCTAGGTTATTGGCATAGAAGTTACCATGATCGTCTGTGCGAGCCCAGCCAATATACTTGCCATACTCGTCATTTACATTAATCCATAAACGTTTAGCGGGTTCTAATGTATCACCAGGAACCACAACAATACCCTCAATGAAATCCGCTTTCTCAAGTGAAATGTTTCCAATCTCAAACGACGAACCTTCATTAATTGTCACTCTCTTATTCTTATATCCATCTGCAGAAACCTGAAGCTCAAGTTCACCTGAAGTCGGAAGATCAATGCTGAATTCTCCTCGTTCATTTGAGGTAGCGTATGACCAAACCTCTTCGTTCTCCACATAGACATTTGCCCATAAAACTGGCTGATTTTCTTCATTAACTACCAAACCGCTGTAGCTAACAGCTTTCACTAGCTCTGCTTCAATCTTATTTTCAGCATTAATTATCACGTTATTGTCGACATAACGAACATATCCTGGTGCATCAATTTCTAAGTAATAATCTGATGCAGCCGAAATACCAGTAATGGTAATATTCCCATCTTTTATCTTTGGTTGATGTTGATAATACGATTCTTCTTTTTCAGCGCTCCACAAATAAATAGAGCGAACTTCCTCTACGTCTTTCGGAAGTGAAATCGCAACATCAATCAGCTCCGGTAATGTAACTGTAGCAACTTCTACAACTTTACCAAGCTGTAAACGGGTAGCTGAATTTGCATACATATAACGAGAATCGGATACTTTTACATCTACAAAATAATGACCTGAAGGAAGTCCACCAACTTCATAGAATCCATCTTCATTAAGCGAAGCTTTTATAAAACGTGGACCCGCTAGTTGAACTTCTGTTGAAGGCGATCCACCAACTACTTGTCCTTTTACCGTCGCTCCGATTAACAAATTAACTTCTTTTGAATACAGATCAGAAGTTTCTTCACCACTTGTCAGCTCAAACTCAATATGAGAGATCTTCTCTTTGTTAACAGGGATCTCAAAGCTGCCATTATACTTAGCTGTCTCTGTTTCTACATTCGTCTCAGCTTGCTCAAGTGTAACCATTGTAGAATCTTCCTCTGAATAATAAACCGTTGCAGTTAGTTCTGCACCTTCTACATTTGACGCTTCAGCTTGAAGTTGAACAGTAGTACCTATTACGCCTAAATTAAATTCACTCGCTTCATATTTAACATCCACATTTCGAATCGAGAATTCTGGATATTCTTGCTCCTCTTCTTCGCCCTCTTCATCGTCCTTAATTATATCCCCTGGTAATGGCCCACCAACAGGAGGCTCTTCCGTTACTGTAAATGTTTCAGAAAGACGAACTTCTGTGTCAAAAGGGAGATCAGCATGAATGGTTAGATTATACTCACCTACTGGTAAGTAATATGGTAAATCTACTCCTCCCCACCTGGAGAAATTATTTGTTTTATCTGACCAGATTAATTCACCTTCTTGATTTCGAAGTTCTAAGGAAGAGAATGTTTGATCAGCTGAAAAACTTGAAACTTGGTTAAATTGAACATCACGATTATTAGCATCTACTGTCCAATACAATCTTGTTCCTTCTATCTCTTTTAATTCATTATCTACATAATTTGAACCAAAATAATGATGATTATCTATTCTGGTTAGATTTACTGATTCAAATAAGATCTTTTCGTCAATTGTATAAACCTTATCTTCTTTCATTTGTCTTGTATCAGCTTGATAGCTGGCCCAAAACTGTTGATCTACATAATACGTAAACTCAATAGAATTAGATGTATCTTCCTCAAAAAGGATATCTCTAATATTTTCTATTTGCTTTCGGTCATCATAGACCCAAATAGAATGGCCAAAGTTACGAGTACTCGTATACATATTACTAATTGGGTAAGTTAGGCCTTCTAAAGTAAATCGCTTCAACCCAGTACGATCATTTTGAAACTCATACTGTATAAATCCACCTGCTGTTAGCTGATCTTCTAAAATAAGTAACTCATTAGAATCTGAATTCATTACATATCCAATATTAATTAACTCCGCCTTATTAAAATAAATTGTAGGTAAATTATTGTGGTCGTAATGGCTTCTTCCAAAGAATGGGTAGTTCCCATTTAGGAAGTGAATACTAAACGTAACCAATTCATCATCTGTACCATTTGTAAATTGGATAGAACTAAAATCTACATTCGTTAAATCCAATTTTGATAAATTCCAAAGTTCTTTTCCTGTATATTCTTCATGATAAACAAGAGTTCTTCTATCATCAGTGATAAACGATACAGTTATTTCATAAGGAACTTCATCGTATATTTCATATTCGGTGAAGTCGACATCATTCTTATAAAAATAATTCTCAATTCCATGAACGTACGACTTGGTTCTAACCTGTACATTCGTCTCATGTTCTAAAATATTATCAAACGAATGTGGTAACGTAACATCAACAGGTTGTCCATAATTAGAAGTCATTTCAGATGGATCATATTGACGTTCGATAGTGAAGTTATGTTCGAAGGTCTGATCCTGCCCAAATAACTCATATTGTCTTTTAATTGTGTACTTACCAGCAGGCAACTCTTCTTCGCTAAGACGCAAGTAGCCAAAGTTATAAGAATAACCTTCAGTAATCACTTCATTTTTATTGTTTCTAATTTCGTAATAGAAATGCCCTTCTTCATTGTCTGAGGAGTAGTAATTTAACTTCGCCTCACCAATTGAACCATTAAAACCTAATCCAACATAGGAGCTACCTTCATCATTAAATATATAACTATACGTTAATTCTTCCTTAAATTCACCGGTCAAATCTATGGTGGATTGATTTTTAGGATTGAAGTCTTGAATAATCCATCTAGACCAATTTAAATCACGATTATCTAAATGAAGCTCCACATCAACATTTCCTTCCATTAAGTGAAGGGTATTAATTGGACCACCATCAGAACTATAAAGATGTTGATAATATTGATCAATGACTAGACCGAGCCCTGTTACATTTAAAGGCTCTCCATCACGTTCAAAAGTAACTGCATACGTGGTTTGTTCAATGAGATCTTTTATTGAGAATTGCGCCCCTGCTTCTACATTAAGCTCAGCTTCAAATAAAATGGCCTCATTATTACTTGTTACATGTTTATAGAGCATCTTAGCATTCTCATTTGGTACTAGCCACTTGCTAGATTGACTGGAAAAATTTTCAAAAGGTAATGCTTTTCCTATAGGTTGATAGCTTATGCTGCCATATTGGTAATCATCTTCGGAATGAACCATAATATTCACTATTTGATCATTCCATTTAATCTTACCGCCATATACTAGTTCAAGAACTTCTTTCCCTGTCATAGTCATAAAATCCATATATATAACGGGTTCGAAATCTCCTTCTGTATAATATTCAAGTTGATAATATACTCCAATTTCATACTGACTGTCTTCTTCAATCCAATGAGTGTTAATATTACGGCTTGGAAGATGAGTGCTTGTAAAGCTGGTAGTACTAATGCGGTGATCATATCCATCATCATTCAGTTTGATAATTTCTAATTTCCCGCGATCAAGCATATACCCATTTGCAAGCTCAAATGTAATTCCTTCCACATCATCATCGATTGGATATGGATCATAAGGATCAGGATTTACAGGAGTCGAACCACCGTTATCTAACACAAGCGTTTGGTTAAATCGTTCATCATTTAGTGAAGTATGATTTAATGAAAATTCAACTTTATATTCATTAAGATCCTCACTAAGAGGGAAAGAGAAATAGTTATCTTGAAATGAATATTCAAAATGATCAATTATACGATCATTGTCTCCATAGACATTAATTAGTAAATCAATCGGTTGTTCATAAATCATATTCATTAACTGAAATTGACTATTGTACGCGTAAGCCTGACCTTCTAGAATGCTCCCGTGCTCAGGACCCCCTTCTAAAATTTCAGCATTAATATATAAAGGGAAATTTGCAGTAAGTAAATAACTTAGGGGGCTTGTTAAATCCACACCTTTACTTTCCCAATACAAGGTACCTACAGTCTCTTTTGTTGAATCAATATTCCATTGCTCTGTATATGTGAAACTATCATAATACCCATTTGTAACATAGATATCTGAAAACGAGTTAGCACTTTGACGCAGCGTTTGAGAAAGATGCAATTCACTGGACTGTGCACCAAATGACAACGGAACAAATGATTGTCCATCCATATCAAAACTGACATGTTCTGTTCGATCTATCAGCTCTTCAATTGAAATACTAGATTGAGAAAAATCAATTTGATCAAATAATAAATAACCGGTGTTATCTAATGTACCATTTACCCCTATATTTACCGTGGAGTTTTCAATTAAAAATCCATCCACAGAGTACACTGTCGCCGTAGAACCTTGAGCTACAAAGCGAAGGGAGAGGGACGTGAGATTGAAATTTTGAGGAGAATCGAGGGTAATCCGATCGACTTGATGATTCCAAGCGATACCGTCTGAAGCAGCTTCTCTGAACTCTTCCAATCCATAATCCTGAGAATGGTAGTAATATAACGTCTCATTTGTTAAATGATCATGAACCTTCATTTCAATACTTGCGTTAAAGGTTGTATTTTCACTAATACCATTTAATTTAGATGAAATGTCTTCCACAAGGATATAGTATTCTCCACTGTCCCCTTGAATGTTTCCTTCTAAAAATGTCTGCTTACTCCCACCAGTCTCACTCTCAGTAAGCGACATAACACGAACAGTACCTTCTACAAGCTCATAATCTTCATCAATGTCAATCTTCAGTTTTTCATTTCCTGCAGTCTGTGAAGCTGTAGCTGCAACAGCTGGCGCAAAAGAAGAAAAAACAATGAAAAAAATCATGATCGTCATAATGAAAGGGTTGTACTTCTTTCTAGACATAGATATAATTACCTCCTACTTTTATATTATATAACATAGAAAATTATACCACTTAAGTAGGTATTTATGTACATAAAATATGTAATTATTTTCAATGAACTATTTTTTCATAGTTGGTTAATGTAATGCTCCTGCTAAAGACGAATCTTAGAGATGCAGGCGTTGTAAGTGAGGGAAATGTTGAGTGGATGAAGAATTTAGAAGTGATGAGTGAGGTGGCTTGAAGTAAGTAAAGCTAAAAACAAAAGAAAAGCCTTGCCGAGATCTCTCTCAACAGAGCTTCCAATCAATATATCTACTAAACTATCGACAAAATTCGGGTGGTGACAGGCACCAACACCTATAGTTCAGAGAACGGTTGAATATGTCGCCGTTTCCCCTCCACTACTATGCTTTTCCCTTGAAATTCTCGAAAAACCTGATCCAGATGAACTCTTATTGCGTTCTCTAAGGCTGTGCGTGTTTGAACAAGATTTCGTCTCGCTCTGGTTAACTTCTGAAGCTCTAACACGATTCCCGACCTAAGTTCGTTCGAAGTTCCTCTGCCATGAATAACAGATTGCACAATTGTCATGAGGTCCAAATTGTCTGTTTTAGACCAATTCATTAAGGTATTTCGTTCTTGAGCTGTAGAAGCTGCATTAATAATTCTCACATGATAGTTCTCACTATGGCTTAATCGAACAAGATCCTCATAATAGTGTGCAGTAGTCTCAATTCCTAAAACTACTTTCTCGTAACCTTTTTCTTTCATTACAAGCTCTACATTTTTCTTCAACCTATTAAAACCCGATTCAGAAGCGTCGATTTCAAATGGTTTGATTAAGATGTCTCCATAAAAATTCGCCAACAATACCTTATGGGTGTACTTAGCTGCATCAACCGCTACAATTAGTAACTGATCAACACCATTTTCTTTAACAAAGTGAGCCCAGCGACTTCCTATTTTCCCTTGAATATGATTCAATAACGTATATGTCACGTTTTCATCTCCTTGGTCGGGGTTATTTTGGAAGTTCTGTAGTAGGTGCTTCTATTTTATATGAAAACGTGGCTTTTTTTGTATGTTGAAGAACTATTTATTATACTAGGCACCGAAACCGGTTGCAATTCCGCTTTCCATACTTTACATCATTTCTTGTTCCTCTGCCGCACTTATTTTGGCATCCAATTGACGAATCAATCGTCCAGTGAAGCTAACCCCTTCCACTGTCTGTTCTCAATCAACTGCTCTGCAACCATCTCTTTTCGCTAAGAAGACAACTGTGGATACTTAGTACTGGGGGTCTGACCCCAGTCCCCACCTCCATCCCTCTCCACTTACAATTCTACCAAACCAAAAAAGAAAGAACCAACCCGAAGGCCAGTTTCCTCTCTTTGTTACTTATTCACTTTAGTACTTTAACGCAGTGGGGGTCTGACCCCTTTATTGTGAAACCGCTAACTCCTCGAATGGGAATTAGGGCAGGTAGTAGAGATTTAGATTCTATGATTATAATATATGGTTGAGTTATTGGTTGTTACGCCAAACAAAAAAAGAACTACCGCTGTTAAGCGATAGTTCTAATTCATTCTATTTATCTACTAAACTTTCGACAAAATTCGGGTGGTGACAGGCACCGAAACCGAGAAGCTACAAGTCTCAAAAGCTGGTTACTATAAATATAGAAAAGCTAAAGGAAAAAAGCGAAAGAAATCAAGCAACGATAAACAACTAACAGAGTATATTACTATCATTTATCACCAACACCATAAGAACTATGGGTATAGAAAAGTACATGCTGTCTTACGAAATGAGTATCGCATCGACATAAGTGAAAAAGTAGTAAGAAGATTAATGCGTGAATTAGGTTATAAAAGCCAAGCTCGCAAGGAAAAAAGAAAATCTATTAGTGGAAAAAACACTTCAGGCGCAGGGAACATTTATGAAAATCTATTAAAAAGAGACTTTTCAACGATAAAATTAAGTGAAAAGTGGGTAACTGATGTAACGGAATTTCCCATTGGTAATAAGAAACTATTTCTTTCTGTGGTCATGGACCTTCATGATAATTATATAATAGGATATCAACTATCATATGTTCAAGATATTCAACTAGTAGAAGACTCCCTCTTATATGCGCTAGAGATTAGAAAAAGAGATGAGAAGCTGATCATCCACTCTGATCGAGGAATGCCTTACCGCTCAAATAGATGGAAAGAGTTAATGGCTACGTACAAAATCAATCCAAGTATGTCCAGAAAAGCTAACTGCATAGACAACGCTTGTATTGAAAGCTTCTTCTCCTTTCTAAAATCTGAACGAAAGCAGCTAAAATCAGCCAAAGACATAGAGACAGCTAAGACGATTATTCATGATTTTATCTATTACTATAATCACAAACGTGTTCAAGGGGTTTTAAATTACAGCACTCCTGCCCGTTACAAGACGGCGAGTTAAAAAAAGGGGCAAAAACGCCACATTTTCTCCTTCTTAGCCCTAATTACCACTCGTCAGGGCATTGATTGGCTGTCAAGTGGCCTCCTTGACTGGCAATCAGTGCTCTGAGACACTAGGATACGCTAAGAAAAAAAGAAGAACCAAAGCCCACTGGCTCTAGTTCTTTGAGGTAAATCCGAATATATAGTGTCTACTTTAGAGATCGCAACGCAAAGTCACCAACACCCTAGGAGCCTATATTATTTTACTAAATTAACTCTCACGTTATCACGGATAACTACACCATTAGCATCTTTAATTGTGTCAGCAGTATCTAATGTTGTTACTGAAATTTGAGATGAGTTAACAACCGTAGCCCAGTTTGAATCACTATTCGGTGATACAGTGACCACTAGAGATTTACCATCTACTGAAGATACTACAGTATCTCCACCAGAAGTTGCTCCGGATGCAAAACCACCATTGTAAGCAACTGTACCGTTTGATAATTGAATATCATCAATTAAATCAGCAGCATCAGTTAGAGTAAGAGCATCTAAATTCTCATCGAAAGTGAACTTAATTACGTTTGCACTAACTAATTGTGCACCTGTTAAAGTTGGAGCAGTATTATCAGTAACAGTAACAGTAGCAGTAGCAGTAGCAAGAGCTCTTCCGGATTCTAATGCTAAACCATTAGTAGTAAATAAAGCATTACCAGAAATTTTAACCGAGTCCTCAGATGGTAAGGATACTGTAATAATATCACGAGTAGAATTTAAAGTAATATCCGAGTTTGAGCTTACAGCCTGCCCATCGATTCTAAAATTATTATGGTTTAGGCTAGCAGTAGTAAATGTTTGTCCAGTTGGTGCAGTTACAGTAAATACGTTAGTGCCAGAATTAGCAACAGCAACATTTAAAGGAGCAGCTGGAGTTGCAGACACAGAAACTGAAGGTGCATTAACTGCATTATTAGCATTACCATTTAAATCTGTAACTGCTCCTGCCTCTAAACGTACTTGATAAGAGCCGCCTGCTAGTTCAGCTCCACTGCTATAAGAGACTACTAATACGTTATCAGTACCACCCTTTAAAGCCACAGATAATCCCGTTTGCTCAGCACCATCTTTACGTAATTTCACTTGTGCTGGGTTTGTAATAGTAACACCCTCACTTAAAGTTACTTCGATTGCTTGTCTGTTACTAGCTAGAGCTGCAGAAGTGACAGTAGGTGCTACAGTATCTTTATTTAAAGTAATTGATTTTGAATAAAGGTCATTTTTATTATTAGTAACGTCCGTAAATGCATCTTTAATTAGCGTGATACCAAAGACTTCAGAGTTACCGTTAGTATAAGTAGCATCACTTAATGTAATATCATAAGTTTTACCAGTATTGTCTACTGTAAGATTTTGAGCAACTGTGAAATTTGATGTAGTACTTCCATTTGGACGAGTTACAACTACTCCTGTACCACTTTCCAATGCCGTCTTAGATGCTGAGTTTAATTCTTTATTGAATGTTAAACGTACTTTTTGATTAGTTACTTGCTCTAAAGATGCAACAGCTAAAGCAGTTGTATCTTGAGTAACAGGAACTGTTGTAGTACTTGGAGTAACAAAGTTACCTGCCGCATCACTAAATCCAGCGATATAAATTGTTGCATTAGTACCAGTAGCAACAGATGAAGGACGAGCAAATGTTAATTTATTTGTTGGTCCAGTTAAAGCATCAAACCCACTAGCAACAGGTTGACCGTTAATACGTAATACTTCACCCGTTAATGAGTCAATAGGCTCTGATAAAGTAACTTCAAATTTATCAGTTGCAGGTACATAAACCACTGAGTTTACAATTGGAGCTGTAGTGTCGTCTACTGAAATTGTTTTAATCACACTTGGAATTGTGTTTTGACCGCTCTTTGCATCCTTAACTGTTACATCATAGTTGCCCTTGAAGAACTGACCAGTAGGCGCTGTTACTGTAAGTGTTTTCCCATCAGAACTTAGTACAGCTCGTTCTGCAACACCTAAAACAACATCATTACTATGTGTGTCAGTAGATGTTCTGTTTAAAGATAGTACACCAGTTTTCACAGTGCTAGTAGAAGCTGTAGGAGAAGTTAATACTGAACTAGCATCCACTGGTTGTGTGAAATTAACAACTAATTGTTTTCCATTTACAGCATTCACAGATGCTACAGCTAATTCTTCATAAACCCAAGTCACAGTCTCAGTATACTCAACATCGTTAATCTCGAAAGTAACTTCTGTAGCTTCGTTAGCTACAAGAGCAGTGTCTAGAGTTACTTCATGAGTAGTATCGTCGCTTAATACTACAGTTAAAGTCGTAGCATTTACAGCAGTCACAGAAGAAACTGTAGGAACTAGACCCGGAACTTCGATACGCTCTTCTTCAACCTCTGCACGGTGGATAAATGCTGCTGTTTGAGCACGTAGTACTTCGCCGCGTGGTGCGAATGTAGTTGCTGTCATACCAGCTGCTACGCCGTTAGAAGCAAGGATGTTGATGTAGTCAGTACTCCAAAGACCGCTAACATCAGTGAATGGTAGGTCTTTACCTTCAACTAGCTCAAGGTCATAAGCTTCTACTACCATTTTCGCCATTTCTTGGCGAGTGATTGTGTTACTTGGACGGAAAGTACCGTTCTCGTAACCATCAATTACACCTTCAGTTTGATCAACGATTGCAGCGATGTATGGGTTAGCCCAGTGTGTAGCTGGAACATCACTGAATTTGTCAGTTGTTACTTCAGAATCTACATCTAGTCCAAGAGTGTTAGCAAGAACAACTGCGATCTCTGCACGAGTGATAGAGTTGTTAGGCTTGAAAGTACCATCTGGGTAACCTTGGATAGCACCTTTCTCTACTAGGTAGTTGATGTCATCGATAGCCCAGTGGGATGAAGAAACATCAGAGAACTTTGCATCAGCTGGTGCTGCTAATGCTGCAGGTGCTGCTGCCGTTACAACGACTGCTGCTGCTACTGAAGTAGCTAAAAACTTGCGGTAAGACTTTGGTTGATAAGCCATGTGGATAAATCCCCCTTTAAATTTGCGTACACTTTGATATGTACATATTTCTACTCCGCACTTTTGGTCTAATACTATCAATCGTAGTGTTTCGGTCCGTGTTGATATGAAGCTTGATAGTATGTTAGTAGTCCGTCGTGAGTCTTTTTCATTAGACCCTCAGATAGGTTCGACACAAAAGTCGCAGTAAATAACTAAGAAAATAGACTTGCAAGATTAGTATAGTTACCAGTCTTTGTAATGTCAACCATGATATAAAATTTCTTGGTTAATTACCAAATTGTTTCATTGGTTTCCACAAAGTAGGTTACTAATCTACTATTATTCTACAGCTAGCACCAAAAAATGCAATTGTTTTTCTCTATCTTTTACGATATTTACATAGAAATGCGCAGAATTACCTATAAACCATATTTGTAAATATAAAGTAAATAATAATTCAATAGACCCTATTTGGAGTTAATACTCACTAATGAACCAAGCATGACTTTACTCTTATCCCTTCGCTCTTCCTATGAACAAATATCCCTATTAATATGACTTTTTACATCAAAGCATGCTATATTACAGCAACTATCATCAATTTGTTACCTTCTTGTAACATTAGTTCAGGTTCTTTTGTGGTAGACTGAATCTCGTACTTACCCAATCGTTAGAGAATTAAACATAATTTTCATAGATTGTGAGAAAAGTAACTACTACATAAGAATTTAGGAGTGTTCGTATGATTAGGAAGATCGTGCCGTTTCTAGCGGTTCTACTTGTACTGTCGACATTGCTTAATGTCACACCAGCCGAAGCTAGCACAAAGCAAGATCAACTCGTCACTGAAGCCAAGAAGCATATAGGAGTTCCATATAGATGGGGCGGAACGACAACTAGTGGATTTGATTGTTCAGGTTATATGCAATATGTATTTAACCAAATTGGAGTAAGCCTCCCGAGAACAACGGGTCAAATGTATAACACTGGTACTTCTGTTTCAAAGTCAAACTTACAAGTTGGAGACTTAGTCTTCTTTAATACATCAGGTTCTGGCGTCTCACATGCAGGAATCTACATTGGAAGCAGCCAATTTATTCATTCTTCTTCATCTAGAGGTGTTTCGATTGCTTCTATTAATGACCCTCACTATTGGGGTTCGCGTTATATTGGTGCAAAGCGTGTATTACCTGAAGAAAAACCTCAACCAGTACGCGTGTTAGGAGCTGGTGAGTATCATGATGTAGCAACAAACCACTGGGCTTATAGTCCAATTCGTAATCTAAGCAACCAAAACATTATCAGTGGTTATGGTAATGATCGCTTTGTTCCAAATGATCAATTAACTCGCGCACAAGTAGCAGCACTACTCGTTCGTGCAACAGGATTAGCAACACCAACAAAAACGAATGCATTTAGTGATGTTCCTGAATCACACTGGGCATCAGCCGATATTTCAGCTGCAGATCGTGCTGGGTACTTTGACTATCTGCCTGGAAGTACGTTTAACCCTAACGAAGCTGTCACACGTGATGAAATTGCTGTTCTTTTCGCTGCAGCATTTGAGTTATCAGCCTCATCTTCTAGCTCTTTCCCTGATGTTGATTCATCAAACTGGGCATATAATGAAATTTCAGCTTTAAAAGCAAATGGCATTGTACACGGCTTTGCAGATGGTACATACCGTCCTAACAGCAACTTAACTCGTGCGGAATTTGCTTCTATCTTATTCCAAGCTTTAAATTAATCAGCAAAAGCGCCTATCAAGGGCGCTTTTTTTGTGTACAAAAAGAGCATCCACCAGTAAGTAGATGCTCGGTTGAAATAAAGTATGACTATTCATTTGCTTTAATTGCTCTTGCTAAAAAGGTTGCAAATTCTGCTCGGGTCACTTCGGCAAAGGGTCTAAACGATCCATCTGCATAGCCGCTTGCAAAGTTCGCTCTGCCTATTCTCATAATGGATTGGTAAAATTGATAATTCGTTGGAACATCATAAAAGGAAACGTCTCTTATAGGAGGTGTGTTAAATCCTCTTGATAAGATGGCGGCTACTTCCCCTCTAGGGATCGCTACGTGAGGCCTGAAAATTTGGGTACTATACCCGCTGAAAATCCCTCGGTCAACCATCGCTTGAATGTAATTCGCATCAAAGCTTTGCGGTCTGACATCAATGAACCCGTTTCTATATGTCACGGCTTGCTCGTTTAAGGCTTTGGCCATTAATACAGCTGCCTCACCTCTCGTAATGATTTGGTTAGGTCTGGCACTGCCATCCGTATATCCTGTCATTATTCCACGTTGTTTTAAGTCATACAATGCTGATGCGAACCACTCACTTCCTGCTACATCATTAAACGATGTAATCGGAGTGATCTCCGCGTCCTGCTCTACTTTGATTGTGATCATTTTAGAGCGGTTAGACTTCTCCCCGTTCCTGCCAATCGTCTCAATACTGTACGTATACGTTCCAGGAGAAACCGAGTCAAGGTATGATTGGTTCCCTGCTTGAACTCGATCGATTTCTCGATTATTACGGTAAATAATATAACTAGCTGGGGGTTCTCCATCAACAGGAGGTTTCCACGATAACTTCACCTGACACTGGTTATTCTGCCACCCTTCTACTATGGCCTGTAATCCAGTAGCTTCCAATGGTCGGGGATTTGTTATTTTTAATGTGCTTGGTATCGCAATTCGACCGAAACCAAAGACCGAATCACGACCGGTTGGACCAAGATCCTTCGTTTGCTGCTGCATAAGAGTTCGGATTTGGGTATGACTTTTATCTGGATATGCCTGCTTTAACAGTGCTAAATGCCCTGCAACATGGGGAGCTGCCATAGATGTTCCGCTTTTCACCGTATAACCTTGCTTGATATGAGTGCTTCGTATTGCTTGGCCAGGTGCCGATACTTCTACTGTCGGTCCGGTTGCGGAAGCACCATTTGAGAAAATCGCACGTCGATCTTGATTATCGACCGCAGCTACAGCAATCACACTACTGTATGCGGCGGGAAAATCAACTGTATTTGTCTGCCCCGTTTGTGTTCCTTCATTTCCGGCAGCTGCAACAAATAAGATCCCTTGGCTGTATGCTCGTTCAATCGCTCTTTGCAAGTCGGCTGATTGATTTTTTCCGCCAAGGCTTAAGTTAATGATATCTACCCCTTCCCGAACGGCCCAATCAATCGCCTCTACGACATATGAGGTGAATCCATTTCCTTGATCATCAAGAACTTTTGCAATATATAAATCAACATCAGGAGCTACTCCGTAGACTCCAAAATTATTATGCTGCGCTCCAATAATTCCTGCTACATGCGTACCATGGCCGTTAAGGTCATTATAGGAAAGTTGGTTCCTAATAAAAGATTTCCCTTTTACGACTTGTAAGTCTGGGTGAGACATATCTACTCCAGTGTCCATGACCGCTACTTTAACTCCTTGCCCAGTGACACCATTGCTCCATACAGGGGGTGCACCAATCCGGCTTACCCCCCAATCAATCGTTGCATTCTGTACATGGATCGGTTCATCTACTTCGATACTCGCTACATCAACGTGATCCAAGAGCTCCATTTTCTCATCTTCTGTCAGCTCAATCGCCACTGCATCAATACTTGTAAGATATAAATAAATGCGTTCTTCATACTCTTTCGTTAGCTCTTCATTTATAGACTCTTTAAAGCTCATAATATAGTTTTCTCTTACTTCCTCATTGCCTAAAGCATTTGCAGGGAAAAGGAGAAAGATGAACAGAAAACATATTGTACAGAATAAATAATTTCTCAATGATGTCACCCCAGTCTCGTTTCTATAGTCCTATTATCGTAAGTTTACTATTAATTTACAAGGAAGATCATTGAACTTTAGAAAGATTTTATTAAAGCTACTAAAAAAGAAGAGGATTTCTCCCCTTCTTACTCTTAATAGGTTATATCAATTCGATAGTCACCTGGCGTGTACTTAATTTCTGCGCCCTGCTCTTCTGTAACAAAGCGAAGGGGTACAAAAGTCGTTCCTTGCCTTACTATAGGTGCTTGGTCTATCGTTTTAGCTGTGCCATTAACTGTCACTCGCGTAGAATCAATGACAAGACGAATCGTTGTTTTTCCTTTAGTAATCGTCACTGTCCGACTTGATTGATCCCATTGAACGTTCGCTCCTAGATTTTCACTAATAAAGCGAAGCGGAACTTGAGTACGTCCTCCCGTAGTAAATGGAGATTCTAACAGCTTCATAATCCCATCATGAATATAGGCGTGCTCATCTCCTAGGAACATTACTAGACGGTTTGGCTGGATGCTGCTAACAGGCGATGCCTTTGTAAATGTAAATATTTTTCTAGCAGCTACGTTGTCTTTTGAATCAAATACAATCGCTTCTAGTTGGTTCGTCCCTGCTTTTAATTGATTATAGTTCAAGTTAAAGCTAAATGGATATTGTGTCGGCTGACCGATCGTTGCTCCATTTAAGCGGTACACTACTTTTGAAATATTAGGATCATAGGTCTTGGCAAATCCGAGCCCTTTAACAGATTGACGAAGGTTCATGCCTTCTAATTCTGATATGACAGGTGCATCAGGGGTATCTTCAGCAGCCATAGGACCATTTACGACCTTGGATAAATAATAAGGATCTTGTATCATCCCTTTATAGCTCGCAAGAAAACGGTCATTTACTGTAAGGCTGTAGTTATTCGACCGGCGGTCAATTGGAATATTTTGTGCGCTGATCGTGTCGACACTAAACCAATGAACAGCCTTTACACGCGGGTATTTCATTTTTAATCCGTCGTACAGCATTTTCATTTTCGTTTCTGCAAAATGAGTTTTGTCTTTTTGATCGACAGAGGTGTAATGACTTGAAGCCGTTTCTGCGATCATGATCGGTTTCCTATTGGCATAGGTGTTATAGATCGGTTCCACTTTATCAAGTGGATTTAATTGATCCGTCGGACGGTTCGGATCCCCATTTAAATACGGGACACTGTACAAATTTATTCCGACCCAATCCACATAGGCATCACCGGGATAATATTGGTCGATGTACGCTTCTGGTGTGGCACTTGGCGCCCATACCATTGCTACATTCGGAGCCTCTTCTTTCATTACTTTCGCTACTGTACGGAATTTTTCTTTATACAAATCAGGATTCCCGTTCCAAGGCACCCAGCCGCCATTCATCTCTGATGCGTAACGTAAGAAAATCGGCACTCCAGCCGCTTTCGCATCACGAGCAAACTTGCGCAAGTAGGCATCATCTTTTACTTGATTCAGCCCTGTGCGCGGCTCTAATGCTAACTGAATCGCTCCGCCAGCTTCTTTTACTTGTCTTGCAAAGTTATGAGGAAACTCTCTTCCATAATGGTGATAAGTAAAATAAACAGCATGCTGCTTTCCTGTCAGCTGATTAAAGTTTCGATACGTATTTCCTGGTTGGTTTCTAATTTGGTCTTGCTCAAGATATGCCCCAATATACATTCCGTTAGCTGGCTCATATTTCCCTAACGTTCCTTGAGCTCTTTGACCTTTTTGTTCGACAAATAGATCAATCTCTGTATTCAAGGCATCTGCAAGTCTTTTTACAGCTAGGTACGTATTCACATCCCCACGCTTCCTGTGGGTCTCTGCTTCTAGATAATACGTATCCGCGGCTTTCTGGTATTGCTTATCTAACTCATAGGCTTCAGCAAGTTTTCTGTACGTACTTCCTTTTGGAGAGATAGACGCCGCTCGATTAAGCTCTGTTATCGCTTCTTTCACACGTCCTTGTTCAAGAAGTTCTACCCCTCGTACATAATGCTTCCAATCATTTGCCTCTGCCGTCTCTGGCAAGGTAAATGCAATAGCTGAGCAGATTAACATTACTGCAAGCAGTTTCTTTAGCATTTTACTCACTCCCTTCTTTTATCATATCGACATCTTAATGATACTTCTCTATCACTTTAAGCAAGTCTTCCCCACTATATGACCCATCTGCATTAATTCGATTTAATTCATACGGATTCGTATCAGATGTATTGACCCCTTCACGGACCGTATACATGATCGAGTGACCGAGCTCTGTAGAAACATCAATCACCGTTTCATTGAACGCTCCGAATGGATACGTAAACGAGTACACTTCATTTCCAATCTCTGTTTCAATTAACTCTTTTGCTTGCTTAAGATCTTGATAGATTCGCTCGCGGTATTCTTCTTCTGTCTCTTCGATTCCATCAACAAGCATTTTGTTTGTCATAAACGGACCTTCATCTTGCGTTGTTTCTACATAATAATGCCCATCATGCGTATGGTTTTGGATATCAATCCATCCTGATTCCACCATTTCACGCGCTTGACCCCAATCAAAGTGAGGACTTACACCCGGCGTTTCGCCGCGGTAACTGGTCACTACATAAATCGTTGCATACATTTCAAGTTCTTCTAAAATCGGGTACGCATACTCATAGTTACTTTCATACCCATCATCAATCGTAATAACGAGCGGTCTTTCAGGAAGTTCTTTTCCATTGTATAAATGCTCATACAGATCCCTCTCTGAAATAGATGTATATCCCGCTTCTTTAAGTGTTTCTAGCTGATCGCGGAATCTTTCTGGCTGCATCGTTACACTGCTCTCTTGTGCAGCATCTTCATGAAAATGATGATACATTAAAACGGTAATAGGACTTACCTCCGTGCTAGCTGGCTGTCCACAGGCACTTAAAACACTTAAAGTAAGCACCATTAGGATCAATTGTATTGCGTATTTCATTGGCAGTTTCACCTCTAATTTCAACTATTTGTAACCTTATTAAGTATACTAGGGTTTACCGATTGTGGGAAGATGTCGAATGGAATCTGTGAAAAACTAAAAGCACCCTTTCCTATGAAAGCTGCTCTAATTTATCCTGGCTATCTACAATTCTTCTAGGTACTGAAGGAGGTCCTCTGCGTTGTCTGTATGGTAGGTGACGCCTTGGTGATCAAATACAACTAATTGCGGCAATGATTCTACTGCGAGGGCTGATTGAAGATCTCTTCTAACCGGTGCATCTTGTTCTTGTGTGATGTTGTTATACCCTTGGACCTTTGGATGGGCCAGGATCAACTCTATTTCATCCCAGCTAGGATCTATTACTTGACCGCTTCCTTCTATATAGATCATTGAGACGCTGTACTGACCTTCTTCCTTTGCATAGTACTCTTCCATTATATCTTCTGCGGTTGTAAAATTTACAACCATCACATCAATCTCCAACTCCTCATTCGTAGGATCATAATCACTCATATCGTAATCAAGGTAAAGGCGATCACCATCGATGAGGTCATCTTCTTTAATAGGTGTTCTAGTTCCATCTATTATTGTGAGGTTCTCTTTAGAGATCACACCGCCGGAGGACATACTCTCAAAATGAATTTTCGTATGCGGAGTTAATGATTGCAGGTGATGCCAGAGTGATTCTGTTACATCTACGTAGATATTCTCTTCATCTGCGTTCCAAAAATAGGCGACGATCGGATGCTCCATTTCAAATGCTGCGGCGATGTCCTCTGGTACTTCACGGGCTGGATATTCGTATGTAGCCGCATCTATTTCATCCACATCTTCATCATTATACTCATCCTCTGAGGTACTGACTGTATTAATATCGGCACCACAACCGGATAATAGTAAAAAAGCCACAAAAACAGGTATACCTTTTTTTAACATAACTGTCGTCTCCTTTTACTTTATTTGACGTTTTGGAGTTAGTTTAGGTTTCATTAATGTGGGTATAGAGATTAGCTTGCTCATTGCGGCATTTACTGTTCAACTAACTAAGTGCTCAGTTCATGACTGGAGAAAATAAAAAAGACTGCCAAACCGAAGTCTGGCAGTCTCATAGCTCTATTTAACGAAAATACTTCACAGTTCCTTGGAAGATTGCTTCTGCAGCGTCTTCTTGGAATGAATTTGATGCTAGTTTACGAGCTTCTTCTGCATTTGATAGGAAGCCAACTTCTACTAGTACACTTGCCATTCTTGATGTTTGAATAACAGTGAAGTTTCCTTCTTTCACGCCGCGGTTGCGTGTGTTAAGTTTCGCAATCATTTCACTTTGAATATTTTCTGCTAAACGCTTACTGTCTGCGCTTGCATGGTTTCTGTTCCAGAATGTTTCTGAACCATTTGCAGACGATGGACCTGCATTGGCATGGATGCTGATGAAAGCATCCGCGCTGTTACGGTTTGCGATATTAGCACGTTCTGTTAGTGTTAAGAACACATCTGTCGTACGTGTCATAATGACTCTCGCACCTGCTGCCTCTAAGCGACGCTGTAATTTCAACGCGACAGCCAAGTTGAAGTCTTTTTCACGAAGTCCATTTGAGGAGGCTACTGCACCTGGGTCGTGCCCGCCGTGTCCAGCATCCACTACAATCGTTTTCCCTGCAAGCGATCCAGAACCGCCTGTTGAAGGGGTACGTAAATAAGATAATGAAACATAAGCAATATCACCATTATATGTAAATGCTGCCCAGTTCCCAATTACATTATAGTAGTTTACTTCCGTACCATTCGCTATACGTCCTATAGAAGGATGCTCTGTCCCTGGACCTGAACGTACATTTAAACCTGATGGCGCATTGTAGACAACTGCTTTTGTAGCAAATTGATCTAGAACATCAGAATTTGGTTTATATTCAGCTAGCTTCATATCATCATAGAGTGCCCGTCCTAAGAAAAGGATATACTCTAGACGAGTTGTCCCGCTGTTTGGTTTAAATGAACCATCTGGATACCCTGCTGAAATTCTAGCCGTAGTAATCGCATTAATTGAACTTGCTCCGAACGTTGATTGGTTAACATCACGATAGATAACGTCCGTTCTTGTCTCGCTTAGATTGAATGCGCGTTGTAAAAATACAGCCATTTGAGCACGAGTCACTGTATTACTTGGTGAAAAGGTTGTTGCTGATGTACCAGAGATCAGCTCTCTTTCTGTACCTGTAGCAATGTAGCCTGATGCGTAATGATTGGCTGGAACATCTGAGAACTTAGTAGCTCGCTGCGTTCCATTTAACTTTAGAGCACGTCCAATCATTGTTACTGCTTCTGCTCGCGTTACTTCCTGATGAGGTCTAAGTGTCCCATCTGGATTCCCCACTAGTATTCCGTCTTTTACTAAACGCTCGATGGTAGCATGTCCAGTATTCGGCATATCCGAAAATGGAGCACTTGCCTCCGCCACTCTAGTATCAAGTACGAAGGAAGATGCGATCATCGAGAAGATTAGCAGCATAAGTGTCAGCTTACGCATGTGATCACTCCTCTTTCTTATGTGTTTGTAGTCTATTGAGGCCGGAAAGCAACCAAAAAATCGACCTGACATCGATTGTTGATTTTCGTCAAAATAAGTAGTTGTAAAATGTTAGATTGTGAGGAACAATGTAGCTTTGTTGGCTCAATATCAACTCTACTGGAAATTCTATCATATTATAGTGTCATCTTAATGGTTAAAATGTCATATTTTATATTTCATTTTGATTACATTACATTTTTGTATAGAAAATTAGAGAAAATAAAAAGGCCGTCTTCTCTTATTTAGAAGACAGCCTCTAAATTAATGCATTCGTTTTGCCCCGATATAACGGTCGTTCCAATACTTTGTATCTGTTCTAGCAATCGTTACTCCTGTTGATGAACCACTATGAATAAATTGATTGCTTCCAATATAGATCCCTGCATGAGAGGCACCTGTTCCATTTATATCGAAGAAGACAAGATCACCAACACTTGGCTGGCTCACTGATTTTCCTTGTGACCACATCTGCGCAACGGTACGCGGTGTCTGCACTCCATTTTTTGAGAAGACAAATTGGATAAATCCGCTACAGTCAAACCCGGAAGCCGTTGTCCCGCCCCATACATAAGGCGTCCCGATCTGCTCAGAGGCATCCGCAATGACATTCATCATATTAAAACTGCCAACATTGCTGCCCCCGCCAGTACTTGGTGTAGATGAAGGAGTTCCAGCTAGTTGCTGAAGTTTTCCTAATGTAGCAGGTCCTGCGATACCATCTACCGTTAACCCCTGCTGACGTTGAAAGGCACGTACTGCTTGTTCCGTTACCGTGCCGTAATAACCGGTTGGAGCTTGTCCAAATAAACCAATCGTACGGAGCTGTGCCTGCATATTTGTCACAGCCGCACCAGTTGTCCCAATGCGAAGGATACTTGAGCTCGCACTTGTTTGTTGAGATGAGCCAGGCGCCGCTGATTGAGGTGGTGTAGATGGTGCGGTTACTTGGGCTTTGGGCCTTGCATTTGCCAATGCTCGATATGTATTCGCTCCGACAATGCCGTCTGCCACTAAATTATGTGCACGTTGGAAATCTTTTACCGCTGAATCGGTTTGAGGGCCAAACGTACCGGTTATAGAAGAAGTATAGTAACCTAGATCTTTTAATTTTTGCTGCAAGGAAGATACAGCGTCCCCATGATTATTTAATCTCAGTGTCGGCTGAGATGATGGTGACTGGGATGGTGCGCTTGCAGATGGTTGAGTTGGGACTGAAGCCGTACCACGTCCTGTTGCGTTTTGAAGCGCTGTAATTGTTTTAGGTCCAGCAATACCATCAACGGTTAAATTTTGCTGGCGCTGAAATGCTCTGACTGCCTCAGTAGTCACGCGGCCGTAATAACCAGTAGCATTCGAGTTGAAGTGTCCTGCACGTGAAAGCAATTGCTGTAGCTCTTGCACCGCACCACTTGTCGTCCCTTGCCGTAGAACTTGGTTCGACTGCAGCGTTCTAGCGTTAGATGAGGAAGATACGCTTGCTTGGCTCGCTTGCACTTGTGAAGCTTCTGTTAATTGCGCAAGAGTCGCCAGGTCAGCATTTCCAGTGGCCGGCAGTCCATTTGCTTTTTGAAATGCTTTCACGGCTTCTGTTGTAATAGAGCCATAGTAGCCGGTTGCGGTATGATAGTTGAAGTGACCGCGATCCTTTAAGGCTTTTTGAAGATCCTTAACATCAGGATCATTCATCCCTTCTGAGAGTGCTTGGTCACCAAGAGCCGCTTCACTTATTAGCGGTGAGGTGAAGAAGAGACCCGTGGCAAAAGAAGATGACAAAACGATGCGTTTCATGTTTGAGTGAGTCTTTAGTTGTTCATATGGCTTGTCCACATATAACGAGTTCGTCAAAAGTTACCCCTCCATTACCCTAGTATAGTAATTCTATTGTACTCTATATCAGTACATAAAGTGTGGGCTTTTTGTCGTATTTTTAGCTTTGAATTTTCTGTTTTATTGATTGTTTTTGACTATAAAAGTAGGTATTTATCACTTTTAATGTTATTTTGTCGAACTAATAGATTATATAAGTACATTAATCTCCCAAAAAATCTCAAAACCACCACTCAAGCTTCTCCTCTTATTTTGTTACCTAATTTTAACTTCAACTAATTCCTTATTATGTTAAATTTAAGTTAGATGACTTTTTCTCACACAAGGAGGGACTTTCATGAAATTACTTTTCTTGTTATACATACCTTCATTATTCTTGTTAGCAGGATGTGACATAGCAAGCGGTGAAGCGTCTGACGATTATATAAATGTTCTATACCAAGAAGATCGCGTACCGAATGAAATGATTGAAGAACATATTCAATTCAGCGCCTATAAAGCATTAGACGAGACAAGTCTAATCGAATACTGGAAACACTTTGAGTTAGAAGGTGCAATCCCTGAGATAGACTTTGACACTTCCGCTGTTGTTATACTTGGAACATTTGAACCGAGCACCTGCCCTCATTACATAGAAGGTTTTGAACAGAAAGATTCAAATCATACTGTTGCGTTTCAATTAATGCCTTATGATAACTGTTCTTTTGATTCTAATCCAATGTCATTTGTTCTTGAAATGGACCGAGATGTAGTTGAGAGGATGAACTGGGTAGAGTTTGATAGAGAGATAGTTGAGGTACGCAGAACATAAACAAAGCTTAGCGATTAAATTCGCTAAGCTTTTCTCTATTTATCCCCGTAGTAGTAATAATAGCTTGTATTGTCTTTTTTCTTATCATTTAACACCGCACCAATCAGTTTTGCTTGGGCTTGCTTAAGCTGTTCTGTTGCTTTCTTTGCACCGTCACGGTTCGTTTTCCCGCTAGAAACAACTAGAATCGAGCCATCTGTTAAATTCGCTAAAATCTGCGCATCTGTCACAGCAAGTGTAGGTGGTGTATCTAGCAATACATAGTCATAATATTGAAAAGCATCTTCTAACAAATCTGCCATGGCCTTAGAACTTAATAATTCTGAAGGGTTTGGAGGAATCGGTCCACACGTTAATACATGCAGCTCTTCCACTTTTGTTTCCTTTACTGCCTCAGACAAGGTGTGTTGTTTAGTAAGCACGTTAGTTAACCCAAATGTATTATCAACTTGAAATGTATAATGTACAGTTGGTTTACGCAGATCTGCATCCAGCAATAAGACTCGCTTGCCTTGCTGCGCCAGAACAATAGCGAGGTTGGCAATTGTTGTCGATTTACCCTCCCCCGGACCTGCTGAAGTGACTAGAATACTTCTCATCTCTTCGCCGTCCATATTGGCAAATTGAATATTTGTTCGTAATGTACGATATTGCTCAGCAATCGGCGACTTCGGATTGGAATGGCTGACTACTTTTCGCTGTTGCTGTGTCCTTGTACTAACCGACTGATTTCTTTTTAGCATGATCGTCACTTCCTAACTTCGTTAAACCTTTTGATACTTGTGTCTCATTTTCATCCATATGAGCAATAGTTGCAAGCACTGGAATCTCTAGCAGCTGCTCAATGTCCTGCTCGGTACGCACTGATTGATCTAGATATTCAAGGAGAAATGCAAGTCCCACTGCGGCCATAAGCCCGACAACAAATGCGATAGCCATATTTAATGAAGGATTAGGACTCACCGGTGTCGGATTAGAACTGAGTTCAGCCGGTGCTAAGATCACCACATTGTCTACTCGCAGTAGATTGGCGATCTCCCGCTGAAAGACTGCAGCTGTTGCATTAGCAAGATTGACTGCCATAGCTGGGTTCGCATCTTCTACTCGAATCGTCACAACTTGAGATTGACCTTCTTGTGAGACATTAAGCTGCCCGTTTAACTGCCCATGGGTGCGATTTAGATCTAGCTCATCAATGACCTGATCTAGGATATAAGGACTTTTCATGATAACGTTATACGTTTGAATGTACTTGGAATCGACATCAAATCCAGCCTGTTGTAAGGCAGCTGATGCAGCTCCTGCAGCTTGTTGACTGACTAGGATCTGTGTAGAGGATTGATACATCGGAGTTAAGACAAAATAGCTAACTACACCGCTTGTTGCTACCGCCAACACAGTTATCGTAATGATCATAATGATCCTTTTTTTCAATGTTTCATACAGCTCTCTTAAACTTATTGTTTCTTCCATTGTAATTCTAAAGCCTCCATCTATGCACTTGAATTTACTAGATTCTTAGGAATTATATCATACTTTTTGACAATTTGTGGCGGTTGCAACTGACTATTTTTTTACATTTAAATGAGAGTGACTCAAAGAGAGCCACTCTCACTATTTTTAACTCTTATTTTAAATCTGCCTTTTCAAGAAGAAGATTAACCATAGAAGCTACTTCAGCACGTAATGTGTTTCCTTTTGCGTTAAATGTTCCGTTCGTATTACCTACTATGATGCCAGCTTGTACAGCTAGCTCTACATCTTCCTTAGCCCAATTCGATACTTTATCTGCATCACTAAATTGGTCTAGCTTATGATCTTTATTATATTTATCCTCCGCAAACTCAATATACTGAGTAGCACGGGCAATCATAGCTGCCGCTTCTTCACGAGTGATAGGGTTATTCGGAGCAAATGTTCCGTTCGTATTACCTGCTACAATTCCAGCCTCTACAGCTGGTAATAAATCTTTCACAAACCATTCAGAACCGTTAACATCAGAGAATTGATCGTCATAATCAGTTGAGCTTGGCAACGCTAAAGCTCTTGTTAAGATAGCTGCAAATTCAGCACGTGTTGTCGTAGCAGCCCAACGTACTTCATTATTAGGAAACCCTACAATTACATCACGCACAGCTAATGAGTTAATTGCCTTTTCCGCCCAATGCCCAGCACTTAGATCACTAAACACAACTGGCTCACGCTCTACAACTACATACTTACTAAATTCATATGAACTGAAACGAACACGATCAGTACCCGCTTGTGTAGGAACCGCAACCGGCGCTGCATCTACGTTATAAACGACTAAGTTCTCAGGGTTTGTAACATCCGTCACTGGCAGTTCACGGTGAATATAGCTAGAGAAACGTGTCACGTTTTGAGACTTATCACCTGATCGAACAATCATAGAAAAATCAACAATCTCAGATTTTGCTTTAAGACCGCGCGCATCACTTTCAAGTGTAGCTGTTACCGTTGCTGCTTCTTGAGGGCTTGCAGGATTAACAAAGACTGACACTTCAAAGTCTGCATCTGCTGCAACATCAAGCATTCCGCGTACCTTCTCAGCCGCTAACTCTTTTACAGGAATTGTAACACTTCCGCTGTCTGTTTCAATGTCAACAACGATGTTTTTATTTACTGCTCCTTCAAGTGCTTCTACAGCAGCCTTAGGAAGACGAAGCTCAGCCACTTCACCCTCAGCACGCTCAACTTTCAAGCTGACACGATCAGCAGCAGGAGACCCCGAGATTACCTCAGCAAGCTTAGCGCCATCGACTTTCGTAACAGCCTTCACTTGACCTGTTTCAGATGTTTCGCGCTCAACCACAATCGAGTCACCAGCATCAACAGATTGGCCAGGACGAGGCGGGATTGGGTCTACTGGATCTGGATCGACTGGGTCTGGGTCAACCGGATCAGGGTCGACTGGACCTGGGTCGACTGGACCTGGGCCAGTACCACCGCCTGGAGGAGGTGTAGTGCCGCCACCTGCAGTTATTGTAATAGATTTACTTCCAATAATATCATCAAATCCTTTAACTTTAGCATGAACCGTATATGTTCCTGCGTTTGAGAAAGTAATGTTGCTGTTAGTTTGTTTTTGGGTACCTACATACCAGTCAAAAGCTATATTACGTACGTCATGGAGTGCTTCATTCATTTTATTAAGGTTAGCAATTTTGCTTCTGTAAGCATCATTCACTGATAAATAAAACTTATTTGACGTATTGGTTGTAGATGTTGATGGTCCATTGAGGGTAGTAATTTCTTTAAATGCGCTTGATATTAGAGCATTTCTGATTGAGTTATCTGGATCAATATATTCAGTAGCATCAGTTAAATCTCTAAAAAAGCCTTCCAGCCCTTGTCCAGTAGCTTCCATTAGAATTCCATTTAAATTTGTATTTGTTGATTTAGTGTCGAAAACAAGCTTTTCAATATTTCCTCGGAAAGAGATTGCATCCCCTACAGTTACAGTTACATATGACATTGGATTTGTGAAAAATTGATCTTTCATATCAGCAATGAATTGCACTATGTCGTTTGAAGTTATCTTACCTTCAAATAATAGTTGGAAATTATCTTGGTGTTCTTTTGAATCTCTAAAACCATTCAAGGCATTTTCTAAATCTGAAGGTTGTTCATAATTAGAATATACTAAAGTTCCGATTTCTTTTAATATATCTTTATATGCTTCCTCAACCTCTTCTCCTCTATCTCTTACTTTCACTGGAATATTAATCATAATATGATGTGGGTTAATATCGATAGGCCCTACATGCTTATAAAAAATATGCAAATCGTCAATTAATTCTGCTTCTACTTCACTTACACTCGCAGCCTGCACTTCTCCTCCTACTGGCAGTGTTGAGGCAATCGGGGTTACAGCTAGAGCTGTTGCAAGCATAATGCTTACGGCTTGTTTACTAAATGGGTAACGTTTCAAATTAAATCTCCTCCTATAATCTTCTAAATCTATCTATTGTTAGAATTATACTGATTCGTATGTATCATATCTAATAGTAATAGAGTCCTAGCAGAAACACAATACAATTTTGGTATTTTTAGGTCTTCCTTATAAAAAGCTTACGCATAAAAAAAGCCCAAACATAATGCTTGGACTAGAAATTCTCAACAAGGCCTTGTAATTCACTTTCTCTTGAGGCTTTTTTTGAGTGGTAGCTTTGCTCAAATTCAGATGCCGCATTTTTACTATGGCCATTTTGCGCTAATTCAGATTGAAGCTGGCTGTACGTTGCATAAAATTCAGCATCTGCAGAGGATTCTAATGCTTTAGCTTGTGACTTATACTTATTTGAATTGAACGAACCGCTTCCGCTGTCCATATACTCATCAAACGCTTGTTGCACTAAACTCTCAAGTTTTCCGTTATGCTCCCATTCTAACTGCTGAAACTTCGGGAAGTATCTATTTTTAATGGCAGTAACTGATTCTGATTCAGCAGGCTTGCTGGTTGATGGAGGCTGACTATTTCCTCCTCCTGTCGATCCGTTAGACCCGTTGTTGCCACTAGAGTTCCCCCCATTGGCAGCACCTGACCCTTGTGAAGAGTTATTATTACTAGTTTGTGTAACGTTGTTTGTCCCTCCACTTGACGGCGTTGAACTAACTGGCTGATAAACGAAGCCACCCTGATTAGGCTGTCCTGAGACAAGATCGTAGTTAGTTAATTGAGTAAATAACGGCACACCGGCATATTGCAAACCTATACTTGAGGAGCTTCCTCTAAAAGTTTGAGAAAAGACTGGAGCAGTGGGACTGTTATTTCCACGGGCTACGCTCTCATCCTCACCTAGCTCTTCCTCGGCAACAGCTGCTTTTTCTTCAGCAGTTAATGCCACTTCACCTACATCAGTATTTTTCTCGCTTTCACTCGCTGGCTTTCCTTCTGTAGCTTCGATCGCAGCCTCTTCAACCTTATCATTAAAAATATAGCTTCCTACAGCTAAAGTGACTGCAACTAAAGCTACTCCTCCTGTTAAGAGTAATCCTTTCTTTTTCACGTCGTATTCCTCCTTTTCTTCCTAATAATTAAATAGATGGCTATTCCAATTGCTCCGCCCACGGTATCTAAGATGACATCTTCAAACAGTCCTGTTCGCTCGGGATTCATTAAATGTCTGTACTCATCAATGCATGCAAAGATAAAGACTCCCATTAATGCTGTGATTCCGGCTGGTATGTGGCGTATGTTCAGGGACACTGCTATTCGCATTAAAAGTGCTCCTAGTACAGCAAAAACAACCACATGGGCCCCTTTGCGAATAAAAAATTCTATGAAGGCAGCAGGACCACGCTCTGCCACACTTATTTCTGAATTAGAATATGTAAAGTTTACAAAACCAAATACATTCTCAACCCAATCAAGCGGTACTCCTTCGAGTATTGGCCTTAAATCTTGATCTTCATACGGCTGAGATGAGGCAAAAATAATCATCCCTGCCCACAAGACAAGCAGCCCTGTTGTAAGTAGTACTTTTCTATTTTTCAAACCATCACCTATCTACTATATCTCTTCCATATGGTAACAATGACTCATCATTCTATTCTAACACATAGTTGCCTAATTTTTCTTACCTAACCAGGAATTATTTATGTAAAAATAAACCATTTAATAATTTTATTTAGATATACCCATTTCTTCATTTTCTCACACTCTTAATTCTTCATTTTTATAAAATGACTTAGAGCAAAATGACGAAATGACAGCTGTGCGCACTAATGTTTTTAAATTATGGCAACATGCACTCCTCACCTTTTCCCAGTAAGCTGTGTCTACCGCGGAATATGACAGAAGCGCTTCTGACTAAGGGAAGATTTACAATGCAAGCTCATTCGTTTGAAGAAATCCTAACCCAATATGAACCTCTAATCAAAGGGCAGCTGAAGAAATTAAACCTTTACCGTAATCATGAGCATTTTTATCAAGTCGGAGTGTGTGCACTATGGGAGGCTTACCGGAAATTTGAAGAGGGTAAAGGGTCCTTTTCAGCTTTCGCCCTTCATACGGTGCGCGGGCATATGTTAATGGAGTTAAGGCGTGAGCGTGTGTATGACGAGCGTTTTGTGCTGAAAGATCAGCAGGAAAGTTCCGAGTTTGCGAGGCCTGCGCCTTTAGTTGAATATTATGATGATCCCTTAGAGGAGCTTGAATCTTATATAGGGCAATTGTCTAGCCGTGAGCGCTTATGGGTGCAGGAGGCGATTGTGTATGAGAAGAAGCTTGGGCAGATTGCTCTTGAGCAGCAGGTGTCTAAAAATACGGTGGCGACATGGCGTAAGACGGCGTTGAAGAAGCTGCGTACGGCGGCTAGGGCGAGGGTGAAAGTGAAGTGAATTTAGGTTGTATTGGATTTCCAATTATTTGGGCGCATTTGTTCATAAAATGAAGAATTTCGTTTATAAATGCATTTTTCTGTTCATAAAAAGAGCTTTTCGTTTATAAATCAAGAAGAATGTAAATAAAAAGCACTTTTTGATAAATACAAAAAAGAGCCCATCCTCAGATCGGCTCATGGTACGATCATATATCCTTTTTCTTCGACCGCTTCGGCCATTTGCTTAGTGTTAACGCGCGAGGCATCGTAGTCGACTCGTGCCGTCTTATCTTCTAGGTGAACATGGGCACGGTCGACGCCATCGAGTCCTTCTAGCGCTGATTTTACAGTTTCTAAGCAGTTCCCACAGCTCATTTTCTCAATTTGTAAAGTGACACGTTGCATGGAATCCCTCCATTATCAAACTAATTAATGGTTAGTATGTGATGACCTGGGGCAATTTATTCAATTATTATGCTTTTTCTTGATTCACAAACGGTCTTAATACAGCAGCAATCTCTTCAACGAGCTGAGAAGAGGTAAGATCAGCTTGATCCGTCCCTTTTTGTTGGATCTGCTGCATGAGATCTTTTAAATGTTGTTCTGTAAACTTTGTCGCGTCCTTAAGAGTAGACATCGTATCGATTCTCCTTAAATAGTTGTTTAGTAGATAATAACCGCTCTAGCTAATATGTAAACACTATTCCATAAAGTTAGACGATGTTATATAAATTACAGCATTCTTTACTATCTGCATGTCTAATGGTGTCGAGGATATGGTTATATACAGATTCCCCTTTTAACACTAAAATTAGACCTTTCGAGCAGAAACCAAATACCAATACAGGACTTTTGACCCATGTTATTTTTTATCGTGTCATGATTTTTGACTTTTGATTGTCCGATGTTTGAAATAAACTTCCGAAGTCGATTATTCAGTCATAATTCTAATTAAATCATAATGGTAATAACGGCGGTTTCTTATTCGATCATCCGCAAAAATCATTCTTTCTTTCGTCAAATGAACAAGGCTTTTTCGCACAGTTGAAGGGGCAAGGTCAGTTGATTCTTGAATCTGCACTACATTACTAATTGGATGGGCAAATAACGCTCCCCACACTTTCTGGTGCGATATTTGATCCAGCTTCTTAATACCTGCCTCATACAGCGCCTCTGCTCTATCTAACTTTTCGTACTGACTTTTAGCCATACGTATTGCTGCATCTAAAAAGAAAGTAATCCAGCCTTCCCAATCTGGAGAATCCCTTCCAATCGATCTTACACCGTTTAACATCGAATAGTACTTAAATTTCTCTTTTTCAAGCTCCTCACTCAAGAAAAACAGTGGAGAATCAATTAGATCGGTTTGAAGAAGATACAAGACAATTAAGATCCTTCCTAATCTCCCATTTCCGTCTAAGAAAGGATGAATGGACTCAAACTGCGCATGAATGATTGCCGCTTTAATCAACGGATGAAGAACGTCTTCCTCCTCATCCTTATAAGGGTGTCCATTGATATATCTTTCAAGATTAGACATGTAATCACCCATTAAATGAGGTTCAGGAGGGACGTATGAGGCATCTTTCATCTGGCTGGTGGGCCCAATAAAATTTTGAATCTTTCTATTTTCACCTGAAAAATATCATTAAGACTGTTAACTAATTCATGCTATACTCTTTACAACAACCTTGATACAGGAGGATTAACATGAAAAAACAGGATTTTGAGCGGTTGATAAAGGGGCTTCAAGCTGAGAGTGCACGGATGGCTGCTTCTACAGATAAAAAGCTATGGGAAACGCTTCGGGCTCCGTTCAGTTTAAGAGAGGCCCTTTCGACTTTAACGAAGGATGAACTGCATGATATTAGAAAGTTATTGGAGATCCCTAGGGCGAGTTCGTTAAATAAAGCTGCGTTGACCGACTTATTATGCGAACAGCTCCCGCACTTAGTTGAGAATGTTTACACGAGATGGGAGGACATGAGGTTTGCACTGCTTTTGAAGTTGATCAAGCAAGGCGGGATGGTCTCTGCTGATGGTTTTACAACCGGGCAGCTGATGTATTTTAGAAGCACGGGGTTTATTTTCACAGCGATCTATGAGGGAGAGCGAGTGCTTGCTTTACCAAATGAGTTTACAGAACTGCTTAAGGGGCTTGAAAAGGATAGGGAAGTTAAGAAGCTGATCAATAGAAATACCGAGTGGTTCAAGCTGATTAACGGGCTGCTTTATCACTACGGTACACTTTCGAGCACTGTCTTTTTCAGGTTTGTAGAGAAGTTTACGGGCGGCTCACTGGATCCATTGTTCTTCACTGTACTTAATGATACATCTAAATTTTACAAGCATATTCAAAAGAGCCACCATGCCTATTCTCATATTGAAGTAGATGAGCCGGCCGAGATTCTTCAGGCGCAGGAAATGCGTGCAGATATTGAGTTCAGGCCTTTAACGAAAGAAGAGGTAGTGAGAGCTGGTGCGCTTGGCTACATTGAACGGGATGAGTGCTACAGGAAATTTCATTCATATGTGTTAAGCAATTACGATATTGAAAAGCATGATGCCGAGCATATTACTCAAGAGGTGCTCTTTTCGATTAAGACGGGCTATGCAATGGGTGAATTGTTTGAGATGCTGCAAGAGTGGTTTGAGTTCCCTACTAAAGAAGCAGCTGAAGAAATGGCCGATCTGGTCGTGTACCTGAACAACCATACAAGGCAGTGGCCTAATAAAGGCTATGGACCAATTGAATTAAGGAAGAAACATGAGGCTGAGAGTAAGCCAACACCAGAGCAGCCGTCCAATGTGTTCAGCTTTGAGACCAAACAAAAAGTGGGCCGAAATGACGCATGTCCGTGCGGTAGCGGGAAGAAGTTTAAGAAGTGCTGCGGGGCGTAGAGAGAAAAAGAGCTGTCCGGTCCGGGCAGCTCTTGTTTGGTTTAAGGCGGCGGTTCGGACCGGCGTAATTATAGGTTGAAAGCATACAATTGGGACTATCACTGACGCATATCTTAGATGAACAGGCGCAATAACAATACATTGACGCAATTAGTCCGGGAACCAGCGCTATTAAATGATACATAAGCGCAATCTTGCCGCGAACAGACGCATAAGCGGCTTCAAAAAATACAATTATTTACCTCTGCACTTTCCTCAGTCATCACTTCATCCTCTTATCCGCTTCTTCACACTCTCGATATGAGCTATTTTCACTGACTCATCTGCATTTGCATATTTCTTCAACATGTAGTAGATCTTGTTCATTTCAAAATCAGTAAGAAGAGTTGGAGCCACCTTAATATGACTAGTCAGCACCTTTTTCAGCTCATTTCGCTTTAGAACAGCCACATTTAAAGAGTTGCATGTTACATCCTTTAATGTGCATCGCTCACTGAATACGATGAGTGAGTTAAAAAGGTCATCATCCTCTCGCTGCAAAGCATATTTTAGCGCATTAATATGTATCTCGTTTTGCCAAATTGGATTATAGAAACGATTTTTCTTCTTACTTTCTAACGTCTGCGTCCACTGTTTTTGTTTCTCATGACCGTAGATCCAGCCGCTGTAGTTTTTCGATTCCACGACATAGATTCCTGTTTTATGAATCATCATAAGGTCAATTTCAGTGGTTGTCCCGTTCTTCCGCGGAATGTAGAGGTTTGAAAGTAATTTATAGCTGCCCTCTATTTTCTCAAGCGTGTAGTAAGTCATAAACTCACCGTACACTCCTCGGTTAGCAACAGTTTCTCTAAATGAGTTGCCGCTTGCCTTTCCGTAAGTGGAAGAGTGATAGCGGATATAAGTAGGTCCAACAACGATAAGAGTTCCTAATGCAATTAATATAAGAAAAGTTAATAATACCCCCATTCAAATCACTCCCCACTCTTCACATACATCTCAGCAAACGTCACCCCGTCAATCAGCAGCACTTCACTCTCTTCGGCAAGCACTTTACAATCCTCGCTAAAATCATCCGCAAGCGAGAGTAAAATTTTCTGAACATGCTTCCCGTTTTCAAGAGGCAGGTGATCAACCATTTGATTCAGCTGCTTCACCCCTGTAGCACCAGTTATGCCTTTGTGCTTTTTCACTTGGATGTAGTACGTCACTTCCATCATACTTGGCTCAAATGGGGTATGGAGCGGTACTTCCTTTGAACATTTGAGGTCAATATCACCGCCAAGACGGTCGTATTGGTTTGCACGTTTAATCGTAAATCCGTTTGCTTCCATAAAGCTTTTGACTACTTTTTCAAAGTCACTTGGTGTGAGGTTTCTTGCCTCCTCAACCCACTCGTGATACAGCCTTTTCTCGACCTCTTTCATTTTTGCTTGAAGAGGATGGGCTTGTTTTAGTTCCGTCTTTTCGGATTCTATCATCAAAGTATGTATGGCTTCTTTAAAGCCCTTTTGCCTTACAACATTAACAGGGCTTGAATAAGCGATTGATTTCAGCAGACGCTTAATCACAGCCGGATACATCGCTTCATAATGCACCACTTGAACACTATCTGGGTCGACATGGATGACGTGCCGGTAGTCATTTCTCCCTTTCAAAGGTTCGATAAAGTCATAACAGCCGAGCCCGTCCTCTCTCAGTTTAGCCTGCATGATCGTAAAATGTTTCGAGTCTGGCTGCTTAGGTACCACGATGTAGTCTCCAGGCTTAATGTTGAGCATCCGGCTTAAAGTTCCCCATTGTTTTACGGCATCCCACTGTGCAGTTGCTTGCTCAAATGCTTGAATAAATTGGTCTTTTCCACTCAGCAAGGACAGACCTTCTGCAAAACTCCAACCCTGTCTCAAACGACCTTTTTCAATCTCATTAAATAACGTTTTTTGATCGTTTGTAGACTGCCTGAAAACAAAACATTGCGGAGCGGTATTGGGCTTATTAATTGCTACAAGCTCTCCTGATTCCGTTTCAAGTCGTAATGTAGGTATCACCGCTACTAGATCGACTCCGCCCGTATAATCCTCCCAGTATCCCATCTTCAAAAAGGCATCCGGATGCATAGGTGTACTTAGCACTCTCGCTTCTAAATGGAGAATGCTCGCTTGATTATTTCCGTAGCTGAACAAATAGGTGACTTCGTCTCTCTTGGCAATGATTTCGCCTTTTGTAAGCTGATCTTTAATCATTTTTATCATCCTCCATTATTTCCTCAATATATATGCAGCCTCGACACACCCAGGCAGAGAAGGCGTCTAGTATCACTTCATCTTCATCTAAATTGAGCTCTTCTGCGGCATCTTCATACATCTCGCTCTTGCATATAGGGCACGTTTTCATTTTTTCCCCCCGTTCATAGAAAGAGAGAACCTCGCTCCCTTGGTTCTCTCTGTTGGCCTTATTTATAGCTAACTTGCAGGAAATATGCACATTTCACAAAACATGGTGAAGAGGCAAATTTTTTAACTGTAATTCTAACTTACTATCTAACCAATTATTGAAGGGCTATTGCTAGTGCTTCTATATTTTTTCTCATTAAAGAAAAATAATCTTCGTTGTTTTCAATATCCTCTTTTACAAGCGCTTCAAGATTATGAAGATATAGGGATTCTGCTCCTACTTCTTCTTTTACTATCTCAGCTACTTTAGCTGGAATATTCTGTTCATACATTACATACTCTAGGCCATACTCATCGGCTAAATCAATAATTTCTTTCAGTTGTCGTTGAGATGGATCATTTGAGGGTGACATACCTGCAATACCAATTTGTTTAAGTCCATATCTGTCTTCCCAATAGCCATAACCAGCATGTGACACAAGGAATGTATCTTTGGCAGTATCATCAATCATTACTTCAAACTCTTCGTTGATAACTTCTAATTCTGCTTTAACATCATCAAAATTAGCTGTAAATAATTCTTCCTGCTCAGGCATTAAATTAATCAGTGTATCTTTAATATTTTCTGCAAGGGTAATAGCAAGCATTGGGTCTAGCCATACGTGAGGATCTACATCATGACCATGATCATGGGTATCTTCTTGTTCAGATTCTTCCTCACTATGTTCATCATGCTCATTATGTTCATCATGTTCATCATCTTCTTGAGCATGAGAATCATGTCCATGTTCATCATGTTCTTCTTCCTCTTCATGACCTTGATTATTCTCCTCGTTAAGTGAAACTATACCATCTGAAGCTTTGACAATTTCAATTTCTTCTGACTCGAGGGTTTGAATAATTGAATCAACAAAGCCTTCTAGTCCAGCACCGTTATAGATAAGCGCATCCCCTTCAGCGATTTCAATCAAATCACGAGCGCTAGGCTCAAATGAATGCGCATCGCCTCCTACCGGAACTATGTTCGTAACATTTACAAAGTCACCGCCAATTTTATTTGCGAAGTCCTCAAGTGGAAAAATAGTGGTGTATATCTCCAGTTTTTCAACGGTTTCTTCTTCTGTTGATGTTTCTTCCTCTGATGACGTTTTTTCTTCTGTTTGTTCAGCTTCACTACAAGCTGCTAAGAATAAAGATAGAAATAGAACGATAATTAAGCTAAATATTTTTTTCATATTATATCCCCTTCGTAATAATTACGTTTTGACATATTGACTATATCGTAGTGATTACGAATTGTAAATAAGAGAAATCACATAATATATTTTGTGTTTTTAAATATCTAAACAATTCATTATGAATAATGAATCGTCCGAATAAAACCGACCTCAATATTTTCTCCATATTTATTTGATATTCTACATCTATCACTTTTAAATTTTAAAAATCAGCTTAAGTTAGCAAAGGAATTATTAAAGGTGAAAGTAGTTCAATGAGGTGAGTGAATCAAATGTGTGGTTTTATTGGTTGTATGTATAATAAACCTAAAGAGATGAATGCGGATATAAAGAATCAATTTGTAGAAATGAATTCGATCATTACACATAGAGGGCCGGATGATGAGGGCTATTATATAGATGACTACGTTCATTTTGGATTCAGAAGACTAAGTATAGTGGATTTAGAGAGTGGACATCAACCGCTTTCTTATGAAAATGAAAGATATTGGATCATATTCAATGGAGAAATCTATAACCATATTGAACTTCGTAAACAATTACTTAATAAAGGCTTTAACTTTTCAACTCACTCTGATACAGAAGTCCTTCTTGCTCTTTATAGCCATTATAAAGAAGAGTGTGTTAGTAAGTTAAGAGGGATGTTCGCTTTTGTTATATGGGATAAAGTGGAGCAAAAATTGTTTGGAGCAAGAGACTATTTTGGTATTAAACCTTTCTTTTATTCGGAAGAAAACGGTCTAACATACTTCGCATCTGAAGAAAAGAGTATCCTATTAGCTTTGAAAGGTGAGTTAAATCACATATCCTTGCAACACTATCTTAGCTATCAGTATGTACCTGAACCTGAAACGATTATGGTACAAATAAAAAAATTACCACCGGGTCATTATTTTACGCAAAGTCCTGGAGGTAAATTGAATATTAAAAGCTATTGGAAGCCAGAATTTACCTCAACTCAACAAACAGAGCATGAAAAAATCAATCAAATTCGTAATGCACTTATAGATTCAGTAAACGTGCATATGCGTAGTGATGTTCCAGTAGGCTCATTTTTATCAGGAGGTATTGATTCTTCCTTCATTGTTTCTTTAGCAAAAGAAGTGAATCCTGCTCTTAAGACATTTTCCGTTGGTTTTGGAGTAGATGGATTCAGTGAAATTAATGTTGCCGAAGAAACAGCAGACGCACTAAATTTGGAAAATATCAACTACCTAATTACACCAGAAGAGTTTTTGGCTGAAATCCCAAAGATTATTTGGCACATGGATGATCCTCTCGCAGATCCAGCAGCTGTACCTTTGTACTTTGTAGCGCGGGAAGCGAGAAAACATGTGAAAGTTGTTTTGTCTGGAGAAGGTGCGGACGAGCTCTTTGGAGGGTATAATATATATCGTGAGCCACAATCTCTAAGGATGTTTAATTATATTCCTAATCCAATAAAGCATATACTACTCAGATTGAGCCGGATTCTACCAGAAGGCTTTAAAGGGAAGAGTTTTATCGAACGAGGAGTGACTCCTCTAGAAGAACGATATATAGGGAATGCCAAAATATTTGGTGAAACAGAAAAAAAGATTTTGTTAAATCATTACAACCCGGAATTTGATTATAAAAGTATTACTAGACCAATATATAATCAATCAGCTGGTTATGACCCAGTAACTAAAATGCAAAATATTGACATACACACTTGGTTACGTGGAGACATTTTGGTGAAAGCAGATAAAGTGACTATGGCCCATTCGATCGAGTTAAGGGTTCCTTTTTTGGATAAACATGTTTTTGAAGTAGCTTCTAGACTTAGCAGTGAGGACAAAATAAATCATAAGACAACAAAATATCTAATGAGAAAAGCCGCTGAAGGGATTGTCCCAGATCGGATTCTTAATCGAAGAAAGTTGGGGTTCCCAGTTCCTCTCCGTCATTGGCTTAAAAATGAGTTATACGACTGGGCAAAAAATTTAATTACTATAAGCCAAGTAGATTACATCTTTAATAAGCAAGAGATCTACAAGTTATTAGATGAGCATGTGAATAACAAAAGAGATAATAGTCGAAAACTATGGGTGATCTTAATGTTTATGACCTGGCACCAAATTTATATTGAAGGTGAATATGATATCACCAAGCTAGCTACGCAAAAAGAACAGAACAATAACCATGTTGAAGATTCATCGTTAATCAATGTGTAATTTCTTTTTTTTTACTCCTATCAAGATATATCTTCTTGATAGGGGTACTTTTTGTTATGGAGGTGTAGGAATGAAAGAGATACGAATTCTTATTGTTGAAGATGAAGCACCGATGCGTGAATTACTACAATTATATTTGAGAAAGGAAGGATATGTGGTAGACGAAGCAATAACCGGTATAGAGGCCCTTGAAAAAGTAGAAAAAACATTATATTCCGTTGTCTTATTGGATGTAATGATGCCTGAAATGGATGGGTTTGAAGTCTGTAGGGAAATACGAAAGGTTTCACAGGTCCCTGTTATAATGTTAACCGCACGTACGCAAACTTTAGACAAAGTAAAAGGGCTAAAGATTGGTGCTGATGATTATTTAACAAAACCTTTTGAACAAGAAGAATTACTGGCTCGTGTTGAGGCAGTTTTACGAAGATATGGAGTAAGCGAACCCGAATCAAGAGGTAACACTTTATTTTTTAAAGGTCTAGTAATGAAAAGAAACGCCTATCAAGTTTATTATAACGAGGAAGAACTTTCTTTAACACCTAAAGAATTTGCAATTCTGGAGTTATTCTTACTAAATAAAAATCGAGTTTTTAGTCGAGATGATATTTTAGAACTAGTATGGGGCTATGATTTTATTGGTGATTATCGAGGTGTGGACACACACGTTAAACACTTACGTGATAAATTAACAGAAGCTGGGATATCTGGACGTAGCGTAATCAAAACTGTATGGGGAGTGGGGTATAAGCTAGGATGAAGCTAAGACCAATAAACAGTATCTCTGTTAAATTAGGTACACTTTTGTTTACTATATTTTTCATTCTTATTATTAGTATTGTGAGTATCTTATACATGTTTTTTGTTAATTTTTATACTCAAGATACTATTGATGAGCTTATTCAACGAAGTCAAGCATATGCAGAGGTACTTAGCAACCACTATGATGAAGCATTAATTAATCATGCCGGTCTTATTGAAAGTACATCATCAAAGATGATATTAGTAGTAAATAATAATGGTGATATCTTAGCTGCTTCAGAAAAAATTAAGCAGCTTCCTGCAGATTATCTAAATGAGGTAATTACTCATGGGTATGAGGGTCATGGTCCAACTATAGCTTCAGATTGGAAAAATGAAGATTTCTTTGTAACAGAATCTTATATTAAACATGATAATGAAACGATAGGTAAAGTCTTGATGTTCAGTCCGACTGACCTCGTTCGTCAAGTAGTTACCTTTCTTCAGAAGATCTCTATCTTTATTGGGATTATCGCTTTGATCATTAGTGCCTTTCTTATTTATATTACTTCAAATAAAGTAGTGCAGCCATTGTTAAAAATAATGAGAGTAACTAAATTACTATCAGAAGGAAACCATAATTGGAAATTGAACACCAAAGGCTCTGATGAAATTGCTGTTTTATCTCATTCTATAAATCAGATGTCAAATAAAATCCAAAATTATGAACAACAAAGAACCCAGCTATTTGTAGATATATCGCATGAATTACGTACCCCTTTGACCTATTTTAAAGGATATGTAGAAATTTTATTAAATGGAGAAGCAAAGAGTGAGGAAGATAAAGTAAAGTACTTAACCTTGTTATATAAGCAAAGTGGTCGGCTTCAACGATTAATACAGGATTTGTTTGACTTATCTACTATGGAACAAAAAGGATTTACTTTACAAGAAACACAAATTTCACTTGAAACGGTTATGATTAATGCCTTGGATTTAATCGGTCCCTCTATTGAACAAAAAGAAATAGAGTTACATGTCCAACTTTCACCATTTCCTATATATATATTAGGTGACGAATATAGACTTCAGCAAGTTATTATAAATCTTCTTGAAAATGCAAAAAAGTATTCTTCAGCCGGGGGCGTAATCAAAGTTCTAACTTATAAAGATAATAATAATTGTATTATTGAAGTTATTGATTATGGTATTGGGATTCCTAAAAAGGATATTCATCGTATATGGGAACGCCTTTATAGAGTGGACAAATCAAGGTCTCGAGAAACTGGTGGTTCAGGTCTTGGTTTAACTATCTGCAAACGGATCATTGAGTTACATGGTGGTCAAATAATTGTTGAAAGTGAAGAGGGAAAAGGATCAACGTTTAAGATTATACTTCCAATCTTAGAAGGTATGAAAGGAGGAGATTAGAATGGATTTACGAAATCATCAAACCGATGGACAGCCGAAACAATCACAAAGTCGTCAGCCTGGTATTGAGAGTGAGATGAATCCGCCCCTATTTATGAGGACGATAACTATATTGGCACCGGCAAGCTGAAAGGAAAAGTCGCGCTGATCACAGGCGGTGACAGCGGGATTGGCCGCGCGGTAGCTGTAGCGTATGCGAAGGAAGGTGCGGACCTTGCGATTGTGTACCTAGATGAACACCAAGATGCCGAAGATACGAAAGTCCGCGTCGAAAAAGAAGGGGTGAAATGCCTCTTAATTTCAGGAGATGTCGGTGATGAGTCATTCTGTAATGAAGCCGTGGAAAAAACGGTAGAGGAGCTGGCGGATTAGATATTCTAGTGAATAACGCAGCCGAGCAGCATCCAAAACAAAGCATTAAAGAGAATACGAGCGAGCAGCTTGAGAAGACGTTCCGTACAAACTTTTACTCGTACTTCTACTTTACGAAAAAGGCAATCGATTACTTGAAGCCGGGAAGCGCGATTATTAATACGACTTCAATTAACCCATACCGCGGCAACCCGCAGCTGATTGATTACACTGCTACAAAAGGTGCGATCAACGGCTTTACCCGTTCGATGGCACAAGCACTTGTTAAAGACGGCATCCGCGTCAATGCTGTGGCCCCAGGTCCTATTTGGACACCGCTGATTCCAGCAACCTTCCCTGAGGATGCTGTTGCTGAGTTCGGGACTGACACACCGATGGGACGACCAGGTCAACCGGTTGAACATGTCGGCTGCTATGTGCTGTTAGCAAGCAACGACTCGTCGTATATGACAGGTCAGACCCTGCATGTAAACGGCGGAGATTTTATTTCGACTTAGACTTAATAGAAGATGTGTGGAACCTTCGTCCGTTTGGGCGGAGGTTTTTTTCAGTCGTGTGACGAGGTTGGTTTTTTTCCAGATATTTGATACGTTTGTTTATAAATATAGTGATTTCGATTATAAATTGGTTTTTTCGTTTATATCAAGCCTGCTTCGTTTATAAGTCAGCCAGTTTTGTATATAACCAATAGACGCAACACCCCTCAGTCATTTTCTGGTAAACTTAACCTACTAAACATCAGAGGTGTCTTTATGCGTTTTCTTATTGCGGTAATTATTTTATTTAACTATATGTTCACTTGGGCTGCTAATCTTGTTTCGGGTAGTTTACTGATGGTAGGCCACATCCCTGCCGATCAAGATGGGAGGTGGTCGGTATTCCTTTCGTATACCGGTTTAATGCTCCCTATCCAGATAGGTGCTGCCTGCCTTCTGTTTATACTATTAAAAAGGCTAGAAGCCCGCTCGATATGGTACATTCTTGTTTTGAGTACGCCTTTCATTTTGTTTGGGTGGTTTTCTTACGAAGTGTACAGCCATATTCTTTAACTATTTTCTATTAAACTGACTTTCGAGGTGTCCTATGTTCCTATTTACTATTGTACTTGGGCTGCTCAATTTCCCCTTCACATGGGCGGCCATTTTCATTTCAGATGTATTGTTCAGCTCGTCTATGTCAAGTCCGCCGTACTACTTAACAGAAGAGGAGAGATGGGATTTGTTCTTATCTCATTCCATCATGATGTCTTTTGCCCAACTGATTCTTGCTGTACTGCTCTTTTTTATTCTTTATAAAATAAGGGCAAAGCGCAAATGGTTTGTGATCCTTTTGAGCTCTCCTATCCTTATGCTCGTGGCTTTTGTTTATGCTGCCTACCAAAATATTATGTTATGGCCTTATTAAAAGATTAACTCCCGCAGAGCTGTATGCTTTACGGGAGTTATGTGTGTTACCAGCTTGATTTCTTTACACCAGGAACCTGTCCTTTGTGCGCAAGTTCACGGAATTTAATGCGGGATAATTTGAACTTTCTCAGATATCCGCGCGGACGTCCTGTTACCTCGCAGCGGTTGTTTAATCTTGTAGGTGAAGAGTTACGCGGCAACTTAGCAAGTGCTGCATAATCCCCTTTTTCTTTTAATTCACGGCGCTTTTCAGCATATTGGGCAACGAGTCGCTCACGCTTTTTCTGACGGGCAACCATTGATTTTTTAGCCATCTTTATCTCTCCTTTTCTTACGATTCACATCAACTTAAATCGTAATTATTTCGATTTGAGTCTAACTATAACGAATTCTACATACTCTGTCAAACATCAGAATCGCTCTTTACATGAAATGCTTCTTATGGTTAAATAAATACAAATCGAAATCATTACGTTTTATAATCTGGATATGTGGAGGGTTATTAAATGAGTGAAGCCCGTGACCAATTTGCCCGTACGCTTTATGTTCAAAGCCTGCCAGAACCTGATCGCAATGTATATCAATATATTGACCAAATCGAAGCCGAGCTTGAAAAATTAGCTTTAACTCAAAATCATTACCTGCAGCTGCTGAGACGCCAGTCCCCCATCAAACAAGCAGCAAAACATTTTAATATGAATGAGAAAGTGATCTATGAGACTGTGCAAAGGATTGAAGCGGAGTTAGCCGACTGTGTTCCTGAGTTGTCAGAACGACTAAAGCTGGTGGAATTTACGGATGTGCTGAAGTTAAAAGGATTATGCGATGCAGAGGATGAGATAAAGTATTTTGTGTTGAACCGGTTTTAAGTCTTAAAAAGCGTCCTCTCTAGCAAACAAAGTGATATACTACAACTAGGTTATCCTACTACACACTTGCAAAGAGAGGCTACAATGAAATCATTAATATTTCTTTTACTAATCGCCACCTTACTCACCGGGTGCGGCGGCAATAAAGCTAGTGAAGCTGAGGAACAGCAGCTTGAAGACTTACTATACGAGTATCTAACAGCCTATGAGGCCTTTCATTTTGAAGAGGTAGAACGGCTGAAAGAAGAACTTGAACGTATGTTAGACGCTACGCAGTTCCGTGACGATACGAATGAGGTGCTTAGTGGATTTGTTGCTTCTATAAATGAGGCAAAATACGTCGGCCTTGATGCATATAAATTATATCTAAAGAATGATGTACCAGCAGCCTACGACGGTATCTTTAATGAGGTGTTACTACAGCATAAAATGGAAGTTACTCATGAATAAAAAGCTCAAAAAGAACAATTTCTATCAGTATAATGGCTCGGTACCAGTTAGAAAATCGCTATTAAAAGTGTAAATCTTAAGCTAATTAACATCTAGTTAAACAGCAAAATAAAAATGCTCAGAAATCTGAGCATTTTTATCCTTGATTAGCCTTCTGCACCTACAGTCACACTATAGTTCTACCTTAATTTCTTTACCTTTATGGCATCCATTCGAGGTGGAAGTGATGTTTCGACAAAATCCCCAGAACTCACCTTTACTTTATCTCCTACTTTAACATTTGCTATTTGATCTTCTGATGTAGAAAACCAAATCGAATCATTTATATAAGATTGAACCTCATCCTCCGAAGGTTCACCTTCTAATTGAATTTTAGTGTCTGCTGCGACCAACATGTTATTTCCGTCTATTTGAACCACGGTCCCTTTGTAAGGCGGATTTATAACCTTATCATAGAGGGTATAAGATACAATTATTAATATAAAAACAGCTAATAGCCAATATATCGTTCTTTTCACTATTATCATCTCCTAATGGTGTTAAACCCTGTCCTTATTGAACACTCGCTCCCATTAGTACAGTATCTATTCTAAAACCTCAACCCTCTCTGCAGTTCCACTTCTAGGTTCAGCATCGAGAAATTCATCTGGTGCCCAAACTACTACTTTATCTCCTACTCTAATTCCAGCCAAATTATCTTTTTGAAATGAAAATAAATAAAAGGTGCTCTCATATTTTTCATATGCTTCATCAACTGTTAGTGCCTCATTTAATTCCACGAACTCTTCCATAAACAAGAAAGTAGTATCACTTTTATTAATAACAGTTCCTTTTAACTTAATTGTGCCGTCTAGTTCTTCCAACTTTTCAGACCCTGAACATCCTAATAACATAGAAGATAATAATATTAAAAGTGCAGACAAATTTAGTCTTCTCATAAAATAATAACCCCTCAATTTAGATGAGACGATGTTCTTCTTGCTATACACTTCTACTCAATATCAAATTCTTTTTCGTTCGCTTCATATAAAACTGCTGTCAGTTCAGACCGTTTCATCACCATTGAGATATTCAGTGCTAAAAATCCACCAGCTGCTACTATTGCCGCCAATAGACCTAGGAACTCCCCTAATAACTCAGGCATTACACTACCTACAGTTAGACCGATAATTACGGTCAGAAATAGTGTGATAAGGAAATAGACACCAGAATATAACACATAAAGAATATCTTTAAATCCTTTATACTTTATATATTTATTTCTCCCCACCCGAAGTGGATAATCGATGCCCATAAGGATATAAATAATGATGATAGGGACAAAAAGAAATTCAAGATAATACATTCGAACCCTCCTAACAAACTAACTTCTCCTACTATTGTAAATGATATACTTATATAAAGGAATGAATTGGAAGTTGATTTTTTTAGTTAATTACTCATTTGGACGCCTACGCTATGATAAGAAAGTTAACTGCACTCCTACAAATTTCTTTTTGTTGGCTGCAGGGTACTCCCTTATTACTTATTCTCTACGCTTAATCATTATCACGTCATTAGTGGGCGTCAAGGTGCCGTTCCTTGATGATAATCGCATTTCGGACTTATGCACGACTGGTACAGATTGAATAACCTTATCTTCCTCAAGAAAAACGAGTAAATATGTTTCACCTATAGAAACAGTTACTTCTGTTCCGAAGTCTGTACCTATGTCCATTGCTATATCTTCATTCAACGTATACGGAGGAAAAAGATGTGCTTGATCCCAGCTGAAACCCGTCACACTCGATAAGCTAAATTCCTCAATATCCTCATCTTGCAAAATGGAATAGACCTCCGTCTGCAACTCATTACTTTCACTGCCATTGCTTTCCTTAAAAGTGTGACTCATCCCTTGCGCTAATAAAAATAATAGTAAAAAAAGAAACATAATGAGTAAACTCAATTTTTTCAAAGCTTAATCTCCTCTCTTCGAAACGTATAAAAGAGCTAATAGTTTGTCCTCCAGCGCTCTAACCGTCTCCATTGCTCCTCATTTTTTCTGGAAATCTGAGGATAGCTGTACCTCCAAGGATCGATAGTTTTTTCATACAACCTCCCTTAATCCCCTAATCCGTGAACACTTTGGTACTCAACCAGCTCCTGGTTAAACTCATTCATCGCTTCTTCAAGCTGCTCACTTTTTGAACCCTCGGAGAAGATCGCCTCATCAATATTTAATTGAAATTGATCAATAAGCTCATATAGCGCCTCTCTTTTTTCAGTGGTATCATTCTCTTGCATGTCCTGGTCTATCCTTTGCAGATTGGTCCTAATATCTAACTCTTCTTTTCTTAAAAGTTCACTTGATGTGGTTGTAAGAAAGTTAGTGAATTGAAAGAAATAGGATAGATCCTCAGTATCCGCACCACTTTCTAGATGGGAGTTCAAACCGGCTAGTGAATGATGATACATGAAATAAATATTAAAAAGATGATGTTCTTCCATCGTCTCCATTCGTTCTTCTAACTGCTTACTTTGCGAATAAGTATTGAATAATAGCACTCCTAACAAGATAATGATGAGAGATAATATATTATATAGAAGTTTGTGTTTCATTCTTTCATCTCTCCTAACGTCACAAGAAGAAAAGCCACCCTTAAAAGGCAGCTATTCGAATAGGATCTTATTTGTTTGCTACATTACAGTTAACTTCCCGCTCTGTTTATATAACTCCATAAGCTCATCCATATGCTCTTCAACTCTCTGATCCATGATTTCAAGATCTTCTGGGTTCATATAATCGATGTCTTCTAATTCCGAATTATAAATAACTTTATTTATATACGCCTGGATATACGCACTGTGTGTATGATGGGCATCAAGCCAGATTTCATAATACTCCTCTGGTGTCACATCAAGTACTTCCGCTTGCTCTTCATAAAAGGTTTTCCCCTCCTCTGGCAGCGTCTCGTAGATCTCTTGAGCTTCTAGATCTGGATAAAGGGCGGTTTTGTCGCTTTCTATCTCTTCTTTTGGAATAAAAATACCCATATTTTTAGACTCTTGTACGAGAACCTCGCCTAAAACAAAATTTCTGATTCCCTCATCATCTAAAGGATATAATGTTAAGACGTCTTTCGCTTGAATCTCTTCTCCCTCAAACACAGCAACCACTTCATCGAGATCATAGCCTGCATTAGAACAGCCGGTTACGAATAGTAAACCTAGTAACAGGCCTAGAATGATTACTTTCATAGATTACCTCCATAGATATCTATACACTCCATATTTTTACCAATTATAATTGTACATGATTAAGGAAAAAATAGATAGGTGGGATTAAATGATTATTGATAGGGTGGGAGGATTAATGTATAACAAATGAGAGAGGGTTTCAAAAGGTAATAATGAATAGATTTTTGAGTTATAGTTCGTGAATTATGAGCTCTTTTCCGATCTCAGCTGCGACCACTTCTAATCTCTTCATTGTATTTTCTCTCCCGGCTTGCGGGCTGGAGAGTGAATGGTCTTTAGCTAGCTGATCGGCAACCGATAAGATAGGTTCACCTCTTACGTCCACCTTTATTTGATTAAGGGCGCGCAGTCCTAAGTGGCGGATGTGAAGCACTTTCACTTCATTATGAATTCTTCCAGCAGATTTTAAAGCATTAACAGCAAGCGCGGCCATTCCCCCGCTTGTGATGACCAGCCCTTCAACGGGACGCAACTCTGCCTCCAAACGAGTTAAGTTCTCTTCTGTCAACACCTCACGCACCGTTGCTTCTGTGCGGCCTGTCAGTTTGCGATGCTCGATATGACTCCACGCATTTGTGATCGTAATCGCTTCTCTTGACCATTCGATTTTCTCTCCGTATTTCTTAGACAAGATGTTTAACAGCTGCTGCAAATTGTTCCCTGTTCTTCCTGCAGCAGGCTTATTAGCAGCCTCCTCGGCTGCTCCAGGACATGAGAAGACGAAAGCCACTTCATTTTTCGTTCCTTTTTGATAATGACACATGCTGTGCAGCCTCCTTTCCTCTCCTCTTTTAACTATACCCACATTTTGTCTAATTATAGGTTATAGCGAGGGTTCAGCTTTTGATCCCCTTTCATAACCGCACATATTTTTTATAAGCGCTTGTTCAAGACACCTCTTTCCTAATTAATATATTTATTTACTAATTTTGTCGAAAGTGTTACTTTGCTCTATCTTTGCTATATAATAGTTAATTATCACCATAAACTTTATACCTACTTATTTGTTATTTATTTCATAACGGGGGGGAGGAATCTCTCATGGTTGAGCAAAACCCACTTTCTAGAAAAGAAATTGAAATAAGAATAGAAACTCTTAGAACTGTTATGGTCTCCTGTGGTACAGTAAACGGCCTCGCTCACCCAGAGACGATTAAATATAGTCAAGAATTAGATCATATGTTAAATAAACTGGAAATAAGTAAGTCAGTCGTATAAATGAAAAAAGTTGAATTCATAAAGCTATGAGGAGTGATCGTATGCCTGTTGGTTTAATTGTACTATTCAGCCTTGCGTTGTTCGTTATCCTAGCAATGACTCTCAGCTATGCTTCAAAACGTGTGCAGATCAAGCATGCACAGCAGCATCAGGCGTCATCTGATGTTCCCGTCCACAGCAGCAGTTCTAAAGACAATGCCTCTTGCGGTTACACAGGCGATTCCGGCGGTTCATCTGGCGGAGGCGGGTGTGATTAAGGAATTTTATTATAAACCAAGTGGGCAGTTCATCATTGTCAGCTTGGTTTTTTTTAGCCAAATCCTACATTTAATGAAATAAAAGGAGTACCACCAAGGATATAAGTAATCTGCTGCTTCCAGCGAGAGTTTTTTCATCTTTGTTTAAAATCGATTTACATAGTTCTAACTATCTTTAAATAAGTGCATAATTCTGCTTTGATTTCACAACTGAAAGGTATATAATTTTAAAAAAGCGCTATAATTTAAAATAAGAGGCAGGTGATTAACGATGAAATACGAGAAGCTTTCTAAGATTTTTTATAAAGATGGGGAGCAATTTTTTGAAAAGGAAATTGAAAGAAGAAAAAATTGTTATGGCAGCTACTTAACCTCTCTTTCCATACAAGGCTTTCGTAAAGGACGTCTTCTAAATGAAACGTACAATTTATTTTACGTGAACACACATAAATTAATGGTATTAAACAATCAAGTATTATTAAACAGCTCTAAAATTACTACACTTGTCAGTAAGCTGCCTCCATATGTCATCGAACCTTATTTTCAGAAATTAATTGTCAACGAAGCGCAAAGTAACAATGAAATTGAAGGAATTAGAAGTACGAAAAAGCAATTAAAAGAGGTTTTAAATGATTTAAGTAAACCAGATTCAAAGCACAAACGTTTCAGGGGGTTAATGAAAACCTACTTCTTTATATCAAAAATTAAGCCTTTTAAAGATATTACAGACTTTAGAAAGCTTTATGACCAGCTTGTCTCTGATGAAATTAATCAAGAAGATGAACCTGACGGTGAATTATTTCGTAAAGGTTATGTAGAAGTTAACGATGGAACCTCAACTACACATATTGGACTAGAGTCTGAAACGAAAATTATTGAGGCACTGCATTCTCTCATCCGTTTTCTAGACAATGAAAACCACTTAGAGTTATACAGATATATGGTTGCTCACTACTATTATGAATACATCCACCCATTTTATGACGGAAATGGGAGAACAGGACGCTTGTTAGTTTGTAGTTATTTGTCCAGATATTTAGATAGATATTCAGCTATCACTTTCTCCTATGCAGTAAATAAAAATAAATCGAAATATTACAAAGCGCTCGAAGAAATACCTTCGCCTCTCAATAAAGGTGAGACTACTTTTTATTTAATTGACATGCTAGAGCTGCTTAAAACAGGACAAGAAGGAATCATTGAGGACTTGGAACTTAATTTAGCAAAATTAGAACGGATTCAAACCTACTTCCAAAGCGAGAAATGGACAGAAAAAGGAGAAGCAAGATATCTATTGCAATTAATGACCAGTTTACATGCTTTCGTAGACGATGATACATCCATGTCTGTCACAGAGTTAATGGAAATGTCAAAAAGCACTAGATATAAAATAAATAAAATTATGCAAGATTTAGAAGAACAAGGCTATGTTGAATTAGTAAACCAACGCCCTAAAACGTATAAAATACGGGAAGAGTTTTTGGAGTCTGTTTTACTTTAATAAATTTGAATAGGGCTTCATAATCTCTCTTTTTTCCAATATCTTGCTCCACTTGTTCGAAATAATGACGAGTTTGTTCGATAAAATCATAAAGTTACTCGAAATAACCGTGACTTTGTTTGAATTGTTGAGAAGTTTGTTCGAATTAACGAACCGCACTTAAGAAAATCACAAAAAAACCAAGCCGGCTACCCTGCACCAGCTTGGTTTCATCATTTTCCGCTACCCTATCTTATCTTTCTTCAACATTTCTTCATTCTTATCATACTTTCCACGTAGCATTTGGCTGAAGAAATAGCCTCCAATCACAAACCAGCCGATGAGGATTGCCCACTCTGGTCCGATTAACGCTGCTGGCATTCCCGGAAGATAAATAATAATAAATCCGACACTTAGTACTGCAGCAATCCAGCCGATAACCGGTGTTCTTCCTGATTTGTACGGACGCGCCATCTCAGGCTCTCTCTTACGCAGAATAATAAAGGCAACGGCCACCATTAAATACGCAATCACAATAGCCGGGCCTCCGCTGTTTACAAACCATACTAAAGCAGGTCTTCCGAGCAACGGACTGACAACCGCTAATGCCCCGATAAAAAGGATCGCATTTGACGGTGTCTTGTATTTCGGGTGCAGCTTGGCGAACCACTTTGGCAGCATGTTCGATTGCGCCATCGCATACACCACCCGGCTGCCCCCGATAATAAAGGCATTCCAGCTTGTCAAAATCCCGGCTACCCCGCCGATGATCAGTAAGTTTCCAAATAGTGCGGAGCCAAATAATGTGGCCATCGCATCGGCTGTTGCTAGCTGCGTTGTTGCGAGTGCTTGTCCGTCTAAAGCAGACGCAACACCAATCGCGATAAGAATATAAAATCCAATTGCACAGACAACCGAGAAAATTAGCAGTTTGCCGATATCTCTTGGCGGAACATTGGCTTCTTCTGCTGTTTGCGGAATGACGTCAAATCCGATAAATAGAAACGGCACCATAATTAACACGGCCATGATTCCTGCTGGTCCATTTAAGAAGAGGGGCTCAAAGTTCGCACGCTCGCCGCCAATTGCCGAGCCAAAGATCAGCATAAGCCCCATTAAGATGACACTTGCTGTTAAAATGACTTGGATCTTCGCTGCCGGCTTTAATCCGAAGTAGTTGATCGCCATAACGAAAATCGAGCCGCCTACACCAACTAATACCCATGAGGCATATACATCCCAGCCCGCGATCGTCCACATATAGCCGACCTGATAATTCGGAAACAGATATTCAATAACTGTCGGCAAGGCTACCGCTTCAAATGCAACGACCGAGACATATCCCAACGTGATCGCCCATGACGCAAGAAACGCCGCCTTGTCCCCCATTGCCCTATGTACATACACATGTTCCCCGCCGACTTGCGGCATGGCTGAGGCGAGCTCGGCATAGGTCAAACCCACAAATGTGACGAGTGTTCCCCCAATGATAAAAGCTACTACCGTCCCAAGTGATCCTGCTGAAGTGAGCCAGCTTTCTGATAACACGACCCAGCCCCAGCCAAGCATCGCACCGACAGATAACACAAATACATCCAATCGAGATAGTACCTTATTTAACTCTGGTTTCTGATTAAACAAATGCACACACACCCTTCCTTCTTATGCTCCCGATATTCTCTTTCTCTCCTATCCATCTCTCTATGTACTAGACTAATAAGTGCAAGAAATGTGCCAAATTTCTGATAAATAATGTCGAGGTTACATCGTATACTCAATTAACTTTTAAATCGTCCCCCTAATATCACGATTTATTTATTGATTATTCTGATGATTTAATCAATAATTAAATTAATAAAAGCTGGAGGTACTCACTATGGATCAAGATTTATCTCTCATCCTCGCTAAAATTATTGAGACTTCTAACAACAATATTACAATCACGGACCACAAAGGGATTATTCTTTTCTCGAACCCAAATCACTGGACGATGTACGGGCTAGAAGCAGATGCCTATATCGGCAAGTCCGTTTATGAGCTAGAGGAAAATGGGGTGCTCTCCCCTTCCATTAATGCGCTCGTGTTAAAGGAAAAAAAGGAAGTGCGCGTGCTTCAGCAGACAACGTCCGGCCGAGTCGTCATGTCCACCGGCTACCCCATTTTCAACAAAGAAGGATCATTGCAGTTCGTGGTCAGCTACAGTCAGGATCAAACGGAAATTGTAAAACTCCAGGAACAGTACGATCAGCTTCAAGTGAAAATCGAGGGCTTTCAAACGGAGGTAGAAGAACTCCGAGAAAAAGAAGCAAGCCACCACCCGCTCTTGTTTCGCAGTGAGTCGATGCAGCATATTTTCTCAACCCTCCATCGTATCGCCGCAACAGATGCGAGCATTTTATTTTTAGGGGAATCAGGCGTTGGAAAAAGTACGCTTGCCCGCCATATTCATAACCAAAGCGAGAGACATAAGCAGCCTTTTATTGAGGTGAACTGCAGCACGATTCCAGAGACACTATTTGAGTCAGAGATGTTTGGATATGAGCCGGGGTCTTTTACCGGCGCACATAAGAACGGAAAGAAAGGCTTGATTGAACAAGCGGATCAAGGCACCTTATTTTTAGATGAGATAGGCGAGCTGCCGCTAGCCATTCAAGTGAAATTGCTGAAGGTCTTGCAGGAGAAAACATTTATGAGGGTAGGCGGGAAAGAAGAGAAGCAGGTCGACTTCCGTTTAATCACGGCAACCAATCAACCGTTAAAAGAAATGGTGGACCAAGGGACCTTTCGTTTTGACCTCTATTACCGGTTAAATGTCATCCCTATCAAGATCCCGCCGTTAAAGGAGCGACAGGATGATATCACGATCCTCTTGCAGCATTACTTGCAATTGATGAACGAAAAATATAAGACGGCAAAAAAGCTTGCCCCAACTACTTATGATCTGCTTCATCACTACGAGTGGCCTGGGAACGTACGGGAAATGGAAAACGTGATTGAAAGGCTCGTTCTCACCATTGAGGAGTCAACCATCCTCCCCCATCACCTGCCAAGTGAAATCAATAACACCACTCATGACTATGTAGCTCAGCCGGTAACAAACATCCTGCCTCAAACGGAAATAAGAGATTTGAAAGAAGCCGTGGAACATGTGGAGATTCACCTACTAAGCCGAGCGCAAAGCGAATGCAAGACTACGTATGAGATGGCTAAGTATCTGGGCATCAGCCAGCCGTCTGTTATTTATAAGATGAAGAAGTATAAGGATAGGATGAGGATGTAGGTAAGTGCAGCACTCGTGGTGAGGCGATTTGCTAAAATAAATTGCTGATTTGCTAAAATGATTAAGAGCTTTGCTAAAATAAACAGCGGATTCGCTAAAATGTTTAACTCGTTTGCTAGAATACTTCGCCTGCCCCCTTATAAAAGTCACAAATTAATCAATCTATCGTAAAAAACCAAGCTGTCAATCTACGACAGCTCGGTTCTTCACTTATTTCCCTTTGACCAAGATATTTCACCTAATAAACCCTAACCGAAACCTTCACCAAATAATGATCCATCCCTTTCACAGATAGCTCATCTAGCAAAATATCCTCATAGAAATAACCTCTCAATTTGAGATGATACTCTTTCGCATAGCTTACTAGGCGGTTGTAGGTTTTGTTCATACTTGAATATCCTTCATTGTGATAAGCCACCAGGTACTTCCCTTTTTCCATCGTGTGGTTCGCAAAAGTTGGTTTATCCACTTTGGTGTAAAGATAGTCATAGTTGCCTGTTTCTCCTTTGAGGATATGGTCGACACTAGTCATCCAGCCTTCAGAAGCGGACGGAGCAATCTCATGTTCTTCTAAATAATTGTAATGAAGCTGCATCTCATAACCCGTTCGCCTCTCTTCTAAAAATACTGATAGACCTTTCTCTTTTTGAATAAAAAGAAGGCACACACCATAATCGATAGAAATTCTGCTAATGGAACAGCTATCCATATTCCATTGACTCCTATGATAAATGGCAGCGTCCAAAGTGCCGTTAACACAAACACCAGCGTTCTGAGTAAGGAGATGATTGCTGAGATCTTCCCATTTGATAGAGCTGTAAACAACATGGACGTAAAGGTATTTACCCCCAAAAACAAAAAGCCGATAGAAAAAATCCAAAATCCACTTTTCGCTATTTCATAGACCTCACTTCCCTTTCCTGCCATTAGCTGAATCATATAAGGTCCAAGCAAAAGGGAAGATGCGAACACCACAAGGGAGCTCCCGCCAATAAAGATCATGCTGTGCTTAAAAATTCGTTTTAATTGCACGGTATTTTGACTTCCATAATTATAGCTTATGATTGGAGCGACCCCTACAGAGTACCCCATAAAGAAAGGAGTTAAAACAAACATAACATAAAGCATGATCGTCACAGCGGCTACTCCTTCTACCCCGATGAACTCAAGCATTAACAAATTAAATGCCAAAGTGACAACTGAGGCAGAAAGATTTGTAACCATTTCTGAAGATCCGTTGATACAGCTTCTTAAAAGGATATTCCATTCAACCTTAAATCTAGTGAAGTAAAGATGGCTGTTCTTGCTTACCAAAAAGTAGAGGATGCCAAGGACTGCAGGGATGATGATTCCTATTGCAGTCGCTAAGGCAGCACCTTTAATCCCCATCTCCATGACCACAATAAATAGATAGTCGAGTATGATGTTTGTACTGCCCCCAATTAAAGTGATAACTAAGCTCAACTTAGGCTTACCTGCTGTGACAAATAGCGTTTCAAACATGATTTGAACGATCAACAGCGGACTAACCAACAATATGATCTTCGCGTAAGTCAACGTGTAATCGAACAATGTAGTACTTGCCCCCGCACCGAAGAGCTCTAATAATGGACCGATAAATATTGACCCTGCTAGCATGATGATTAAGCCCAGTACAAACCCGCTTAATACGATAAACGTAAAATGACATCTAGCTTCCTGATACTTATTTTCACCCATCTTTTTTGCAATCAGAGCACTGCTTCCGGTACCAAGCATTAAAGCAATGGCAAAGATCAGTGCATAGATCGGCATAAATATATTAACCGCAGCCAGTGCAGTCGAGTTTACAAAACGTGCTACAAAGATCCCATCCATAATCGTATAAATGGATACAAAGATCATGACGCTGATCGTTGGTGCAGCATAAGCAAGCAGCGATTTCATGGTATGTTCTTGTTCAATTCCTGTTGTGTTATTCATATGACCCTCTCCTATAAATTGCAAATTCCAATACTCGTATCTTAGAGTATGGAGTTACTCCATAGTCAAGGGTCATAGCTTAATTTTATTCCTATATGAGATAAGCGCAGCACTCGGCAAGGTTGATTCCGGACGCTGCGCTTTTTCGTGAGGACTACAGCACTCAACTTTTTCCAGTTTCTTGCTCCATATGTGCGAAATAATGGTATTCTTGTTCGAATTACCACTGCAACACTCTCCAAATGCGGTGGTTCACCTGACACGCAAAGCAGCAAGGGATTAGTGTGATTGATTGAGGTTTTTAGGGAGCGGGGAAGGCCGCCCTGGTTCAAATTCATAAGCGAGCAGTTTGATACCGTTACATAACAGGCGGAAGAGGTGTGCTAGAGCAGCGAGGAGTTCGCTGCTCTTTTTTGCATACCGAGATTTTTTACAGTTAATTACAGCATTTATTTGAATTAATCGGATAGTTGTTCGAATTATTCAGCAGGTTATTCGAATAATCTGCTAACCTGTTCAAATAATGAAGAAAGCTGTTCGAATTAATCTACAAAACACCTTAAAAGAACACCAAAAAAGGCACCACCCCACTACTAGGTGATGCCCCAACCAAAATCTTACCATTACACTATTAAAGTTAATGGAGCTATAACTATATCATACCCCCTATTCATTAATATAGAACATAAAATCACAATAAAATAGTCACTGAACTCAACTAATAAATGCCAGGAAAATAAGCCTGTGAACCTAGTAAATCCTAATAGTGATATCAAAACAGTCACTTTTTCTACACTAAACTACATATAATAAATTTACAGTTGAATAAGAAAAAGCAGCAACCATGTATTGGCTGCTGCTTTTCATATTTGACTTCACCCTTCTACTCTACCCCTGTATATTTCACTGGAAGAGTCGCTTGGATTTGGTCTCCTGCTGATAGGTAAATGATGTATTCTGATAGATAGAAACTATCATCTCTGCCTAGGATGATGTTTGCTTTTCTGCCATCGTTAACAAAATAGTTGCCTGACCCGCTGCTTGGCTCGATCTTGTAGCGTCCTTCTTCAATGTCCTCTCCGACCGTGAAGTAGCCTGCTGGTAATGTGCGAGGTTGCTCTTTCTTCTCCACAATCCCTTCGTTCAACTGATCGAGCTTCGACTCACTATCAGAAATCTTTTGCATAATGTCAGCTAACGCCGCTTCTTGTTGGCCAATTTCTTTAGTCAGGTCGTTCTTCTCGTTTTCAATACTTTCTTTATCAGAAACTAGAGCTAGTACCTCTTCATGCTCTTGGTTTAATTTATCCAGCTTTCCTTTTTCATCAGCTAGTTGTGTATTCACCTGTTCTAGTTCCTCATTTGCTTCCTTAATCTGTATTCGAACGGAAAGTAATTCGCGATCCATTTCCTCGTATTTCACTTTCTTATCACTCAGCTCCACTGCAGCATTTCCATGTCCTACGCCATAACTTAACAACGCTATTACAAGTAACAACACTGCAGCTGAACCTCCTATGATGCGTTCTTTCTTACTTAATGATTGAAATTTTTCTTTTAACTGATTCATAGTTCTCCTCTAAATATGTAAAAGTATGTATAGATTTACACCGAACTAGTAGTATATATGAAATGGATGACTAAATATATAGGCTAAAAGTCGTTAGATTAATCTCAATACGAATGGCGATAGATACCATTCCTTGGTATGATTAACTGCGTATAGGAGGTTAGAGAATGTTACGTTGGACTAAAAATAAAAAGTTAATGGTGAGCCTTATCACCGTTGCAGTTCTTGTTGGGAGTTTTATCTTCTTTATTAGGTATGTGCCTATTGGGTTTGTGAATGCTTATACGATTGCTGAATATAGGGAAGTAGTAAAGATTAAGCAAGAATCAACTAGCGGAATAGGATCACCTGCTGTGTTTTATGTTCAATCTGTTGGAAATCCAAAGCTTCAGTTCACAATAGAAGCGGAGAGATCCTTCTTTCTTGGCATTTTAGAAGAAGTACGCGGAGATACATATGAGGACGGCCTAACAACCTATCATGAGCAAATGAAGCTTGATACGGTTACCGGAGATATTGAGGAATTAGGTTTTCATGGGATCGATGAAGAAGATATCATTTTAGATTTTCTCACCACTCACCGAAATGAAGACGGAGTAAGTCTTAAAACGCTCAGCTTAATGAGTGAAGATAAACTGAACTTTAGACAGTTTAAAGAGGAAGAACTTCCGAGAATCCACCAGTTGCTGGCTCTCATCCACAACAGTGGTGCAGCTGTTTCTCGGATCTATATTGATGACGAACAAACACTATCACACCTTCGTTTTGACGGTTATGTATCCACCACACCGCTTTCCCAGGAAGAACTATATGATTATCTTAGAAAAACAAATTGGGAAATAAGCAACTATGAATCGCAGGTGAAATGGGAAAGTGAGTTTGAGAAAATAGAAAATGAGCGGTTCACATTTGGGTTTGATTCTACAGACCTTATCTATCAATGTACCGATTTTACTGATGAAGGTATTTGTAACGAAATTTATTTAACCGTTCGATATGAGCATAACGGTCTCACTTCGGAAAATGAGCACCTAGTAGCTGATGTGTCTGTCATCCTCAACTTAGTCGAGAATACGATGACGGAGCTAGAATCATATGAACTCTTTTTTGTAGAAGAGCTTGATAACAATTGGTATAAGGAAGTCCGTTTCACGAATGAAGAGCGTGAGCAGTTTGAGTCGGTGGAGCAGTTGGTTGAGGAGATGTTTTAGGGGAGCATGAGTCCTGACTTACTTTAAACCGTATGAGAGGGGCTATACTCTCTACTAGTGCATTTCGTTTCATCATTTATAGTGCGAAGTGCTTGTTAAATCTCAAATCAATTATTTGAGGATAAGGAAGTACCATTTAATCGTTTGTGCATATTAAAACAAAATACAATTCATTAACTTTAAATGCCTTTTCAATTAATGAATACAAGCGCTCTCCCCACTCTAAACAATTAAAAACCAAGCTCTCATCTTAATGAAAGCTTGGTTTTTTGCTTAATTCCCTTTATCCATTTCATGGAGCATCTCTACTCGTCTTCTGAATTCTTCTTTTGTACTGAATTCTGCTGCTAAGAAGCGTTCGATAAGTTCGTTTGCAACGGTGTGGCCGATGATCTGGGCTCCGATTGCCATCACGTTTACATCATCGTGTTCAACGCATTGATGCGCTGTGTAAATATCATGGCAAACTGATGCGCGGATGCCAGGCACTTTATTTGCGGCAATACTTGCGCCCACCCCAGTACCGCAGATCATAATGCCTCTTTCTGCTTTTCCGTCTAAAACAGCTTGGCAAACTTGCTTCGTAATCACTGGGAAATCCACTGGATCTGGTGTGTACGATCCAAAGTCAATGACTTCATGTCCTTCTTTTTCTAAAAATTCAAGTACTGATGCTTTTAACGGGAAACCTGCGTGATCTGATCCAACTGCTAATTTCATAATACATTCCACCTTTTAAAAAATTAATTTGCTAGAATACTTGGCAGCCACAGCGTTAAGCTTGGGAATAAAATAACAAGCAATAACACAACAACATTTGCAATAAAGAATGGAGCAGTTTCTTTTATAACCGGCCCAATCTTATCTCCGCTAATCGAGGTGACGATATACAGAACAACGCCTATTGGCGGAGTAAGAAGCCCAAGTGTTAAGTTAATGACAACGATCATTGTCATATGAATCGGGTCAATTCCAAGAGTTGTCCCTAACACAAGTAGTGTGGGGAGTACGATTACTAATGAAGCAATTGTTTCCATAACAGAACCGACGACAAATAATACTAAGTTTACAAGCAAGATTGCTAGGATCGGAACAACTGTAATTAATAATATCGATTCTGATATTGTTTGAGGAATACGCTCAGATGCGATGATCCAGCCGTATGTTGCTGCAAAACCTACAATAATCAAAACTGTTCCTGTAAATTGAGCTGTTTCTACACAAGATTGATAAAGAGCTTTAAACGATACATCTCGTCTAATAATAAATCCTAGAACAAGAGCTGCGATTACCCCCATTGCTCCTGCTTCTGTCGGTGTAAATAAGCCGCCTAATACTCCGTAGAGAACAAAAGCAATTAATAACAGCTCCCAGATGCAGCCTTTAAAACTTTGCCAGATTTCACCTGCTTCAAAGACATTTGACTTAGGGAATTTTCTTCTAACAGCGATAATATAGGCAGTAACCATCATTGCAAGTCCCATCAGGAGACCCGGGATGATACCTGCTAAAAATAACTGATGGATTGAAAGACCAGCCGTAACCCCAGCAATAATGATATTAATACTTGGGGGAATGATCGGCCCGACTGTAGAAGAGGCTCCAGTAATTGCTGCGGCGTATGCAGAAGGGTATCCTTCCTTTTTCATTGCAGGAATTAACGTTTTTCCAAGACCTGCTGTATCAGCTACTGCTGTTCCTGATATCCCTGAAAACAATATACTAATCCCAACATTGGCTATCCCTAGTCCGCCTCTGATATATCCGACAATTGACACTACAAACCGAATAAGTCTTCTAGTAGCTGATCCAGAATTTAAGATAGCGGCCAATAATAAGTAAAAGGGTATCGCTAACAGAGAAAATGAAGTAAGCTGTGTAGTAATCCTTTGGCCGATTAAGACGGGTGGGATATCACTCATAAGTATATAAACTAGAGATGACAAACCAATGACAATGAATATTGGAAACCGTAACGCTAGTAGAAGCAGAAACAAAATGACCATGACTATTAGTGCCATATCAACTTCTCCTTTCTGATGATAAGGTGGTTACTCTTTTGTGCTCAGAATGATCTCTTTTTCTCGATATCCGCTTATCGCCTTTATGAGAAGTTTGACATAGTAATAGAACATGGTAATCATACCAACAACCATACTAATTTGAATCCAAAACATGGAGATATTTAAGCGGGCAGTGGAAGCAAATCGGCCGCTCCAAGCAAGCTGTAATAAAATGATTCCAACTGCTAATAAGAAGATACATATACATGCATACACAACAATTTCTATTCCCTTTCTCCAGCTTTCTGGAAACTTGTCAACAATATAGTCCATGCTGATATGTGTGTTGCGACCCGCTGCAATGGCTGCTCCAATATTAACAAGCCAAATTAACAGTAAAGTAGCTACCTCATCACTGCTCCAAACAGGAATGCGGTCGAAAAATTGCCTCGCAAATACTTGAACAAACATAATAAATACAAGTGATACTACTAATAAAAAAGCTGTGAACTCAAGGACTTTAATGAATTCAAACTTCTTAACCATACATACCCCACCTTAAGAGGGGGGAGAGAGTCCCCTCCCCGATTATTTACTAGAGCGTACCTTTTCAATCCATGTCTGCATAAGCTCATCATAGCCTTCATATGCTTGTGATGCCGCTTCAGCAAATGGTGCAGAATCTACTTCAACAATCTCTACTCCAACTTCTTCAAGACCTGCATAAGCTGCTTCTAACTCTTCGGCATGAAGTTCGTGCTCAATTTGCTTCGTTTCTTCTGCTGCCTCTTCTAATGCCGCCTTTTGCTCATCTGTTAAACCTTCATAAATATCGTTGCTAATAAGTAAGTAAGCTGCTTGATATTGGTGGTTTGATAATGTGATATAATCTTGAACTTCATAGAATTTATCAGAATAAATTTGAGTGATCGGGTTTTCTTGTGCATCAATAACATTTTGTTGCAGGGCTGAATACACTTCAGAGATCGGCAGTGTAACCACTCTAGCTCCCATTTCTTCAAATGCAGGTGGTGCTGTTGGTGATTCCGGTACGCGGATATTTAATCCTCTTAAATCATCTACCGATTCAATCTTTTTGTTGCTAGAGATTTGTCTTGGTGCTCGCATGAAATACGTAAGCGGCTTAAACCCTTCTTCAATCATTAATTCATTTAATTCCTCACCTGACTCACTGGTTAAGAAATTATTTAGGTGGTTCTCATCTTCGAATAAATAAGGAACCCCGAAAATGCCAATCTCTTCAACCCAGCCAGATACAGGCTCTAAGCTGACGGTTCCACCCATTGTCCCAATTTTCATTCCTTCAAGGGCTTCTCTTTGCGTACCTAGAGACGCTGAGTCATGAACTTCAACAATAAGACTGCCATCTGTCTTTTCTTCTACTAACTCAGCAAATTTATTTGTCGCTTTCACCCAAATGTGGGAAGCTGGCTGATCAAGTGAGAATGTAATAGTTTGTGTTTCTGTTTGAGCTTGTGCGTCTCCTCCGGTCCCTTCATTTGTAGATGAGGTATCTTCACTAGCTGAACCACATGCCCCTAGACCTAAAGCAATTGCGACTGCAAGAGAAACTTTTGGTAACCATTTTTTCATCTGTAATCTCCCCTTTTCATTGTTTTAAAGCAAATGCATTCACTTCTTTTAACGTCGGCATTCCTGATTGTGCACCATGTTTCGTTACTGAAAGTGCGGCTGCTACGTTCGCAAATTGAATAGCTGCCTCAAGATCATTACCACATGCGAGTGAGTAGGCAAGCCCCCCGTTAAAAGTATCACCAGCACCGGTGGTATCAACTGGATGGACCTTCATACTCTGAACTTCGCGCAGCAGTGGCTCATCATGACTGCCAAACAACACCCCTTCTTCCCCCCTAGTAAGGATTATATTTTTCACTCTCTGGTTGAAGAGAAGAGAAAAACCATCTTGAATACTCTGTTGATTGCTTAAAGGTAACCCCGTAATAACCTGCATTTCTGTAACATTGGGTGTTAAATACGTCGCTTTGCCCAACAGTTCTTCAGAAAGGATTTGAGCAGGAGCTGGGTTCAGAATAATCGGAATATTAAATTCGCATGCAACCTCCATTGCTTTTATAACTGTATCAATTGGGATCTCCATTTGAATAAGAACTATATCAGCAGAAGATATAGCAGTCTTTTGAATCTCTATATGTTCAGGCTTCAGCTTATAATTAGCTCCTGGTATAACAGTAATTTTATTTGTATCATCTGACACATTGATAAAGGCAATTCCACTTGACTCGTCTGTGTCTTTATGGATTCCTTCAACATTAACATTCTCTTTAAGTAAATTATCTTTAATTTCGCTCCCTTGGCTATCCTCTCCAATTGCTGTGATGAACGTAACGTCAGCACCAAGTCTAGCTGCAGCTACAGCCTGGTTCGCACCCTTGCCACCCATGAACTGTGTGAACTCAGATCCAATGATTGTCTCTCCAACTTTAGGGTACTTTGAGGCACGGACCACATAATCAACGTTTGAACTTCCAATAACCGTTACTTTAGGCCTTTGATTCATGTAAACACCTACTTCTATTTAGTAGAATCTCTTTCAATTAATTGAACATCAAGCTCATAAACCATTTGCTCATAGCATTGACCTTCCATTGCTTTTAATAATGTATTTGTCGCAAGTAAACCCATATCATAGATTGGCTGCGATATTGTTGATAGCTCTGGAATCGTAATTTTAGAAAAGTTAATGCCATCAAAGCCAATGACAGAGATATCTCTTGGAACATGTAATCCTAGAGAATGAATTGCTTTTAAACAACCCACTGCCATCAAATCATTTCCAGCGAAGATGCCATCAATATCTCGATTCATTTGCAAGAGCGTTCGTGTCGCTTCATAGCCTGATTTAATTTCATAATCTCCATCCGCCACGAGTGCTTCTGTATACCAATCTAAATCTCCAACGACTTCTAAGTACCCTTGTAGTCTCAGCCTTGCCGTTCTAATCGATTGAGGACCGCTGATATGAGCAATCTTCTTGCACCCCTTCTCAAGTAAATGACGTACTGCCATAACAGCTCCTTGAAAATTATTTGATGTGACAGAAGGAAAATTACCTTCAAGCGTACGGTCAATACTTACGATCGGTGTTGCAATATGTTCCACATCAGAATAAGAAAGCGTATGAGAAGATAGGATAATCCCATCCACATACTTCTGTTCTAATACCTGTAAGTGATCAAGTTCACTTTGCAGGTCGCCATTTGTGTTACAAAGGATAACTGTATATCCATTCTCCTTAGCGACTTCTTCTACCCCTTTTGCCAGTTCTGCAAAGAAGGGATTCGTAATATCAGGCAGCATTAAACCTATAGTTTTAGACTTCTTGTTGTTTAAGCTAACTGCAATTGCACTTGGAACATAATTAAGTTCCTTAATTATTTCCCTTACCTTTTCCTCTGTAGCCTGTTTGACTTTGCCATTTCCGTTAATGACACGCGAGACGGTTGCTACTGATACCCCTGCCATTTTTGCTACTTCTCTAATCGTTGTCATTGTCTCACCCTCAAAATGTAACCGGTTACTTTAGTAGCCAAAAAAATAAAGGACTTCAGTGTAACCGGTTACACTCTTATCTTGTAGCTGTATCATACACCTTGTTTAAATGGACTGTCAACATATTTTTAGAAAATTCTTTATATTATTTAGGTCTTTTATTTTGAGTGTTATGTCCCTAAAAGTAAAAGTGGCATGTATAAGACATCCTACTAAACTCATAATCTCATAAAAAAAGAGAGGGTTGAGGTGAAGTGACAACAATTAAGTATGTGAAAGTTAGTCAAATTAAATCCGGATTCACATATTTACCGACAGAAATGACAGCAAAAAGTCAGCTCGCTATTTTAGAGAAATCTAACGAGCCGGTAATCGATGTATTTGAAGACGGTGACAAACAATATCTCCTATGGAAAGGGATTGATAATTATAATTCCTTGAAAAAGCTCGATACTATGAAAGAAGTTGCCTGCAGCATTCACAAAACTTCTATATCAACATATCATTGGATGATTCAACTTTTACAATCCGCTTATAATGAAAATGCTTATTCCTACATTAAAAAAGAGCTTATTAATCAATTAGTTGAAGTGGATAACATTCCCTTAAAGAAAGTTGTAAATGATAGTGGAATTTCTGAGGATAAGCTACAGATACACCTTGCTGATTTATCTATCCCTACTTATTACAGGGAATTATCCCAAACATACGGAAATCAAAACCTACTCAACACGTTGTTTAAGTTAGATGTGGATATTTCGTTTAAGTATGTATTAGCTGATGAAATATTTAAAGGTAAAAAAATTACACTTGAGATGCTCAAGCTCTTCTCAAGGTATCTAAAGTCTTATTCTTTCGATCCAACTAAGCAAAACGCCGTTTCCCTATTCAGAGAAATTACAGATAGGGAAAGAGCGTTGAACTTCTATTGGGATAAATTAAATACAAATATGCAACAAATGTCTCCATCAAATATTATTATTTTCTCACCTTGTAATATCTGAAGTGAGAATATGTTCATCTCTCACATTCCAATTAATTAGATAAGGGCAGCTGTGATTGTTACGATCACAGCTGCCCTTATCATTATCTACGTAGTACCCTCCACCCTCCTTTGGTGAAAGGACCCATAGTCATTTAATTCCCCGCAAACATCTGCGTGTAATATCTGCTATAACCCTTATTACCGCTATAATAACCGATCCCGATTCGGTGGAAACGGTCGTTAATCATATTGCGGTGGTGTCCAGGGCTGTTAATCCAGCCGTTTGTCACCTGCTCGGCACCTGTATAACGGGCTGCAATATTTTCTCCCGCTGTGCGGTATGAAATATTAAACCTGTCCATCATCTCAAAAGGGGTTCCGTAAGTTGGCGAGTTGTGGGCAAAGTACCCCACATCATGCATGTCTTTTGATTTAATTCGGGCTACATTGCTCAATTCTACATCTAGGGCGAGCGGTAACCTGTTATGCTTTTTGCGTTCCTCATTAGTTAAGATAAAGATTTCAAGCTCAGTATTTGAGATTTGATTTACGTCACCAATTACTTGATAAGGAGCCAGCCTTTGCAGCAGCGCTTGTCTCGTCGGATCTACTGGCTTCACTGATGAGTCACTCGATATATAAACCGTTTTACTTACATTATCCCATCTAACATTGGCACCAAGAGCTTCTCCAACAAAACGAAGAGGCACAATCGTTCTTCCATTCACGGCTTTGGCTGCCACGTCTAATTGATGGGGCTGTCCATTTATGAAAGCTTGACTAGAACCGAGCGTCAGTTCCACTGTTTGAGTTCCTCGTGTAGCGGTAATCTTCTTTGTCGTGTTGTTGTATGCTACATTCGCTCCGAGAGATTCAAAGATTCCTCGCATCGGAACGAGCACTCTACCATTTTCCACTACAGGCGCCTGGTCATAGACTTGTACATTTCCATTCAGGACAACTGATACAGGCTGTGCGCTCGTACTGTTTGCACCAATAAGAAAAAGCACCATCACTAAACTCATCACGAACACCAGCTTAACTCTACCCATAAAATCCCTCCTAATAAATGATTTACCTGATTACTAGTATACTATATTAGGCATCGGCTTCATGATTCTTTTGCCCTCATATGAGCCTGTATCGGTCCTATTTAAAAACATCTATTTCCTCAAAACACCCCTTTTTCCACGTCGAATGATGTCGATTTCACCCTTCAAACCGGCTGTAACCCGCATTCCACCGTTTTCATTTTTACATTTCACCTATGTGCGTGCCTTGTTTTTTCGTTTTATGCTAGCCCTATAAAAACGTAAGGGGGCAGCATCTATGCAGTCAGGACATATTGAACAATTCACTCACTTAAGCCATTTTCAATCCACGGAAGAATTTAACGAGGCGATCACCACCCATTTCAAAAGGCATCTTCATCAATTTACGAAAGCGGAAACCATTGCTCTTAACCGCTTGATCCGCTACAGCGTAAAGTATCACGGGGTGTGTAATGCCAAGGCAGCTAAGATCATACAGGCAACACACACCAATCAGCCAGGCATATCCCGCTCGACGTTTGAGAGAATGCTTGTAAAGGCTAGAACATTCGGCATCATTAAGATCTATCACACGATCCGCAAAGGCGGGGGCTACTCTCATTGCGTCTATGTCTTTCAGCCTCCAGAAGAACCGGAAACGAAACAATTGACGGAACGTCCACATACTGAAAAGCCTGATGCACCAACGCCTCAAGCCACGAAAATTCCTTCTAAAGCTTTTATTAAACATAAAGCTATAAAACAAGATCAAGATCATAGTCATACTAGTACGATCGCTCCTTCAATTGAGCAATTACTCCATTCAACCATTCCAAAACGCTTCGTAAATGTCACCGAACCATTTACCACTCTTGCCCCGCAATTTACCGAACGACTTTGGTACAGTGCCTTATCTGCCTATAAACAAACCGGCCGCACTGCCCCCATTGAAGACTCTCTCCCGCTGATGATCCAAGCGTTTAAAGTGACGATTGCTAAATATAAACATAACCACATTGAAACGACGATCTTTCAATACTTTTACGGGACGTTCCTTGCGCTGCTTGCTGTGGAAGGACGAAGAAAAACTGCAGAAAAGAGCGGATTTCCAGCTTGGCTTGTGAATTAGAAAAATAAATTTTAAATTTATACCATTTATATCCAAATCTTTAACTATAGGTTATGTTCTTATGATTCTAGCCATTGAATAATTTGGGGTAAAGGAGCTAGAATCATGCAAAAATCCCCTGAATTAAACAGAAGACTAGGCAGGATGATCCGTCTTATTCGCCAAGAAAAAGGGATGACACTAGAGAAGCTCGCAGAAAAATCCCTTATCACTCCGAAACACCTCAGCTCGATAGAACGAGGAAAAACATCACTTTCTGTTGTCAATTTACTCTTGATTGAAAAGGGACTGGGCATGAAAAAGCCTGGTGCCATTTATACAGGTGACCTACTCGAGCTTTACGAACATTTAAATAAATATGTATACGACCCTGATCAAGCAGATAAATAAGAATACCGCTCACATCTCTAAACATTCGCAGCACACATCCCACCAATAATCCCACTAAGGAGCGATCCCCTATGACACCCTCTATTCTGAAAAGCTATGACATCAACCGAGACACCGTGGCCATTGTGCCTGCCTATTCACCCGATTATGATACGATTGTTTATGAAACCGACCATACCTACTACGTGAAGGAGCTCGCTCACAGCATGATTGAGCGGGCGTGTATAGAGGGAGGCGCTACGTGCGAGGGGAGGCGTGATGCAGTTAGTAAATTAATTAATGTCTCAAGCAAGATCCCGATCCCCATTGACCCGCTGAACCATATCTACGCCTTCCCCACTAACTCTCCATCCAAATTCGAATGCAATTGGATTTTCTACCACCATATTCACACTTTCAAGAAACTCTCCAATAAAACACTGATCACCTTCATGAACCATCACCAGCTCACCGTCGATATCACTCATTCGACCTTTGAAAAACAAGTGCAACGAACATCGTTTTGTATTGTGAGGCTGACGCAAAGGCCGGTGGAGAGGAAGAGACGGTTGGAGTATGTATGAGGGAAGTGCTGGATGGTAAATTAATGAGTGCTTATACCTTGAATAAATTCCACTAATACTTTGGACAAACACCACAAACAAAAAAGCCCGCTAAAGCTCCGCGGGCACATCTCCTAATTATAATTCTACCTTTACCAAATTCCATAATCGATCATTCAGTTCACTGATAGGTTTATTGATCCTAATCCTTTCCCCCGTATCTTCCTTCCACACATTAAAATCCGTTAATCCTCCTCTAGTCGGATACAGATTATCGACAATCAAATTAATTTCACGCTTTTTTTGTTCGTCACTATTATTAGATTTAACAATTGTTAATATTTCTTCTAGCTGACCTATTTGATAATTGATTTGTCCGTTATCATATCTTTTTAGAATTGGTAGTAAATCCTTCACTGTCATTTCAATAGCTTGTATATTACTGTCCATGGTATCAACTCCAAATTATTTTAATCGACTAGAACCTTTCACTTGAACACCTTCTATGTTCCATGGTTCTTTGATATATATTTGATTAATATCTAGACCACCTTGATATATGTCCCCTTGAGTACCCACTGGTCCTTTATAAATCGTCGTACCAGCAGGTATATCAATTTTATAGACTGTATTTAGAGGAGAGGTTCCTGTTAAAACACCATTTTTATCTAACCATTGTTCTTTAACTGCTGTATTAATCCTTACTTGAGCTGCTGAGCTAGGAGGAGTTTCAGTAAACCATTGACCAAGTGGATTAGTAGAATCACCTGCTCTATAAAAACTTTTTGATTCACTTAAAACTTCTACATCATATCTACCACCATAGAAATTCTGGTTGGGTTGTCCTCTAAAATTAGCTAAAGGTCCTGGGTTATCAAAGGAATTATACTTATATTTATAGAGATCATTATACTTTGAAATAGAATTAGATCCATTAGGGATAATAGTTTCTTCTGTACCTTTCCCAGTAACACCCTTAACTCCTTTAACCCCTTTAGATCCTAGCTTAGCAAATCCTCCTCCAAGAATACCAGCTGCTGCAAAATATTTTTCCCAATCCTCTAACTCTCTTTTTGTGATAGGGTCTACTCAACTTTTAGCTTCTACGCCTGCTTTAATATTTCCAGCGATTGGAGTGAAATCCAAAACGGTAGAACCAATTTCACGAGAATGATCTTTTGCCGCTTTTCCTATTGTTTTCGCACCACTTACTATCTGATCCCCAGCCTTCTGAAACCAGTTCCGCTCTGGCTCTGCAGCTACTGCCTTGTTTACATGATCAGGCCTTGGGCAGCTTGGGTTTGTCCACTTATCAAAGGTTACTGCCTTCGTCATCGTTGTATGAATGGCGTAAGTTGGGGAATACATCTGTTTAAATAATTGTGTTGTTTGCTTTTCTGCTAGCTTTGAATTCAACATAAGATAGAAAGGATTGTACGTCAATTGATTTGTTAGATGCGTCGATGCATGGCTTCCTTTTCCTTGGAACATTAATTGAAGCTCCTGCACGTATCTCTTCATCAGGGTTACATCTGCTTCCATCGATTCCAGTGACGCCGCCTGCTCATAATCAAACTGATGCAAGTGCTCAATCGTTTGGTCTTTTTCTTGCTTCGCTTTTTGGACATAGTACTTTACTTCATCATCCCGAAGAGGGGGAAGTGCTACAAGATCAGCCACTGTTTGCATAGCAGCATTTGTTTCATTAGTAAGATTAGCAGTCACAAACTCTACTTGCCGCAAGCCCTGTTCTACATCATGCTGAAGGAAACTTTCTTGGATTCGACCATTTACTGCCGGCTCTAATGAATGTAAGGAGGCTTTCATTTGATATAGAACCTTATTGTATTGTGTTAGTGACATCTTGAGGAATGTAAGCAATGGTATATGCCCTTCTTGATAGAAACGACGAATAGCCGTTCCTCCCTCTCCCTTTAATGAATCACTCAAGCCGACAATGGCTGTAACACTTTCTTCTATTTGAGATAGCTGTTCTATTTGTACTTCGATTTTAGCTTGGATCTCTTCTATACCACTATGTAAATCCGTCACATCCAATGCTTTCATCCTATCACCTCAGCTTCAAATAAAGAAACATATATAAATTATGGATATTTTTCCTCATACTACTAGAATAATATAGATGGTAAATGGATGAAATAGGAATAAATATGGATAATTATTACTTTGATCGACAGCACACCTAACACGATTTTATAATTTCTATGTCTAGTAATAAGGGTTCCAAGCGTAACAGAAAGACTATACCCATATATGGAACAAACCTGCTAAGCCGTCGCATAGCAGGTAAATATATTTCTCACTTGTTCATTTTAATTCTATCTTGTTAGGCCAACAATAAATCCCCCGATTGTATTTCAGTTTTGGATACCATCCGCATAGCTTCCATTACTTGCTGTAAACGTTCAAGAGTTGCACCGCAGTATTCATTACGCTCATCTCTTGACACTTGCGATGGGGATACCCCTAGTCTTGCTGCTAATTCTTGCTGACTTAAACCTGTGTAAATACGATATGCAATAAGAGTTTTGCCTAATTGGTGTAAATTGATCATCGTATCAAATTCACCTCTCTTGATTCGTTCATAATAAGCCACTTCTTCTTTCAGCTGCTCGTGAAAGGAAATAGCCGGTTGGAGTGCTTTTTCTACTTGCTCACCTGTAAGCCCCATTTCCTGTAACGTTTTTTTCTGCTTTTCAATAAAAACGTTATCCTCTTTTAACTTCTCTAATGCTTTTCTATAAGCAGGTTCCGTCTTAATCATTGCTCATCTCACCTCTATCTACTCAATTTAATGATTCCTTTTGGTAAGAAGGTATCTCTAGATTTTCTGAAAGCTGCAGGGAATTGTTGATCATGGCCATATTCATCTTTAATTCCTGATGGTTGACCAAAATGGGGGTACAGCTCTACACGATAGCGGTGCCACATCGGTAATTGCTTCTTCGTGTAGCCACGATAAGGCTTACGACTGTTACTGTCCCAAGTCCAAACTTTATAGGGATCTAATGCATTCAGTTTACGTTCTAGCTCTCCTGTCGCTAGTTCCATTACATCACATTCAAAGTAACCATCAATATCATTTGGGTGAGCTTTCGCTTCAACAAAGGAGCCGTCAATATAAATCTGATGAATACCTACATCCCATAACTGTTGTACAAGCACTTCTAGTTGGTCAATTAAAAATAACCGCCATGTTACATCCCATGGCTCACCATCTCCTGGTCCTCTTACTAATAATGATTCTCTTAATTCATTAAGTGTTATTTCATAGTCATGCGGTGGCAAAAACCCATATTCATTAAAATTCATGATTATGTTCTCCTCACTATTATAGTAACTTAACTTAACATTTATGACAACTTAACATATTTGTTATTTTATTAATAATAATTGTTTAGGGTTTCTACTGTCTTCATGTAACACCTATCTCTTTCCTCCACCGACTCACAATACAACCTCTTCTGCACTCCCGCTACACCAGCGTAATACTTCAACACACTATGCGTATCTAAATAAGCCGGCGCAGCTTTGTTGTATTTATAAAAATGGTAACTGCTCCATGGGTAGTGTTCGGGGCGTTTGATCATCTGCGCTCTTATTGGATTAAGGTGGATATAGCGGCTGACCTCCAGCATCCCTTCCTTTGTTTCAATGATCTTGTCGTAGTACCGTTTTTCAAACACATGCCCGGTAAGACGGTAGCGGGTGTTGTAGTAGTTGGCATAACGCTTATTAATTAAGCTCATCACTTTAGAGATGGACTGCTCTTTGCAGCGTAATTGAAGATGGTAGTGGTTGGTCATTAAACAATAGGAGGCTAGTTCAAATGGGATCTTTTCGTAGAGTTGATCGAGGATATGATAGAAAGCATGAAAGTCAGTGTGACACCTAAACAGAGGGTCGCGGCGATTGCCTCTTGTGACAATATGATAGAAACGCGACGGGATCCAAATACGCTTCGCCCTTGCCATTACAGCTCTCTAGCCGAAAGCTTGGAGGATGATTGATTAAGCCTTCGAAGCGACATCGCTTCCCATAATGCTTCATCTGTGATCACTTCGCTCTCTCTTAAATCTGAGATTGTACGTGCCAATCGGATAATCTTAATCTGCACCCGGTTGCTCCACTGCTGCTTTGATGACACCTGCGCCACCATCTGCCGCTGCGACGTCGTAAGCGGACTGCATTCACTGAGCACATCAAACGGCACTTTCGCATTACTCACTCCCGCCCCGTAACGCTCATACTGCCGCTCCCTTGCCCGCTCAACCTGCACACGCAGCTCTTCAGACGATAAAGTCCCCTCTTCTTCCCTGTCTAGGTTCACTGGAATTAAATGAAGCAAGATATCAACCCGGTCCAATACCGGACCCGACACTCTCGCACGATAGCTTTGCACCTGCTTATCAGTGCACGAACAGTATTTTACATTCGAGCCAAGATAGCCGCATGGACACGGATTCATTGCCCCTATTAACTGAAACGATGCAGGATAGGTTACCGTCGAATGCACACGGCTGATCGTCACACGCCCAGACTCCATCGGCTGCCGCAGCATATCCAGCGTCTTCTTCTGAAACTCAGCCATTTCATCCAGAAACAACACCCCAAGAGTCGAGATAGATAAAAAATCTAAATATAGAATTATATCTGTTTTAAACCACTAGATATTGTATCTACTTCGTCTTTTTTATCTTTATATAATGATGTTTTTGCAAAAATAGATAATATGGGTAATAGATGTATTTATAAAAATAGGCAAATAAAAAAGCCCACCACCGTTTTAAAGTGATGAGCATCTGTACGAGCCGAGTTTCTTCAATAATAAAACTGAATATTTGGCTATAAAAATCGCTTAGATTAACAATGCTAATTTATATTCTATTGTATTAATTATTTATTCAAGGTGGTTTTTAGCTAAATTAAAAATCGTCATTGCCACTTCAAGAAGATGCCTCTCAGTAGGAATATCTTTGTACACTACTAAATTGCCCTCTTTTGTTAATAAAACCTTTAACACTTCGTTTTCATCATCCATTAAATTAGGAATGTCTAATCTTAATGCGGAGATAATTCCTTCACTTTCCTCATAAGTATTCCAATAATAACTTTCAGTGACTGTTCCTCCGCCTAAATATGCTACTTCAACATCTGCAATTTGTAGACCCCTCCACCAGCCACCTCTAATTCTACCCAACGCACCATCTTGTATTTCTTCCTTTAGAGAACTTAAATCAATAGTTACTTTTTCTGACTTAAAAATATTCCCTTCACCATGATTATAAGTACCCTCTGTCAAACGCTTAATACCGTGTTCAATGACTGCCTTTTTAGCATCAGTAAAAAGTAAAAAGTCATCTTGTGTTTTAAAAACATTAAAGGTTTCGTCCCGTGATACAGCAATTAATTCATGTTCACTTCCATCTTCTATAATCCCTTTGCCTTCAAAAGCATTACCTATCGGATGAAGAACTTGATACTTATAAATAGTTTCTTCAGTATATTCACTGACTCCAAGCTCTCTAATTTCAGATGTAAACATTAATCTATTATCACCAGTACCCATAGTGTTGGTTCTTACAGGGAATTCCCTTGGAAAACTAATTAGCTTTTGCATAATGATTGATTGCGGCATGAATAATACTCCTTAATTGATCAATTCCAATGAATATTTTATTCCTTTAATCAAATTAATTTTTTGTTTAGTAACAATTGTAATTTCTTGGTGATTTGCAGTAATGTTCATATTCGATTGATTCATTAAGATATTAAAATCCTTTACCTCTTTAGGCTCAAGTTCCTTAATGAAATGTTTGGTCATAAAATTATCTGTTTTACTATTTTTCGATAGCTTAAGAATATATTTATTCTGTGGCATACCAAGGTTCTCGATACCCTCATATAGGTTGATTAAAAAGTCATTTAAAATTGCTTCACCGTTTCTGAATTTTAACCTTCCAGTTGCAGTCAAAGTAAGAGTCTGTTCACCAAAGTTATCCGATTGATCTAAAGACATATATATTTTATAAGGGTGGATATAAAACTTAACACCACTAACTCTATCTAATGATGGTTCAATTAGCTCATTCTTTTTTCCACTGAACCCTTCATTTTTTAAAACATCATATATAACATCTTGGATAAGTAGGTAATCGTTATTAATGTTTTTCACCTTGGACTTGTGTTCTTCAATGTTGAATACAGCTCTGAATTGCATATCAAATGTGGAAAGGCTTAAAACATTAATTGTTTTCCTCAAGAGTATCCTTACTTTTCGCACATTTGAGTATAGCGTGTTAAAGGCGGTATAGATGATTGGTAAGGTGATTAAAATTGCAACAACATTAAAGCCAAACCTAGTAAATGTTGCAATTATTGCTCCAATTGCGCTAAAGAATACTAACCACCACATGAAATCACCTCCACCTTTATTATTAAATAGTTATAATATCATCTTAGACAATTATAATTTTATTATGAAGGATTTTTTCAAAAAAATCTATAGAACCTGAATTGCTTATAGAACTAGATCTCTTCTTGCTCCTTCTCCATATACTCCTCACGTATCTGAGAAAGTGTCTTCCCGGTTTCCTTGTGAACAGCAAACACATAGGTTTGAATACTAGACCAGCCAAATAGCTCCTTTAGCCACTTTTGCATGGAGATTTCTTCGCCATTCACTTCTACATTTCCATTAGCCAACAGTGTGCCTTCATCATCACGTCCTTTGGCAACAATTGTGTCACCAGCCTTTATTACACCCCATTCAAGCATCTCACCAATTTTAGGGAGTGCTCTCCGAGTAAAGCCTTTTTTCTGTACACTACTTTTTATTGGACTATCTAAGAAATTAACGTAGTAATCTTTATATGTATTTAAGGGCAAAACTTTTTCAATGTTAATGTACACTTCATCCTTGATTTTATATGGGATCATTTTAAAGCAGCTAATATCGACATTGTTACTATTTAACCATGCAACCGCCGATAGGGTTTGCTCATCATAATCAGAAGCAACAAGAATTATTTTTTGGCTCTTATTAAAATTACTCTCTGCACCATTTTCCCGTAAAAACTCCATTAACTTTCTTGTTCCGAGTTCAGCACTGGTCAAAGAGCCATCTTCAAATTCATTACGATACTTTTCAATGTATGGAGCGTAGATTTTGTTCACTAAGTCCTCTGGATCTTCAATCGTTGCATAGCTGGCTGCATATCGAATCGCTTGAAATTCAAAGGCTTCTTTTCGCCCCTCAATATCTTTACGATCTCTTTTAATCTCAACTAAAACAAGATTCCCTTTGTTATCGACAGCAGTTAGGTCACTAATTCCATGCTGAGCGTTTCTAACTTGCTTCCCAACAATCAGCATCGATTCTTCTTCATCACATATCATATCGATATTCTTTCTTAACAATTCTTCAATATCGTTTTCTTTGTAATTTAGTTCCGAAAAAGTCGTAACACTTATTTTGATCGCCTTATCATTGGATACATTGTACATTTTAATAGCCTCCCAGAACAGGACTTCTTTTAGATAATTTTACCATAACTAATCTATGATAATATTATTAACTTAATAGATTCCTTTGATACTCCTATTTGAACAAAAAAGAAACCCACCAAGTAGCCGTATAAAATACCAATACGCTTACTCAGTGGGTTATCTTTTCACTCTATTTACTTTTTCCTCTCACATGGCTTTCTTAACTTTTTAGATACTTCTCTTTGAAATCATCAGCACACTCTTTACAACAAAATATATGACCGTCTTGCACATACTCTAATCCAATTTTAGTAAGAACTAAATTGCTACAATAATCACATATTGTTCCATCTGAAAACCGTGTGACCAATACCTCACGTCCCCTATTCACTTTTTCTTCTTCCGAGCCTTTCGCTTCATCTTCAATCGCCATACCATCTTTTCATTCCCCGTAGCTGTCAGCTGCATCCCAAATTTCAAATCGTAGACAATCCTTCCGTCAGGATGAATGACTCCCTTTTCAACAATCTTGCTGAAAATATCTGGCCGGAATTCGATTCGTTCCTTATCTGGCTTGAATTCCTGAATCCCTTCTAACTCTTCCAGAAACCATTCTAGGTCTTTTTCCGCTTCAAGGCAGTTTTGTTCTCTATTTTCGAAATCATATATTTGATTTTGCAGGAATACGATCTGACCTGTTATCTCTTTTATTTGAGTAGGATCGCCACCCTGCTGTTCACCTTCCTCTACTGTATCGTAAAGTTTATAGTAAAGCTGCTGCATGTCTTCCTTAACTTGTTCTAGCTGCTTTCGTTCACTTTCGTTTGGGATAAGTTCTTTGAGTGCTTGCCTGATATTATCCCTGAAACCATCGTCCTTTTTCATTTCCTGCAAGAGTGCCATAAAAGTATGTTCAATTGATACTTCTCTAAATCCACGGACTTCACACGTTTCTTCGAGATACTTTTTCTCTGCCGTTCTACATCGCCAGTAATGAACACCACCTTTTGAACTCCTTACATGAATAACTGGTGCTCCACATTCGGAGCAATGAAATACGTTAAAAAACTCTTTACGATCGTGACGCCTTTTTTTACTTCCTTTTCTATTTTCACTCCGATTGTTCATAATTTGTTGAGCTGCATCCCAATCTTCTCGACTCACAATGGCTGGATGATCGTCTTTTATGGTGTACTGAGGAAGTTCACCCCTGTTTTCAGTCATTCTCCCGGTTATCGTATCCGTGACATAATATCTTTGGTATACAAAATCTCCGCAGTATATTGGGTTGGTAATCATACTATCCATGGAAGTACTATGCCACTTCTTTTTTCCTCTGGCGGTTTCAATGCCGTCTTCGGTCAATTCATTTGCTATTTGGTTTGTCGTCTTACCTGCCAAAAGTTCACGATTAGGGTGGTGACAGGCACCGAATTTCCTACACCAAATATCTATCCCAGCACCTCTTCAAACCAAGAATCAAAGATGTCGTCCGGTAAGAGTTCTTCATTAACCGAATAAATTAAGTCGTATTTATATTTCGCTTTTAAACTATTGTCTTTTACATTGTAATGTAATTTCATTTCTGTGGGCATTTCTTTATTAAACTCTTCACATTTTTTATGGATAAGCTTTAAATTCTCAGTCCCTATCTTTAGAGCAGCTTTTTGTCTATCTCTTGAAACATCATATATGTGATTTGGTTGATTGCTTAACTTAAGTTCATTAAGTTTATGTTTATGAACAACTTCACCATTTATTTTATAGAAAAAATCAAAAACATACATTTTAGGTTCATACGAACAATAAATAAAAATTTCATCGGCTTTATTATCTACATACTCTAAGCAAATAGCCACCATATCCGTTTGCAACTCTGAAAAATAATCTTCAAATACTTTCATAAGATCACCTCTAGTTCTCCATACTTGTAAACCTCATACGACCGTCTATCTCATATTCTATATCAAAACTGCTTGGTCTTGTACTATTCCCATTGTAATTTACTTTAACATTAACGGAGACATCTTTTCCCTCTTCTATTGCTTTTGCCCATTGATTTTCTAATTTTTTGTATTTACTCAAGTTTACACTACTTGATTGAGAGACTAAATTATCTAAATCTGGAGATCCTCCAAATCTATCACCAGCTAAGTGTCCTGCATGGTCTCCTGGTTCTTTTCCTGGTGTATTAGAATTATGAGGAAGTCTATTTTCACGCTTTGTTAACCTTAATTCATCTGTATTAAAATCTGTCAGCCTTCCGAATTCATCAGTTTTATATTGATAGTTGTATTCACCAGCTTGATATTGTACATTAGGTTTTAATGTCCCGTTTTTCCTCAGGTGACTACCATCTCTAATGATACCATCAGATATCCCTCTATTAGCATCGTTCGCTTGATCTATACCTTTAACTCCCTTAACAGCCTTAGAACCTAGCTTAGCAAAACCTCCTGCAAGAATACCAGCTGCTGCAAAATATTTTTCCCAATCCTCTAACTCCCTTTTAGTGATCGGGTCCACTCCTCTTGTAGCTTCTACGCCTGCTTTAATATTTCCTACGATTGGTGTGAAGTCCAAAACGGTAGAACCAATTTCTCTGGAATGATCTTTTGCCGCTTTACCTACTGTTTTCGCACCACTTACTATCTGATCCCCAGCCTTCTGGAACCAGTTCCTCTCTGGCTCTACAGCTACTGCCTTATTTACATGAGAAGATCTCGGGCAGCTTGGATTTATCCATTTATCAAAGGTTACTGCCTCCGTCATTGTTGTATGAATGGCATAAGCTGGAGGCTGCATCTGTTTAAATAAATATGTACTTTGTGATTGCCTTGCTGCTAGCTTTGAATTCAACATAAGATAGAAAGAATTGTACGTTAATTGATTTGTTAGATGCGTAGATACATTGCTTCCTTTCACTTGGAACATCGCTTGAAGCTCCTGCACATATCTCTCCATCAAATTCACATCTGCTTCTACAGATTTAAGTGATGCTGTCTGCTCATAATCAAATTGATGCAAGTGCTCGATTGTTTGGTCTTTTTCTTGTCTCGCTTTTTGTACATAGTGCTTTACTTCATCGTCCCTAATGTGAGGAAGTGCAACAAGATCAGACACTGTTTGCATAGCAGCATTTGTTCCATTAGTGAGATTAGCAGTTACCATCTCTACTTGCCGCAAGCCCTGTTCCAAATCACCCTCAAGAAAGCTTTCTACAATTCGCCCATTGGCTGCCGGCTCTAATGAATGTAAGGAGGCTTTCATTTGAGATAGAACCTTATTGTATTGTGTTAGTGACAGCTTTAGGAATGTAAGCAATGGCAAATGACCTTCTTGATAGAAACGACGAATCGCCGTTCCTCCCTCACCCTTTAATGAATCACTCAAGCCGACAATGGCTGTAATACCTGCTTCTATTTGAGCTAACTGTTCTATATGTACTTCTATTTTAGCTTGGATCTCTTCTATACCACTATGTAAATCATCCACATCCAATGCTTTCATCCTATCACCTCTGCTTCAAACAAGAAATCTTAGGAAATTATAGATTATCTTTTCTTCTACTACTAGAATAATATAGATACCAATTGGATGAAATAGGAATAAATATGGATAATTATTACTTTGATCGACTGCACACCTAACACGATTTTATAATTTCTATGTCTAGTAATAAGACTAATGCTATATAGAAGGCCAAGCGCAAAAAGAAACTATACTCATATATGAATGAAACAAACCCGCTAAGCCGGTCGCATAGCAGGTAAATATATTTCTCACTTGTTCATTTTAATTCTATCTTGTTAGGCCAACAATACATCCCCCGATTGTATTTCAGTTTTAGATACCATCCGCATAGCTTCCATTACTTGCTGTAAACGCTCAAGAGTTGCACCGTAGTATTCATTTCGCTCATCTCTTGACACTTGCGATGGGGATACCCCTAGTCTTGCTGCTAATTCTTGCTGACTCAAACCAGTGTATATACGATATGCAATAAGAGTTTTTCCTAATTGGTGTAAATTGATCATCGTATCAAATTCACCTCTCTTGATTCGTTCATAATAAGCCACTTCTTCTTTCAGCTGCTCGTGAAAGGAAATAGATGGCTGCAGTGCTTTTTCTACTTGCTCCTTGGTGAGCCCCATTTCCTGTAACGTTTTTTTCTGCTTTTCAATAAAAACTTTATCCTCTTTTAACTTTTCCAATGCTTTTCGATAAGCAGGTTCCGTCTTAATCATTGCTCATCTCACCTCTATCTACTCAATTTAATGATTCCTTTGGGTAAGAAGGTATCTCTAGATTTTCTGAAAGCTGCAGGGAATTGTTGATCATGGCCATATTCATCTTTAATCCCTGACAGTTGACCAAAATGGGGGTACAACTCTACCCGATAACGATGCCACATCGGTAATTGCTTTTTTGTATAGCCGCGATAAGGCTTACGACTGCTACTGTCCCAAGTCCAAACTTTATAAGGATCTAATGCATTTAGTTTACGTTCTAGCTCTCCAGTCGCTAGTTCCATTACATCACATTCAAAGTAACCATCAATATCATTTGGATGAGCTTTCGCTTCAACAAAGGAGCCGTCAATATAAATCTGATGAATACCGACATCCCATAACTGTTGTACAAGCGCTTCTAGCTGGTCAATTAAAAATAAACGCCATGTTACATCCCATGGCTCACCATCTCCTGGTCCTCTTACTAATAACGATTCTCTTAATTCATTAAGTGTTAATTCATAGTCATGTGGTGGCAAAAACCCATTTTCATTGAAATACATGATTATGTTCTCCTCACTATTATAGTAACTTAACTTAACATTTATGACAACTTAACTTAATTGTTATTTAATTACTGATAATTGTTTAGGACTTCTACTGTTGCTAGATAACACCTATCTCCTTAAAACAAAAAGACCTCCTCCACCGACTCACAATACAACCTCTTCTGCTCTTCCGCTGCACCAGCGTGATATTTCAATACACTATTCGTATCCAAATAAGCAGGCGCAGCTTTGTTGTATTTATAGAAATGATAACTGCTCCATGGGTAGTGTTCGGGACGTTTGATCATATGTGCTCTTATTGGATTAAGGTGAATATAGCGGCTGACCTCCAGCATCCCTTCTTTGGTTTCAATAATTTTGTCGTAGTACCGTTTTTCAAACACATGGCCGGTAAGACGGTAGCGGGTGTTGTAGTAGTTGGCATAGCGTTTATTAATTAAGCTCATCACTTTAGAAATGGACTGCTCTTTGGAGCGTAATTGGAGGTGGTAGTGGTTGGTCATTAAACAATATGAGGCAAGCTCAAATGGGATCTTTTCGTAGAGTTGATCGAGGATATGAAAGAAAGCTTGAAAGTCAGTGTGACATCTAAAAAGAGGATTGCCGCGGTTGCCTCTTGTCACAATATGATAGAAACGAGACGGGATCCAAATCCGCTTCGCCCTCGCCATTACAGCTCTCTAGCCGAAAGCTTGGAGGATGACTGATTAAGCCTTCGAAGCGACATGGCTTCCCATAGTGCTTCATCAGTAATCAATTCACTCTCTGCTAAATCTGAAATCGTACGTGCTAAGCGGATAATCTTAATCTGCACACGGTTGCTCCACTGCTGCTTTGATGACACCTGCGCCACCATCTGCCGCTGCGACGTCGTAAGCGGACTGCATTCACTGATCACATCAAACGGCACTTTCGCATTACTCACTCCCGCCCCGTAACGCTCATACTGCCGCTCCCTTGCCCGCTCAACCTGCACACGCAGCTCTTCAGACGATAAAGTCCCCTCTTCTTCCCTGTCTAGGTTCACTGGAATTAAATGAAGCAAGATATCAACCCGGTCCAACACCGGACCAGACACCCTGGCTCGATAGCTTTGTACCTGCTTATCCGTGCACGAACAATACTTCACATTCGAGCCAAGATAGCCGTACGGACACGGATTCATCGCGCCGATTAACTGAAACGCAGCAGGATAAGTCACCGTCGAATGCACGCGGCTGATCGTCACGCGCCCAGACTCCATCGGCTGCCGCAGCATATCCAAGGTCTTCTTCTGAAATTCAGCCATTTCATCCAGAAACAACACCCCGCCATGAGCAAGAGACACTTCTCCAGGCTTAGGGTTTGAGCCGCCGCCTATTAACGCGACACTTGATGCCGAATGATGAGGATTACGATACGGGGCCGCTAACGGTAACGACACACTCTCGCCTGCTAATTGATACAAGCTCATCACTTCAAGCTGTTTATCTTTGGTCAACGTCGGTAAAATCGATGAAAACGCCTCAGCCAGCATACTCTTCCCGCAGCCAGGAGGGCCGCTCATCAACACATTATGCTCCCCGCTAGCCGCAACCAAAAGCGCCCGCTTAGCCCGCTCATGTCCAATAATATGCCGGAAATCCATCTGCCCGCTCTCCCGTACACCTCAGTTGACGTCATCATCTCCACCGGAATAGGAGTAAGCGAAGGCTTCCCCTCTAAATGATTCAACACATCCTGCAAATGACGAACGACAACAAGCTCCATCGAATCCTGAAACGCCTGATAAGGAATGAGCGGATCAACCGGAAGAAACACACGCTTCAAACCCAATGACTTAGCCGAGATCAAAGCAGGAAGCAGCCCGCTCACCGTCCTCACCGAACCATCCAGCGACAATGCGCCAATAAAAGCAGTCCCCTCATCCACGACACCCTTCACTTGGCCTTTCTCCTTTAATACCGCCACAGCCATCGCCAAATCAAACAACGGACCATTCTTTTTCTGCTCAGCCGGAGACAAATTCACGACAATTTTCTCGTCAGTCACATCACAATCAAACGAATGCAACGCAGACAACACCCGCTCCTTCGACTCCTTCACAGACGCATCCGGCAAACCGACAATGACCATCGACTCGGTCCCGCTAGAAATATGCACCTCAACCTGAACCACATACCCACTAAGCCCCTTCAACCCAATACTAGAAACAATCGCCGTCAAAAGAAAACCCCCCTATTCAGTTTTAATAATGGAAGTGAAATAAAAGAAATAAGAAATGAGATAAATGAAGATAAAGAGGAAATACGAAGATAAGACTGGAGAACTACATACCTGTAACATTCAACAAAAAGTGAGAAAGTCCTCTATAAAAATCGACAGTTATTTGAACCTAAACTAAAAAAGCCTACTAAACCAATGCTCAGCAGGCAAATTGTAAAAATCCATTGGCCAAAGTTGGTGGTGACAGCAACCGAACCTCTGGTGTTGCTTAATCAATATCATCCGTCATATCAAAAAATTTCATCTGAACTTGAAACCCTTCAAAACTCTTGACCATCTCGCCTACTTCTTCCCACGTGTAAGGTTGACCATCTATCACAATCATTGGGGCAGCTTGTGAGTTCTCATCATGATCTACCAATCCAACAAATTCATCATTAATGATGGAAATATATGCTTGTCCATTAGGGAATTGTCCAGCCTTAATAAATTGTTTAGAAACCCCACTCTTCACTTTCTCTCTAAGCTTCTCTAACAACTCTGTTTGATCACAATCTAACTCACCATGCACCGCAAACTGATAACCATAATCTCTATCCTCAGAAGCTTCTAGGAATATCCCATTTGGGTAAAGACGCTGTTGAAGAATAAAATTCCTTCTCGATCCATTAAAGTCATACAAAGAAATTGCAGCCGGTATTGTCTTTAGCTCAACCCCCACTTCTTCAGACATCATTTCATTAAAACAACTCCCACATAACCTCTCCTGCTCATCATTGGTAAGTATGATGGTTGCTTCATTTCCCTGACAACGATCACAAGTATTCATTTATATCACCTACGCTTTGATTTACTAACTTACGTTTAATTATGTCATAACCTTCTTAAATGTAAATGATTAGCGGCGGGGGGATGTACACCTAGCAAGCACACCTATGAATTAACGCACTAAAGTGAGAAGGCAAAAAAAACTAACCTGCTAAGCTAACACTCAGCAGACTGATTCCTCTATTCGACAAAATTCAAATGGTGACTGGTACCTTAGCTAATAATTCTCAGAAGTCATGAGACAAACTCTCTTATACATAACCTTTCTAAAAAGAAAGGGGAATTTACAATCATGACAAAAGACTTAAAGGTAATGTATTTACAGTTAAATAATATTCAGACCTTCTATTATGATAAGGTCTCAAAGGATACCGCAAATCAACGGCTTTCATTAATTAACCATGCCGATTATTTACGTTATAGTTTAGTTGTTGAGCACGTCGGGTTTCAGCATTATGTGTTAATTGAAGGTTATAATGAGTTCTCTGCATTGAAAGCACTGGACCGTTCTATAAAAGTGTTTTGTAATGTTATCGCACCTACCGATGAAAAAACTCAATTGTTACGTATTCTGAGAAAAGTTATACCTTTCGAAAGAGCGTCTTGGAGATTTAATCATTATCATATCAAGATCCTCCAAGAAAAATATCAAATGACTAGTCAGGACATTAGTAGAGAAATTTGGCAAAAGAGAAGGAAAGTAGAAGAATATATTTATAGGAAAGACATCCCAATGAACATCATTGCACTCGCTGAAAAGAATAATGCTTCAATGACTTTGGTTAATGATATCGCCAAGTCGCAAACGATTCTTCCAGCAGCTAAAGAGGTGCTTTTTAACTTAGCTGTATTACCTAAAGACCATGCTTTCCGTTTAAAAACTAGATCTTTTGAACATGTGAAATTACTATTTGGAAAGCTATCTAACTATGAAAATATATTCTCAGACTCCAAGTTAGTTAGATCTCTAACTTATCATGCTTTAAATTCCGATAATCATTTACTCTCATCGTGGCAACAGATTTTAGATGCCAACAATCATCTTCTTAAAAAACCTAATAGCATTGTTCAACCTCCACAGGATAATAATTATGATTATGGATAGACATAAGTAGACTTCCTTATATATCTATATACTAAAATTATACAAAGTTCTAGGCACTTACACGGCTCGAACTGCCTCAGCAAGTGCATAGAGCTTTTTATCTACTCTACTTCAACTGTCCTATCAAAAACTTAAATCGAGTGATGACTTAAAAACCCGAACCTCTTTGCATGGGCAGACTGGGGCAATCCGGTACATTTGAACTAACGCACTACAGTGAATTAATCATTAAAACCCGCCTGCTTAGCTAACACGCAGCAGGCTGATTCCTCTATCTATTCAACAAACTTCGGGTGGTGACAGGCACAGAATTAGGCAGACGCTAAATCCCCCTCAACCTAAACAAAAGCTCTGTACGGCTGCTTGTATCGAACTTACGATAAAGGTTCTGCAAGTGCTTCTTAACTGTATTCTCACTAATATACAGCTGCTTTGCGATTTCGTTGTTTCTCAACCCTTGGACGAGCAAGTCTACTATTTCTCTTTCTCGTTCCGTTAACAAGGAAGGTTCGCTTCTATTCGCGGTTAATAACCGCTGCATATTGAAAGCACTTTACTTCTGATTTTCATTAGCTTCTCATTTATTAGATGCGATTGAAACAAACGCAACCGTCTCAAGACAAGTTGGTCAATTCTTTACGAATTATGATGTCTTCCTAACACCAACCATCGTGACGCTTCCTGCGAAGATCGGTTTATTAAATGCAAACAACCCAACAATCGATGCAAAACAATGGACCGAACAGATTTTTACGTACGCACCATTTACTAATCTTTTCAATGCAACCGGTCAGCCATCCATCTCACTGCCACTAAAAACAAGCCAAAGCGGGCTGCCAATCGGTATGCAGTTTACCGGACGATTTGCGGATGAAACGACTTTACTACAGTTAGCAGCTCAGCTTGAAGAAGCATTACCATGGAATGATAGAAAGCCTGAGAAAAGCTAACTGCATAGACAACGCTTGTATTGAAAGCTTCTTCTCCTTTCTAAAATCTGAACGAAAGCAGCTAAAATCAGCCAAAGACATAGAGACAGCTAAGACGATTATTCATGATTTTATCTATTACTATAATCACAAACGTGTTCAAGGGGTTTTAAATTACAGCACTCCTGCCCGTTACAAGGTAAGCGTCAAATAATACACACATTCCAATAGCCCTGGTCCCATGCGATACTTTAATCAATAATGATGAAAGGGTGTCGCTATGAAGCGTAAAGAAAAACACGATTTGTGGAAAAAACGCATGGAGGCATACGAAGACAGCGGGGAGACGATACAGGAATGGGTATCTAAACAAGATGACATTACAGAATATCAATTCCACTATTGGCGAAAGAAGATCAAGGCAGAAGTAAACTCAGATTCAAGTGATGAGGTAAGCCAGATTTGGACATCTTTTGATGTGCCTACCTTCCCCACCACATCCATTGAAGTGAGAATAGATGACCTGTCTGTCTATATTCCTGAAAATGTGAGTGAAGAACATTTATCTCGTGTACTACGCGTGCTGAGAAACGGATGATCAATCAACGCTCCATTGATAAAGTCTACCTTGCAAAAGGAAATACAGACTTACGAAAATCTATTGATGGCCTCGCGGCTATCGTACAAGAAAGTTTTCAATTAGATCCATTTTCCCCGTGTTTATTTGTTTTCTGTAATAGACAACGAGATAAGATCAAAATCCTTCACTGGGAACATAATGGATTTTGGCTCTATTATCGCCGTTTAGAAAAAGGTACGTTCCCTTGGCCAGAAGATTCATCTTCTTCTCCGCAAATGATTAGCCATCGTCAGTTCCGTTGGTTACTTGACGGCCTTTCTATTGATCAAAAATCAGCACATCCAAAAGTTACTGCACAACGTGTCATTTAACGAATAAATCATAAGCAAATGGATGAGAGGTGATGTATAATTAAGCTATGAAAACAACAGAAACCACCTCTCAACCTACAACTAAAGATTTAGAAAAACGTGTCTCATCACTTGAGGAACAAAACGCGGAGCTGACGGCAAAAATTAAATGGTATGAAGAACAATTCCGTCTTAGTAAGCAACGCCAATTTGGTACTTCAAGTGAGAAGACAAATGCTGATCAGTTAGAATTGCCTCTTTTTAATGAGGTAGAAATTACGGCTGATCCATCCATTGAAGAACCTACGGTTGAAACGATTACGTATCAACGTAAAAAGACCAAAGGGCAACGTGATATCAAACTTGAGAACCTTCCGAAGGAAGTCATTGAGTATCGATTACCTGTGGAAGATCAGGTTTGTTCGTGCTGCAATGGAAATCTACACGAAATGTCGACAGAGGTACGTCGTGAATTAAAAGTCATCCCAGCGGAAGTGAAGGTCATTGAACATGTACAACATGTTTATGCGTGTCGCCGTTGTGAACGTGAAAGTACGGAGACTCCTATTGTTAAAGCTTCTATGCCGAAACCTGTTTTTCCAAAGATTCTTGCTTCGCCATCTGCGATGGCCTACATCATGAATCAAAAATATGTAGAAGGGCTTCCATTGTATCGACAAGAACAACAATTCGCTCGTCTAGATGTCTCTTTATCACGCCAAACATTAGCTAATTGGGTTCTTTATGGTGCTAATACATGGTTAAACCTCATCTATGATCGAATGTATCAATATCTAATGAATCTTGATATTGCTCATGCTGATGAAACGACGCTGCAAGTGCTACGAGAGCCAAATCGTCCATCAACAGCTACCTCATACTTATGGCTTTATCGTTCAGGACAGGAAGGCCATCCGATTGTATTATTTGATTACCAGCAAACACGAGCAAGTAAACATCCTAGAAAGTTTTTATCTCCTTTCCAAGGATACTTACATGTAGATGGATATGCTGGATACAATGGAATTTCAAACGTAAAGTTAGTTGGATGCTGGGCACACGCTCGTCGAAAATTTGATGAAGCTTTAAAAGCTTTGCCTAAAGAAGAACAGTCGAAAGATGTCTTAGCAAAGGAAGGCTTAAAATTTTGTAACCAACTCTTTGCGATCGAACGAGAAATAAAAGATTTATCGTTCCCTGAACGTCATCAAATACGTCTAGAAAAAAGTCGACCACTTCTTGGCGCTTTTTCAGCATGGCTTCGTACGCAAACGCCAAAAGTGTTACCAAAGAGTGCACTCGGACAAGCAATTAAATACTGTCGCAATCAATGGGATAAGTTAGAGGTTTTCTTAGAGGACGGTAGACTAGAGATTGATAATAATAGAAGTGAACGATCTATTAAACCATTCGTAATTGGAAGAAAGAACTGGATTTTTGCCAACACTCCGAAAGGAGCAAAGGCAAGTGCTGTAACGTATAGTATTGTAGAAACGGCCAAAGAAAATGGCCTCAACCCTTATCAATACTTAATGCACTTGTTTGAAGAGCTTCCCAATATAGATGTGAATAATGAAAACGCCATTGATCAATTGCTTCCTTGGTCAAACAGTCTTCCGGCTCACTGTCGTATTCAACTTGATAAGTAGATTATAAGTTAGTCCCCATCACATTAATAGGTGGGGACTATTTGACGCTTACGTTACAAGACGGCGAGTTAAAAAAAGGGGCAAAAACGCCACATTTTCTCCTTCTTAGCCTAATTACCACTCGTCAGGGCATTGATTGGCTGTCAAGTGGCCTCCTTGACTGGCAATCAGTGCTCTGAGACACTAGGATACGCTAAGAAAAAAAGAAGAACCAAAGCCCACTGGCTCTAGTTCTTTGAGGTAAATCCGAATATATAGTGTCTACTTTAGAGATCGCAACGCACAGGCACCGAAACCTTCCAGAAAATAAGTAAGGTATGTTAAACTATCGTTTTTATATTTCCTACCCTTTTTACCTCTACGATAGTCGTGGAAGGGTTGCTCGCCTTTATTTCTTTCATACCAGTGGGCAAAATCCTTATCTGGATTACGGCCATGACCCAAAATTAGATTCCTTTTTTGCTCTCTTCTATCACCGTGAATATACAGGATATGATCTATAGGTACACCATATACCGTTTCAAGAAACTCTGTATAATTGAAATTTATATATAAAGCATCACGGTTAAGTAGCTTATCGCATGCTTCATTCTTTCCCTCTTGAGGTTGCAATGTTTTAATCCACTGTTTAAAACGGAGAGGTAAACTTTCAGTCAGATCAGTGACAACTTGTGTCCCCATTTCAATAGCTGCAAAATAATCTGCATAAGAAAAATCATCATCCTCTTCATCAAATGTGATCATATGTGTGTCAAGCATCGTATCTACTGATTCCATGACCATCTCACGAGAAAGAAACGCCAGATTGTTTTCAAAATCTCCCCAGAAATCCTCGCATTCAAAATAACAGTCCATTTGGAAGCTTAATGACTTGTCACGTCGCTTGAGATATTCTCGGAATGCAGAATAACTAGATTTAACACCATGGAGTAAGTCAAAACCATTTCCTATTATATATAAGGTCGTTGGTTGTTGAGTCATATGGTATTCTTCTCCCTCAGTACAATATATAAATCCTTTTGCAAAAAATTTGAGTTTTACAGCCTGATCACAACATTAAATGATACTGTATCTTTCTTCGCTAATTTCATTTTGGTCCATAATGTAATCACCTTCTAAAATACTACCTCCCCACTATGATAACAGTTCCTATAGGAATTTAAACTCACTCGGAATCTTAAAGGCATTTATGGCCAGATCCATACCCTTATACTCAAATATTTGATTCAAGCCTGGTATATTACTACTACCTATCGATGTTCCAGGTGGAACTACAATACTCTCATTCATATCACTGTATACATAGCATTCATTATTGATCTTTTGTCCAGCTATTTGGAAAGCTGGTGTTTCTGTTGTAATACTCCCCAATGGCTGTACCATCTTTAACGCACCTTTTCCAATAGGCCAGGGTACAATTGCTGATGGATTAATAATCATTTGAAATGCTGTATTAATTTTAACTGATTCACCGTTCTCATCACCAACAATATGAGTTTGAATACCAATAACCGCAGAGGTATTTGTGAATCGCCCCTTATTAAACTCTTTTTCAATTTTTCCCTTTGCCATTTTAACACTAAGATAATGAGGCAACCGTATCACAGTTAAATTTAGTTTCTTATTATCGCTTACCTTCTTAAACCCCTTGTTTGCCTTGTCTATCTGAGAATGTAGTCTTTTTAACTCATGTTCAGTATTTATCGGTGATGATAATACAAAGGAATAACTAGGGTATTTTCGTGAAAAAGAAAAGGCATTGGACGGCAATGGTGATTTCGAAAATATCCCCATCATTTCCCTATTCTCAGACTGAACCATATAAGGCTGAAATAAAGATTTACCGATCATACTCTTATATTGGTGATATTGTAAAAATGGTGTTGTTGATGAACCATTCGATTTTACTCTTTCTATAACACAATTAACACCGTGTACACCAAGTTTTTTGTATGCTGCAAAAAATTTATCTCTTTCTTGTTCAGCATACGTAATAATTTTACTATATTCATTCGACGGTTGGCATACCTTACATGAAACTTGAATAGAAATATCATCTGGGGTTTTTACATCTAGATCATACCCAGCTGCTGAGGCAGGTAGTAGTTCAACCTTGTTCCCTCCCATTGAAAACAGTAACGCAGTAAGTAGTTCAAATAAATATCCTACTTGATTACCCCTTTGTTCTCCTAAAAATTCCTTTCTTTTATCAAGAAATGCTTTCTTATCAGTACCATGTTTACGAAGCTCAAGAATAGAACTCCCAATTAAAAATAGCTCTACATCCGATGACCAATCTGATGATTGAAATAATTTTTGAATAGGATGTTTTTTCTTTTTATCCTTTAACCATTTGCCTTTTAACCACCATTGACAAGCTCCTATTGCTTTTATAACTTCGTCTTGTGGGACATCTAAAGAAATACCTCTTTTAGTTTGTAGTTGTAATAAACCCAATCCTATATCCTCCTAGCCAGGCGTTTATCATCAAAGCATTTTCACAAAACGCTCCTTCACTATTTTTGATTTACTCTTTTAAAAGTAAACAAAATCCCTTTTCCCTAAAACCGAATAGCGTACTTGTTCATTAAGTCCTTAACTATACTCTCATCCAACATATGATCTTTTGGGCATACTTCACTTGGAGGAATGCTACTTAATGCCTCTTCTCTATCCATTCCAGCATAATTAATAATTTCTTCAGATACTTCTTTTTTTATAAGCAGCTCTTCACTACCGTGTATCACATCCCAAGTTCCCATGAACAACATATCAAATCCTCTTCCATAGGAATCAAAAAATAATAAGTCTGAATCACCATCAGGATAACTTTTGCTTGGGAAGGTTTCAATCACTTTTTCTATAATCTCTAGCGACCATATGCCATCCCATACTTCATTGGCAGAACTTAAGGAACAGAATTCTCTCCATAAATTTTCACCTAGTAGTCCGATAAAACGAACCATCATTCGAGCGACAGTTTGTTTATGAATGACCCGATCTTCTGTAGTCAGTGTTTGGTTATATTCATCGGTATTTTTCACTAATTTATCCATTGCAAACCTTAAACTAAGCTTTTTTGCTAATCGAAGTGACGTGTTGTCTAAGTGACATAGGGCATGTGATAATGGATTGTGGCTAAAGTATGTAAGATTACCTAACACTACTTCTTCAAAGGCTGATTTTATACTTTTGACATACGTCGATGGTTTGACTTCAATATCGTCTTTTAGAAGTGATAGGAGTATGTAACAACATTGCACTCTAAAGATAGCATGAGGTCTTGAACGATAATTCATTAACAAATGATCAATTAAATGTTCCCTTTCCTTCTGACTTCCATTCTTTACTCGTCTTAGGAATTCCTTAGATGGGGTTAAATAAGCATACGTAGGAATATCCATTCTGACAAAAAGTAGCTTTAAGTCCAACTTCTCTAGTTCTTTTCTTTCTTTTTCCTCTTCCTTACGCCATGTTGATATACGCAATTGACGGACATTTTCTCTTACTAGTGGATATGACTCATCTACTAATCTATTTACATCATTCTTAAAGGCTGCTAATTTGTTCTCATCAATCTCAACCGCAAACGTATCTTTTACAGTATGTAGGATCCGCTTTCTCTGATAATCGAGCATACTATCAGCAGATAATATACCTTTTAATTCTGCAAAGGAGTCAAAACAATCTTCTTGTCTACATATAAAAATTGCATCATCCCAACTATCTACATGATAGGCATCGTAAACTCTTATCTCCCACCCATTGCATAACACTATAAAAGGAGCTTTTACTTCCGGATGAATCGCATATAAATGCGCTTGTAGTAAATCACCATAACCCATTTCTTTCGCCTTGCCTGGTTTAGCTTCAATAATCCAAAATGATTTAAGCCGTAAAGACGGAATATAATCGATAGAAACATTTTTGCGTCCTATTCTGTGAAATGGTTTAGACAACCTCAAGCTTTTTTCTCGAATAATATCATTGACAGTTCCTTTACTGTAACCTAAAATTTTAAGAAGTGGGGCAATAAACTCCTCTCTAACATCAGATTCATTCCATTCCTCAAAATTCAGATTAATCCAGTTTGTAAGAAATAGTTCATCTAACTTATTAAGTTTCATCATTTTTCCCCCTTTTACATTCTCATATTGTAAATACCGTGATACTATATTACTAAATCTATTATTGAACGAATAGGTTGTATGGCATCTGATTGGACGGCTAGAAATCCTTATCTTGGAAGTGGTCATGAAGAAGTATGTACTTATTGCGGCTGTAGTTTAAGGTTCAAGTGGAATTGCAAGATGGCCAAAATGAATCGGAAGAATATTATTGTCCTGATTGCAATAAGGAGTCTCGAATGAGAGCTTGTATTACGCCAAGAGTTACGAAAATTAACGATAGAACAGATGGAAAAACCATAAAATATAAAAATGAATAGTTTATAGACAACCATATCCAACTAAAGGATATGGTTGTCTATCGGTGCTGTCACATTTGACTGTCTGATTAAGTTGGCTCTTTGCTTTTATAAGACATACAAGGAGCATTACATAATTCCATTAGTCAAAGTAACTTATTTCTTCTTATAATACTCAACATACCAATCAGCAAATTGCTGCAAACCTTCTTCAATCGATGTTTTCGGTTTAAACCCTACAGCCTCTTGCAATAAATCAGTTGAAGCATACGTAGCAGGAACATCTCCTGGTTTTATTGGTTCATACACCTTTTCAAACTGCACTTCTCTTCCTAAAGCTTTAGTTAAAGTCCTCTCCAACGTATTAATAAACGTCATCAGCTTTTCCGGATTGTTGTTACCGATGTTAAACACCTTGTGAGGAACGGCATCTACCGGTGGTTTACCAATAAGTCTCTCTATTCCTTCGACTATATCATCGATATACGTGAAATCACGATAGAGATCATGATCAAAATCACCATTATTAAAAATCTTGATTGGTTCGCCAGCAAAATATTTATCTGTAAAACCAAAGTAAGCCATATCTGGTCTTCCCATAGGACCATATACCGTAAAGAAGCGAAGACCTGTCGCTGGGATTTTATATAAATGGCTATACGTATGAGCCATTAATTCGTTAGATTTCTTCGTAGATGCATAAAGTGATACAGGAGTATCTACAAAGTCTGTTTCTTCAAATGGTACCTTTTTATTAGCCCCATACACAGAACTTGATGATGCATATATAAGATGTTCAACCGGATGGTATCTGCACGCTTCCAGGATGTTATAAAAACCAATAATATTACTTTGGATATATACATCCGGATTTTCTATTGAATACCTAACCCCAGCTTGAGCAGCTAAGTTTACTACAATATTAGGTTTGTACTCTTCAAAGACACTATCAATCATAGGCTTGTCCGAGATATCACCCTTAATAAAAGTAAACTTATCAAATGGTTGAAGTTGCTCTAGACGTGCGTGTTTAAGTTTCACATCGTAGTAATCATTTACATTATCAACACCTACTACTACGCAGCCTTGTTCTAATAGTTTCTTAGACATATAATAACCAATGAAACCAGCAGCTCCAGTAATAAGATAAACTTTACTAGAATCTAACGGCTTGTAGCTCAAGATTTCTCGACTCCTTTACAACTTCTCTCTCTACAGCTTTTCTACCAATAGAGCGATACTCAACTCCTGCTTCCTGCATCTCTTCAATACGATAAATATTTCTTCCATCATATACTAACGGAGTTCTCATTAATTCCTTGTACTTACCAGGTGTGACTGCTTTTACTTCGCCCCATTCCGTAAAGATAAAGCAGACATTTGCATCTTTTAGTGCTTCCTCAACATCACTTACATACGTCATACTGCCTTTTCCATGCTGACCTTCTGGATGTACTTTCGTAAAGTTATCTGCACCAACAGGGTCATACGCATAGATGTCTGCACCTTGCTCTAGTAATAAAGGTACATTCTCAAGGGAGGCAGCCTCACGTAAATCATCTGTTCCCGGCTTAAAGGTTAACCCTAGTACAGCTACCTTTAAACCATTAAACGTAATAAGTCTCTTACTCGCCTTTTTATATAACATTGTCTTTTGATCAGTGTTTACATCAATAGCAGCTTTCACCGTCCGTAACTCATACCCATGCTGCTTTGCAATATATTCTAACGCTTTAGTATCCTTAGGGAAGCATGAACCACCATAACCGATTCCTGCGTTTAAAAATTTATTACCAATACGTGCATCATAACTCATACCTTTTGCAACGTCTTGTACATCCGCCCCTACTAATTCACATAGGTTAGCGATGTCATTCATATAAGAAATTTTTAGAGCAAGGAAATCGTTTGATGCATACTTGATCATCTCTGCAGATCTTCTATTCACCGAAACAATAGGCAAATTAAAAGGCTCATAGAGTTTCATTAGTAACTCTTCAGCCCATTTACTTTCTGTTCCAATAATAATTCTTTCTGCATGAAGTGTATCGTGTACAGCAGAACCTTGTGCTAAAAATTCAGGGTTTGATGCCACTTCAACTTTTACATCATTAACTAAAAAGTCTTGAATAAACTGTTCTACTTTATCATTCGTCCCTACTGGAACGGTAGATTTAACAACGACTAAGCAATCGTTTTCGACCGATTCAGCAATTTGTCTTGCTACAGTTGCAATATATGAAAGATTAGCAGATCCATCTGGTTGTTCTGGAGTTCCTACTCCTATAAAGATTGCATCCGCGTCTCTGTATGCTGATTTATAATCAGTTGTATAATCGATTCGTCCAGCAGCGTAGTTTTTCTGCATTAACTCTTCCAAACCTGTTTCATAGATTGGAGAAACACCTGATTTCATTACATTCACTTTACTTTCATCTATATCTACACAGGTAACTTGATGACCAACTTCAGCAAAGCATACACCTGCGACAAGGCCAACATATCCAGTACCTGCTACCGCTATTTTGTACACAATTTTTACCCCCTTCTATCAGTTTATTGATAGAATTAAAGTCCTGTGGATTCTCCAGAGTTATACCAAGCAGAGATTAATCCAACAATTAACCAAAATTCTTTAATAATAAAAATATCGTTAGATAAAGCCATAATTAACAATGAAAAGAATGCATAAAAAACGGGTGATACCGGGGTTAGTTTCATCAAATTAAACGTTCTTTTAAACATATTTAAAAATAGAATAAGGAATAGAATAAAACCTATAATTCCTGTTTCAAACAAAAATCTTAAATAGCCATTGTGTACATGATTATAAATATTAAACTCATTATAGTTTATAAATTGATTCCCACCTACACCTATTAGAAAGAATAATGCACTACTCGAGAACAAGTTGAAGCCATCTTCCCAAATTGTATATCGCCCTGCCCCTGTACCATAAATAGCATTATCAATTCGAACCATAGTTTGCTCAAAGATTTGCACTAACACTTGAGATTCTTGTGCATCAATAAATATAATTATCACCATTAGAACTATTCCGCTTAAGATGGATCTAATGTTCAAGAATTCTTTGTAATTTATCATAAAAAATACAAGTAATAATACAATCGCAGCGACTAAGGCTCCTCTAGAAAACGTTAAGAAAATCCCAACGAAAAGTACAAATAGTGATAAATATAAAAAGATAAGTCTACTAAGTCTGCTCTTTGAAAATACCCCATAAGAATATAAACTGAGTAGAAATCCTAATCCAACTAGTAATGATACCGAATAGTAATTAGGATTACCATAAAAGCCTACACTTCTTACAGTAGCTCCAACATGTACTAAAAAGACATGTATTCCAGTTGATAGATATAGGATATGAGCCAAACTTGTTAGTAAAGAGATAACTATAACTATTTTGGTGTACATTTCCATAAAGTAGAATATTTTGTATTTACTAGATAAAAGGAATACTACTACAAGGTAAATTAATATTCCTATAAGAAAATATATAATATAAGTCAGCCACGAAGAGATATCACGAATGTAAAATCCAGTTAAAAAAACACATAAAATATAGACAAAAGTCCAAGAAATCACAAATGTCATATTTTTAGGAAATGCCCCTTTAGATTTACTTATTAACATTAGTGAGAGAACAAAAATCAATATTAATTCGGAAGTATAATTAGGAAGTACACCCCGAAAAACGATTGAAGATATAAGTGTAATAGCAATGACCTTAGTCAAATTATCTACTGGTTTATTTAAGTTCATTTATCCTAAACCTCTTATTATATTATTATCCATCAAGTGTGTCTAAGAATTGAAATAATAATTTTTTATTTTTCTCTGCTCCATTAACAATTTCAGTCGGACGTTTATATATATTAGGTAAATTAAATAAACATTTTTGAATTAATTCTTGAGCTTCTCCTTTTCTAATACTATTCAATGGCATACACCTATCTAGTGCGTCGATTTGTTTATAAAATCGAGGCGTTTTTCCATGTGCATAGAATGATACTGCTACTTTACCAAGTGCAGTTGCAGTTATCCCAACATGCAATTTAGTAGTAACTACATAATCAATTAACCCTAATATAGCCGAAAAATACCAATGGTTATTGTAAGATATTAAGAGAGTTTGTTCTGGTAATTCATTTTTAATATCGTGTGCAACTTGAGGATGGGGACCCAACCCGTCTCTTAAGAGAACTAACCCAACATCTCTATTTTTTTTTGCGAAATTGATAATTTCATCTTTAAGGAGTTCCGTCTTCTCTGGATAAGGATTTGCACCCAAATGTATACCCAATTTAATTGGTCTATCCAGGTCATCTAAATCTTTAGTAGCTTTATCAATATCATTATTAGCAATAAAATCCATACTTAACTGCATAACCATGTCGCTGGTTTGTATCACTTTACTTTCATCTAAGCCATAATCTATTAAGTAATTTTTTGATTCTTCATCTCTTACAGCTAATAAACTGGCATTTGAACATATGTTTGTAAATGCTTTTCTAGTTATTGGGTTACTTAATGGCCCAACTCCTACTCCTATTATAGCATAAGGTTTTTTTCTATATTTCAAGATATTCCCCGGCGGTGTATGTCTAATAGCTGCTCTTAGACCCCATAGATATTTCTTTGAAGGTGGTTCACCTAGATAACCTCCTCCGCCATATATTAATGCATCTGATTTTAATAAAGAATTTACCCCTTCACCATCGGCACCTATTGTGTTCGTGACATCATTTTTGGCAAACGGAAGATATACTTTATTTTGAGTATTATGTTCTTTTATCCACTTATTCATCATATCGAGCATTAACATATCACCAAAATTATGGAAATAATATGACCCATGTAATGCAATTTTTTTACCATTCATTTTTTCTCACCATTTTCATGTTTTTGTAGTAATCTAAGACACGCTTGAAAATCCATTTACCTTCTTTACCAAGAAATAAATTTGGGAATAGTCCTATAGATAATAATAATAGTACAATGACTAGGAACATCGATGTTGGGATTACAACGAAGAAAGAAAGCCCTAGAATATAAAAAAAATGCTTCATAATTAACGATGCACTCATCACAATAAATACCAAGAAAATGGAAGGTGTATGTGCCTTAAAAAAACTTAACCAACTTCCATTAATTAAAGAGATACTTAAATGTGTCATTAAAAGAAAATTAATTGCTATAGCTATTGTGATCCCTAGAGCTACACCGTTTAACCCCCAAAAGTGCCCCAAGTAACTTCCCAAAAAAACTGCACAGGCATAAATAGATTGTCTCCAAGCCCTTTTATATACTGCTCCCGTAGCTCTTGCAACTGATTCACTTATTTTATAACTAGACCTAAACAGCATACCTAAAGCTAAGAATTGAAAAGGAACTACTATATTAATCCATTCATTTCCAAATAAAAACAATACTAACTCTTCAGCAAAGATTATTAAATATATACTAAACGGTAGTACAACAATACTTATTATTGCGGTCCCTCTTAAAAAGATTAAATTTAGTTTTAATTTATCATCTTGAATTTTTGCCATTGCAGGGAATAATACTTTATCCAAAACTTGGCCAAATAAGTTAGCAGGCATGACCATTAATTGATATGCTCTTCCGTAATAACCTAGGGCTGCCGCCCCTAATAAACGACCTATAATTATATTATCTCCTTGTAATGCAAGATGATTAAATACCCTTGCCAATGTAAAACCACCACTAAAATATAATAACTCATTTAACGCCTTTTTCGAAAAACTAATTCTCTTAGTATGTCCTTGTTTTAAAAGTATACTAATTGTTTGGATAAAGACCTGAGCCATATAACCCAAGGTCAGTGCCCATATTCCACCACCAAGTAAAGCTATAAATATTGATACCAAACCATAACCGAATACATATGAATTAACTTGTATTTTAGCCAATGACTTAAAATCTAAATGCCTTTCTAGCAACGCTTGTCCTACTACCGCAAAGCTCTGTATTATAAATGTAAAGGATAAAATCTTTATTATGCTACTTAAACTTTCCATTTGAAAAAACTGAGCAATAAAGTCAGAAGTAATCCAAACTAGTAAAGTCATGAATATCCCCAAAGTCAATGAAAGAGTAAAACCTACACTTAAATGTTGATCGTTTAATTTAGGATTTTGTACTATTGCAGGCCCGATACCTAATGAGGAAAAAATCATTGAGAAACTAATTATAATCATAGCGGCTGATACCACTCCAAAATCTTCTGGAGTCAACAATCTAGCTAAAACTATAAGTACAGTGAATTTAGATATTAATTGAAATATAGTCCCAGAAAAAGACCAGAATAGTCCTTTTAATGTTTTATTAGTTAATTGATTATTTATTGTACTTTTCTCTACATTCATAGTTCCCCCGAATTATCTCCATCTGGCTTTGATTATTTATTATAATTATTTTGAAGCTCTAAATATTTTTGATGTGTTATTTGAGCAATGGTGTCCCAGTCGTAATTTGTTGCTAAACTTAAAGCATTTTTACTTTTCAATTTTAGCTTTTCTCTCTCTTCTAACATCTTTATGAAAGCATCTTTTATACTTTCAACATTGTCATCTGCAACCCACCCCGCATCTTGCGCTAAAACCTCTTTAGACATGTTAGTGCCCTTTGTAACAAGACTAGGTAGACCATAAGATAATGCTTCGATAAGCCCCATTGGGTGTCCTTCAAACCTAGATGTCATAATAAAAAGATCAGAATTGGTTAGCACTTGTTGCTTTTCTGCATCAAAAACACCTTCATTTAAAGAGATTATATCTCCTAAATCAAATGATTCAATTAAATCATATAATCTACTTTTAGCTCCATCCATGTCCGGTCCATATAAATCAATCGTAACTCGATTTGATAGCAATAAAGGCTTTATTTGGTTACATGCTTCCAGCAGTAAGTCTAATCCTTTTTGATAAATATCAGTTCTACCGATATACACGGCTTTAATACCGTTTTGAGGCAGAACGTAATTATACTCTTGAGGGATTTCAATTCCATTTGGGATAATAAAGTAATTTTTGTTCCACTTTTCTCCCGAATCCAAATACTCCTGGTCGGTTAAATAATGAATTGCCTTTGCTTTATTTACAAACCTCTTAAAGAAAACTAAATTTGCAAAGAACTTTTTTAACCTTTTATTTTTCTGGGCTTGTTTTGGAAGCGCTCCTCTAGTAACAATTATATAAGGTATAGTTTTATACCATGCCTCGAAAATAATCTTACAAAAGGGAAAACAATATAGACCTTGAAATATTATTAAATCTGGTTTATTAAATGGAGTAGGCAATGAATCTAATGATATTTTTTGAAAATCATTTGTACTATGATATTTAGTTAACATATTCCACTCTGGGTTTTCTGTATTGTTAATATTAAACCAAAAAACGTTATCAATCTTTGATTGAGCTCTTATTTGTCTGGGTACACTTTGATTCGGTCCTGTCCACTTATTACCTTTTAAATTTGAAACATACAATATGTTCAATTTCTAATCCTCCAACATTGCTTAAACTTTTAATTATTTAATATATCTGCAATCCTCTTACTAGCAAAACCATCCCCATAAGGGTTACTTGCCTGACTCATATTTTCATATTCTTCTTTTTCTTCTAGTAAAGTTTTAAAAGTTTTGTAAATAACGTCTTCATCCGTTCCTACTAATTTCAAGGTACCCGCCGCTACACCCTCAGGACGCTCGGTTGTATCACGCATAACTAATATAGGCTTACCTAGACTTGGTGCTTCCTCTTGAATTCCTCCACTATCGGTCAAGATTAAATGAGATCTCGAGAGGAAGTTATGAAAATCCAAGACTTCCAGAGGCTCAATAATTCTTACCCTCTCACAATTACCTAAAATTTCGTTAGCTGCGTCTCTAACTACTGGATTCATATGAATTGGATATATAGCCTTAATATCTGATTGCTCATCTACAATTCTTTTAATCGCTCTGAACATATTTCTCATTGGTTCGCCAAGATTTTCTCTTCTATGTGCTGTTATCATAATTAATCTGCTATCAGCTGCCCAATCAAGATGTTCATGAGTATAATCATCTCTGACTGTTGTCTTTAAAGCATCAATAGCAGTATTTCCAGTCACATAAATGGTAGAAGGATCTTTTCCTTCTTTTACTAAGTTTTCTTTAGATACATCTGTTGGTGCAAAGTTATATTTTGCTACTATCCCAACGGCTTGTCTATTAAATTCTTCTGGATAGGGTGAGGAAATATTATAAGTTCTTAATCCAGCCTCCACATGGCCAACAGGGATCTGTAAGTAGAAACAAGCTAAAGTTGTTACAAACGTTGTAGAAGTATCCCCATGAACTAATACTACATCTGGCTTAAATTCTTCTAATACGCTTTTCATTTTTTCTAAGATATTTATAGTAACGTCAAATAATGTCTGATTAGCTTTCATGATCGATAGATCAATGTCTGGAACAACCTTAAAAGCATCCAATACCTGATCCAACATTTCTCTATGCTGGCCTGTAACACAAACAATTGTTTCCAAGTTTTCTCGTGTTTTTAACTCTTTTACCAATGGACACATCTTAATTGCTTCCGGTCTAGTTCCAAAAACCACCATTATTTTTTTACCCAATTTACACACCATCTTTGCATTATAATTTATAGGAACCCTCGAATATACAAATATTCTTAGTATCAAGAACTAGCTTATCTTTTATAAGATCCATGTTATTCCTTATATGCTCATGTCCGACCATAACTACAAGGATTTTTATCTCATTCAGGAAGTCTTCAAAGTTCATAAATTGATGATCTACAATTCTTTCCTTAACAAATGGATCAAAAACTTTAACTCCAAAAGCTAAATGTTCATCCATTCTTTCTAATAATTGAAGTGTTGGACTCTCTCTTGTATCATCAACATTCTCTTTATAAGCTAATCCATATAGGCCAACTTTGGATATATCTTTAATACCATGTTCTCTCATAATATCTCTAATACGCCCTAAGACATGCCTTGGCATAGAATCATTTATCTTACGTGCGGTTAAAATCAAGTTTGTTAAGTCTGGATAATCACCAACTAAAAACCACGGATCTACTGATATACAGTGTCCTCCAACCCCTGGACCTGGTTGTAATATATTCACTCGTGGATGCATATTAGCAATTCTAATAATCTCATATACATCCATATTATCAGTACGACAAATTTTCGCTAACTCATTGGCAAATGCAATATTGATATCTCTATATGTGTTCTCGACAACTTTAGACATTTCTGCAGACCTAATATCAGTTACAATAATTTCTGCTTTACAGAAATTCTCATATAACCCTTTAACTTTTTCACCTAATTCAAGGTTATCTGCACCTATGGTTCTTGAATTGTGTTCAAGTTCATAGATCATATTTCCTGGAATAATTCTCTCAGGAGCATGCATTAAATGTATATTATCCCCAATCACATAACCTCTCTTTTCTATTTCAGGTCTAATATATTTATCAACTGTACCTGGAGAAATGGTCGATTCTATTATTATTACTGCACCATTTTCGCATACGTCAAGAACACTATTTACTGCTGAAATAACGTACTTAGGATCAAGTTTCTTGCTCTCTTTAATATAGGGTGTAGGAACTGCAAGGATATAAGTGTGCGTCTTCTGATACTCTGTTGTGAATTCGATTCCATTAGAAAGAGCTTCGTGAAACAGGTCTACTAACCCAACTTCCTCAAATGTTAGTTTTCCATTAGATAAGGAATCTACAAGTTCAGTGTTATAATCAGTACCAACTACCTTAACCCCACTTTTCGCAAACATTAACGCTGTAGGTAGACCGATATAACCTAATCCAATTATGTTAATCATAGCTTTTACCCCTTACTTTACTTTTTTTATTACATCAATCAATTTCCCGGTTAGCAATTTGAAATCAAAGTCCTTAACGCCTTTTTTAGCGTTTTTTGATATTGCATTGTACTGTTCTTCTGAAAAATTTCTAATTTCTATTATTGCATTGGCCAACTCTTCAGGTGTACTTTTTTCAAGTTCAATTCCACATTGATATTTATCTAGTATCGAATAACCCATCTTCACTGTGGAAATAATCGGCTTTCCTGATGCCATATACTCAAACAATTTATTTGAACTATTTCCTCTAGTCCAGTTATACTGCGTCTGTGAATAATTAAGGATATTAACCGATGATTTACTTAGTATATACGGAATTAAACGTTTATTCACAAATCCTTTTAACTTCACATTAGTCAGGTTTTCCTCAACAACTCTTTTTTCTAGCATTTCCTTTTGATTACCATCACCATATATTAAAAACTGGATATCTTCTTTGTCTTTTAATAATGATGCGGCATCAAGAAGATTACCTACGTTATTTACTGGCCTTATAGCTCCGACATATACTACGTTAAACTTTGCTGAGCTTAAATCTTCGTCATCTACTTTATTATTAGAAGCTAGTAATTCAAAGCTTTCTATGTCAACGCCATTATTTATATAGTGACATTTATCCAGATTGATTTCTCCACCTTGTTCTATATCCCATTTCTTTTCTTTAATATAGTCAGTATCACCCTCTTTAGTAAAAATTAGGGCATCTGCTTTTTTATAAATCCATTGTTCACCAGCCGTAAGTCCTCTCCCTAAGAGACTGTTTTCTTTTGCTTTATTAAATGAAAATATAGCTTCTGGCCAAAGGTCACGAATCTCACAAATGCAAGGAACACCAAGCTTTTTAGCTACCTGTATTCCTGCAACCATTGTTAAAGGATGAACACTAGAAGCAAGGATCACATCTGGTTTTCCATTTAACCTTGCGTACTCTTTCGCTACTGAAAATAAATTAAAATAAAAAAAACTCATATTTTTTACTCTATCAATCCCATTCCCTAGTGCGGTGGAAGTCTTTACAAATACAAAAGGAATGTCATCAACAATATCCGTAGAATATTTCTTTTTTCCTGTATCAATACTTTCTAACTTGTTGTGAAATGTATTGGCACAAAACACGGTAACGTTATACCCTTGTTTAATTAAGTTTTCCGCAAACCAATAATGACGTCCGCCTCGATTTTTGTACATATCCGTAGCATAATGATTCCATATCCATATATTTTTTTTCATTCTTTATACTCTCCTAGCTGGAATACCAACATAAGTTCCAGTCTCGTTTATATCACAAACCACAACAGCACCAGCACCAACTTTACATTCACTAGTGAGGTTTACATTATTACTTACTACACTACCAATCCCTAACCATGTACCTTGTCCAACTTTAACAGTCCCTGCTAAATGAGCACCAGGTGAAATATGAACAAAATCCTCAATTACATTGTCGTGGTCAACCGAAGCACTTGTATTTATAATGCACCCTTTACCGATTCTAGTGCAGCAGTTAATAACCACCCCTGCCATAATCACTGTTCCAGAAGCTATCTCAACTTGTTCTCCAATAACAGAATTTGGATGGATTAACGTTGGTATGGTTGCACCTTTTGCTTCTAGATGTTCATGGATTTGTTTACGAGTTGCATTTTTCCCAATACCAACAAAAATGTCGCAATCATTTATGTGTTCAATAGCTTCATTAGATTTTCCAATAATCGCTATTCCCATCGGTAATTTAACGTCATCGTTGTCGTCTAAAAAAGCAATAGTCTGCCATCTATCCATTTTTCTTGCAATGTCAGCTACAACTTTACCATGTCCGCTAGCACCAATTATGAGTAGTTTGTTTTTCATGACCCCATTCGTTCCTTTTTAGTTCCCTTAAAAGGTTCCATCGTTGCTGCAGTTTCTGAATTAATCCCTTCTCTTACAAAAACCTTCTTAATCGTTTGAAAAATAATCTTCCAATCCCCTATAAAACTAACATTGTCTACATATTCCACATCAAGATTAAATTTATCTTCCCAACTGATAGCATTCCTACCACTTATTTGAGCTAACCCTGATAAACCAGGTCTAACTTCATGTCGTCGTTTTTGATGATCATTATAAAGAGGGAGATACTGTACTAGCAAAGGTCTAGGTCCAATAATCGACATATCTCCTTTAAGAATATTAAAGAGCCCTGGAAGCTCATCTAGTGATGTGGAACGCAAAAACTTCCCGAAATTTGTCAACCTCACTCTGTCTGGTAATAACTCCCCATTCTCATCTTTTTCATCTGTCATTGTTCTAAACTTATACATTATAAAGACCTTTTCATTTAGACCAGGACGTTTCTGTTTAAATAATACAGGACTTCCTAGTTTAGTTCTTACTAAGATAGCTACTATTAAAAGAACAGGACTGAGAGCTACGATAGCAGCCAATGACAATATGAAATCCATCGGTCTTTTTATAAATCTTTTATAAATACCACCTTTAGTTTGTTCCATTATTCACACCACAACTTCTTAATAGTTTCTACAATTTTCTCCAGATCAGCTTCGGTCATCTTCGTATCCGACGGCAAACAAACACCATTCTCAAACAACTTCTCAGATACATCCGTCCCAACATAATCGTACTTCTCAAAGAAAGGCTGCATATGCATTGGCTTCCAAACCGGTCTTGACTCAATATTCTCAGCTTCCAACGTTTTAAATATATCAATTGGTCTCACTTTACCAGTCAACGTCATTGAGCTTAACCAGTAATTCGGAGCATCCCAATCATTACTAGGCATAAACTGGACTCCTTCTAGCTCACCAAGTTCTCTCTTATAAAATTCATAGATATAATTCTTCTTTTCTACACGTTGATCTAAAACTTTTAACTGGCCTCTACCAATACCAGCAACCACATTACTCATACGGTAATTAAACCCTAATTCACTATGTTGGTAGTGCCTTGCTTGATCCCGCGACTGTGTAGCCCAGAATCTAGCTTTAGCAATTCCCTCTTCATTATTAGAAACTAGCATTCCACCACCAGAAGTCGTAATGATTTTGTTCCCATTAAAAGAGAAGATGCCATAGTCGCCAAATGTTCCAGTATGCTTACCTTTATAGTAAGTTCCTAAACTTTCAGCAGCATCTTCTATTAAAACAACATTATGTTTCTTACAAAGTTCTACGATTCTATCCATATCAGCAGACAAACCATATAGGTGAACAACAATTACTGCCTTTACTTCTGGATACTTTTGAAATGCCTCTTCTAATGCTTTAGGACACATATTCCACGTTTCATAATTACTGTCTATAAAAGCCGGAGTAGCATTTTGGTAGATAATTGGATTAGCAGTAGCTGAGAATGTAAGTGTTGGACAGAATACGATGTCTCCTTCACCAACCCCTGCAGCTCTTAAAGCTAAGTGAATAGCTGCCGTTCCAGAAGAAAGTGCTGCTGCTGCTTTAGAGCCAACCTTTTCTGCTAGCTCTCTTTCAAATCCATTTACGTTTTCTCCAAGGGGAGCGATCCAGTTGGTATCAAATGCTTCCTTAACATATTCCATTTCATAACCTTCATCACTCATATGAGGTGATGAAAGAAATATTCTTTCGTTCACTTTTGTTGTCTCCATCCTATAGACTTCCTTCCATCGTTAAGTTAATATTTTAGTAGATTAGGACTTAAATGAAATCCTATGTTTTATTTCAACCAACTACTAAACCACTAAAATTGTTGTTATCTACTTCTGATAGCCACCTCGTAATATCTATTCAATCAACAACATTCAATCACGAAGTTTTTTCATTCTTACATTACCCTTAACCTTGTTTCTTCCTATTAAACTACCATTCAATCGGTTTAGGTGACTGGGTGGTTAGCTGCTAGGTGGTTAGGAAGACCTTTAAAACCTTAACTAAAGTTTAGGTGCCCCTGGTAATTTAATATCTTACCTAATGTCAACTGTCTAACTTCTAATTTGTTTGCTCGAAGCTACTAACACAAACAAAACCCTAACTACCCAACAGCCAACCACCTAAAAGCCCCTTACACACAAAAAAGGCCCTCTCAAGTTGATACAATTCTTACCAACTCAAGAGGCAACACAATATAAATACTTTTTTGGTGGTTTGGTGGTTAGCTGTTAGGTAGTTGGGAAGATCTTAAATTCTTTTCTAACCCCCACCTCTAATAAGCTTTTAGGGTGGCTGGCTAGGTCTTTAAAGACTTTCCTAACCCCTAACCACCTAACTACCCAACCAGCCAAAAGGGGTTTTCATCCCCTATCCACCCAATTTCTTTACCAATCCATTCAACATTCTTCCTACTTGATCTATTTTTGTGATCAACTCTTCATATTGAGCTTGATTGATAAATTCCAGATCTTTTGAAAGGTAGATTTGGTATTTTAACTCTTCTAATGAACCTCGTGCTATGAGTAAAAATCGTTTATATTCTTTAGTAGATCCCCTTGCTCTTCCTTCTGCAATATTACTAGGGATCGATACAGCAGCTCTTTTCATTTGAGACATTAATCCATATTGTTCTTCTCTAGGAAAGTGACGAGTAATCTTATAAATCTCCAACACTAAAATATGAGCCTTCTGAAAAACAACAAGTTTGTTAATGTCCTCGTACAATGAAAAACCTCCAAATTCGTTTTGGGGTGGTTGGCTACTAGGTGGTTTGGTGGTTGGCAAGTGCTTTAAAGTCCTTGAACTGCCTAGCCCCTAACCACCCAACCACCCAACCAGCTTAGATGCTTTTTGGGTGACCGGCTACTAGGTGGTTTGGTGGTTGGCAAGTGCTTTAAAGCCCTTGATCTTTCCAACCCCTAACCACCTAACTACCCAACCAGCTTAGATGCTTTTTGGGTGACCGGCTGCTGGGTGGTTTGGTGGTTGGTAAATGCTTTTAAATCCCTTGACCTTCCCAACCCCAAACCATCCAACTTTCAGGCTACCAGGTGGTTAGCTACTGGGTGGTTAGGAAATGCTTTTTGAACTTCCCAACCCCAAACCACTCAACCTTCAGGCTACCAGGTGATTAGCTACTAGGTGGCTAGGAAATGCTTTGGACCTCCCCAACCCCAAACCACCCAACCTTCAGGCTACCAGGTGATTAGCTACTGGGTGGTTAGGAAATGCTTTTTGAACTTCCCAACCCCAAACCACCCAACCACCTATCCACCTAATTATTTCCCACTCTCTCCCTCTCCACAACACTCTCCATATACTCAAGCAATTCCGCTCTTAACTCCTCATTCTCCATCGCAAACTCCAACGTCGTCTTTACAAACCCCATCTTCTCCCCAACATCATAACGCTTGCCTTCGAAATCATAAGCAAATACACGTTGGATTTCGTTGAGCTTTTGGATTGCATCAGTTAACTGGATCTCGCCGCCTGCTCCTGTTTGCTGCTCATCTAGGAACTTAAAGATATAAGGAGTAAGAATATAGCGACCCATGATGGCAAGATTGGATGGCGCTGTTCCTTGGGCTGGCTTTTCGACAAATTCATTGACTTGATAGCGTCTGCCGCTATTGCTTACGGGATCTACAATTCCGTAACGATGTGTTTCTGAATCAGGTACAGTTTGCACACCAACAACAGAAGACATCGTTTCTTCGTACTGCTCAATCAGCTGCTTTAAGCATGGCTTGTCTGCACGGACAATATCATCGCCAAGTAAGACAGCAAATGGTTCGTCACCAATAAACTTACGAGCACACCATACGGCATGACCTAACCCTTTCGGTTCTTTCTGACGGATATAATGAATATCAACCATATTAGACGAATACTGAACCTTCTCAAGCAGCTCTGTTTTTCCTTTATGGAATAAGTTCTGCTCCAGTTCAAACGCATGATCAAAATGATCCTCAATCGCACGCTTTCCTTTACCCGTTACAATAATAATATCTTCAATCCCCGACTGCACCGCTTCTTCGACTATATACTGAATCGTCGGTTTATCTACAATCGGCAGCATCTCTTTTGGCATGGCTTTTGTGGCTGGGAGGAAGCGAGTTCCTAAGCCCGCTGCGGGGATGATGGCTTTTTTTACTTTATGCATGGCAAAAACTCCTTTGGTGTTTTTGTGGGTGGTTAGCTGCTAGGTGGTTGGGTCGTTGGCAAATGCTTTAAAGATTTTCCTAACCCCAAAACACCTGATCACCTAATAAAGCTTTTAGGGTGACTGGCTGCTGGGTGGTTTGGTGGTTGGCAAATGCTTTTAAATCACTTGAACTTCCCAACCCCTAGCCACCTAACTACCCAACCAGCTTAGATGCTTTTTGGGTAATCGGCTGCTGGGTGGTTGGGTCGTTGGCAAATGCTTTCAAGTCCTTGAACTTCCAACCCCTAGCCACCTAATCACCTATCCATCTAAAATGCTTTTGGGTGACTGGCTGCTAGGTGGTTCGGTGGGTGGCAAGTGCTTTAAAGATTTTCCTAACCCCTAACCAGCTGTTAGGTGACCAGGTGACCGGCTGTTAGGTGGTTAGCAAAAGCACTCAAGGTCTGTCTAATCCTTTCCTAGCTACCTAGTCACCCAACCACCTATCCACCTAAATTGCTTTTGGGTGACTGGCTGCTGGGTGGTTGGGTCGTTGGCAAATGCTTTAAAGTCCTTGAACTTCCTAACCCCTAACCACCTATCCACCCAACCAGCCAAAGAGGGTTTTATCCTTCTATTTTCCTTACCAATCCATTCAACATTCTTCCTACTTGATCTACTTTTGTGATCAACTCTTCATACTGAGCTTGATTGATAAATTTTAGATCTTTTGAAAGATAGATTTGATATTTTAATTCTTCTAATGAACCTCGTGCTATGAGTAGAAATCGTTTATATTCTTTAGTGGATCCCCTTGCTCTTCCTTCTGCAATATTACTAGGGATCGATACAGCAGCTCTTTTCATTTGAGACATTAATCCATATTGTTCTTCTCTAGGAAAGTGGCGAGTAATCTTATAAATCTCCAACACTAATACATGAGCCTTCTGAAAAACAACAAGTTTGTTAATGTCCTCGTACAATGAAAAACCTCCAAGTTCGTTTTGGGGTGGTTGGCTACTGGGTGGTTTGGTGGATGGCAAGGTCTTTAAAGGTTCTTGAACTGCCCAACCCCTAACCACCTAAAATGCTTTTGGGGTGACCGGCTACTAGGTGACTTGGTGGCTAGCAAGACTTTAAAAGCCCTTGAACTTGCCCAACCCCTAACCACCTATCCACCTAACCAGCTAAGATGCTTATTGGGGTGATCAGCTGCTGGGTGGTTTGGTGGTTGGCAAGTGCTTTAAAATCCTTGAACCGCCTAGCCCCTAACCACCCAACCACCTATCCAGCCAAAATGCTTTTTGGGGTGACCGGCTGTCAGGTGACTTGGTAGTTGGCAAGGTATTTAAGGGTTCTTGAACTGCCTAACCCCTAACCACCCAACCACCCAACCAGCTTAGATGCTTTTTGGGTGACCGGCTGCTGGGTGGTTCGGTGGTTGGCAAGTGCTTTAAAGCCCTTGATCTTCCCAACCCCTATCCACCCAACCAGCCAACCAGCCAAAATGCTTTTTGGGGTGACCGGCTGTCAGGTGACTTGGTAGTTGGCAAGGTATTTAAGGGTTCTTGAACTGCCTAACCCCTAACCACCCAACCACCCAACCAGCTTAGATGCTTTTTGGGTGACCGGCTGCTGGGTGGTTTGGTGGTTGGCAAGTGCTTTTAATTCTCTTGAAATTCCTGACCCCAATCCACCCAACCACCTATCCAGCCAAAACGCTTTTCCTCACTTCGCTTCGCTCAGTACCTTCAACTGCCTCACCCTAAAATTAGCTATATCCAACAGTCTTTCTCTTAGCTGTTCTTTCGTGTATTCGTCGTATGTTTTTGCTAGTTCGTATGTGACGTTGATATCCACCACTGGCGTCTTTCCTCTGTAAATCTTCGGATAGACTTGCTCGTCGTGTACTTCGTCTTTGCTTAGGAGCTCTTCGAACATTTTTTCGCCTGGGCGCATGCCGGTGAAGACGATTGGGATTTCTTCTTCTGTGTAGCCTGATAGACGAATTAAGTTTCGTGCTAGGTCAACAATTTTAACCGGCTCTCCCATATCTAAGACGAAAACTTCTCCGCCTTTTGCGAGGGAGCCAGCTTGGAGGACGAGTCTTGATGCTTCTGGGATGGTCATGAAGTAGCGGACCATTTCTGGGTCAGTTACTGTGACCGGTCCTCCGTTTTTAATTTGGTCTTTGAATAACGGGATGACACTGCCTCGGCTTCCTAGGACGTTTCCGAAGCGGACAGCGACGAAGCGTGTGTCGCTGATCATGTCCATATGCTGTACGATCATCTCGGCAATTCGTTTTGTTGAACCCATCACGCTCGTTGGATTAACGGCTTTGTCTGTTGAGATCATGACGAACGTATTTACATGGGCAGCACTTGCTGCTTCTGCGACATTTTTTGTACCGAGTACGTTGTTTTTGACCGCTTCTTCAGGGTTGCGTTCCATTAATGGGACATGCTTATGGGCCGCTGCATGGAATACTACATGCGGTGTGCGGGCGGCCATAATTGAGAAGATCTTTTCTCTGTCTTGGATATCTGCAATTTCTGTTTTGATGTTTAAGTCAGGCAGATTGCGTCTTAGCTCCATTTCAATTGCGTAAATGCTGTTCTCACCGTGTCCGAGAAGAACGAGTTCTTCTGGTGAGAAGCGGGCAATTTGGCGGCAGATTTCAGAACCGATGGATCCGCCGGCACCGGTTACGAGCACGGTTTTGTTGGTGATATAGTCTGCAATCCCTTCAATATCAAGCTCTACTGGATCACGGCCTAAGAGATCTTCTACTTCGACATCGCGGAACTGATTCACTTCGACATTTCCAGTAATCAGATCCTCCATTTTCGGCAGGATTTGTGTCTTCACTTTTGTTTGTGTACAAACAGCGAAGATCTCATTCAGCTCTTGGCGGTTAAGTGACGGGATCGCAATAATGATATGTTCAACATGAAGCTCTTCTACTAGCGTGGGAATGTTCTTGATTTCCCCCAGTACAGGCAGGTTCATGATTTCTAGGTGCTGTTTGTAATTATCATCATCAACAAAGCCAATTGGATCAAGCTCTGTATCTTCGCTGTTACGCAGCTGGCGGGCTACCATCGTTCCCGCATTTCCGGCACCGACAATCAGCGTACGCTTGCCTCCGAGCTTTGGCTTTAAGTATGTGTCACGGTACATCCTCCACGAGAAGCGCGATCCTCCGATTAAAAGAATATGCATCATCCATGTGATGGCAAGTGTCCGGTAATAGACGTCTTGGATCATAATGAGCTGTGCAACAGCTGTGAGTGCAATTGAGAAATTAACAACCATGAAAATACCGTACAGCTCATTCATGCTCGCATATTGCCATACTCGTTTATACAATTTATAGATATGGGCAAATGCATGATGACTGAGAAGCAAAACGACAGAGCTGATAATTAATACGGTCGTAAATGGGCTTCCTGTTGGCAATAAGATAAAGTTACTAATAAAGATGGAAATGATAACAATAAGTGAGTCTACTAATATTAAGGAAGCAATTCGTTTTTTATACGTCATCGACTTAGCCCCTTTCTTTCGATTTATCGTGATTCGTTAGAAATAAATGTTTTAGGAAACAAGAAAAACCTTACCTGCTGATCCTTGCACAGAAGGAGCACTAGGTAAGGTTTTAGTTAGATGATAGGTATGCATAATTGGGGTTTATTCCCCTGAGGCATTTAACCTCCCCTCACGCCACACCATTGGTAACACGCACCTAAGGGGGTGCCCGCGCACCCCCCACAGTATAGCCGAGTACCTCCAACGATATCGGGTAGGAGGCATAACCGAATGATTCTTTATAGATTAAAAGAGCCCGAGAATTTTCTTCTTTTTAATACGTGATGGCGGACCTGCATAGACCGAGCCGCCGCTGACAAGAATCTCAGCATTTTCTTTTAACGTATAAACAGCACCCATGCCGAACTCCTTTTCTATCACATCAAAGGATTTTGCTAATTCATTTGGTCTGTTTGTGTTGTTATGAGTATCTGATGCAACAAAATGAACAAGTTCATGCTCGATCAGCTGCATGGAGAGCTTCTTCACATTCCGTCCGAAGCGGCCGGCAACACTTGAAGCCGTTACTTGAGCAAGTGCTCCGTTTTTGATCAGTTCATACAGCTTACTAGAATCCGCTGCAATTTCACGATTCCGCTCAGGGTGTGCAATGACAGGCTTAATTCCTTGAAGCTGAAGCTCATACAAGTAACGTGCCGTATAGCTTGGTACGTGATCTGACGGTAATTCAATTAAAAGATGATTCGTTTGATTAAGTGTGATTAATTGGGAATGAGCTGCATCCGCTACAATATTTCCGTACAGGCGTACTTCTTGTCCGGGTGCAATATGTAAGTCAATTTTGTGTGCTCTGAGCTCGTCTTCAAAACGATGAACAGCAGCTAAGATATCTTCGTAGTGATTTTCATATGTACCGTTTTGATGATGAGGTGTAGCGATCATTCCAGTGATTCCTTGCTCCACTGCTTTTCTAGCCATTTCGACCGCGCTCGTCATACTTTCTGGCCCATCGTCTAATCCGGGTAATATATGACTATGTATGTCGATCATAATCCTACTCCCCCATTAAATTCGTTCTGTAATAAACACAAATGTTCCTATCAATTCCAGTCTTCTACCAATCTACCATAATTATGCGAGATTTTCGAGGACTTTTTGGTTATTTCTTTACACTTTCTCCACTAATTTTTCTGTTTTCTATAAAAATGACCTATATCCGCCTGCATTCGACAAAAAGAGCGAGAATTCAACAGGGGCAAGGGGTTGAGAGGGTTAGGAGGTATGTGGACAGTTTTTCAAATCAAACTTTCTGATTATAACTTAGTAGGACTTTTTTGTAGGGGGAGAAGGGGTGGGTTGTTTATAAAATTTATACAGCCTATCCTCCCATTTTCATATATAATAACTTTAAAAACCTATACCTACGGGGGGGAGCATGATCCCATGACACATCAGGAAGAGATTCAACTATTAAAAGATTCGATTAGAGAGAAAGAAGAATTGATTAAAGAGTTATCAGCACCGATTATTCCATCGATCATCCCTAAGACGATCCTCGTGCCGTTAACAGGAGCTCTCACACATGAACGTTTTGCTACCATCCAGGAAAAAATAGTAAACCGCATTCCACTAGAGAAGGCCGATTCAGTGATTATAGATTTTACAGCAATCAGTTATCGTGAGGTTGGGGATCTTGGAATGGAGCAGCTTGGTGACCGGATATCTAAGCTGCGTGACTCGTTGCGTTTAATGGGTGTGGAGACAATCTTCACTGGGTTTTCTTCTACATTTGTACAAGAGATTATCCGCTCAGGTATAGATACGAGCCAAATAGTTGTACATTCAACTTTCCGGACGGGTCTGCAGTATTTGATGAAGAAGAAGGGGTTGGAGTTTGTGGAGTCAGGGAAGTAGAGATGGGCTGCTTCCAGTATTTGTTTGCGTTTGCTAGAATAAATGCTGATTTTGCTGGAATATATGATCGTTTGCTAGAAATAGTGGGTGAATTGCTGGAATCAACCACTTATTTGCTAGGATAGAGAGCGGAGATGAATTCCCATTTAATTGAAGCGTTTATGAGATAAAAGCTGGAGTTCGTTTATAAGTTTCGTTTTTCGTTTATAAATGAGTGGAATTTGTTTATAAATAAGATGAATTCATTTATATCTTGCTCATCAATAAGAGTGGTAACCTTTTCTGCATACCTGTTTCCTCCAGCTGACGGTTTTAGTGTCGCATAAACTTCGTTCCACTTCGTAGCTTTCCGTTTGTCCTCCGTTGATTATCGATCATTTCCGATGTATACTTAACATAGATAAACATACAATAAAAAAGACCGAGTGCGGGAACACTCGGTCGAGGCAACGACTGTCCGCTTTGTGCGGCTGACTTAAGAAAATAACGTACAGAAATAGCTACCTTACTCTGTCAGGGCAAAGGTGGCTATTTCTTTTTGTTTAGATAGACGACAATGGATATAACCATTGTTAGTATCGCTATTAGCACTAAGCTAAATTGAGCAATTAAACTAAAAGATTCACTAAAAGATTCATATGTCGTCATCTGCCTCACCCCCTTTCTTAAGGGAGTTCAGCCGCCACTTTGCTATAATCGTTGCTAAAGAGATTTATGCATTCATTCCTTTTATTTCATATTCTCTTTTCACCTCCTTCCATCCCCCTCTAAAATTAGAAAACCCTTGCTGCTAATCAGTCTTAGCAGCAAGGGTTCGTGGCTTTATTCATTTCCCGCGAAATAATCGACAATTTTTTCGCTCCAGACAGTGTGTCCTTGTTTGTTTGGGCGGAATTTTCCGTCTGGGAGTTCAACTAGATATTGCCCGATTTCTTGGTCATTGGTTAATGGCCACACGTCCCAGTGGTCGAGATACGGGAGGTCTTCTTCTTGTGCGAATCTTTCTAATGCATCAACCTGCTCTTGATAGAATTCTGGTTTATAGAGCGGGTGTGATGGCTGCAGGATCACATAAGAGCCGATTTGTGCATCGATGGCGCTTACGATCGATGATAGATTCATCATCGTTTTATCGAGCGGCACAGTTGAGTGGTCATTTAGTAAAAATGGCTCGAATACAATGATATCTGGGTTCATCGCTTCGATTTGCTGCAGGGCTTCACCTGCGTAGAACTCGCTTGTCGTCAGATCTTTATAGCCTGAGAGATATTGAATATCAAATGTTTCCTCGCCGTATAATTCATTCAACTCTTCTTCAGCTAAGTCTGGCCATGATGGAATTTGAATCGATTGCCCATTTTCAAAGATTTCTCCTTGTGCGTGGGCATCTGAGCCGATGACGGCGATTGAGATTGTTTGGTTGTTTTGATATTTTGCGATGATCTGGTCTTTTTTCTCTGCATATTTTGGATGATCAAGGGCCTCTCCAAGAGATTCAGCCATCATTTCTTGCTGCTCAAGCTCTGTGTAGAAATAATCGATTGCCCCTGCTTCAACTTCTGTCAGCATATCATCATGTTTAAACATATAGAGGGCCACAAGCAGCACACCTACTGCTGCGAGCGGCACGATTGATTTTAAGAAATTCAACATTCCTCTCTCCACCTGCTTTCTTCTATCTATCTGTTATTCTGTGCTTCTTGCTTTCCATACGCCTGAGCGTCTTTTATCAGCAGCGCCGGTCACTTCTCTGTCTTCTCCAAATTTCGATAACACCTGTACGCCGCCATAGAACATATCTGAGTTATTAACTTTGACAAGATAGCCTTTATTGCGAAGGTCTGAGACGATGGAATCCGGCATGTCTTCTTCGATAAAGATCTCATCATCCTCTACGATAAAGCGCGGCTGATCGAGCGCCTCTTGAATTGAAATATCATCAAACATCGCGCTGATCATCACTTGTGTTAATATTTGCGGAATCCGTCTACCTCCAGGAGTTCCGATTCCCATTACATCGTCACCGTCTTCGCTTCTAACAATAGTCGGTGTGATAAAGCTTCTTGGGCTTTTTTGCGGCTCGTAGGCATTCGGCGACTTATCATTTGAGCTGAAATTGGCTAATTGGTTATTCAAAAAGAAGCCCTCCACCATGTTGCCTGAACCGAAAAAGTTACTTAATGTATTCGTTGCTGAAACGACCATGCCGTCCTGGTCCATCACGACAAAATGTGTTGTGTTATTATGATTATTTTCATCAGCCGGTGTGTCGTTTACATCAAATGAAGCGGATAGCTCAACAGTTGAGATCTCAGATGCCATCTTGCTTGAATACTTCTCGCTTGCCAGTTTCTCGGTATTAACTTCCGTAAATTTCGGGTCGCTGATATTCGACAGGCGGTCATTGTATGCTTGCTTAGCCATCTCACCGAGCAAGTGAATATAGTCCGCCGATGTTTTATCAATCCGGTCGAGCTTGTACGCTTCTGCCATCTGCAGCATTTGAATCAGGGTGATCCCAGCTGTCGGCGGTCCTGCCGTGTATACGTCATAGCCGTAGAAGCTGCCTTTGGCGGCTTTCGTTTTCACCACTTCGTATTCTTCTAAGTCACGCTTTGAAACATCAGAGTAGTTATTTGCAATATCCTCGGCAATATCGCCTTCATAAAAATCATTTAACCCGTATTCCTGCAGACGTTTTAACGTTTCAGCCAAGTCCTCCTGCCTTAACGTCTCTCCTCCCTTGATTGCTTCATCATCAGGAAAGAAGTGACTCGCAGCATCCTGGTCAATCCGGTGTCTGGCCCCGTGAATTCTCTGGCTTAAATACGTATCGACTACAAACCCGCCTTCAGCAATGTCGATCGACGGTTCGAGCAAGTCATATAAGCTTTTCACGCCGTAATCGTGATGCACCTCATGCATTCCTTTAACAAGTCCAGGGACGCCGGTGCTGTTTTTCCGTCCTTCTCTTGGGGCTGTTTCTCGGTAATCATAGACGACAGGCTCTACATCTGGTTTCGGCAGAACAAGCATCGTCCCGCCTCCGCCAAGTCCAGATCCATATGGCTCGGCAACGCCAAGCGCAAAGGATACAGCGACTGCAGCATCAACTGCATTGCCGCCTTGCTCTAGCACGCGCATCCCGACTTCGACGGCAACCGGATTAGATGAGCTCACGCCGTAGCCTTCTTTATGTTTCACTTGTTCCACCTCTTCATCAGGCAAGGATAAGTCGCCTGTTTCTTGTTCGCCGCCTCGATCTCCAACAATTAAAAAAATCACGATGATTAGGAGCAGCAGAATGAATAGAGTCGTCCATTTAATCTTCAAACAACCCCTCCTCTCCAGGGTGTAATTCGAACTATTTTATCATCTTCTCTCAATTAATTTTGATTCCATCCGATCTAATTAGTACATTAAAACCATAGAATTTATCATAGAAGGTGAGCTATTTGAGAGTTCTATTAATTATTTTTTTCCTATTTTTAAGTATCTTCATCCCTGTCAGTACTCAAGCTAAAGCGATTGAAAGAGTTGACCTAGCTGATGTTAAGGCCGGCGATACCTTGTATTTCACTCATACAAAAGGGACCTATATCGGCAACGGACGATTTCTAAGTAAGAAAGGCCTTGTCGATATTGACCTTACTGACTCCTATTGGATCGATTCTTACGTGGGATTGAAACGCCGTAGTCAATCAGGTTCTACCATGTCTCAATCGCAATCAATGGGTTCTACTCTTGCAAGCCGTGCTATATCTCTTATCGGCACGCCATATAATCAGCGCGGCGAGACTCCGCATGACGGGTTTTCTACCGGCAGCTTTGTTCATTACGTGTATAAAGATGTCACAGGCAGCCTGCTTTCAAAAATTCCGTTACGGCAAAAAGAAGCCGGTACTCCGGTGAAGCGGTCTGAGCTTGCACCTGGTGACCTTGTTTTCTTTCAAGGGTCAAGCAGCGTGATAAGCGGCATCTATGTCGGCAACCAAGAATTTGTGATTGCTACTTCTAACGGTGTCGCTAAGCGCCATCTTGACCGTGATTCGTATTACGCGAACTCCTATGTTGGTGCGGTTCGCTACTCTCGTGATGAGCTTCGTCTCAGCCACCCGAAAACGTATGAGAATCACGAGCATCCGGCAGTTCGCGAGGCGATGAGGTATATCCACACGCCGTATGTGTTAACCGGCAATACACTCGCTGGTTTTGACTGCTCCTACTTAATTCAAATGGCCTTTGCCGACGGACTTGATGTCCACCTCCCAAGGATTACGTATAATCAGTGGGAAGTAGGCCTGACTGTGTTAGATGGCAAAATTGACTTTAAACGCCAGTCCCTTGACGATTTGATTCGTCCGGGTGATGCGATTTATTTCTCGAATACTTGGCAGCCTGGCATCTCTCATGTCGGCATTTACCTAGGTCAGAACTATATGGTTCACGCCTCTGGTGATGAGGGGGAAACGACAATCAGCTATATTGCCTCTTACTGGCAGGAGCGGATGACAGGTGCGAAACGTTTTGATGATTTAACCCTTCGTCTTGATCATCCAGTCGTACAAAAGGCGAGCGTTCTGCTTGGCACACCGTATGTTCTCGGCGCTGATGAACCTGAGACAGGCTTTGATACAGGCAGTCTCGTTCAATACATTTACAAAGAAAGTGTCGGACTTGACCTGCCGCGCTTCGGTTCTCAGCAAATCCTCACTGGTGTTGAGGTGACTGAGCCTGAGACAGGGGACCTCCTCTTCTTCCAAGGAAGCTCGGTTATTCCTGCTGTGTATGTTGGCAATGGACAGATGGTTGTGATGACTCAGCTGCAAGGTGCCACAATTATTGATTATAAGAACAGCGACTACTGGGCGCCTCGTTATATCGGCGCAAGACGCGTTCTATAGTAATGTGACTCCGGCCAAACATGCGCCGGAGTCCTTTTTGTTATCTTGCATCATTCATACGATTCAGCACATGGCTGTGATCAACTTCAAAAATCAGGCGATCGTCCTGTTGTTTGATGCTCTCTGTATTTTCCGTATCCTTTGTCAGCTGTCTGAAAATCTTGCCGCGGTGATAGAAGCTGAGCGCTCCTTCTACAGGCTTTGGCTGCGCTTCGTAAATACGGAACGGCACAAGTTCAACTTCAGCTGTTCCGTCCTTCTTCAGGTTGTACTGAGCAATCGCCGTATCACGTGTGCGTGTCCAGCCTTGGTCTAAGACGAAGTTTCCGATTGAATACAAGATTAACGTGTCATTGTACACATCGACTGATTGCAGCACATGCGGATAGTGCCCGATCACAATATCAGCACCGGCATCAGCGAAAGCTTTCATTAACGTTTCCTGACGAGTTGTCGGTGAGCTGTCATAATCCTGTCCGGCATGCACATGTACAACCACTAAATCAGCTTGGCTGCGTGCCTCGCGGATTAACGGCAGAGCCTCGTTTGGGTCCGTTGTTAAAACAGCTGCTGCATTTGACGGCGCGACAACATCGGTTACCCCGACTGTTGCGACTTCAAGCCCGTTATGTTTTGTATATGAAACGCCTTGGGCCGCGTTATAATCCGTTGCCACTCCAACTGCTTCCACATCAGATTCATCGATTGCTTCTAATGTTTCTTTCGTTTGCGGCGAATCAATTTCAAATGAATGATTGTTTGCTAGATTGACGACAGAAAAGTCCGCGTCTTCTAGCGTTTTGATTGCCTCTTTATCAGCCACTAAGCTTGAGATCTCTTCTTCACTTAACGGCTTTGAGCTTTCTTCATCGAGCACTGGACTTGTTAAGTTCCCTGTCACATAGTCGGCTGCTTCAAAGTATGGCTTCGTGTAAGCAAACATATGATCATAGCCATGTCGCTCGGCTACTTTTTCAACATGACGGCCAAACATAATGTCCCCTACAAGCGAGGCCGTAAAGACTGAATCGTCTTCTTTGGCCACAGTCGGCACATCAGCCTGGCGAATGAAGCTGGTACTCGCTAAAATGATAAAACATATGATGAATGCAATGATGGAATGTTTTTTAGCATGCACTTTATGCTTCTTCGTACTCATTAACACTTTTTCCGGGAAGGTCAGTTTACGTTTTTGACTCATGGTTATCCCTCCCTACAGTAAGTAAAACAGCGAAATAATCGCAAATGTGATCCCGCTTAGTGCGAGTGTACTTAATACAGTCGGCGTCACACCTTGTTTTTGAATAGTGTTTGCAATTAATCCGGGCACGATGACGCCGAGACCCCTAAACTCATGGATCTCAAAGGGCATGACCGGATAGAAGAAGTCGAAGACGAGTTTCAACACAATCCCCGTCGTAAGCATGGCCGCGAACTTTCTGCGGCCGTATAAAATCGTTATTTTTGAAATACCGTACACAACAATTAAGTAGGTTAAAAAACTAATTGAAAAAATCACTAATAAGAATACTGGCTGGTCAAATACAAGCGCCAAATACCCAGGCACAATCAGCCCCGCCGGCATGATGCCGGTTTTCTCGGCATAGACCAAGCTCAGTACGACACCAATTACGAGTGCCACATATAAATCAGTACCAAACACCTTAGCTCCTCCTCGTCTAACTCGCTAATCTCTTCACTTTATATTGATTTAATTTCTCGATTAATGGCTCTGCTGCTCCGTGAATGTTTCCTACGCCATAAATCGTCGTCGATGCCATTACATCGTATAAGTAATCGGCAATCTCATCAGTAGATGCCCCTTCGAAATTAACAATCTCATTTGCTGGAATAAATCCATCTTCAAATGCATCAACAATTGGCGATACACTCTCTCCGATCACAACGAGCTTGTCCATCTCAATATGAGGCAGTACGTCCCGGGCAAACTGTTCAGTCCGCTCAACGCGGTCTTCACGGCAGTTCATAATGATAACTGGCTGTTTTGTCGGATAGCCTAACACCTCGACACGCTTCCAAATGTTTAACGTCGAAGCCGCATCGTTTGCGGCGAATCCATTTACAAAATACGATGTCTGATTTGAATGGTCATCCATCGGAATAATCCGCATCGCACCAGGGTCTGGGTGGGCATTTAACATGCCGCGGAAAGCTGTTTCTTCATCTATGCCAAGCGCTTCTGCAACAGCAAGAGCAAGTGAGGCATTTTCTGGGAACACCATGTATTCAAACTGCTTTAAAAAAGCCTCTGAAATTCTTGAGTTGTCTGCGACGATGACTTTCGTATTACGTTTTTCCGCAATTTCCTTATAGTAGTCCGTGTACGGGCTCTCCGTAATAATGAGATGTCCGTTATAAGGAATCGTTGCAACAAAGGCTTGCGCCACTTCATCTAGTGTCGGTCCCATCACATCCATGTGATCTTCAAGCACATTAACAATAACACCGATGTTCGCTTGGACCATTTCTTCTTGGAACGTGATCTGATAGTCCGGGTTAACGGCCATGCACTCACTTACAAGAACTTCGGCATCAAGATCTGCTGCTTCTTTTACAACGATCCGCTGCTCGCGGATATTCGGCCCCTCAAGACGACGCTTGATCGGCTTCTCTTCTTTCTTGTTCCAGTAAATCATTCGTGCTGATGTACCGGTTGTCTTTCCAATCGTTCTTTTTCCCGTCTCTGTGATCACACCTGTTACTAGGCGCGTGACGGTTGATTTTCCTCTGATTCCATTAATGTTGACGCGTACAGGAATGGAGTCGATGTTTCGTTTGTGAATAATCTTCTCTCTGATTCCAAGCACCAAAATAAAAATGACAAAAATGGAGATCGGTATAAAAGCCATTTCATATACCTCTTTTCTGTTTTTTTTAACCATCGCAGGACATTTATTGGTGCATTAGCACCGAGTCCCCGAAAGCTCACAAATTTGAAATATTCATGAACAATGGCTTGCCATAGCAAATTATAATCAAACGACTGCCCATTTGGCTGTCCGTCGTTCGAGCTGAATAAAAGTAGAACATCTGTCATATAAATTGACACGATGCTTTAACGCATTAAAACGATATATGAGAAGATGGTTATAAGTTTGGGTGATGAGTTGGTAGGACATAGATAACCTTTCCACATTAAAGGCTGTAAGGATGCGGTTTACTCGGGGGCGATTCAGATTTATCGACATTTTTCCACATTCACGTACTATGCGACCAATATGGGATAAATCGGTTTTGAGATTAGGAAAATGAGGAAGGTTGGGATGAAAAAGGTGAGGATGGTATCGTCAAGTTCCTTATAATTACTATTAGTTTGGATAGAAGCGGGGAATTTGGTGGATAGCACGAGCTAGTTTCCAATATTTAGTTGCGTTTGTTCGAATTAAGTGGAAAGTTGTTCGAATTAATGAGGGGTTTGTTCAAATAATCTATTTGTTTGTTTGAATTATCGAGGTGTCTGTTCGAATTACGGCTTGAGCAGATTAGTAGTTTCCAATATATTGCTGCGCTTGCTAAAATGATTCGGATTTTCGCTGAATAAATAGCTGATTTGCTAGAATTACTCTTCATTTTGCTAAGATAATCTACTGTAATGCTGAAATCCAACAAAAAAAGTGCGCCGCAGCGCACTTTTTCTTATTTCTGACCTCGCTTGTCACTCGGATGGAGCACCGTTACTTGCTCTGGCTCCACCGGATTAAAGACAAATTCGAATTTCCCGCCTCGATCTGGCGTAAATGTTAATTCACTAGTCGTTTCCGCTCCGTTTATCACATACTCGAACGTAACCTTCTGCTTATTTTTCAAGTGGATGCCTTCAGAACGCCACACACCTGCTGCCTCGTCATAAGATAGAGCAATGTCCTGAGCATGAACGCCTCGCAGCGCGACATGTTCAATGTCCTTTTCTTCCTCAACAACTTGATACACAGCAAATGAGTTCGCTCCTACAGTCAACTCATCACCTGTCATTCTCTCTCCTGTTACTAGATTCTCTAACTCAAGCTCTTCATCTATCGCGAGCACAGCTTCTGCTCCTTTGTTGACAGCAACGATTAGACGCTCGTCCTCATTGCTGCGCTCAAATACAAGAGCATCGCGCGTTGCAGAATGCGCATGGAAGTCACCTGTGCGAAGGGCTGAGTGGTTTTGGCGCAGCTCGATAATTTCTTGGTAATGAGTGAGCAATTCTTGATCCTGCTCTTCTTCATCCCAAATCATGAACTCCCGGTACCAGCGGTCTTTCCAGTCGTTAAACTCATTATGGTTCGCACTTTGCGAGAGACCAACTTCTGTTCCGTAATAGATAACAGGTGAGCCCGGCAGCATGAATTGCGTGAATGATGCCAACTTCAGCTTGTCTGTGTTACTGCCTGCTTCATATAAGAAGCGCGGCAAGTCATGGTTATCTAGGAATGTCGTCATAATGTATTCCGGGTGGTACACGGCTTCGTTTTCTTCGACATAGTTCACGACAGACTGCATCGAACCGTCAAAAGCAAATGTTCCTTTAAATGTATCGTGGAAACCAAAGTCCAGTGAACCATCAAGCTTTCCAGCATAGCTCGAGATTTTCTCGCGGCTATCCCATACCTCGCCAAATACATACATGTCGGGATCAATCGATTTCACTTTATCACGGAAATCGACCCAGAAGCTGTAGCTCGGACCTTTCGCATAATCCAGGCGCAAGCCGTCAAATTCAAGCTCTTCTAACCAAAATGGAACGACCTCATTTAACATATAATCACGTGCTTCCGGATGGTCGTTATTAAATTGCGGCAGCTCTTCAATGCCGTAAAAGGTCTCGTATGTGCCATCTTCATAGAACGTATACCAATCGTAATACGGGCTGTCTTCACCATTTTCAAGCGCATCTTGGAAAAATGGATGCTCACTTGATGTATGATTCGGAACAAAATCATAGATCACTTTCATATCACGATCATGTGCTTCATCAATTAATTCTTTTAACACTTTAAGCGTACCGAAATTTTGATCAACGCTCATAAAATCTGTCGGATGATAGCCGTGCGAATACGGACCTTCAAATACAGGCGACAGCCAAATCGTATCCACACCAAGCTCTTCAATGTAATCAAGCTTCGCATGAACGCCCTCAAGATCACCGCCCATCCAGTCTTTTAATGCTTCTTCTAGCGGCAGACTTGGGTCTACCCCGAAGTTATTTTCTGGATTACCATCAAAAAATCGATCGACAAAAATATGATAAATGACTGCATCCTTTGCCCATTCTGGAGAGCTGTAGTTCTCTACATAGTAGGCAAACTCGGTTGCTTCCTCGCTTGTTAAGCTGTTTGTATCGGCATATTGAGACCCCTCGCCGTCAGCTGCCCACACGTCAACGAGATATTTCACCGGCGTGCTGTCTGCTTGCTTAGGGATCACTCCTTTTAAAGTAGAGCGCTGCAAGTTATTTTCTGTTTTTGTTTCGACTACCTCTAATGGAGAGAACTCGCCAGAACTTGCTTCCCCGCGTGCGCCAGCCGGGGTGCTTCCGTCTGTTGTAAAGTAGATGCCGCCCTCATCAATCGGGCCGTAATGCTCCACTTCTACTGTAATCTCAACATCATCATTAGGCGATGGGATGAACGGGTTGTGGTTAAAGTTGTGAGAGACATTTTTAGCCACAGGAAGGCCTGTCCATTCTGTCACCGTGTCTTCTACAACGGTGCCTTCTTCAGTAAACGTTGCGGTGCGGTTAGCCTCAATGACTTCACGATACTTCGAATCACCTAGCCCGTAGCGGTACTCTAGCTCCTCCCCCGCCTGGCCATTTAACGTAACGGTGAACGTCTCTCCTTCCCGCTCTAGCGGTGTCACGCTGTAATTGAAGCTGTTATTACTCGTTGCGACTGTCGGTACGGCCCAATCAGGTGTTTCTTCTGGCACCGTTAATTGGAGCGTAATCGAGCCGTCGTACTCGGTAGCTGGCCTTACGTCAACTTTACGCTGGTCGCTCGGGTCAAAATAAAACTCATAGTCCCCTGTCTGCGGCACCTGGAATCGCAAATTATCACCAGCGAGCCACTCGTTATCCATGACAAATTTATACTCAAACTGAATTCCGCCGGATAGAGTAACAGGCTCGCTTTTCCATAAGCCTTCTGACTCATCAAATGTGAGCGGGTGATTCTCCCCGTCCCAGCGCAGCGGAGATTCCCCGCGTAGAACGACTTTATCATATACTTGGTCTCCTGCAGCCTCCGCAGTATTCGTTTGTGCAAACGGTTGCACAAACAGCGATAATAAAAGGCTTAATACCATGATTAACACTACACTCTTTTTCATCTTATTCTCCTCTCTTTTTCCTAGATTATAGCAGTCTTGAAACCGCTTACTGCTTTTTATTGTAGTATGGTCTTGTTTTATAATGCAACAATTTTCTGAAAAATAGGCAATCGGTTGCACATAAGACTATGAGAGGTTGTCGAAAGATAGGAGCGGACTAGGTCTTTTTTATTTATTGAAGAGAAAACACTACTCGCCGTAGAGCTTCCCCTCCATTTCTTCGCGAACAAAACAGAGCCTGCTTTCTTCGTTTTCTTTTAATAGGCCTTCTTTACGGAGCTTGGTCAGCGTGCGATTAACCGTTTCTCTCGTCGTACCAATCATTTTTGCTAGCTGCTGATTGGTGTAATCAGATTTGATCACTGTTGTTCCGTCTTCTGCAGGCTCACCGTTCGTTTCGCCGAGGCGGATAATCAGTTTAATAATTTGTTCGTATGTATTGTTGACGATCTGTGCTTCAAGACGGTCTTGCAAGTCAACGATCTTCTCCCCTAGCACATGGAACACTTGGATGCACAGCTCTGGATTTTTGCGGAGAATGTCTTCAAAATTACCAATCGGAATAACGACAAGCTGGGCATGATCAACCACCTGCGCATAAGCCGGATAGCCGCCTTTTCTGAAGAAACCGACATGAGGAAACATCTCGCCTTCTCGCAAGATCGCCACAATCTGCTCGCGTCCGCGGTTATCAGCTTTATAAATTTTGATGCGGCCCCTGTAAATGAAATACACATTTTCAATCGGCTCATCCTGCATAAAAATATGGCTGCCCCGCCCCCACTTGCGATAAATTGAAATATCAACAATTTGATCGAGCGCCGTATCGTTTAGCCGTTTAAAGAGTGGAAAATGAGTTAGTAATTCCTTAATCGTATCGTTATTTAACACGTAGGTCCCTCCTTTCACCTGTTCGATTTCACCAGTTAGTCACATCTATTGTGATGTATATCACACCCTCCCACTTCTCAGCCGACTATACTTATAAGTGTAGAAAACAGAGACGAAAAGGAGCGAGTGCATATGTTATCTAAAGAAACTATTTCTATTATAAAGTCTACGGTTCCTGTATTGGAAGTCCACGGAACAAAGATTACGACTCGTTTTTATCAACTATTATTCGAGCGTCACCCTGAACTATTAAATATATTTAATCATGCGAATCAAAAGCATGGCCGTCAGCAAACAGCGTTGGCAAACTCAGTGTATGCGGCAGCTCTTCATATTGACCGCTTAGAAGAGATCATTCCGATTGTAAAAAAGATTGGTCACAAGCATAGAAGTCTTGGCGTTAAAGCTGAGCATTATCCGATTGTCGGTGAAACATTGCTTGATGCGATGGTTGAGGTGCTGGGCGATGCGGCTACTGATGAAATTCTTGCTGCCTGGGGCGAGGCGTACGGCGTGATTGCTAATGCCTTTATCGGCGTGGAAAAAGAAATGTATGAAGAAGCTGAAAATCAAGCTGGCGGCTGGGCTGATTTCCGTGAATTTGTCGTCGCTAAAAAAGTAGTCGAGAGCGATGTGATTACCTCCTTCTACTTACAGCCATATGACGGTGGAAAGATTGCTGAATTTAAAGCGGGCCAATATGTGACTATTAAAGTGAAGCCTCGGGACAGCGAGTATACTCATCTACGTCAATACAGCTTATCTGATGCTTCAGGAAAAAATTATTACCGAATCAGCGTAAAGCATGAAAATGATGGCGTCGTATCAAGCTATCTGCATGAAAAAGTGGTTGAAGGCGATAAAGTTGAACTGACAGCACCAGCCGGAGATTTCGTTTTAAATACAGATTCTGAGAAGCCGGTTGTCCTCATTGGCGGCGGTGTCGGCGTGACACCAATGTTGAGCATGCTGAACACATTGGTTGAAGTGCAGCCTGAGCGTGAAGTAATTTTCATCCACGCAGCTGAAAACGGTGCGGTGCAAGCATTTGGCAAGCATGTGGAAGAGCTTGCTGGTGCGAATAGACAGGTTAAGAATTATGTTGTCTATGCAAATCCGACAGAGGCCGACGTTGAGCGAGGTGCGTTCGATCTTAAAGGCTTGATTGATTTGAAATGGCTCAAAGCTGCAGCAGGTGACGTGGCGGCTGAGGCTGACTTCTACTTCTGCGGACCCATTCCATTTATGAGAGTGATGAAGCAGTATTTAGCTGAAATGGGCGTGAGCGACGAGCGCGTATATTATGAGTTCTTTGGACCAGCGGCGAGTTTGGATGCTGTGGTTGAGGCGAAATAAAGATTGATAGAGGAGGTTGCAGCGTGATGCTGCAGCCTTTTTGTTTTCCCATTAAATGTATGGGTTTGCTAAAATAATGATGATTTTCGCTGGATTATTTAATTATTTGCTAAAATGCTTATGACCTTTGCTAAATAAAAAGTTTCGTTTGCTAGAATTAAGCGTCTACACTCTTCTGTAGTTCCAATAAGGAGACATCTTCTTCATTAGATGTCTTCTTTTTTTATGCTTTTTACTAGATTATCTATGACCAACTCAAACTTTTTATCCTTCGTAGTACCAGTCTCTACAGTTTTTAATGATTTTAACATTCTCCTCGCAGTATCTTTCGCTATTTTCAGGAATTCACATGCTTCCCTATTCGTAATCGTGTCACTTACGAGTAATACATAATCTACTAAGCTATTTATATGTGCTAATTTTGATTGGTAGTAGCAGCTTGGGCATAGCCATTTTCCGTGTAATCTCCTCATCGGGAGGGCATCACATTTCGGGCAGTGGACCCCACCTAATAGTTGGTCTAGCTCAATTCGGTAAAATTCGAGCGGTTCAAATGTTGATGGCATATGCGAGTTTTTTAAGAGCCTTGTTATTTTTTTGAGTAGCTTTGGGTCGAGAATGAGTGTGGTATATCGCTCGCTAAGCTTCTCTATCCGCTTCACCAAAACCGTGTCGCGTATTACATGTTTTCTTGTATAGGTTGTTGAGTCTGAGAGAGAAATCCGGCTTTGTGAGTTCGTTATGACCACTAGCGTTTCAACCGGTATATCCGGCAATTTATGTTTCTTTATAAATTGGCGAAGTTGACTAGCTTGCTTTTGGACTTGGATGATGGGGTCTGGAAAAGTGTCTTCTGCATCAGGAGTTGTGCGGACGAGCTGCTGAAATTCGGGTTCAAATGAGAGCGTTCCATAGAGATGCTTCACTTCGATGATGAGGATATAAGTTGGAGTGAGGATGAGTGTATCAATTTGAAAGAAATATTCGCCGCTTTGTAGACGAAGGTCATGGAGAATGATGTACTCTTTTGGCGGCAGAAAGCTAAGGTGATAATCGAGGGTGGACTCCCCTTTGTATCCAGCTTTTCGCTTGGCGAGATCGGCTTCAATGTGAGGCCTTTTGGGATGATGAGCGGGGATTCGGCGGAGGAGAGCTTCTAATTTGTCAATATGAATCGGGATTTTGCGAGGTTTGGCAATCATATAGGGCTCCTTTGCTTTGGTTAGAGGTTTAATAGAGGAAGAACTTCGACAAATTGAGTGGTTTGTCCTTTTTTCTTATTGGATAAGGTTGTGATTCTAGCAATTATAGTAACTATTTTAGCAAAATTAATCCTAATCCAGCGATTTCACCATTTATCTTAGCAAACTCCACCACTTTTCTAGCAAACGCAGCAAATATATGGAAAACACAACCGCCCCAGCGGTTGTGCCCTCATCATTAAACCCCTGAATACGCCATAAACCCACCGTCTACTGGTACGGTGATGCCTGTAACGAATCCAGACATATTCTCATCTGCCAGCCACAGCAATGTGCCGAGCAGATCTTCCGGATCGCCGAAGCGGCGCATTGGTGTGGTGAATGTTACTTCAATGGATGTCACGCCGCCTTCAATACACCCTTTGGCAATCGTCGCTGCCTCTTCAAACGTATCTCCGCGAACAACAGCTGTAATTCCGGCATCGATCATTTTTTGTAAAGTTTGATAGCTTTTCATGATCATTCTCCTTTTATCAAGTTAGTTGCGAATCAACACATCATGCCCACCCGATAATTGGGCGGGCAGATCGTGCTTACATGGAGATTACTGCTTTTCGTACTTCATTTGGATTGTTTTCAATGAAAGACATCGCTTCTTTAATCTCATCAATAGAGAAGGTATGTGTGACCATTTCATCTACATTCAGCTCTTTTTCTTCCATCCACTTAATGACTTTTTCAAATTGGTTCGTTTGCAGACGTGATCCGACAATCGTTAATTCTTTTTTAGTAATTGGAAGTTGAGAGATCGTTGATGGACGCTCATCAAACCCTAGTACCACAACATGTCCGGCAATGGATGCTGCGTGGATGCCTAATTCGAATGTTTGCGGGAGACATACCGCATCAATGACAACATTGGCCCCTTCACCAGCCGTTGCTTCCATTACCGTCTCCACTACATCCTCTTTACCAGCATGAATCACTTTATCTGCTCCGCACTTTACGGCAAAGTCTAATCGTTCTTCACTTAGATCGGTGATAAAGCATGTGGCTCCAAGCAGCTTTGTCACTTTGAGACAGCAGATGCCAATCGGACCTGCTCCTTGAATTAACACGGTGTCACCTTTTTGGACATTTCCGCGCCAGTTCGCTTGTGCCCCGATCGTAAATGGCTCTACTAATACCGAATCTTCAAAGGGAATCGATGCATCAACTTTATGAAGGTGAGCTTCGTTTACGACCATATATTCCTGCATGCCGCCGTCGCGGTGTACACCATATACTTCAAGCTTTTCGCACACATTTGCTCGGCCATTACGGCATGCATAGCACTCGCCGCATGTATCAATTGGCTCTAGTACCACCTTATCGCCTTCTTTTAAACGGGACACACTCTCCCCCGCTTTGACGACTTCACCTGTCACTTCATGTCCAATAATACGCGGATACGTAGCTAATGGATTGGTCCCGTGGTAGATATGCATATCTGTTTCAATAATAAATTTTCAAATAATAAAAAAAGAAATGCGACAAGCCTCCGCTCATCGCATTCCACCTTATTCAATCGTAATATCTGCTACGATTTCATTATTCTGTACAACTTGCACATTAGCCGCTTTATCTTCATGTGCAGCCTTTATTTCTTCGGCAAAGTTTTGAGCAAGGGCTTCGACTCGCTCTTCTTCGACACTTTCATCTAGCATAAGAGAGCCGACTGCTGTGTCTCCATCTACAAATACTTGTGCGCCTAGTACGCCTGCCTCCTGCTCAATATTTGCCGTAATCGGCGCTCCGTCTTCAATATAGTCCGCGCTGTCTACCGGTTCACCTTCAGCAAAATCTTCTCCTGCTTCTGTTTCTTCTATCTCTTGTTCCTCGTTTACTTCCTCAGTCTCTTCCGTTACATCCGTTTGCTCTTCGCCTTCAGAACAGCCTGCTAAAAGCATTGCGCCCGCTGTTGCTGCGATTAAAAATTTCTTCATATGATGTGTACCTCCTATGACAAGCTGTTTCTATTTTACTATAAAAGGTTGCTCGTATGTAAGACTAATAGGAAGAATACAAAACCAACTCTCATCCCGAACCGTAGCTCAGTCAGCTAAAAATGGGATTAAAGGTTCCCTTCCTCTATGATGAATACTTCTATATCAACCTTGATCAATACGGTGATTTCATGCGTATGTTTTACCCATTTTATGATGGCATAGAAAGCCTGGAATCCGCGCAGTACAGCTTAGAAGACTATAAGCTCTCAGAAGCAGAACAAGAGGCTCTTCAATCTAGATACTCAACCTTCTTTATGGATTCATTGAAAGATGAGTACTTTACTGATAACGGGAAAGTAGATTATGAACATAGCGATACAACGCTGAGCTTACGCGAATTGGTCATGGAGCTGTCTCCTGAGGAAGCTGCAGCCGGCATATTGGCCAAGAAAGGAGCGAGATAGTCATGAAGCTTTTGCGTATGGTTCTCTCCAGACTTTTTTATAAGCCGGCTGTCTTGCTGCTCCTTTTCTTGGTACCTATAGGCGGGATGCTGCTTTTTGGCACTCTCCTTGAAAAAGGACAACAAGAAATCGCTATTCCGATTGCTTTGGTAGATGAGGACGGTGAGGTCTTTTCACGATTTGTTGTCACACACCTTTCCAGCCAAGACCGGATCTCTGTGATTACAACCACCAGGGAAGATGCCCGGGAAATGCTCTTGAGACATGAAGTCGATTCAGTTTATGTGATTAAGGAGAACTTTGAAGCCGCTTTAAAACAGGGAAACAGGCAAGAGATGATTGAGGTGTGGACCGCGCCTCAGTCTTTAACGACTGGAATTATAAATGAGGTCATCGCTAGTATGGCAGCGAGACTGTCAAGCAGTGTGAATGCTGCTGACCGCGTCCTCGTTTTATCTGCTTTATTAGAGCTGCCGCTTGATGCGGAAGAAAATGTGGTGTGGCAAAGGACATTTGAATACAGCGAAAGCCAGTGGGACCCTGAGCCGCTGCTTACGATCGAGTATAAAGATGTTTCAAGTGACGGTGCGGTAAGTGACGTTCAAAAACAGTGGTTAAACCCGTATTTAGGGATGTGGACCTTTTTCACACTGTTGATTGGCGTTGTTCTATCAGATTGGGTGCTTCGGGAAAAACAGGTGATCTTTCCGCGAATTCGCTCTACGTTTGCTGGATTACGAAACTATTTATTCGTTCAGTTTATTGTGTATGTCAGTTTCTTTATTCTGCAAGCTTCGGCTTCGTATTTTATCTTACTATCGTTACATAAAGCTGCGCCTAGTGTGAGCTTATTCTTAAGCATGATGCTGTTTGTATGTGTAAGTATGGCCCTTTCCTTTATGCTCGCGGCCTGGAGCAAAAATCTTGTATTATATTCTTGGCATGATGGTGGTCGTCGGCTTAAGCCTTTTAGGGGGAAGTTTCATCCCTGTTCATGAACTAGCTGAGGTCCTGCGAGCGATCTCTGCGTATCTTCCACATTTTGCGGTGATGCATGTGGATTCCGTTTCACCCTTATCCTTAATTGTGAATGGTATTGCCACTTGTGTCATGCTCACATTAGCGATTAAACGATTGGAGGGAAGAGAATGGTTGAAGTGAATCAGATCGAGGTAAGAAATGTTTCTAAATCGTACGGGAAGAATAAATCCCTTGATCGCCTATCATTATCTGCTAAAGAAGGACAAATCTACGGTCTTCTTGGCGCGAATAGGTCTGGGAAATCAACCCTCCTTAAATTGTTAGCAACGGTCATGGAGCCTTCTGGAGGAGAAATCACCATCGCGGGTTTTGATATAAAAAAGCAAATAAAGCCTATTCGTGAGCTGATCGGCTATGTACCTCAAGAGTTATCGATTTGAGAGGAAGCAACCGTGCTCGAGAATGCTCAGTACTGGAGTGCATTTTCCAATAAAAAGCTCACTAAGTCAGCACTGATTAACCATCTAGAGATGATTGGGCTTGGCTATCGTGCTCATGATAAAGTCAAAACATTATCTGGTGGGATGAAGCGAAAATTAAACATTGTGATCGCCCTCCTCCATGACCCAGAAATTCTCCTAATGGATGAGCCAACTGTCGGGATAGACTTTCAATCCAAATATGAAATCAATCAATTGATCAAACAGTTAGCGCAAGATGGCAAGACCATTATACACGACACATGATGTAGTTGAAGTTCTTTTCTTATGTGATGAAATTGGTGTCTTAAAAGAAGGACAGCTGCATTACTCTGGCACGCTTCAGAAGGCACGTGAGAAGGCCGGATCCGCAGCAAGTACGTTGACGGATGAGGAAGTATTGTACCGTTTAGTGAATGGAGAGTTGTTTTAATTGATGATGCAGGCGACGTCCATTTCCATCGACAGCCATTTTCCTATATAATGAAGTACATTATAACAAAGAACAACTTATACGGGGGGCAGGAATGTCGATGAAACGAGTCTTACTAGTGATTGCGGCTATCATTCTTCTTTCAATAACAGGATACGGGGTCTATTTGTGGGCGTCGGTAAATGAGACCGCGCAAGACATGTATGAGCCGATCGAGCGTGAGGAAGAGAAATCAGAAAAACGCGAGGTCAAAGTGGATGTTGAAAACCAGGAGCCTCTCTCCTTTTTAATCTCTGGCGTGGATTCATCTGGAGAAGAGCTTAAAGGGCGGTCGGATACGATGATTGTGCTCACAGTCAACCCACAAAAAGAATCGATTAAAATGCTCAGCATTCCGCGTGATACCAGAACAGATATCATCGGGCGCGGAACGGTTGAAAAGATTAATCACGCCTATGCGTGGGGCGGGGTTGAAATGGCGATTGACACCGTTGAGAACTTCTTAGATATTCCGATTGACCATTATGTGAGCATTAATATGGAAGGTTTCGTTGGTATTGTCGATGCTCTTGGCGGGGTGACGATTGATAATGACTTTGAGTTCAGCCAAAGCGGCTACCGGTTCCCAGTTGGTGAGCAGAAGCTTAGCGGCGAGGAAGCTCTTGCTTACTCGCGTATGAGAAAGGAAGATTCACGGGGAGATTTTGGCCGGAATGATCGTCAGCGTGAAATTGTGGAAGCAGTGATTCTAGAAGCTGCCGATATCTCTTCCATTGCACGAGCTGGAGACATACTAGATGCGGTCGGTAGATCAGTACGGACGGATTTAACGTTAAGTGAAATGTGGACGATCCAATCAAACTACCGCGGGGCAAGGCATCAGGTAGAGCAGCTAGCGCTACAAGGCGAAAACGAACGGATTGACGGTCTTTATTATGTGATTGTTTCGGATGAAGACCGTAAAGAAATGTCTAATGAGCTAAGAGAGCATCTCGAACTGCCAATTGAATCAAACGAATAAAAGGTGATGACTAATTGCTGTCATCACCTTTTTTGTTTTTCTTAAATGGACAAAATACTGAAATCTGTTCAAATAATAGTGGTATTCCCATGGAAAATCCAGTAGAATAGGAAATAACTACTAATAAGTATACTTATATTTTTGGAGAGAACGGCTAAAAAATCAACCATAACGGGTGAATACTATGAATAAAGAGAGCTTGCTTTTAGTGATCGAATCCAAGCGTGAAGAGCTACATGTCTCAGCACTCAGGTTCGGGATGAACTCAAAAGAAGTATTGCAGATAAGTGAGGAGTTAGATAAACTGATTTTCACCTACCAGACCCTGAAACCATGTTCATAACCACAGAAAAAAACCCCGCCTAAGCGGGGTTTTTGTATTGTAGAATCAGACTAGAATTAGTTAGTAGCTTCTTCATCTTCTTCTTCGATATCCATTTCTTCGTCTTCAGCTGGCTCTTCATCTAGAGCTGGCTCTTCGTCAGCTGGCTCTTCGTCAGCTGGCTCATCCATTGCTGGATCTTCAGCAGGCTCATCCATTGCTGGATCTTCTACTGGCTCGTCTACTGCCGGCTCATCTGCTGGCTCTCCACATGCTGCTAATACACTTAAAGATAATACAGCTGCTGCTGTTGTCATCATAAATTTTTTCATTGATAATACCCCCTGATTATTTATCTGACTAACGTATTGGGTTTATGAGTGCGTGACTCATTTGCCTTGCTGTTAGTCTGTGTACATCCTACCAAGCTTATGCGCAATCGTCTATAGGTTGCAGGTTTTTTTGGTAAGATCTAGGCATCTTCCCAAGGTGTCACACAGTTTATCACAAACTAGGATTATGTCGAATCCTAGTCGAACGCTGATATACCAATAGTTACAGGGCTGTTTTTGTTTTGCCGGCTTCATCCCGGTTCTTTATGCGGCAAGCAAGCCGTTCGGCCGGTTGGAGATTGTGTGCGTTGCTATGTATGTGTTCGGCCGGCCTTTACAGAGGCTGTTTAAGCATTTTTGATGGCAAACATAATGTCTGTCTCAACTGCAACCTCGCCGTTTACTGTGGCAATTGCATGTCCTTTGCCGATTGGTCCTTTAAGGCGTGTGATCTCTACTTCTAGTTTCAACTGGTCGCCTGGTACGACTTGACGCTTAAAGCGGCAGTTATCAATACCTGCGAAAAATGCGAGCTTGCCGCGGTTTTCTTCTTTTTTTAGCATGGCTACTGCACCGACTTGTGCAAGTGCTTCAATAATGAGGACACCAGGCATAACCGGATAGTCAGGGAAATGTCCGTTAAAGTATTCTTCGTTCGCTGTGACATTTTTGAGTCCTACTGCTCGTTCGCCTTCAGTAATCTCAAGAATACGGTCAATCAGCAAAAATGGATAGCGGTGCGGAATAATCTCTTTGATTTCTTCAATTGTTAATTCGCTCATGGTTAGACTTCCTTTCAGTGGTGGGATTTGGATGAGTTTATTATAGCATATGAGAGGTGCGTGGGCATGAGGCGGATGGGTGGGCGGTGGATGGACGTACGGGTAATTGCGTCAGTTGGAGGGGTTATTTGACTAGTTGCTTGGGTAATTGTGCGGGTTCAGACTGTAATTGCGTCGGCCCGCGGTGGTATTGCGCCAATTGCTGCTAATAGCGTCAGTCTCAGGCCGGATTGCGCCGGTTGACCAGACTATTGTATTGACTCCGGCTATAATTGCGCCGATTCCCTCGTGATGCCACACCGTGCACCAGCCCTCGCCTCAGATTACTTCAATCCAATTCTCTCTAAGCTGTAAGAGGTCCCTTTTGTGATGCCGTTTCGCTTTAGTGTAAGCTGTCTTAAGATTTTGTTGGCAATATTTCGTGTCGGCACGCCTAGAAAACGCCTGAGCTCTTTATTTGTGATGGATTCATTTATGAGCAATCGGTAGTCGGTGAGCGCATCGACAAACGGCGTACGCGAGTGATAATTGCAGTATGCGCATAACCAGCCGCCATATACCTTCCGCATCGGAAGCGCATTGCAGTAAGCGCAGTGGATGCCTGTTAAAAGCTCGTTTGGATGAAGTTTAAAGTAGCTTAAAATATTTGGTGTGTAGGAAGTGTGCTGACTTATCAGCTGTTTAATGAGGGCTTCACATTGCTTATCGGATAATTTTGATGGCGAGCCTTTCTGAAGAAGTTCGGAGAGGACATACGGCACTTTGGCCAGGTGGAGGATCTTTAAGCGCTGCTCACGTGTACCGCCGCTTACTTCGATTTTAGAATTTGGATTTGCTACAAGGATGAGTGAATAGATAGGAATGTCAGGGAAAGCTTGCTGCTTCAGCCATTCGGCGAGGAACTGCTCTTGTCTTGCCACTTGCAGGATGGGGTCTGGAAATACTTCTTCCTTTCCTTGTATGGAACGGATCAGCTGGTTGTATTCTAGATCAAAATGCAGCGTGCCGGATAGATTTTTCACCTCGAGAATGAGAATAAATGCTGGAGCAATGATTATAGAATCCATTTGAAAATGTTGACCGTTTAAAGGAAGCCTGATGTCGTGCAGCACGGAATATTGATCGCTGTTAAACGGGTCGAGGAAGTAATCGAGGGATTGTTCACCTTTTAAACCGGCTTGGTACTTGTACAGTTCTTCTTCTATTGCGTTCTTTTTGGAATGGTGAGGGGCTAGTCTTCTATGAAGGGCTTCAATTTGAAGCAGATGAATTGGGGTTTCGCGCTGTTTTCGGATCATATGCAGGCCTCCTGATAATTGGTAAAGTTAATTATTCGACTAAGGTCGGGAAAACCCTTTATTTTGTGACAAAATTTTTTGATAAGGTTGGTGAGGAGGAGCGGCCGGGTTGACTGGATGGAAAGGTGCAGGGAGAATTGCGCCGGCTCAGAGGCTTATTGCGCGGGTGTGCTTGGCTATTGCGCCTATCTATAGGGTTATTGCGTGGGTACAAAGGGTTATTGCGTCAGTCGGCTGTTTATGCTCCGATTAAAGACGCTATTGCGTCGGTGTAAGCTGGAATTGTATTTAGTTGAGGTGTGATTGCGCCTGTTGACCTCACTCTAACATCAGCCCAAAACAAAAAACCACCTCAAAAGGTGGTTTTCACTCACTAATTCCCTTGCATCATATCAAGAATATGGTACCAGGTTTCTGGTTTGAGGGCGTCAGACACGTCGCCATCGCCGATGACCCCGTAGCCAATAATGATTCCAAGAAGAAGACTGCCGCCGACAAGAACGGTTACGATAATAAGACGGAGCCAGATAGGAATCAGACGGATGCGCTCTTTTTTTGGACCTTTTCTGCGCAAACTAAATCGTCTCTTTTTCGGTTCTTCCTCCTTACCCGCTGCAACAGGAGTGTTTTCTACTTCTGTCTTAGCCGCTTCTTGTTCAGTTGTCGTTGGTTGTCTCTCTTGTTCAGTCATTTTCTTCTCCTCATTTGCACAAACGCGGTTATCCTTAACGGCGGATCCCGTTAATTAAACCGTTCATTTCATCTGCCATAGAAAGGGCACGTGCATTGAATTGATAGTGTCGCTGGGTTTGCAGCAATTCGTTCATCTCCTGAGCAATGTTCACGTTTGATTGTTCAAGAGCATTCTGCATCAGTCTTCCTTCATCACCTGGAACTTGTTCAAACATATCTGCATCCATTAATCCCAAGTTCTCAAGGTTTGGGATTGTAAAATGTGTGTCTCCTACTGCCTCAAGCAAGTGAGGTTTAAGCACATGGATGAGCTGCACTTGACCAAGTTCTTCCGTTGTTACATTATCATTTAATGTCACACGCAGTTCTCCAGTTGGGGAAAGTTGAATATCTGAGAAATTCATAGGCAATGTAAATCGGTTGCCTCCACCATCCAATAAATATTCACCATTTGCATTGACAATGGTAAGCTGACCAGGATTATCAGGATCTTCATTAAGATAAAAAGCCCCTTCACGCGTCAACCTATTAACAGCTTGTCCATTTTCAACAGATTGAACTTCAAAAAAGTGATTAGGCTGGGTGATAGCAAAATCTAGACGGCGGTCTGTATTTTGAATGGCCCCCTGCTCCATCCGAAGAGCGGTCTGGGCAATCTTTGCTCCTGCACCGACGCGGATTCCGTTTGGCGTCAGCCTGCCGGTTTCATAGCGTGTGTCCGTGTTATTATTAACCTGCTGGAATAACAGGTCTGAAAACGTTGCTTCACGGCGCTTGAAGCCTGTTGTATTGCTGTTTGCCATGTTATGTGAAAGTGTATCCATTTTACGTTGCAGCTGCCCCATGGTTACAGAAGCTGATATCATCGAAAGATTCATCGTTCTATCCTCACTTTCTGTTCAGCCATTAGCCTAACCGCCCGACTTCATTAACGGCTTTATCCAAGCTTTGATCATAAGCTTGAAGAATACGCTGGTTCGCTTCAAATGAGCGGTATGCATTCATCATTTCCGTCATTGTCTGTGAGGCATCAACGTTTGAGCGTTCAATAAAGCCTTGCTGGAGCTGATAGTTGATCTCGGCATTTCCAATTGCAGTCGGCAGCTCACCTTCTTCTGTATAACGAAGCAGGCCGTCTCCTTCTTTCACAAGCAACATTGGGTCTTCTGCGTAAGCCACGTTAATTTGGCCAATCACTGCACCATCTGATGACGTTATTGTACCATTTGGGTCAAGCGTGAAATTCTCATCACCGACTTGAAGCGACTCGCCGTTCGTTCCAAGAACATACTGCCCTTCCGTCGTTGTCAGAAAGCCAGCTCCGTCTATCGTAAAGTTTCCGTTACGGCTGTATAGGATCTCATCATTAGATTGAATCGTATAAAATAAAGCACCCGGACGCCCTGACTCTCCTTCAGGCAGTACACCTTGAAGCAGTGCAATATCGGTTGAATTGCCTGTTTCATTGATGTCTCCTTGACGAAAGTTCGGCATGCGTTCTTGCAAATAGACACCTGTTGCGAGTTCTCCGATAATCGGAGCAGATGCGCCTTTTGGTCCTTGCGTATCCATTGCTTTGATCAGCATGTTTGGAAACGCACGCAGTGATGCTTGGTCGGCTTTGTATCCTGGAGTATTCGCATTGGCTAGGTTGTTGGTCAGCATTTCTTGGCGCTGCTGTTGGGCAATCATCCCTGCTGCTGCGCCGTACAATCCTCTAAGCATCGTGTTCCTCCTTGGTTCACTGTTTATATTATTAAGCACGAAAACATGCGGCATGGATTCGTCCCTATGCCACATGTATCGGTATGTTTTAGGTTTTTGTTAAATTTTAACTTTCTTTGATATGCGGTCAAGGTTCTCAAGCATGATGCCTGTTCCTTTTGCCACACAATGCATTGGATCCTCTGCTACAAGCACCGGAAGCTTCAACTCTTCTGCTAGAAGCTGATCGATACCGTGTAGAAGAGCTCCGCCGCCTGTAAGAATAACACCTCTATCAATGATGTCTGCTGACAGCTCTGGAGGCGTTTGCTCAAGGACTTGCTTTGCAGCTTGTACAATATATGAAACCGATTCAAGCAACGCTTCTTCTATTTCCTTTGAGTGTACCGTAATTGTCTTAGGAAGTCCACTTACCATATCGCGTCCGCGAATCTCCATTTCCTCTTCACGCGCACCCGGAAATACTGTTGCGACTTGCATCTTAATGTTCTCAGCTGTACGTTCTCCGATAAGAAGTTTATACCTCTTTTTGATGTAAGTTAAGATGTCAGAATCGAATCTGTCACCAGCTACTTTGATGGAAGAGGCGGTGACGATATCACCCATTGAAAGAACAGCAACATCTGTTGTCCCACCGCCTATGTCGACTACCATGTTACCGCTTGGCTGGAAAATATCCATTCCGGCTCCGATTGCAGCAACTTTCGGTTCCTCTTCCAAATACACGTTCTTCCCGCCGCTCTTCTCAGCTGCTTCGCGAATCGCTTTTTGCTCAACAGATGTAATATTTGTCGGGCAGCAGATTAAAATGCGCGGCTTTGAAAACATGCTTTTGACATTAATCTTGCCAAGAAAATGCTTCAGCATCGATTCTGTCATTTCAAAGTTTGCGATGACGCCGTCCTTCATTGGGCGCATGGCAACAATATTTCCTGGTGTGCGTCCAACCATGCGGAACGCTTCTTCTCCGACAGCTAGAACTTTCTTTGACTGTGTATCGACTGCAACTACTGAGGGCTCATCTAAGACAATACCGCTACCTTTTACATAGACTAGAACGTTCGCAGTACCTAAATCAATTCCAATATCTCTACCAAACATGATTCTTTTTCCTCCCTGTTTTACCGAACATGATCGTATCTACTGATTACGATATACCTAATTGTAAATTTTATCACAGATTGTTCAGACAGGGATAATAATTTCTGCAAATTATTGACGACTTTTTACAATTTGCTGTACAGGCTCTTCTTGTGTCTTCTTGTATTTCACTTTCGTCGCTTCGCCGCCCCGAAGATGACGAATAGATTTGTGATATTCAAGAATTTCTTTTACTTCATTTGCGAGCTCTGGGTTGATCTCTGGCAAGCGTTCTGTTAAGTCTTTATGAACGGTACTTTTGGATACCCCAAACTCCTTTGCAATGGTCCGCACCGTTTTTCTCGTCTCGACGATATACTTGCCAATCTTGATCGTTCGCTCTTTGATGTAATCGTGCACACGTCTCGCCTCCCTAATTCTGTGTTGGTGATTGGTACAGTTTATTAGGGAAATTAAGCAGATATACCACATTTTAAAGAGGACGAGGGCTATTTTCAGACTTTTTTTACATATTTGGGTGATTGGAGGGTGTTTTCAGGGGTTGCATAGTGGTGTGGGGAGCTTCGGGCGGAGTGGTTTGCGCCGGTTCAGGCTCTTTATGCGCTGCTCTCGGCCGTGATTGCGCGGCTTGATGAAGTATATGCATCGGTATGCGCTGTTATTGCGCCGGTTGACACTTATTGCGCCTGTCTCCTAGCTTATTGCGCCGCTCTGGCCGGGTTATGCGTCAGTATAGGCTGTAATAGCGTCACTCTCAGTCAACACCTTCCCGCCGCCTAAAATCGCATTAAACAAAAAAAAACGCGGCTCGGCCGCGTTTTTCCTCCTCTATTAAAACACTACACCTTTTGTTGTGGAGCTGCCGATCTCCATTAGATCAGCGAGCGTCGTCTTGCCCCGGTCTTCTAGATGACGCATCAGCTCACAGAATAGATGGGCGGTGGTCATCGCATCTCCTAGCGCTTGATGGCGCTCATAGACGAGGGTGCCGAATTGCAGCGCATATACCTCAAGGTCGCGCATGTCACGTGACGGGTTGAGGTAACCGATTAAATCGAGTGTATCGACGACTAGGGGGGTGTCGTATGTGTATTTATGACGCAAAAGCTCCTTTTTGACGACCATCATATCAAAGCTGACATAATGGCCAACCCAAAGCTTGCTGTCAATGTCTTCATTGAATTGAAAGAATCGCTCAAGAGCTTCGAGTGAGGACGGCGCATCTTTCACCTTTTCCCCGGAAATACCGGTCAGGCTCGTAATCTTTTCTGGAATTTCTCGATCTGGATTGACGAACGTTTGGAAGGTCTGCTCCTGAACCTCCAAACCAGCCACCCGCACCCCGGCAATTTCAATCATCCGATCAGCCCCGTTAATAGCGAATCCTGTCGTTTCTGTATCAAATATCGTAAAGGTTAAATCACGAATATGCGTGTTTAACGGGACCTCTGATTGCAGCTGGTAATTAAGCTTTTGCTTTTTCCAAAACATCATGACACACACCTCCTAGTCGTCGCGTAATGCTCATTTAATACATTCCAAAAGCGCCTAATGTTTGATTTTGCAAACTGCGAATCGTTCTTAAAGCAATCATCAGCTCTTCTTTGTCTTTTGTACGCAAATGGGCAAAATGAATTTTGCTCGTTCTCTCTGTGTCAGATTGATAGCTTTGCCATGCTTGATCGACACGGATTGATAGAACCACCTCATAGGCAAAGCGGATTTCATCAGCTGTTTTAGCGTCAAATACATCAATTTCTACTAAACGATCGAGCCGCTCTAGCGGTGTTCCTTCAAATATGCCATGATGAGCGGATAGCAGCTGCAAACAATGATGGAGCGGGAAGAGGGCATGCATCTTAATATCAATCGACTCCCGCTTCATACGGAACAAAGCGCGAATCGGGTGATCAAGTGTTGGCACTGGGTGCTCTTTCTCCTGCTCTGCCATTCGGTATAAGAAGATTTTCGACTTTGTTAAAATCTCTTCTACCACATCGACAAATTGATCATGAAGCTCAGAGTCACCGTACAGGAGACGGTAAGATAAGAAATTATGGCCAAGCAGAATGTTGTCATTCGTCGAGCGCAGACTCCAGCCACGCAGACGTTCTTCCCATTTCTTCATCGAACCGCGCCATTGCGACTCACTTGCCATCATCAGTCCCTTACAGCGCTTATACCCTGCTTGCTCAAGATGACGCACAATCTCTCCACCAAGTTCAGCAAAATAGGTCTCTACTTCCTCACGTGTTTCATCTCTGACATCTTCATAGACGAGGAAGTGATCCTGATCCGTTAACATAAACTGCTCCGCTCGCCCCCCGCTCCCCATCATGTACCAGTTGAACCTGACAGGCGGTGCTCCGAGCCCGCGGTCTTCTACCGCACGCACAGCAAGCGTTACCGCATGCTTCACGAGGCGATCGTACAGCTTCGTAATCACATTTAACAGATGAGTTGTTGGAATACGGTCTTGAATTAAATTGCTGAGCACGTCATAGATTGCTGGTTTCATTGCCTCAATTGTCTCAAAATCAGATTCTTCTATTGTATGGAGGATTTCCATCGTGCCGCGATTTTTCTTGCGCAGAAGATCCGATAGCGTACACATGCCGACAACACGGCCGCGTCTCATCACAGGCAGATGCTTAATCCCGTTCATAAGAAAGCTCGACATTGCTTCATAATAGAAGGCATCATCAGCGATTATAAATGGATTAGCGGTCATCACTTCTTTGGCCACAATCCCTGGTCCGCCTCCATTTGCAACCACTCGGGCCACAAGATCTTTTTCAGTGATAATTCCGATTAGTTGATCGCCGTCATTTAACACGACGACTGAACTTGTGCCGCGCTCGACCATGGTTGCTGCGACATCTTGCACATCATCATCCTGATCGACAACAATCACCGGTTCGGTCATCACGTCATGAATTCGGCGGATAAACGGTTCACTTTCGCCAAAATGACTCGCTTGTTTCATTTGTTCTGCGAGAGATTGATAGATATCACGCAATCTGATCGACGCTTGGCGAAGCATAAAGTCACGAACCGTGTCATCATGCCAGCGCGCTTCAATGACCGGGTACGGGATATGCAGGCAAACAGCCTCCTCTACTGCCCGGACCTCGACTGCATATTGATCAGGATTCTCGCTCTTTTCGCCGAGAAAATCAGCAAGACTTGAGAAGCCGATCATATCGCCTTTTTGCAGCACCTCTAATACCTCTTCTGAATTTGAGTCCCTGCCACTGACAAAAACTTCTGCCACCCCTTTTAGGATAAGCAGAAGTCCTTCGCGCGGTGTCTTGGAGTAAAGTACTTTTTGAGATTTTCCGTAGTGTTTGAGTTCACATGTTTCTAAGAGATCCCGCAATTCGTCGGCTGTTGTGCCGACAAATAGCGGGTGAGTGTGTATGTCTTGAATCATTTGATTATCTACCTGAGGATTCATCCATCCATACCTCTCCGTCTTTATACGTCATTTGTTCAGGATAACGTAAATCTACGACATCATCTTGAAGTTTTTGAGATGGCGCTGCCGTCATTTTCGATACAAGAATTGTAACGATGAAGTTAATCGGCACCCCAATCAGACCTGCTCCTGTATCTTGAATACCGAAGAGTGTAATGCCGCTGCGTGCTAGTAAAATATATGTGAGTGTAACGGATAGGCCAACGAGCATCCCTGCAATGGCACCTTTTGCGTTGGCACGTTTCCACCAAACCCCGAGTAAGAGAACTGGGAAGAAGGTACCGCCGGCAATCGCAAATGCCCAAGCGACGATTTGAGTAATAACCCCAGGGGGATCAAGAGCCACGACCCCGGCAACTATAGTAGATAGTACGATCGCCCAACGACCTGCAGCAAGACGTTTCTTATCACTGGCATTTGGATTCACAAGACGATAGTAAATATCATGAGCAAATGAAGATGAAATCGTAATTAATAGACCACCAGCAGTCGATAAGGCAGCAGCCATCGCACCGGCTGCGACAAGACCAATGACAAAGACGCCAAGGTTTGCGATCTCTGGTGTCGCCATTACGACGATATCATTCGAAATGACAATCTCTTCCCACTGCAGGATTCCATCGCCGTTTTGGTCGGCTACTTGTAAGAGTCCTGTATTAACCCATGTTGTGGTCCAAGCTGGCAGCTCATCAATGGGCTGGCCTGCTACACGTGTCATTAAGATGAAACGTGAGAATGCAGCATATGCTGGTGCTGATAAGTAAAGAAGTGCAATAAAGACAAGCGCCCACGCACCACTCCAACGAGCTGCTTTCATCGTTGTTACCGTGTAGAAACGAACGATAACGTGAGGGAGGGCTGCTGTACCCACCATTAACGTAAACATAAGGGCAATAAACTGGGATTTTTCACTCTCGGCAAATGGAGCAAAGTACTCCGAAATCCCCAGTTCTCGGTCAAGCTCACCTAATTGCGTGACAATGTTTCCGTATGTAAGCCATGGTAATGGATTACTGGTGATTTGAAGCGACATGAAGACGATTGGAATAATGTAGGCAATAATTAAGATGATGTACTGCGCTACCTGTGTCCAAGTGATCCCTTTCATTCCGCCAAGCGTCGCATAGATCGCAATAACGACAACCCCGATCATCGTTCCATAAATGGCTGGAATGTTTAAAATTCGTCCAATAACAACACCCGAACCAGACAATTGTCCAATAATGTAGGTGAAACTGATGATAATCGTTGCAATCGCAGCAATCAGCCGTGCTGTGTTACTGCCAAAGCGGTCACCGATAAACTCTGGCACGGTGTAGCGGCCGTATTTACGAAGCTGTGGTGCTAGTAAGAAGGTTAAGAATAAATAACCACCAGTCCAACCCATGATATAGGCAAGACCGTCATAACCAAGAATCATAACTGTACCGGCCATCCCGATAAAGGATGCCGCACTCATCCAGTCTCCGCCTATCGCCATACCGTTCCAGAATGGAGGTACGCCTCGGCTTGCTACATAGAAATCAGAGGTTGCTTTAGCTCGATTATATACGGAAATTCCGATATAAAGTCCAAACGTTGCCATGATCATTAACACGGATACTAGCGTCTGTTGGTCCACAATGATGTCCCCCTTTTACTCTTCTCTTTTTTAGTGATCTAGTGCTTTTCCTGCACTTGCTCTAACATTTTCTTCTTCATTAATTCCATATTTCTTATCGATCTGATCACTTATGATAGCGTTTCCAAAAAGTAAGAGTACGAAAGTTACAACGGCTCCTTGTGCCCCCATAAAGTAGTTAGCAGGCATTCCCATGATATTAAACGTAACAAAGAACTCGGCAAAGGCAACAACGCCAAATGATACAAGCCCTCCAATAATCAAACAGACAATGACAAGGGTCGTTCTCGCACGAAAATAGGCATCGGCAACTTTTTTATCAATCTTCTTCAAGTGTTAACGCCTCCTTGGTTTTGGTTTTTTGAGGTGGTTGGGTGATTGGGTGGCTGGGTGGCTGGGTGGTTAGTATTTAGTTGGTTAGGAGAAAGTTCTTAAAGACTTTAATCTTTTCCTAAAACCTAACAGCTAACCAACCTTTTGCCCTTCTAACTTTCCAACTTTCCAACCTTTTTCCTTTCCAACTAACTAACTGACTGACTGCTTATTTCATCGCCTCCTTATTAGAGTAAAATGTTCATTAGGCTTGGTGTGTAAGCTGTTGTGGGGTCATGATGTGGTGGCAGTTTGTGCAGCGTCTAAGAGGTGTTTTCTTTTTAGCAGATTTGAAATTCATCCAAGCTATGAATGGAATAAATGCTAGAAAAATTGGATGAACCACAAAAGTTAAGACAATAGCCACGATAAAAGGCAGGATACTGAGCATGAAAAAGTATTGCCCAGTTTGAATATAGGTGAGTGAGTCTTGATGACATTTCGTACAGTGTTCAGCATTTAGCTGTGTCACTTGAGTTTTCTTTCGTTTCGGCATAGCTTCCTCCCTATCTTAGATCAAAGATAAACCGGACGGTCTCAAAAAAGCCCAGCGGCACCATGGCGATTTGAAAGACAAAGTACACGAGAATCGCTGCAAATGGAACAGATAACATCAGCGGCTTTTTCATTTTAAAAGCAAAGAAGATCGATAAGGCCGTGATGAGCAAGAATACGTACAGCATGTGCGCCCTCCTTTTATGTAATATATTTTTGATGTCGTTTACTCAGACCGGATAGTCAGTCTCGAGTAGTACTAATACAGATCATACGAGCCATATGTAAGCGTTATCATTATTTTGTTAAATATAGTGGAACATCCAAGCAGGTCTTCTTGCGGTGTTCCATAACAGTCTTTTCATAAGCATTATTATTTCAAATATTCTGAAATATGTCAAGAGAGAGGACAAATGTCTTTTTTATTTTTTGTAGACAAAATACGACTAGCGAGTTGGTGGAGAATAAGGCGAATGAGCTCCCAACCAACCCAAAAAACGACCCACGCTTGATGCGTGAGCCGCTCTCTTAAAGATTATCCAATATTATTTTCTTCTTCATCAGACTCTTCGGCACCATCTTCGTCTTCAGCTGGTGCTTCTGTTTCGTCTTCATCACCAAGCGCATCTGCATTTTCATCAGCTGGCTTGTCTTCTTTTTCACCTTCTGCAGGCTCAGTGCCTTCTGCTGGTGCTTCCTCTTCTGCATTAGCCGTTTCTTGCTGCTTTTTCACAGCATCGCCAATTGAATCAATCGGCTGCTCAAATACATCAGATGGATTGACAGCAACTCCGTCTTGACGGATCGCAAAGTGAACATGTACGCCTGCTTCTTGATTATATAAGTTGCGGGCTGCTTGTCCGATAACGTCACCTTGTCTTACCACTTGACCTTCTTCAAGCTCCACACCATCTAAGCTATGGTAATGCGTAACGATTCCATTATCGTGACTAACTTCTACAACATATCCAAGAAGTGCATCTTTCTCTGACTTTACAACCGTTCCACTTAGAGCAGCAGCTACATCAAAGCTTTCGTTTTCAACGTGACCAAAATCAATTCCTTTATTTTGACGGTATTCATTATTGTAGTATACCAAAGCGAGTTCTTTTTCTTCAGCAGATGCTGACTCAACAAAATAATGGACAACCACTTCAATTCCTTCTTCTTCTGCAACTGGCTTTTTGATGACTTCATTTGCAGCAGTAACTTCTACTGCTTCTTCACCATACATACCTTCTTGCGACGGATCTTCCACTTCGACTCCTTCGCCTGGTAGAGCTGATTCGTCTCCACCTTGCATAAAGAACACGGCACTCAATACACCAGCGGCTGCGACTAAATAGACTGCGGGAACTACCCAGCGCTTCTTTAGGAAGCTTTGTAGATCAAATGAATTTTCCTCATTTTTAGAAGAGCGTTTATTTTCTTCTTCTCTCATTTCTCATCACCTCAGCAACCAGTTTGAGCCGATTCCTGGAAATATATACATTCAACCGAAAAAATTTTTTAGATTAGTTTTCGACAAAGGTATGCGTATTATGCGTAATTTGTAAAAAAAAAGATTTCACCTGCTTCCATTTAATGTTAGACTAAAACTCTATGAGAAATGGTGTAAGGAGTTATTGTATGAAATTATTTAATGCTTTTGTTTTATGTGTACTAACCTTTTTCGCCTTTCTATATGCCAGCTTTACGATTATTGATTATGGATCCCTGCTCGCTCAACACATTAGTTTATTTGAACCGTTAGCTGACTTCTTTTCAAAAGCATTATTTGTATTGGGGTTTTTGATGTTCCCACTCTTATTAATACCTGTTTTTCCGCTAATCGGATTGTTTATTTTATTCCTGTGCTCTGTCGTCATAGCTGCTTATTCAAAAGACTGGTCACGGCTTGGCGGGTTATTATTTGGTGCGTTAATTGGAATTTTCGTATTAAAGCTTGTGGACATTGTTCTTATGATAGGGAGACATAGTTTGGAGGTTGCTTATTTCCTTCCCCAAGTATACAGTCCATACATCGGCATCATCCCCCTCTTATTCATGATAGCCGGATTGATCTGGTTTAAGCACATAATGAAATGGATCCACCTTGGCGGGATAACCTTAGGTGCTACGATCAGCTTCTTTGCAGGACTCTTTACGTTAATGGTATTCGGAGGTCATTGGTTCGAGTTTCTTCAGCCGGGCGCAGTTCATTTTCTTCTTTTACTCGTTCTTGTTGCAGCAGGGATGACCCTCGGGAACTGGTTGGGGCTCAAAAAAGAAGCACAAACGAAAGAAGACCCTTCCAATTGAGGGTCTTCTTCTTTGTGATGATATTACTCCGCTCTCGCCGTCAGCTTCGCTTCATACGACTCCATTGACTGGATGCTTACCCCTTGATAGTAGTGATGAACAATCTCCTCGTAGTTCTTTCCTTCTTTGGCCATACCATCTGCTCCGTATTGGCTCATTCCAATACCATGACCCCATCCTCTTGTTTTAATAACAACTTGGTCTCCTTGACGCTGCCAATCAAAGTCAGATGAATTAAGTTCTAATTTGTCACGTATTTCACGTCCGCTGAATTCTTTTCCTGCCACACTAACTGACGCTACACGACCTCCATCGGTACGTGCTGTAATAGAACCGACTGACCCATCACCCGGAAGGCTTACCCCAAGCTTTTGCTCGACCTCAGCTTTTGTGAATACTTTTTCTGATGTAAATTCGGGAGAGCGTTCATCCCACGGGCTCTCTACACTTCTTAAATAAGGAATTGGATTTGGCCAATAGTCCTCTGAGTTCTCTGTAAAGCCATTGCTTGTTGAAAAAAAGGCAGCTGTAATCGGCTCTCCATCATATGTTAATACTTGTCCTTGCGTTTGTAAGACAGCCTCTTTAATTCGTGCATAGTTTTGCTCGAAGTCGCCTCCCCAGCGAGACTTCAACTCTTCTTTTCCTTGATAAACTTGATGCATCACCGTATCTGTAACCATTGCGTCACCAGGCACCTCGACATCTCCCGGTTCAAGCATCTGTCTTAAAATGTACGTTCGCGCGGTTAGTGCTTGCGCTTTTAATGCTTCCATTTCAAATGTAGCAGGCATTTCAGAAGCGACGACCCCAACTACATACTCTTCTAAGGGAACTTCCTCCACTTGCTCGGTGCTGCTCCTAAATACTTGGATCGATACATCTGCTTGTGGCTCATAAGTGACTTGATTCGAGACGGCCGGCTTCTGATTCGTTGGTTCTAGCATCGTCATTTGCTGCGTCGATCGATCCCCGATTAGCACCATCATTGTAGGAATGATCAGTACAACCGTACACAGGATTGTTGCGATAATGAGTAACCGTTTCATATTCAAGCCTCCATTATATCTTTAATTCTCTATATAAATTTATGTGGGAGACCCCTCTAATAGAACAAGTTCTTTCTTTCAGTGATAAATGCGTACATGCTGGAATAGATTGAGAGGAAATGAAGTTATTGAATATGAGCCTTCATGCAGCAGTTGTTCATTTCCACTGCACTCAACAAACGAGAAGGAATTAAACCGTTCTATTCAAAAGTAGCTTTTCAATGGCTTCAAGAATGTTAAGGAGGGTCGTCTATGCTGCGTAGAAGAAATCCACTTCAACCTCTTATGTTACCAACCATCGTCATCATTGGACTCTTCTTTCTCGTCGTTTTTTTCTTAATTCCATCTGAGGCAAGACAAGTGAAAAAGGTAGTTGATGACTTTTACTCTCTTGAGCAGGAAGCCAAGTTCTCTTCTTCTTGGGAGTTGTTTCACTCATCTATGCAAAGCCATTTCTCACGGGATCGCTATATAAGTGATCGGCCTCATACATTTATGAATCATTTTGGCGTTGATACGTTTGAGTTTGATATGAGCCGTCCGAAAAAATTAAAGAATTGGAAGCTCTATGAAGACTCAGAAAAAATGGAAGCTTATGAAGTCATAGTGACCAAAACATACCGCGGAACATATGGCCACTTTCAATTTATTCAATATGTATATGTCGCAAATGAAGAGGGAGACTGGCGGCTGCTTTGGGATTATAAAGAGAAGTAAGAAGCTTCTCTTTTTAACAGTTGTGGACAAGCTGTTGATAACTTATTTGGATAGAACCTTTATAAAAAATATGACTTATTTTTAAAAAAGAGGCATATAGGCGGTAATATTCAGAATATAAGAATAAAAAGGGTTTATTTTGGCTAAATTGATGGATAAGGAAACTTGTTGACATAACTGTGGATAAGTTGTGGAGATATGCGACGTTTGGAAACATTTATGCGTTTTTCTCGAGCGCAATTGCATCGGTTGCTTGAGGAATTGCGCTGATGGTGAGCGCGTATGTGTCAATTGATAGCAATTGCGCTGGTTCAGCTGTTTATTGCGTGAATTGGTGAGGGAATAGCGTCGATCTAAGCGTTAATTGCGCCGGTTTCAACTACGTTCATCTTGCACACGGTCACCCGCTCAAAAACCGCAAAACAAAAAGCCCTTCGAAAAGGGCTTTTAATTAAAGGTTTGTGTTTACACGTAATGGAGCATCTTCAGTTGTCGTTTCTTCTTCAACTTGCTCTTTTACGCGTTCAACGTCAGCGCCTAGTGCTTGTAGCTTGCCTGCAAGATCTACATAACCGCGGTCGATGTGCTTAAGTTCAGTTACACGTGTCATACCGTCTGCTACAAGACCAGCTATTACAAGAGCTGCACCAGCACGAAGATCTGTTGATGCTACTTCTGCACCTTGAAGGTTGTTAGGACCTGAGATGATCGCTGAACGTCCTTCGATTTTAATGTTAGAGTTCATGCGGCGGAATTCTTCCACATGCATGAAGCGGTTTTCAAATACAGTCTCAGTGATCACACTTGTGCCTTTTGCTTTTAAAAGAAGTGCCATCATTTGAGCTTGCATATCCGTCGGGAATCCTGGATGAGGCATTGTTTTAATGTCAATTGCCTTTAGTGTTTCAGGCCCAATGACACGTAAACCATTTTCCTCTTCTTTGATTTCAACTCCCATTTCACGCATTTTCGCGATTAATGGACGAAGATGCTCTGCTACTGCTCCTTCAACTAACACATTTCCGCCAGTAATAGCAGCCGCTACCATAAATGTACCAGCTTCAATACGATCACCGATCACTGTGTGTTTAGCACCGTTAAGCTCTTCTACCCCTTCGATACGAATGATACCAGTACCAGCTCCGCGAACTTTTGCACCCATACCATTTAAATAATTCGCAAGACAAACGATTTCAGGCTCTTCTGCTACGTTTTCGATGATTGTTGTTCCTTCAGCCAGGACCGCAGCCATCATAATGTTTTCAGTAGCACCTACACTTGGGAAGTCAAGGTAGATTTTTGTTCCTTGAAGCTTGCCGTCAATGCGCGCTTCGATGAAACCATTTCCGATTTCAACTGTCGCACCCATTGCTTCAAACCCTTTTAAGTGCTGATCAATTGGACGTGATCCGATTGCACAGCCTCCAGGAAGAGCGATACGAGCTTTACCTACGCGCGCAAGTAATGGCCCCATCACTAAGAAAGACGCTCTCATCTTGCGAACATATTCAAATGGTGCCTCTGTTTTTAATGTTTTCTCGGCATTTACCGTAAATGTGTTGTTTACGTACTCCACATCAATATTTAAATTACGTAATACTTCTCTCATTGTGTATACATCTGCAAGCTCTGGCACATCATAAAGTTTGCTTGTGCCCTTTCCAGCTAAAATCGATGCAGCAATTACGGGTAGCACAGCATTTTTAGCACCTTCTACTTTCACAGTGCCTTCTAGCTTATTGCCACCACGGACAATAATTTTTTCCAACGTATTCCCCTCCGCGTCTAGAAATTATAGTCTCTTCTATATCATCAATATTCAGTCGTAATAATAGGCGTTCCTATTGTCACGGTTGTACCGGAGCCCATTGTCTCTCCGCTTCTTAAGGCAACTTGCAGGTTCATCTTGTGACCATTTGTGACAATGGCATCTGTCCATACATCATTGTATGCAGAAACCGAGACAAACGTTTCTTCATTCAGTGATTCAATCTCTGTTGCACCGAGCTTTTTTACGAAATCTCTTGCTTGGTCTCCCAGAGAAGGTTGCACATATTCAGAATCTTCCGGTCGTACTGCTCTTACTTGAGAGTAAATAGGCGAGTCTTGCAGGGAAAATGATTCTTTTCTCTCTTCAAGTAATTCGTGTAATTCTCTCTCACCAAGCGCTTTGGTTGATGTTCCATTCAGTTCATAAGTGTGGATGATTTCATAGGATCCATGTTGTTCGTATGCATAGATACTCAGTCTTTCTTGGCTGTCTCCCAAAACGCAGGGACGAGTTGCCTCGATCGACCAATCTGTCTCAGACATGTGTACGTCGCTCACATTCCAACCAGTGAATTGGCTGTTCAAATTATGTACATACTGCTTAAACGCTTCAAGATCGCTAACTTGACCTTGTCCTGCTCTCATACGCAGCTGCCACCCTTGAACATGTAATTCTTCTTGTTGTGCTAAGTCTAAAATGGATTCAATTTCACGTAAATTGTTGTTATGTGCGTGACTTGTTGTTGCCTGCATATAACTGTACCCTGCTAAAAGAAATATGAAACCGAAAAATAGTATTCGTACCATGCCCATAAGACTCACTCCCCCAAATAAAGCTGATTAGTACCATTTTTACCTTGAGGAGTAAAAGCATACATGGAAGTTGTAGTCATTACTCGACAACAACAACTACCTTACCACAAATACCGTAACATCGTTGAAGCATTGTAATAATCAAGAAAAAAGCTACTTACTAACTGGGCTACAGCGATAGTGACGAGTATCATAAGCGCTTTTGCTTTCGGGCTATTCGGTTCTTTGACAAATAGATCAAACTTAAAAGCTTGCAAAGCCCACCAAGTGATTGCTAAAAACATCACATTCACAAATACGTGGATCAGTGCTTGCTGGCCTATGCCTTCAAACAACGTTTTAACCCCCAGTCCCAATCCTTCTCTCGTGTTACTGTAAGTAGAAATTTGTCGATTGACTTAAAAAAAATGTCAAGGACAAAGCAATCCATTTTTCATCTTAACGGATTTTAGCAAAAAAATCTATAGCGAATTACCATCATTTTTATAGTTGTACAGACCTATCTTTTGTCATGTTTGTCATCTAATCCATGACTTATGACACAGCCTCATCCATACCTCCTAATCATACGATACATAGCATGGATAATATTCACATGAAATCATGAAATAAAGTCAAATTAGTGACGGATTAGTGAGTGAGAGTGGTGTGAGGATCAGCACGATGAGGAGTTTATCGAATAAAAATAGAATTAATTCAAGCAAATAATTTATTTTTCCAGCGAATCTTCTCTTTAATCCAGCGAAACGCTGAATAATTTTAGCAAACGGAGCAATATATTGGAATGTACAACATGGTCAAGCGATATATCGAACATAAAACTCATTTTATCAAACAAACAATTGCATAATTCGAACAACTTTCCACTTTTTTCGAACAAACGGTGCAAAAATCTGGAAAACAACACCACGCCGCACCTCATCACAACCACAAAAAAACAGGATGAGCTGAGTGCTCATCCCGCTTTCTTATTTACCAGTGACATCTAGACGGTTGATCGCTCTCTTCAGAGCAAGCTCAGCACGTTTGAAGTCTACTGCATCTTGTTTTGTAGAGTTGAGACGACTTTCTGCACGTTCTTTAGCAGCGCGCGCACGGTCGACATCAATTGCTGATGGTAATTCAGCAGCCTCAGCTAAGATCGTTACTTGATCAGGGCGAACTTCTACGAAACCGCCACTAACCGCAACTTGTTCTTCAGAGTTGCCTTTTTTCAAGCGTACTGCTCCAACTGTAAGCGGAGCAACTAACGGAATATGTTTTGGCAAGATACCTAGTTCGCCTTCAACCGTGCGAACTACTACCATATCCACATCACCATCATACACTTTGCCATCAGGAGTTACTACATTTACACGAATCGTCGACATGTGAGAAACCCTCCTCGAGTAGCATCACGGGGTTAGTTTGCATAAACAGGTGCGCAGCAAGCTTAGCTGCGCCCCCGCTTTAGTTTATGCGATGCGTGAATTACGCCATTTGTTTTCCTTTTTCGATAACCTCTTCAATGCGGCCGACAAGACGGAATGCATCTTCAGGAAGATCATCATATTTACCATCAAGGATTTCTTTGAATCCTTTGATTGTCTCTTTAACTGGCACGTAAGAACCTTTCTGACCAGTGAACTGCTCAGCTACGTGGAAGTTTTGAGATAAGAAGAACTGGATACGACGCGCACGGTGTACAACAAGCTTATCTTCCTCAGAAAGCTCATCCATACCTAGGATTGCGATGATATCTTGAAGTTCTTTATACTTTTGAAGCGTTTGTTGAACTTGACGAGCAACACTGTAGTGCTCTTCTCCAACGATTTCAGGAGAAAGTGCACGAGATGTTGATGCAAGTGGATCAACGGCAGGGTAGATACCCATCTCAGATAATTTACGCTCTAAGTTTGTTGTTGCATCCAAGTGAGCGAATGTTGTCGCTGGCGCTGGATCTGTATAGTCATCGGCTGGTACATAGATCGCTTGGATTGATGTAACCGAACCAACTTTAGTCGATGTGATACGCTCTTGAAGCTGACCCATCTCTGTAGCAAGTGTCGGCTGGTAACCAACGGCTGAAGGCATACGGCCTAGTAGGGCTGATACCTCAGAACCTGCTTGTGTGAAACGGAAGATGTTATCAACGAAAAGAAGTACATCCTGACCATCGCGGTCACGGAAGTGCTCTGCCATTGTAAGACCAGAAAGAGCAACACGCATACGCGCACCAGGCGGCTCATTCATTTGACCAAATACCATGGCAGTCTTTTTGATAACGCCAGAGTCAGTCATCTCGTGGTAAAGGTCATTCCCTTCACGAGTACGCTCACCTACACCAGCGAATACAGAGATACCGCCGTGCTCTTGAGCGATGTTATTGATAAGTTCTTGGATAAGAACTGTTTTACCTACACCGGCACCACCAAATAGACCGATCTTACCACCTTTAATGTAAGGTGCTAGAAGATCTACTACTTTAATCCCTGTCTCAAGAATTTCAGTAGTTGTTGAAAGCTCTTCAAATTTAGGAGCTTCACGATGGATTGGGTCACGCTTTACATCAGCTGCAACCGGCTCACCTAAGTCGATTGCTTCTCCTAATACGTTGAATACACGACCAAGAGTCGCTTCTCCAACTGGAACGCTGATTGGAGCGCCTGTATCAAGTGCCTCTGTACCACGTACAAGGCCGTCTGTTGAACCCATTGCAACGGTACGAACTGAATCATCACCTAAGTGCAATGCAACTTCAAGTGTAACTGTAACATCAACCGCATTTTTGTCTGCACCTACTTGTACGACTTTTAATGCGTTATTGATTTCAGGTAATTGTCCGCTCTTGAACTTTACGTCAACAACCGGACCCATTACTTGAGTAATGTGACCTGTATTCATAGTATTCCGTCCCTCCTAATGGCTCCTAGCCAATTTTTTCAGGGTATTTGTAGTAGTTAAAATAATATCTATTCTAGTGCTGCTGCACCGCCGACGATCTCTGTAATTTCTTGAGTGATCGCCGCTTGACGCGCACGGTTAAACTTAAGCGTAAGCTCTTCAATTAGAGCAGATGCGTTATCAGTTGCAGCACTCATTGCTGTCATACGCGCACCGAATTCACTCGCTTTCGCATCTAGTAATGATCCGTAGATAAGGCTCTCCGCATATTGTGGAAGAAGTTTTTCTAGGATAGCTTGCTCATTTGGCTCGTACTCGTAAGAAGCACTAGCTGAAGTAGCTTTTTCATCACTACCGATATCTGTAAGCGGTAAGAGCTTCATTTCTGTTACATCTTGAGTGATTGGACTTACGAAGTGGTTGTACCAAACATACAACTCATCGAAGATCCCATCAGCAAACATTTCAACAGATGTACGCGCAATGTTTTTAATATCATTAAATTCCGGTTGATCCGGTAAGCCGATTACCTCTTGAATAATAGGCAATCCGCGTTTTTTAAATAAATCACGTCCAATACGTCCCATGATGATAATTCCGTACTCATCAGGAGAGTTGTGACGCTCTTTAATCGTGTTTAATAGAGAACGAATTAAGCTAGAGTTGTATCCGCCAGCTAACCCTTTATCAGACGTAACCACAATGTATCCTGTCTTTTTAACAGGACGCTCCTCAAGCATCGGATGAGAGATCTCAGTGCCTGATGATGCGATCGCAGCTACAACTTCACGAATTTTATCCGTGTAAGGAGTAAAAGACTGTGCGTTGTGCTGTGCACGGTTCAGCTTTGCCGCTGAAACCATTTGCATCGCTTTTGTGATTTGTTTTGTCTTTTTAGTCGAGGTAATTCGTCCCTGTATATCACGTAATGAAGCCATTCGATTCACCACCTTTTCGCAAAAACTGGTTCGTGTTTTGCTTGGCAGATAGCAAGCGGCAAACGGCAGGCGTACTCTCTAGAAAAGTACGCAGCCGCCCCCCTTTGCTAATTACCAGCCACTAGCCTTACTTGCTTGCACTAAAGCCCTTCTTGAACTCTTCGATCGCTGCTTTAAAGTCTGCATCTTCAGGAAGGTTTCCAGTTGTGCGAATGTGATCTAGAAGATCTTTTTTGTTGTGATCTAAGAACGTGAAGAACTCAGACTCAAAACGTTGTACATCTTCAACTGGGATATCATCCATGAAGCCTTTTGTAAGAGCATAGATGATTGCAACTTGCTTCTCAACTGGAAGCGGATTGTGAAGGTCTTGTTTAAGAACTTCAACTGTGCGCTGACCACGGTTAAGTTTCGCTTGAGTTGCTTTATCAAGATCAGATCCAAACTGAGCAAATGCTTCTAGCTCACGGTACGCTGCAAGGTCAAGACGCAATGTACCTGAAACTTTCTTCATCGCTTTAATCTGTGCAGAGCCCCCTACACGTGATACCGATAAACCGGCGTTAACGGCAGGACGGATACCTGAGTAGAATAAGTCAGATTGAAGGAAGATTTGTCCGTCTGTGATTGAGATAACGTTTGTTGGGATATAAGCTGATACGTCACCCGCTTGTGTTTCGATGAAAGGCAATGCAGTGATTGAACCGCCGCCTTTAGCATCACTAAGCTTCGCTGCACGCTCAAGTAAACGAGAGTGTAGGTAGAATACATCCCCTGGGAATGCCTCACGACCTGGAGGACGACGTAGTAATAGGGAAAGCTCACGGTAAGCAGAAGCTTGTTTTGAAAGATCATCATAGATCACAAGAACGTGCTTGCCGTTATACATGAATTCTTCACCCATAGATACGCCTGCATATGGTGCTAAGAATAGCATTGGTGCCGGATCAGATGCACTTGCTGATACAACGATTGTGTAATCAAGTGCTCCGCGTTGACGAAGTGTTTCAACAACACCTGCAACGGTAGAATCCTTTTGACCGATTGCTACGTAGATACAAATCATATCTTCGTCTTTTTGGTTTAAGATCGTATCGATAGCGATTGCCGTTTTACCTGTTTGACGGTCACCGATGATTAACTCACGTTGACCACGACCGATTGGAATCATTGTATCGATTGATTTAATACCTGTTTGAAGCGGCTCGTGTACAGATTTACGATCCATAACACCTGGTGCCGGACTTTCAATTGGACGAGATTTTGTCGTTGCGATTGGACCAAGACCATCAATAGGTTGTCCTAACGGGTTCACAACGCGACCTAATAATTCTTCTCCAACAGGAACTTCCATAATACGACCAGTACGTTTCACTTCGTCACCTTCACGAATATCTGTGTATGGTCCTAGAATGATAATCCCGATGTTGTTCTCCTCAAGGTTCTGAGCCATCCCCATTACCCCGTTTGAGAATTCAAGAAGCTCACCAGCCATGACATTCTCTAAGCCATGTGCAAGCGCGATACCATCACCAACACGGATAACCGTACCTACATCTTGAACTTGAACATCAGACTGAAAGCTTTCAATCTGCTGCTTTATAAGAGAGCTAATTTCCTCTGGTTTGATGCTCATATCATTCACCCCTATCTTCTACTAACGTGTACCGGCAATCAGCTGACGCTCTAAGCGGTCTAGCTGTGATTTTACACTGCCGTCATAAATGCGGTCTCCGATACGAATCTTGAGTCCGCCAAGAAGGTCTTTATTCACTACATTGGTTACTAGAAGCTTCGCTTTGTTCACCTTTTTAGCAAAGATCACAGCGATTTGCGCTTGCTCTTCGCTAGTAAGCGGCTTAGCTGAATACACAACAGCCTCAGCCATATCTTGTGCCTCGTAAGACATTTCTTTAAACGAATCAATCATATCCACAAGACTTTCAATACGCTTGTTTTCTACTAATAGAAGCAGTGTATGAAGGCTTGTTTCACTTAGAGAATCTTTGAAGCTGTTTTCAATGAAAGCACGCTTCTTCTCCGTTGTTACTTTCGGGTGCGAAAGAAGCTGTAAAAATTCAGGCGTTGTATTCACAACTTCCTTTACAAGCTCCATCTCCTGCACAACTTGAGATAAAATGCTTTTTTCTTCAGCAAGCTGAAAAAGGGCATATGCATAACGATTGGCTACTGCTTGGTTGCTCATAGCTCCTCGCCTACCTCTTTAAGATACTCTTGTACAAGCTTCTCTTGTTCTGCTTCATTAAGTTCTTTTTCAATCACTTTTGTAGCAATTAGAACAGATAGACCCGCAACTTGCTCACGAAGGGCAGAAACTGCTTGTTCCTTCTCGCGTTGGATCTCAGCTACTGCTGATTCCTTAATACGCTCAGCATCGTTACGTGCTGCTTTTACAATATCTTGACCTTGCTGCTCACTAAGTTTTTTTGCATTTTGGATAATTTCATTCGCTTCCATACGTGCCTGCTCTAATGCTTGGCGCTGCTCCGCAATAAAAGCTTCAGAATCTTTACGATTTTTCTCAGCAGAGCTGATTTGCTCATTGATCATTTGCTCACGCTTTTCCATGATACCTAGCAACGGTTTCAGTGCAAACTTACTTAAAAAGAAAAGTAACACTGAAAAAGCAAGTAATTGGTAAAGAGCTGAGCCCCAGTTAATATCAAAACCCACGTGGATTCACTCCTTTCTTGGATGTGAAAAATATTTAGATGGCTTTATATTCATTAAATAACACTTATAGATATACATGCTGATTAGTTCTACATAAGGAATGGCGCAGGTTCAAGCTGAACACTGTCGCCATTTTTATGCACACTGAAAAAGCTTTTCGTGCGTATACGATTGCTGATTAGAATAAGATTAATAATGAGATAACGATCGCAATAATCGGCACGGCCTCAGCAAGAGGAACCCCGATAAACATAAGAGTTTGAAGTGTACCACGAAGTTCTGGTTGACGAGTTGTTCCCTCGATTGTTGCTTTTACAATGATTGCTACTGCGATTGCACCTGCAACCGCTGCTAAACCTGCTGCGATAGCAGCTCCTAAAAATGCCATGATAAATTTCCTCCTATTATGTGTTTAGTAGTTTATATTTGATTGCTTTGTAAAAGCTATGTAAAATATACACTGCTTGTCCAAAGCGTTGTTCCTAAGATTAATGACTTTCAACTTTGTGCGCCATGTAAACCATCGCTAGCATGGCAAAGATATAAGCTTGGATCGCACCAATAAACAGGCCAAATGCTTGCCAAACAATAAGTGGTAAAAATGCTCCAAACATTCCAATTAGACCACTTGTACCTGCTGTTACAAGCAGGATCATCAGGATCTCTTTCGCATAAACGTTACCAAATAGACGCATTCCAAGAGTTAATGTGTTGGCAAACTCTTCAATAATTTTAAATGGCAACAAGAATGGGACTGGCGTAATATAACCTTTTAAATACTTGCCAAATCCTTGGATTTTAATTCCATAATAATGGGTAAGAATAACAACAAAAGCAGCCATTGTTAAGGTTAATACTGGATCAGATGTTGGTGACTTCCACCAAACCTCATGAGTTGTCGGGTTGTAAAGTTCAAATGGCAGCCCAAGCATATTAGCTACGAAAACATAAAATAACAGCGCATATGCTAAAACAATGAATCTTCCACCGACTTTCCAGTCCATGTTGGCTTTAATAATACCGCGAATGAAGTCAACGACCCATTCTAAGAAGTTCTGCAAGCCTGATGGGTTCATCGAGAGTCGTCTAGTGCCGATAAATGTGATTAAGAAAACAATGAGGCAGGCTATTGTTGTCATAAGCACCGTAGACATGTTGAAACTCAGACCCATAAACTCCTCAATAGGCGGCTTATGATCGTTCATACTATTCACCTCTTTCTCATAAATTGAAATAGCATATCAAGCATAATAATGGCATAAATCAGGGATATCCCTGCAATGACTAAAAGAACATTAAGTGTATCCGGATTGATGAGCGCCCAGTAAACCACAGAGAGTGCAAGAACAATACGAATTAAATAGCCGAACCCAGCTAGAATAAAAGGTAGGACGGAGTGTTTTCTTTTTTGATCGGCCACTTTACCGACAACTTTCGCCAAGTAATAAGTCGTCCAAAGATTAAGAAAACTAACAGAAAGACCTGCAAAAAAACTGAGGAATTGCACCTTAAGTTGAGTGAGGAGATAACCTGTGATAAATAAAAATAAGAGTGTCATCACAATTATTGTATGTTGCCTCATTTTCCCTTGTAACGAACTCATTTTACTCATCGTCTCCTAAGAACGGTTCAATCGTTTTCATCACGCCATAAAACCCAATACCCAGACCGCTTAGTACCGAAATGACTAAAAAGATCGGCATAGCACCGAATCGATTCCCTAGAAACAATCCAATAAATATGCCCATAACCACTCCCCCAACTATATAGGAGGAAATGATCGACACTAGTGCCATAGCGCGCAGCGGGTTGCGTTTTTCGTTAGACATGAACACCGCTCCCCTCAAGCTTTTCCAGAGCTTTCGAACCTTTTCATTTTCGTATGTAAACCTTATCATCATATCCTTTGTAATCGTACAATAGCGAAAACTTTGTGTCAATGTGTTTTCCGACTAAAAAAAAAGAGATTTGTCGATATCTTCCTTTGTTCACACTTCTGTCATATTCCACATTTTTAGAGGGTTTTATACATGTTTGTGTGAAACTTTTGTCAAGGATTTATATCTTGGGTATATATGGGTTGGGTGCGTGAATTTGGTGTTTGTGCAGAAGTATGTCGAAGGATGAAGGTATGGCTGAGATTGTCGAATCAGTGAGTTGCACTCCTGCGCGCAGAGCAGACGGCCGGATGCGTCTATTCACCCTCTTATCGCGTCGCTCCTCTCTCTTATGCGGCAGCCTCAGCCTTAATTGCGCGCCTCTTCGACCTCATTGCGTCACTTTATACATGATATGCGCGGCTCTCAGGCATTATTCTATTTACTTTGACAAATATTGCGCCAGTTCACGCGACGCAGCTCATCATAGCCTCCCCTACTCCACAAGATCAGCCAGCATAAAAAAAGAGCGCACCACGCGCTCCTTTTCCACTCACTCCCCTACTCTAATCCTTGACTCTTTGGGGGGAGTTCTTCTCCAATTGTAACCCATGCTTCAATTGTATCTTCCTGTCCGTCGTTCACAGCATAAATCAGCGCTTTATAGACGCCGTCTTCTAGGTCCACATCTGTTAACGTGCCTTCTACCATCCCTCGGCCTATATCTTCTTTACTGTCGAGGAATGTGACAAATTCAAAGGTGTCTGGATCATATAAAACGATGCCAAACTCTTCCGCTCCACCAGGTAAGTACAATTCGTATCGATACGTATCTGCCGTATCGCCTTGTCCGAAGTTAAAGGCCATCAGCCTCGGGTAATTCGGCTCCTCAATAAAGAAAACATACGGTACAGTAATCGTCTCGCGTCCGCCTTCAATGAGGATGTCCCCATGATGGATACCTTCAGCTAAAACAGAAGGCAGCATATCGAGCTGGAGTTTGACCTCGCGCTTCTCACCTGGTTTAAGCGTCGTGGCAAACGGTACATCCCACTGAAGTCCATCCGGTGCTTCAAATGGCGGTGTGATGTGATAGGTGCGCGGCAGATTATCATGATTTTCAATCGTAAATGTCACTTCCCGCTTCTCACGCGGATCTTCTTTTGTCCATTTCCCAAATGTAACAGCACCCGGATAGACGAGCGTTTTTAACTCTAGGGCATCATCCACTTGAAGTCTTCCTGCCCCTTGTTCATGCGGAAGATACCTCTCCCCTTCTGGTGAAGTCAGCTTTTTAGCCGAGTTCATAAGCGCTGCTTTAATCTGTTCAGGCGACCAGTCAGGATGGGCCTGCTTTACGAGGGCTGCAGCTCCTGCAACATGCGGGGCTGACATACTCGTGCCGTTTAACGCTAAATATCCTCTTGGAACCGTACTGTCGATTGAGACCCCAGGAGCGACTAGATCGGGCTTCACTTCCCATGTTTGTGTTACCGGTCCCCGTGAGGAAAACGGGGCAATAAAATCTTCTTCTTCCCGGTAAATTGTGCGGATGGTAAGCTCTTTATGTGCTTCCTCTAGTTTATCCAGCAAATATTCTCCGTCCTCTTTTGTGACACTGACAACAGGCAGCTTCACACCGCCTTCAACCACACCGACAAATGCCCCCGGCAGGTTGTTATATATTATCATTGCCTTGGCTCCAGCTTTTTTGGCATTATGAGCCTTTTCAGTAAACGGGATCAAACCGCGTTTTACCAAAAGAACACTCCCTTCTACCTCAAGCTCATCTAAATCTTCTTCCGTGCCAAGGCCTCCGTCAACTAGCGGGAAATCACGCTTTAGCGCCCACGGCATCGTTCCTCCCATCGGAAAGAGAGTCAGCTCCTTATCATCACCGAATACCGTTGCATAAGGTGTTTTGATCGGCGGGGCTGAAGCACCTACGGATATTGCTTTTGTCGAAGTTCCGGGAGAGCCGACCGTCCACATTTTAGGGCCGCTGTTTCCGTTTGATGTAACGGCAACGACTCCCTCCTCCACCGCTTTATCCAGTGCCACACTTGTCGGCCAGTCCGGTCCATTCACTGTATTTCCAAGTGATAAATTAAGCACGTCTACTCCATCAGCCACTGCTTTTTCAATCGCTTCAATGACTTGTTCTGTAGTCCCCTGTCCACCTGGTCCTAGAGCACGATACGCATAAATATCTGCTTCAGGTGCCACTCCTTTTACTTGACCATTGGCTGCAATAATTCCCGCAACATGCGTTCCGTGCAAGGTCGGCACCCCTTGAGTGCTTTGTGTCTCCATCGGATCATGATCATAATCGACGACATCATAGCCGCCTTTATAATTCGCTTGGAGATCAGGATGCCTATAATCAATGCCCGTATCAATCACAGCCACTTTCACACCTTTTCCGGTCAAACGCTCACCATCACGACTGAACATTCCTCGGACATGATCGCCTCCGATAAAAGGAACGCTGCCATCTAGATTGGCTTCATATTGTGCCACTTGATCGACACGTTCAACAGATTGAACATCTTTTAATACATCAAGATCTCCCTTTTCTAACTCGAGGGAAAATCCGTTATATAAACGATTAAACTTCTTTCTTACTTTACTTGAAGGCAACACAGCCATCACTTCAGCTACTGCATCTTCTACCTTATCTTTTGCCGTCACGATGACGACCGTTTTTTCATTCTGATCAAGAGTTCTCTCAGCAATTTGCGGCCGTTCCGGAAACACTGCATTTGTAGCATATGCCGGTGAAACGACTGATAGTAACAGCACACAGCAGCATAGCCAGACTAATTGACGCAAATTAATCTCCTCCCAACTTTTTTGCGTATATGTAGTATGGGTAATTTAGGAGAAATCATGTATGATGCAGACAAAAAAGACCTAACTACAATAGTAGTTAGGTCGATTGTTCGAGATATCCAATTATTCAGCTGAAAGCGGCTTGAAAGGCTCAGGACGCTCTTTAGTTTGTGTAAAATGATAAAGAAGAGCTTGAACGATGCGGGCAGATGCTTCTCCGTCCCCATAAGGGTTCGAAGCTTTTGCCATGCGATCATATTCTTCTTTATTTCTAAGCAGTTCATCTGTAAGACGATACACATCATCTTCATCTGTTCCAGCTAACTTCAGTGTACCTGCCTCAATACCTTCAGGACGCTCTGTCGTATCACGCAGGACAAGAACCGGCGTTCCAAGCGACGGCGCTTCTTCCTGCACACCGCCAGAATCCGTTAAAATAATTTCAGCACGATTAGCAAAGTTATGGAAATCAAGCACACCAAGAGGTTCAATCAAGTGAATACGGTCATGATCACCTAAAATATCACCAGCGATCTCGCGTACGGCTGGATTTAAATGCACAGGATAAACAACATGGGCATCCGGATGCTCATCTGCAATGCGAAGGACTGCACGGAAAATATTTCGCATTGGATCACCTAGATTTTCACGACGATGCGCCGTTAATAAGATTAGACGGCCATCACCAATTTTATCTAATACCTCATGCTGATAGCTGTCATTGACCGTAGTCTTCAGGGCATCAATGGCTGTATTTCCCGTAATAAAGATCGATTCATCTTTCTTATTTTCATCAATCAAATGTTTGTGTGCCTGCTCTGTCGGGGCAAAGTGCAGATCAGTTAATACGCCTGTCAGCATACGGTTCGCTTCTTCCGGAAACGGGGAGTACTTATTGAACGTACGAAGACCTGCTTCAACATGACCAATAGCTACTTGATTGTAAAAAGCTGCAAGACTTGCTACAAACGTTGTAGTGGTGTCACCATGTACAAGCACAATGTCAGGCTCCACTTCTTTAATGACTCCATCTAACCCTTGGAGCGCATTTGTTGTTACATCAGCAAGCGTTTGACGTTCCTTCATAATATTTAAGTCAAAATCCGGCTTCACATCAAATAACTGAAGCACTTGATCAAGCATTTCACGATGCTGGCCTGTTACAGCTACAAACGATTGAATAGTATCTTGATGCTTGTTCAGCTCAAGCACTAAAGGCGACATTTTAATCGCTTCAGGTCTTGTCCCAAACACCGTTAAGACTTTCAACTTTGAACTCATCGGCTTAGCCTCTTTTCTACGTTACTTATTTCGTTCTTTACTTATTATCTATTTATTTTGTTCCAAATAGACGGTCACCCGCGTCACCTAAACCAGGGACGATGTAACCTTTTTCGTTTAACTTTTCATCAAGGGCCGCAAGATAAATATCTACATCAGGGTGCTCATCTTTCACCACTTCAACACCTTCAGGGGCAGCAACTAAACACATCAGCTTGATCGTTTTCGCACCGCGCTTTTTAAGGCTGTTGATTGCTTCTACTGCAGAACCGCCTGTCGCAAGCATTGGGTCAATAACGATGAATTCACGCTCGTTTACATCAGTTGGAAGCTTTACGTAGTATTCTACCGGCTTTAATGTTTCAGGATCACGGTATAACCCGACATGTCCTACTTTTGCAGCTGGAATCATTTGAAGAATCCCATCAACCATTCCAAGACCTGCACGTAAAATAGGCACAAGACCTAACTTTTTCCCTGCGATTGTTTTTGAATTCGCTGGCCCAACCGGTGTTTCAATTTCCACATCTTTTAAAGGTAAGTCACGTGTAATTTCGAATGCCATTAGTGCCGCTACTTCATCTACAAGCTCACGGAATTCCTTCGTTCCTGTATTCTTGTCACGAATATACGTTAATTTGTGTTGAATTAATGGGTGATCAAATACAAACACCTTACTCATCAGCCTCGACTCCTTTTTTATGCGAACTAAAGGGAAGTTAGCGCTGCTCCCTTATGTCGATTCATATCCTTTAATAGCTCCTTGAAAATTCTACCCAAAAAGTGAAGCGATCTCAACCCTGTACGATAGATTTCATTGATTTTGTACAATTTGTTTTTTAAAGTTCACTAAAATGTGCTGATATGAGAGGCTTTTATAAAATTAAAACCCTCCCCGGCCGGGCCGGAAGAGGGTTGATGTTTGTTTATTACATTTTAAGCTCAGGGTACATCGGGAATTTAGCCGTAAGAGCTGCCACACGCTCACGAACTTCGTTAAGCTTGTCTTCGTTCTCAACATTTTTAAGCGTTAATGCAATTAATGCACCAATTTCATCCATTGCCTCTAAATCAAGACCGCGTGATGTTACAGCAGCTGTTCCGATACGGATACCACTTGTTACAAACGGGCTTTCAGGGTCAAATGGAATGGTATTTTTATTCGTTGTAATCCCTACTTCATCTAGTGCTTTTTCTGCCACTTTTCCAGTTAGGTTTAATGAACGCAAGTCAAGAAGCAGTAAGTGATTATCCGTTCCGCCTGAAACAAGGTTGACACCTTCTGAAACAAGCTTTTCGCCTAGACGTTTTGCATTAGCAATAACTGCCTCGCCGTATTGTTTGAAATCTGGAGATAGGGCTTCCCCAAATGCTACTGCTTTTGCAGAAATAACGTGCATAAGCGGGCCGCCTTGAATTCCAGGGAAGATTGATTTATCAATCTTTTTACCGAACTCTTCTTTACAAAGAATCATTCCGCCGCGAGGTCCGCGTAATGTTTTATGTGTTGTTGTCGTTACAAAATGAGCGTGAGGAACTGGGTTTGGATGTAAGCCTGTTGCAACAAGACCTGCAATATGAGCCATATCCACCATTAGATAAGCGCCTACTTCATCAGCGATTTCGCGGAATTTCTCAAAATCAAGCTCACGAGGGTATGCACTTGCACCCGCAACGATTAATTTCGGCTTATGTTCTTTAGCTAGTTCACGTACCACATCATAATCAACACGCTGAGTTTCCTCATCAACACCGTACTCAACAAAGTTGTATTGAACTCCACTGAAGTTAACTGGGCTTCCGTGCGTTAAGTGGCCGCCGTGTGAAAGGTTCATACCAAGTACTGTATCGCCTTGTTCTAAGATTGTGAAGTATACAGCCATGTTCGCTTGTGCACCTGAGTGAGGCTGCACGTTTACATATTCTGCACCAAAGATCTCTTTTGCACGATCACGCGCGATATCTTCTACAATATCAACATACTCACAACCACCATAATAGCGGCGGCCTGGGTAGCCTTCTGCATATTTGTTTGTTAGCACTGAGCCTTGAGCTTCCATTACAGCTTCACTAACAAAATTCTCAGATGCAATTAATTCAATTTTGTCACGTTGACGACCTAATTCTAACTTAATCGCCTCATATACTTTTTCGTCTTGCTTCTTTAATGTCTCCATCCTTATTCCCCTTTCAGTTCCTACACATTCGGTTTTTAGGTATCAAACATTAGATTCAACTATATTCTAACATAAGAATTAACTAAAATCCGTACTATTTATCAAAAACAGGTCTGATTATTCATGTTCTTCGGTACGCAAATAATTTGCTCGAATTCCTCCGATCAGCTTCGGACGAGTTTTAGCAATTGTTACATGCGCATGACCGATTTCTTTAATTTGACTGCGAATAGGTACCGCTACTTCTTTTAAATGCATACCAATAAACGTATCACCGATATCAATTCCAGCATCCGCTTTAATTGATTCAACAAGAACAGGATTATCCATGCGTGAAAAAGCATGCGTTGCCATCGCCCCGCCGGCCGCTCGAATCGGAATCGCCGAAACAGGCTCATATCCGCGTTCACGTGCGGTTGATCCATCGAGGACCAATGCGCGGTTTAAGTGCTCGCAGCATTGAAAAGCAAGCTTCACTCCAGTCTCATCTTGAAAACGGCTGAGTGCATCATAAATCGCCTCAGCAATGTCCCGTGATCCGTTTGACCCAATATGTTCACCTGCCACTTCACTCGTGCTTGTCCCAATGACAAGAAGGTGATCATGAGTAAGAGGCATCATTGCCTGTAAGTCATGTAATACTTGCGTAAGCTGAGCATTTATTTCTTCTTTTACAACCGCCATAACGGGGCCACTCCTTTTATGCTTCGTATTCAGTAATCTTACTTACACGGCGCTCGTGACGTCCACCTTCATACTCTGTTTCAAGCCAGATTTTCGCTATTTCCCGGGCAAGTCCAGCTCCGATAACGCGCTCACCCATTGCTAGGACGTTGCTGTTATTATGTTCGCGAGTAGCTTTCGCACTGAATGTATCATGTACAAGGGCACAGCGGATGCCTTTGACTTTATTAGCAGCAATCGACATGCCAATTCCTGTTCCACACACTAAAATGCCGCGGTCCACTTCGCCTTTTGCTACCTTCTCAGCAACAGGAATCGCATAATCAGGATAGTCGACAGATGTATCGCATTCGCATCCTACATCCTCAAACTCGATGCCCATTTCTTCCATCTGTTGCTTAATTTCTTCTTTAATATTTACTCCACCGTGATCTGAACCAATTGCTACTTTCATCTGTACAGCCTCCTAAATGGTTTTAAGAAAAGCTCAAGCACCCACTCTGATATGAGCAGGCACTGGAGCTTTCCGGTTTCTTCGTTATGACAATCTTATCTTCTAAATTGTAAACCTTTCGATCGTTGCTTTCAATTGGTTTGCGTGAGTTGATAAAATTTGCGCTGTTTTTGACATATCTTGGATCGTTTCAGCCTGTTGCTCTGCCATTGCTGTAACCTCAGTGGACCCAGCTGATGTTTCTTCTGCAATCGCTGCAACCTCTTGTGATTGCTGGGAGGTCTCTTGGATTGATTCCATTTGCTGCTTCGTCATTTTCGAAATATCTGTAATGACCGTTGCTACATCGTGAACCGACTTTTCCATTAAGGCAATTGTTTCATTCGTTTGACTTCCTCGTTCTGCCTGATGAATCGCAGCATTTACCTGCTCATCAATTTGATAGACAACAGTCTGCACTTCTTCTTGCATTTTATGAATCAAGCTTGAGATCCCCTGAACAGCTTGAGCACTTTGGTCAGCAAGCTTTCTTACTTCATCGGCTACAACCGCAAATCCTCGACCATGCTCCCCTGCACGCGCCGCTTCAATCGATGCATTGAGGGCAAGCAGATTTGTTTGAGCCGCAATATCACCGACCAGGCTGATAATTTCGCCGACCTCTCTTGCCTGATCTTCAAGACGACCGACTGCTGCGCGTGATTCTTTATTATCAGTAGCGAGCTGATGAATCCCTTTAACAAGTTCATCAATGGCCGTCCGGCTCTCCGTTAAAGCTTGTACCATTTGCTTAGAGGAAGCCGTTGACTGCACCGCTCTTTCCTCTACATTTACCGCAAGTTTTGATACTTCTTCCATTGCCTCTGCAGTGTGCTGCACTGCATACGCAGAGCTTTCCGCACCTTTAGCGATTTCATCCATCGTTTTACCGATATCAACTGCTTTTTTCGCCGCAAATTCAGATGAAGCATTCATTTCATTGACGACATCATTTGTTTTATGGAAGTTTTCATCAATGTCTCTTACCATTTGACGCAGACTGTCGAGCATTTCATTGTAAGCGAGTCCTAAGGCACGAAGTTCGTCATCTGATTTTGAAACAGCCACATCGTGCTTGATGTCACCTGCTGCAGCACGTCTTGCGGCCTCTTCTAGCTCATGCAAAGGCTTTGTAATAAGCGGCGCACAAACAAACCCTAACACCCCGCTCCAAAACACACCTTTAATCAGCGTAAAAATTATGACTGATTCCCGGTTTAATCCAAAGTAGCTTTCAAAGAAATCTCCTAAAATAAAAATAAAAATAGCACTGAATCCAAATGTAACAACCGCGAGTCCGCTAATCCCAATAACGAGCTTTTTACGAATGCTCGCCCGATATTTTTTTCGTTCCCCCACCGCAATGCGCCACCTCTCGTGTTAAATCGAACTGCTATAGATCAATGGTTACTTCAATTTTTTCTCTAATTCATCTAAGCATTCTTCAATATCATCGGCTGTTCGCACGTATTCTTCAATCGAACCGCCAAATGGATCAGCAATATCGGTTGTGTGCGCATTTTGCCCAGCATATTCCTTTAAGGTATGTACCTTTTCTGTGTGTTCCATAAATTGACTGCATACAAGCTGCTTATGCCCGGCTGTCATTGTTAAAACGACATCTGCCCACTCAAGTAAGTCATTAGTCACAGGCTGGGATGTGTGATCATGATCAATCCCTTTATCAAGTAAAACTCTACTTGTACCCTCTGAAGCTTTGCTGCCAGGAAAAGCATGGACACCAGCAGATTTCACTTCAACCTTATCTCCCATTCGTTCTCTTAAAAGCGCTTCAGCAAGCGGGCTTCGGCATGTATTTCCTGTGCAGACAAATAAGATATGTTTCACTCCCATAATTCATCCTCCTCTCATGTATTGTCGTGTGGTTTCAGTTTTTATCATTTGTTATTGTCTCTATCTTCTTCCATCTTATCACAGCTTTTTTGAAAACTGTATCACTACTCATGACGTTTGAATGAATCTTTAGGCCTGAGTATAAATATTCACTTACCTACATCGGAATAATTAATTTAATGCCAAAACCTATTAATATACATCCACCGATTAATTCACCGTACGAGCCAATATATTGTCCAAACTTCCTCCCCATTAAAAGGCCTGCCCATGAGAGCACCATACTCATTGCTCCAATTACAGCCACAGTAAGCAGCGTTTTTGCACCAAGCATCCCGAGTCCGAGTCCCGCAGAGAAGCTGTCTAAGCTGACACTGACCGCAAATAAAAAGAGCCCCCAGCCCATTGGTTTGACAAGTGAATCATCATCCGACTTCAAAGCCGCAATCATCATTTGAATCCCGATAATAAGTAAAAGCGCCCCGCCAATATAGGTCGCGATCATTCCGAAATAAGTAGACAGCACCTTCCCTGTAACGATGCCCATCAGCGGCATGATGACATGAAACGCCCCAATCGTCACGCCAATTCTAAAAATCTGGCGAAGCCTAAGGCCAAGCATCCCCATTCCAAGCGCAACAGAAAAAGCATCCATCCCAAGCGCCCCCGCCATAATAATTAAAGTAACCACCTCATGCATACACTTCACTCCCCACACATGCTACTAAAATGTATGCAAGTCCAAAGGATAATAGGACAATAGAAAGGTGGAGGCGACTGGTTTGCGTTCGATTTACCATTTAATGTATGCGTTTGTTCGAAAAAAATGGGTTTTTGTTCGAATTACTCGAAAGTTTATTCGAAATATCTATTAACTTGTTTAAATAATGATTATTTATGTTCATATTACACATGCTGCACTCTCAACAAGTGCTTATCGACACAAAAAATTCATCTTATTTCAAAGCAAAGAGCCTTTATGCGGAGAGATCTCTCCGCATAAAGGCTCCATTAAGCTTCATTCCATCCATAATTCAACTAAATCTAATTAAATCACTCTTCCACCGGCTGCTTTTTCGAGGCGGTTCATAATCGCTGCCCCTACTCCTTCATTTGGGAACGTTTCAGAATAGATGACATCGACGTTTTCCTGATCAAATTGGCGCAGCGCTTCATATAGTTTTGCGGCAACGGTTGATAAATCTTCTCGCGCACCGCACGCAATTACCGTATCCGCCTTGTATTCTGCCGCGCGCTCTTCTGTAGTGAGCACACCGACTTTCTTACCTTGTTCGCGTGCCTCATCTAACAATGCCTGAATACGCGAAACATCATGAACTAATGTTAAGCTGCCTTTTGGTGCGTAGTGGGTATATTTCATTCCTGGAGAGCGGGGCGCATCTTCTGTATTTTTCAGTGAGGGATCCACGGCCACTTCCCCGACAACTTCCTTCAGCTCCTCAATCGTTACGCCGCCGGGACGATAGAGCATCGGCGGGTGCACAGAGCAGTCAAGAACGGTTGATTCAAGTCCGACCCCTGTGCTCCCTCCATCAACGACACCAGCAATTCTACCTTGTAAGTCATGATACACATGAGCTGCGGTCGTTGGGCTTGGTTTTCCAGAAAGATTCGCACTTGGTGCGGCAACTGGTACATTTGCGGCTTTAATTAATTTTAATGCGAGCGGGTGGCTCGGCATGCGGATTGCGACCGTATCAAGACCTGCTGTTACATTAGGTGCGATTGGACCTTTCTTTTTAAAGATAATGGTCAACGGTCCTGGCCAGAATGCTTCCATAAGTTTTTCAGCAGCAGGTGTAATTTCTGTAACAAGCTCACTCAGCTGGTCCCTGTTTGCAATGTGGACAATCAGTGGATTATCACTTGGCCGCCCTTTTGCTTCAAATATTTTAGCAATCGCTTTCTCATCGAGTGCGTTCGCTCCAAGTCCATACACAGTCTCTGTGGGAAACGCAACAACTTCTCCCTCACTTATCCACAGCGCGGCATCACTTATATATTCACGCTTTTTATCTTCATCATTTATTTTATCCACATTAAATATTTTTGTCTGTTTATAACTCATTGTACACCGCCCCTATCTCTTCTATTTTGCAAGGGTTGTCGTCTATTGTCAAACGAGGTGACAATAATCGACTATATCTCAGCTGTGCCAAGGGTTTTCCATCATTTTCAGTTACCCCTTAGCCATGATTCGACAAATGTATTCATACAAATCAAAAAACAAGTTATCCACCGCTGTGGACAACTTGTGTATAAGTGTCTGTTTTTACCCTTTTTCCGCGCAGTTATTCACATGTTAATGCTTACATTTAATCATCCAATTCACATGCCCATACTCTCACCGATTCATCCACCGTCTGTTGATAATGCGTGGATTGTTTCACCGCTTTTGGAATTCGCTCTTTTTTGACCTCTTTAAAATCGAGTTGGTAAAAAAGAGGCGAAGAAGACTTTGCGCACATATAAACGGTTCTAATATCTTGATCTTTAGCATAGGCTAGGGCCACCTGTAAAAACTCCAAGGTGAGAACACCCGTCCAAATCGGTGAATCTAGCACAAGTGAACGCATTAGTGCATTGTGTTCGTACTGTTCAATCCCCACTGCCCCAATAATCTGCTCGTCCTCATTTTCTACAACAAGGAACTGAGCGACAGCATGTTCAATGCCTGCTGAACTTAATCCCGCTCTCGCCACTAATCTTTGGATCGGCAATATATCTTTTGTTGCAGCTCTTCTGACAACGATACTCATTCTATCCACTCCTCCGCCCGAATCAAGCTGCACGATGTTTGAGCTTGTCTCACCCGTGCACCTTCTTACTCGATATCTATGCGGAACGCGAGTAATTATGCCTGTTCCTTGCCAAAAAGACTTTCAACAATGTTTGAGAAGATTTCTACGACAAAGAATGTCACTTCAATTTCTTCCTCTGATTCAACTGCTGTGTTACCCTCAGCAGATGTTTCAACTGCTTCCCCGTTTGCCATATCTAAAAAGCATAATGGCGGGAATAATACGCACCACCAGTTTTCACCCATTCCCTCGCCTAATGTGATCAAAACCGCATCATAGATACCTGCTGGATAAACGAGATTGCCGTATAACTTAGTAGGAAATTGAACTTCATCAAATGCTACAGTGAATTCCTGGTTCATTCCTTGCTTTTCAAGCTCCCTGGCCACAATTGCTTCAATTTCAGGAAGATGATTGCGGATTTCAGTTTTAGCATCCTCAAGATCAATTAATCCCGTCACCCATTCAGTAATGGCTGCATTGACCTCATCTCTAATTTCACGCTTTAAAATCTGATCGCTCACCGCATCACTGTTTGCTAAAATGCGAAGACGGATCGCTTCATCCTGACTGACTGTTTCGTGGTGAACAGCTACTGCTGCTGTTTGCTGAGATTCATAGCTTACTAGTAAAACGAATAAAGAGAATAATAGATAAATAATGACCTTATGATTCATACCTTTTGGATTCATTTGATTGCACCGCCCTTTCATCACTCAGTATGATCAGGGCAGTGCGTTGTTAAACATGAAAGTGTTCGACAAAATGAGTCTAGTATTTTAGTACATCTTCCCATAGGCAAACACCATGCGGTCTTTCCCGTTTATATCTAATTTCACTTCGGTTTCGGCATTCGGGAACGCAGTCTCAAGCATCAATCGGACCGTCTCGCCTTGTCCTGCACCGACTTCAAAGGCAATGAGCCCTTTTTCTTTCATTACTTTTGGCAGCTCCGTCGTTAAACGGCGATACAGCTCATACCCGTCTTCCCCGCCAAATAAAGCAAGATGAGGCTCGTGTTCACGTACATGAACCGCTAATTCATCGTGCTCACCTAGTGGAATGTACGGTGGATTTGAGACAATGATGTCAAATCTTTTTTCCATTTGGATAGGAGTAGAAAGAAGGTCACTTTCAAAAAAGGACATTTTAGCATCCAACGTTTCGGCATTTAATCTCGCTATTTCTAATGCCTCTTTTGATATATCAACAGCTTCAACCTTCATCTCCGCGCACTCAAGCGCAAGCGTAACGCCGATTGCGCCGCTTCCTGCCCCTACATCGAGTACATCAACAGACGCATCTCCCCACAAGCTTTGTTTCAAATGAAGTACATGCTCGATCAGCTCTTCTGTTTCTGGGCGGGGAATTAACACATCTCCATTTACTTGAAAACGCCTGCCGTAAAATTCTTGATAGCCCATCAAATGCTGGACAGGAACCCCGTTTGAATGAGTGAGAACGTCTTTTTTAAACGCCTCCCACACGCCTGAATCAATCGGATCCTGAAACATCATAAACATCTTTGTCCGGTTGATATTCAGGTGATGCAATAAGAGCCACTCAGCAGCCGTTGCCTCACCACCTGCCTCTTCTAAAAAAGAAGAAGCCCAACGGAGGGCTTCGTGTATGGTCTTAGGTGTTTGATTACTCTTCAGCATTTTGCATCGCTTCTGCTTGCTCTTCTACAATCAAGGCATCAATGACTTCATCAAGCTTACCTTGCAAGATCTGCTCAAGCTTTTGAATCGTTAAACCGATGCGGTGATCTGTTACACGACTTTGCGGGAAGTTGTACGTACGAATACGCTCAGAACGGTCACCAGTACCAACAGCCAGCTTACGGTTTTGATCGTACTCTGCCTGCACCTCGCGTTGAACTTTATCATAGACACGCGCACGAAGTACCTTCATCGCTTTTTCTTTGTTTTTAATTTGAGATTTTTCATCTTGACATGATACAACCGTACCTGTTGGCAAGTGAGTTAAACGAACGGCTGACATCGTTGTATTTACACTTTGTCCGCCTGGTCCGCTTGACGTAAATGTATCTACACGAATGTCTTTTTCGTGGATTTCTACTTCTACTTCTTCTGCTTCAGGAAGTACGGCAACAGTTGCTGTAGATGTATGGATACGGCCGCCAGACTCTGTTTGAGGAACACGCTGTACGCGGTGCGCTCCGTTTTCATACTTTAATTTAGAATAAGCTCCTGCCCCGTTCACACTGAAAATGATCTCTTTGTATCCACCAAGCTCTGTGGATGTCGCTTCAATCACTTCTGTCTTCCATCCTTGTGCTTCAGCGAATCTTGAATACATTTTATAAAGGTCGCCAGCAAATAACTGCGCCTCATCTCCGCCTGCAGCTCCGCGAATCTCTACGATAACGTTCTTGTCATCGTTAGGATCCTTTGGAAGAAGAAGAATTTTAAGGCGTGCCTCAAGCTCTTCTTGACGAGTTGAAAGCTCATCCATTTCTTCTTTTACCATGGCATACATTTCATCATCCAGCTTATCTTCAAGCATTGCTTTTGCATCTTTATATTGCGATACAACCTCTTTATACTCGCGGTATGCTTGAACTGTTTCTTCGATGTCTGATTGTTCTTTTGAAAACTCACGTAATTTCTTTGAGTCACTAATTATATCCGGGTCACTTAATAATTCATTTAACCGATTGTAACGGTCTTCTACTGATTGTAAACGATCTAACACGGCTTTCACCTCATTAATATTTCCAGTGCATAACATTCTAATTATAGTATATCGATACAAAAGGGTCAATCAACCCTAAAACAGTTTTATGCGAGCATCTTCTGGGAATATTACTAGTATGAGGTGATGACGATGAAATATGTAATTATCGGCGGAGATGCTGCCGGCATGAGTGCAGCAATGCAGATTGTGAGACGTAATAAGGATGCAGACGTTACAACACTCGAGATGGGTGAGTATTATTCCTACGCTCAGTGCGGCCTCCCGTATGCCGTGGGGGGTTTAGTGAAAGGGGGACTTGATGATTTAGTGGCGCGTGATGTGGAAACGTTTCGCTCTAAATACGGGATCGACGCACGCGTTAATCACGAGGTAACCCATGTCGATACAGAAAAGAAGCTCGTTTCGGGCAAAGATTTCAGTGTGCCTTATGACAAATTATTAATAGCGACAGGAGCAAGTCCGATCGTTCCTGATTGGGACGGGGCTGACCTAGACGGTATTCATACGGTTAAAACGATTCCAGATACAGAAGCAGTCATAAAAGATATGCACAATGATACACATCATATTGCTGTCATTGGCGGCGGTTATATCGGCCTTGAAATGGCTGAGAATTTTGTTGAACAAGGAAAGAAAGTGACAATGATTGAGCGCGGGCCTCAGCTGGCTGGAATTTTTGATCAAGAGATGGCGAACTTAATCCATGAGGAAGCTGAAAAGCACGGCGTGAAGCTGCTGTTTAATGAGGAAGTGAAAGGATTTAAAGGAGACAGCCGCGTCGAAGAAATTGTAACTGATAAGCAATCGTTCAAGGTAGATATGGTCATTGTAGCAATCGGTGTGAAACCTAACACTCACTTTTTAGAGGATTGCGGCGTGCATTTGCATGAAAATGGCGCTATTCAAGTAAATGGCTATATGGAAACAAATATCCCTGATGTGTATGCGGCTGGAGACTGTGCCACTCAATACCACCGCATTAAAGAGCATGATGACTTTATCCCGCTTGGTACTCACGCAAATAAGCAAGGACGTATTGCCGGCTTGAATATGGCAGGAGATTCAAGAACATTTAAAGGAATCGTCGGTACATCGATTATGAAATTCTTTTCACTGACGCTTGGACGGACAGGCCTATCCCTGAGGGAAGCTGAAGAGCTTCGTATCCCAACCGAAATTGTGGATGCAGAGATACCACATCACGCTACATACTACCCCGGCTCAGAAATACTGACCATCCGTTTAATGTACCAGCGTCATACCGAGCAGCTGCTAGGCGCTCAAATTATCGGCAAAGAAGGTGTGGACAAACGGATTGATGTGCTTGCAACTGCCCTTTACCACAAAATGACGATGGAAGACCTCGAAAATCTTGACCTTGCTTATGCCCCGCCTTATAACGGTGTATGGGATCCCATTCAGCAGGCATCAAGGCGCAGAGGGTAAGAGTCCTGAATAAGGGCTCTTTTTTGCGTTTATCTGTTTAATTTTTCTGAAAATAGTGCCGATATACTATATAATTAGTCCTGTAAAGGCTTACATAAGGGGGATTTTATTGTGGTTAAATGGGTTAGGGATATGAATATTCGGCAAAAGCTCGTCATCATTACCTTACTGCTGCTCCTAGTTCCAAGCTTAATTATCGGCCTCACTAGCTACTTCACTTCAAAAACCAGCTTAGATGAGGTCGGAGCAACTAAAATTCAAAACAGTGTCTACATGACTGCCGAGCTTATTCGTATGGTGCAAACCGAGGTTGAAAGCGGGGCTCTAACGTTAGAAGAAGCGCAGGAACGAGTAAAGACCGCGATTCTTGGCGAGAGACAAGCTGATGGTACAAGGCCTGTCAATCCGAATATTGACCTTGGCGAGAACGGCTATATTATCGTGTATGACGAAGCCGGAACATTGGTTGCTCACCCTAATATAGAGGGTGAAAATTTATATAATGTTCAGGATGTGGAAGGGCAGTATTTCGCTCAAGAGGCGATAAAAGTCGCTCAAGCCGGCGGAGGCTTTACTCGTTATCAATGGGCAATGCCTAACGACCTTAATACAGTCGCACCGAAAATTATGTACAACCTTTATGACCCGAACTGGGGCTGGGTGATTTCAGGCGGTTCATATATGAGTGACTTTAACGCAGAAGCTAATTCTATTTTACGTAATATTTTAATTGTACTAAGCGTCTCCTTGCTCATTGGAGGACTCATTATCTACTTTTTTTCAAAGCTATTCTCAGAACGGATTATCCGGGTGGATCAGCAGGTGCAGAAGTTAGCAGATGGCCACATAGAAAGGTATGACCAAGATCAAGGGTATAAAGATGAAATAGGTTCTTTATCTAAAAATGTTCACGTGATGACGAACCGTTTCCGTGAGATGATCAGTCAAATTTCTGATGCTTCTACTCAAGTGGCAGCAACATCTGAACAATTAACAGCCAGCGCCGAAGAGACAAGCCGGGCTTCAGAACAAATTACCGATTCCATTCAGGAGGTAGCTTCTGCAGGAGACGAGCAAGCTGCAGCTGCGAAACAAGCTAGACATTCCACCGCAGCTATTTTAGATAATATGAATCATATCTCGAGCAGTGTACAAGCAGTAAACGAGTCCGCTGCTGTGACTAGGGCAAAGTCAGAATCAGGTGGACGGGTTATTTTGCAGACAATTAATCAAATGAAGGTCATTGATGAAAAAACCGATGAGATCCAAGGAGTCGTACACAGGCTCGGAAGCAAATCAAATGAAATTGAGACGATCGTTTCAATGATTACAGCCGTGTCACAACAAACAAATCTGCTTGCTCTAAATGCAGCCATTGAAGCTGCTCGCGCAGGTGAGCACGGCAGGGGGTTTGCTGTTGTGGCTGATGAGGTGCGAAAGCTTGCCGAGCAGTCAAGCCAGTCTGCGAGCCAAATTAACCACCTAATATCTGATATCCAAAAAGATATTTCCCAATCGGTCATTTCTATGGAAGCGGGCAAAGCTGCCGTAAAAGACGGGAATGCTCTTGTAGATCAAGCAGGCACAGAGTTTAGCGATATTACCGCATCCATTAATGAGGTAACATCCCAATTTACAGACGTTACAAATGCCATTGAAGACATTAAAACAGCGACTGAAGAAATGGCTCAGGCGATTGAAGCAGCTTCGCATATTGCAGCGAGTTCTTCTGATTACTCACAAAATGTAGCGGCCTCTGCCGAAGAACAAAATGCTACTATGCAAGAGATCAGTGCAGCTTCCAACGTGCTGTCAGATATGGCAGAATCACTACAGGAATCCATTAAACAATTCAAGCTTTAGAGAGAAAAACCGCCCAAAGCGCAAAAGGCCTTGGGCGGTTTCCATTAACTTTCGTTTATATGCACTTGATATCTAGGTACTTCAAGTAAAAACGTACGCTTTAATTTATCAAGCTCTGACTGTTTCTCACTGTCGTTCAATCCTTTAGGTACGTGAACCGTCACCCAGGCATGATGACCAGCGATCATAACAGATCCAGGATTAAACGGCGATTCGTTTGCTACAACACGGCGCATTAATGATTGGTGATCTCCCAAGTCTTCATGATAATTATGAGCGGATCGGTAGCTGCTACCTGTTGTATTTAACTCTCCCATTTGATCAAATGTTTGGGATCTTCGAATCGAACCATAGTTAATCGGACCAGGACCCAAGAGACCGTATGTTACTCGCTCCGCGCTCGGATGCTGATTGTTGCTTTGTGCTTGAACTTCTGGCTCTTCAGGGTTGTTGCACCCTGTTACCAAAAACATTCCGGCCAAAACTCCCGCTAACCATTTTCTCTTCATGATGAGCACCTCCTGCAGCGAATCGCTGCATTTATAGGTTGCCCACATATCTTAAGTTACTCGTTGTTAGATTTGACCATGTTTCACAGCAGGGTCAGGTATGCGTGAAGGCTTATTTGGCACTTCATGACATGTACGGCAGCGAGGCTCGTATGCTTCTGATGCCCCAACTAAGATAATTGGATCGGTGTAGGAAGCAGGATTGCCATCAATTAAACGCTGTGTTCTGCTTGCAGGCGTTCCGCAAACCGGGCAGACCGCTTGAAGCTTAGTAACTTCCTCTGCTAATGCCATCAGCGGCATAATCGGCCCAAACGGCTCTCCTCTAAAATCTTGATCAAGACCTGCGCAAATCACGCGGATACCGCGGTTTGCCAGCTCATCTGCCACTGCCACGATTCCTTCATCAAAAAACTGTACTTCATCTACTGCTACTACCTGTGTCTCTGGCAGTACGTGCTCAAGAATATCAACGGACATGCGCACTGGCATCGCACACACCTTTGTTCCATTATGGGAAACCACTTCTTCCTCACTGTAGCGGTTATCAATCGCTGGTTTAAATACTTGTACTTTCAGCTTCCCAAAGCTCACTCTTCTTACCCGGCGAATAAGCTCTTCTGATTTTCCTGAGAACATACTTCCACAGATTACTTCTAAACGGCCTTCATGCCCCGTCACACGCATAGTTTTCCCCCACCTTACAACAAATAATCTTTAACCTGCTTGTCTAAAGATCGATTGATCCCTTGATCATAGCATCTCAATTTATTTAAACCTTCATTTTGACATGTAATGGATTTTCAATTTCATTTTTAGATATGCTGATTGAACGGATTGCGCCGGTTCAGACGATAATTGCGTTGGTCGAAGCGCTGTATGCGCCATTTATACTCGCTTTTGCGTTAATTGACCAGCTAATTGCGTCACTCTGTGCGGATTGCGCCGGTTCACGCTATTATTGCGTCGCTTCGCAATTGTTATGCGTCTACTCCGCTCATAATTGCGCCCATTCAGTCCTCACAAATCCCGCTTTACCCGCACCATGTGCAAAAAAAACAGGCAAGTGCAGTGCGCTTGCCTGTTCGCATATCCAGTTTACTTCATGTTGTATTTCTTCTTGAAACGATCAACACGTCCACCAACATCGTTAAGCTTCTGCTTACCAGTGTAGAATGGGTGCGAATCTGAACTGATCTCAACTTTTAGAAGCGGGTATGTGTTACCATCTTCCCACTCAATTGTTTCAGCAGAACCTTTAGTAGAACCGCTTAGAAACTTAAAACCAGTACTTGTATCCATGAAAACCACTTTTTGATATTCTGGGTGAATACCTTGTTTCATTGATTTCATCTCCTTCCGCCCTGAATCTCTTCGAAACAGAGTTATCTAATCACACATGACGAAATTATATCAAGCCAAGCTTCGTTTTGCAACTGTATTTTCGATGATTTTATACGTTGTTACGCACGATTCTTCATAAAACCTCATCATAGCAGTTTTCTTCATCATCCATTTACATTATTTTCTTCGGCTCGCCCCTGACATATCTTTTTCCATTTCGCTGAAAAAGTCAGCATTCGTCTTCGTATCTTTCACCCGCTTAATGAATTGATCGACAAAATCATGCGAATCATTCATTGTCTTACGGATCGCCCATAGCTTGTCTAACTGATCTTTTGGCATAAGAAGCTCTTCTTTTCTTGTACCCGAACGGCGGATATCGATTGATGGGAAGATACGGCGCTCAGCCAATTTACGATCAAGATGAAGCTCCATGTTCCCTGTTCCTTTAAACTCTTCATAAATGACATCATCCATGCGCGATCCTGTTTCTACAAGAGCCGTAGCAAGGATGGTTAAGCTTCCGCCTTCTTCAATATTACGCGCAGCACCGAAGAAACGTTTAGGACGATGGAACGCAGCCGGGTCAATACCACCGGATAACGTACGTCCGCTTGGCGGGATGACTAAGTTATAGGCACGTGCAAGACGAGTGATGCTATCCATTAAAATGACAACATCTTTACGATGCTCAACCAAGCGCATCGCGCGCTCAAGCACTAGCTCAGCAACTTTAATATGATTTTCCGGAACCTCATCAAATGTTGAACTGACGACTTCGCCTTTTACCGAACGCTCAATATCGGTTACTTCCTCAGGGCGTTCATCAATTAACAGTACGATCAATTCCACATCAGGGTGGTTCTCAGCAATACTGTTGGCTACTTCTTTCATAAGAGATGTTTTACCAGCTTTTGGGGGTGCAACAATCAATCCACGCTGTCCGAAACCTACAGGAGAAATCATATTAATGATACGAGAAGATACTCGGCCTGGAGCTGTCTCAAGTTCAATTTTTTGTTCAGGGTATAAAGGTGTTAAGGCTGGGAAATGAGGACGTTCCTTCGATGTTTCAGGTGCATCGCCGTTTACTGCTTCTACATGCAGAAGCCCGTGGTAACGTTCGTTTTCCTTAGGAGGTCTTACTTTACCGGATACCTTGTCTCCGTTACGCAAGTCGAACCTGCGAATTTGAGAGGCTGAGATATAAATATCTTCAGAACTTGGCATGTAATTAATTGGTCTTAAGAAGCCAAAGCCTTCAGATTGAATGATCTCAAGGACACCTTCCATAAACATCAAACCATCTTTTTCAGCTTGTCCTTTTAAAATCGCGAAAATAAGTTCACGCTTTGTAAGTTTACTATAATAAGAGACTTTGTATTGCTTAGCTAACTCATAAAGCTCTTTTAGCTTCATTTTTTCTAAATCTGCAATATTGACACTGCTCATTATTCCACCACACTCTAATCATGATAAAAGCAGAATCCTTTTTAGAAGGATGTAGTAGTATAAGTAAAAGATCCGTACTTTTTTCGAACTAATAAAAATACTTTGTTCTATTACATTAATATAAATTACATTAATATAAATTACATCAATATAAATACTTGTATCATTGTACCCCATTAGATCAAATATATTCAAGGAACATTTTCCTAACAAATAGTCGGTAGGAAGCGTAGAGATAAAGAATGAAAGCTAGACAGGTGTCTAGCTTTCGTCACTATGTTTATTTAATAACAAGACCTGGCTTCTTCTTCATACTGTGTGTTCCATCCACAAAGCGGACTGTGCCTGACTTTGCACGCATAACGAGTGATTGTGTTGTTGCACGGCTTCCCTTATAGTAAACGCCTTTTAATAATTCGCCATCAGTTACACCTGTTGCAGCAAAAATACAATCGTCCCCTTTAACGAGGTCATCCATCAACAGGACTTTGTTAAAGTTTTCAATTCCCATCTTTCTGCAGCGTTCTTCTTCTGCTTCATTTTGCGGGAGAAGGCGGCCTTGCAATTCGCCTCCAAGGCATTTTAAGCCTACTGCAGCAAGAACTCCTTCAGGTGCTCCTCCTGAACCAAGCAATAAGTCTACGCCTGTATCATCAAAGGCTGTATTAACAGCAGCTGCAACATCACCATCCGGAAGCAGTTTAATACGCGCTCCTGCTTCGCGAATCTCATGAATGATTCTCGCATGACGCTCACGGTTTAGAATCGTTACAACGAGATCCTCAATATCTTTATTTTTCGCACGAGCAACAGCCTTTAAGTTATCGATAATCGGAGCGTCGATATCAATTTGGCCGACAGATTCCGGTCCGACTGCAATTTTATCCATGTACATATCAGGTGCATGCAGAAGGTTGCCATGATCAGCAACCGCAAGAACAGCTAGTGCGTTCCATTGACCTGAAGCAACGATATTTGTACCTTCAAGCGGATCGACTGCTACATCCACACGCGGGCCATAGCCATTACCAAGCTTCTCCCCTATATAGAGCATAGGAGCCTCATCCATCTCTCCTTCCCCAATGACCACTGTTCCTTTCATCGGGATTGTATCAAATACATCTCGCATTGCTTCTGTTGCGGCACGATCCGCTTCTTCTTTATTGCCAAGACCCATCCAGCGGCCTGAAGCAAGAGCCGCGGCTTCTGTGACGCGGACCAGCTCCATTGATAAACTTCTCTCCATCTCTACCCTCTCCCTTATTGCATCTTCCGTCTAGCTTTTTACTTGATCCATCTCATCTTCTGTTAACTTTTCACGCCATAGCTTTGCTCCTAAGCCGAGCAGCTTTTTCTCGAGGTTTTCATAGCCGCGGTCTACATGTTCAAGACCTGAAAGCTCTGTTACTCCTTCAGCTGTGAGGCCTGCTACAACAAGAGCAGCGCCTGCGCGAAGATCACTTGCCCGCACTTTTGCGCCTTGAAGCGGCGTTTTCCCATTAATAATGGCTGAGCGTCCTTCTACTTTTACATTAGCTCCCATTCTTCTTAACTCATCAATATGCTTAAAACGGGCATTATAAATAGTATCAGTTACAATACTTGTTCCGCTTGCTTGAGTTAAAAGAGTGGTGAATGGCTGCTGCAGGTCAGTCGGAAAACCTGGGTAAACAAGCGTTTTTATATCAACGCCTTTTTTCTCCCCTGTGTTGTGGATCAATACCTGATCATCATTCGTTTCAACCGAAACACCCATCTCGCGCAATTTTGCAATAAGAGAATCGACATGATAAGGAATAATGTTGTCAATGATCACCTTTTGTCCGATTGCTGCTGCAAGGATCATATATGTGCCTGCCTCAATTCGATCTGGAATAATCGAATGGCGGCATCCTTTTAGAGAATCGACTCCATCAATACGAATCACATTCGTTCCTGCACCTTTAATTTTAGCGCCCATGCTCGTAAGCAGTGTCGCCACATCAATGATTTCAGGCTCTTTGGCAGCATTCTCAATGATCGTCTGTCCTTTTGCCCGTACGGCTGCCAGCATAATATTAATTGTTGCTCCGACACTGACAACATCTAAATAAATCCGTGCACCGCGAAGCTCGTCAGCCCTCAGATAAATGGCTCCCTGCTCATTGGTTACACGTGCACCAAGTGCTTCAAACCCTTTAATATGCTGGTCAATCGGACGAGGCCCAAGGTTACATCCTCCAGGCAGGCCGATTACAGCTTTGTTAAATTTACCAAGCATAGCTCCCATTAAATAATACGAGGCACGCAGCTTCTTCACTTTGCCGTTTGGAAGCGGCATGGCAATCATATTTGACGGATCAATTTTAATCTCTTGGTCCGCAAGCGAAAGCTCCACCTCTCCGCCAATTTCACGCAGTAAATCCCCTAAAAGCTGGACATCTGAAATGCCAGGTAAATTATCAATGGTAACCGGCGTATCTGCTAAAATAGCCGCCGGGATTAACGCGACTGCACTGTTTTTTGCACCACTAATCTGTACGGTACCCTCAATCGGATGACCGCCTTCAATCATAAGTTTTTCCATAACCGCATCCCTTCCAACCATACTCACGATTACTAGATAGACGTATAGTTACGTTTGTATCCATTATACCCAAAGATAGGAAAAAGTAACGAAGTGAGTTGTCACATTTTAACGATTTATACCGTTTGATGTCACGAAAAGCAGGCCTGTTGTGAATTAGCGATTATTCCAATCTGCTAAAAACTTTTCAATTCCTTGATCTGTTAACGGATGCTTTGTCAGCTGCTTGATCACATTAAAGGGAATTGTTGCAATATGCGCACCGCGCGCTGCCGCTTCTGTTACATGGACCGGATGGCGTACAGATGCTGCAATAATTTCTGTAGGAATATTATGAACATCAAATATATCAGCAATTTGAGAAATTAAGTTTAATCCGTCGTGTCCGATATCATCAAGTCTTCCAAGGAAAGGAGATACATACGTCGCACCTGCTCTAGCAGCAAGCAATGCTTGAACAGCAGAGAAAACAAGTGTGACATTCGTTTTAATATTAAGCTCAGAGAAAGCATGAACAGCCTTCAGACCTTCTGTTGTCATTGGAACCTTCACTGTAATATTCGGTGCGATAGCAGCAAGTTCCTTCCCTTCTTTAATCATTCCTTCTGCATCTAGTGCAATCACTTCTGCACTTACTGAATCTGATACGATATCAGTAATTTCGCGAAGACGGTCGTGAAAGTCTACTCCTTCTTTAGCAACAAGTGACGGGTTTGTAGTCACACCTGCTAAAATACCAAGCTCTTTTGCTTCACGAATATCATCTATGTTTGCAGTATCAATAAAAAATTTCATGCTCATCACCTCAAGGAAAAAGTATATGCGCTCTATGTAAACGCTATTAGAATTACTTATCTGACTTGTAATCGCTTACTGATTATAGTAAAAAAATATCGAGTAATACAACCGTTATTAGTTTAATAAAAATTTGACAGGTTTTGACGAAATTAGTCTTTAAAATGACGTTAAAAGCAGCTCAAGTGAACTGCTTTTAACGACTGAACCTATTTATTATGCTTTGTTTGAAGAACCAAACTCACGCATTTTGCCTTGAACTGTTTCTTTAATTGCTTCACGAGCTGGTCCTAAGAATTTACGTGGATCGTACTCGTTTGGCTTAGCAGCTAGTGTTTCACGAACCGCTTTAGCAGAAGCAATTTGGCTTTCTGTATTTACATTGATTTTAGCATGTCCAAATTCAATTGCTTTTTGAACATCTTTTGTTGGGATACCTGTTCCGCCGTGAAGTACAAGCGGAATACCAACTAAACCATCGATTTCTTTCATGTGATCGAAACCAAGGTTTGGCTCACCTTTATAAGGGCCGTGTACTGAACCTAGTGCTGGTGCAAAGCAGTCAACACCTGTTGCTTCAACTAGCTCTTTACACTCAGATGGAATCGCATATGCTGCTTCAGCATCATCAACGATTAGGTCATCTTCTTGTCCACCAATGCGGCCAAGCTCAGCTTCAACAGAAACTCCAAGAGCATGTGCAACATCAACTACACGCTTAGTAAGCGCGATGTTTTCTTCTAGTGGATAGTGAGAGCCATCAATCATTACAGATGTGAATCCTGCATGGATCGCCTCAACACATTTTTCAAAGCTTGAACCGTGATCTAAGTGAATCGCTACAGGAACTGTCACATTGTACTCTTCCATAAGTGATTCAACCATTTTCACAACAGTCTTGAAGCCGCCCATGTAACGTGCAGCACCTTCTGATACACCACAGATTACTGGAGAGTTCTCTTCTTGTGCAGCTTGCAGGATCGCTTGAGTGAACTCAAGGTTGTTTAAGTTAAATTGGCCAACAGCGTAGCCTTCCGCCTTTGCTTTATTAAGCATGTCTTTCATTGAAACTAAAGGCATCGTACATCCTCCTTTATGTGTGAGCATTCATAGATATCTGTGTCCGTCTAAGCGAGCATACTACACCATATCCATTATCAAGATTCCCGAATACAACAATTACTATCCAATTGAGCATGCACCCAATCGGGTATGTATATGAGATCTTGTTTTTTCCGCTCGTTTAGTTTGAACGTGTTCATTATAGCATACTCACCAGGAATTACACCCTTTTGCAAAGGAGAATCGACAAGTTTTTATAAGTAAACGCTTCCTTTTATATAGAACTCTTTTATGAGGTAACTAAGTGGTCTTTAATCACTTTTCTCACATCATCAATATCGAATGGTTTGGCAAAATGAGTAATCGCTCCAAGCTGCATCGCTTCATTAATTAAATTCAGCTCACCGTATGCTGTCATCATGATCACTTGTACTTCCTCATGCTTTTCTTTAATACGGCGAAGAATCTCAAGCCCGTCCATGCCAGGGATCTTCATATCAAGCAGCACTAGATCAGGTGACTCTTCTTCTACTACTTTTAGTGCTTGCACCCCATTTGCCGCTTGGTACAATTGGTACCCATCCTTTTGAAGGATCTCACTTAATAACACACGAATGCCATACTGATCATCTACAACTAATACTTTATGCATACCCTGCCTCCTTAATTGTTATGTCCTCACGTCCGGACTCCCACAATAAAAGGACTCATTCTACCCAAAATGAGTCTCTCGTTTCTCTTATCTTACAATAAGTTCGGCTGCCTGTGCCTTAATTCCTGCAAAAGAGCTAACATCTTACAAAATATTATCCGACAAGATCCTCGAACCATGTCGATTTAAGCGTTTTGATTCAAGCGTTTTTTCTCTTTCCTCATTGATTGGGGTACGCTATAATGCACGTAGACTTTAATGAGAAAAAGGAGTAACCAAGATGATCCCTATTTTCACTACTCAATTAATGGGCCGAGTTAAGGCGGTTCGTGAAAAAGAAGAAGAATTTGAAGATGCTGCCCGCCTTTTAGCGCAAGCTTTAGTTGGCGAAGGTACTATATATGTATACGGATGCCGTGAACTTCGCGGTGTTACAGCAGAAGCAGAGTACGGCACAGACCGTGATGAAAGGATTAAGCCGCTTACTCAAGATAACTTAAGCGAGCTTACACCGGCTGACCGCGTTTTACTTTTCGCCCCTTTTACAAATGACGGTGAAGCATGCCGAATGGCGACAAAGCTTCATATCCAGGGCGTTCCATTTGCCTCTGTCTCTAATTTTCATGACGAGCAAGACGCATCTTTCTCTCTAGCTGATCTTCATATTGATTTTGAAAGTGATATCGGCTTAGTCCCTGATGAAGAAGGTAACCGCAGCGGCTACCCTACTTCAATTATCGGACTTTACACGTACTTCTGTATCATGCTTACAGTTAAGGAGATTATGAGCGAGTATTAAAAAGGTTCGTGGCGTTAGTGGTGAGGTGCGATTGCGTCAGTTGAGGCGGTTATTGCGCCGGTTCGCGATGGATATGCGTCGCTTCCCACTGTTATTGCGCGGGTTGACTATTAATGCGTCACTCTGGCTCGTAATTGCTTCCGTTCAAATATGGATTGCGTCGCTTCAGCCGATGATTGCGCCGGTTGCACAACTTCACACCCAAAACAGCATAAGAAAAAGGTTTGCCCAATCAGCGGGCAAACCTTTTTTGTATTATTTCTTTAACGATGCACCAATGAAGTCGCGGAATAGCGGCTGTGGGCGTGTTGGGCGAGAGACGAATTCTGGGTGGAACTGAGATGCGATGAAGTACGGGTGGTCTTCAAGCTCGACAATCTCCACTAAACGGCCGTCTGGGCTTGTCCCAGAGAACGTGAATCCTGCTTTCTCCATTTGCTCACGGTATTCGTTGTTGAACTCATAACGATGACGGTGACGCTCGTATACGACTTGCTCTCCGTATGCTGCTTGTGCAAGAGATCCATCCACAAGTTTACAAGGGTATAAACCAAGGCGAAGCGTTCCGCCCAGATCTTCTACATCTTTCTGCTCAGGAAGAAGATCGATAATTGGATATGGTGTTGCTGGGTTTAATTCTGCAGAGTTTGCATCTTCAAGTCCTAGAACGTGACGGGCAAATTCAACAGTTGCCAGCTGCATTCCTAGGCAGATACCTAAGAATGGAACATGGTTTTCACGAGCATATTTAATCGCAGAGATTTTCCCTTCAATTCCACGGTCACCAAAGCCACCAGGAACTAAAATTCCATCTGAATCTTTTAATAAGCTCTCCACGTTTTCATCCGTTACTTTTTCAGCATCAACCCAGTCAATTTCAAGGTCAGCGTCATATGCATAGCCAGCATGACGAAGTGCTTCTGCTACTGAAAGATATGCATCCGGAAGAGCTACGTATTTACCAACCAGAGCAATTTTCACTTTGCTTGATAAATTTTGTACTTTTTCAACAAGAGATGTCCACTCTGTCATTTCAGCTTGTTTTGTATCAAGTTTCAGGTGATCGCATACAATTTGGTCAAAGTTTTGTGCTTGAAGCTCAAGCGGCACTTGATAAAGAGTTTCGGCATCGCGCGCTTCAATTACCGAATCCTTGTTAATGTCACAGAATAACGCAATTTTTTCTTTCATATCTTGTGGAACTGGCTTTTCTGTACGAACCACGATAACGTTTGGCTGGATACCTAGACTGCGGAGCTCTTTTACACTGTGCTGAGTCGGTTTAGACTTCATTTCTCCCGCTGCAGCAAGATATGGGATTAATGTACAGTGAACATACATTACATTATCCATACCGATATCGCTTTTAATTTGGCGAATGGCTTCTAGGAAAGGCAAGCTCTCAATATCACCAACTGTTCCGCCGATCTCAGTGATCACGACATCAGCATTTGTTTCGCGGCCTGCACGGAAAACACGTTCTTTAATTTCATTTGTCACATGTGGAATAACTTGAACCGTACCGCCTAGATAATCCCCGCGACGCTCTTTTTTCAGAACAGTAGAGTAGATTTTACCAGTAGTTACGTTGCTGTTTTGGCTTAAATTAATATCAATAAAACGCTCATAGTGACCAAGATCAAGATCTGTTTCAGCGCCATCATCTGTGACGAAAACTTCCCCGTGCTGATAAGGACTCATTGTTCCTGGGTCAACGTTAATGTATGGGTCAAATTTTTGGATCGTCACCTTTAACCCGCGATTTTTTAATAAACGTCCTAATGAAGCGGCCGTAATTCCTTTACCAAGTGATGACACTACGCCACCTGTAACAAAAATATACTTTGTTGCCATGCGATCGACTCCTCTACTTTTCATCAAAATGTATTTTCCCCTAAAAAGGTCAATAAAATAAAAAAAACAAAAGCGACAGCTCACCCTAAATAGGGGGCGCACTTTTGTTTTGGTTATAAAATATGCATTTGCTTTTAATAAAGCCCAAAAATGATTCTACCTAGTTCAGAGACAGAAGTCAAGCCTCTGTTAAAAAGACTGAAAATGCAATTAACGTTCTTCGTCCTCTTCTACCTCTTCATCATCATCAAAGTCCGTATCGAGATCTTCTTTGTCAGTGAAGTCAGCATCTTCTTCATCGTCATCATCTGCATCTTCTTCATTAGAGATCTCATCTAGCTCGTCCTCTAAGTCTTCAAACTCATCGTCAAAAACTTCTAGATCATCGTCTAAATCCTCATCGTCACTCTTTGCTTTTTTACGAGGATTAACTGGTGAAGTAATCTCTTCTTCTGATTGCTCATGAGGGTACCAGCTTTTAAGGCCCCAGTTGTTATCACCAAGCGTTAAAAAGCGGCCATCGATGTTTAAATCCGTATACAAAAATGACATACGCTGATTCACTTCAGCTTTTTTCATTCCCTTAATTTCTGAAATCTCTTTAACTAAATCAGTGAAATAATAAGGCTGGCGCTTTTCTTTCATTAAAGCATAAGCGACTTCAACCATTGACAGCTCTTGGATCTCTTCCTTTTCCATCTCGCGTAGGTTCAACGTAAGCACGTCCTTTCAGCATTTCTTGCATCTATTGCTTATTAAATATTGGCATAAAGTTCATACCTTTCATTATAAACACATTTCATATAAATATGCTAGATTGAAGACGAAAAAGTATGAGAGACATTTTAATAGAATGAAAATGAACAAAAAGACAGTCTGCTGACTGCCTTTTTGAGTGATTCGCCTTGTTGACTGAGCGCTTGCTATGAGGGCCGGCGCAAGGGCTGCTTGTTCAATTGCGCCGATTGAGAATATATATGCGTCAGTCTCCCGCTGATATGCGCCGAAGGTTCGAGTTATTGCTTCCATTCAGAGCACAATTGCGTCCAATGAAGTTGATTGCGCCTGTTTGTGGCGTAATTGCGTTCCTTCATATGCGGATTGCGTCTGTTCGATGCATAATTGCGCCGTTCAGCGGGTGCAGGGATGCCAGAACAGTCGCCTCAGCTTTTCTTGTCTAGCTTCGGCTCCTTGCCCTGCGGGAAAAAACGGTGCATCGATTGAAGTCAAAAAACGACTTCAAATCGCTCCCCCTTATTTTTCCGCATGCCAGAACAGTCGCCTCAGCCTTTCTCTCTACATATTCCTTCTATACTGTCCGCCTACTTGGTAGAGGGCGCCTGTGATTTGGCCTAGGCTGGCTACTTTGACGGTTTCGATTAGTTCTTCGAAGATGTTGCCGCCAGTGATTGCTGTTTCTTGCAGGCGTTTTAGAGCTTCTGGTGCTTTGTCTTGGTGCTTTTCTTGGAAGGCACGCAGGTTTGTGATTTGCTGCTCTTTTTCTTCTTTTGTTGCTCGTGCAAGCTCCATGTTGAACTCTTCTTCTGTGTTCTCGTTTGGATTCATGTACGTGTTTACACCGATAATCGGAAGCTCGCCTGTGTGCTTCTTCATTTCGTAGTGCATTGACTCTTCTTGAATTTTGCTGCGTTGATATTGTGTCTCCATTGCGCCAAGTACGCCGCCGCGGTCATTAATGCGCTCTAGCTCTTGCAGCACCGCTTCTTCTACTAGGTCTGTTAACTGCTCAATAATGTATGACCCTTGTAGTGAGTTCTCATTTTTAGCTAGACCTAGCTCTTTTGTAATAATCATTTGAATTGCCATCGCACGGCGGACTGATTGCTCAGTCGGGGTTGTGATTGCCTCATCAAACGCATTTGTATGAAGCGAGTTACAGTTATCATAGATCGCCATTAAAGCTTGAAGCGTTGTACGGATATCATTAAAGTCAATTTCTTGTGCGTGAAGCGAGCGTCCTGATGTTTGAACATGATACTTAAGCTTCTGGCTGCGCTCGTTTGCTTCGTATTTATTCTTCATGACCGTTGACCAAATACGACGAGCCACTCGGCCGATTACTGTATATTCAGGGTCAAGACCGTTGCTGAAGAAGAATGATAGATTTGGTGCAAATTTATTAATATCCATGCCGCGGCTTAAGTAGTATTCTACATACGTGAACCCGTTTGCCAGCGTAAATGCCAGCTGACTGATTGGGTTTGCACCCGCTTCTGCGATATGGTAGCCAGAAATGGATACAGAATAGTAGTTACGAACTTCGTGATCAATGAAGTACTGCTGGATATCCCCCATCATACGAAGGGCGAATTCCGTTGAGAAGATGCACGTATTTTGACCTTGATCTTCTTTTAAAATATCGGCTTGAACCGTTCCACGAACCGTTTGAAGCGTACGAGCTTTAACATCTGCATATTCTTCCGCATTAGGTTCACGGCCGTTTTCTTCTTTAAATTTCTCAAGCTGCTGCTCAATCGCTGTATTCATGAACATAGCTAAGATGATCGGTGCCGGTCCATTAATTGTCATCGATACAGATGTAGACGGTGCACATAGATCAAAGCCATCATAAAGCTTTCTCATATCCTCAAGCGTACAAATGCTTACACCGCTCTCCCCGACTTTTCCGTAAATATCAGGGCGGTAATCCGGGTCTTCTCCGTAAAGAGTTACCGAGTCAAAAGCCGTACTTAAACGCTTCGCCTCGTCATCTTTTGATAAGTAGTGGAAGCGGCGGTTTGTACGCTCAGGCGTTCCTTCGCCGGCAAATTGACGCTTAGGATCTTCACCTTTACGTTTGAATGGGAATACTCCTGCCGTATAAGGGAAGGCACCTGGTACGTTCTCTTCCATTGACCAGCGCAGAATTTCGCCCCAGTCTTCAAACTTCGGAAGAGCTACTTTAGGAATTTTCAGACCAGATAAGCTTTCCGTCGTAAGCTCTGTCACGATTTCTTTATCACGGATTTTTGTTACGAATGTGTCTCCGCTGTAAGATTCTTTTAGTGAATCCCAGTTATCAAGAATCGATTTACATGCTGGGTGGAGCTTCTGTGCGTATGCTTCTTTCGTTTTCGTTAATTGAGCAAGAACGTCCTCACTTGCCTCACCATGCTTCTCAAGCGCTTCAATTGTTCCAGTCACCTGATAGATTTTGCGAGCAATCTCCACTTGCTCATCAGTCAGCTTTTTATATTGTCTTACGGATAGAACAATATCACGTAGGTGTTGCGTTTGCTCTGGCGGGATGATGACATTTTGCTTGATGACATCTTTACTCGTTTCAATATTTGTGTGGAAGTCTGTACCGCACTTCTCATTTAACGTATCCATTAATGCTTTGAATAACGTGTTTGTGCCAATGTCATTAAACTGACTAGCAATCGTACCGAAAACAGGCATCGCATCAAGTGCCTCTTCAAAACGAGTACGGCTGCGCTGGTACTGCTTACGTACATGACGAAGAGCATCTTCTGAACCTTTACGGTCAAATTTATTAATCGCAATCACATCAGCAAAGTCAATCATATCAATTTTCTCAAGCTGTGACGGGGCCCCGTACTCACTTGTCATGACATATAAAGATACATCTGATACTTCCGTGATCTCAGCATCCCCTTGCCCGATTCCGCTCGTTTCAACAATAACAAGATCGTAGCCGGCTGCTTTTGCGACATCAATTGCATCACGAATACTGTCAGAAATCTCTTTTCTAGAGTTACGTGTAGCTAAACTGCGCATAAATACACGTGAATTATGAATTGAGTTCATACGGATACGGTCACCTAAGAGCGCACCGCCTGTTTTTTGTTTCGTTGGGTCAACAGATAGAATCGCTACGGTTTTGTCGGAAAATTCGTTCAAAAAGCGGCGTACAAGTTCATCTGTTAACGAGCTTTTCCCAGCTCCGCCTGTTCCTGTGATTCCTAAAACCGGTACGTTGTTTGTCATTTGCTTTAATTGATCAAGCGTTTCCTCAAGCGTTGCTGCCACTTCTTTTTTCGCTTCAGCATGCAATTCAGCATAAGAAATACATCGAGCAACGGCACGTGCGTTTTTCTCTTTTAAAGAAGTTAGCTCCTCTGACACTTGTTCTACTGTAGGGAAGTCACACTCTTTGAGCATTTGATCAATCATTCCTTGAAGGCCATGCTCACGGCCGTCATCTGGTGAGAAAATGCGGGCAATACCGTACTCATGCAGCTCACGGATCTCAGGAGGTGTAATAACCCCGCCCCCGCCTCCGTAAATACGGATATGGCCGGCACCTTTTTCATTTAAAAGATCATAGCAATATTTGAAGAACTCAACATGTCCGCCTTGATAAGACGAAATCGCAATTCCTTGGACATCCTCTTGAATGGCAGCGTTTACAATCTCTTCAACAGAGCGGTTATGCCCAAGATGGATAACCTCAGCTCCGCTTGCCTGCAGTATACGGCGCATAATATTAATTGAAGCATCGTGGCCGTCAAATAAACTTGAAGCCGTTACGAAACGCACATGATTCGTTGGTTTATATGATTGAGTTGTTGACATCAAACTTCCTCCTTTTAATTAGAGACGGTTGTAAGCGGGGAAAGTAATTGCTCACTTTGAAGCTTTGTGTATTCTTCTAAGGTGTAGAGTCTGCGGATGGCCCAGCGTCTGAACGTCCACATATGTCCTTGCACTAAAATATTGTGGCTCATCAGCTTGATCTCTTCTTCACTAAGATCAATACGATATTCAGCCACGTAATCACGAATAATGTCTTCAAACATCTTCGTCATTTCTACTTCTTTTTGAAGAACGTACATTAATGCTTCTTTAGGAAGAGATTTTGCCTCTTGATACATGACAAGCACTTCATCTTGCAGGTGATCAATTACACGGAAGTAAGCGGCAATTGCCTTTTTCACACGGTCAATACCGACAGCTTCGGTATCTAGCTGTGAAACAAGCTGATCACGAACTTCTTCATAGATCGCATCACATACAAGGTAGAGGACATCCTCCTTTGAACCAATGTACTCATAAAGCGTTCCAATGCTGAATCCAGATTCTTTAGCAATTTCTCTTGTTGTTGTGCGGTGGAACCCTTTTTCAATGAAGAGGCGTACGGCGCCCTTCACCATCTGCTCGCGGCGTTTTTTTACTAACTGCTGATCCTTTACCATGGATGGCACTGCTTTTTTCTTCAAACTATTCAACCTACTTCCTTTTAATCGTATTTCCGTCTCTAGATGCCAACGTGCCTCACTAGCAGCAAGCCAACATCACTCGCTGCATATGAGACTCCTTTTTCGTACTTATTAGCATACTAGAAATTGAAGCTACGATCTATCATTTATGTTGATTAGTCTGCTAACAACATTTTAGAAATTACAAGTCGTTGAATTTCATTTGTTCCTTCATAGATCTGTGTAATCTTCGCGTCACGCATATAACGTTCTACTGGATAATCTTTTGTATAGCCGTAACCGCCGAATACTTGAACCGCTTCGACCGTTACATCCATTGCTGTATCTCCAGCAAATAATTTAGACATCGCAGATTCCTTGCCGTATGAAACGCCTTCGCTTTCTCTCCATGCTGCTTGATACGTTAATAGTCGGCTAGCTTCAATTTTTGTTGCCATATCAGCAAGCTTGAATCCGATTCCTTGCTGTGCGCCGATCGGCTTACCAAATTGCTTACGCTCTTTTGCATAGCCTACTGCAGCATCAAGGGCACCTTGCGCAATTCCAACTGCTTGAGCAGCAATTCCGTTACGACCGCCATCTAGCGTCATCATCGCTACTTTAAATCCTTCGCCCTCTTTGCCAAGCATATTTTCTTTTGGTACGCGGCAGTCTTCGAAAATAATTTCCGTTGTAGGAGATGAGCGGATTCCGAGCTTCTTCTCTTTCTTTCCTACAGAGAATCCTGGTGTATCTGCTTCAACGATGAATGCCGTCGTTCCTTTATGGCGAGCTTCGGGGTCAGTCACTGCAAAGACGATATAAATATCTGCAATTCCGCCGTTTGTAATGAAGATTTTAGAGCCGTTTAACACATAGTGGTCGCCATCTTCTATTGCTGTTGTTTTCATTCTTGCAGCATCAGATCCTGAACCTGGTTCTGTTAAGCCGTAAGCACCAATTTTCTTTCCTTCTGCCATTGGACGAAGGAATTTTTGCTTTTGCTCTTCTGTACCGAATTTATAAACAGGCCAGCCTGCAAGTGAAGTATGTGCAGATAATGTTACACCCGTTGAAGCACAGACGCGTGATAATTCTTCAACGGCAATACAATAGCTCACATAGTCAGCACCAATTCCGCCGTACTCTTCAGGCCACGGAATCCCTGTTAGTCCAAGCTCAGCCATCTTATCAAAGATCTCACGGTCAAAGCGTTCCTCTTCATCACGCTCTTCAGCTGTTGGTTCTACTTCATTTTTTGCAAAGTCGCGTACCATTTTACGGATCATTTCTTGTTCTTCAGTTAATAGAAAGTTCATGTTTTTTTCTCCCCTTTAATCTGCTAGTAAATGCTTGCCAATAACGATACGTTGAATTTCACTTGTTCCTTCGTAAATCTCACAAATCTTTGCATCACGGAAGTAACGCTCTACTGGGTAATCCTTTGTATATCCATAGCCGCCGTACACTTGAACTGCTTCAATTGATACTTCTACTGCCGTACGTGAAGCAAACAGTTTCGCCATCGATGCTTCCATGCCGCTCTTTTTACCAAGTTCACGAAGCTTGGCTGCACGATAGACTAATAGTTTTGAGCCCTCTACTTTTGTCGCCATATCTGCTAGCTTAAAGCCGAGTCCTTGCTGATGCCCGATCGGCTTACCGAATTGCTTGCGTTCTTTTGCATAGCCTACCGCTGCTTCAAGTGCTGCTTCAGCAATTCCTAAAGACTGCGCTGCGATTCCGATTCGTCCGGCATCAAGGTTAGACATCGCTATCTTAAAGCCTTCCCCTTCTTGGCCAAGCAGGTTTTCTTCCGGTACGCGCGCATCTTCAAATGTAAGTTCTGTTGTGTTCGAGCCGTGAAGACCCATTTTCTTTTCCTTTTTTCCAACAGAAAATCCCGGTGTGTCTTTATCTACGATGAATGCAGAGATGCCTTTTGTTCCAAGCTGTGAATCTGTTGATGCGAACACGATATACACATCCGCTTCCCCGCCATTGGTGATAAACACTTTTGAGCCGTTTAAAATATAGTCATTGCCTTCTTTTTTCGCGGTCGTTTTCAAACTGCCGGCATCAGACCCTGCACCAGGCTCTGTCAGTCCGAAAGCTCCTAAATACTCCCCGCTCGCAAGCTTTGGAACATATTTTTGCTTCTGTTCTTCTGTTCCGAAATAGAGGATCGGATTTGTGCCGACAGAAGTGTGTACCGATAAGATTACACCGACAGTGGCACTCACTTTAGATAATTCATTGATCGCAATAATATAAGAAGTGAAATCCATTCCAGCCCCGCCGTACTCTTCAGGAATCGGGATCCCCATTAGACCAAGCTCCCCCATTTTATTGACGATCTCACGAGGAAAGGTTTCATTTTCTTCCATTTTTTCTATAAAAGGCGTAATCTGCTCTTGGGCAAAGTCACGCACCATTTTGCGCATCATTTCTTGTTCTTCTGTAAATCGTAAATCCATATCTGCACCTCCGTAATGCTGTTTATCTTCTTATATAGCGGTTGCTTCGCTTTGGTATGACTTACTCGTAAACGTAGAATCCTCTGCCAGTCTTCTTCCCTAACCAGCCTGCTTTGACATACTTTCTAAGCAGCGGGCATGGGCGGTACTTATCATCGCCGAATCCATCATGAAGGGTTTCCATAATGTAGAGGCATGTGTCAAGTCCGATAAAGTCAGCAAGCGTAAGAGGTCCCATTGGGTGGTTCATACCAAGCTTCATTACTTCATCAACTGCCTCAGGTGTCGCTACCCCTTCATATACCGTATAGATCGCTTCATTGATCATCGGCATTAAAATACGGTTTGAAACGAACCCTGGGAAGTCATTTACTTCAACCGGTGTTTTCGAAAGAGTCCGAGAAAGATCTTCAATTGCTTGATACACCTCATCTGTTGTTGCTAGGCCTCGGATGATTTCAACAAGCTTCATCACTGGCACTGGATTCATAAAATGCATGCCGATTACTTTTTCCGGACGATTTGTTGCTGCTGCAATTTCTGTAATCGGAAGCGATGATGTATTCGTTGCAAGAATCGCATGGTCTGGTGCAATTTGATCAAGGTCAGCAAAAAGCTTAGATTTGATCTCCATATTCTCAACCGCAGCTTCAATCACAAGGTCCACATCCTGAGCATTTTGTAAGTCAGTTGAAGGTGTCAAGCGTCCTAGAATCGCATCGCGTTCTCCTTCTTGTAGGCGGCCTTTTTCAACTTGGCGATTTAAATTCTTTTGAATCGTTGACATCCCGCGTTCAACAAACTCTTGTTTTAAGTCATGTAAAATGACGTCAATTCCAGCCATTGCATGTACTTGAGCAATTCCTGATCCCATTTGTCCTGCACCGATCACCATCACTTTTTTCATACCCATTCATTCTCCACTCCTCTATTAAACGTTTAAAGTTTGACTGTATTTATTTCACTTCGAATTATTTCACTTCAATTAAAATCGCGTCACCTTGACCGCCGCCGCTGCAAATCGCTGCTATACCAAGGCCTCCGCCGCGACGTTTCAACTCATGTGCTAGTGTTAAGATGATACGCGCTCCACTAGCTCCGATTGGATGTCCAAGTGCAACCGCCCCGCCATTTACATTTACTCTTTTCGGGTCTAGTTCTGCAATTTGGTTACTGGCAAGAGCCACCGCTGCAAAAGCCTCGTTAATTTCAAATAGATCGATTTCACTTGCTGTTTTGCCAGCTTTCTTTAACAGCTCATTAATGACAAGACCTGGTGTTTTAGGGAAGTTCTCAGGCTCAATGGCAATAGCGTGGTGCGCCACAATGGTAGCAAGCGGCTCAATACCTTCTGCTTTTGCCTTCGCATCAGACATAAGAAGCATTGCTGCTGCTCCGTCGTTCACACCTGGTGCATTCCCTGCTGTAATCGTGCCGTCTTTTCCAAATGCAGGCTTAAGCTTAGCCAGCCCTTCAGATGTTGTGCCAGGACGAGGAGCTTCATCTCGCTCCACTACTACAGGCTCGCCTTTACGCTGCGGTACCGGTACAGCCACAATTTCTGAGTCAAATGTTCCTGCTTCTATTGCACTTAGTGCTTTTTCATGACTTCGTGCAGACCACTCGTCCTGCACCTCGCGCGACAGCGCTAACTCCTGTGCTACACCATTTCCGTATGAGCCCATATGTACGGAACGGAATGAACAAGTAAGTCCGTCAAATACCATCCCATCAATCATTTCTGCATTACCCATACGTGCGCCCCATCTAGCTTTAGGGACATAATAAGGAGCATTGCTCATTGACTCCATCCCGCCGGCTAAAATAACCTCCCCATCACCAGAACGGATAATTTGATCAGCCATTGTTACACTTCTCATGCCTGATGCACATACTTTATTGATCGTTTCCGTTTTAACACTCCACGGAATCTCAGCATAATTGGATGCTTGACGAGATGGGATTTGACCCTGTCCTGCTTGCAGAACATTTCCTAAAATGACTTCATCAACATTCTCGCCCTTCCACTTAGCACGAGCTAATGTTTCTTTTAAAACAAGTCCTCCTAATTCCGCTGCTTTAAGGCTGCTTAATGCGCCTCCAAATTTCCCAAAAGGTGTACGAGCTCCACTCACAATTACTGTTTTCATTGGTAATCCCCTTTCAGATCATAGTCATTTATTGACCGAACGCTCGCTCGGTAGGAGTTCTGAGAAAAAGCGCAACAAGTGATTGCGCTTTCAATTCAAACTAAAAACATAAGAGTGTGACCCGTGGAAACCACGAGTCGACAACTCTCCCAATAATTCACCACTATTACTTCTACTGAACTAACTCAGTTTCCTTCTTAATTAGTGATTTTTCTAAAATTTCTACAATATCTAATGTTTGAACGTCTTCTTCGACTTCTTTCGCCTTTGTTCCATCACTTAGCATCGTTAAGCAGTAAGGACATCCGCTTCCGATCATCGATGGCTGTACTTCAAGCGCTTGCTCTGTACGAGCGACATTGACACGCTGGCCAGCATCTTCTTCCATCCACATCATACCGCCGCCGGCACCACAGCACATACCATTTTGACGATTACGCTCCATCTCTACAAGCTTCACACCAGGGATCGCTTCAAGGATCTCACGCGGCGGCTCATATACTTCGTTGTAACGGCCAAGATAACAAGAGTCATGATACACAACCGTTTCATTCACTTCATGTGTCGGCTTAATGCGGCCTTCTTTGATTAAGTCAGCTAGAACTTCTGTATGGTGATAAACTTCCACACCATCTAAGCCGAAGTCAGGATACTCATTTTTAAATGTGTTATAAGCATGAGGATCGATTGTGACAATCTTTTTCACGTTATGCTTATTAAATAGCTCGATATTAGCTGTTGCAAGCTCTTGGAATAAGAATTCATTTCCTAAACGACGCGGAGTATCTCCTGAGTTCTTTTCTTTGTTACCAATGATCGCAAATGTTACGCCAGCCTCATTCATCACTTTCGCAAATGACTGAGCAATCTTTTGGCTTCGTTTATCATATGAACCCATTGACCCTGCAAAGAATAGGTATTCGAACTCTTCGCCTTTTTTCTCCATCTCTTTGACTGTCGGTACATGAATATCATCACGGCCATCGCGCCAGTTTTCACGTTCTTTACGGCTTATGCCCCAAGGGTTTCCTTGACGCTCGATATTTGTCATCGCACGCTGTGCATCGGCATCCATTTTTCCTTCTGTTAAAACAAGGTAACGGCGCATATCAATAATTTTATCCACATGCTCGTTCATTACCGGACATTGATCTTCACAGTTACGACAAGTCGTACAAGCCCAGATTTCCTCTTCAGTAATAACGTCACCAATCAAGCTGACATCATATCCTGCAGCAGCTTCAGCGCCGCCAGCACCTTGCATCGCTAATTGATTTGCTTTTGTATTAGAGAAAGCAAATTCCGGCAGCCACGCGGACTTCGATGTGACCGCTGCACCTTTTTCCGTTAAATGATCACGCATTTTAACGATCAAATCCATTGGTGAAAGCATTTTTCCTGTGCCTGTTGCCGGGCACATATTCGTACATCGGCCACATTCCACACAGGCATATAAATCAAGCAACTGCTTGTGGTTAAAGTCTTCAATCTTGTTGTTACCAAACTGCTCTTGCGACTCATCTTCAAAGTTAATAGAAGAAAGGCGGCCAACTTTATGCGTACGTCCCATGAATACGTTTGCAGGACCAGCAATAAGGTGAGCATGTTTTGATTGAGGTACATACACTAAGAATGTTAATAAGAACAATAAGTGCATCCACCAGAAAACAAAGAATAGTCCACCTGCAACGGCTGGCGAAAGCCAACTGAATGCAGCAGCAATTCCTGAGGCTATCGGTTCAAATCCACTCATTGATTTTTCTAGCCAGATAATCTCCATCCCTTTTGCGATCAGCTTTGAAGTCATCAGCCCGCCGATGAAAATAAGGACAAGACCTGATTTCCAGCCGCGCTTCAGGCGTACAAGTTTTTCAACATAACGACGGTAGAACGCCCATACAACGGCAATTAAGATCATAACTACGACAATTTCTTGGAAGAAAGTGAAGTAAGGATAAAGCGGTCCAAGCGGCAGATGCGACCCTACAGCAAGCCCTTTCCAAATTAGATCAATTGCTCCTAGCTGTACAAGTAAGAACCCGTAGAAGAACATTAAGTGAATAATTCCGCTCTTCTTATCTTTCATTAACTTCTTTTGTCCGAACACGTTTACCCAAACGGATTCGAGCCTTTCTTTCATCGAGTGATCAAATTCTGCTTTTTTACCAAGCTTGATATACTCGACACGTGTCATAACAAGAGTAGCGAATAAGTAAACTGCATATCCTGTTACGAGTAGAAAGGCGGCAAGATTAACCCATGTTAACGCTCCCATCACAAACGTCCCCCTTTTCGACCTAGCTAGTATGTGAGAGTTCTTCTTAAGCTGCTACGTCAAATTTGAATGTTTTGAAAATAATAAATTATTACGGTCATTATAGCACAAATTTCAATGAATGAGCATTCAGTCGACGAAAAAGATAAAAAAATTTTTTCTATTGATTGGAAACGCTTGTTTTATCTAGGTTTTTGCTCATATAAGAAAACCACACTCTCATCATATTACGCTTTATGACTGGGTATGCTACAAAAGAATGTCACCTGAAGGGAGGTCATGAGATGAACTGGTTATGGATTACACTGTTAATTTTTATTGTACTCTTTACATGGCTGCGCCTCGATTTTGTAGCGGGACAGAAAAAGCAGCGTCGTGAAGCGACTAGGCATGATCAAATCACTCGTCATAGTGATGTAAGTTTTTTAGGAAACGGTGATGAATTTTTTGAAGCGCTTTTTGCCGATCTCAATCAAGCCGAACATCATATCCACCTTTTGTTCTATATTTTTAAAGAAGACCACATCGGACAAAAAGCATTGAAAATTTTAGAGGATAAAGCCAAAGAAGGTGTAACCGTTCGTCTCCTTGTGGATCGTTTCGGGTGTAAGCTCTCACGAAAAACTATAAAACAACTTAAAAAAAATGGTGTGCGATTTGCTTTTTCTCACCCTGTCAGCTTCCCCTATATTTTCTTCACCTTAAATAGAAGAAACCACCGTAAGCTCGTTATTGTTGATGGACGTGTCGGCTATATTGGCGGTTTTAATGTAGGTGATGAATATTTAGGACGCGATCCTAAGTTTGGTCCCTGGCGTGATTTTCATCTTCGTTTAGTCGGAGACGGCGTTCAGGATTTACAAGAGCAGTTTTTAGAGGACTGGCAGACAGCAAAGCAAAAGTTTGTGAAAGAAGAGGAGCTATACCCATACCTGCGAAAAGGGCCGCATCCGTTGAGAATCTTACCGACAGATGGCAGCTATTTAGAAGAAACGTTTATTTCACTAATTGGACAAGCGAAAGAATCCATCACAATTGGAACACCTTACTACATTCCAGGAAAACCTTTACAGCAAGCTTTAATTGAAACTGCTAGAAGAGGGGTTGATATACGGTTAATTTTGCCGAAAAAAGGTGATCATCCTTTTGTGAAAGAGGCCGCTTTTCCTTACTTTAAAGATTTGCTTGAAGCAGGTATTCATGTTTATCAATATTACCGGGGCTTCTTTCATGCAAAAGCGATTGTGATTGATACACAAATGGCTGATGTCGGCACAGCGAATTTTGATAAGCGCAGTTTTCATATTAATCATGAGATAAATTGTCTTTTATATGATGAATCAATGGTCAAAGTTGTTCTGGATGAACTTGAACACGATATCTATATCTCGCAAAGGATGACTCTAGAGAGCTGGGAATCACGTCCTCTTATTCAACGTGGCAAAGAGAAATTCGCCACGCTGATCTCTGGACTCCTGTGAAGGGCTGGATACTCAACCTTGCAATTTTAAGTGATTATATCTCAAAAAGATTGAAAAATATCCCCCTATACAGTGGTTGTTGATCTCCGCTGCAGGCACTCGCTTTCGCGGGCGGTCCGGGAGCCTCCTCGTCGCCTTGTGAACTGCATCCCTATTGTTGGACAGTTATCTAACAACAGGGCTAAAGCCCGAGGAAGCTCACCGCGGAAAGCGAAGCATATTTCAGAAGCGGCAAGCTTGCTATAACCCCTCCTCTGATGCACTCTATGTTAATTAGCTTATGAAGGAGACTCACCTGCAAATCACCTATAACTCAGACCATTATCCTGTAAAATTACAGTAAAATCGCTCCCCGTATCTAGAACAACTAGCCCTGTCACTGTTGTAGCAGATGTAGCTGTAAACAAGGCATCAATAAATGTAATTGGAATGGTTGTTGCAATAGGAAGAAGCAACAATAAAGTCCCAAGAAACCCTAAAGCTAATACTTGGGGCGAAGACATATTAATGACTTTTCGCCGCGTACTTCCCACCTTAGAGTCCCTCATTTTCAAAACGGTTGATATCTAATTTATGGCCCATTACAACGAGCATATCTCCTTGGTGGATTAAATCGTCTGGCATCGGAGAAATGTTCATCTCTTCTCCTCGCTTCATCGCAAGGATTGTTACACCGTATTTAGCACGAACGTTTAAATCAACAAGCGTTTTTTGATCAACCTTTCCTGTTGCTCGAAGTTCAACAATACTGTACTCATCAGATAAATCAATAAAATCGATGACTTTCTCAGACGCTAAATTATGAGCAATCCTGCGTCCCATATCGGACTCTGGGTGGACAACAAGGTCGGCACCGATTTTTTCCAACACTTTATGGTGATAATTATTCTGAGCCTTAACCCACACAGTAGGCACGTTCATTTCTTTAAGCACTAATGTTGTCAGTATACTTGCTTGGATATTATCTCCAATAGCGACAACAACATGTTCAAAATTTCCAATTCCAATCTGTTTCATCGCATTTTCATCGGTTGTATCTACCTGCATTGCATGGGTGGAATACGCTACATATTCGCTCACTCTGTCCTCATCTTTATCTATGGCAAGCACTTCATGACCCATTTCGTAAAGCTCCTTACAGACACTCCCGCCAAACCTGCCTAGACCAATTACAGCAAATTGTTTTTTTGATTTTGCCATCCATTTACCACTCCTTAAAAAATAAAAAACCATCACAAAGAAATGGCCTGTTATGTAAGACCTTTCTCTCTTCTACATTTAACGCTTACGGAGTTAGCTGTCGGGTTAGGAACTGAGAGTATCCCTTCTTCAATTATGAAGACTCACCCCAAGACAATATAATCCTTGCCAAATTCATTGGTTCCCCCGCACTAAAAAGGTGTAATCCTTGTCAGTTTAAGCGATTAAAAGGTGTGATATACGGTTTTCATAGAGTTAATTTACTCCTGTTGCCATCTGTTGTCAACCATTCGTTTTTGTAGAAATTGTAAATCTCATCTTATACGTTCTATGTAAATTGGAAAACCTTTTAGAAGAACGAAAGGGAGGTAGAACTGTGGCTGAACACCTAGAAATTATGATCCGAACACTGATTGCCTTTGCATCTCTATTTCTTGGCGCAAAACTGCTCGGAAAGCAAACGATTTCACAAATGACGACCTTTGATTTCATCGCAACTATTACTCTTGGCTCTATTACTGCCAACCTTGCTTTTAATACGAGCGTTCCTATACACAGCGTATGGATTTCATTTGCGATGTTTGTATTCATTATCTACATTGTTGAATATACTTCGATGAAAAACCGAAAAACTCGTAAATTCTTTGCAGGTGACCCTACGGTAATCATTGAAAATGGAAGACTGCTTGAGGGGAATATGCGTAAAATGCGTTATACCTTGGATTATATGAATCAGCAGCTGCGTGAAAATAATATTTTTGATGTAAGAGAGGTCCTTGTTGCCATGATCGAACCAAATGGTACATTAACCGCTCTAAAAAAACAGGAGTTTCGGGAGGTGACAAAAGGAAACTTGAATTTGATTAGTCAGCCTGAAAAGCATATCGTACCGATAGAATTAATGATGGACGGAGTGGTCATTACTCGCAATCTCCAAGAAAATAACATTGAAGAACAGTGGCTTATGGACCAGCTAGAGAAACGAGGAGTATTAAAAAAGGAGGTTATGTATGCCGTCTTAGCACCTAATGGAAAGCTCTATATTGATACGTATCATGACTTTATCCCGCAGCCGATCGATAAAGAATAAGCGAAGGCATCTTATAGGATCTGCCTCCGCAACAGCCATTCTCGTATTGCTTGATTACATTCATCCTGACGCTTAGTCGGTACTTGATGAGCAACTCCTTGCACATAAACCACTTCCACGTCATGAGCTCTTTTTAAATAATCGTACATATAGTTATGCATGATGAGATCACGGCTGCCATATATCAAAAGCAACGGCACTGTTAATTGATTAAGGCGCCCAATCGACTGGTATTCATATCCGAGCCTGTACGTTTCAGATAAAACATCTGGATTTACTTCTTTGATCACCGATTGCATTTCCTTCGCATGCTCTTTATTCTTAAAGTGCGCATGCGGCAAAACATAGCTGATCAGATTCATCCATTTCTTTTTGGCAGCCCACATGCCAAGCTTAAACTCCTTGTCTAAAAGAAAGCTTGTTACTTCCGGAAACCCCCCAATCAAAACCACTCCGGCTGTAATGTTCGGATACTTCAAGGCAAACTCTTGAGCAATAGAACCACCGTTTGAGTACCCAACGATAATGGCTTTTTTTGCACGCATTTTTTTTAATACCGCTCTGATGCATTCGGCTGACTCTTCAATTGAAAAAGCTTTAGCAGCCCCTTTTGTGCTATGACCAACTCCAGGAAGATCTACCACAACGACTTTCCCTACATCAGCTAATGCATATTGATATCGGAATGTAAGATGTGACATGGCAGGAGGATGAATAAAGACTAATGGAGTGCCGCCTCCACGCACTTCATAAAAAATCTTGATGCCTTGATACGATACGTACGCCATGTCATCCCTACCCCCTACTTCATAATCATCGGCCAAATCATTTCATATAATTTGTAGCCTAAATAAATACCGACAATCCCCATAATTCCCGGTAATGCTGGTGGTGCTGGAATTGGCAGCTTAACTAGCGCAAAAACAAATCCTACAATAAGCCCTGCTAAAATTGCGAGTAATATTTCCTGCATGATGTCATCCTTCTTTCTGAGATGTCTCTCTTACTTTGTGTGTTTACGACTAGATTATGCCTTTAAATAAAGACTTCAATAAAAAACCAAATAATTAATACGGCTTGAACGAGTGCTTTGGCTGCAGTTCCGCTTAAAAAAGCAAAGAAAGAGGCTATTGCTACCAGAACAGCTTGTCTTGCATCCTTTGTTGCGATGAACTCAGTAATGAAGACTAGCGCAAAAGGTACGAGAATAATACCGAATGGCGGCATGATAAAGGAGCCGACAATCACCCCTACAGCAGCCATCCGCTCACTCCATTTTGACCCGCCGTATTTCTTCACAAAAAACTGACTGGCAATAAGATCAGCTGCAAACAATAAAACAGTCAAAACGCCAGCGCCAATCCAAAACCAAACCGAAAGAGCCGCACCGTCGATGAAGAAAATATAAAGGATAAACCCTGCCCATAAGACGAGGACAGAGGGAACGATCGGAAATAGTAATCCAACAAAACTTAAAATAAATAAAGCAATAATTAAAATCCAAATAACAGCTTCCATGATATTCTCCTTTCTAAATACAGTGCTCTCAAATCTTGGGGTTAGGCTGCTGGGTTAGTGTCAGCTCGCCGCTCCTGAAATATGCTTCGCTTTCCGCGGTGAGCTGCTGAGCTTCCTCTACCCAGCCATCTCCGCACATCAAAAAGCTCCCTTTCTAGGGAAAAGGGAGCTCTTAGGTGTTACATCTTTTCTGGTGCTGATACGCCTACAAGTGATAGGGCGTTTTGAATCGTAATTTGTGTTGCTTTCATTAAAGCAAGACGTGCTTTACTCTTATCTTGGTCTTCAGAATCAATTACACGCTCAGCATTGTAGAAGCTGTGAAGTGCAGAAGCTAAGTCATGCGCATAATTCGTAATACGGTGAGGCATTTTCTTTTCAGCTGCTTCAGCAACAATTGCCGGGAAATCACCTATTGCTTTTAGAAGGTCGTATTCTTTTTCTGTCGATACAGCTGAAAGGTCTGTATTCTCATCATAATCAAGGCCAAGCTCTTCGCCTTGACGAAGCATGCTGCATACACGAGCATGAGCATACTGTACATAGAATACTGGGTTCTCATTTGATTTAGATACAGCAAGGTCCATATCAAAATCAAGTTGAGAATCTGCACTACGCATCGCAAAGAAGTAACGAACAGCATCAATGCCTACTTCATCCATTAAATCACGAAGGGTTACAGCCTTACCCGTACGCTTGCTCATCTTCACTTTCTCTCCACCTTGATACAAGCTCACCATCTGAATGATCTGCACTTCAAACTGCTCAGGAGAATATCCAAGCGCTTGGATTGCCGCTCTCATACGAGGGATGTAGCCGTGATGGTCCGCTCCCCAAATGTTAATCAGCTTATCAAAGCCGCGTTGCATTTTATCTTGGTGATACGCAATATCAGGTGTTAAATATGTGTATGTGCCGTCATTTTTGATTAATACACGATCTTTATCATCGCCGTATGTTGTTGAACGGAACCAAGTTGCACCGTCCTGCTCATAGGTTTCCCCTTTTTCATCAAGCGTTTCAAGCACTTCAATGACTTTATTAGACTCATAAAGACTTGTTTCAGAGAACCAGTTGTCAAATTCAACACGGAACTCTTTTAAGTCTGATTTGATTTTATCAAGCTCTTTTTGCAAGCCATATTGACGGAAAAACTCACGACGCTCAGATTCTGAGACGTTTACATATTTGTCGCCATGCTCTTCTGCAAGTGCTTTACCGAAATCGACAATATCTTGCCCGCGGTAACCTTCCTCAGGCATTTCTTTATCTTGACCTAGAGCTTGGAAATAACGAGCTTCCAGTGACAGCGCAAGGTTATTAATTTGATTTCCAGCATCGTTAATATAATACTCACGCTCAACATCATAGCCAGCTTTGCTTAACACGTTACACAACGCATCACCCACTGCCGCACCGCGTGCATGTCCTAAGTGCAGGCTTCCTGTTGGATTGGCTGAAACGAACTCAACCTGGATCTTCTCACCATTGCCAACATTCGTTTCACCGTATGCTTCTTTTGCAGATAAAACAGCTGGTACAATCTCACGAAGGTAGCTTTTGTTCATGAAAAAGTTAATGAACCCTGGTCCGGCAATATCGATTTTTTGAATTGATGCTTTTTCTTTGTCAAGCTGAGACGTGAGCTCTTCTGCAATTTGACGCGGCGCTTTCTTTGCAATACGCGCCAGCTGCATTGCCATATTTGTTGCATAATCTCCATGCGCTTTGTCTTTTGGCGCTTCAAGAACTACTTCAGGAAGCACATCTTCTGTTGCAAGCCCTGCTGAAATCACGGCTGCTTTTATTTCTTCTTTTAACTTTTGCTTCATTTGTTCAACACTGTTCATCTTTTAATGATCCTCCTCTAATGTTAAGCGTACTTCATGCTGCCCGGCATCTTGTCCCTGTAATAAAAATCGGTACTTGATGTGGATCTTGCCGCGCTGTTTACGCGTCGGCCATGTCACTAGTACTTTATCTGTCACTGCCTTCGTTTCCCACGACGCATCTGGTGTCACGTACCGGCCAAGTGATTCCTCGCCTGATATAAATGCTTGACGCATGAGCACAGTCCCTTGCCTGATCAGCATCAGCTCACGTCCATCCCATTTCATCGTCGTCTGAACAGATTCTGTCTCTGTTAACGCCTCTTCAAAACGCAGATAATCCTGATTTCCTTTATGATACAGCTCACCTCGAGTGGTGAACTCATAGGAATCGGTATGATCATCATGCTGAATTTTATTTTGGAAGATCATCTTTACCGTTCTCTTCGTTGGTTTATTCATTCAGTCGCACACCTTTCTAAAAGTGCGGGGTTTAGACAAGTCTAAACAACCATTCTTCTATTGTTCAAGTTTAGCGATTTTAAGGCTTCGTTGCAAGGCTCTGTTCTGTGTCGATTTGATTTTCAGAAAGAGGAACGAAAAAGATGAGCGTCTTACCGTCCGCTCATCTTGATGTCGCTATATATACCGCATGCCAGAACACTCGCGTACGCTTTTCTTTGTCCAGCTTCATGTCTCAGGTCTTCGGCGGCTTCACTTTGTCAAACGAAGCAAAAAACGCTTCTTTTTGTCAAACCTCCACCCTCCTCATACCTAAACGAGCCATTACGCTTTTCTTTGTCCAGCTTCTGCTCGTTGTCCTGCGGGTAAAAACGGTGCATCGAATGGAGTCAAAAAGCGACTTCATATCGCTCCCCCTTATTTTACCGCATGCCAGAACATGTCATTACGCTCTTCTATCTATCTGTCTGCCCATCCTAGGATGATCTCTCTGATCATTTTGCTTGCTGTGATTTGTGTTTGTTCGGTTGGGTCATACGCTGGAGCTACTTCTACCAAGTCGGCTCCGATGATGTTGATATTTGAGTCGGCAATCGCCATAATCGCATCGAGCAGCTCTTTTGATGTGATACCGCCAGCTTCTGCTGTTCCTGTTCCTGGTGCGCATGACGGGTCAAGAACATCGATATCGATCGTTACATATACATTGCGGCCGGCAAGTGTTGGAAGAACTTTCTTTAACGGCTCTGCTACTTCGAATTTAGACATATGCATGCCTGATTCTTTCGCAAACTGGAACTCCTCACGCATCCCTGAACGAATTCCAAATGAATAGACGTTCTCTGGGCCAATCAACCCGCATGCTTTACGGATTGGCGTCGAGTGTGAAAGCACCTCGCCTTCATACTCTTCACGCAAGTCAGCATGAGCATCAATATGGATGATCGCCATGTTGTCGTATTTTTTATTCATTGACTTGAAAATCGGCCAAGATAAAAGATGCTCTCCGCCAAGCCCGATTGGAAACTTACCATCAGCTAACAGCTTATCGACATACTCTTCTACCATATCTAGGCTGCGCGCGGCATTACCAAATGGAAGAGGGATGTCTCCCGCATCAAAGTAGTTCACTTCTTCTAAATGCTTGTCCATATACGGGCTGTACTCTTCAAGTCCAAGAGATGCTTCGCGGATACGGTTTGGACCAAAACGAGAGCCCGGACGAAATGATACGGTCCAGTCCATTGGCATACCGTAAATTACCGCTTTTGCATCCTCATAGCTCGGGTTGCTCATTATGAACACTTTGCCTGAATAAGCTTCATCAAAACGCATCGAAATTCCTCCTTATTTTACAAGATCGCTAACAAATTTCGGAAGTGCAAAAGAAGCTTTGTGAAGTTCTTTTGTGTAGTACTTTGTTTCGATCTCATGGAAACGCTCATCCGCTGCTTCAAGAGGATCATGCTTTTTCGAACCGATTGTGAATGTCCAAAGGCCGCTTGGGTATGTTGGAATATTTGCAGTGTATAGACGTGTAATCGGGAAGATCTCACGCACGTCACGTTGAACTTGTGTAATAAGGTCTTTATGGAACCAAGGGTTATCTGTCTGTGCAACGAAAATACCGTCTTCTTTCAGCGCACGAGAGATTCCTTCGTAGAATCCTTTTTCAAATAATTTTACAGCTGGTCCTACAGGCTCTGTTGAGTCAACCATAATCACATCATACTCGTTTTCAGCTTTAGCAATATGCATGAAGCCGTCGTCTACTTGAACATTCACGCGTGCATCATCAAGAGCGCCTGCAATAGATGGTAAGTATTTTTTTGAGTACTCGATTACTTTTCCGTCGATTTCGACAAGTGTCGCACGCTCTACAGATGGGTGCTTTAATACTTCACGGATTACCCCGCCGTCTCCTCCGCCTACAACAAGAACATGCTTAGGATCAGGGTGGGTGAATAATGGCACGTGAGCCACCATTTCGTGATAAACGAATTCATCTTTCTCTGTTGTCATAACCATACCGTCAAGAACAAGCATGTTGCCGAACTCTTCTGTTTCAACAACGTCTAATTGTTGAAAATCTGTCTTTTCGCTATGTAGCGTACGTTTAATTTTTGCTGTAATACCAAAGCGCTCTGTTTGTTTTTCTGTGAACCATAATTCCATTTCGCTTCACCTCATCTAATATATTTTACATCGTTTAAATGACTGACATCTGTATCTATTTCACTCGTACCTTGTTTTAGATACACACAAACATGGAAGGCAGTAAATATCCTTCCACATGTTCCTTATTTTCATCATAACAGATGAAATTATATAGGAAACAATCAAAAAAGCAAGCAAAATTTACCCCCCTCCTAACCCCCCATGTTTAAAACGATTTAAAAGAGCCGAAGATGGTAAAAAACGCACATTTGCGCGCTATTTTAAATCTGGATTTTAATGAGGTGACCGAGATGGAAGTCATCATGAATAGAAGAAATAAAAGACGAAGAAGTCTGCTGCGTCTCTTTTTCAGACTCTTCCTTTTAGGGCTCGTCCTGGCACTTGGCGGAGCAGTGGCGTTAATGTCTTATGCAAAAATGCAAGGGCCGCCTCCGTTAAGCGTAGCTCAAACCACAGAATATCTAGCTGTTGATGACCGTACAATTGGTGAAAGCCACCGCGGACAGAACCGTTACTTTGTTCCGTTTAACGAGATCTCACCGTATGTCGTTGATGCGACATTAGCGATTGAAGATCGGAAATTTTACGATCACCTTGGGTTTGACCCGACAAGGATCGGCGGGGCGATTGTCGCAAATCTTCGTTCAGGCTCGCGCTCACAAGGAGCAAGTACGATTACTCAGCAGTACGCACGTAATTTATATTTATCTCATGATAAAACATGGGTTAGAAAATGGAATGAACTGATTTACTCCCTTCGTCTTGAGATGAACTATGAAAAAGAACAAATTTTAGAAGGCTATCTTAATACGATTTATTACGGACACGGAGCGTACGGGATTGAAGCCGCTTCTCACTATTTTTTTGATAAAGATTCAAAAGATCTTACTTTAGCTGAAGCTAGTATGCTTGCAGGGATTCCAAAAGGACCAAGCTATTATTCGCCAAACTTTGACGAACCCCGCGCTAAGGCAAGACAGGAACTTATTTTAGATGCGATGGTTGAAGTCGGCAGCGTGAGCCGCGCAGAGGCGGAAGACGCAAAGGACGAGCACCTCGCTTACAAAAATAAAGAATTGGTAAGCGGGCTGCAGATCGGACCGTACTTCCAGGATATCGTTGAAGCACAGTTAATAGAAGAAGCTGGGATTGAACCTGCTAGAATTGAGGCTGGAGGATTAAAAGTGTATACGACACTTGATGCCGACATGCAGGAAAAAGCGGAGAAGTGGGTTGCACGTGAGATGCCGCCCGTTCCTGCAGCTGCCCAAAACAAGGCTCTGACTGATGCTGAGAGGGCCACCATGATTCTACAAACATCTCTTGTCGCAATTGATCCTCGGAACGGTGATGTACGAGCGTTAGTAGGAGGACGAGATTATTCTGAGAGTCCTTATAATCGTGCTACGCATGCTCACCGTCAGGCTGGTTCGACATTTAAGCCATTTCTCTACTATGCAGCACTTGAGAACGGTTCGACACCTGCATCAACATTATTAAGTGAACCAACGCAGTTTCAAATTGATGAAGGACGCGCGATTTACTCTCCTAGTAATTTCGGCAATAATTACGCGAATGACTTCATTACACTACTGCAGGCGATTGCCTTCTCTGATAACATTTATGCTGTAAAAAGTCTGCTTGTCCTTGGAACAGAGAAACTAATAGATGTCGCTGAACGTGTGGGCATTATCAGCCCGCTGCCTGAGACAGCATCACTCGCCTTAGGTTCTGCCGATGTCACATTACTTGAAATGGTCAATGGCTACAGTCCTTTTGCAAATGGAGGACAAAAGGTAAAGCCGCGCTTTATCCGCAAAGTTGTCGACTTAAATGGACGTGTGCTCTATGAGAGTGAACCAGAAAAAGAACAAGTGCTGGATCCTAAGCTTGCTTTTATTATGACCGATCTTATGACAGGCATGTTTGACCCAAGTTTAAACGCTCATGCAGGAGTCACAGGCGGGTCCGTAGCACATCTTGTTAACAGACCGGTAGCTGGAAAAAGCGGATCTACTCCTCAGGACAGCTGGATGATCGGCTATACGCCGCAGCTTGTGACCGGCGTGTGGGTAGGCTACGATAAAGCAACACCGATTGATCAGCGGACGGAAGGCCAAATTTCTAAGAAAATTTGGGCTAACTTTACAGAAGATGCGCTCAAAAACGAGTTGAAGCTGCCATTTCAAAAACCTCGCGGGGTCGTTGCTGTTGAGATGAATCCGCAAAGCGGCTACCTGGCAAGTGAAACATGTCCAAAAAGCCGAACGACGTATTTTATCGCTGGAACAGAACCAACAAAAACCTGCCCGGAAACAGCGAATGCGGACGGTACGGATGTAATTGATGAAGAAGCACATGAAGAAGAACGTTTGATAGATAAATTTTTTAAATGGTTTGGTCATTGATATGTAACAACCATTAAAGATTTGGAATATGTATGCCGCTCCTGAACTTTACTACGCTTTTCACGGGGAGCTAGTGAGCTTCCTCGGGCAACGCCCTGTGGGATCTCACTTTTACTCTAGGCCCCGTAGAAGTCTCCGTATAGTTCATCCGCTACATTATTGCTTAGTTGAGGTATTTAGTGGGATGATTTAGTTATGGTTCAGTTCAATTCAAAATATAATTATTTTCTCCCACCTTTTCTTCTTCTAAGGTTACTGATTAAGGGGTGGAGCTACTTAACCTCATTCATTCTCGCTTCGTTGATTGCAGTGGTGGTTACAAGCTATTATGCAAAACGAAAGAAGCTTAGGGGACATCCCCTAAGCTTCTTTATTTAGATCGCTTTTTGCTCACTCTCTTGTTCAGCTCGTTCCATTTGCAGAGCCTCTTCATCTGTCAAACGTGTAATGGTAAAGCCTGTCCACGCATAAATAATTGATAAAATCGGCACGACAAAGTTCAATACGGCATAAGGAGCATATTCAAACGGATGAACCGCAAGCGTCGCAAAAATAAAGATCGCACACGTATTCCAGGGAACGAAAACTGAGGTTAACGTCCCGCCGTCCTCTACTGCCCTTGATAGATTTTTCGGATGAAGCTTCTTCTCTTTAAAGCTTTGAACGTACATTCTACCTGGAAGAACGACAGAAATATACTGCTCAGCTGTCGTTACATTTGTAAAGAAAGCCGAAGAAACAGCCGTTGTCAGCAGTCCTTTTGACGTCTTAGCAAGCTTTAGAATTTGGTCCACCATCGCTTTTAACATCCCTGTATTCTCAAGCACCCCGCCAAAGGTCATCGCAACGATCGTAAGCGAGACGGTATACATCATCGCTTCAATGCCGCCCCGGTTAAACAGGCTGTCAATCATCTCATTACCTGATGCAATGCTAAAGCCGTCATTTAATGTATTAACCGCATCCCCAATTGAACCGCCTTGAATCAAAATATGCGAAAGAAATCCTAACATAACCCCGACTGTGAGCGCTGGCAAGGCCGGCACTTTCCTAGCAACAAGGAAAATAACAGCTGCAGGCACAAGTAACAGCCAAGGCGTAATTACAAAATTAGCCTGAAGGCTTGTCATCACCTCTGCCACATTGCTATCAATCACACCAGAGCCAGAAAATTGTCGCCCTAAATACCAATAAACTACTAAAAGCAATGACAAGTCCGGGAATGGTTGTAGCAAGCATGTGCTTAATATGTTCAAATAAATCAACACCAACAACCCCTGCTGCAAGGTTGGTTGAGTCAGATAACGGAGACATCTTGTCACCAAAGTATGCACCGGATATAATCGCTCCTGCAATCATCGGCGCAGGGATTCCCATGCTGATGCCAATTCCCATACCAGCAACCCCGATCGTTCCCATCGTTGACCATGAGCTTCCAATTGCTAAAGCAACAATGGCTGAGATAATCGTCATGGTCATTAAAAACACTTCTGGTGAAATGAGCATTAAGCCGTAATACACCATCGTCGCAATAATCCCGCCGCCAATCCATGCTCCAATAATGACACCAACAATAATGATGATGACGACAGCCGGCAGGGCAAGACGAATCCCTTTATAAATACTTGCTTCAACTTCTTTCCATGTATAGCCCGCCCGCCACGCTATGAAAGCGGATACAACAGTCCCTAGAATAAGCGGGATATGAGGTGCTCCTTCAAATACAACAATTGTAAAACTCATTGCAGTGATCATGATTATTAGCGGTATAACAGCCAAGCCAAACGAAATCGGTTTTCTCTCTTTTTCCATATGTACTCCCCCTGCTTCTTCATATCATGCATCATCAATTGCTGTGCAGCCTTCACTATTTAGAATTATCAAACTATTACTTGCAAGCTTCATGCCAATGCTAAAACATTCATTTAATCAGTACATTCACAAAAGAAAAGAGGGAGTAAGGCAAAAATCTTTTCTTTCCGAAAAAAATTTAACACGAATGCCCGCTCCTTCTTTTACACAAGCAAATTTGAGGTGCAAAAAATTTAGCTCTTGCTGTTCGATGCTTTCGGTTTAGCAAAGACTATTGACTGCTTGCTCTCTTGATCTATCCATTCAAGCCCGTAATACCCTTCATTTAGCAGTCTGCTTTGTTCGCCAATATCGGCTAAAGGTACGATCTTCTTAGTATTATGATCAACCATAATCTCGACTGATAATTGTTTTAATAAAATGTATCGCAGGTGCCCTGCATACTTTTCTTTCACTTTTACGATGAACATACCTTGAGCAAGTTTATCTTTCAAACTTGGAATATTAAATGGGTGAACCGTACAGCATACATACTCAAACTCTGATGTATTCTCTACCAACTCCCTCATCACTAAAACTGCAAGACGTTTTTGAAGTCCATTCCCTCGGTAATCAGGAAGGACAATCGAGATCTCCTGGTGGATAACTTTCATTTGCTCATTAGGCGATAACCCAAGGTCGCGGCCTAGATTTTCTTTGTCTTCTCCTGGAAACCATAATGCTCTAAAGGCTGTTAAGTACCCTTTTACGAACACTCCAAGCATCAACCCGTCCCCTTTTAAGATTAACGTGAACTCTTCCTCACTTAAAGGCTGCAGGCGCTCTTTGTTCTCCAGTGTATCAAGAACAACTTGCTGAACTTTTAAGACTTCATTCAAGTCTTCCATTGTTAACCTTCTAACTTGGTATACTTCTTTTGTCTGATCCTTTCGCTTGATTAGCTCGCCAGTATACATACGAATTTCTCCCCTTATGAAAAAAAGCCAAGCGAACACTTGGCTCATTTCCTTTTTCACTTCTTAAACCCATCCTCTAAACTTAGAAGCTTCCGCCATCTTTCTTACCCCTACCATATATGCAGCAAGTCGTGTATCAACTTGATGTCTTTGGGCTGTGTCTAGCACATTGTTAAATGCTTTAACCATTTTATCTTTTAATTTACCTAAAACTTCTTCTTCTGACCAGTAGTAACCGAGATTATTTTGTACCCATTCAAAATAGGAGACAGTCACTCCTCCAGAACTAGCAAGAACATCCGGTACGAGAAGAACTCCTCTTTTTGATAGAATTTCTGTTGCCTCGAGCGTTGTCGGACCGTTTGCTGTTTCTACGACAATCTTAGCTTTAATTGCACTCGCATTTTCTTCTGTAATTTGATTGGCGATCGCTGCTGGAACTAAAATATCACATTCCCGTTCAAGCAGCTCTTGGTTTGTAATTGTTCGCTTAAATAATGTCGTTACTGTACCAAAGGAATCTCGCTTAGAAAGTAAATACTCAATATCCAATCCATTCTCATCATAAAGAGCTCCATATGCATCGGAGATCCCTACTACAATCGCTCCTCTTTGATGAAGAATTTCCGCCAAGAAACCTCCTGCATTTCCAAAGCCTTGTATAATCACTTTTGCTCCTTCAAGATCAAGAGCATTTTTCTTTGCAGCTTCTTCTATACAAATCGTCACGCCCATAGCAGTGGCCGTTTCTCTTCCATGAGAACCGCCAAGGACCAACAGTTTTCCTGTAATAAATCCAGGGGAATCAAATTCACGGATACGGCTGTATTCATCCATCATCCATGCCATAATTTGTGAGTTTGTAAAAACATCTGGCGCTGGGATATCTTTCGTTGGTCCGACAACCTGGCTGATTGCTCGAACATATCCCCGAGATAATCTTTCAAGCTCAGGAAACGACATAGTACGCGGATCACAAACAATGCCCCCTTTTCCTCCCCCGTAGGGAACATCAACAATTCCGCACTTTAAGCTCATCCAAATGGATAAAGCCTTCACTTCATTTTCTGTCACTTCCGGATGAAAGCGTACGCCGCCTTTTGTAGGCCCTACCGCATCATTATGTTGAGAGCGGTACCCTGTGAACACTTTAACTTCACCATTATCTAGCTTAATTGGTATGCGTACGGTAAGCATACGCTGCGGCTCCTTGAGCAATTCAAACATGTCCTCAACATAACCTAGATTAGACAATGCTTGATCAACGACCTGCTGTGTTGAAGCTAATACATCTTTCTTTACAACCCTTGCTGCCGACTCCACTTTACCCAATCATCTCACCCCACCAATATATTAAAAATACTTTATTGCAACTCTAGTTGAATTCCTCTTACTTACCTCATTGCAATCATCATGCCAACTCTATTACTCGAAACAAATACCTACTCCCCCCTGTTTAATTGAAAAAATAGTGAAAAAACTTCCTTAAGAGCGACAAATAATTTTTCGTTTTATATCGAAAATTGAAAATTTAATTTGCTGAATACACTCTTTTTCGCTTAAGATATAAAAAAACGAATTTTTCCACGAGGTGAGCGTGTTGGAACAATACGAGCAAATAAGAAGGCAGCTAACCATTTATGAAACATTAATCAATGAAATCGATGCCGGAATTCATGTCATTGATGAATACGGAAAAACAATTATATACAATGACAAAATGATGGAGATAGAATCACTTTCGAGAGAAGACGTACTTAATAAAGACTTTTTAGATATCTTCAAATTTAAAGACAAGCAAGGAAGCACCCTGCTTGAGGCGCTGCACCATCAAAAAGTATCTGCCCAAAAAAAGCAAACCTATTTCACTAAAGGCGGCAAAGAGATTACGACCATGAATAGAACGTTTCCAATCTATGACGGAGAAAACATAATTGGAGCGATGGAAGTGGCAAAGGATGTAACTAAACTTGAACAGTTGATCAGAAGAAATATGGAGCAAAAGGGAAATACACGCTACACCTTTGACAGCATTATAGGCGGGAGTCAGGCTATAAGTGAGGTGATCGAACATACAAAACGAGCGACAAGAACTCCTTCTTCCGTTCTGATCGTCGGTGAAACGGGAACAGGAAAGGAGCTGTTTGCTCAAAGCATTCATAACGGCAGTGACCGTACGCAAAGACCGTTTATTTCTCAAAACTGTGCAGCCATGCCTGATACGCTGATTGAGAGCATATTATTTGGCACGAGTAAGGGAGCATTTACAGGAGCGACAGAAAAGATCGGTCTGTTTGAACAGGCTGAGGGCGGGACATTGCTTCTAGATGAGATCAACTCCCTTAGCCCTACCCTTCAAGCTAAGCTGCTGCGCGCTATTCAAGAGAAGTCAATAAGAAGAATCGGCGATACGATTGATCGGAAAGTAGATGTACGGATCATATCTACAATCAACGAGGATCCGATTGAAGCCATTGCTGAGAATCGTCTTCGTAAAGATTTATTTTACCGACTTAGCGTGGTTTCCCTCTTTATTCCAGCCTTAAAAGAGCGGAAAGAAGACATTCCATTACTCGTTGAATCTTTTATCGGGAAATATAACCAGCTATTTCGAATGGACGTTTTAGGAGTGACAGAGGAGGTTCACGAGATTTTTCGACAATATGACTGGCCTGGAAATGTCCGAGAGCTTGAACATATCATTGAAGGGGCGATGAATTTAGTTATTGACGAAGAATGGATCGATGTTAGCCACCTGCCTTACAGTCTTAAAAATAAAACACACCTTCTTAAGCAAACGGTGACAGCACCTGTTCGAGAAATTGAAAATTTCAACGATCAGGCCGAGCCTCGCATTTTAAAAGATTACTTACATGAAGCGGAGAGATACTACATTAATAAAGCGTTAGAAAAGCATAAATACCATAAAACTAATGCGGCAACTGAACTCGGACTTAGCCGGCAAACCTTGCAATACCGGATGAAGCGTTTAAATATTGAGTAACTGAAAGAGGCTGAGACAAAAGGATGTTAAAGTTATTTTACATAAAGTTCCTCAAACAAGGGTTATAGCATAGGCGTCGCTGAAATATGCTTCGCTAGGGTTACTCCTTCTTTCTTGTGGAAATGTAGTGGAATGATGTAGTTATAGATTCAAAACATAAAGTGCCTCAAACATCGGTTATAGCATATTCACCGCTCCTGAAATAAGCTTCGCTTTTCGTGGGGAGCCAGTGAGCTTCCTCGGGCTAAGCCCTGTGGGATCTCACTCCTGCTCTAAGCCCCACAGTCTCCACATATTTCATCCGCTACATTATTGCTTAGTTGAGGTATTTAGTGGGATGATTTAGTTAGGGTTCAGATCATTTCAATTTAACATTGCTGTTATCCATCGCCTCATTTGATCAGGTGTCAGAACAGCTGCTTACGATGAGGGAGCAACTAAACTTCATTCTCGCACCGTTGATTGAAGCGGAAGGGACTCGACTCCTGCGGGATGTGCGTGGCCAAGGAAGACCCCACAGGAGCGTAGCGACGAGGAGGCTTCCGAACCGCCCGCGGAAAGCGAGTCCCTGCAGCGTAGATCAACAACTGCAGCAGGGGAGACTTTTTCAATCTGTATTGCTCCAATAGGCCCGCACAGGAGCAAAGCGATGAGCAAGCTCCCGGACCGCCTGCGGAAAGCGGGTCCCTTTAGCGTAGAACAACACTAATGTGTAAGGCAAAAAACACCGCCTCTAATTAGAAGCGGTGTCTATTTTATAGCTCTAATATTTGCGGCTCTTCGCCAGCATTCATTAATCTGATCATAGAAGGCTTGATCTCTAATACAATATAAGACGGATCCTCTGGCCCATCAAACCATCTGCTGAAAGAGTCACTCCATATTTTCTTCTTCAGCTCAGAAGAGTCACGAATCACAGCTGTTCCTTCTACTTCCACATACTTATCTCCTAGCCCTTCTCCTTCATACCCTAAAAGAATATGCACATTCGGGTTTTCCTCAATTTCTTCCGCTTTATGAGTATCTTTGTCTGTCGGTGTAAAAAGGGTAAAGTCTTCGTTAAAGAATGACATATAACGCGAGTGTGGCTTATTATTTTTGACAGTCGCTAACGTACCAACCTTTTGGTTTTTCAACACATCGAGAACTTTGTCTTTTAACTCTTGTTCATTCATTCTATACATCCCCTTTAAATAGATTGTACAAGTAGTATTCCTTTCCTGCTGGCTACTTAAACACCTATTTAGTATGGGACAGGAACTCTTTCTATTCTTTAAACAGAAAATAATCCTGTGTGCCAGTCTCAATGAACCCAACAGACGTATACAGCTTCAGGGCACGTGGATTTTCAAGTGCCACCTCAAGATGAATATCGCGCCCTTTAGCACGTTCCCGTTCCACTACTTGCTGCAGCACGCTTCTGCCAATGCCTCTCCCTTGCATAGCTGGTGTCACGACAAAGCCATAAATCCAAGACTCATTACGTTCATCGACTATACGGAGTTTACCAGCCTTAACTTCACCCGCATAAATAATGTAGGTCCCCTCTTCAACGCCTGACTTATACATCGAACCCGCTTCTGCCTCGCTCATGTCAAAACCTAGAGCGTCCAATTTTATAATATAAGCTAGGTCCGTATCACTTGCTTCGGATAGAGCCACCTCACCCGTTGCTGATTTCATCTTGTTAGGATGCCATTTCATTTGGTGTTCAGAAAACGAGTAAGCTGTCGGCAGGCTCTTAGCAAAGCTTTGTCCGGACACGGATTTGGCTGGAGCGTTTACTAAAACATGATTTATTCCAGCAGCCTTTAATTGAGCCACCGCTTCTAAGATGAGCCTTGTAGCATGGCCTTTTCTACGTTCTATTGGTTTGACCATGCCGCATACTTCCGCTTTGTTCCCGAAACGATAAGTCCCGACAAAAGCAATCAGCTCATCCTTGTCGTAATAAACAAAATCGTGCTGCTCATCCCCCTCTCTTTTTTGGAGCATATCCCAATTTAACTTCAAATTAATCTCATCATGTTTCTCCACTTCTTCTTGCAATAATTTAATATCATGTAATGTTTTTTGCCCGAGCATCTTTTGTCCTCCAACGTATGTAATCCTTATTTCATTCGCTATAAGTTGAAGGAATCCTCTAGGAGAAAATGAAAAAGCACGAAGGCAAATTGCCTCCGTGCTTTTTCGTGTCCTAGTATAAATGTGTCTTTATACTACCTCAAGTTTACTCCCTCTTTCCAAAAAGCTCAAGTGGGCAGTTCAGTGTTCAAAAATCGTTCATACTTCATCTAAATTTACTATTTACAAGGAAGATATTATACTTCTCCGCTTAACAGCGCCTCATGGAGTTCTTTTTCAGAGTGATTCCACATTGCTTCATTATGTGATTTCAAGAAATCAGCGAGAATCTTTTTGGATTTTTGATCCATATCATCGACAAGAATTTTACCCTTTAATGACTTATCCATTTTATTTACATGTTCCGGCAGACTCTTATATCCGCGACGGATTTCTGTATCCACTGTCATCTCACAGCCCGCTACTCCTGCATAATACGGCTTGCTGTCTTTATATTGAATTGTTACCCACACAAGCCAGTACAGTTTCCCATTTGGCACTTTTTCTTTATCAGGGAGAAATTTGATTCGTTTTTCTACTGCCGAACGAGCGTGAAGTGCGCCCATATCTACAAAAGCTTCACCTTCAGCAGGATCAACGAAAATTGGCGAAACATTGTCCAAATTCATGACCCCAGCCCCGTATCCACCATGACCAGAAGTAGAGTCTCCGCTTAAAATATTAAATCCGCCCGTTTTCTTTTTGAGATTGTCATTATTTAATAAATCCATTACCCAACATCCTTTCGTAGAAAAATCCTACTTTTGCTGCGTTCATTATTCTACCCTCATTATACACAATCCTCGTTTGTTCGGAAAATGTTTGCTAAAATGAATGTATCTACACATTACAAGTATGTATACATAAAAGGAGCGAATCATATGCCAATCGTAACCGTACAATTACTTGAGGGACGTACTGATGACCAAAAACGTGCCCTAGTCGAGAAAGTCACTGACGCTGTTTCTGAAACGACAGGAGCGCCTGCTGAGCGAATCTCTGTCATTATCGATGAGATGAAGCCAACGAATTTTGCTGTTAACGGCAAGCGTCTTTCCGATCAATAATAAAAAGGTCTGAATCACCTGTTGATAAGGTGTTCAGACTTTTTTTCTATCGTACATTTCCTGCTGCCTGGCTGATTATGCTATTGCTTTATGACCTTTTTTAGCCCTTGGATATACGTATAAGCTTGCTCAAAATCTTCATCTGTGTAATTTTGCTTACGTTTTAACGTTTGAACCTTTTCTTTTACTTCCTCACGTGTTAACTCATCAAAATACAGTAAGGTAGAAACCAGTTCTAGAAAACGTGCACTTTGCTCGTTTAAACTTTCAAATACTGGTTTCACATCCGGCAAGTCAAATTGATACATACTCAGAAACTTCTCCCCGCGCGAAGACAGGGCATAACGGTATTGATAATAATTACCTTTGTCTTCTTTTGTTTCGGCAACAAAGCCAAGGTTGCAAAGCTCCTCCATTCGAAGAGAAAGCTCCTCTGAATAGGGTCCGAACATATGAAATTTATAACGTTCTGAGAATGGGATGTTCATCTTCTTTGCAATATAAATAATCTTTTGCAGCTTTTTCCGTCCGACTACTTCACCAGCTTGCAAAAAGACCGCCATGACTTTCGCGTGGTCTTGTAACAACCGTCACGCCCCCCTTATTTCTTTAAAATCCTAAGAATCCGCTCTTTTACTTCTTTATGTTCACGCACGTCCTCTAAGCAGTCGAGCGGAAAATACAATTTATGATCCGTTCGTTTTTTGCCGGAAATGGCTTCGACTACATCTGACTCCCGAGAAAGCTCACGGATCTTTCCATTTGGCAAAACGAGATGGATCGGCAGTCTCTCCTCTTCTTCTCCAGGACGATAGAAGTCATATGGAAGGTCAGAGGAGGAATCAACAACTAAATAATATTCCGGGTTAAGATCTGCTTTTCTAAACAGCTCTTGCAGTTCCGGCCAATCATTCATCCGTTGATTAGGATCGAATTCGACATATTTGAACAGACGTCTATTTAGGAATCTTACACAAAGATCACGTAAAATGCGATCCTCTTCTTCCTGCCAAATTTGAAAATAATAAAGGGTTATCGCCTCATCTAATCGTAAATAATCGTCCAAGCTCCCTTTTCCATGAAAGAAAGAATAAAAATGTTCAGGCTTCTGCTTAAACTCGTAGCCACTGAGATGAAGCTCCTTCGCACGCTTAAAAATTTTACTCAAAATTACTTCCGCACTGCGAGTAACCGGGTGAAAATACACTTGCCAATACATTTGGTAACGACTCATAATATAGTCTTCTACCGCATGCATCCCGCTTTGTTTGATCACCACCTGATCTTCCATTGGACGCATGACCCTAAGGATTCGCTCCATATCAAAATGACCGTAGCTGACACCTGTATAATACGCATCCCTCTGCAAATAATCCATCCGATCGGCATCAATCTGGCTGGAGATGATACTCGTAATTAGCTTGTTTGAGTATGTTTTTTCGATGACATCGGCCACAGCTTGCGGAAAATCAGCACTAACATTTGTGAGCACTTCATTAATTTCAGTATCGCCTAAAATAATTTCTCGCGTCCATTCTTCATGATCCATGTCAAAGACCTTTTCAAAGGAGTGTGAAAAAGGGCCGTGGCCTACATCATGAAGGAGTGCGGCTGACAGCGTTAAGAGACGGTCTTCGTCTTTCCAATGTGGCCGTCCATGAAATACCTCTAGAATCCTTCTTGTAATCTCATATACACCCAGAGAATGATTAAACCGTGTGTGCTCAGCCCCGTGAAACGTCACATAAGTCGTTCCTAACTGGCGAATTCTTCTAAGCCTTTGAAATTCTTTCGTGCCAATTAAAGCCCAAATCAATTCATCTCGCACATGGATGTAGCGATGTACAGGGTCTTTGAACACTTTTTCCTCTTCAAGCTGTCCGTAGTATGGTGTCGTCATGGTTTGAACCTCTCCCAATCACTCATGTATAGTGCCTCTATTATAACGAAAGAACTATGCAATGTCTCTTCTCTAGAGAGGATTTACACCAATTTAACAGAAGCACAAGGGGACTTAACCCTTTTTCTAAATCCTTATCCAATACCCTTATTTTCATGTTTAAAACACCAAAAAAGTACGCAGCATCGGGCCGCGTATTTTTTTTGATTAATCTCTTTGTACCTATGTTATGCTTCCACACTAGACTCTTTTTGAACAGTCTGATGCTTTTGTTCTGTACGATCAACAACAACCGCACAAGAAGCATCACCTGTAATATTTACTGCTGTTCGCAGCATATCAAGGATACGGTCAACAGCTAATACAAGCGCAATACCTTCAACAGGAAGGCCGACAGATGTTAATACCATCGCAAGCATGATCATACCTACACCAGGCACACCAGCCGTACCGATACTTGCAAGTGTTGCCGTAAGAACAACTGTTAACAAGTCACCCATTGACAGCTGCACCGCATACACCTGAGCAATAAACACAGTCGCCACAGCTTGCATAATAGCTGTACCATCCATGTTAATTGTCGCTCCAAGCGGCTGAACGAAACTTGAAACAGGCTTAGATACTCCTAACTTCTCCTGGGCTGTTTTCATCGAAATAGGGAGAGTTGCGCTACTACTTGATGTACTAAAAGCAACTGTCATTGCAGGGAAGAAGTTTTTAAAGAATTGAATAGGGCTTTGTTTTCCTAGTAAGGCTACAAATCCACCATACGTAATAATTGAGTGAATAACCAAACCTAGTATAACAGCTAACATATACATAACCATAGAAGCCAGCACATCAAAGCCTTGCTTACCTAAAGCAGACGCAATCAACGCAAAAGCACCGTATGGAGCCAGTTTCATTGCAAGAGTAACTAGGTACATCATAATTTCATTACCCTGCTCCATTAACTTCATCACACCACGCGTCTTATCACCAAGACTTGCCATTGCAATACCAACCAACAATGCAAAAGCAATGATTTGAAGCATTTCACCTGAAGCAAGCGCTTCGATAGGGTTTGAAGGAATAATATTTAATAATGTATCCATAACAGGAGGTGGTTCTTCTGCTGAAAATTCCTCACCAGCTTCTCCCATCAATCCTGGGTCACCAGGCTGGATAATAAACGCGACTGATAAACCGATCACAAGAGCAATCGTAGTAGTTAATAAATAATAGCCGACAGTCTTACCACCAATCCGACCTAGCTTTTTAGGATCTCCCATTCCCGCTGTACCGAGAACAATCGAGAAAAATACAAGCGGCACAACGAGCATTGTAATTAATTTAAGAAAAAGCTGCCCGAGTGGTGTTAAGAAATATGCATCTACTGTTACAAAAGCTTCTGGCGCCCATGCATTAAATGCAAGACCTACCCCCACACCCAAAATGAGGGCAATAATAATCTTTTTTGTTAAGCTCATAATAAACCATCTCCTCTCTCTTTGCTGCCAATCTATGATGTCACTTGCCTATTCTGTTGTTTTCTTACTATTGTCTTATTTTTGAGAATTTTTTTCTAAGCCCTAACCCTTTCCCTATTGTATCCGATTGCAAACCGATTTTTGAAGTGAAAGATTATGGGATTCGACAATTTTCGCCAAATTCCAAAAGAAATCCTGACTAAAAGAATAAGCCAGGATCATTATTTTTTCAACTTTTTCTCTACTTTATCAATAACTTGATCCTCATCAGGTGCTGCAACTGGGCGGTTATTTACGAATACAAAAGATTTTTTCCGGCCTGGTCCGCAGTAGGACTGGCAGCGGATATCAATCGATGCATCTGGATCGACTTTTTTCAAGCGAGGCACGAGCGTTTTAATATTCGTCGCTTGGCATTCATCACAAATGCGAAATTCATTAGCCATCTCCATTTTCCTTTCTATACTAATTATCTATTTTTATTCACTAAAGTTTTATGTGTAAGCAGGATGTCCAAAAAAGACACGGACTATCCACTAGTATATCACACTCTGAGGAGACAGCAATCATTAATAACTGATTTAACACCTATTTGATTTCTCATTATTCCTCTATCACATGCTATAATAACTGTTATTAATGCATGTTAAGGAGTCATTACCTATGAGCCAAAACCTACTGACTTTTACTAATAAATGGAGATTTATAGATCACTCGACATTGGGTCCTGCCTTTGATGCCCTTCAATCCTTTGCCTATGATGACACAATCTGTAAAACGGCCGGTGAGGACGGGATGTCTACGCTCAGAAGCTGGGTTCATCATCAAACGGTTGTGCTCGGTACTCAAGACAGCCGCCTGCCGCATATTGAAGACGGGATTACTTATTTAAAAGAACAAGGCTATCATGTGATCGTCCGAAATTCAGGCGGCTTAGCCGTAGTGCTTGATAAAGGTGTCTTGAACCTTTCTCTTATTATGAAAGAAGACAAGAAAATCTCGATTGATGCCGGATACGAAATGATGTTTGAACTGATTAAAGATGTGTTTAAGCCATACGGCAAGGAAATCGAAGCATATGAAATCGTCGGCTCCTACTGTCCAGGCAGCTTTGATCTAAGCATAGGCGGCAAGAAATTTGCCGGTATATCGCAACGCAGAATCCGCGGCGGAGTAGCTGTACAAATATATTTATGTATTACCGGAAGCGGAGCGAAGCGCGCAGAAATGATTCGCGAATTTTATCGCCATGCCGTTCAAGGCTCGTCGGCAAAATTTGATTACCCAAAGATTGAGCCAGAAACGATGGCCTCTTTATCTGAACTCCTCAATACCTCACTTACGGTCTCAGAGGTCATGATGAAAACATTGCAGTCCATGCAGCGCATGGGTGCAGTGCTTTCAATGGATGGATTTACAGGTGAAGAGATGGATTTGTATGAGAAAAATATGGTCCGTGTAACCCAGCGTAACAACCGATGTCTACATATAGAGTAGGCATCGGTTGTTTTTTCGTCTACGTTTTAATTTGCTTATTACGGGAAAAGTATTGTTGTAGTGTTTTTGATGAAGGAGGAATAATCGATGTCTAAAAAAGTACTGATGGTTGTAACGAACCATACGACAATATCAAACGGTCAAAAAACAGGATTATGGTTAGAGGAGTTTGCTGTGCCTTATAACCTTTTTAAAGAAAAAGGCTATGACGTTGAAGTAACAAGCATTCGCGGCGGTGATGTCCCTCTTGATCCGAACAGCTTAGAAGACGCAGATAAGCCGGAATGGAAAAAGGCAAAAGATATTCTGCGTGAGACGAAAAAGCTTTCCGTTGATCATGCTAATGGAGCCGACGCGATTTTCCTGCCTGGCGGTCACGGTACGATGTTTGACTTCCCGGATAATGAAACGCTGCAATCTGTGATTCAAACACTCGCTGAAGAGCAAAAAGTAATCGGTGCTGTCTGCCACGGGCCAAGCGGATTAGTAAATGTGACGTACAAAGACGGAACGCCGCTTGTTAACGGTAAAAAAGTAAATGGATTTACCGATGAAGAAGAAAAAGAAATGCAGCTTGAAGACCATATGCCGTTTATGTTAGAGGAAATGCTCCGTGAACGCGGCGGTGAATTTATAGCGGGTGACAAATGGACAGATTTCTCCATCCGCGACGGCAACCTTGTAACCGGCCAAAACCCAATGTCTAGTGAAAGCACTGCAAGAAAAGTGATTGAAGCATTAGAAGACTAATCATTGTTTAGCAGAAGCCAAGCGATATTCGCTTGGCTTTTTTACGTTTCAAAGAAATTAATTGATTATGCTTGCATTAGAACATCATAACAAAAAAGAACCCTAGGAGCTCCTAAGGTACTTTTCGTGATTACGCTTCAATTACGCTTCAATTATGCTTCAGTTGTCGCTTTTTGATTAATTGCTTGCATCGCTGTAATTAATGACAGCTTATAAACATCCGCTGCGTTACAGCCGCGGGATAGATCGTTTACCGGTTTGTTTAACCCTTGAAGGATTGGTCCGATTGCATCATATCCGCCAAGACGCTGCGCAATTTTGTATCCTAAGTTTCCTGACTCAAGACTTGGGAAAATAAATACATTTGCTTGGCCTTGAAGTGGTGAATCCGGTGCTTTCTTTTGTGCAACAGCTGGAACAAATGCTGCGTCAAATTGAAACTCCCCGTCAATCACTAAGTCTGGGCGTGACTCTTGTGCTAATTTAGTTGCTTCTGATACTTTCTTCGTTTCCATTGAAGATGCTGAACCTTTTGTAGAGAAGCTAAGCATTGCTACTTTAGGATCAAGGCCGAAAACTTTTGCTGTTTCAGCTGTAGCAATCGCAATTTCCGCCAACTCTTCGCTGTTTGGCGCAATATTGATGGCACAGTCACCAAATACAAATTTTTGTTCTTCTTTCACCATCACGAACACACCAGATGTACGTTTAATTCCTGGCTGTGTTTTGATAATTTGAAGTGCCGGACGAACCGTATCACCTGTTGAATGAGCCGCTCCGCTCACAAGTCCATCTGCTTTGCCCATGTAGACAAGCATTGTTCCGAAGTAGTTTACATCAACTAATTTTGTACGTGCGCTCTCTTCTGTTTCTTTCCCTTTACGACGTTCGACAAATGCTTCTACCATTGCATCCATTTCATCGTAATTATTCGGGTCAAGAATCTGAACGTTTTCACCTAAAACAATGCCTTGCTCGCTTGCTTTAGCTGTAATCTCTTCTTTATTTCCAACTAAGATTGGTTTAACGACTTGATCTGCTCCAAGCTGTGCTGCCGCTTCTAAAATACGCTCATCTGTCCCTTCAGGAAGTACGATCGTCGGCTGATGTTTCTCAACCTTTTCTGTAATTTCTTTAAATAAATCACTCATGATTTATTCCTCCTTCTTTGCATCCGTCACTTTGTCTATAGAACAAGAATACTCCTCTTATACCCAAAAAGGAACCGGTCAGCACAAGATAATTAAAGTAGAAATTTTTCAAAAAATCTCACGCATTTCAAGGGTTTAAGCCCTATTCCCATCCCTGCCTGAGGTGAAACGCTTTCAATTCTCTTAGGATTTCCACAGGAAAATTCAAGTATGTGTCGAAAGTAAAAGAAGTAGTGGTATGAAAGAAGAAACTTTTTAGGAGAGTGAACCAATGAACCAAGAAGTCGTTTTATATGAGGTACATGATCACGTAGCGACGATTACTCTTAATCGTCCCCATGTAAAGAATGCACTAAATGTAGAGATGCATACGGCGTTATATAGCGCATTTAACGAAGCGAATAAGGATGAGAATGTACGCGTTATTGTTCTTGAGGGGCGTGACGGTGCGTTTAGTGCAGGCGCTGACTTAAAGAGCTTCGCAGAAGAAGAGGTTGATTCTGTTGATTACGGTACGTATTTACGTGAAACATACAACAAGCTAGTTCTGCAATTGATGAATATTGAAAAGCCCATTGTTGCCCATCTGAACGGCATTGCCGTTGGAGCTGGCTTGAGCATTGCGCTTGCATGTGACTTCCGTGTCGCACATAGAGACGCGAAAATCGGGCTTGGCTTTATGAAAATCGGCTTAGTTCCAGATGCCGGTGCTTCCTACTTCCTGCCAAGATTAGTTGGCTTAGGAAAAGCGACTGAGCTTGCGCTAGGTGAAATCATCTCTGCAGAAGAAGCAGAAAGAATTAACCTCATTAATCAAGTCGGCACCCCGGAACCATTGATCGCACATTTGAAAACGGTTTCTCCAGCTGCATTTGGTTTAATGAAGAAAAACTTCCGTAAAGGCTTTGATAAGAGCTTAGAAGAAGTACTTGAAATGGAAGTAGAAACACAACGCATTGCGGGTGCCACAAAAGAACATAAATATGCAGTTGCTCAGTTTGTGAACAGAGCATGACATTTCACACCCCGGACTCGCCTCTGGGGTGTTTGTTATTTTTGGAACCGCCTTATTTATGGTATAGTAACGAGTGATAAGGAATACTTAAGATACGTTACATATATCGCTAAAGGAGTGTTTTATAAAATGAATGAAGCTGCTAAAACGCTAGACGGCTGGTACTGCCTGCATGATTTCCGTACGATTAATTGGCCCGCTTGGAAAATGCTTCCTGCTGAAGACCGCCAAGAAATTTTAAATGAATATATTACGATGCTTGAAGATTGGAATACAACAGAAAAAGCAGGAAACGGCAGCCATGCTGTTTATACAGTTGTAGGTCAAAAAGCGGATATCATGTTCATGCTGCTTCGCCCAACTATGGAAGAGCTAAATGAAATTGAGAACGCTTTTAACAAAACTCGTTTTGCTGAGTTCACGATTCCTACCTATTCTTACGTTTCTGTAGTTGAGCTAAGTAACTACATGGCAGGCGACAGCGATGAAGACCCATATCAAAACCCGCATGTTCGTGCTCGTCTGTACCCAGAGCTTCCGAAAGCAAAGCATATTTGCTTCTATCCAATGGACAAGCGCCGTGATGGCGATGATAACTGGTACATGCTGCCGATGGACTCTCGTCGTGAAATGATGCGCAGCCATGGGATGATCGGCCGCAGTTATGCTGGCAAAGTAAAACAAGTAATCACAGGCTCTGTTGGCTTTGATGATTGGGAATGGGGCGTAACATTATTCGCTGATGACGTGCTTCAGTTTAAGAAACTTGTTTATGAAATGCGCTTTGATGAAGTATCCGCACGTTTCGGTGAGTTTGGATCGTTCTATGTTGGAAACATCTTAACAGAAGAAAACCTGCAAAGCTTCTTCAATATTTAAGAAGGCACAAGCACTAGACCAGATGAGGTCTAGTGCTTTTTTATTCCTCTGTCATTTTTCTACAACAAATTGTTTTTTCATTGAAGGAAAATCGTACAAATTGTGTTAACATGTGAATAAATAACCATGATATTACTGCCCACATAATATAATTTAGGACTTATTACTCATATACACACGAATTAAGGAGGGGTGCAGATTGAATAGTGTATTACCGGTAAGAGACTTGTCATTAACATCGCATATTTTACATGCCTTAAATGAGGCATCTATCATTGCCATTACCGACAACAAAGGGACGATTACGTTTGTAAACGATATGTTTTGCAAAATTTCAAAGTATGACAGGGATGAATTGCTAGGACAAAACCATCGAATGCTCAAGTCTAGTTATCATTCAAGTGATTTCTTTGTACATTTATGGCGAACAATCAGCCGAGGAAAAGTATGGAGAGGCGAGGTAAAAAATAAAGCAAAAGACGGCAGCTTTTATTGGGTACACACAACCATCGTTCCTTTTCTCGACAGCCGCGGCAAGCCTTATCAGTATGTTTCGATCCGAACAGACATTACCGAACGAAAATGTACAGAAGAGTTGTTAAAACGTTCCTTAGACCAACTAGCAAACTCGAATCGAAAGTTACTAGATCATCACCACACTCCATCTCAAACGACAATTCATGATGATCTTGGACAATCGATTGATGAAAGCATGGCTGCCTATCCAGAAATCAGGCAGTTAATGACTCAATTTAATGAAATGAACATACGAATTAATCAAGCACGGAAACGGATTGAACACCAAGCCTATCACGATGCGTTGACAGGACTGCCTAACCGTTATCATATTGAAGAATATTTAAAGCGTTCAATTGAGTACGCCAAAGTAAACAACTCTTCCCTCACACTTCTGTATCTAGACCTAGACCGCTTTAAACTTGTGAATGATTTACTCGGTCATCAAGTTGGGGACCTTTTGTTAAAGGAAGTAGCAGAAAAGCTTTCTCAGACGATTTGTGAAAACGGGATGATTGGCAGACAGGGCGGCGATGAATTTCTCATTGTACTAGAGGACATGAATGAAGAGGAAGTCAGAGCGATTGCAGGACGTATTCTTGATTGTCTTTCCTACCCCTTCGTTTATGCAGGAAAGGAGTTTTTCATTTCACCTAGTATCGGCATCAGCATGTTCCCTAAAGATGGAAATGATATTGAGAGTATGATGAAGAACGCCGATACGGCGATGTATATGGCTAAAGAGCGCGGTAAAAATAACTTTCAATTTTATTCAAGCGAACCAAGCAGTCTTTTAAGCAGAAGACACCTGCTTGAAAACAAATTAAGAACAGCCCTAAAAAACAAGGAGTTTATCTTGAACTATCAACCTCAAGTTCATCTGAATTCCCACGAACTTAGAGGGTTTGAAGCTTTAATCAGATGGAATAACCCTGAACTTGGTTTGATAAGCCCTGAGGAATTTATCCCTATCGCCGAAGAAACGGGAATAATCACCGATATAGGAACCTGGGTACTTAAAGAGGCCTGCCGCCAGAACAAAGCATGGCAGGAACAAGGATTTGTCAGAGTTCCTGTTTCTATTAATGTTTCTTCCCAGCAGTTCAGAGACCCAGAATTTGTATGGAACGTATTGAATGTACTAAAAGAATCCAAGCTTCACCCTCAGTACCTAGAAATTGAATTAACAGAAAGCACCACTCACCATTTTGTGCACACAGTTGAAAAGCTTCAGCTGATAAAGCAATACGGTATTAAAGTAGCCATTGATGATTTTGGGACTGGGTACTCTTCTTTGAGCGCTCTAGACCAGCTTCCCATTGATATCTTAAAAATCGACCGCTCATTCATTAAACATATTTTGACAAACCCTAATAAGGCAGCGATCGCCAAGACAATTATTGATTTAGGACATAATCTTGATTTTAAAATTATTGCCGAGGGAATTGAAGAACCTTCCCAAGCTGATTTTCTAAATGAACATCAATGCCATATCGGCCAAGGCTTTCTTTTTCACCCACCCCTGAATCCAACAGACGTTGCACGTCACTACCAACACTTATTTAATGAGATACCTTTTTTTAATTGAATTAAACAAAAAGAAACGGCGGAGATAAGCCGTTCTTTTTTATTCTTTACTCTCTTTAATCGGCAGAATTGAGCGATAAGGTACAGGCGAACCTATGACCGTTGAAGTATTAATATTGCCATATGGAATTAAGGTGTCGATTAAGATTCTCATACTATTCATCGTAGGTACGGCTGCTTTTAGAAAATAACTAACTTCCCCTGTCACACGATGGCACTCAATGATTTTCTCTTCTCTTTTCACCATTTCCTCAAACTCTTGCAGCGGAACCTTCAGCCCGCTTACGAGAATAATTAGCAGAATTTCTCTCCCTACAGCCTCAAAAGAAATACGAGCCGAATATTCTTCAATGATTCCCTTTTCATGCAATCGTTGCAGCCTTTCAGACACACTCGGACGGCTGAGGGCCAGCTCTTTTGATAATTCGCTGATTGTTATCCGAGCATTTTGCTGCACTAGTTCGAGTATTTTGATATCTATTTTGTCCATCACAATCTCCCCTTTACACTTTGATATAAAACAACTATCAATCTATTCTAAATGAAGGATAAACAAGTTTTATTCCTTCATTATACTATGCAAAAACGTCCAATCAACGATTAAAATTAAAAATATGATATAGTGCGGATTTATATTGAGGAAGGTGTGATTAGATGAAGAAATGGCTGATGATCTTGCTTGCGATTGTTATCACAAGTATAGGTGTTATTCTTTTGAAGCATGCAAATATTGTTACGGGCGGAACAGCAGGTCTTTCATTAAGTGTGGCATACTTATTAAGCCTGCCATTCGGGGTGACGTTCTTCTTAATTAATATTCCATTTTATATTTTCTCAATGATGAGAATGGGCTGGAATTTCACGTTTACCACCATTATTTCTGTAAGCTTATTATCGGTTGTCACAGGGTTTGACTACTTTTTGCCTGCTTTCACTGTACCGATCTGGGTAGGTGCGGTTGTCGGCGGATTTATAATTGGTATTGGTCTATCTCTTTTATTTATGAATGGGTCATCTCTTGGTGGAGCCAACATTTTAGCATTGTTCCTTCAGAAACGCTGGAATATTGACCCGGGCAAAACGACATTTGCCTTTGATTTCATGGTTGTTTTAACAAGCTTTTATACAGTTGGATTCTTACGCGGTATCGCATCGGTTCTCTCGATAGCCGTTACGGCACGAGTAATCAGCTACTTTAAAAACGAAATTGCTAGAAGAAGAGAAGAGCCTTCTAAAGAGAAGGTGCTAAAGCAGCAGCCTAAACAGCAAGTTCCAGTAACTGAATAGGTTTGGACGAATAAAACACATTGACTCATAGTCAATGTGTTTTTTATTTTCGTTGTTTTTGGAATAAGCCCATATGACGCTTCATATAGTCAAGTAACGGTAATGGCCTCGCCAATCGTCGTGTTCTCTGCTACATAGAGGCACAACAAAACGCTCCTCGAAGTGAAGTAAAACCTCAAAAGACATACATCAACTTTGAATGGAGGTGGAGAAATGGCAGTGATAAAGACGTCTTCAAGCGATATTGATATGCTCGCTCGGCTGATGCGTGCAGAGGCCGAAGGTGAAGGAGAAATCGGTATGATGGCAGCAGGAAATGTCATGGTTAACAGGGTGAGGGTTGGCTGTCTCGACTTTACAGATGTTACCTCAGTCCCCCAAATGGCCTTTCAGTCGCCAGGTGGCTTTGAAGCGGTACAAAAAAGCTATTTCTATCAACATGCGAGAGAACGGGATAAACGTCTTGCAAGACGCGCAGTCGCAGGAGAACGCACACATCCTGCAGAGTTTGCATTATGGTTCTTCAGGCCAGACGGCGCCTGCCCAGCACAGTGGTGGGGTCAATGGAACTCCGGACGCTACAAAGCACATTGCTTCTATACACCACTAGCATCTGAATGCCCAGAAGTATACTCAACGTATTAATGAGAAGAGCGGAGGGGTTCGTTTAGGTATGAGGGGGATGGAGCTTTGACAATGAGAAGCGCTCTTTGCTTCGTTTGGCAAAGTGAAGCCACCGATTACCTGAACCCTGAAGCTAGACATTAAAAGCGGAGGGGCATGTTCTGGCATTCGAAAACTTAGGGCAGCGATATGAAGACGCTTTTTGTCATCATTCGATGCACCGTTATTTCCCGCAAGGCAAGGAGCCAAAGCTAGGCACGTAAAGAGAAAAGGGGCGATAAATAGTGTATCAATCATGGAATCAACAATCACCACAGCAGCAACCAGATAATAAAGACTTCATTAATCAACAGGCTTTTACCCAGCAAATGCAAGGAGCTCAAATGCAGCAACAGCAACCGATGATGCAGCAACAACAGCCAACGATGCAGCCGCAAGCAGGACAGTTTTTCTCTGCTCAAAACTATCAAGTACCTGGTTTTGTTCAGCAGCAATTTGGAGGTACGGGAATGCTGCCGCTTGAGCAATCATTTATAGAAAATATTCTACGTTTAAACCGAGGAAAAATTGGTACTTTTTATATGACCTTTGAAAATAATTCCGAGTGGAATGCCATGATCTTTAGAGGGCGTGTAGAAGAAGCAGGCCGTGATCATATTGTGATCAGCGACCCAGATACAGGCATGTACTATTTACTGTTAATGGTTAATTTAGATTATGTAACCTTTGATGAGCCGATTGAATATGAATATCCATTTAACAGCGGCCAAGGTGCCCAGTTAGCACAATATTCGCCAAGACCAGAATAATAGACAACGAGACGCTTTGAAGAAGGCGTCTTTTTTTATTAACTTTGTAAATACGCGCAAAATTTGGAATTAAATGCTAAACTGTAAGAAGTATTTAATAGTCACATGAATATACAAAGATATGAGGTTCTGCAATGAAAAGACACTTTATTTTATTGTTTATTAGCATTCTAATGAGCGGTTTATTCTTTTATATCTTTAATCTATCCACCCCTCCCCCTGGTTCTGTGTCAGGAAACAGAAATCCTATGCTTTTACTTATACCTATTTTAGTTATTCTTTTCGTTGGTTTCATTTTTTCAATGATAAAGGTCATCGAACATTTTAGAGTTAGTATTCGTGCAGTTACGATCACGATGATGGCGCTACTCCTTCATTGGTTAGTTGGATTAACTTATCAACGTACTGCATTTGATAATTATCGTGAAGTCTTGGCTGAGGCGTATCAAAAGGAATGGGGCTATGTTGATTGGTATTACATTGAGCAGATCACTTCTTCTTTGCTCTCTGTGCATACAAATAAGCTCTATTTTAACCTAAACACCTATATCATGTTTCTTACTCTTTCCCTGTTCCTTTCCTTGGCATATATTTTAGTGAAACGTTATGCCTTAATGAAACATAAATAAAAACGCGCAGCTTAGCGCGTTTTTATTTATGAGGTATATACATCTATCAACTATTTATTACAAGCCTCTAACAGCGGCAACCCCTAAGAGCACCCAGCCGACAATAAATGCTAATCCGCCAATCGGTGTAATCGCTCCAAGTTTAGTAATGCCTGTTAACGCCATGGCATACAAGCTTCCTGAGAATAAAATAATTCCAATAAGAAAACTCCAGCCTGCCCCGTTTAACATGCTTGATGAAGTCAGTTTCAGTGCTACGATCCCAACAATTAATAATCCAATCCCATGTATCATATGATATTGCACGCCTGTTTGGTAATTTTTCATCATACGCTCTGATAAACGCGGCTCAAGTCCATGTGCCCCAAATGCTCCAATCGCTACAGACAATGCCATCACAATACTGCCTAGTAAAATGAATAGTTTAGCCATCTTTACACTCCTTACCATTACAATCTAATGTTGTTTTAAGAATAGCATACTAATGTCTAAAACAAAATTTCAAAGTGAAAATTAAACAAATTGCCATTTTCTAAGTTTTTTCATGTGAAACATTTGGAAAAATCAGATAAACTGACAGAAAAGAAGTAATAGGAGGAGTTAGATGAGTAAATTGAACATTCGCCCATATACATTAGAGGATTATGAAGGGTTGCTTGATGTTCAGAAAGAAGCATTCCCGCCGCCTTTTCCTGAGGAATTGTGGTGGAGCAAGGAACAAATAAGATCGCATGTGGAAACATTTCCAAAGGGAGCTCTTGTCGCTGAGATTGATGGAGTAATCGTCGGGTCAGCTACCTCCCTTATTATTCAATATACTGGCGAGCCGCACACCTGGGATGAGGTAAGTGACAATGGCTTTATTCGCCGCAACCATAATCCACACGGGGACAGCTTATACGGAATTGATGTCTGTGTAAGACCTAGCTACCGTGGCCGAGGGATTGCAGGTGCCCTGTACGAAGCAAGAAAAGAGGTTGTGGAAGAGCTTGAACTCACCCGATTCTTAGCTGGCTGCAGAGTTCCTAATTATCATGAATATGCTCAGCACTTAGATATTGATTCCTACATTAAAAAGGTACATTCAGGCGAGATTCATGACCTTGTTTTATCGTTCATGATCAAACAAGGTCTGACTCCTCTGCAAGCTCTGCCGAATTATTTAGATGATGATGAGTCTCTTGACTACGCGGTTTTAGTTGAATGGCAAAATAAACTATAATCATAGGCTAGGAAAAAGATAAAATGTTCCTGCAAATAACACGGTTGTCCAGATTAACGACCAGTGAACGGCTCCTTCCACACGCTTTTCATCAAAACGGCTCTTATGGATCAGTGAAAAGATAAACAAGTATGTCATAAACAAAAACACACTGCCTAATAAGTAGAGAAGAAAACGAAATTGTTCTACCCAGGCAAATAAAGGGCCGATTGTGGCCATCACAAGAAAAAGAACAGTAGATGCAATTGCAATCACAAAGGATACTTGAGGCATTTTCAGCCATGCTTTATGACGAAAAATGTCTCTATTCTTTTTGGCTTCAAATAGAAATAATAAATAAACACCGATTAAAATAATTATGTAGACAATGAGAGTAGAAAAGCTGCTGTTAACAGCTGGCTCACCAGCAGTAGGCGGCTGGATGGTACGAGAGCTCACCATTCTCTCTAACATAAACATAAATAAGATTACATTTGCGATGACAAGAATTTGAAAAGTAGACCATTTAGCCATAGTATGTTGGCTGCTCCCCTCTCTATAAGATCACGCTTCTCTATATAGACGCATTAACCTCCTTGTCGGTTTCACTTTTTTCAATATTTGGTGAATAAATCCTTTATATACAAAATAAAACCCGCCCCATTCTTCTTGGAGCAGGTTTGACTAAAAGTCGAGTAGATTATCTTTGGGCGGAGCTGGCTCATTTTGCTGCACGGAAGTTGAAATAATTTTTGTCTCGTTTGGATAAGTAGCTTGAACTGGTGTATGTGCATATGAAGCCGCAGGTATTTCTGTCTGCTTGGCAGAGGTTCCGCTTTTAATGAGCTGGCAATGAGATTCAATCACGGCAGTATACTCACGAATTGCCGAGACATCGCCCCTATCAACAGCTTCACGCAAACGACTTACCTGCTCTTCCATCTGATTGACGATCGATTTTCCTGAAATATTCATAACTGACACCTCTCTTTTCTCTTCCCATATTATCATATGGAGAACATAAAAAGACAACCATCACGCAGGTTACACATCCTGCACGTTGGCTGCCAAAATAGTCTTTATACCGGCTACATTAATGCCCTGTTCAATATAGGATTTAATTAATCTAAATCTTTCAATGTCTTCTAAAGAAAACATTCGTTGGTTTCCTTCATTTCGCACCGGTTTAATTAATCCTTGTTCCTCGTAGTAACGGATCTGCCTTGCTGTGAGACTTGTCATCTCCATCACGACACGAATCGGAAAACAGGCTTTCTTTTTAGAAACCGTCGGATCCACACCCTCCCCTCCTTTACCAACCCTATATTTTTAAAACTATTTTTTTAATGTTGCTAAATAAATATAAATCTCGCGTAACGTCGAAAATCCTTTCTCTTGTGCAAGCTTTAAGGACTGCCCCCAAAGTTCAGCTGTCATTTTCGCATCATAGAGGGCATGATGCCTCGTTGTGATAGGGATATTGTAGTAGATGCAGCATTCATCTAAGGTTACAAGATTTTCATCGTGAGCAACCACCCTTGTAAGGAAAGTTGTATCAATAATTCGGTGGGCAAACGGCATCCTCATTAACTGCCACGTCATGTGGGACATAAAACGTTTTTCATGAGTAGCATGATGAGCAACTAAGGTCCCCCCTCCGACAAATTCATAAAAATCATTTAATACCTCTATTAATGGCCTTGAAGATTGGAGCTCTTCTAACGTAAGACCTGTAAGCGACAATACATCTGAAGACGGTTCTTTCTTACATTGCACTGTAGAATAAAAGCTCTCTTCGAAAAGCACCTCAGCTCCTTTCATCTTCACGGCCCCTATTGAGAGTATTTCGTCGCCTTTGTCGGGAAAGAAGCCGCTTGTTTCTAAATCAAAAACTATAAAAGAAAGGGAATGAAGAGGCTGATCGAGTACGTCATCATTTTTTAATTCTCTTTGAATCTGCCTCAGCCTTGCTAAGCCTTCAGCTTGTGAGCTTTGCAAGGTAGAAGCATACATACTAGGACTTAATTTAGTCGATAGCTGTTTAACCAATTGCACCATATGGTTCATTACCATGAGGATCAACCCTTCATTAATACATTTTCAATATATTGATACAGCTCGTGCCCCTCACGCACCCATTCTTTTAGACGCTGTTTGTCAGAAGAAGAAAGGCGGTCAACATCAACAAAGTGAATCCCAGCATATTCTTTGTGGCCACGTTGAAAAGAGAGCCGGTGAGTGAGCAATTCTTGAAAAGAAAGCTGATGGCTTTTTATATGACCATAAGCCGCAGGAAGCTTCTTCATCCTCTCAAGGGTAGAGGTCGCCATAATGTTTTCTTTTAACGCAAGAAGGCGCAGTCCATTCACGTAAGGAAAGAGTACCGTTTGCTTGAGATCAAATTTACCTTGGTGAATTCCTTTTGGCTCTGTTAATAATTGACCGAAAAAGCCGATCCCTTTTTTTACTCTCCCCGTGTTTTCCGTTAACCGTTTAAGAAGATCTGGTTTTCCTTTCAAATGATGCTGCAACCGCTCTTTCAACTCAATAATATAATCAGCTTCACCCATAAAATGTCTGGCATCAGCTAATGTTAACACATAACGAAGCGTCTCCCACGTATCCTCTTTTACCCACTGATCGATTTGCTTTTGCCACGCAGCCCTCGACTTACACCAGCGTTTTGTTGAAGCCATTACTTTACCGTCACACTCTTCATAGCCGGCTGCCTTCAGCTCTGAGGTAATTTCACCGCCAAGCCTCATAAAATAATCTTCAAATTCATTAGAGTCATCGTCATAGACGATTCCATGATCTTGGTCACTATAATAAGACTGCTCAAGCCTGCCTGCACTTCCCATTACAAAGAAAGCAAAGTGAGCAGGAGGACTTCCCCACTCACTTTCAACAGTTTTCAATGCCCGGCACACTGCATGCTCCATCATTCGTTCATGAATATCTTGCAGCTTGCTCGGTTTTACTTCATTCAATGCTGATTGCCTTAAATCTTCATCACGGTGCTCATCTTCGATAAAAGAGACCTTCTTGGAAACAGACATCCTATGCTCCTGCTTTTTCTTCTTTTTCCGGCATGCTTTCAGGATATCCATAGCTTCCGTGTTCACTTAAATCAAGACCAAGAATTTCTTCTTCTTCAGATACACGCAGGCCTCCGACAATCGCTTTTGTCACTAACAACAATACATAAGATGCTATAAAAGCAAATGCTCCGCAAACGACTACGCTCAATGCTTGAACACCTAATTGAGAAAATCCACCGCCATAAAATAAACCGGCACTTCCGCCATTTAATGCTGCTAGTTCTGGTGTAGCAAAGAATCCAGTTGAGATTGTACCCCAAACACCAGCAACACCGTGTACAGACAGCGCAAAGATTGGATCGTCAATTTTTGCTTTATCAAAGAATTTCATACTGAAGAATACGATTAGTCCGCCAATAAGGCCGATAATAACTGCTGCCCAAGGAGCAACGAATGCACAAGATGCTGTAATGGCTACAAGACCTGCCAATGCCCCGTTTAACATCGTCGGAACATCTGATTTACCGAGAATTGCCCAGGCAATAAATAGAGCGGCTACTGCACCAGCAGCTGCTGCAAGCTGAGTGTTTAATGCAACATATCCGAAGAATGCCCCGTCTACACCTAATGTACTACCTGCGTTAAATCCGAACCAACCAACCCATAAAATTAAAACCCCTAATGCTGTATACACCTGGTTATGCCCTGCTAAATCATTTACTGAACCATCTTTATTGAACTTTCCAAGACGAGGCTTCAATAGAATCGTTGCTGCAAGGGCCGCCATTGCACCTGTTAAATGAACAACCGTTGAACCTGCGAAATCTTGCTTACCAAGCTCAGCTAACCAGCCGTCACCCCAAATCCAGTGCGCAACAATTGGATACACAAATGCCGAGAATAATACGGCAAATACGATATATGCAGATAATTTCGCACGCTCAGCAAATCCTCCGAAGGCAATCGTTAAAGCAATAGCTGCAAATGCCAGCTGGAAAAAGAAATCAATCGATCCTGCTAAGCCATCAAACATCGTGGTGAAATCTCCGAAGAAGAAATCACTTAGTCCAATAAATAAATTCCCTTCGCCATATATAAATCCATAACCTACTGCCCAGAATACGAGTGATGCAATCCCAATTGTAAAAATGGTTTTCCCTGCAATATGCCCTGCATTCTTCATTCTGGTTGAACCTGCTTCAAGCAAGATAAACCCACCTTGCATTAACATGACAAGCACCGCACAAACCATTACCCACAGGTTATTCATCAAAAATAATTCATCCATCTTCTGACTCCCCCTTTGTTTTTGAAGCTGCTTACTCTGTTCGTCATGTAAGCTAACATCTGTTGTTAAGTCCTATTATACGTTTTGAATATTCAGAATCTACTGTCTTGTAAGATAAGCTGACATGGTTTCTGTTTACCCTCACAACCATGAAAACGCTTAATACATTGGGGTTTCAGTCATTTTACTAAAAGTACCAGAATGAAAAATGTGATTAGAGAAAGAGTAACAAAGGGGGATTTTCGTCTTCCTCTAAAGAGACAGGGAGGTTTTATGATGAACCAGCCAAATCAATTAAACCAACAACAGCAAATGATGAATCAATCTCAAATGCAGTCAAACCAATTGCAGTCAAATCAATTACCGCAAAACATGAGCCACGGAGGCCACGAAGTATTTGATGCGCATGAGATTATCGCAGAAATGATTAACGTCCTTGATCAATATATGATGTTCCGTTCATTTATGAAGGACCAAGAGTTAATTGACATTCTTGATCGCCAGTACGCTTTTATTGAGAGTCAATATAATTTAATCGTAGATGCATTTTCTATGGGATCGAAGCCACAAGGCGGATCGACAGATGTATATAAAATGACTCAATCCAATGATGTCGTATTCGGTATCAGCCCAACGCAGCCGAAAAAGCCTAACCGCTCCATTTCAGAAATTAAAGAAGCTGGCTTATCTGCACATATGTTAGGACTTCTTAAGACAACCGCCTCTACAATGACAATGACTTCAGTGGAGATGACGAACCCTGTACTGCGCAGGATTTTAGCAGATACAGTTCCAAATATGATTGAGATGGCTTATGAAGTGTTTTTATACCAAAATAAACACGGATATTATCAAGTACCTCAGTTAAAGCAGCAAGATATGCAAACAATGACACAAGCTTATGCTAAAACAACCGCACCGCCGCAAATGCCAAATAGCGGCGAAAATCAAACGCAGCAACAGCAACAACCTTTCATGCAATAAAACAAACCCGTAGTGAGAATTCACTACGGGTTTGTTTTAGGTTTCTCGGCAAACCACTTGATCAAAAAAGGCAGTACAAGAAATAAGGCTAGAACTCTAAGCATTTGCAAGGTGGCGACCATTGTCGGTTCAATAGCAAGCATTGTAGCTGTTGAAGCCATTTCAGCGGCTCCTGCAGGAACTATGCTTAAGAGGCTTGTCGAATAGTTGATAGGAGTGAGGAAAAAGAAGATCGCAGCAAGCCCAAAGCTCATCAAAAAGTATAAAGCGAGTGTTAGAGCACTTGCCCCGCCTACCCGTTTTATTTCCTGAAAGGTTTCACGATCAAACCGCATCCCAATAATGGCGCCCATTAATGCTTGTGCGAGACCCGTCACAAAAAATGGCATCTCAGACGTGGGAATCACCCATTGATGCACTGAAAAACCAAGAGCTATGGCAAAAAACAAAGCAGAACCCGGAAACCTCACTCTGGCACCTAACCATAACGTCATAATCACAATAACGATTAATGCAGCGATCGCTGTACTTCCGCTTGTTAACGATACACCGTTTGCGGAAAGACCGGAATTTACCACTGGATGACTCAAACCGACTATAAACGGAATAATGAAGACAAACAAAGTAATTCTTGTTGTATGAAAAGCTGCCACAAGCCGCTGGTCCGCTCCATATTCCTTACTCAGAGCAATCACCTCTGAAGCCCCTCCAGGCATACAGCAAAAGAAAGCCGTGTTGGGGTGCATGCCTGTATATTTCAATAAAAATCTCCCTAAAAGAATACCGCCCACAATCGTTAAAATAAGGGTAATCAAAAATGGCCCGATTAACATGTGGTAAGTAAGAAATTGTTCGGGGACCACCATAAATCCAATATTTCCGCCTATTAGCGCTAAGGATACTTTAAAAAGCGAATCTGAAAAGAATAGTTTTTTAATATAAAACGCACTAACAATACCTGTCACTAATGAACCTAATAGCCACCCTGCAGGAACATTCAAGTAAGAAAAAGCAGCTCCAACAAGGGCTGCAATGATAAGAAAAGTTGCTTTTTGCAGCATGCAAACCGCTCCTTATATAATTAACGATGAAAAGCCTTCAATCCACATTAATTGAAGGCTTCTGTCCTATTAAAAGTCAAAGGTCTCCGGGTCCGGACCATAACGCTTATCTTCATTTAACTCATCAAGCTTTCTAATTTCTTCTTGTGTCAATTCAAAATCAAAGATCTGGCTGTTCTCGATAATCCGTGACTCTGTTACAGATTTTGGGATCGTTACGACTTCATGTTCGATATTCCAGCGCAATAAGACCTGTGCAGGGGTTTTGTTATGAGCATTCGCTATCTCTTGGACAGTTGGATTAGAGAAGATGTCGCCTTTTGTCAATGGCCGCCAAGCCTCAACTTGAATCCCTTGCTCCTTACAATACTTCCTTAGATCTTCTTGCAATAAATAGGGATGAAACTCAATTTGATTCACCATAGGCTTGATTTCAGCTGTTTTTAGCAGCTCTTCTAAATGAGTTACATTAAAGTTACTTACACCGATCGCACGAACTTTTCCTGCTTTATACAACGTCTCAAGCGCTTTCCACGTATCCTTAAATTTACCCTCAACCGGCCAGTGTACTAAATAAAGATCCAGTACATCGAGCCCGAGCTTGTTCATGCTTTGATCGAATGCACGAAGAGCAGACTCATATCCTTGATCGTCATTCCACACTTTAGTCGTAATGAAAAGCTCTTCTCTCGCCACTCCGCTTTTCTTAATGGCGCTGCCAACACCTTCTTCATTATAATAAACAGCTGCCGTATCAATGCTTCGATACCCTGCTTCAATCGCTTTAATAACTGCTTGTTCTACTTCAGCTCCGTCTTCAGCTTTGTACACCCCTAGACCAAGCCAAGGCATTTTCACTCCATTATTGAGTGTTGCGTACGCTGTACTTGCATTCATAACTATCAGCTCCTTTTTAAATTAATTATTCTCAACTAAGATTTATACCATTTGGACAGGAGAATTAAAAAAATGATCGTTGTAACGCTTAATGCGAGAACCATTAAATGGGCATCCATCATTCGGTTCGCTTGAACAGCATCATAAATGGCAATGGACAAGGTTTGCGTCTTTCCGGGGATATTCCCTGCGACCATAATCGTCGCACCAAATTCCCCCATCGCCCTCGCAAACCCTAATACAAGACCTGCTAAAATCCCTTTATAAGCGAGCGGTGCAATAATATACCGTAGTAATTGAAGGCCATGAGCACCGTCTAGTTTTGCCGCATCAAGTACCGATGTGGAAATGGACTCAAACGATGCCTGTATCGGGCGGATTAAGAGCGGAAGGGCCGCAATAGCAGCTGCAATAACCGCCGCTTTCCATGTAAAAACAATCGGTTCCCCTGTTAACCCTTCTACCCACTGACCTATGAAGCTGTTCCGGCCAAGCGAGATAAGTAAATAGTATCCAAGGACGGTTGGAGGAACGATTAAAGGAATCGTAACTAACACAGAAAGCAGTCTTGTAAGCCTGTTTTTATGAAAAGCAAACCACCAAGCAAGCAACATTCCAATGACGAACGCAAACGCGGTGGCGATCATTGATATTCGAAGCGATAACAGTAAAGGTGTTAAGATCGTCTCCATTACGGCAGGTCAAACCCGTATTTCACTAAAATTTCTTGTCCGCGTTTTCCTGTTAAATACTCGATGAATTGCTTACTTTCTTCCTGCTTTGATGAAACAGCTGGAATTCCCAGTGCCTGAATAATCGGCTCATGTGCAGCCTCATCAACAAGTTGATACTCATAATCTGTATCACTTACTAAAGCCAAGGCTACCATACCAACATCAGCATTACCTGACTCAACATATTGATAGGCTTGTCTAATATTTTCCGCATAGACGAGCTTTTCTTCTATCTGCTCCCAAATTCCCCATGACTCTAATGTCTCTTTAGCTGCCTTTCCGTAAGGCGCGTGTTCAGGGTTAGCAATCGCAATGGTCCCTACCTCATCGCTTAAAAGATATTGCTGCGCTTGCCCGCTTTCTAATAAGAGACTTTCCTCTTCATACATCAATACATTACGGCCAATAGCATAATAGTGTTTTGAACCAGCCAGTATTGCTTCTTGCTCAATCAACTCATCAATATACGATTCATGTGCAGCTAAAAACAAATCATAAGGCGCACCCTCGTTGATTTGCTGAGTAATCAATCCAGTAGAACCAAACGTAAACTCAAGAGGAATCCCCGTCTCATTTGTAAATTCCTCCCCCGCCTCCGTCAATGCATGATACAAATCAGATGCAGCTGCAATATATAACGGTTCATCTTCATCATTTGGGTTAGTACAGCCTGTCATTATAAATACATGTAAAACAATGAGTATGCCAATTAGTTTATTTATCATCTTGCTTTTAGCCTTTCTATTGTGGTCTGTCATTTGTGATCTGTTCGAATAAATAGTATGTACAATCTACTCCATTCTACCTTTTTACAAATTCCATTTGAAGGCATTTGCTCATTTTTAAAAATATTCCCATAACAAACGTACCAAACTAGTAATAAAGAAGAGCAACTGGGGCAAAAATCGTTTGAAAACAAATATATGTTAGAGGAGAATTGCCGCTCCTGAAATATGCTTCGCTTTCCGCGGTGAGCGAGTACCTGTAGTGGAGATCAACAATTACTGCAAGGGGACCCATTTTCCAGTGTATTTATTTCTGTTATGAGTGAAGACGATGAGAATGCTGCCGTGACGCCAGTGGAAAGCGTGTGCCTGCAGCGGAGATCAACAACCACTATAAGGGCGCAGGAAAAACTCCCTTCAGATCAACTTTTTCTAAGGGAGTTACATTATTTAGCGATTCGTTCGTCTTCTAAGTTAAACCTTTTCGTTACATCCTAGTCTTTTAACGATTGGGGAGCTGCCATTCGATTGGTTCCTCGCCCATTTCTGTTAATATCCTATTGATTTTTGAAAATGGTCTGCTTCCAAAAAATCCACGATGAGCTGACAGGGGACTCGGATGCGGAGCTGTAATGATATAATGATGGTCATTTGTAATTCGCTTGCTTTTTGCTTCTGCATGCTTACCCCAAAGCACAAAAATGACAGGCTTTTCTCTTTCATTCAGAAGGTCAATCACCCGATCGGTAAAAAGCTCCCAGCCGCGACCTTTATGTGAAGCTGCTTGTCCTCCCCTTACCGATAGAACGGTATTTAATAAAAGAACACCTTGCTCTGCCCAGGGAACAAGATATCCGTTATTAGGAACCGAAGCGCCGAGATCTTCTTTTAATTCTTTAAACATATTTTGAAGAGATGGCGGGATGCGCACATCAGGCCTCACTGAAAAGCTTAGTCCATGTGCTTGATTAGGTCCGTGGTAGGGATCCTGTCCAAGAATGACCACTTTTGTATCACGGTAAGATGTTAATTGAAGGGCTTCAAAAAGGTGGTGCATTGAGGGATAAACAATTTCCTCTTGGTATTCCTTTTTTAAAAATTCGCGGAGCTCTTTATAATAAGGCTGCTCAAACTGATCTTTAAGCAGTTCGTTCCAATCATTCTTTAAGATACTCATACCTGTTTACCTCCATGTTATATCTAAGTTTTTTTAGTAGTATAACATGGGACAAACTAAATGCTTTTGTCTCACTAAACAAGTAGTATAAAAGCATTAGGACACACCTGTCGAATTATAAGATCAAACAGGACAATATAACCGAATATTCAAACTATTATTGTGAGATTTTTACAGCTGTGGTACAATCAAAAGTGACATATATTCCAGTTTTATCCTTACTTTATAATGCACCTATGCAGACTCTTATAACACGAGTCCTACCAGTCGTTCTTCTACTGTGTAGGGCTCTTTTTGTAAAAAAGGGGGGGGATAAAAGTGATGGAGTTGCTTGAGCAGTTGTTGACGTTGTCCGTACTTGCTGCCACTTGCTTCTCTACCGTCATGTTAGGTATCAAACATTTAAAAGAGATTAAAAAGAAACCTAAAAAGAGAAGACGATTCCCTTGAGGAAATCGCCTATATGAGATTTTTTTGCCTACGAGTAAAGTATAATACCGAATAAACTAATTTATACAACAAACTTTCAAAATTTTCAATCTAATATAAGTGTATTTATATTGTAAGTGTAAATGGGATATATGTCGAGCATTTTAGCACTTTTTATCAAAAAAATTCTTATTCACTAGGGGGAGTCGCATTGAGTAAAGTGAGCCTGATTCCATTCAAAGTTGAGAAGGTTCTAAATGACACAAAGGTTATTCCGCCCGGTATTGAAATGATTGAAGCACCAGCCATATGGGAGGCTGGATATAAGGGTGGTAATACTGTTGTAGCTGTTCTAGATACAGGGTGTGAAACGACCCACATCGAATTTATGGATCAAATTATTGACGGTCGTAACTTTACTACAGATGATAACAGCGACCCTGATAATGTAGAAGATTCTAACGGTCATGGTACTCACGTATGCGGAACCGTTGCTGCCTGTGAAAATGACAAGGGCGTCATTGGTACCGCCCCAAAAGCGAAACTGCTCGTTGTAAAGGTGCTTAGCGGACAAGGGTACGGAGATACAAAATGGGTCATTGAAGGGGTTCGTTATGCGATAAATTGGCGTGGACCAAACAATGAACGAGTTCGTGTCATTTCTATGTCACTCGGGGGAAGAATTGATACTCCTGAACTTCATCAAGCGATAAAAGATGCTGTAGCTGAGGATATTTTAGTTGTATGTGCAGCTGGAAATGAAGGGGATGGCAATCATGACACAGATGAATATGCCTACCCTGGAGCTTATCCGGAAGTCGTTCAAGTAGGCTCTGTCAATCTAGAAGGCGAGATCTCTAGATTCAGCAATACAAATTGTGCGATTGACCTTGTCGCACCAGGCGAAGAAATTATTTCAACTTATCTTAACAACGGCTACGCTGTCTTATCCGGTACTTCAATGGCTACACCGCATGTATCCGGTGCGGCAGCCCTGTTAATTGAACAAGGAGAAAAAGAGTTTGAAAGAAAGTTGACGGAACCAGAAATTTTCGCACAACTGATCAAACACACCGTTTCTCTTAACTTCAGCCGCCGCGCACAAGGAAGCGGGCTGTTGAAATTATCATCAAGCGTTGTATCGGTAGAGGATGCCGAATATACAACTAGCTCTATTAAATAGACGAAACAGGCCCGCTCTAATGAGCAGGCCTGTTCTTTTATGCGAAATTATTTTTTCTTCTCAGCATCTTCTTTTAAACCAAGTAATAACGTAGCTACAAAAGCACCACCTGCAGCGATTAAAATACCAATTGCATAATTAATGATATTCGCTGTTCCAAAAGGTGCCGCAATCGCGAACATTGGAATTCCTGTTAATCCATATGCATTCGTTACAACATTAGTAAATACAACGTATGCCCCTCCTAGAGCGCCACCGATAGCAGCTCCGATAAACGGACGCATAAAGCGTAAGTTTACACCAAAGATTACTGGTTCGGTAATACCTAGGAATGCAGAGAATGATGCAGGGATCGCAATTTCTTTCACTTTAGGGTTCTTTGTCAGGAAGAATACTGCAAGACCCGCTCCACCTTGGGCTACGTTTGCCATTGCCCAGATTGGCAGTAAGAAGTTCATGCCAAAGTCAGCAATCAGAGCCGCTTCAATTGCGTGGAAGCTGTGATGAACTCCTGTAATAACAATTGTTGAGTAAAGTCCTCCAAACAGAAGACCTGCAAAAATGCCTGCTGTGTTATAAATATAATCAAGACCCCACGTTAGACCATTTCCAATCATCGTCCCAAGCGGCCCAACGAAAAGCATCGCAATAAAACCAGTTACAATGACTGTCACAAACGGTGTGACGAGTAAATCAATTGCATTTGGCACGACTTTACGTACACCGCGCTCAATTTTACTCATAATATAAACGACTAATAATATCGGAATAACCGTACCTTGATACCCTAGAAGATCGACATTCATTCCAAGAAATTGAATCGTTTCCGGTTCAGCATCGGCTAATGTCCAAGGATTTAACAGAGCCGGGTGCGTCATGATTCCACCAAGTACTGCCCCTAAATACGGATTGGCACCAAATTCTTTGGCAGCACTAAAACCAATTAAAATCGGTAAAATAATAAATGCGGCACTTGAGAACATATCTAAAAATAGAATCCATGGACTGTCAGGCGGAACAAGTTCGAAGGCCTGAAGCATCCCTAATAAACCCATTAAAAGACCACTCGCTACAATCGCCGGAATGATTGGAACGAAAATGTTAGAGAGAGTTCTCGCTATCCTAGCGAGGGGATTCATCTTCTTTTTAGCAGCATCTGCGTGATCTACTTGCTTTTCTCCCCCGTCTGTATCTTTTGTGCCTAGTCCTGTTAATTCAGCAAACTCGGCGTACACCTTATTAACAAGACCCGTTCCAAAAATGACTTGGTATTGACCAGATGCTTTAAAAACTCCTTTTACCCCGTCTAACTCTTCAATTTGACTTTTATCCGGCTTGTCATCATCATTTAGCACAATTCGCAGACGAGTTGCACAATGTGTGGCACTTACAACGTTGTCAGCTCCGCCAAGCAGATCGACAAGCTCATGGGCTACTTTTTTCGTATCCATTTTTATTTCCTCCTTATTTAAGCTCTCTATAGTTTTTGTCTAAGCAGAATCCTTATCCATTCAATACCCAATCCATGCAAAAAAAGACCTAAAATGGTCAGAATCCGTCATTTGGGTAGACGTATCCCGTTCCTCCATTTTAGGTCTTGCCTGCATAATCAGTAACAATCCCACTTATGATGTTTTCGCTTACATTTTAACTGCTTCAACAGTTTCCGTCAAACACTTTGTTTACTTTTTTGGCTTTTTATTTCGAATGATGACCTCATCAACGGAAAGGTTCGTTCGCTCATCAAGATTGTGAACAATAATTTCTGCCACATCCTTTGGCTGCATTAACATTTTACGCTTTTCATCTGAGAATATGCCATCCCAAAACGGAGTATCCATGCCGCCCATATAAATACCGCTGATTCGAATCATTGTGTCACTGAGTTCAGCCTGCAAACTCTCAGTAAATCCACGAACAGCAAACTTACTTGCCACATAGCCCGATTCATTCGCTTTTCCTACAAGCCCTGCAGTCGATACAATATTAACAATCGTTCCTTTGTTACGTTTTTTCATTTGAGGAAGGACCGCTTGTGTTGGGTAGATTGTTCCTTTTACATTTACATCAAGCATCGTACAAAGCTCTTCTGTGCCAAGGTCTTCTGCTAATCCAAAATATCCTACACCTGCATTATTAATCAGCATATCCACTTCGCCAAACTCTTCACTCAGCTGATGAAAAACGGAAGCTACCTCTTCTTTGTTCACAATATTAAGCGCGTGAGCTGAATAACTTCCTTCTTGGCCGTTAAAAGAAGACTCTAGCTTTTCTTTCGACCTTCCAAGCAAACAGACATGTGCTCCCTTTAGTCCATAAAGTTTTGCAAGAGCTGCACCTAATCCGCTGCTTGCTCCTGTAATCGCTACTACCTGCTTTTTCATAAGGATTCACCTGCTTTTGTTTTTATTCGAAGGCTCGGTGCTGCCATTGGGTCAGTCTTAAGCCGTTTTGCTTTGGTTCACATGTTAATTGTATTAAAGACGAAAAGGATTGCGTCACCACAATCCTTTTATGCATCCATTGATTACTACTGCGTCAGTCGAGATCTTTATTGTGTGCGTTGAGCGTCTTAATGTATCAAGATCCTACGTTATTGCGTCGTTTCAGCTGCATAGCTTAATACTCATCCATTCAACCATTAAAAAATCAAGTGAGCCATTAAAACAACAACCGGCAGTGTAATTAGCGTACGCTCAATAAAGATAATCACTAGATCTGTAAACGATACTGGCAGCTTAGATGCTAGAAGCAGTCCGCCAATTTCAGACATATAAATTAATTGAGTAACAGATACGCAGGCGATAATGAAACGCGTCATTTCATTTTCAATGCCGCTGCCGATAATTGCCGGCAAGAACATATCTGCAAATCCAATTACCATTGTTTGAGCAGCTGCTGCAGCTTCTGGTACCTGCATGATTTGAAGAAGTGGAATAAATGGTGCACCTAACCACTCAAATACAGGCGTATATTCAGCAACAACAAGTGCCGCTGTACCAAGAGCCATTACTACAGGTATCACTCCAAGCCACATATCAAGAACATTTTTCATGCCGCCTTTGACATTTGAAGCGAAGCCGTTATTCGTTGTCGCTCGCTCTAACGCTTGACGAAGCCCTGACTTAAAGGAAGCTCCGATGCTTTGACGTTCTTCCTTTGCATCGTATTTCTTATCTGTAATATACGTATCTGCTTTTCTAGACAAAGGAGGGATACGCGGCAAAATAATCGCTGCTACAAACCCTGCTAATACGATAGTGCCGTAGTACGGCAAGAATAAGTGCTCCAAGTTCATATAAGACAAAATGACGATACTAAACGTAATCGAAACGACAGAGAAGGTGGTCCCAATAACAGCTGCCTCACGTTTTGTATAATAGCCATCTTCATATTGTTTATTCGTAAGCAGAACCCCGATCGTTCCATCACCCATCCAAGAAGCCATACAATCAATCGATGAGCGTCCCGGCAGAGTAAATAATGGACGCATGATACGGTTTAATATGGATCCAACAAGCTCCATTAAACCAAAGTTCATTAATAGAGGTAAGAAGAACCCAGCAAATAAAAATACAGAAAATAAAATAGGGATTAGATCAAACAGTAAAAGACCACCCGTGTCTTCTGACCAAATAAACTCTGGCCCCCACTCCATCAATGTTAAAACAGCAAACAACACTCCAAACACTCGAATAATTGTCCACGTCCAGCCTACATCAAATAAGGCTTCGACCAGCTCGCTTTTTTTCGCAAAGGCAGGCTTTGCTGCTACAACAAATACTGTCATAATCACCGAGAGGACAAGAAGAATCGTCATTGCTAACGGAAGTACATCAGCAAATGCTCCCTCTACAATACCTGCCAAAAAGGCTACAGGAATCGTAATATCTCCGTCTATAACAATCGGTGTCATAAATAATAAAATACCAATCAAAGAAGGAAGGATGAATGCTAAATAATGTTTAGCGGTAAATCGCTTCTTTCTTTCTGCTTGATTAGATGAATCCATACTATCCCTCCGAACTAACCACATCTAATATGACTGCAAAGTGATGATGAGTGATCAATCATCTCACCGTATAATTATGCTATTCTAAGAAAATAAAAAGCCTACACACTCACCCTCTTGATGAGGTGCAGGCTTGGTTCACTTGTTAATCATACTAGCCTAGTATAACATCCACGCTTGCAGTTGAACAGATGTCGGTTGTCCTGTTTTAAAGGTAATATTTTTCTCGTTTTCAGCCGGGTAAATTCGAGCGGTAAATACTTCTGCCCCGTCATTTACAAATATCTCAATTGATGAAGAGTCTAAGAAAACACGAAGATTTTTCAGCTCGCTGATCTCACAATGACGCTCTTCAATCGTTTTGCCATCCACAAAGCTGATTCGGCTCAGCGTCAAGCGCTTTTTTTCAGGGGAATACGTAATCGTTGCATGATTACGCATCTGAATCGTTACTTCACTTGAAGGATTTTCGTTAAACGTGAGCTCATATTCTAAACGTTCTCCATCAATCCCTGCGAAAGCTTGCTCTTCTTCATTCAATACCACATTATGATAAATGACTTCATCATGTCTAAGTTTCTTTAACTCTTCTACCGGCAGTTGATAGAGCTTGCCATCTTTCACTCTAAGTTCACGAGGCAAAGTCATCGCATGGATCCATTTATATTCAATGGTCGGGTGGTCTTCCTCGCGTTCTTCAGGCAGCCCTAACCAACCGAAGAGCAGGCGGCGCCCTTGATCATCTTCTGTCGTTTGCGGAGCATAAAACTCAAAGCCTCGATCCATTTCCACAAACTCACCGTGATCAAACCGAGCGTTTTCATAATCCATTTTTCCGATAAAGTAGCCTGCTTGATAAATATTTTGATATAACATTCCCTCAGGTTCTAATCCTTGAGGAGAGAGGATTAGAACTTCTTCGCCGTCTAGCTCAAATAAATCTGGACATTCCCACATATAGCCGAAATCTTCTAAGGACCCTACGTGCGCACCAGCAATTGCCCCTAAATGTTCCCACTTGTATAGATCACTAGAACGCAAGAGGGCAGCTTTTCCTGTAAGGTCCTCGCTTTGAGCCCCGACTACCATATAGAAATAATCATCACGCTTCCAAACTTTAGGGTCACGAAAATGAGCTGTATAACCTTCCGGAAGCTCAACAACGACTCCTTTTTTATCAAACGTAAAACCATCTTCTGATTCTACTAATACTTGATAGCTCTCTCGATTATTGTGTTCATCTTTTACATTGCCTGTATAAAATAAATACATCTTTCCGTTATGTTCAATCGCACTCCCGGAATAACAGCCATTCTTATCAAACCAATCACTAGGTGCAAGGGCTATCTCATGGTGCTCCCAATTGACTAGATCACGCGAGGTGTAATGTCCCCAAAATTTTGCGCCATGTTCTGTTTTAAACGGATTCCATTGATAAAACAGATGGTAGACACCCTTGTATTGAATAAACCCATTCGGATCATTTAACAAGCCGACTGGCGGCATTAAGTGATACCCTAGGCGAAAACGATCACTTTCTACTAATGATTTATGTGTTTCAACTTCCTGATAAGCGGCTTCACGTAATTGTTTATCACGATCAGACATTATACAGACAACTCCTTTTTTTCGCATCGTACCTGCTTCTTCTCTGCGTTATCGTATCGCAGAGAGACGCTCGGTGCAACTTCTTAGTATTTTTCTATGTTATTAATGTTGAGCAAGCTTGTACCATAAAGAGCCCCAATGCGTTATAATCTTTATATCATATAAGAATAATAAGGATTAAAAGGAGAGCTGACTAATGACTGCAAAAATATATGTCATTCACGAAAATGAGGAGTGGACAGAACCGCTTCGAAAAGAATTAGAAGCTCTTGGTCATCCATTTGAAACTTGGCATCTGGACCAAGGAATGATTGATCTCACAAAAGAACCTCCACAAGGAATTTTTTATAATCGCATGAGTGCTTCTTCTCACACCAGAGAACACAGATATGCACCAGAATTTACAGGGGCTGTGCTTGATTGGCTTGAAGCTCATGGCCGTATCGTGCTTAACACAAGCCGTGCCCTTAAGCTTGAAGTGAGCAAAGTCGCACAATATACAGCCCTTGAATCCTTTGAAATTGAAACGCCGAAAACAATGGCAGCTGTCGGGAAAAAACATATAATAGATGCGGCTGAAGCATTCGGCGATGCTCCATTTATTACAAAACATAATCGAGCAGGAAAAGGACTTGGCGTTCAGCTATTCGAGAATACAGACGCACTTAAAAAGTATGTGGAAGGACTGGATTTTGAAGAGCCGATTGATGGGATTACTCTTTTGCAACAATATATTCAATCACCAGATTCAACGATTACTCGCTGTGAATTTATTGGGGGAAGGTTCTTTTATGCTGTGGAGGTAGACACATCAGAGGGTTTCGAATTGTGTCCTGCTGATGCTTGTCAGATTGGCGATGCTTTCTGTCCAACGACCGCAGAGCCAAAAGAGAAGTTTAAGATCATTGAAAACTTTAATGACCCAATTATTCATAAGTATGAGGCTTTCCTGCTTGCTAATGATATTCATTTTGCCGGGATAGAATTTATTCGTGATGCTTCGGGGAATCTCTTTACGTATGACGTTAATACGAACACAAACTACAATCCTGACGCAGAACGAAAGGCCGGTAAGTTCGGCATGAAAGAAATTGCGAAGGTTCTTGGAGAATTGTACGTTGAGCATTATAGCTAAATGTGAATGAAAGTATGGGTATCTCGTTAGAACACAAAAAGCGACCCTTTCAGTAGTTGTTGATCTCCGCTGCAGGTACTCGCTTTTCCCGGGTGTCGGTGCCTTCCGCTACAACCAACGGAGGCAAGGTGTTGTATAGTACCCCCATTATAAGTAGCTTTTAAATGATCTCTAGCAGATGAACTCACTTTTATAATTTGCATTGAACCATAATTAAATCATTCCACTTAATAATTACACAAAGCAGTAACCAAGCGGATGAAATATGTGGAGACTCCTGCGGTGCCTAGAGCAGGGCTGAGATCCCACAGGGCAAAAGCCCGAGGAAGCTCAGCAGCTCACCGCAGAAAGCGAAGCATATTTCAGAAGCGACAACTATGCTATCCCTTGTTTGAGGCACCTTCTTTTAGGTTGCTTTTGAAAGATAATTAAATTACTCCACTTAGTAATCAAAAAAGCGCTGGGAGATTTTCTCTCCCAGCGCTTTTACTGTTCATAATTAAAATGCTTTTGCTGTCTTACGTACTTCCTCAAGTCCGTTGGCAATAATGTTCTCTGCTTCATCCGGCATTTGGTTATGGCCTTCGATGATTACAGTTGAAAGCTGCTCAATTCCCCAGAAGCCCATCACTGTACGCATGTAGTTCATAGACATTTCAAGCTGAGCCATTGGTCCGTTTGAATACACACCGCCACGTGCATTTAATAACGCAACTTTCTTGTCACCCATTAATCCTACAGGACCTTCTGGTGTGTATTTAAATGTTTTGCCAGCACGGCTTAGGTAGTCTACATACGTGTGTAATGCTGCAGGAATCGTGAAGTTCCATAGTGGGAAAGCAAATACGACTTTATCCGCACTAATGAACTGCTCTAGGTAACGATCGTTTAATTCACGAGCCGCATCTTCCTCTGGAGTTGTAGCAATTTGCTGCATAGGCTTAAACAGTCCATTCAGCATTGTTGCATCAAGGTAAGGAAGATTTTCTTTATATAGATCCAACTCAATAACTTCATCAGTTGGGTTTGCTTCTTTATAAGTTGTGAGGAATTCCTCGTACATTTTTACGCTGACTGCTTCCTCTTTCGTTCTTGGATTTCCTTTTACAAATAATACAGTTGCCATTGGTTTATCTCTCCCTTTTTATATCTCTATAAACTTTCTATACTTTTTTGTTTACTAAATAAAGTATAGTAACATTCTTTTCATTCGTCAATAGAAAAGCTCATTACACTTTATGGTTTTAGATTTCCCATTTATCTCTTTCATACTTTCCCTTATAATGGAGGACAAGTAAAAACGATCGAATCGTTGCATACTAAAGGAGTGTACATCTATGACAATGAAAAAAGCGTTAACCATTGCGGGTTCAGATACAAGCGGCGGAGCAGGACTGCAAGCAGACCTTAAGACATTTCAGGAACTTGGCGTTTACGGTATGAATGCCTTAACGGTAGTAGTAGCGCAGGATCCTCACAATCATTGGAATCATGAAGTGTTTCCTCAAGATGTGGGACAGCTTGAAAAGCAAATTGAAACAGTTCTTGCTGGCATTGGCATTGATGCAGCGAAAACAGGAATGCTTGGGCGAACAGAAATTATAGAGCTCGTAGCTAAGAAAGTCGATCAATATACTATTTCAAACTTTGTTGTTGACCCAGTTATGGTATGTAAGGGAGCAGATGAGGCATTGAATCCAGAAACGGATGCCTGTCTGCGTGATGTTTTAGTACCAAAAGCATTAGTGGTAACACCAAATTTATTTGAAGCAGCACAGCTAAGCGGACACGGCCCGATTACAACGATCGGTGAAATGAAAGAAGCTGCTGCCGCCATTTCTGAGCTTGGTGCAAAGCATGTAGTTGTAAAAGGCGGAAGCAAACTTGATCATGAGAAAGCGGTCGATGTGTACTTTGATGGAAAAGATTTCACACTGCTCGAATCAGAAAAGATTGACACAACGTTTACTCACGGAGCTGGCTGTACATTTGCAGCAGCTATCACCGCAGAGCTAGCAAAAGGACGCTCTGTAGAAGAAGCGATCCACACAGCAAAAGAGTTTGTTAACACAGCTATTAAGCATTCATTCCGACTTAATCAATATGTCGGGCCTTTAAAGCATATAGCTAATAGAGGGTAAGTACGATTCAGGTCTGGCATTTGTCAGACCTGTTATGTTTATAGAAAGGCAGTGACAAGGTGCAACAATCTAATACGCAGCACTCAGAACAAAAGATAGGGATTACAGCCGCGATCTTTGCTTATATATTATGGGGAATCCTACCTCTCTACTGGAAACAGCTTGAACATGTCACTCCAGGGGAAGTATTAGCCTACAGAATAATTTGGTCCCTTGTTTTTATGGTTGGTATCTTAGCGTTAAGAGGACAGATTGGCTTTTTTGTACAAGAGGTTAAACGTCTTCTTACCAGTAAAAAGCAAACAATCGGCATGATTTCAGCCTCTGTTTTTATCACGTTAAACTGGTTTGTCTTTATTTGGGCGGTAACGAATGAACGGATGGTAGAGGCGAGCCTTGGCTATTATATTAATCCGTTAGTTAATGTCCTTCTTGCCATGATATTTCTTAAAGAGAGGTTTACTCGCTGGCAAGGAGTATCTTTCGCCCTCGCATTTATAGGAGTGACATTAATGACTGTTTATTACGGGGTTATTCCGTATGCTTCTTTCTTGCTTGCTATTACCTTTGGAATCTATGGACTTATGAAAAAATTAGTCAATGTCGGTGCACTGGTAGGACTAACAATTGAAACAATGTTGATGACCCCTTTTGCTCTGCTTTATGTGTGGTTTGCCAAACCTGAAGCGGGCATTTTTTCAGCACACTCTCTTGAAACATGGATGCTGTTAATTGGAGCCGGGGCCGCAACAGCTATACCACTTCTGCTTTTCTCTGTTGGTGCAAAAAGGATCTCCTTGTCATTAATCGGGTTCCTTCAATACATTGGACCGACCTTAATGCTTCTGTTTGGTGTATTTCTTTATAAAGAGCCCTTCAGCTTGATCCAATTGGCTGCGTTTATTTTCATATGGATCGGACTCCTTATTTTCACTACTTCCGGCACCCCTGCCTTTAAAAAATTAACAGCGAGGCGAAGTGTTCCTCTGCACACAAAAGAAAAAGGAATGTAACCTAAAAAAGCATGCAGCCAAATGACTGCATGCTTTTACTATTCTTAAAACTTCGCTTGATAAGCTGCTACTTCCCAATCAGAAACCGTTGTACGGAAGTCATCCCACTCACCGCGTTTTAGTTCAACATATTCTGAATATGCATGTTCACCTAAAGTGTTGCGGCCAATCGTACCTGCTTCAAAATGATCTAGAGCAGACTCAAGGTTTGTCGGCAGGTTCGAAATACCGCGCTCAAAGCACTCTTGACGTGTCATGCTGAAAATATCATCATTGACTGCTGGAGGTGCAGTCAGTTCACGCTCAATTCCATCAAGACCTGCTGATGCAACAACAGCAAATGCAAAGTAAGGGTTTGCTGATGGATCCGGGCAGCGGATCTCAACGCGAGTACCAGCGCCGCGTGTTGCTGGGATACGAATAAGAGCTGAGCGGTTTGAAGCTGACCAAGCAATATAACAAGGAGCCTCATATCCAGGGACGAGACGTTTGTATGAGTTGACAAGCGGGTTTGTCACTGCTACAAAATCTTTCACGTTATCAATTAATCCGGCAATAAATTGATAAGCTGTTTCAGACAGCCCTAACTCATCCGTATCATCATAGAAAGCATTTTCTTGTTTTTCAATATCAAACAACGAGATATTTGTATGCATTCCGCTGCCGTTTGCCCCTGCAAGCGGCTTTGGCATGAATGTGGCATGAAGACCATGCTGTCCTGCTACTGTTTTCACAACCCATTTATACGTTGTTGCTGCATCTGCCGCCCCAAGGGCATCTGCATACTTGAAGTTAATTTCATGCTGGCCGATTGCCACCTCGTGATGCGAAGCTTCAATCGTGAAGCCCATTTTCTTTAATACTTTATAAATTGCTAAACGAACTTTTTCGCCGTTATCTTTTGGTGATGGCTCAAAATATCCCCCGACATCTTGTGTTTTTAATGTAGGCTGTCCCGCATCGTCCGTCTCAAATAAGAAGAACTCAAGCTCTGGACCCACATTGATTGAATAGCCCTTTTCCTCAGCACGCTTAACCGTTTCTTTTAAAACGTTGCGCGGGTCGCCCAAAAAGTCCGACCCATCAGGCTTTTTTACGCTGCATAAAAACCTCGCTTCAGAATACCCTTCCTCTTCTGTCCAAGGAAGTACAGCAAATGTGCTTAAATCAGGCGTTAAATATAAGTCTGATTGGTTAATCGGTGTGAAGCCTGTAATTGATGAACCATCAAACATCACTTGACCGTTTACTGCTTGATCTAATTGTTCAGATGTAATTGTTACATGCTTTAATGTTCCTTCAATATCTACAAATTGCATATGCAATAGCTCTACATGTTTTGTCTCAATCGTTGCACGAATTTCCTCAATTTGGCTCTCTCTCGTTGGTACTGATACAGTTGTCATCCCCATCCACTTCCTTTTCATAAAGTATTTTTTCTCTGTTTTTTATTACTTTATGTTGTTGAGTGAATTTTCGCAATACTTATGTTAGATTATCTAACATGGAATATGAGTGAGCTAATTTTACGTAAAAAAGGAGCTGGGAATATTCCCAGCCCACTCAAAAAAAGGATAAAGGGGGTCGTGCTTGCTTGCTGCACCTTTACCTTATCAATTGTCACAAGCACTAGCAACAGCTTCTCGCTAGTCTTAATAAGATCTCTATACACTTCACGAATCCTTTACATTCTTTATACTTTTGTGAACTTCATTAACTTATGGATCGTGCTTAAATGCATCGCTTCATGACCGACTGAAAAAACGGTCAAATCACCGATTGTCGGCATATCAAACACATTACCAAGCGGCTCCCTATCTAAGTTGCCCGTTAACTTTTGTTCAAGCTTTGCAATCTGGCCTTCAAGCTCTGCTTTAATTTCTTCTAAGGACGGAACAGCATCATCCCAATCTTTCGGGCTTGTCCCTTTATCGAAATACGTATCATACCCCTTAGGATAACTAGGAGCTTCTCCAAGCATTTGAGCGGTTAAACGGTCATGGATTACAACAATATGGCCAGCGTTCCAACGGATATTATTATTAAACCCTTCTGGAATTTGATCAACTTGATTCTCTTCTACCTTTTGCAGTGTTTTTAACGTAAAAGCACGCCAAGTGTTTAACTGTCTAAATAGTGTTTGTTCCATGTTTACTACCTCCTAAGTGTATGTTGTAACGTGTCTTTCCACTCTATTCTAGTAGGAATGTCGATAGATTGGAAACGATTACGCTTGATCGACATAGAGTTTAATTAATGCTTGAGTTCCTGCATCTTCAAATCCGCGCGTCACTAGCTCCTCATACATTCCCTTAGCAAGTTTCAACCCCGGTGTATCAAGACCTAGTTCTTCTGCCGACTCTAGCGCAATTGTCATATCTTTCACAAAGTGCTTAATATAAAACCCCGGCTCATAGTCTCCTGCTATCATACGTGGAGCTAGATTGCTAAGTGACCAGCTTCCTGCTGCTCCCCCGCCAATACTTTTAAGTACTAGATTTGGATTCAGTCCTGCCTTATCTGCGTAACTAATTGCCTCTGAGACTCCTATCATATTTGTGGCTATCGCAATCTGGTTGACCATTTTTGTATACTGCCCCATTCCTGGTCCGCCTTGCAGTACAACATTCGTACCCATTGCCTGAAAAACAGGAAGTGCCTTGTTATAAGCTTCTTCGTTACCACCAACCATAATCGTTAAACGAGCTTCTCTTGCTCCAATGTCCCCGCCAGAAACAGGAGCATCAAGTGCGGTCATCTGATGTTTGTCAGCAGCTTCAGCAATCTCTTTTGCAAGAGTGGGAGATGAGGTCGACATGTCAATCAAGATGCTGCCTTCTCTTGCGTTATTAAGCAGCCCCTCTTCACCAAAATAGATTTCTTTAACCTCACTTGGAAACCCTAGCATCGTAATGATTACATCTGCTTTTTCTGCTGCTTCTGTGGCCGATTCACACCACGTACAGCCTTCTTCAATGAGATCTTCTGCTTTCGACTTGGTCCGTGTATAAGCATTCACTGAGAACCCTTTTTTCATTAGATTTTTAGCCATGCTTTTTCCCATAACTCCTAAGCCGATAAACCCAATTGATTTTACGTTATCCATTCAAACAACACACCTTTCGTATATGTCATCTATTCTCGATTTTTAGCAAAATTCCTTTTAAACACCTAAAAAGATTAGATTTATCTAGCAAAAGTGAGTAGCCCCTGCAATAATTGTTGATTTCCGCTGCAGGCACACGCTTTCCGCGGGCGGTCCGGAAGCCTCCTCGTCGCTTTGCTCCTGTGGGGTCTTCCCTGGCCACGCACATCCCGCAGGAGTCGGTGCCTTCCGCTCCAATCAACGGAGAAAGGATGTTGTTATGTTGCTCCCTCATTATAAGCAGCACTTAGTGAATAGAACTGAGCCTATTAACTAAATCACTCCACTCCATTTTTGGAAAGAGCATTAACTCAGCGGATGAAATATGCGTAGACTCCTGCGGTGCCTAGAGCAGGGCTGAGATCCCACAGGGCTAAAGCCCGAGGAAGCTCAGCAGCTCACCGCGGAAAGCGAAGCATATTTCAGGAGCGGCAGCTATGCACAAAAAAAACGACCTACATAATGTAAGTCGTCTCCGTTATTTTACTATTACTCAATTCCTGCTTTCACTTCTTCTACCATTTCAGATACAGCCGTTAATCCGCCGCTTGTGATGTACCAGTTTACCGGATCTAGGTAAACAATATTTCCTTCTTCATATGCACGAGTTGTTTTGACTAACTCATTTTCAACCGTCTGCTGACCGGATGACTCACCGCCAACGACTGCCGCACGATCGATGACAAACAAGTACTCAGGATCTTGCTCTACAATGTACTCAAACGAAATATTCTGCCCATGGTTTGTTACCTCAATTGAATCATCTGTCGGAGTTACTCCAAAGTCATCGTGAAGAAGACCAAAGCGAGAACCAGGACCATACGCGCTGATATCGCCATCATTAGCCATGATTAAAAGACCGCTTGTTTCACTTGCTGTTGCTGTTTCATGCAACTCTTCGATTGATTCCTCAATTTCAGCTAATTTCTCTGCCGCTTCCTCTTCTTTTTCGAAGATTTCAGCTAAAGTCGTTACATTCCCTTTAAATGATTCTACATAATTTGTTGTATCGACACCCATAAAGATTGTCGGTGCGATTTCGTTTAACTCTTCGTACGCTTCTGCTGCACGGCCGCTAATAATAATCAGGTCCGGCTCCATTCCATAGATTGCTTCAAAATCAGGCTCAAATAAAGTACCTGCATTTTGATATTCTTCCCCTTTATACTTTTCAAGATAGTCAGGTACATTTTCTTGAGGCAATGCTGTCACATTTACACCTAATGTATCTAATGTATCAAGAACACCCATATCAAACACAACAACCGTTTCAGGATTTTTAGGAACAACCGCTTCTCCTAAATCATGTGTAATAGTGACTTCAGACGCTTCTGAATCGGCATCACTATCTGCCTCAGTTTCTTCTGTATCTTCAGCCGCTTCTTCTGTTTGTTCTGCTTCTACATCAGCTGAAGCCTCTTCTGCATTGTCACTTCCGCACGCTGCAAGAACTCCTGCAAAGATTACTAATACGAACAGGAACATAATTGGACGTAATGACAATGAACGTAATGTTTTACTCATCTTACCCACTCCTATATTTCTTTTTTTATTTATTTAATAGAATGACAGTTAATCATCCTTCTATTACAAAATGATAAACACTAGCCTTACACAAAATAGACGCAGACTCTTTGGTTATTAATATCATTAATCTGGATATCCATATCATAGATTTCCTTTAAAGCATCGTTATTAATAATCTCGTGAGTCGGCCCTTCCTTAACGACTTTGCCGTCTTTTAATGCGACAATGTAGTCTGAGTAAAACGAAGCAAAATTAATATCATGAAGCACGATAATGATCGTCTTACCGAGTTCTTTAACCATACGCTTTAACACTTTCATAATTTGTACAGAGTGCTTCATATCAAGGTTATTTAGCGGCTCATCCAATAGAATATACTCGGTATCCTGAGCAATAACCATTGCAATAAATGCACGTTGTTTTTGCCCGCCGCTTAACTGATCTAAATACTTATCTTGGATGTCACGAAGCTCCATATAATCTATCGCCTCATCAATATACTTCCAATCTTCTTTTGATAGATTCCCTTTTGAGTAAGGAAAGCGGCCAAAAGAAACAAGATCTTTAATCGTTAAGCGGATGTTAATATTATTTGCTTGTTTTAAGATGGATATTTTCTTTGCGAGATCTCCACTTTTCGTTTCATTGATCTTCGCATCATCAATAATGACTTCCCCTGTATCGGCATCAATAAGACGGCTGATCATTGAGAGCAGCGTACTTTTACCTGCCCCGTTCGGGCCAATAAAAGAAGTGATCTTCCCTTTTTGAATTTTGATTGATACATCATCAACAACTTTTTTCGTACCATACAGTTTTGAGACCTTCGTAACTTCTACCATTTTTTACTCTCCTTTAATAAAAGATAGAGGAAATATACACCACCGACGAAATTCACGATGACACTAAGCGGAGTCGCAAATGAAAAGATTCGCTCTACAATTAATTGACCGCCAACCAGTGCAATAATACTAATCAGCATGGCCGCTATGATAATGTAGGAGTGCTTATAGGTTTTCATAAACTCATAGGCGACATTTGCGACTAATAATCCTAGGAAAGTAATTGGCCCGACTAGAGCGGTTGCAATTGAGATCAGCATCGCAACGATGACTAGGAGACGTTTAATCACATAATCATAATCAACCCCTAAATTAATCGCATGCTCTCTACCAAGCGAGAGCACATCTAAGTACTTGTTAAACCTGAAATAGTAAAGACTGATCAAGAAGAACAAGATGATAGAAAGCCATAATAGGTCAGTATTGACGTTATTAAAGCTTGCGAACATCCTGTTTTGCACCGACAAAAATTCATTCGGGTCAATAATAACCTGCATAAATGTAGACAGGCTGCCAAACAGCGTCCCAAGGACAATCCCTACTAATAACAAGAAGAATATATTCTGGCCGCCTTTTTTGAATAATGTTTTGTAAAGCAGGCCAGCAAATAACACCATTACGATCACTGAGATCCCAAAGTTTAGGTGCTTATTTAACACCATCACACTCGTAGAGCCAAACATGAAAATAAGAAAGGTTTGGATCAGCATATACAAGGAATCAAGCCCGATAATACTAGGCGTTAAAATTCGGTTGTTCGTGATCGTTTGAAAAATTACCGTTGAAAAAGCTATCGCTGCACCTGTGATAACAATGGCAAAGATTTTCGTTCCTCTTCTAGGAAGGGCGTATTCCCAGTTGTTTAGATCAAAGAATAAAAAGAGTACAACAAGCGTAAGCGACAATCCAGCTAATACAATTAACTTCGTTTTATAACCCATGTTTTTTTCTCCCGAGTAGAAGATAAAGAAAGATTCCGCTTCCAATCACACCGACAGTTAATCCTATTGGAATCTCGTACGGATAAATAATAATACGCCCAAGAATGTCACAAAACAGTACAAATACAGCTCCTAGAAGCGCCGTGTGCGGCAGGTTCTCTCTTAAATTATCTCCTTTATAAATCGTTACAATGTTTGGAATGATCAGCCCTAAAAATGGAATCATTCCTACAGTTAAAACAACAACTGCAGTAATGGCAGCGACAATTACCAGGCCGATATTAACTACTTGCTTATACTTCAAGCCTAGGTTCTTTGAAAATTCCTCACCCATTCCAGCAATCGTAAATCTGTTAGCAAATATGTACGCGACAATCAATAAAGGAATACTGATATAGAGCAATTCATAACGACCGCGGATAATGACCGCAAAATTCCCTTGCAGCCAGGATGACATGTTCTGAATTAAGTCATAACGGTAAGCAAAAAAGGTGGTCACCGATCCGACGATGTTTCCAAACATTAAGCCGACAAGAGGAATGAAGATTGTATTTTTAATTTTGATCCGCTCAAGGATTTTCATAAAAATGAACGTTCCTGCCAGCGCAAATAAAAAAGCAACAATCATCTTTTGCAGCGGGCTTGCTGAAGCAAATAAGATCATGCTCACTAAAATACCCAGTCTTGCTGAATCAAGTGTTCCTGCGGTGGTCGGTGAAACAAACTTATTTCTTGTCAGCTGCTGCATAATTAATCCGCAAATACTCATCCCAACGCCTGCGATGATAATACTGATCAGACGCGGAATCCGGCTCGTTAAGAAAATATGTTTCTGCTCGTCTGTCATATTGAATATTTCTAAAGGCGAAATATCAGATACTCCTACAAATAAGGAACCAAATGACAATAAGATAAATAAAAGTACTAAGTATTTAATCTTCATAGCTCTTCCTAACTTGGTTTAACGATTTAAACACATTATTTTATTGATATTCGTTATCATTCTCAACAACAATGATATTCATTATCAATGAGAATGTCAATCATTCTTAATTAATTTCTCTTACTTTTTTCAAGAAACTAATCAATTGTTCTTAAAAATCACATAAAAAAAGCCATTCTCTAATGAGAATGGCTTACTAAGAAATTATGCTTGTTTTGATTTACGGTATTGGCCGCCTGAACGATTTCCTTGACCACCTGAACGACGGTCACGGTTACGATCATCTTTACGGAAGCTGCCGCCAGGACGACGACGGTCACGGTTGCGGTCATCACGACGTCCGCCGCCGCTGCGGTATGGCTTGCCGCTGCCGCCTGAACGATGCTTTTTCACACGTAAAGGTGCTTCACCCGTTAATTTCACATCTGTAGTATCTGGCTCTTTTGTAAGAAGCTTTAATGCTGCAGCAAGTGCTGTTGTCGCATCAGATTCTTGTAGAAGATCCTTAGCAATTGCACGGTAAGCATCCGCTCCGCCTTCAGCAATTAATCCACGAAGCTGCTCAACAGCTAGCTCTTGCTGGCCTTTAATCGCTTCTTCGTACGTTGGAACTTCACGACGAGTCATTTTCTTCTTAGATACTTGTTCAATTGTTTTCACGTGCTCACGTTCCCTAGGTGTAGCAAACGTTAAAGCTAATCCTGATTTACCAGCACGCCCTGTACGTCCAATACGGTGAACGTAGCTTTCAGGATCTTGCGGCAAGTCAAAGTTATACACATGAGTAACGCCTGTGATATCTAATCCACGTGCAGCTACATCTGTTGCTACTAACACATCAACAAGTCCGTTTTTGAATTTACGAAGGACACTGTCACGCTTTGCTTGGTTTAAGTCACCGTGAATTCCTTCTGCACGGTATCCACGCTTCGTTAACGCTTCAGAAAGCTCATCAACACGACGCTTCGTACGACCGAACACAATGGCAAGCTCAGGCGTATGAATATCAATGAAACGGCAAAGTGTATCAAACTTTTGACGCTCATGAACTTCAACGTATTGCTGCTCAATGTTCTCCATTGTTACTTCTTTAGATTTAACAGCAATCAGCTTAGGCTCGCTCATAAATGTTTGTGCTAATTTCTCAATACGCTTTGGCATAGTTGCTGAGAAAAGTAATGTTTGGCGCTCGTTAGGTACTTCACTTAAGATTGTCTCAATATCTTCAATGAAGCCCATGTTAAGCATTTCATCCGCCTCATCAAGTACAACCGTTTCTACTTGTCCTAGACGAATCGTTTTACGACGCATATGGTCCATTAAACGACCAGGCGTTGCTACAACAACATGTGGTTTATTTTTAAGGTCACGAATCTGCTTACGCATATCTTGTCCGCCGTATACAACTACAGTACGAACACCTTTGTATTTACCAAATTTAAATAATGACTCCGCTACTTGATTTGCAAGTTCGCGAGTCGGTGCAAGAATTAATGCTTGCACGTGATCATTTTCAATATTAATGCGATCAATTAACGGTACACCAAACGCTCCGGTTTTCCCCGTACCTGTTTGTGCTTGACCAATAATATCTTTACCTTCTAGGGCTGTTGGAATCGTAGCCGCTTGAATCGGAGTTGCTTCCTCAAAACCCATTTGTGTTACTGCTCGAACTACCTCAGAGTTCAAACCAAATTCATAAAAAGTTGCCAAATCGAAAATCTCCTTTATCTTATCTGATTTTAGCGCCTTGGTGAGCCTATCCTGCGACACGTAAAAGATGTCACATAAAAGAGTTCAATCACCTCTTTTGGCTCCCCGTAAGCCTAACATCTTCTCTATTAGCTATTATATACGTACGTAGAAAGACCATACCCCACAACGATCTGGAATATGGTCGTTATAACGATGCTATGTGTCGCCTATTCCCAAAAAGGTCGGCGCAAATTTCCTTTTAAAAACAAATTCAATCATACCACGTGGGTCATAGAAAAGCAACGTAAGGAAACTTTATTATTTAGTTCATTAACAAAACTGCCACTATTTACACCCAAAAAAGCAGTCCCTTATTAAAGAGACTGCCCAAAATAGATCATTTTATGCTAATCGGTACACTCTCGCCTCATAAGGACGAAGAGAATCGAGCGAACCGTTTGCTGTATAATTCGCAAGTACGAGCGGAGAGTTTTCTGATAAGTCTAGGCTTCTTAAGTCCGTTTCAGCCTCTGTACCAAACATGTTCACAAGGATCACATATTTCTCCTCCCCGAGTGTCCGCGTATAAGCATATACTTCTTTATGCTCAGGGAAAACTAGATCATACTGACCATACATTAAAACGTCTGTTGATTTGCGAAGTGCAATCATCTTTTTGTAGTAATGTAAAATGGAGTCCTCTAGCTGCTCCTGCTTTGCTACATTGATGTCACTGTAATTAGGATTCACGCCAAACCAAGTTGACTCGGCTGTAGAGAAACCAGCATTTTTCGAGTCATCCCATTGCATCGGCGTTCTCGAATTATCGCGGCCTTGCTCCCAGATAATCTCCATTATCTCTTCATGAGAACGGCCCTTAGCTGTTTCAATCCGATAGAAGTTTTTCATCGAGACATCATCATACTCTTCAATCGTATCAAATTGTACATTCGTCATGCCGATCTCTTGACCTTGATAAACAAATGGCGTGCCTTGCATGAAGAAAAACATCGTTCCAAGCGCCTTTGCACTCTCAGACCAATACTCTTTATCATTTCCCCAAGTCGATACACTCCGGGGCTGGTCATGGTTTTCAAGGAATAATGCATTCCACCCGCGGCCTTCTAACCCTTTTTGCCACTTAGTCAGTGTTTCTTTTAAGGAAATAAGATCGAGCTCACCGCCCGTTTCCTTTCCCCAAAGACCTAGATGCTCAAATTGGAAGATCATATTAAATGCACCGCGATCTTCTCCTACCCAATCATCTGCTTGATCAAGCTTTACACCGTTCGCTTCCCCAACGGTCATCACATCGTATTTAGCTACCGTTTCATTTTTCATTTCTTGAAGGAACTTATGGATTCCCGGGCGATTCATATGTCCATCAAAAGAAGGGACATAATCAAGTCCTTTTGGGTTAGGAAGATCAGGCAGCCCGTCGATTTTCTTGATATGCGAAATAGCATCAACGCGGAAACCGTCAATTCCCTTATCCATCCACCAATTCATCATGTTATACAGCGCCGCGCGAACATCACCGTTTTCCCAATTTAAATCTGGCTGTTTTGTAGAGAAAATATGCATGTAGTACTGCTTTGTCTTCTCATCAAATTCCCACGCGGGTCCGTTAAAAATTGACTCCCAGTTATTAGGCTCACTTCCGTCTGCACTTGGATCACGCCAAATATACCAATCACGTTTTGGATTATCGACGGATGAGCGTGATTCGATAAACCAAGGATGCTCATCAGACGTATGGTTGATTACTAAATCAATAATCAGCTTCATATCACGATTATGAACTTCTTTTAACAGTTGATCAAAATCATCCATATTCCCGAAGTCTTCCATAATATCTTGGTAATCACTAATATCATACCCGTTATCATCATTCGGTGAACGGTACATTGGACAGATCCAGATCACATCAATTCCTAGACCTTTAATGTAATCAAGCTTTTGGATCACCCCTTGCAGATCACCAATCCCATCACCGTTCGAATCCATAAAGCTTCGTGGATACACTTGATAAGCTATTGCCTCTTTCCACCATTTTCTATCCATTTGAATCCCTCCAACTGTTTAACATTCAAAATAAAACGTTTACATTATTAAATATTTATAAATTCATATCTGCCTTAGGAACGTATGTTGACAGCTTCAGACAAACGTTTGCACATTTTCTTTGCTCATTTATTATAGAACGGATTATAAAAAGTTACAACGCTTTCTCTTGATTCCCTCTTAAAATCCCTAACGAAAATAAACGAAACCATCCTTATTTCCCGCACTCCACAAAAATAAATATTGTCTTTTAAGCAAGGCAGGACAACGATCTAGAATAAGAACTGAGAGAAAACACGGTAAAAAACACTTGCAAGTTAAAAAAATCTCTACTAGAATAACTTCTGAGCAAACGTTTGCATTAGAGCGCACAACTCGCTTTTTGAAAACGGATTCTGAAAACGATTTAATTTATATTTATTTAATATAACTTTAGTTAATTGAGGAGGATTTACATGAGACAGCTTATTTCATTTGATTTTTGGCAAAAGCTAGGGAAAGCATTAATGGTTGTTGTAGCTGTTATGCCTGCTGCAGGGATTATGATCTCGCTTGGGAAACTCATTGCGATGAGCGGCGGCGATTTGGCAGCAGTTGCAACAACTGCCCGCGTAATGGAAGACATCGGGTGGGCGATTATCACTAACCTTCATATTCTATTTGCTGTTGCAATAGGTGGGTCGTGGGCGAAAGAGAGAGCAGGCGGAGCTTTCGCTGCAGTGATTGCTTTCATTTTAATTAACCGTATTACTGGTGCATTATTTGGGGTTAATAATGATATGCTGCAAGACCCTGAAGCAACGATTACGTTCTTTGGCCGTGAATTAGTTGTTAGCGATTACTTTACATCAGTACTCGGAGCACCTGCCCTAAATATGGGCGTATTCGTTGGTATTATAGCTGGTTTCTTAGGAGCTGTACTATTTAATAAATACTATAACTTTGATAAGTTACCGCAATCTTTATCATTCTTTAATGGAAAACGATTTGTACCTTTTGTCGTGATATTTGGATCTACTATTACCGCACTTGTTCTGTCATCATTCTGGCCGTTTGTGCAAACGCTGTTAAATGACTTTGGACAATGGATTGCAACTTCACGAAATACCGCACCTGTCATTGCACCATTTATTTTTGGTACACTAGAGCGCTTATTGCTGCCATTTGGACTTCACCATATGTTAACGGTACCGATTAACTATACAGAACTTGGCGGTACGTATGTAATTCAAACTGGTGAAAATATCGGCCGTGTGGTTGCCGGGCAAGATCCGCTTTGGCTTGCGTGGGTAACAGACTTAACAAACATGCTTCGTGCTGGCGATGTGGCTGGATATAATCAATTACTTGAAGAAGTTACACCTGCACGCTTTAAAATTGGTCAAATGATTCTTTCATCTGCTGCCCTGATTGGTGCTGCATTAGCTATGTATTTAAATGTTGATAAAGAAAAGCGTCACAAATATAAGCCTATGTACTTATCTGCTGGCTTAGCTGTATTTTTAACCGGTGTAACAGAGCCGATTGAGTTCATGTTTATGTTTGCAGCTCCACTTCTTTATGTGGTCTATGCTGTATTAACTGGTTTTGCCTTTGCAGCTGCTGATGTCATTAACTTGCGAATTCACTCATTTGGATTTATCGAGCTATTAACAAGAACTCCAATGTCGATCTATGCAGGCCTTGCTCGCGACCTTCTGAACTTTGTTGTTGTCTGCCTTGTGTTCTTTGGATTAAACTTCGTCGTCTTTAATTTCTTAATTAAGAAAATGAACCTTCCAACACCAGGACGTAACGGTAACTATTTAGAAAACGAAGAAGAAGGAAAAGGCTCATCTGAAAAAGCGGAAGTAAGTAAAGACGGCCTTGCTGGAAAAATCATTGCCTTACTTGGCGGAGAAGAAAATATTGAAGATGTAGATGCATGCATGACTCGTCTTCGTGTAACAGTAAAAGATCCAGAAAAAGTAGCGAAAGAAGCGGAGTGGAAAGAAACGGGCGCCCTTGGTTTGATCGTGAAAAACCGTGGTGTTCAAGTTATTTATGGTCCAAAAGCAGATATAATTAAGTCGGATGTACAAGACCGATTAGGAGCGTAGATGCCTTTGAAGCTGTTAACATTAAACGTTCACGCATGGCAGGAAGAAAATCAAGAAAAGAAGCTCGATCATCTAGTAAAAACAATCTTTGAAGAACAATACGATGTCATAGCTCTGCAAGAAGTGAGTCAGCATCGTGACCAAGATGTGGTAGAAGGTCAAATTAAAGCTGACAACTACGGGTACATTTTGCAGAAGAAACTAAAAGAGCTCGGCTCAGCTCCATATGAAATGGTCTGGGCTCCGTGTCACTACGGATATGAGGTGTTTGAGGAAGGCATTGCCCTCCTCACACGCCATCCTATTATTGAGTCAACTGACTTTTATGTAACGAAGAGCCGTGAAATGAAAAATTGGAAATCAAGAAATATTGTTGGTGCTCTCATTGAGATCGATAACAAACCGATTCATTTCTACTCCTGTCACCTTGGCTGGTGGGAAGATACAGAAGAGCCCGCACGCGGCCAAATGGATGCGCTGCTAGAGCAGATTCCAGCTGATGGGCGAGTATTTTTAATGGGTGACTTCAATAATCATGCCGATATGCGTAACGAAGGATATGATTACCTCATTCAAAATGGATTTTATGACACGTTTACATTAGCGGACGAAAAAGATTCTGGTGTTACCGTTGAAGGAAAAATTGCCGGATGGGATCAAAATAAACGAGGAATACGTATCGATTTAATCCTAACAAACCAAAAAGTAAACGTATTTTCCTCAAAAGTGATCTTCAACGGGCGCAATCGTGACATTGTTTCTGACCACTTCGGGGTAGAAGCCGTTATTACTGAATAAAATAGTATCGTACAAAGTGAGCAGGCCTAATGGTCGCTCACTTTTTTTATGAAGTCTCCTCACTTTGAGCTGCAACACTAAATCCTTTCATGAAATAAGCAGCGGGTAAGAGTAAGCCAAGACTAGCCTGAATGATCGAGAAAAACCTCGCACTTCCAACAGGGACAAGATCCCCGTATCCAATAGATAACATTGTTACCCCGCTGAAATACAGAAAATCTAAAAAGGTCTGTTCGGCAATTTCTCCAGTAGGATCATTAATTAGAAGAACAGGCTCATGAAACGAAAGGAAGTAATAGAGAAAGGCAAAGCCGAATGTAATCCCTACTAGGACGAAAAATAATTTATAAAATAGAGTCGGGCAAAAATAGCTCTGTTTATAGGATTTACTTGTAAAGAAATAATAAAGATTTCCGATTAAAAATAAAATCGTGATGGCTATTAACAGCATTGAAACCACGCTCATCCCCCCCTCTCCTACCTTTTTCACTAATGAAACAGGTACAAACCTCTAATTTACCCAACGTTTATTAAAGGAGATATCTGGGAAAGTTCAAAAGAGATACGGATACTACAGCAGAAGGAGCGGATCGGTTATGAAAACATCACAAGCAAACATCCCAAGTGAAAAAGGATTAGATCACAGCCTCTCACTCCTTAAAGACGGCTATTTATTTATTCACAAACGTGCTCAAGACTTCCAATCAGATATTTTCAAAACAAGGCTGATGGGTGAAGAGGCGATTTGCCTTAGAGGTGAAGATGGAGCCAAAGTTTTTTATGATAATGATAAATTCAAAAGGGAAGGCGCTGCCCCAAAACGTGTTCAAAAAACTTTATTTGGAGAGGATGCCATTCAATCCATGGACGGCGAAGCGCACCGTCACCGTAAGCAGCTATTTATGTCATTAATGTCTCGTGAACGTCTTCAGGAATTAAATGAAATTACGCGTGCGCAATGGCTTCTTTACATAAAGAAATGGGAAACGCAAAAGAAAATTGTCCTGTTTGATGAAATGGAAGCGATGCTGACAAAGGTTGCCTGTGAATGGGCTGGAGTGCCGTTAGAAGAAAAAGAGGTAGAAAAGCGTACGAAGGATTTCGGTGACATGATTGATGCTTTTGGAGCTGTTGGTGTACGCCACGCTCGCGGAAGAAGCGCAAGGAAGAGAACGGAAGCATGGATAACGTCCTTAATTGAAGAAGTAAGATCTGAGCAGCGGAGTCCTCGTGAATCAACGGCTCTTTATCAAATGGCTTGGCATAAGGAACTGGACGGGACCTTAATGGATGCTAAGATGGCCGCTATTGAATTAATCAATGTCATCCGTCCAACGGTTGCGGTAGGTCGTTTTATTACGTTTGGGGCTGTTGGGCTGCATGAGTTTCCAAAAGAACGCGAGAAGCTGATGCAAGATCAAGATGGCACATACAGTCACCTCTTCACTCAAGAAGTGCGTCGTTATTATCCGTTTGCTCCCTTTACTGGTGCGAGAGTGAAAAAGGATTTCACGTGGAACTCTCATCAATTTAAAGAGAACACACTCGTTTTGCTTGATATATATGGGACCAATCGCCACCCAAAACTATGGGAGAGCCCAAATGAATTCCGTCCTGAACGATTTAAAGGCTGGGAAGGCAGTCCTTTCTCCTTTATTCCTCAAGGAGGCGGCGATGAACATAAAGGGCATCGCTGTGCAGGCGAGTGGATCACGATTGAATTAATGAAGATCAGCTTATCTCAATTGGCTCAGAACATTACGTATGACGTGCCGAAGCAGGACCTCACGTATGATCTAAGCAGAATGCCAAGCATACCGAAAAGCCGTTTTATTATTCAAAATGTACGTAGACAACAACAATAATACTAAGGCTCGGAAAATATTAACTTATAGAAATACGAACAGCAGGAGTGGCCTATGTGGACCACTCCTGAAATATGCTTCATTTTCCGCGGGAGCTAGTAAGCCCCGCTCTACAAGAGGCTACCTAAAAAGTTTTCCCTACAGTGTGGTTGATTTCCGCTACAGGCACTCGCTTTCCGCGGGCGGTCCGGGAGCCTCCTCGTCGCATGCTCCTGTGGGGTCTCCCCTGGCCACGCACATCCCGCAGGAGTCGGTGCCTATAGCGAGGTCAACCGAGCGCGTAGGTTAATAAGTGGTTCCTCTCATTGAAAACAGGTGTTCAGTGACTTACCTTTTTTAGTGAAAATAATATAATTTGAGTTTCGATTGGTCTGATCGAAAACGAAATCATCCATTAAATTCTTTAAAAACCACGAAACCTAGCGGATGAAATGTGCGTAGACTCCTGCGGTGCCTAGAGCAGGGCTGAGATCCCACAGGGCCAAAACCCGAGGAAGCTCAGCAGCTCACCCCGGAAAGCGAAGCATATTTCAGGAGCGGCCATTCTCCTCTAACATATGTTTATTTCAATCTTTTATTGTTCCAGCCTTATTTATATCCGGTCTGACCGTTCTTCTAGCCAGCTTTCGAGAAAATCCGGAATTTCTCCTGAAAGCGCAAGGCTGATATGGCCCCCTTTTACGCGCTTATATGTCCGGTCTTCACTCCCTATCATTTTCATCAATGGTTTTGTTAAATGTTCTGGTACGATTAAGTCGTCAGTCGTAGAAACAACCAGCAAATCCGCCGTTACGTTTCGAAGGTTAACATGTTCCCCGCCCAGATAAAGTTTATTTAAAATCAATTTATTTTTCTTTCCCAATTCATTCATTAACTGCTTTAATGCAGCCCCTGAAAAAGGAATATGCTCCTCCACCCACTTGCTTACAAGTTCTGCTTTCTTTGAACGTTTGGCATGGCTTTGAAATGCAGGAGACCATGTATTTGTAAAGGTAAATGGTTTGGTCATCGTCCGCATAGCAATCTCTACTAGCTTAGCAGGAATCAAACCATATTGGTCGATTACCTCATCAAAGCTAATCTCTTCTTTCTTCAATGCTTCCGCCCACTTTTCTAAAAAAGGCGGCTTATCAAAATCAAGCGGCGGCGCAAATAGAATGAGGTTCCGAATAGGCTCCGTGCTTAAAGCCGTATACATTAATGCCAACGTACCACCTAAACAATAACCAATCACACTCATTTCCTCTGCCCTAGAATGAGCAAGTGCTCGTTTGACAGCCTGCTTGATATACTTCAACACATAATCATCTAGAGTAAGATGTCCGTCCTCATATCCCGGCACTCCAAAATCAAGCAAATACACATCGTACCCCTGCTTAGTAAAAGCCTCCACCATACTCATTCCAGGTGCCAAATCAAGAATATAGGCTTTATTCAACAAGGAATAGACGAGAAATAAAGGAACACGATACGTTTTTTTCTTCGCTGGATAATACCAGAGCGTCGCTTTATTTTTCTTCCAAACGGCCACTCGAGATGTTTGTCCTATATGAGGGTTTAATCTATCAAACTGATCCATCTACTCCCACTCCTCATCTAGCATGCATTCAAGCTCATACTGAAACAGACGAGGATCTGTGATATGAGGATTCACCATAAGCATTGGTGATGCCGCATGATCATTATTTATAACGGTTTGCCTGCTGTCATTTCTCTTATTCGTTTTCTCTCTTTGGCTAACTCCCTCTGACTTTTTCTTTAAGGTTTTTGTTTCCTCCCCCAAACGATCAACCTTTTCTTCTAGCCTATCAATCTTTTCTTCTACTTGAATAACAAGATTAGCAACTCTTGCTACATCGTCCTTTGATGGTATATTCAGCTGCTGAGAAATAAGCTCAGAGTATCCTCTTACTTTCTTTAAAGAATGGACATGACTCTCTAGCATAGCATTCATCTGCTCAACACTTTCTGCAGATTCTACCCACTCTTTAACCTGTTGATTCATCTCGTTCTCTAGTTTTTTGCCAAAAGACGTCACGAGTGCTCTTTTAGATTTTGATTTTGATTTTTTACCCATTTTCTACTCTCCTTCTCTCCCTCTATTTCTATACTTCTTCCTGTGAAATTTGCCTTTTATACTATACACACGCTGCGGGTAATCCGTTCATAGATTAACCTACCTTTAAGAAAATCAAGCAAACGAACCAATTATCTCTGTTCTTCCGCATCTATACCTTTCCAATCTCTCTCTTCTACATATCCTAATTCCGTTACTAGTAAAAAATGAGGATGATGAACAATGACTAATAGATTTCAAAGGAGAAAACCAATACCAGGGCCAAAAGAACATTGGTTAAAAGGGAGCTTACAAGCATTCACATCTGATCCGCTTCGCTTTTTAAGCAACCAAGCTGAGACGTTCGGGCCTGTGAGCTCTTTTCGTTTCGGACCATTTCAAGAAGTGTATTTCGTCAATGATCCAGATCTTATTAAAGAAATCTTGGTGACAAAACAAAAAGCATTCATTAAATCTCGGGATATCCAAATGCTAAAAGCTGTGGTAGGAGAAGGTCTATTAACTAATGAAAAAGAGTCTCACCTGAAGCAGCGGAGACTTATCCAGCCTGCCTTCAAAAAAACACATATCCACCAGTACGCTCAAGATATGATAGAAACAACAAACGCATTTATAAAAGGTTGGAAGGGCGAAGAAGAGAGAAATATTGCAGCTGACATGATGAATATAGCTCTTGGCATTATTACAAAAACAATGTTTGGCATGGAGATGGGACAAGGGGCAGATGTGATAGAACAACCGATGGAAGCAGTCATGAAACTTGGTATCAAAAGAATGCGCTCCCTCTCTCCTCTGCCTTTATGGGTCCCTACTCAGGCAAATCGACAACTGAAAAAGGCAGTGAAAGAGCTGGATGATGTCCTTTTTTCTATCATTAGCAAAAGAAGATTAGAGGATAATCAATCAGAAGATTTATTAGGGATGTTAATGAAAGCTCGGGATGAAGAAAACGGGGCTGTAATGTCTGATCAGCAGCTACGAGATGAATTAATGACAATATTTCTTGCTGGACATGAAACGACAGCTAACCTCTTAGCATGGACGTTATATTTATTATCAGAACATCCAAGTGCTGATGAAAGACTGTACGCAGAAATAAAAGAGGTCACAAATGGAGAAGCGCTCTTACCAGAACATTACACCAAGCTTACTTATACGCAAAATGTAATATCTGAATCAATGAGACTTTATCCTCCGGCCTATGTGATCGGAAGGCAAGTAGAAGAAGACATAGAAATTGGACCCTACTTATTTAACAAGGGGGCGATGGTTTTAATCAGTCAGTATGTTATGCATCGAAACGCATCATTCTATCATGAACCTAACATTTTCAAACCGGAACGATTTGATCATAATTTTCTTAAAACCTTGCCTCCTTTTGCCTATTTCCCATTTGGCGGCGGGCCGCGAGTCTGTATCGGAAACCACTTCGCTATGATGGAGGCTACGTTAGCTTTAGCTGCGATTGCTCAGAATTATAAATTCACCTTAACAAGCAGCCAACAAAAAGTAACACCACAGCCCCTTATCACACTTCGGCCTAAAGGCGGGCTCATGATGAAGGTTGAGAAGAGGAAGTAAAAAGTCAGAAATAGAAGAGGCAAATTTTTTTCATAGACTTGATTCATTCGATTTGCTTCATTATTATTTACGGGGAGGATCCTCCTTTTTAATGTTTGTTTTCAGACACTAACATCATATCGGGGGAATCCTCTTCATTTTTATTAAAGTATCTTTTTATTTTAAAAAATCTTTATACCCTACTCTATCATCAAGCTTCACATACCTCGATCTCCCTAGATATAAAGGAATTGAAAGTTGTTTTAAATTTGGCAGCCCATTACTCAAAAAGAGAGCCTCATCTCGGTAAAAGCCCACAAGTTCGGCGACAAAAAAATCATGGTCTCCATATGTCTTAACATCAACCGTCTCACATTCATACACAACATAGGCCTCTTTTAAAATAGGAGCTCCCGTTGCCTCACCTTCAATAAAAGATTGGGTTGATAGTTTATCTGTATCAGCTCCTGAGGTCACCCCTGCTTTTTGAATAACTTCCGCCTTCTCAAACGGTAGAAAGTTTATCGCGAATTTCCCTGCTTTCTTCAACAACTGGTATGAATACCTTTCTCGTCCAATACTTACCCCGTACATAGGAGGCTCATAAGAAATATAAGTATGCCATCCACATGCCATTATATTATGTTCCTCTTCAACTGCCACCGTCACTAGCGCCACCATGCCAGGATAACTATGCATGACCGTTTTATCTAGCCGCTCTAACATTTACTTCACTCCTCTCTCCCAGCCTTTTCAATCTCATTTGATTGAAGAATCACTGTACCTGTACTTCTATTTTCTGACGCCTGTTTAACCATCGCCCGTGCAACCACCACGTCTTCAATTCCTCTATACTTTCTAAGCGGGCCCAACAAGAGAGGCTTCATCACTTTCACTGCATGCTCACCCACCTTTTCCCCAAAGCGAAATTCTTCACGATTGCCTAACAAAAGAGAAGGTCTGAAGATATCCACATGTGGATAACCTACTTTCTTCACTGCCTCTTCCATTTCGCCTTTTACTCTGCTGTAAAAAACCCGTGACTCTGAGTCTGCTCCTATCGCAGAGATAACAAGTAAACGCGAAGCCCCTTTCTCCCTCGCTATCCTGGCAACCTTTATCGGATATTCATAATCAACTTTTTTAAACGCTTCTTTTGTTTTAGCTTTTTTGATCGTAGTTCCAATACAAATAAAGACATCGTCTACTGCTGGAATATCGTTTTCTGTCAACGAATCAAATTTAACCTTATGGATGATTTGTTTAGAATCTGACTTATCCACAGGACGGCGCACTAGTAAATGTACTTCTTTGTATTCCTTCGACTGAGATAATTGGTTGACAACTTGCTTTCCTACAAGCCCTGTTGCCCCAAGTATTAATGCACGACGGTTCATTTTGAAGTCACTCCTTTGAACACCATTATAATGATTCTGTTTGAAAAGAGCGAAAATTTGACTTGATCTTCCAAACTTTCTCATGTTAGGATTTGGTTTGTAAGAGATTTTGTTTTAAAGAACTTAATAGCATTAACTAGGGGTGTCCAACGAGCTGGGCTGAGAGAAAAACGCGTTGAAGTTTTTTAACCCTTCGGACCTGATCTGGCTCATACCAGCGTAGGGAAGTTAGAGACTCCTAAGTATTTACATGTCTATTTGACTACTTCTACATAGTATAAGCCGGGCCCAAATCTATCATTTGGACTCGGCTTTTTATGTACTCCCCTATCCTTTTTATGTACCGATCTCGTCCTCCATATCACAAGCAGAGGAGAGAAAAAAATGTCTGATACGATGCAAAAAAACTTATCAATCATGTCCCAATTTCCAGAAAGTAAAAAAGTGTATGTGAGAGGTTCAAGAGAAGACCTTAAAGTCCCTATGAGAGAGATTTCCTTATCCAACACAACGGGTTCATTCGGTGAGGAACAAAATCCCCCGCTTCGTGTTTACGATACAAGCGGACCTTATACTGACCCACAGCACACGGTGGAGCTAGATAAGGGGCTCCCCCCGCTTCGGAGCAATTGGATTTTTGAACGCGGTGATGTAGAAACCTATTCCGGGCGAAAAGTGTGTGCAATGGATAATGGGTATAAAAGTGAGAATGATCCTAGAGCGTCCTATCAAGAATTTCCTCGCCAAAGCCTGACAGCCGTTAGAGCGAAAGCAGGAAATAATGTCACACAGCTTCATTATGCGAAAAAAGGTATGATTACGCCGGAGATGGAGTTTGTCGCGATCAGAGAGCAGGTCTCACCAGAGTTTGTACGGGAGGAAATTGCTCTTGGTCGTGCCATTATTCCAAACAATATTAATCATCCAGAATCAGAGCCGATGATCATCGGCCGAAATTTCCACGTTAAAATAAATGCAAATATCGGCAACTCTGCCGTTACTTCCTCTATTAAAAAAGAAGTAGAAAAGATGACTTGGGCGACCAGGTGGGGTGCCGATACAATCATGGACCTCTCAACAGGCTCTGATATTCATAAAACGAGAGAATGGATTATTCGAAATGCGGCTGTTCCTGTAGGGACTGTTCCTATTTATCAAGCTCTAGAAAAGGTGAATGGGATCGCTGAAGATTTAACATGGGAGATTTACCGGGATACATTAATTGAGCAGGCAGAACAAGGTGTGGATTACTTTACGATTCATGCAGGAGTCCTGCTGCGCTACGTTCCTTTGACAGCTAAACGAATGACCGGCATCGTTTCACGAGGCGGATCCATTATGGCTCAGTGGTGCTTGTACCATCATAAAGAGAACTTTCTCTACACTCATTTTGAAGAAATCTGCGACATTATGAAAACATATGATATCGCCTTTTCACTAGGTGACGGGCTGAGACCTGGATCAATTGCTGATGCCAATGATGACGCACAGTTTGCTGAGCTTGAAACACTAGGTGAACTGACTAAGACAGCCTTTAATCAGGATGTGCAAGTGATGGTTGAGGGGCCCGGCCATGTACCGATGCACTTAATTAAAGAAAATATGGATAAACAGCTTGAGACATGCAATGAAGCACCCTTTTATACTCTTGGCCCGCTTACAACAGATATCGCACCAGGCTATGACCACATCACATCGGCCATTGGAGCGGCAATGATTGGCTGGTATGGCACGGCCATGCTTTGTTATGTCACGCCTAAAGAACATCTTGGTCTGCCTAATAAAGAAGATGTCCGCACGGGGGTCATTACGTATAAGATTGCTGCTCATGCAGCCGATTTAGCAAAAGGACATCCTGGTGCTAAAAAAAGAGATGATGCCTTGTCAAAAGCTCGTTTTGAATTCCGCTGGGAAGATCAATTTAATTTATCCCTCGACCCAGAACGAGCACTCGAATATCACGATGAGACTCTCCCTGCAAAAGGAGCGAAGACGGCGCATTTTTGTTCGATGTGCGGTCCTAAATTCTGCAGTATGAGAATTTCTCAGGATATTCGCGATTATGCCAAAGAAAATAACCTTGAAACCAATCAAGCAATTGAGCAAGGAATGCAGGAGAAGGCACAGCAATTTAAGGAGCACGGCAGCACGCTATATAAATAAGGTGGTGTTAGATATGAAGCTTGTCCGGCTTGCAAAGCTTGAACAAGAACGAGCTGCGCTCAACGCTAGAATAAAAGAAATTGAAAAAGAGATTATAACGTTGCAAACAACATGCGAACATACCTTTTCCGGAGACTCCTATTCGCTTAGCTGCACTAAATGCGGAATCACTCGTGTTCTTTATTATTAATTGCTTCCTCCCGGGCTGCCCCACTTAAGCGGGGCAGCTTTTTTTGTTTGGAAAACATCACCGGGCAGCGCTCAACTTATTCCTCACGTTTAAAGAAGCTTAATTTGTGATACATAAGAACATACCAACTAGGACAAAATATGGAAGTAGATTACGAACTGAGGAGGTTCAATTTAATGAATGAGCAAACACCCAATCAGCTGCCTGAGAGACCAGAGCCATATTGGAGAATAACAAGCCAGTTAGCAAGCTTTCCCCCCCTTAAAGAAGACATTAAGACTGATGTCTGTATTGTAGGTGGTGGGATTTCTGGAATTACAACGGCCTACCTGCTCGCCAAAGAAGGATTAGATGTGACCTTAATTGAGGCAGATGTATTAGTCAACGGAACGACAGGCCATACAACCGCTAAAATAACAGCCCAGCATGACCTGATTTATGATGAATTAATCCATAATCTCGGCATTGAAAAAGCAAAGTTGTATTACGAGGCAAATGATGCTGCTCTTCAATTTATCCGTAAGTTAGTGAAAGAAGAGAAAATGGCTTGTGATTTTACAGATGAGGATGCCTACCTCTACACCACTAATAACCGAGGTGTCAGCAAGCTGGAACATGAATTTAAAGCTTATCAGGAAATTGGCATTGATTCTGAATGGATTACCTCCATGCCGCTCGATATTCCTATTAAAGCAGGAATCAAAATGCGTAACCAAGCACAATTTCATCCAGTGAAATATTTAGCTCATCTTATTAAAGGATTTACTGAAATGGGCGGTAAAATATATGAGCATACGGTTGCAGATGATGTAAAAGAAGGCGAAGCTCCTATTGTGGTCACACGTGATGGAAAACGGATTTCAACTCAATATGTAGTAGCTGCTTCCCATTTCCCGTTCTATGACGGCGCTGGTTTTTACTTTTCTAGACTGCATGCAGACCGCTCCTATGTTGTTGCTGTCGAGTGTGATGAGGAATTTCCAGGAGGAATGTACTTAAGCTGTGATGAGCCGAAACGATCTCTACGCTACACGGATATGGATGGCAAAAGGCTCGTCATTGTTGGTGGTGAACAACATAAAACCGGGCAAGGCATGGATACTATGTATCATTACGCGGCACTAGAAGAATACAGCCAAAAGATGTTCACTAATTCCAAGGTCCGCTTCCGCTGGTCTGCCCAAGACCTTGTGACGCTTGATAAGGTCCCTTATATCGGAAAACTTTCACGCATGCATCCAAATATTTTTGTTGCCACAGGCTTTAGAAAATGGGGGATGACAAACGGCACGGTTGCCGCTCATGTGATTTGTGATCTCATTACACATCGTCCAAGTCCATACGAAGAGCTCTTTAAGCCCTCACGCTTTGTCGCTGACCCGAGTATCCGCCACTTCATGTCTGAAAACCTTGATGTCGCAAAGCATCTTATAAAAGGCAAGTTTGATGATGCAGATAAATCAATAGATGAAATCTCGGTTGATGAAGGGGCAGTTGTAAAAGTAGACGGAAAAAGAGCAGGCGCGTATAAGGATAAAGAAGGGTGTCTCCACGTGGTCGACACAACCTGTACGCATATGGGCTGTGAAGTCAATTGGAATAATGGCGACCGCACATGGGACTGCCCATGTCACGGTTCACGCTTCTCTTACAAAGGCGAGGTCATTGAAGGCCCAGCAACAAAGCCGCTGAAGTCATTAAAAGATAAATAAGGTGCTTACATTAAAGGAATTGCAAAGTAAAAGGTCATGCCGCCGCTCCTGAAATATGCTTCGCTTTCCGCGGTGAGCTGCTGAGCTTCCTCGGGCTTTAGCCCTGCGGGATCTCAGCCCTGCTCTAGGCACCGCAGGAGTCTACGCATATTTCATCCACTAAGTACTGTCTTTGAAACGTATATAGTGGGATGCTTTCTATTTCGATCAGACCAATCGAATGATAAATTAATTAACTTTACTAAAAGTTAAGATCACTTAACAACTTCTTATAACAAGGGAGCACTTTACAACGTCCTTCCTCCTTTGATTAGAGCGGAAATCACCCCCCCCTGTCAGGATGGATACTTTTTGCAGTGTCTGCGTTTATTACCTGCTCCAGTTTTGTCTCAGCCATTTTATAAATCTAACTAGGAACATCTAATAGATTAAGGTATGATAGGTGGATCACTTACGTTAGAAAGGTTGTGGTCCCATGAATGGTCAAAACCGCTCCTCTATTAAAATCGGCCAGCGCGTTCAGATTGTTTTAAAAAAAGACCAACGCTCTGGTACGTTAACAGAAGGCATCATCTCACGCATTTTAACGAAATCACCTCATCACCCGCACGGCATAAAGGTGATGCTCGCAGATGGCCAAGTAGGACGTGTAAAAGAAATTCTAGAAGAAGCATAAGAAGAGGAGGCCTCCTTTTCTTATGCTTTTCTTTCTACATGAAGCTCAATTATATGCCCATCAGGATCGAGACAAAAAATCTGAGCGAATCCGCTTTTGCTCAGCGGCTTTTCGATGACCTCTATCCCCTTCTTCTTAAGCCAGCTTAAAGCCTGGTCATAATCTTCTACTCTAATAGCAAAGTGATGCCCCCTTGGATCTATTATCTTCTTCTCTTCTATTTTGTTACGGTCTTCGATTAAATGCAGCTGGCCTCCTCCAATTTGAAACCAAGCCCCTCTGAAATCAAAGCCAGGACGCTCTATTTCTTCAAGTTTTAAAATTTCTTTATAAAACTGTATCGATTGATTTAAATCCTTCACAACAAGACTTACATGATGAAGATCAACTATTTTAAGCACTTTGACCTAGCCCCTTTGTCGTTTTTTATTAAAAATTCCTACTATTAAACCGATATGTATATAGAGGTATGCATTTATAAGGAGGATGGAGTAAGTGAAATCGATTCAAGCAAAAGTAATCACCCTCATCTGTACGCTGCTCTTGATTACGTTAGGTGTTGTTTCCACTTTAACGTATTTTCAAGTAAAACAACAGGTTGAGGACAATGTTCGAGTTGAAGGGGAGTCCCTTGTACAAGAAAAAACAGATCTCATCTCATTGTATTTAGAGAATTTCGCATCATCTCTTGACCGTTACAGTCAAGATGGACGCATTATAGACATGCTCGAAGCAGCAGAAGAAGAACAAGAAGCTGCGTGGACGATTGTTAACGAAGACTTTCAAACGTTCAATTCCCTAAATGAACACATCGCTGTTACATATATCGGTTCAAACGAAGGTGAATTTTTTACGGAACCGTTTATTGATGTAGGTTCAGATTATGACCCGCGTACGCGTCCTTGGTATACAGCAGCAGAAGAAAATCCAGCAGCCGTCATTTGGACAGAGCCCTATGAAGACGCTAGTACGGGTGAATATGTAGTCACTGCAGCCAAAGCTGTAACATCTGGTACGACCGTGCTCGGAGTCGTATCATTTGATTTATATTTAGAAAACTTAACATCGATTATTAATGCTAGCAGCCCTGGGTACGATGGCTACTTTTTCTTATTTGACCAATCTGGCATTGCTCTTGTCCACCCTACACTAAGCGGGAATCAAGCAGATCATCCGGTTGTGTCCCAATTAATTCAATCATCTAATGATAACGGCTTTATGGATTATCAATCAGAAGGAGAAAACCGTCTTCTTTATTACAATACAGTTTCAGAAACAGGCTGGAGGGCAGGCGCTGTATTCTCACATGAAAATATGATGGCTGGCGCTCGAGATATCCGCACAACGATCATTGTAATCGCCCTTGCTGCTATTTTATTATCAGGCGGTATTGCTTATATTTTCTCAAGAAGAATCACTAAGCCAATCGTTGCATTAAAGAAAGAAGTAAGCCGTGTAGCAAACGGTGATCTTACAACGACGATGAACAGCACATCTAAAGATGAAATCGGACAATTGACCAATGATTTTAATGTCATGGTAGGATCTATGCGTGAGTTGGTTGAATCGATTCAAGCATCGGTTGAACAAGTAAATGATTCGGCAGAAAGCCTAAGTGCAGTTTCTGAGGAGACAATCGCTTCAAGTGAGGAAGTGGCAAATGCCATTAGCGAAGTGGCATCCGGCTCTACCCAGCAGGCGGAAGATGTAGATGGGGCAAAAGATTTAACGATCGAGCTTTCCAATCAAATTGAAAAAGTCGATTACCACTCGGATGAATTGGTCGTTCTATCTAAAAAAGCAACAGAAGAAAACCAAAAAGGCTCTACGCAAGTAGCTCTTCTGCAAGAGAAAACAAAAGCATTTAATACAGTAATTGGAAATGTCGAGAGTGTCGTTGAAACTCTTGCTAACCGCATCAAAGAAGTAGAGCAAGTAATTAATACAATTAACGATATCTCGAATCAAACGAACTTACTCGCTTTAAATGCAAGTATTGAAGCGGCTCGAGCTGGTGACAGCGGACGAGGATTTGCTGTTGTGGCTAATGAGGTTCGAAAGCTCGCTGAGCAGACTTCTCAAGCGACAGAAAAGGTCCGCCACACAATTGAAGGGATCGAAGCGGAACATCTAAAGTCGTTAGTGAAGTACATTCTACAAAGACAATTACAGCTGAACAAAATACAGCAGTGGCCGCAACAGAACAATCGTTTAATGAAATTGAATACGTTGTAGGCGATATTATCCAAGCGATTGACCTTATTAAAGAAGAAGTAAGACATATGAATGAACGTAAAGATTCTGTTGTCGCATCCATTGAAAACATTGCTGCTATTTCTCAGCAATCAGCAGCAGCCGCTGAAGAAGTAACAGCTTCCACAGAAGAACAAATGCGTGCCCTAGCTACCGTATCTGACTCTGCTGAGGTGCTGACAGATGCAAGTGAACTTCTTACTGAGCGAATGAATCGTTTTAAAGTATAAAGACAGAAAAGACCCTGACTTGAGTGAACTCAGGCTAGGGTCTTAGTCTTTTTATTTATCTAATTTAAGCTTTGCTAATGCATCCGCAAGAGCGGTATTTCCAAAGTCTTCATCTTTGTTTTGCTTTTTCATATAGTTTGAAACCTCACGCTTTGAGACTTGTTTATGCTTATTTTTCTTTTTGCGTTCATTAAAGACCGACAGCTTCTCACGATGACCGCACACACAAGCAAATGTTTGACCTTCTCCTTCTCCTCTAAGCTCAAGTTTCTTTTTACATTTAGGGCAGCGAGCATTGGTGACCTTCGCTATATTCTTTTTATAGCCGCACTCACGATCCTGACACACTCTCATCTTCCCTCTTTTACCATTCACTTCAAGCATCAGTTTGCCGCATTCAGGGCATTTACTTCCTGTTATATTATCGTGACGGAAGGTTTTATCACTTGCCTTAATCGACCCTACAATTGATTTGGCATACTGCTTCATGTCAGAGATAAAAGCCTGCTTTGTCAGCTTCCCATTCGCAATCGCTTCAAGCTTTTGTTCCCACTCAGCCGTAAGTGCAGGAGTACGTAAATCTTCTGGAACAAGATCAAGCAGCTGCTTGCCCTTAGACGTGATAAAAAGATCTTTCCCTCGCTTTTCAATTAAGAAGGATTGGAAAAGCTTTTCGATAATATCAGCTCTTGTAGCAACCGTCCCAATCCCGCCTGTCTTTCCAAGCGTTTCGGCAATCTCTTCCGTTTTATTTTCCATAAAAGCTTGAGGACGCTCCATCACAGAAAGCAATGTCCCTTCATTAAATCGAGCGGGAGGCTTTGTTTCCCCTTTTGTGAGGGTGCAATTCTTAATCGTGAATTCTTCAGCTTCCTTTACAACAGGCAGCCCTTCGCTTTCTTCTTTTGTGTCATACACGACTTTCCATCCCAACTTGAGAACTTGGTCCCCCTTCGCCTCGAACTGTTCCCCACAAGCTTCCGCCTCTATTTTAGTCTGCTCGTACTCATATGCCGGGTACAAAACAGCTAAAAAACGTCTAACAATCAGCTGGTAGAGCTTGTATTCCCTTTCTGATAAAGCAGAAGGTGCCGGGGCCTGCTCTGTAGGAATAATCGCATGATGGTCCGTCACTTTACGGTCATCAACAAAATGAGTGTTCGCTTTCAATGGGCGCTTCCTTATGTCTGAAACGAATTTCCTGTAAGGCTGTACATCACATGCTTTTAAGCGGTCGTCTAGTGTTTCAACCAGATCTGACGATAAGTAACGTGAATCTGTTCTTGGATACGTTACTGCCTTATGGTGTTCATATAACTTTTGCAACGTGGAGAGCGTTTCTTTTGCCGAGAAGCCAAACTTCTGGTTCGCCTCACGTTGCAGTTCTGTTAAATCATACAATTTAGGCGCCAACGTTTTCTTCTTCTGTTTCTTGACTGCTTTAACGGTGAGCTTTTCTCCTTCAAGCTTTTCTTTTAAGTTCTTGGCATGTTGATCATCGAAGATTCTGCGTTCTCCGCTCTCTTTTTGATACCACTGAAAGCGAAGACTATCTTTTACCGTGATAAATAACTGATCAAATGACTTCGGTTTAAATGCTTGGATATCTGCTTCCCTTTTAGCAATCATTGCAAGTGTCGGTGTTTGTACACGCCCGCAAGATAATTGCGCATTATATTTCGTTGTCAATGCACGAGTCCCGTTCAGTCCTACATACCAATCTGCTTCAGACCTAGCAACTGCAGCATCATATAAGGGTTCATATCTCTTTCCATCTTTCAGCTGAGAGAACCCTTCTTGAATCGCTTTATCAGTAACCGATGATATCCATAAACGCTTGACCGGCTTATGACAATGCGCCTTCGCTAAAATCCACCGTGCAACGAGCTCCCCTTCTCTCCCCGCATCGGTAGCAATAATGACTTGTTCCACATCTCCTCTATTAAGCTGAGCTTTCACGGCGTGGAATTGTTTACTCGTTTTTTTTATAACCACTAAATTAAGTTTCGACGGCAGCATCGGTAAATCTTCTAGTTTCCATGATTTATATGTATCACCGTAGCTTTCAGGATCTGCTAGTGTGACAAGATGACCAAGAGCCCAGGTCACAATATACTTTGAGCCTTCAAAGTATCCATTTCCTTTTTTTTCACACTTCAACACACGCGCTAAATCTCTAGCTACGGAAGGTTTTTCTGCTAGTACCACAGACTTTTTCATTCAAACACCCTTTCTATTAATTCTCCAAAACATATCGACAAATCATCCTCCAATTATGATAGCACCCCCGCTGTTAAAAAGATATCGCATTGGCGTTTCACGTGAAACATCCTTTATTGTTCCACGTGAAACGTTCTATGTTACCAATTTAAGCCCAATCGCTGCGCTCAGAATCATTGCAAGGAAGACAAGCCTTTTCCAATCGGTTGATTCTTTATAAAAGATCATTCCTAGAAGCGCTCCTCCTGCTGCACCGATTCCTGTCCATACAGCATAGGCCGTCCCCATCGGCAATCCTTCCATCGAAGCTGCCAGGAATAGAAAGCTGATCACAAAAGAGCTTCCTAGCATGAGTAAGCTGGTCATTTTATGGTCATGATGCCACTTATTAATCATTGCTACACCAGCCATTTCAAATAGTCCTGCTAAAATTAAATACACCCATTCCACTCTTACTCCACCCCTTTCTCATGCTGGCTTTGATCTTCACTCGTTACAAGCTTTAATCCTATAACCCCAGCTAAAAGCAACCCTATCAGAAGAACCTTTATTATTTCTAACGGCTCTCCAAATAATAAAAATTCTGCAGAAACGGTACCTGCAGTACCCAGCCCTACAAATACAGCATAGGCAGTTCCAACCGGCAGTCTTTTCCCTGCTTGAATTAACAAGTAAAAGCTGACCGCAATCGCTATGATCGTGATCATCCACTCCCACCACAGGGAAGCATGTTTTAATCCAATTACCCAGCCAACCTCAAAAAATGCTGCAATGACGACCTTTCCCCACTCTACATTTAATTTCTCATTTGTTCTCCTGCTCATTCTCTCTTCTCCTCCTTTATCACAACAAAAAAAGCCCGGGACATACTCTTTTCTAAAAAGAATATCTCCCGGGCTTTTATCCCTCCGTGTCACAATTGGTTTCATTGTGGGTTTTCTCTCGGACCAGTCCAGCTGAATCGCTGCGGAACCCTAGAAAACAACATGTATTCAATTGCCTACATTATTTCAACTTCCCTTTTTAATGTCAACCGGAAAAAGTTAACTTCATTTATTTCTGCCTAGTTTATGGTATGCCAAACGCTTTAAAAAGAAGGTAATTGCTGTCATTTAGTCATTATATTTGTAAATATATTGAAATAACCAACTACTTCATTCTATCTTTTTACCAATAAATATAAAAAAAAGAAAAAATGTGTCCTTCTATGCAGGTCATCTTACTAATTTTGAGTAAAACAAATAAAAATGTCCCTGTTTACATCCTTTGTGTCCCGGATGATGGTCTCTTGTTTACAGTAGAAAGGCTATGAAACAATAAAATTAATCAACAATCACCCTGTATAGACTGAGACATTTTAAACAGCAATGTTTAAAAAAGCTTCATTCGTGGTAAACAGTTTTGGTCAATACATACAGGAATCTTATGAGGAGTGATGACATGAAACAACTATTTTTGTTAAGTAAAACATTTGTAGCATTAGCTATTCTATTTTTCATTTCACCAACAGAAGGACAAGCTCACAGCTTGCTGAAACAAGGAGATACTAGTGCAGAGGTAGAAGAGTTACAAAAGCAGTTAATTCAACTAGATTACTTAGATACAGATGCAACGGGTTACTACGGACCTCAAACCGACCAGGCTGTCCGAAACTTCCAAAGTGATTTTGGGTTAGTTGTAGACGGACTTGCAGGAGTTGCTACACATAGTTTATTAGAAGAAGTACATAAGTTAGCAAAAATTGTCTACGGTGAAGCACGTGGAGAATCTTTTGAAGGACAAGTAGCCGTAGCTGGTGTTGTATTAAATAGAGTAGAGTCTGATGAATTTCCTCAAACTCTTGCCGGTGTCATCTACCAGCGTAATGCATTTACTGCGGTTCATGATGGACAATATGAGTTAACACCTGATGCGACAGCATACCAAGCCGTAAGAGAAGCATACAAAGGTACTGATCCAAGCCAGGGGGCATTATATTATTTTAACCCAGACATCGCGACATCTGAATGGATCCAAACAAGAACAGTAGAACATCGTATTGGCAGCCACGTATTTGCTAATTAAAAAAACAAGCCAGGCTCTTATTTAAAGTGTACCCTTTGTAAAGGACATTTTTAAAAAGCCTAGGCAGCCTTAATAAGATGATCTCTGTACTGAACAGGGGTCATCTTATTTCTATTCCACTGGTATCTATAGTGATTGTAGTAGGTCATATATCGTTTCATTTCTTTTTTTACTTCATCTAGAGTTGAACATTCTTTAATAGAGGCTTCATCCTTAAGGTGGCCAAAGAAAGATTCCTGAGGGGCGTTATCCCAACAGTTTCCTCGTCTTGACATCGACTGATGATATCCCATCTTCTTCACTAACTTTTGAAAAGCAGGACTTGTGTAATGAAATCCTTGATCCGAGTGAATGAAAGCATCCTTTGCTTTCTTGAAGTTTCTATTCTTCTTTAACTTTAAAAGAGTGTCTGTAGCTAAGTCCATCGTTAGGCGGTCTAACACATGATAAGCCAAAGCTTGTCCAGAGGTACCATCTATTATGGTTGATAAGTAAGCCTTTTGATTTTTACCGTAAAATAAATAGGTGATATCTGTTAAGAGGACTTTTCCTGGAATACCTTGCCTAAACTCCCGATTCAATAAGTTTGGCATTGTCCGATGTTCATGTGTAGCTTTCATCATTCGTCTATAAGGGTTGGCCTTCCTAATAGGACAAATAATGTTGTATTTCTTCATGATTCGTCGGATCCGCTTCAAATTGTAGACAACACTAAATTGACCCGCCAATGTCATTTTAATTTGACGTGCCCCTTTCTTACGACCTTTAAAATGGAAAGCTTTTAGGATGACCTTCTTCACTTTTTGATCGGCTTTATCTCGTTGTTTCCTGTGTTCCTGTGACTTTAATGAAAAGTAATTATAGTACCCGCTTCTTGAGACACCAGCTAATTCACAAAGATATTTAACCATATGTTTCAGTTGATACTTTTCAATCACAGTACGAATGAGGATATACTTCTGGCTAGGGGGAAGGACTATTTCTTCATCCCCCTTTCCGCGAACCGAATCTTTTTTAAAAGTTCGTTTTCCGCCTTTAGTAAGTTAATTTGAGCTTCTAAGCGAGCATTCTTCTCCTCCATGGAAAGCTCCTTTTCCTTTGTACGCCCTGAATTTTCAGCTCTCGTGTCACGTAGTCCCATTAACCCGTCTTGATTGTAAGCTTTTTGCCATCTTTTACTCGCTGATTTAATCCTTTCTGTTCCTAAAACTTCAACGTCAAATCCGCATACTTCAAATATGTCTCTGGCAAACCTCCCTTTCTCTTTTTCCGCTATAAATATGTGTTTAAATTCATCTGTATAAGTGATGCTTTTTGAACTAACAGATCTAACGTACTTATTAGATGATAATCGCTTAATCTCGTTTTTAGTAAAGTCCTTTTTACTCATTATGTACTCCCATCTCATGATGTATTTCTCTAGTAGTAATGTTATTTATTATACAAAAAAGTACCCTATAGGTAGACTTTTTTTAAGTGTCTACTCTATAGGGTACATTTTAATTATAGGGCCTGGCTGTTTCACTGTATCCACTTTCTTATATCAACTTCCTTACAAAAACCACTTTTAAATAGTTTCCTTCAGGAAAAGCTTTCGTCGTTTTAAAATCAGGCGGCAGAGAATAGCTTTCTTCAATTTTGTAGCGGTATCCTTCCTTCTTAAACGCTTGATCGATAAAGCCTTTAAACTTCTTCATTCCAAATGTACTGCAGTTTGTAGAAGCCACAATAACCCCGTTATCTTCCGTAATTTGAATCGCTTCTTGCAGCAGACTTGTATAGTCCTTCTGTGCACTGAACGTATGTTTTTTTGACCTAGCAAAGCTTGGTGGATCTAAAATAACTATATCAAAGCTCAAGTCCTTACGTTTAGCATAATTAAAATATTTAAATACGTCCATAACAACAATGTCGTGGGCCTCGTAATCGATTCCATTTACACTAAACTGCTCAATCGTCTTAGGGAGACTTCTATTAGCTAAATCAACGCTCGTTGTTTTGGTCGCTCCGCCTAATGCTGCAGCTACTGAAAAAGCTCCTGTGTAAGAGAATGTATTCAGTACCGTTTTACCCTCTGCATAAGAATCACGGATCTTTTTTCGTACCTCTTTTTGATCGAGAAACACCCCTACCATCGGGCCATCATTTAAATACACTGCAAACTGAATTCCATTTTCTAAAACAAGCAGCGGAAACTCTCCCCTGTCTCCAGTAACAAAATCATCATCTTCTACATACGTCCCTTTTTTATTGAACCGCTTCTTTTCATACAGCCCTTTAAAATTGGGAGCAGACTGCAGTGCTTCAATAACCCAATCACGGAAACGATAGACCCCTTCACTGTACCATGTCATCACATAATAACCGTGATAATAATCAATTGTGAGACCGCCCACTCCGTCACCTTCACCATTAAATACACGAAATGCGGTTGTATCATTTGATTCAAAATAAGAGTTTCTATGGTTAATGGCCTGATGAATTCTCCCTAAAAAGAACATAGAGTCAATTGCTTCATGCTCACTTCTCGTTAAAATCCATCCATACCCTTTATTCTGGCGTCCATAATAGCCTCTGCCAATAAAGTTTCCACGCGTATCAACAAGTGAGAGAAGCATTCCTTCTTCCTTTAACGGCTTAATATTTTGGATCGCCTCTTTCTCAAGCAAAGGAGAGCCTGATTTTATTTTTTTTATATGTGAATCGTTTATCGTTACTTTTAACTCGTTCATCTATTTCGTCCACCCAACATTGCCTATTTTCCCGCATGCCATGCACGGGGGTTGCACGTACTTGTTCTGTAGGGTGATTATATCATTATTCTAAATAGAACTAAATGTACCCCGCTGCAACCAAATGTGTTAGAATTTTCTAATAACAGATTTAGGAGTGAACCGTTTGAAATTAACTAATCTTGAAAAATACCATGACCCTCTGCTTTATGACGCTCAAAATGATACGTACACAAAAGACTTATCTCTCATAGAAGAATATGCTGATATATGTCACGGCCCGATTATTGACCTTGCATGCGGCACGGGAAGAAGTGCGGTATATCTAGCAGAACGAGGCCATCACATCATTGGGGTCGATATTCACCAAGGAATGTTAGACCGCGCTAGGAAGAAAGCAGAATCCAAAAATGTCAAAGTAGATTTCCACCTGCAGGATGCAACAAAACTAGATCTCTCAGTACAGAGTCCCTTTCTTTTTCTAGTTGGTAATGCCTTTCAACATTTCTTAACCAATGAAGAGCAGGATGCCCTCTTAAGCGGGATTCATGCGCACCTTGAGGAGGAAGGAATTTTCTTGTTCGGTACTCGTTTTCTAGAAATAGAAGATATTTTAGGGGTGAAACCGTATGAGGCATCCTTCACAGATCATCTTGGCAGAAAGGTCACAGAGGTTTATGAAGACATTTATCACCCCCTAGAGCAAGTGCTAGAATGCGTATCACAAGTGATAAAAATAGATGGGGAAAAGGTACAAAAAGAGAAAGAAACGATCCGCCTTCGCTATGTTCTCCCACAAGAAATGAAACGGCTCCTAGAAGGACATGGATTTACCATTTTACACGCTTATAGCGATTGGAATAAGACACCAATGCATGCAAAGAGCAAGCAATTGATCTATGTATGTAAGAAAGATTCTGTTTAACACCTGCAAAGAGGGCTGACCATTATGCAGGTCAACCCTCCTCCTCTTAATCTTCTTTATATTGCATATACACAACATGTGTAACTAAATAATCTTCTAAGCCGTGTTTTCCATCAGCACCGCCGAGCCCTGATTTTCTCATGCCAGCATGGTACCCTTGTATCGCTTCAAAATTCTCACGGTTAACAAATGTCTCGCCATATTCCAAGAGAGCAGTGGCACGCATCACTTCATGATAATTTTCACTGTAAATAGAAGACGATAACCCGTACTCGGAATCATTCGCCATTTCAATCACTTCATCAAAATCACGATAAGTTGTGACCGGAAGAACGGGCCCGAAAATTTCTTCTTTCATAATCGCCGAATCATGCTTCACGTCTTTTAACAAGGTAGGTTCAAAGAAAAAGCCTTTTTCTACTTCAGCTGGCTGTCCTCCGACAAGAATCGTAGCCCCGTCTTTCACGGCTTCTTTCACCATATCATAAATGCCCTCTAAATGATCTTTGCTAATTAATGGCCCTATATCCGCCTTTTTATCTTCTAGCGGATTGCCATACGTTGCAGCTTTCATCACATCAACCATTTTCAGTAGAAATTCATCTGCTACATCCTCATGAACATATACTCTCTCAGCATTTGTACAAGCCTGCCCTGAGTTTGTCAGGCGTGACGTTTTAATGCTTTTCACAGCCAGATCGAGATCAGCATGCTTTGTAACGATTGCTGGTGCCTTCCCGCCTAATTCTAAATTAACCTTTGTAATCTGCTGGGCAGCGGCCTCCATTACTTTCGTTCCCGCTTTAATGCCCCCGGTCATCGTCACCATCCCTACTTTAGGGTGTGATGCCATGACGTTGCCAATTTCGGAGCCTTTACCCGTCACAAAATTATAAACCCCTTTTGGCAAGGAAGAACGGTGAACAAGCTCATTAAATTTCGCTGCTGTGTTTGGAGTCTGCTGACTCGGCTTAAGCACAATCGTACAGCCTGCAATTAACGCAGTGGCTACTTTTCTAGCCAAAATAAACACTGGGAAATTCCATGGCACAATTCCTGCAATTACACCAATCGGCTTTTTGTGTATGAAAATTTGTTCATTCTTCTGATCACTTGGAACGATTTCACCTTCGATTTTTCTCGACCATTCAGACATATAATAAAAATAATCAATTGCCATATCGACTTCGCCCACTGCAAGGTCATAACTCTTACCTTGCTCTTCGATTAGAAGACGTATAAATGTTTCTCTTTCTTCTTTAAGGGCATCCCCTAACTCTCGGACAATTTTTCCTCTTTCATTTGAAGGAACCGTCTTCCATGATTGCAACGCATCATACGCGGCATCAATTGCCTTGTTTGCATCCTCTTCAGTACCGTTTGCAATCCTTGAAATCACTTCTTCTGTAGAAGGATTAACGACATCTATAAATTCCTCTGACGTTGAATCAATAAACTCCCCTGCTATATATAATTTATGTGGATCCATCCTTTTGCCTCCTTATATGAAAAGTACCTACAAAAGCTTTTCCTATTTTGTACGTTTCTTAAACACCTTTTAGACAATCAGTGCACAACGACATGGAAAATGTCTTATTTTCATAATTTCACAAATTAAAAATAACCCTTTGATACTGCTTGGCTCGTGGCAATTCTCCCCTCTATACAGCCTCGAAAAAAACACCTCTCAGGTTTTAAAATGTCTGAGACGGGTAAATTTTCACCAAGGAGGCGATAACGATGAAACCAAACTATAAAGAGTTCCAAAATGACGAAGAAGTTGTACGTGAAATTGAAACATTGAAGGCTAAAGGTGTAGACCCAGCAACAATGTATGTCATCACACATGATGATGATCGTACAGACCGCATTGCAGATAATTCAGATGCCAATACAGTTGGAGCGAGCGAAGTAGGTCTTGGTACCTCCATTAAGAATGTGTTCCGCAAAAAAGGTGATGAACTGCGCGCTAAATTCTCAGAGCTCGGCTTCACTGAAGCAGAAGCAGAAAATTTAGAGAACAAACTAGATCAAGGTAAAGTCATTCTTGTCTTAAAAGAAGATCACCCTGTTAATATGTAATAAAAAATAAGCTCGATCTGAGGCTGTAACTCAGATCGAGCTTATTTTACTGGTTAACTAATACTTTAAGCCGGCCTTGAAGCTCTTTAACTGCTTCTGGTAATGAATGCTCATCTACAGGTTTTGAAAAATAGTACCCTTGCAGCTCATCACATTTAGATTCTAAAAGCATTTCTGCCTGCTCGCTTGTTTCCACACCCTCTGCAGTTACACGCAGTCCAAGTTTTCTAGCAAGCGAAATAATCGAATGGACAATATGATATTCTTTCGTCTCGTTTTCGATATTATGAATAAAGACTTTATCGATTTTAATTTTATCGACCGGCAGCAGACGTAAATAGTTCAATGAAGCATTACTGACACCGAAATCATCAATTGCTACACTAAAACCTACCTCTTTTAAGCGTGATAACTTATGAATAATCGCTTGCTCATTTTTTAATAAGGAATGCTCTGTTATTTCTAATTCAATCTGCTCTGCAGAAATTCCATATTCCGATATCCCTTCAATTAAGCGGCTTTCGATAGACGGTGCGGCTAATGTTTTAGGAGATAAATTAACAGCCACCTTTGCTTTAGGATCGTTTAATGATCGCAGGAACTCACACGCTTTTTCAATGACCCACTCATCGATCAGCTGGATGAAGTCTCTGTCTTCTGCAACGAGTATAAATACATCAGGCGGAATCGTGCCTAGCTTAGGACTAAACCACCTAAGAAGTGCCTCGAAATGAACGGTTGACGTTTCCACATGAACAATTGGCTGAAAATAAAGAGTCAATTCTTTTCTAGAAATCGCTTTACGGAGCTCACGTTCTAGAATAGGCTTATTCATCACTTCGTTCGTATGCTTATTAAAATTAAAGACCGTAATAGCTTGTCCGCCTTTTTGCTTCGCTTGAAACATAGCGTGATACGATTGGTTAATTAAATGTTCAATCGGCAATTCCTCGTTACGCTTGTAGGCGATCCCCATAACGGACTGTACCGATAAATTCATTTCATCAATTAAATACGGCGCCTGAAGCTGACGTTGAATCTCAGCAGCTACCTGACAAATTTCCTTATCAGACACAACATAAAAAATATATTCATCTCCAGCAACCCGAGCCAATCCGCTTTCTTCAAATTGCAGGACACGCAGCATACGATTTGTCATTTCAACCGTAAATTCATCCATCGATTCATGGCCAATCAAGTCCACAATCCGCTCAAATTGATTAATTTTCAAATAGCATACAGCTAGCTGCTTATCTGGTGCATTTTTTACTTTGCTCTCAAGCTTTTCTTTTAAACCCTTAATGCTCGGCAGTCCGGTCAGCGAGTCAAAAAAGTCATCATGAGTCAGCTTTTCTGTGAAACATAATAAATAGTTAATGAAACCATCTTCTTCTACGATCGGGGTGATCACTGACTTACCCATTTGATTCATCGAATCAACATTCATTTTATCCTTATAGGTTACAGGTTTTCTTTTATGAATCGCTTCAAGATACATTTGTTGGAGGTGTTCTGCGATATAAGCAGGGTACACATCATCTATATATTTCCCTAGGCAGTCTTCGGTTAAAGAAGCATATTCTAGTGCCCCGTGACTGAAATAAGCATATTTAAAACGTCCTTCTACGTACTCCATCAAAAATACAATATCATGAAGCTCTTCTAACGTTTTTATGATGTTTCTTAATTGAATCGTCTTATTTCCAATGCTCTCATTCATCAAATCACCTCTTTCTAGCAGAATTGCGCAGATATCTATAACATGATTCGATTAGACCTTTTCTTTTATATCGACCTAAAAGCAGACTTCTTTCTGTTTATTCTAACTAATTTTTCCTATAAGCGAAATATGTTTTTGTTAGGGAGGCTAAAGAATGATTCCTACGGAGAGTTTAAACATGAAGGAGTTATGAATCCAGATGAAAAAAGCCGGTTCACGCTTGTGAGACCGACTTAATTTCTAGGATCTAGGGGATCCTGGATTTGTATGCTTTTGCTGTTTGCGTTTATTTAAAAACTTTCTTACGATCGGATAAATAATAGGTGCCCACTTGATAATACGTTTAATTAATCGTCCCAAGGATAACGCCTCCTTTTTATGTAATTAAGATACCCTTTCACTCGCTTTTCAAACATCATGGTTAGACTTTATATGGTTGGCTTTATATGATCGACTTTAACTTATTGGTTCTAAACCCCAATCTAATGCATATTGTAAGGTATAAAGATATGGCAGCATCGCCAAGCGGTAAGGCAAAGGTCTGCAAAACCTTCATCCCCGGTTCGAATCCGGGTGCTGCCTCTAGTATTACCTCGCATTTGCGAGGTTTTCTTCACGTTTAGCCCTAATTTCTCATTCATGATCAGCCATTTCGTAGTAACATTAAGGTAAATACTGGATGAGGAGTTAAAGTGTATGTCAAATAAAGTAATTCTAGGCTGCTTTTTTATTGCAGTGTCTGCTTTTTTATATGCCTCTAAACATATGACAGCCGCGATGATGGTCATGAACTTGAATTCAACAGAAGCGAACTACTTTGATGGAGGCTATTCCTCCATTTCAACCGGCATTTCCTTTTGGACGGGCCTGTCTCTACTTATGGGGATTACCCTGCTGCTGCTTGACTGGTTCCCTGCTATAAAAGGCTTTCTAAAACAAATAAAACAGCCCAAAAATAAAACCTCCCATTGATTGGGAGGTTTTCAGCTTATTTTTGTGCCATTTGGTAAATTTGTATCGGGCTTTAACAGCACCACGTCCCCTTCTTCAGGCACACCGCCTAACACAAGTACCTCTGACTTAAATCCAGCTACCCTTCTCGGTGGAAAATTGACAACCGCTGTCACTTGCCTGCCTATCAACTCTTCTGGGTTGTATCGTTTAGTAATTTGAGCGCTTGAACCTTTTATACCAAGCTCTTCTCCAAAATCAATCGTAAGCTTAATGGCAGGCACGCGAGCGCCTACAAGCGGTTCGGCTGCTTGTATCGTGCCAATTCGGATATCTAATTCTAAAAAGTCTTCAATCGTTGCCATAGGAACCACTCCTTTATCTATTTCTCTTTTCATTCGACACCTCTTGCTCATATCCTACTTTTTTGCTTAAACAATCTCGTCGACCATCTTTTGCAAAAGTTTAATTAGTGACAGGAGCTTTACCACTTTTTCAATCTTTCAAGTCGTTTTATTACGCTACCCGAAAGATAGTTGTTACAATATATATATGGAAGTTTTGAACTATTCGCGCGCATACTATGTTGTGCACGGTACCTTCCAAGTACTATCTGATGAAAAGAGTTGAGATGATGTCATTAAATCAAAAAGCGAAAACGCTGAAAGATATTAAATTTTCCGTTCTTGACCTTGCACCGGTTATTGTAGGAGGAACGCCTCGTGATTCATTTAAAAATACAGTCGACCTAGCTCAACATGCTGAAAAATGGGGTTACGAGCGGTATTGGCTGGCTGAGCATCATAATATGCCTGGTATTGCCAGCTCTGCTACGTCTGTAGTCATCGGACATGTTGCCGCTCATACAAACAGCATCCGAGTAGGTTCCGGGGGGATTATGCTTCCAAACCATGCCCCGTTAGTTATTGCAGAGCAGTTTGGGACACTAGAGTCTTTATTCCCCGGAAGAATTGATCTCGGCCTTGGCAGGGCACCAGGGACCGATCAAATGACGGCTTATGCGTTAAGACGTGACCGCAGAAGCAACGGCCAAGACTTTCCAGAGCAGCTTGCCGAATTACGTGAATACTTGCAGCCAACTGAAGAGCTTCGCGTTCGTGCTGTGCCTGGAGAAGGACTTGATATTCCGATCTGGCTGTTAGGCTCTAGCGGGTTCAGTGCGCAATTAGCAGGGACACTCGGCCTGCCATTTGCGTTTGCCAGCCATTTTTCACCTGATAACACATTGCCTGCATTAAAAGTGTATCGTGATCACTTCAAACCATCAAAAGTTCTAGATGAGCCATATGCGATGGTAGGAGTTAATGTCATTGCGGCAGATACCGCTGATGAGGCACATCGTTTATCGACATCGATGCAGCAGCAATTTTTAAATCTCGTTCGTAATCAGCCAACGCAGCTCCAGCCTCCAGTTGATAGCATGGATGACTTATGGACACCATTTGAAAAACAAACACTTAACCAGCAGCTAGGTTCATCTGTCATTGGAGACAAGCAGATGGTACAAGAGCAGCTGCAAGCGTTCTTAGATGAAACAGGAGCTGATGAAATGATGGTAAATGCACAAATTTATGATCACAAAGCACGACTCCGCTCATTTGAAATTGTTTCAGAAGTTGTTCGTTAAATAGAGGGTGCAATCTTCGTTTCCATTAAAAAAGAGGTAGAGCAGCATAAGTGCTCATACCTCTTTTTATTTTACTCTTTAATTAAATGATAAAGACGGGTAAGATCATCTTTCAGCAAGATTTTCGGTACAGGATAGAGCGGGTTCGCTTCCTTATGCGCCCTCTCTACCATTAAAGGAATATCCTCTTCTTTGATATCGCTCACTTTATCTGGAATATTCATAGCGGCATTAAGTTCTTTAATTGATCTAATGAACTTTACGGCCTTCTCTTTATCCGATTCTTCCGACGCACAAATCTCCGCTGCCTCAGCTAACTCCGCTAATGGCTTATATACTGATGAGCCATAGTACTCTAAAACATGAGGTAGAATGATCGCATTCGCTTGCCCATGAGGTACACCGTAAAACGCGCTAAGTGTATGAGCAATAGCATGGACATATCCGACATATGCCCTGGTAAAAGCCACACCTGCTAAATAAGACGCCTTCTGCATAGACTTACGGCTTTCTTTATTCAGTCCATCCGAATACGCTGTTGGTAAATGGTTAAAAATGAGGTTCACTGATTGCAAACTGCATTGTTTCGTTTCTTCCGTATTGCTTCTGCCAATATATGCTTCAACAGCATGCGTCAATGCATCCATTCCCGTAGCTGCCGTAATATGAGCAGGGAGCTTTATAGTCAAAAGAGGATCAAGCACAGCATAATCAGGGATAAGAACAGGATCATTAACTGCATACTTCTCCTGAGTTTCTGTGTGAGAGATGACGGCCGCTAATGTCGCTTCGCTCCCGGTCCCTGATGTCGTCGGTACAGCAAACAAAAGAGGGGTTTTTTTCTTCACTTTTAACTGACCTCTCATTTCTGAAATCCTTTTATCCGGCCGAGCCACCCGTGCTGCTACTCCTTTTGCACAATCAATAGAAGACCCACCTCCAAATGCAACAATCCCTATGCATCGATTGGAATGGTAAAGTTCCAATGCTTCTTCTATATTTTGAATGGTCGGGTTCGGTACGGTCTTATCATAAATACACACATCAATAGAAAGACTCTTTACTTGTTCCACAAAAGGATACAGCAGGCCTGCTGAAATGATTCCCTGGTCAGTTACGATTAACAAACAATCGACCTGTTTATCTTTAATAATGGCAGGAAGTTCATCTAAGCTGCCTTCTCCTTCTAGTAAAGAAGGATAGCGCCAAGGCAGGAAGGTAGAAATGATTTTATAAATAGCCTGATACGACCTGTAATAGCATATACGCATGATATCCCCCCTCTTTTAGCTCATTTTATGCCCAAAAAACCCAAAAAGTATAAGAAAGTATCTTTAATTGCTATACTATTTATATATATATTTACTATATACCCAAAAGACCAAAAAACTCAAAGTAAATGTTTATTTAAACTAGGAGGTAGACGATTGAGCCTGACAAACCGGCGAAAACAATTTTTAGAGGAGTTAGTTCATATCTATGCTAAAACAAATGAACCGATCCATTACTCCGAGATCGCTAAAACGATTGGTGTCAGCAAATGGACCGCCTACGATATTTTAAAAGAGCTCGAAAAGCATCAATTCCTTGAGAAAACATATTCAGTCAATCCTAATGAAACAGGACGTTCCCTTGTCGTTTTTGTTCCTACAGAAAAATCGAAGGATATGTTTCTTAAAGAAAGAGTTCATATCACAAGCGAAGAAGAATGGATGGGTATTAAAGAAAATGTGCTGGCTTTTATCCATCAAACGAAATCATTAGATAATCAAATCACTCCCTTGCTAGAACGTATGCCCCATGCCCCTTATAAAATTGAGGTATGTGCTCAGTTTTTAGGAGTTCTTCTCGTTTATTTAAATAACCAAGGTCCTAACATACAACATCTTACTCTTAATATGCTGAACATCTCAAAAAATCCAGCCATTCAGCTGTCGACGTTTGTTGGAGCTGTCACAGGAATGATAATTGAATCAGCAAGTGAAACGATCAGTCCTGAAATGGTTGAATTACTAAGGCAGTTTACGCATGCCCTCGAAGAATTAAAAGAGGAAGAACTAATTTATCTGATTCATTTATTAGAAGATTTACGAGCGTAATGCAAATAAAACACAATGGCCTTTGGACCATTGTGTTTATTTATTAGCATAGGGATTTATGAATCCATATGGCTGCCTGAGACCCTTCTCCCATCGCAATCGTCACTTGTTCTGAGTGAGCAGCTACATCGCCTGCTGCCCATACATGCTCCACTGAGGTCATTTTAGAGCGAGGGTCGACTACGATATGCTTGTTAGAAAGCCTCTCAGCTCCTAGCTGCTGAGCCAAATCAGAACGCACCTCATTCCCGCCAAACGCAATGAACCCCTTATTTACCTTTATCACATTTCCGTTCTTTAATCTCACATCCAAAAGAAGTCCATCCTCTTCCGTCAAAGCTGAAACCTCTTCTTGGATATATTCAACGCCCTTTTCTTTAAGTTGTTTAAGCAAATCTTTAGAAACTGTCTTTTTTTCATGGTTTATATACAGTAAGTTCTTGCTCCAATAAAGAAGAGTGAGGGCCATATTCGCTCCAACATCGCCACTCCCTATAATGACAGTTTTCATGTCTTTAATTTCATAGCCGTCACAGTCCGGGCAAACATACACGCTTTTCCCAAGACAAGGAAGCAGCCCTTCAAGTTTAGGAAACCGGTCCATAATTCCAGTAGCAAGCAATACTCGCTTTCCTAATATATCTTCTCTGTGATCGGTTTGAAGAGTGAAATAAGTTTTATGCTTATTTATGGTCTCAACTTTCCCTTGTAAAAACTGGACTCCTAATCGTACAGCATGTTCTTTTCCAATTGATCGTAAATAGTCTCCACTTACACCATAGGGGTAACCTAATATATTATGATAACTTTTACATAATAATGATCTGCCTCCATCGCTATCAATGACAAGGACACGATGCTCGTATCTTCCTAATTGAATAGCTGCTTGCAGACCAGCAATTCCGCCTCCAACAATGACACAATCATACATGGTAATCACCTCATCTATATCATTCCCAAATAAGGCAAAACCATAAAAAAACAGCTCCCCCCGATACAAATCAGAAGTAAGCTGTCCTACTCACTTATTCATTCTAGAAAGAAAATCACCTAACAAATCATCGGCATCCTCTTCTTCAGTATCCTCTAACTCTTCTGTAGCTGCCTGTTCTTTGTTCATTTGGCTCCAGTCAAAGTTCATAAGTTCATCATCTGATGTGCGAGGAGGTGTATGCTCCTCCTCTTCTGTTGCTGCAACTTCTTCTATAGCTTCTTTTTGATCATCAAAAGAAGAAAGCTCAATTTCTTGAAGATAAAGAGCCTCATCAATATCAAGTGAAGAACTATTGAGAGCCGCTAAAACAGATGTGGCACGCATCGGATCAGCCAGCAGCTGATAAACAATGCTCCCTAACAAGGCTTCAGAATGAGAGTGCTTAAGCCAATTACGCTGTTCCTTGCTTAACTGTTTAGGCAAAGGAATCGTAACCGTTTCTCTGTCTTGTGAAAGTGAATGGCTTACCCCTTCTAATACATATTCAGCCATCTTGCTTGAAAAGTTTCTTCTCTCCGTCTCTTTTAACTTCTGAAGCTGCCTTAGAATATGATCAGGAGTATCAGAAGGAAGGCGAAAAGTAATCGCCTGCCCCCTTTCAATTCCTGTTGACCCCTTTTTTTTCATCATAGCACCTATTATTTCTTAGCCGCTTTTTTCTCTTGATGAGACTGAGGATCTTTCGCTGCTGCGACTTGATTATTTTTACGATCAAAATCAGCAATCAGCTTGTAGTATGCATTAGCCATCATCCAGATGCTCTCTTTCTCATCTTCAAAGAACGCAATATTATAACCGTCTAAATTATTATTTAATGTTTTCAAGTACTCTTTTAATACCATCGCACCGCCGCCTACAAAGTAGCAAATCTCTGTTTGCGAATTCTTTTGCCATACGTTACGAAGATGGCGGTATTGCTTTTTCGCAAGTTCAAATAAAATGCGGTCTGTAATGTCATGAACACTCGTACGGCTTCCTTTAACCATGATGTGATTGCGGTCTTGCTTTTTCGTAATGACCTCAACTACATCGCGGCGAGTATCTAGCTCAACACCGTGTTTCGTTCTAATTTCTTCACGGATGGCCTCAAGAGATTCAGACACCCCAAGGTTAAAGCCTTGAGCCTTATCATCATCAACATTACGGTTTTTAATAACAGCGATATCTGTTGAAAGGCCGCCGATATCTTGAATTAAAATACGCTTATCTACTAGATCACGATTAATAATATTTAAATCTTTATCCATTACTAAGTTAATGTAGGCAGCAAAGCCTTCTGGATATACTTTTACTTGGTCAAAGCGGATGTTAACTTTTAATCCTTGGTATTTAGGTGTCACTAAAAACTCTACTTGGTGAACAGAGCTTAGAAGCTGAGAACGATATCCAACATCTTTTCCTTCTTTTACTTCACGAAGCGGCAAGCCCGTCCCTAACGTATAATTTGCATCAATTACTTGATTAGACTTTTTAAACAGCTCGCCGTTTTCCGCACGAACTGCATCAAGCGCTAATGTAGCAAAAAGCATAACAAGCGTTTGATCTTCTTCAGATTTACTGCTGCCTGGGTCAAGCTCTGTCGCATTGTCGCTTTTTGTCGCTAAATTCCCCACACGATAGATCGCATTATTATCATTTAATGCGGGTGAATGGACACGGATATGTATTCCTTCTAAAGGATCTTTATCATTTAATTCCTCAATTCCAATAACAGGACGATCCTCTGTATCTCTAGCAATTACATTTGGGATATTTAATTCAAAATCAGCTTTTCCAAATAAGGCTTTAACTGAATCATTACCAACATCAATAGCTGCGATTCTACTTTTCGTCATACATGTATCAAACCTTTCCATATAAAATAATGGCTAAATAGATTAATGGATCTAAATCTATCTTTTACCATTTCTATTTAAGAGTATCTCAGCACCATCTTTCCGTCAATCACCCAATAGTTGCATTCAAATAGTATACATGTTTACATTTTTGTATACTTGTATACTATTATGTATACATGGCTTCAAAACAGCATGTGTACTTGTTTGTATACATGTTCACATTTTTGTATACACACAGTTTACATTTTGTTTTCTTGTATACATTTTTGTATACATTATGAAATTTCCATTAATATCCTTCTACTGGGCACAATTAGACTACTAGAAACGTCATATCCTCTTCTTTCAAGTCCAGCTCAGAACGCTAGCACGCTCCATTGAGCTATAAAAAATGAGTGCGGTACAAACTATACTAAGATCATTAGAAAGGCTCCACAAAAAAGAGCCAGGCGAAACATTTCTCACCTGGCTGACTTTATACTACTTCTATTGAATCGTTACATCTTGCAGCTGATATACACCAGATGCATCAGACCAGAACCCTTCAACACCTTCCCCTACTCCCATAATATGAGATGGGTGATATAAGAAAGCCATCGGTGATTCCTCATTTAAGTAGTTTGTTGCCTCTACATACATTTGAAGTCTCGTATCTTCATCTTGTTCTATACGTGCCTCATATAACATTTGATCAAACGCTTCATCTTGCATAAATACGCGATTACCAGAGCCTACACTATCAGAGTGGAATAACATGTGCATAGGATAATCAGCATCACCTGTACCAAGAGATAAGCCTAGAATAAACATATCATGTTCACCAGCAGTAGTAGCATCTAAGTATGCCCCCCACTCTACCACTTGAATATCAACATTAATCCCAATTTCAGCTAAGCTTGCTTGTGTAAGTTCAGCAATATCAATACGTTCACGATTATCATTTGTCCAGATTGTTGTATTAAATCCATTTTCATAACCCGCTTCAGCTAGAAGTTCTTTCGCTCCTTCAACATCACGCTCAATCGCATCTACCTCTTCGCTAAATCCGAAGTTCGTATCATTGATTGGGCCAATAGCAGCTTCACCTGTACCATCTAAAATACCATTAAGCATTGCTTCTTTATCAAGCGTCATCGCAATCGCTTGTCTAACTAATTTATTATCAAACGGTTCTTTCTCCATATTAAAGCCGAGATATGTGATACTTGCGGCATTTCGAACATAAGCTTCAGTTCCAGCCATATTTTCAACACGGCTTAAATCACTTGGCTGTACAGGGTCAATAATATGAGCTGATCCTGTCTCAAGCTCAGCAATACGTGTTAAGTCTTCAGGTACCACTCTGAATGTTACTGTATCTACCTTAGCGTTCTCACCCCAATAATCTTCAAAATTATCTAGAACGAGATGATCACCAGGCTGCCAGTTATCAAATTTAAAGAATCCAGTTCCAATAGGGTTTTCATTTACATATGTACCAGGCTGTTCTCCATTTTCTACTGCTTCGTTATCCCCGTCAATAACCTCTTTACTGATCATACTTGATGCATAATGTGCCATATGAGCAGGAAGCGGAGCAAATGGCTGCTCTGTTTTAAACTGAATTGTATGGTCATCTACTACATTAATTTCTTCCACAATTTCAAAAAGAATAGCACGCGGAGATGCTGTTGTTTCATTCAAGATACGTTCAACATTCGCCTTTACGACTTCAGCGTTAAATTCACTGCCATCATGGAAATACACATCTTCCCGAAGCTTAAACTCCCAAACGTCCTCTTCAACCGGCGTCCATTCTTCTGCTAACAGAGGCTCAAGTTCCATGTCGGTGTTGTACTTTACGAGTGTTTGGTAGATATTTGACTGAATATTCCCGCTTGGAACATCACTAGACGTATGCGGATCAAGTGACGTAGCATCCGATAAAACCGCTACTACAAGCTCGCCGCCTCCTTCTGCTTCTACTCCTTGCCCAGTCTCATCTGTCGTTTCGCCATTAGATGTTGGTTCGCTTGCACAGCCCACAAGTGCCAAAGCCATACCAATAGAACAAACACCAGCTCTGAAGAATTTGCTTTTAATCATGACATCCTCCTCTAAAATAGTCTTTTTGACACATACAAAATTACTACACTATTACAAGATTGTAAACAGTATTAACAGAAAATTTTATTTTTTTATTATTTTTAGAAACTATATTTGTATGGGAAGGGTTGATTTCCTGACGATTTATTTAGCCTCACTAAATACTTTCACTATATTTCTCTTGATATATGTATAAAACTACATTTATATTAGAATAACTTGTCCTTTACAAAAAGACAAAAAAGAGAAGGGACATGTCCCCTCTCTGCATACATATGCATTGGAATCGTTTAACGGTTCCAATGGCGGTGTTCCATAACCGCTCCAGTAAGGTTTTGACTGAAAATGTTCATATCAGTTCCAGTTACTACTCCTTCTTTTTCTACAATTTCTTGTTCTTCTAGCCACTTAATACCTACATGAGTCGCCCCGATTGGCTTGAAGTGAGCATAAGCTTCTTTAATAAAGTACACAGCATCGTCTTTAAACGATGGATCAACTTCCTTTCCACCGACTACATATAAAGCATCGAACAATACAGATTCGCCAGTCAGGAAGGTGTGATCAATTTCAATTTCGCTGCCTCCTGCGCATTTTTTAATGCCTAATTTATCACTGATAAACTCTGCTTGAATCCCTTTAGACTGAAGCTCATTAAGAACTTGCTTCACTTCGTCTCCGTTAAATCCATTATCTATAATAACCCCAACTTTACGAGTATCAGGCTTTTTAATTGTATTTTCCTGACTAAGAGCCAGAGAAGATTTTGTCACACTAGAACCTTCAGATTGAGGTAGATTCGCTCCAATCGCCTCAGCTACCGGCTTTGCTAAATCCGATGTTACATGGGCAAACATCTCAACGACTTGCTGTTGAACCGACTTACTTTGAACTTTTCCGAGCTCAAAACTGAACGCTTCAATAATGTGATTTTTTTCAACCTCGCTCATACTATTCCAGAATAATTTAGCTTGAGAAAAATGATCTTTAAAGCTTTCACTTCTTTTACGAACTTTACGCCCCTCTACCTTCTCCTGATAATGAGCATAGCCTCCTTCTTCTTCAGATGCTGGTTGTGGTGTATTAGCTGCTAAAGAGTTTTTATGATAACTTACCTGTCCTTTATTAATCGTTTGACGCCCATACCCATCTCGCTGGTTATTATGGAAAGGGCATACCGGTCTATTAATCGGCAGCTCATGAAAGTTAGGACCTCCTAAGCGGATCAGCTGTGTATCCGTATAGGAGAACAATCTACCTTGCAAGAGAGGATCATTTGTAAAATCAATTCCCGGTACTACATGTCCTGGATGGAAGGCAACTTGCTCCGTTTCAGCAAATACATTATCTACATTACGGTTTAATGTCATTTTCCCGATGATTTTCACAGGTACTTCTTCTTCTGGCCATATCTTTGTCGGATCGAGTACATCAAAGTCGAAGTTAAATTCATCCTCTTCGCTAATAAGCTGAACACCTAGTTCGTATTCAGGATAATCTCCATTTTCAATCGATTCCCATAAGTCACGACGGTGGAAATCGGGGTCTTTACCAGCAATTTTCTGTGCTTCATCCCACACAAGCGAATGAATACCAAGCACCGGCTTCCAATGAAACTTAACAAAATGAGCTTTACCTTCTTCATTAACAAATCGGAAAGTGTGGACTCCGAAGCCTTCCATCATTCGGAAGCTGCGGGGGATGGATCGGTCTGACATTGCCCACATGACCATATGGGCAGATTCCTGATTGTTTGCAATGAAGTCCCAAAATGTATCATGAGCTGATTGTGCTTGTGGGATTTCATTATGCGGTTCTGGCTTAAGGGCATGAACTAAATCTGGAAACTTAATTGCATCTTGGATAAAGAAAACAGGAATATTATTACCCACTAAATCGTAGTTTCCTTCTTCAGTATAAAATTTAGTCGCAAATCCACGAGCATCTCGAACTGTCTCAGCAGAACCTTTTGAACCTGCTACTGTAGAGAAGCGGACAAAAACAGGTGTTTTAACAGATGGATCTTGCAAAAACTTTGCCTTTGTAAACTCTTTCATAGAATCATATACTTGGAACTCACCGTGTGCTGCAAATCCACGGGCATGAACAATCCTCTCAGGAATCCGTTCATGGTCAAAATGAGTCATTTTTTCACGGAAATGAAAGTCTTCCATTAAAGTTGGCCCACGTTCGCCAGCCTTAAGGGAAAATTCATCTTCAGAAACTTTTAATCCTTGATTGGTTGTCAATTTTTTCCCTTCATCTTCCACTCGAAATGATTCTAGCTGTTGATCTTTTTTATTCTGCATTTCTCGTTCATTACTCATTTCATTATCCTCCCTTAAACATGCAATCATTTATTTACGGTTAATATCCAATACTCTCTACCCTTTGGAATGAATAGTAAAACAAGAAAATGATGACCATTTTTAAAAGAGGTGACTTTCGATCTATTTTGTTTTCACTAGTATTCGACTCACTGGTAAATAAAGATAGTTCCACCCTCTCTACTTAATTTGTTATAATACAAAAATGAACGTAAGTGACAATTAAAAAGAGGAGAAAGATGCTTGTGTTTAATGTCATCACTCAAGCTGAAACGCTTGCCGTACTAAACTCTATTGGAGAAAATATCTTCATTGCTGATAATGACTTTCAGTTAGTATGGATGAATAATTCTGCCCATCAACTACTAGAAGAAATAAAAGATGATATTCATATATCAAATTCACATGATGTACTAGGAAAGAATTTATCAATTTTCCATCGTAACTTTAATCACCAACAACATATATTAACGCACCATCTTCCTTATCAAACAAAAATCAAGCTTTATGGGAAGTATTCGGCCTTGCTAAAAGTGACAAGACTTAAAAATGAGAAGAATGAAGAGGTTGGCTACATTCTTACCTGGGATGATGTAACAGCTGCTGAGGAAGAAAATGAGAGGCAAATGTCACTGTTAGAGCAGTTAAGTACCCCCATCCTCCCTATGGCTGTCGATGACTCCCTGCTAGTTCCCTTGATCGGAACGTACGATAGCAAGCGCTTTGATCTGTTGCAGCAAAAATTATTAAACGAGTGCGCCAAACTGGGGATAGAGTACGTCGTTTTTGATTTCAGCGCTATGATAGTTGAAGATCATGAGCTAGTGGTCAATCAAATTGCAACAATCTCAGAAACAGTGTCTTTAATTGGCGCAGAGCCTATATATGTAGGGTTTCAAATACCGCTTATAAAGAACTTAGTAGCACAAAAAGTGAAACCAGAAGCCAAAATATATGGCTCTTTCAAGCAAGCCTCGACTTATTTACTTAAGAAAACTGGTTACCTGAGCTCTTAAAGATACTAGTAAAAGAAGCTGCTCCTAAGGGGCAGCTTCTTTCTTATTATTTAATACTTTTCAGGACCTGTTAGGGCACCCTATTTCTACGAGGTATTAGTAATCCTCCCTAGAAAGAAACCCTCCACTTCACTCAACTTTCCTCTCCATAATCTAACGCCTGTTTGTGGAATAGGATTGCTGTCTCCATAATAAATGTCAGCATGCTTTAAGTGGATATAATTCGCCTCTTCTTTTCCACTTTTTCCTGCTTCTTCACTTGCAGATGCCATCTGCTTAGATATAGCTTGAGTTATATCATCGCTATCCTCAAATCCTTCACTCAAGTCCATAAAATAATCCTTGGCAGACATCAACGTCCCTGTTATAAGACAACCTTCTATTTGTAACGTAAGGTCTAACGTAAACCCTCGGTTATTAGCTGCCTGCACGAAAAATTCAAGAATGGGATCTTTCTTTAGAACTAATTCATTCCTCACCCTTCCATCTCCTCTCACCGTGCAGCCTAAGGAAGTCGATATGATTCACTCTTATACGTTTAACTCAAATATGATTAACTCTTATATGCTTTATCGACTTTACTCTTCTTTTTTAGAGCTTTTGCTAGTTTTTTTTGTATTAGAAGAACGTTTTGATCTCGAAGAATTCTTTGACTGATCCGATTTCTTTTCTTCTTTTTCTTTTTCTTGTTCTTGTTCCGGCTCTTCTTCTAGATCTTCCTCTTTCTCTTTCTCTTTCTCTTTCTCTTCTTCTTTCTCTTCCGTTTCTTCTTCTGCCTCTTTTTCTTCGCCAGATTCCTCATCTGTTTCGCCTTCTTCACTAGAAGGATCTGTGCTTTCTTGCTCTTGTTCTTGCTCTTGTTCTTCCTTTTGTTCTTCCTCTTCTATTCTTTCATCTTCCTCAGGTTCTTCCTCAGACTCTTTTTTTTCTTGATCTTTATCATCATTCTCTTTTCCGAATAACCCTTTAATATTCTCTTCTAGTTGGTCTAAGCGATTGTTCAGCTTATTGCTGCTAGAATCATGACCATCCTTTTCTTGATCCGAGGTGGTTTCCCCAGCAGAAATCTTCCCTAAAAAGAAACCGTCTACTTCACTTAATTTTCCTCTCCACAACACTTCTCCCTCAGAAGGAGTAGGCTCGCGATCTCCACAATAAACTTGCGCTTCATTTAAGTGGATAAAGCTTGCAGGGGTCTCTTCATCGCCTTTTGCAGACTCCCCTGCTTGCTTTAACTGCTCACTGAGGTGATTTGAAATATCATTTCCACCTTCAAACTTTTCACTTAATAACGAAAAGTATTCTTTTGCTGAGATCATTGTACCGGTAACCATAGCTCCGCCGACATTTAACGTAATATTTAAAGAAAAATCATGCTTATTCGCTGCGTGCACGAAGTATTCTAGTATACTATCTTGTGCGTTACTCATATGACCATCTCCCTTCTCAACTTATTTTGACGAAGTATCATCATCACTTGAGAGGGTTGTACTATTTTTAGATTTAGATTGTGATGATTTTTTTGAAGAAGTACGTTTTCTTCTTGTGTTTCCTTTTTTACTTGTTGTATTTTTTTTCGATGAATCTTTTTTGTCCTCTTCATCAGAATCCGATTCATCATCAGACTCTTCCTCTTTTTCATCTTCGTCTGAGTCTTCTTCTTTATCCTTACTATCATCGTTCTTAGAAGACTTGTCTTCCTTGTCTTCCTTGTCTTCTTCTTCTTTCTCTTCTTCACCTGTGTTTTCTACTTCTTCTGGCTCTTCTTCCTTTGAGTCTTCCTCATCAGTTGAATCCTCATCATTTTCTTCTTCATCATTCTTTTCTTCTTCATCATTCTTTTCTTCTTTATTCTCATTTTGACCGTCTGCTAATTTTGTTAACATTTCTTCTAGTCTGCCTAGACGGTCATGAAGGTTTTCATTTTCTTCTTTCAATGCTTCATAGTCTTCATTTTTGGAACTTTCTTCTGTGCTATCAGAGTTCCCAGGAGCTGTATTTTCTTCTTCATTTGTTTCCTCATTTGTTTCTTCATTTGATGATTCTTCTTCATTATCATCCTTATCTTTTGAGTCATCGTTGTGGTTAAATAAGCTCATAGCGGAATTCTTAATCGAATCTGCCGCTTGCTTCGATTTTTCTTTTGCCATTTGGCCGAAATCTGATCCTTTGCTCTTTAGCTTGTCGCTGTCGATGCTGTCTTTAATTCTCTTTGCATTCTCAGGTGTAGCCAAATAACCAACTGTTGCTCCAATTAATCCCCCCGCAATGGAACGCTTAATAGGACTGCCGTTTGAACCTGTTTCCTCGTTCGATGTACCTTCATTATTTGTTTGCTGATCCTCTGTTTGATTCTCTACTTTTTGTTGTTCTGCCATCATAAAAACCTCCTATTAATAATTAAACTCCGTCTGGTCTAAACGGTTTGTATTTAATTTATTTTCAAGAGACTCTAATCTCTCTTTTAACTTCTCATTTTCTTCTTCTAAAGCTTTTGTGCTGTTATTTGAGGCTTTTGAACTTAAGTAAGGGTCTGTTTCCCACCAGTCCATACCAATTTCTTTTGCTTTATCAACTGAGGCTACAATTAAACGGATTTTAATCGTTAATAGCTCCACATCAGCAATACCAACTGTGATATCACCTGCAATCACAACGCCTTTATCTAATATTTTCTCTAACACATCTACAATCGTGCTTGACTGCATCGAGTGTTCGACTGCCATAATCAAGTCCTCCTTACCAATCTAGTTAAAGCAAACTTCCTAGGGGACCGAGGTCAATGTTTAAGTCATCGGCATCAAGGCCGAATATACTTTTTAACTCTTCCATTTTCTCTTCTAGATTCATTAAAGCTTCACCTAAATTTTCAATTTGTTCATCCGTTAACGTACCACCTTCAACACGCCGCATTGCATGCCGCTCAACAATCTGCCGCAAGAGCTCGATGACGGTAAGAACTAGCTGTGCTAAGCCATGTTCAGCTTTATCAGGATCTAGATTAATTCTTCCATTTGTTCGGCTGGCCGGTTGCATCCATTAACTCCTCCCTTTGTAAATCAAAGTTTTCTGATGAAACAGGAGTATTCTGTTGTGCCTGAACGAGAGATTCTACAGAGGCAATTAAAACTCTTAAATCTAGATAAACTAGATCTACCCCCGCAATAGAGATCACTAAATCAGCTTTAATCGCTACTCCCTTATCAAGAATTACATCTAAAATATCAATCAATGCGATATCTTTGTCCTCAATTGATTCTCTTAGAGGCATATTGATTCCTCACTTATGAAAACTGGGAAAAGTGGTAGGCTGGCCACGGACCGGATGCGATAAACTGCCATCCCTTTTCTCCCATTTTCTTTTCATAGTCTTGAATTTGTTCTAAGAACGTTTCTACCTTTTCTTTAGGAATGAGATATACTCCATTCCACGTCATGTTCTCTTTCTTTCCGGTTACATCCTTGTTCCAGTTTCTTTTCACTGTACCTTGCAACACATAATTGAGCAGATGATTATGGACCTCTTCACCGACACGTTCTTTTTCAGCTTCTGCTTCCTCTGCGATGACTTTATCTAGTTTTTTATTCTCAAAAAACTGCTTGCCTCTCGGTAACTCTTTGATCTCTTCTTTTCTAGCTTCCACTGCAGGGTTATTCTTTGCTACTTCTTCATGAAGCAGCTGATCATCGCAATAGATCTTAACATTCCACTCTTCGTTGCCTTTAAGAGAGCTGAACGTTTCAGCAAGTTTTATCTCGTGATCTTCAATGGTTTTCATTAAACTCTCTTCTGATTTATACAACGTACAAAATTTAAGTGGAATTGTCGTATAGCTTTTAGCTAGCTGCATCACGGTCTCATGGTGATGGAAGGCTTTTTCCTGAAGCCATTCCATATCTTGATCAACACGTTCTTTGATCTTCTCTTCTGAATACTCACTACCATCTAATTTGCAAACAACAGCACTGTGCTGCCCTATTTGGATGGGATAAAGCTCACCCTCTTGATCAAACCCTTTCATTGGTGGAAGCGGCTCGCTGCTTAATTCAGATGTTGGAATGAGCCCGTATAAATAAATTAATTGTTCCATCTTTCCTACTCCTTCTCTCTTCGCTGAGCCATCTGCTCCCACTGTTCAATCTCAAGCTGTTTAGCCACTTCATATCGAGTAAGCAGCTCTTCTTCCTTTGCTTTATAAGCTTCTTCAGGAATTTCGCCAAGTTCATACATCATTTGGAGCTGGATCAGTTTTTGTTGAATCGTCGGCAGATCATAAAGCTCTTTATCTGCTTCTTCTTTCACTTTCTCACCGATTTTTATAACTAGGTTAATAGGGGCCGTTACCAGCTTATGAATCATCAGCTTTCTTCTACTTTCAACCTGATATTCACAAAATTATAGGCTGGCCATGGACCTGTATAATTAAAGTCCACTTTGTCATTCCACTTTTCATGAGCCTCATTAACCTTTTGATCAAATTCTTCTTCTTTATCCCGATCGACGAGAAAAGAGGCGTTTAACAGCATCGTTTCTCCTATCGGATCATTGGCTTTTGCAGCCACTCCCGCCTTTTCTAATGGCTCATAGACCTTTTCCTTCACTTCGTTTTGCAAGGTCTTCATAAATTGTTGAGCGGCATCTCCAATTTTAATCCGTTCATAATAACTTGCTGCTTCAGATTTCCCTTTAACAGAATGCGCCATCTTCTCTAAATTTGTATTTTCCTTCACTTTAGCTTCTAGCCATTCTTTTTTAGCAATCACCTTTAGTCCGACTTCAATTTTTCCTTTTATTTCTGGAAACAGCTTTGTAAATTGGGGATATAAATTCTCAAGTAATACCCCCACGTCTTCTGATGACTGAAATACATTACCAAAACTAACAGGAATAACTGTGTCTTTTTTGTCCATTACGACTGAAACAACGTGTTGATGCATCATCAGATTCTCTTTGTTTGGGTGATAGATCTTCATTGGAACATCTGCTGCTACCATCGCGGCATTTTTATAACGCACTGTAAAAAGTTTTCGCTTCTCGCCTTCAATTTCTACTTCTCCAAAATCATCATCTACATCCGTCTCTATCCCGCAAAATATATACGTACCCATTTTTGTCTCTTGACTCATTCTTAAAAACCCCTTTATTTATGCTATTTCTATCTCCTGACCTTAATTAGAGACATTCATTTGTTTTAGTGCTTTCACTATTAGTTCTTCTGCTGCTTTGATTGGTTGCTCTGTTTCTATACAGCGGCTTAGTTGATGACTTAGGATGTCTAAACATAACTGCTTAAACTCCTCATTTTCTCCATCAATGGCTATGCCCTCTTCTACGACCAGTTTCGCAATCATGAGTGAAGCTCTTAAACTTGGTCCGTTCTCACCTGAACACTCATCTCTTAACCTCGAGACAAGAGTCGTAATCTTCTTTGCCTGACTCTCTTCAAGTCCATATTTACCCGCTGCAATATTCGCTTCATAGTCTTGATCTTTATAATCCACAACAATCGATATTAAGCGATCTAATAAAGCATCCTGGGTTTTAAACACTCCGGCATATTCTTCTGGATTACTTGTGAAAATGACTCTAAAATCAGGATGAACAGGAACAAACGGTTCGGTTTTCTTTGAACCGTACAGGGGCAAGATCTTCTCTTCAAGAATGGATAAAAATAGATTGTTAGTTGTAGGCTTAGATCTTGTGAATTCATCGTAAACAAGCGTATAACCATGTTTAACCGCTTCAAGCAGCCGTCCATCTCTCCATGTTTCTTGGACATTTTCGTCTTTTTTGTAAACAGAGCGTATATAATTATCAACGATCTTCTTACTTGTATAGCCTGTAAAACCACCAATTAAATCTTTATTATCTAACTCATGATTCCCATGAATCAGCATAACCGGACGTCTCCTCTTCTTAGCAAGGGCGAGTGCCAGAGATGTCTTCCCGGCCCCTGTTGGACCTGTGTAATGAATAGGGTAGCCTGCTTTTAAATAACGCAAGGAGCGAGTTAGCAGCTGTTTTGTGTCTTCATCTTGGATTAGAGCTTCAGTTTTTGTTTTGACCTTATCTTTTAATACAGTCACTAGGCATCCCTCCTACTCATTACTATTCTTTCATTGATCTATGGCACTTCTGTAACGCACCTCACGCCTTCTAAAAGAAGTCACTTCCTTATCCTCATTTAGAGCTACATCGTATACACCGATCATTTCGTCTTTTGCATACTTTTTCATATATTCCTTTTCTTCAATGACTTCAACAATTAAGTGCCAGCCGCCATTCTCCGCTTCTTCAACTGCCGTTATTTTATGAAGAGGCGCAACGTGTTCATTGAAGAAGTCAGCAACATTATTCATGATTTCTTTTATTCCCATAGTGCCCTCCTGCTTATCAGGCAATGTGCAGCCGACTTAAGCCGGCCGACAACGCCATTTAAATACTAAATGCAGCATTTCGTTCATTTGGCTGCTCAGGCAGCCCTTCCTCTTCTACCTCATCACGCAGGAGACCTACTGCTTCTGCATAACGTAACCAAGTATCCACACTTGCAATAACCACACGTGCCTCAACTGTTAAAATTTCAATCCCTACTACCGAAACTCTCACAAAAGCATCAATAACAATCCCTTTGTCTAAAATCCGGTCAATTACCTCTGCTAAACTTGAACTATCGGTACTTTTTTGAACAGCCATTCTTCTTTCCCCTTTCCGAATTAAGAACCCATTGTCTTAATATCATTTGAAGATTTGATATCCTTTGAGCTCTTCACATCTTTATAACTTTTGATGCTTGAAACTCCTTTAATCTGGCTGACACCTTTTATTCTTTTGTCATCTTTATCATTCTGATTTGATTTGATTTTTTCCTGAAAGTCTTCCCCGGCTTCTACTACATTGCCTATCTTATCTTTCACTTTCAGTAAGGCATCTTGTGCTTTCTCTTTACCTTCTTCTGCCTTATCGTGCAGCTTCTCTGCGCCCTCGTCTTTCGCATCTTCAAGCTTATCAGTCGCATCATCAGCCTTATCTTGGACATTTTCAACAAACTTTTCCTTTGCTTTGTCTTTGACCGTTTCTTTTATTTCATCTTTGATTGGTTCTGGAGTATATTCGACTATTTTTTTAGCCGCTTTGCCGGCAGCTTTTTTAAATGTGCCCATCGAATTCCTCCTCCTCTACTCTGAATCCATGAACGCTATTTCTTAGACTCTACTAAGTTGTTGAGCATTTCTTCAATTTTTTCTAAACGATCATTTAATTGTTTATTTTCTTCTTTTATTTCGTCGTATTCAGAAGACGACTGCTCTTGTGAAGAGTCTTCTTCCTTACTCTTATTTTGTTGTTCGTCTTGGTCTTGATCCTGTTCTTCATCTTGCTGTTCATTTTTTTTCTTCGGTAAAAATCCTCCGCCGTTCATATACCCGGATGCCGTTTGTCTAAAGCTGTTAATTGCTTGCTCCGTTAAAATTTCTTGAGCTGTCCGTTTTAATTCTTTTCCTGCCGACCTCATAACTTCAGACTCACTTAAACTTTTCATTACCTTCTTGCTTGTACCTGGACTTGATAACAAACCAATTCCTGCTCCGACTACCCCGCCGATCAACGCTAGGTTCATAGAATTCGTTTGGTTGTTTTTCTCTGTGCTTTGTTTGCTCTCTTCTTTTGTTGTCATATCCTTTCAACCTCTTTTCTTATAAATTCGATAGATACTGTAAATAGAGTGATATCGTTATATATCTTTAGAAACTAAATTGCGGCTGTGTATTCTGACCTCTCTCGGGCAGGCCTTCTTCCTCCACTTCATCACGCAAAAGCCCTACTGCTTCTGCATAACGCAGCCAAGTGTCCACACTAGCTATCACAACCCTCGCTTCAACCGTTAAAATTTCAATTCCAACTAATGAGACTCTGACAAAGGCATCAATAACAATTCCTTTATCTAAGATTCTGTCAATCACTTCTGCCAGACTTGAACTATCCGTACTTTTTTGAATACTCATCTAGCTCACTCCTTTATGGATTGTTTCTTGCGCTTAATCATAGGCTTATCATTACCAAACGAAGAACAACCAAATTCTGTCGGCTACGAGTCTATTCCTTAGAAAATAATGATTAAAACGAGTCTTTAGTATTGTTTAAATTAATTACCAGTATTTTCATTACAAACAGGGTTAGTTTTACAACTTTAGCCATCAGGAAATCATACAGGTACTGGTTTTAGCGACATTTTATTAACATTTCATTTCTTGTTTTGAAATATTTTGAAGCAATGTTGCCAGTCTAATAGATGGTCCTTAAGTCACAAGGATGACATAGAAAATAGTTATGTAAATTCTTACATATAGATAGTTTTTACCTTGCCTTGTGATAAACACAAAAAAGCGAACCTGTCTAAACAGGTTCGCAATAAATCTAATCACGTTGATTAAGCATGTAATTATGCTTTAACTTTGGATTTTGATTTGTCTTTTTTAATTTGTTTACTTCTTAGCTGGCCACATGCTGCATCAATATCTGTTCCGTGCTCAAGACGAACACCACAGTTAATGCCATTTTTCTTTAGTTCATCATAGAAGCCTAAAATATCTTCTTTAATGCTTCGTTGATACTGACCATGCTCATCAACTGGGTTGTACGGAATTAAATTGACATACGTTAAATGACGTTTATCTTTGAACATTTCTGCAAGCTCTTTTGCATGCTCTCGTTGATCATTGACGCCTTTTAACAAGATATACTCAATCGTAATTTTACGATTTGTTTTCTCAAGATAATAATCAATAGCTTTCATCAGCTTTTCAATCGGAATCGCTTTGTTGATCTTCATAATCTTCGTTCGCAGCTCGTTATTAGGAGCATGAAGTGAGATCGCTAAGTTTACTTGCAGCTTAAGGTCTGCAAACTCATAGATCTTATCTGCCAATCCACTTGTAGATACAGTAATATGACGAGCTCCGATAGCAAGTCCTTTATGGTCTTTCATTATTTCAAGGAAATCAACCATATTGTCAAAGTTATCAAATGGCTCACCAATCCCCATCACAACAATGTGACTGACTCTCTCGTCTTTCCCAACACTATCTAAGTGATGCTGAACATTCATAATCTGTTCAACGATTTCACCGCTCGATAGATCACGGCTTTTCTTTAACAGGCCGCTCGCACAGAAACTGCAGCCGATATTACAGCCTACTTGAGTCGTAACACAAACAGACAAACCGTATTTATGCTTCATTAAGACTGTTTCAATTAAGTTGCCGTCATACAGTTTGAAGAGGAATTTAATGGTACCGTCACTAGATTCCTGCTTCACATGCTCTGTTAAAGTAGAAATTACAAAATTCTCTCTTAAAAGCTCTAGACAGTCTTTATTTACATTATTCATCTCATCAAAGCTTTTCACACGTTTTCTATATAACCAGTCCCAAACTTGAGTCGCACGGAATTTCTTATGTCCACGCTCCATCAGCCATTCAGTCAACTGATCCATCGTTAAACCGTAAATGGATTCTTTATGCATGTAAAACCCTCATTTCAATTTATATATTTCCCAAAGTCTAAGTGACATCTATTATAAGCCAGTGTATACACAACGTTGCATCTCTTCATTGTCCCATATCTAGAGAACACCCTCAACCATCGTGCCCTAAAAAGACACACTATAACCCATTATAAGGATTGCCAAAGTACTTGACAATCCTTAATGCTGTGTCTCTATATGGAAATTACATACGTTCCCCGTTATGCCTAGGGAGAGTAAGGGTGACGACAACTCCGGATTCTTCCCGATTTTTAATTGAAAGAGAACCTTCATGCTCTTTCATAATTGAAGATGAGATCATCAACCCAAGCCCAGTTCCTGTTTCCTTTGTTGTATAAAAAGGAGAACCAATTTCACATAGCATCTCACTAGGGATCGGCGGACCGTCATTTTCAATATGAATACATACCTGATCTTTAATAGTGGATAATGTAATCTCAATGCATCCTTTATATTCTATCGCTTCAATCGCATTTTTAAACACATTAATCAGCACTTGCTTTAATCGATTATAATCTCCGTAGATAAGAGGGTTATGATTATTATTCCAGTTCACATTAATCTTTTGATTCATACAAATTGATTCAAATAACAAGATCACTTCTTCGATCAATTCTTTAATAGAAATAGGTGCCAGCTCTGCTGCACGAGGTTTTGCAAGAATTAATAATTCCTCGACAATTCCATCCATCCGCTTCAATTCAGCCTGCATCATCTCTTTATGATGAGAGTTTTCCATTAACTGTGTAAATCCTGACAACACTGTAATTGGATTACGGATCTCATGAGCAATGCCAGCTGCTAGTTCTCCGACTACCTTCAACTTCTCAGATTGTCTTAACTGAGCTTCTGTGCGCTTACGTTCAGAAATATCCCAGATCATCATTAAATAAGCGACAATTTTTCCGTTTGTATCTTTAATATAGGAAATGGCAATGGCTACTGATAATGGCTTGCCTTCCCTAGATTTATGTATCATCTCAAGCTCAGAGGTTGCTTCCCATTGCGGCGGAATAAACTCATTAATATGATAACCAACCAGCTCCTCATACTCCCACCCGTATAAAGAACTAAATGCCTCGTTTACGTTTATAATCTTTCCATTTGAATCATACACAACAATAGCCTCACTCGTTTGTGTAAAGAAAGCATCCAAATAATTCTCAGTGGACGCAAGCTTCTCCTTCGCCTGCTTCTCTCCTAACCTAGCCTTCACCCATAAGCTTTTTGTAAATTTAATATGAAATAAAAAGAACATCATAATAATGATCGACAAGGCAATAATATAAGCAATATCAACGGGCTCAACGGTAGTAAATATCTCTTCAAACGAAAAATAAAAAAAGTATGTTAACGAAAAGATCGCCAGTACACCTGAGAAGATCGTTACCCCGTAATGCTGGTATAGGGATGTAATAATAATTCCAAGCAAGATATAAATATAGTTTACTAAATACGGAAACTCGACATTCAGTACAAATAAGTAGAAGAACATCGTAAAGGAGATAATATACATCATCCAATATTCATTTTTAAGCAGCTTTCTAATAATCATTAATCCAACTAATAAAGAAAAGCCGACTGGAGGCCATTTAGATGAATAGACTGGATCAAATATGAAGACGGCCATCGTCAACGCATATGAGAGCCACAATACAATGATCATTAATCGATTTCGTTTCTTTATAAAGGACTTAATATCCGTCTCTACTCCCATACGTTCCTCACCCACTCTGCCTAATCAGGTCTTACCTACTACTTAAAATACCATAAATTAGTACAAAATTACATACATAGTTAATAGGTAAGGAAGATAGGTATAAGGAACTTCCTGAAGCCTGCAATGTGCAGTTAAGTAGGTGAGGAGTACGTTCCAAGTAAATAGCAATAAGATATAGAGGAAGAGGCGGTAAAAATGACACTGATGCGGCCTATGTATTTCGCTCCTGAAATATACTACGCTTTCCATGGGAAGCTGCTGAGCCTCCTCGGGCTTTTGGCCCTGTGGGGTCTCAGCTTTGCTTTAGTTCCCATAGGAGTCTACGTATATTTCATCCGCTGGGTTATTGGTTTACTCTGAAGTGCAGGCGGAAATTGGGTGAGGATTGCTCAACTAAATATTAAACAAAGAAAGCACCTTTGCCAGGTGCTTTCTTTGTGTGCGGAGCAGCTCGTTAATATTCTCGCCCCTTTGATTTAAGCGGAAGGTACTTTTTCGCTGACCCTCTTTAGCAGATCATTATGACTCGAGAACTTTTATGAATTCTCTCATGTAATCCGGAAGGTCAGGCGGGCGGCGGCTGGATACGATATTACCGTCTACAACAACTGGCTTATCAACCCAAGTGGCCCCGGCATTCATCATGTCATCTTTAATTCCAGGAGTACTTGTCACCGTCTTGCCCTCAAGAATTTTCGCTGAGATCAAAACCCAGCCAGCATGGCAGATTTGCCCGATCGGCTTGTTCTGGTCATTTAACGTACGAACCATATTCAACACGGAATCAAATCTTCTTAATAAGTCAGGAGACCAGCCCCCTGGTACTAAGATCGCGTCATACTCTTCTGGATTGATTTCTTCAAATGAGTACTCAGAAACAATCGGCACTCCGTATTTCCCGATATACGTCTCATTGGCTTTTTCACCGGCAATATGCACCTCTGCACCCTCTTCACGCAAGCGCAGAACAGGATACCATAATTCCAGATCTTCAAAATCCTTACTGACTATTTGAATGACTTTCTTGCCTTCTAGCCTCATTATTAGTACGCCTCCTTTATAAAAGCAGTGCTCTTTCCTGCCTTTATCGTGACAGAATCATTTAGTTGATGCAAACACTCAGATCTTCATCCCTCGCTGCATAAGGATAAACAATAGAGATTTACTGAGAAGATGGACCAAACCGTCCCATTCTGAAGTCATTAAAGGCTTCATGAATCTCATCTTCTGTATTCATCACAAACGGCCCGCGAGCCACTACAGACTCATTAATCGGTTTGCCTGTATAAATAAGCATTCTTGATCTCTCATTTGCCTTAATATGCAAATGATCAAACGCATCGTCATCTGCCCCTTTTTGATAAGACAGCAGGCCGGCTTCTGTTTTCCCCATTGTCACTTTATCTGCAAAGGTCATTTCTCCTTGGAGCATATAAATATGGCCATTGTGATTTTGGGGCAATTTGAGGGAATAGCTCTCCCCTTCTTTTAAGTAGAGCTCAAACATATTAATTGGCACTAATGAATCCATCGGCCCTTTAACCCCTTCTGCTTCTCCTGAGTAAATCTGCAGATACCCGCCATCGATTTCTACTTTAGGAGCGTCTTCCACCAGTACATTTTGATAGGATGATTCCGTTCCCTTTAATGCTTTAGGCAAATTCAGCCACAGCTGCAGCGTGTGAATAAGATCATCATCCACAGCTTCCTCAGCATGGCGCGCCCCGCTTCCGGCATTCATATACTGAACATCACCTGCATAAAGCACTGAATGGCCTCTATTGTTATCTGTATGTTCTAACCTGCCATCAATAACATAAGTGATCGTCTGAAACCCTCGGTGCGGATGATCCGAGAATGTCCCTCGCTTAAACCAATCATCAGCCATTAAGATAAAAGGATCATACTCTGTCATCTTATCCGGCGGGAGAACCCAGCCTTGCTGGACATGCGGATATCCATTCTTATTGTATTTCACCTTCCAATGATCCCGTATCACACGTTCACCTTCTGTACCCATTGCAAGACACCTCCAGTTATTTGCTTCTTTTAGCATACATAGATTGGCAAAATAAATACAAATCATTCGTCTTAAAGAAGAGTAACTTTTAAAGGTTATCATCGTCGGTTGCATAAACTCCTCCCTCCTTGTCCATAACTAGTACCATATACTAGTCTGCTAGGGGAGGATTGTATGGAGCCAGGTTTTATGGATATGTCTATTAAAATTGTAATAGGATTCTTTTTGCTTTTTTTAATTACTAGATTACTTGGCAAAACGACGATCCGTCATTTGACTCCGTTTGATTTTGTCTCAGCTATTGTATTATCAGAGCTGCTAGGTAATGGGATATTTGAGGTAAACGTCAGCATTTTCTATATCATTTACGTTGTTCTCTTATGGGGATTTCTAATGATTGTGATGGAAAAGTATTTGCTCAAGCACCGTTCTGTGAGGGGGCTTTTGGAAGGAAAGCCGTCTATCATCATTCGTAACGGCAAGATTGACCGAGAGCAGCTTAAAAAAAACCGCATGAACATCAATCAGCTGCTTAGTTCACTGCGTCAAAGTGAAACCTTTTCTCTGCGCGAAGTCGCTTATGCAATCTTAGAGTCTAACGGTTCGATCAGCATTTTAAAGAAAAATAAATATCAAAAGGTGACCCTTGAAGACTTAAATCTCCCTGTAAGCACCACATATCTTTGCACCACATTGATTACAGATGGGGAGATTATAGAAGATAACTTAAAGGAGCTTGGTTTTAATCATGACTGGCTGATGAGTCAGCTGATCTCTCATGGCTACAACAGGCCAGAAGATATCGTTTATGCCGATTGGCTGTATGACGATGGCATCTATATTGTGCCCTACCAATCAAAAGAAGCATAGAAGACCTCGTTTCATCAAAATTCGAGACTTCTATGCTTATTTATTATTAAGACTTATTTAGAACACTAGCAAGCAGCTTAACTCCCTCTACAAGCTCGTCTTCAGATGCATAGCTAAAGGAAAGCCTCAAATATGCAGCTTTCTCATCGGCAGGTAAGAAAAAGTACTTTCCAGGGACATATGCAACTCCCGCATCAAGTGCCTGCTCTAACAAATGATCCGTATCCACACCATCAGCCCTCACCCAAATAAAGTACCCTCCTTTTGGGACAAACCAGGACACTGAATCAGGCAGATGCTCTTCAAGCGCTGAGATCACCACGTCACGTTTTTGTTGATAGGCGGTACGTAATGTATTAAGGCGCTCATTCAAATCAATCTGCTCTAAATAAGCAGCCATCGATGCTTGCGCAAATGGATGATCTAGATCTTTTTTAAACCAATTTAGAGCTTCCGTACATTCTTTCCCTGCTGCAACCCAGCCGATTCGCATGCCAGGTGCGACTACTTTTGATAACGAGCCCACATGTAGAACACGATTCGATTGATCCAATGACTTAAGCGTGGCTTCTGGCTTCTCAAAATATAAATCTCCATACGCATCATCTTCTAAAACGAGAAAATTGTACTCTTCAGCCAGCTTCATCACATGCTTGCGTCGCTCCGCAGTCATCGTCGTACCCGTTGGATTATGAAAAGTTGGTATCGTATATAAAAGACGAGGGAGCGGCAAACCCTTCTTTTTTCGATCTGCTAGTATCTCTTCTAATTTCCCTGTTTGAAGCCCCTGTTCATCAATTGGGATGCTGATAAAATGGTTCGTGTAGTTTTGAAAGATTTCAAGTGCCTCCATATAAGTAGGAGATTCAACAGCCACTACACTATCCTCATCAATGAAAACCCGGGCAATCAGATCAATCGCTTGGCAGGCACCAGAGGTAATCAACAGTTCCTCTTCTTCTACATCCATGCCGCGCTCTTTCAATCGATGAGTAATCTGCGCTTTTAATTGGTCCATTCTAGGGCTGCCAAGATAGTGCAAAGGCAGGTCCCCCTCTTCTTCGAGCAGACTGTTTACTGCCTTCTTCAACTGCTCTACAGGCACTAAAGAGGGATCAGGATACCCTGAAGAAAGACGTATACACTTCTCTGGCAGCTGAGGCATCCAGCTTCCCGGAGGATCATTTTGAAGAGCTGGTTTACTATGCTTTGATAAAAAAGATTCAATGTTCACATTATCACTCCTATATGATCACAGACATTATTCGTTATAACATAATGAAAAGCATTGGTGTTTGCCAATGCTTTCCTTTGTTACACAGTATATCATTTAGAAAAAGATAAGATGAGCCATTGCCGCTGCAACTGGCAAGGTAATAATCGTTCTTTGTAAGAAAATCACAAATAATTGAACGAAGGAAAGAGGAATTTTTGATTTTAATAACAGAATACCAATCTCCGACATATAAATTAATTGCGTTAATGACATAACCCCAATCACAAAACGAGTCAGTTCAGATTCAATGCCGCTTCCGATAACAGCCGGCAGGAACATATCAGCAAACCCAACGATCATCGCAGGTGCTGCAGCTTCAGCTTCTGGAATACCAAGCAGCTGGAGGAACGGGACAAATGGATAAGACAAGTACGTAAAGATTGGCGTAAATTCTGCAATAATGAGCGCAATTGTTCCAAGCGCCATGACTAATGGAATTAAAGCAAACCAAATATCAATGACATTTTTTACACCGCCCCATGCAACACTGCGGTAGCTTTTTACTTCGCTCGCTTTTTCCACTGCTTTTTGCACGCCCCATTTAAAGCTGGACACACCTTCTGGCACTACTTCATCAATTTGTTTTCCGATAGGCTCATAATACGTGTCCTTCTTCCATGACAACGGAGGAATTCTCGGGCATATTACCGCTGCCACAATTCCCGTTATAATAACCGTGAAGTAAAACTGAATAAACATATGATTAATATCTAAAAACGTCGCAATAACCAAACTAAATGCAATTGAGGCAATCGAAAAGTTAGTCGCTACAACCGATGCTTCCCGCTTCGTATAGTATCCTGATTCATACTGCTGTGTAGTCAGCAATACTCCAACGGTTCCGCTTCCCATCCAGGATGCAAGCGCATCGACAGAAGAACGTCCAGGCAGCTTGAATAATGGATGCATAATTTTACGAACCAAGGAACCAATAAAGTCCATAAGGCCAAACTGAAGCAACAAAGGCATAAACAGACAAGCAAATAAAAACCAAACCATTAATACAGGAATTAAATCATACAATACGACACCGCCTGTAAATTCAGACGAAACCACCCCTGGTCCGATCTCGGTTAACGTCATAACAGCAAATACGGCGCCTAGACATCTAAGGACAAGCCAGAGCGGTGACACATCGAACAACCCTTTTAGAAAAGCATTCTTTTGAAAGAAATCTGGGTTTGTCCCCTTCACTAGCAAACTACCGGCAGCTGATGCACATAAAACAGTGGTCATAAAGAGCGGGATGTAATCAGCAATCGCTCCCTGCAAGCCGTCTGCAAGAACCCCTAACCCAATTGTCACTTTATCATTCACAGAAATCGGTACTAAAAAAAGTAACACCCCAATTAAGGAAGGCAGCCAAAACTTCATATATTGTTTGGCTGTATATTCTTTTGTATAAGATGACGTTTGTTCTTTATGCTGTAATGATTTAGCTCCCATTTTTCTCTCTCCTATAGTCAATAAATTGTATATTTAATACATTAAGTAATGATTTTATCTTTATAATAATTAATAATATATCATTATTATGTATAAATATTCAATAGCTTGAGAGAATTTTATTTGAAAAATGATTATGTAAATAATTATCCTATTTAGAGCAACACTATAATGAAAGGAGTGAATACCATGTGTGCGTTTCCTAGTCGAAAACATGTAAAAGATTTATCACCTACTGAAGTGTCTAATATCTGGTCTTCCTATTTAAAAAATAGTATGGAACATCAGTTATTTCGATATTTCTTCATGACTGCAGATGATAAAGAAACCAAACAAATCATTAAAAAGATGCTTCTTCATTCTCAAAAAAATATGAAGCAGCTTAAGAAAACCTTTAGTGACTATAAAGTAACCCTCCCTATCGGCTTTACCGAAAAAGATATGAATGTTCATGCTGGCAAGCTATTCGGTGATTCGTTTATATTGTACTTTTGCCAGGACATCACATTATTATCGATGACCACCTATTCAAGTGCATTATCTGACTGTGAAAATACTGACGTTCGGGATCATTTTCAAAAGTGTATGCAGTTTACGTGTGAGATACAAAATGACATTGTGAAAGTATTAGTAAGAAAAAGTCTCTACATAGAGTCTCCTCAAGTGGCACTCGATTCTAAAGTGGAGTTTGTGGAGAGTAAAACATACCTTACAGAGCGGCTAAGTGAACACAGACCATTAAATGTCGCGGAAATCGCTAACCTCACAAGAATTACGCACCGCGCACAATTTTCCAAAATGGTGATGACAGCCTTTGGTCAAACAGCTTCTACAAAAGAGCTGAAAAAACATTTTCAAAAAGGGCAAGAAGGCTTGCAATATGCGATAGATCAGCTAAATGAGATTTTCACGAAAGAAAATATCCCTGTCGCTGCATCCGGTCATTATAAGATTAACCCAGTACAAACCTCTCCTTTTTCAGACAAGCTGATGTTATTCTTCGTGAATACTTGTCTTGGAATGTACTGTTTTGTAATGATTACTCAAGCGTTGAATTCCAGCTTGCGGACGGATCTCTTTATCAAACTCTCAAAAGTATCTCTTGGGTTTAGAAAGTATTACGGGGAAGGTTTATTTTTGATGATTGAAAATCAGTGGCTAGAAGAACCTCCTCAAGCGGTTGATCGGAAGGTTTCTACATAATTGATGCAAAACAGACTGCCCCAATTTTTCACCGCAGTCTGTTTCTGTGAGAAGTATTGTGACTTGCCAATAGCAATTGGTTCAATGAGAGGTTACCTACAATTTCATACCCTTTACCTCTTCCTAGAGGGTTGATAATCACTGTTCCCATGTTCGGGATTCTTCCTAGCCCTACTCCTTCTGGAAAGCTATGAGCTATGATTACTTGATTTGTCCCTGCAGCAGGCTTAGATTCTAAATTTAACGTGGCCTTATTTAACACTTGCTCTATCTCTCCACTAGACGGGCTGTCACTAAGTTGATACACCTCGGTCCATAAAGGATCTACCTGGACATTCGCGCTTCCAAAAGCAAGCAGTGCTGTTTCTATCGTTCTACAAAAGGGACTAGCGATGACCGGGAAGGAAATTGGTATTTGCAAGTTCCGTAATGCTTCTCCATAAGCAACGGCTTGTCTTCTCCCAATAGTAGATAAGTTTCTTTGAGTAGAACAGTCTTCAACCAACCAATTTGGCTGATCTACGCCAATTGTTGCTTCCCCGTGTCTAGCATATAAGATATAGCCCCCTTCTTGAGTCATTTCAAGGAATGATCTCATTAATCAAAGCCCCCTTTTATTGCATCTATCATTCATTTATATGATATTGTGCTCTATATTTTGTCATGGATATTTTAAGGGGAGTAATTGAAAAACAAATAAAGCGAACGAGGTATTCTCCTCGTTCGCTTTGAATATTATGCAAATACCGGCTCTTCTACACCCAAACCAAGGATTTGAGAAGTAGAAGCATGAACCTGGTCAAAAAGCTCTGGGTTCACTTCTGGTGACACTCCGTACGTTGGAAGCATCTCTTTAAGTTTTGGCTCCCATTCGTTCATGCGCTCTGGGAAACATTTTTGGAATACTTCAATCATGACGTGAACAGCTGTAGAAGCGCCTGGTGAAGCTCCTAGTAATGCTGCCACTGAGCCATCAGATGCACTCACTACTTCTGTTCCAAATTGCAGCGTTCCCATGCCAGCCTCTGTATCTTTAATTACCTGCACACGCTGTCCTGCAACTACTACTTCCCAATCTTCGCTCTTGGCGTTTGGCATAAATTCGCGCAGTTCATCCATACGCTGTTCATTTGATAACATCACTTGCTGAATAAGATATTTTGTTAATGACATCTCTTTCATCCCTGCAGCAAGCATCGTCAATACATTATTAGGTTTGACAGAACCAATTAAATCAAGGTTTGAACCTGTTTTCAAAAATTTCGGCGAGAACCCGGCAAACGGTCCAAACAACAGCGATTTTTTATTATCAATATATCTCGTATCCAGATGCGGAACAGACATCGGAGGAGCCCCGACTTTTGCCTTACCGTATACTTTGGCATGATGCCTCTCTACAACTTCTGGATTCTTACAGACCATAAATAATCCGCTTACAGGAAATCCTCCAATATGCTTGGATTCAGGAATACCTGTCTTCTGAAGAAGAGGGAGACTGCCTCCGCCGGCACCGATGAAAACAAATTTAGCAATGTGATACTCAATGTTTCCAGTCGAATCATCCTGAATCTTAACTTCCCATCTACCGTCATCCATACGCTTAAAGTCTTCAACAGTATGTTTATATTTAGTTTCTACATTTTGTTTTTGTAAGTGATCAAATAACATCCGTGTTAAGGCACCGAAATTAACATCTGTTCCAGAATCAATTTTCGTTGCCGCGATCGGCTCATTCTCTTTGCGCCCTTCCATAATGAGAGGAACCCATTCCTTCAATTTCGCTGGATCCTCTGAGAATTCCATCCCTTTAAACAGCGGGTGTTTTGATAGCGCTTCCAAACGATTTCTAAGGAACGCTACATTATTTTCCCCTTGAACTAAGCTGATATGAGGAATTGGCATAATAAACTCTTCTGGGTTACGGATTAACTGCTGGTTTACAAGATATGCCCAAAATTGTCTTGAAAGGTGAAACTGTTCATTAATTTTGATTGCTTTGTCTACATCAATGGATCCATCAGGTTTCTCAGACGTATAGTTAAGTTCACATAACGCCGCATGACCCGTCCCTGCATTATTCCATTCATTCGAGCTTTCTTCTCCTGCCTTTGCCAGCTTCTCAAATACTTTGATTTCCAACTCCGGCGCTAACTCTTTTAACATTGAACCCAAAGTCGCGCTCATAACTCCTGCACCAATTAAGATCACATCTGTTTCTCTCCGAATGCTGCTCATGATAACCACCCTTATCCTCTAGTTTTCAAAAAAGAGTAGGCGCTCCTCCTTAGGTGTCACAAAAAAAGCAAGGCCCACCCAGCCACACAAACCTATATCTCTAATCTCACTTTTACCTACTATTCTATCATATTTATATTATACTGATGTATGGCCATAAAAATCTACCATTATCTGATAATTTCAAACTAATTAGTCTGTTGATGGCGTAAAATACTGCTAAAGGCTCACCTTTTAAAAAAAATTCTTTTTTTCTTTTTTTATTTTCAGCTTCTACATTCTATGCAATGAAACAAAAATCGAGCACTATATTTATGAAAAAGAGACGACCCGTTTGCTTTTATAAGCTTACATATCGTCTCTTCTTTCTTACTCACGCTCTCTTGCCACTTGTGTGTCTCTAATGTTTTTTTGCACAGTAATCGCTGCAAAGATACTTAGAACAAATGAGATACCATAAAACCCTTTTTCACTAAGAATGATACTGCCCGCATTGTATAATCCGATGGCCATTAAGGACACCGCTACGATAAGAGCTAACCAGCTGATCCCGTAATAAATTCCTGTTACAGGAATCCCTTCTTCTTTATCACGTACCGCTTTTTGAAGCGATACAGCTGCATAAAGACCGAATACTAATATGGCAAAATAATATCCTTTTTCATTTAATTCCATCGTCGCATTAAACAATCCAATAAGATAAGCAGAAACACCGACCAACAAAGCTGCCCAGCTTGCTCCTTTAAAGGCTGCAGTCGGTTCCCCTTCTTTTCTCTCTACTTTTACCTTCACATCACGCGGTTCGTCCTTTGTAAGAAACGGGCTTTCATTGCTATCAGCCATTTCACTTCTCCCCTTTACATTCAATCAAACTCGAGACATCTGCATCTTCATCCATTATAACAATTTTTAGAAAAAATAGGTGAGAATAGAAAGAAGATGCAGCCTTTATTTTAAAGTTACAGGTTACAATGCATATTCATTAAGAAGTTCTTGTATTCATGTTAAAATTTTTAGGAGCTTTATCTTTCTTCTTATTGTTTATCGCCCTGCAAAAAAATAAAAAAATTATTTCATTTACGTTTATTAATTGAGAGAAAGGCTAAAGCTTAATAAGGGCAATGATTCTGCAGTGCCGTCTTTTCGTCATGATAAAATAGACGAGCATGAATCCTTGACAAATAGGATTTATTATTTAATAATTGGTATATAATTAGAATGATTACATTTAAGAGGGTTGTTTTCAGCTCTCTATCATTCTTAAAATCTATTTCATTTTCTAGGAGGAATTTTCACATGTCACTAATCGGTAAAGAAGTACTACCATTCAGCGCAAAAGCATTTAAAGATGGCGAGTTCATCGACGTTACAAACGAAAGCTTAAAAGGTCAATGGAGCATCTTCTGCTTCTACCCAGCAGATTTCACATTCGTATGCCCAACTGAACTTGAAGACCTTCAAAATGAATATGAAAACTTAAAAGCTCTTGGAGTAGAAGTTTACTCTGTTTCTACAGATACTCACTTTACTCACAAAGGCTGGCACGATAGTTCTGAGACAATCGGTAAAATCAAATATGCAATGATCGGTGACCCTTCTCAAACAGTTTCTCGTAACTTCGAAGTACTAAACGAAGAAGAAGGTCTTGCTGATCGCGGAACATTCATCATCGACCCAGATGGTGTCATCCAAACTGTTGAAATTAACGCAGGCGGAATTGGCCGTGATGCAAGTACGTTAGTAAACAAAGTTAAAGCAGCTCAATATGTACGCAACAATCCAGGTGAAGTTTGCCCAGCTAAATGGGAAGAGGGTTCTGAAACTCTTAAGCCAAGCCTTGATCTAGTAGGTAAAATCTAAGGAGTGCAATAAACATGTTACTTGAAGCAGATGTGAAAGCCCAACTTAATGAGTACCTGAAACTCCTAGAAGGTGATATCCTTCTTAAAGTGAGTGCAGGTGACGATTCCGTATCAAAAGATATGCTTGCACTAGTTGATGAGCTAGCATCCATGTCCTCTAAGATCTCTGTTAGACAAGCAGAGCTTGAGAGAACACCTAGCTTTAGTGTAAACCGTATCGGAGAAGAGACAGGCGTTACATTTGCTGGTATTCCTTTAGGGCACGAGTTTACATCACTCGTGCTCGCTTTACTGCAAGTGAGTGGTAGAGCACCAAAAGTTGATCAAAGCGTCATTGACCAGATCAAAAACATGGACGGGGAATATCACTTTGAAACGTATGTCAGCCTAAGCTGCCATAACTGTCCTGATGTTGTTCAAGCACTGAATATGATGAGTGTCCTAAACCCTGGTATAACTCACACGATGATTGACGGTGCGGCATTTAAAGAAGAAGTAGAATCGAAAAATGTCATGGCTGTTCCTGCTGTCTATTTAGATGGTGAGTTCTTTAGCGGCGGACGCATTTCACTAGAAGAAACTTTAGCAAAATTGGGAACAGGTCCTGATGCTGCTGAACTTTCAAATAAAGATCCTTATGATGTTCTTGTGGTTGGCGGAGGTCCTGCAGGGGCAAGTGCAGCGATCTATGCAGCACGTAAAGGGATCCGCACAGGTATTGTTGCTGAACGTTTCGGCGGACAAGTCCTTGATACAATGAGCATCGAGAACTTTATTAGCGTGAAAAGCACAGAAGGTCCAAAGCTTGCAGCAAGCCTTGAAGAGCACGTAAAAGAGTACAATATTGATATTATGAACTTACAACGTGCGAAGAACCTTGAGAAAAACGACTTATTTGAGCTTGAGCTTGAAAATGGGGCTGTACTGAAAAGTAAGAGCGTCATTGTATCAACTGGGGCTCGCTGGCGTAATGTTGGCGTTCCAGGCGAACAAGAGTTCAAGAACAAAGGTGTCGCTTACTGCCCTCACTGCGATGGTCCTCTATTTGAAGGAAAAGATGTTGCAGTTATCGGCGGCGGTAACTCAGGAATTGAAGCAGCAATTGACCTTGCTGGAATCGTAAACCACGTAACTGTCCTTGAATTCATGCCTGAACTAAAAGCAGATGAAGTCCTTCAAAAACGCTTATACAGCTTACCGAATGTAACGGTAGTGAAAAATGTTCAAACAAAAGAAATCACTGGCACAGACAGCGTAAATGGTATTACGTACATCGACCGTGAAACGGAAGAAGAGCATCATGTTGAATTAGCAGGTGTCTTCGTTCAAATCGGTCTTGTACCAAATACAGACTGGTTAGACGGTTTTGTTGAACGCAACCGTATGGGTGAGATCATGGTTGATAAGAGCGGTGCTACAACCGTTCCTGGCCTCTTCGCTGCAGGAGACTGCACAGACGGTCCTTACAACCAAATCATTATCTCAATGGGCTCAGGTGCGAATGCATCACTAGCAGCGTTTGATTATTTAATTAGGAATTAATAAATGTATAAAAAACAGGCATCGAGTACATTCGATGCCTGTTTTTTTTGCTTATAAGCACTTCCCCCTATTTTTGTCTTGCAGATTAAAGAATAATAACTGATATACTATAGTAAATAAAATAATGTTTAATTAAATGCTTTTCTCTTTATTTATAAGCTAGAATGTTAAGGCTAAAAAGTTGATGAACTTTTATATTTAAAAATAATACAGCAAGTGCACTAATTTAATAATAAAAGGAGAGTAAAATGACAAATCCTCTTACCGTCATAAAAGAACATTTATCAAAATTAACAAATGCTCAACGTATCATTGCTGATTATATATTAAAAAACTCTTCAGAAGTAGCTTTTCTAACTATTCATGATTTAGCTCAACGTGTGAATACGAGTTCAACGACGATCATGCGACTAATGTCTAATTTAGGCTATTCAGGATACAGTGAATTTCAAAAAGGTTTGCAAAAGTTAATACGAGATCAAACTGCTCCTCAAACCCGTTTAGAAATTAATTTAGAGAACGTTAATAAAGATGATTTATGGGGCAATACAATTAATCATCACCTTTATCAGATTCAAAAAGTAATGGAGCAAATGCCTAAATCACAGTTGGATGAAGTTGTAAAAAAAATAACTTCTTCGAGACAAGTCATTTGTACAAGTGTTCGAAGCGGACTTCCAATTGGTCAATATCTAACTCATGGGTTGAATAGGACATTAGGGAATTGCCGCCTAGTCATTGCTGACACTAGTGATTGGGTAGATGAAATCATCACAATGAAATCAGAAGACTTAATAATCGCCACAAGTTTTCCTCGTTATGCAAAGCGAATCATTGATTTCGTAAAAGCAGCCAAATGTCACGGGGTACAGATTGTAGCCATAACAGATAGTTACTCATCTCCAATTGTTGAATACGCTGACATCGTTTTACCTTGTGATTCTGATAGTCTTGCATTTCATAATTCTCCTATTGTTGCAATGATAGTGGCAGACTATCTTATTAATGCCACAGCTATTGGACAATCAGAAGAGACAAGAAAGCGTTTAGATAAAATAAATGAAATGCTAAAAGATATGAATTACCATTATTAAAACACCAATAAATAATTAAAAAAGCTTTTCAAAAGACTTTATTGTGTCTTTTGAAAAGCTTTTTTAATTATCAAAATGTAAGGGTTTACTTTTATTAACCGGATTGATATAGTAATAAATATTACTTAAATAATAATTTTAGTAATAAATATTACTTGAGGTGATGGACATGAACAGCTCACAACATTCTGATAGTTCTCAGCTTTTATCGCGTATAAAAAAAATTGGCTCTACCGTATTTGCGGACGTAATGGATAATCAGAATACAATGGATTACCGCGTGAAACCTGTAAATTTTTTAGAACCTTTAGTAGGACGTGTAAGAACCGTTTCAGTACCTAAAGGTGACAATTTGCTTTTACATCATGCAATCTATCAAGCAGAGCCTAACGATATTATCATCGTCAACGGTCAAGGTTTTACTGGGGCTGCATATTTAGGAGAGCTTATGGCAGGTGCAGCAGAAGCATTAGGAATAAAAGGGATTATTATTGATGGGCTTGTTCGTGATAAACGGGAGCTTCGTCAATTAAATATCCAAATTTATGCTAAAGGATTTTCACCATCCGGTCCAAGTAAAGAAGGACCAGGTTCATTTGATATTACAATTACTTGCGCGGGCACCATTGTATCCCCCTATGATTTCGTAATTGCAGATCAGGATGGAGTGGTTGTCGTTCCTCAACAGAATGTTGAAGAAATCGTGAAAAAAGCTGAAAAGAAATTAGCGTATGAATTAAATCGATTAGAGACAATCAATATTTATAAAAAGCAAAATAAACAAGACAAGTCAGACATTGAGCCGAAATGGCTACAAGACAAATTAAAGAAACTTAATTTATAAATTATATACCTCAATACCTCAAACCTAGTAACTAGAGAGAAAGGTGATGAAAATGAATATTGGCTTTATCGGATTTGGTGAAGTAGGCTTCGAAATGTCTAAAGGTTTTTATAGCCAAGGCAAGAATTTAAATCTATTTGTTTATGATCATTTATACAAAAACATAGAAACAAAGAATAGGGCAGAGAAAGTGCAGGCAGCTCTTTTTGATGAGCCGTTAAAAGTAGTACAACAAGAACTAAATATTTTATTTGTGGCAGTTCCTGCTTCATATTCATCTGAAGCATGGAATTCCATCTTGCCAGGGCTTAATAAAAACACTTTATGTGTAGATCTTTCAACAGCCTCTTCAGAAACCAAACAGAGAATTTGTAAAGAATTGAGCAACAAAGATATTACTTTTATAGATGCTGCCATAATGGGTCCACTCAAAGGAAACCAACATAAAGTTCCTATGATCGTAAGCGGCATCGGGGCAAAAGAATTTATAAAATGGGGAAAAAACTTTGAAATGAATCTCTCTTATGTTAGTGAGCTGGCAGGAGATGCAACCAATATCAAATTCATCAGAAGCATTTTTACAAAAGGCCTTTCTACCCTTCTCTTTGAAGTGATGGAGATAGCAGATAAATTAAATTTAGATGATACTATTTTAGATTCAATAACTAAAACTATTGATAAAGAACCTTTTGAAAATGTAATTAATCGTTTAATTACAGGTAATGTCCTGCATTCAGAAAGACGTATCAAAGAAATGGATAATGTTATTGATTTTATGCTAAATAATCATGTAGAAGCTGAAATGACCAAAGCCACACGAAATAAATTAATAACAATTACAAATTCAAGTATCAAAGAAAAATTTCATGGAAAAGCACCGTTGCACTGGAAAGAAGTAATGCAGAAGATCAATGAAACGTAGAAAAAATGCCTAAGGAGGGTTTTTAATGGGGATAGTCGCTCTCATTATTTTTGTAAGCGTTTTAGTTTTTTGGAGCATTAAGTTAAGAAGGAATCTTGGAGAAGCTGCTCTAGTAGGCTTTTTAGCAATTGTACCTTTAGGAGGCTCAGAAGCACTCTCACTATTTTTACAAGGAATTAGCTTTGCTTCTACGTTTTCAGTTTTGTACGCAGCAATTGCTTTTGTGTTCATGGCTTATGTAATCGATAAATTCGGGATTGTAGAACGGCTTCTAGCTATTTTGAATTCATTGGTAGGCAGACTCCCAGGTGCTCCTGCAATTATGGATGCCGTTGGATCTTCAGTAATGGGAACACTTTCTGGCGGTGACTCAGGAAACACAGCCGCGACTGGATCCATTACCGGTCCTTGGATGCTCCGCAACAAATGGAATAAAGAAATAGCAGCATCTGTTATGGTCGGAAATGGAGGAATGGCCTCAGCCCTCCCCCCTACAACATCAATGTTTATCATTTTAGGCTTTGCACCAGTAGCAGCAGCTATTACAACAGGAGAATTTTTTTTCGCTCTATTAATTGCTGGAGCATATCAGTTTTTACATCGATTAATTTTGATTGGATATTTTGTTAAGAAGCAGAATATTAAAGCATTCAGTGCTGAATCATTAGATCCACTAAGTGTTTCTTTTAAAAATGGTTGGAGTTCAATTTTTATATATATGGGAGCAATTATTCCATTAACTTTAACAATTGGTCCATTGGCTGATTTTATAGCAAATATCCCCTCTTTAGGAGAAGAAGCACTAAACAGTGTTGATATTGTTATTTGGATCCCAACTCTAATGATTGGTATCGCATTTCTCTTAGGAAGAAAGACCATGCCTAAATCATTTACGGGTCTTCTTGAATTTACAAAAAATTCAATTCCACGTTTTACTGTTATTGGCTCATTAATTTTTTTCGCCGTGGCTTCAAGTGAAGTCTTAACAGCCTTAGGCTTATCAGAAAATATCTCACAATTGATGAATGCAGCTAATACACCAGGTTGGCTTACTGTCTTATTACTAGGGCTTGGCATTACTGCTATTGCAGGACCTCTGACATCAACAGGAACACTTACTGCTGTTGGTTTAGTGTCCTACGAAATATTAGTATCTAGTGGGTTCTCTCCCCTTATTTCAGCAGTTGTTATTATGACTTTTGCTTCTACGTCTGCCCAAATGCCTCCAGCTTCCGGCTCCATATATATAGCTTCTGGAATTGTTGGAGCAAGACCTGAAAAAACATTTTTAATTTTAATACTCTATTATGTTTGTCCTGTAATTCTTATCGGATGGTTAATAGCTATGGGAATATTACCAGTCTAAGGGGGAGATTTAAGATGCAACTTCTATTAGAGCGTCTTTTTAGTCTATGCTTATTGTTATCTTTGCTTCTAGCATTAACTATGGTAGTAAGCCAATTAATAGGATTTATGATTGGCAATGGTGAGCTTGTAATTCAAAGTCGTGACATTTTAAAACAACCGACAATTATTTTTGCTGCTATTTTTTCAGGTATTGCTTTTATACTAGGGTACTTTCCCGCATATCAAGAACAGAATAACTCCTGATTATTTCAAGCTCTTAAGAGAACAAAAAGAAGTGAGTATTTATTCACTTCTTTTTGTGTATAAATTACAATGTATTCCCACCTTGGTTAATTGTCTAATATGAAACAAGACAACCATGATCATTTGGTCAGGTCAGCTGTCTTATTTTCTAAATAACAGTTAAATCTACAGGTGCTTTTATCAACCCTGCTTCACGCTTAAAATCGTCACTGTCACGAGGATAATTGCCATGCCTCCAAGCTGGGTTACTGTAAGCAGTTCACTCAGAACCATAAATCCAAAAAGGGAGGCAGTCACGGGTTCCACCATTGCAATAATGGAAGCGGACGTCGGTGATGTTTTTTTCAAACCAACTACATATAAGAAGAATGATACCCCTGCTCCGAAAATTCCTAAAAGAATGATCCATCCTAAGTCAGATGAGTAAAAGACGGAAGCTGCTTCACTGTGGTCAATGAACAGCAGCGTTATAATCGTAAAGGCAAGGAATGCAATCGTTAATATTCCTTGCGGCTGCCCGTGGCGAGATGCATATTTAAAGCCAAAAATGAACAAAGCATACGATAACCCGGCACCGAGTCCTGTCATAAGCCCAAGTAATGTAATGCCCTCAGAGCCAATGCTGTACACCTCTGTCAGCAATACGACACCAGCCATCACAAAACCAATAGCCACCCATTTAAATAATGACGCCTGTTCAAGATGGAATATAAAAGAGATAAGGAGAACAAAAATAGGTGCGGTATACATCAATGTCGCTGCTACAGCAACACTGCCCTCTGAGATACTGACAAAATAAAAAACAAAATTCCCTGCTACGCCAATACCCGCAACAACAGACCAGAACAACAGCGGCTTATTAAACACTGCCGGACGGAACAAGAACCAAATAAGAATGCATACTAAACCTACTGCTCCCCTATAAAAGGAGATGACTAAGGGATCCCAGCCTTTATCCATTAAGAAGCCGCCTAACCCTCCGGAAATGCCCCATAAAATGGCTGCTAAAATAACTAAACCTAGACCACCAACACGCATATAGTACCTCCACATATCTAATTTCATCTGTAAAGATATGTATACCTGTTAGTAGGGGTTTTATAACTTAAATTTTTGGTACGTGTTATATGGAAGGCATGGATTTTAAGTGATAACTCGATACCTCATTTACTTATGATACGGTTCTCCCCTATTTATCCGAAACGCGCGATACACCTGCTCTAACAACACCAGCCTCATCAACTGGTGCGGCAGCGTCATTTTTGAAAACGACAGGGCATAATTGCTGCGGGCCATGACTTCCTCACTAAGACCGAGTGATCCGCCAATAATAAAGGCAATTTTACTTTTTCCGTACGTTGCGAGCTGGTCGATTTCTTTAGCTAATTGCTCTGATGTCAGCTGTTTACCTTTGATTTCAAGTGTGATAACATGCGTATCTGGTGCAATTTTGGCGAGGATTCTTTCGCCTTCTTTTTGTTTTACGAGCACCATATCAGCTTCACTTAAATTCTCGGGTGCTTTTTCATCAGCCACCTCGATTAAATCAATTTTTGCATATGCTCCAAGCCGTTTTGTATATTCGGCTATTCCTTGCTTCAAATACTTCTCTTTTAATTTTCCTACAGAGATAATTGAGATATTCACAGTGTGTATTCCCTCATCCTTTATTTTTTATCCACAGAAGTTATCCACATATCAACAGTGTTAGTAACTGACTATTTCGTAATTGAATAAACAGCGGGCTTCTTGCAGTAACTGCACGTTGTGGATAATTGATCTGCCTCATTTAATTTTTCGATAATTGGGGCCGCTTCGTACTCATCAACGACTACATCCATTGCTACTTCAATATGTTCATCACATGCAAATTCCATCTTAATCCGTCCTTTCCATTTACCGTGTTTTATTATAGCATACCCGTTTTCCACCTGTGGGCAACTTCCTTTTTGTGACTGAAACCAAAAAAGACAGAGCTATGTGAATAACTCTGTCTGACATCTCTCAATGTTTACCTTTTCCAACTAACCAACCTTCCAACTTTGCTTTTTTATTAAAAGCTTTGCTGCTCGGCTAGCTGCACCGTGACCGTCTCACGACTGCCGTTGCGGTAGTATGTGACTTCCACTTCATCGCCAACTTGCTTTTCTGTGTAGAGGAATCTGCGTAAATCATGGCCATCAGTAATTTCTTCGCCATCAATTTCTACGATGACGTCATATTGCTCAAGCCCTGCACGCTCTGCTGCAGACATTGGTGAGACGCTTGATACCATCACTCCTGCTCGTACATCACTTGGCAGATTTAATGTTTCTTGCCAGTGGTAGCTTGGAATTTCATTTAGTGATTGAATGCCTACCCCCAGCTGCGGACGTTTGACTTCACCGTAGCGTTCTAAATCTTCAATGATAGGGAGCGCCACACTTGTTGGGATCGCAAAGCCAATCCCTTCTACTGAGCTTTGGGCGATCTTCATGGAATTAATCCCAATGACTTGACCTTCAATATTTAATAATGCCCCGCCGCTGTTTCCGGGGTTGATCGCCGCATCTGTTTGCAGCACTTCTGCATGCCAGTCTACCTGGCCGTTTCCGGTTAAATCAACAGGAATGCTTCTTTCTGTCGCACTAATAATGCCTTGTGTCACCGAACTTGAAAATCTGAGCCCTAATGGATTTCCGATCGCAATTGCAGGCTCTCCCACTCTTAGCGAGTCAGAATTGCCAAACTCAGCAACTGTATCAATATTTTCACTGTCAATTTCAAGAACAGCTAAGTCTGTAATTACATCTGAGCCTAATAGCTCTGCCGGGACTCTCGTTCCATCGGCTAAGCTGACTTCTATTCCATTTGCCCGGTCAATAACATGGTGATTCGTTACAACAAATGCCTTGTCTCCAGCTGCCTTATAAATAACACCAGAGCCAGTCCCTTCTCCGCCTTGTTCTTGAAACGGATTCGATTGTTGAATATTTATGACTCCTACAACAGCATCTGATACTTGATCTACTGCCTGCGTTACATCCGTATTCACCGAATAGCTGACTGTCTGGACATCCTCTGGCTGTTCAGATGCTACTAAACTCGTATCTTCCCCTTGGGAGTCTCCTGCATTGTATGGAAGGATACCTAAGTTAGATAAGAGCGGCACGGATAAGAGAACAACCAAGCCTCCAACAACCGCACCAATAAATGCTGAAAGGGCTCCACCGCGCCTAGAACGTTTCTGCCTTGTATCACGTTCTGTGTAATGCTCATCATAATAGCCCATAACCCAACACCATCCTTATGATTTAAATGAAAAAGGTCACAACTTTAGCCATACTACATCCTTTATAAAAAGGATGATTTTGATCATTATTATACCGATTCTTTAGGAGAAATCTACTAGCATGCTTCACTTTTGATTATTTTTTATACTGTTTACAGAATTGCCAACAACAGTAAGGAATAATCACTTAAAAACGAAAAAGCCCTCTATCGTAAGAGGACTTTTCTAGATTATACGCTAGTGAGCGGAGTTGGCTTTAGGGGGTCTGTATCAAATAACTCAAACTGCTCGCCTACTGGCATATCTTGTTCTTTTAATACTTGCTCTACGGTAAGGCGTGCTAAGTCTTTCATATTATTATCCAGGCTTAAGTGAGCAAGGTAGATTCTACTCGTGTTGTCACTGATCACATCAGATAACGCCAGAGCGGCATCTTCGTTTGATACGTGTCCTACATCACTTAAGATTCTTCGTTTTACGTTCCAAGGATAGCGCCCCATCCGCAGCATATTCAAATCATGGTTCGATTCAAAAATGTACATATCAGCACCTTTAATCGTTCCTTTAATCCGTTCGCTTACATAGCCCATATCAGTGGCCAGCACAAGCTTCTTTCCTGCATGATGAAAGCAGTAAAACATTGGCTCTGCCGCATCATGAGAGACACCGAACGACTCGACGTCTAATCCGCCGAATGATTTTACTTCTTCTGTTGCGAAGATAAATTTTTGATCAGTCGGGATGGTGCCAAGATTGTTCTCCATCGCAAGCCATGTCTTTTCATTCGCAAAGATTGGCAGCTTATGTTTTCTTGCAAACACGCCGACCCCTTTTATATGATCGCTGTGCTCATGACTAACTAAAATACCGTCAAGTTCTTTAGGATTGCGTCCGATCTCTGTGAATAGCTCGTCCATCTTCTTGCCGCTAAGTCCGACATCCACTAATAGCTTTTTATCATCGGCCTCCACATAAATCGCATTTCCAGTACTTCCGCTAGCCAGCACACTAAAACGTAATGACATCGTAGGTTCACTCCTGTTTTTTGCTACTGTTACGAGAGCTGCTGTATTTCAGGGTTGATCGCATGCACAAGATACGTCTCACCCTCAACCGTCACACGCCACATCGGAGCAAATACCTGTGCCCCTCCGCCTTGCAGATTATGGAGGCTGTAATAACCAAACTCCACATGCGTCACGGTATCGTTCACCCCTATATGCTGTGCATTTAACAGCACCTCAATGGCCTTAATACTTGTTAGCACTTCTCGTTCTCTGCCTGTTGGCTCAAACTCATAATAGCTTTGTTCGTAGGCAACAATCTCTCTATCTTCATTTAGCTGTAATACTAGAGGTTCTGCTTCAAACGCGTAGGCTGTTTTCCCTTCATACGTTTGCTGCATAAGAATTTGTCTTGCTTCTGTATCAAACCGGCCAAAGCGATACTCACGGCCGTTCGTTATATAGCTTGTAAGAAACTGATTTAAATCTTGGGAAAACTGATCTTCTCTTAACTCAAAAGGCTCATTAAGCTCTGCGATAATCGTTGTGCCATCTAATAAGTCTGCCTCTTGATTGCTTAGAGCGTTCATCTGTCTTTCACTAAACGGCACGGCCTTTCCTAAAATATGACCGGCTGTCGTTGTTTCTTCTGGCAGCTCGACATCAATGGTTACATTATTATCGCGCAGCACTTCTTGAATCGTCGCTTGAGCGATCATGTTCATTTGATTCGAGTTATTTTTCTCGATCAGCTGCCACGTAAGAAAGATATTTAAGAATAAGAAGGTGATGATGAATATGGTTTTTGTCCGGCTCCAATTCATTGCATCCCCTCCTCACTAGCTACATCATTAAACGTAACTTTCTGCCATTGTCCATCATAAAGCACATACCAATAAGGCTCAAGTGTGACTAATGAAACATTTTGTTTGTTCATTTCATAGCCGACCATTACTTTTTCAAGTCTGTTTGGATCAAAGTATTCCTGTTCATTCAGCCGCTCTAGCACCGCTTCCCCTGATGGAAGCTCGAAGCGTTGGATCGCATTAATCGGCTGATTATCAAGGTCAAATAACGGACGCTCATAGCTGACGATTTGGGAGCCGATCCGGCCGACTTTTAAACTCATAATACTTTGACCCTCATAACTGATAACTGGCGTACCATCGACATGAAGCATATATTCAGCTTCTTCTCTTACATCTGCTACTGCCCAATCCGATAGAATATAAGGATCTGACCATCCGCCGTGACTATTTATAAAATCGAAGCTGTTTTGAACAATATGACGGCTGCTTCGCTCTTGATTTTCAGAGAAAAGCGGATTGTTATAATCCATAAATTCGCCATCATTTCTCAATTGAATAATCCGATTCCCATCCGTAAAGGATTCATTTTGATCCGCCAGATTAGCACGAACTGAATTTGGCTCGTTGAATAACTCATTAATAAAATAATTTACATCAATCGGACTTGTCGTGTATGTCATTCGCTCAACCTCAACGGGCTCAACAGGAACATACACATGCTGATGAAGCTGAGTATGATTTGGCCCTTGTGATACAGAAGTAACCGGAATGTAGTCTCCCCTCATCCACTCTTGAAACTCATTTGCAGAAAAAGAGGTTTCTACTTCCACCACTCGCTCATCCTCGCCAAATAATAGCTGCATCGCTACTTCATCCTGATTGTTATCTATATAGACATAGAGTCGGTCTACCTCAGAGGTTGGAAGGTTAAAAACTTCTCTATCCACTTCAAACATCGCGAGCAGCGTATCTGTAGGGACAACTGCAGGAAAAATGACTTCTATCCCTGCACTAACACCCGGTTTTGGAAAAGGACCGGTAGCAAGCATGTCTCCTTCATCGAGCTCTGCTTGTAGAAGCTGATCAAAAAATTCATCAAATGCATCAGTATGTCTTGGAATCATGGCTGTTTGCCCGTCTACATGAGTGATCAGCTTCTCTGGCCTAATAACATCGCTTAACCTAACCTCTTCACTGATCAGTGAGGTTCTCTCTAATTCTTCTGATTCACCTAGGAAGTTGATATCAGGCTGAAACGTCCACAGCTGCCAAGTCAGGATGATACTTAACCCTACTAAGCCGATTAATAATCCTGTTTTGACGTGTTCGTAATTCATGCCTCTCCCCCCTTAAATGTAGAGTAAGGCAATGTAAAGTAAATCGTCGTACCAGATCCATATTCACTTGAAACCCAAATTTCTCCGCCATGAGCATGCACTAATTCCTTCGCAATCGCAAGACCAAGTCCTGTACCGCCGATGCTTCTAGCACGTGCTTTATCTACACGGTAGAAACGATCAAAGATCTTCGATTGATTTTCACGAGGGATCCCCATTCCTTCATCTGAAATACTCACTCGTACATTATGTCCTTGGTGCATGAGGGTCGTCGTAATATTGCCGCCCTCCGGAGAGTACTTCATTGCATTGGAAATAATGTTATCAATTACTTGCGTCAATTTATCTTTATCCACTTCTACATACGTTGGATGTCCTGAAATATGGCGCGTGAAATGAATATCTCTTCCCTGTGCGACCATCTCAAACCGGTCAATCACTTCATGCAGGAATTGACCAAAATCAACCCATGTCAGCTGCAAGCGGTAGTCGTGGCTGTCAATTTTAGAAAGCTGAAGCAGGTCATTAACTAAGCGGATCATACGCTCTGTTTCATTTTGAGTAACCCCAACAAACCTGCGTGCAAGCTCTGGCTCATCAAGTGCACCGTCCTCAAGCGCTTCTAGGTAGCTCTTCATAGTCGTTAACGGGGTACGCAGCTCATGAGAAACATTAGCTACAAATTCACGTCTGTCCTGTTCAATTTTTTCTTGCTCCGTTACATCATGCAGTACCGTAATTAAGCCATTAATCGGCCCATCCTCTTCTTGAATGACAGAGAAATTAGCTTCGATCAGAAACTCTTGTTCGTCATCACTAAAATCAAGGAGAATGGAATCCGTCTGCTCAAATAAATCTTCAAGCTCATACGTTTCTGGCAGTCTTAACACTTCAGGCAGCAGGGATTTGATCACTTCATAGCTTTGAACGCCAAGCAGCTCCTCTGCACGCTTATTCATCAAAATAATATGACCGTCTTGATCTGTTGCAAGTACGCCATCTGTCATATGAGCCAGAACTGAGCTTAATTTTTTCTGCTCACGGGCCCTTGTTGCTGTGGCATCTTGTAATTTATGAGTCAAATCATTAAAAGAATAAGCAAGCTGTCCGATTTCATCTGTGCTGTAAACTGTTACCTGTCTCGAGAAATCTCCCTGACCCATTCTGAGCGCTTGTTTACGCATATCCATAATCGGCGCCGTAATCGTCCGCGCAAGCAAAATAACGAGCACCGCGGTAATTAAGAGAGCTATCACTGTGCCGCTCAATAAGATGCTGTTAATTTGCTGCATTTGATCATAAATATCTTCCATTGAAGATTCAATATAGATTGCGCCAAGCGTATTATTATCTTGGTCTTTAATTGGAACAGCAAGCACCTGAACGCGGTCACCCGTCTGTGGATCACGTTCAATCGCTGCATCTCGCGCTCCAAGAAGCGCGCGTTTAACCCTGTATTTCGTCGTTTGCTGGCCTACAATATGCCGGTTCGAAAAATTAGACGTACCTAAAATTTCGCTGTTAGCATCGACCACTTGAACTTCTGCATTTTCAATATTAAACGTCTCTCTTAAAAGTAAATTAATATCATTATAAAGCTCACTTCGATCTTCACGCGGCTCCATCATTTCCTGGGCAACATTGTATCCGAGCAAGTTAGCACGCTCATTTAACATTTGATCATGGTTGTAGACAAGCTGTTCTTCTAGCTTTCCTGTAAAATACACACCAATGATCTGCATGGCCATAAAAATGAGTAATACATAAATGATAATTAACTTAAATTGAATTGATCTAAAAAATCCAACCTTTCGATCCATTAACCTTGCTCCACATCTTCAGGCGATGATAAATAATACCCTACCCCGCGTCGTGTTATGATCCAGTTTGGATAGCTTGGATTATCCTCAACTTTTTCTCTAAGTCTTCTAACCGTCACATCGACTGTACGTACATCACCAAAATAATCATAGCCCCATACAGCCTGCAGAAGATGCTCACGCGTCATCACTTGTCCTAGGTGTTTAGCTAAGTAATGAATCAGCTCAAATTCTCTATGTGTCAACTCAATTGTCTCACCGCGGCGCTTCACTTGATAAGCATCCGGGTAAATCGTTAAGTCTCCTACCGTTAATTCTTTTTGCGTTGACACTTCTTCAGCACCGGATTTTCTGCGGCGTAAGTTTGCTTTAACACGTGCGAGCAATTCTCTTGTGCTAAAAGGCTTCGTGACATAATCATCCGCCCCAAGCTCAAGTCCTAAGACTTTATCAATCTCAGAATCTTTCGCTGTCAGCATAATAATCGGAATATCATAGCTTTTTCGTACTTCACGGCATACTTCCATCCCATCCTTATGAGGTAACATAATATCTAGTAAAATGAGATCAGGCTCTTCTTTTTTTACTTGTTCAACAGCTTCGTTGCCATCATAAGCACAAAATACTTCAAAGCCCTCTTTTTCTAAGTTAAACTTTAATATATCAGCGATTGGTTTTTCATCATCTACTACGAGAATACGCTTATCCATTCAAATTCGCTCCAATCCAACATAATATCTATTCGACATAGTACCTATTTTAAATAATATCTATCCACATTCTAACATAAGACGCAAAAAGACGTAGGAAAAAAGAAAAGCACGAGCACCTAGGAGCCTATGCTGGACCATAGAAAAGCATGGGCGGCTGTTCAGGTGCGACTGGGCTGGAGAGCGAGCAACATGAAATCGCTCTTTGATTTCATTTGATCGATCGAAGCACACGAGCACTTAGGAGCCTATGCTAGACAATAGAAAAGCATGGGCGACTGGGCTGGAGTCATCCAATTATGCTTCACGTCCGCCTGATTAACGAATGAAACTATGCATTTTTCTATATAACAAATTTCTATATAACAAAAAACGTCCCTGCACAAATACAGAGACGAAATAAAAAAAGCGTGCCTAAGCACATCTGTCGTTTTAATAAAAGTGGTGCCGGCCAGAGGACTTGAACCCCCAACCTACTGATTACAAGTCAGTTGCTCTACCAATTGAGCTAGACCGGCAAAAATGGTGGCTTGGGACGGAATCGAACCGCCGACACATGGATTTTCAGTCCATTGCTCTACCGACTGAGCTACCAAGCCAATCTTTTAATTCTTGTCCATCTTACCACAATGAATATTGAAAGTAAAATGGCGGTCCGGACGGGACTCGAACCCGCGACCTCCTGCGTGACAGGCAGGCATTCTAACCAACTGAACTACCGGACCAGTATGAATATGTAAATGGTGACCCGTACGGGATTCGAACCCGTGTTACCGCCGTGAAAGGGCGGTGTCTTAACCGCTTGACCAACGGGCCATTTTCATAAAAGGTTGAAAATGGTGAGCCATGAAGGACTCGAACCTTCGACCCTCTGATTAAAAGTCAGATGCTCTACCAACTGAGCTAATGGCTCTTAGTGATAATGACGCTCACTTTAATCAGTAAAGCTTGTCATCGTTCGCTGTAACTCTCAGCGACAAGAATAATAATATCATGCATTCCTAAACTGTGCAAGGCTTTTTAAAAACTTTTTTAAAAAACTTTTCATACCGTTAGCGGGCCTTCAGCACTCATTAAGAATAGCGAACTTTGGCGAATAGCGCAAGATCTTTTTCTAGCTTTTTATACGATGTCTAACAACTGATCAAATTTATAAAAAAGCCGCCTAGACCGTGTCTAGGCGGTTTCGATCAATTATGCAAACACACCACGTACAAGGTTTGTTTGATTTCTATCAGGTCCAACCGAGAAGACTGTTAAAGGAATACCTGTAAGCTGTGATACGCGCTCAATATAATGGCGAGCATTTACTGGCAGCTCATCTAAAGATTTTACTCCAGTGATATCCTCAGTCCATCCTGGAAGCTCTTCATAAACTGGTTCGCACTCAGCAAGAACTTTCAAGCTAGCTGGGAATTCTTCAATAACTTCACCACGATACTTATAAGCCGTACAAATCTTCAATGTCTCAATTCCAGTTAATACATCAATAGAATTTAAAGAAAGATCTGTAATTCCACTGACACGGCGAGCGTGACGCACAACCACACTATCAAACCAGCCAACACGACGAGGGCGGCCTGTTGTTGTACCATACTCATTACCAACTTCACGAATGTTATCACCGATCTCATCATGAAGCTCAGTTGGGAATGGACCATCACCTACACGTGTCGTATACGCTTTAGAAACCCCTACTACATGATGAATTTTAGAAGGTCCAACACCTGATCCGATTGTTACTCCCCCAGCAATTGGGTTAGAAGAAGTAACGAAAGGATATGTTCCTTGATCAAGATCAAGCATTACCCCTTGAGCGCCTTCAAATAAAACGCGACGTCCATCATCAAGAGCATCATTTAACACTACAGATGTGTCACACACGTAGTGAGCTACTTGCTGTCCGTACTCATAATATTCATCAAGGATTTCTTCTTTAGTAAATCCTTCTACTTCATAATATTTCTCAAACATACGGTTTTTCTCTTCTAGATTACGCTCAAGCTTCTCTTCAAATACTTCACGATCTAGAAGATCAGCCATACGGATGCCAATACGCGCTGCTTTATCCATGTAAGCTGGGCCGATACCTTTTTTCGTTGTTCCGATTTTATTTGCACCTTTACGCTCTTCTTCTACAATATCAAGCTTTAAGTGATATGGAAGAATGACATGAGCACGATTAGAGATGCGTAAGTTGCTTGTATCAACATTACGATCATGAAGATACTTTAGCTCTTCTACTAATGCTTTAGGGTCAATAACCATACCGTTTCCAATTACACACGCTTTATCTTTATAAAAAATCCCAGACGGAATTAAGTGAAGCTTGTACTTCTCTCCGCCGAAAACAATTGTATGTCCTGCATTGTTTCCACCTTGGTAACGAGCGACTACTTCCGCTTTTTCAGAAAGATAATCTGTAATTTTTCCTTTTCCTTCATCGCCCCATTGTGTACCTACAACCACTACTGATGACATATGTTGCACCTCCGTCTCGGACGTTCTAACCGAGAAATTTCAAAATCCATTGACAAGTATATCAACATACAGGTCAATCGTCAATAAAACCCGAACATTTAATACAATGTACACAAATTCGTTCGTGTGGGAAATACATTTATGATTAGATTGTTTCTAAAAGATGCAAACTATACGCAAAAAGAGGCCCGGACAGAAGTGTTTTTAAACTACGTACAGTAAAGATGGATAGTGCGTTGACAACATTGCACAAAAAAGACGACTTTCCATCACTAAATGAAAAAAGTCGTCTGGTCATTTCATAAAATGCATCAAACAAGGTAATAGCGGATTCTCCGCTTCTAAAATATGCTTCGCTTTCCGCGGTGAGCTGCTGAGCTTCCTCGGGCTCACGTGTGCCTGCAGCGGAAATCGACAACTACTGCAGGTGGTACTTATTCAGTAGAAGCGGGGTCGACTGTTATGTTTTCATATCCCATTCAGTTAAACACTTTGATGTCGAAGCCTATTTTTAATTGTATCTAGGCTCCGGGCGGCATGCTTCTTTCGTCATGCCTTCGTTCTAGGTTAACGAACTTATTATATTCCTTCACAAAAGCTAGCTCAACGGTGCCGACAGGGCCGTTACGCTGTTTGGCTATAATGATTTCGATAATATTCTGATTCTCTGATTCTTTATCATAGTAATCATCACGATATAAGAACGCAACGATATCAGCATCCTGCTCAATACTTCCAGATTCACGAATATCAGACATCATTGGTCGTTTATCTTGTCTCGACTCTACGCCACGAGAAAGCTGTGACAGGGCGATTACAGGGACCTCTAGTTCACGAGCAATCGCTTTTAAGGTACGAGAGATTTCTGAAACTTCCTGTTGACGGTTCTCGCCGCTTCGACCGTTTCCTTGGATCAGCTGTAAATAGTCAATCATGATCATACCAAGTCCCTGCTCCTGCTTTAGACGCCTGCACTTAGCACGAATGTCATTAACCTTCACGCCTGGAGTATCATCTATATATATACCAGCTTTAGCAAGGCTGCCCATTGCCATCGTGAGCTTCTGCCAGTCTTCTGCTGTTAGAGCACCTGTACGCATTCTCTGAGCATCAATATTTCCTTCCGCACAAAGCATACGCTGAACAAGCTGGCTCGCTCCCATCTCTAGACTAAAGATAGCGACATTCTCGTCTGTTTTAGTGGCTACATTTTGAGCGATATTTAAAGCAAAAGCGGTCTTACCAACAGAAGGACGAGCGGCCACAATAATTAAATCATTCCGCTGAAACCCTGCTGTCATATTATCAAGCTCCACAAACCCAGTCGGGATCCCTGTAATGTCTCCTTTTTGGTTTTGAAGCAATTCAATTTGATCATACGTTTCAACGAGAACGTCTTTAATGGAAATAAAAGCACTTGTATTTTTGCGCTGGGCAACATCTAAGATCGTTTTTTCCGCATCATCGAGTATCGCATCAACTTCATCCTCGCTCGTATACCCGTCTGCTGCAATATTCGTCGCTACCTTAATTAGACGACGCAGCACTGATTTTTCTTCAACAATTTTACTGTAATATTCCACATTAGCTGCCGTCGGTACGGCGTTTGCTAAGTCACTTAAATAAGCTACTCCGCCAATATCATCAAGCCATTTACGGTCTTGCAGCTCTGAAGTTACGGTTACTAGGTCAACCGGTTCGCCTTTTTCTGCCAACTCAAGCATCACCTGATACACGCGCTGGTGCGCGGCCCGGTAAAAGTCTTCAGGCAGTAAGCGTTCAGATGCGGTGACGAGTGCTACATCAGCTAAAAAGATCGCACCGAGTACCGCTTGTTCGGCTTCTATATTTTGCGGCGGGGTACGATCAGCAAATAAATCACTCATTGCACTACTTCCTTTCTATAAAAAATAAATATAAAAATAAGAACGAACATACAAAAATGAAAACGGTCTGACCTTGCTAGGGATTGCAAGATATTCTTGGCACCTAGAGAGATCAGACCGTCTAAAGAAAAGCGTATTTCTTTATTTATTCGCTTTCTACTACGTGAACTTTCACTGTTGCTATCACTTCTGGGTGAATTTTAATAGGAACATTCGTATACCCTAGTGAGCGAATAGGGTCGTTAAGCATTATTTTACGCTTATCTACCTTCATTTTCATACCGGAAAGTGTTTCCGCTATCTGTTTTGTTGATACGGCACCGAATAAACGGCCGCCTTCTCCTGATTTGGCTTTAATTTCTACCGTTAAGGCTTCAAGCTCTTCTTTGTATTTTTTCGCAGCCTCAAGCTCTTCTGCGGCTTTCTTCTGCTCGCTGTTTTTTTGGGCTTTAAGATTAGCGACATTTCCTTTTGTTGCTTCAACCGCTAAGTTATTAGGAAGCAGGTAATTACGCGCATATCCTTCAGATACATTCTTTAACTCACCTTTTTTTCCTTTACCTTTAACATCTTCTAAGAAAATAACTTTCATCTTATTGTCCCCCTTCTAAACTTTCATCTATGGCCTTCTCTAGTTTCTCTCTCGCCTCTTGGAGAGTAACACCTTGTAATTGTGTAGCAGCATTGGAAAGGTGTCCTCCGCCTTCTAAACGTTCCATAATGACTTGGACGTTCACATCACCCAGCGAACGGGCGCTTATGCTTACCATATCATCTTTTCTCTTTGAAATCACAAAGGATGCAGCTACGTCTTTCATTGTAAGCAGGGTATCAGCTGCTTGAGCAATGACAATCTGGCTTAAGCTCTCACTTTCATCAGCTACAGCAATCGCCATTCCCTCGCGATATACCTCTGCATTCTCAATCAGCTTAGCACGCTTTACATATTGGTCCATGTCTTCTTTAAGCAGCTTTTGAACCAATGTTGTATCCGCCCCGTTTGAGCGGAGGAATGAGGCCGCATCGAAGGTTCTTGCTCCCGTGCGCACAGCAAAACTCTTTGTATCTACAATAATTCCGGCAAGGAGCGATGTTGCTTCAAGCCTGTCCATCTTAAGCTGCTTCGGCTGATATTCCAGCAGTTCTGTAACCAATTCTGCTGTCGATGAAGCATAAGGTTCCATATACACAAGAACAGGATCCTCAATAAACTCTTCACCGCGTCTATGGTGATCAAGGACAATGATCCGGTCCACTTTAGGAAGCAGCTTAGGTTCCATCACAAGCGACGGTTTATGCGTATCTACAACGACAAGAAGTGTGTCATCTGTTACATAATCTAGAACCTCATCTGGTGTAACAAATTGCGACCAAAGATCCTCATGACTTTCAACTTCTTCCATTAACTTTTGAACATCGTGGTTAATATCACTCGGGTCAAGGACGACAAAGCCTTCCTTCCCATTTACTTCAGCAATTTTCAAAACACCAATCGCAGCACCAATTGAATCCATATCCGGATTTTTGTGGCCCATTATGATGACACGGTCACTTTCAAGGACAAAATCACGCAGCGCGTGTGAAATGACTCTTGCTCTAACACGTGTCCGTTTTTCCATTGCATTTGACTTTCCACCATAAAAGCGGACTTTTCCGTTCTTTTGCTTGATGGCTACCTGGTCTCCGCCGCGTCCTAAAGCCAAGTCTAAACTTGACTGAGCAAGCTTTCCTAGCTCACGCAATGAGGTCTCACCCGTACCCACCCCGATACTAAGAGTAATAGGAACTTTTTCTTTGCCTGTCAGCGTTCTAATTTCATCGAGCAGATCAAAGCGAACTTCTTCAATCTGCATGAGTGATTTATAGTTCATAATTGCAACAAATCGGTCAGAAGCTGTTCGTCTGAGCAAGATATCATTATCATTTGCCCATTTATTTAAAGCAGAAGTGACCTGGCTCATGAGCCGGCTCCTCACTTGATCTTCCATTCCTTGCGTCACTTCATCATAATTATCTAAATAAATAAGAGCGACAACCGTTTTCGTGTCCTCATATAATTCTATTGTCTCTTCCTTTTCTGTTACATCTTGAAAATAAATTAACCTCTCTGTCGGTTCAAACGTAACATGATAAGACCTTGACCCTAAAGTGATCACATCACCTTCAACATTGTCTTCAATCATCGGAACCAGCTCATCATGTAAATCGTCCAAGCTTTTATCAATTAAATCATCAGCAATATGTTGGCTTATAAAGGGATTAACCCACTGGATGATCTTATCATCATTATAAAGGAGAATTCCTACAGGCATCTTCATGACTGCCTCTTCCCCCGCCTTATTTACACGGTAGGAAAGCGTTTGGATATACGCTTCTAAATCACGTTCAAACGCAAAACGCGCTTGTGACGTGTAGATGGCTAGCACACCTAATATAAATAAACCTATGACGCCAACCTGCCAGTGATAGATCATCAGCACACTGCTGAAAATCACCGCTACGGCAAATAGGGCAATTACGTGGTAGCCATGCCACCGCTTCATTAAGAACTTCGGCATAGTGTCAGCTCCTATTTTTTCTCGCTTTTAATACGTTTACGTAGATCAAAGCCTAAATCAATAATCCCTAGAATACGAATAAGCTGTGTCAAAGGGTTTATAATCAATGTAACAATAACAATAATAATTGGAAGTGCTTTGTTAACTTTTTTATGGTAACAATAATAAAATATAAACGCAAAACCTTGGACCATCATCACAATCTCAAGCAGCGGCAGGAGGTTCCATACAATAATGTACATCGTTGAACCTTCTTCTTGTCCTACTAACAATAAAATCATGACAATTAAGTAATACCATAAGAATGACTTAGGGAACTGCCAGTCTCGAAACGGAGGAAATTTCTCAACCTTTGTACCAAGCCTGCGTAAAATAAGTGTGGCAAGCAGTACTGTTAAGACAGCTAAAGCAATCCCGCTCATAATAATCATAATCGGAACTAAATGGACAATCATATCTGCCATTTCATACATAGGTGCTAGTGAATCAGCAGGATCTTGTCCAATTGTGATCAATGTAGATTCCGCAAGACGAATCTGCTCGCGCAAGAGATCTGACATAAAGCTGATTGGATTCTCATCCATAACTAATGACAGCCCCACATAGACAAGCAGCATATTTAACATATATATTAAACTCCCGCCAATTAACACATTAAAAGGTGCTAACTTCCGGCGGTATAACTCACCTATCACAAGTCCCGCGCTTCCAAAAAATAATGCCCCAGGTACTCCAATAACACCTGCGATCATAAAAGAAAGCAAAATCGCTACAGCAACAAGCATGAATCCTGGCTTCAACCCTCTTCTTACTACAAATAAGATAAAAGGAAGCGGCAGGGCCCACATCGTAAGATAAGCAGCGAATGGAACATACAGCGTAATGGCTAATAAACTGACAAAAAGAGCTCCGAGTATTGCTCCTTCTGTTAGTGTTCTCGTTTGTTTCACACATTCACCTCATTTATCTTTCCAACCAACCATCAACCTGCTTACAAGCAAGGATTTTTGACAGTTTCTCATATCCTTGTCTATTTTAGCGTAATTGCGAGGAAAATTAAAGCTCTCAGCCAAACACTATCCTCTAATCTCTTATTCATCATCTTAATCGATCAGAAGAAAATTATGCATAGACTAAGTGATAAAAGCAAAGAAACAGCAGCACAGACATAGAGTATGCGCCTAAAACAAAAAGCATGGTAGAAGCTCTACCATGCTTTTATAAATTATGCTATTAGTTAACATCATTTACATACGGCAATAAAGCGATTTGACGAGCACGCTTGATTGCTGTTGTAAGTTGACGTTGATACTTAGCAGACGTTCCAGTTACACGGCGAGGAAGAATTTTTCCACGCTCAGAGATGAAACGCTTTAGAAGATCTGTATCTTTGTAATCGATTTTCGTAATTTTGTTTACAGTGAAGAAACAAACCTTACGACGCTTTGGACGACCACGACGAGCCATTGGACAGCACTCCTTTCAATAGAAATGTTTTATAATTCATGCTTCTTTTTCGTTAAATAAGCAGAAGAGGCATTAGAATGGTAAATCGTCATCCGAGATGTCAATTGGTTTGCCATCATTAGCAAAAGGATCATCGTTAAATCCGCCAGATTGACGATCTGGTTGTTGATTCTGCCTGCTATAATCGTTTCCACCAGTTGGTGCTCCGCCTCCTGCATACGCATTTCCTTGTCCTTGACTTGCTCCTCTTGGTTCTAGGAATTGCACACTTTCCGCTACAACTTCTGTAATAAAGACACGACGGCCTTCATTGTTGTCATAGCTTCTAGTTTGGATTCGGCCGTCTACACCAGCCAGGCTGCCTTTTTTAAGGTAATTAGCCACATTCTCAGCAGGTTTACGCCAAACAACACAATTGATGAAGTCTGCTTCGCGCTCTCCTTGCTGATTTGAAAATGTACGGTTTACCGCGAGCGTAAAGTTCGCTACTGCTACTCCACTCGGCGTATAACGCAGCTCTGGATCTTTCGTTAAACGTCCAACTAGTATGACACGGTTTAGCATCCGTACCCCTCCCACTTTTTCATTAATTATTCTTCGTCTTTAGTGATTAGGACACGAATAACGTTGTCGTTAATCTTGATAAGACGGTTAAATTCTGCAATCGCTTCTGAGTTAGCTTGTACACTTAAAAGCACGTAGAAACCTTCACGATAATCGTTGATTTCGTATGCTAAACGACGCTTACCCATCTCTTCAACCTTTTCAACTTCAGCACCATTTGATGTAAGAACACCATTAAAGCGTTCGATAATCTCTTTGTTTGCTGACTCTTCTAGGTTTGGAGCGATGATGTACATAATTTCGTACTTACGCATTCCGGTCACCTCCTTTTGGTCTAACGGCTCCATTTAAGGAGCAAGGAGCAAAACTCATCTAATGAGTCATTTCACTCGCATTAGTAGATTATATCAGAATGAAAGATAGGGTGCAAGCATCATCTCAATAGAAAAAAGACTAGGAACTATGTTTTGATAAATGAGAAAATGAACTAGTAAGTACGAATGCGGGTGCTTATACACCGCTCCTGAACTATACTTCGCTTTCCGTGGGGAGCTAGTGAGCTTCCTTGTGCTATCGCACTCCGGGATCTTACTTTTGCTCTAGTCCCCACTGGAGTCTCCGTATAGTTCATCCGCTAAGTTTAGCGCCTGGTTCGTTTCTCAGCATGTTAGATATAACCATTCTATTTAAAGATATTTATTGTTGAAATTAGAAAGACGAGTTAGTCATTTTTGAAATAACAAGTCGTCTTTCTTTGTGCAAGTGTATTCTATTTTCTTCACACTCTGTTGATTGGAGCGGAAGGCAATCGACTCCTGCGGGATGTGCGTGGCCAGGGGAGACCCCACAAGAGCGTAGCGATGAGGAGGCTCCCGGACCGCCCGCGGAAAGCGATTGCCTGCAGCGGAAATCAACAACTACTTTAAGAGGTGGATGTTGGTTTCTCACTTAAAGATCGTTTCTTCCTGCCCAAACCTTTTCATATGTTTTATCTAGTAAATAGAATTAAACATTAAAGCGGAAGTGTACTACGTCTCCGTCTTGTACTACATACTCTTTTCCTTCTAGACGAACTTTTCCGCGCTCTTTGGCTACTGCCATTGAACCGGCATCAACTAAGTCATCATAAGATACAACCTCTGCACGGATAAATCCACGTTCAAAGTCTGTGTGGATGATTCCTGCTGCTTGAGGTGCTTTTGTTCCTTTGCGGTATGTCCATGCACGTACTTCTTGGACACCTGCAGTGAAATAAGTTTCAAGGCCAAGCAAGTTATACGCTGCACGAATTAACTGATCTAGACCTGACTCTTCAATGCCTAGCTCTTCAAGGAACATTTGCTTTTCATCGCCCTCAAGCTCAGCAATTTCCGACTCAATTTTCGCACAAACTACGATCACTTCACTGTTTTCACCAGCTGCAAATTCCTTTACTTGCTTCACGTAATCATTGTCTTCAGGAGAAAGAAGATCTTCTTCACTAACGTTAGCAACATATAGTACCGGCTTACTTGTCAGAAGGTGCAGCTGCTTAACGATCTTCTCTTGTTCTTCTGTAAATTCAATGCTTCTAGCTGGCTTTTCTTCTTCAAATGCATCACGAAGAAGCTCTAATACTTCAAGCTCAGCAACTGCTTCTTTATCCCTTGTTTTAGCTAACTTTGCCACACGGCCGATTCGCTTTTCAACTGATTCAAAATCAGCTAAGATCAGCTCTAAGTTAATCACTTGAATATCATTAAGCGGATTTACGCTGCCTGATACGTGAGTAATATTGTCATCAGCAAAGCAACGAACAACATGAGAAATAGCGTCAACTTGGCGAATATGAGATAAGAACTTGTTTCCTAGTCCTTCGCCTTTACTAGCTCCTTCTACGATCCCTGCAATATCTGTGAATTCAAATGCAGTAGGTACTGTCTTTTTAGGATCCACAAGGTCTGTTAACGTTTGTAATCTATGATCAGGCACTTCTACAATCCCTACATTCGGGTCAATTGTACAGAATGGGTAGTTTGCAGATTCTGCGCCTGCTTGTGTAATTGCATTAAAAAGTGTTGATTTCCCTACGTTTGGTAATCCAACAATCCCAGTTGTTAATGCCATAACGGCTCACTTCCTTTATTTATCAAATTCACATAGTTATCAAATGTACACCCTATGTGATCATACTCTCTTAATATCCCTACCAATTATAGATACAGACCCACAAAAAAACAAGGTAATGATCATGAATCACTACCTTGTTCTGAGAATTATTTATGAATTTGGCGCCTTCTCTAAAATCCGTTTCAATTTTTTTGTAAACTCTTTTCTTGGAAGCATGACACTATGCTGACACCCTAAGCATTTAATTCTAACATCCATTCCCATGCGTATGATCTTCCAGCGATTCTCTCCGCACGGATGCTGCTTCTTCATTTCTACGACATCCCCGAGTGCAAATTCTTTATCTGTCATCCTAGGCCCTCCTATCCAAGCTATCCATTTTGTTGCTTAGTATTATACACCAAAACGACATTAGACGGGACAAGTAAACCAAACTAGGAAGCAACTATTTCACACTGGCTGAATGGTTTAAAATCGGATAAAGCAAGATGCTTCCAAACACATATAGATTCAACACGCCATATAGAGGATACAAAATTGCAATTAAGGTTGAAAAACCAAATGTTGTAAGAGGCGCCATTAACGAAATGAGGAATAAGGCAATCAGCCACGCCTTCCCCTTTATATATCCTCGTAAGCGAGAGATGAGACCGAAAACCCCTGCTGCTGCTGTCGTATAAATAGCCATCCACAATAAGCCTGACATCACAATGACCATAAAATAAGGATAGTGCTTTAAAATAGCAAATAAAGGAATCTCGTAAAGCATAATATCACCAGCTACTTGAAGCAGTGATTCGTTGTATAAAAAGGAAATCCCTCCAAGAATAAGGCCGCTCCCTAAACTCGCTATCCAAATTTCACCCTTATGGCGAATTTCTCCTCCTACGGCTGCAAGAACGGCTACAAGAGGTAGAACATTTAAAGATGTAAAGGTTAACGCCGCCGGCCAATTATGCTGCTCATCTAATCGAAAAGAGATCGGAAACCCTTTTAACGTCTGAAAAGCAACCAACACACCAAGTAAGCAGACGATTAAAACAGGAATAATGACTGCATTCATTGACGTCATTCCTTTTGTATCCCATACAAAAAGCAGTACGACACAGCCTCCGATAAAAACAATTCCTAACCAATATGGAAGATGAAGCACTTCAAGAGTAGCACCGCCCCCAGCAAGCATTATTACTGTTGTCGAGAAAAGGTAGAGAACGATCATAAAATCATATAGTTTAGTAAGCCTTTTCCCCATCAGTACATGTAAGATCGGTAAATAATGTTTAGACCGTTTTTGATAGCTGATCCCCATAATGATCGCTGTACAAATCGTAAATAAGAGTGCAAATAAAAAGATGGCTAGTCCGCTTTCGGCCCCAAAAAACTCCCATAACTCGCGACCAGAAGCATACCCAGCCCCAATCATCGTACCTATAATTAAAAACATCCATTTAAACCCGCCTGACCACATCCCGCACCCTCCTCTCCTTCATTGCGTGAAACCTATGAATGACCTCCATAAAGGTATCTTTCTAAATTTTCACAATCTATTTTCACAACTATACGTATAGAAAGGAAAAAATATCCGTATACTGCTACTACTATGGCAAAGGAGCCGATGTTATGAGTACAAACCATCGCCTTTTCGGAAAAAGTTTGACCCCTATTCGAGTACACATGGATGAAGATGATGCCAAATCAACACTCATACACAATCTCTTCACTCATACAAATGAGCTCACCCGCCGCGAACTTATTATTGTTTGTATCGGAACAGACCGCTCAACTGGAGATTCATTAGGTCCATTAATTGGTACTAAATTATCGGAGAAAAAGCTGCAGCGTTTTCATGTGTATGGAACACTTGAGAAGCCAGTTCATGCCGTTAACTTGGCTGACCGCATGAAGGAAATCGAACAATCGCATTACCGGCCTTACATTTTAGCCATTGATGCTTGCTTAGGGCGAGTGAACAGTATTGGAAAGATCTCACTTGCCAATGGCCCTGTTCAGCCAGGGGCTGCCGTTAACAAACAATTGCCGGCTGTTGGTGATATCCATATCACCGGAATCGTCAATATCGGCGGAATGATGGAGTATTTTGTGTTGCAGAACACTAGATTGTTTACCGTTATGAAAATGGCTGATACGATTTCTGATGTCATTTACTCTGTAGATCAACAGCTGCCGCACCGAACAAAGCCAACGTCTTTACTCGAAAACTTAAAGCCTAATATTTTTCTCAAAACAAAAAAAGAGACACCTTTTTAAACGGAGCTTCCGTCTAAAGGTGTCTCTTTTTGATCTCTTATTATCTCCTATTAAATTAAATAAATGCCCGTAACTAATACTGCAACCACAAGGATACTTGGCAGTAAATTAGCCACCCTTATCTGCAAAATTCCTAAAATATTCAACCCGATAGCAACAATCATCACTCCGCCTGTAGCTGTCATTTCTACAATAAACATATCCATCAGCTCACTAGGAACATAAGCATTAATTTGAGTTGCTAAAATTGCTATCCCGCCTTGATACAGCACGACAGGTATGGCTGAGAAAATAACTCCTATACCTAAGGTGGAAGTGAAGATAATGGCTGAAAATCCATCAAGCATCGCTTTTGTATAAAGAACCGAATGATCTCCGCGAAGTCCGCTGTCAAGTGCACCGAGTACAGCCATTGCCCCTACTACATAAATAAGAGTTGTCGTGACAAATGCCTTTGCTACCGACCCCTCTTCTTTTGAGCCGAGCTTCCTTTCGATAAAAGCACCCACCTGATTTAAACGCTTTTCTAAATCTAATTTCTCACCAATTAATCCGCCAATGACTAAACTTCCGATAACGACTAAAAACTGTTCGCTCTTAAGTCCCATGTCGATCCCTAACACGACAACTGCCAAAGCGATTGCTTGCATGACAGTCGTTTTCACTCGCTCTGGTATCCCTCTCACTAACAATCCAATACAAGCTGCCACTATGATGGCAAGTCCATTTACAAGCGTCCCAGTCAACACCATCTCTACACTCTCTCCTACTCTTCTCTAAAATGCTTGCTCTATCTCTATTAATGCCTCTACTAATTGTTTGACTTCGTCTTCTGTATTATAAGGGCCAAAACTTACACGAACGAGCCCTGTATCAACGGTTTCAAGTGCATGATGAGTCATTGGTGCACAATGAAGGCCTGCTCGTACGGCCATTCCGTAATGCTCATCTAAAATAAATGCCAGCTCATGACTTTCCACCTCTTTTAACCGGAAGGAACAAACGGCTAATCGTTGATGTAAATGAGCAGGACCGAAAACTTCTGCTGTTTCTAGCTTCCTAAGCCCTTCTAAGAACAAGGCTAAAAGATTTTGCTCGTGTTGATAGACCTCATCAATTCCTCGCTTTTTAACATCTTTTAAAGCGGCGAGTAATCCTGCAATCCCCGGTGTATTCAATGTCCCTGCCTCATAACGATCCGGCCACTCAGAAGGCTGAGTACTGCTCTCTGAGTAACTCCCAGTGCCTCCGTGCATAAGGGGCTCAAGCTGATAATCATGCTTAGAAATTAGGACCCCTGTCCCTTGGGGTCCTAATAAACTTTTATGGCCTGCAAATGCCAACAGGTCAATTCCGTCTCTCTCCATATCAATGGACAAGGTTCCTGCTGTTTGTGAGGCATCGACAATAAGGATGGCACCAACCTCTTCGGCAATCTGCTTCACCTCTTTTAAAGGAACAATAGCGCCCGTCACATTAGAAGCATGTGAAACAATAATTGCTTTCGTACGCTCTCCTGCAGCCTCTCTCATCTCATCGATTGAAATGATGCCATCTTCATCCGGTTGGATATACGTAACCGAAATGCCTCTTAGCTTAGCAGCCTGATGCAGGGGCCTTAAGACAGAATTATGTTCAAAGGCTGTTGTCACAATATGATCCCCTTCTTCAAAAGGAAACCCGCTTATCGCCTGATTCAATGCCATCGTTGCGTTCTGATAAAACCAAACATGCTTGCCATTAGGTGCATTAAAAAAGGCAGCTAATTCGTTTCTTGCTTCCTGAATCACTCGGCCTGCTCTTTCAGCGAGCTGGTGTCCGCCCCTTCCAGGATTAGCCGCATATTCATTCACCGCTTCTATCATCGCTTCCCCTACAGCTTTTGGCTTAGGATAAGACGATGCGGCGTGATCAAAATAAATCATAAAGACTCTCCTTTTTGCTTAATCCTGATATCTGCTAGAAAAAGAAGCCATCATAATTGATGACTTCTCCATTTATTCATGTTCTTAGTCATTTTAACACTTAAGATTTCTCAGATTTCAGCAAAGCTAAAATTCTTTCTAAATCATCTTCTGAAAAATAATCGATCTCAATTTTACCTTTATTTTTACCCGGCTTAATAGACACCGATGTACCAAAACGAGAACGCAGCGTATCCTGATATTCTTTTAGCTGCGGAGTAAGCTGAATTTTCTTACGAGACGTTTCACGTGAAACACGGTCATTCATCTTGTTAACTAACTCTTCAACCTCGCGAACACTTAAACTCTCATTGATGATCGTTTCAACTAATACTGCGAGTTTTTGTTTGTCTTTCACACCAAGTAGAGCTCTTCCATGCCCCATTGATAACGTACCCTCTGAGATAAACTCCTGCACCGGCTTAGGCAGCTGCAGCAAACGGATATGGTTCGCTATATGCGGGCGGCTCATACCAAGACGAGATGCCAGCTGCTCTTGTGTGTATCCAAGATGCTCCATCAGCTTTTCATAGGCCATCGCTTCCTCAATCGGATTCAGGTCTTCACGTTGAAGATTTTCGATTAAAGCAAGCTCCATCATTTTTTGTTCATCTAATTCACGTACAACAACAGGAACCGCTTTAAGACCGGCTTTTTGAGCCGCTCTGAATCTTCTTTCTCCTACCACAATTTCATAGCCTTTAATGCTTTTCCTTGCAATAATTGGCTGTAATATTCCATGACTTTGAATAGATTCGGCCAGCTCGTCAATCGCTTTTTCTGAAAAAAGCTTTCGTGGTTGATATGGATTCGGTCTTATTTCATTGATAGCAATTTCTTGGACTGAATCTGGAGCTGATTCATTATGTTCTGGAAAAAAGGCTTTTAAGCCCTTGCCCAATCCTTTAGCCACTAGACACCACTTCCTTTGCTAGATCTACATATACTTGTGCACCCCGAGATTTGGCATCATAAATAATAATCGGTTGACCATGACTCGGCGCTTCTCCTAAACGCACATTACGAGGGATGATGGTATCAAATACTTTTTCACGAAAGTATTTTTTCACCTCTTCAATAACTTGAATACCGAGGTTCGTCCTAGCATCAAGCATTGTTAATAAAACCCCTTCAATAGCTAACTCTGTATTTAAATGCTTTTGTACAAGTCGTACAGTATTTAGAAGCTGACTTAATCCTTCGAGGGCATAGTACTCACATTGAACTGGGATCAATACACTGTCTGAAGCAGTCAAAGCATTAATCGTTAATAAACCTAGCGAGGGAGGACAATCAATAAAGATATAATCGTAATTCTTCGATACAGTCTGCAGCGCTCTTTTTAAACGAACTTCCCGTGAAATCGTCGGTACAAGCTCTATTTCAGCTCCAGAAAGTTGAATGGTAGACGGCAGGACATCAAGGTTTTCTACCGATGTTTTTTTGATAACGCTAACCGCCTCAACATCCTCGACCAAAATGTCATATACACATTCATCTACATCGCCTTTTTCAACACCTACTCCGCTTGTAGCATTTCCTTGAGGATCGATATCAACTAATAGAACTCTTTTTCCAATATAAGCTAAACAAGCACTCAAATTAACAGCCGTTGTTGTTTTTCCAACTCCGCCTTTTTGATTTGCTACAGCAATGACTTTGGCCATGCTGTCACCCACTTTCCGTTCACCTTACTGTTGTATGTGAAACAACTATTATCTTAATAAATCATGTATGTACACTATCATCATTAACGTACATGTTTGAATGAATGGTTTGTAATAATCGTTCAAAATTTGATAAGTTCCACTTCATTTTAACACAGTTCACATGAAAAAATTTAGAAAGTTGCGTGAGTTCAAAATTTCTTTTCTGACTTATACTGTTTCTCTAAAAGTGCCGTTTCATCTCTCGCTAGATATGTTTAATCAACTAATAATAAAAATAATCTACCGATTGTCGATAGATTATTTTTTAGGTATACGAATCGTAAATTGATAGAATTCTTCATTCTCTTCTTCATCGGCATCCACCTGCAAACCACTCTTTAAAACCATATCAACTGATTGTCGAATGGTATTCATAGCGATTCGCATATCTTTTGGATATGATTTCCGCGTTGCTTTTTTCTTAGGTTCAGGCTGCCCTTCAAGAAGCACTCGAACTCTTTCTTCCGTTTGTTTCACATTTAAATGCTTCTCGACAATTTCTTCAAGAAGCTGGACTTGTAATTCTTCATTTTTCAAAGCAAGCAAGGCTCTTGCATGTCGTTCTGATATATGACGTTCTAAAATAGCATGCTGGACTATTTCAGGCAGGTGAAGCAGACGTAATTTATTCGCGACAGTCGATTGACCTTTGCCTAATCTTTGCGCCAAGCTTTCCTGTGTTAGTCCATGAAGTTCAATTAATTTTGCATACGCAATAGCTTCTTCAATCGAAGTTAATCCTTCGCGCTGCAAGTTCTCGATCAAGGCAATTGATGCTGTTTGAGAATCGTTAAATTCCTTTACTAAAGCAGGGATCTTCTCCCAACCAAGCTTTGTCACAGCACGCCATCGTCTTTCCCCTGCAATTAACTCATACTTCCCATCGCGTTCACGTACAACAATTGGCTGAATGACACCATGGGTACGGATGGTCTGAGCGAGTTCTTCAATCCGTTCCTCATCAAATACTGTCCGCGGCTGAAAACGATTAGGAACAATATCTGCAATTGCAATTTGCTGTACTTCTTCATTCCCGCTCACTTCAACCTCTTCATGCTTATCACTAAAGCCAAATAGGCGTGAAAACGGTTGCTTCATCGCCTGACACCACCTTCTGATAATAACCGTCTTGCTATATTCGATAAAGACTGCCAATTTCCTTCTTTTTATTCCTAGTTCTTTTATATCCTGCTTTCTCCTATACCGTCAAGTAAAACCTTGTGTCACGCTTATAAAAGGAAGGTCATGTTTCACGTGAAACATGACCTATAGAGATCTACAACGGCTGCTTATTTGGAGTCCCCGGCTTTCTAGGATACTTTTTCTTTGTCGCTTTTTGCTTTTCAATAATCATAATATGACGTTCGCTCTCTTCAATTGGCAGCTTAAACGTATGATCATCCTTCACTTTAGCCCCTAGTTGGATAAGCGCATTTTTAGCATCTGTAAGCTCGCCTTCAGCTCCAGCACCTTTCATTGCAATAAACTCCCCGCCAACTTTTACGAGCGGCAAGCATAGCTCAGCTAACACAGACATTCTAGCTACTGCACGAGCGGTTACAATATCATATTGTTCACGATGTGCTGGATTTTGTCCGAAGGTTTCAGCACGATCGTGATAAAAGGCTACTCCATCTAACTCGAGTTCACTTGCTAAATGCTCTAAAAACCCGATACGTTTTTTAAGAGAATCAACAATGCTCACATGTATTTCCGGGTATAAAATTTTAAGAGGGATGCTTGGAAAACCAGCCCCAGCGCCAACATCAATGATCTTTTGTCCTGCTTCAAATGAATAGAAAAAACTTGCTGAAATTGAATCATAAAAATGCTTAATATATACATCTTCCTCGCTTGTTAAGGCAGTTAGATTCATTTTTTCATTCCACTCAACAAGAATGTTAAAATAACGCTCAAATTGTTGAAGCTGCTTTTCACTCAAGTCAATTCCGCGTTCTTTTACTAATGATACAAATACATCTTTACTCATTTAATAGCCTCCAAGCCTTTACTTTACCTTTGCTAATCTCCCTTGTTCTAAATAAACAAGCAAAATTGAAATATCCGCTGGATTTACACCGGATACACGCGATGCTTGTCCGACTGATAATGGGCGTACTTCACTCAATTTTTGTTTCGCTTCCGTGGCAAGCCCATTAATCGCATGGTAATCAAGATCTTCAGGAATCTTCTTGCTTTCCATTTTCTTAGAACGATCGACTTGTTGGAGCTGCTTTTCAATATACCCTTCATATTTCACTTGGATTTCTACTTGTTCGCCTACGTCATCACTAATTTCAGATTCAGGTGCCTCGATTAATTTAGACACATGTGCATACGTTAATTCAGGACGTTTTAAGAGCATAGCAGCACTCACAGCTTCTTTTAAAGGAGTGGCTCCTGCTTCTTGAAGTACAGCAGCTACTTCATCAGACGGCTTAATAATAATCTTTTCAAGACGCTTTTTCTCAGCTGCAATTTCTGCTTTCTTCAGTTCAAAACGGTTAAAGCGATCCTCACTGATCAGACCCATTTCATAGCCTTTTTCCGTTAAGCGCAAGTCTGCATTGTCGTGACGAAGAAGTAAACGATACTCAGCACGAGAGGTTAAAAGGCGGTATGGTTCATTTGTTCCTTTGGTCACCAAGTCATCAATCAGCACACCGATATAAGCTTCGGAGCGGTCTAAAATAAGGCATTCTTCTCCTTTAGCTTTACGTGCTGCATTAATACCAGCCATAATTCCTTGGCCCGCTGCTTCTTCATAACCTGATGTACCATTGATCTGCCCTGCAGTGAATAAACCAGGCACTTTCTTTGTTTCAAGAGTTGGCCATAATTGAGTAGGCACAATCGAATCATACTCAATCGCATAACCTGGTCTCATCATACGAACTTGTTCGAGTCCAGGAATAGATTTTAAGATCTTAAGTTGAACATCTTCAGGCAAGCTTGTTGATAACCCCTGAACGTATACCTCAGTCGTATTACGGCCTTCTGGCTCTAAGAAGATTTGATGACGCGGCTTATCATTAAAACGAACGATCTTATCTTCAATAGAAGGACAATAACGTGGACCTGTTCCTTCAATCATCCCTGAATACATAGGAGAACGTGATAGGTTGTTGTTAATAATTTGATGCGTCTCTTCACCTGTATAAGTTAACCAGCAAGGCAGCTGATCTGTAATATATTTCGTCGTTTCATATGAGAATGCACGAGGTGTATCATCCCCTGGCTGAATTTCTGTTTTATCATAATCAATGGTATTCCCGTTTACACGCGGAGGTGTCCCTGTTTTAAAGCGAACCATATCAAAGCCTAGTTCTTGCAAGTGATAGGACAGCTGCACAGATGGCTGCATGTTATTCGGTCCGCTTTCATATGCCAGTTCCCCTAGAATAATTTTTCCACGCAAGTATGTTCCAGTTGTAATAACAACAGATGTACTGCGGTACTCTGCTCCTGTATTGGTAATAACCCCTCTGCACTCACCATCTTCAATAATAAGACGTTCAACCATCCCTTGACGAAGCAAAAGGTTCTCTTGTTCTTCAATCGTCTTTTTCATTTCATGCTGATAAAGAAATTTATCTGCTTGAGCACGCAGCGCACGTACGGCAGGGCCTTTCCCTGTATTCAACATTCTCATTTGAATATGCGTTTTATCAATATTACGGCCCATCTCACCGCCTAATGCATCAATTTCACGCACAACGATCCCTTTTGCCGGACCTCCGACTGAAGGGTTGCACGGCATAAAGGCAACTGCATCTAAATTCAACGTTAACATTAACGTATTAGCACCCATCCGAGCCGATGCAAGTCCCGCTTCGACACCAGCATGTCCTGCACCAACGACGATAACATCGAAATCTCCACCGTTATAACTCATAATAAAACCTCCTTATTATTTATTTTCCTAAACAGAACTGTGAAAACAGCTGATCAATTAAACTTTCATGTACACTATCACCAATAATTTCTCCTAAAAGCTCCCGCGTTCTAGTAATATCAATCTGCACTAAGTCAATCGGCACACCCATGTCAATCGCTGACTTCGCATCTTGAATAGTGGATTTTGCCTGTTCTAATAATGCGATATGTCTAGAGTTTGATACATATGTTGCATCACCGCTCTCAAGATCTCCTTCAAAGAACAGTGAAGCAATTGCACTCTCAAGTTCATCGACTCCTTCATCTTTTATAAGAGAAGTAGTGACAACCGGACGGCCCTCTGCAAGCTCCCTTACACGATTCAAGTCAATTTTCTGTTCAACATCTGTCTTATTCACAATTACAATAACATTTAAATGTTTGACTGCTTCAAACAACGCCTCGTCTTCACTAGACAATTCCTCGCCGTAATTTAATACGAGCAAGATCAATTCCGCTTCTTTTAATACCTGTCTAGATCGTTCGACACCAATTCGTTCAACCATATCCTCTGTTTCACGAATTCCTGCCGTATCTACCAAACGCAGCGGGACTCCTCGTACATTGACGTACTCTTCAATCACATCTCGAGTTGTACCTGCAATATCTGTGACAATCGCCTTTTCTTCATGAACCAAGCTATTCAATAATGAAGATTTTCCTACGTTAGGACGGCCTACGATAACAGTAGACAGACCTTCCCTTAAAATCTTTCCTTGATTCGCCGTCCCAAGAAGCTTGTCAATTTCACGTTCGACGAAATTCGCTTTTTCTATTAATAAGTCATGTGTTACGACTTCTGCATCATATTCCGGGTAATCAATATTCACTTCTACTGAAGCAACCGTTTCAAGCAAGGCTTGGCGCAGGATAGCTATTTTCTTCGACAAACGTCCTTCAACTTGGCCGAGTGCGACATTCATTGCTTTATCCGTTTTTGCTCGGATTAAGTCCATCACTCCTTCTGCTTGAGAAAGGTCAATTCGTCCATTTAAAAAGGCTCTCTTTGTAAATTCACCGGGTTCAGCTAATCTTGCACCATGCTTTAATGCGAGCTTCAGCACTTTATTTACAGATACCAGTCCGCCATGACAATTAATTTCTACAACATCTTCCCTTGTAAATGTGCGAGGAGCACGCATAATTGAGACCATCGCTTCTTCAACTCTTGTCTCACCGTCCATAATATAGCCGTACACGATCGTATGAGAAGCAGCCTCAGAAAGCGGCTTTGCTCCTTTATAGATCTTATCAGCAATTGCCACGGCCTCATCACCGCTCAAGCGAACAATCCCGATCGCCCCCTCGCCAAGAGCCGTAGAAATCGCAGCTATTGTATCAAATTCCATCATCCTTCACCTCACAGTCTTTCCTTTTCTTTCTATTGTTAACATCTATGATATGGTTACATACAACATTAAAAAAGTAACTCCTAAATGTTTAGAATAGCACACGCCTACTTGAAAAGCTATGTCATAGGCTCTCGTTATTTTCAGAGAAAAAGGATGACTCAAAAAGAGCCATCCTGATTAATCCTTATTTCGCTCGGACAACAATATGACGATCCCGTCCTTGCCCTTTTGAATAGGTTTCAACACCTGAAACAGACTGCAGTGTTGAATGAATAATTTTTCGTTCCTTAGCACTCATTGGTTCAAGTGAAACAGGTTTATTTATTGCTTTTGCTTTTTCAGCCACGCGATGAGCAAGCTGCATTAGAGCTTCTCTGCGCCGCTCTCTGTAATTTTCAGCATCAACTTCAACAGCTACAAATCCTGCCTCTTTATGGCGGTTAGCAACAAGATTGGTGAGGTAATCAAGCGCCTCAAGCGTTTGCCCCCTCTTCCCAATTAAACGGCCTGCTTCATTCGAACTTTTTATATCAAAGCGAACTTGTTTATCGCCTTGATCAATGTCCTCTTGAACAATCGTTGCAGAAACACCCATTAATGTAACGGTCGATTCGAGAAATGAATAAGCTTCCATGATCGGATCAGGCTTGATGTGAGCTTCAATTGTTGCGGGTCTTGATCCAAATCCAAGAAAACCTTTTTTCGGTTCAGAGACTACTTGATAAGAAAGACGTGCTTCCGTTGTTTCAAGTTCCAACAATGCTTTTTGAACAGCTTCTTCAATCGTATTACCTGATACAGTCACATGGGTCACTTTTTCTTCCCTCCTGCTGCAGCTTCTGCCGTTTTATCTTTGCCAACGTTTGGACCTGTAATGAAATACGTCTGAGTAATCATAACAAGGTTACCTACTACCCAGTATAGCGTAAGAGCTGCTGGGAAGAACATCGCAAAGACAAAAATCATAACTGGCATTACATAAAGAAGAATCTTCATCTGCGGATTGTCTGTGACCATCATCATCTTTTGTTGGATGAATGTTGTGATCCCTGCAACAATCGGCAAAACAAATGGATCTGGTGCACCAAGTTCGAACCATAAGAACGAATAGTTACCGATGACATCAGTACGCATAATCGCATGATAAAACGCAAGTAAAATCGGCATTTGTACAAATAACGGCAAACACCCAGCTAACGGGTTTACACCGCGTTCTTGGAACATCGCCATCATTTCTTGCTGAAGTTTTTGCTGCGTTTTTTGATCCTTCGCACTATACTTCTCACGTAGTTTTTGCATTTCAGGCTGGATCGCCTGCATTGCTTTTGCACTCTTCGTCTGCTTAATCATAAGCGGAAGAATTAAAAGACGTAATAAAATGGTTACGACAATAATAGAAAGTCCGTAACTATTTAAGGCTTCTCCAAAATAAATAATGAGCCATGATAGAGGGTAAACAAAGTAAGAGTTCCAAAACCCTTCACTGTCTCTTGTAATCGGCTGATCAATGTCAAAACACCCAGTCATAACAAAGAGCAGACCAATTATCATTGTTATTAGGCCAAACTTCTTGAGCACGAGCTCTCCTCCTTGTCCATCTTCGTTCTATTTATATGAACGCACGAATCAATCAGAACTCTACCTTAGAATGATAAGTACTTACTAATAGAAAGTTCTAATCATTTTTGTGACGTATGATCAACTTTTTTTAAAAGACGAGCTTTTTTCATCACATGCTTAAGACTTGATTCCACTTGGTGAAAATCCATCTCACTAACTGGATGTCTTGCAATAATGACAAAATCATAGCCGCCTGGAAGCTCATCTTGGTATGTTTGGAACACCGTTCTTACATAACGCTTAATCCGATTACGCACAACAGCATTCCCTACCTTTTTGCTGACCGACAACCCAATTCGAAAACTAGCTTGTCCCTCTTTTTTTAAGGAATACAGAACAAATTGCCGATTGGCAACGGACTGCCCTTTTTTAAATACGGACGAGAAATCTTCATTTTTCTTGATCCGTTGCTCCTTTTTCATGTACGTACACCTCAAGCATCCAAGATATTATCTGAACTTAATCATTCAACATTCTACTCATAACTTCCTTCTTTTAAAAGTAGAAAAAGACCACTGACATTCAGTGGCCTATGCAGATAATACTTTTCTTCCTTTACGACGACGACGAGCTAATACATTACGGCCGTTTTTAGTACTCATACGCGTACGGAAACCGTGTACTTTTTTACGTTTACGATTATTCGGTTGGAAAGTTGGTTTTTTCAT